>NZ_CP178916.1:0-2325000 GCF_049991885.1 Sphingomonas sediminicola
GTCAATGTTGATGGGCGAGGTGGGGAACGCCTCCGCCAGCGAGTCCAGGCTCGCGCCCATCAACCTGCCGCCGAGGAGCGGCAGGACTGCGCCGGCGATGCCGCCGGCAAGGGCAGCGCCGGAAATGGAAGGCCACGACCGCACCCGGGCGAGCGACAGGTGCGAACCCAGGCCGACCGCTCCGCCGAGGACGAATCCCTCGAAGCCGCCCCCGATGCTGACCGGCGCCTTGCCGATCATCACGCTGAATGCGTCGATGCCGAGCAGCTTCACGGCTCCGCCGACGATCAGGCCTCCAAGGGCGGCGCCGACCGCAGTCGCCGCGACCTTGGGCCCCGCGATGCGGTGAGCTGTCGCAATCCCTACGCCAACCGCGAACCCGCCTAACGCCGCCGTCAATATGTTCACCGAAAGCATGACGAGCAGAAAGGACGCCGCGCCAACCGCGGGTCTCAGCGGGTCGGGCGACGCGCCGAGGCCGTAAATCAGTCCCCCCGCGACGCCGACCAGGCCGCCGCCGACCGTGCATGCTGCCGTGAGCGAAAGTCCGCCCTGCCACCCTCTGGGGAAGAGTATCGGCCGGCCAAAGCGTGTGTGAACCTGCCGTTCCTCGACGGGCGCGATGAAGCGGTATCCATGCTTGGGAACGGTCTCGATGAATTGCGGACGTGCAGCATCGTCGCCCAGCAACCGCCGCAGGTTCGCAATGCACTGGCTCAGCGCTTCGTCGGTGACGGGAATGCCCTTCCAGACCTCGTCGAGAAAGCGATCGCGGGTGATGAGTTCTCCGGGATGCAAGAGCATCAGGATGAGAGCGTCGAGGTAGCGGCTGTTGACCTCGATCGCCTCTCCACCATTCGTAAGCCGGCGCTGCCCGGCATCGACGACAAAACGATCGAAGCTGAACTGCGCCGTCACTCTAGCTCCAGTCCTCGACCGTCCAGCCGCGAGCGAGCGCCAGCCGCGCAAGCTTCGCATGCGGGTTTACCGCCACCGCTTCGTCAGCCCATTCGAATACCGGGGCATCGCTTGCGTGGTCCGAATAAAAACGCACGTGACCCCGCTCGAAGCCGCTCTTGGAAAGCCAGTCGGAAACCATCCGGAGTTTTGCGGGCCCGTAGCAATTCTCGCCGTCGATCTTGGCGTGGACCCGCTCATCGAGGCCGATGATCGATCCGGTGCCGATCACGTCGTCGAAGCCCAGGCGTTCACCGATCGCATCGGCGTAAAGCCTGTAACTTGCGGTTGCCATCACCACGCGACGGCCTTCTGCCTTGTCGCGCTCGATTGCCGCGCGTGCACCCGGCCGGACATTGGACGCCGCGGTACGATCGGCGAAGCTTTCGACCAGCGGCTTCAATTCACGCGGATGGCGCTTGTGGCCGAGCAGCAGGCGATGGTTGATTTCCTTGAGCTTCCCTCGGTCGATCAGCTTCAGGGCATAGCAAAGCATTGAAGCGATCACGAAAGGTAGCAGAAGCAGTCGCCAAGGTGCGCTTCGCATCGCGCAGTGAAGCAGGAACGGCGTGTAGGTTGCGTGCCGCGTGATCGTTCGATCCATGTCGTAGATCGCGAAATCCACGATCATGCGCGGCCTTCAAGAATGGCCGTCACCAGCTCGTGATCGGCCGGCTTGTCGACGTCGACCGCGGCGAGGGGATCGGATAGCTCCACCACACGAATGGATAGGCCAAGCTTTCGTCCGATTCGATCCAGCGTTTGCTGGAGCGTGCGAAGGCGCAGAACCGCGCCGAGGAAGCCCGTCAATCCAAGCTTGAAAAGCATCCTCCACGCCTTTTTCCGGTTCTGCTCGTTCGATCGCCACAGCTCGAGCGTCGACCGGACCTTAGGGCTGCCGAGCAGGAACAGGTTTGCCCCGCTGTAGGCCCCGCCGCGGAAGCGAATCCACGTGCGCTTCGTCTGCGGCAGGCGTTTGAGCAATCTGTCTTGGGTCACGAGCCCGATGGCGATGTCGGCGCCGCTGGAATTCACAAGGAAATCCCGGACCATCTCTGGCGTCAACAGGGCGTGATCCGCTGTCGTCACCAGGATCGGCCATTTCGTGTCCGGATCGACGCACATGGCTTCCAGCGTAGCCGCGATCGTCTCGCCCGACGGTTCAACGGAGATACGCGGATCATCAGGCAGGACCGCGCCGATCCTCTCAGGCTGCTGCGCAAGCACTCGAATTCGATCGACGCCATCGCTCGCAAGCAGCGCCTCGACAGGCCGCAGCACCATCGGCTTTCCGCCGACCGGGATCAGCGCCTTGAGGTCGGTCCCATAGCTTTGGGCGAACGGATCAAGGCCCGGTCGCGACCCTGCGAGAACGACCGCCGTAATGCAGCTCACGATAGCCAGGACACCACGGGCTGGCCACGGTCATGGGCCGCACTCGCCTGCGCCAGCCGGACGGCATGGAAGATCAGCGAGATCAGCGTCCACAGCGCCACCAGCTCGATACCAACGTCGGGACGCCCGAACAGCAAAGCGGCGACAAGGATCACCATGTTCGGGTTCCGGCGCGCGGTGATCAGCCGAAACTTGCTGTCGATCGGACGCCAGACATGGATATGCATCTTGTCGAAGCGCCGCATGAAGATGCCTTCGATGACGCGCTGGGCGACATAGCCTCCAACGATCGCCCACAGCAGCATGACTGCGTAGACCGGCTCGATCGGCGTCCCATAGGCCTCCAGTCCGTGAATCCACGCCCACCACCAGAACGGTGGGTGGATTAGGTCGATGCCGTGGTCGAACACATTGCCCCATTTTGACGAACTTCCGGTGCAGCGCGCGAGCTTCCCGTCGACCGTGTCGAGCACCATGAAGACGAAGCCTGCAGCGACGCCTGGCCAGAAGCTTCCGATCCAGAACAGATAGAAGGCGAGGACGCAGAGGACGGCACCGATCAATGTGACCATGTTCGGCGTCATGCCCGCCTGCGCCGCCCACCTCGTCAGGTGGAAGGCAGGTCTCCGCCACAGATAGAGCGTCAGGATATCCGTCACGCCCTTGTAGGCCGCGTCATAGGCTGCCTGCTCGACCACGATGGGGTTTGTCGGATCAAGCGGCATGATGAACGGCCGTTCGCGCTTGCGGAGTTCGGAGTAACTGAGCTCGGCTGTCTCTCCGTCGATCTGTTCCAGACCCCCAAGCGATCCGCCTTCGCCGAGAATCGCCTGGCTGACCGCATTTGCATCCTGTTCGGCAGCGACATTGGCGAGGACCGGATTTCCGCGAAGCATGAGCACGGTACCCGGACGCCGCGAAATCTCGCGCAACCAGGCAGGGTCCCAGGCGAAGCGCATGTTGGCGAGCACGATGTCGCGATCCGCGGCGGCAGCGTCGGCACAGTCGAGCCCCATGTTCTCGGCGAGCCGGCAGGCGCGGGTGCGCGCGTCCATTCCGAACAAGTGTGCGGAATTGGCTCCGACGGGCACGAAGAGAGGGCGAGACTGCGTTGCCATTGAGCCTGCGCATAAAGGCAAGAAGAGCGGCAAGAAAGTGGCGCTCGTGCGCTCCACTTGCCCGCCAGAGTGAATGCAGGCAGTGTCCGCGCCGCATGGCCGCGACCGCCGCATCCACCGCCGAGGGCGGAAATCCGCCGTTTCGCATTCGCGGGACGCTTACGATTACCCGCGCTGCCAGCATTCAGCGAGAGATCGACGCCGAGTCCGACCCGCTGACGATCGATTTGTCCGGCGTGGAGCGCATGGACACGGTCGGGGCCTGGCTTGTCTATCGTGCCGTGCGGGACCGGGGAGCGAAAGTGGCTGGGGCGACGCCGGAATCGCAGAGCCTGCTCGACCAGGTCGCCGAATTCGACCGGCCGGTCCAAGTTCATCCCGACGAGAAATCGAGCGTCACCCGGGTCATTGCCGAGCTGGGCGAGTGGATTGCCGAGACCGGGCGGACTCTGGTCGGGCTCCTAGGATTCTTCGGAGCGACGCTCGTTGCGATGGCGAACCTGGTCTCGCGACCGAAGCGGTTCCGCTGGAACGCGGTCATCCAGCGGTTCGACGTGGTCGGCGTGCGTGCGCTCGGCATCATCGGGCTGATGAGCTTCCTGATCGGCGTCGTCATCGGCCAGCAGGGCGCGGTCCAGCTTCAGCAGTTCGGTGCCGAGGTCTACACCATCAACCTGATCGGCCGGATCACCGTCCGCGAGCTCGGAACGCTGATGACGGCGATCATGGTCGCGGGCCGTTCGGGTTCGGCCTTCGCCGCGCAGCTCGGCACGATGAAGATCACCGAAGAAATCGATGCGATGCGCACCATCGGCGTATCGCCGGTCGAAGCGCTCGTCATCCCCCGCCTGATTGCGGCAGTGATCATGATGCCGCTGCTGGCCTTCTGGGCGATGCTGATGTCGCTGCTCGGCGGCGGAATCTTCGTCTGGCTCGACCTCGGAATCCCGCCCCTGACCTACATTCAGCGCCTTCAGGAAGTGATTCCGCTCACCGACCTGTGGATTGGCCTCATCAAGGCTCCGGTGTTCGGGTTTATCATCGCGCTGGCCGGCTGCTTCCAGGGCATGCTCGTCGAGAGCAACTCCGAAGAGGTGGGGCTTCGCACGACCACTGCCGTAGTCCAGTCGATCTTCCTAGTGATCGTCCTCGATGCCGTCTTCGCCGTATTCTTCAGCTCGGTCGGCTGGATATGAAGGGCTGCCAGCCCGTCATCGCGGTCAAGGGCCTCGCCAATCGCTTTGGCGAAGCGGTCATTCACGAGGACCTCGACCTCACCGTTTGCCGGGGAGAGATACTCGGCGTCGTCGGCGGCTCCGGCACCGGCAAGTCCGTGCTCATGCGCTCGATCATCGGTCTCCAGACGCCGGCCGCAGGCGAGATCGAGGTGCTCGGCGAGAATATGATCGGCCGCGAGGAAGACGAGGCCAAGAATATTCGCCGTCGCTGGGGAATCCTCTTCCAGAATGGCGCATTGTTCTCGACGCTTACCGTCGCGGAAAATGTCGAAGTGCCAATCCGCGAATATTTTCCGTACCTGAAACCGCCGCTCCTCGACGAGATCGCGTCGTACAAAATCGCGATGGGTGGTCTTCCGGCGGACGCAGGCCCGAAGTATCCGGCGGAATTGTCGGGCGGAATGATAAAGCGTGCGGGGCTCGCGCGCGCATTAGCACTCGATCCGGAGCTATTATTCCTCGACGAGCCGACGGCAGGCCTCGATCCGATCTCAGCGGCGGCGTTCGACGAGCTGATCGTCTCGCTCCAGAAACGTCTCGACCTCACCGTCTTCCTGATCACGCACGATCTCGACACGCTCTACGCTATCTGCGACCGCGTCGCGGTGATTGCGGACCGGAAGGTCATCGCGGTCGGAACGATTCCGGAACTATTGGCTTTGGATCATCCTTGGATACAAGAATACTTTAACGGGCCGCGTGGTCGGGCCGCAGCGGATACGGCTAAGGAGCACGCGCAAGCCTGATGGAAACGCGGTCTAACTATGTGATGGTCGGCGCCGTGACGCTCGCGATGATCGCGGGCCTGCTGCTGTTCACCGTCTGGATCGCGGGCCTGAACAACCGCACGAACAAATGTTACGACATTTACTTCGCCCAAGGCGTCAGCGGGCTCAACAAGGGTTCGAACGTCAGCTTCTCCGGTGTTCCCGTCGGGCAGGTCAGCCAGATTTCGCTGCTTCCGGACCGGCCGGAATTCGTCTGGGTGCGTATCGAAGTCGATAGTGAAACGCCGGTGCTTCAGGGCACCACCGCGCAGATCAAGGGCGTTGGCTTCACTGGCGTCAGTGAGATTCAGCTCGGCGGCGCCGTAAAAGGCGCGCGGCCGATCACCCAGCAGGGCCCGCAGGGTTGCCCGGTCGTTCCGGCTAGCTCGGGCGGCCTTGGCGCATTGCTCAACAGCGCTCCGGAACTGATCGACCGCATCCAGCGCCTGACCGAGCGGCTGACCGAGCTCCTCAGCGACAAGAATCAGAACTCCATCTCAGACATCCTCGAGAATGTGGACAAGACGACCAGGGTGCTTGCGGAACGCGCGCCCGACCTTGCTGACGCGATCGGCGATGCGCGCATTGCGGCCAAGCAGGCTGGCGTCGCCGCCGAGAAGTGGGGCGAGGTCGCCGACACGACGAACGTTGTGCTAAAGGATAATGCTCAGCCGGCCGTCGAGAATCTGCAGAAGGCGATCGCGTCGGTTCAGCGTGCCGCCGACAATCTTGACGCCATCGTTTCCGATGCGCGGCCGGGCGTTCAGAACTTTAGCAAGTCGACACTGCCCGAGGCCAACCAGCTGGTTCGTGACCTTCGCGAGCTTTCCCAATCGCTGAAGGGCGTATCGGAACGGGTCGAACAGGGCGGGATCGGCGGCACTTTGGGACCGCAGAAACTGCCCGATTACAAACCGAGGAAGCAGTGATGAAATTGTCGGCGCGAGCACTTGCTTCGGTCGCACTCGCGGTGGCCGTCGGCGGCTGCTCGTTGGGCGGAATGCTGGGCGGCGGAAAGGCTCCCGCGACGTTGCTGACGCTGACTCCCGAAGCGGCCCCGACCGGCGAATTCACGCGCGCCGCGAACGCAGGCCAGGCGGTGACCGTACAAACTCCGGTCATCGCAAAGGAACTCCGGACGGTTCGAATCCCAGTCCGCGTGTCTCCGACAGACGTCCAATATGTGACGGACGCACAGTGGGTCGACACGCCCGATCGGTTGTTCGCGAACTTAGTTTCGGAAACCATCCGCCGGACCACAAATCGTGTGGTGCTCAGTAGCGGCATGACCGGGCTCGATCCGGGCCTGATCGTGTCCGGAGAGCTGCAAAGCTTCGGTTACGACGCGGCGACTGGGCAGGCCGTGGTCCGCTTTGACGGCGCGCTCTCCACCGCAGGCGGAACTCGCGTCGAAGCGCGCAGGTTTGAGGCGGCCGCTCCGTCCGACGGGTCGGCGCAAAGCATTGGCCCGGCGCTCAACCGCGCTGGCAATGCGGTGGCGCTCCAGGTCGCCAACTGGGTTGGCAGCCGGCAGGCTCCCTAGGCCAGCGACTTGGTCGCCTGTTCGTAGACGTCGCGAGACAGCCCGCGCGTGTCGGCAATCCGCTCCAGCTGGCCGCGCATGAGCTCCGAACGCTTTGGCTCCATCCGCCGCCAGCGTCCGAGCGGAGGCACCTGACGCGCCGCGGCCTGCGGGTTCAGCCTGTCGGCGGCAATGATCATGTCGGCGACGAAGCGGTAGCCGCGCCCCGACGCGTCGTTGAACACCCAGTGGTTCATCCCAAAGCTGCCGACGAGCGCGCGGAGCCGGTTTGGGTTCTGGAGGGTGAAAGCCGGGTGCGATGCAAGCCGCTCGACCTCGTCCAGGGTGCCACTGCGCTGCGCTGCCGCCTGAAGGCTGAACCATTTGTCGATGACCAGGGCATCCTGCTCGAAGCGGTCGTAGAAGGCCTGAAGGGCCTGCTCCCGCTCCGGGGCATCGAGCGACACGAGCACTCCCAGCGCGCCCTGCCTGTCGGTCATATTGTCCGCGGCGTCGAACTGGGCCTTGGCTATCCGGGCGCCTTGCTGCGGATCGCCGGCCGCAAGCATGCCGAGAGTGACCGAGCGAAGCCGTCGAGTGCCCTTTGCCAGCGGCGAGAGATCGTCGCCCGACCCCGCGGCAGCCGACTGCGCCTTCGCGAGATCGTCCATCAGCGCTTCGCCCATCGCCTTGCGCAATTGCTCGCGCGCCGAGTGGATTGCGTCAGGATCGATGACCTCCAGCCGCTCTGCGATTACGGCCTCCTGAGGCAGAAGAATCGCCTCGGCCTTGAATGCCGGGTCGAGCTCGTTTGAACGAAGCGTATTGCGGACGGCCCGAATCAGCGGCTCGAAGTCCGCCTGCTCGCCACGCGTGCCAGCGAGGAGAGCGCCAAACGCAAGCTCCTGCATTGCTTCATATCGCGCGAACGGATCGGTATCGCTTTGCGCCAGACGCTCCAACTCGCCGTCGCGCCGCGCACCGTGAACGACGACGGGTGCCGAGAAGCCTCGATTGATCGACAAGAGGGGCGCTTCGTCGATGCCCTCGAAACGGACCTCCCGGCTCAATCCGTCGAGCAGAATCAGTTGCTCGGGAGCAATCTCGGTCCCGCTTTCCTCGCCGATGAGCGCCGTACGCAGCGGGATCGGCATCACCTGCTTGCTCGATTGTCCCGGGGTCGGCGCGACGCGCTGGTCGAGCCGCAGCGTCGCCGCTTTCGCCTCCGCGTCATAGTCGAGCTTAGCTCCGACTTGCGGAGTTCCGGCCTGCGAGTACCAGATCTTGAATTGCGACAAGTCGACGCCGCTTGCATCCTCCAGCGCCTCGACGAAATCGTCGCAGGTCACGGCCTGGCCGTCGTGCCGCTCGAAATACAGATCGGTGCCGGCTCGGAATTTCTCCGGTCCAAGAACCGTGTGGAACATGCGGATCAGCTCGGCGCCCTTGTTGTAGATCGTCGACGTGTAGAAGTTCGAAATCTCCATGTAGCTGTCGGGGCGGATCGGGTGCGACAGCGGCCCGGAATCCTCAGGGAACTGCACCATTCGCAGGATTCGGACGTCTTCGATGCGCTTTACTGCGGCGCTCCCCATGTCGGCGGAGAAGCTTTGGTCGCGGAAGACGGTGAAGCCTTCCTTCAGGCTTAGCTGGAACCAGTCACGGCATGTGACGCGGTCGCCTGACCAGTTGTGGAAATATTCGTGTGCGACGACGCGGGCGATATTGTCGAAATCGACATCCGTCGCAGTGTCCGGATCCGCCAACACATAGGCCGAATTGAAGATGTTGAGGCCCTTGTTCTCCATCGCGCCCATGTTGAAGTCGGACACGGCGACGATGTTGAACAGGTCGAGGTCATATTCGCGGCCGTAGACGCGTTCGTCCCAAGCCATCGCCTCCTTGAGGCTGTCCATGGCATGCTGGGTCTTCGGCAGGTCCGCCTTGCGCACCCAAATGGCAAGATCGACCTTGCGGCCGGACATGGTGGTGAAGCTGTCGCGGTTCGGCTTCAGGTCGCCGGCGACCAGCGCGAACAGATAGCAGGGCTTCGGGAAAGGATCTTCCCATTCGGCCCAGTGGCGGCCGCCCTCGCTCTTGCCGGTCTCAACCGGATTGCCGTTCGTGAGCAGGACGGGGAATTGAGCCTCATCCGCTTCCATCCGGACCTTGTAGCGGCTGAGCACATCTGGCCGGTCCGGGAAGAAGGTGATGCGGCGAAAACCCTCGGCTTCGCATTGGGTGCAAAGCATTCCGTTTGAGGCATAAAGACCCATCAACTTGCTGTTGGCAAAGGGATTTATTTCGGTGTCGATTGCGACCTCATGTGCGTCCCCGGCAAGCGGGATCAGCAAATCGTCGCCCTTCATCGTCCAACTATCGGACGGGTTGCCGTCGATCCACACGCCGAGCGGCTTGAGCTCGTCACCGTTGAGCAAAAGCGGCGCGCCGGCCTCAAGACCCTCTGGATTGCGCTCCACGGTCAGTTTCGCCTGAACCCGGGTCTTCTCGATTCCGAGGGTGAACTTCAACTCGATCTGAGGAACCAGCCAATCAGGCGGGCGATAGTCCTCGCGGCGGATGGTTGCGTGGGTCGGGGAGGGCGGTGCCTCCGGCGTGGTCTCCGCTTCCGGGAGCGTGCGTACGTCGGCCATCGGCGCGACTTAGGACCCGGTTCATTACGAAGCAATGAGCGTGGGCGTAGGTGAATGGGCAGTCCGACTTAGGCGTTGCACCATCCGCAGCAGGAGCAAGCCGATGACCAGGTCCGCTCTCACCCTCCTTTCGATTGGGGTCGCGACCCTCGCGGCCTGCGCTCAGCAGGCCGCGAGCGCGCCTGCCTCAGCAGCGAGCTCGGGGCGCGAATGCTTCAATGCCCGCAACATCAGCAGCTTCACTGCGCAGGGTGAAAGCACCATCGACATCCAGGCCGGCGTCCGGCGCTATTACCGCCTCGAACTCGCGGGCGTGTGCACGAACGTGAACTGGGCGAGGAAAGTGGCTGTCGTCACCCGAAGTGGCAGCTCCTGGATCTGTCAGGGCTTCGACGCCGATCTCGTGATCGCCGATCCGGGCATTGGCCCGCAGCGCTGCCTTGTCAGTAGCGTGAGACGATTGACGGACGCGGAGGCGCGCGCCCTCAAGTACTACAAATGATCAGGCCGCGTCGGGCGGAGCGAGGACGTTCTTCCCGCGTGTCAGCGCGCCCACCATTCCGCCTAGTGCCAGCACGGCACCCGCGACGGCGATCGGAGTCCAGCGATACCCTTCGAGGACGGTCGAGAAGCCCATGGCGATGATCGGCACCAGCACGCTCGAATAGGCTGCCTTGGCAGGGCCGATCTTGCGGACCACTGGGTAGTAGAGGCTGAACGTCAGCACCGAGGCCGGAAGCGCGAGGTACAATACGCCGACCCAGTAGCCAGGGCGGTTGTCGAAAACCGGCGGCCCGCTCATCGCGAAGGCGATCGCAGCGTCCATGATGGCGCCCGCGGCCATCGACCAGGCGAGCATGCTGAACAAGGGAAAGCGGCGGATCTCGTCGCGCGCCTGAAAGACGTTGGCCGCCGAAGCTGCGACCATGCCGAACAGCGTCAGTCCGATCCCAATTGTGATCTCTCCGGCTCGTGCGGAATGCTGTTGGAATTCATGGACGAACAGCAGTGCTATCCCGGCAATCGCGACCAGCGAGCTCCATACGAACCGGTTGCTCGGCCGATGATCGAGGAACGCCCAGCCCATCAACGTGCTGGGGATGAGCAGCAGCGCAAAGATGGTCGCGACGACGCCGGAGGTGATGTGGCGCTCCGCAAGATAGACCGCGTTGAAGTTGATGCAGAACTGGGCGAATCCGAGGAAGGCGATCGGGACGATTGCCCCGCGCCCGAGGCGCAGGTCCTCCCCCTTCCATTTCGCGACCAGGGCCATCGCGGTCCCGGCGATGATGAATCGGTAAGCGACCGACCATTGCGGCGGGACGATGCCGAGCTGGTCCCGGATGACGATCCAGGTCGATCCCCAGATTGCGGTGAAGATGATGAAGGGCAGGCCGACCTCGGCGAAGGCCGAGCGCTTGTGGCTCACAGGGCCGCGATCGCCGCTGCGAGCTGGTCCACGGGCTCGCCGCCCTGGTCCCAGCTGGTCACGAAGCGAATTTCGTCGGGGCCCCAGTCGTAGAAGTCGAAGCCCTCGGCTCGGAGCGATTCGGCTTCTGCCGCCGTCGCCCTCACGAAGATCTCGTTGGCTTCGACCGAGTATATGAGCCGCTCGCCAGCCGCGTTGGCGATCGTCTGCGCTGCCGCATTGGCTGACCGGGCATTGTCGAGCCAAAGGTCGTTTTCGAGCAGCGCGAGGATCTGGGCTGCGAACATGCGGCCCTTGGATGCGAGATGGCCCGCGCGCTTCCGCCGGACCGCGATCTCGTCCGCCAGCTCAGTCCTGAACAGGATCAGTGCCTCGGCATTCAGACCGCCATTCTTTACGAAGCCAAAACTGAGCGCGTCCACGCCAGCCCGCCATGTGAGGTCCGCCGGGCTCGCACCGGTGCTGACCACGGCGTTGGCCAAGCGCGCTCCGTCCATGTGAAAGTTCAGGCTGTGCCGTTTCGTCGCCTCGCCGAGCGATGCGACCTCGGCGGCCGAGTAGACCAGGCCATATTCCGTCGCATTGGTGATCGACAGCGCCTTGGGCTGAACCTGATGTACGTCCTTGCGCACTTCTCCAACCGCCGCATCAACGGATTCCGCCGAAAGTTTCGCACCCGGCCCGTCGACCAACATCAGTTTGGCGCCATCGGCGAAAAAACCCGGCGCACCTGCCTCATCGACCTCGATATGCGCGTCCTTGTGGCAGATGATTCCGCCGTACCCCGGGCAAAGCGCGGCCAGCGCGAGGCAGTTCGCGGCAGTCCCCGTCAGGACCCAGAAGGCGCGGACATCGGTCTCGAACAGCTCCGAAAATGCACGATCGAGGCTCTGGCTAAGCGCATCGCCGTCATAAGCCGTATCGAGGTGGTTCGAGCGCGCGATCGCCTCAATTACCGCTGGGTGCGCGGCAGCCGCATTGTCGGAGAAGAAGCGCATGGCTTCGCCGCATGGCGGCGCCAGCTACGCGCGTCAATCTAGGGAACGGTGGTGCTGCCGGTGAGGATTGAACTCACGACCTCAGCCTTACCAAGGATGCGCTCTACCACTGAGCTACGGCAGCACTGACCGGAAGAGCCGCGCCTATGGCCAAGCGGGTCTCGCCCGTCAACCCGACTTGCCCGGTCCCGGAACGAACGCTTAGGGGAGTGCCATGTCGGGCAAGGACAAGCAACGCGAGGAACGGCTCGCCGCGGCGCTCCGGGAAAACCTGCGCCGCAGGAAAGCGCAGTCGCGGGAGTTGGGCCAAGGTGGCGGCGGCTCGGACGATGAGGCGCGGTTCCGCGAAGGCATGGCGATCCTTGGGGGTCCTGCGGCGGCCTCGGATTGGCAACGGGCCGTTGATCTCATCGATGCCGCGGCGGCCGCAGGAAACGCCGAAGCCATCGCGAGACGAGCAGTGTTCGAATGCCGGGGCGTGGGTCGGCAAAGCGATTGGGAAAAGGCGCTCGACTCGCTCGCCCTGGCGGCGGAGGGAGGATCCGTCTGGGCGGCGAAGCAGCTGCGGGTGCTTGCAGACAACCGGTTCGAACCGCAGGTACCCGAGACAGGGGAGGGGCGCTCCTGGCGCGATGTCCGGACAGGCATTTCCATGGCGAAGTGCCTCAGCGTTCCACAGCCGCGATCCCTTTCGGCGGATCCGCTGATCCTGGCCGTGCCGGCGATCGCCACCGCCGCCGAATGCCAGTGGCTGATCGCTGCAGCGGGGCCGAGGCTTCAGGCTTCGGAGGTCTATCAGCATGGTGTCGATCCTGGCCGCACCAATCGCTTCGCTCCGTTCAGCTTCGCCCACCAGGACGTTATTTCGGAAGTCTTTCGCACGCGAATTGCGCTGGCTCTGGGCGCTCCGCAGCAATGCCTCGAAGTGTCGCAAGTGCTCCATTATGAGGTGGGCCAGGAATTCGTTCTCCACTGCGACTTCCTCGATCCCCAGGCCCTCGGCGAGGAGATTGCGCGCAATGGTCAGCGAATTGTGACCGTCCTCGTCTACCTCAACGAGGATTTCGAGGGAGGAGCAACGAGTTTCCCGCGCCTTGGCCTGGAACATCGCGGAGCCACAGGCGATGCGCTGATGTTCAGAAACGTGGACCGGTCGGGCCAACCCGATCCGAGGACGCAGCACGCCGGACGCGCACCGACAAGCGGCCAGAAATGGGTCTTCTCGCAATGGGTGCGAAACCGCGCGCCCAGTTGAGCATCCCGCAAAGCTAGATCGGAGCGCAGGCCTTTTCGAGCCAGGCGAGGTCGTCGCCTTCCAGCCGCGGGCCGATCTTTTCCAGCACCTGGGCGTGATAGGCGTTGAGCCACTTCAGCTCCGACGGGCTCAGCATGTCCTTCTTAATCAGCCGTCGCTCGATCGGTGCGAAGGTCAGCGTCTCGAACGCAAGGGTTTCCTTCTCCGCGCCCTCGACCGGATGCTCCACGACCAGCACGAGGTTCTCGATGCGGATGCCGTACTCGCCGGTCTTGTAGTAACCGGGCTCGTTCGAAAGGATCATGCCCGCGCGTAGCGGCTCGTCGCCGCCCGCCTGGGCGCTTCCCGCCGGTGAGATGCGCTGAGGCCCCTCGTGAACTGAGAGGAAGCTGCCGACGCCGTGACCGGTGCCGTGGGCGTAATCAAGGCCAGCTTCCCACAGCGGCCGCCGGGCGAAGCTGTCGAGCTGGGTTCCGCGGGTGCCTTTCGGGAAGATCGCGGTCGCGACGGCGATGTGACCCTTCAGTACACGGGTGAAGCGGTCGCGCATCTCGTCCGTCGGTTCGCCGATGACGACCGTGCGGGTGATGTCCGTCGTTCCGTCGAGATACTGGCCGCCCGAATCGATTAGATAGATCGAGTTCATCTCCAGCTTGCGGTTGGTCTTCTCGCTCGAACGGTAGTGGACGATAGCTCCGTTGGGACCCGCGCCGGAAATGCTGTCGAACGACAGGTCGCGAAGCTCAGGGTCCTCGCGGCGGAGCGCTTCGAGATAGTCGGAGGCTTTGAGCTCATCGACGTCGCCCTTCGGCGCTTCGGTCTCGACCCAGCGCAGGAAGCGCGAAATCGCCGCGCCGTCGCGATATTGCGCCGACTTCTGACCCGCGATCTCGACAGAGTTCTTGATCGCCTTCGGAAGGATGGTCGGATCGCGGACCGGAAGGATCTTCGCGCCGGCC
Organism: Sphingomonas sediminicola; assembly: GCF_049991885.1. Classification (NCBI taxonomy): domain Bacteria; kingdom Pseudomonadati; phylum Pseudomonadota; class Alphaproteobacteria; order Sphingomonadales; family Sphingomonadaceae; genus Sphingomonas; species Sphingomonas sediminicola. Next base: position 14,293 of record NZ_CP178916.1, read on the forward strand.
TTGTCGAGGGCTTCGAAAATAGCGGCAACGGCCCGCTCCGGATCGACCGCGACGGTCTGGCCCTTCAGCTCGCCAAGGGCGGCTTCGAACGCATTGCGGTCGTGGAGGCGAACGCCGTTGCCGAGATGCTGCCGGACCTCAGCGCTGATCTTCTCGGGATTGACGAAAAGGTCGGCAGTGCCGTCCGAGCGGACCAGTGCAAACGCGAGCGCCACCGGCGTCCGCGACACGTCCTGCCCGCGCACATTGAACGCCCAGGCGATCGAATCGAGCGCCGACAGGACGGCCGCGTCCGCGTGCTTCTCGGTCAACCAGTCGGCGATTTCCTGGCGTTTATCGGCGGACGACCGGCCGGTGTACTTCTCGGCCTGGACGGCGAGGTGCGCCTTCGACGCCTCGGGCCGGTCGGACCAGACCTTGTCGATCGGGTTCTGCTCGACCGCGACCAGCTCCGCGCCGCGCGCCGCGAGAGCTTCCGTCGCCTTTTTCACCCAGTCCCGGCTGTGAAGCCACGGGTCGTAGCCGATGCGCGCGCCCTGCGGCGCATGCTCCTTCAGCCAGTCGGCAACGCTGGTTTCCGGCACCGACTGATAGGACCAGTCCTTGCCGTCGACCTGGCTACGCACCTGAAGCGTGTAGCGCCCGTCGACGAAGATCGCGGCTTCCTGCGGCAGGACCACCGCCGAACCTGCGGAGCCCTCGAAACCCGTCAGCCAGGCGAGCCGCTGCGCGTAGCTGCCCACATATTCGCTCATATGTTCGTCGGTAAGCGGGACAACAAAGCCGTCGAGTTGGTCGGCCTTGAGCTGCTCGCGAAGTGCCTTCAGGCGGTCTGCATAGCTGGACATGGACGCTACCTAGGCCCGCGCGCCAGCCTCAACAAGTTTTCAGGATTTCCTCACGTCCCGCTCAGGCCAATCATCCCGGCGGATGTCATGGTAAGACCGCAATCTCAGGAGAGTGGAGCATATGACCGGATCGGCCTACTGCGCGGGCGTCGGCATCGCCATCGTGGCATCGTTCCTCACCGCGTGGACTACCATCGTCCGCGATGACGGCACCGGCATCGGCTACTTCATGGTGATCATGGCGGCAGCGGTCGGCGGGTTCGCCGCCTGGTTCCGCGCCGCAGGCATGGCGCGGACCATGCTCGGCGTAGCGGTGATGCAGCTGTGCCTCGGCGCCCTGATTGCAACCGCGCCGGTAACCGCGAACATGCCGGGTGGCGCGCCAAAGGTATTGCTGTTCAACGGCTTTTTTGCAGCCCTGTGGCTGATTTCAGCGGCGTTCTTTCACGCTGCTTCCAAGGAAGGGCACGGCCGTAAGATAGTGTAATTAGCTTCCCGCTTTCGACCCATTCCTGCCATTGGCCACGTCGGCTGAATGGCCGGAAACTTTTGCTCGCAGGCAACTAAAAGATCGGTCCGCGGACGCGCTCTGAGAAGATGGACTAGAAGCCAACCTGCGTTCTAAGGCCGAACAAGAGGGCATTGCGCCGGCCGGGGACGGCACCGGGATTGACGATATATTGGAGGTCCGGCTGTAGCGTCAGCCAGCGGTTGACGACGGCGCGGTACGTTCCCTCGATCGATAGTTCAAAGTTCAAGCTCGGATTTCCCTTGAGCGCACCGGCGCGTCGGTAAGGCTTGCCGAAGTGGGCCCAGCCGAACGCGATCCCGACCTGATCCTCGGCACGCCGCTTGAAAGGGCCGGTATAGACCAGGCCACCGCCGAAAAAATGGTCGAGCGGATTGTAGTGGTCGTTGGCGAAGCCCAGCCGCAGCCAGCCGCGAAGCCCGGAATCGGTCTGTTGGTCGACTGGTACGAAACGCCGTTCCAGGGTCATATAAACGCCGTCATTACCCCCGCCCCGGACCGGGTGGCCGGCCCGCGCGGTTGCGAGAATATCGTCGAACTGAGCCGTGTAGCGCCAGTAGCCGATCACGGCACGGTACCGACCCAGCTCGCGCTCGACGTCGCCAACGAGCAATGCCCCGTCGCCGTGACGCAGCTCGATCGCGGCGAAGCGCTTCGGATGGTTGGGATCTCCGGCGACCCCGTCGAGCACTGCCGCGCGGACAAGCCAGCCACCCTTGAAACGATAATCCCCCCGCAATGCCAGAGAGGTCACAGGGAAGATGGAGGGTCCATTCTCTCCCGATTGCGAGAAGTCCGGGCCAATTCCCTGGCTCGAATTGATGAACAAGGCGCCCGTTTGCTGACAGTCGAACTCGGAATTGAGGTCATAAAGGCCGATCTTTACGGAAGCCTGGTCTTTAGCGAACCGTTGCTCGATCCACGCTTCATACAGCCGTCCGGCCCGCACGTCGGTCTCAATGTTCGACGCGGATTGGAAATCGCCGGTGAGGTCGCGGCTCATACCCTCACCATTGTTGTAGAGCGCATAGGCAAACAGAGTCGCGCCGCGCCACCCGAGCAGTTTCTCGGCATCGACCTTCGCCGTCAGGTCGAGATTATCGAGATAGCGAGTTCCCTCGCGGATTCCGCCGCGGGAATTGTGCCAAACGTCGAACGTATAGACGATCGAAAGGTCGACCGCCGCGCCTTCCGCTTCCGCCTTTGGTGCGGGGATGTGGGGCGAGGTCGCTTTCGACGCAGCCTCTGCCTGCGACGTTGGGTTCGAGCCGGTTTCCTGCAGTTGAGCGAGGGCCGGCGTTGTCGACGCGATCATGAACGCGCCGAAGGTCCATTTTTGAAATGCCGCCTGCATGCCCGTGAATTCCGTATGGCGAAGATGACAATGTCAAGCGTGCCCAGCGTGAGAATGAACGAGCGAATGTCAGCTTTCCACCCAAAGCAGACATGCGGCTCATCCGCTTCCACTTCCCGTAGCCCGTCATCGCGCTAAGAGCGTTCGCATGGACAAGCCCGCTGCGTTTCCCGCCCCGCCTGTCGCCGAAGAGCGGCCCTATTCCTACGAACGGCACGGCGTGACGATCGATGATCCATGGCACTGGATCCGCGACCAGGGCTACCCGCAGGTCACCGACAAGGACGTGCTCGCCTATCTGACGGCCGAGAATGACTATTTCGGGCATTGGCAGGAACAGCACAAAGCCCTGCTCGACGAGCTGTTCGAGGAAATGAAGGGGCGCATCAAGGAGGACGAATCCTCGGTCCCGATTCGCGACGGCGACTTCCTTTACTGGTGGGCGTTCAAGCCCGGAGCTCAGTACCGGACCTGGTATCGCAAGCCGGTCGGCGGCGGCGACGACCAGGTCATTTTCGACGAGCCGGCCGAGGCCGAAGGCAAGGATTACTTCCGGCTCGGCGCGCTCGAGGTCAGCCCGGACGCGAAGCTCGCGGCGATCTACGTCGACGACAGCGGGGCGGAACGCTTCGCCATCCGCATCCGCGACCTCGCCACCGGCAAGGACATCGAGACCGTCACCGAGGTCGGCATCGGCTCCGCGGTCTGGACGAGCGGATCGGACGGCATCGTCTTTACTGAGGTCAACGAGAACTGGCGCAGCTACCGCGCCCGCTTCCACCGGCTCGGCACGACGACGGACCAGGACGTCACGCTTTACGAGGAAACGGAGGAACTCGGCTTCTCGGTCGGTGTCGGCCATTCGCAGGACCGCAGCCTGATCATCGTCGCGACGGGCGACAATGCGACCAGCGAGGTGCGCTTCGTCGGCGCGGACGACCCGACGCGGCCGCTGACGCTGGTCTCTGCACGCAAGGAGAAGCGCCAGTACGACGTCGACGCTGCGCACGGGAAGCTGTGGATCCTCACCAACGACGACCATGTGAACTTCCGCCTCGCCGAGGCCGATCCGGCCAATCCGGGCGAGTGGACGACAGTCATTCCGGGTTCCGACCGTGTCTATCTGCGCCACGTAACGTCCTACCGCGATCACCTCGCGATCCAGCAGCGCGTGGATGGCCTCGATCAGCTGATTCTGCGGACGTACGAGGGTGAAGAGCGTCGCATTCCGTTCGACGAAGCGAGCTACTCCACCGCCTTCCTCGGCAATCCCGAATTTGCGCCCGAGGCCTATCGGTTGGCTTATTCGTCGCTGGTCACGCCGGCGACGGTCTACGACTATCACCCGCAGGACGACCGGCTCGAAGTCCTGAAGGTGCAGGAAATCCCGTCAGGCTACGACGCGTCAAAATATGAGACCGAGCGGGTGATGATTATAGCCCGCGACGGCAAGCAGGTTCCGGCCTCCGTCGTCTATCCGAAGGGCTTCAAGAAGGACGGCAGCGGCAAGCTCTTCCTTTACGCTTACGGCGCTTACGGTCACGCCATCCCGCCCGCCTTCAACAGCAATCGCGTAAGTCTGCTCGACCGCGGCTGGGCCTATGCCATCGCCCACATCCGCGGAGGCGACGACCTCGGCTACCAGTGGTTCCTGGACGGCAAGCTCGAGAAGCGCACCAATACGTTCAACGATTTCGTGGATGTCGCGAAGGGCCTGATTGCCGAGGGTTTCACACACAGGGGCGGCATCGGCATCAACGGTGGCTCTGCTGGCGGCGAGCTGATGGGCGCTGTCGTCAATTCCGATCCAGATCTGTGGGGCGCGGTCGTAGCGGACGTCCCGTTCGTCGACGTCCTCAATACGATGCTCGACGACACGCTGCCGCTGACGCCGGGAGAGTGGCCGGAATGGGGCAATCCGATCACCGACAAGGCGGCGTTCGACACGATCCGCGGCTATTCCCCCTACGACAATGTCGCGGCGCAGGATTACCCGCCGATGCTGATCACCGGCGGCCTCAACGACCCGCGCGTGACCTATTGGGAGCCGGCAAAGTGGGCCGCCAAGCTTCGCAAGAACAAGACTGACGACAATCTCCTCATGCTAAAGATCAACATGGGTGCGGGGCACGGTGGCAAGTCGGGCCGCTGGGAACGGCTGCACGAGGTCGCGGAAACCTACGGTTTCGTCCTGACGCAGGTGCAATGACCAGGCCCGTATTCGAGTTCGAATTCACGGCGGCGCCGGAGCACATCGACGAGCTCGGGCACGTCAACAATGCGGTCTGGGTCCAGTGGATTCAGACCATCGCCGTCGCGCACTGGCATTCAGTCTGCGATCCGACGCACCACGACGCCTACTTCTGGGTCGTGGTTCGCCATGAGATCGATTATTTGCGCGCCGCCTACGAAGGCGATCGCATCATCGGCCGGACATGGGTCGGTGAGGCCCCGAAAGGGGCGCGTTTCGACCGTCTCGTCGAGTTCGTTGGGCCGGACGGAAAGACCTGCGTCCGAGCACGGACGAGTTGGGCGATTATTGATCGGACGTCGGGGCGGCCGATCCGTGTGCCGCCGGAGGTTATCGCACCGTTCGTCTAGAGACTGTTGAGCGCGTCCACGAGAGCCTTCTCGTCATCCTTGGAGATCGGCGCCCCGGTGACATCGGTCGCATTTGCTGCGGTGTTGCTTGAGCTGTCGTCCGGAACCGCGATGTCGACGGCCAGCCAGATGATCCCGGCCGCCCAGATGAGCGCCATCCATCGGCTCCTGAATATCCAGCTGTGACGCATCGGGATCATGATGGGATTGTCGCAGGTCCCGGTTAACAGGCGCTTCCGCTGCAAATCGGCGAGACAAAGCGTCGGTCCGCCGAACTGCCACTTTTCGCAGGCGTGCATCCACTGCTTGGCGTCATTCGTTTATGGTGTGAGTCGCGGGAAGAGTGATTGGCCAAGCACAACGACAACATCGCACGATATGAGCGCCGCGACGCGCGAAGGTGGACTCGCGCCACGGATTACTGGCCCGATGCGAATTCCGGTGGACCAGCAATAAATTGGACTGGCTCGCGGCCGATTTCCGATTTTGCCGTCACTCGACGTTCCGAGCGGCCGTCAGTTGCCACGCGTCGTGGGTTCGCCCTGCCGATTGCAGTCGTCGCTCTAGCAGCTGCCTTCAGCTTGTGGGGGAGCGGCATCCTAGAACGCGGCGAGCGGCAATCCGCGGTCTCCGCAACAACCAGCAAGGGGCTCGTCTTCGGCCTTTGCAGTGACGGCGGCCTGACAAATTGCGTTGCCAGCGGCGACAGCTTCTATCTCGGCGGAAAGAATATCCGGATCGCGGGCATCGAGGCACCGCAATTATACGGATCAGCCTGCCCGAAAGAGGCGGCGCTCGGGCAGAATGCGGCCGTAAGGCTCCAGCGCATGCTTAATTCCGGTGAGCTGGAGCTCACCAGGATTCCGCAGGATCTCGACCGCTTCGGCTTGCTGCTTCGAAACGTTGCCGTCGATGGGAAGGATGTCGGCCGGACGATGGTTCGCGAAGGGCTCGCTCGCGAGATCGGGGATATCACGCGGAACTGGTGCTGAGGAGGCTGCCCAGCTTGCGCTGGGTCCTCATACGGCCTTTGATCCGCAAAGGGTTGCGGAACAGAGGTGTCGGAGATGTCGAAGCTCAAGCGTAAGCAATACGAAAAGCTGCTCGAGCCGATGCAGGAGGAGCTGGTCGCGATGGCCCGCTGGGTCGCTGCAACCGGGCAACGCGTCGTCGTGCTGTTTGAAGGCCGCGATACGGCGGGGAAGGGCGGGGCGATCCAGGCGATCGCCGCGCGACTCAATCCGCGCCAGTGCCGCACCGTCGCACTCCCCAAGCCGACCGAGGCCGAAGCCGGGCAGTGGTACTTCCAACGCTATGCGGCGCATCTGCCGACGACCGGCCAGATCATCCTGTTCGACCGCAGTTGGTACAATCGCGCCGGCGTCGAGAAGGTGATGGGCTTCGCGAAGGACGAGCAGGTTGGCGAATTCCTGAAGGCCGCACCGCAGTTTGAAAAGATGCTGACCGACGACGGGATCCTGCTCTTCAAATATTGGCTGGCCTGCGACCAGGAGGAGCAGGAGAAGCGCTTCGCTGAGCGGATCGACGACCCGCTGAAACGCTGGAAATTGTCGCCGATCGACCAGGCGGCCCGCACGAAGTATGCCGACTACACCAAGGCCCGCGAGGAAATGCTCGAGGCGACGCATACCGACTGGGCGCCGTGGACCCTGGTCGACTTCAACAACCAGAAGCGCGGCCGTCTGACGCTGATCCGCAACTTGCTTGACCGGCTGCCGGATACGAAGTGCGATGAAAAGCCGATCGACTGGCCCCCACTGGGCCATAAGCCGCTCAAGGAACGATTCGAGATCCTGAAGCCGATCCCCGACTTTCCGGCGGATTGATGCGATTTCCGCCGCGGCGGCAGGCGTCGCGATTCTGGCCGCAACGACGCTCGCGGTCTTTATTCGCCGCCCGGCCGTTCGTTCTCGCGGGTCTCGCTCGCCGTTATCTCGTCAGTTTCAAGCCGGGTTGGCGTTGAACCATGCAACTCCAGTTCAGCTTCGGTCGCGCATCGTCTTTCGGATGTTGAGCGGCCTGCCCATCCTCCTCGCCATGGCGGCGCAGGCTGCGGAACCGGCGGCCGCCTCCTACGGTCCAGCGGTGCCGCCGAAGCCCAAGCCTGCGGCGAAGGCGCCGTCCGAAGCCTGCAAGACGACCGAGCCCAAGGACGTGAAGGACGACACGAGCGCGATCGTCGTCTGTGCTCCGCGGATCGAGGGATACCGGATCGATCCCGACGTATTGGCCGCCCAGCGCCACGCCAAGAACCGGACCCGGCCAAAGCGGCCGGAGCGACTGGTCGACACCAGTTGCCAGTCGGTCGGTCCGATGGGCTGCCGGCCCATGGCGGGGATCGACCTCCTCGCCGCCGCGGTGACCGCGGCTACGATGGTCGAGAAGGCGGTAACCGGCCAGAATGTCGGCAAGATGTTCGTCACCGACCCGCAGCCGAGCGAATATGAGCTTTACCAGGAGGCCAAGCGGGCCCGGGAAGCGAAGGAGGCCGAAGCGGCCGCGGCGGCGAGAGCGAAGGCTGAAGCTGCTAAAGCCGCCCAGCCCAAGTGATTCACTCCGCCTGGCGGGCGCAATCGATGCAGAGCGCAGCTTCGGGCCTGGCTTCGAGCCGGCCGGCGGCGATGTCGCGGCCGCAGCGGACGCATTCGCCGTAAGTCCCGTCCTCGATCCGGCCGAGCGCCCGCTTCACCGAAGCGATTTCGCGCTCGATCAGCACGCCCTGTCCCTCGAGCGCCGCATCGTCTTCCTTCTCAATCGCCTGCTCGTCCCAATCGGCGTTGAGCGGCTCGGACAGGTCGCGGGCGATCTGCGTCAGCCGGGCTTCCAGCTCTGCGAGCGACGTTTCGAGACGCGCCTTGGCGGCGGCGGTGTCGGTCATCGGACGGCTCCTTTCGAGGCCAAGCATACAAAAGGACCGAGAGCAGTTCGTCGCTACTCCCGGTCCCTGTCGCCGAGGCCTTTCGGCCCTCGGTGGCAGGTCCCTTGTCATCGTAACCCAGTCTGAAACCTATAGGTAGATTCACGGACCGGTAAGCGAATAGGGTTATCGTCGAGGGAATGAGCCGCAGCGTCATCATCAAATATGTGAACCCGTGGAAGTATCGGCGGGAGCAGATCGCGCAGCGCGTTGCGGAGCTTCGCCACCGCGACGGCGACAATTGCAGGCGGTGCAAGCGGCCGATGCGCTTCGACCTTCAGGACGGCCACGACCTTATGCCGAAGATCGAGGAGATCGCATTCGGGTCTTCGGGTGAGAGCGAAGCGCTCGACAATCTCTGCCTTACGCACACCCGCTGCAACGCGAAGCACGGCTGCGACACCGCCGAGGTGAAGGAACGGGCGCGGATCAAGAACGAAGCGGCCCTGTTCGCCAAGTCGAAGCAGAAGCGCAAGCGGGCCTGACGCCTACGCCGGTTCGGTCGCCTTCGCCGCGGATGCCGTGTGCGAGAACATCGCGCGGTCGTATTGCGCACGGCTGCTGATCGCCATCCGGTTCCAAGTGTTGATCTGTACGCCGGCGAGCGTGAGCCAGGCGATTTCCTCCTCGCTGAAATGGGCCTTCAGCGCCTCGAAGCTTTCGCGGGAGGCTCCGGTGTCGGCGATCAGCGTTACTTCCTCGATCCAGGCGAGCGCTGCCCGCTCCTTGTCCGAATATGCCGAGGATTCCTCCCAGGCGTCGAGAAGTGTCAGTCGCTCGGTCGGCTCGCCGTCGCGGAGTGCTTCGTCCGTGTGCATCGCGATGCAATAGGCGCAGCCGTTGATCTGCGACGCGCGCAGCTTGAGCAGGTGCAGGAGCTTGCGCTCGACATGCTGGCCGATCAGCCCTTCGAGCTGGAGGAAGTGGCGGTAGGCGTCGGGAGCGATCTTCGACAGGTCCATCCGCAGCGGTTCAACGGACATGCTTTCCTCCTTGTTTTGGATGCGACGCCACGGGTGAATTAGGACGAGCGGATCGCGGTTCAAGTGCGGGCAGACTGTAACCCTCGCCGGAGCGGAGGTTGGCCAAATCGCACTGTCCGAATGAGTGAATTCGGGGGTCTTCCACTTCGTCACCTTCGGCCGGACAGGAGACGGTTTTCGCGGGACGCGGAAGTTCGCCAAGTTCGCTCCTCTACTCGCGTGTGCAGGCGCGCAGGTGGATGAGTTGCAGATCGGCCCGAATGGATCGGTTAGCTTAAGACACAGGAAGGCGCCTGTAGGACAGGGTTTTCTGTCGCGGGATCAGCCGCGAACGGGTTCGCAGGCGACGCCGTCGCCGTCGCCGTCCATCTCGACGCGATAGCCCGGCTGGCCGGCGTAGAGCGGAGCCTTGCCGAGCGCGCGGACCTCTTTGCAGCCGGAGTACATCGCGCTCTGCTCGATCGCGCGGCGGGCGTGGGCCGTGCTTGCTCCCCGTGAAGTATCCGGTGCCGGTTCGCCAGCCGACCAAGCGCTGTCGGCAGCGGCTTCTTCCGTGCTGGGCGGAACCTCGACCAAGGCCGGCGAGGGCGCATCCTTCGAAAAGCGGACCGAAGCGTCAGGCCGGCTGTAGGTGGGCGCTGCCGGAGGAACGACGGACCAGACATAGCCCGCCACGCCGCCAAGCACGATCGCTCCGATCAGCAATTCCCTCACGCCCATGCCGTCATCTTCGCACGGGCATGGTTGCGGAGGAGTAAAGCATGAAGTGTTCCGGTCGACTCAGGCGCTAAACTTGCATTAAACAAAAAGTTAACACAAAGTGATCGCTGCTCGGGCGCGAGTCGGGGAATATGCGCATGTCGAAGCGGGCGCTTCTGTTTGTCGGACTTCTATCTTTGGCCTCTTCTGCAGCCGCTGAGGGACCGTTCGATGTTCACGGCCTGATCGTAGGGAATGAGGGGGCACGGTACGTCAAAGGCGTGCCCACGCTGGATCTGCAGCAGCAGCGCGGTGCCGTCCAGCTTCGCTCGTTCGGATTCTATAACAACCGGCCGGTTTTTGCCCTGGCGTTCTACAACGCCGGCGCAGAGCCCGTGAACATCGGGCTCGAGGATATTCACGTCACCAAAGACGGCGAGTCACTCCGGGTCTTCTCTGTTCAGGAGCTGGAACGGCAAGCAAAGCAAAAGGCGTGGTGGACGCAGTTCGGAATGGCGATGCTGGGTGGCATTAGCGCAGGGCTCGCTGCGAGCCAGCGCAACTACTATCACAGCACCATTACAGGTCCGTACGGCAGCTACAGCATCCACAGCAGTTATCCGAGCCTCGCAGGCCAGCTTCGGGCGAACGCCATCCAGGCGGACACGGCCTACGGAATGGCGGCGATCCAGTTTCAACTCGACCAGACCATCGCGATAATGAACAACCACGTCGTTCAGCGAACTACGGTCGATCCCGGCTCATCCTACGCGGGCCTAGTCGTTCTCGATAAGCTCAAGACCGGCAAGCCGCCATTTGAGCTTCGCATCGACGTTGACTGGAACGGAGAGCGTTACCCGTTCGCCTATATGATGCAGAAGCCAGGTCAGCCTGTGCCCGATCGTTACGCTGGGATGTTGGCCGCGAATGCAAAGCCGAGAGCGCTCCCTGCGTATGCCCTTTCGAATTCTCCTCCGAGTGGCGGGAGGGCACAGGTTCGCCTCGCGTCTCAAAAAACCGAGAAAGGCGCGATCTACTTTCGATCGGGCGCGGTGAAAGTGCCCGCGAAGACCCCGTCGGGTTACTGCCTGATAGTGCCAGCCGATTACGTCTCGACCGGTTCGAAAGACTATCCGATCATCAGCCGGGCAACGCCTTTGTGTGAGTCTGACGCGGATTAGGTCTAGTCCGTCGAGCGCTAACCCGATGATAACCATGCCGGCTTAACTATCGGCTCCATGGCAGCTCCGCTCAAAACCGGAAAACAGTCCGTCAAGCTGGTGGCGCCCGCGCGGGCATCGCGGATTCGTCGCGATCCGCCGCCGGTGGTGAAGAAAGTCGTCGTCAAGGACCCGGAAGAGCGCGACACCCAGATGGTCGTCATCGGCGTCGTCGGGTTCGCTCTCGCGCTTCTCATCATCACGATTGGCTTGAGCAGCGCCTGGGGCTGGTCCCCCAGCCAGTACACCGTTCATCTCAAAGAGCTGTAGCCCCCGAGCGCGGCTGCGCGGCAGCGACGGTTATTAGCCGCCTGGCGTGGTCGTCGTCTGATCACCGCCCTGCACGTCGCCGCCTGTTGAGATCTGCTGCTGGACGACCTGCGTTAGCTGGGCGCTGGTGGTAGTCGCGGTGCACGAAGCTTTGCCGCTGGCGACAGACGCGGCGAGCACGTCGACCGACACTCCGCAGACGGAGGCGGCAACGTCGATCGGCACCTGCGCGGTCACCGGAATGCTGTTTCGATCCACCTGCAGCGAGATGGACAGATCGTTGAGGACGTTCTGAAGGTTCACGCTGACAAGCGCCGGGACGCTGCCTCCGCCAGTGCCGCCGGTGGTTCCGCTGCCCGCGGTCGTGTCCGTTCCCGTGCCGCCGGCGATGGCAGGCGCGGTGTCCGGCTGAGTGGTCTTGCAGGCGGCGAGAAGGGCGACGGACGCGAGGGCGCCTGCCAGTCTCAAGGACTTCGACATTTTCATTCCTCCGAAAGCTACTGGGGCGGTTGGGCCGAGGGATCCGTGGTCGTAGTGGTGGTCGTCGTCGCCGTGCCGGTGGTGCCGGAGGTCGAACCGGTGGTCGTCTGGGCTCCGCCGCCGACATTACCGTTCGCAGCGATCTGCTGCTGGATGTACTGCGCCAGCTCCGGCGAGATGCTGTTCGCGGTGCAGCCCTGGCTGCTTCCGCCGCCCGCGCCGATGGACAGGATGTTGATCGACACGCCGCACACGTTCGCGGCGACGTTGATCGGGATCTGGGCGTTGATCGGGATGCTTGACTTGTCGATCTTCAGGTCGAGCGCGAGGTCGTTGAGGACGTTGCGCAGGTCGACATTGACCAGCGAAGCTCCTGCGCCGGCAAGATTGCTGGCGCCGTCGGCGACCGCGCTTCCAGCGCTTTCAACTCCGTCCGAAATGCCGTTGGTTTTACAGCCGGCGAGCAAAGCGAGCGCCGCCAGCGGGAGTGCTACAGATACGCGTACCATTACTATCCCCTGTTACTGACGCGCCCAACGTTCCGACGCCGAGTTTGGTTTCCCGATTCTGGACCGACGTCTGGATGTGGCGCGACGGCAAGTGGCAGGTGGTCGCGTCGCAGGACAATGTCGTTCCGCCGGAGGGGAAGTAGCGGATCAACCATTTGGAAACGACGACGAAGTTACCAGTTGAGAGTGAGTAAGCGTCGGCTACCTAAGTGGCTTAGTGAGCATCTGAGGCGGCGGAAGAATCGCGACGCGGTGCGGAAACGCGACGGCGACAATTGCTGGAGCTGCGGTTATCCGATGCGCTTTGGCGGGCCCCCTTTCAACACCCGCCGATCAGCAACAATTGAGCATGTTCTGGCGCAGGCGAACGGCGGGACTGACGATCTCGACAATCTCCGGCTCTGTCACAAGGGTTGCAACAGGCATCTCGGCACTAACCCGCCTGAGCAGAAAGAGCGGATGCGGCCTCGCCGCGTCTAGTCTTGCAATGTCCGAGCCGATTCATGTGACGCCGCGCGGGCGGCGGCTGAAAGGACTCGACGAGTTCGAGACGCCTGAATTCGTTGGACGCATGGCTCGCGCGCGGCGCCGACGGACATGGACGTGGTGGATAATGGTGGCGGCTACCGCTCTGGTCGGTTCCGGTCTTGGCTGGTTGTTATTCTAGGCGTCGCTTAAAACGTCCACATGTCCGGCAGTATTTGGGAACGCGTCTACAAGATGGCCTTCGCGGCGGTGTACCCGCAATATCTCCGCAAGGCGGAGGCGAAGGGCGGACGGAGGCGGAGCTCGACGAGGTCATCCGCTGGCTGACCGGCTACTAACAGGAAGGGCTGGAGGCCGAAATCGCGGCGGGAACGAACTTCAATACCTTCTTTGCGAGGGAGCTGGAGGGCCCTTCGTGGGCCCTCCTTCATTTCCGGACTTCTACTCCGCCGCTACCCCAGCCTTCTCGAACATGTCGCCGGTGCCTTCGCCGTCAGCCGCATTCTCCGCCGCGGAAGCTGCTCCATCGCCATCGTTCGCGGCCGCCTTCGCCTTCTGCCGGCGGTCGAAGTTGTCCCACACCTCGCCCCAATTCCCACGGGTCGCGGCCTTCGAATATTCGGTCGCGCGGGTCTCGAAGAAGTTGGCATGCTCGACGCCGTTCAGCAGCGGCGCGAGCCACGGCAGCGGGTGCTCGTCGACCATGTAGATTGGCGCGAAGCCGAGCTGCCCAAGGCGCCAGTCGGCTAGGTAGCGGATGTACTTCTTGATCTGCTTGGGAGTCATGCCCTCGACCGGGCCCATTTCGAACGCCAGGTCGATGAACGCGTCCTCGAGCCGAACCGTCTTCTGGCAGGCGTCGATGATCTCTTCCTTCACCGCCTTGGTCAGGCAGTTCCGTTCCTTCACGAAGGCGTGGAACAGGCGGACGATGCCCTCGCAGTGGAGGCTTTCGTCGCGGACCGACCAGCTGATGATCTGGCCCATGCCCTTCATCTTGTTGAAGCGCGGGAAGTTCATCAGCATCGCGAAGCTGCCGAACAATTGCAGCCCCTCGGTGAAGCCGCCGAACATGGCCAGCGTCTTGGCAATGTCCTCGTCCGTGTCGACGCCGAACTGCTGCAGATAGTCGTGCTTGTCCTTCATCTCCTTGTACTGGAGGAAGGCGCTGTATTCGCTTTCCGGCATGCCGATCGTGTCGAGCAGGTGCGAGTAGGCGGCGATGTGCACCGTCTCCATGTTGGAGAACGCCGTCAGCATCATCTTGATCTCGGTCGGCTTGAACACGCGGCCGTACTTGTCGTGGTAGCAATCCTGCACCTCGACGTCGGCCTGGGTGAAGAAGCGGAAGATCTGCGTGAGCAGGTTGCGCTCATGGTCGGTGAGCTTCTGCGCCCAGTCGCGGCAATCCTCGCCGAGCGGCACCTCCTCCGGCATCCAGTGGATCTGCTGCTGACGCTTCCAATATTCGAACGCCCACGGGTATTCGAACGGCTTGTACTGCTTGCGGGCTTCGAGAAGGGGCATACTCAGGCTCCTTGGGAAATTGTTGCCGGACCGGCGGTGCCGATCGCGAAAGCGGTGAAAAGCATTCCGAACGTGGTCGCCATCATTCCGGCAATCAGCATTGCGGTGCTCTTTGGGTTCTGGCCGACGCCGCCGCGGATGGCGGCGATCATCATCGTCACGCCGACTAACATGGCGATCGGGCCGATGATCAGGAAGAGGGTCGCGGCGCTCACAGGTTGAGCTCCTCGACCCGCTTGGCCTTCACGTCGATGACGTTGCGGTCGCGGTAGACGACGTGGCTCTTGCGGGCGCCGACCCCGAACACGACGATGCCGAGGAAATAGCCGAAGTCGTACCAGCCGCCGTTGTTGGGAACGGCGTAGACCGCGACCTTGTCGAAGAAGAGCGAAACGATCCAGGCGACCGGGAAGATGAAGCCGTGCCACAGGCCGAGCAGGAAGCCGGGCGCGGTCGGTGCGACCGCGGCGCTGTCCTGCGTCGCAGCGCAGGCGGAGAGGGCGAGGGCGGCCGCGAAGAGCGCGGCGTATCGAGGCCGGAACGCGCGCGACACCCCGCCGCGCGGGCTCCGGCCTCTTTCCCCCACCCGGGGACTGGTGAACTGAAATGCGGAGATCACTGGCCGAGCTCCGCAGCTGACGGATGATATTCGAGCAGGCCGAGACCGTGGATCGCAAGGATGACGGCAACGACGAACAGGATCACCGCGCCCTGGCTGCCGTACTGGTCGCCGTCGGCGGGACGGCGCCGGTACAGGTATATGCCAGCCGCGACCATCGCGACCGCAGCCACAAGCTCGATGATCTCGCGCATCGTCACCGCGGCAGCATCCCCGCGACGCCCGCGCGCTGCGCATATTGCAGAAGCTCCGCGCTGAAATAGGCGGTCGCGACGAACCCGATGAGGTCGAGCAGCAGCAGGCCGCCGACAACGCTGCCGGCGAGCGTGGCTGCCTTGCGGGTCCGCTGCGACACTATTGGCAGGCGAGGCATTCGTCATAGTCCGTGGTCGAGGTGACCTGGATTTCACGAAGCTCGGGCGTGTTGTCCGCCTCGACCCCGCCGGCGAAACCGGCGCGCTGCACCGACTTGGAGCGGAGGTAGTAGAGCGACTTGATGCCGAGCTCCCATGCGCGGAAGTGGAGCATCAGAAGGTCCCACTTGTCGCAGTCGGCCGGGATGAACAGGTTCAGCGACTGAGCCTGGTCGATGAAGGGCGTGCGGTCGCCCGCAAGCTCGAGCAGCCAGCGCTGATCGATCTCAAAGCTGGTCTTGAACACGTCCTTTTCTTCCTGGGTCAGGAAGTCGAGGTGCTGCACCGAACCGCCCTGCTCGAGGATCGAGTTCCACACCTTGTCGGTGTCTTTGGCCTTGTCCTTGAGCAGCTTTTCGAGGTGCGGGTTGCGGATCGAGAAGGAGCCAGACAGCGTCTTGTGCGTGTAGACGTTGGCCGGGATGGGCTCGATGCAGGCCGAGGTGCCGCCGCAGATGATCGAGATCGACGCGGTCGGAGCGATCGCCATCTTGCAGCTGAAGCGCTCCATCACGCCCATGTCGGCGGCGTCCGGGCACGGCCCGCGCTCCTTTGCGAGCATCATCGAGGCTTCGTCGACCTGCGCCCGGATGTGCTTGAAGATCTTCATGTTCCACGACTTCGCCATCGCACCCTCGAACGGGATGCCGCGTGCCTGGAGGAAGGAGTGGAAGCCCATGACGCCGAGGCCGACCGAGCGCTCGCGGTCCGCCGAATATTTGGCGCGAGCCATCTCGTCCGGTGCGCGAGCGATGTAGTCGCTGAGCACGTTGTCGAGGAAGCGCATCACGTCCTCGATGAAGGTCTTGTCGCCCTTCCACTCGTCCCAGGTCTCGAGGTTGAGCGAGCTCAAGCAGCAGACGGCGGTGCGATCGACGCCCAAGTGATCCTTGCCGGTCGGAAGCGTGATTTCCGAGCAGAGGTTCGAGGTCGTGACCTTGAGGCCGAGATCGCGGTGATGCTTCGGCATCGTCTTGTTCACCGCGTCGATGAAGATGATGTACGGCTCGCCCGTCGCAAGGCGGGTCTCGACCAGCTTCTGGAACAAGCTGCGTGCATCGACCTTGCCGCGGACGCTGCCGTCCTTCGGCGACTTGAGCTCGAACTCGGCCCCCTCGCGCACGGCTTCCATGAACTCGTCGGTGACGAGCACGCCGTGGTGCAGGTTCAATGCCTTGCGGTTGAAGTCGCCCGAGGGCTTACGGATCTCAAGGAATTCCTCGATCTCCGGGTGATTGATGTCGAGGTAGCAGGCCGCCGAACCGCGACGCAGCGAGCCCTGCGAAATCGCGAGCGTCAGGCTGTCCATGACGCGGACGAACGGGATGATTCCGCTGGTCTTGCCATTGAGGCCGACCGGCTCGCCGATACCGCGGACGCTGCCCCAATAGGTTCCGATTCCGCCGCCTTTGGAGGCCAGCCAGACGTTCTCGTTCCAGGTTCCGACGATGCCGTCGAGGCTGTCGGAAACGCTGTTGAGGTAGCAGCTGATCGGAAGGCCGCGGCCGGTGCCGCCGTTCGACAGCACGGGCGTTGCCGGCATGAACCAGAGCTTGGAGATGTAATCGTAGATGCGCTGCGCATGGGCGGCGTCATCCGCATAGGCGGCCGCGACGCGCGCGAAGAGATCCTGGTTGCCCTCGCCCGGGAGCAAATAGCGGTCCTTCAACGTCTCCTTGCCGAACTCGGTCAGCAAGGCGTCGCGGGACTCGTCGGTGGTCACCTCGAAGGCACGAGCGTCGACGGTCTTGCTGGTGCGGACTGCAGTCGCCGTGTCGTCGCTCGGGACTTCTGAACCGGTTGAAAAATCCATTACGCTTCCCCGTCCGCTATCGATCTCCGGAGAGATCGCCTGTTCCCCAAATGTTCGACTCGGAGCCATGCCCGGCGCCATAGCCTTTTTCGGCGCTGCGAGGGGCTTTTTCACGCCCGTCCCCTGTGGAAATCGGGGACGAGTCGGGTCGGTCACCGGAATAGCAGATTCCGCCTCCGAACACCAGTAATTGCGTGCACCCCCTGCCTCGCTACAACCTATAGTGCCCCAACTGTCGTGAGACGCAAGCGGGTAAATTCGATGTGAAGCAAATATCCTGTGGATGAGTCTTCGCCGCAACGATCGTCCCGCAATGAGTCATTGTGGATGCCTGCCTCCCACTCATTGCGGACAGGCACCCTTGTGTAAGTGTTCCCCTTTCGAGGGGGCGACAATGCTCAACAGACGTAACGTTCTCGCCGCCGGTATTGTCTTGCCGATGGCAACCCATGCGTTGAGATGGCGCCGCGTCTGAACGCGCGGGCTATCTAGCGTTCGAACTCCAGCACGTCGGTCGGAGCGCCCTTCATCCTGAGCATCTTGCGCGTGAGCGTGAGGTGCTTTCCGTCGGCCGAAACGGTGGCTGTCGAATGCACCGATGGCTTGCCCTTGAGCCGGGAGCTGGCCCTGAACTCGCGGTCACTTACGACCCTCAGCATGATGCGATCGGCATTGGGGTTTCCGACCATCGGATACCACTTGCCGTCATAGCCCGCGGTGTAGCTGAAATTGAGCTCCTTGCCCGCCGCGTCCTTGGAGCTGGACTTCATCGTCACCTTCTTGCCGGAGATGTCGTAAGTCCGGGTCTCGCTCGCTTCCTTCGCGGAAGAAGCGAACTTCGACTTCGCCGCGTCCAGGTGCCAGGTGCCGTTCCACAACTTGGCATTCGGCTCCGCCGCGCTCGCGCCCTGCGGGACGGCAAGCGCGAAGCTCGCAAAGATCAGTGCGAATTTCGATGGTGCGTTCATGGCCTAACTCCTTCTCAGGATCACAGGCCGCCGCCCGACTCAAAGCGGTGACGAAGCGATATACGCTCATTGGATATGCCAAGAACGCGGTTTCTTTCGCTTCGCCTGGAACCGCCGCAACGAGGCGTCAGCCGAGGGCCCGGAACCTATCGTCCGGAGCCGAGCACCCACTTGTCGAAGACGGCCTGAATATCGAGCGGAAGACCCCTGCCCAGCCGAACCTTGCCCTGCAGAAGCTCCTCGGTTTCCAGCGGTAACGGCTGATCGAACGCAATGCCGCATTCGCCGTGATCGGACCAGGCGACGGATCCGAACGCCTGCACCGTCTCTATGGCAACCATCAGGTCTTCGCCCATTCTCGGCAGGTCCGGGCCGCGCAGCCTCACCCGCTCGATGAAACATCCGCGACAATCGCGGATCGAGAACGCGTGCATGTCGTAAAGACAGCCATCAAGGGTGCCGTGGACCTTGCCGCGGAGAGGCGGCCGCCACCCTTGCACTTACAGAACGCAATCATAACCGGATCCCATCAGGGTCCCCCGGCTGGTTGGATTGTGACGATCCGAACGCGCTTAACGGTCATTTCTCATTGTCGGCGTCAGCCTCAGATCGTTGAACTGTCGCAACGAGGTGGTTAGCTGATGGCGTGAAGCCCAAGCTCCTGACGACCCTCCGCGACTACAGCTGGCGCTTTTTCGTCGGCGATGCGCTGGCGGGGGTCACGGTGGCGCTGGTCGCACTTCCGCTGAGCATCGCCATCGCCATCGCGTCCGGCGCCGATCCGAAGGCCGGGCTGGTTACTGCGATTGTCGCCGGCCTGCTGATTTCGCTGCTGGGCGGGAGCAGGGTTCAGATCGGCGGCCCGACGGGTGCGTTCATCGTCGTCGTCTATGGCGTCATCGAGCAGCACGGGTTCGACGGCCTGCTCCTGGCGACGCTGATGGCCGGCCTGATCCTGGTCGCCGGCGGTCTTTTGCGGGCGGGGCGATTCATCACGCTGGTGCCGGAGCCTGTGATCGAGGGCTTTACCGTCGGGATCGCGATCATCATTGCGGTCAGCCAGTTCAAGGACCTGCTCGGGCTTTCGTCGATCAAGGCGTCGGCCGACCTGGTCGAGGCGCTGCCGGCGCTCTGGGCGGCGCGCGAGACGATCAACCCGCTGGCGGTCGGCGTGGGCCTTTTTTCAGTGGCGGGAATCGCATTGCTCCGCCGAATCGCGCCCTGGTTTCCGGGATCACTGCTGGTGATCGGCGCCGCGTCGGCGGCGGTGGCTCTGTTGATGCTGCCGGTCGATACGATCTACTCGCGCTTCGGTGCGCTTCCGACGGGCCTGCCGATGCCGTCGCTGCCGCACGTCAGCATCGCGCGGATCAGCGCCCTGCTGCCCTCGGCGTTCGTCATCGCCTTCCTCGCCGCGGTCGAATCCCTGCTGTCCGCGATCGTCGCGGACCGGATGATAGGGGGGAAGCATCGCTCAAATGCCGAGCTCCTGGCGCAGGGCGTCGCGAACATTGCCTCGCCCCTGTTCGGAGGTTTGCCCGCCACTGGCGCAATCGCCCGGACCGCGACCAACGTGCGGGCCGGCGGCAAGACGCCCGTCGCGGGGATCGTGCACGCGCTGGTCATCCTGCTCATCACATTGGGAGCGGGCTGGCTGACCGGCTATCTGGCGATGCCGGCGCTGGCGGGGCTGCTGATCGTGACCGCGTGGGTTATGAGCGAGCCGCATCGCTGGGGCGAGCGGATACGGTTGCGAGCGGGCGACCGGACCTTGCTGTTCCTGACGATGCTCCTGACGATCGCCACAGACCTGACAATTGCGATTGCGGTGGGCACGGTCGCTGGCCTCGCACTGCGCCTCATCCGGAAGGACGTCGAGCCGGAGGAATGGACACCGGCCGACCGGTCACAGCTTTGATCGTAATGTTCGCTTTTGACCCACTGCGGACACTCGGCACTACCTTGAAGCGAGGATCTGTCGAACCTCTTCAAAGGGAGCCGCGACGAAACTCACGTTGTGAAACGCTTCGCGCGAAATCGAATCGGCTACAGCTTGAGCGTCTTTGCCGATGGCTCCGAAAACTACGATCCGCGTGTTGTGATCTTCCATTGGGAGGCGCCCGTCATCCTTGGCTTCTTTCACCACACCTTGGTCCTTGCCGGGCTTAAGGCCGCTCACGGGAATATTTCGCGCGCCTGGGATCGTCTCTGTGGCGAATTGTGATGATTCGCGCGCGTCTACCCATACGGCAGTGGGATCGCTCCGGATGTACTGAAGCGCCGACACTTCGGTTTGCATCGCAGCACCAGCGAGCGCTCGCCAGCCCGGTGCACCAAGCTGATACCGGCGAACATTGGTGTACCCAGCCTCGGCGAGTTCGGCCGCGAGGCGTTTGGACTTCCCGCAGAACGGGCCGTTACAATACAACACAAGTGGGCGGTCCTTCACCCCCTTTAGCAACCGTCCGACTTCCACGACGTCAGAGACGTAGATGGGCGGGACGACCAGGCTGCGGCGCCACGTTCTGAGCGCCGGGAATATGGCTTATTGAATATTCTAGTGGTGGCCGCGCATCGATCAGCACTCCACTGCGGCTATCGATGAACCGGCGCAGTTCGTTCGTGGAAATATCAGCGGTCTTCTGCTCACTTTCGACGAGCGTTGCATCGAGGACGTTCTGCGCAATCGTTGGGGTTGTCGCGAACAGCAATGAAGCGGCAAGGCTCATAGCAAGATGTCGCATTATCTTTTCCCCGTCGAGCGACCTCAACAGTATAGCGGACTCAACGCGAAATGTCCGCTTTCCACCCAAAGCAGACATAAACAGAAACACCGTTTACAACTGTAGTCGTGTCGTTTACACGTGTAATCGACATGGTGACAGACAAGAGAATCAGCGACGCCGAGCTCGACCTCATGGAGGTGCTTTGGGCCGCCAGTGAGCCGCTCACTTCCGCCGAGGTTGGCGAACGACTCGAGGCGCAGCGTGGTTGGTCGATGGCTACCGTCAAGACCATGCTCGGGCGGCTCGCCGCCAAGGGCGTTGTCTCGCACCGCGAAGACGGACGCCGCTTTCTCTATTCACCCGCGATCGAGCGCGAGGCCTATGTCGGAAGCGAGTCCCGGCGGTTCGTCGAACGGCTGTTCGGCGGCCGTCTATCGCCGCTGGTCGCGCGCCTCGCCGAAGAAGATGGGCTCGATGCGAAGGATATCGCCGAGATCGAGGCTTTGTTGAGGGAGCTCAAGTCGTGACGGATTGGCTGGTTGGTACCTTGCTTGCCACTTCGGGATTGATGGTCCTGGTCCTTTTGCTGCGCGAGCCGGTGCGCCGCCATTTCGGAGCCCGCGTCGCCTATGGCCTGTGGCTGATTCCGGGGGCGCGGCTGCTGATGCCGACGATCACGCAGACGATCGAGCGCCCGATGGGACCGGCCGTCACGCCGCGGCTGATGAGCACGCAATACATGTCCGAGCCAATGCTGTTGAGCAGCGTCGTGCCGCCCGAACAGTCGCTGATCGAGCAGGTCGGCGGGTGGTCGACGATCCTGCTGGTCGCTTGGCTGGGCGTCGCGGCCGGGCTGTTCGCGGGCCGAATCCTGCAGTTCCGGCGCGCCAGGACCATCATCCTGGACGGCGCCGTCGAGCTGGGTCGGGTCGGCTCGATCCGCATCGTCCGGTCGAGCGAGGTCACCGGTCCTCTTGCGTTCGGGATCTTCGACCGGGTCATCGCCGTGCCGGCCGACTTCGAGCGAATTTACGCGGAGCATGAGCGGCGGCTCGCGCTCGAGCACGAGCTCGCGCACCATCGCTCGGGCGACCTGATCGCCAACCTCTTCGCCTTCGGCCTGCTCTGCCTGCAGTGGTTCAATCCGCTGGCCTGGGCCGCGCACGCCGCGTTCCGCTTCGACCAGGAAGCGGCATGCGACGCGCGGGTGCTGGAGAAAGCCGGAACCATCGACCGCTCGGACTATGGCCGGGCGATCGCGAAAGCCACATCGGGGCGGGCGCTGCTGTTTGCCAGCGCGCTCGATCGTCGGACTACCCTTCACAGGAGATTGAAGTCCATGCTCAGCAATCCCACCGCCGGCCGCAAATTGACCGGCCGGATGATGGTCCTCGCAGTGATCGGAGTCGCGCTGCCGCTGACCGCCACGCGGGCGATTGAGTATGTCGATATCCCGATGTTGTCCGCGGCGCCTGCCGCCGCTCCGATTGTCCCCGTGGCGTCGGTTGCCCAAGTGGCCGCTCCGGCGCCGGTTGCGCCCGTCTCCCCGGTCCACAAGCGGTCCAACCTCAGCATCCACAACGGCAGTGTCACGATGAACGGCGAGACGAAGAAGTGGGAGGATCTTACTCCGGCTGAGAAGGCGGAGGTACGCAAGTCGCTGACAGAGGCGAGGGCAGAGATCAGCCGTATCAACCGCGACGAGATTCAGCGCGATGTCCGCGAAGCAATGAACGAGGCCCGGATCAGCAAGGAAGAGTTCCGGCGCGAGATGGCTGCGGCCAAGGTCGAAATCGATCGCGCAATGCGAGAGATCGACGCGCACTCCGTCGAGCTTCGCCGCGCCGGCCAGAGCCCTGACCAGATCAAGGCGACCGTTCGCGCGTCGCTGAAATCGGTCGAGGCGATCGACATCGAAGCGATCACTCGCAACGCCATGGCCTCGGTCAGCGAAGCGCAGATGGAGCGGGCCTTGGAAGCTGCCCAGGACGGACTCGACAAGGCGCGGGACGAACTCGACCGCCTCGACGACCCTCAAGACTAAGCTCAAAAGGATCGTCCACTTCCCGGACCGCTAGCCAGGCAGCCGACGAACCCATTAAGGGATCCGTCCGTTGTCGAGGTTCGGTCGAGGGAAGTGGACGATGAAGATTTGGCGACTCGCTTCGGCTCTCATGGTTGTGGGTGTCCTGTGCGGATGTGAGACTGTCCCGCCGCCGCCGCCTCCTTCTGCCGAAGCTTCTCCCCCGCCTGCTACAGCCCCGACAATCAGCGCCAATCGTATGTCCGAGATCACGCGCGTGCTTGCATCGGACGAATTCCAGGGCCGGTCGATGGGCGGTCCGGGCGAGGAGAAGACCGTCGCTTATCTGACCGAGCAATTCAAAGCGGCGGGGCTCGAGCCCGGCGGAGAGAATGGCGGCTGGACACAGACGGTCCCGATGATCCGAACCAAGCTACAGGCGCCGATGACATTCTCGGTGAAGCAGGGCAGCCGGACGCTGCCGCTGCGCTTCCCCGACGACATTTATCTCAGCACCGTCCGCGACACCGACCGGGCGAAGATCGCCGGCGCGCCGATGGTGTTCGTTGGATACGGCGTGAATGCGCCGGAGCGCGGCTGGGACGACTTCAAGGGCGTCGACCTCAAGGGCAAGGTCGCGGTCTTTCTGGTCAACGATCCCGACTTCGAAGCGGTCGCAGGAGAGCCGGTGGCCGGAAAGTTCAGCGGCCAGACGATGACCTATTACGGGCGCTGGACCTACAAGTTCGACGAGGCGGCGCGGCGCGGCGCGGTCGCCGCCCTGATCGTCCACGACACGCTGGGCGCGGGCTACGGCTGGAACGTCGTTCAGAGCGCGGCGGGGGAGAACTTCAACATCGTCCTTTCCCGGAACGCGCAGCAGCCGGTGCTCCTGCAGGGCTGGATCCAGGGTCCAGTCGCGGCGGAGATGTTCAAGCGCGCCGGATACGATCTCGCGCAGCTGCGCCGGAAGGCGCGGACCGCGGAGTTCAAGCCGGTGGCCCTCAAGGCGACCTTCTCGGCCAATGCCCCGGTAGAGCTAGCGCGGATTACCAGCCATAACGTTATCGGCAAGCTGACCGGCTCCAAATATCCGAATGAAACGGTCAGCTACGGCGGACACTGGGACGCTTACGGCATCGGGCCGGCGGACGCGCAGGGACGAACGATCCGCCCGGGTGCAGCCGACGACGCGCTCGGCCTCGCGGCGATGATCGAGATTGCGCGGAAATTCGCGGCCGGTCCTCGGCCAGAGCGCACTTTGCTGTTCGCGGCGTGGACATCGGAGGAACGCGGCCTGCTCGGGTCCGAATATTATGCCCAGCATCCGCTCTACCCGCACGAGACGATGGTCGCGAACCTCACGCTCGATACCCTCCAGTTCGCGGGTCCGGTGAAGGATGTGGTGCTGATCGGCAAAGGGCAGAGCGAGATGGAGCAGCTCCTTGCTCAGGCCGCCCAGGCGCAAGGCCGGTACGTCACGCCGGAGGGGCATCCGGAGCGCGGATTGTTCTATCGCGCCGACCATTTCTCGCTCGCGAAGCGCGGCGTCCCGGTGCTCCTCGATATGGCGCTGGCGGGAGCCTACGACCTGCAGGACGGAGGCCGGGAAGCAGGTGAGCGCTGGCTCTCCGAGTTCACCGGCAAATGTTACCACCAGACCTGCGATGCCTGGTCGCCGGACTGGAACCTCGGCGGCGCGGTGCAGGAGGCCGACCTGTTCTACGACATCGGTGCGCGCCTGGCGAACAGCCGCGAATGGCCGAAATGGCTGCCTTCGTCCGAATTCTCGAAGGTTCGCGAAGCAAGCGCCGAAACACGCCGCTAACCCAGATCGGGACTGCTCTTCGAGGTGATTGCCTAGACGAATTAACTTGCGTCATGCATTCTCGGCCTTTCGGAGCAGGGAGCGCGGATGCTCCAGCGTAACAGGACGACCCGGCGATGAACGTCGCCGAGTGGGTGAGAGCGGGAGACGGCGCGACGAGGCTCGTTGTTCGCTGCCTCGGCCGATTCAGCCTCGAGGATCAGTCCGGAAGCCAGCTTCATCTTCGAACGAAGAAGGCGCGCGCTCTGCTCGCGGCACTGGCTTTGAGCGGGCGCCCGATGTCCCGCGATGCCCTCGCCGACCTCCTGTGGAGCGACCGGGGGGAAGCGCAGGCGAAGGCCAGCCTCCGGCAGACTATCTTCGAACTGCAGCACTTCGGCGACGAAGACCGGCCTATCCTCAGTGTCGGCCGGGACGAGTTGGCGATCCGTAGGGATAATCTCGTCACCGACATCGAGCTGGTCCGCCTAGCCGCGGGCGATGGCGACTGGACGCGTCTAATGGCCTTGCTGGATGGGGCCGAACCCGGTCTTCTCACGGATCTGGATGGCCTCGACCCGGAGTTCGATGACTGGCTCCGAAAGATACGTGCGCTGGAACCCGAGCGTTCATTCTCCGCAGCTGTATCGGCAGTCGATCGCTGCCGGGCGGAGGCCGGGCCGAGGGCGGCGATTGAGCTCGTCACGGCGCTGCTGCGCTTCGATCCCGCAAACGAGGGAGCTACGCGGTCCGCCCTACAACTTGACCATGAGCTAGGCGACAACGCCGCACTATACCGTCACTTCCATTCTCTGAAGGAAAGACTAGCGGTTGATTTCGACGCCGCTCCATCCAACGAAACCGTCGAGCTTTTTGAACGCCTTTCAAACGAGCGCGCGTCCGTAATTCCGGACGGCTCGCGATTGGAAACCGGGCCGTCGACGGTTGGCACCGTCACGCCGATCGCGCCACGGCGCGCGCGACCGATCATGTCGGTTCTCACGGTGCTGGTGCTGGCCGCTGCCGCACTGGCGGCCCTGATCTGGAGTAAGCCGCGGCAGGCTTCGACGGACTATCCGGTTATCATTGCCGTAATGCCGTTCGATCAAAAGCCGAGGCAGGACAGCTTCCTGGCTGCGGGACTATGGGAGCAGACTCGAGGGGCCCTGACCAGGGGCAAGGGCTTCCGGGTTCTTGGGCGCGCGACGACCGAGGCCATGGCTCAGCAGCGGATTTCTCCGCGGCAGTTCCTCGACAGGTTCGGCGTCACGCACCTTCTCGAAGGCATGGTCCTCAGAAGCGGGGACAATGTGCAGATTTCGGTGTCGCTGACCCGGACCAGCGACGGGATTGCAGTGTGGCAGGACACGTTCCGGGGCCGGATGAAGGAACCCTTCGCGCTACAGGATGCCATCGCGAACGGAATAGAGGGGAAGTTGCGCGCTCGGCTGGCGCCGGATGGCGGACGTCGGGCAGAGCAGATCGCGACGACGCCCGAAGTCTACGCGATGTACAGCGAGGCCCGGCAGCTCATCGGGAGCCGCGAGCGGGCAAACTTCCAAAGGGCGGAGGCACTTCTTCGGCAGGCGGTTAAGGCCGATCCCAACTATGCGCCCGCCTGGTCGCTGCTCGGAGGAGCTACTTTCTTCAACGGGCGGATCGCCATCGTGGATGCAGATGCGCGCGCGGAGGGGCTAGCGGCCGTTCGGAAGGCGCTCGCCATGGCACCGAACTTCGCGCCCGCCCACGCGACATTAGCGCTGATCCAGGGTGACAATTCGCGTGCGGCGGAGCCGGAACTCCGTCGCGCGGTCGAGCTCGATCCGAGCTATTCCGAAGCC
Organism: Sphingomonas sediminicola; assembly: GCF_049991885.1. NCBI lineage: Bacteria > Pseudomonadati > Pseudomonadota > Alphaproteobacteria > Sphingomonadales > Sphingomonadaceae > Sphingomonas > Sphingomonas sediminicola. The sequence continues at coordinate 40,947 of NZ_CP178916.1, forward strand.
TGGCTGTGGCTGGGGAATTCACTGGCCGCGCAGGCACGTTACCAAGAAGCCCGCGACGCCTACTGGCGCGCTCTCGAGCTGGATCCCCTCTTGCAGCCGGCCGTGCTCAACTTCTTTGGGACCTCTTCAGATCTGGGCGATGCGGCTTCGATCGAACGGCTATTTCGAAAGCTCAAGCGGGCTGGGGCCAGCGCCGACCTCCTTTTTAGCCTGCGGGCCGAAGGTGCTTACCGGCTGGGCGATTATTCTGCTGCGCTCAAGTTGCTCAGCAAACATGGTGTGGATGGGAATGGACGTCCCAAACATCTGCTCTGGCTAAGCTGGTTCGAGTCGATCAGCGCTATCGGATATTACGACGCTATGCACCGGGTCACGGGCTGTCCGGAGTGGTACGCGCTCATGGTCAGCGGCAAGGTTCTCCCGCCCAAATCTTTTGAGGGAAAACCGGTCACGCCCGAAGAATTCTGGACCTCTCTATTCTTCTCCGCGCCCGCCGCACGATCGATGATCGAACTCGGCCATTCGCATGACCTCGTGAAGCTCTACCGTGCCGGTTTTCGCGACGCAGATGAATTCATATCGCAGGTGGACCGTCGCGACATGCTGCCGGAACTCGCCTCCAATGTGGCCGTCGCCCTGCGGTCAGAAGGTTTGGATTCAGAGGCCGATTACGTGCTCAGAGGGGCGGCTCGTAAGCTTGAAACGGTGCTGGCGCGCGCGCCGGTCAGGGACGCGAGCGGCAGGCTGGCACTGGTCAGGGCGGCACAAGGGGAGCAGTCTCAGGCGCTCGCCACGCTCGAAACCGCGCTCAAGCGAGGCTGGCTGCCGGATGGCCGTACGATCGCACTCGATCTCGCGCGGGAACCTGCATTTAGCGGGCTTCGCGGCAATCCTCGCTTTCAGGCCGCCCGCGATCGCATTCTCAATCACGTCGCGAAAGAACAGGCGGAGCTCGGACCGTTGAAGGTCTGAGCTCCGCACCCCCCGCGAGATACTGCGGCTACTCGCGAGTCGAAGTGAAGATGTCGGCTGAGCCTTCAACGCCGGCTCTGGTCGAGCCGAACATCAGGCGGGTTCCATCCCACGACAAAGAAGCGCGCGTGTCGTTTCCTGCGCTGCTGATGCCGTTTTCTAAATGGATGCCCGTGCCCCAAGGTTGATCGACCGATGATCGGGTAGCCGTCCAGATGTCTGGTCCACCAAGTGTCCCCGTCCGTGTAGAATCCCACACGATTTCCAGCCCATCGTGGCGAACGTTCGGACGCGCGTCGCTGGCCGAGCTGTTTACGCCGCCCTGCGCGAGCTGAGCTGGCCCGTAGTCGACGCTGTAATAGACCTGCTGCCGGGGAGCGCCGACGCGCGTGCTGGAGAAATAGAGGACCTCGCGGCCGTCGGGCGTCTCGAACCAGGAGGGGCTCCATTCCTCATACGGACTGTTGATCGAATCCGATCCGGTCGGGAGACGCTGGGGTGCTTGGAAGCCCTTATTGGGCAAGTCTTTCGAAACGAAGATATCCGTATTCGTCGCACTAAGTCTTCGCACAAAGAAGAACCGATTGCCCCGCGACGGAGTGGGGCAGAACTCATCTGCCGCGGAATTGATGGCTGGACCTGCATTGACGGGGGTTCCCCACCCTTCGCCACTCCTAGGCGCAATCCAGATGTCGAGTCCGCCGTAACCGCCCGGTCTGTTGGAGGCCATGTACAGGCTTCCATCATAAGGGTTGAGGATTGGGCAGCCGTCGTTGGAGGGAGTGTTCAGCGAACTGCTCGAGCCGGGTAGCGATTCCGCATTCACCGGAGCACCCCAGTCGCCGAAGGACTTTGCGGCAACGGCTGTCGCGGTAAGGGCCAAGACTGTCGCACCGCCGGCCACCAATGCACGCATGGGCCGTTGAGGCCACCAGACATCTTTACGCATTCCACTTCTCCCATTCGCCCGCGCGAGTTGCGCGTTCGAGTTGGGTGCAGGAGGAAGCGTTCGCTGGGTGTGACCGCCGCGTTATCGCGACGTCAAATCGAACGGATCCAAATCGTTGAAGGCGAAGCGGCAGCGCTGGCGGCCGGCTTCCTTCACCCTTTTCCGGCGCGACGCGCACTGCAGGCTCGTAGCGAAAGTCTGCAGGCTTCGGCGGAACGCGACTTCTTCGGCCGCGCGATAGGCGCTGGTCCCGCGCGGTGGATCGTCCGACAATCCGGTAATGAAATAAGCGACGCCCGTTCCGTTCACGCGGTCGATCCACAGGCCTGATCGGAGACCGTACGCGTCGCCTGCGTGCCCGGCACGGGCAATGCCGTCACCTGCCGGGTCGTCCTTGCAGCCGCGTCGGGCTGTGGGGATCTGCTGGGTCGCGAGCCCATAGCTGCAATAAAATCCATGATCGGTGTCGCCATTCGATCCGTCGAAACGCCAGACGGGCGTCAGGAGCGTTTCGACCGACTGCGGCGACAGAATGCGGACTCCGTCCAAGGTGCCGCCATTCAACAGCATTCGGCCGACGCGAGCGAGATCGCGCATGGAGATCCGCAGTCCGCCCTGGGGAGCAAACAATGCGCCATTCTCGCCGAGCTTTGAGCGGGCAAGATCGCAGGCGCCGGTCTCCACATAGACCGGACAGTCCGGCTGTCTTCCCCCTAGGTCGTCCTTAACGGCCTTGCCGTCCTGCGTGAGCACGACCGCGCGGGCGACCTTCGCATCGCTGCAGGTCGGCCAATTGTAGCAGGCGTCGAGCTTCATTGGCTCGATGACTTCGCGCCGCATCCAGAGGTCGAACCGCTCGCCCGTAACACGCTCCACGATCGACGCGACGATCGGGAAATTGAGGTTCGAATATTTGAAAAAGACGTCGCCCGGCCCGTGTTTCGGATCCCAGCTCGTCGGCGCCGCCATGATCGACTGGACGCTGTCGCCGAGCGGAATCGCATATTGGTCGTGATGGTCGCGGACGGAGCTTGTGTGCGACAGCAATTGCCGGAGCGTGATCGGGCGATTGGGATACGCCGGGTTTCTAAGTTTCCAGCCGAGGTAGGCCGACGCATCGCTGTCGAGGTCTAGCTTGCCCTGCTCGACAAGCTTCATCACGCCGATGCCGACGACCAGCTTGCTGATCGAGGCGACGCGCACCGGATCGTCGGGAGTGACCGCGCGGCCGGCGGCGGGCTCGGCAAAGCCTTCCACGAAACTGCCGACTTCCTCATTGCGGTCGAAGGCAACGCCAACCTGCGACACCGGAACTTCGGGCGCTTGCAGCGGGACCGTTGCGCAGCCCGCCAAGGCCAGAAATGCCAGTGCAACGCCCCTCATGCCCGCAGGGTGACTCATGAGTGCGCCCATGCGCAAGCGTCTGTCTCATTTGACTCCAATCAGCCGGAGGCAGAGGCTCCACATATCGGAGGCCAAAATGTTTGGTTCGCTGCTTTTGATCTCTGCCTTTTTTGCCCAGGATCAGCCGGTCATTGTCGAGGGGCAACGGCCTGCCGTGGAAAAGAAGGTGTGCCGGACAGAACGTTCGACTGGCAGCCGGGTCGTCAAGCAGGTCTGCAAGACGGAGGCCGAGCGGCTGAGGGAACAACGGGACGCCAAGACCATGCTGGGTATGGGCAATCGCTCCAACCGCCCGCCCGACGCCTTCAAGCCATCCAAGGGCGACTGATCGCGGTTAGGGCGCGATGACCTTTAGAGCGCGCTTTCGCACCTTGTAGTCCAGTGGCGATGTGAGTGCGGTAACTTCGCCGTCGACGGAAATCGGAAGATGCGTGCGGCGGCTTGCGACGCGCAGGCGGGCGACGTCGTCCAGCCGGACCATATCGTCCGGCCGCGTCCGGTTGAGCAAGGCGCGGATGCTTGCCGCGATCAGTCCGCGCCGCGTCTTCTTGCGCATGACGAGGACGCACAGCTTCCCGTCCTGCAGGCTGCCCCGGTGGCCGGGCGCCCCGATGTCGATCCGGTAGTCGTTGTTGCCGACGAACAGAAGAGGCGTGTCGAGCCGTGCCTGCTCGTCGTTCACGGTCAAGGTGAGGCGATTGTGATGAAAGCGCGCGAGCGTCCGCAGCGCCGCGACCACCATGGCGAACCTCTTGCTTCGGCCCAGCCGCTGCTGCTGCAGGTCGCGGTCGATCACCATCAGCGGGTAAAGGCCGATCGCGCTGTTGTTGATGAAGGTGCGCCCATTGACCTCGGCGACGTCAACCACGCGAGTCTGGCCGGCCGCAATGACCTTTGCGGCCTCGTCGAGCTTCATCGGAATGCCAAGGTCGCGCGCGAAATGGTTGAGTGTCCCGAGGGGCAGGATTCCGAGACTAGTCTCGGTCCCCGCAAGCGCTCCGGCAGCAGCGCTGATCGTGCCGTCCCCGCCGCCGACGACGATCAACTCGGTGACCGCTTCCGCAGCCTTCTTCGCCTGCTCGGCGATTGCGGCACCATCGAGCAGCTCGACCCGTCCCTTGATTCCCGCGCTCGCGAGCGCCGCGCGGATCTCGTCGGCTTCGCGCTCGCTGCGCGCGGCGGTGCCGCTCGAACGGTTGACGCAGACCAGGACTTCGCGGGCGCGGGGCATCCGCGCCTTAACGCTTAAGGGGCCGCCGGGTCCCGTTCAGGACGTCTTGGCGGATTTTTCCGTCGCCGGCGGACATTCGCCGACGCGCTTGGCGGTGATAGTCCGGGTCATGGCATAGTCGCCAAAGCCCGACAGGTAGGTTGTCGTGCTGACTTCGACGTCCATGCTGTCTGCCTTGAACGTTCCGCTGACGGACTGACGAACCTCGCCAGTCTGGCTTTTGCGCTTGCAGGTCAGGTCCATGCTCAGTCGGCCGTTGCGGACATAGGGATTGGCGACGGTGCACGTATCCCCATCCTCGGCGAACAGTGCAGGGTCGATCGTGCCGTCGGCGGCGACACATCCGCTGGTGGTCCCCGCCGCATCCTGCTTGAGCTTCGTCGCCGGAGTGCTCTTGTCGACCGAGCGGACCGACGTGACCTTCCAGCTGGCTTGATACTGGCCCGCGGAAGGAACGGCGGCGGCCGTCTCTTCCTGCTTCACCGGAGCGTCTTCCGAGCAAGCGGAAACGAGAGCAGCGGCGGCCGCTGCGACGATCAGTTTGCGCAATTCACTTCCCCCCTCTTCACCCAGTCCTAGCTCTCGCGGCCGTCGCACTCCCCGATGCGCTTGGCGTCGACCCGCATCTTCATGTTCATCGTCTGGCCCGGCTGGGCGCCCTGGCCGCTCATGGCCATCGCCATCTGGTAGCTGTTCGGTTCGTAGGTGCCCGTCATTTCCATGGTCTTGGTCGCCTGCGGTTCCGTGCAGACAATCTTCATGTCGACCTTGCCGCCGCCCCATTTGAAATGCTCGTAACGACAGTTCTTCTCGGCGCCCGTGAAGAAGTCCTCCTTGGGACGTTTCGCCTGTTCTTCGGTGAGGCAGGTTTCATGGACCTGGCTCGTCCCGACTGTCTTCTTCATAGCCTCGGCCACTTGCGGCGGCATTCCGGGAACGTCCATTTCAAGCAGCGATGCAGTCTGCTGCCACTTGCCCGGACTGACGAAGGCAACATCCGATTTGCCCATTTCCTTGGCGACGTCGCCTGCCGACGCATTGGTCATCTCGACCGTATCGCCGGAGCCGCAAGCGGCCAGGCAGGCGAACGATGCCAGTATGAAAGGTCTCATCCACAGCCCCCTGTGAGACGTCCGCCTCCCGGACGCGGCGCGCACCCTATTCCGAAAAAGCGGCGATGGGAATCAGCCCCAGATATGCACGAACTCGGCGGTTGCCGGCAGAGCGTCGATCGCGCCGTGGACAAGCGCGACCAGCAGCAGGCTTCGGGACCTTGACCAGAGCACGCCCATCGAAACGGACAAAGGCGAGAGGGTGGCGACGGTAAACGCGGCGACCTGTGCCGGGTCGTTCGACCAGCCGTCCACGCCCGGACCGCCGCGGAAATAGAGGCCTGGGAAGTGAGAAAGGCCGAACAGGATCGACGTCGCGAAGATCGCCGTCGCTGGAGAATTGAGCCAGGCTGTGAGGCGCGATTGCAGGCAGACCCGGAAGAAGAACTCTTCGCAAAGGCCTGCTTCGACTGAAATCCACAGCCAGGACGCGATGACCCATGAGGCTGCCGCCGCCGGCGAGAGGTTCAGCTCGGCAATCTGCTTCAGCGACGGGCTGACGAGTGCCAATAGCGCGAACATCGCAGCGCTCAGCACGATCAGGGCGAGCCAGAATCCGCGGCGCCGGTGGCCGGTGTCGAACAGCGCGTGCACAGTTCCGCCGAGCGACAGGATAATCGCCACGGGAAGGGCGACGTGGATCGCAAGCTTGTAGGCGAGGACCGCGAGTTCCTGCGAAGGGCCGGGAGGGATGGCGCTCTTGATCGCGCCCAGTCCGAAACCAATCAGGAGCACGGCATAGACCACGAGATATATGAGCAGGCCGGCGCTTTCGCGCTTGGGATTGGCGACGGGCACCGGCGGCGCGTCCATCTTCCGGGTGACGAACCAGATGACGGCGCTGAAGGCCACGCCGAAGATCAGCAGGGAGGCGAACGGGAAGGTCCAGTCGCCTCCGGTCAGGGCGAGATAGGCGACGGCGACGCCCCAGATCGCGATATAGATGAACAGTGCCCGAAGCGTCGGTCTACTAGCCAAGGAATTGCGGTTCACAACGTTTCCCCTGCGTAACCATTACGCGCCGGGAGCGGCAATCGGAAGCCGCGAACGGCGTCGCTGGAACTGAGCCGCTGCGAACGCCATATGGGCCGTAATGGCGATTCAAATCCGCACCAGCCTTGCCGAACCGGAACCTGCCGAAGGCTTCGTTCCTCACCGCCCCGCGCGCCCCGACAAGGCGGAGGGTGGCAAGGCGTTCAGGGTCGTTTCGGATTTTGAACCGTCGGGCGACCAGCCGACCGCCATCCGCGAACTGGTCGAAGGCATCGGCGAAAATGGGGACGTCAGCCAGGTGCTCCTGGGCGTCACCGGTTCTGGCAAGACGTTCACCATGGCGAAGGTTATCGAGACCTTGCAGCGGCCGGCGCTGATCATCGCCCCGAACAAGATCCTGGCCGCGCAGCTCTACGGGGAGTTCAAGAGCTTCTTCCCCGACAACGCCGTCGAATATTTCGTATCTTACTACGACTACTATCAGCCCGAGGCCTACGTGCCGCGCACCGACACCTACATCGAGAAGGAAAGCTCGGTGAACGAGGCGATCGACCGCATGCGCCACTCGGCGACGCGGTCGCTGCTGGAGCGCGACGACGTGATCATCGTTGCCTCAGTGTCCTGCCTCTACGGCATCGGCTCGGTTGAGACCTATTCGGCGATGACTTTCAGCCTGAAGAAGGGCGCGAGCGAGGATCAGCGCGAGGTCATCCGCAAACTCGTCGCGCTTCAATACAAGCGAAACGATGCTGCCTTCGCGCGCGGCAATTTCCGGGTGCGCGGCGATAACCTCGAAATCTTCCCGTCCCACTATGAGGACACGGCTTGGCGCGTGTCTTTCTTCGGGGACGAGATCGAGGACATCGTCGAATTCGACCCGTTGACGGGGCAGAAGGCGGCGAGCCTGGACAGCGTGAAGATCTACGCCAACTCCCACTACGTGACGCCCGGTCCGACGCTCAAGCAGGCGATGGAAGCGATCAAGCATGAGCTCGAGGAGCGGCTGAAGGAGCTGGTCGCGGAAGGACGGCTGCTGGAAGCTCAGCGGCTCGAGCAGCGCACCAACTTCGACCTGGAAATGATCGCCGCCACTGGGTCGTGCGCGGGCATCGAGAATTACTCGCGTTTCCTCACCGGCCGATTGCCCGGCGAGCCGCCGCCGACCTTGTTCGAATATCTGCCCGACAACGCGCTTCTGTTCATCGACGAGAGCCACCAGACGGTGCCGCAGATCGGCGCGATGGCGCGCGGCGACCATCGGCGGAAGATCACGCTGGCGGAGTACGGCTTCCGTCTGCCGAGCTGCATCGACAATAGGCCGTTGCGCTTCAATGAGTGGGACGCGATGCGTCCGCAATCGGTGTTCGTTTCGGCGACGCCCGGCCCGTGGGAGATGAACGAGACTGGCGGCGTATTCAGCGAACAGGTCATCCGCCCCACGGGCCTCATCGACCCGCCGGTAGAGATCAAGCCGGTTGAGGACCAAGTCGACGACCTTGTCCACGAGGCGAAGGAGACCGCGCGCAAGGGTTATCGGACCCTAGTCACCACGCTGACCAAGCGCATGGCCGAGGACCTAACCGAGTACCTGCACGAAGCAGGGCTTCGCGTCCGCTACATGCACTCCGACGTCGAGACACTGGAGCGTATCGAGCTGATCCGCGAGCTGCGGCTAGGCGTCTACGACGTGCTGGTCGGCATCAACCTGCTGCGCGAGGGTCTCGATATCCCGGAATGCGGGCTGGTCGCGATTCTCGACGCGGACAAGGAAGGCTTTCTGCGATCCGAGACGTCGCTGATACAGACCATCGGCCGCGCCGCTCGCAACATCGACGGGCGCGTGATCCTCTACGCCGATACCAAGACGGGCTCGATCGAGCGCGCGCTGGCCGAGACCGACCGCCGCCGCGAAAAGCAGCTCGAGTATAATAAGCTCCACGGGATAACGCCCGAAAGCATCAAGCGCCAGATCAGCGACATTATCGCCCACGTTTCCACACGCGATGGCGTGGTCATCGACACCGGCGACGAGGATCGCCCGCACCTCGTCGGCCACAACCTCAAGGCCTACGTCGCCGACCTCGAACAACGCATGCGCAAGGCGGCCGCCGACCTCGAGTTCGAGGAAGCCGGACGCTTGCGCGACGAAATCCGCCGGCTGGAAGAGGACGATCTCGGAATCCCGCACGACCAGCGCGTTGCGCCGCGCCCGGCGGGCAATTCGAGCGAGGGAAAGCCTGGAACGCGCAAAGGCCGCTTCGGCAAGCAGTCACGCACACGCTTCGGCGGGCGGCGATAATTGGTTCAGGTGCGCGCAACCCAATCATCCGCAAGGAGTTTCGTGAACAAATCCACTTGGGGAATGCGCCGCGAACGCGGCGCAAAATTTATGCGCAAGAAGCTCGGGCTGTTTGTTGGCGCATTGGCGCTGGTTGGTTCTACGCCGCTTTGGGCGCAGAGGGGCGATGAACCGATCGCGGTTCCGCGCACCATCAAGCAGGGCATCGACTTCGTCTACGTCGATCCGGATATGAACAACGTGGCCAGACGCCATCAGCGGCCACAGAACTGGTTCCAGAGAATCCTGAGCTTCGATTTCTCCGGCGGCCGGACCGGCGCTCCGAACGTGCTGTTCAATCAGCTTGGCCGCGGCATGCGGCAGTATCAGGCTACCTACGGTCGGCTTCCGCAGAACAAGATCCCTGCGGGCCCTGTGCTCAAGCGCGGATCGACGGGCAAGCGCGTGCAACTCCTTCGTCAGCGGCTCGGCCTTTATCCGTCCGGCGGATATGACGATCAGCTATTCCAGGCCGTGGCGTCCTACCAGACTGTTCACGGCATTGGCCCGGCCGACGGCGTTGCCGGCAAGGGCACGATCGCATCGCTGAACCGCGGCGCGGACTATTACGAGAAGCGGCTCGCGATCAACCTGGAGCGCGCCTACCGGCTGCCGGCAGTCCGGACATTCAACCGCTATGTCGTTGTCGATTCAGGCGCGGCCGAAGCCTATCTGTTTGATCGCGACCGGATCGTGGATGGAATGAAGGTCGTCGTCGGTGCGCCGAAGACCAAGACGCCGATGATCGCCGTGATCATGCGCAACGCGAAGGCGAACCCCTATTGGAACGTCCCGCCGGAGCTTGTCCGCAGCCTGACCGCGAAGAAGGTCGGTGAAATGGGCCTCTCCTACTTCAAGAGTTTCCATTACGAGGTGCTGTCCGACTGGGGACCGAACGCCCGGGTCGTTGATCCGAAGACGATCAACTGGAAGGCGATCGCTTCGGGAAAGCAGCAGCCGACCATGCGCGTTCGCCAGCTTCCCGGACCGTGGAATTCCATGCGCAACATGAAGTTCGAGATGCCGAACGATTACGGCATCTATCTTCATGACACTCCGCATACGGAGCTGTTCGCGAAGAACGACCGCTGGCTGAGCAACGGCTGCGTGCGTCTGCAGGATTATCGCCGGTTCGCGACCTGGGTGTTCGGGAGCGTCCCGCAGCCGTCGACACCGTATGAGCAGACATTCAACCTGCCTCGCCCGGTCCCGGTCTATTTGACTTACCTGACGGTCGAGCCGAGCAACAATGGCGTCGTATTCCGCCCGGATCCGTACGGATGGGACGCACTGGCGATGCCGCAGATGTTCGGAGGCCGCGTTGCAGCGGCCGGTGACGAAGACGGCGGACGACGCGGCTAACGCCGTCCGCCGCAGTTACTACCGAAGAAGGCCTTTTCTCTCGACTCCGCGCGCGTAGGCGAACTGCGCGATCCCCAGGACGACGATGACCAGCGGCATGTATTTCATCATGCCTGCCTGCTCGCTGCCGGGCATCGGCGGGCCGAGGAACATGTAGCCGAAGCTCATGATCATTCCGGCGATCGACAAGCCGAATGCCCAGACTGCGTAGCGATGGCGCATCAACAGCAGCACCGATCCGACGAGAGCCGCCCAGACGCCGAGGCCCCAGCCGATCTGAGCGTACATCGGCATGCCGTCGATATAGTCGATCAGTGTCGTTACATCGACGCCGGGCGGCGTCATGCTGGTCAGGTAATCCATGTTGCGCGTGCGGGTCATCAGATAGTCGTATCCGCCAAAGCAATTCCAGAGCAGCGACAGGATCCCGACCACCCACAAATGTGCGGGTGTGCGCAAGGGCGCGGCAGTTGCCATGAGTGTCCTCCCTCGTCGCGGCGCGACGATGCGCCGCTTACCGACGCTTACAGGGCAGGCACGGGCGACCCGCGCTGCCGTGACGAAAAAGGCTCCGCAAGCCGCCCGGAGTCAAGCGGCTTGCAGGGGAGCTGCCGTTCTAGAAACCGACGTTCAGGCAGACCTGCGCGGATGTATCGTTGCCGTCGTCGCGACCGACCGTCGTCGAAAGAACGGTGTTCAACGTGACGCCGCTGAGGATCGCGGCGCTGCCGCCGCCCGAGATCCGGCCATAGGCCTTCTTCGTCCGGTCGAACGTCCAGCTGTTGACGATCCCCGGCGCACTGGTTTGCGCGAAGCGGACTGTCCTGTCGCCGTTGAGCAGTTCCTTTTCAAGCATCGCCGACAAATAGGGACGGACCGACATTCCGCCGGTTTCGAAGTCGCCGCGGATCTCAGCGCCGATGCCGCCGGTCAGCGACTTGGCCGAGACGGAGCTGACGTTGAGGTTCAGTGCCGGGTCTCCGCTTTCGGTATAGCCGTCGACCTTTGCCTTGGCATAGTCGAGCGCGACGACCGGGCCTGCACGCATGCTTCCGACTGGAACGAGGTAGCCGGCCTTGGCGCCGGCAAGCCAATGACTGGCGTCGGTGCTTGCGGTCATGCCCTCGACGACGCCCTGGCGTTCGATGTCGAGGTTGTCCCAGCCGTACCCAGCGTAGCCCTGGGCGAAGGCGCCGGCGAGCGCGAAGCCCGCGAAGCCGCCGATCTGCCAGCTGTTCGCCTCGGTCCGCGAAACGTCGCCGATGAACTTGGCTCGAGGGCGGGAATAGTTGCCGGCGATCCCGACCGTTCCATTGTTGAAGCCGTAAGCAACGCCCGCAGTGCCGCCGACGCCGTCGATGTCGAACTGGTCGCTTGCGAAGTCGGCCTTCGCATCGCGGGAGAAGGTATCGCCGACGACGAAGAACTTGAGGCCCTCGGCGACGTCGCCGTCACGCGGAGAGCCGACGTCTGCGCGCGTGGACAGGGTCCGTCCGAACTGACGGGCCGTCTCGAGCCCGAGTTCGCTCGGAGCCTTGAGCGTGAGCGGCGCCTGCAGCTGCGTTGCGACGTACCGGCCGACGATCCGGAAGCCCGCCGACGTCAGGTGGAGCGCGTCCACGTAGAACAGGTACTGGTTGGCATAATTGCTGTCGGTCACGCACGACGGCGCAGGCGTGCACGCGCCGGTGTTGGTGAAGCCGTAGGCGCCGGGATTGGCGACGATCTGCTGCCCGACCAATGTCAGGTCGAGATAGTGGACCATGACTCCGTTGGCGGCATAGTCGGCCAGGACATCCTGCATCGTCGCATTGAAGGTCGTTGAATAAGAGTTGCGGATCGCCTGAGCCGTGGGGTCGTTGGCGATCTCCGGAAGGATCGACGTGTTGCCGGCGAGGAAGCTGATGTTCTGGGCGCCCGCCGAGACGAGTGCGTCGATGCCGGCTGCAGCAGTAGCTGCAGAAACCGTGGCGGCGGTAGGCGCACCCGCCAGCGTTCCACCATTCTGCTGATAGAAGCGGGCGTCGTTTCCGCCGATCGAGAAGGTAACGAGGTCGCCTTCGTCGAAGGTCCCGGAAACCGTCGGGAAAGGTCCGCCGCCACCAGCGAGATAGGCGTTCCACTCGGTGATGAAACCGGGAATGCCAGGCCCGTTGGTGTTCGTATTGTCGGTCAGCGCGCCGCCGATCGCGAAGTTCTCGACTGGCGCGTCAAGCAGAAGCGACAGAGTGTCGATGTAATTGGTGCCGCCCGAGAAGCGGCCCGTCGGATAGACCTGCGGCGCGGGGTTGAAGCCGATGATCTGGAAGAGATTGCCGTCGTCCGCATAGCTGTCGCCAAATGCGACGATATTATCGATGCGCTGCGCGGCGGCCGGTGTCGTGAATGTCGCTGCGGCAAGAGCGGTTGCGCCCAGAAGGGTGCGGCCCATCAACCGGCTATTCGTCATGAATCCTCTCCCCGCGGCCGAAACTAGCCGCCCAACGCAGATTTATGACCGTTGATTAAGCACCATGACAAGTGGCGGCGCGGCAACAGCCGCCGGAGAACGGCTTACCGTTGGAACCTCACCGCTCGGCTGCGGGTAACTAACGGGATTCTGGAGCCATTCATCTTCGGCTGCTACAAAGCTCGCGGGTGTGAAGGGGTGACAATGCGCCGTCTTGTCTTGATTCTCGCGGGCCTTGGCCTGCCAGCTTCGGCTTTCGCCGCGGCGGGCCAACAGCCGATCGAGCCGATCGATGTCCCGCCGAGCATCGAGCAGGGCCTCGACATGGTCTACATCGACCGCGAAATGGCGCCGTCGATCGAGCAGCGCGACGAGCAGCTGCAGGCGCAGGGCTATGACGATTTCAAGGTCGCCCCCGTCGACATGTTCGCGCCGGTGCACCCGCTTTACACCGACCTCAGGCGCGCGCTCATTCGCTACCAGATGCGCTGGGGCTCGCTTCCTCAGGTGCAGGTCGCGTCCGGCCCGACGCTGAAGCTCAATTCGACCGGCGATCGCGTTGCGGTGCTTCGCCAGCGGCTCGGATTGCCCGAAGGCACCAAGTTCGACGCGGCGACTGCCGCAGCGGTCAAGGAATTCCAGGGCGTTCACGGCTTCAAGGCGGACGGCATCGCCGGCGCAGGGACGATCAAGGCGCTCAACCTCGGCTACAAGCATTACGAGAACGTGCTCCTTCTCAACATGGAGCGTGCTCGCCGCCTTCCGCGGACGACGGAGTCCGGCCGTTACGTGCTGGTCGATGCAGGCTCGGCGCGTCTCACGATGTATGAGGACGGCCGTCCGGTCGACAGCATGCGCGTGATCGTCGGAAGCCAGGCGACCGAGACGCCCATGATGGCGGCGCTGCTGCGCTTCGTCAGCGTTCATCCGTGGTGGAATACGCCGCCGGAGCTCGCGAAGAAGTCGGTCGCCCCCGGCGTTCTCAACGAGGGCCTCAAGTATCTCACCGACCGCGACTACCAGGTCCTGTCTGACTGGAGCGACGACGCCCAGCCGATCGATCCGGCCACCGTCGACTGGAAAGCCGTTGCGGACGGCAAGGTCACCGCGCGCCTGCGCCGGGGGCCGGGCGAGTGGAATTCGATGGGCGACTATAAATTCAACATGCCCAACGATTTCGGCATCTACCTCCACGACGTGCCGGGCCACGAGAAGGACCTGTTCAAGGCCGACAACCGCTGGATCAGCAACGGCTGCATCCGGCTGGAGGACGCGCAGCGGTTCGCCAAGTGGCTTTTCGGGCGTCCGCTGAAGGGCGAGGATTCGAAGACCGAGGTGAACGTCGATCTTCCGGAGCCGGTACCGGTCTATGTCACCTATCTGACGGCGGAAGCCGGGCCGAACGGGCCCAAGTTCCGCGCCGATCCGTACAGTCGCGATCCGGCGTTGCTCGCCCGCTATTTCGGTGACGGCCAGCAGCAGGTCGCGGCCTTCAACCCCTAGGGTCCTCGTTCCAGGTCACGCTTGAGCTTCGTGAGCCACACCGTGGCGGACGCGGCGTGCGGCCCAATCCAGAACTCGTGAATTTCCTGGATCGGCGCCACGTTGAGATGGTTCCAACGCTCACGACGCTTGCGGACGGGATCACCAGATCCGCCTCCTCCAGCACCTTCAGATGCGGCATCACCGCGCAGCGATCCAGTTCCGGGAAGTGCGCGACCAGCGTTCCGGTCGTTAGCGGCTGGTCTTTCAGAGCGTCCAGAATCTGCCGCCGGACCTGATGGCCCAGCGCTGAAGGGGCGCTACGGCAACTGCCAAGGCTGGTCGCAGATGCTCGCGGCGCTGAAAGCCTGGGTCGAATACGACAGCAACCTGCACGAGGGCATGTAGAGAGCGCTAATCATCACTCGGGGAACCAAGTTCTTGACGGCCAACGGTGTTAGTGATTCAATCGTTCCCTAGGTGAAACGACTGGACGGGAGGAGGGGCCCATGTCCGTAGCGTTTTCCGTGGTGGCGAGACTGCACGACAGGCTGCTGTTCGCTTTATCGCCGTCTTACAGGCAGGTCAGAAGAAGGCTCGAAGGGATAGGTCGGCCCGTGGGCTAGCGAGCCTAGATCAGCGGCCGATCGCGGCCACGAATGTGTTCTGCGACGCGATGATCTTCCATTCGGTTTCACGTTTCTCGATCACATGCTTGAGACGTGTCCGGACGACCCCGTCCGATCCGCAAGTTGCGCCGGGCGGGGCAGGCGAAAAGCCCGTGACTTCGACGTCGAGGTCGACGACCGCGAGCGTCGTACTGAGCGACTTGGTGCGCCGCACGCTCGCAATCACGCGAGTGTCGCGCGCCGGGCCGTTCCAGAGGTCGACGTGCATGTCGGCGATTGCCTTGCGGCCTGTCCAAATAGTTCCGGTTGGATCCACCAGTTCGGCGTCAGGCCAGTAAGCTTCGCCATAGCCCGATCCGTCCCTGCCGTTCCACGTGGTCGCAAATCTCTCCGCAAACATGGTTGCGATTGGTTCGGACTGCATGGTGCAGCTACCTCCTCTCCTTCGCCAGCCGGCTCATCAGGATCGCGGCGCGTTTGGCCTGCCGCGCTATCGAAGGGATGTCTACGAACTCGCCAAGGGCGTGGCTTCCCGCGCCAGCTGGTCCGAGGCCGACGAGCCCGTCGGTGTCGTTGGCGACAAAGCTGATGTCGCCCGCGCCGCGGTCCATCGGGTCCAGCTCGCCCATCAGCTCCAGGCCCATGTCGGCGTTCACGCGGTTGAGCCGGGCGAGCAAGGCGCGATTGCCCTCGGTCGGCGCCATCGGCGGATAACCGCCCTTGTCGAAGCTGATCTGCGCATTGGTTCCGGGCAGCGACTTGGCGACGATCTCCTGCATCTTCGCCTTGGTACGGTCGATCTGATCCTGGCTGATGGCGCGCAGGTCGCCGCGTGCGACGGCGGTTGCTGCGATGATGTTGGTCTTTCCGGTTGCATTCAACCGGATCCGGTCGGCATCCATCTCGGTGGTCGCGCCGCCGCCGATCATCCCGACATTATAGGTCAATTTGTCCTCGCCCAGCTCGCGGCGGAACGTGTCGACGATCCGCGATAGTTCGTAGATCGCGCCATATTCGGGATGCATCACGCCGCTCGAATGGCCGGTCCGGCCGCTTACGATCAGAGTCCAGCTGTCGGAGCTGCGTCGGGCAATCGAGCCCATGTCCTTGCCCTCTTTCTGGGCAAGGCCTTCGAAGTCGAGCGCGACGTCCGCCCACTTCCCTGCTTCGATCAGCGGACCGCGCGTAACCTCGATCGGGTCGCCCGCATCCTCCTCGTCGCCGGTAAGGACAACCGTGATGTCGGCGGGTTTCAAAGTGCCCGCGGCCTTCATCGCGCGGAGGGAGGCGATGATGACCGCCATTCCGCCCTTGTCGTCGCCCGAGCCCGGCCCGATCCCGCGGTCGCCTTTCCGCTCCCATTTCTGGAACGAGGAATCCGGCTCGAACACCGTGTCGAGGTGGCCGATCAGGAGCATGCGCTTGCCGCGGCCGCTACCCTTGTGGCGGGCAACGATGTGCCCCGCGCGGCCGGCGGCCTTCATCTCGATCCACTCGACCTTGAAGCCGAGCGGCTCGAACTCGGAGCGGAGCAACTTGCCGACCGCCTCGACACCCAGCGCGTTCAGGCTCCCGCTGTTCTGGTTCACCCACGTCTCGAGCATCGAAACCGTGCGATCCTGCTCGGCATCGACAGTCTGGATCATCACCTGCTCGGGTTTCGAAAGCTCGGCAGCGACAGGGGTGGCGAAAAGGAAGGCGGAAGCGGCAATCAGCCAAAGACGCAGACGCATGCACAAGCTGTAGCCGCGCCGGGAACCTCCAGCAAACCGCGGCATCCAATCGGGCGAAACTCGAACCGGGAGGATTGAATGACCGCCAAGATCGCCTTGATCGCCTCGGCCACGCTGCTGGCCGGCTCCGTCGCCTTCGCTGCCGACGGCCCGACCGATCCCCAGATCGCGCATATCGCCTACACCGCGGGCTCGCTCGACATCGAGGCTGGGAAGCTGGCGCTTCAAAAGTCGAAGAATTCGTCCGTCCGCGAATTCGCTTCGGAAATGGTTCGCGACCATGAGGCGGTGAACGAAAAGGCGCTGGCTCTCGTCGCGAAGCTCGGAGTTACGCCTGAGCCGAACGCAACGAGCGAAGGTCTGACCAAGCAGGCGGACGAGACGCGGGCGAAATTGGCCAAGCTCAATGGCAAGGCGTTCGACCGCGCCTATGTTGCGAACGAGGTTGCCTATCACAACACGGTCAACGGTGCGCTGAAGACCGCGCTCATTCCGTCCGCCGAGAATGGCGAGCTGAAGGCACTGCTCGAGACCGGGCTGACGCTCTTCAGCGAGCATCAGAAGCATGCCGAACACCTCTCGGCGAGCCTGAAATAGCCATGCGGGGCTGGCCCGCATTTGGCCCCGCGGCGGCGTTGCTGCTGCTTGTTGCCCCCTCCCTGGCAGCAGCGACGCAGCGAACGCACGTCGTGACGATCGAAAAGATGAAGTTCGGCGCGCTTCCGGCGGATGTTAGAGCGGGCGACACGATCATCTGGGACAACCGTGACATGTTCCAGCATACCGCGATGGCGAAGGACGGCAGCTTCAATGTAGACCTTCCCGCGGGCGCCAAGGGCAAAACCGTGGTCCGGAAAGCGGGAGCGATCGCCTTCATGTGCAAATATCATCCGGGTATGCGCGGCGTGCTAAAGGTCGCGAGATGACCGTTCGGGCCAAACGCGACTATTCCATCCTCGGAGATGGTGAGCTTGCCGCTCTCTGTGCGGGCCGCGATCCCGAGGCAGTCCGGCATGTGCTCACCACCAACAATCAGCGTCTGTTCCGCGCAGCTTGGAGCATTCTCAAGGACCGGGCCGAAGCGGAAGAGGCGTTGCAGGCCGCCTATGTCTCGGCCTTCTCGTCGATCGGCAGCTTCGAAGGACGCTCGTCGCTCACGACCTGGCTGACCCGCATCGTGATCAACGAAGCCCTGGGGCGTGTTCGGAAGGAGCGCCGCCGCCGTGCCCAGTTGGATGCCGCAGGAGTGCCTGTACTCGATGCCTATCGGGAGAAGCTGATGGCCGGATCTGAGACACTGGCTCCGGATGCCGCAGTTGCACGGGAGCAGCTTCGGAGGGTCCTCGAAAGAGCGATCGCCGGGCTGCCCGAAATCTTCCGGACGGTATTCGTATTGCGAGAGATCGAGGGCCTGTCGGTCGAAGACACCTCTGACGCGCTCGGCATTCCTGCTTCGACCGTGAAGACCCGCCTTCTGCGCGCGAGGAGACGGCTGCAGGAAGCGCTCGCGCCCGAAGTGCATGAGGCGCTGACCGGGACGTTCCCGTTTGCAGGAGCCGATTGCGCCGCGCTGACCGCGCGCGTGATGGGCCGCCTCGGCCTTTAGCGGTTCAGAAGCCTGTCCCACAATGAACCAAAGAGGTTAATCACGCCACGACTCGGTCGTTAGTTGTGAGAGACAGCGTTGGAGAATGAGATTTCGATGTCGATGCGCTGATCGGCGACCTGATCGAGCGTGAGGGCGGCTATGTGAACCATCCCGCCGACAAGGCGGGCCGACCTGCTTCGGCATTACCAAGGCGGTCGCACGGAACGGCTTTGCCGGTGCAATGAAGAAGCTGCCGCGAGACGAGGCGGCTGGTCTATCGGCGCCTTTACTGGCTTCGACCTCGTTTCGACCAGGTCGCCAGGCGCTCGCCGAGGATCGCGGCCGAGCTGTTCGACACACGGGTCAACGTGGGCCGGCGGTTGCGACGACCTTCTCCAGCGCGCGCTCACGGCGCTTAACCGCAATGCCAAGGATTAGATGGACCTGACGCAAGACTGACGCGTGGGCCCGCTCACCCTGCATGCGCTCGACGCCTCCCTTGAAACGCTCGGGACGAAGGGCGGCGAGACCGTGCTGATGCGCGCGCTCGAAGCGCTCCAGGGCGAGCGCTACCTCCGTCTCGCCGAGGCGCAGTCTTCAGACCCGTGGACCAGCCGCGCGCGGCCGAGCTTTCTCTATATGATGTACGCGCTGATCCTCTGGACGATCCCGATGGGCCTGATCGCGGCTGCCGACCCCCGCAATGCAAAGGGAATAGCCGACGGCATGACAGCATTTCTGCGCGGATTCCCGAGGAGCTCTACGCCCTCTTCGGCACCGGCTACCTCGGCTACACGGCGGCCCGCACCTGGGGTAAGGTCAAGGGAGTGGAGCGCTAAAGCAAGGGGGCGGGAGATGCGGCCGGAGCGGCTTAATGCATTGACCGACGGTGTGGTCGCCATTGTCCTGACGATCATGGTGCTCGAGCTGAAGTTCCCGGAGGAGCCTACTTTCGCGGCAGTCCTCGCCGTCCTGCCTTTGCTCGCAGCCTATCTGCTCGCCTTCATCTACGTCGCCATCTACTGGAACAACCATCACCACATGATGCAGTCGGCGCACAAGGTGACAGGCGGCGTGCTGTGGGCGAACCATTCGCTGCTTTTCTGGCTTACGCTGTTTCCCTTGATGATCCGCTGGATCGACGAGGCCGGGATGGCGCACCTGCCGGTCGCTTCGTTCGGCCTTGTCCTTATCGGCGCTTCGATTTCGTACCTGGTCCTCGAACGGACTCTGATCGCCGCGGACGGCGAGGACTCCGGCGTGAAAAAGGCGGTGGGACGTGGAACGAAGGAATGGGTTAGCTTCGCGCTCTACGTGGCGGCGGTCGTGATCGCGTTCGTCTCGCCTCCGATCGCTGTCACCATTTACGTAGCCGTCGCTGCGATCTGGCTGATCCCCGACCGCCGCTTCGTTCGGGCCTAGTTGCAGGCGTAACGACGCCTTCCCACATCCTCGCCATGGAAAAGTATCACGGAACCACGATCCTTGGCGTGAAGAAGGACGGCAAGACAGTTATTGCCGGGGACGGCCAGGTCAGCCTTGGCAATACGGTGATCAAGCCGAACGCGAAGAAGGTCCGCCGGATCGGCGAGGGCGGGAAGGTCATCGGCGGCTTCGCCGGCGCGACCGCGGACGCCTTCACCTTGTTCGAGCGGCTGGAAAAGAAGCTGGAGCAGTACAATGGCCAGCTGATGCGATCGGCTGTCGAGCTCGCCAAGGACTGGCGGACCGACAAATACCTTCGCAATCTGGAAGCGATGATGATCGTCGCGGACAAGGACAGTTTGTTGATCCTGACCGGCAACGGTGACGTGCTGGAGCCGGAGGGCGGCATCGCGGCGATCGGCTCGGGCGGCAATTATGCGCTCGCCGCAGCGCGCGCGCTCACCGATTATGAGAAGGATCCGGAGAAGCTGGCCCGCCGCGCGATGCAGATCGCCGCGGAGGTCTGCGTCTTCACCAACGACCAGCTGACAATCGAGACGGTCGAATAGGTCCGCTTGAAGCGGGCCACCGCGCCTCCAATCTAGGCTTTCAAATGAACTACCACAGATCCATTCCCCAGAGCGGCGGGGCTTCCGAAATGCTGAAGGACAAGCTCACTCCCAAGGCGATAGTCGCGGCGCTCAATGAGCATATCGTGGGGCAGAACGACGCGAAGAAGGCGGTTGCCGTCGCGCTTCGCAATCGTTGGCGCCGCCAGCAACTCTCGCCGGAACTTCGCGACGAAGTGACGCCGAAGAACATATTGATGATCGGCCCGACCGGCTGCGGAAAGACGGAGATCAGCCGCCGTTTGGCAAAACTCGCCGACGCGCCATTCGTGAAGGTCGAGGCGACCAAGTTTACCGAGGTCGGCTACGTCGGCCGCGACGTCGAGCAGATCGCCCGCGACCTCGTCGAAGAAGCGGTTCGGCTGGAGCGCGAACGCCGCCGCGAAGCAGTCCGCACCGGAGCCGAGGAAGTCGCGATGGAACGGCTGCTCGACGCGCTGACCGGCAAGGGCTCCAGCGCCGCCACCCGCGAAAGCTTTCGCCAACGTTACAAGGACGGCAGCCTCACCGAAGCCGAAGTCGAGATCGAGGTGCATGAAGCCCCGTCGACGCCGTTCGAGATCCCCGGAATGGGCGGCCAAGTCGGCATGATCAACCTCAGCGAGATGATGGGCAAGGCGTTCGGCAACCAGCCCGGCAAGCGCCGCAAGCTCAAGGTACCAGACGCCTTCCAGCGCCTGACGGACGAAGAGGCCGACAAGCGCGTCGATCCTGACGACATCAACCGCGTCGCCTTGGCGGATGCGGAGGCGAACGGGATCGTGTTCCTCGACGAGATCGACAAGATTGCGGTCAGCGACGTGCGTGGGGGCTCGGTCAGCCGCGAGGGCGTCCAGCGCGACCTGCTCCCGCTGATCGAAGGCACGACGGTCGCGACCAAGTATGGGCCGCTGAAGACGGATCACATCCTCTTCATCGCGTCCGGAGCATTCCACATCGCGAAGCCGGCAGATCTGCTGCCGGAGCTTCAGGGCCGCCTCCCGATCCGCGTAGAGCTCAAGGCCCTGACGCAGGAGGACTTCGTCCGCATCCTGTCGCAGACCCGGGCGAGCCTGACCCAGCAATATCAGGCGCTGCTCGGCACCGAGGGCGTGACCGTCACCTTCGCGGACGACGGTATCGAGGCGCTCGCCCGCATCGCCGCAGAAGTGAACGAGGCGGTCGAGAACATCGGCGCGCGTCGCCTGCAGACGGTGATGGAGAAGCTGCTCGAGGACGTGAGCTTCGAAGCCGAGGACCGGAGTGGGCAGACGCTGGTCGTCGACGCGGCATTCGTTGAAGGTCAGCTCGCCGGCATTGCGAAGAATGCCGACCTCAGCCGCTACGTTCTCTAATCTTCGCTGATCTTGCGATAGCGCCAGACGAAGCCTTGCACGAAGGGCGGCCAAAGGCTGGTCCGCACGCCGGCAAGGCGAAAGCGACCGGACGCCCAGGTGTTGCAGGTCTTGAGGGCGTGGAACCTGCCGGTGGCCCAGTAGAAGGCGTCCGAACGGCCGTAGCCGGCATGGCCGATGCGCTCGGGCTTGCCGTCCGCGTTCAGACGGAAATCGGAGCGGATCGCTGCCCACAGGCGGCGATATTCCTCGGGTCGAAGGCGAATCGTCCGGTCGGCGTAGAATTCCGGGTTGGAGACCCACTCGACGTGCATCACCCGCTTTCCGCCCGTTAGCGCCGACCAGACGGTTCCGGGCCGGATGTCGCGCCAGCGGGGCGTGTCGAGGTAGACGTGCTCCTCACCCGAACCGAAGGCGACCCAGCCGGCATTCGGGTCGGGAGAGGCGAAGTCGGATCTCGGAACGAACGGCGCCCAGTCCAGGCCCTGCGCCTTAACCGGCATGACGATGTCGGAATGGATTCCGTTGTTGGCCAGATAGATGGTGACGCCCTGGTCAGGCTCGCTCCAATCCCGATTCACCGGGACCAATGAGCCGATCAAGGCGGCAATCAGGTAAGCGACCGGGATCGCCGCGAAGGCCAGGACCAAGCGACGGACCCAATTGCTTTTTCTGCGTTTGCGTCTTCGGGCCATCCGCTTGTGTTATCTGCGAGCGGTGCCTAGATGCCAGCCCTCGGTCGGGGCGTAGCGCAGCCTGGTAGCGCATCACACTGGGGGTGTGGGGGTCGCTGGTTCGAATCCAGTCGCCCCGACCATCAAACCAAAGGGCTGTTCTTGCGCCTTTCTTCACTGCCGTGATAGTCGCCCGCCGACTTCCGCTTAGGAACCATTCCCTCAGCCAATGACAGACATTCTCCTGCAGACACTCGCCGCCGCGAGCGCCAATCCGAACAGCGCATCAGGAATCTTCTTCGCCCTCGCGCCGTGGCTCCTGATCTTCGTGATCTTCTATGTGCTGATGATTCGCCCGCAGCAGCAGAGGGTGAAGCAACACCAGGCTGCGATCGCGGCAATCAAGAAGGGTGATGAAGTCGTCACCGGCGGCGGAATCCGCGGCCGGGTGACGAAGGTCACTGATGACGAGGCGGAGGTCGAGATTGCGCAGGGCGTGAAGGTTCGCGTGGTCAAGGGCACGCTGAGCCAGGTGCTCACCAAGTCTGCCAAGCCAGCGAACGACTGATGCTCGATTTCCCTCGCTGGAAGGTCTGGTCGATCTCGCTGGTCATCCTGGTCGGCATCCTGTTCGCCATTCCGAGCATGCTGCCGTCCGACCTGAAGGCGCGCTATCCGAAGTTCCTTCCCAGTGCGACGATCAACCTCGGCCTCGACCTTGCCGGCGGAAGCCAGCTTCTGCTCGAAGCGGACCAGAGCGACGCTGCCAAGCAGCGGCTCCAGGGCATGGAGGACCAGGTCACGACCGAGCTTCGGCGTACGCCGCGGGTCGAGATCGGCGATATTTCGACGGCCGGTGGGCGCGTTTCCTTCCTCGTCCGCGACCCGACCCAAGTTGACACCGCGGTCGAGCGCCTCCGTGCGATCACCCAGCCGGTAGCGCTGACGGGCGGCCGCGATTGGGATGTCCAAGTCATCGATTCGACGCGGATCGTCATGACGCCGACGCAGGCCGGCACACAGCGCGCGATGAAGGACGCGATGACCGTCGCTCGCGACGTCGTCCGCCGCCGCATCGACCCGCAGGGCACCAAGGAAATCACCGTCATCAACCAGGGAACGGACCGGATCCTGGTCGAAGTGCCCGGCGTCGAGGATCCGGAGGCGCTCAAGCGCCTGATCGGCCAGACGGCGCGGCTTGAGTTCAAGCTGGTCGACATGACCGCTGATCCCGCCCAGGTCCAGCAGGGCCATGCGCCGGCGGGCAGCCAGGTTCTGCAGATGGCGGAAGGCGGCGGCTTCATCGCCGTGAAGCGCCGGGTGATGGTCTCGGGCGACCAGCTGGTCGACGCCAAACAGAGCTTCGACCAGAACGGCCAGGCGGTCGTGTCGATTAAGTTCAATACCGCCGGCGCCCGCCGTTTCGGCCGCGTCACTCAGGAGAACGTGAACAAGCCGTTCGCGATCATCCTCGACGACAAGGTCCTTTCGGCGCCGAACATCAACGAGCCAATCCTCGGTGGCCAGGCGCAGATCAGCGGCAATTTCACGGTCGAGAGCGCGAACCAGCTCGCAGTAAGCCTGGCATCGGGCAAGTTGCCAGTGAAGCTCAACGTCATCGAAGAGCGGACCATTGGTCCTGAGCTCGGCAAGGATTCGATCGAAAAGGGCATCATCGCCAGCATCGTCGCGACGCTCGCGGTGATCGTCTTTATGTTGATCACCTACGGCCGGTTCGGGGTCTACACAACCTACGGGCTGGTCGTGAACGCGCTGCTGATCCTCGGGATCATGGCGGTGTTCAACGCCTCGCTGACCCTACCGGGAATCGCTGGCTTCGTGCTGACGATCGGCGCGGCAGTCGACGCCAACGTGCTGATCAACGAGCGAATCCGCGAGGAGCAAAGGCGCGGCCGCAAGACCCTCGATTCCATCGAGACCGGCTACAAGGAAGCCTCGACCGCCATTTTCGATGCCAACATCACCAACGTCATTGCCGCGGTGCTGATGTGGTACTTCGGCTCGGGCCCGATCCGCGGCTTCGCGGTCGTCCTGATGATCGGAATCGTCACGTCGGTCTTCACCGCCGTCAATTTCACGCGAATGCTCGTCGCATTGTGGGTGCGCCGTAAGCGTCCGCGCGTGCTGCATATCTAAGGGCCAGTCATGAAGCTCCTGAAGCTCATCCCCGACAATACGAACCTCGACTTCATGCGCTGGCGCAACATCGCGCTGGTCCTGTCGATCATCGTCACGGTCGCCAGCCTGACTCTGGTCGCTGTCCGCGGCCTCAACCTCGGCGTGGACTTCCTCGGCGGTCAGATGATCCGCGTGACCTTCTCGCAGAAGGTCGACGTAGAAACACTCAGGAACGACGTGGATTCGCTGAACCTCGGCGAAGCGAGCATTCAGGAAACTGGCGGCCCGCGGAGCTTCCAGATCCGCCTGCCGAAGCCTGGAGGCGGCGAAGCGGCCGCCAACCGCGCCGCTTCGCAGGTCCGGAGCATGCTCGGCCAGAAGTACCCGGGATCGCGCGTCGATTCGGTCGAGACTGTTTCCGGCAAGGTCAGTGAAGAGCTGGCCTGGGACGGAAGCCTCGCCATCGGCCTCGCGATGCTCGGGATCGCCATCTACATCTGGTTCCGGTTCGAATGGCAGTTCGGCGTCGGGGCGCTCGTTACGTTGTTCCACGACGTGTCAATGACCCTGGGCTTCTTCTCGCTGACGCAGCTTCAGGTCGACCTCAACGTCGTCGCGGCAATCCTGACAATCGTCGGTTATTCGCTCAACGACACGGTCGTCATCTACGACCGAATCCGCGAGAATCTGCGGAAATTCCGCAAGATGCAGATTGTCCCGCTGCTCAACCTTTCGCTGAACGAGACATTGTCGCGAACGATGGTCACCTCGCTCTCGATCCTGCTCGCGCTCGGAATGCTGCTGCTGCTCGGGCCGGAGGTTATCTTCGGGCTCACAATCGCCATCTTCATCGGCATCTTCGTCGGCACCTATTCGTCGGTCTACATCTCCTCGCCGGTCCTTGTCTGGCTTGGAGTGAAGCCCGACACCTTCGTCCGTGCCGAAGACGAGAAGGCTCCCGGGCCGGCTGCCGTCTGACACCGTTCATCTGGCGCCAAGCAAAGTGCGTCCATCTCCCGCTTGGCCTGTCCATGGCCCCACGCTAATGAGGTCTTCATGCCGCCGAAGCTGACCCGTACCGCCGCCCTGTTGCTTGCTTGCGCGATCGTGATCCCGGCCGCCGGTTGCGCCCGCAACAAGACCGGATCCGACACCGCCTACATCGCCCGCGACGTGAACAGCCTCTACGCGCTCGCGAAGCAGAAGCTGGACAAGGGCCAGTACGAGGACGCCGCGAAGCTGTTCGACGAGGTCGAGCGCCAGCACCCCTATTCGGTCTGGGCCCGCCGCGCGCAGATGATGAGCGCCTTCAGCTACTACATGGCGCAGAAGTATCCGGAGGCGATCAGCTCGGCCCAGCGCTTCCTGACGATCCACCCTGGCAACAAGGACGCACCCTACGCGCACTACCTCATCGCGATGAGCCATTATCAGCAGATCGAGGACGTGACCCGCGACCAGGCTAGCACGGCCAACGCCCAGCAGGCGTTCGGCGAGCTCATGCGGCGCTATCCCGACAGCCGCTACGCATCGGACGCGCGGCTGAAGCTCGACCTCATCAACGACCATCTCGCCGGCAAGGAGATGGAGATCGGCCGTTTCTACCAGCGGTCAGGCAAGTGGCTTGCGGCAACCCTCCGCTTCCGCAAGGTCGTGGAGCAGTACCAGACGACGAACCACACTCCGGAAGCCCTGGAGCGGCTGGTCGAATGCTATCTCGCGCTTGGCATCCCGCAGGAAGCGCAGAAGGCTGCGGCGGTCCTAGGCCGCAACTATCCGGGCAGTGACTGGTATCACCGGGCCTACAAGCTCGTTTCGCGGCACGTGCCGCAGACTGCTCCGCAGGGCTAATGATCCAACCAGCGAGCGCGCCGTGCTGAGGCAGCTCGCGATTCGAAATGTCGTGCTCGTCGAACAGCTCGAGCTCGAGTTCGACGCCGGTCTTGGAGTCCTGACCGGCGAGACTGGCGCGGGTAAATCGATCCTGCTCGACGCATTGGGCCTGGCCCTTGGCGCGCGGTCGGACGCCGGGCTGGTTCGAAGCGGTACGGACGCTGCGGCAGTGTCGGCCGAGATAGAGCTTCCGGCCCATCATCCGGTTCATGCCCTCCTGTCCGAGCAGGGCATTGAAGCGGACGCAGGTGAATCGCTCATCCTGCGGCGCTCGCTCAAGGCAGATGGGGGAAGCCGCGCCTTCGTCGGAGCTGCCACCGTCCCTGCCGGAGTGCTTCGCGAGATCGGCGCTCTGGCGGTCGAGATTCATGGCCAGCATGATGAGCGTGGATTGCTGAACCCGCGCGGGCATCGCGCCCTCCTCGATACATTTGCCGCGTCGGACGTGACGAAGGTCGCCGACGCCTGGTCCGAGGTCACTCGGATCGAAGCGGAGCTGGCCCAGGCGCGCGCCGAGATGGCGGCCGCCGCGCGAGACCGCGACTATCTCGCTCATTCGCTTTCGGAGATCGATGCGCTCGCGCCTGAAGCCGGCGAGGAAACCAGGCTGGCCGAGGAGCGCGCCGCGATGCAGGCGGGCCTGAAGGCGGGGGAAAGCCTGTCCGGCATCGACGAACTGCTTGGTGGATCGGACGGTGCCTTGGCGCAGTTGAGGCTTGCGGCTCGAAAGATCGAACGCGGAGCGGCCGACCATCCGTTGCTCGCCGAAGCGCTTGCGGCCCTCGACCGCTCGCTGATCGAGGCAAGCGAGGCCGAGGATAAGATCGAGAGGGCGGCCGATGCTCTCACGTTCGACCCGGCCCGGCTGGAAGCGGCCGAGACGCGCCTGTTCGAAATCCGGGGACTTGCCCGCAAGCATCGGGTCGAGCCGGACGCACTGGCCGAGCTTGCCGAGCGCATGCGTGCCCAACTTTCGGAGATCGAAGCAGGCGGAGAGCGCATTGCCCACCTTGATGCCGAGTTAAGCAAGGTGCGGCTGCATTATTCGGAGCTTGCGGCCGAGCTGAGCCGTCAGCGGCACGAGGCCGCCCGGAAGCTCGATGAGGCCGTCGCGGCCGAGCTTCATCCCCTCAAGCTGGACTCGGCGCGCTTCCAGACTGCGATTGCGCAGGCCGAGCCGGGCCCGGCCGGAACCGACCGCGTTGAGTTCGAAATCTCCACCAATCCCGGTGCGCCGTTCGGGCCGCTGACCAAGATCGCAAGCGGCGGCGAGCTGTCACGGTTCGTCCTCGCCCTCAAGGTCGCGCTCGCCGAGGCGGGCAGCGCGGGGACGATGATCTTCGACGAAATCGACCGCGGGGTCGGCGGAGCGGTCGCGAGCGCGATCGGTGAGCGGCTGGCAAGGCTGGCCAAGCAGTCGCAGGTCCTCGTGGTCACTCATTCGCCGCAGGTTGCGGCCCGTGCCGCGCACCATTTCCGGATTGAAAAGGTGCATGGGCCGGACGGAACCCGCACGACGGTCCGTCGTCTCGATGATGCCGAGCGTCGGGAAGAGATTGCGCGCATGTTGTCCGGCGCTGCAGTGACGGACGAGGCCCGCGCGCAAGCGGCAAGACTTTTGGAGGCGGCATGAGCAAGCAGACATCAGTTGCACTCGAGTTCGAAGGCGAGGCGCTGGAAGGAGTATTCGTCGGACGCCGCGATGGGCAGGCTCGCCCGACGGTGATGCTGATCCCGACGGTGATGGGCGTTTCCGACCTCGAGATCGGGTTTGCGAAGCAACTCGTCGAGCTTGGCTACAACGGCTTCGTCGCCGATATCTTCGGCAAGAAATTCCGCGGTTCGCCGCGCGACGTGATGTTCGGCGAGATGAATCGCCTAGGCAATGACCGCGTCGCATTACGCCGCCGGCTGCTGGCGATCGTCGAGCAGGTCCGCGGACTCAAGGAGGTGGAAGGCGGCAAGCTGGTCGTCGCGGGCTATTGCTTCGGCGGGAAATGCGCTCTCGACGTCGCCCGGACCGGCGTCGACATTGCCGCAGCGGTCGCGTTCCACGGGCTTCTCGATCCGCCAAACTGGCCGACGGAGAAGACAAGCACAAAGATCGTCGCCTTCCACGGTTGGGACGATCCGATGGCGCCGCCGGATCATGTCGTCGCGCTTGGCAAGGAACTGACGGAGGCCGGCGCCGACTGGCAAATTCACGCCTTCGGCAACGTCCGCCACGGCTTCACCAATCCCAACGCCCACCAGATCGGCCTCGACGCGGTGCGCTACGACGAACTGGCCGCCGAGCGGTCGTGGACGAGCTTCATCAACCTGCTCGAGGAGGTGTTCGGCTGAGCATGGCTGACACGATCAGCGAGGCGGAGGCCGCCAACCGGCTGATGCGCCTGGCCAAGCTCATCGCGCACCACGACAAGCTTTATCACGATCAGGACGCGCCGGAGATCAGCGACGCGGATTATGATGCGCTGGTCCGTGAGAACCGCGAGCTGGAGGAGCGCTTCCCGCAACTCGTGCGCGCGGACTCTCCGTCGAAGCGGCTTGGCGCCGCGCCGACGACCGTGCTCGCCAAGGTTACCCACGCGCGGCCGATGCTCAGCCTGGAAAATGCCTTCTCCGAGGACGAGGTCGCGGATTTCTCGGCGAGGATTCGCCGGTTCTTGAACCTGTCGCCGGACGCGGTCGTGGCGATGACCGCCGAGCCCAAGATCGACGGCCTTTCCTGCTCGGTCCGCTACGAGCGCGGCGAGTTGGTTCTCGCGGCGACGAGGGGTGATGGAGCGGTCGGCGAGGATGTGACGCCGAACGTGCGGACGATCTCCGACATTCCGAAGCGACTTTCCGGAGCGCCCGATGTGCTGGAAGTGCGCGGTGAAGTGTACATGTCGAAGGAGGACTTCGAGGCGCTCAACGAGCGGCAGGAAGCATCCGGCGGCAAGATCTTCGCCAATCCCCGCAACGCCGCTGCGGGCTCGCTCCGGCAGAAGGACGCGAGCATTACGGCGGCTCGCCCTCTGCGTTTCCTGGCGCATGGCTGGGGCGAAATTTCGGAGCCGCTGGCCGACTCGCAGTTCGAAGCAATGAAGCGGATCGAGTTACTCGGCATTCCGGTCAGCGAGCTTCTGGTCCGCTGCGATGATCTGACCGCGATGCTCGCCCACTATCGGGCGATCGAGAAGGCGCGGGCGGACCTGCCGTTCGACATCGACGGCGTGGTGTACAAGGTGGACCGGCTGGACCTGCAGGAGCGGCTTGGGTTCGTGGCGCGCGCTCCGCGCTGGGCTCTTGCCCACAAGTTCCCGGCGGAGAAGGCGGAAACGACGCTTGAAGCGATCGACATCCAGGTCGGGCGCACCGGCAAGCTCACGCCCGTCGGGCGGCTGACTCCTGTTGGCGTCGGCGGCGTGATAGTCGCCAACGTCACGCTCCATAACCGCGACGAGATCCAGCGGCTTGGGCTGCGCATCGGCGATCGCGTGCGCATCCAGCGCGCCGGCGACGTCATCCCTCAGGTCGTCGAGAACCTCACCCGCGATGAGGTTCGCGAGCCATACGTCTTCCCCGACCATTGCCCCGAATGTCAGAGCGAGGCGGTCGCCGAGGAAGGCGAAGTCGACGTCCGTTGCACGGGTGGGCTCGTCTGCCCAGCGCAGCGTTTCGAGCGGCTGCGCCATTTCGTGTCGCGCGGAGCGCTCGACATTGAAGGACTGGGCGAGAAGTCGATCGCGGAGTTCATCGAGCTGGGCTGGCTTCATTCGCCCGCCGACATCTTCCGCCTGCGCAAGTTGCGCGACCAGCTGATCGGCCGCGAGGGCTGGAAGGAGAAGTCGGTCGACAATCTGCTCGGCTCGATCGAGGCGAAGCGTGAGCCGGACGGGCCGCGCTTCCTGTTCGGGCTCGGTATTCGACACATCGGCATCGTCACCGCCAAAGACCTGCTGAAGTGCTTCGGCACGATCGAGGAGCTTCGGCGTGTTGCGACAAGCCCGGATGCGCATGCCGAGCTTGCAGCGGTCGAGGGCGTAGGGCCGGTCGTTGCAGAAGCGCTCGTCGATTTCTTCCACGAGGAGCACAATCGTGAAGCGCTGGACGACCTTCTCTCCGAAGTCCGCCCGAAGCCGTTCGTCACCGACGCAAAGCAGACGGAATGGACCGGCAAGACGATCGTGTTCACCGGCAGTCTAGAAACCATGAGCCGCGATGAGGCGAAGGCTCAGGCGGAACGGCTGGGTGCACGCGCGGCTGGTTCGGTCAGTGTAAAGACGGACCTCGTGGTGGCGGGACCGGGCGCGGGATCGAAGCTCAAAAAAGCCGAAGAGCTCGGCATTCGCGTGATCAACGAAGCGGAGTGGGCGAAGATCGTCGCTGAAGCCTAGACGCTAAAGTCTGCAATGGGTGGAAAGCGGACATTGCGGCTCGCCTGCCTAGTTGATGTTTGCGTAACCGAAGACGATCAGACCGCCAGCTCCGAGAGCCCCGAATAACCAGCGTGCGGGAAGCAATCGAACGCTCGCATTGATGATCAGACCGAGCCATGCGACGAGAAAAGCAGGCATCCCAAGGACAATGTAAACGTAACCCAAACCGGCATTGGAATAGAGTGTGAATATCTCGCGAGAAAATGCACTGAGGGTGACGGCGGCATAGATCAGCCAGGCCAGCCAGCTAATCCATACAGCATCTTCATTGATGTAAGTCGAAACTCGCGCTGAGGCGACTTCAGGTGGTTGGTGTGTCCCTGCCTCAGGCGACTTCTTGGGCGGCAGGACGAGCGCCAAACCGATTGGCCAAAGAATGCCATTGATCATCAATGCAACGCCCAGCCAGGCACTGACCTTTGCGATCAAAATCACGTCGCCCCTCCGTCGCCTTTCCCGGGCGTCGTACTGCCGGTCTGTATGAGATTCATGAGCAAATCGTGAGGAAGTGCTGAGAAACGCAAACGTCCGCAATGGGTCGGAAGCCGCCACTCCGATATGGCAGGAATGCGTGGGAAGCTGCGACTCCAAAGGTTCGCCGCCCGCATCGATAGGGTCGGCGTAATTGGCTCCTGATGTGCTAAAAGCCCTTGGTCAGGGGGGGAACCTGCCATGAAATATCAATGGATTGTATTGCTGGTCGCGGGCGCGTGCCAACAACAACCGAGGTCAGCGGTAAAACCCGCAGAAATCACCTTCGATGGGGCAGAAGTCACTGAGGCTGCAGCGATGCGAACTCACGGCGAGCGCCTTTCTCGCGTCCTCGGCTGCCGCGGCTGCCACGGCAAGGATTTGCAGGGCCAGAACTGGGATAATGATCCCAAAGGCTATGGTGTACTCTGGGCCTCGAACCTTACTCGCGCAATTCCGGCAATGACCGATGCGCAGCTACGCGACGTTCTAACGAAGGGAATACACC
This sequence comes from Sphingomonas sediminicola, assembly GCF_049991885.1. Lineage (NCBI taxonomy): Bacteria > Pseudomonadati > Pseudomonadota > Alphaproteobacteria > Sphingomonadales > Sphingomonadaceae > Sphingomonas > Sphingomonas sediminicola. The sequence continues at coordinate 72,686 of NZ_CP178916.1, forward strand.
CGCGTCGACGGGATCTTTGGCTAATGCCCTCGCAAATGTTTCAACACTTGTCGTCAGCGGACGTCGACGCACTGATTGCGCATCTTCGATCGGTAAAGCCCGCCGGTGAGGCGACTCCAGACCCACGGCCAGGTCCTCGCGCATTGAGTCAGATCAGGAGCGGCGAGGTAAAGCCTGCTGCGGCGCTCGTCCGCGAACGGCGCGATATGCTACCTTTCGACGCCGGCCCTTCACACGGGCTTGGTCGCTACATCACCGAAGTAACATGCGTCGAATGCCACGGAACGAAACTTGAGGGCCGCCATGACGAAGAAGGAAGTACGCCCGACCTGGTGGTCGCCAGTGGCTACAGCCGCGCAGAGTTCGATACGCTTCTAATCAAAGGCATCCCGTCGGGCGGCCGCAAACTCAAAAACCCATTGATGGGCCAAGTTGCCCGCAGTCGCTTCTCGCACCTCACGCCGCACGAGCGTGACGCAGTTTACGCATACCTGAAGGCGCGCGCAGAGCGACCGCAGTAGGTCTGCTTCGCCGAAGATCCGCTTTGGAACGGAAGCTGCCGCAGCAGCTTGGGGTCGAAAGTCGACATGCGGTCGGCGACGGATCCTGCTTGTCGGTGACCGCTCCTAGCTCAACTGGAGAGAGCGCCGGGCTTCGAACCCGGAGGTTGGGGGTTCGAGCCCCTCGGAGCGGGCCACAATTGAAGAGTCCGCAATGGGTGGAAAGCTGACATTGCCTCCCTTAGGCTCACGCGGTGCGCAACGTCCCAAATGACAGAACCAAGCCGACACTGCTTGAGATTGCCAAGACGAAGTCGGCGCTGGGCATTGCTCTAATCGCAATCGCCCTGCTCGCCTGGGCAGCGGGTCTCATTCGTCTCTAACGTCTGCTTTGGGTGGAAAGCGGACATTAGCGCGACCGCCCCCCAAAATGCCGGGCCCTTGGAAGAATTTTCGAGCCTGGCGATTAGTTCGATGATTCGGGCTCTCGCTCGTGCCGGCAATAGCTGGCCGATTGGCAGGTGCTCGCTAGGCAATCCGACCCCGCCGATCCCCGCTCTGCCTTTCGACCTCGGTTTGCGCTTCGGCTGAATTCAAGGTTCCTTGTGTAATAGTGCGAATCGCACTAAATGGGTGCAGTGCGCGTTGGCGAAGTCCCGGCCGTGCCCCCGACGGTCGGGGCCAGTCCCGGCCTGTCTGCAAGGCCTGTCGTTTCTCTGAAAGGATCCTTTGTGAGGGGAATAGTGTATTCGCTTTCGATCTTGGCGGCCGGCGTCATTGGCCCGTCGATTCCGGGTGCAGGGCTGGCGCGTTCCCACGCCCCTACGATTGCGCAATTTGAAACGCTCATCGCGGCCGACCGCAAATTGTCCGGACCCTTCGATCTTGCGGATGGAAGTTCGACCATCACGTCGCTCCTGACCGAAGACGTCGCTCTGTTTGCCATACCCGTTCCGGGCCTTGCCCGAAACAAAGCGGACGCGCGACAGGTGCTCGGCAAGGCGTTCGGACCGGGCCAGTCGGTCGTGACTACCGTGCCGATCCGCGTCGGGCTGTCGTCCGATGGCACCCAAGGCTTCAGCTTCGGCTTCATGAACGTCGGCAGAGATAAGCTGAAGTTGGGCAAATATGTTGCCTATTGGGTGCGCAGCGCCGCGGGTTGGCAGGTCGCGGCATTCAAATGGGTTCCCCGGCCGGAAGGCACCGTTTCGACGGGCCGGCGCGAGCCTGCGCTTCCAACAAAGTTTGCGGCTTCAGCCAAGGATAATTTTGCGCATGAGCAGTATCGCAAGAGCCTCGATGCGACCGAGCGGCGATTCTCCGCTGACGCGCAGACGATGGGGATTGGACGTGCGTTCCGCAAATATGGAAGCGCGGACGCCATGAATGTCGGCGGAGAAGCCGACTTCACCTTCGGCAATGATGCGATCGCCGAGGCGCAGGGCGGCGACGCAGCCAAGGGCAGCCCGGTTCGCTGGGCTCCTGACGGAGTCCTTGTCTCGTCGAGCGGTGATCTCGGCGTGACGTTCGGCTACCTCGACCGAAACGGCGCGACTCCTCCGGGCCGGCTGACGCGGATTCCCTTCTTCACAATCTGGCGTCGCGCGGCTCCGAAGGATGAATGGCGATACGTCGCTGAATAGAACGCTGAACGGGGCTCTCGGGTGCGGAGGGGCAACCGGCCATTCCCATGTGCGTGGACGATCGACTGGCGGCGGGGCTTGAGTCTGTGGCTCTCAGGACACAGAACATAGTATTAATAGTACTATATTTCACTTAAGCTATTGAGCTATCCGCCCGTTGCGTATGAGTACGCGTCGTACTTCTACGTCAAGGGGGAATCCATGCTGAAATCCGGTTTATTGAACACGACTGCGCTTGTGTCGGCTTTCGTTGTCTCGTCCCTTGCGCTGGCGCAGCCCGCCAACGCGCAGACACCCGACCCGGTCAATCCGGATCGTGACCCGTGCCGGGCTCCGGCCGATCTGCGCGATCCCAACGCAGCCTGCGCGCCGACGGACTCGGCGGCCGTCGAATCGATCGCTCAAGGGCAAGCGGCAAGACCGGCTTCTGAGGAAGGCGGCGTCGTCGTCGTCGGTTCGCGCATCCGCCGGGATCGCTTCAATGCGATCGACCCGATAACGGTCATCAATCGCGACGCAGCGGTTGACGCCGGATTCAATTCGACCGCCGAGGTTCTGCAGAACGTGGGCGTCACTGGAGGCACGGGGCAGATCAACGACACGTTCGGCGGGCTCGTCGTCCGGGGCGGCCCGGGCGTCAACACCTTGTCGCTCCGTGGACTTGGGCCCAGCCGGACTCTGATCTTGCTCAATGGACGGCGAATTGCTCCGGCCGGTACGCGCGGCCAGGTCCAGGCTGCCGACTTGAACGTGTTGCCGAATGCCGTTCTCGATCGCATCGAGGTCCTGAACACCGGAGCTTCGTCCGTCTACGGTTCGGACGCCGTCGCAGGTGTCGTCAACATCGTGACGCTCAGCAGATTCAATGGCCTTGCCGCCGAGGCCTCGATCCAGGCGCCGGAGATAGGCAACGGCGCGACGCAGCGTTACGCGATAACTGCCGGTGCGTCCGGCGAGCGTTTCTCGATCCTCGGATCGCTCGAGCTATTCGATCGCAACCGCATCACTCAAGGTGACCAGCCCTGGGCCCGCTGCCCGCAGCAACTCCGGCTCAGCCCGCTCGGCGTCAACGATACCGACAAATGCTTCCCGCTCGAGGAAGGTGGCGCCACCGTCAACACGATCGGAACCGGTTATTACTTCCTCGACGATCCAGCCGATCTGGCGTCCGGTTTCGAAACGGTTCCGGCGGGCTACTACCTCTATTGCAACCGCTGGCGGCCCAACCCGGCGAACACCACGGGCACGCTACCAGGATTCGAATGCGTGGGTGGACTGATCTATAGCCCGGTTGGCCCGACGGGCTACGGCGCAAATCTCAACGTCCGCGACACATCCACGCCTGCGTTCCTTCAGGCGGATATCGTGTCGCCGACCCGCAATTATACGGGATTCCTGACCGCAACCTACGACACGAACCTATTCGGTAATGGGCAGCTTTATACCGAGCTGCTGGTGACCCGCCGCAAGTCCCAGCAAAACGGCGCGGGGAGGCAGCTGCTTGTCGACTATCCAACCAACAGTCCTCTGGTTGCGGCCGGCCTTGGGTTCACTCCCCGCGCTCTCGGCGGCGGAGTCCGCACGCGCGTGTTCGCAGATTACGGCGTCTATGACAGCCATCAGGTTCAGGACTATGTGAAAGTCTCAGGCGGCTTTCGCGGCGACCTGCCGTTCGCTCCGTCTTGGCGCTACGACCTGTACGCCGCCAAGAGCTGGGCCGACGGCATGTACAGCTTCAACACGGGTCTCACTGACCGGGTCGCACAGAGCCTGGACGTCGTCCAGAATCCGGACGGCACCTTCCGCTGCCGCGACCTGAGCGGCGGCTGCGTTGCTGCGCCGATCCTGACGCCGGCAATCATTGCCGGGCAGTTCCCGGCTGCGTGGCGGGATTATGTCACGGACGATGTCGTCGGGAACACAAAGTTCCGCGAGTGGACCGCCAACCTAACGGTTGACGGCCCCCTGTTCGAATTGCCGGGCGGCAAGGCCCAGGCGGTGGTCGGCCTCGAATACCGCAAGTCCAGTATCAACGACCGGCCCGCTGAAGACAGCATTCGAGGCAACCTTTACAACTTCACCTCTGCGCCGGTCACCAAGGGCTCCGACAACGTCTGGGAAGCCTACACCGAGCTCGATTTCCCGATCCTTCGCAATGTCCCGTTTGCCGAGGCCCTGACTGTCAACGTTTCGGGTCGCTACACCGACTACAAGTCGTACGGTTCCGACACGACCTACAAATTCGGCGGCCTCTGGTCGCCGACTCGATGGCTGTCGTTCCGCGGCAGCTACGGTACGTCGTACAGGGCTCCTGCCCTGGCGGAACAGTTCCTGGGTTCGACCACCGGCTTCCTCGCCAGCACGGCAGATCCTTGCAATGACCTTGCGGCGGTGGCCAACCCGACCGTTCGGGCTAAGTGTCTTTCGGAAGGTCTGCCCAACAGCTTTCGGCAGCTAAGCGGCGTTACCGTGATCCAGCGAGGCGGTGCGGATTCGGGGCTTGAGGCCGAAACGTCAACGAACCTGACCTTCGGCGGAGTGCTTCAGCCAACTCTCGGATCGTTCGGCAATCTGTCGCTGGCGGTCGATTACTTCCGGGTTGAGGTGAGCAACGGTGTGTCACAGCTCGGCGCGGGTACGATCGCCAGTGGTTGCTACAACGGCACTCATCCCGAATACTGCCAGTTCGTAAGCCGCGCTCCCTACACGGGAACGGGCACTGGCGCCCTCACGTTGACGACCACCTTCGTCAACATCGCCACCGACATCGTGAAGGGCATCGACTTCGTGCTTCGCTACGACCGCGAGCTGGGTCCGGGCAAACTTGATGTGGGTATCCAGGCAGTGAAGATCCTTGATCGGATCAACCAGACCGATCCGGACACCGCGCCGTTCGACTTTGCCGGTTCGATCGGCAATCCGAAATGGGCGGGCACAGCGCATGTCGGCTATGACTGGGGGCCGTGGTACGCTCGCTGGGGGGTCGACTATATCAAGGGCACCGATGACCGCTTCATTACCGAAGACGTGGATGGTGATGGGGTGATCGACTTCGATCCCGCGGTTTACGACTTCTCGGTGCCTGATTATTTTCTACACACGGCATCGATCCGGTTCGAACCGTCGAACAGGTACAGCCTGACGCTTGGCGTACGGAACGTCTTCGACAGGAAGCCCCCGAAGATCACGTCTGAGGATCCGTTCGTGAACACGATCGCGAACGTCCCCTTGCAGGCGGGCTTCGACGTGCGTGGCCGGACGTTCTTCGTGAACGCGCAGGCCAAGATCTTCTAGAATCGGGGTCAGCGCCTAATCTGGCGGGCGGTGGCCTTGTGCTGCCGCCCGCTTTGTTTTGCCAGCCTCATCAAAGTCGAGAAGGTGGCGGACACAGGACCTCGACTGTCCTTGGCTGGCGATAAACTCGTCTGCCAGTCCAGCTTCGACAAAACCGAGCTTGCCGAGCAACGTTCTCGAAGCCTGGTTGTCCGGTAGAACCAGGGCCTCGATTGTGGAAAAGCCGAGAAATTCTCGAGCAGCGGGAATGACATTGGACAGAGCCTCGGTCGTCAGGCCGTGTCTTCGATATGACGTTCCGATCCAGTAACCGATCCTCGCAAGCCGATCGGAAACGAGCCAGAGACCGACCCACCCGAGCAAAGTGCCGTCCGCCTTCCGGACGATCGCAAAATTCACGGCCTTTCGCTGTGAGAGAAGGTTTTCCGATGTTCGGATTCGATCGAGCGCCTCCTCCTCCGTCATAGGACTGCGCCAGGTCGACAACTGGCTGGCGACGTCGGGGCTGACCAGCCTGGCAGTTGGAGCTGCGTCCTCTTCAGCAACCGGTCGAAGGAGTAGGCGAGGCGTACCTACGACTGGGAGCGCAGTGCCCATCACGCGGATCGATGCGGCAATCGAAAAGAGTGTCTGCGCCTATTTCTCGTTGGTGACCGCATAAAGTAGCTCGTCCAGCCAATCCATCTTGACCCGAAGGCTCTCGACGACGCTTCGGTAGGCGATCTCCTGATAGGGCACGGTAACAGACTGATTATAGTCGTCGAGCACTTCGCGGCGCCTCTTGACCAGCGACTTAGCCCTGATGATCCACTTGACCCGTTCAGCGTCGGACAGAAGCTCCAGGGCAAGCATCCGTGTTCTCAACGGATCGTCAACGACGACCAAGGCGTCTTCAAGCTTGAGAACCCATGCCCGAACCGCCGCTCTTCCAGCCGCTGTCACCTCGAGTTCTTCGCTGTTGCGGCCATCGCCCTTCAACTTTCGGGCCCTGAGAAAACCCTTGGCCTTCAATCGGCGAACAGCTGGATAAACTTGCCCCTTGCTTGCGTTGATCGACGTGACCGGCGAGAGCTCGAACGCCTTCACAAGCTGGTAGGCTGTGACGGGCTGCTGACGAAGGGCAACCGAAAGCAGCATGCCCTCGTGCTCCGTGACGTCGACCTCCATCGAGGCCTTTTGATTTACCACTGAGGTCCGGCCTTCGTCTCGGTCTCGGCGGCGCATGTCATGGCAAGGTCTTAAGTCAGGCCGCCAATTGCCTCAACCCTCAAGCGAAACATCGTTCGGTGCAAACCGCACCGACATTCGAAGACCGAATCTTGAGCCGGCAATGCCGCGCCGAAGTTCCGAGGGGTCAAAGGGACGCCGGCGTGTCATCTAGGCCACACCAGACGGAGAAAATGTTACGACACGTACCAAATTCATAACACTGAAACAAAGCATGCTGCTAACTGACCGGGGAAGGCATAAAGAACGAAACGTACTACATTCCGTTGGAATGGATATCCGTCGGCCACTACACGGGGGAGATTATGAAACTCACACTTCGCCAACATTTGCTGGGATCAACCTTGCTCGTCGGAGCGTCGGCATTCGGCACGCCCGCAATGGCGCAGGATACCGAACCGGCGGGGTCCGAACCGACCGGTCCGGTTGAGACCCAGCTAACGCCGTCGGTTTCGGCAGAGGGTGAGGACGTCCAAGGAGGACAGGACATCATCGTCACCGGTTCGCGCATTCCGCAGCCGAACCTCGAATCCGCCAGTCCGGTGACGGTCGTGAACGATCAGGACATCAAACTTTCCGGTACCTCCAGGATCGAGGATGTCCTCAACCAGCTCCCGTCGGTTGGCGCCGCCCAGGCGTCAGGCGTGTCGAACGGCGCGACCGGTACCGCGGAAGTCGATCTTCGCTACCTCGGCCCGAAGCGGTCGGTGGTCCTGGTAAACGGCCGGCGTCTCATGCCGGGTGACCCGGTCAGTACCAATCAGTCGGCCGACCTGAACGTTATTCCGTCGGCGCTGGTTCGCCGCGCGGAAGTCCTGACCGGCGGCGCATCGTCGGTGTACGGTGCGGACGCGGTTGCGGGCGTCGTCAACTTCATCATGGACACCAGCTTCGAGGGGGTCCGTTTCGATGGCAACTGGAGCACCTGGCAGCACAACCAGGATGATCCGAGCGTGTCGGGTGGCCTCAACATGAGCGACATCCTCGCTTCTCGAGGATACGCCCAACCGACCGGCAGCGTGACGGACGGCCGCTCGATCGACGGCACCGTCACCATCGGCGCTGGGTTCGATGACGGCCGCGGCCATGCGGTTGCATATTTCGGCTATCGCAATACGAAACCGGTTCTCCAGCGCGATCGCGACTACTCAGCCTGTGTCATCCAGAACACCGGCGGAGGCATCCCGCGTTGCGGCGGGTCGGCGACGGCAAACCCTGGTAACGCGGTTATCTTCGCGACGACCACCGAAGGCAGCATTACCTCTACCCTCGCCGCACTCGGCCCGGGAACGATCGCTCCGTTCGGATCGAATATCTACAATTATGGCCCGCTGAACTACTTCCAGCGGCCGGACGAGCGCTACATCGCCGGCACCTTCGCCGACTATGAGATCAGCCCGGCAATCAAGCCCTATCTCGAGTTCATGTTCATGGACGATCGCACGGCGGCGCAGATCGCTCCCTCGGGCGACTTCGGCAATACGCTGACCATCAACTGCGACAATCCATTCATGTCGACGGCGCAGTTTGACGTCATCTGCGGCAATTCGAACAACCTGATCAACGGCTTTCTGGGAAGCTTCCCGCTGGCAGTGGGGGCGCCGTACAATCCGAACCCGGGAGACCCAGCGGTCCTTTTCCCCAATACGGTCCCGGGGGGCGCGGACTATAATCGCGCGTACTTCCAGCTCCTTCGCCGCAATACGGAAGGCGGACCCCGCATCGCCGACCTTCGTCACCAGGCGTGGCGCGGGGTGCTCGGGGCACGCGGCGACCTGTCGAATGTCTTCTCGTACGACACCTACTTCCAGTACGGCCGTACGCTCTACGAGCTGATCTACAAGAACGAGTTCTCGATCTCGCGTCTCACTCGAGCTCTTGACGTGATTGACGATCCGACGATCGCAAATACGCCGACGAGCCCGTTCCAACCTGTTTGCCGCTCAGTCGTGGACGGAACGGACCCGTTTTGTCAGCCCTATGATCCGTTCGGCACCGGCCCGACAGCCGCTGCAGTCAATTACCTAAACGTTTATGGAACCCAGCAGGGTATCACCTCCGAGCAGATCGCGAACTTCAACGTGACCGGCCTGCTCGGCGAGATGGGCTGGAAGACTCCATGGGCGGAAGACGGTGTCGCGTTAAATGCCGGCGTGGAGTATCGACGCGAATCCCTCGAGCTTAACCCCGATCAAGCGTTCCAAACGCTTCCGTCAAGCGACCTTGCGGGGCAGGGCACTGCGGTCCTCCCGGTCAGCGGCAATTTCAAGGTCTGGGAAGTCTTCGGCGAAGCGCAGATCCCAATCGTCCAGAACAGGTTCATCGATGAGCTGACCCTCGGCCTAGGCTACCGCAAGTCTTGGTATACGGTGAGCAACGGCCGAAAGTACGATACCGACACCTACAAGCTGTCACTTGAGTTCGCTCCAATCCGCGGTGTCCGGTTCCGCGGCGCCTACAACCGTGCGGTCCGCGCCCCGAACATCCAGGAGCTGTTCGCACCACAGATTGTCGCCCTCGACGGCAGCAACGATCCGTGCGCCAAGGTCATCACCGCAACGGATTATGGCTGTCTCGCACAGGGTCTGGTTGTTGGTCAGTCGCCGTCTCCGAACCCAGCCGGCCAGTACAACGGCTTGCTTGGTGGCAACGAGGACCTGATCCCGGAAACCGCGACCACGACCACCCTTGGCGTCGTGCTTCAGCCGAGCTTCATCCCGAGACTCGCGCTGACGGTCGATTGGTGGGACATCAAGCTGAAGGACGCGATCCAAGGTCTTGGCGCGGACGCGGTCTTGAACACCTGCGTATCTCAGTCGACCGCTTCGTTCACGTCGCCTGCGTGCGAAATGGTCGTCCGCGACCCGGCCGGGTCGATCTGGTTGACGGCCGGGGGTTATGTCGTCGACACACCCTTGAACACCGCGAAAATGCGTAACCGCGGCATGGATTTCAACGTCGCCTACTCGCACCCGTTGTTCAACTTCGGCAAGATGTCGTGGAGCTTCATCGGCACCCGCATGCTAAAGGCGCGGGTCGATAACGGCCTGTCCCAACCATACGATTGCGTCGGGTATTTTGGCCCGGTTTGCTCGGGCGGCGGCGTCGCGGCCGCGGCACCGATCCCGAAATGGCGCCACAAGCTGCGTGCTTCGTGGCAGTCGAACTTCGGTCTCGGGCTGTCGCTGCAGTGGCGCTATGTCGGCAAGGTCAAGGCTGAAACGCTTCAGGAGAACAACACCGTCGGAGGCGACTTCAACTTCGATCCGGGCCTGAACGTGAAGGGCCAGAACTACCTCGACCTCTCGGCAACATTCAGCCCGATCGATCACGTCAGCCTGCGGGCAGGTATCAACAATCTGTTCGACAACGACCCGCCGCGTATCACGGGTGGCAATGCCGCGCGCGGCGGATCGAACCTATGTCCGACCGGCCCGTGCAACGGCAACACCTACCCGGGTACCTGGGATGCTCTCGGCCGCCTGCTGTGGGTTGGTGCGACGATCGACTTCCTGCCTCCGAAGCCGGCTCCGGCTCCGGTTGTGCCGGCAGCCCCGCCGCCGCCTCCGCCGCCGCCTGCCACGCAGACCTGCCCGGATGGTTCGGTGATCCTGGCGACCGAGGCCTGCCCGGCCCCGCCGCCTCCGCCGCCTCCGCCGCCGCCTGCGCCAGAGCGCGGTTAGCGGGATGAATTCAGCTCAGCCGAGCGCGCGGAATGCTCGGCTGGGGGCTGGTGTGCACGTCACTGGCCCAAGCCCGCCGGCGGGTTCCCCTTTCCGGCGGGCCCCACTCTCAGGGAGGAGTCGTAATGCGTGACAAATCGGTTGAGCCAGAGCGCTATGAGGGTCTTCTTCCGCCTCAAGTTTTGAATCTTGCGCGGTGCGAACGAGAGGTCGCGGTCATCATCTATCTTGAGGGATCGGCCACCGCGAAGACAATAGAAGCCCGGTTGCCGCGAAAGTTATCCAACGGGGCGATCCGCTCGATGCTTGGCCGGATGTGTAAGAAAGGGATTCTGAAGAGGCGCAAGATTACAGGGTCTCATATCCCCGGCGATCGCCGAATCCCTTATCTCTATTCTCCGGCAATTACGCCCGATGCGGTGAAGAATCGGGCACTTTTGGAAGTCGCACGGGATTATTTCGGTGGTTCATTGGCGCATCTCGCGCAAGCAGCGGAAAGGGTCTTGCAGCAGTCAGTCGACGCGAGGTTTGACCCAAAGTCTTATGAAAGAGAAAGGCAGCAAAGAGTTGGTTGTGCGCGTTGAAGCAAGGAGCGCGATCGGTGGATCGTCACCGTGAGAATTGCCGGGAGACAACCTTGGCCGGAATGCATTCCGATGTGATCCGCGAGGACGAGAGTCCGCAATGGGTGGAGTTCGAACACTACAGCATGCGATCCAGATCTAGTTCATCTCGCGCTCGAGTAATGATCACCGATGATCCGTTCCGTCCTCTTTTCGGTGCTCTTAGTCGTCGGCTGCTCGTCAGGAGACTCGAAGAGCCAACCCCTCTCGGCGCCTCGAGCTGACGAACATACCGCTCGGATCGTCATGCTCGCCGAACCTAACCCAGGTATTACGGTTGCTGCACGGCCTGCTAGTCAAACCAGTTAAATCCTAGATGTCAGGCGGCCCACGAATAGGGTCCGGCCCGATTCCATCAGCGATTTGTTCCCATGTTGGAATGTGGCGAAACCCGGGGTTACCTGACTGGTCCCTCTTCAGCTGGCGTGATTAGCGGCGGGAGCGCAACTGCACAGGTTCAAATCTCGCGCGGTGATTGGAATGGTCGTCTGCGCGAGGCCCAACCACGCATCATCTGGAGCCTGGCCAAAGCCGCCACATGTTTTGACGCCAAGGTGTCCCATGCCGTGCACGTGGTCGATGAGGCTGGCAACGTTCTCCGCGTTCAAAGTGTGTCGCTCGACGCGCTTTGCCACTGCGACTTTATGGGATCCAACACTTGGTACCGTTGCTGAAATAGTCTCATTCAGGCATCCTCTAATGTCTGCAATGGGTCGAAAGCGGACATTAGCTCTCGGCCCACCTACCGCGAGTTGGAAGTCCGCCGAATGAAATTCGCGACCTTGTCGTGGATTTCGATGAGCGACGGGTGGTGCGCGTACACCATGTGGCCGGCCTCGTAGTAATGATACTCGATATTGGCTGAGAGGCTTGGCGGGACGGGCAGGTGGCGAAGCTCGAACTTGCCCGCGAAATAGGGTGTCGAGACGTCGTAATAGCCGCCGTTGACCATCACCTTCATGCTTGGGTTCTGCTTCATCGCGACGGCCAGATCGGGAAGCACGTTCGGCAGCGCGATCAACGCCTTGTCCGCTCCGGGCGGCTGGTGCTTGTAGTCCCAACTTCCGTAGATATCGATGCCGGACTTGAACTCGATTCCATCTCCGTAATGAAGCCTGTCGCGGACGTAATTGTTGTACGCCCCGACATAGGCGGCGCTGATTGCACTGCTCTGCGGGTCCCAGGTCGCAACCTTGCTGAGCGGGTCGAGCGTCGCTCCGACGAACCGCGTGTCGAGCGTCCCGGTGGTCGCCGACTGGTCGGCCAGAAGCTCCTTCTGGAACGCGCCATATTCGATCCGCAGATTGGTCTTGAGCAGGTAGGCGACGGACAGGCCGGTGTACGCCGACAGTTGCTGCGCGATACGCTGGCGTTCCGCGTCGGACAGTTCGTTGCCCTTCATCAGCGCCAACGCATAATCGGTCGTCGCGAACGTCTCCACCTGCGCAAGGAACGACTGCAGGTCAGCCGGTCGGTTCGCGACGCGGTTGTGATACCAGGCGGTGGCCGCATAGGTCGGCAATGCGACGACGTAGGACAGGTCGATTCCCGGATTGAGCTGCGGATCGTCGGGAACGAGGTCCCAGTTCAGGATGTCCGACAGCAAGATTACGCCGTTCAGGTCGACGTCGCGCTTCTGCAGCGCCAGCGCGAGGCCCGCACCGCGCATGGTTCCGTAGCTTTCACCGAACACATATTTGGGCGAATCCCAGCGGCGGTATTTCGACAGGAACTGGGTGATGAACTGGGCGAAGGCGTCGATGTCCTGGTCTACGCCGTAAAAGGCCTTTTCCTTGTCCTTGCCGGCGATGCGGCTGAACCCGGTTCCCGGGGCGTCGATGAAGACGAGGTCGGAAGCGTCGAGCAGGCTCTGATCGTTATTGACAACATTGTAGGGGGCAGACGTGTGCTGCTCATCCAGCGCAAGTACGCGGACGGGTCCGAACGCGCCCATGTGCAGCCAGACCGTCGATGAGCCCGGGCCGCCGTTGAACAGGAACGTGACCGGGCGGCCGGACGTGGGAACGCCGTCGCGGAAATAGGCGGCGTAGAACATCGAGGCCTCGGCCTTGGGCTCGTCGTCATCCTTTTTGTCGGACTTCTGCGAGGCCGCTTCGATCGCGTCGGTGTCCGACCAGTCCTTCGGATGAACGACCAATGTCCCCGCCACGGCGTGGTAGGCGATCTTTCGTCCGCCGACCGAGACCGAACCGGTCGATCTTACTTCGGTGGGCTGGAAGAGCGGCTTCGCAGGTTCGGTGGGTTTCGAGGGCGTCGCGGCCGGCTTCTGAGCCTCTGCCCTCGGCGGTTCCGAGACGGGCGTCGCGGCCGGCGCAATCTGCGTCGCGAGAAGTGCAGCAACAATGAGATTCATTTCCGGGTCGGTCCTTTAAGCACGACGACCGGCCATTCTCCGGTGCCACGATCTTGGAGTTCAAGGCCCTGCTTTTCAAAAGCCCAGGCGACTGCATCGGCCTGCGTGTCGAGCAGGCCCGCGAGGATGATCGTTCCACCCGGCGCAAGCGCCGCCGTGAAGGCTGGGGCAAGCTCGATCAACGGCCCGGCGAGGATGTTGGCGATCAGCAAGTCGAACGGCGCTCGCGCGGCAAGCATCGGCGAATCCATGCCGTCCGCAACGGCGAGCAACAATTCGCCCGCGCCATGCCCGGTCCTAACCGCATTGATCGCGGCATTGTCGCGCGAAACGTCGATGGCGATCGGGTCGATGTCGGTCGCGATGCATTTCGCATCCGGCCAAAGCGCGAGCGCCGCGAAGGCGAGCAGACCTGTTCCCGTTCCAATGTCGGCGATGTTGGAGAATCGCTCGCCTGATACGGCAAGCCGGTCGAGCGCATCGAGGCAGCCCGCTGTGGTCGCATGCTGGCCAGTGCCGAACGCGAGACCCGCATCGATCTCGAAATTGACCGTGTCGGCGGGCCGGTCGGCGTAATGCATCGGAGTATGGACGAAGAAGCGGCCGGCGCGGATCGGCTGAAGTCCTTGCTGGCTCTTCGTCACCCAGTCGGTTGAATCTTCGAGATGCTCGATCTCGGGTTCTCCCGTGCCCAGCTGCTTCAGCTCGGCGAGTTCGTCGTCGGTCGGCTCAGAATCGAAATAGGCGTGGATCACCCATTCATTGGGCCGGGCCTCATCAGGTTCATCGGCGACGACGACGGGCGGCGACGCGCTCGCGAGGAAAAGGTCGGCTTCGGGGACCGCCTCGCCTTGTGCGCGCGTACAGGGGATGGTGACGCGGTAGCTTATTTCGCCTGCTCCTTCGCCAGCCGCTCATCCAATGCTTTGCGGCCGCGGTCCGCGTAGGCTTTGCACGCGCTGCGATCGATCAGCGGCGCCTTTCCGGCGAGGCGGTCGTAGAAATTGCTCGCGCCCGGATGCGGTGTGATCAGCAGGTCGCAACGAAGACGGGCGATCTTGAACAGGCTGTCGCGGAAGGCCGCGACATATTTCTTGTGGTCGGAGAAGCGGTACTCCTCCGCCGAGACCGCCGACACGCTGTCCGCATAGACGATGTTTACGCAGCGCTTTCCGTCGCACGAGCGCCACGACCAGGTCGTGCTTCCAGGCGCATGGCCAGGCGTCGCATATGCCGTGAGGCTGAGCGGCCCCTGACGGGCGACGAAGCCGTCGGACAACATGATCCCGACCTTCGCTCCGGGGAAGGGCTTGTGCATCCCCCACTGCGGGTCCTCGCGATTCACGATTCCGGTCTCGAACGTCAAATATGCCGCCGGCATCGACATTACGGTCGCGCCGGTCAGCCGCTGCAGCTCGGCAACTCCGCCGACATGGTCGAAATGCTCATGGCTCGCGCCGATCAGCTTCACGTCGGAGAGCTTGAATCCGAGACGCTCGACATTCGCGGCGATCGACGGCGCGGCTTCCGCCGTCGCGGCATCGAGCAGGATATGCCCGCGAGGTCCGGTGATGAGCAGCGACACGATCCCGCAGGTTCCGACATCGTAGACATTGCCGAAGACCCGTACCGGCGGCGCAGGATCACTCCAGCCGTCCTTGCCGGCACAGGCAGCCTGATGCTCTGCGACGGTGGCCGGATTCGCCGCGGCAAGTGCAGCGGCGGCGATGCTAGCGAACATAGCTCGCGCCGTTCACGTCGATGGTGGAGCCGGTCGAGGACGCAGGCGCTTCGGTCGCGAGCCAGCGGATGACCTCCGCGACTTCGTCCGTGCTGGCGACGCGGCCGAGTGGGATGTCGGCGATGATCGCAGCGCCGCCTCGGCCCTGCAAATATTCCTCGGTCATTTCGGAAACGGTGAACCCTGGCGCGACCGCGAAGGCGAGAATTCCCTCGGCTGCATAGCCGCGCGCGATCGTCTTGGTCATGCCGATCAGCGCCGACTTGGACGCGGCATAGTGCCAGTGCTGCGGGCTGTCCCCGCGCCAGCCCGCGCGGCTGGCAACGTTGACGATCCGGCCGGGGATGCCGAGGTCGAGGAAGTGCGAAACGGCTAGCTTCGAGAGGTCGGCCGCAGCCTGGAGATTGACCGTTAGTGTGCGATTCCAGGCGGCGCGCCATTCGTCGTCAGTCGCATTGTCGGGCACTGCTTCGTAGATGCCGGCATTATTGACGAGGACGTCGATCTGCCCGCCTAGCTCGTCGAGCGCCGTGTCCCAGATGTTCCGCGGCGCGGCTGGATCCATCAGGTCGCCGGCGATCAGTTCCTGGCTGCCCTTGGTGGAATGGCCGACGACATTGTGGTCGCGTGACTTTAGCAGCTCGTAGGCGGCGGCGCCGATGCCCCGGCTGGCTCCGGTGATCAGGATGTTCATGAGCGCCGACTAGCCCCGCCGACGCGGCGGGGGAAGTCAGGCGGCTACGCGAGCGACGAACTCTTTGGTCTTCGACGTGAAGTCGGCGATCTGCTCGGAGAAGCGGCCGAAGCCCTGCTCGACCTGATCGATGTCCTTCGCGACATTTTCGGTGTCGGTCCGGATTGCGGCGATCGTCGAGCTCATCGAGTCGGCCGCGAGCGCAGTCTCGTCGACGGCAGCGGTGATCATTGTCACCGTCTGGGCCTGCAGCTCCATCGCCTGGCGGATGCGGTCGGCGGAGGTCTGGACCTCCTCGACGGTGCCCTGGATGGAGCCGTTGGCCTCGACGGTCTGGCGAGTCGCCTGCTGGATCGCGGTGATCTTGGCGGTGATATCGTCAGTTGCGCGAGCAGTCTGCGACGCGAGGCTCTTCACTTCCTGCGCGACGACCGCGAAGCCACGGCCGGCGTCGCCTGCGCGAGCGGCTTCGATGGTGGCGTTGAGGGCGAGCAGGTTGGTCTGGCCCGCAATGTCGCGGATCAGGCCAAGGATCGATTCGATTGCTTCGACATGACCGGACAGCGCCTGGCTGACCTTCACTGCCTGGCTGGCCTGGTCGCCTGCGCGGGTCGCGACGTCTGCAGCGACTTCGACTTCCGAGCGCGCATCTTCGATCGCGCGGATCAGGCCGGCTGCGGTCTGGGCAGCCTCGCGCATGGCGACTGCCGACTGTTCGGCGGCGGCGGCAACTTCACTCGTCTTGCCCAGCATTCCGCGGGCCGAAGCGGCAGTCGAGCGTGTGCGCTCCGTCAGCGATTTCGACTGGTCGCTGCTGGCGCGGACCAAATCCGTAACGCGGCGTTCGAACTCGTCGCTCTGCTTCCCGCGAGCCTCGGCGGCATCATTGGCTTCGAGAACGGCGATCTGGGCGAGGATGATGTCTTCGGCGTAGGCGAGCGCGCGGTTGAACGCGTCGATTGCCGTTAATTTGTCTTCGCTCTTGCCTTCGAAGCGCACTTCGAACTCGGCGATCACGTCGCGCGACATGGAAGCATGAGCAGCGATGAACTCGGGTACGCTCTTCTTGTTGGTGAACATGTGCACGCCCTGCTCCGCGACGGCGCGGACCCAGGACTGGTCGACCTTCATGGTGAAGTAGGCGCGGTTCAGCTTGACGGCTTCCTCGCCGAAATGGCGGCGCGAGCACTCCTCGATGACATCGCCGGCCTGGCCCCAAAGCCAGCGCAGCGAGTCCTGAAAACGGCCGCCGTCGGTGTAGGCCCGAAGCCGCGAGGAAACCTGCTCGTCGGATAGGCGCTGAAGATTCCCGATGTCGCCGCTCATGCTCTTAGTTCCCGCCTTCTCTCACTCGAATGTTGCCGACCACATGCTCCGGCAATGGTTAAGGGCGGGTTAGGCCCCTGAACGTGGCTGCCACGAATCTTGCCTCACGCCGGACCCGCGCCTAATCGGGCTTCGACCTTCAGGGCCGGCACGGCCTGCAGACCAACAGGAGAGTAGCCCTCATGGCAGAACAACGCGCGCGGCCGCTGTCGCCGCACCTCGGTATCTGGCGGTGGGGGCCGGGCATGACCGTCTCCATCCTGCATCGGATTACCGGTGGAGCGCTTACCGTGGCCGGCCTGGCGGTGCTGACCTGGTGGCTGCTTTCTTTGGCGAGCGGGAATGAAGCTTATGGCGACTTCAGCGCCATCGCGGGCACCTGGGTCGGCCTTGTCGTCCTGATCGGACTGACCTGGGCCTTCTTCCAGCATCTGCTGTCGGGCGTCCGCCATCTGGTCATGGATACGGGCGCTAACTTCGAGCTCGGTCCCAACAAGACCTTTGCTTTGCTGACGATCATTGGATCCGTCGTCCTGACGGCGGCATTATGGTTCTACATTCTCGGAGTAGTGAAATGAGCCTGGGTGATAGCTCGACCGAGCTTGGCAAGGTCCGTGGCCTCGGCTCCGCGCACGAAGGTGGGGACCATTGGATTTCAGAGAGAGTGACCAGCCTCGCGCTGCTCGTTCTCGGCGTCTGGCTGATTGCTTCGCTGCTGTTCCTGCCGACTCTGGATTATGCGACCGTTCGCGAATGGTTGCGCTCGCCGCTTGGAGCGGTGCCGATGGCATTGTTCGTGATCACGTCCTTTTACCACGGGCTCGAGGGCCTGAAGGTGGTCGTGGACGATTACGTGCACGAGCCGGGAAATAATTTCGCGTTGAACACCCTGTTGCTGTTCGTAGCGGTCGGGGGCGCTGCGTTTGCGCTGTTCGCGCTGGGCCGCATCGCATTTGGAGGCGCAGCTTGAGCGCGTACAAGATCGTCGATCATACTTACGACGTCGTCGTCGTCGGCGCAGGTGGCGCCGGCCTTCGCACCACCATGGGCGCGGCGAACCAGGGACTGAAGACCGCCTGCATCACCAAGGTCTTCCCGACACGCAGCCATACGGTCGCCGCGCAGGGCGGAATCGCCGCCAGCCTCGGCAACATGGGTCCGGACCACTGGACCTGGCACATGTACGACACCGTCAAAGGCTCGGACTGGCTCGGGGACCAGGACGCGATTGAATATCTCTGCCGCGAAGCTCCCGCTGCGGTTATCGAGCTCGAGCATGCGGGCATGCCGTTCAGCCGTAGGGCGGACGGCAAGATCTACCAGCGCGCATTCGGCGGAATGACGCAGAACATGGGTGAAGGGCCGGCCGCGCAGCGGACCTGCGCCGCTGCCGACCGGACCGGCCATGCAATGCTTCACACGCTCTACCAGCAGAGCCTGAAGTATGATGCCGACTTCTTCATAGAATATTTTGCTCTCGACCTGATCATGGAAGGCGGTGAGTGCCGCGGCGTCGTCGCACTGTGCATGGACGACGGTTCCATCCATCGCTTCCGTGCGCAGGCCGTGGTGCTCGCCACCGGCGGTTATGGCCGCACCTATTTTTCCGCCACCTCCGCACACACCTGCACCGGCGACGGCAATGCGATGGTGCTCCGCGCGGGCCTCCCGCTGCAGGACATGGAGTTCGTCCAGTTCCACCCGACCGGAATCTACGGTGCGGGCGTTCTCATCACCGAGGGTGCGCGCGGTGAGGGCGGATACCTGACGAATTCCGAGGGCGAGCGCTTCATGGAGCGCTATGCCCCCAGCGCCAAGGACCTCGCCAGCCGCGACGTCGTGTCACGCTCGATGGCGATGGAAATCCGTGAGGGCAGGGGCGTCGGCGAGAACAAGGACCACATCTTCCTTCACCTCGATCATATCGACGAGAAGATCCTGCACGAGCGGCTTCCGGGAATCACCGAGACCGCGAAGACCTTCGCGGGCGTCGACCTGACTCGGCAACCGATCCCGGTTGTCCCGACGGTCCACTACAACATGGGCGGCATCCCGACGAACTTCCACGGCGAAGTCGTTACCCTGAAGGACGGCAATCCGGACTCTGTCGTCCCCGGCCTGTTCGCAGTCGGCGAAGCGGCCTGCGTTTCCGTGCACGGCGCCAACCGCCTCGGCTCCAACAGTCTGATCGACCTGGTGGTGTTCGGCCGCGCGGCCGGTCTCCGTCTCGGCGAAATCCTCAAGGCGAATGCGGCGCAGAAGGAGCTTCCGAAGGATTCGGCGGACCTTTCGCTGCAGCGGCTCAACCATTTTCGCGAGGCGAAGGGAGATGCGCCGACCGCCGAGATCCGGCTGGAAATGCAGCGCACGATGCAGGCCGACTGCGCAGTGTTTCGGACGGAGCGGACGCTTGCCGAGGGCGTCAGCAAGATCGATGCGGTCTACAGGAAGATGGCGGACGTGCGGGTCAGCGACCGCAGCCTCATCTGGAACAGCGACCTCGTAGAGACGCTCGAGCTCGACAACCTCCTCGCTCAGGCGGTGGTGACGATGCATTGCGCCGAGAATCGCAAGGAAAGCCGCGGCGCGCACATGCACGAAGATTTCCCGGACCGCGACGACAAGAAGTGGATGAAGCACACCGTCGCCTGGTTCGACGGCTGGGGCGGCAAGGGCGGATCGGTGAAGATCGACTATCGCCCGGTCCACGACTTCACGCTTACCGACGACATCAAGTACATCAAGCCGAAGGCGCGCGTGTATTGAACGAGACCCTGCTCTGGCTGCTGTACCTGGTCAGCGCTGCCGTCGCCTTCCTTACAGTCCAGCAACTCGGTTGGCGCATCGTGCCGTCCATGCTTGCCGGCACGGTTGTGACGATCGTCGGCTGGGGCCTGATTTTCCTGCTGACCGCTGAAGACAAGCGACCAGCCTTCTGGCGGCTCGATTTGTCTCTGAACGCAAGCTTCGCCCTGATCTTTGCCGGAGCCGGCGCCGCAATCGCCTTCGCGATGAAACGTAATCAATTCGACCGCTAAGTACCGTTTTCACCAAAGCATCAGGAGTTGCTCAGGCCGCTCAAGGGTGATCAGGTCACAGTTCCAGGCTCGTGATCACCTGATTGGAGGAATACGTGCTGAGAACCGAAGGCGAGCGAACGCCTGGCTTCAAACTATTGCTGGCGATCCTGATCGGCGCTGCATTGTCGATCCCGCTCTTTTCCGTCTGGCTGCTGGTCTACGACCGCCAGACACAATCCGAACAAGCAACGAGCTCGATCACCGAGGGCTGGGGCGGGCCGCAGGCGATGTCGGGCCCGATGCTCGTCATTCCCTATCGCGCGATGACCACCGACACGATCGTCGATCGCGGGCAGAGCATCACCCGCAGCCGCGAGGTCATGCGCGAACTTACGCTTTCGCCGGAGGTGGCCGAGCTTTCGACGACGGTCGCGCCAGAACGTCGCAAGCGCTCCATCTACGAGGCGGTCGTCTATGATGCGAAACTTTCCGGTTCGGCTCGCTTCGCCTTTCCGCCTGACCTTTCGCGCAATGGGGTGAAGATCGAAGACATGGACCTGTCGCGGGCCGAGCTTCGCTTCGGCGTCAGCGACCCGCGTGGCCTGGGCGCCAATCCGCAGGTCATCGTGAACGGCGCTCGCCTTCGCCTCCAGCCGGGCGGCGGAAGCGGAGGGGGGCGCGGCTTCTTTGCCTGGATCGATGCCAGCAGCCTAACCTCCCAGCCAATCGCCGTCCGCTTTCAGTACGAGCTGCGCGGCAATTCGTCGCTGACCTATGCGCCGCAGGCCGGCGAGACCGTCTGGACCGTCCGCTCTGGCTGGCCGCACCCTTCGTTCGGAGGCGATTTCCTTCCCCAGCAGCGAAGCGTCGACACGAAGGGGTTCGAGGCGACCTACCGGATCGGCAACCTCGCGCTCGGAAAGTCGCTCGTCTCCACCGGCGACGCAGGCCAGAGCAATGTCGTCGAGAAGGTACGGCCCGCGACTCCTGACGATTATGTCGCGAGGGATGCAGGCGCTCCGCAGGTGGCGAGCATCAACCTGATCCAGCCGGTCGATCTCTATTCGCAGGTCAACCGGGCGACGAAGTACGGCTTCCTGTTCATCGGCTTCACTTTCCTCGCATTGCTCATGTTCGACGTGATCGGCGGCGTTCGCGTGTCCGCGGTCGAATATCTCCTGATGGGCGCGGCAATCGTCCTGTTCTTCGTACTGCTGCTGGCCTTCGCGGAAGTGATTGGTTTCACCTTCGCTTACATCGTCGCGTCGGCGGCGATCGCGGGACTGAACACCGCCTATTCCGCAGCCGTGCTGAACAGCTGGCGCAGGGCATACTTCATCGGCGGCCTGCTCGTCGGGCTCTATGCGGTCCTTTACGTGCTTCTCAGCCTCGAGGCCTTCTCGTTGCTGATCGGCTCGCTGCTGCTCTTCGCGGCGCTTGCCGGGGTCATGTACGGGACACGCCGGGTCGACTGGAGCGCTCCGCGCAAGCCGGAAGAAGTCTAGCACTTGGGGTTGGGGGCTTGCTCGGCTAAGCCCCCAACCCGATGACTGATCCAGTACCGCCAAAGCGCATTTTTCCGGAGGCAAAGGTCGATGCGAAATCCGCTCGGCACGTGCCCTCCAGCCCACAGACCGAGAGCGAAGCCTACAAGCTCGCGTTCCAAGACATCGACTTCCTGCTTCGCGAGGATCTGCGGCCGGTTCGCTTCCAACTCGAGCTTCTGAAGCCCGAATTGCTGATGAATGAAGCGAAGATCGGATCGACTTTCGTCTTCTACGGGTCGGCGCGAATCCCCGAGCCTTCGCTAGCCGATGCGCTCGTAGCCGGCGCGACCGACGATCGCCAGCGCGCGATCGCGGAGCGGCTGAAAGCCAAATCGCTCTTTTACGACGTTGCCCGCGAGCTTGCGCAGCTCGCCAGCAGCTGCGGCTGCGACGAGGACGGAAAGAGGCACTTCGTCGTCTGTTCGGGTGGAGGACCGTCGGTGATGGAAGCCGCGAACCGCGGCGCGATCGACGTCGGGGCCGAGTTCATCGGCCTCAACATCGTCCTTCCGCACGAGCAGCTTCCGAACCGCTACGTTACCCCGGACCTCAGCTTCCAGTTCCACTACTTCGCGCTTCGGAAGATGCACTTCCTGCTGCGCGCACGCGCGGTTGCCGTTTTCCCGGGCGGGTTCGGCACGTTCGACGAGTTCTTCGAGCTTTTGACCTTGATCCAGACCGGCAAGGTCCGGCCGCTGCCGGTCCTCCTGTTCGGCAAGGAGTTCTGGACGAAAGTCGTGAACTTCGAGGCGCTGGTCGAGGAGGGCGTGATCGCACCGCACGACCTCGACATCTTCCACTGGTGCGAAGATGCAAAGGAAGCGTGGAACTTCGTCGAGAGCTTCTACGAAGAGCATCCGGCGCCGCCACGAGAGCGGACCGGCACACCGGAATAGGCGGCTCGTCGCGCCGTTCTTAGTGGGCCGGAGCGGCTTCCTTGGCGGCCGGTTTGGCTTCCGCGCTGGCTTCCGCAGCCGCGGGTTCCTTGCCGGCTTCGGCGCCAGCCGCCTTGTCGCCAGCGGCCTTTTCGCCGGCGGCGGGCGCAGCAGCTTCGGCCGGTGCGGCTGGAAGCGGGAGCGGGCTGTCGCTGTGGGTATTCAGGAACGCGATCACGTTCGCGCGGTCCTGCGGGTTGCTGAGGCCTGCGAAGGTCATTTTCGTTCCCGGCGCGAACTTCTTCGGGCTCGTCAGCCAGGCGCTCATGTTGTCCCAGTTCCACGTGCCGCCAACGCCCGACAGCGCAGGCGAGAAGGGGAAGCCCTTGCCCTTGCCGACGGGCTCGCCGAGCACGTCCCACAGGTTCGGGCCAAGGGCGTTGGCGCCGCCCTTGTCCGCATTGTGGCACGCCGTGCACTTCTTGAAAACCTGCTCGCCGGCCGCGGGATCCGCGCTCGCGAGATAGAAAGCGATCGGCTTCTCTGCTTCGGCAGCGCCTGCACCTTCCTGAACGACTCCCTCGATCGGATAGCCCATCTCCTCGGGCCGCTCGCTCTTGAAGGTTTCGCCGGCGACGATGGAGGCTCCAAGAGCCACGATTCCGGCAAACAAGGTCCAGCCGGCGATAGTGTTGAAACGGTCGTCCATGGGTCTCCCGACGGCGAATGCCGAGGCTATCTGAATGGAATTTGCGCCGCTCCTTTACGGACGACTCTGCAGTTCATCAAGCCGCGAGCCATTGCTCCAGGAGCGTTCGCGCGATCGCGAAGCGTGGGGGTGGCTGGAAGGTCGCGTCAGGATGGCCTGCGAGCGCCGCCATGACCTCGTCCCGGGTGAACCAGCGGGCATCGTCGAGCTCGGTGGTGTCGATGGTCAGATCGCTGCCGAGTGCTCGGGCGTGGCACCCCAGCATCAGCGACGAGGGAAAAGGCCAGGGCTGGCTTGCAACGTAAGTGACGTCCGCAACCGCGATTCCTGCTTCCTCGTGCAGCTCACGGGCGACTGCCGCCTCGATCGATTCGCCAGGCTCGAGGAAGCCCGCGAGCGCGGAGTAGCGCCCGGGCGGATATTGCGG
This sequence comes from Sphingomonas sediminicola, assembly GCF_049991885.1. Lineage (NCBI taxonomy): Bacteria > Pseudomonadati > Pseudomonadota > Alphaproteobacteria > Sphingomonadales > Sphingomonadaceae > Sphingomonas > Sphingomonas sediminicola. Next base: position 96,369 of record NZ_CP178916.1, read on the forward strand.
CTGGCGTCCGAGAAGAAGGCGGCCCTCATGCTCGGCGAGCATAATGACGACCGGGTCGACGCGCGGGAAATGTTGGGCCGAGCATTCGGGACAGCGCCTCGACCATCCGCCGCGCTCGATTTCGGTGCTAGCTCCGCAATTGGCGCAGAATTGATGCCGCGAATGCCACCAGGCGAGGCTGAGGGCGGCCGCGAACAGGGGCGCCTCGTCATCGCGAAGCAGTCCGATCGTATCGAAGGCTGCCCTGGCATTGGCGTGCGGTTGCTCGGTCGCGGAGAAACGGGGAGCGCCGTCCTGAATTCCGAGGAACAAATCTGACGAGGCGGCAGGCTGCCATTCCAGCCTTCCATCTGCCCCGATGGCGGGCAATCCCTCCCGCCACTGAAGCTGCAGGCCATCTTCCCGATTAGCGATCTCGGCAAGCCGGGCCTCGTCGACACGGACCTGGTCCGCGCGATCGATTCCGGGGCCGGAGAAAAAAGGTTCAGGCCGCAAGGGCGCTCCTGGCTTCAAGTACCGAATCGGCGGCGCGGCGGTACAGCGTCGGCAGGCCCGCGTCGACAAGCCGGTCGAGCGGCTGCCACCAGCCTTCGCCTGTTGGGCTGTCGGACGCTACGACCGCCAGCTCGAGGTGAAAGTGCGTGAAGACGTGGGACACGTGGACGAGTGCTGTCTCGGCCGGCGCGGGCTCATCGGTCCAGTCCGGGCCCGGTAGTGCCGCCATTCCACCGAGCATCCCCTTGGCCGGGCGGCGAACCAGCCAGATGCTGCCGCTTCGCTCGATCCAGTGGGCGACACCATATCGTGCTGGGCGGACTGCCTTGCGCTTTGGAGCGGGGAAACGTTCGGGCTCGCCGGAAGCAAAGGCTGAGCAACCGGCGTTCAGCGGGCAAGCGGGGCAGTCGGGTGACTTGGGCCTGCAGATGGTGGCCCCGAGATCCATCATCGCCTGGGCAAAGTCCCCCGCGCGTTCCACCGGGGTCATCATGTCCAGAAGTTCACGGAGGCGCGGCTTGCTTTCGGCGATGGGGGCTTCGATCGCGTGCAACCGCGCGACCACCCGCTCGACGTTGGTATCCATGACCAGCGCGCGCCGTCCGAACGCAATCGCAGCGATAGCGGCTGCCGTATAGGCCCCGATCCCCGGCAGCTGCCGAAGCTGTTCCTCCGTGTCGGGGAACCCGCCGCGAGCTGCCACTTCCCGAGCACAGGCGATCAGGTTGCGGGCGCGGGCGTAATAGCCGAGGCCCGCCCATTCGGAGAGCACGTGCTCGTCTCTTGCGCCAGCCAGCGCCTCGACGGTCGGCCATCGCGCAATGAACCGTTCGAACCTCGGCGTGACTGCCGCGACCGTAGTCTGCTGGAGCATCACCTCGCTTAACCAGACGCGATAAGGGTCCGGCGCCGTCTCTCCCGGCATTGCCCGCCACGGAAGCCGCCGGGCGTTATCCACATAATGTTGGAGCAAGCGGTTGGCGGGCACACTTTCCCTATGGCATGACCTCCTTGAGATGGCGAAGCCAAAGTCTCCAACGACGAAGCGGAAAGCCGGCGCCGAAGATGCACCGCGCTCCGGCCGTGCGCGCGCGGCCGGCGAACTTGTCGGCGAGATCGGCGGAGTGGCGTTCCGCCGCTTCGGCTTCGTCCAGAGCGCAATCGTCAGCCGCTGGAGCGAAATCGTTGGCGAGCGCTATGCCCGGGTTTCATCACCCGAATCGATCAGATTCCCGACCGGCAAGAAATCAGGCGGCGTCCTGACGCTGCTGGTCGAAGGCGCCCATTCACCTCTGCTTCAGCATCTCGCGCCACTGATCATCGAGCGCGTGAACCGTTTCTTTGGATATCAGGCCATCGACAGGGTCGTGTTCCGTCAGGGAAGGCCGTTGGCGCGCTCTCCAAAACCAGAACGGCCGCAATCAAGCCCTGTTTCCAAAGAGCTTGGTGAGGGACTTCGCCAGATTGCCGACCCGGAGCTTCGCGCCTGTCTCGAATCGCTTGCCGGAAAAATTGTGTCTACAAGCGGCACGCCGACGGTCGATGGACCCGACGACAATCCCATACCCATTACGTTTCGGAGTGTATGATCTGATGAAGCCAGCCTACGTCCTGCTCGCCGCAACGGCGATCTTCGCAAGCGCGGCCTGCAATGCCGAAAAGGGATCGACGACGAAGACCGACTCCGGGCCGATCGAAGCCGTCGCCGCCCCGAATGGTGGCGACTGGACCAAGATGGTCGTTCGCACGCCCGAAGGTGGGTTCCTGATGGGCAACCCCAAGGCAGACGTGAAGCTCATCGAGTTCGGCTCGATGACCTGCCCGCACTGTGCCGAATTCGAGGAGAAGGGCGGCGAACCGCTCATCAACAATTACGTGAAGAGCGGCCGGGTCAGCTACGAATTCCGCAATTTCGTCCGCGATCCTTTCGACCTTACGGCGGCGCTCATCGCTCGCTGCGGCGGTCCGGACCGCTTCTTCCCGGTAACTCGCGCTCTCTATACCAATCAGCGTGAATGGACGGGCAAGCTGCAGGAAGTGCCGAAGGAGCAGTTCGAGGCGCTGCAGAACGTCGGCCCGGAAAAGCAGTTCACGGAAATTGCCAAGCTCGCCGGCCTCGTGCCGTGGGCGGCCCAGCGCGGTATTCCGTCGGCGAAGAGCAATGTCTGCCTGGCGGACCAAAACGAGATCAACTTGCTGGTCCAGATGAACGGCGACGCGACCTCGCAATTCCCCGAATTCAGCGGCACGCCGAGCTTCGTCATCAACGGCAAGCTCCTCCAGCAGACCGCGACCTGGGACAAGCTTGAACCGCAACTCCGCGACGCCCTCGGCGAACGCGGATAGCGGCCATGTGAGGGTGGGGGAGACAAGTTGCGCATCCGCCGGCTGAAACTCAGCGGGTTCAAGAGCTTCGTCGAAGCGTCGGAGCTAAGGATCGAACCGGGGCTCACCGGAGTCGTCGGTCCGAACGGATGCGGCAAGTCCAACCTCCTCGAAGCCATTCGCTGGGTGATGGGCGAAGGCAGCCCGAAGTCGCTTCGCGGCGGCGGGATGGACGACGTCATCTTCGCCGGCACCGCGACGCGGCCGCAGCGCGACTTCGCCGAAGTCTCGATCCTCCTCGAGCGTCAGCACGGCGATGAAGGGCAGGCGGGCGAGAGCGAGGTCACCCGGCGGATCGAGCGGGGCACCGGCTCGGCCTACCGGATCGATGGTCGCGACGTCCGCGCCAAGGATGTCTCCCTGCTGTTCGCCGACGCGGCGACTGGCGCGCACTCTCCGGCGCTGGTCAGTCAGGGCAAGGTCGGCTCGATCATCGCGGCCAAGCCGACCGAGCGGAGGCTTTTGCTCGAGGAAGCCGCTGGCATTTCCGGCCTTCATGCCCGCCGCAAGGACGCCGAGCAGAAACTTCGTGCGACCGAGGCGAATCTTACGAGGCTGGCCGAGCTTCTGTCGGATCAGGAGCAGCGCGCTGCGCAACTGAGGCGGCAGGCGCGCGCGGCCGAGCGTTATCGCCAGCTGTCGGACAAGATCCGCTCGGCTGAGGCTCGGCTGGTTCACGCCCGCTGGGTCGAGGCGGATTTGGCAGCGACCGCAGCGACGCAAGAGGCGCGGGAAGCCGAAGGGCAGGTCTCGGCGCTGCAGGGCGCGATGGCGAACGCGCAGCAGGCGCAGGATCAGGCCGCGGCGCTTCTCAACCAGCGCCGTCACGAACTGGCGGAAGCGCGCGAACGCGCGACCGAGCTTGCGCATGAGCTGGCGACGACCCGCGCGCGGCGAGACACGGTCGTTCGGAGGCTTGCCGAGCTCGACCGGTTGGATGCCTCGCTTGCGTCGGATGTCGAGCGCGAGGAGGCGCTTCGTCACGACGCCGAGGCTCGGATCGCCGAGCTGGACGCCGAGCGTGCGGCAATCGATCACCGCCTGTCCGATGATGAAGCGCAGTCGGCCCGGATTGGGCGTGAGCTCGCCGATCTCGAAACCAAATCGCGCGAAGCCGAGGCGGCTCTTGCCGACCTCCTGACCCGCCAGGCCGCGATGCGAGCCGAGCGCCGGGTTGCCGAAGCTGCCCTCGAGGCCGCGCGAGCGCAGCTTCAAAGGACCGAGCAGGAAAAGCAGCGGCTTGCTTCGCAGCTAGAGGCGCTCGGCTCGGGATCAGCCGAGCAGTCGGCACGCGACGAGGCCCTGAAACGCGCAGAGGCCGCGAAAAGGTCGCAGGCAAATACCGAGCAGAAGCTCGAGGCCGCCGAACGCGAACGCGCAACCGCCGCCGAGCGCCGCGATTCTTCGGAGAGCGACCTGGCGGCGGCACGCGCCGCGCTATCCGCAGCGAAGGCAGAGGCTCAGGCGCTGGAGCGGGCGCTCCAGCATGGCGGTGGCTCGGCTATCGAAAGCCTGTCGGCGGATTCGGGCTATGAGCGGGCCTTGGCCGCGGCACTCGGCGAAGATGCCGATGCGGCGATCGGCGGAGGCGGCCCGAGGCGGTGGACCGGAAGCGAGGCTATGGCGAGCGATCCATCGCTCCCCTCCGGCGTGGAGCCGCTGATCGATCATGTCCGGGCGCCCGCGCAGCTTCTTCGGCGCCTTCGTCAGATCGGCGTGGCAGATGAAGATAAGGGCCAGCAGCTTGCAGTCGGCCAGCGGCTCGTAACGCTGGAGGGCGGGCTGCGCCGGTGGGACGGTTTTGTCTCGACCGGCTCCGGTGCGGCCGCGGCTGAGCGCCTGATCCGCGCGAACAGGCTGGCCGAGTTGCAAAAGCAGCTTCCGGGCTTGGAGAAGGCGGTCGACACGGCTTCGGCAGAGCGCGACCAGGCGGCTCGCGATGTCGAACGCTGGCGCACCGAGGGTGACGAGCAGCGTAAAGCTGCCTCCGCTGCCGAGCGCGACGGCCGCGAGGCGGATCGCGCAGCCGACGCCGCGGCCGCTGCGATCGATCGGCTGAACGACCAGCGCGAAGCTATTTCGCAGCGCGCGGAAGACTTGAAGCCGGTAGCCGAAGCTTCGGCCGAAGCACTCCGCGCTGCTGAAGCGGTCATCGCTGGATTGCCCGATCCGGCGGCGCTTGAAGCCGATGTCGAAAGTGCGCGGTCGCGGGCGTCGGGCGCGGGATCGGCCGTCGCCGACAAGCGTGCCGAAGCCGCGACGCGTGCGCGCGAGACTGCCGCAGCGCGGGAACGTCACGGAACTGCGGGCCGTGAGCAGGAGGAATGGCGCAAGCGTCACGCCGACGCGAAACGCCGCCTCGCCTTGGCCGTCGAACGCCAGTGCCAGCAAAGCGCCGAGCGCGAGCAACTCAGCCAGGAACCCGCGCGCCTCGACGAGGCGATCGGCGAATTGGAGAATCGCTCCGGCGAGTGCGGCCGCCTGACCTCCGCCGCTGCGGAGGCCGAGCGTGCTGCGGAGGGCGAAGTCGCCAAGGCGGCTTCGGCCTTTGCGACCGCCAACGAATCTCTGTCTGCTGCTCGCGAACGCCGCGCCGCGGCCTCGGCGCGGGCAGAAGCGCAAGAAGCGCGCCGCACGGAATATGGCCGCGTCTGCTTCGAGCGTTTCGAGTGCATTCCTCAGCGGCTACCCGAGAAGCTTGGCTTCGACGAAAACGAAGTGGTCGATGCGGACGCGCAATCGGCGCTGCTAGAACGCCTGACCACCGAGCGCGAACGGATCGGCCCGGTCAACCTCGTTGCCGAGCAGGAGCTGGCCGAGTTAGACGAGGCCCGGGTGAAGGGTGCCGAGGAAGCAGAGGAACTGACTCAGGCGATTCATCGCCTGCGCGGGTCCATCGGCAATCTCAATCGCGAAGGCCGGGTGCGGCTGCTCGACGCATACCGCGAGGTCGACACGCATTTCCGCGACCTGTTCACGACCTTGTTCAATGGTGGGCAGGCGCATCTCGAATTGGTCGAAAGCGACGATCCGCTGGAGGCGGGACTGGAGATCATGGCGCAGCCTCCTGGCAAGCGCCTCTCGACCCTCACCCTGCTGTCAGGCGGCGAGCAGGCGCTCACGGCCGTTGCGCTGATCTTCGCTTTGTTCCTGACCAATCCTGCGCCTATCTGCGTGCTGGACGAAGTCGACGCGCCGCTGGACGACGCGAACGTCGAGCGGTTCTGCGACCTGCTCGACCGCATGACCCGCGAGACGGACACGCGCTACCTGATCGTGACTCACAACGCAGTGACGATGAGCCGAATGCATCGGCTCTACGGCGTGACCATGATCGAGAAAGGCGTCAGCAGGCTGGTTTCTGTCGACCTCGGTGGCGCGGAGACGCTTCTCGCTGCAGAATAGGGGTATGAAGCCCACACGCGTTGTCTTCCTCGTCTTTCCCAACGTCACGCAGCTCGACCTTACCGGTCCGGCGCAGGTGCTTTCGCGCCTACCAAATGCGAAGGTCGATCTCGTTTGGAAGTCGCTCGATCCGGTCCAGACCGACAGCGGCTTTGCACTGCTTCCGACGGGAACGCTCGACGAGGTGACCGAAGCGGACATTCTCTGCATCCCCGGCGGCTTCGGCTGCGTCGATGTCATGCACGATGACGACGCGCTTGCCTGGGTCTGGAGCGTCGGCGAACGGGCGCAATGGATGACGAGCGTGTGCACTGGTTCGCTGATCCTCGGTGCGGCCGGACTGCTCGAAGGCTATCGTGCGACGTCTCATTGGGCATGGCGCGACTATCTCAAGCTGTTTGGGGCGGAGCCGGTCGCGGAGCGCGTCGTGTTCGACCGCAACCGGGTCACGGGCGGCGGAGTGACGGCCGGGATCGATTTCGCATTGGCACTCACCGCGCAGATCGAGGGAGAGGATTACGCACGCGCGATCCAGCTGGGGCTCGAGTACGATCCGCATCCGCCGTTCGATTCCGGCACTCCGTCCAAGGCGGGTGAACAGCTCGTGAAACAAGTCTACGAGCGCTCGGATCGCATGGCGCCCGACAGGGAGGAGCGCGTCCGCGCCGCTGCGGAGCGCTTGGCAGGCCGGTGACAAAGCTCTGGGTCCCGCCGCATCCTCCACGCCGGCCGAAGCCCGTTCCGACCTGGCGCGGCTTCCTGGGGGAACGGGCGCGGACCGCGGTGTACGGCTGGTCCCAGCTCGCCTTCCAGAACTGGTATTTCAAGCGCAACATCCTGGGCCACACGGTGCATGTTGTCCTGCAACCCGACTGGGTGCAGCGCGTGCTGCTCGACAACGCGTCGAACTACGAGAAGCCGAAGCTGGTGAAGCGCATCCTCGGGCCGACGATCGGGCGGGGCCTTCTGACGTCGGAGGGCGAGCTTTGGCGCGCCCAGCGCAAGATTGTTGCGGCGAGCTTCACACCACCCGCGGTGGACGCGCTCATGCCTTTGTTCGGCGAAGTCGGGCAGGACATTGCGCAGTCATGGCAGGCCGGCACGCGCGACATGGCCGTCGAAGCGACCTCGGCGACGATGCGGGTGATCGCCACGGCTTTGTTCAGCGGCGACCCTCGGCTCACGACGCCAGAGGCGATGGACCATATCACCGCCGCCATGGAGGGCGTCGGCGAAGCCCGGATCCAGGCGTTGCTGGGCATGCCACTGATCCCGGTAACTCGAAAGGGGCGGCGGGGCCGGGCAGGGCAGCAGTTCCTGCGTTCGACGCTGGGCGCGATCGTGCGCGAGCGGCTCGGTAGCGACGCGCCGGACGATTTCGTCACGGCAATGATCCGGGCGCTGCTCGACCAATTCCCGCGTGAGGAAGCGATCGAGTTGGCGATCGACAACGCTGCAACCTTCTATCTCGCCGGCCACGAGACGACGGCCAACCTGACGAGCTGGACCTTGTTTGTCCTTAGCGAACAGCCGGAATTGCAGGAGCGGGTCGCCAAGGAGGCGCGGTCGGCCCTGGAGAATGGGGTCGATGCGGGTCTTTCGGATCGGCTGCCATTCCTTCGGGCGGTCGTGGACGAAACGCTCCGCCTCTATCCGCCCGTTCCGCGCTTCGATCGCGAGGCGGTCGGGCCAGACATGCTCGGAGAGCATGAAGTGAATTCTGGCGACCTGGTGTCCATTTGGCCGTGGATCATTCAGCGTCACAGGAACCTGTGGGACGAGCCTGATGCGTTCGATCCCGATCGGTTTGCTGGTCGCAGGCAGGAACGGCACCGTTTCCAGTATCTGCCGTTCGGCGCTGGCCCGCGCACTTGCGTCGGCGCTCGCTTCGCAATGGCTGAAGCGCTGACGATCCTCGCGACGTGGCTCAGCCAGTGGAGATTCGCCCCCGTCCCTGGAAGAAAGGTGCGTCCGTCCGGAATGGTCACTCTGCGCCAGGAAGGTGGTCTTCCGCTTATGCTATCGACGCGCTGAACGAATTCAGGGGTTTATCGGGAAGCTTGATCGGACAGTTCGGCAAGCGCCAGTTCTGCTATTGCGAATGACTATCAATAACGATAGTAGCCGTCCGCATGAAGGGGCTCACCACTGTATCGTTCGCCGCCGCATTGTTGGCAGGCATGTCTTCTCCAGCGTTTGCCGCGGCGGATTTGTCCGAAGGGGCTGGGTCCGAGGCGACGTCGGCGGCGGCTGCCGAAGCGGCCGACCAGGCGATCATCGTCACGGGCCAGCGCAGCGAATATGGCGCGCGAGACACGAGCACGGCTACCAAGACCAACACCAACATCCGCAACATCCCGCAGGCGCTGACGGTCATCTCGGAGAAGCAGATCGAGGACCAGTCGATCCGCTCCGTCGCGGAGCTGCTGACATTCGTTCCCGGCGCCACTCCAGGGACTGGCGAGAGCAATCGCGACCAGTTCACCTTGCGCGGCAACAACTCGACCGCCGACTTCTTCATCGACGGCGTCCGTGACGACGCGCAATATTTCCGCGACTTCTACAACGTCGATCGCGTCGAGGTGTTGAAGGGCCCGAACGCGATGATCTTCGGACGCGGCGGTGGCGGTGGGGTCGTCAACCGCGTCCTGAAGCGCGCGACTTTTGGCGATTATCGCGAGGCGCTGACCTCGACAGACAGCTTCGGGGGGTTTCGTCTCACCGGCGACGTCGATCAGGGGATCGCCTCCGGTGTCGGGCTCCGGGTCAACGGCCTTTACGAGAATGGCGACAGCTTCCGCCGGCACGTCAACCTCGAACGCTATGGCGTGAACCCTACGCTCGCGTTCCAGGCCGGCCCGAACACCCGCATCGATATCGGCTACGAATATTTCCATGACTACCGGACGTCAGACCGCGGCGTCCCGGCCGACGGCGACCGGCCGATCAAGGGCTTTGACCGGACCTTCTTCGGCGATCCCGAGGACAGCCATTCGAAGGCGAACGTCAACATCGGCACATTCAGTGTCGAGCATGAGCTTGCGGACGGCCTGACGCTCAAGAACCACACGCAATTCGCGGACTACGACAAGTTCTACCAGAACATCTATCCGAGCTCGTTTAGCTCCGCGACGGGACTGGTTACGCTCGGCGCCTACAACAACCGCAACAACCGCCAGAACCTGTTCAGCCAGACGGACCTGGTCTGGGAAAATCGCCTTGGCGGGATCGACCAGACATTGCTGTTCGGCTTCGAGTTCGGGCGGCAGAAGTCCCGCAACCAGCGGATGTCGGGTACCTTCCTGAACGGAAATACGACGCCGATTTCGGATGCGAGCGTCGACAAGAACGTTTCCTTCACTTCGTCTGCGAGCGATGCGAACAACCGCACCCGGGCGACGGTCGCGGCAGTATACGTCCAGGATCAGATCCGCCCCGCCGAATGGCTCGAGATCGTCGCGGGCCTGCGGTTCGACAGTTTCAAGCTATCGGTGAACGACCTGCGCCCTGCGAGCGAAGACTTCAGCCGACGGGACGAGCTCTGGTCGCCGCGCTTCGGGTTGATCCTGAAGCCGCGCGACAATCTGTCACTCTACACCAGCTACAGCCGATCCTATCTGCCGCAATCGGGGGACCAGTTCAGCGGCCTGACCTCGACGACCGCCGACCTGAAGCCAGAACGCTTCGACAATTACGAGCTGGGCGCGAAGTGGGCCCCGATCGACGGTCTGCTCGCCACCGCCGCAATCTATCGGCTCGACCGTACCAACACGCGTGCGATAGACCCGCTTACGCAGCAGACCGTGCTGACAGGCGCCCAGCGAAGCAAGGGCTTAGAGTTGGGTCTCGAGCGCAGCATCAGTGACCGCTGGCAGGTCTCGGCAGGCTATTCCTGGCAGAAGGCGGAGATTACCAAGACGACTGCGTCAGCTCCGGCAGGCCGCGACGTGCCGTTGGTTCCGAAGCACAGTTTCTCGCTCTGGAACCGCTATGATGTCTCGGACACGATCGGTCTCGGGCTTGGCGTGATTGCCCGGTCGAAGTCCTATGCTTCGATCAGCAACAACGTGAAGCTGCCGGGCTACGCACGGGTCGACGCTGCCGCCTATTACAAGCTGATGCTGGGCATCGAGGCGCAGATCAACGTCGAGAACATCTTCGGGGCCGACTATTTCCCGACCGCCCACAGCGACAACAACATCGCTCCCGGCGGACCGCGAGCGATCAAGGCACAGTTGAGGTTCGGCTTCTAGGAAGCCAGCTCCGCCGCGCGATCGCGGACGCGTTTGAGGTCGTCGACGAACTTCGCCCGTTCTTCGCGCTTACGGTCCGGTTCGGGGATGCGGAGCAGGAAGCTCGGGTGGACGGTCACCCAGCATTCGCCGCCGTCCGGAAGCGCAATGGGCGAGCCGCGCACGCGGCTGATCGTGACGACCTTGTCGAGGATCGAGCGGGCAGCGGTCGCTCCCAACGCGACGGTGACCGGCGGGCGGATCAGCGAGCGCTCCTGGTCGATCCACCAGCGGCAAGCTTCGATCTCGCCCGCATTGGGTTTGCTGTGGATGCGTTTCTTGCCGCGCTGCTCGAACTTGAAATGCTTGACCGCATTGGTGACGTAGACTTCCGAACGCGGGATCCCTGCTCTCTCCAAGGCCTCGTCAAAAACCTGGCCGGCCGGTCCGACGAACGGGCGTCCGGCGACGTCCTCCTGGTCCCCGGGCTGCTCGCCCACGAACATGATGGACGCGTCGAGCGGGCCCTCGCCGAACACTGTCTGGTTGGCGCGCTTGTAGAGGTCGCATCGGGTGCACCCGCGCGCCTCCTTGAACAGGGCCTCCCAGGACTTGCGCAGGTTTCCGCCTGGCTCAATCCGCCGTTCCGCTTCCAGCGCTTCTCTGAGGCCTTCCTTGGCCGCTGCCCGGTCGATCATTTCCAACTCCCGATTGCGAGCGCTCGCAATCAAAGGCTGAACGAGTGAGGTCTCCGGCATGTTGCGCCAGTATTTCTTCGGCATCTCCTTCAGCATTGCGCCGACCTTCAGGCGTGCCGGATTGAAGATGGAGGCATAATAGGTCGTCCACATCGCCTCGAGCGGATCGCCGCCGGGCGCCTCCGCGCGCGTCGTGCCAGGACCTTCAGAAAGCGTTTCGCCGTCCCAATGGATCGAAAGCTCGGGCGTCAGGATCGACCACCGCATGTTTGTGAAGCGGCGTACGAAGAAGCCGGCGGCGTGCCGGACGATGTGATGGTCGGGCTCGAAGAAGGCGATGAAGCGCGTCATTCCGTCGGGCTGCTCGACCACCCGGAAGCGGACGAAAGCGTGCATTTTGTGCACGTCGCGGCGGACTTCCTTGGCCAAATTCTCGAGCCGGTCGACCAGCGGATCCGCGCGATCTTCCATGGCATGGCGGTTGGAGCGCAATTTCCAGAGCATTGCGTAGAGCAAAGCGAACCGTTCGGGGTCGGTGTGGCAGACGACGCTCTTCGCGAGGTCGATGAAGGGCCGTGGAACGGGAAAGCTGGCGCCGGTCGGCTGCCGAGCCTCTTTGGCGAAAAGGTCGTCTTCCGATCCGTCCACGCGCCAGACGATTGCGTCCGGCGGGACGCCTGCCTCGGCGAGGTCGCGGGCGGCATCGCGCCAGCCGTCGAAGTCGTCCTCCGAGGCCAGGGTGACGCGATGCGCGTCGATCATGGGTCCTTCTTGCAACACGTCAGACGTTAACCGAGTTAACCGCGGCGAGTTGCGCCCGGTTCGGGTTTCCCAAAGAGTTCAAAGGCTTTAACGCAGAGCAATGATGAAGGCAGCGCCTTGGCCGGTGACGGCCCTGTTCCTGGCGTCGATGGCGTTCAACCTGTGGCTCGCCGGAGCGCCGGACTGGCTGTGGGCTCCGGCTGCTCTCGCCGCCTGGTATGTCGCCGACCTGCTGTCGGGCCTCACGCACATGTACATGGACTACCGACCGTGCACGCCGGGTATTGGCCTCGACCGTCTGTATTTCTACCCGGGGTCGCGTGAATCCGAGGACTATCTCTCTTTGAGGGACAGCATTTGGCGGAAGATCGGGCCACTCGAAAAGCTGGTCTACGATTTCAAGAACCACCATCCGCGGCCAGAGGCCCTGGGCCGACGACCGATGCTGATGCAGATCGGGTCGACCATCATCTTCGTGGCGCTCCCAGCATCGCTTGCGCTCAATCTGACGGCTCTGCTGCTGCCGCTGTCCGGCTGGTTCACGTTCGGAGCGGTCGTCCTGATCATTGGCGGCACGTTCGCCCAATATTTCCACGGCACGCTGCACCGCGAGGACAATCCTGCGATCGTCCGAGCGATGCGGGCTGTCGGCCTGTTGATGACCCCGCGGGCCCATCAACTCCACCACGACACACTGACCCGCGATTTCGCGACCAACAGCGGCTGGTCGAACCCGGTGATCAATCGGCTGTTTGCCTTCGCCACGCGCCGCCGCTGGCTGACCGATACGGGGCTTATCCCAGAATAGAACTTCAGGCAGCGAACAGTTCCAGCTGCTGCTGTCTTGGCGCGACCAGCGCCTTCAGGTCGGCTCGGTCGGTCATGAGGGTCGGGATCCAATCCGCGGTGGTAATGAAGGGCCGAACCTTGGCGATCGAAAGCGTCAGTCGTGCAACATCGGCGAGCCGAAGATTCCGCCAGCGCCGCGAGGACAGGATCCGGTCGACCGCCTTGGTGCCAAGGCCGGGCACACGCAGAAGCTGTTCCTTCGGTGCCCGGTTTACGTCTACCGGGAAGCTCTCCCGGAACTTGAGCGCCCAGGCGAGCTTGGGATCGATGTCCAACGGAAGCATGCCACTTGCGTCGGCGGCGCCTGCCACCTCCGCCGGCTTGAAGCCGTAGAAGCGCATCAGCCAATCGGACTGGTAAAGCCGATGCTCACGCATCAGCGGCGGGCGCTTCAGTGGAAGCACGGCGCTCGCATCCGGGATCGGTGAAAAGGCCGAATAATAAACGCGCCGCAGTCGGAAGCGGTCGTAGAGCGCGCTCGCCCGAACGATGATGTCGCCGTCGCTGGCCGTGTCGGCACCGACGATCATCTGGGTCGATTGGCCGGCCGGAGCGTAAAGTGGAGCGGACTTGTATTTCGACTTGGCGTCTGCGCCGTCGTCGATGGCTGCGCGCGTGTCCCGCATCGCGCTTTCGATCCGGCCGCCATCCTTTTCAGGCGCAAGGCGCTGAAGCCCGCTTTCGGTGGGAAGCTCGATATTGATCGAAACGCGATCGGCGAAAAGCCCGGCCTGACTCAGCAACTCCGGATCTGCGTCGGGAATGGTCTTGAGGTGGATGTAGCCGCGGAAGTCATGCTCTTCGCGCAGTGACCGCGCGACCTCGACCAGTTGCTCCATTGTATAATTGGACGAGCGGATGATGCCGGAGGAGAGAAACAGTCCTTCGATGTAATTGCGCTTGTAGAACTCGAGCGTGAGTCGGACGACCTCCTCGATGGTGAAGCGCGCCCGTCGGACATTCGAGCTCTTGCGGTTGATGCAATAGGCGCAGTCGAAGATGCAGCTGTTGGTCAGCAGGATCTTTAGCAGGGAGATGCAGCGGCCGTCCGGCGCGTAAGCGTGGCAGATGCCCATCCCCTCCGTCGAGCCCAGCCCCTTGCCGCCGCGGCTGTCGCGTCTTGACGATCCCGAAGACGCACAGGATGCGTCATATTTGGCCGCATCGGCGAGAATCGCGAGCTTCGACTGCAGGTCCAGTTGGGCCATTCGTTCTCAATATGTTCTAAGACTTCTCCTGTCCATACAGGCGTTTAGCGGTATCGCTCGAGCGTGGCTCCGAGGCGCCGGAGCCACGCCCTGCGCAGCCGGTCAACGCGCCGTCGAGATCGTGATCGCAGCGGCGGCGATGGAAGACGTGCCCGTCGCCCTTTCCACGGCACGAGCGATCTGCGGGCGAGCGTCGCTCCAGGCGACGTTCGAGCATTGCTTCAGGCCGGACTTGAAGGCGAAGCTCCCATTGTCGAAATGGTTCGCCTCAGTGCACACGTCGCCGATCGCGAAGCCGACCCTGTCGTAAAGGGCCGCCTTTCCCGCCGGCGCGGCGAGGTCGAGGTCCGAATAGCTCACATGACGCACGACAAGGTCGGACGGAGCCGTGACGAGCACGGGTCGGTCCTTCGCCGTGGCTGACGCAAATGGCAGGAACAGGCCCGCGGTTGCTACCGAGGCGGCTGCCAACGTGGAAAGAATTCTACTCTTTCGCATTGTTGCCATCCCATCTGTCCGCTTGTGGACGGCGGTGGGATGAACTGCCTTGGTGGGTCCCGCATTGCGATTTCGCCGGAGCCGGAGTCGTTTTCGACCACCGGACCTCGGCTTCGACGAAGCTTCGCTGTCGGTCGATGAAGGGAGTCGGCCTGGCGCGGATCAGCGGCGGACTGCGTCTTTCAGACCATCTGCGACTCGATCGACCGGCGGAGGCCGGTGAATTCGGCGGAAGCGAGCCTCGACGAGGCTGAGGAAGCCGAACAGCATCAGGCCCGCCGCGACCCAGCCTCGAACCGTTGGCGAGAAGAAATCCAGCGCCTGTTCCAGCCCGCCTGCTTCCGATGCCCGGCGATGGATGGCCGATTGTTCGAGCTGCCAGGCGACAACCAGGAAGATAATCCCGCGCGCCGCATAACCGATTCGGCCCAGCCATCGGATCCAGACCTTCTGGCGATCGTCGCAGTCGAGACGTGCAAGGAAGCTGCACTTCGCTGCCTTGACCAGCTGGACGATGCCCGCGCCGAAGAGAATTGCCGCGGCGATCAGGACTATTATCTCGCCGCCCGGAAGATCGAAAGCATCGGCCGCGTGCTGCTGCGCGTCGTTCCCGCTCACTCGCTGGGAGAAGAGGATGCGGACCGCCTTGTAGGCGAGGAAGGAGTAGATGATTCCGCTTGTCCCGGCAGCGACACGCTTGCGCCAGGCCTTCCAGTGATGCCTCCCGCTCTCGATCCCGAACACGGCGTCAGTGAGCCTCCAGAGCCCATACACGGCCGTGCCGACGACGAGCACGGCCAGAAGCAGTTTGCCGACGCCGTGGCCAAGATACTCGAGCGCTCCGGTCAGGTCTTCGGTGCGGCCCGCGAAGATCACCAGCAGGCCGATGATGATGTACAGCAGGCCCCGCCCGGCGAAGCCCAGCCGGGTCAGCAGCTGGAAGCGGCTCTCGCCGGCGAGATCGTCGGGAAGCGCGTCCTCAGGCTTCACGCCGTCGCGCTGGCCGGCGCTCCACCCGTCATCCTCTTTCCGATCATCATCTTGAAGACGATGAAAGCGACGAGGCCGAAGGCCGCGCTCGCTATATGAAGCAGCCAGAAGGTCGTGGTCGGCAGGCTGGAATAGAGGCCGCCGACATAGCCGACGGCCTTGTTCGCAGCGAAGAAGGACAGATAGTACAGTCCGATCACCGTGGCCGTAATCTGCTTGGGCGCGATTTTGGTGAACAGCGCAAGACTGATCGGCAGGATATGCGCGAAGCCGATGCTGTTCATCAGGTGAAACATCACGGGCCAAAAGAGGCCGATTTTCCCGCCTTCGGGTTGTGTCAGGGCTGCCATGAACAGGCACAGGCCGCCGGCGATCGTGAACAGGCTGCCGATGATCATCTTGCTGATTTCGTCGGGCTCGCGGCGCTTGAAACTCCACCACTTCCAGAAAGCGGCGACAGCCACGAGCATCGAGAAGCTTAGAATTGCGTCCAGGGTGATGAGCCAGCTCGACGGCAGTGTTCTCCCCATGAATGTCAGGTTGAACTGCTGGTCGCCCCAGATGAGGTATGCGTTGAAAATCTCCTGATTGGTCAGCAGCGCGATGGCCAGCACTGGAATCAGGATGCAAAGCGAAAGCACCCGCGACTTATCGGCATCTCCGAGATTTCTCGTCAGGAACCAGTAGAGCAAGGCGATGAGCGCCAGGGCGCTGATCGTTCCGACAACCCAGCTCGAAAACAGAATGCCCGAGATCATCAGCCACAGGATAACCAGCGCCGCGATGCCGATGGCACCGCCGACGACGCGGCCTATGAGTTTGCTGCGATCCTGCTGTGCGACGCCTAGATCGGCCGGCAACCATTTTTGGCCGGACAAATAAATGCCTAGGCCGAGGACCATCACCACTCCGGCGCAGCCAAAGCCATAATGCCAGCCGACCTCCTGTCCGAGCGTCCCCGATATGAGCGGGGCAGCGATCACGCTGACGTTGATGAAGATGTAGAAGATCTGAAACGCCATCGCACGGCGCAGGTCATGCTCGCCGTAGAGTTCACCGACTTGGGTCGCGATATTGCCCTTGAAAAGGCCGACCCCGACAATCAGCGCTAGTAGCGCGAACAGGAATGCGCCTTCGATCGCCATCAGGAAATGGCCTAGCGCCATGACTAGCCCTCCGGCGATCAATGCGACCCGGCGCCCCGTCAACTTGTCGGCGATAATCCCGCCGAGAATTGGCATGAGGTAAACGAGCGACGTGTAATCACCGAAAATAGCCGATGCGAGCGGCTGGCCCTCCAAGCCCGGGTAATGCCACTCTCTCAACCAGCCAAGTCCGGCAACACCCTCTATGTGGCCAGCCAACAAGAGGTAATTGACCATGTAAAGCGTGAGCAGGGTCTGCATGGAGTAATAGGAGAAGCGCTCACAGGCTTCGGTGAAGCCGAGATAGCCGAGTCCCTTTGGATGACCGATGAAAGCGCGATCGGACTGGTCGATATGTTCGAGGTCCGGAGTGGCGTCGGCAACGGTCATCTGCAGTCTCCCGAGCAGCGTGAAGCAAGGGCTAGTCGCCCCGAAGGCGCAGCACAATGGAGGCTCGCCGCCGTCCGTCGAAACGCGCGTTGCGCCAAAGCGCTGCACGGCTAGGCTCCGGTGCAACAGGGGAGGATTCAGACATGCGCCAATTGACGCTTGCACTCGCGACCGTCGCTTCGATCGCCATTGCAACGCCCGCGATCGCCGGGCCGACCGAGGACTTCCACAAGCTGATGGACGACTATTGGGCGGCCTATCTCAAGGATAATCCGCTCACGGCAAGTTCGGTCGGCGTCCAGACCTATGACCGCGATCTTGGCGAACTGAGCCTTACCGAGTTCGACCGGCAGGCATCCGAAGCGCAGGCCATTCTCGTTCGCCTGCAGGCGATCCCCGCCGGCTCACTGAGCCCGATGGACCAGAGCAACCGCGCGGTGCTGCAGCGGACGCTGGAGGACCAGATCCTGCTCAACCACTTCGGGCAGCGCCAGTTGCTCTACTCTTCGCTTGGAAGCTACCACGAAGCTCTGGCGACGATGGGGGAGACGATCCCCATGCGAACCAAGGCCGATTATGAGAATTATCTCGCCCGGCTGGCGCTCGTTCCGGCACGAATGAAGGCGTACAGCGACATGAGCGTGAAGGCCGCTTCGGAAGGCTACACGCAGGCATGCGAATGGATGAAGACGCTGCCCGGCTCGACGCTTGCGCTCGTGCCGGCGGACGTTACCCAGTCGCCGTTCTACAGTCCCTTCGCGGCGGCGCGTCCGCAGGCCATCCCGGCGTCCGAATGGAATGGCCTGCAAGCTCGCGCGAGTGAGGCCATCGCCGGTCCGATCGCCACGTCCTACCACGCATTTTCGACCGTCGCGGCGCGCCAGCTCGTCCCGAAGTGCCGCAAGGTAGATTCCGTCTCCACGCAGCCCCAGGGCAAAGACTATTACAAAGCGCTGGTTCGTTACCATACGACGACGGATCTCACGCCGGACCAGATCCACGAGATCGGACTTCAGGAAGTCGCGCGCATCCGGGCCGAGATGGAGGCGGTCGCGAAGAAGGCGGGTTTTGCCAGCCGCGAGGCGATGATCGCCGACATGCGCACTAATCCGAAGTGGTATGTCAAAACTCCGGGAGAGCTGATGGAGAAGACCGCGATCGTCACCAAGACAATCGATGGAAAGATGCCGGCCTATTTCGGGCGTCTTCCGCGACTGCCCTACGGGATCAAGCCGATGACCGCCGCTACCGCGCCGACCGACACGACGGCGCGTTACCAGCCGGGAAGCCCCGAGGGCGGCATCGCCGGCAACTACCTCGTCAACACGACCAAGCTCGACCAGCGGCCGTTGTGGGAAATCCCGGTGTTGTCGGTCCACGAAGCGGTGCCCGGCCACCACCAGCAGATCGCGATCCAGCAGGAGCTGGACATGCCGCAGTGGCGCAAGTCGACGACCTTCTTCACCGCGTTCGTCGAAGGGTGGGGCCTCTATTCCGAGCGGCTCGGCACGGACATGGGCCTCTACGACACGCCGCAAAAGGAGATGGGACGCCTGAGCTACCAGATGTGGCGGGCAACACGACTGGTCGTCGACACCGGCATCCACTGGAAGGGCTGGGACAAGGCGCGCGCCGTCGCCTTCATGAAGGACAATTCAGCGCTGACGGACGCGAACATCGACGCGGAGGTCAACCGCTACATCTCCGTCCCCGGACAGGCGCTCGCGTACATGATCGGCAAGCGCAAGATCGAGGAATTGCGGTCGCGCGCCGAAAAGGAGCTGGGCGACAAGTTCGACATCCGCCGGTTCCACGACGCCGTGCTCGGTCAGGGCGCGGTGCCGATGGATGCGCTCGACGCGCAGACGAATACGTGGATCGCTGCGGAGAAGGCCCGGAAATAGGCGCTTACGGCTGAGGAGCGGTCGATTGCTCGATCGTTTCCTTGCTCTCTTCCCTAGCCTGCTTGATCATCTGCTCCATGCAGCCAGTGTAGCCGGCCGGGCCGACGGGCGAGCAGCTCTGGATGCCGGTGCGGCCGACGCGTTCGATGCTGCGTACCTTGTTGGCCCAGGCCTGGCGCTGCTGCAGCGAGCCACCTTCGCGGAGACGCTCAGGAATCCGGAAACGCTCCTCTTCACCCACGCGCTTGCAGACGACCACCTGGTCGTCGGTCGCGCGCGGACACGGGTCGGTGCCGAAAACGATGATCTCATTGACCCGGTCGGAATTTGGCGTGGTCTGAGCAGAGACAGGCTGAATGGCGGCGAAGCCCGTCATCAGGGCAGCGACTGCAAGATGTGCTGCGTGCTTCGTCATAACTGGTCCTTCCAAGCGTAAAAGCGGCTGACAACCGCTGCTGGTTCCTCAAATGCGTTTCGACAACCCGATTGCGACACGGCATGCCGCACGTATCCCGAAGGTCAATAAGGGATAGCCCGGGGCCTGCGCCGCGCCGGCTTCGCGAGCGGTGTCGCGATGCTCGAGTTCATCTGCCCGAAACTTCTCTATATCGGCGGCAAGCTCGGGATCATCGTTGCCCAGATCTTCGAGCTGCTTGCTGTAATGAAGGTCAATTTCGGTCTCGACGGCCTCGGTACAGGCCATTGCCGCCTTGTCGGACAAGAGTGCAGTTGCAGCGCCTAGTGCGAAGCCCGCGACGTTCCACACGGGCTGCAATACCGTTGGCCGGACGCGTCGCTCGCTCATCAGAGCATCGAAGCGTTCGAGGTGGCGCCTTTCCTGGTCCGCCATGCGTGAAACAAGCTTGGCGGCGGCCGAATTGCGCGGAAGGACCGCAAGCTGTCCGGCATAGATCCGGGTCGCGCCGAATTCGCCGGCCTGGTCGACGCGCAGCATCGACGCCGAATCCGGACGTCGTTGGCCGGGGCGCCAGGCGCTCATGCGCGGCGGCTCTTGAGGATGAGGAAGACGATCAAGACGGCTCCGGAAAGCGACAGGATCGCGTTCCAGCCGGCCATGGAGATTCCGAACAGCGACCACTGCACCTGATCGCATCGGATGAGCGGGACCTTCATCAGGTCTTCCAGGCTCAATCCGCCGGTCGCGGTGCAGGTCGTGAAGCCTTCGAAGATCCTGGCTTCGACACCCGCATGATAGACGCCGATGGCGCCGGAGATCGCGATTGCGAAGGCCGCAAGCAGGGTCAGTCCAATCGATCGCTTCGAGGTTGCCGTGCTGGTGAAGGCGAGCAACGCAAGTACGATCGCCGCGCCGTGAGGCCAACGCTGCCAGTAGCACATCTCGCAAGGGTAGAGCCCGCCGATGTACTGCGAGCCCAATGCTCCGCCGAGCAAGCCCAGCGGGAGGAGCAGCGCGATCAGCCGCGCCGCACGGGCGTTATCGATTCCCAGCATTCCGCCCCTCTGGGCAAGCGCCGCTTCGTTCATCTACGAACGCTTTGGCGAATCCGCTGAGGCGACGTTGGTCGGACCGCGCAGCCGCTTCAGCGTCCGCAGCGCATAGTCGAGCTGGAAGTCCTTGACCCCCTTCTTCTCGAGCTCTGCCTGGGTGAAGTTGAAGCGCGGATCCTTCGAGAAATCATCTTCCTCGAGGAGCTTGTCGTCCACGTTCGCCTGTCCGAGCAGGTGGCGACGGAGATCGACCTCACGTACGACTTTGCGGTCCTTGTAGTCCGGGTCGGTCAGCTGCGGCACGGTGATGTCCGGATCGATTCCGCCCGCCTGAACCGATCGGCCCGACGGCGTGTAGTAACGCGCCGTGGTCAGCCTGAGCGCCGCCTTCGGGCCCATGATCTGGACCGTCTGGACGCTGCCCTTTCCGAAGCTCCGCTCGCCGAGAAGCAGTGCGCGGTGGTGATCCTGCAGTGCGCCTGCGACGATTTCCGCAGCCGATGCGCTGCCAGCGTCGATCAGCACCACGACCGGAAGGCCGTGAGCCATGTCGCCCGGCGTCGCATAGTAGCGCTCGATATCGTCCCGCTCGCGTCCGCGTTGAGAGACGATCTCGCCGCGCTCGAGGAAGGCGTCGCTGACGTCGATCGCCTGGTCGAGCAGTCCGCCCGGATTCGAGCGAAGGTCGACGACATAGCCGAGCGGCTTTCCGCCGGTTGCCTTGTCGATCGCCAGAAGCGCCGCCTTGGTGGCGTCGCCTGTGTTTCCGGCGAACGAGTTGATGTTAATGTAACCAATGCCGTCCTTGATTTCCCACTTCACGGGACGGAGCTCGATGCGCTCGCGGACGAGGCCAACGTCGAAAGGCTTGTCACGGCCGGGGCGGACGATGGTCAGCTTCACCGACGAGCCGGGCTGGCCCTTCATCTTCTCGACCGCTTCGTCGAGCGAAAGGCCGTAGAGAAGCTCGCCATTGATGTGAGTGATGTAGTCGCCGGACTTGAGGCCAGCGCGCCATGCTGGCGTGTCCTCCATCGGCGAAACGACCTTCACCGCGCCGTCCTCAACCGAGACGGTGATCCCGAGACCGCCGTAATTGCCGTCCGTCGTGGCCTTCAGGACATCGAAATCGGTCGCTTCGACATAGCTGGAATGCGGGTCGAGCGCGGCCAGCATCCCGTCGATCGCGCCCTTGATCAGCGTATGGTCGTCGACCTTGTCGACATATTGGGCCTTCACCCGCTCATAGACGCTCATGAACGTCTCGAGCTCTTGGTAATTGGTGGTGTCCGCAGCTGCCAGCGCGCTGGTCGTGACCGGCACCAGTGCAAGCGCTCCGACGAGCGCTAGAGGCGGAAGCAGTTTGCTCGTGAGCTTCATGGCTTTCATGTCCCGAGTTTTCGGACCTTCCTAACCCGCTTTGGGGCCCTTTGACAGGCTCTGAGATGAACCTGCGATGAGAGCAGGTGACACATGCTGCCCATTTCGGGACAGTTCCACTCCTATTCGACCAAGTGCACGTCCAAGCGACTGACCGATCTCGACTTTCTCGCCTGGTTTGAGCGGCGATGCGACGTTCAGGAGCAGGCTCATCCAGCCGTTTCCATGGTCGATGATGACGACGGCGTCGTAGCTGCGGAATGGGCCGGAGAAGCGGACCGTGCCGGACGCCGGTACCGTGACCGTCGAGCCACGGCCTGTTGCAAGCGTCAAGCCGCGCGAACGGATGCCGTTGGTCGCGACCGCGCCGAGGCCTTCCGTGACGGCAGCATCGGACGGAAGGACATAGGGGAACGGTGCTCCGGCGACCGCGCCATTTGAGCCGGGGCGAGCTGGCGGTGCCGGTAGTCTGGCAAGCTGGGAAGCGATCGCGCGCGCCTGGTTGCCGCGCTGGACCTCTCCAACCAGCTGTTCGGCTTCCTCTCCGCGGGCAAGGGCGATGTCGCCCGCTCCAAGCGCTTCTCCGCCGCGCTCATTGGCGATCTTGACCGCTTCTGCTTCAAGTTCGGCGAATTCGCGCTTTCGGATGGAGAGCGTGTTGCGGCTGCGCACGAGGTCGGCTCGAGCCAGCTCCGCGCGCTGCTGCAACTGACGTCCGCGTTCGAGTTCAGCACGAAGGGTGGCCGTCCGCGCTCGAATGACCGGCAGGGTCGAATCGAGCAGCAGGCGAACGCGGATGAATTCTTCCGTCGAGCCCTGATCGAGGATCGCGAGCAGGGGCGGGCGCTCGGCCATGACCGCGAGGCCGCCAAGCAAGGCCGTGGCTGGGGCCGCTTCCCGCCGCAGCCGCTCGCGCCTTAGCTCGATCTGGGCCGCAATTACGCGTGCGTTTGCGTCGGCGGCGCTGATCCGCGCTTCCGCGGCCGATATCGCCTGAGCTGCCGCTGCCCTCCGGGCGCCGATGCGCTCCGCTTCGGTCCGAGCCTGATCAGCGGCCTTCTGGAGCTTCGCGACCTGAGCATCCGCAACGCGCGCTTCGGCGACGGCGCGCTTCGCGCTCAATTCCAGCGGCTCGGACGTCGGCAGGACCGGTCCGCTCGCACCGATCAGCAGAGAAGCGGAAAGGGCCGCACCAAAAGGGCCTAGGAGGCGCATGCCTCAACCTTCGCGATGATAAGGGTGGTTCGCAAGGATAGATGTTGCCCGGAACAGTTGCTCCGCCAGCATGGAGCGCACGAGGAGGTGTGGCCAGGTCGCCGGGCCGAACGATAGCAGCAGGTCCGCGTTCGCCCGCTCTTCGGGAGAGTGGCCATCAGCAGCGCCGATCAAGAAGCGAGCTTCCCGCATGCCCCGATCGCGCCATTGCTCAAGCTTCCTGGCAAGCTCCATCGAGGAGAGAGCATTGCCCTTTTCGTCCAGGAGCACCGTGACCGAACCGGAAGCTGCGGCAGGCATTGGAGCGCGTTCGCTGAGTTCAGTGAGCTTGGTCGGCCAGGTGATGCGCTTCAGGTAGCGCTCGACCAGCTCGGCTTCCGGCGATCGCCCGATTTTCCCACGCGCGATGATGTGGAGTTGCAACCAGCCCTCAGTTACGGCCGGCGACGGGGCTCGTTCCGCCGAAGCTCGGCCAGGTGAAGAGGCTGGTGAAGCCATCGTAGATGGCGCGTGCGGCCTGTGCGATCGTGCGCGGGCGGTCGGTGCCGCCGCGAGCAAACATGGCGACTGCGACGCGGCGGCCGTTCGGCATGGTGATATAGCCGACGTCGCTCGCATAATTGTTCAGCGTGCCCGTCTTGTGCTCGACCCTGGTTCCCCACGGCAGAAGCCCGCGGATGCGGTTCTTGCCCGTCGCGCAGCGGCCCATCAGGTCCATGAGGTAGGATCGGCTCTGCGGCTTCAGCACGTTGCCCTTGTCGAGACGACGGAGGAGATCGACCATCGCCAGCGGTGTGCTGGAATCGCGAACGTCCCATAGGTCACGCTTGTCGGCGAGCAGGCGCGCGATCGTCCGGTCGACGCGCAGATTGTAGAGGCCGTTGAATGCGATCCAGTCCTGCAGCCCGCTCGGACCGCCAAGATCGCGAAGGAGCAGGTCCGTCGCGTGATTGTCGCTGTGGATCATCATCCGCTCCATCAGGCTGGCGGCGGATTGACCCGAAATCTTGTCATTCAGGGAGCGGCGGCCATGGTCGACCTGGCTCAGATAGGCAGCGGCGACCGCGACCTTGACCGTGCTGGCCATTGGAAAGGCCGTATTTCCGTTGATGCTGACGCTTTCGCCCGTCGTAAGGTCGAGCGCCGCAACGCCGACGTCGCTGGACGCAGAGCCAACCACAGCTCGGAGCTGCTGCTCGAGACTGACAAGGGCCGGCGAAGACGCCGCATGTACAGGCTGCAGGGCTAAGGCCAGCAGCCCGAGAAAGACAGTAATGAAACGCATGGGGTCCCTCTACCCGCTAGCGACTGTACTTCTATCGGCATCATCGCCGAAAGCCCACATACGTTCCAAATTGTAAAAACTTCTCACTTCGGGACGAAATAAATGCACGATGACGTCATCGGCATCGATCAAGACCCAGTCCGCGGCGGGTAATCCCTCAATCCGAGCGATCCTGCCGAATTTCTCCTTGATCCGGTCCGCGAGCTTCGTCGCCATGGACGCCACCTGCCGCGTTGAGCGGCCTGAAGCGATGACCATGTGGTCGGCGATGCTGGATTTTCCTGCGAGCGGGATAGAGACGACCTCAACGGCCTGATCGTCATCCAGCGATTTGAGGACGAGGGCGTGGAGGTCTTCGACGTCGATCTCAGGACGGCCAGTGGCGGTCTCAGCGGAACGGTCGGGCAAGTGCTCTCCTGACAGAAGTTGGCAATGCGAAACGTTTGGAACCCCCTGCGGGGTCCGGATAACGTTCATGCCAGTTGGGATCGTGCGCGCGTAAGCCGGTAGCGGAGGTTCGGTCGGGCGGCAGGCGAAGAAAAGTGATCGCCGGTGCACTCCAATCCGTCCAATTCCTTGCCTGGCTGGAAAGTCGGACGAACCTTCGAAGCCAGCCCATCGCGCGCGCCGCGTGGGCTTGGCGATCATAACCGGGCCGGTAAATCACCGCAATCGGAAGCGATTCCGCGAGCTTGCGCCAAGCCTTCCACTGATGAAATTCGGCAACAGTGTCGCCTCCCATCAGCCAGATGAAGCGGTCGTTCGGGTAGAGGGTCTCGAGCTTTCGCACCGTATCCACGGTGTAGCGGGTGCCGGCCCGCCGTTCGAAATCACTGACTCGAATGCGGGCCCGTCGCGCCATTGCCTTGGCCGAGGCGAGACGGTCTTCGTAGGACGCCATGTCCTTTCGACCGGCCTTCAGCGGGTTTCCGGGCGAAACCAGCCACCACACTCCGTCGAGCCCGAGCGCCTCCATTGCCGCCAGGCTGATCCGCCTGTGACCGATATGCGCCGGGTTGAACGAGCCGCCGAGGAGGCCAATCCGTCTCATGATCGTGGAGCTAGCATGAGCGCCGGACCGCGCATAATGTCGGGGAAGGGGGATTGGTCATGCCGGATCTCGAAGCGATCGGTGACGCAGCGAGCGGTGCGGTCCTGGCGCGGACCGTCGAGCCGCGAACCGGCTCCGGCGAAGACGGCCATACGCATGAAAAGAACTGCCTGAATTGCGGCGCGGAGCTGGCCGGTGACTATTGCCACGCATGCGGGCAAAGGGCGCGCGTTCACAGGACACTTCATGCCTTCTGGCACGACCTGCTTCATGGCGTGCTCCATTTCGAGGGGAAGATCTGGCACACTTTACCGCTGCTCGCGTGGCGGCCGGGCGAGCTCACCCGGCGCTACATCGACGGCGAGCGGGCCAAATTCGTCTCCCCGATGGCCCTGTTTCTCTTCTCCGTCTTCCTGATGTTCGGCGTTGCGAGCTTCAGCGGCGGCCTGTCGCCCAGGATCAGCCCTAACGCTCCTGCGGAGCTGCAGAAGAGCATTACGTCCAACGAACGTCAGATCGCGGCTTTGCAGCGAGAGCGCGATGCCGCAGTTCGGGACGGCCGCTCCACGGCATCCTTCGATCCGAAAATTGCCGAGCTTCAGAAAGACCTGGCCATTATGCGCGGCGTCCAGTCTGGCGAGATAGGGAGGGTCGCGAAGACCCAGATCGACGCGCCGGATTGGTTGAGCAAGCCACTGGAAAAGGCCGTCAAAAATCCGGACCTGCTGTTCTACAAACTCAAGACCAATGCCTACAAATTCAGCTGGATGCTGATTCCGCTGTCGGTCCCGTTCCTGTGGCTGATGTTCCCATTCAGCCGCCGGTTCAGGCTCTACGATCACACGGTGTTCGTCACCTATTCGCTGAGCTTCATGACCCTGCTGGTCGTGGCGGCGGTTTTGATTGGATTGGCCGGGCTGCCCGCGGTTGCGGGCTTCGCGATGTTGATCCCGCCATTTCACATCTATCGCCAGCTTAAGGGCACTTATGGGCTTTCGCCCGGCGGTGCGCTTCTCCGGACATTTCTGCTGATCGCGTTCGCGACGTTGGCGCTCGGCCTGTTCCTGCTGATGCTATTCGGGCTTGGGCTGTTCGACTAGCGGCAGGGATACTTCTTCTGAAGCACTCGCAGCATTGCCTGTTTCAGGTTCAATTTCGGCCGCTCGGTTGAAGGAATTGCTTCGAGCCCGTCGATGAACTCCATCGAGCCGAGCTGCGCGCGCGCCTTGGGCGAGCAATAGAGGATCGGCTTGCCCGTCTTCTGGGCAGCGAGACGATCATCGCGAAGCGAATTGCCCGCCGCATAGGCTTCCGACTTGAGCCGACGGTAGTCGGCGTCGAAGAATGCCAACGGCCCCTTCGCTTTCAGACGGTTCGCACGGTCCAGGAAGTTCTGAGCGGAGCCTGGAGGTGCGGCCAGCGCCGATGCAGCGCTGGCGAGGACAATCGCAGCGATTGCGAAGCGGGCTGGCGTCAAGCGCCGGCGGTCGCCGGACCGCCGATGCCGGACTTCGGACGCTTCGCCTTCGGAATCGAAGAGCCGGCCGCCGGGATCGTCGGACCCTTTTGTCCGCCGCGGTCGATCGCTCCGCCCGCTATCAGCGTCTTGATCTCGTCGCCGCTCAGCGTCTCATACTCCAGAAGGGCCTTGGCGAGCGTCTCGAGCTGCTCGCGATGCTCCTCGAGCAGGCCCTTGGCGCGATCATAACCCTGCTCGACGATGCGACGGATTTCCTTGTCGATCGCCTGCGCAGTCTCGTTCGACATGTTCTTCTGGCGATTGACTGAATAGCCGAGGAACACCTCTTCGTCGGCTTCCGCATACTGAAGCGGACCGAGCGCATCCGACATGCCCCAGCGGGTGACCATGTCGCGGGCGAGGCCGGTCGCGTAGCTGATGTCCGACGACGCGCCCGAACTGACCTTGTCGTAGCCGAAGATGAGTTCTTCGGCGACGCGGCCGCCCATGGATACCGCGAGGTTCGCGTACATCTTGTCGCGGTGGTAGCTGTAATTGTCGCGCTCCGGCAGGCGCATGACCATGCCCAGCGCACGGCCGCGCGGAATGATCGTTGCCTTGTGGATCGGGTCCGAAGCGGGCTCATGCAGAGCGACGATTGCGTGGCCGGCCTCGTGATAGGCGGTCATGCGCTTCTCATCCTCGGTCATGACCATGGACTTGCGCTCGGTGCCCATAAGCACCTTGTCCTTGGCTTCCTCGAACTCCTGGGCTGCAACCAGGCGCTTGCCCTTGCGGGCGGCTAGCAGGGCTGCCTCGTTGACGAGGTTCGCGAGGTCCGCACCGGAGAAGCCCGGCGTGCCGCGCGCAATGACGCGAGCGTCGACGTCCGGAGCCAGCGGTACCTTCTTCATGTGGACGTGCAGGATCTGCTCGCGGCCGTCGATGTCGGGGCGCGGAACGACGACCTGCCGGTCGAAACGGCCCGGGCGCAGAAGCGCCGGGTCGAGCACGTCCGGACGGTTGGTCGCGGCGATGATGATGATGCCTTCGTTTGCTTCGAAGCCGTCCATCTCGACCAGCAGCTGGTTGAGCGTCTGCTCGCGCTCGTCGTTGCCGTTGCCGAGGCCGGCGCCGCGATGGCGGCCGACCGCGTCGATCTCGTCGATGAAGACGATGCACGGGGCCGACTTCTTGGCCTGGTCGAACATGTCTCGGACGCGGCTAGCGCCGACGCCGACGAACATCTCGACGAAGTCCGAACCGGAAATGGTGAAGAAGGGTACGCCGGCTTCACCCGCGATGGCGCGAGCAAGAAGCGTCTTGCCAGTACCCGGCGAGCCGACCAGCAGCGCGCCCTTCGGGATCTTGCCGCCGAGGCGAGCGAAGCGGCCCGGATCCTTGAGAAACTCTACGATCTCCTGAAGCTCTTCGCGGGCCTCGTCGATGCCAGCGACGTCGGCGAAAGTCACTCGGCCCTGCTTTTCCGTCAGCATGCGAGCGCGGCTCTTGCCAAAGCCCATCGCGCCGGAACCCGCGTTCTTCTGCATTTGGCGCATCACGAAGAAGGCGACCCCGATCATGAGTATGAACGGCAGGGACTGGATCAGCAGGTAGTACCAGACGCTCGACTGCTCGGCTTCCTTGGCCTGGACATTGACGCCAGCCTTGATGAGGCGATCGGTAACTTGGGCGTCGGCCGGAGCGGTTGTGCGAAACGTCTGACCACCTTCCAGCTTGCCGGTGATGACCTGGTTGCCGCTGGCGGTCGACGACGTCGTAACCGACTGGACGTTTCGCTCATCGACCTGCCGGACGAACTCGGAATAAGCGATGGTCTCGCCGGTCGCGGCCTTGGAGCCTCCGCCGATCATCTGCACGAAGACCACGAGCCCGAAGAGGATGCCCACCCAGATGAGCAGGCTCTTAGCCCAGGGATTCGTTGGCTTTTTCTCGTTCATCGCGTCTCTCTCGGCGGCGCAAAGGCCAGTCAGAATCGGAAGATAGGCGTTCGCACCTTAATAACAATGATACCACAGGCGTTTCGCGGTGTCCTGAACGGGGCCAACTCGAGATTCTGGATTCAGCTCTTTAGGAAGCTTCCCGTGAGGAACTCGTCCGCGCGGATCGCGAGCTCGGTCCGGCTGCTGACTCCGAGCTTTTCGAACAAAGCGTGGAGGTAGACCTTGATCGTCCCCTCGGTCACTCCAAGCTGCTCGGCAACGTCGCGGTTGCGAAGTCCCTTACGAACAAGGCTGATCAACTGGCGCTCGCGCGGAGAAAGTGCGTGCGCCTCGCGATCGCCGAGCGTTTCGGCTAGTTCCTTCGCGCGGACGCCGAGTTCGGGATCGATCCATCGGGCGCCGACGCTCACCTTTTCCAGGCATTCGAGGAGATAGGCCGGGTCCGAATTCTTCAGGACCATTCCCTGCACTCGAAGCGACTTCGCTTCGAGCAGGGATGCATCGTCGATCGCCGCGGTCAGCAGGACGATCTTAAGCCGGCTGCCGTTGGATCGGACTCGGCGCAGAACGTCCATGCCGGTACCGCCGGGCATCTGGAGGTCGAGGAGAAGGATATCCGGCTTTAGCTCTTCGACTTTCTGAATCGCCTGCTCCCCGGTGGAAGCCATGCCGGCAATTTCGAACTCCGTTCCGCGCAGCAGGGCTTCGATCGCCGTGCTGATCATTGGATGGTCGTCGGCAAGCAAGATACGCATCACTGGAGCCTTCCGCCGATTGGGAGGGATACCGAGATCTTGGTCACGCCCATGCCGCGCGACAGCTCTAGCGCGCCTCCGGCAAGCTTTACGCGCTCACTTAGCGAGCGGGGCATTTCGCCGGTCAACGGCGATTTGGGATAGCGTGTCCCGTCATTGATGAAGTCTAGCCGGAGCCGCTCCGGGTCGGAGCGAAGGCGGATGGTCACGCTCTTCGCGCCGGCATGCCGGACCGCATTGGCAACGGCCTCCCGAACGAGGTGCTGGGCATCGAGATGAAGGCGGCTGGGCACCATCATGTCGGATGTCTGGGATGTAAACTCGCAGAGCACATCCCATTGCGTCGCCAGCCTTTCCGCAAGCGACCGCAAATCCTTGGCGAGCTCGTCCAGGCCGATCTGCGGGGCGCTGCGCAAGGCCGCGATGAAGGACCGCAGCTCACCCTGCTCCTGAAGCATCAATTGTTTGAGATGATTGAGCTCCGGTTCGAGGTCGCGGCCCGAAACCAGGTCGCGTCTGAGTGCTTCCAGACGAAACGCAGCTCCGGCGAGGAACTGCACGACGCTGTCGTGCAAGTCGCGCGCAAGTGCCAGTCGCGACCGCGCTTCGGCGCTTTCCTCGACCGCTCGGAAGTAGGCGTGGCGTTCGACGTGACCAGAGACGTCGGCGGCGACCTCACTGGCCAGATCGATGTGGTCCGTCGAAAGGTTCGGAATCGATTCGAGAAACAGTTCGCCCCCGCGTGCACCCGTTCGGATCGGGATCGCAATTCCCTCTGATAGCTTCAGTGCCGCTGCCGACTTTTGCTGAAGGAGCTTGCTCGCCGGAGCAGGGCACAGGTTGCGCTGTTCATCGCGCGCAAGCGTCCGGTCTTTCACAAGGTCGTAGAGAAACGGAGTGGCGCCAGCGTTCTGCAGCGTTCGCCCTGCAAGCCGGATGATCGACAATGTGCCGTTACGCGCGACAAAGGCCTCCGCGTCGGCCCGGCCCTGGTCGCGCCAAACCAATATGCCGACCCCGGCTTGTAGCCGTTCCATCGCTGCCCGAAGGCTCGTTTCAATTGGCGACTCGTCCAGCGAGGGGTCGGTGAAAGAACTGGTCTCGCGAGAGTAGATGCCTGCGCGCCACTGGTTCACGCCGAACCAGATCAGGATCAGCGAAAGGATGACGAGGTGACCGGTCCGGTCGACGAAGTCGTGCAGAACGCCTTGTGTAGATTGTTCCGAAACGACCATGCCGGCCAACAGGTAAAGCGTGACGAGCAGGACGGCCGTGAGCGCCGTCGCCCGCCAGCCCCAACGGATCGCGGCCGAGAGCAATACGAACATGAAGAAGGTGAAATACGGGCTGTCGAACCCCTGAGTAGAGAACACCAGTGTCGTGAAGACGAGGATGTCAACCGCGTGAGTCGGTCCGGCCAGCCTCGCATCGAGCCACCAATTGTTCCAGGTGATGACCAGAATGATCAGCGCAAAGATCACGTAGGAGCTGTTGACTGCGAATGGGCCACCCAGCGGGGTGAATGCGGGGCTAGCGTCGAACCACAATGCGAACAGCAGCAGGGACGCCAGCATGTAGCGTCCGATCGCGATCACGCGCCCGGAAGGTAGTCTAAGCCCCCGTTTCACATGCATTTGATACCGCACCGAGCACCCCTCGCACAGGGGCGGAAACTTTAGCGTCCAAAACGGGACAAATAGGCGTCTCCTAACTTTGGATAGCTAGGATGAGCCTGCTTGTGCGCTACTTGTGAGTTGGGTGAAAACCCTTCCTTCGAGCGAGGAGCGCGGCTTTGTTCGCGCTCCTCCAGAAAAGAAGGAGAAGCGGCCCGACCCCGGGGATTTCGCTTGGGGATCGGACCGCCCCCGCGAGGTCGTCGCCCGGGCGCTGCGACAGGCGTTCGAGCAACAGCCTCAAGCGACTCTATACAGCCGTTTGCCTCGGGGGGGTAGCGGCGAGCGGGTGGGACCTGCCGACGCTGTCGTTGCTAGACGATTCAAGCGGCCGACAGGCCCCACGCCGCACCTAACCCAGATAATGTAACCCAGCGATTAAAATCGCGGTATTTCAGGCGTCGCTCTTTGCGCCCCCATTTCTTCTGTAACTGCCATCGGCCGACACGCAATTGTGTTTAGTCTCCAGCGCGTTACAGGAGCGTCATGAACAAAGTGCCGTCCGCTGTCCGAGCCTGAACTTTCGTCCCTTCCGTTTCTTCGGGGCGGCGGTGAGATGGGCGAGCGGATCCGCGCCCATGACTGGGCGAGCACGCCGTTCGAACATCCGCGTTCGTGGCCGCATTCGCTGCGTTCCGCACTGTCCGTCTGCCTGCATTCAAGCTTTCCTACGGCGATCTATTGGGGCTCGGAGCTTCGGCTTCTTTACAATGATGCCTGGGCGCCGATCCCTGCAGAACGTCATCCGTGGGCGCTCGGTCGGTCCGGTGCCGAGGTCTGGGCCGACATCTGGGACGTTGTCGGTCCTCAGTTCGAGCAGGTGATTGCTACGGGCAAAGGCTTCTCCACCTATGACCAGCTGTTGTGGATGGAGCGCGACGGCGTTCCGCAGGAGACCTACTGGAATTACAGTATTACGCCTCTGCTCGACGACGAAGGAACCGTCGTTGGCATCCTCAACCAAGGAAACGAAACGACCGATCGCGTGCTTGCGGACAGGAGGCGCGCGGCGGAGATCGAGCGGCAACGCAGACAGTTTCAACAGGCTCCGGGTTTCATTGCGGTCCTCAATGGACCCGAACATCGCTACGAATTTGTCAATTCGACTTACACACGCCTGTTCGGCGAGCGCGATTACCTCGGCAAATCGGTCGGCGAATTGTTTCCGGAACTCGAAGGGCAGGGAATTTTCGAGCTGCTGAACCGGGTTTACCAGACAGGGGAACGGTACATCGCGGAGGCCCTTCCGGTCAGGCTAAACGTCCAGGACGGAGCAGCCGGGAACGAGCGTTACCTCGATTTCATCTATGCGCCGGTCACTGATGAAGACGGTTGCGTCACGGGCATCTTCTGCGAGGGCCACGACGTCACCGAAATTCACCGCGCACAAGAGGATCTGCGCGAGCTTAACGACAGCCTGGAACGCCGGGTTGTCGAGCGGACAGCGGAGCTCGAACAGGCGCAGGAGGCTCTGCGCCAGAGCCAGAAGCTGGAGGCCATGGGGCAACTGACCGGCGGCGTCGCGCACGATTTCAATAACTTGCTGACCCCCATTATCGGCAGCCTCGACATGCTCCAGAGGCAAAAAGTCGGGAACGAGCGGACCCAGCGCCTGATCGAAGGTGCGCTGCAGTCGGCCGACCGCGCCAAGACACTTGTTCAGCGTCTCCTGGCCTTCGCGCGAAGGCAGCCCCTCCAGCCTGTGGCCGTCGACGTTGCCGGGCTCGTTGCGGGAATGGCAGAACTGGTTGAAAGCACTTCCGGACCGCGCGTGAAGGTCGAGGTCGTCGTTGGGTCCGATCTTCCCGCTGCTCGAGCGGACGCCAATCAGGTGGAGATGGCGATTCTGAATCTCGCGGTGAACGCGCGCGATGCGATGCCGGACGGCGGGAAGCTATCCATTGTTGCCTCAAGCCAGCTGATCGAGCGCGGGCACAAGTCAAAGCTTCCACCCGGCCAATATATTCGCCTGGCTGTTTCTGACACTGGTGTTGGTATGGACCGGCCGACACTGGACCGCGCAATCGAGCCGTTCTTCAGCACGAAGGGCATCGGCCAGGGAACGGGGCTAGGCCTCTCCATGGTGCACGGACTGGCTTCCCAGCTTGGCGGGGCGCTCACCATTTCAAGCCGACCCGGCGTCGGGACTTGCGTAGAACTATGGCTTCCGGTCGCGGGTGAAGAGGCCGCGTTGTCCGAGGAGAGCAGGGAGCCGGAGGCTTCCGCTGGAGCCGGAGAAGTTCTCCTGGTCGATGACGAGACCCTTGTTCGCGCCAGTACAGCCCACATGCTTTCCGAGCTCGGCTTCACCGTGACGGAAGCGGGATCGGCGGAGGAGGCTGTTCGGATCCTGACGGGCGGCTTCCGTCCGGACCTTCTAGTCACCGACCACCTCATGCCCGGAAAGAGCGGCACGGACTTGGTCAGAGAGGCGCAGGAGATTTGGCCGGAAATGCGGGTCCTCATCGTTTCCGGATATGCCGACGAGACCGGAATTGCTTCGGACGTTCCCCGCCTCGTGAAGCCGTTTCGCCATTCCGATCTTGCCGCGAGCGTTACCTTGGTAATGAGCTGACGTTCACGTCAGCGCGAGCGCGGTGCTGCTCGCGAGAAGGTCCACCGCGGACCGCCGCTACAGCGGACTCCCCGTAACGTTGTCGTTTTTGCGGCCTCCAAATCGCTGAGAAGGCGGTCGATCTCCCGTCCACGGAGGTCGTCAGGCTCGCCTTCATTCCCGAGCCGGGCGATTGCCATGGCAACGATGCGTCGGAGGATGCCCCTGGGTGCGCCCGGGTCGCGATAGACGATTTCATTGTCGTTCTCTTCGACGAACCCGGCCCAAACCTGGACGGAGGCCCACTCGAGCGCTTCATCACTCCACGCTAGATTTTCGGCGCTGCGGGCGAGCGCTTCGGGGTCCAGCCAGTCGGCCGCAGCCAGCGCCTGCCGGATTCGAATTCGCTCGAAGCGCTCATCCAGATTGCTGGGATCGGCGACCGGTTCGACGCCTGCTTCGCTGCAGACGCGCTCGAGTTCGGCCCGCCGCCAACTCAGCAGCGGCCGTAGCAGCGCAAAGTCGGGATAGCCCGGCACCTTCGACTTGCGGCGCATCCCCGCCAGGCCGCGGACGCCCGACCCCCGGTTCAGCCGCATCACCAGGGTCTCCGCCTGATCGTCGAGATGGTGTGCGGTCAGGAGTGCGCCGAGGCCGCGTTCGTGCATCCATCCTGCGAGCGCGCCGTACCGAACCGCACGTGCCTGCTCCTGAATTGCGGACGCAGGCGGCAAGTCCCATTCGATTGTGAGGATGGCGTGCTGGACGTCCATCGCCTCGCACAGGTTCGCGACCATTTCGGTTTCCGCGGCGCTTTCGGGTCTCAAACCATGATCGACAGTGGCGGCCTCAAATTCACTCGGCCGTGCCGATGCAGCAAGCAGCAGGAGCGCCAGGCTGTCCGGTCCACCGGAGACGGCGACCCCGAACCGCGTACCTGGCTCGATCAGCGTGTCGAGATCGGCGCGGAATCGATCAACGAGCGCGACATTGGGGACCATATATGGCCCCTTACGTCATGACTTGCACTTTGCCTGCGTTTTCGCGGTGGGGAGCATCTTCTGCAGGTCAGCCCGCATGTTCGAGCCGTACACTGCTTCCAATTCTCCGTAGGCCTTGCAGGCCTGGCTTGGCTGGTCGAGCTTCATCAGCGATTGGCCGAGGTAGAAGAGGCTGTCCGCTGCGCGCTCACCCTTCGGGTTTCCGCGATAGTTGGCGAGCAGGACTTCCGCGGCTGCACGCGCCTCGCCCTTATCTAGCATTGCCCGGCCGGCGAGATTGTTCGCCCAGCTCGTCCGGCGATGATTCGGATAGGCAGAACTGAAGGCGCGCAGGGCGCCGATCGCCTCGTCGTACTTCCCGGCCTTCCAGAGCTGGTAGCCGGCATCATAGGCTTCCTCGGCCGGGTCGGTGTCCGTCGATGCGACGGCTGCAACTGGCTTCGGCGTGGATGATTTGCCGGCAACGGCTGGTTTCGGCTTCTCGGACGCTGGTTCGGATGCGGTCACAGTTGGCGCTGGTGTCCCGGCGGCAAGGCGGCTTTCCAGTGTTGAAATCCGTTGTGCGCTCGCCTCGCGCTCCTGCTGCAGGGTCGACTCAAGCTGGCTGATGCGTCGGCCGTTTTCTTCCTCGGCGCGCAGCAGGTCCGCGATCTGGCGCTCCAGCGCGACGATGCGGTTGTCGAGATTGATGACCGACGCCTGGGTTGCGGCAGGCTGCGGCTGCGCGGCCGAATATTGCGGCTGGACCTGCGCCGCCGCGGGCGCGGTGACCAGAAGCGTTGCGGCTACGGTGCTGAAAAGTACGGTTCTCATGTTCCCTCCCCGCGGGAAAATCTATTCGGAACAGTCGCCTAAGCCAAGCGCGGAGTGCAGTGGATCAGGCGCGAAAAGCTAACCCGCGCTGTTCTGCACGGGCGGCGTCGCAGGTGCCGATGGTGTCGTGCCAGCGCCGCCACGCATGAGGTCGGCCGGGGCAAGGCTCACGTTAGAAGCCACCTTGCCGGGCGTACCGACGGGCGGCGCTACGGCCGAGCCAACCGTGACCCGCAGGGCTTCGGGCTTCCCGGCCTTAAGCAGAGGCGCGGTCGCCGTTTGCGGAACGGTGTAGCTCTGGCCTGCTGCAAGCTCGCCCGAGAACAGCGTCTTGCCGCCGTCGGTGATCTGGATCCACGCGGCATCCGTCGCCGTGAGAACCACTGCGCCGCTCGCGGCCTGGGCCGGCTGCGGTTGCGGTTGAGCCGGCTGTGTCTGAACCGGACCGGCCTGCTGCGTCGGCGCAGTTGCGGCTGCTTCGGGCGCGGGGGCAGCCGCTTCGGGCTCGAGTGACCGGTTGTTCAGCCAAGTCATTACGACAACGAGCAGCACGATTGCGCCGATTGCCGAAAGAACGAGCCAGCGCGGCATCGTCCGCGCCGGGTCGGCGGGTTCAAAGACTTCGGGGCTGCCAGCGTCGAATCTCTGCCCGCCCATCTCTGCCCGGAGGTCGTCGCCGATCTCGGTCCGGTCGAGGCCGATGGCGCTCGCGTAACTCTTCGCAAATCCGATTGTGTAAGTTGGCGCCGGGAGCTTGGACCAGTCGCCGGCCTCCAGATTTTCGAGGTGCCGCAGCGGGATACGCGTCTGTGTAGCGATGTCCTCGAGGGACAGTTTCTGCTTCTCACGAGCCGCGCGAAGCCGCTCTCCAACCGCCGTCGTCTGGATGATGTCGTCGCTCTGTTCCGTCATCCGCTCCAACCCGAAATTCCACCCGCTTGTCGAAGTCGGGGCCCTAGCTGTCAACCGCCGTTTCGGACCGCCTCAGCCAATCGATACCTTATGCCGCCGGGCCCAGTCCGAAAGCGCCTTCCGCATGTTCGCGGGCGGGAGATCCAGCAGTTGCTCCATCCTGGTCCGGATGCGAGCGGCGTCGAGCGAACGGATCATCGCCTTGATCGGTCCGACGGCTGCCGGAGTGATCGAAAGCTGCTCGATCCCGATTCCGATCAGGGCCATCGCCTCAAGGGGGCGGCCGCCCATTTCGCCGCACACGCGCACCGG
The DNA here is from genome assembly GCF_049991885.1 of Sphingomonas sediminicola. Taxonomy (NCBI): domain Bacteria; kingdom Pseudomonadati; phylum Pseudomonadota; class Alphaproteobacteria; order Sphingomonadales; family Sphingomonadaceae; genus Sphingomonas; species Sphingomonas sediminicola. The sequence continues at coordinate 133,174 of NZ_CP178916.1, forward strand.
AACGCCGGCCTCGCGCGCCTGCTTGTTCACTCGCCTCAGGAAGCGGAGGATCGCCGGGCTCAGCCAGTCGTAGCGCTCGGCGAGCCGGGGATCCGCCCGGTCCGCAGCGAACAGAAATTGCGTGAGGTCATTTGTGCCGATGGAAAGGAAGTCGACATTCGGAAGCAGCAGGTCGAGCATTTCGGCCAGCGACGGCACTTCAAGCATTGCTCCGAACTCGACCTTTTTGGGGAGTGGTCGCTTCGACTTGCGTGCCCATGCGAGTTGTTCCTCGAACAGCTTGCGGGCTTCGTCATATTCCCAGGGTTCCGAGATCATCGGGAACATGACGCGCAGAACCTTGCCGCCCGATGCCTCGATTAGCGCGCGGGCCTGCGCTTTCATAAGGGTCGAGCGGTCGAGCGAGAGACGGATCGCCCGCCATCCCATGGCCGGGTTCTCGGCCTCGTCGCGAATGTCGGTCAGGTAGGGGAGAGCCTTGTCGCCGCCAATATCGACCGTTCGGAAGACGACCGGCTTGCTGCCCGCCGCGGCGAGAACTTTCGAGTAGAGCCTTTGCTGGCGATCCCGGCCGGGAAGGGTCGCCGAAACGAGGAATTGGAACTCGGTTCGGAACAGCCCGATGCCGTCGGCGCCCGACGCGTCGAGATTGACGGCGTCCTCGGCGAGGCCCGCATTGACCATCACGCTTATCGGTAGATCGTCTAGCGTGACCGCGGGAAGATTTCGGACCGCTTCATATTCGGCACGCCGCTTCTGCCGCGTCGCGAGCCGATGTTCGAAACCGGACAGGAGGACCTTGCCCGGCCGGACGATTACGCTGCCGTTGTCGCCGTCGACGAGGATCTGCTCGCCTTCCTCGACGCTGTGGCGGATGTCGGTCAGTCGTCCGACGACCGGCACTCCCATCGCCCGAGCGACGATGGTCATGTGCGCGGTTAGCGACCCTTCCTCGAGCAGTACAGCCTTCAGCCGGCGGCGGTCGTATTCCAACAGCTCGGCCGGGCCGAGGTTGCGGGCAATCAGAACCGTATCGCGCGCAAGGCCGGTCTGGGCCGCCGTTCCGAAGCGCCCGGACACGATCCGAAGCAGCCGGTTCGACAGGTCCTCAAGGTCGTGCATCCGCTCCTTCAGGATCGGATCGTCGATATCCTGCATGCGGGCGCGAGTGCGCTGCTGGACTCGCTCGATGGCCGCCTCGGCCGTCAGGCCGCTGTCGATCGCCTCGTTGATCCGCCGCGACCAACCCTCGTCGTAGGCGAACATCTTGTAGGTCTCGAGGATCTCCTGATGCTCACCCGCGGTGCCGAACTCGGCCTCCTTGGTCATCGCATCGATCTGCTCGCGCATCTTGCGGAAGGCCGAGTAGACGCGGTCACGCTCGGCCTCGATGTCCTCTGCGACTGTGTGCTCGACGACGATGCGAGGCTGGTGGAAGACCGCTTCGCCCTTCGCCATTCCGGCGACAAGCTTGAGTCCGGCGAGGCGCAGCGGCCCAGCGCTGCGGAGGCGGCTTCGCCTTGCCCCATCGACCAGCCGCGCGGCCGCGATCATCTCGGACAGGACCATCGCGACCGTCTGCAGCGCCTCGATCTCGACGTCCTCGTAGCGACGCGGTTCGGCATGCTGGACGGCAAGCACGCCGATCGGGCTTTCGAGCCGGACGATCGGAACCCCGGCGAAACTGTGGAAGCTCTCCTCGCCCGTTTCCGGACGGTAGGCGAAGGCAGGATGGTCTGCCGCTTCGGCAAGGTTCAGGATCCGGCCTTCAGCGGCAATCGTGCCGACGAGGCCTTCGCCCATTCCAAGCCTCGTAACGTGCACGGCTTCCTTGCGAAGGCCATGGGTCGCAAAGAATTCGAGCTTGTTGTCGCGAAGAAGATAGATCGAGCAAACTTCGCTCTGCATCGCCTCGGCGATCAGGTCGACGACCTTGTCGAGCTTAGCCTGCGCGCTGCCGCGGCCGGCCATGACTTCATGCAGGCCCGTAAGGATTTCCCGGGCGGAGGCGGCAGCGCTCAGCGGCATGGTCGAGCGCTAACAGATGCGCTGCGCCAATGTCACGCGGTTGCTAGTCGAAAGCTAGTATGTACCCAGCTGTTCGAGCGGATCGACTTGTATTTCTTCGTACGACTCCATCTCGATTTCCTGCCAGAGTAGGTCGATCATCTTCGCGAGTTCACGTACGTGCGGGACATCATGCCTCTGCACGTAGCGATACTTTTCCGAAAGCATCGAAACCTCGGCGAGGATCAGCCTCACCGTTTCTCCGTGCCGGTCGAGCGAGGGGATCGCCTCGTAGGCGTCGAGCTCCTTTGCGCGGAGAATGCTGTCGGAGGCGATCACAGGAGCCTCGCAATCAGATCCGGCTTCATTCCGGAGGCGCCCAGCAAATAGGCCCCGCAAGCCACGGCGACGACCAGGACGAAGATCGCGACCCGCCGCCACCAGTTCGGTCCCTCGGTCTCTTCGTCGTCGCAGACGGTCCACTCTTCCGCCGTTGGATCGGCGGCTTCTGCCGGCTGCGGCGTCTCGATTTGCCAGTCGCGCTGGCTGATCCCGGCGACAAGCGTGTGCTTCTCGACGTTCAGAGCAGCACGCTCCAACTCCAGCACATTGCCGAACACTCCATCGTCGTGGGCGGTCGGAACCTTCGCCAGATAGTCCTCGAGGCTTCGGTCCAGTGCGACGAGATCGTCAACGGCCTCCAAGGCGACGCGCCGGTCGCGTCGTTCCATGGCCAACTGCAGCCGAATGACCTTTAGCGTGCTGGCGCGGATCAGCATCAGACCCTCGGCCAGGTCCTCGCTCCCGATCGAAGGAATCGTCCGTTCACGCGTCGCGTTTGCCGGCTGCATGGTCCACCCCCTGAGTCGTATCAGCGAGGGTACGCCTGAAGGGGCTATCCGTGCGCTTCGGTCCGAGGAATTAACGCCTGACTGTTGGAGTTGCGCGATATTTTGACTTCTTAACCCGTCTATTGGACCGATTTGACGTCCTCGGTCTTGTCGGCTGCGACCTGCACGCTCTTGATGTTGGTGAATTCGCGGATGCCGAAGGATGAGCATTCTCGGCCGAAGCCGGAATGCTTGACGCCGCCGAACGGCATGCGCGGATCGGAGCGGACGTTGTCGTTGACGAAGCTCATGCCTGCTTCAAGTTCTTGTGCCGCGATGCGGCGGCCGCGCTCGAGATCGCCGGTCAGGACTCCGGAGCCCAGGCCGAACTCGCTGTTGTTGGCGATGCGGATGGCGTCGGCTTCATCGTCTGCAGCAATGATCGCGGCGACCGGGCCGAAGATTTCCGCGTCATGCGCCGGTTGGCCCTCCCGGACGTCGGCGAGAACGGTCGCCGGATACCAGGCCCCCGGACGATCGGGCACTGCGCCCCCGAGCAGGAGCCGAGCGCCATTGGCTACGCTCTTCTCGACCTGCTCATGGATATCGTCGCGAGCTTTCTCGCTGACCAGTGGCCCAAGCTTCGTGCCTTCTTTGCGCGGATCGCCCATCTCAAAGGCGCGCATGGCCTCGACGATGGCGGTCTCGAACTTTTCGAGGATCGGGCGGACGACGATGAAGCGCTTGCCGGCAATGCAGCTCTGGCCGCCGTTCACCATTCGGGCGGTCGCGCAGATCTTCGCTGCCGCTCCGATGTCGGCGTCTTCGAGGACGACGTAAGCGTCCGACCCGCCAAGCTCTAGCACACACTTCTTGAGGACCCCGCCCGCCGCGGTCGCGACGCTCCGTCCTGCAGCGATGCTTCCGGTTAACGTGACTGCGACGATATTGTCGTCCTCGATCAAGGCCTTCACTTCGCTGCTCGGGAGGAGGAGGGTACGGAAAAGATCGCGAGGCACGCCTGCCTCGTGGAGCACTTCCTCGATCGCCAGCGCGCAACCGGGAACATTGCTCGCATGCTTCAGCAGTGCGCCGTTGCCGGCCATCAGTGCGGGCGCAGCGAAGCGGAAGACCTGCCAGAACGGGAAATTCCACGGCATGACCGCCAGCACGACGCCGAGCGGATTGAATGTAACGAACGCCTCGCCGCCACCGACGTCCACCTGTTCGTTCGCGAGATAGCCCTCCGCGTGTTCAGCAAACCAGTCGCAGTGAAAGGCGCATTTCTCGACCTCGGCGCGGCCGTCGGTGAGCGTCTTGCCCATTTCCTCCGTCATCAGCGCCGCGAATTCGTCCTTGCGACGCCGGAGAACCTCCGCCGCCTTACGGATGACGGCCGAGCGTTCGGCGAAGGAGGTTCGGCGCCAGGATTCGAACGCCTTTCGCGCAGCCGCCGCGGCGGCCTTGGCGTCGCCGGTGCTAACCTCTTCGTAAGTGCGTCCGGGTTGGCCGGTAGCGGGATTCACCGTCTGAATCGTCCGAGTCTTCGCGTCGGTTTCGCGTTCGGTAGTGACCTGGTCCGTCATGTGCGCTTCCTCGTTCGCGCTATCCCCGGCTTTCCAATGCTGCGGCAGCTTCGTCGATCAATTCGCGGATGATCTCCGCAACCGGTTCCTCGCGGGTGACCATGCCGACAGACTGGCCGGCCATGACCGAGCCCGTCTCGACGTCGCCATCGATCACCGCGCGGCGAAGTGCGCCGGCCCAATAATGCTCGATCTGGAGCTGGGCCTCGGCCATCTCGATCGCGCCTTCGTCGAGTTTTTGCGCGACCTCACGCTGCTTGGCGGCAAAGTTCTCCATCTCGCGGTTTTTGAGCGCGCGGACGGGGATGACGGGCAGCCGAGGGTCGATCTGGACGGACGGGATCGCATCGCGTGCGGAGGCACGGATGAAGGCCTTCTTGAAGTTGGCGTGAGCGATGCTCTCGTTCGCGCAGACGAAACGGGTGCCGAGCTGGACGCCGACCGCGCCCATCTCGAGATAAGCGGCGACCGCCTCGCCGCGTGCGATGCCTCCAGCGATGAAGACGGGAATGTCGTGACTGACGTGCGGCAGGATTTCCTGCGCAAGCACGGTCGTGGAGACGGGTCCGATGTGACCGCCGGCCTCCATGCCCTCGATCACGATGGCATCGACGTTCGAGCGCATCAGCTTCTTGGCAAGGCTAAGCGCGGGGGCGAAGGCCATCAGCTTGGCGCCATGCGATTTGATCTTCTCGATCGCCTTGCCCGGCGGAAGGCCGCCTGCGAGCACGATGTGGCCGACATCGTGCTTCACGCAGGTGTCGATAAGCTCGAACAACTGCGGGTGCATGGTGATCAGGTTGACGCCGAACGGTCGCTTGGTGCGCGCCTTGGTCTCGGCGATCTCGGTGTCGAGCAACTCAGGCGTCATTGCGCCGCAGGCAATCACGCCGAAGCCGCCGGCATTAGAGATCGCGGAGACGAGGTTGCGCTCGCTGACCCAGCTCATCGCGCCGCCCATGATCGCAAAGTCGCAGCCCAGGAACTCCGTCCCGCGATGCATCAATTCCTTTAGTCGCGCATGGCCGACCGACTGGTGGACGGCGCGGGGTTCGGCGATCAGGCCTTCCCCGCTCATGCCGCAGCACTCTGGTCGTCGAGGCCGAAGGCCGTGTGAAGCACGCGGACGGCCAGTTCCAGTTCGTCTTCTGCAATCAAAGCACTCACCTTGATTTCGGACGTGGACACGGCGAGCAGGTTGATCCGCCGCTCGGCGAGGGTTTCGAACATTTTCGCCGCCAGCGCCGGGTTTGACCGGATGCCGACGCCGACAATGCTGACCTTCGCGACCGATGGGTCCTGCACGAGGTCGGAATAGCCGATCGCGTCCTTGCGCTGTTCGATCACCGAGATCGCCTGGGCGAGGCTAGCGCGCGGAACTGTAAAGGTTAGGTCGGACGAGCCCGTGTTCGGCGTCGCCGCATGGACGATCATGTCGACCTGGATTCCGGCCTCCGCGATCGGACTGATCGTGGCGGCGACCGTGCCCGGCGTATCGGCGATGCCGGTCAGCGTGATCCGTGCCTCGTTCCGGTCGGCGGCGATGCCCGCGATGAGGTTTCTTTCCATCTCCGCTCCTGAAAGTTCGGCAACAATATCCGTGCCGGGCTTGTCCTCGAACGCTGACAGAACGCGCAAGGGCATGTTTTCGCGCATTGCGAGACCGACCGAGCGGACCTGCAGTACCTTGGCTCCGACGCCGGCTAGTTCGAGCATTTCGTCGAACGTCACTTGGTTGAGCTTGCGCGCGTTGGGCACGATGCGTGGGTCGGTCGTGTAGACGCCGTCGACGTCGGTGTAGATGTCGCAGCGGTCGGCCTTCACGCCGGCAGCGATGGCGACGGCCGAGGTGTCCGATCCTCCGCGGCCGAGGGTGGCGACACGGCCGTCCTCACTAACACCCTGGAAGCCTGGTATGACGGCAACGGTGCCGCCCTTGAGTGCTTCGTCGAGGGTTGCGGATTCGATCGCTTCGACGCGGGCATTGCCGTGGACGCCGGACGCCCGGACCAGCTGCCAGCCCATGAAGCTGCGGGCCTTCACGCCCATGTTTTGAAGGGTCATCGCCAGCAGGCCGGACGTGACCTGCTCGCCCGACGCGACGACCACGTCATATTCCTTGGGATCGCTAAGCGCCGCAGCCTCGCGGCACAGCTGCACGAGCCGATCCGTCTCACCCGCCATGGCCGAAACCACGACCAGCACCTCATTGCCCGCCTCGGCCTCGGCCTCGCGTCGCACGCGACTCGCCACGTTGCGGATGCGCTCGATGCCCGCCATCGACGTGCCGCCGAATTTCATGACGATGCGAGGCATTGGGCTCCTTGGGTGATCGGGCGCGCCCTGTTAGGAGGCGACTATGGCGGAAACAAGCATCGTCCGAGAAGAGATTGAGCAGTTCGGAAAGCTCGCCGGGGACTGGTGGGACCCGAAGGGCGCGTCGGCGATGCTGCACAAGCTCAACCCGGTGCGGCTGGGCTACATCCGCGACTGGATCGACCAGCACTGGGCGCTCGACGAGCACAGCCGCCGTCCGCTGGCAGGAAAGACTGCACTGGACGTGGGCTGTGGTGCCGGTTTGCTGGCGGAGCCATTGGCGAGGCTAGGGGCGAAGGTCACGGCAATCGACCCGACGCCAGAGCTGATCAGCGTCGCCCGCGACCATGCGGCAGGTCAGGGCCTCGACATCGACTATCGCGTGTCGGCGGTTGAAGGCCTTGACGGTACGTTCGACCTGATCACGTCGATGGAAGTGATCGAGCATACTGCCGACCCACAGCAATTCCTCAACGACCTGGCGGAGCGGCTCGCACCGGACGGCCTGCTGATCATGTCGACCCCGAACGCGACGGCCTGGTCGAAGCTGATCACCATCACCCTCGCCGAAAGGTTCGGAGCGATTCCGAAGGGCACGCATGACTTCGACAAGTTCATCGCGCCGGAGCGGATGAAGCAGTTGCTGGCCAAGGCCGGCCTCAAATGCCTCGACGTCGAAGGCCTCGCCTTCAGCCCGACGCGCGGGCTCCACTTGAGTGAGGATTTGCGGCTCAATTATTTGCTGGCTGCGACGAAATAGGCTTATTGCCTATGTCTGCTTTCGACCCATTCCTGCCATTAGCGGCCAGTGAGCGTTACGTCGGTCAGCCTCCCCCCGCCGGCAGGTCACTGTTGAAGATATCGGCAGCTGCTTTCCATTCGCCGCCGACCTTGCGCCAGACCACAACATATTTCCCTGTGTCGCTCTGAGCCTTACCCGATGGCGCAACCGCCAGCCGGTAGGTTCCACGATCCAGCGCCATGTCCCCGGAATTAGACACGACAATTTGCTCCGGAGCGAACGTGAGTTCGAAGCCGGGCGTGTTCATCATCGAAGCCCAAGTCTGCTGAATCGCTACCCGTCCTTTGCCGATGGCCGTATTTGGCGGCATCACGGCGCCGTCTTCGGTATACAACTGGGCAATAGCGGCCGCGTCTTTCGCTTTAACGAGCTCGAGCCATCGAGCGACCTGGCCGCGAATAGCTTCCTCGTCAGCAGTGCTGCTAACGCTCACAGCGGCCTCGGACGAGTTGCCGTTCGCATTCTCTTTTCCGGTGTCACATGATGAGATCAGCAACGCTGTCGCAGTAAGCAGCATTAGGCGGATTGTCATGGCATCCCTCCCAGAGTGCATGATGACCTTAAATAGCATGGTTTCCTCAGTCACGGCAGACGGCGAGGCTCGTCATGGATTGTGGTCGCTTAGCTGATCGCCCAGCGTTGTCGCAGCTCCACCCATTGCAGCCATCAAACAATCCTCGATCGCACGAGAATTCAGCGGCGTTCAGCCGAACTCATTAGCCTTTCGTAAAAGGCAATCGCCCTCATGTAATCGGCGATGGCGATCCGCTCGTCGTTGCCGTGAAAGCGGGTGAGGTCGCCCTTGCGCATTGTGATTGGCACGAAGCGGAGGACGGCCTTCGCGACGCCCTGATAATGGCGGCCATCAGTCGCGCCGACGACCAGCCCCGGTGAAATTCCAGCCTCCGGAAAGCTGGAACGAACAAGCGCACTGAACTGCCGGTACTCCGCGCTTTTCGGCGAAACGGGCGTTCCCGGATCTTGCTGGAATGAGGCCGGGCGAACCTGAACCTGCGGATCGTCGATGACGCGGCGGTCATGCTGGAGCACGCTTTCGACCGTGTCTCCCGGTAGGATGCGGTGATTGACGACTGCGTGAGCGACCTGTGGGATCACATTGTCCTTGGTCCCGGCGTTGAGGATCGTCGGCGCGGTCGTGGTGCGAATGGCGGCGGCGGTGCTCGGCACGGCAAGGAGCTGCCGCTCGAGCAGAGGGCCCGTGAGCCAGCGATTGGCGAGCGCCGCCCGCATCGCAAAGCCCCCGTAAGGAGCGATGCCGTCCAGCATTGCTCCGGACGCGCCGTTGATCCTCGCCGGCATCTGGTGCTCGGCCAGACGCTCGACCGCGCGGGCGATCCGGACCGCGGAATTGTCGTTGGCGGGCATGGAACTGTGCCCGCCGGCGCCGGTGGCTGTTAGCTCGAACGAGACATAGCCCTTCTCGCCGATGCCGATCATAGCGATCGGCGCGTTCACGCCACCAATCACTCCGTCGAGAACGGCATAGCCCTCGTCGAGACCGAGCCCGATGTTCGCGCCCCGCTGCTTGAGTAGGGCTGCCATGGCCTTCGCGCCTTCTCCGCCGCGCTCCTCGTCATGGCCGAAGGCGAGGTAAATGGTCTGCTTCGGCCGATAACCGCGGGCCAGAAGTCGCTCGGTCGCCTCAAGGATGGCCATCAGCGAACCCTTGTCGTCGATCGCTCCGCGCCCGAGCACGAAGCCGTAGGCGATCGTGCCGCTGAACGGCGGAGCGCTCCACTTGCCTTCGCTTCCGGCCTCGACCGGGACGACGTCCTGATGGGCCATCAGTAGCAGGGCGGGGGCGGACGGATCCGTGCCCGGCCAGGTGAAGAGCAGGCTCCCTCCGGGCAATTCCTCGCGCTTCAGCTGCGCGTGGACGCGGGGAAAACTCTGCTCGAGGAAGGTGTGGAAGGCAGCGAACACCTCGGGCGACGCTGGTCCGGTCTCGGTCGAAATTGTCTGTGCCTGCAGGGCCTTTGAGAGACGCTGGACCGCCGCAGTATCAGTCGGCAGAGGCGGCGGGACTTTGCCGAGCGGCTCGGCCTTCAACCTTAAGGTGTTGAACAGAACGACGGCGACGAGCGCCAGCAGCAGGATCGCTGCGGCCAGCCCGATCTTTCGGACCGTCCTCAGAAGTCGACCTTGTCGTAATGGGCGGGCGGCACGATCACCTCCATTCGCTCGCCGAGCAGCGGCCGGAAGCTCGGCCTCGACTTCATGACGGCGTACCAATCCTTGGTCTGCTTGTGCCCGCGCCAGTCGAGCGCACCGAGATAGTCTATGACGCTGAGATGTGCGGCGGCGGCGAAATCAGCGAGGCTCAGGCCCGGTCCGGCAAGCCAGCGCCGGTGGTCGAGCAGATAGTCGACGTAATCGAGGTGATTGTTGGCGACCCGCATCGCCTCGCGGAGGATACGCGTATCGGGGCTTTCCTTGCTGACGAGGCGCTTGCGCATGCGCTCGTTCATCAGCGGCTCGACGACCTCGCGATACAGCTTCTCGTCGAACCATTCGGTGAGGCGTCGGATCTCCGCACGGAGCGCGGCGTTGCCGTGGATCATCGGCATCCGGTCGACCGTCTCGTCGAAATACTCAACGATCGGCTGCGAGCCGATCAGGGTGATACCCTGGTCCGCCTCGACCATGACGGGCGTTTCGCCGGCGGGATTGAGATCGACGAACTCGTCGCGGCGCTCCCACGGGTTCTCGCGGACGAGCTCAGCCGCAATGCCCTTTTCTGCGAGGACGAGCCTGACCTTGCGGGAAAAGGGACAGAGCGGGAATTGGAAGAGCTGCCACATTTGAGGGCAGCTTTAGCGAGGGCAGCGCCCGCGTCTAGGCGTCTGCGTCACCGCCGCGGATAATCGGGACGGGGGACGTTCGCCGAGGCCCGATCAAGCTCCTGCTTCGCGTCCTCGAGGCTTTTCATGATCGACGGAAGCGCCGCCTGAACGGCCCGCATTCCGGCCTGCATCGCCGGCCGGGTCGCTTCGATCTGCTGACGGACGTCGCGCTCGTTCATTCCCGTCTCATTCCGGAGAGTCCGGCGCCGGTCGGCGGCTGTCGGCTGACGGCCTTCGACGGCTGCTTCCACCTCGCCAACGGGCAGGTTCAGGAACGCCTTCGACATGGCGACCATGGTGTCGGTCAACCGGTCGGCCCAGCGCATGTCAGTCACCTCGGGCGGAAGCTGGTACGCCTGAGGCGGAGGCGGCGCTGCCTGCGCGAATGCCGGCGAGGCCAAAGCTGCAAGCGGAAGCGTGAGAAAAATGGCGCGCATGGTACGAGTCCCGAGGGCCAGAAACAGTGACTTTCTATGGGCTTGCGACCTTAGCAGTCGATGAACGGCAGATTAAATCTACCGTGCCGCGAGCCAGATAAGGGCAGCCGTCCCGGCGATAATCCGGTACCAGGCGAACGGCCAGAAGCCGTGCCGCGAGATGTAGTGGACGAAGGCCTTCACGACGACGATCGCGACGATGAAGCTGACAAGGAAGCCCACCGCGACCGCGCCGAAGCCGACGCCGCTTGCACCAGCGAGCAGAGTGTCGTGATGCTTGATGAGTTCCAGCGTCGTGGCTCCGACCATGGTCGGAATGGCGAGGAAGAAGCTGAACTCAGCCGCAGTCCGCCGTTCTACACCTAGCGAAAGTCCCCCCAGGATGGTCGCTCCGGAGCGGCTGACGCCCGGGATCATCGATAAGCACTGGATAAAGCCAATGCCGAGGACTGTCTTCAACGGCATTTCGGCGACGCCGATGATCTGGCCAGGCTTCACGAACTTCTCGATGATCAGGATCGCAATGCCGCCCGCGACCAGCGCCCAGGCGACGACCTCAGCATTTCCCAGCAACAGCTCAATCTTGCTGATCAGGATCACCCCGATGATCGCCGATGGCAGGAATCCGATCAGCACATTTCGGACGAAGCGCCACGACATCGGATTGTTTCGCAGCAGGCCTTCCAGCACTGCCCAGAACGTCCGCCAATAGAGGACGACGATCGCCAGGATGGCGCCGAGCTGGATGATGACGTTGAACGCGGCCCAGCGATCGGCGTCGAAGCCCATGAGCTCCGTGGCGAGGATCAGATGGCCAGTCGAGGAGACCGGAAGGAATTCCGTCACTCCCTCGACGATGCCGAGGATGATCGCGATCAGGAGGACGGGCACTTAGAAGGTCGCGGTCAGGTTCACGCGGCGGCGGGCGAAGCGGTTGCCGCCGTACATTCCGAGCCAACCCGGCGCGACCGCGGCGAACGGGGTAGGACGAACTCCGAAGGCGTCGAGCCCGGGACCCTCGGCGACATTGTCGTGCTGAAGCATCAGCCATTGGTCGCGGGTGAGGGGTGCGCCCGGGAGGAAGCCGAGCCAGGAGATAGCTGACGCGATCGGGCCCGGCACGTTGACCAGCTCGGTGTCGCGGCCTGCGGCCTTGAGGATCTCGACCGTCAGTTCGCGCATCGTCAGGACCTGAGCGCCGCCCAGCTCGTAGGTCTTGGCGCCATGGGCTTTCGGATCGAGCGCGGCGAGGGCGATCGCCTTCGCGAGGTCCTCGACGAAGATCGGCTGGAAGCGGCAGTTAGGCGCGATCACCGGTAGCGCCGGAAGCCTCGACATACCGGCGAGGCGGTTGGTCAGCTTGTCCTCGGCGCCGAAGACGATCGAAGGCCGGACGATCGTTGCCGCCGGGAAAGCCTTCCGGACGGCCTTTTCGCCCTCGCCCTTGGTTCGGGCGTAGACGGCCTCGCTATCGGCGTCGGCGCCAATGGCGGAAACGTGGACGAGCGATTGCGCTCCTGCCTTCTTCGCGGCCTCGGCGATGTTCCGTGCCCCGGCAACGTGGACGGCATCCATCTTCGAAAAGGCACCGGTCAGGTTGATGACCGCGGAAGCGCCTTCGATCGCATGCCGGACGGAGTCGCGATTGGTCACGTCGGCGCGGACGAACCCGAACTGGCCAACCTGGCTGAGCGGTTGGATGAAGTTGGCGTGGCGCGGTTCGCGGGTCACGACCCGGACGCGCGCGCCTGCTTCGAACAATTGTTCGCAAACGTAGCGGCCGATGAAGCCGCCGCCGCCGAAAACCGTCACGAGCTGGGGATTGAGCATCGCATCGCCACTAGCCGGTGGTGCGGCGCATTGACAAGGCGGCCGCCGCATCCGGCGGCCACCTTTTCGCGTCAATAATAGTCGGCCAGGGTCAAGATGACGGTCTGTCCGTCGGACTTGGTGAGGGAGATCTTGGTTCCCACGTCTTCACGGGTCCAGCCAGCCTGCTTCGACGAATAGAAGCTGGGTCCGACCTTCTTGCCACCGATCGCAACCAGCTTGTCGCCCTTCTTGAGGCCGGCCCGTTCCGCGGGTCCGCCCGGCGTCACGTGGAGGACGTTGAAATGGTCGTCCTCCAGCAAGACGAACATGCCCGCCCGGTCCTTGGTGAACAGCGGCGGGTGCCCGGCGGGTTTCAACCATAGCCGGTCGTGGCTGAGGTCGAGCGTTAGATGGAACTGCTTGAACAGCTGGATGCCTGCGTTGGCACGCTTCTCGTAAGGGCCGTCCGCGACCGAGCCGAAGTCCGTCGGCACATCATGGAAGGTGAAGCCGCCGACTTCGACCGTCGGCATCGTGACCCTTTTCGTCTCGTGCAGGCCGCCCACTCCGCCGCTCAGCCCGATGGCGTAAGGGAGCTTCGCGAGTGCCGGAACCGACTCGTGATATTCCTTGGACAGGCTGAGCGCTCCGCCGTTGCCGAGGTCGAGCGCCGCATCCACCGGGGCCTGGCCGTCGATGGAAATGGGCAAGTAGTGAAGCGTCCCGTCGCGCTTTAGCTTCACTTCCGTGGCACCCGCTGGCGAGACGAAATTTGATGCCGGCGACAGGGACAGGATCTGCTTGTCGAAATCCAGATCGACGACGCTGTTCGTGAATAGCTCGCGGCCCATGATGACAGGGATCGGCCGGCCGATTGCCTTCTCGATCGCATCGAGATCGATCACCGCGACCGTCACTCCGCTAAGCTTGAGATTGCCGACTTCGACGGTGACATCCTGGACAAGTTCGGCGTCCTGCCTTCCGCCCGTTCCCTGCGCCGTGATCTTCATGCCTGGCTTAAGGCCGATCTTGCGCGCGAAGTCGCGGTCGATTGTCGTGACGCCGGCGCCGCTGTCGAGGATCATTGGCGTATCATTACCGTTGACGCGGCCGCTGAGGATGATCCGGTTCTCGCGAAACAGCTCGAACGGAACGGCGGCCCGCGCGTCCGGGATCGCCGTCACGACCGGCTTCGCGATTTGCGCCGCGGCAATGCACGGATAAAGCGCCGTTGCGGCCCCGAGGCTTACCAGCGCGAGCGCGACTTTGATCTGGCGTTTCATTCTGTTTCCCTTTATGTCCGTATTGCAATGCATCAACGAATTATCGCAAAACGATAATAAGGTCAAGCGAGATGAATGGATCGAACATTGGCAGGACCGCGAAGCGGCTTCGGTGGGCGGTCTGGATCTTCTGGGGCTGCATCATCCTTGCCTATATTGCCGGGCGACTGGGGCTCAGCCTTCGTGGAGCCGTCGAGGTCCAGGCGCATTCGTCCGCGGCCGAATCCGGAACGCCGATGATCGTGGCCGACGTCACGATCCTCCTCCTGAGCGTCGCGCTCTACCAGCTGAGCAGGATGCTGGGAGCGATCGGCGAGGGCGATCTGTTCTCGGCCCGCGTCGTCGGTGCATTCCGCTCGTTCGCCTTCTGGCTTCTCGTTGTTGCGGTCGTGTGGATCGTCGCGCCGATCGTCGCCGTGTTCCTGACCGGACCGGGCGAGACGCACCGCCTCGAATTCAGGTTACAGCTGCGCGACGTCCTGACGATCGGAATTGCGCTCATCCTGTTCCTCGTCGCCCGCCTTCTCGAGCGTGCTCGCACGATCGACGAGGAAATGCGGGAGATCGTCTGATGAGCATCGTCGTCCGGCTCGACGTGATGCTCGCACTTCGAAAGATGCGGTCGAAGGACCTCGCGGCGAAGATCGACATCACCGAGGCCAACCTGTCGTTGCTCAAGTCCGGCAAGGTCAAGGGCATCCGCTTTTCGACGCTGGAGGCGATCTGCGAGGCGCTGGACTGCAAGCCGGGCGACATTCTCGATTATGAGCCGGAGGCTGCGGCGAACGGGAATTGACAAGCCTCTGGCCCGCCTCCAAATGGCGCCGCCTACCAGCTGAAAACGAGCTCTCCGTGCCCAGGTGGCGGAATTGGTAGACGCACCAGCTTCAGGTGCTGGCGCTCGCAAGGGCGTGGAGGTTCGAGTCCTCTCCTGGGCACCATAGGCAAATCGGCGCTGAACTAAGCGCATTCCAGAGCTGCCGGGCGCGCGAATCTGATTTGGGTAGAAGGATTGGCATTGACGTCGTTGCCGGCAATGCAGGCGCTTCCGAACGTCGAAGCACTATCCCGCTCGTTTATTATTTCTTATCTAGATTAGTGTTAATGCTTGAAAAACACGCTTTTTTAAGGCATTATCGCATCTTGCTCGGGAGTCCCGGCTACATGCCGGCCCTGATGGTGTCGGGTTGTTGCGTGAGCAGGCCGCCGTTTCGGACCTGACCGCCGCCGGCACACTGCCTCCGACGACCAGCCCCGGACGAGCGGAAAAACTGTCGCTCGTACCAGGGGATTTCGCGACATGGCACACGATCCTTGATCTGAGAGGCTCCCGGAAACGGGTTTCATAATCAGCTGATTCCTCGACGCAGCGCACCATGCGCCGCGGCGACAGAAGGTCTTTGCATCAATGGCGACCATGGAGGGGGCCGTCGTTCCACCAGGGGGAACTCGTCATGGCGCTCGATATCACTGCTCTCGACATCACGGTCGACGAATCAACTGGTCTTACGGATAACGACGTCGACAAGACCGTTGCTCCGTACAGCACCGATCCCACGGTCCAATATCTCCTGTCGCTCGATACGTCGGGCGGATTGAGCTCACCGGAAGTCGCCTACATGGCCGACTTTATCACGGCGACGGCGACCGGAGGGGACTCGTTCTCCTCAGTGTCTCTCACGCAGAGTCTCAGTGGAACTCCGTTTTCCACCACCGTGGGCGTGAACAGCGGCATCCAAACGGTCGATGGCAATTATGTCTGGCTGTTCCTCGACCCCAGCAATTCCAATGTCGTGCGGGGCGTGATTGGTACGTCGAACCCGGCAACTGCGCCGGCAGCAGGCGGAGCGCTCGCTTTTTCGTTCGCGCTGATCAACACCAGCACCACCACCCCGGACCTGTATCTGGTCCAGTATGTGGCGTTGTCCCATCCGGATACGAATTCCACCGACGAGCGCATCGATCTCACCAACAAGGTGTTCGCAACGCTCTCTGCTACCACCACGGTCGGCTTCTCGGGCGCGAACGCCGCGTCCGGTAATCCTGACTTCTACATCATCAATTCGCCCACCGATGCTTCCAAGCAAGTACTGGTCATAGGTATCGGTGGCACAGCCAATGTGAGCACACAGGGCTTCGGCGTCGCCAACCAGAGCATAAATCCGAACGAGACGCTCCAGGTCGATTTCGTGACCGGCGGCACCCTGGCTTCAGGCAGCGCTTCGCAGATCCAGTACGGCAGTCATCTCGAGGATGTCACGCGGGCTGGGTTCACGATCAACCAGATCACGCCTTCCAACCCGGATAAGAGGGTCGACATCACCATCAGGGCCTTCAACAATACCGGTAACGAGCAAGGTTCGGACTTCTACGACGGAACCGCGACCAACCCCGTAGACATCACCAGCGTCATACTAACGGGCGCATCGGGATTTGCGTCCACGATCACTGCGGATGGCACCTATGCTACCTCGAGCGGCAACGTCACCATCACGGGGCTTAGCGGGACCGGGAATGCGGTTACCATCACAGGGCTCGATAACGTCACCACGGTCGATTTCACGACCGCGACCTCAATGGACCGGCTGCAGGTGACGGGTGTCGACGCCAACGAAGGCTGTGACATCACCGAGTTCCATTTCCAGACGACCACCCCCAACGGCCGCACCGAAGAAGTCGGCTCCTTCATCAACTTCGACGACTCCGGGCCGGATCTCTCGATCACGGCCGCGCCGGTGGTTGGCGCCCTCGAGGTAGTGGAGGCGAGCAACGTTGCTGGACAGAGCCAGGCGACGATCACGCCGCCGACCTACAACGCGAGTGCGGTCGACGGCGTCACGCCGAGCGTGGCCTACGCGCTGGCGTTGATAGGCTCGTCGGCGACAGGGCTGCAGACGACCGTAGGCAACAAAGCGATCACGCTTGTCGCAGATTCGGCGAGCCAGATCTCGGGCAAGTACGACAGCGACAACAATGGCTCGCTTGATGCGACGGCGTTCACCGTGACGCTTTCCGGGACGACGGTCACGCTGAGGTCGATGGTTGCGCTCGAGCACTCGAATTCGCCGCAAGGCGCGGGGGAGGACAATACGCTCGATCTCAACGGCCTCATCAAGGTCGTGGCGACCGTTTCGGTCTTGGACGGCGACAATGATCCTGCGTCGCAGCAAAGTTCGAGCTCGGCACTGTCAATCACGTTTGACGACACCGACCCGACGCTCTCGATCACATCAGCCGTGGCGGTTGGTTCCGCCGCAGTAGACGAGGCAAGCGGCAACGGCGGCAAGAGTACGGCAACGATCACGCCGCCCGGTGTAACGGCGGGCGCGGTCGACGGCAGCACGACGGATGTGACCTACGCGCTGAGCTTGGCCGGGACCGCGACCGGGCTGGTGACGACTGCGGGCAACCATCCGATCACGCTGGTAGCCGACTCGGCCACCCAGATTTCGGGCAAGTACGACAGTGACGGCGACACCACGCTCGACGCAACGGCGTTCACGGTGGTGCTCTCTGGCACGAACGTGACGCTGACGTCGGTCGTTGCGCTCGAGCACGACAACACCCAGGGCGGGAGCGAGGACAATACGCTCGATCTCAGCGGCCTGATTAATGTCGTGGCGACGGTGACTGTAACCGACGGCGACAATGACTCCGTCTCCCAGCAGAGCACGACCTCGTCGGCACTATCACTGACCTTCAACGACACCGATCCGGTCATCACGAAGGCGTTCGACGCCGATCCTGGTACTGCGGGGAATCAATCGCCCGAGACGCTGGCGAACACGCTGAACGCGACGGCCAGCGGAAACTTCGGCTATGCCATGACGGACCAGATCGCCGGCGCGGCCTACAATTTGACGACGGTTAGCGACTTCGTCGATGCCGACGCCAACACTGCAGGGGTGCAGATCAGCCTGACAGGCGCGGTCTCCAACTCACAGAACCCAGGCATCACTGACGCGGTCGCGACCCTCACGGCCGAGGACGCCAGCTCCGCCACCTTCAGCTTCTCGTTCAGCTACGACTATGACCCGATCACGGCTGGCGTGCAGAGTGCTACGGCGGGCGGCACGCTCTATTTCGACAAGGCTGCCGATACCTACACATTCACCCTGACTGACGTGGTCGACGGATTCAGCTTCGACGTGCTGCACACGGCCGAGCTGGTCGCCAAGGCGCCCACGGGGAACACTGGGCATCCTCTGATCGTCGCCGAGCAGCTGACGCCGAATGGCGATCCGGATCCGTTCTTCGTTCAGTTCACCGGGAACTCGGTCACCCAGCAGATCGGCTTCGGGTTCAACTCGACCGGCGACGGAGCGACCGTCGGTGACACCACGTTTAACAACGGCGGGGCCACCCATGATATGGTCACCAACGTCAACGAGGACTGGGTCAGTGCAACTCAGGCCACCAATGGCGTTGCTGGCGATACGATCCAGAAAGGTGAACTGCTTACGCTGCGGTTCTTCGAGGAAAACATCCTCAGCGATGTCAACCCGAAAGCTGCCGGCGGTGGCACTGAGCGGCTCGACCCGACAACATCGGCCAGTGGCGTCGTCGTCAAGTTCGACGGCATCGGCAACTCCGAAGACCTCGTCCTGATACTCGACCTGAAGGATGCGAACGGCAATGAAATAACCAGAGCCGTCAACGTCGAGAATTCGGACCTGATCAGGGGCAACGCAAATATTCCCGCCCCGTACAACACCGAGTTCACGCTCGATAACAACGATGCCCTGCTGATCATTGAGCAGAACGACTACACGATCGCTGGCGAGACCTACCTGATTCAGGGCATACAGATCATGCAGAGCTCCAACGGGTTGACGGGTGATGCCATCAACCTGAACGGCGCCGTCGGGGTCAATGGCGGCAGCAGCGCCACGACCAGCCTGACGGCTTGGGATCCGATGGACAACGACGTCCTGAAGATCGTGGACATCGGGTTTGTGCAGCAGAACAGTGGGACGATCGGCGCCAGCCTGGACTTCGGGTTCAACATCGTCGACGGCGATAACGATCAGACCGCCACTCAGCACATCCTAGTGGATGTTGGCGATACGTCCTCCATCAACTCGAGTTCGTTCGCGGCGCAGTTGAGCAGTCTGTCTCTCAAGAATGCTGGTTACACAGCGGATAGCGGCATGGCGCCCTCAAGCCATTCCATTAGCCTCATGGGTACCAGCGACGTGTACTCGACGTTGAAGATCGAAGCGCTGAGCCACCTCCACACAGCGGACTGGTACATGGTCTGATTGGGGAGCGCGTTAGGGAGATCACGCCTCCCGAATTCGCAAAGGAGAAGGGCCGCGGAGCGATCCGCGGCCTTCTCTATATCCGGAAACCCAGACTCACGACCCTGAAGCGCGAGGGGACTGGCGAGCATCGCGATCCGCCGCTAGCCAGTCCTGCACATCATCGTTAGCGGGGGTGACGTGAAGATCGGAATTCTGACCGGCGGCGGCGATGTTCCCGGGCTCAACCCCTGCATTCGTTCGATCACGCTCAACGCCGACGACAACGGCTGGGAAGTGGTCGGCTTCAAGCGTGGCTGGCAGGGCGTGCTCGAAATCGATCCCGACGATCCCGCTTCGATCGCCGCCAACAGCGTCTCGCTGACCCGCGACGGGGTCCGTGGAATCGACCGGATGGGTGGTACGATCCTCCACACGTCTCGGCTCGATCCGCGCACGATCGCTGACGGGGACAAGACGACCCAGGTCCTCCACACGCTGCAGCGGGTCGGCGTCGACGCAATGGTAACCCTCGGGGGCGACGGCACCCTGCGTTTCTCCGCGCATCTGTCGCGTCAGGGCTTTCCGGTCATCTCCATTCCCAAGACGATGGATAATGACGTCTTCGGCACGGATTACTGCATCGGCTTCTCGACCGCGGTCAGCCGCTCGGTTGAGGCGATCAATGCGCTTCGCACCACTGTCGGAAGCCACGAGCGGATCGGCATCATCGAGCTGTTCGGTCGGCGGAGCGGCGAAACGGCATTGCTCGCCGGGTTCCTCGCGCAGGTCGACCGCACCGTCATCGCCGAAGTTCCCGCTGACCTCGACGTGCTCCTTCCGCTGCTTGCGCGAGACAAGGAAGAGAGCGGATCGAACTATGCGATGTGCGTCATCTCCGAAGGCGCGACGATCCGCGGCGAAGGTAATGGCGACGATACGATGCGCTCGCTTCCGGGTAGCGAGCGAGAGGACATCAGCGTCAGCCGACGGCTGGGACGGGCGATCAAGCAGCGCCTCGGGTTTGGCACCGTCATCCAGGAACTCGCCTATCTGATGCGCGCCGGTGAGCCCGACGCGATGGACCGGATGGTCGGCCTCGCTTTCGGAGCGCTCGCGGTGCAGCTATTGGCCCGTAACGAGCATGCGCGAATGGTAGCGCTCAAGGACGGCAATTATTGCCATGTTCCGATTGGCACGCTCGAAGAGAGTGCGAAGCTGGTCGACGTTTCCGGCCTCTACGATCCCTCCACTTACCGCGCGAAGCTGATGCGCGTGGAGGGAATGCCGATGTTCCTCTACTAGGGAACGGTGTTCCCGTCGCGATTGCCGGGCGGCGAATAGCGGCAGATCAGATAATCCCAGGTGCCGTCGCGATAGATGGCGCAGCCGACGTGGGTCGTCGTCTTCCAGATCATCTGCGTATAGTGGGCGACGTCCGACCAGTTCCCGGAACGGCTAACGTTCGGAAACATGCCGGCGTTGAACAGTCTTTTCTCGTCGGTCCAGACAGTGACCATCTCTTCCGGGCGGAAGCGCCCCTCCTGTCCCATCCAGAGGTTCTCGCGCTGGTTCTCGCGCCCGGCACGGGGCGAATGCACGAGGTGCCCGATCCGCGACAGCGCAGGGCCATAGGAAGCCGCCGCTACTGCGAGGCTCGGATCCCACTGCAGAGGCGGAGCTCCGACCTCGGCCCGCGCCGCATTGTGGGCCATCAGGATGCGCGCATTGACGTTGTCGAGCCCCGGCGACGTCGCGACATAGGCGGCCGCGTCGGCATCGCTCGGCACGAGCGCGATGGCTGCTGCGATCAACGCAATGATGGGGCTGGTCTTCATTGCCGCCAAGTCTGCGCCGCAATCCCTAATCGTTTCTAAATCGATACGAGTGCGGAAACTTCTCCGGATGGAGCGGTTGTCGGGCAGTGGCTGTTCCTGAATCCCGCCCTGCGATCATCGCTGCCCTGATCGGGAATGGGCTCATCGCGGTGACAAAGGGCATTGCGGCCGCGATTACCGGAAGCTCGGCAATGCTCAGCGAAGCAGTCCACTCGCTAGTCGATTGCGGGAATGAGGTCCTTCTACTCTACGGACAGCACCGGTCATCCCGGCCGGCGGACGAGGTCCATCCGTTCGGTTACGGCCGCGAGCTCTACTTCTGGTGCTTTGTGGTCGCGCTCATGATCTTTGCACTCGGCGCGGGCATTTCGATCTACGAGGGTGTGATCCACATTCGGCATCCGGAGGCCATCACCAAGCCGTACATCAATTTCATCGTGCTCGGCCTGGCGTTCGTCTTCGAGAGCGTGTCCTGGTTCGTGGCGTGGCGCGGGTTCCAGCGAGTGCGGGGAGACGGGTCGATCTGGCATGTTGTCAGGGCGAGCAAGGACCCAACGATGTTCATGGTCCTGTTCGAGGATACCGCTGCACTGATCGGAATCGTCATCGCGGCGGTCGGAACGGGGCTTGCGGTTGCATATGATGCTCCGTGGATCGACGGCAGCGCGTCCATCCTGATCGGCCTGGTCCTGGCAGCAGTTGCCGGCGTGCTCGCCCGAGAGAGCAAGAACCTGCTGATCGGAGAGCGCGCCGATCCCATTCTTCAGGAAGCCATTCGCGAGGCGGCCGATCGTGAGGCATGCGTGAGGAGCGTCCGCAGGGTGCTGACCACGCACATGGCGCCGGACCAGGTGATCGCGACAATGGACGTCGAGTTCGACGACAGACTGACGATCCCGGATGTCGAGAAGCTGATCGGCCGCATCGAGCGCGGACTGCGGGACCGCCACCCCGAGCTTTCGCGGGTGTTCATTCGGCCAGAGCCGCGCGTGACTAGCGGTATCGACCGCGTGTAAACGCGGTTCATGACACATGCGCGCGTCTGGAAATTCAGGCCACCTGCTGGCCGCGAGGACGAGTTTCAGCGGGCTTACTCGGGCACCGGCAATTGGGCGAGGCTGTTCGAGCAGGCTCAGGGATATCGCGGCACCACGTTGCTGCGGCCCTGCGAGCCGGGCGACTGGTGGCTGACCATCGACCGCTGGGAGACGGAGGCGGATTTCGAGGGTTTCCAAAGGGACTTTGGCATAGAGTATCGCGGGCTCGACGAAGAGCTGGAAGGGGTGGCCGGCGAAGAGGTGTTCGTTGGGGCTTTCGAGGAATGAGCCTCTACGATATCGATGGCGTATTCCCACAGTTGGCGGAAGGAGCCTGGGCTGCCCCGTCGGCTGACCTGATCGGCGACGTCAGGCTAGCGGCAAGGGCCAGTGTCTGGTTCGGAGCGGTCATCCGCGCCGATAACACACCGATCATCCTCGGTGAGGAAACGAACTTCCAGGACGGCGCGATCGGCCACTCCGATCCCGGAGCGCCTCTGACCATCGGCGCGCGCGTGACGGTCGGCCACCAGGCGATCCTCCATGGCTGTACCATTTCCCGCGACTGCCTGATCGGCATGGGAGCGCGAATATTGAACGGCGCATTCCTTGGCTCCGAGTGCCTGATCGGCGCAAACGCGCTGGTCACCGAGGGCAAGAGATTCGAGGAAGGCGGGCTGATCGTCGGTGCGCCGGCCCGCCTGATTCGTCCGCTGACCGATGCAGAGAAGGCGGCGCTTCGCTTCTCCGCCGCGCATTATGCGGACAAGGCGGCTCGTTACGCTTCCGGTCTTAGGTTACACGGCTGACACTTGAAGGGTTCTGCTGCAGAGCCACTTTCATCTCATGATCGACATCCGCAAATTTGATTCGCTGGGCCATGCCGACCACGGATGGCTCAATGCCCGTCACCATTTCTCGTTCGCGAATTACTACGACCCCAACCGTATGGGCTGGGGCCGGATCCGCGTCTGGAACGACGACAAGATCGCCGCCAAGTCGGGCTTCCCGCCGCACCCGCATCGCGACATGGAAATCATCACCTATGTCCGCACGGGCGCGATCACACACCAGGACTCGATGGGCAACAAGGGCCGCACCGCGGCCGGCGACGTGCAGGTGATGAGCGCCGGCACGGGCGTGACCCATGCCGAGTATAATTTGGAGGACGAGGACACGACGCTCTTCCAGATCTGGATCGAAACGGACAAGCCGAATGCCCCGCCAAGTTGGGGCGCTAGGCCCTTCCCGAAGGAGAGCCGCGAGGGGCAATTCCAGCTGCTCGCCAGCGGCAACGGCGACGACGGCGTGCTGCACATCAATTCCGATGCGCGGATCCTCGGCGCGACGCTCAAGGCTGGCGAGACGCTGGAATACAAGGCGGACCCGTCGCGGCACCTCTACCTGGTGCCGAGCGCCAAGGTCGACGTGAATGGCACGCAGGCCGAGACACGCGACGGCGTCGCCATTACCGGCGAGTCGGTCGTGACGGTCAAGGCCGAGGAAGACGCCGAGCTCGTCCTGGTCGACGCGCGCTAAATCCCGCTCATTTCGGCGTTTTTTGCCGCTGGTCGCCTGTCGTTCATCCATACTGTGCTTGAAAGGCAGGCGATTGGACGGCAAAGCGCCGGAGTCGCTGCTTGGAGCTAAGCGACCCCAGCCAGATCAAAGGGTGAGATGAAGCAAGCATTGCGCATGAGTTCGACGGCGGTAGCGCTGGCGTTGGGCCTCGCTGCGCCTGCGATTGCGCAGGATCAGGCGAACAACAGCCCGGCGCCGCCCACCATCGCTTTGCCTGCGCCTTCGAGCGAGGACGCTGTCGGTCCCGCGCAACTCAAGGATTTCTCTATTAACGGCACGGTGACGAGGCGTGCCGACACTGCCGAACCTGCCGCGTCGCAACCCGCGGCCAGACCAACGACGGTCGTTGCGGCCCCGACGAACGCGCAGCCGGCAGCGAACACGCGTACCGTCGCCGCTCAATCGGAGCGTACCCCGACCCAGACTTCGCGAACTGCGGTGCCATCGCCAACCCCGACTTCGACTGCCGGTAGCTCATTCGGGTTCACGCCTTCGGCGCCGACGGAAAGCCAGACCACGTCGTTCGGAGGCGCGCTTGCTCCTGCGGCAACCCCAATCGTCGACACGACATCGGCGGAAGGGAACCTCTTTTCACACTGGCCATGGCTTCTGGCGCTGCTTGCAGTTGTGGGCGCGGCTCTCTGGTACTTCCGTCGTCAACGGCCCGACTATTCTTTTGCCGGTGCCAGCGGTGACGCATCTGCATTCAACTTCAGTCCTCCGACGCCCAGGCCCGAGACGCCGAGGCCGGCCCTGCCGCGCCCCGCTCCGGCGCCTCAGCCTGAGCTTCGGGAACCGGTTTCCGGCAGCGTCACGACCAAGCTCGCTCCAGCGCAGGGGATCGTCTCGACCCGTCTACGTCCGTGGCTCGAGATCGAGTTCGACCCGCAGGCCGCAATCGTCGACGCCGAAAAGGCCTCGATCCAGTTCGAAGTCGTCATCTTCAATTCGGGAAGCGCACCAGCCCGCGACGTGCTGGTCGAGGCGGCCCTGTTCAACGCGGGTACGGACCAGGACCAGCTACTAAGCGCCTTCTTCGGTCGCCAGCCGGGCCAATCGGACGGGACCACCATTCCGCCGCTTCAGCGCATGAGCTTTAGAAGCATCGTCACGCTTCCGCGCGACCAGTTACGTCTGTTCGAGGTCGAAGGCCGGACCCTCTTCGTGCCGGTGGTCGGCTTCAACGTCCATTACCGCTTCAGCAACGGGGCGGGCCAGTCGTCGACGAGCTATATCGTTGGCCGCAACAGTGCCGGCGAGAAGATGGCTCCTTTCCGGGTCGAGAAGGGATCCAAGACCTATCGCGGTCTTGCGACCCGCGAGCACAACCTCCGGGTTAGAAACTAGTCGGAACTGGCCACAATGGCGCGGGTGTCGCCGTCGATGCTGAGCGCTCCCGGCCCCCTGAACACGAAATAGAGGAAGATGAAGCAATAGAGGATTGCTGCATCGCCCATGTTGTTCACGGGCCAGAAGTCCTTGGGCATGTGCTGGTAGAAATATCCGACAGCCATTGTCCCGGACGCCAAAAACGCCGCCGGACGGGTGAACCACCCGATCGCCACAAGGAATCCGCAAATCAGCTCGATTGGCCCGGCATATGCCCCGAGCTGCGAGAAGGCCCATCCGCTACCGGCATAATCTCCCGGCGGGAAGGACAGGAATTTCTGGGCACCGTGCTCCAGGAATAGAAGTCCCGTCATGATCCGCACAATGCCAAGGACGATTGGTTCGTATTGCATCAGCTTTCGTGCGTTCATCGGGTCCTCTGCGAGCTGGTTTCGAGATTACAATACCGCTGAATTGTAACTGTGCCACGCGAGTACCGCCGCGGCGCCGCGATGCGGCTTCCAGCGCTCGCCGATCTCACGCAATTGCTTCTCGGTCGGCTTCTCCTCGAAGCCCATCAGTCGTCCGAGTTCGATCTGCACCGCCAGATCGCCCGCCGGGAAGACATCGCGTCGGCCTTCGGCAAACAGCAGGTAGATCTCGGCCGACCAGCGCCCGATGCCCTTGATCTTGGTCAGAAGCGCGATTGCTTCCTCATTCTCTTCCGGCAGAGCGTCGAGGTTCAGCTCTTCGGAAAGCACGAGGTCCGCAAGGCTACGAATGTAGCCCGCTTTCTGGCGAGACATGCCCGCCGCTCGCATCTCCTCGTCGGTTGCGGCAAGGAGCTTCGAAAGGTCCGGCGGTGAACCGAAAGCTGCTTCAAGCTTGGCCCACATCGACCGTGCTGCCGCGACGCTGACCTGCTGGCCGACGATCGTGCGAAGCAAGGTGATAGTGCCGGGTGGGCTGATGCGCGGCTCAGGGCGCCCATGCTTCTCAAGAACCGCTGCGAAGGCTGGTTCGAGCCTCGCAAGCTCATCGAGGCTTTCGTGAAGCGTGTCGGCAGTTCGAACCATCAGGCAACACTCGCTGCATAGAGGGCCACTGCCGCCGCATTGGAGACATTGAGGCTCTCGATCGAGTCCGAAATGGGCAGGCGTGCCACGGCATCGCAATGCTCGCGCGTGTTCTGGCGCATTCCGGGCCCTTCGGCGCCAAGCACCAGGGCAACGCGCGGCGGACCCAGCGCGTCCTTGAGATCCGCGTCCGCCTCGCCGGCAAGGCCGATGCGCCAGAAGCCTGCCTCGCCGATCTGCTCGAGCGCTCGTGCAAGATTGACGACTCGAACCCACGGCACGCGCTCCAGCGCTCCAGACGCGGCCTTGGCGAGTGCACCGCTTTCCGGTGGCGAATGACGATCCTGGGTGACGATTCCGATAGCTCCGAAGGCAGCAGCCGATCGCAGGATTGCACCAACGTTATGCGGATCCGTCACTTGGTCGAGGACAAGCAGGACGGCCCGATCCGGCGCATCCGCCAGAATGTCGTCGAGCCACGCTTCATCGAGCGGCTCGACCTCGATCACGATGCCCTGGTGAGGAGCATCGTGCGGCACGAGGCGGCCGAGGTCGGGCGCTTCCGCAAGGGTGACCGCGACATCCTTCGGGAATTGCATGAAGCCGGACGCCTCGCGGGTTGCCCAGGCGCGCAGGACCTTGCGGTCCGGATTATCGAGCGCTGCCGCGACTGCATGCTTGCCCCAGAATCGCGGCCGGTTCGCTGTGCCGTGGCTTTGGTGAGATTTCTTCCGCCGGGACATTTCGGCGGCAATGCGGGAGAGGGGCCTCGCGCGCAAGCCTTCTAGGCTGAGGCCGGCTGGCGACGTTCTTCCATGCGGCGGCGGTGGCTCCGCCAGGTTCCGATCACGATGATCAGGAAGATTGGATAGACCCAGAAACGGGCTGCCGCGGCATAGGCCTGCGGCATGAGGTCGAGGCGGCCGACCTTGAACGCGTGCGACATCAGGGTCGTCAGCTGCAGTCCGGCGACCCACAGCGGCCAGAACCGCTCCGACTTCAGTGCGACAAGGGTGAAGGCCACGAAGGCGCCGATATCGACCAGCAAGATGCCAGCCTCGAGGTGGGAATAGGCGCTCGCCTTCTGAGTGGCGACCAGCACGGACGCTATCGAAGCGGCGACGCATGTTGACGCCACGGCGCGCTCGTCGGTGCGCCCACGCACGAATGCGTAGGCGCACACCACGAACAGAACTACGAAATACGCTTGCGGACTAAGCATGATTCACCTCGGCCCGCTGCAGCGACACCACCCAACACTGTCAAGCGACGATACGCAGATCGGTGAAACCGGTCTTCTGGTCCGGGCAGTCATTGCCCTCGCCGAAGGAAACGGTGCGAAGGCCAGGGACCTTGCCCTTCGCCTCGGCCAGTGCCGTATGGCAGCCGACGACGGAGCCGCGGGCCCCGACCAGGCCGGTCACGGCTGCTGCCAGCTCTTCAAGCACCGGGTGAACGGTTCCGAAGCCGGCGCGTGCGACGGAGTTTACGCGCATGATCCTTGCGTGCAGCTCGGCGATCTCGGCGAGCGCGGCATCGATGCTGTCCTCGACGGCACGTACCTGGGTTGCGACTTCATAGGCGGCGTTTTCAATCTGATGCTTACGCATGACTGCTCCTTTCCGCGCGAAGGAGAATCGCGCGGGGATAGTTGCCGAAAGAAGAAGAGAAGTGGTTTCCGCTAGCTCTTGAGCAGCCTGGCGAGACTTTCGAGACCGGCGAGATACATGCCCGCCGAAAACGCTGCGCCAGTCGCGATCAGGAAGATCCAGAGCAGCCGGAGGCCGACGCTCATCTCATTCCGGGGGTGGCTCCTCGTTGCGAACGGCAAAGGCAAGGGAGACCGGAATGGCTCGGATCTCTGCTCGGTATTGAGGTCCGGTCCCCCGGCCTCCCCTGCGCGATCAGCGTGCCGAATCTGATGACTGACCGCCCCGTCTGAATGCTCGGCGGGGAGGGGACCCTCAATGTACGGCGATTGATGTATCAATCGCTGATATGGCTCATGATGCCGGGCCACGATGCGGGCGGCCTGAGCACGCCGCTCCACGCCCAGCGTTTGAAGCGCTATGCGAATGCGTTGGTCGACCGTGTGCGGCGAGATGTTGAGCTCAGCCGCGATTTCTTTCGATGAGAGGTGCTGGTCGACGAGCAAGAGACAATCCAGCTGACCGCGGGTGAGCTTTGCTACCCGAGCCGTCACTGCCCCCGTCCTGTCGTCGGGATCCTGCGACCCCGCCGCCGCCGCTTTCAATGGCATTCCTTCCGAGCTGACTGCCCCCATACGCCCAGGGAACATCCGAGTCTGCTCCAACTTATGTCGATTTGGCCAATTTGGACAATTCCGTAGCGTAAGTTTGTCGCTAACTTACGTTTCCTTCGAACTTTTCCAAGCGAACGTGGGCATTTAGGCCACGTTCGAGCTGCAGAGAGCTGACTTGTCCTGTTCGCCGGTCCTTGGGGACCGGCCGTGCGCAGCGCTGGTGGAGAGGGCTGGATTCGAACCAGCGTACGGGAAACCCGGGCAGATTTACAGTCTGCTGCCTTTAACCACTCGGCCACCTCTCCAGGTGCAGGCAGGCGCGCCATGTGGCGGTGGACACGGGATGTGTCAACGCCGTCGGCGAGCGGATTCGCGGAAGATTTGGGGTTTTGTCGCCCCTTCGCTTCGTTTCAGGCGCTCCGGCCTCAACACGCCTCCGGCATGTTGCTAATCGGTTGGAGCGGGTGAAGGGAATCGAACCCTCGTCGTAAGCTTGGAAGGCTTCTGCTCTACCATTGAGCTACACCCGCGCCCGAGCGGAGGCGCCCAATGCCACCCCCGCAGGACTTGCGTCAACCGCTACTACCGAAAGGCGTGAAGGCGCCCGTCGTCGTCGAGAATGTACAGGGTCTGGTTTGCGACGACCGGCGACAGGCTGATCGGCGCTTTTATGCTCGTCTGGCTCTGTACCGCCCCAGTCGCCGGATCGACGTTGATCAATGCGCCCTCCGAGTTGACGACGATCAGGCGATTCCCTGCGAGCACCGGCCCCGAATAGCTGATCGGTCCAGCCTTCTTCTTCTCGTGGCGGAAGGCGGGAAGCTGAGCGATCCAGCGAATCTTTCCGTTCGCCCTGGCGACGCAGAGCAGCTTGCCATCGTCGGTGACGACATAAGCCCAGTCGCCGATGACCCACGGGGTCGAGATGCCCGCGATGTTCAGCTCCCACTGGCGCTGGCCGGAAAGAAGCTCGATTGAGACCATGCGTCCGCCTTGGCCGACGGCGAGAACCTGGCCGTTATCGATAACCGGATCGGCATCGACGTCCGAGATCGACGCGACGCTGGTGCGAATGCTGGTGCGAGCGAGCTGGTCCTGCCAGACCAAACGTCCGTTCTCGTAGCGATAGGCGTTGAGCTCGCCGGACGAGAAGCCAGCGACGACCGTTCCCTGCCCGACCGCGGGCGAGGCGGTTCCGAAAAAGCCGGCGATCTCGAGCGCTGCGGCCTGCGACCAGTTGGTCGAGCCGTCGGAGGTCTTGAGGGAATAAATCTGGTTGTCCTGGGTGATCGCGTAGACCGTGTCACCGACGACCGTCGGCGAGCCACGGAGCGGTCCGGCCGGATGGACCTGCCAGATGATCCCGCCGTTACGGGCGTCGAGCGCGGCGACATAGCCGAGACCGTTCGTCGCATAGATTCGGCCGTTGTCGAACGCGACGCCTCCGCCGAACAGCGATGACTTATTGCTTTTTTCCGTCCCGAACTGCGTCGACCAGACCGTGGCGCCGGACTGGGCATCGAACGCGCGCACCGTCGCTTGCGTGTCGATGGTGTAGACCTTGCCATCCCCGACGACCGGTGCCGCGGCGAGCCGCGCGCGGAGGCTTCCACCTTCGCCGATCGAAACCGCCCAGGCCTGTCCAAGCGACTGACCGAGAGCGAGATGACCCATCGACTTTGATGCGTTTCCGCCCGACTGCGCCCATTCCGAGTTCGCGGTCGCTTCCGGCAACGAGAAGGGCAGTGCGGCCGTAGCCGGATCGACGGCGACATCCTGCTCCGTGGCGAGAACGGCGACGCGTTCGCCAAGAACGGGAGTTTTGGGCGATCCCTTTTTGAAGATTCCGCATCCGCTCGCAGCGAGCGCGGCGAGCGTCAGGACCAGGAACCTCGTTCGAACTGCCTTCATCGATTTCAATCCTGTTGTGGGAGCCCGGGCATCGATGCGCTTGCGTCAACGCCGAGCGTGCCCGCGATCTGGACGGCGCGGGCCCGAATGGAGTTTGGTACCTGTTGATCGGCGGCGATCGCGGCAAAGAGCTTGCCGGCTTCGGCCTTCTTGCCCTGCTTGAGATAAGCGAGCGCGGTCAGTTCGCCGGCGCTTCCGAACCAGGGATTTCCGGCTTTCGCGAGTGGCTCGAGGCGCGAGACGACCTCTTCCGCCTTGAGCGTGTCGAATTCCAGCGTTGTGCCGCGAATGGTGGCGACGTCGCGATAGACCTGCGCCAGTCCCCTGTCGTTCGCCAGCTCCCGATACTTTGCGATCGCTGCCGAGCGGTTGTTCTGCTCGAGCGCGAGCGCTGCATCGGTCAGCGCGGCCGAAGCCCGGACCACGTCGCTGTGGGATTTTTCGAGATCCGCAAGGCGCTGCGGCACGGTCTGCCGACGGTTGGAGGAAATGTCGGTCAAGATGGCGTGAAGCTTCTCGGACTGCTCGGCCGACTGCTTCTTCTGGTACTCCTGCCAGTAGATCCAGCCGCCCACTGCGCCCAGGAAGACCACGACCGCGACGGCGATCCACGTGCCATTCTTCTTGAAGAAGTCCTGAAGCTGGTCGCGACGAAGGTTCTCGTCGACTTCTCTCAGGAATGTGTCGTTGCTGTCCGTTGGGATCGCCAAGACTGCCTCAAAACGAAGTGACCGGAAATTGAAATGCCGGCGCTTCCTTCCTCACCCCGGATGAATGGAAGCTGGCGGCGAACCGTCTAGCGGCTAAGTCGGCAAAGGCAAAGGGTCCTACGATCCCTTCGGTCGATAGGTCTGGTTCGCCGACGGGAAGGTACGCGAGCGGACCTCCGAAGCGTAGGTTTCCGCGGCCTTGCCGATCTGCTCGGCGAGATTGTCGTAGCGCTTTACGAAGCGCGGCGTCCGTTCGAACAGCCCGAGCATGTCGTCGGTTACGAGGATCTGGCCGTCGCAGTCCGCGGAGGCTCCGATCCCGATGATCGGCACCGGGATTTCACGGGCAATCCGCGTCGCCAGCTCTTCCATCACGCCTTCGACGACAATGGCGAAGGAGCCTGCGTCCGCTATCGCCCGCGCGTCGGACAGGATCTTCTTGGCTTCCGCATCGCCGCGTCCACGCGCTCCATAGCCTCCGAGCGAATTCACCGCCTGCGGGGTCAGGCCGACATGGCCGATGACTGGGATTCCGCGCTCGCTGAGGAAGCGGACGGTCGGCGCCATGGCATCGCCGCCCTCCAGCTTGATCGCCGCGCAGCCCGTCTCTTTCATCACCCGCGAGCAGTTCGCGAAGGCCTCTTCGGGAGAGCCCTCGTAGGAACCGAAAGGCATGTCGACCGCGACTAGCGCATGCCAGCTTCCACGGACGACCGCCGCGCCGTGCGCGATCATCATGTCGAGCGTGACGGGGATCGTCGATGGAAGCCCGTAGATCACCTGTCCAAGACTGTCGCCGACCAGCAGCAGATCGCATTGCTCGTCCAGCAATTGCGCCATGCGCATCGTGTAAGCGGTTAGCGCTACGATCGGCTGCTCAGTCGTCCCGTCGACCTTGCGCGCGCGCAGCGCAGGGGCAGTCATCCTCTTGCCGGGCACCGGAGTGGGGGTCGCTCGGCTGGTCGCCGTATCAATGGTGAAGGTGGACATGGGCAGGGCTTTTAGCCGCTCGCACGGCTGTCAGCCATCCCGGCTCAACCACAGCTCACCGACAATGGGGCGAAACCAACCGCGCGTCCCACTAGTCGGCCGCCTCGCGCACCTCGATGCGCATTCCCAGTCATCCACAACGAAAGGAATTCCGATGAAGATGACCAGGCTTATTGTCGGCGCTTTGCCGCTGGCTTTCGGTGCGAGCGTCGCGACGGCCCAGGCCACTCCAGCAACGCCAGCGACGCCATCGTCCGGCGCAACGCCCGCTACTCCCGCGACGCCGGCCGATCCGTCAACGGGCACGGCGGCGATCCCCGCCACGCCGGCCACTCCGGCAACGGCTGCAACCCCGGCAACTCCGGCGGAGCCGGCCGCCCAGGCGACAACCGACGATCCGCTGGCGCCGACCACGACAACCGACACGACCACGAAGAAGTCGAAGAAGAAATCGAAGCCTCAGTAGGCTTCAAGAGCGGGCGCGCCTTCGGGCGCGCCCATATTCGCTAGCGCAGCCAACCCCTTTGGCGTGAATGGCGCGCGAACCAGAAGATCGTCCATGTAATCGCCAATACGACCACTGCCACGGCAATATCGTTCGTGGTGACGAGATCGCTGACCGCCGGAACAACTGCATAGGGGATGAAAGTGAAGATGGCTGCGATCAGCGAGACGAGCAGCAGGGGCTCCGCCGCTTTCCTGCGCATCAAAAGCAGAACTGACCCCAGCAATCCGATCCAGACCGCGATCGCATAAGCGGCAATCATCCATATCGGCCGCGCGGCCATCAGATTACGTTGGTCCGCGGGGAGGCTGCTCGGATCGGTCAGGACGCTGGCGAGATAGCCAGCGCATCCGATCGCCATGAACAGCACTGACGCGATCGCTGCAAACTTGAACCAGCCGGCCACCGGCCGCGGCGAATAGTGATCGTCCATCTTTCCCTCCCCACAAGCGCGACGCGAGACTGCGCTGACCGTCGAAGTTAGGCAAGCGGGCTGGCACCATCTCGTTTCGTAAGCGTTTCGGGCGTTATGGAGCGTTTCTTCACCCGTGTAGCCACGTCAATCTCGAGCGCGGCA
Source organism: Sphingomonas sediminicola (assembly GCF_049991885.1). Lineage (NCBI taxonomy): Bacteria > Pseudomonadati > Pseudomonadota > Alphaproteobacteria > Sphingomonadales > Sphingomonadaceae > Sphingomonas > Sphingomonas sediminicola. The sequence goes on from NZ_CP178916.1 coordinate 166,168, forward strand.
GGCCAGCCCCTGGCGTTCGTACTGGCGGTCTTGATTATCGTCGTCTGGGGGGTGACCGGGCCGGTATTTCATTTCTCCGATACGTGGCAGCTGGTGGTGAACACCGGCACGACCATCATCACATTCCTGATGGTGTTCCTTATCCAGAATGCCCAGAATCGCGATGCCGCGGCGATGCAGGCAAAGCTGGATGAGTTGCTTCGCGCGGTAACCAAGGCCCGCGACCAATTCATCGGCGTGGAGCACCTCACCGAACGCGAGATTGAGATGATCCGCCGCGCTCTCGAGCGTGAGGTGAAAGATCCCACCAAAAAGGGCAGCACTACGAAAGGGACCGTCGACCGGCTGCTTGACCGGTTCTGACACTGGGAGGGACAAAAACCGCTTGAACGCTAAGCCATTCGCAATATTGCTCTTCCGCGGGGTGGAAGAGTACGGGCGCATTGCGCCAACGCGTTAGGAACAGCACCGTCTTGTCCAGCCTCGACAGTATCTCCGAGCAGCAGCGTTTTCAGCTGCTCGTCAACTCCATCACCGATTACGCGATCTACATGCTGGATCCGAACGGCCACGTCACCACGTGGAACCCGGGCGCGGAACGATTCAAGGGTTACACGGCCGACGAGATCATCGGGCAGAATTATTCGATCTTTTTCACCCCTGAGGATCGTGCTGCGGAGCTTCCTGGAAGGGCCTTGCGGATCGCTGCGGCGGAGGGTCGTTTCGAAGCGGAAGGCTGGCGCGTTCGGAAGGACGGCACGCGGTTTTGGGTCAATGCAGTCCTGGATCCCATCGTCAATACAGAGGGCGAGCTTGTAGGATATGCGAAGATCACTCGCGACATTACCGAGCGGAAAAAGGTCCAGGACGAGCTTGAGAACACGCGGGCGGCCCTCATCCAGTCGCAAAAGCTGCAGGCACTCGGTGAACTTACTGGCGGCATCGCCCATGATTTCAACAATCTGATGACCGTTATTGCCGGATCCGCCGACTTCCTGCTCAGGAAGCCGGATCTGCCCGCTGCGAAACGAAAGCAATATCTCGAGGCCATAACCGAAACTGCCGACCGCGCGACGACCCTGACCAATCATCTACTGGCATTTGGCCGCCGGCAGGCGATCAGGCCGGAAGTGCTCGACCTCAACGTCCGGCTCGATGCAGTGGCAGACGTTCTTTCGCGCACTCTGGGCGACAGCATCGCGATCGAGCTCGAATTGGATCCCGGGGCAAGCCGCGTCGAGGTCGACGCCGCCCAGCTGGAAACCGCCATTTTAAACGCTGCGGTCAACGCTCGCGATGCCATGCCGGAAGGCGGGAAGTTGACCCTTTCCACGCGCAGCTTGCACGAGAACGGATCCGACTTCGTTGCCCTTGGAATCAGCGATACGGGCGTCGGGATGCCGAGGGACGTCGCCGCGCGCGCATTCGAGCCTTTCTTCACGACCAAGGCGGTCGGCAAGGGGACCGGTCTCGGTCTTTCGCAAATCCATGGTTTCGCGGCCCAGGCTGGCGGACGAGCCGAAATCCAGTCGGACGAGGGCCGGGGCACGACCATCACGATGATCCTCCCCCGCACCGAAAAAGAACAGGCAGCCCTTACGGAAGGTCCGGCCATGTCGGAGTTGCCGAAAGGACTGTGCGTCCTGCTGGTCGAGGACAATCCTCAGGTGCGCGACTTCGCGGAGGGTCTGCTTATCGACCTTGGCTGCAAGGTGATTCCTTCCGAAAGCGCCGAGGACGCCCTGGAGCGGATCGGGTCCAACGGCATCGATCTCGTGCTCTCGGACGTCGTAATGCCGGGAATGAGTGGCGTCGAGTTTGCGCGACATGTCCGCGAAGAACATCCGCAGGTGCCGGTCCTGCTTGCGACCGGCTACAGCGACGAGGTCCTGAAGAACGGATCTGAGTTCGCAGTGCTGTCAAAGCCATTCGGGGCGGCCGACCTCAGCAAGGCGATGGCCGCGGTGCTCGACGAGCATGCAAGGGAATTCAGACGGCGGCCTTCTGCTGCTGGGCGCGTGTGATCGCTTCGGTCACGATCCGACGCGCGTCATCGGCGTTTCCCCAATTTCCGATACGCACCCACTTCTCGGATTCCAGATCCTTATAGTGGGTGAAGAAGTGCTCGATCTGCTGGAGCACGATCGAGGGCAGGTCCTGCCGCTCGCCGATGTCTGAGTAATAGGGGAAGGTCGTGTCGACGGGGACGCAAATGAGCTTTTCGTCGCCGCCATGCTCATCCTCGAGGTTGAGGACGCCGATCGGACGGGTGCGCACGACGCATCCGGGGACGAAAGGCGAGCGCGCTATCACCAGCGCGTCGAGCGGGTCGCCGTCGGGCGACAAGGTGTGCGGGACGAAGCCGTAGTTCGCCGGATAGCGCATCGGCGTATGCAGGATTCGGTCGACGAACAAAGCGCCCGACTTCTTGTCGAACTCATATTTCACCGGCTCGCCACCGACCGGCACCTCGATGATGACGTTGAGGCTTTCGGGCGGATTGTCGCCGACGGGAATCAAATCGATATTCACGGAACGAAACTTTCAAGCTGAAATACTAGGATGCCTGCGAACAGGGCGGCCAGGCCGAAAAAGACGGAGGCCGCGACATAGGCTGCCGCATGCCCATAAGCATGTCGCTCGATAAGCAAAGCGGCATCGAGGCTAAACGCAGAAAAAGTTGTAAAGCCCCCAAGGATTCCGGTCGTCAGGAATAAACGCATGTGCTGCGGGATTCCGGTCCGGTAGGCGAAATATCCGGCAAGAAGTCCCATCAGGAACGAGCCGAGGATGTTTACGATCAAGGTGCCGAAGGGGAATCCGAAGCCCAGATAACGCACTGCGGCCAAGTTGACGCCGTGGCGCAACGCCCCGCCGATCCCGGCACCAAGAAAGACGATCGCAAACCCCATGTGTTTCCTCCTGCTGCACGCATGCGCTTCAAGCAGGAGTCATCAGCGACAGGCGGTTTTCAGGGAGACCCCATTCCCTCTGGTCCAGGCACTAGCAGCGGTCAGCCCCTTCGGACAAGCACTGCGCCGATCAGGACCAGAACGGCACCTGCGATACGCTCCACGCTGACCGGCTGACGGGCCAGCCCGAGCAGCCCGAAATGGTCCAGCATGAGCGCCGCAAGGATCTGTCCGCCGATTGCCGCAGTCAGCATGGTGGCAACGCCAATTCGCGGCGCCGCAAAGGCAGCCATGGCGACGAAGAAGGCGCCATAAAGCCCGCCGACCCACGCGTACCATGGCACGCCTTTCAACTCAGGCGCGAAGAGCCGGCCCGAGCTCGCGGCGACCATCGTTCCGAGAGCAAGCGTGCCGACAACGAAGGAGATGAACGCGGCGACGACCGGCGAGCCGGACGCCTTGCCGAGGATCGCGTTGGTCGGCGCCTGTATGGCTATGAAAATCCCGGCAATTACGGCAAGCGCCAGTGGCAAGGCGGCTGCATTCATCTGGCGGCTCCTCTTGACTTCCGCGAGGCATTCCGCTTGAGGGCGGCGCTCAGCGAAAGCAACGGGAAAAGGGGCGGCTCCCGCAAACAAGTCCGCCTGGCCGAAGCTACCTTGAACGGGCTTCGAACGAACGGAGAAGAACCATGCGTCACCGCGTAGGCGGCCGTAAGCTGCAGCGTACCTCGAGCCACCGTGCGGCATTGTTCCGCAACATGGCGGCAGCGCTGATCAAGCACGAACAGATCACCACCACCACCGCGAAGGCGAAGGAACTCCGGCCCTACGTCGAGAAGCTGATCACGCTCGCCAAGCACGGCGGCCTCAGCAATCGCCGTCTCGCCCAGTCGCGCCTGATGGACGACGCCCAGCTTGTGAAGCTCTTCGACGTCCTTGCGAAGCGCTATGCCGACCGTAACGGCGGCTACACGCGCATCATCAAGGCCGGCATTCGCGCCAGCGACGCAGCGCCGATCTCGATCATCGAGTTCGTCGATCGCGACGTTTCGGCCAAGGGCCAGGACAGCGGCCCGGTGGTCACCGAGGAAGAGTTCGAAGCCGCCTGACGGTTCGTCGAACGTCCGCTTGAAACACTAGGCGCGGCTGCTACCCAAGGCGGCCGCGCCTTTTTCTTTGCGCCGGGGAGGGATTTTCCATGCGTCGGAGTGCTTTCGTTGTCGCCTTGCTCACTGGTGCCTGTGCAATGACCCCCAACCCTGCAGTCGAGGCTGCGGCAGCAGCGGACGCGGCGAGCATGGCGACGCAGGCGGCAAACGCTGCAAGGCCGGCGCTTGCTTACCCGCAAACCCGGCGGACCGATCAGGTCGATCCTCAGTTTGGCGTGCAGGTCGCCGATCCGTACCGCTGGCTCGAGAATGATGTCCGCGAGGATGCCGAGGTGAAGTCCTGGGTGGACGCTCAGAACAACGTCACCAACGCATTCCTGACGACTCTCCCGGGTCGCGACGCGCTCGAGGCGCGCATCAAGCAGCTTTACGATTACGAGCGGTTCGGCGTGCCGACGAAGAAAGGCGGACGCTATTTCTACGCTCACAACACTGGCCTCCAGAACCAGTCGGTCCTGTTCGTCCGCGACAGCGTCGACGGGGAAGGGCGCGTCCTTATCGATCCGAACAGCTGGTCGAAGGACGGCGCAACAGCGCTCGCCGAATGGACCCCGAGCGAGGACGGCAAATATCTCGTCTATTCGATCCAGGACGGCGGGTCGGATTGGCGCACGGTCAAGGTCATCGACGTCGCGACCGGGAAGGAGACCGGCGACGAGGTCAAATGGGTCAAGTTCTCCGGATTGGAGTGGATGAAGGACGGATCGGGCTTCTTCTACACTCGCTTCCCCGAGCCGACGCAGGGGCAGGAGTTCCAGTCGACCAACCTCAATTCGAAAGTCTATTTCCATAAGCTCGGCACGCCGCAGTCCGCCGACCGTTTGGTATATGCGACGCCGGACAAGCCGACCTACGGGCATTCTGCCACGGTTAGCGACGACGGCCGCTGGCTGGTGATCACGACTGCCGAAGGCACCGACGACCGCTACGAGGTCCACGCGATCGACCTGCGCGCACGGGGGGCGAAGCCGAAGGCGCTGGTTACGGGCCTCGAGAACAACTGGACCTTCATCGGCAACGAAGGCTCGCACTTCTTCTTCATCACGAACAAGGATGCGCCGAAGCTGAAGGTCGTCGCGATGGATGTCGCGCGGCCCGGCAATCCGGTTACGCCGGTCATCGCCGAACAAGAGGCGACCCTCGACAGCGCCTCGATCGTCGGCGGCAAGCTGATCGCTTCCTATCTCGCCGATGCGAAGTCCGAGGTCAGCGTCTACAGTCTACAGGGCCGGAAGCTCTCGACGGTCGAGCTTCCGGGGATCGGCACCGCGACGGGCTTCTCGGGTGACATGGACGATCCCGAAACCTTCTTCTCCTTCACCAGCTTCAATCGGCCGACGACGATCTATCGCTACGATGCGAGGAGCGGACAGGCGTCGACCTGGGCCGCTCCGAAGGTCGCGTTCAACCCGGACGACTATTCGGTCGAGCAGGTCTTCTACAATTCGAAGGACGGCACTCGTGTGCCGATGTTCATCGTTCGCAGGAAGGGTTCCACCGGCCCAGCGCCGACACTGCTGTATGGCTATGGCGGTTTTAACGTCTCGCTAACGCCAAGCTTCTCCGCGACGCGCCTCGCCTGGCTCGAAAAGGGCGGCGTCTACGCACTCGCCAACCTTCGCGGCGGTGGCGAATATGGCAAGGCATGGCACGACGCCGGGCGCCTGGCGAACAAGCAGAACGTGTTCGACGATTTCATTGCCGCCGGCGATTATCTGAAGAAGAACGGCATTGCGTCACCCAAGGGCCTCGCAATCCAGGGCGGATCGAACGGCGGCCTCCTGATCGGTGCGGTGATCAACCAGCGGCCGGACCTCTTCGACGCGGCCAATGCGGCGGTCGGCGTTATGGACATGCTGCGCTTCGACCGCTTCACCGCCGGACGCTATTGGGTCGACGATTACGGCTACCCCAACAAGGACGCCGATTTCCGGACGCTGCTGGCCTATTCGCCCTACCACAACATCAAGACCGGCGTTCACTACCCGCCGATGCTGGTTACGACGGCGGACACGGACGACCGTGTCGTCCCGGGCCACAGCTTCAAATATATCTCTGCATTGCAGGCGGCGGATCCGAACGGGGAGCCGCACCTGATCCGCATCGAGACTCGCGCTGGACATGGATCGGGCAAGCCGACCGACAAGATCATCGAGGAAGCGTCGGACGTGCTGGCTTTCTTCGCCCGTTTCACGGGGCTCCAGCTCTAGTCCTTGTCAGCGCGCGCGGCGCTCAAGATAGAGATAGTCCGTATCGAACTCTGCGACGGCTTGAAGCGCGGGCAGGTCCGGGATTGTCGTCTGCCGGCGATGGACCTCGATCAGGCCGCGCTTCCTCAACTCCTGCAGCGTGCGATTGACGTGAACTGAGGTCAGGCCAAGGCACTCGCTTAGTTCCTGCTGGGTCAACGGGAATTCGTAGCTGTTGCCTGACGTCTGCCCGACAATCCGCAGCCGCTCGTAGATTTCGCAGAACAGATGCGCCATCCGGTTCAGCGCGGGCCGCCTGCCGAGCGATGCCGTCCACTCGCGATGGATCGACGCATCGATGTTGGTCATCATCCAGTAGACGCGAGCGAGATGCGGGAACCGTTCGAGCAATTTCCGGAAATTCTCGTGAGGAACCACGGCGACCTTGCACGGCGTAAGCGATGTGACGTTGTGGTCCAGCCGCTTGAGCGTGAAGCCGTGAAGGTCGACGAAGTCGCCGCAGAATTGCAGTTCGCTGATCTGCTGCTGTCCGTCCGCCATGTCCCTGTTTCGGGTCATCCATCCGTCGAGCAGCAAAAGGCACTCGTTCAACTCCTGGCCGCGCCGGACGACGGTTATGTCCGTGCGGATCCTTCGGACGTCAGAGATAGCGGCGCGTATCGCCGCCTCTTCCTCGCTTCCGATGCGGTCGCGGACACGAAGTTTTTTGAGATGGGCTTCAATCATGGGAAATTGGCCCGCCTTTCCATCCAGAAATGATCGCCGCGGCAAGCGGTTTCGCAATTACCAACCGAGCCAACAGGAAAGTCACTACGCGATCCAGCCCGAAGGAGCGCGCGTGTGACCGTTGCAGGGCAATACTGATTTGTGTGTCATTTGTCGCGTTCGGACGGGATGATCGGTGAACTCCTATCCTTTGTTAATGCGCCGTCGATTGTTGCCCGCCTAAGGGGCGCTCGGGTGAGAGAATCACAGGCGGTGTCGTGCGTTCGTTGAAATGCCCTTTCGCGCGCCTTGTCGAGGCGCGCGCGTGATCGGTCAGGCGCTTTTGAATCACCTTTCGCGGGTCGGTGATCTTTGTCCCGATGATCGCGCCGCCGTTCTCCGCGTTCAGGGCGACATCAAGACCTTTCGCCGGCACGAAGACATCAGCAAGACCGGCGGTCTGCCCTGCTTTTCGGTCGTCGTTGTAACCGGTTTCTTGCAGCGGTACGTCAGCCGCCGCGACGGCTCGCGGCAGATCCATTCCTTCTATATCCCGGGCGATGCGCCTTCGTTGGAATCCATGCATCTCGACTACCTGGACAGCAGCCTGAGCGCCGCCGTCCCGAGCGAGATTGCTCTGATCCCGCATGGTGAACTCGAGAACCTCATGCGTGCTCGTCCGAGGGTTCAGTCGCTAATCTGGCGATCGAGCCTGATCCAGTCGGCGCTTTATCGCGAGTGGCTGATGCGCAATTCCAGGCTCGCGGCCGACCGAGCCATGGCGCATCTGTTCTGCGAAATCTTCAAGCGCTCGAGCGCAGCCGGGCTCGTCGACCGCAACAGCTGCGAAATGCCGCTCACTCAGGAGATGCTGGCCGATGCGCTCGGCCTCACGGGCGTCCACGTGAATCGTACTCTCCAACAGCTGCGTGAGACCGGAATGGTCGACCACAAGAGCGGTCGTCTGTTCGTTCACGATTTCGAGCGGCTCGCCAGCTTCGCGGATTTCGACCCCTTCTACCTTCATCATCGGAACAGTTGCCGGGTCCTTCAAAGCTGAACGCCAGCAAACGGCGCATTCAGACCAACTGCAGTGGCGAACCGGTAGGAAGCCTGCGAGCTTGCCGTGCGTTTGTGCGTGCAAGCAGACTGTTGAAGGAGAGAGTGGCCATGAAGGCACTGACGAAAATTCTCGCCGGCGGCGTTGGTCTTGCTGCCCTCGCGAGCGCGGCACCTGCGGCCGCTCAATATTACCCGCAGCCTTATTCGAACTACGGCTACGGCTACGGCTACAACCAGAACCCGGTCGGCCAGATCATCGGCCAGATCCTGGGCTACGGACGCTATCCGTACGGAAATTACGGCTACAACCAGTACTCGAACCAGAGTGTTGCGATTGACCAGTGCGCCCGCGCCGTCGAAGCCCGCCTCAATGGCTATAACAATGGCTACTACGGCTACGGCAACGTGCCTTACGGCGGTCAGTACGGTTACGGCCAGTACGGCTACAACAATCGTTACAACATGGGCGGTCGCGTGCAGGGCATCACCCGCGTTGATCGCAAGTCGTACGGCCTCAAGGTCTACGGCGTCGCCAGCTCTGGCTACCAGGGCTACGACGGCTACGGCCGTGGGGGCTACGGCAGCTACGGCTACAATGCCGGCGCTGACCTAAGCTGGAAGTGCGAAGTCCGCTACGACGGCCGCATCCGCGACATCGATATCAATCGTCGCACGGCCTACTGGCGCGGCTACTAAGCGGAAGCGAAGTAGCTTTTGAAACACGGATGCGCCGGGGTCGAAAGACTCCGGCGCATTTCGTTTGGGCTCAGGCGCTGACCTTGAGACTTTTGGCGAATTCTTCGAGCTGGCCGGCGACCGTGCCCCAGCCGTCGTGGAAGCCCATCTTCTCGTGGGTTTCCTTGTCCTTCGCGTCTTTGTGCAACGCGACGGCCCGGTACGCAGTCCTTCCGTTGCCCGCGTCCTCGAAAGTGACGATCGCGGTCATCGGGAAGGATTCGCAGCCTTCACCCATCTCGGCGGGGCGATAACCGGGCCCGAGCGCGCTGGTCCAGGTCAGCTTCTTGCCCTGCTCGACCTCTAGCACGCAGCCCGCACCTCCGTGGCCCGTGTCGAAGCCGTCAGGGCCGACCATGCGGATGCGGAAGATGCCGCCGGGACGAAGATCAAGCTCGCACTCGGTGATCTGATATGGCTTCGGGGCGAACCATTGCTTGAGATGTTCCGGGTCCGTGTACGCGGCCCACACCAGGTCGACCGGGGCGTCGAGCGTCCGTTCCAGGACCAGGTCGATATGCTGGGTCAATGCGTTTCTCCATCATTCTTCAGCGTTGAAAGATACTTCTCGAATCGGTCGAGCTGTGCCTCCCATTCGGTGCGCCGCTCGGCGATCCAGGATTCCGCCGTTTCGAGCCTTTTTGGCTCGAGTTGGACGGTTCGAACCCGGCCTTTCTTTTCGGACCGGACGAGGCCGCTCTCTTCGAGAGCCTTCAAATGCTGCATCACAGCCGGCAGGCTGATCGGCAGCGGATTCGCCAGTTCCGATACCGAAGCGGGACCGCGGCTCAGTCGCGCTAGCATTCCGCGCCGAACCGGATCGGCGAGGGCCTGGAAGGTCCGAGTGAGGGCAAGCGAATCGTTAAGCATGCACTTAAGTATCGAGCCAGAAGAGGTGCGTCAAGACAGTTAAGGAATCGCTTAACTTTACTCTTGGCGATGCGGTGCCTATCGGCTCGCCATGACGGTCCAGCCCACCGAATCCATCCTCATCGTCGACTTCGGCAGCCAGGTGACGCAGCTCATTGCGCGCCGCATCCGCGAAGCCGGAGTCTATTCGGAGATCGCTCCATTCAATTCGGCCGAGGAGGCGTTCAACCGCCTCCAGCCCAAGGGAATCATCTTCTCTGGCGGCCCGGCGTCGGTCACCGAGGCGGAAAGTCCGCGCGCTCCGCAGGTGATGTTCGACAGCGGACTCCCGCTCCTGGCCATTTGCTACGGTCAGCAGACCCTTCACCAGCAGCTCGGCGGCAAGGTTGTCACGTCGGACCAGAAGGAGTTCGGCCGGGCCTTCATCGAGATCGTGTCGCCGTCGGCCCTGTTCGACGGCCTCTGGCACATTGGTGAGAAGCACCAGGTCTGGATGAGCCACGGCGACCGGGTCGAAAGCCTCGCACCCGGCTTCGAAATCGTTGCCCGTTCCGAAGGTGCGCCGTTTGCGATCGCCACGAACGAAGAGGCGAAGCGCTACAGCCTGATGTTCCATCCGGAGGTCGTGCACACGCCCGACGGTGGGAAACTGCTGTCCAACTTCGTTCGGCATGTCTGCGGCTGCGCCGGCGACTGGACCATGGCTAGCTTCCGAGATGCGAAGATCGCCGACATCCGCGAGCAGGTCGGCAGCGGCCGCGTCATCTGCGGCCTCTCCGGCGGCGTCGACAGCGCCGTCGCTGCGGTTCTCATCCACGAAGCGATCGGCGAGCAGCTCACTTGCGTCTTCGTCGACCACGGATTGATGCGGGCAGGGGAGGCCGAGCAGGTCGTTTCGCTGTTTCGCAACAGCTACAACATCCCGCTCGTCCATGTGGATGCCAGCCGCGACTTCCTTGCCGGCCTAGACGGCGTCTCGGACCCAGAGAAGAAGCGCAAGTTCATCGGCGCCGAGTTCATCAACGTGTTCGAGGCCGAGGCGAAGAAGATCGGCGGCGCCGACTTCCTTGCTCAGGGCACGCTTTATCCTGACGTGATCGAAAGCGTCAGCTTTACCGGTGGTCCGTCGGTCACGATCAAGAGCCACCACAACGTCGGCGGTCTCCCTGAGCGCATGAACATGAAGCTCGTCGAGCCGCTTCGGGAACTTTTCAAGGACGAAGTCCGCGAACTTGGACGGGAGCTTGGGCTGCCCGACGCCTTCGTCGGACGCCATCCCTTCCCGGGTCCAGGCCTCGCCATCCGCATCCCCGGCGAGGTGACCAAGGCGAAGTGCGACATCCTGCGCAAGGCCGATACGATCTACCTCGAGGAAATCCGCAATGCCGGACTCTACGATGCAATCTGGCAGGCCTTCGCCGTTCTCCTTCCGGTTCGCACCGTGGGGGTGATGGGCGATTTCCGCACTTACGACTACGTCTGCGCGCTTCGGGCCGTGACCAGCGTCGACGGCATGACCGCTGACATTTACCCGTTCGACGCCGCCTTCCTCAGTCGCGTCGCGACCCGCATCGTCAACGAGGTGCAGGGCATCAACCGGGTCGTTTACGACTACACGTCTAAACCGCCCGGAACGATCGAGTGGGAATGACAGGCACCGCTCGCGCATCAACGGCATATTGATCGACTGCAACGTCGACGACATCCAGCAGGCAGCGCAGTTCTGGGCGGAGGCTCTGGGACGCCCGGTCGATCCCGATCATCCGGGTACGCGCGGCGACTACGTCATGCTTGAAAACCGGCCGGATGAGATCAGCGTCCAGATCCAGCGTGTCGACCACGAGAGCCGGATTCATCTCGACATCGAGACGGATGACATTCCCGCCGAAGTCGCCCGGCTCGAGAAGCTTGGAGCGAAAATCCACAAGCACATGGAGCGGTGGGTGGTCTTGGAGGCGCCGAGCGGCCAGCGCTTCTGCATTGTGCGTGTGCAGCGCGAAGGCTTTCCGAAAGGTGCGACCACCTGGGAGTCGCGAGGCTATTCTGCCGCGGTAACCTGCATCTGCGGTTGGATGCTCACCGGTCGCTCTTTCTCTTGCGCAGCCAGATATTGGTGTATCGCCGCGACGACCTGCGCGCCGTCGCCGACTGAAGCGGCCACGCGCTTCACCGACCCCGACCGCACGTCGCCGACCGCGAAGATGCCGCGTTTGTTCGTTTCCAACGGAAGACGTTCGTCCCCGCCCGTCAGTACGAAGCCGCGCCCGTCGAGCTTGAGGCCCGAGCTCTGCAGCCAGTCGGTGTTCGGCTCCGCGCCGATGAAGGAGAAGAGGAATCGGCAGGGGCGCGCCTCTTCGGTTCCGGACGAGCGATTCCGTAGCTCCACGCCTTCCAGCGCACCATCGGCTCCAGCGAGTCGAGCAACTTCCGACCCGATGACGACATCGACGTTCGGCAGGCTTTCGATCCGTTCGATCAGATATTGCGACATGGTGTCGCTAAGCGGCCGGCGCGCGACCAGTGTGACATGCTTTGCGCGGCTGGCGAGGAACACGGTCGCCTGGCCCGCGCTATTGCCTCCGCCGACCAGTGTGACCTCTTCATTCGCCGCAAGGTCGGCTTCCAGCGGCGAGGCCCAATAATGGACGGACGATCCCTCGAATTCGTCGAGACGGTCAACGGCCAGCCGGCGATAGCGCGCGCCCGTTGCGATGACGACCGATCGCGCCTGGATCCGCTCTCCGGTGGCGAGAAGCAGGTGGCAGGGATCGTTCCCGCATTCCAGCTTCACGGCTTCGTCCGGAATGGCGATCTCGACCCCGAACTTCTGCGCCTGGCTGAAGGCGCGGCCCATCAACGCCATTCCTGAAATGCCGGTCGGGAAGCCGAGATAATTTTCTATCCGCGCGGACGCTCCCGCTTGTCCACCGAAGGACCGGCAGTCGATCGTCAACACCGAAAGGCCTTCGGATGCAGCATAGACCGACGTTGCGAGGCCGGACGGGCCCGCCCCGATCACCGCGACATCGTAAAGCTTCTCGGCATTGATCGGGCCGACCAGCCCAACGCAGCGTGCGAGCTGGTGCTCGGTCGGATTGCGAAGGAGCTGCCCGCCCGGACAGAGCACGATCGGAAGTTCTTCCGACGACACTTGGAAGCGTTGGACCAAGGTCTCCGCACAGGAATCGCCGGTCGGATCGAGCCGCTGGTAGGGATGACCGTTCCGGCGGAGGAAATTCACTAGGCGAAGCACGTCGGCGTCGGCCTCGTCTCCGATGATGATGGGACCGGCGCCAGATTCGATCAGTCCTACCCGGCGCAGGATCAGAGCCCGCATGATGCGCTCGCCGAGCTCCGCCTCCGCGATCAGCAAGGCACGAAGCCGATCGGGAGCAATGGCAACGCCTTCGACTCCGGTCAGAGCGGTCGAATCAACGAGCACTGGCCGCCCCGAAAGCTGGGCCAGCTCTCCCGTGAAATTGCCGCGCGAGTGGGTGACGATATGCGGCGCCTTGCCGTCCTTCGCCGGCTCGGTGACTTCCACCTCGCCCGACAGGATCAGCATCAGCCCCGGTCCTGTCTCCCCGACCCGGCCGACCCTTTCTCCGGCGCGGAAGCTGCGCGGCTCCCCGAACTTGGAAAGCCGCGCAAGCTCGTCGTCGGTCAGGCGCGGGAACATCTGCGCCCCGCGCTCTGCAAACAGGGTACGCTGAGCGTCACTCATTCAACGGGAGCGGGGATTGGCTCGACGATCAGCCTCTCTTCCTCCTGCCGGTCGGCGCCGAAGTCCTCTCCGCGGATGAACGCCAGGATGTCCTTGTTGATCACGTCCGCGTGCGTCGTCGCCATGCCGTGCGGATAGCCCGGATAGGTCTTCAGCGTGCCGTTCTTCAGCAGCTTGGCCGAGAGCGGCGCCGAATCCGCATAGGGCACGACTTGATCGTCGCCGCCGTGGAGCACGGCGACCGGCACCTCGATTGCCTTCAGATCCTCAGTGAAATCGGTCTCCGAGAAAGCCTTGATGCAGTCGTAATGCGCCTTCGTTCCGCCCATCATTCCCTGGCGGAACCAGTTCTGGATCGTGCCTTGCGAGATCTGCGCGCCCGGTCGGTTGAAGCCGTAGAAAGGCCCACTGGCGATATCGAGATAGAGCTGCGCTCGGTTTGCCGCGAGGGCCGCGCGATAGCCGTCGAACGCCTCGATCGGGGTCCCGCCGGGGTTCGACTCCTTCTTGACCATGACAGGCGGGACCGCGCCGATGATCACTGCCTTGGCGACCCGGCCCGGCTTGGCGCGAGCGACGTAATGAACGCATTCGCCTCCGCCGGTCGAATGCCCGACGTGGATGGCGTTCTTGAGATCGAGCTTCTCGACCAACTCCGCGACGTCGGCCGCGTAAGTGTCCATCTCATTGCCGGTGTCGGTCTGGGTCGAGCGCCCGTGGCCGCGCCGGTCGTGAGCGATCACGCGGAAGCCCTGATTGAGGAAGAAGATCATCTGCGCGTCCCAGTCGTCCGCGCTGAGCGGCCAGCCGTGATGGAAGAAGATCGGCTGAGCGTCCTTCGGACCCCAGTCCTTGAAGAAGATCTCGGTGCCGTCGGTGGTGATGATGGTGCCCATACATGAGCCCTCCCGGGGGGTGGAGTGCCGGCCAGCGAGACCGGCGTCGGCGTCTCGATTGGGACCGATTGGCGGGCAAATACTAGCTCGTCGAACGCACCGGACTCGGATCGTGACGTTGAAGGCCCGTAACAGGTTTCGCGTGACCGCGCGATGACGGCTTCATGGCGAATGGCGCGCAGCCGGAACGGCTTGGCGACGAGTGCCCGTTTGACCCTCTTCGCCATGCGTGGCAACGCCCCGACCATGTCCGATCAACCTCCCAGCCAGAAGACTTGGGGCGGCCGGTTCAGCGAAGCTGCGTCGGACCTGATGCAGCGGATCAACGCCTCAATCTCTTTCGACAAGAGGTTGTGGCGCGAGGATATTGCGGCATCGAAAGCCCACGCTGCGATGCTTCGGGATCAGGGGATCGTCGGACAGGCAGACGCGGCGGCTGTCCTCGAAGGCCTCGACCAGATCTCAAGAGAGTTCGAGCGCGATGGCGTGCCCGAGCGTGTCGAGCTCGAAGACATACACATGACGGTGGAGCATCGCCTTGCCGAGCTGATCGGGCCGGCAGCCGGGCGGCTGCACACGGCGCGCTCCCGCAACGATCAGGTCGCGACGGACTTCCGCTTATGGGTGCGCAATGCGTGCGACGAGGCCGTAGGCGCCATCCACGGGCTTCAGCGGGCCCTTGTCGAGCGCGCCGAGGATCATGCCGACACGGTGATGCCGGGCTTCACTCACCTGCAGGTCGCCCAGCCAGTCACGCTCGGCCACCATCTGCTGGCCTATTTCGAAATGCTCCAGCGGGATGTCTCGCGCTTCTCCGACGCTCGAACGCGTATGAACGAGAGCCCGCTCGGCAGCGCGGCGCTTGCGGGGACGAGCTTCCCGATCGACCGGCACGAAGTCGCCGATGCGCTCGGCTTTGAGCGGCCTACGGCGAACAGTCTCGACAGCGTGTCCGATCGCGATTTCGCGCTCGATTACCTAACGGCCGCTTCCCAGTGCAGCCTGCACCTGTCACGGTTGGCGGAAGAGCTGATCATCTGGACCAGCCAGCAATTTGGTTTCGTAAAGCTGCCGGATGCCTTCTCGACCGGGTCCTCGATCATGCCGCAGAAGCGCAATCCAGATGCGGCGGAGCTGGTGCGCGGCCACAGCGGCCGGATCCTCGGTTGTCTCACGTCGCTGATGGTGACGATGAAGGGCCTGCCGCTCGCCTATTCGAAGGACATGCAGGACGACAAGGAGCCGGTGTTTGAAGCGCGCGACTTGCTGGCTCTGTCGCTCGAGGCGCTTGCCGGCATGATCGAGACGATCGAGTTCGTCCCGCAGCGGATGGCCGATGCGGCGGCGCTTGGCTTCTCGACCGCGACAGACCTTGCTGACTGGCTCGTGCGCGAGGCCGGAGTGCCATTCCGAGAGGCGCACCACATCACCGGTCGGGCGGTAAAGGCGGCGGAGGACCGGGGCTGCGACCTCGCCGATCTTCCGCTCGATGCGCTGAAAGAAATCGACGCGCGAATTGACGAGCGCGTTTTCGACGTGCTCAGCGTCGACGCCTCGGTTCGCAGCCGCACAAGCTACGGGGGAACTGCTCCGGAGCGCGTCCGCGAACAGGTAGCCGCCGCGAAGGTTGACCTAGGACTTTAAGCGCCGGTCGCGCTGGCCGAGCGTCCGCAGCCGCAATGCGTTCAGACGGATGAAGCCCGCCGCGTCGCGCTGGTCGTAGTCGCCGGTGCCCTCCTCGAAGGTGACGAGGTCCTGGTCGTAGAGCGAGTGCTCGCTCTCCCTGCCGATGACCGTCGCATTGCCCTTATAGAGCTTCATCGTGACTCGGCCGATGACATGCTCCTGGCTTTTGTCGATCGCGGCCTGGAGCATCTCCCGTTCCGGCGAGAACCAGAAGCCGTTGTAGATGAGGCTCGCATAGCGCGGCATCAGCTCGTCCTTGAGGTGCATCGCGCCGCCATCGACGGTGATGCTCTCGATCCCGCGATGCGCCGCCAGCAGGATCGTGCCGCCGGGCGTCTCGTACACGCCGCGCGATTTCATCCCGACAAACCGGTTCTCGACGAGGTCTAGGCGGCCGATGCCATTGTCGTGACCGAGCTTGTTGAGCCGCTCCAGCAACGTCGCCGGCGAAAGTTTCTCGCCATCGATCGCGACCGGATCGCCACGCTCGAAATCGATGGTGATCGTCGTCGCCTTGTCCGGCGCCTCCTCGGGCGAGATCGTCCGCTGATGAACATATTCCGGTGCGTCAATCGACGGATCCTCAAGCACCTTCCCCTCGGACGAAGAGTGAAGGAGATTCGCATCGATCGAGAAGGGCGCCTCGCCGCGCTTGTCCTTCGCGATCGGGATCTGGTGTTTCTCGGCGAAGTCGATCAGCGCCTCACGGCTCGCATGCTTCCACTCGCGCCACGGCGCGATCACCCTAATGTTTGGCTCCAGTGCGTAATAGCCTAGCTCGAACCGAACCTGGTCGTTCCCCTTGCCGGTCGCCCCGTGGCACACGGCGTCCGCGCCGACCTGCCGGGCAATCTCGATCTGCCTTTTCGCGATCAGGGGACGGGCAATGCTCGTCCCGAGCAAATATTGCCCTTCGTAAACAGTGTTCGCACGGAACATTGGAAAGACGAAGTCGCGAACGAACTCCTCGCGGAGGTCGTCGATGAAAATGTTCTCCGGCTTCACGCCCAGCATCTCGGCCTTCCGCCGCGCCGGCTCGACCTCCTCGCCTTGGCCGAGGTCCGCGGTGAAGGTCACGACCTCCGCATCATATTCGGTCTGCAGCCACTTCAGGATAATCGAGGTGTCGAGGCCGCCCGAATAGGCGAGCACAACCTTCGGCTTCTTGTTCGTCATGTCTGTCCTCGATTCAGGCGGCGGCGCCGGTCAGCCAGAGCATAGCTCCGCGCGCCGTATGCATCCGGTTCTCGGCCTGGCGCCAGACCGCGGAATTGGAGCCGTCGATCACGTCGGCCGTTACTTCCTCTCCCCGGCGAGCAGGCAGGCAGTGCAGGAAATGTGCGTTCGGTGCCCTGTGCATCAGGTCGGCATCGACCCGGTAGGGCGCGAAGACCTCGCGGCGTTCACGACTGTCCTCGTCGCCCATCGACACCCACACGTCCGAATAGACGATGTCGGCGCCGTCCATCGCCTCGGCGGGATCAACCACCTGATTGACCGCGAGCATCGGGCTTCCGAAGCCGAAGCCGGTGGGACTGGCGATGTTCAGCTCGGCTCCGAGCAGGGCGCAGCCTTCGGCGAGCGAGCGGGCGACGTTGTTCGCCTCCCCGATGAAGGCGATCCGAGCGCCCTCGATGCGGCCGAGCAGTTGCTTGATCGTCAGGAGATCGGCCAGAGCCTGCAAGGGATGATCGGTTGCTGAAAGCATGTTGAGCACCGGCGCGACATTCACCGCCGCCATCTGCTCAAGGAGGGCGTGGTCGAACACGCGCGCGGCGATGATCGCGTGATAGCAGGCGAGCGTGCGGGTGACGTCCTCGACGCTTTCGCGTTCGCCGATCCCAAGCTCGTTCGGCTGCAGATAGACGGGGTGCCCGCCAAGTTGGGCCGACGCGACCTCCATCGAGTTGCGAGTTCGCGCGCTAGGCTTCTCGAAATAGAGAGCCACGCCCTTGTGCTGAAGGACGTGGGTGTATGGCGCCTCGGACAGCGCAAGGATCGAATTGAGGTCATCCGCCGACAAATCACGGATGGCGAGGAGATGCTTCACCAGCTCGCCTCCCGCTTTACCATCGTGCCGACGCCGTGGTCGGTCAGAAGCTCGATCAGCAGCGAATGATGGACGCGACCGTCGATGATGTGCGCGAAGCCCACCCCTTGATCGACCGCGTCCGCGCAGGCCTTCAGTTTCGGAATCATGCCCTTGCCAACGCTTTCGTGCTCGATCCGGCCGCGGAGCTCGGTCGAGGTCAGGCGAGGGATGAGCGTGCTTTCGTCCTTCGGGTCTTCGAGGAGGCCCGGTACTGCAGTGAGGTAGACGATCTTCTCCGCGTGCATGGCGACGGCAATCGCCCGCGCCGCCTCGTCCGCATTGACGTTGTACGGCTGGCCCTCGAGATTTGCTCCGACCGTCGAGACGACGGGGGTCAGTCCGTCATCGAGAAGGCGGTGGAGCAGCTCCGCACGGACGCCTGTGACGTTGCCGACGAAGCCCAGAGCGGAATCCGCCGGCGTGACTGTCAGCAATCCCGCATCCTCGCCCGACACCCCGACCGCGACGGGCTCCTCGCCAGCCTGGCTGTTGATCGTTGCGACGAGATCGCGGTTGATCTTTCCGACCAGGACCATCCGGACAATCTCGAGGGTTTCCGCGTCGGTGACGCGAAGGCCATCCCGGAATTCCGGTTCCTTGCCGACGCGGCGGAGCATGGTGTCGACCTGCGGCCCGCCGCCATGCACCAGCACACAGCGCACTCCGACGCTCCGCAGCAGGAGGACGTCCTGCGCGAGCGCAAGGTCGGACTCGCGGTCGATCGCCGCTCCACCGAGCTTTACGACGACCGACTTTCCGGCCCACTGCCGGATGTACGGCAGCGCCTCGACGAGGATGTGCGCGGTCTCGCTCGGGGTCATGAGGTCTTGCTATTCTCTTTGATGTAACCGGGGCCGAGATCGATCCCGATCATCCGGGCGGACGCCTTGCCGGCACCGAGGTGGACCTCGATCTGGACCTCTTCGCCCATCATGTGCCGGGCGAGCGCGACGCCGTCGTGCGCGATGCCCGCGCCGCCCTTGGCGACGACGATCCCGCCATAGGCCACGCGCGACTTGGCGACGTCCATGTCGACGCCCGCGGAGCCAGCGGCGGCCATCAGCCGTCCCCAGTAAGGGTCGCCGCCGTACCAGCTGCACTTCACCAGATTGTTCTCGACGATGTTCTTGGCTGCGATCTTCGCCTCATTGTCGTTGGCCGCGCCGGTGACGATCAGCCGCGCGATGCGGGTCATGCCCTCGGCGTCGCGCGCCATCTGCATGGTCAGGTCCTCGCAGGCGGCGAGGAGGGCATTGCCGAACTCCTCGTGGCTCGCCTTGCCGCGGCGGCCCGATGCCAGCACCATTGCTGTGTCGTTGGTCGAGGTCGCGCCGTCGACATTGAGCGTGTTGAACGTGGCGTCGGAGGCCGAACGCAACACCTTCTGAATGAATTCGCGCGGCACGTCGGCGTCCGTGGTCAGGAACGCCAGCATCGTCGCCATGTTCGGCGCAATCATCCCGCAGCCCTTGGCCATTCCGCCGATCGTGAAGGTCGAGCCCTTGATCAGCACTTCCTTCGGATTGTGATCGGTGGTCAGGATTCCGCGAGCTGCATCATGGCCGCCTTCGACCGACAGCCTCTTGGCGAGCTTTGGCGTGGCGTGCAGGATCGGCTCCATGGGCAAGGGCGTGCCGATGATGCCGGTCGAGCAGACCAAGACCTGCGACGCGTCGACCCCCAAAGCGTCGCCGGCAGCCGCGCCCATCAGCTGGGCGTCCTTGTATCCCGGCGCACCTGTCCCGGCGTTCGCATTTCCGGAGTTGACGATGACGGCCGTCACGCGCCCGCCGTTGGCGGCGAGCAGCTTGCGGTCCAGCTCGACCGGCGGCGCGGCGAACTTGTTCTGCGTGAAAACGGCCGCGCACGCCACCGACTGGCGATCTTCGGTCGCGAGCAGGGCCATGTCGAAGCGCCGCTTCTTGATGCCGGCGTGGCAGCCGGCCGCGACGAACCCTTCGGCCGCGGTTACGCTCATGGATAGACTCCGATTGCAGTAAGCCCGGCGGTCTCTTCGAGGCCGAGCATGAGATTGGCGCACTGGACCATCTGGCCCCCCGCGCCCTTTCCGAGATTGTCGATCGCCGAGAGGGCGAGCACGCGTCCGGTCCGGTTGTCGTAGCGCGCCGTGACCTGAACCCCGTTCGAGCCTGACACCCACTTGGTCGCGGGCGAAGCGTCCGTGACGTGGAAAAAGGGCTCGTCCGCATAAGCCGCCCTGAGCGTCTCCAGGGGATCGCCTTCGCCGGTCGCCTCACCGTAGCAGGTCGCGAGGATTCCCCGGGTCATCGGCACGAGATGGGGCGTGAACAGCACCGTCGCGTCCAGCGCCATTTCCATTTCAGCGGTGTGGCGGTGGTTGAGCAGCCCATAAGCCGAGAAGCTGCCGTCGACCGTGCTGAAGCCCGTCGCTTCCTTCGCTTCGCGACCGGCCCCGCTGACGCCAGAAGCGGCGTCGACGATCAGGCTCTTTGGGTTGACGAGTCCGCTGTCCACCAGGGGTTTCAACGCGAGGATCGCAGCGGTGGCGTAGCATCCGGCGGCGGCTACCGCTTTCGAGCCACGGATCGCCGCGCGGTTGAGTTCGGGAATGCCGTAGACGAACTCGCCAAGCAGGGCGGGCGCCTTGTGCGCGTGGCCGTACCAGCGCTCGTAGGTCGCGGCATTGTTGAGGCGGAAGTCTGCGCCGAGATCGACGAAGGGGATGCCACGTTCGAGGATGGTGGGCGCAACGTCTTGGCTGTGCCCGTGGGGCAAAGCGGCGAGGATCAAATCGACATCCGCCAGCGCCGCCTCGTCGAACTTCTCGAACGATCCTGCATAAAATGGCGCAAGATGTGGATGCGTTTCCGCAACCGGCCGGCCGGCCTTGCTCTCGCCGAACAGCTTCGCTGCGTGCAGCTGTGGGTGCGCCGCGAGAAGACGCAGCAGCTCGCCGCCGACATAGCCCGAGGCTCCAAGAATGGCCGTCCGAATCATGAGGCGGCTCCTATTCACTGATTTGCATAAATATGCAAGTTAGTGCATAGGCAACGCATGAGTGAGCTCAAGGAACGACGACAGCGCGCGGTCGCGGACCTCATCCGCGCCAACGCCCTCGCGAGTCAGGAAGAGGTCGCTGCGCGCCTCGCGGGTCTCGGCTTCGAAGTAACCCAGGCGACCGTGTCGCGAGACCTCGAGCAGCTCGGAGCGCTCAAGGTCCGCCGCGACGGCCGGATCAGCTACACGCTTCCCGACCAGCTTCCTGCCAATGGAGCCACGGCTTCGCGGCTCGCGTTAGTGCTGCGCGACTGGGTCCGCTCGATCGACGTCGCTGCGACCATTGTTGTCCTCAGGACCCCGCCGGGTTCAGCGCATCTCGTCGGTGTCGCTCTCGACGAATCCCCCTTCGCGGAGATCGTTGGAACCATCTGCGGCGACGATACGATCTTCGTCGCCTGCCGAAGCACAGGAGATGCGGAAGCCCTTGCAGCGAAGCTCAAGGCCGTACCGTCGGGCCAGCTTCAGTAGCCAATAAGAAAAGGGCCGCCCCGGCGGGACGGCCCTTCAAGTCTTCCACGAAAGTCCGGCGCGTTTAGCCGAGCATTTCCTGCTCGAGCTTCTTCGCCATCTCTTCGATGTTCTCCGGCGGCCAGCCAGGGATGTCCATGCCGAGGCGCAGGCCCATCGAGGCAAGGACTTCCTTGATCTCGTTGAGGCTCTTGCGGCCGAAGTTCGGCGTGCGGAGCATCTCGGCCTCGGTCTTCTGAACGAGGTCGCCGATGTAGATGATGTTGTCGTTCTTCAGGCAGTTCGCCGAACGGACCGAAAGCTCCAGCTCGTCGACCTTCTTGAGAAGGTAGCGGTTGAGCTGGTTGGCGTCAGTGGTCGTCTCGGCAGCAGACGGGACCGCAATACCGGCCGTCATCGGCGCAGCTGCACGGACCTGGCCCTCGTCGAAGTGGACGAACAGCTGCAGCTGGTCCTGGAGGATGCGGGCCGCATAAGCGAGCGCGTCTTCCGGGGTCACCGTGCCGTCGGTTTCGATTGTCAGGTTGAGCTTGTCGTAGTCGAGCTCCTGACCGACGCGGGTGTTCTCGACCTTGTACGCAACCTGGCGGACCGGGCTGTACAGAGCGTCGACCGGGATGAGCCCGATCGGAGCGTCGACCGGACGGTTGGCGGCGGCCGGGACGTAGCCCTTACCGATGTCGACGGTCAGCTCCATGTTGAGCGTCGCGCCGTCGTCGAGGTGGCAGATCACGAGATCCGGGTTGGTGACTTCGATGTCACCCGTTGCCTGGATCATGCCCGCGGTGACTTCCGCCGGACCGGTTGCGGAGAGCGCAAGCCGCTTCGGACCTTCGCCTTCCATCTTAAGGGCGATTTGCTTCACGTTGAGCACGATGTCAGTCACGTCCTCGCGGACACCCGCGAGGCTCGAGAACTCGTGCAGCACACCTTCGATCTTGATCGACGTGACTGCCGCGCCCTGAAGCGACGACAGAAGCACGCGGCGCAGCGAGTTGCCGAGCGTCATTCCGAAACCGCGCTCCAGCGGCTCGGCGACGAAAACGGCGCGGCGGCGAGCATCGCCCGCGCCCTGCTTGCGCTCCAGCGCGTTCGGCTTCTTGAGTTCCTGCCAGTTCTTCGCGTTGACAGCCATGTTGTTTCCCTAGCCCTGGGCGGAAGAGGTGGGGTTCCGCCCGATAATTTCAAACTGCCGCTGGAAACCACCCAGCGGCGGCGGCCGCGTTGGTTAGACGCGGCGCCTCTTGCTCGGACGGACGCCGTTGTGCGGGATCGGCGTGACGTCGCGGATTGATGTGATCGTGAAACCGACCGCCTGCAGCGCACGAAGGGCGCTCTCGCGGCCCGAACCCGGACCCTTGACTTCGACCTCGAGCGTGCGGACGCCGTGCTCGGCGGCCTTCTTGCCCGCGTCTTCCGCGGCAACCTGAGCGGCGTACGGAGTCGACTTGCGGCTTCCCTTGAAGCCCATCATTCCGGCGCTCGACCAGGCAATCGCATTGCCCTGCGCGTCGGTGATGGTGATCATGGTATTGTTGAAGCTGGCGTTCACGTGAGCGACGCCGGCTGAGATGTTCTTGCGTTCCCGCCTGCGGAGGCGCTGTGGTTCGCGTGCCATTCGAAAATTCCTGTCATCCATTCGCCCGACCGAGGGTCCAAGGCGAAGTTAAACCCTTGGAAGAAGCTTACTTCTTCTTACCGGCGATCGGCTTGGCCTTGCCCTTGCGAGTGCGCGCATTCGTGTGCGTGCGCTGGCCGCGGACCGGGAGGCCCTTGCGGTGGCGGAGGCCACGGTAGCAGGCGAGATCCATGAGCCGCTTGATGTTCATCGCGGTCTCGCGGCGAAGGTCGCCCTCGACGCTGTAGTCGCGGTCGATCGTCTCGCGGATGTGCAGGACTTCCTGATCGGTCAGGTCCTGGACCCGGCGCTCAGGGGTGATCCCCAGCTTGCCGATGATTTCCTTGGCCGTCGTGCGGCCAATGCCGTGGATGTAGGTCAGCGCAATTTCAACGCGCTTGTTGGTGGGGATGTTAACCCCGGCAATACGAGCCATTCTTCACCCTTCTTCAGCTCCACAGGCGCCGATGGCTCAGAGCGAAATACCCCGGCAATCGAAACCCATCTCGTCGCTTGTTAGGCCCGCTCCAAACGAAAAACCGACGCGCGCACGAATGCGCCGCCGGAACCGGTGGATCGGGATAGGAGCGAAATAGGATTTGGGACCCTTTAAGTCAAGCGGTTCGCCGTGTAGCCGCGCGGGTCGATGAACGAGAAGCGAATCCACGGCCTGTTTGTGCTTAGCGTCGGGCTGAAGGGCTTCTACGCGCTGATCGAAATGGCGAGCGGCGTGGCGCTCTACCTCGTCGCTCATGAATCGATCATCAATTTCCTGGGCGAATTCATCACCGATGAGCGGTTGCAGGACCCGCAGGACTGGGTGGCAAGCACGGCCTTGAAGCTGGCGCAGGGCTTTTCGCTCGAGACCCAGCACTTCTACGCATTCTATCTCTTCACCCATGGGCTGCTGAAGCTTGCCGTCGTCGTCGGCCTGCTTCGCGAGAAGCTGTGGGCCTATCCCGCCTGCTTCGTCGTCTTCGGCGCCTTCATCGCCTATCAGCTCTACCGCTACAGCTTCACCCACGACGTCGGGCTGGTCCTACTGTCGATCCTCGATGCCTTCGTGATCGTGCTCGCATGGCACGAATATCGGCTTCTTAAGAAGCACCTCCCGACGCACTGATTTGCCGCGCCTGCGAAGCGCCGATACAGCTTGCGCCCAATGCAGCGGCTGTACCACGACGAACCTATCCCCAAAGAGCTTCGCGGCGCGGTCGTCGCGCTCGGCAATTTCGACGGCTTCCACCTCGGCCATCAGGCGGTCGTGAACCGCGCGATCGCGCTCGGCTTCCACATGCGGCGGCCGGTGATCGTCGCGACCTTCGATCCCCATCCGGTGCGGCATTTCAAGCCGGACATCCCACCCTTTCGGCTGACGACCCTCGACCAGCGCGAAAGCCTGTTCGCCCATGCGGGGGCCGACGCGATGCTGGTCTTCCGCTTCGGCGGGGAGCTTGCGGGAACGACTGCGGAGGATTTCGTTGCGGATATCCTTGGCAAGAGGATCGGCGCCTCGGGCGTCGTGACCGGCGAGGACTTCACCTTCGGCAAGGGAAGGGGCGGCAACACGACGGTGCTCCGCGAAGTCGGAGCGCAGCACGGGATTACCGCCGAGACGGTCGGAGCGGTGCTTGTCGACGGCGAGCGGGTCGCGTCCGGGCGCATCCGCGAGGCGTTGGCGGCCGCCAATACGGCGAAGGCGACGCGGCTCCTCACCCGCGATTTTGCGGTCGAGGGCATTGTCGAGCGCGGCGATCAGCGCGGCCGCGAGCTCGGCTATCCTACCGCCAATCTCCGGCTCGGCGATTATCAGCGGCCGCGCTACGGCATCTATGCGGTCCGCGTGACGCTCGACGATGGTACCGAGCATCCCGGTGTCGCCAGCTTCGGGATCCGCCCTACGTTCGAGCCCGCCGTGGAGCTCCTCGAAGCGCATCTGTTCGACCAGACGCCCGACCTCTACGGCCGAAAGATCGAGGTCGCGCTCCACGCCTTCATTCGCGACGAAAAGAAGTTCGACAACCTCGACGCGCTGGTCGAGCACATGCGGGGCGACGAGGCAGAGGCGCGCAAGCTGCTGGCGCTGCCCGAATAAGCGCGGTTTGCAATCCGGGACGCCCCCGCTAGAGCCGCGCGCAATGGCCGACAGCCCTGACACCACTGAAGTGAAGCGGGATTATCGCCCGACCGTCTTCCTGCCCAAGACCGACTTTCCGATGAAAGCCGGCCTGCCGCAGAAGGAGCCGGCGATTCTTGCCCGCTGGCTGGAAGGCGACATCTACCAGCAGGTCCGCGCCAGCCGCGCCGGCCGCGAGAAGTTCATCCTTCACGACGGCCCGCCGTACGCCAATGGCGACATGCACATCGGCCATGCGCTGAATCACATCCTGAAGGACATGGTCGTCCGCACTCAGACGTTGCTGGGCAAAGACGCACCCTACGTGCCCGGCTGGGACTGCCACGGGCTTCCGATCGAATGGAAGGTCGAGGAGCAGTACCGCAAGAAGAAGCTCAACAAGGACGAGGTGCCGGTCAAGGAATTCCGCGCCGAGTGCCGCGCCTATGCCCAGCATTGGGTCGACACGCAGCGCGAGCAGCTGAAGCGGCTCGGCATCGGCGGCGACTGGGACCATCCCTATTTGACGATGGATTTCCAGGCGGAGGCGACGATCGTCGCGGAGCTGATGAAGTTCGCCGAGAGCGGGCAGGTATATCGGGGCGCCAAGCCGGTCATGTGGTCGCCGGTCGAGAAGACCGCGCTGGCCGAGGCCGAGATCGAATATGAGGACATCACCTCGACGCAGATCGATGTGGCGTTCGAGATCGTCGAGAGCCCGATACCCGAGCTGGTTGGCGCTCATGCGGTCGTGTGGACGACGACGCCGTGGACGATTCCGGTCAACCAGGGGATCGCCTATGGGCCGGACGTTGAATACGTCCTCGTGAGCGTGAAGGCCGGTCTCCACGAGGGCCCAGCCGTCAACCCGTCTGTGGGCCGTCGACTGCTTGTAGCTAAAGGCTTACTCCCGCAGGTCGTTGATCGCTTGCAGAAGCTCACCGTCGAGATCGAGAAGCAGTTCAAGGGCTCTGAGCTCGCCGGCACCATCGCCCGCCACCCCATGCATAAGCTCGGCGGCTTTTTCGCCAAGCCGCGGCCGTTCCTGCCGGGCGACTTCGTCACCACCGACCAGGGCACGGGGCTCGTTCACATGGCGCCCGACCATGGCGAGGACGACTTCGAGCTGTGCAAGGCGAACGGCATCGACCCGGTCTTCGCGGTCGATGCGGCGGGCTTCTACCGGCCCGACTGGCTGTGGCTCGGCGGGCAGGGCAGCGTCATCAATAACAAGTTCAACGCGCCGGACGGGCCGATCTGCACGGACCTGCGCGAGGCCGGTGCTTTGCTCGCCGCCAGCGCGGACTTCCAGCACAGCTATCCGCATTCGTGGCGGTCGAAGGCCAAGGTCATCTACCGCTGCACGCCGCAATGGTTCGTCGCGATGGACCGACCGCTGCCCAGCTATCATTGCGAAAGCTTCGCCGAGCAGCGTTGGGACAATGAGGGCGGGGCGGTCGAGCATACGCCGACGCTTCGCCAGCTGGCGATGCGCGCTATCGCCGACACTCGCTTCGTTCCCGAAAAGGGCCGCAACCGCATCGGCTCGATGGTCGAGGGTCGTCCGGACTGGGTGCTCAGCCGCCAGCGCGCCTGGGGTGTGCCGATCGCACTCTTCGTCGATCGCAAGACCGGCCAGCTGCTCGTCGACCATGAGGTAAACCAGCGCATCGTCGCCGCCATTCGCGAGCAGGGGGTCGATGCCTGGGACGCGGAGAATGCCGCCGCCTTTCTCGGCAATCGCAACCCCGACGATTACGAGATGGTCACCGACATTCTCGACGTCTGGTTCGACAGCGGCTCGACCCACGCCTTTGTGCTGGAGAGCGGCCGCTGGCCCGAGCAACGCTGGCCCGCCGATCTCTATCTCGAAGGCTCGGACCAGCATCGCGGCTGGTTCCAGTCCTCGCTTCTCGAAAGCTGCGGAACGCGCGGCCGGGCGCCGTTCAACGCCGTCCTGACCCATGGCTTCACGATGGATGCCAAGGGCCTCAAGATGTCGAAGAGCCTCGGCAATACGGTCAATCCGCTCGACCTGATGAAGGAGCATGGCGCCGACATCCTGCGGTTGTGGGCGCTCTCGGTCGATTTCACCGAGGACCACCGCATCGGCAAGGAAATCCTCGCCGGCGTCGCCGACCAATACCGCAAGCTCCGCAACACCTTCCGCTATCTGCTCGGCGCGCTCGCCGACTTCCGCGAGGAGGAGAAGGTCGGCATCGAGGCAATGCCGGAGCTGGAGCTGTACATGCTCCACCTGACCGCGGAGCTGGACAAGAAGCTGCGCCAGGCGGTCAACGACTTCGACTTCAACACCTACACGCGGCTGCTGTCGGACTTCGCCAACAACGATCTTTCGGCCTTCTATTTCGATATCCGCAAGGACGTCCTCTACTGCGAAGTGAATGCGGAGACAGGCTTCCAGACGGACAAGCGGCGCGCGTATCGCACCGTTCTCGACGAGCTGTTCCAGGGGCTGGTGCGTTGGCTCGCGCCCGTGCTGGTGTTCACCACCGAGGAGGTTTGGGGCACGCGCTATCCGGAGGCGAAGTCCGTGCATCTGGTCGAATGGCCGGAGATCCCGGACGTTCCCGCCGATGACGGACGCTGGGCCAAGCTCCGCGAGCTTCGGACGCAGGTCACGGAAGCTATCGAGCCGCTCCGCCGCGACAAGGTCATCGGCTCCAGCCTTCAGGCGGTGGTCACGGTTCCCGAGCTGGCCGCGTCCCCCGACGCGCTGGCCGAACTGTTCATCGTCTCGTCAGTGAGCGCGGGCGATGCGCTGCGGGTGGATGAAACGGATAATCACAAGTGCGGCCGCTGCTGGCGCTACCTCCCGGAAGTGAAGGAAGACGGCGAGCTCTGCGCGCGCTGCGAGGAAGTGCTGGATGCGTAAGGGCGCTATCGGCTTCAGCATCGCCGCGATCGTCTTCGTGCTCGAGCAGATCACCAAGTGGGTCGTGCTTGGCCCGCTCGACCTGCGCAACACGCAGTCCGTTGAAGTGCTGCCGATCTTCCGGCTGAATTACACCGAAAACCACGGAATCTCGCTCGGCCTGTTCCAGGCGTCGAGCGACGCGATGCGCTGGGTCCTGGTGCTCGTCACCGCGGCGATCGCGGTCGGCGTCGCCTGGTGGATCGGGCGAGAGGAAAAGCGCTGGGACCAGATCGCGCTCGGGATGGTTCTCGGTGGTGCGCTCGGGAATATCCTCGACCGGGTGCGCCATGGGTATGTCGTCGACTTCGCCGATTTGCACTTCGGCGACTTTCGTCCCTTTTTCATCTTCAATGTCGCCGATGCAGCCATTAGCATTGGCGTCGCCATCCTGTTACTGCGGGCCTTCCTGGTTAAGGATCGGCCAAAGGAGAATGCCGAACATGCGTAAAATCATCCCGCTCCTGGCCCTTTCGGCAGTCGCCCTGAGCGGTTGCTCGATCCTGAGCGGCAAGCGCGCCGGACCTGACGAATTCCAGGTCGCCCGCAACGCGCCGCTCGTCATTCCGCCGGATTACACGCTGACGCCGCCCGTCGCGGGCACGGCCGCCCTGACTCCGCAGGACGCTCAGCAGCAGGCTATCGACGCCCTGTTCGGTGGGCCGGCTCCGCGCAGTCAGAGCGAATATAATTTGCTCGAAAAGGCAGGCCGCGACCGCACGCAGGTCGGCGCCCGCTCGACGGCCGGCGATCCCGATACTCGCGTTGTCGACAAGGGCCCGGTGACGACCGCAATCCTGAACGCTCCGGAAGCGGACGGCCAGGTCGCGTCGGCGCAGGTCCCGCAGTAAAGGATACTATTCTGGACGTCCGGGGGAACGGGGCAGGTCATGGCTGAAGAGACACTTTCTGCACGCCTCGTGGAGATTGAGTCCATGCTCGAGCGGTCACGCCGCCGCTTCGAGGAAGGCGCTCGCCTCGTCGAAGAGGCGCAGACCCTGATGGGCGAGATCCAGCAGGCGCTGATCGGCAGTCCCAAGCGGGTTTCGCCGGAAGACAGCGAGGAGGCGGCGTCAAAGCTGCTCCAGTCGCTCAAGGCTTCGGGCGGCGACATGCCCGATACGCTCTGTGGAGGCCGCCTGTCGGTCGACCAGGTCCAGCGCCTGATCCGTATCGATGGCCATCCGATCGGCATCACCGAGATGGAATATCGCGTGCTCGAGCTGCTGGCCTTCGCGCGCAACAATGTCGTCACCCGGGCGATGCTCCTGAAGCACCTCTATCGCCGGGCCGACGACCAGCCGCAGCCGAAGATCATCGACGTCTTCATCTCGAAGCTTCGTAAGAAGCTGCGCAGCGCGTCCGGCGGCGCGGAATTCATCGAGACGATCCCGCAGCGCGGCTGGATCCTGCGCGACATCGACGCGACCCAGGGCGCCTAAGCCTCTTCACCATTTGTTGACCATCCGCGCGCGATGCTGCGCGCGATGTTCCAGATCCTTTCGATCGAAGCCGCTGCTGAGGCGCCCGTCGCGGGCGGCGAGCTTGCCGCGCGCATTGCCGGCCTGAAGCGCGCCCTGCGCCTGCTCGAACCGAGCGGGGGCGGTCCGTCCTGCGATGCGGAAGAGTTCGAAGCGATCGAGTTCGCCAGCGAAGCGGCGATGCGCTGCTTCGACACGCGATCCGAGCGAGTGATCGGCGAAGCTGCCGCGGGCCTCGAGGCTGTCGTCAGCGCCCGGAGCACGGGCAGCGAACCGCATCCGGTCGCGGTGGACATGGTCGCCGAAGCGATCCGCGTGGGTCTCGCGAACCTTTCCGAGCTTCTCCGCCGCTAGGCGGGGCCTTTCTCCTTCGGCATCGACGGGTCTGCGCCCCATTCGCTCCAGCTGCCGTCGTACAGCCGCGTGTCGCGGTTGCCGAGCAGCTTCGCCGCGAAGATCAGCGAATTGGCGGTGACGCCCGAGCCGCAGCTCGCCACGAAGGGCTTTTCCGGGTCGACGCGCGCGGCCGCGAATAGCCGCCGGATCTCCTCCAGCGACTTGAACGTTCCGTCGGGGTTGTAGAGTTCCGAATAAGGCAGGTTACGTGCGCCGGGGATATGCCCTGCCGCGACGCCCGGGCGCGGATCCTCTTCCGTCCCTTCGAACCTTGCACGCCCCCGTGCGTCGACCAGCGGAACGCCTAAACCGGCGCGCACGTCACGTTTCGTGACGACTTCGTTCGGCCGTTCGATCGCATCGAAAATTGCGTTCCGGGGAGCAGGCTCGCCACTCTCGGTCGGCCGTCCCTCGTCCAGCCATTTCTGGAAGCCGCCGTTGAGCACGGCGACGTTCGGAGCTCCGAAATGGCGGAGCATGAACCAGCCGCGGACGGCATTCCGCGTCGGGCTGTTGTCGTAGACTACGATCCGGTCATTCCTGCCGACGCCCAATTCTTCCATCGCCTGTCCGAACTGCTCGGCACTCGGAAGCATGTGTGGAGAGGAGGCGCTCGTGTCCGCGACAGCATCGATGTCGAGGAAGCGCGCACCCGGGATGTGCGCCGCCAGAAACTCCTCTCGGCCGCTCCGTTTGGTCGCAGGCATGTGCCAGCTGGCGTCGACCACGACAACATCCGCCTGGCCCAGGTTCTGCGCGAGCCATTCCGTCGAAACGAGATCGTCCATCAGCGAGTCTCCAGAAGGCCGACGCGCTGCAAGGTCGCGAGAAAGTCCGCAACCTCGGTGATCGGCACCGGCCCGACAGTAGCGGCAAGTTGGTTGCCAATGTCCTGCACGCTTCGGTTACCGTCCACGAGATTCAGTGTTTCGTAGGCGAAGGCCGGACCATCCCTGGGACCCTGGCGGTCGAGCAGTTTCGGTCGAGGCAACTTCGACTTTTCGAGCTGGTCGTCGAGCCAGGAATAGCCGAAGCCGTTCATTGGGCCCTTCGGCTCACTCTTCCGGCGATAGACGACACCGTCGATATGCGCAGGAGCCGAGCCGGCCGATTGCGCCCGAGCTTCCAACCCAAACCGGGCCAGGGACGCAGCTTCGGTCGTGTCCGCTCGCTCGGCATACTCCAGTGCTCCTTGCCGTGGGTCGCGGAGAGCCGCGGCCCTGCGCTCCAGCGATTCCGAACTCATCGCCCGAGTGAGAGCGGGGACGTCTTGCTGCGTGAGATTGGCGAGGTACCAGCCTGACGCCGCCGCGATGAAGATCGCACGCTTCATCTTGGTCGCGTCGAGATTCTCGGGGACGTCCCGGTTCGTGTGGATGTAGCGGTCGGGCCAGTCCGAAACGTAGATGATCGGCGTCCTCCAGCTACCCTCGGCCCAAACCTCATGGTCGCTGCCTTCAGAAAATCCGCCGACCTTCGCCTGCAACGCTTCCTTGCCGCCATCCGGATCGACCAGCGGCCAATCGCCCGAATTGCTGTCGGCGAACCCGAAAGTTTGGCGATTGACCCAGCGAGTCAAAGCGAATGCAACGTCATCGACGAAGCTGGGCGAGCTCGGTGGAGATCCTTCGACGCGGAGGATGCCCTTCGTCGTTTCGGTGCGCCCACCGATCATATCTAGGTGGATGGTCGCGAGCGTCCGCTCCGCGAACTCGGGACGCGCGTTCAGCAGGGAGATCGTGCACTCGACTTCGCACGGCCAGATGAAGCGCAGCGTCCGCTCGGGCCGCGGCAGGCGGCCTTCCTTGACCAGTCGGTTCAGGCTTCTCGCGACCTCGAGGATACCGGCGCAGCCGCTCGCATTGTCGTTCGCGCCCGGAGACGGATGGTCGAGGTGACAGGAGTAGACAATCTCCCTGGTACGATCGCGGCCCGGAATCACGGCGGTCGGAATCAGGTACTGCCCCGGCGAACGCCCGGCCTTAACAATCGCGCGCAGCCGGACCGTCTCTCCCTTTGCTAACCGCTCCTGCCACGAATGGGCCCGCGCCGGGGAGACCATGAAGGCGAAGGTCGGGTCCTTCCACGTGTCGAGATGGCCCCAGCGGATCAGGCTCTCGTCCTCGCCCCACCAGGCCTGCTTCTGATTTTGCGCCCAGGAGACGATCCCGGCAGCGCCATATTTAGTGATCGCGAGCTTGGCGACATCTTCCGGCTGTGACGATGTCATCACCAGCTTTCCGCGAACGTCTTTCCCCGCATAGTCGCGATCAGAGGTGCCCGTTCCCACATCGATCAGCGAGGTGTTGGCCGACCCGTTGACGCTATCCTGCGCAAGAGTGATCGGCTGGTCTTCCCACGATGCAATGCGCTCTGCATCGATCCAGCGGCCACTTTCCTGCCGCTGCTCCCAAAGCTCCGCGAATTCCCCGTTCCAAGCGGGACGAGACCGCTGCGTCCCGTAGAAGATCGTCCCATCGGCGGGCAGAGCGATGATGCTCGCCTCCGCCAGCCCATATTCCTCCAGCCGGCTGCGAATGAGTTCGGCAGCTCGACGGTAACCCTCAGATCCGCGCATTCGGTGGTTCAGCGAGAGCTCTTGGACGGTTTGCTTCGCTGCGCCTCCCGAAACAAGCGCGGCAATTGCTTGTGCGTCAGCAGTCTTGAGCAGCGGCGGCGGCTCGGCCGATGTTCCTGACGCGACAACAAGCATCCCGGACAGAAATGCCGCTCGAAACATCGTTCACCCCCTGATGAAGCAGGCAGGATAGGCGGGAACCGCCAAGACTGATAGGTGGCCGCCCGATGGTTGAAACGACCCACCTCGGCAAGGCGACGCCGCTGCCGGCTTCCCCGGAGGAAGCCAAACTCGACTATGTGCCCAATCCGCGTCCCGGCACGCTCTATCTTGTCCGCTTCGCGGCCCCGGAGTTCACGTCGCTTTGTCCAGTGACCGGCCAGCCCGACTTCGCGCATCTGGTGATCGATTACGCACCCGCCGAGACGATCGTTGAATCGAAGAGCCTGAAGCTCTTCCTCGGCTCCTTCCGTAATCATTGCGGGTTCCACGAGGATGTCACTGTCGGCATCGGCCAGCGGCTGGTCGAGGAAATGAAGCCGCAATGGCTCCGCATTGGAGGCTACTGGTATCCCCGCGGAGGAATGCCAATCGACGTGTTCTGGCAGAGCGGAAACCCGCCGGAAGGCCTCTGGCTGCCCGACCAGGGCGTGCAACCCTACCGCGGACGGGGCTGAACGGGTTTCAGGACGATCCGCGCGTCCCAGCGCCAGAGGATCAGGTTCTCGTCGTCGGCCGTCAGCGGAGTGTCCCGGAAGCAGGCCGAGGCGAAGCCCCGATCGCACTCCGCGGGTGGAGGCATGGGATCTGTCGTAAGCAGCACGGTTCCATCGCGAACCGCCCAAGTGCCCTCGCTCTCCTCGGAGACAGCGCCATAGTCGAACGCGTACCTGAAGCGGCCATCGGGTCGCAGCTCGAGCCCGCCGGCCATCTCCATCTGACTTATCCGATAAAGGCCCGCGAACTTGAGAGGCTCGGCCGGCGCTGCAACCGCGAGCGCGGCCATCACCAATAGACCGAGGATCTCCCGCATCAGGCTTCGATGGGTGCGGATGCCTCGCGCTTCGTCCAGGCGTAGAGCCCGACGATCGCGCCCGCGAAAACCACGATACTGAGCGGCACAGCCCATGGATTCTCGGCGACCAGCGCGAGCGGCGTGTCCTGCCGGGTTGCGCCGACAAGCATGGCGAATGCGACGCCGAACAGGCTCTCGCCGACAATCAGGCCAGTGGCGAGGAGAACACCCATGCGTTCGGCGAATTCGGGATTCGATGTTCGCTTCGCCCAATTATCGTAGAACCGCCCGAGCAGCGCCCCCGCGGGGATGAGCAAGGTCAGTGCCATGGGGAGGTAGATGCCCATGCCGACCGCAAGCGGTGGCAGGGATCCCCGTTTAGTGTAGCGCAGCGCCTCGTCGACCATCACGACGACCGCCCCGATTGCGGCACCCCAGCCGATCAGCTTCCAGTCCAGGTCGCCGCCGAGGATGCCTTGAGCAATCGCGGATATCAGCGCAGCCTGCGGAGCGGCCAGCGAGTTCGCATCGGCTCCCGGGGCCCCTTGGAAACCCAACGTGCTGTTGAGCAGATCCAGAACGGGCGGGATCACGACCGCGCCGAAGATCACGCCCAGGACTAGCGCGATCTGCTGCCTCCACGGGGTAGCTTCGACCAGCTGCCCGGTCTTCAAGTCCTGGAGGTTGTTGTTGGCAATGGTAGCTACGCCGAAGATGAATGCGGTCACCAGCAGTGCAAACGCTACGAGCGCTTTGGTGGCCTGAGGGTCGACCTTGGGGAAGAGCGCAGCCAGGATCAGCGCAATGCCGAGGACCGAGAGGATTCCCACGCCTGAGACCGGGCTGTTCGATGCGCCAATCAGGCCCGCCATGTAGCCGGTGATTGCGGCGATCACGATGCCGGCGATCAAAATGTAAAGGATGCTGATAACGATCGTCGCGGTCGGATTGGACGCAATCGGATCGGTGCTCGCGAACGCATAAAGCAGCGCGCCAATCGGGATCATCAACAGAAGAATGGAGCCACCCACGATTCCGATCGGAAGATCGCGCTCAGTCAGCGGCAGCGAGTCGCCCTGGCCCGCCTTGCGCGCCCGGCTTGCCGCCATCGCACCGCGGATGCCGGCAATGATCGGGCCCATGATCCGAAGCAGGGTCCAGATGGACGCGACGCCGATCGCGCCGGCGCCGATGAAGCGAACCTGGTTGCGGAAGACGCCGTTGACGAACGCGTCGAGCTCCACGCCGGGCGCTTGGGGAGCGATGGACGTGTAGTGAGGAACAAGGAAGACCCAGCTGATTAGCAGTCCGACAAACATCGCGATTCCGACGGCGAGGCCGACCAAGTGGCCGACACCGATCAGGAGCATCGAGAGGCTGCTTGAGGCGGCGGTGGCTCCGGAGCCTAACTTGAACGCCTTGGCGACCTCTCCGACGAGCAAGCGCGTCTGGGCGAGGGTGGCGAAGACCGCCGCCACGACAGAGCTCCAGACGATCATCTTCAGGCCGCGCCGGTTCTCTTCGACGCCGCCGACGCCCGTTCCGACCTTGAGCACTTCAGCCGCGGCAACGCCTTCCGGGTAGGGAAGATCGGTCCCGGTCACGAGCGCTCGGCGGAGCGGCACCGAGTACATGACGCCGAGGATGCCGCCGATGGCGATGACGGCGACGGACAGCCAGTAAGGGAAGCCAGTCCACCAGCCGACCATGACGAGGCCGGGAAGGACGAAGACGATGGCTGACAGCGTTCCCGCCGCCGACGCTATCGTCTGGACGATGTTGTTCTCCTGGATCGTCGAATCCTTGAAGAATTTTAGAACGGCCATCGAAATGACCGCTGCCGGGATCGAAGTGGCGACCGTCAGACCGATCTTCAGGCCCGCGTACACATTTGCCGCGGTCAGAATTACGGTGATGAGCGCTCCAAGGATAATCCCGCGAAGCGTGAGTTCCTTGATCGCGCTTACGCCAGCGCCTTGAGTTGTTGTCGCCACGCCAATCCCCTTAAGCTTTGTTGTTGGGCGGTGCAGGGCTCGAATGCCTGCGGACCACCTTCCAGCGTTCATCGTCCTTTACCCACACGTCGGTGAGAAGCACGCAGTCCTCGATCTCGCCACCGAGATATTTGACGCGCCACTTCGCCTCGATCGTGCCGATCATCACCTGATCGAAGATGACGGCGTCACGGATGTCGAGATCGATGGATATCAGCTCGCGCTTCTGGATGGCGTCGAGCCATTCGTCGCGCGTGAGAATGAACGGGCCGGTCGAACGGGTTCCGATGAGCACGAAGCGCGGATGAATCAGGGTTCGAAGGCGGTCGACGTCCTTTGCGCAAAGCGCGTCGCGCCATTCACGCTCGAGAGCGCCAATCAACTCGCGACTATCGTCCACGCAGCAATCCGCCGAAGATTCCACGAAGGAGCTGGTTGCCGATCTGCCGTCCCACCGAGCTGGCGATCGACCGGCCCGCCGACTGCATCATCTTGTCGGCCATGGTCGGCCGGGCCGCCTCGCGGGCGCGCCGCGCGTCCTCGCGCTCCTGCTCGCGTTGCTGGCGCTCCAGTTCGCGCTGTTGCTGTGCCGCCAGCCTTGCTTCGGCGGCTTGCGCCCTTGCCGCTTCCTTTGCAGCGACGGCGTCCTGGCGTGCCTTCTCGGCCGCGGCCTTTTCGGAGTCGGTTTGCGCCTTGGCCGCCGCCGCAGCAGCGGCCGCTTCATCCGCCTTGGCCTTGAGGATTTCCTCGGCCGACTGCGGGTCGAGCAAAGTGTCGTACTTGGCGCCGATTGCGTCTGTGGTGATGATGACGCTTCGCTCTTCCGGCGTAAGCGGCCCAACCCGTGTCGATGGCGGCTTGATGAGCGTCCGCTGCACCGGCTCGGGCGAGCCGTCCGGCTGGAGCAGCGAGACGAGCGCCTCGCCGATTTTCAGCTCGGTAATCGCGGTGGCGACGTCGATATCCGGATTGACCCGGAAGGTGTCAGCCGCCGCCTTGACCGCCTGTTGGTCGCGGGGCGTAAAGGCGTTCAGCTTGTGCTGGATGCGGTTGTTGAGCTGGGCAGCGACCTTGTCCGGTATGTCGATCGGGTTCTGCGTAATGAAATAGACGCCGACGCCCTTCGAACGGATCAGGCGAACGACCTGCTCGACCTTCTCCAGGAGACCCGGCGGAGCGTCGTCGAACAGCAAATGAGCTTCATCGAAGAAGAAGCAGAGGATCGGCTTTTCCGGATCGCCGATTTCCGGAAGCTCTTCGAACAATTCGCTGAGCAGCCAGAGCAGAAAGGTCGCGTAGAGACGCGGACTTGCCATGAGACGATCCGCGGCGAGGATGTTGACTACGCCTCGGCCCTGGTCGTCGAGACCGATGAAATCGTGTAGGTCGAGCGCCGGCTCACCGAAGAAATGGTCGCCGCCCTGGCTTCTCAGCTGGAGCAGAGAGCGCTGGATCGATCCGACCGATTGCTTTGAGACGTTGCCATACTCGAGCGTTAGCTCGTCGGCCTTTTCTCCGCAGTGGACCATCATCGATTGCAGGTCGTCGAGGTCGAGGAGGAGCAGGCCTTCCTTGTCGGCGACGTTGAAGGCGATGTTGAGCACGCCTTCCTGAACATCGTTGAGGTTCATCAGCCGGCTCAGCAGGAGCGGGCCCATCTCGCTGACGGTGGTGCGAATGGGATGGCCTTGCTCGCCGAACAGATCCCAGAATTGGACCGGCGTATCGTGATACGTCCAGTCGGTCATGCCGATGTCGGTGGCGCGCTGTGCGAAAATCGGGTGGACCTTCGACGTCGGCGAGCCGGCCATTGCGAGGCCTGAAAGGTCGCCTTTCACGTCTGCGACGAAGCACGGCACTCCTGCTGCAGACAGGCCCTCGACGATACCCTGCAATGTGACGGTCTTGCCAGTGCCGGTCGCCCCCGCGATCAACCCATGGCGATTGGCCCGCTTGAGCTCGAGCTGCTGCGGATTGGCGCCGCCCGATGCACTTCCGATGAAAATGCTGCTCGTCGGTTCACCAGCCATGCGCACTCCCCACTAGATTCGGGGGCGCAACCTAGCTCCAGCAATTGCCCGTGGCGACTCCTAGCGTGGAGGAGCGATGTCCACCCCGATGAAAGCCTCCGGCCCGGTGCCGCGCTTGACCAGTAGGAGCACGCTGGTTCGCCCGGAACGGCGTGCTGCTTCGACCGCTGCCTGCACTTGGGCGGGGGTCGTTACGGCCTGCTGGTTGACCGAGAGAATCAGGTCGGCGCGTTGCAGCCCCTTCTCCGCGGCGTCGCTGTTGGGATCGACCTGCGTAATCACGACACCGCGCGCGGTCGGCGGAAGGCTCAGCGCCTTGGCGATCTGCGGATTGAGCGGCTGCAGCGAAAGGCCGAGAACGGCGCTGCCCGGCGTGATCGGAGTATTTTCCGGCGTCAGCGGCTCGTTGTCGTTGCCGAGCTGGCGAGCCAGCTCTTCCTCGGTCGGGCGCTGGCCTACCGTGACCGTGACAGTCTGGCGGCGGCCGGCACGGATGATGTCGACCGGTATCTTCGACCCGACCGGAGTATTGGCGACGATGAAAGAGACCGTCTGATCGGGGTTCACGTCGCGGCCATTGACCCGCAGGATGACGTCGCCCTGCTGCAGTCCGGCCCGAGCCGCCGGCTCGTTAGGCTGGATGGAGCGGACAATCTCGCCGCGATCCTTCGGAAGGCCGAGCGAGTTCGCGATATTCTCGTCCAGCGGCTGGAGGCCGACGCCGAGATAGCCGCGCTCCGGACGTTGTCCGCGGCGAAGCGAATCGATGACGGGCTTGGCAAGCTCGGCCGGGATGGCGAGGCCGATTCCCACCGACGCACCGGTCGGCGAGATCAGCGCGGAGTTGATGCCGACCACCCTGCCGTTGAGATCGAACATCGGCCCGCCGCTATTGCCCATGTTGATGGAGGCGTCGGTCTGAATGTAGCGATCGTAGGCGCCGGCACCGGTGATGCCGCGATGAAGCGCCGAGATGATGCCGGCAGTGACCGTGCCGCCCAGTCCGTAGGGATTGCCAATGGCGAGCACCCAGTCTCCAACGCGCGCCTTGGTGCTGTCGCCCCAATCCACGAAGGGCAGGTTCTGACCTTCGATCTTCAGCAATGCGAGGTCGGATGCGGTGTCGCGTCCAATGATCCGTGCCGGATATTCTTTCCGGTTGGTCAGCGTGACGGTGACCTGGTCGACCGTTCCGTTGCCTGTCGCGCTCGCGATGAGGTGGTTGTTGGTGACGATGTAGCCGTCTGGCGAGATGATGAAGCCGGAGCCGAGCGAGCCGGTCTCGCGCGTCCTTGGCCCGCCGCTGCTGCCGTCCGGACCCCCCTGCTGATTTTCGGGGAACCCGAACCTCCGGAAGAATTCCTCCAGCGGATCGGCCTGCGTCCTCACGGGCACGCGTTGTTTGGTGGAAATGTTGACCACCGCCGGCTGAAGCCGAGCCGCGAGGTCGGCGAAAGATTGCGGCGCACCGCCGGGGGCCATTGCCGCCGGTGCATTCTGTGCAACCTGCGCACCGGCTTGCCCGGTTGCGAGGGAAAAGGCGGATCCACCCAAAAGCAGCGCCGTTGCAACTCCATAGGCGTAGCGCACCGTCCCGGACTCCTTCGATCTCATCGAAACTCCATGAATTGCACGTTTTAACTCCACGTTCGCGCTATACCGAACGCCTGAACGCGGATTGAACGAGGGTTATCGTCCCCTGCCAGTGAATTCCTTCAAATAGTCATTGTCAGGCGACAAAATGAGGTTCGTGCCGGCAGGAGGCGGTTGGGTGCCGTCGCCCAGGAACGTGATCTGGTACGACTGCATTGCCCGGTAGAACTCATAAAAGTCCGGGTCTTTCCCAAAACTGGCAGCATAAACTCGCGCCGCTTCGGCATCCGCCTCCGCGCGGATGATCTGAGCGCGCTTGGCACCTTCGGCGAGAATCGACCTTGCTTCCTGCTCGCGGGCGGTCCGCATCCGGTCGAACGCGGCATCCAGAGGAGTGCCGTCGGGCAGATCTGCCTTCTTGATGCGGACGTCGATGATGCGTGCGCCATATTGGGCGGCGATCCGGTCGAGGCTTCGGCGCACGTTCTCCATGACGCCTTGCCGCTCCGGAGAGAGCAAGGCGGCGAACTGCTGCTTGCCAAGCTCATTGCGGATTTCCGAGCCGAGGATCGGCACCAGCGACTTGCGAAGGCGCTCCTCGTCTCCGGCGCGGATGTACATCAACAGCGGATTGACGATGCGGTACCGCGCGAAGGCGTCGACCTCCAGCCGGCGCTGATCGGTGGACAACACCTGTTGCCGATCCATGTCGACCGACTGAACGCGCTTGTCGATCCAGACGATGTTTTCGAAGAACGGGATTCGATAGTTGAGGCCTGCCCGGGTGCTGCCGAGAATCCTGGCCGGCTTCCCGAACTGGACGACCACCGCCTGCTTCGTTTCCGGAATGATCGGGAAAGCGGTGAACAGGATGAACAGGGCAAGGAGGGCTACGATGCCGCTGAGCAACGGGCGCTGGCGGATGAAGTCGGTCATTGGCCAGCTCCCGACTGCTGCTGCGACTGCTTCTGGACTTCCGGAAGCGGAAGGTAGGGCGTCACCCCCGGCGCCTCGACGATCGTTTTCGGCATCTTCGGAAGGATCTGCTCCATCGTCTCATAGTACATGCGGCGACGGGTCACCTCCGGCGCCAGCCTGTATTGCTCGTAGACCTTGTCGAACGCCGCGGCCTCGCCCTGCGCCTTCTGGGTCAGCTGCAGCGAGTATGCATTCGCCCTGTTGATGTAGGACTGCGCATCCTGTTGGGCTGCGGTCACCTTTTTGAAGGCTTCATTAACAGCCTGCGGCGGATCCGCCTGCCGGATCGCAATGCCCTGGATCACGACGCCCGAGCGATAGGCATCGAGGATCGTCTGCATCCTGTCGGTTACCCGGTTTTCGATCTCGCCCCGACCCTCGCCGATCGCGTCGTTCAGTGAGACTGTTGCAACGACTGCCCGCATGGCGCTTTCGGCCACTTCGCGGATCGTTTCGTCGGGCTGGGCGAGCTGGAACAGATAGAGTTCCGGATCGCGGATATTCCAGCGCACAGTGTAAGCGATGTCGATGATGTTCTGGTCGCCCGTCAGCATCAGAGTTTCGGTGCTGGCCGAACCCAGCGCCAACTCGCGGATGTTCTCGACGTCGATCTTCTGGACCCGATTGACCGGGTAAGGGAACGTCATTCCGACGCCGGGTTTGAGCGTATGGCTATAACGCCCGAATAAAGTGACCACGCCGCGCTCGCCGGGCGCGATCAGGTGGAACGACGTGAATGCCAGCCACAGACCGATGACGCCCAGGATGGCCCATGTGATGACCGAACGGCTCGGCGCGCCTGGGAGGCCGCCACCGCCACCACCGAACCGCTCGCGGCCCTTGCGTAGGAAGTCGTCGAGCGAAGAGACTTGACGCGGTGAGCCGCCACCTGTCCGTTTGCGCTTGGGCGTTTCGCCCCAAGGCCCGCTCGGCTGATTGTCTCCGCTTTCCGGCTCGCTTTCGCTCGCCGGTCCCCATGGCCCTTTATTGTCGCTGAAGAGGGCTCGCGCCCGTGGCCCCAGCCCCGAAAGAATATTCATGTAACCTACTATAGGGAGCGCAAATGGTGAAAAACAGTGGAAAGCGGAGGGCAAGCGCCTATGTCGCGCGGCGATGACCGTTGAGACCGACGCACTTGGAATATTGGACAGGCATCCTGAAGCCGGACGCATACGCTCACGCCGTATGAACAAGGGCGTCGCGACCTTGATCGTCGACGCGAGCGGACTGCGCGACGCCGATCGTTCAAAACTCGAGCGCGAGCTGCATGATGCAGCTTCCGCGATAGAGGGTGTGGACGAAGTGCGTATCG
Source organism: Sphingomonas sediminicola (assembly GCF_049991885.1). Classification (NCBI taxonomy): domain Bacteria; kingdom Pseudomonadati; phylum Pseudomonadota; class Alphaproteobacteria; order Sphingomonadales; family Sphingomonadaceae; genus Sphingomonas; species Sphingomonas sediminicola. Next base: position 207,787 of record NZ_CP178916.1, read on the forward strand.
CGATGACTGCCTCGCAGCCGCACCGCACTTTGATTGCCGTCGGCAGCGGGAAGGGCGGCGTCGGCAAGTCCACCGTTGCCGCGAACCTCGCCATTGCCCTGGCCAGGAGTGGAAAGAAGGTCGGGCTGGTGGACGCGGACGTCTACGGTCCGTCGCAGCCAACCTTGCTCGGATCGGACACGAAGCCGACGGCTGAAGATGACCGGCTCATTCCGGTCGAGGCTCAGGGCCTTAAGTTCCTGTCGCTCGGACATCTGGTCTCGCCAGGTCACGCACTCGCGTGGCGCGGGCCGATGGCGACCGGAGCGCTCGCCAAGCTGGTCGATGCCGACTGGGGCGATGCCGAGGTGCTGGTCGTCGACCTGCCACCCGGGACTGGCGACGTGCAGCTCTCGCTGATCCAGAAGTCGCGGCCGGACGGCGCGATCATCGTTTCGACGCCTCAGGACCTGTCGCTGATCGATGCAACGCGCGCGATCGACTTGTTCCGAAAGATGAACGTGCCGGTGCTGGGCATCGTCGAGAACATGGCCGGCTACATCTGCCCGCATTGCGGCGAGGGTTCGGATCCGTTCGGAAGCGGTGGCGCTGAAGCGGCTTCGAAGGAAATCGGAGTGCCGTTCCTAGGCCGGCTGCCCCTCTCGGCGGCAGTCCGCGCAGCGTCGGACGCCGGCAGGCCGCCAGCTGCGGGCGATGGTCCGGAAGCCAAGGCCTTCGCCGATCTCGCGGCAACGATCAGCGAAGCGCTGGAAAGAGTCCGCCGCTGAAGCATTGAGGCGGCAGGAGATTGAAGATGTCGCTCACACTTGACGATTACATCAGGGAATTGCTGTCCGGCGCTCGCACGATTGCCGTGTTCGGCTGCTCAGATCGGCCGGATCGCCCGTCCTACGGTGTCTCGGCCTTTCTTCAGCGGCACGGCTACCGGATGCTTCCGGTCAATCCGCAAATCACGGGCGAGCGCGTGCATGGCGAGTTCGTCTGGCGCGACCTTGGCCAGATCGGAGTGCCGATCGATATCGTCGACATCTTCCGCCGGCCGATCGCGGCAGGAGAAGCAGTGGATCAGGCGATCGCGGCGGGAGCCAAGGCCGTTTGGATGCAGCTCGGCATCGTCAACGAGGAAGCGGCCGCCCGGGCGGAAGCTGCCGGTCTGAAGGTCGTGATGGACCGCTGCACCAAGATCGAGATCATGCGGCTCGGGATTCCGGCAATCGAAACTGCGGACTAAGCCGCGCCGACGGTCATCTCCGGAACCAGGAGCGTCGGCGAGTCCACGCCTCGGCGGAACTCGAGGTCAGTTCCAGGTTCAAGTGTCGCGAACATGTCGAGCAGGTTCGAGGCGATCGTAATCTCCTGCACAGGCTCGGCGATTGCCCCGTTCCGGACCATGAAGCCTGCGGCTCCCCGGCTGTAGTCTCCGGTCACGCCGTTGACGCCCTGGCCGATGAGCTCGGTGACCAGCAATGCCTCCGGGAAAGCAGCGAGCAGTTCATCGCGGCTACGCGATCCTGGAGCGAGGTAAAGATTGCTCGGACCCGCGCCCGGCGGGCCGCCCGCTCCTCGCACGGCATGACCGGTGGGCTGGATCCCAAGCTGCCGGGCCGAGGCGCTGTCGGCGAGCCAGGTCTTCAGGACTCCGTTGTCGACCAGCGCCGAGGTCGTCACCGGCAATCCTTCGCCGTCAAAAGGCCGTGACCTCAGTCCTCGCGGACGAAGCGGATCGTCGATGAGCCGCACGCCGGTCGCGAAAATCTGCTGCCCAAGCTTGTCCTGCAGAAAAGAAGATTTGCGAGCCACGGACGACCCGGTGATCGCACCGATGAAATGCCCCAGCAGCGAACCCGCGATACGCGGATCGAACAGGACGGCGTAGCGGCCGGGCTTTGGCTTGATCGGGTTGAGCCGGGCTACGGCGCGTTCCCCCGCAAGCTTCCCCACTTCTTCGGGCGCATCCAGGTCTTCGAGATGCCGGGCCCCGTGCCAAGCGCTGTCGCGCTGCATCGTCGGGCCTTCACCCGCGATGACCGTCACCGAGCAGCTGTGGCCGGTCGAGCGATACGCTCCGCTGAAGCCGCCCGAGGTCGCCAGCGCTACCGTGCTCGCGGACGTGCCAGCCGATCCGCCACTGGAATTGGTGACGCCTTCGACGGCCAGCGCCGCGTTCTCGGCCGCGAGCGCCCGCTCGCGCAAAGCCTTGGGATCTTCCTGACGGGAGTCCTCCGACTGGATGTCGGGAAATGGGCCGTGCGCGAGCAGCTCGGGCGGAGCAAGGCCGGCATACGGGTCTTCTGGGGCCTCGCGAGCCATTGCGACGCCCCGATTGACGAGCTCCGCCAGCGCATCCGGGGAAAAGTCGGACGATGCTACGCTTGCACTTTGGTGTCCGACGAAGACGCGGAGTCCGACCTCTTCCCCTTCGGACCGGTCGACATGCTCGAGCTCGCCAAGGCGGACCTGCACCCCCTGCGATTCCGATCCGACGTAGATTGCGTCGGCGCTGTCCGCGCCCGCTGAGCGCGCCTTCTCGACGAGCGATTGGGCGATTTCGCGCGCTTTATCCTCTGACAGCATTGGACGCGCCTAGCGGCTGGAAAGACCGACGACCAGCATTCCCAGAAAGATCAGCAAGCCGGTGGTCCGGTTCGAACGGAACAGGCGAAGCGCGCCTTCGCCGTCTTTCGGGTCGGCCCTCAGCGCCTGATTGGCGAGGTGGAAAGCCGCGGGTGCTAGCGTGGCAAGCGCGAGCCAGTCGGGCCTCACGGTCCAGACGGCGGTCGCCCAGAGTGCGATGGCCAGCGCGTAGAACAGGGCAACGCCCTGCGGGGCCTTGTCGCCGAGCCGCCGCGCGGAGGACTTCACACCGACCAATGCGTCGTCCTCGATGTCCTGGATTGCGTAGAGCGTGTCATAGCCGATCACCCAGGCGATGCTCCCAAACCAGAGCAGCAGCGCCGGAAGGTCGAGCGCTCCGCGTACCGCCGGCCAGCCTACTAGCGCTCCCCACGAGAAGACGACACCGAGCCAAGCCTGCGGCCACCAGGTAATGCGCTTCATGAAGGGGTAGGCGGCGACCGGCGCAACGCTGACCAGCGAAATGACGGCAGCGGTTGTGTTGAGTTGAGCCAAAACAATCAGGCCGATCGCACAGAGTAGCGCAATCAGCATCCATGCGGACCGCAACGATACTCGCTCGCTCGCCAGGGGACGCAGGCGCGTTCGCTCGACCTGCCGGTCGAGGTCGCGGTCGACGATATCGTTGTAGACGCAGCCCGCGCTCCGCATCGCGAAGGCTCCGAGGAACAGCCACAGGACCATGGCCCAGCGTCCATCGACGCCCGCAAGCGCGACGCTCCACGCGCACGGCCAGTAGAGGAGCCACGTGCCGATCGGCCGATCGAGCCGCATGAGCGAGGCATAGGGGCGCAGTCTCGGCGGCAGCCCACCAATGAATCCGCGCCGTTCGCTGTCCGGGACGATTTCAGGAATTGCCGTCACGGGGGAGGCTTAGCGTGCAGTTGCAGCTGTCACTAGGTTAGAACGGAAAGTAGATTTGGATCGCGACGATCGCGGCCGCCCAGGTGATGAGGTTGAGGGGGATGCCGATCTTCATGAAGTCGAGATAGTTGTACCCGCCCATCTGATAAACGAGCACGTTGGTCTGGTAGCCGAACGGCGTTGCGAACGCGGCGCTCGCGGCGATCATCACTGCGACTAGAAAGGGGCGGGGGCTGACCGCGAAGGCCTCAGCCATAGAGACTGCGACCGGCGTGAAGAGTACCGCGACCGTCGCGTTGGACAGCAGTTCCGTCGCGAACAGCGTCACGCCGTAAAGAATGATGAGCGCAACGAGCGGGCGCATACCTTCCATCGACCCGATAAGCGCGTCCGTTGCGGAGGAAGCGAGTCCGGTCTCGTCGAGCGCGATGCCGAGCACCACCATTCCCGCGATCAGCATGAGAACTTCGGGCCTGAGCCCGCTGTAGGCCTCTTCAGCAGTTATGACGCGAAGCAGGATCAGGAGAACTGCTCCGGCAAAGGCACAGGCGGCGATGGGAGCGACGTTCAGTGCCGCCAGGGCAACGACCGCCACGAAAATCACGGTGGATATTAGCGCAGCGACCGGCTTCAGTTTGACCTGTTTGGCGAAGGGTTCGGCGGTACCGACGAGTCCTCCGGCAAGGCCGGGCTCGCGGAACCGGGTCGGCGGCTGCATTGCCTCGTCGACAGTTGCCGTTGGCTTGTCATTGTCTGATTTCGCAAGTCGCGGACCGAACAAGAACAGGTACGCGCCGCCCGCGACGGCAACCAGGATGCCGACGGGCGTGATCTCGAAAATTCCGAAGCGAGGTTGGCCGGCAACCGAAGCCATGTCGTTGACGAGCAGGTTGGTGGACGTCCCAATAAGCGTGCAGCAGCCTCCAAGGACGGCTGCATAGGACAACGGGATGAGGTAGGCCTTCGGCGACTGTCCGAGCGAGCGTGCCACGTCGCGAACAACGGGCGCGCTGAGCACTACAATCGGGGTATTGTTGAGGAAGGCCGATCCGACACCCGCAAGCCCGATCAGAACCCACAGCCCCGCGCGCCCGATGCGGCTACAGAGCCTGACAGTGCGCCGGATCGCTTCGTCGAGGAGGCCAGCCAATTCCATTGCGTAGGCAATGACGAAGAGTGAGGCCAGAGCAACGATGGCCGGGCTCGCGAAAGCGCTCTGAACTTCGACTGGCCGGACAACCCCGGTCATAAGCAGAAATGCGGCGCCCGTGAGGGCAACGACATCTGCCCGCAGTTTGTCGTAGATCAGGGCTCCAACGACCGCCGCGAGCACGAGCAACGTGATGATCTGGCTCGCCGTCATTCTGCCCCCTATGGCCGTTGGAGTTCAGAACGCGCAACCCGCGTCGGGGTCGCAGGGTCGCGCATTCGCTCACCCATGCTATCACCCGGTCATGTGCACGCGTGTTCAGTTGAAATGGTCTTCGCTCACGGTTGCGGTCGCCGCTCTTGCTGTGGGTTGTCGGCAAGCTCCGCAGGACGAGGTAGACGAGAATCAGGCCAACGCGGTCGTCCAGCTGCCCAGGCTCCCAGTTGCAGAGCCGCCGATGGACCGGGCTGCCCTGTTGATCGAGGTCGCCAAGGCTGCCAGCGCTTCTGCGCTCGGAGAGGACATTTCGAATGATCTGCGAAGGCTCGACGGAAAGCGGTTCGAGGTCCGAATTCGCTTTGGCTGCGCACCACCAGCATCGCCGCCGGAGGTAGAGAAGACAGCGAAGCCGGCAGCCCAAGGACAGGCGACCGGTCCATTCAATGTTCGGTTCGACGAAAAGGATCGCACATTGCGACTGCGGGCAGCCCCCGACTTGACGCTCAATGACCGATGGATCGCCTCTGTAGTTGATGAATCCGTGGAGGCGGTCGAAGGGTTCTGGATGTATAGGCCATGGTTGCTGACGGATGGCTGCTCCGTGATTCCGTCCCAGCTGGATCCGGGCGTTTCCGACGGAGGCTTGGCGAGCGAGACGAATGACGTTGCCGCGGTTCGGATTACAGCACCCGATCGCAAGTATCGCGTGGGACTGGCGCAATTCTTCACCAAGACCGATCCCCGGACCGGGCGCCGTGATGGCCGTGCATATGAAACGACGAAAATCCTGCCGGATGACAAACAACCCTCCCGGCAAGGCTATAATCTCGTTTTGTCAGGTCGCCTGCGGCACCTTCCGTCCGGTCAGGTGATTGCGTGCAGGACGGAAAGTACCAATGCGCCTCCGCAATGCGTGGTTTCGGCGGAATTCGACCGCGTGTGGGTCGAGGAGCCTGAGACCAAGAGCCTCATCGCTGAATGGGGAAATTGAACCTCAGAGGCAGCAGCTAATGATCAGTTGCTAGGCAAAATCTAAAGTTAACTGCCACTAGCAACCCGATTGGGTTTATTACGCGCGACTCCGGGTGGATCGTAAGGAGAGAGCAGATGAACAGGAATCTCCTGTTCGTGGCGGCATTTTGTACTGCCACGATATCCGTGCCGGCTCTTGCAGGCGAAGTGAACGGTAGCACCAGCAATCCGAAAGACGATTTTTCGAACGGCGTTTCGATCTGCAAGTTTTCAGGGCTGAACGACTATCCTGACGGTTCGCAGAGCGGACCTCCGGGGCGCACTCAGTCCTTTGGGCAGGATGTCGCGAACTTCGGCGCCGACCCGAGGGAGTTCAATCCGGGTGACGCAGGCGCATGCAACGCGCACCTTTCGCCGATCCGCGAACCGGGCAATCCAAACTAGGAATTGACCGCAGCGGGATTCCCGCGCCTGCGGGAATGACGTAGGCGGGCTCCATGCCCGCCACGCCAGCCTGGCCTCCGAAGAGCCTGCCGCGCCTTTTCGTGCGCGCGCAGCTGCGTGATGGCGTGCGCGTCGATCTGGACGCGGACCAGGCCAATTATCTCGGCAATGTGATGAGGCTCGGCGAGGGGGCCGAACTGCTGGTGTTCGACGGAACCTCTGGCGAATGGCTCGCCCGCATTTCCGAGGCGGGCAAGAAGCGGATGGCGCTAACCGTGGAGCAACGGACGCGCGAGCCTGAAGCAATTCCGGACGTCTGGCTGGCCTTTGCGCCCGTCAAGCGAACGCAAACCGACTGGCTCGTCGAAAAGGCGACCGAGCTCGGCATCGCGAAGCTCATTCCCGTCATCACGCAACGCACTATCGCGGAACGGGTGAAGCTTGAGCGGCTGAGATCGATCGCGACCGAGGCGGCGGAGCAATGCGGGCGGACGCGATTACCGACGATTGATGAGCCGATCTCGCTCGCGCAGCTTCTCAAGCAGGCCGACCGGGCCATCTATTTCGCGGACGAAGGCGGCGGCGAGCCCGCGGCGTCTGCATTCAAGCCGGGACCAGCGGTGATCCTGACGGGGCCGGAAGGCGGATTCACCGACGACGAGCGAGCCGTCATCCGCGCCGCGCCCAACGCAATTCCAGTCTCGCTTGGACCGCGCATCCTCCGCGCTGAAACGGCCGCGCTGGCCGCCTTAGCCGTTTACATGGCCGTCGCGGGCGACTGGTGCTGACCCTCTGGTCTTATGGAACCATAAATCGGAAGTGCTGGCGCCGCCTCGAGCGCGAAGCTAAGCGGCGCTTCGAATGACGCAACGCACCGACGATACGCCCGCGACGCACCGGCTGATCGAAAGCCGCGACGATCTGCTTTCCGTCTTCTCGGGCGGCGAAAAGCCCGCCGAGCGGTGGCGCATCGGCACCGAGCACGAGAAGTTCGTCTATCGCGTCGAGGATCATCGCGCGCCGAGCTATGCCGAGCCGGGCGGGATCCGCGATCTTCTCGACGGCCTTACCGAGTTCGGTTGGGCGCCCGTGATCGAAGGCGAAAATGCGATCGCTCTTTCGGGGCCGGATGGGACGATCAGCCTTGAACCTGCCGGACAGTTCGAATTGTCAGGCGCGGCGCTGGAAAATCTCCATCAGACTTGCGCCGAGGCAAATCGGCACTTGGGCCAGTGCAAGACCATCGGAGAACGGCTCGGGCTCGGGTTCCTCGGTCTTGGCATGTGGCCGGACAAGGCCCGGTCCGACCTGCCGGTCATGCCCAAGGGCCGCTACAAGATCATGCTCAACTACATGCCCAAGGTTGGCACCCTCGGCCTGGACATGATGCTTCGCACCTGTACCATTCAGGTTAATCTGGACTACAGTTCGGAAGCCGATATGGCGAAGAAGTTTCGCGTCGGCCTCGCGCTGCAGCCCGTCGCGACGGCACTCTTCGCCAATTCTCCGCTGACCGAGGGCAAGCCCAACGGCTATCGGAGCTTCCGGAGCCATATCTGGGAAGACACCGACCCCGACCGAACAGGCATGCTGCCTTTCGTTTTCGAAGACGGGTTCGGCTACGAGCGCTACCTCGACTATGCGCTCGATGTGCCGATGTACTTCGTCTACCGCGACGGAAAGTACATCGACGTCGCAGGCGAGAGCTTCAGGTCGTTTTTGGAGGGCAAATTGCCCCAATTGGCGGGCGAAAAGCCGCGCCTATCCGACTTTGTCGATCATCTCTCGACCATCTTCCCCGAAGTGCGCCTCAAGAGCTTTCTCGAGATGCGCGGCGCGGATGGCGGCCGGTGGGGCAAGATCTGCGGGCTTCCCGCGCTGTGGGTCGGCCTTCTGTACGACAGCCAGGCGCTCGATGCGGCTTGGGACCTGGTCAAGGACTGGACGATCGAGGAGCGCTCGCAGGTTCGCCACGCCGTCCCCAAGACCGCGCTGAAGACGCCTCTTCCACGCGGCGGCACCGTTCACGACCTCGCACGGCAGGTCCTCCAGATTGCTTCGGATGGCCTCAGCCGCCGGGCCCGCCTCAATTCAGCGGGAGACAATGAGAGCGGCTTCCTCGACCCATTGCACGAAGTTGTCGCAACCGGCGTGACGCCCGCCGATCGCCTGCTCGACAAGTTTCATAATGAGTGGAACGGGGACGTTTCGCGCATCTACGAGGAGTTCAGCTTCTGATGGACATGCCCACCCCCCAGCGCCGGACGCTCTATCCGGAAATCACCCCCTACGAGACCGGCATGCTGGACGTGGGCGACGGCCACAGCCTCTATTGGGAGCTGACAGGAAATCCGAACGGCAAACCGGCTGTGATGCTTCACGGCGGGCCTGGCGGCGGTTCAAGCCCCGACCATCGCAGGCAGTGGAACCCCGACAAGTACAAGATCCTCGTCTTCGACCAGCGCGGCTGCGGCAAGTCGACGCCCTACGCGAGCCTCGAGAACAACACGACCTGGGACCTTGTCGACGACATCGAGAAGCTGCGTACGCAGGTCGCGAAGGTCGACAAATGGCAGGTGTTCGGCGGAAGCTGGGGCTCGACGCTTTCCCTGGCCTATGCGCAGACCTATCCCGAGCGGGTTACCGAGATCATCCTGCGCGGCATCTTCCTGTTCGATCAATATGAGATCGACTGGATGTATGCCTATGGCGGAGCTTCCTCGGTATATCCCGACAAATGGGATGAGTTCGAAGCGGTCGTTCCCGAAAGGGAACGCGCCGACATGGTCGAAGCCTACCGCAAGCGGCTGATCAGCGACGACAAGGACGAGCAGCTGCGCGCCGCAAAGGCGTGGAGCAAGTGGGAAGGCGACATCGTCACGCTTCTACCAAGCCCGGAAACGATCGAGCATTTCACCAGCCCGGAGGTCGCAGTCGCGGTCGCCCGGATCGAGAATCACTACATGGCGAACAATGGCTGGTTCGAGCCTGGGCAGCTGCTGAAGGGGGCCGAAAAGCTTCGCGGAATTCCGGGAGTCATCGTCCAGGGTCGCCATGACACCTGCACGCCTCCGGTTGCCGCATGGAAGCTCAAGAAGGCCTGGCCGGAGGTTGATCTCAATATCATTCCGGACGCTGGTCACCTGTTCAACGAACCGGGAATCCTTGACGGGCTCGTCCGGGCGACCGACAAGTTCGCGTCAATGTGAATGTTTGGCGTAGCTTTCGCGTCGAATGACTGACTAGGGGCACCGACAACTGCAACAAGTGTCCGCGGCCCGCCCGGCCGCGGCGAGAACTTATCCGGGGGGATAAAGCGATGGGCGTCCGTTTCACGTCAATTTCGGTATTGGCGCTTTCCACTGCGTGCATGTTTGCAACTCCGGCAGCCGCCCAGACGGCGGACCCGGCAGCGCAGCCGGCACCCGACCAGCCCGCACCGGCGCAGCCCGCAGCGGCTCAGTCCGAGGGCGTTGGCGACATCGTCGTTACTGCGCAGCGCCGCGCCGAGCGCCTTCAGGACGTTCCTGTCTCGGTCGCGACGATCGATGAAATGACGCTCGACGCCGTCAACTCCGGCGGCGCAGACATTCGCGGCCTTTCCGGACGCGTTCCGAGCCTCAACATCGAAAGCTCGTTCGGACGTACTTTCCCGCGCTTCTACATTCGTGGCCTTGGCAACACTGACTTCGATCTGAACGCATCGCAGCCGGTCAGCCTGGTCTATGACGACGTCGTCCTCGAAAATCCTATCCTCAAGGGCTTTCCGGCATTCGACGTCGACCGGATCGAGGTGCTCCGTGGTCCGCAGGGAACATTGTTCGGCCGCAACACGCCGGCCGGCATCGTCAAGTTCGACACGGTGAAGCCGGGCAGCGGGAACAACTACGCCAAGATCAGCTACGGTTCCTATTCGACGATCAACGCCGAAGCAGGCGTCGGGGGCCGTCTGAACGACACGGTCGCGGTCCGCATTTCAGGCCTCTGGCAGCATCGCAACGACTGGATCGACAACCTCGACGCGCCGGGTAAGCACAACCTTGAAGGCTATGACGACATCGCCGTTCGTGCGCAGGTCGAATTCACCCCAAACGAGTCCTTGAAGATCCGCCTGACGGGTCAGCTTCGCGATCTCGACGGCGACGCGCGCATCTTCCGCGCCAACGCAATCCAGCAGGGCACGAATCACCTGATCGGTGTCGACGGCGGCGACTTCAAGCGCGACGAAGTCCATGCCGACGGCCTGAACTTCCAGCGGCTGAAGACGCAGAATATCGCCGGCACCATCGAATACGATCTCGGGCCGGCAACGCTCTATTCCGTGACCAGCTATTGGCACGGCACGCTCAAGAGCCGCGGCGACATCGACGGCGGCTTCGGCTGCTCGTTCTGCGGTCCGGGCTTTACCAACAACAGCGCGCCCGGGTTCATTCCTTTCCCGGCGCAGAGCCAGGACAATATCCCGAGCCTTGACCAGTTCACGCAGGAACTCCGGGTCGCGTCGAACAACACGAAGGGCCTCGGCTATCAGGCGGGCATCTTCTACTTCGACGAGAATCTCGACATCGAAAGCTTCGACTTCGGCGCGCCGACCGATCTCACCCCGGCCGCGATCGTCAATCAGCGGCAGGACGCCAAGGCGCTCGGCATCTTCGGTTCGGTCAACTACAAGACGACCAGCGGCCTGACGCTTCAGGCCGGCGCTCGCTGGAACCACGACAAGAAGAAGCTGACGGCGGAACGCCTGTTCGACGTCCGCCCGATCTTCGTCGGCGGAGGACCGGTTCCGGAGACTACTACGCGGGTGAAGGACAGCGTCCTTACCTGGGATCTCAGCGCGATCCAGGAGATCAACCCGGACGTGAATGTCTATGCGCGCGTCGCAAAGGGCTATCGCGCACCGGCGATCCAGGGCCGCATCCTGTTCGACCGCGACGTGACGACGGCCGACAGCGAAAACACCATGTCCTATGAGGCGGGGCTCAAGTCGACGCTTCTCGACCGCAAGCTGCGCTTCAACCTGACCGGCTATTACTTCAAGACCAAGGACCTCCAGCTATCGGCGGTCGGCGGTGCGGCCAACGCCAACCTGCTGCTCAATGCGGACGCGGTGAAGGGCTATGGCTTCGAGACCGAGCTTGAGGCGCGACCCGCTCGCGGCCTCACGCTGACTGCGGGCCTCAGCTACAACCACACGCGCATCGACGATAAGAACCTGACCGTCGAGACCTGCGCTGCGCCGTGCACCGTGCTGGATCCGATCGCGGTCCCGGCGTCCTCGCCAGCCATCGTTTACATCGACGGCAACCCGCTGCCGCAGGCCCCGAAGTGGACGTTGAACTTCACCGCCGGTTACGAATATCCGGTCGGTCCGGGCAACGTCTACGTCTTCACCGACTGGTACCACCGCTCAAAGGTGAACTTCTTCCTCTATGAGTCGGTCGAGTTCAGCGACGACCAACTTCTCGAGGGCGGCCTGCGCATCGGTTATCGCACCGACCGCTATGACATCGCCGGTTTCGTCCGGAATATCACCAACGACGAGAGTGCCGTGTCCGCGATCGACTTCAACAATCTCACCGCGATGGTCAACGAGCCGCGCATCTGGGGTGTCGAGGTCGGAGTGAAGTTCTAAGACCGCCGCTTGCCTGTTCTCCCCGCCAACCCCAAGAGGGCGCGGGGAGAACAGGATGACTCAATCGGCGAGTGAAGCGACGCCGCTCCGGCGTGTTGTGATGGCAAGCCTGATCGGCACGACCATCGAGTGGTACGATTTCTTCCTCTACGGCTCCGCCGCCGCCCTTGTCTTCAACAAGCTGTTCTTCCCTGAATTCGACCCGCTGACTGGCACCCTGCTGGCGTTCGCGACCTATGCGCTCGGGTTCGTCGCGCGGCCGGTCGGCGGTGTCGTTTTCGGCCATTTCGGCGACCGCATCGGCCGCAAGCGCCTCCTCATGCTGAGCCTCATCCTGATGGGCGTCGCGACGATCTTCATCGGCCTGCTTCCTACCTACGCGCAGGTAGGCATCTGGGCGCCGATCGGCCTGATTGCCCTACGGCTAGTGCAAGGCTTCGCGGTCGGCGGGGAGTGGGGTGGAGCGGTCCTCATGGCCGCCGAGCATGGTGACGCCGCGAGGCGTGGCTTCTGGGCAAGTTGGCCGCAGGCGGGCGTTCCGGCGGGCAATCTGCTTGCGGCTGCAATGCTCGCGATCATGGCCGCGCTTCAGGCCGAGGAGGACTTCCTCGACTGGGGTTGGCGCGTGCCTTTCATCCTGTCCGCGCTGCTCGTCGTCGTCGGTTGGTACATCCGCAATCGCGTTGCCGAGAGCCCGATGTTCGAAGCTGAGTTCGACGCGGCTGAGGCGCCTGCCCGAGTACCCGCCATTGAAGTTCTGCGCGAACGACCGAAAGCGCTTGTCCTTGGGGCGGGCCTCCGTGTCGGCGAGAACATTTCCTATTACATCCTCACCGTATTCTCGCTGACCTTCCTCGTGGATGTCTCGAAGGAGAGCCGCAGCCTGGCGCTCAACGCACTGCTGATCGGCGCGGCCGTCCAGTTCTTCGCCATCCCGCTCTTTGCGGCGCTGTCGGACAGGATCGGCAGGCGGCCCGTCTATGCATTCGGCGCGTTCGGTCTAGCCGCCTGGTGTTTCGTCATGTTCGGCCTGCTCGGCAGCGGCGATAACGCATCGATCATCTCCGCGCTCGTTGTCGGCCTTGTCCTGCACGGAGCGATGTACGGCCCGCAGGCGGCGTTCATCACGGAGCTGTTCCCAACCCGCATCCGCTATTCCGGCGTGTCGCTCGCTTACCAGCTGACATCGATCGTTGCGGGTTCGCTGGCCCCGATCATCGCACTGTGGCTGTACAAGGATTACGGCTCGGCCATGCCGGTCTCGATCTACGTCGGTGCGGCCTGCGTGATCAGCGGTATCAGCGCCCTGTTAGCTCGCGAGACGCGCGGTCTGGAACTCGACGCGATCCGCTAGCGCTCGCCCGGCTTGTAGCGGCGCTCTGTGTGGCCGCTCAGCTGGTCGGGATAAAAATAGACCTCGCGCAGGTTGCCAGCGGCATAGCGCTCCGCCTCGTCGTTGAAGTGCGGTGAGGCGGGATTGCCGCTCTCCCCGCCGGCAGTGACTGCGCGGGCACGGACTCGGCGGCCGAACTCCACTACCGCGACGAAGCTGTTGCCGCTTGTACCGTACCACTTCTTCGTTCCCGGCTTCGGAGCCGAGCCGAACGCGGCCAGGGTGCCGTAGGCGCTGGAGGCGAACGGCACCGGGATGCTCGGCGCGGCATCGCTGAACGGATGTTCGATCGCAGGCGAGATGCGCTGGAAGCGGTTGATTTCCCCCCACGGAACGCTCGCCCAGCCGAAGTCGCGCTTCAGCCGGGCGATTGCGACCGTGAGCGCCTGGAGCTTCTGCGCCGGGCTGGTGTCGCGGCCGATGCGCATCATGACCTTGTTGGCCGGCTCGTCCTTTGGCGGATTGAGCGCGTTCCTGAGTTCGTCGCCCCAGAACATCGCGAGCGATTGCGCAACCGAGCCAGCGCTCCAGCGATAATCCCAAATCCGGAGCGTTCCGATCGGACCGGCGAGAGAGGCGCGGCGTGCATCCCTCTTCGGCAGTGCGTCATAGGCGTTGATCAGCTGCGGGATCAGCTCGGCAAAGCCCGGCTGGTAGCTATCAAACGCTGCTGCCTGAAGCCGGTCGAGCGTCCAGCCCTTGCTTCCCGTCAACAGCTGAAGCGCGTGAACGCCCCGATAATTCTCGCCGAACATGTCCATGTACTTCGGAAAGCGCTTCGGATCCGGACTGTTCGGTCCAGCCGCGCGATAGGGCCAGGTGTTCGTGTTCTGGACCCAGCCGTTGCGAGGGTTAGTAGTGCTCGGAAGCTCCACAATCGCGTGCAGGGGCCCCCAATCGGTCGCGGGATCGCTGCCGTCGACAGGCTTCGTATAATCGAAGCGGTCGTCCCTCCGGGGCATGAATTGCGGCATCAGCATCGCAATCTCGCCCTTCGCACTGGCGAAGACCGTGTCGTTCGAGCTGTTCGCTTTCAGGTCGGCGACCTTTAGGAAGTCCTTCAAATCACGCGTCTTCGTGCGCAGGAAGCTTTGCTGAAGTGCGGCGGCCGGCTTGTCCATCATCGCGAACGCAATCCAGCGGCCGTTCGCCTCCCGCACGATTGGTCCGCGGTGAGTCCGCCACGTGGTGAAGGTGCGGCTGGCGAGCTTGCCGTCTTTGGTGCGGTAATTGACGGTGACGGGCCGCTCGACGAGCGGGCGGCATTGCGGGCCGTAACGGTAGCAGAAGCCCTTGCCCTTGCGCTCCACCTTCTCCGCGAACTCGTCCACATTATCGACGCCGCTCGACGTGTGCATCCAGCCGGTGCGCTCGTTGAAGCCCTGGTAAATGAAAAACTGGCCCCAGGTCGCGGCGCCATAGGCGTTCAGCCCCTCATCGCTGGTTACTTGAAGTTCGGAGCGGAAGAAGAAGCTGGTGTGCGGGTTGATCAACAGGAGAGGACCTGTGCCGCGAGCGGTAATCGACGGAGCGATGGCGATTCCGTTCGATCCGCGCGGCTCCAAGTCTTTGACTGTCGCTGCGAGCGTTCGCTTGCCGGCGTAGAATTTCTGCAGGTCACCCAGGTCGATGCGCTCGATATCGCCGCCGATACTTCCTTCGGTGAAGCTCAAGGCCATCCACGGCTCGAATCGGGTCATCACGCGCGGATGCACATGAGGATGGGTCGCGAGATAGTAATTCAGGCCCGCCGCCCAGCTGTTCATCAGCTTCTTCAGCCAGTCGGGACTTGCCGAATAATTGGCCTTCAGCCCATCTTCGCTGACGTAAAGCCGTGCCCGCAAATCCTGCCAGATCGCCTTCTCGCCATCCGCTTCGGCCGTACGGCCGAGGTTGGTGAGATAGTTCGCCTCGATACGCGGGAAGTCGTCCTCCGCCTGGGCGTAAATCATCCCGAATACCGCGTCCGCATCACTCTTTCCGCGCACGTGCGCGACGCCCCAGTCGTCGCGGGTGATCGTCACGCGTGTGGCCTGATTGCGCCATTGCTGTAGCTCGGCCGGCGACGCGGCGGTGAGAATGAAGAGTAAGGGGAGGAGTGCTGCGCGGGTGCGGCTATGCATCCGGCAAGGATTGCTTCGCTTTTCCCCAGCCCGCAAGCGGCTTCGATTTGGCGCGCTCGAGCAATAGGTCGAGGTCTCGGATCGAGAAAGCGTTGCCCCCGCTGAACTGGTCGAGCTCTTCCCAAGCAATTGGGGCTGCCACCGGAGCGCCTTCGCGGGCGCGGGCGGAGTAGGGCATCACCGCCGTCGAGCCGCGCTGGTTGCGTAGCCAGTCGAGGAAAATGCGGCCCTTGCGCTGCACTTTCCGGATGTTGGCGGTGAAGCGGTCCGGGTCGGCTTCGGCGACCGCGCGAGAGAAGCGCTCGGCAAAGTCCGACACCTCGTCCCAGTGCGCCGACCCATCGAGCGGCGCGATCACGTGCACACCCTTCCCGCCGGTCAGCATGGGGAAAGTCTTGAGGCCGAGCTGCAGCAACAGTTCGCGAAGGCTTACCGCCGCCTCGCGCACTGCGGCGAAGTCGAGCCCCTCGTCGGGGTCGAGGTCGAACACAAGCCGGTCGGGATAATCGACCTTGGGAACGCTGCTTCCCCAGCCGTGGAATTCGATCGTCCCCATCTGGACGCAGGCGAGAACTCCGCGGACGTCGTCGAGGTAGAGATAGTCCTCCACGTCGCCGTCCTTCTCCTCGATCGGGACGTGCTTCACATGCTCCCCGAAGGTGCCGCTGTCGTGCTTCTGGAAGAAGCATTTCTCGGCCGTTCCTTGCGGGCAGCGGATGATGGTCATCGGTCGCCGTGCGACGGTGGGCATGATCAATTTGTCGACGGCCGCGTAGTAATTGGCGAGCTCGCCCTTGGTGACTCCGTCCTTCGGGTAGATGACGCGGTCGGGATTGCTGATTTCAATCCCGTAGCTCTCCGGCGTCTTGTGAGCCTTCGTCTTTGGCGGCGACTTTAGATGCTGCGGCACTTCGCGGACGACCTCCTTGGCGGGCTTGTCCTCGCGGAGCGCAACGAAGCTCGGGTGACGAAGGATGCCGTCCGAGGTGAATTCGGCGAAATTGATCTCTGCAACCAGGGTCGGCTTGAGCCAGTGCGCCCCTTTTCGCTCCGCACGGGGCACCTCTGCTGCGGCCTTGTCGGTCTCAAGCGGCTCCATCCGCTTCATCAGGTCTTCGATCAACTCGCCGCTGAACCCGGTGCCGACCTTCCCGGCATAGGCGAACTTGCGACCGTCGCGCGTGCCGAGAAGAAGCGAACGGAAGCCTCGGCGCTTGTCGCTTTCCGACCAGCCGATAATCACGAATTCTTGGCGCTGAATGCATTTGATCTTGAGCCAGTTGCGCGAACGCTCGCCGCGATAGGGCGCGTTGGCGGCTTTCGCGATCAGGCCTTCTCCACCGGCCTTGCAGATTTCGCGGAACAGTTCCTCGCCGCGGCCGATGACATGATCGCCGAACAGGATTGGCGGCTGGACCCCAGCGAGCAGCGACTTCAGCCGGTCCTTGCGCTCGATCGTCGGCAGGCGCGTGATATCCTCGCCGCGATCGACCAGCAGGTCGAAGGCGTAGAAGGCTAGGTTCTCGCCCCGGCTTTTCTTGAGCGTCGACTGAAGCAGCTGGAAGTCGGGCTTGCCCTCTTTATCCAGCGCAACCGCTTCACCGTCGATCAGGCAGCCGGCGGGTAGGTTTGCCGCCGCTTTCACCAAAGCGCGAAACTTGTCGCTCCAATCCTTCCCGTTGCGGGTCCAGGCTGTCGCCGCGCCGCTGCCGGTGGCGATCAGCAGCCGGTAGCCGTCGTACTTGTATTCGAAGAGCCAGTTCGCGCCCGGCGGCACCTCGTCGACAAGCGTTGCAAGCTGCGGCTGCTGAAACGGCGGTGGGGCCTCGTCTGCTTTCTTCCGCGCGCGGCCGCCCTTCTGTCCGCCGCGATCGGACCGCCACACGTCGCTGCCTGAGGCGATCTCGGCCATCGTCCGGCCAGTAGTCACGCTGGTCACGCACTCATCGACCAGCTCTTCGCCGTTCTCGGGATTGGCGAAGTCGTCGGTGACCTTCTTGAGCATCCAGCTTTCGCGCTTCTCTCCGCGCCGCGGCTTCATCCGGAACATCACCCACTCGCCCTTCATCCGCTCGCCTTCGAGCGTGAAGTGGAGGTGGCCTTCCTCAAGCGTCTTGCGGGGGTCCTTCTCCGGATGCGGAATCCAGCGGCCCTGATCCCAGAGCATCACCGTTCCCCCGCCATATTCGCCGGCGGGGATGGTCCCCTCGAAGCTGCCGTAATCGAGTGGGTGATCTTCGGTCCGCATAGCAAGGCGGTTCTGCCCGGGATCGAGGCTCGGGCCCTTGGGAACCGCCCAGCTCTTCAGGACTCCGTCGAGTTCCAGCCGGAAGTCCCAGTGGAGATGCGACGCGTCATGCTTCTGGACGACGAAACTGTCGCCCTTGCCTTTGAGCTTGCGGCCCTTCGGCTCCTTCGTCTTCGTGAAGTCGCGCTTCTGGTTGTAGGTCTCGATGTCGAGGCCGGCGCGCTTCGCCATGACTCAGGCCCTCTTGCGTGCCGGCTCTTTGGTAGCCTTCTTGGCCGGTGCCTTTTTCGCGGCGGCCTTTGTGGTCTTGCCCTTCTTTTCGTCGCCGAGGCTCTTCTTGAGCGCAGCCATCAGGTCGATGACGTTCGAACCCTTCGGCGGGGCCTTGTCGGCGTCCGGGTCCTGAATGACCTTCTCGCCCTTCTTCTTCTGCTTCTCGGCAATCAGGTCCTTCAGCGCGTCGACATAGCGGTTGTGGAACTCCGACGGGTCGAACTCGCCGGCCTTCCGCTCGATCAGCATCGAAGCCATGTCGAGCAGGTCCGGATCGGGCTTCGTGTCGCCAATATCGCGGAAGAATCCGGACGATTTGTGAACTTCGTCCGCGTAGCGAAGCGTCTCCATCAGGATTCCACGGCCGGAAGGCTTGATCGCGACGACATATTCCTGGCCGCGCATCGCCATCTGGCCGACGCCGATCTTCTTCGCATCCTTCAGCGCATCGCGGAGGACGACATAGGCCTCCTCTGCGAGGTCATCTGCCGGAACAACGTAGTACGGCTTCTCGAAATACATCGCCTCGATGTCGTCCTCGTCGACGAATTGGACGAGATCGAGCGTCTTGCGGCTCTCGAGCTTGACGGCCTCGATCTCCTCGGGATCGAGAAGGACGTAATGGCCCTTCGATACCTCGTAGCCCTTGACGATCTCGTCCGGGTCGACCGGGCCGATGCCCGGGACGACCTTCTCATATTTTATGCGCTTGCCCGAAGGCTCGTGCACCTGGTGAAACTGGATCTGGGCACCGCTCTTGGTGGCCGGATAGATCTCGACGGGGATCGAGACCAAGGCGAGTCTGATCTGCCCCCTCCATGCGGGTCGCGACGGCATTCTTTCACTCTCCCGAGCTTTGGAACGGGCGATTCAATACGCTCGCCGGTGACTCGTTCCGTTGCGCACACGAATCAGTATCTTATCACGCGCCTTCGCAGATGCGGATTCATCGGCTAACCGCTCGCCATGCCCCGTCTTCCCACCGTAGCGATCGTCGGACGTCCCAATGTGGGAAAGTCGACGCTCTTCAACCGCCTCGTCGGCAGGAAGGTGGCGCTGGTGGACGATCGTCCGGGCGTTACCCGTGACCGCCGCGAGGGCGAGGCGAAGCTGGTCGGGCTCGAGTTTCGCGTGATCGATACGGCCGGGTACGAGGATGAGGACCCGCAAACACTGCCTGGCCGGATGCGTCAGCAGACCGAGGCGGCAGTCCGCGATGCGGACGTCGCCCTCTTTCTGATCGACGGGCGTGAGGGGCTGACTCCCCTGGACGAAGAAATTGGCCGCTGGTTGCGCGCAGGCAAGACGCCGGTGGTGGTCGCCGCGAACAAGGCGGAAGGCCGCGCCGGCGAAACGGGTCGGCTCGAAGCCTATGCGCTCGGTCTCGGCGATCCGATCGCCATCAGCGCCGAGCATGGCGAAGGTATTGTCGACCTGTTCGACCTGCTCCGCCCGCACGTCGAGCATGAGCATCTCGAAACCGAAGCCGAAGAACTGGAAGTGGGGCATGACGACGAACATGCGCCGCTCAAGCTCGCGATTGTGGGCCGTCCGAACGCCGGCAAGTCCACGCTCGTAAACAGGATGCTCGGCGAAGAGCGCATGATTACTGGGCCGGAGGCCGGAATTACCCGCGATTCCATTACGCTTGACTGGGAATGGCAGGGCCATCCTGTTCGGCTGGTCGATACGGCAGGCCTCCGGAAGCGCGCGAAGATCGAGGACAAGCTGGAAAAGCTGTCGGCGTCCGATACGCTGCGTTCAATCGACCATGCGGAAGTGGTCGTCCTCCTGTTGGATGCCACACGCGGGCTTGAGGCTCAGGACCTTCGGATCGCTGACCAAGTGGTCGAAGAGGGTAGGGCGCTTCTAATTGCGCTCAACAAGTGGGATGTCGCGGAGAACGCCTCCTCGCTCTTCAACGGCGTCAAGGCGGCGTTGGAAGAGGGCCTGTCGCAGCTCAAGAACGTGCCGGTGCTCGCCATCTCGGCGAAGACTGGAAAGGCCGTCGACGACGTGCTGAAAGTCGCGTTCGAGCTTCGCGAGTCCTGGTCGCGGCGAATTTCGACCGGCGAGCTCAATCGCTGGTTCGAGCACGCAGTCGATGCCAACCCGCCGCCTGCGCCGAGCGGCCGGCGAATCAAGCTTCGCTATATCACTCAGGTGAAGACGCGTCCGCCGACGTTCGTCGTGTTCGGGACGCGTGTCGACCAGCTTCCCGACAGCTATCGGCGCTATCTGCTCAACTCGATGCGGCGCGATTTGAAGCTCGGGCCGGTGCCGATGCGGCTGTCGTTCCGCGCACCGAAGAATCCATATCAGCGCGACCGCTAAGGCTAATTTTACCGTTTAGGCCGTATCCCAAGGCTCAAGTGGCCACGGGGAAGACAATGAGCGACGACGATTTCAAGCTCGTCGATTGGGTGCATTTCGAGAGGAGCCGCGCCGAGCTAGGTGCGGGCTTCATCCGGATTCTGAGCTATTTCCGTGAAGACGGAGCCAAGTCGGTCGCCCAGATCGAGGAGGCGATGCACGACCAGAACACGGCCGCGCTCGTCCTCCCCGCGCATACCATCAAGGGTGAGGCGCGGCAGTTCGGCGCAGAACCGCTCGCGCAGATCGCGGAGCTGATCGAGAGCACGGCTCGTCTGTGCGTCGAGTCCCGTCGCTTCCCGGACGAACTGGTCCCCGAGGTCGTCGAGCTTCGAAAGCTGTTCTCGAGGACGGTCGACCTGTTCGACAGGGCAACGAACCCGCTGCTGACGCGTGCTCCGCAGGGCTTCGGCCGCAAGGTCGGCAACCAGGATTTCGGCCGGATCTAGGCTTCCGCCGCTACGCCGCGGGCAGCGGCTTTCTCATCGGCTGCAGCTTCAACCGCGCAAGGCTGCGCCACGCCCATTCGAATGGTCCATAGCGGAACCGGTCGAGCCATGGCTTCGACCAAACCAGCATGACTAGCCACACGGCTGGCGGGATCAGGTAGATCGTCGCCCTGTCCCAGCGCGCGAATTGGCCGAGCCCCCATCCGTAGAAGATCGCGGTCACCAGGATCGATGTGCCCAAATAATTGGTGAAGGCGGCGCGGCCCACTGCGGCCATGCGCTCGGTGAGTCGGCCGCCCGGCCTGATCGCGAGGATGAGCAAGGCGGCGTAGCCGATCGTTCCCAAAATCCGGAACGGGACCGACCCGACGATCGACGCGAAGTAGACCCAGCGCTGGTCGAAGCCCTGCGCGATCGTGTTCAGGCCGAGGAGCAGATAGGCCGTCCAGGCCACGCCCAAGCAAGTGACTGCGACGCGCCGGTAGGCTGTGCGCTCCCACGCCCCCGTGAGGAAGCCGGACCGGAATCCCCACATCCCGAACAGCATGGCCGTCAGCGTTTCGGGGCCGACGGCTTTAACGAAAGCGAGCGGTCCGTCGAGGAACTCCCACCGCCACGCGACCTGGGCCGTCCAGTGCCCGCGCATTGCCGCGATTTCCCCCTCGATCCAGTCGGCCGGCGGCACACCGAAGCCCCAGGCAAACAGGTCCCATGTCTGGATGGCCTGAGGCGTGTCGCGCGGGGCCGCCTGGATCAGTCCGACCAGCCCCATGCTGTTCCATAGCAGGGTCGCGACGAGCGCCGTGAGCGCCGCAGCCAGCAATTGCTCAGCCTTCAATCCGGCAAAGACGAAGGCGACCAGCCCGACCAGGGCATAGTGGGCCAGGATGTCGCCCCACCAGATGAAGTACATGTGCGCGACGCCGATCAGGAACAGCACGGCCATGCGCGAGAGATGGACTTTCACGGGGTTTGCGCCGCCCGCCTGAGCACGTTCGATGACCAGCAGCATCGACGCGCCGAACAGGAAGGAGAAGAGGCCGCGCATCTTGCCTTCGACGAAGACGAAGGTCGTCAGCCAGACGGCTATTTCCCGTGTCCCGTGACCGCCCCAGGCGAGCGGCGAGAAATAGGCGGGCGCCGGGAGGGCGAACGCAGCAATGTTCGCGAGCAAGATGCCCATCACCGCGACGCCACGGACGACGTCGAGCGTCAGGTAGCGCGGAGCCGCAACAGCTCCAGTCAATTCCGAACCCTGCGGGATCCTAGTCCTCTGTCGGTTTGGACTGGAGCTGGACGTAATTCTGGATACCCATCCGGGCGATCATTTCGAACTGCTGTTCTAGCGTGTCGACATGCTCTTCCTCATTCTTGAGGATTTCGGAGAACAGGTCGCGGCTGACGTAGTCCTTCACGCTCTCGCAGTAGCCGATGGCACCCTTGAGCTGCCCGACCGCTTCCAACTCCAGCTCCAGGTCGGCTTTGAGGATCTCCTCGACATTTTCGCCGATGTGAAGGCGGCCGAGCAGCTGGAAGTTGGGGAGACCGTCGAGGAAGAGGATGCGCTCGGCGAGCCTATCCGCATGCTTCATCTCGTCGATCGATTCGGAGCGCTCGAAATCGGCGAGCTTGCGCACGCCCCAATTGTCGAGCAGCCGATAGTGCAGCCAATATTGGTTGGTCGCGGTCAGCTCGTTCTTCAGCGCTTCGTTGAGCAGCTCGAGGACCTTCTTGTCGCCCTTCATTCCCGCCTCCGTCGCGTAGCACGGGAGGCGATGCTCTTTCAGTCAAAAGGGGTCAAGGGAGGTCCGGGCCGAGGTCAGGCGGCGACGGCGTCGACCTCGAGCAGGTCCGAGCGTTCTTCCTCTATGATCTCAGCCGCGTAATCGAGACAGCACCCGCACTGCACTTCGCAACCCAGGCAGGCGTACGCCTTTTCCGGAGTCGGAGCTCCGGCGCGCGTGGCCTTGCGGACCTCGCTTTCGGTGATGCGATTGCAGATGCAGACGATCATGGAGATCGTTATAATCGATAATGCGAACCATTCGCAAGTAGAATCAAACTCGACGCCTCATCAGCTTCAAGCCGGACCAGGTGGCGTCGACGGCGCAAACCTTCACATCGACCAGCCCCATCGGCAGGCAAACCTTGCGAATGGTGTCTTCGGTGATTTCGGTCGGGACCTTCGAAGCTTTCTTCGGCCAGCTGATCCAGATGAACCCGCCCTCGGCGAGCAGGGGCATCAGAGCCTGAGCCTTGTCCTCTAGCTTCGCTCGTACAGTGACGAAGATGTGCGCGGCATCGAGGTCCGGCTCCGGGCTGAACTGCCAGTCGGGCTTCTCTCCGATGCTTTTCTCGATTTCGTGCCGTGTGGGATCGGGCATGCCGTCCACGAACACCCGCATAGCCTCACGATAGCCGAGCTTCTTGCCGAGTGGGGTGCCCGAATAACCTGCTGTCACGCGAAGCGGGGCTTCAAGTAACGCGCCGCGATGAGCGCCATCGGAATGCCCACCAGCACGATATGCGCAAATAGCTGGGTCGCGATCGACAAGGGCTTGGGCGGGAGCGGCGTGTCGAAACGAAGCGGGACGACCAGCCAGTTCATCACGAAATAGGTGATGACGCCGTAGGCGAGGCCGGTGCGATAGGGTGTGTCGAGAAGTTGAGGCTTGGCCCGGACCAGCACCACGAAGACCGCGGCCATGATCGCCATCAAAGTGAAATGGACGAGAAGGCCGATGATCGATCCGGCCGCACCCATTTCGACAGCCTGCGGAAAGGGGCCGGAGCCGACGCGGCGGAGCATGCTTCCGATCTCGCTGCCGAACGCGATCGTCAGGATCATCGCAAACAAGATGTCGAGCGTGCCGGCAACGGCAGTCCCGAACGCAATCGGCTTCAGCATGTCACTCGCTCTCCGTTAGGTACGCGAGGAAACTTCACGCGTGCGCGCGAAGTCAAGAAAACAGCGGGCGAACGCGAATTCCCGGTTAAGCGAGCGCCGCGTCGGCTCCCATCAGCTTGGGGAAGAAGCCTTCGTGCGCGGCGCGGAGGTCGGCGAGAGAGACTGACTGCGGTCCGCCGCGATCGACGAGATCGAAGGTCAAGACGTCGCCGCCGGTAACCCCGATCTCTACCGCGATGAGTTGAGCTTCATTGGCAAGCTGACGAACGAATTCGGGATTGCACGTCGAAACTATATAGCGGCCCTGATCTTCTCCGAAGAGTATCGCCCCCACATTCGGAATCTGAGGCACGACCGTCATGGTCATTCCGATGTTTGCTGCGAGTGCCATTTCGGCGACGGCGATTGCGGCACCGCCGTCGGAGCAATCATGGATCGCGCTGACGAAGCTCTCCTTGGCCAGCCGGCGAATGAGTTCTCCTGTGCGCTTCTCAGCAGCGAGATCGATAGGCGGAGGCGTGCCTTCACGCCGACCGTGACAGACTTCCAACCAGAGTGATTGGCCAACGTGGCTGTCGCTGTGACCGATGAGTACGAGATCCTCGCCCTCACCGTACGCAATACCGACGCTCTTCTCCCAATCCTCCAGCAACCCAACTCCGCCAATCGCCGGCGTCGGCAGGATCGCGCTCCCACCGCCCGTCGCCTTGCTCTCGTTGTAAAGCGAGACATTGCCGCTCACGATCGGATAGTCGAGCGCGCGGCAGGCTTCGCCCATGCCTTCGAGCGCGCCGACGAGTTGGGCCATGATCTCGGGCCGCTGCGGGTTGCCGAAATTGAGGCAGTTGGTGATCGCCAGCGGCTTCGCGCCGACCGCGCAGAGGTTGCGGTAGGTCTCGGCGACCGCCTGCTTCCCGCCCTCGACCGGGTCGGCATAGACGTAGCGCGGCGTGCAGTCGGTGGTGATCGCCAGCGCCTTCTTCGTCCCGTGAACGCGCACGACCGCGGCGTCGCCGCCTGGGCGTTGAACCGTGTCCGCTCCGACCTGGCTGTCGTACTGCTCCCAGATCCAGCGGCGGCTGGCGAGGTTGGGGGAGGCCATCAGCTTCAGCAGGTCTGCGGCGATGTCGGTGCTTTCCGGCACGTCGCCGAGCGGCTTGATGCCGGCCCAGGCCTTGTACTCATCCTGGCTGATGTACGGCCGCTCGTAGCACGGCGCTTCGTCGGCCAGCGGGCCGAGCGGAATGTCGCACACCACCTCGCCGTCGAACTCCAGCACCATGTGTCCGGTGTCGGTGACTTCGCCGATGACCGCAAAGTCGAGCTCCCACTTGTGAAAGATGGCCTCGGCCTCGGCCTCGCGCCCGGGCTTCAGCACCATCAGCATGCGCTCCTGGCTTTCGGAGAGCATCATCTCGTAGGGCGTCATGCCGGTTTCTCGGCACGGCACCTTGTTCATGTCGAGCCTTATGCCCGCGCCGCCCTTGCTCGCCATTTCGACTGAGGACGAGGTGAGGCCAGCGGCGCCCATGTCCTGGATGGCGACGATGGCGTCGGTGGCCATCAGCTCGAGGCAGGCCTCGATCAGCAATTTCTCGGTGAAGGGGTCGCCTACCTGCACCGTCGGGCGCTTCTCGTCGCTGTTCTCGTCGAAGTCGGCGCTGGCCATGGTCGCGCCGTGGATGCCGTCGCGGCCGGTCTTCGAGCCGACATAGACGATCGGGTTCCCGATGCCGGTCGCGGCGGAGTAGAATATTTTGTCCGTCTTCGCGACGCCGACGGTCATCGCGTTGACGAGGATGTTTCCGTCGTAAGCGCTGTCGAAATTGACCTCGCCGCCGACCGTCGGGACTCCGACGCAATTGCCGTAGCCGCCGATGCCGTGGACCACGCCCGCGATCAGGTGGCGCATCTTCGGATGGTCGGGCCGTCCGAAGCGCAGCGCGTTGAGGTTCGCGACCGGGCGCGCGCCCATGGTGAAGACATCGCGCAGGATGCCGCCGACGCCCGTCGCTGCGCCCTGGTAGGGCTCGATGTAGGACGGGTGGTTGTGGCTCTCCATCTTGAAGATGGCCGCATCTCCGTCGCCGATGTCGATGATGCCCGCGTTCTCGCCCGGGCCACAGATCACCCAGGGCGCTTTGGTCGGGAGCTTCTTCAGGTGGAAGCGCGACGATTTGTAGGAGCAATGCTCCGACCACATTACCGAGAAGATGCCGAGTTCGACGAGGTTCGGCTCGCGGCCGAGCGCTTTGAGGATCCGGGCATATTCCTCTTCCGAAAGGCCGTGTTCGGCGACGGTTTCGGGCGAGATTCGGCTGGCTTCTAGGACGGTCATGGCCGCGCCCTTAGCCCCGTCTGCAAGCGGCGGCTAGGTTGCGACGAACGGCACGGCGGGCGCTTGGGCCGACTCAGGTAAGGGGAGTAGAAGGCGCTCCGGGCGGGGTCAGGAGAGATCAAATGCCGAAGCCCATTCCCGAAGGCTATCACAGCGTCACGCCCTATCTGGTGGTCGATGACGCCAATGCGGCGATCAAATTCTATGAGCGCGCGTTCGGCGCCAAGGAGAAGTTCCGGCTGCCGATGGGCAACCGGGTCAGCCATGCCGAGCTGGAGATCGGCGACAGCATTGTCATGCTCGCGGACGAATTCCCGGACATGGGTCACCTCGGCCCCAAGAGCCGCGGCGGTCCCACGTCCAGCATCCTGCTGTATGTCGAGGACGTCGACACGGCGTTCAACAAGGCGATCAACGCCGGTGCGACCCAGCAGCGTCCGCTCGAAAACCAGTTCTGGGGAGACCGCATGGGCACTTTGACCGACCCATTCGGTCACCAGTGGAGCCTCGCGACCCATGTCGAGGAGGTGCCACCGGACGAAATGCAGCGGCGAATGGAGCAGATGGGCTCCCAGCAGAAGCAGCCCGAGCACGCCTGATTGGCAAATGAAAACGGCGCCGGATCGCTCCGGCGCCGTCAATTTGTTCGAACCTGTGGCTTAAGCCTTGCAGCTCTGGCCGTTGTAGGTGATCGACGCAGCCTTCGCGTCGCCCGTCAGCGCCTTGTCGCCGGCGGCAATCGTTGTGCCGACTTCCTCGCGCGTCTTCTTCACGCGCGCGGTGCCGTCCGACAGCCAGTCGACGTAGATCAGGCTGTTGTCCTTGCAGCGGTAGGCCTTGCTGGCCTGGATCGACGGCGGGAGGACGACGCCGACATTGTTCATCGGCTGATCGTCGGCACCGGGGCCTGCGACAATGGTGTGGTCTTCGTTGTTGCAGCCGGCTAGCGCTGCGGCCGCAACGAGTGCGAGGATGGTGAACGGGCGAGTCATACCTTGCGCCTTTCACAAGGGGGGTGCCATCGTCAAGGCACCAGCTTGCATTGTACCGTGCTGAGCCATAGCTTCCAACCGGAATGGCCTATCCTGCAGGCAATAGCGCTCAGCGTATCCGCATCGGGCTTACCGGCCTTGCTTTTGCCTTTCTGCTCGTCCTTCTCGGATCGGTGATCAGCCGTTCCCGCGACGACAATTCTCCGCCTCCTACGCAGGGGCAAGCCAACGAGGCAGAGCCTAACGAGCCACTCGCCCAGCTGGGAGTCGCGCCGGGCGGTGACGCATCCACCAACAACGTCAGCGAAAAATAGGTGAGCTGATGCGCCGCAATTCGGCGCGGGTGCTGGTCGGCGTTTCCGTTGCGCTCTTGCTCGCGGGAGCAGCCGCTTTGGCGCTCGTGGGCCGCAACCCCGGACCCGACATATCTCCACGCGCCGAAGCCCAGCGGCCGCCGCTGATGCTTCTCACGACCCTGCCTCTGGTCTTTCCCGAGGAATTCTCGCTTCAGGGGGGAGGATCGAAGGCGCTGAGCGCGATCGAGACGCGCTACCGGGTCATCCCGATCGGAACGACCGACGCCGCGACGCTGCGGCAGGCGCGGCTGTTGCTGATGGCGCATCCCCTGGCGCAGCCGTCTGAAGCGCTGGTCGATCTCGATCGCTGGGTGCGGGATGGAGGGAGGCTGCTCCTGCTCGCTGACCCGAGGCTCGAATGGCCGAGCAAGCGGCCGCTGGGTGACAAGCTTCGGCCTCCGCTATCCTTTGCCGACACGGGATTGCTCGCTCATTGGGGATTGCGTCTCGATGCGCCCGACCACGGTGGACCGGCGCAGCGCGAGCTCGATGGGCGCCATGTCCTCGCTGTTTCGCCGGGTATTCTTTCCGGAGGTTGCAAGGTTGGAGGTGCGGGATTCGTCGCGCGCTGCCGTGTCGGCAAGGGCCGGGCGACCGTGGTGGCGGACGCCGACTTCCTCAATCTCGAGCAGCTCGAGGGGCCGACCGAAGGCAACCTCGACGCACTCCTGGCCGAACTGGCCGAACTGGAACGCTGAGTCGCCAGTGACTTAGCGTTTGATTCTCCGATTCGGTCTGCGCACAGAGTTATCCACAGGTTAAGAACGACAGAACAGGATAAGAACATCCCGCGAAACTGAGGTAAAAAAGCCGCAGAATTCCGCCATTGGGCATGAAAACCCACGAAATGGCATCAAAATCCATTGTGTCCCCATAGCTGTTGAGTTACCAACACTCTGTAGTGCGGGGCTAACCCTTTGCCTGTGTTTTGGCGCCGGAGGCGCGGCGATGCCGCGTCCCGCGAACGGGGAAGCTTTGCGCTGCGAACGGGGAGTGGTTTGTGGCGCTTGAGCATCTGTTCCAGGGCAGTGCGCTGAACGCGGTGGACGCGAAGGGTCGCGTTTCCGTACCCTCCTTCTTGCGCTCCGTGATCGAACGCCGAGGCGATTCCCGCACAATCGTCCTCGCGAAGCATGACGCCTTCCCCTGCCTCAGCGCCTACGACCCCGCGTACGCCGCTCTGAAGCACGCGAAGCTGGAGCGACTGCTCGAAAAGGAAGAGACGAGCCCCGAAGCGCAACTGGAATATCAGCAGCGCAACCTGATGGCGTTCGCGGCCACCGAAGAGGTCCCGTACGACCCATCGGGCCGTATCGTTCTTCCGCCGATGATGCGCCGGAAGGGCGAGCTTCTTGAGCTCGCGCTGTTCCTAGGTGCCGGCGAGACCTTCCAGATCTGGAATCCGACCCTGTTTCTCAAGGATGCCCGCATTCCCGAGGACATGAAGGACATCGCGCGCTTCCGCCTCGAAGAGAAGGGGCTGAAGGCATGACCGGCCGCGGCGCTGCACAAGCACCGCACGTGCCGGTGCTTCTCGACGAAGTGTTGACCGCCATGGCGATCCAGCCGGGCGAAACGGCGGTCGACGGCACTTTTGGAGCAGGCGGCTACACGCGCGCGCTGCTTCGGGTGGGGGCGGGACGAGTGATTGCTTTCGATCGTGACCCCGATGCGATCGCAGCTGGCAGATCGCTCGTCCCGGACACCAATCTGACGCTCGTCGAAGAACGGTTCAGCCAGATGGACCGCGTGCTTGGCGAACGGAGCATTGGCCTCGTCGATGCCATCACGCTCGATATCGGCGTCTCTTCGATGCAACTGGACAGAGCGGACCGCGGCTTTTCCTTCTCGGCCGACGGTCCGCTCGACATGCGCATGGAAAGATCGGGGCCGACCGCCGCCGACTTCGTCAACGAGGCCGACGAGGCCGAGATTGCGCGGATCCTGCGCGAATATGGCGAGGAGCCGCGCGCTCGCTCCATCGCACGTGCAATCGTCGCCAACCGCCCGATCGAGCGGACCGGCGAGCTTGCGGCGATTGTCCGTCGCGCAGTCGGCTATCGCCAGGGGCAGAAGAGCGACCCGGCGACGCGGACCTTCCAGGCGATCCGCATTCATTTGAACGCCGAGCTCGATGAGCTCGAGGGTGGCCTTGCTGCGGCCGAGCGCTCGCTCAAGCCCGGCGGCCGGCTCGCAGTGGTCACCTTTCACAGTCTCGAGGACCGCATCGTGAAGCGCTTCTTCCGTGAACGCAGCGGCGCGACGCCAGCGGGGTCGCGTCACCGTCCAGTCGTAGTTCAAGGCCCCGCACCAACTTTCGAGAAAGTCGCCAAGCCGGTCAGCCCTTCCGAGGCCGAGATCGTGCGCAATCCGCGGTCGCGCTCCGCGCGCCTGCGCAGCGCCATTCGTACCGGAGCTCCCGCTTGGCAGAAAAATGCAGGAGAGAGAAAATGAGCGCCCGCAGCTTCCGCTCGGTGTTCATGGTTGCGACGTGCGCCGGTGCTGCACTGACTTGCTATCTCGTGTCGCTCAACGTCGCTTCGGAGCGCGCGTCCCTGGAGGACGTCGAGACCAAGATTGTGCTCGCCCAGCGTGACATCCGCCTGCTCCAGACGGAGATCGGCACCCGCGGGCGCATGGCTCAGCTCGAACGCTGGAACGTCAAGGTTCTCGCTCTGTCGGCCCCGTCTGCCGACCAATTCCTCGAAGGCGGCTTCCAGCTGGCCCGGCTCGGACGACCCGAGCCCACCCAGGCTGTCGAAGCTCCTGTTGTGCTTGCCTCGGCGCCCGCGCCGCATCCCCAATCCGCTCCGCTCGAGGAGGGCGAGCCGGTGGCGGATGGCGCGGGTGTCTCCTTGCCTGCGGCCAAGCTTATGCGTGAGGCGAGCCTCAGGGTTCCGATCCGCGAGACAATGCCTGTCGCAGAGACGGCGCCGTTGCCGAAGCCGCACAAGGTGTCTGAGTCCGTTGTGAAGCCGCCTTCGGCCAGGATTGCGACGCCTGCCAAGACGTCCGAACGCAAGCCCGTAAAGGCCGCAGAAGCGAAGCCGGAATCGAAGGAAAAGAAAGCTGGGGATAAGGCGCTCGAAGCGTTCGCAAAGCCGGTGACAAAGCCAATTCGCGTCGCCAGAGTCGACCCGCTGGCGCCGCTTCCCACGGCTGCCAAGTCGAAGAAAATGACCAAGGAATCCGGCACGGCTCGATGAACGCACCGACGCCCGCTCTCGTCGCACCACGGCCCGAGCGGCTCCGACTTGTCGGGCAGCGACGGCAGATTCTGACCATGATGCACCAGCGGCTGATGTTCGGCCTGCTGGTCTATGCCGGTGTCATTGCCCTCATTGTCTTGAGGATCCTCTACCTCGCGGCCTTCGGCGACCATGCCGGCGCCAAGCGCGGAATAACCTCACTTGTACCGGAGCGAGGCGACATCATCGACCGCGACGGCGTGCCGCTCGCCCAGACGATGGACGCCTGGACCATCGGGCTTTGGCCGAAGAAGGTCATCGGCGACAAACTGGAGCTGGCCCGCAACCTGGCGCGGCTCATGCCGGAGCGTGACGAGGCGGCATATTTCGCCATGCTCAGGTCGGGCAAGAGCTTCTACTATCTGCGCCGCCGCGCCGCCCCGGGAGTGGTCGAGGCGGTCAATGCTTTAGGCGAGCCAGGCATTGCCCTGGAGCGCGAACCGGATCGTCTTTACCCGCAGACCAGCCTTGCCGCCCACGTGATCGGCTACACCACGATCGACGGCCATGGCGTCGCAGGCATGGAGCGCGCCTACGACAAGCGATTGTCCGACCCCGCAACCCGCGGCCAGCCGCTGCAGCTCTCGATCTCCGCCCGTATCCAGCAGGCGATGGAGCATGAGTTGCTGACGGCCATGACGAAGTTCTCCGCGAAGGGTGCGGCGGGCGTGATCATGGACATCCACACTGGCGAGGTGCTGGCCTTGACCTCGCTTCCGCAGCTCAACCCAAATGCGGCAGGTCAGGGGACGGACGAGGCGCGTTTCAATCGCGCCACTCTCGGCGTCTTTGAGCTTGGCTCGACGTTCAAGCCCTTCACGGTCGCGATGGCGATGGACAGCGGGATCATCAAGAGCTTCGGCAAGATGTACAACTGCCCGCACGACTTCCCTGCCTATGGGAAGGTCATCCACGACACGCATCCGTACGGACGCGCTTGCTCGGTCGCCGAGATCATGAAGGAAAGCTCGAACATCGGCTCTGCGCAGATCGCCGCCGAAGTCGGCGCCACTCGCCAGCGTGCATTCCTCGACAAGATGGGCTTCCTGAAAAGGAGCGAGGTCGAACTTCTTGAGAAAGGCCGGCCAATCCTGCCTCGCGATTGGGGTCCCCTCGACGTCATGACGATCGGTTTCGGGCACAGCCTTGCAGTCAGCCCGCTCCATCTGGCCAGCGGCTACGCGACCCTGTTCAACGGCGGAGTCTACCGCCCGCCCACCTTGCTCAAGGTCGACCGGGGTCACGCGACGGGCAAGGGCCACCGTGTCTTTACGGAAGAGACCAGCTACAAGATGCGATCGCTCCTACGGCTGGTTGTCACCGAGGGCACCGGCAAGAAGGCGGATGCGCCCGGCTATCGTGTCGGCGGCAAGACCGGATCGGCCGAGAAGTACGAGAACCGGTCACTGTTGGTTACCAGCTTCGCGGGTGTGTTCCCGATGGATGAGCCGCGCTATGTGATGGTGATGATGCTGGACGAACCAAAAGCACTACCGGAAACCTTTGGATTCCGTACGGCCGCCTGGAACGTCGGTCCTGCGTTCGGCGCGGCGGTCAGCCGAATTGCACCGATGCTCGGCGTCCGGCCCGACAAGAATCGCGAGCCCGACATGTCGCTCGTGCTCCCTTACGTTCACGAAGAAGCAAAGCACTAAACAACGTGAAACTACGCGATCTCGCGGGCGTCGATAGCGATTCAGAAGTGACGGGTTTTGCCATCGACCACCGGAAAGTGGCGAAGGGCAGCGTCTTCGGTGCGTTCAAGGGAGCCGTATTCAACGGCGAGGACTTCATCGGCGAAGCGGTAGAGCGCGGGGCCGTAGCCGTCGTGGCCCGCGAAGAGGCATCGGTCCCCCGTATCCCGCATCTTACCGACGAGAACCCCCGACGGCTGTTCGCTCAGCTCGCGTCGCGCTTCTACGGCCCCTATCCGGAAACGGTCGTCGCGGTGACCGGCACCAACGGCAAGACCTCGACGGTCGAGATGACGCGCCAGCTGTGGCGAATGGCCGGCCATCGCTCGGCGTCGATCGGGACGCTCGGCGTCACCACCTCCGACGATCAGGTGAAGACGGGCCTGACGACGCCCGACATCGTCACCTTCCTCAACAATATGGCCGGCCTCAAGCGCATGGGGATTACCCATGTCGCCTACGAGGCGTCGTCGCATGGACTCGACCAGCACCGCGCGGAGGGTGTGGCGCTGAAGGCGGTGGCCTTCACCAACTTCAGCCGCGACCATCTCGACTATCACTCATCGATGGACGCCTATTTCGCAGCCAAGATGCGGCTGTTCGACGAGCTTCTTCCCGCGGACGGGGCGGCGGTGATCTGGACCGACGATCGCAAGTCGGCCGAGGTGATCGAGCACGTTCGCCGTCGCGGGATCGAACCGATGACGGTCGGCCGGGCGGGCGAGTTCATCCAGCTGATCGAGCAGAACCCCACGGCGCTCGGCCAGAACCTAGTCATTCGGCACGGCGACGGAACGTATCGCCTCGCTCTGCCTTTGATCGGTGCGTACCAGGCGTCCAACGTATTGGTCGCGGCGGGGCTAGCAATGGCGACAGGCAGCAATTTCGAAAGCGTCTTCTCGGCGATGCAGCGGCTCGCGCCAGTTCGCGGGCGGCTCGAGCGAGCGGTGATCAGCCGTGCAGGCGCGCCGGTCTACGTCGACTATGCGCACACGGCGGACGCGCTCGAAGCGGCGATCGCGGCGCTTCGCCCGCATGTCAGCAACAGACTGATCACCGTCTTCGGCGCCGGTGGCGATCGCGACCAGGGTAAGAGGCCGGAGATGGGCGCAGTCGCGGCGAAGCTTTCCGACGTGGTCATCGTCACCGACGACAATCCGCGCGGCGAGGATGCGGCGAAGATCCGCTCCGAAGTCATGGCCGGCGCGCCTGGAGCGCTGGAGATCGGCGGTCGTCGCGAAGCAATCGCCGAGGCCATCCGAATGGCCGTACAGGGAGATATCATCCTGCTGGCCGGCAAGGGGCATGAGACGGGCCAGATTATCGGCGCGGGCTCGAGCCAACGCATCCTGCCATTCGACGATGCGCTCGTTGCCCGGGAGTGCGCGGCATGAGCGTGCTCTGGACCTCCGCCGAGATTGAGACCGCGACCGGCGGCCGCGCAAGCACGTCGTTCGAAGTTACTGGCGTGACCTTCGACAGCCGCGAGGTGCAGCCGGGCGATCTCTTCGTCGCGATGCCGGGCACGGTCTACGACGGTCACAAGTTCGTCGAGGGCGCATTCGCCGCCGGCGCGGCGGGCGCAATCGTATCGCATCCCGTCGACGGTCCGCACGTGCTGGTCGGGGACACTGCAAGAGCGCTCGAGGACCTGGGTCGTGCGTCGCGCGACCGTTCGAAAGCGCGGATCGTCGGAGTGACCGGTTCGGTCGGCAAGACCAGCACGAAGGAAGCGCTTTTCGCCGCTCTCGACCGCATCAGCGGAGGCAGGGCCCACCGCTCGGTCAAGAGCTACAACAACCATACCGGCGTGCCGCTCAGCCTCGCGCGCATGCCGCGCGAAGCCGAGTTCGCGGTGCTCGAAATGGGCATGAACAACAAAGGCGAGATCGCCGCGCTGACCCGCATGGTACGCCCGCACGTCGCGCTCATCACCGCAATCGCGCCCGCGCACATCGAGAACCTCGGTTCGGAAGAAGCGATCGCCGACGCCAAGGGCGAGATCTTCGAAGGCCTTGAGCCCGAAGGTATTGCGATCGTTCCGAACGACACGCCGCACCGCGATCGGCTGGTCCGTGCGGCTCGGCGACATGCCGACCAGATCCTGACCTTCGGTTCCGGCGACGCGGACGTCCATGCGCTCCATGCCGTCCGCTCATCGGAGGGCGGCAGCCTGATCACCGCGGCGCTTCTCGAAAGCGAAGTGACCTTCACCATCTCCCAGCGCGGCGAGCATTGGGTGTCGAACGCGCTCGCGGTCCTCGCTGTCGTCGAAGCGCTCGGCCTCGACGTCGGCGTTGCCGGGCTGGCGCTTGCGGACCTAGGCGGCCTCAAGGGCCGCGGTGAGCGCCATCAGGTCCAACTCGACGGCGGCAAGTTCCTGCTGATCGACGAAAGCTACAACGCCAATCCCGCGTCTATGGCGGCGACGCTGAAGAGCCTCGGCGCCGAGCGCGATATAGACCGGCGCATTGCCGTCCTTGGCCCGATGCGCGAGCTCGGGAGCCACAGCGACGATCTGCATGCCGGCCTCGCTCCTGCGATCCTGGATGCGCATGTCGACCGGGTGATCCTGATTGGCGATGAGATGCGCCCGCTTGCCGAGAAGATCGTCGGTAGGGTCGGGCTTGATCTAGCGAAGGACGTGGACGAAGCGGCCGAGGCCTTGCTGTCGATGTTGAAGCCGGGTGACGCCGTGCTGGTGAAGGCTTCCAACTCTGTTGGCCTTGCGAAGCTGGTCGAGCGCGTCAAAGAGGGCGTTGCATGCTCTATCTGATTGCTGAACAGCTTGGGTTCCCGGGCGTCCTCAACCTCATTCGCTACATCAGCTTTCGGGCGGGCGCGGCGAGCGCGACCGCGCTCTTGATCGGGCTAGTCCTCGGCCCCTGGCTCATTTCGTACCTGCGCGTTCGGCAAGGGAAGGGCCAACCGATTCGCGCCGACGGGCCGCAGAGCCACCTCGCCAAGCGCGGCACTCCCACGATGGGCGGCCTGCTGATCCTGATCTCGATGGCGACGTCAGTCCTGCTGTGGATGGACCTTCGCAACCCTTACGTCTGGGCGGTTCTGCTGGTGACCGGCGGGTTCGGGTTGATCGGCTTCCTCGACGACTACGACAAGGTGAAGAAGGCTCACCACGCGGGTCTTTCCGGCAAGACGCGGCTGGTGCTCGAATTCCTGATCGCGGGTTTCGCGACCTGGCTCCTCGTTCGCCAGGGCAATACGAACCTCTATCTGCCGTTCGTGCAAGGGCCGGTGATGAACCTCGGCTGGTTCTACATCGCGTTCGGGGCGTTCGTGATCGTGGCTTTCGGCAATGCAGTGAACCTGACCGATGGTCTCGATGGCCTGGCGACCATGCCGGTGATCATCGCGTCGATCGCCTTCCTGATCATCGCCTACCTCGTCGGGAACGCGAAATTCGCCGAATATCTCGGCATCCCGCACATCCTCGGCGTTGGCGATCTGACGGTTCTATGCCTCGCCATCGTTGGAGCCGGGCTAGCCTTCCTCTGGTTCAACGCGCCGCCCGCTGCAGTCTTCATGGGCGACACCGGCAGCCTCGCGCTCGGCGGAGCACTGGGAGCGGTCGCGGTGGCGACGCACCACGAGTTCGTACTGGTGATCATTGGTGGCCTGTTCGTACTCGAGGCGGCGTCGGTCGTGATCCAGGTCGTGGTCTACAAGCGCACCGGAAAGCGTGTCTTCAGAATGGCGCCGATCCACCACCATTTCGAACATCTCGGCTGGTCCGAGCCGACCGTCGTCATCCGCTTCTGGATCGTCAGCTTCATCCTGGCGCTCGCCGGGCTGAGCACACTCAAGCTGCGGTGATCACCGCCAAGGCCTTCGGCGGCAAACATTATGCGGTCTACGGTCTGGCGCGGTCCGGGCTGTCGACGGCCGGGGCCCTGCTTGCCAGCGGCGCTCGGGTCACTGCGTGGGACGCCAAGGTTGAAGCGAGGGCGAAGGCGCCCGCCGGCACTGAGATCGCCTATCTCGACGAAGCGGACCTGACCCAATTCGATAGCTTGGTGGTTACGCCGGGCCTGCCGCTCAACCGCCACCCGATCGCCCAGCGCGCCCGCGAGGCCGGCGTCGAGATCATCGGCGACATCGAGCTTTTTGCTCGCGCCCGGCCCGAGCTTCCGCTGCACAAGGTCGTTGGCATCACCGGCACCAATGGCAAGTCGACGACAACCGCGCTCATCCATCACATCCTCAAGACCGCAGGCTTGCCGACGACGATGGGCGGCAACATCGGCCTTCCGATCCTCTCCCAGGACCCGCTGCCGGAAGGCGGCGTCTATGTGCTTGAGCTGTCGAGCTATCAGATCGACCTGACGCAGAGCCTGAACTGCGACGTTGCGGTCCTGCTCAACATCACGCCCGATCATCTCGATCGCTACGAGAGCTTCGAGGCCTACGCAGCGTCGAAGGCTCGGCTATTCGAGATGCAGTTGGAGACCGAGAGTCACGCGGCCGTCATTGCCGAGGACGACGATCAGACGCGAGCCATTGCTTCGGGCCTCGGCGAGAAAGGCTTCTGGCTGCGCAACACACTGATCTGCGTGAGAGGCAGCGATGTCGGCGAGCAGGCGAGCCTGCCCACGCTTCAGGGGCCGCACAATGCGCAGAATATTGCCTGCGCGATAGCGGTCTGCCGGCACCTGGGCGTCGCCTACGCGACGATCGTTGAGGGGCTAGAGACTTACGCGGGTCTGCCGCACCGCATGGAGCGCGTCCGCGAGATGGACGGCATTCTCTTCGTGAACGACAGCAAGGCGACCAACCCGACCGCGACCGCTCCTGCGCTCGCGGCTTTCCCGTCAATCCGCTGGATCCTCGGTGGGCAGGCGAAGACGGACAATCTCGACGAATGCGCTCCGCACTTCGGCCACGTCCGCTCCGCTTATACGATTGGCGAGGCCGGTGAATTGTTCGCGCGGCTGCTTGCCCCGCACATGCCGGTGACCAACTGTGAAACGCTTGAAAATGCGCTGAATCGGGCTGCGAAGGATTCACAGTCGGGCGATACCGTTCTACTCTCTCCCGCCTGCGCGTCGTTCGATCAGTTCAAGGACTTCGAGCAGAGGGGTGACAGGTTCCGGGACCTGGTGGGGGCGTTATGATCGGAAGCATTTCAGGACAGATCAAGGCGAAGGCCGCGCGGTTCGACCCGAGCAGCTACGGACGCTCGGACACGTCGTCCGTCGGTCGCTGGTTCTGGGAAATCGACAAGGTCCTTTTGCTGCTGATCGCGACACTTATCGGTATCGGCCTGATCGCAGTCGCTGCCGCTTCGCCCGCAGCGGGCCAGCGCTATTCCGGCGGCTCGGTTCGCTTCTCCGAGCTTCACTATTTCTACCGTCAGATCGTGTGGATCGGCGTCGGCCTGCCGGTGATGATCGCCATCTCGATGATGCCGCGCGAGCGTGCGAAGCGTTTTTCGCTCGCGGGTGCGGCCTTCTTCCTCGTCCTGCTCGCCTTCGTGCCGATCCTCGGTCCCGAAGTGAACGGCGCGACGCGGTGGATCGACATCGGCATCGGCCAGCTCCAGCCGTCGGAGTTCCTGAAGCCCTTCTTCGTTGTCGCCATGGCTTGGCTGTTGTCGCTGCGGGAGCAGGACAGGACGCTTCCGGTCTTCTGGCTGTCGGCGGCGGTGACCGGTGTCGTGGCGGTGCTTCTGATGAAGCAGCCGGACTTCGGCTCGACCATCATCTTCGGATGCGTGTGGCTGGCGCTGCTCGCGCTTGCCGGCGTCAACATGCGCATCCTGGTTGGTCTTGGTGTTGCCGGCCTCGTCGGCGTCGTCCTCGCTTACTTCTTTTATCCGGTGGCGACCGTCCGCATCGACGGCTTCCTGTTCGGCGAGGGCGACAATTTCCAGGTCGAGAACGCAATGCGCACCCTGACGGCGGGGGGCCTGTTCGGCATGGGTCCGGGCGCCGGCACGCGGAAGTTCGGGCTTCCTGAGCCACACACTGATTACATCTTCTCGGTCATTGGCGAGGAGTTCGGGCTGATCGCCTGCCTCGTGATCGCAGTCCTTTATCTGACCATCGTCGCGCGGGTGCTGATCAAGCTGCTCGACGAGGAATCCTCGTTTGCGATCCTCGCGGCGGCAGGGCTCGCCATCGAGTTCGGGCTGCAGGCGCTGATCAACATGGCGGTCAACGTGCAGATCGCCCCGTCGAAGGGCATGACCTTGCCGTTCATAAGCTATGGTGGAAGCTCGATGCTGGCCCTGTCGATCGGCATGGGCTTGCTGCTCGCATTCACGCGGCGAAACCCGTATCTGACGCGCTCGCCCTATGTCGTGAAATGGAGCGGGGAGAGCGTCACCGCATGAATTTCGTTTTGGCTGCAGGAGGCACCGGGGGTCACATGGTCCCCGCGCACGCACTCGCTGCGGAACTGAAGAAACGCGGACATGGCGTGCTGCTGATCACAGACGATCGCGGCGCGCGCTTTCCCGGCCTGTTCGGGGGCGTGCCGGTGCACATCCTTCCTGCAGGGCGACTCCGGAAGAGCCCGCTCGGCCTGATCCGTGGAGTCCGCTCGCTGCTCGCCGGACGGCGGGAAGCCAAGGCGATATACAAGGATCACCGCCCGGACGTGGTCATCGGCTTCGGCGGCTATCCCGCGGTTCCTGCTTTGCTCGCCGCAACCTCGACGGGCATTCCAACCGTCCTTCACGAGCAGAATGCGGTCCTTGGTCGCGCCAACCGCTTCCTCGCAGGTGACGCTGCTGCGATTGCGACCGCTTACACCCATGTCGACCGGATGAAGTCGCGATTTGGGGGGAAGACCGTCTTCGTCGGAAATCCCGTGCGCGAGGCCATCGCCAAGCTGGGCGAAGCGCCGTTCCCCCCGTTCGATGAATATGCACCGTTCAGGATCCTCGTCACGGGCGGAAGCCAGGGTGCGTCGGTCCTGAGCAAGGTCGTGCCTGAAGGCCTTGGAATGCTATCGCCGTCGCTCCGGCATCGCCTGCAGGTCATGCAGCAGTGCCGTCCGGACGACATCGACGACGTTCGCGTCCATTATGCGAAGCTCGGGATTCCCGCCGAGTTGATGACCTACATCGAGGACATGCCGGCGAAGCTCGCCGAAGCGCATCTGGTGATCGCGCGGTCCGGCGCGTCGACCGTCGCGGAGCTGACCGCCGCGGGCCGTCCCGCGATCCTCATTCCCTATCCGGAGGCGACGGACGACCATCAGACGGCGAACGCCCGAGACATTACGGAAGCCGGCGGCGCCCGGATGATCCACCAGCCTCTGTTCACTCCGAAGGTATTGGCCAAGCAGATCGAGGTTATGGCCGAGGATCCGCAGGCGTTGATCAACGCCGCATCCCGGGCTCTTTCGGTTGGCAAGCCCCACGCGGCCCGCGACCTCGCCGATTTGGTCGAGCGCATCGCGGACGGTCTTGCGCCCATGGAAGTCGGTTTCGGGCTGACCCCGCGTGTGCGATCGGAGGGTCCGGTGAACGGCGTCCCCGCATGAAGGCGCTGTCTTTGATAGGACGCCTTCAAAAATGAAGGCTTTGGGAACCGACATAGGGACGATCCACTTCGTCGGCATTGGTGGCATCGGCATGTCCGGGATCGCCGAGGTCATGCACAAGATCGGCTACAAGGTGCAGGGCTCCGATCTTGCCGAAGGCTATGTCGTCGAAGGATTGCGCAAGCTTGGTATTCCAGTCGCCATCGGACAGAAGGCCGAAAATCTGGGCGACGCCGCCGTCATCGTGATTTCCTCCGCGGTAAGCCGCGGCAATCCCGAGGTTGAAGCCGCGGTCGAGCGCCGCCTGCCCATCGTCCGCCGCGCCGAGATGCTCGCAGAGCTGATGCGCATGCAAAAGACGATCGCGGTCGCCGGGACGCACGGCAAGACGACCACGACGTCGATGGTCGCGGCGATGCTCGACGCTGGCGGGCTCGACCCGACCGTCATCAACGGCGGCATCATCAACCGCTACGGTTCGAACGCCCGCCTCGGAAAGAGCGACTGGATGGTGGTCGAGGCCGACGAGAGCGACGGCAGCTTCCTTCGCCTCGACGGGACGATCGCGGTCGTTACCAACATCGATCCCGAACATCTCGAGCATTACGGAGGGTTCGAGGAGGTCAAGAAGGCCTACTGCGAGTTCATCGAGAACGTGCCCTTTTACGGTCTTGCGGTCATGTGCGTGGACCATCCCGAGGTGCAGAACGTCATCGGGCGAATTCGTGACCGGAGGATCGTCACCTACGGCTTTTCGGCACTCGCCGATTTGCGCGCCGACAATGTCACGGTGGCGGGTCCGGGCGGCAGTAAGTTCGACGTCATTGTCTCCGGACGCGATGGAGAAAGACGGACGATTGAAGGCATCTCCGTTCCGATGCCCGGGCGGCACAATATCCAGAATGCGCTTGCCGCCATCGCTGTCGCACTCGAACTCGGTATTCCGGAAGAGCAGATCCGCGAGGGCTTCGCCCGCTTCGATGGAGTGAAGCGCCGCTTCAGCAAGGTCGGCGAGGTCGACGGATGCGTGATCATCGACGATTACGCGCATCATCCAGTCGAAATCAGCGCGGTCCTGTCGGCGGCTCGGGAGAGTGCCGACCAGCGGGTCATTGCGGTGATGCAACCCCACCGCTTCACGCGCCTCCATGACCTGATGGAAGACTTTCAGAACGCCTTCAACAATGCCGATATCGTGTTCGTTACTCCGGTTTATGCGGCGGGCGAGCAGCCGATCGAGGGCGTCGATTCAGAGGCGTTGGCCGAGGGTCTCCGCGCGCACGGACACAGGATGGTGCGGACGGTCAGCGATCCCGCCGAGCTGGCGCAGGCGCTTCGCGATCTCGCCGCG
Organism: Sphingomonas sediminicola; assembly: GCF_049991885.1. Taxonomy (NCBI): domain Bacteria; kingdom Pseudomonadati; phylum Pseudomonadota; class Alphaproteobacteria; order Sphingomonadales; family Sphingomonadaceae; genus Sphingomonas; species Sphingomonas sediminicola. Next base: position 248,960 of record NZ_CP178916.1, read on the forward strand.
CCAGGCGACCTCATCATCTGCATGGGAGCCGGCGACATCACCAAGTGGGCGGCTTCTCTTGCCGACGGAATTCGCAAAGCGAGAGCGAGCAAGTGAGCGTCGACACCCTGCCGCACGTCCAAGGCCGACTGACACCGAATGCCCCGCTGGCACCGCTCGTCTGGTTCAAGAGCGGCGGAACCGCGCAGTGGTTGTTCGAGCCGAAGGACGAGGACGACCTGGTCCAGTTCCTTCGCGAGCTCGATACCGATGTGCCGGTCATGGCGCTCGGGCTCGGGTCGAACATGATCGTTCGCGACGGCGGCGTTCCGGGCGTTGTCGTGCGCCTTGGTAAGGGGTTCTCGAAGATCGATAAGGTCGACGACGTGACGCTGCGCTGCGGAGGCGGAGCGAGCGGGATACTTGTCTCGTCGACCGCCCGAGATGCCGGAATCGCCGGAATGGAGTTCCTTCGCGGAATCCCCGGCACCGTCGGCGGCTTTGTCCGCATGAACGGTGGCGCCTATGGCCGCGAGGTCCAGGACATTCTGATCGAGGCCCGCGTCGCACTTCGCGATGGAACGGTCGAGATCTGGCCGCTCGGTAAGTTTGGCTACACCTATCGTCACAGCGAGCTGCCCGAAGGTGCCGTCGTCATTGAAGCGACTTTTCGCGGATCGCCCGGCAAGCCTGAAGCGATCGGCGCGGAAATGGACGCCATCGCCCGTGCCCGCGAGGAATCGCAGCCGCTCCGCAGCCGCACAGGCGGGTCGACCTTCAAGAATCCCCCGGGCCACAAGGCGTGGGTGCTCGTCGATGCGGCGGGGTGCCGTGGACTGACGATGGGCGACGCCCAAGTCTCGGAAAAGCATTGCAACTTCCTGCTCAATCTCGGTAGCGCGACCAGCGCCGACATCGAGGCGCTGGGCGAGGAAGTCCGCCGCCGCGTGTTGGAAAACTCCGGCATTACCCTTGAATGGGAAATCCAGCGGATCGGCAGGGAATGAACAAGGATTTGCGCGTCGTTGTGTTGATGGGCGGCTGGTCGTCCGAGCGCGAGGTTTCGCTGACCAGCGGGCGCGGCGTCGCCAATGCGCTGCGCGAGCGTGGCTGGTCGAACGTCGTCGAGCTCGACATGGACCGCAACGTTGCACACCGGCTCGAGGAGCTGAAGCCGGACGTCGTGTTTAACGCTCTCCACGGCACACCGGGGGAGGACGGAACGGTCCAGGGCATGCTCGATCTGATGGGCATCCCCTACACCCACAGCGGGCTCGAAACGTCCGTGATCGCGATCGACAAAGAGATCACCAAGATGGTGCTGGTCCCTCACGGCATTCGCATGCCGGCGGGCAAGATCGTCGAGAGCGAGAGCCTGTTCCGCGAGGACCCAATGGCCCGGCCTTACGTCCTGAAGCCCGTCAATGAAGGGTCCTCCGTTGGGGTCGCCATCGTCACTGACGAAAGCAATTACGGCAGCCCGATCGGACGCGACGTCGAGGGCCCGTGGAAGCATTTCGACAGCCTGCTCGCGGAGCCGTTCGTGAAGGGTCACGAACTCACCGTCGCGGTGCTGAACGACGAGGCGCTCGCGGTGACCGAGCTGAAGCCGAAGGTAGGCTTCTACGATTACGACTCCAAATATACCGACGGCCTGACCGAGCACGTCTGTCCGGCGCAGATCCCTGACGATATCGCCCGCTCTATGATGGGCATGGCCGCGAAGGCGCACCGCCTGCTCGGCTGCCGAGGCGCCTCGCGCTCAGACTTCCGCTGGGACGACGAGCTGGGCGAAGCCGGCATTTTTCTTTTGGAAGTCAACACACAACCCGGAATGACCCCCTTGAGCCTTGTGCCAGAGCAGGCGAAGGTACGCGGCATCAGCTACGGCGAGTTGGTCGAGCGCCTGATCGAGGAAGCGCTCGCGAGAAAGAAGGGGTAGGCGAATGGCTGCGCGGATGCGGCGCGGATCAGGGGCGAAGACGAAACGCAAGTCGTCCAACCGCGTCCCCGCCAAGATCGCGAAGAGGCTTCCGGTCGACCAGGCGCGCGCGAACAAGCTTGCCGCGCTCGGCTTCGCCAGTTTCCTCGTCCTGATGGCCGGAGCCGCCGCCATTGCGCTCGACATTCCGGCCAAGGCCGCGTTCGAGGCCGGCGAGGCTGTCGGCACCGCAGGTTTCCGGGTCGACGGCTACCAGATCGTCGGCCTGAAGCACATGGACCGAAAGCTGATCGATGCGGTTGTCGTCGATGAGCTTCGCAACGCTGCGTCCGCCGCCGGCGAGACCAAGCCTGCGCAGCCGCTGGTGGACGTGTCGGCCATCCGCGAGAGGCTCCTCAGGTTCGGCTGGGTCAAGGACGCGCGCGTATCGCGGCGGCTCCCCGACACACTTGTAATCGACATCGTCGAACGGACTCCGTCCGCCTTGTGGCAGGACCGCCAGCAACTGGCGCTGATCGACGCGGAGGGCGTGGTTCTCGATCGGGTGCCGGTCGACAAGATGCCCGACCTGCCGCTGGTGATTGGCCCGGGCGCCAATGCGCGGGCAAGCGAGCTCAAGACGATCCTTGCCGACGCTCCCACGCTCCAGGCGCAGCTTTCATCCGCGACCTGGGTTGGCGGCCGTCGCTGGGACCTGAGCTTCCAATCGGGTGAGACCGTCGCTCTCCCCGAAGGCGAGCAGGCCGCGCGTGACGCGCTGACCCGCTTTGCAAAGGCCGACCGGTCGTCGAGTCTTCTTGGTCGGGGCCTCGTCCGCTTCGATCTTCGCATTCCAGGCAAGATGACCGTCCGGCTGCCGCGCGCGCCAGGAGAGGCGATCATGCCGGAGCCAAGCAGCCAAGCGCCGGCGGAGGGCTGACCCCAAACCGTGGCTTCGCCGACTGACCAACCCCTGATTGCAGCGCTCGACATCGGTTCTTCGAAGGTCAGTGCGCTCATTTGCACGCGCACGGATGACGGTCGGCTGCAGGTGCTCGGCACCGGCCAGCGCGAGAGCCGCGGCGTCAAGCGCGGCTATGTCACGGACATGGAAGCCGGCGAGCATGCGGTTCGCGAAGCCGTGGAACTCGCCGAGCGCATGTCGGGCCTGACCATCGAGGACGTCTGGGCAAGCTTCGGCGCGGGCGGTCTTTCGAGCGGTCTTGCGAACGTTGAGGTCGAGCTCGGCGGGCACCAGGTCGAGCAGTCGGACATCGATGAGCTTTTGATGGGTGGCCGCAGCGCAATCGACCGCAACGGGCAGATGGTGCTCCACGCTCATCCCGCGCTCTACACGATCGACGGCGTCGAAGGCGTGAAGAACCCGATCGGCCTCCATGCCGATCGCCTTGGCGTCGACATTCACGTGGTCGCGGCCGATCCCGCACCGCTCCGCAATATCGATTACGTGATCCGCTCGGCCCACCTCGGTGTGAAGGCGATCGTCGCATCGCCCGTCGCGGCCGCTTTGGCATGCCTGACCGAAGACGAGCGTGAACTCGGCGTCGCACTTGTCGAGCTCGGAGCAGAAGTCACGAATGTGTCGCTCCACGCTGGTGGCATGCTGCTCGGCCTTCGGTCGATTCCGCTTGGCGCGAAGGATATCACTGACGACATCGCCTGCGCCTTCGGAGTCCAGCGTCGCGATGCCGAGCGGCTGAAGTGCTTCTACGGCTCGGCTATGACGAGCCCGCGCGACAATCACGAGATGATCGAAGCGCGCCAGATGGGCACCGAAGAGGGTGTCGACCCGATGCGGATTACTCGTGCCCAGCTGATGACCGTCATCCGTCAGCGCATCGAAGAGCTTACGGCGAAGATCGACGAGGCGCTCAAGAGCCTCGGCTTCACCGGCCCGGTCGGTCGTCAGGTCGTGCTCACCGGTGGCGGCGCCGAGCTCAAGAATATTGCCGATTACATGCAGGGGGTGCTCGGCCGATCCGTCCGAGTTGGTCGCCCGAGGCAGCTGACCGGATTGCCCGATGCGCACAGCGGACCCGCATTCTCGACGCTTGTCGGGCTCGCCTGCCTCGCCTCGTCGCAAAGCGGCGACATCCGCGACCTAACAATGGGCAAGATCACGCAGAAGAAGCCGGCGAATGGAATGATCGGCCGCCTGATCGCCGCGATGAAGGGCGGAATCTAAGCTTTTAATCAGCTTGCTTGGGGGAGGGTGCAAATGGCTACGCTTGCAGCTCGGAAGCCCGTCTCCAGTGCGCTCGTGCTCCTCCTCGGCGCGGCAATTTTCCTGAATTACGTCGACCGCGGTGCGATCGGCATCGCGGCGCCGCTGATGAAGTCCGACCTTGGCCTGTCCGAAGAAGCGTATGGCGTCGTCTTCTCGGCCTTCTTCTGGATCTACGCGCCGGTGCAGCTGTTCGCCGGGTGGCTGTGTGACCGCTTCTCGGTCTACAAGTTGATGGCCATCGGCATATTGATCTGGGCCGGAAGCACCTTTCTGATGGGCTTCGCAGGCGGGTTTGCTTCCCTCCTCGTGCTTCGGATCATGCTGGGCGTCGGCGAGAGCATCTCCTTTCCGGGCAGCTCCAAGATTATCGCGCGCCATGTCCCGCCGGAACGCCGGGGGATCGCCAACGCGGCCATCGCCGCAGGGATCGCGCTGGGTCCGGCCGCCGGAACGCTGGCGGGGGGACTAATCCTCCGAAGCTGGGGCTGGCAGACGATCTTTCTCGTATTCGGGGTCGTGACCCTCATCTGGCTGCTGCCCTGGCGGCAAACCGTCCAAGCCTTGCCGATGACGGGGCATGCCGACGAAGGCCCACGCGTACCGCTGGCCTTGCTGCTGAAGAAATGGCCGTTGTGGTCGATGTCGATCGTCCACGCGCTGGGCAATTACTGCTTCTACTTCCTGCTCGCGTGGCTGCCTTTGTTCCTGACCAAGTCGCGGGGTTTCAGCATCGGTGAGATGACCATGCTCGCGACGCTCGGCTACGCCGTCCAGGGCGCCTGCGCCCTCGGCTACGGACATTTCTCAGACTGGTGGACCCGTTCGGGTCGCTCGGAGGCTGCGTGCCGGCGTTGGATGATGGTCGCCAGCCAATTGTTCGCAGCGGGGGCCATCCTTGGATTGGCCTTCGCTCACAGCGCCATGACGATCGGTATCCTGTTGTGCCTGGCGGGCGCCGCCTCCGCATCGCTGTCGCTCAATCTTTATGCGGTCGCGCAGATGTTTGCTGGTCCCCGTGCGTCAGGGACGTGGGTCGGCGTGCAGAACGCCATCGGCAATTTGTCCGGGATCATCGGGCCGATCGTCACTGGCATCGTAGTCCAGCGGGCCGGCTACAACAGCGCCTTCGTGCTTACGGCGGCCATCGCGGCGATCGGTGCACTCTGGTGGGCAATCGGCGTCCCGAAAATCGAACGGGTCGACTTGGACGAGGAACATCGGGCCAACTGAGTCTTTAGCGCCACGTAATCCTCACTTTTTTCGAGCTGCGTTAACTTTTTCGCTTGGCTTGCGACTCGTGATGATTCAGAAGATTCGTGGTGGAGGATCAGCGCGCTAGCGGCGCTTGAAGGGGGTTTACCCATGAGCATCGATTTCATTCGGCCGGAAGTCGACGAACTTCGGCCTCGCATCAGCGTCATCGGCGTCGGTGGCGCCGGCGGTAACGCCGTCGCCAACATGATGCGCGCGGACGTGCAGGGCGTCGATTTCATCGTCGCCAACACGGACGCCCAGGCGCTGAACGCATCGACGGCCGACCGTCGGATTCAGCTGGGCCTCAAAATCACTCAGGGCTTGGGTGCAGGATCGCGGCCGGAAATCGGACGTGCCGCCGCCGAAGAAACGCTCGAGGATATCGAGCGCGCTCTCGACGGCTCCCACATGTGCTTCATCGCCGCCGGAATGGGTGGCGGCACTGGCACCGGTGCAGCTCCGGTCATTGCTAAGGCTGCTCGCGACCGCGGTATCCTGACTGTCGGCGTCGTGACCAAGCCTTTCGCGTTCGAAGGCGCTCGCCGCGGCCGCTCTGCCGATACCGGCATTGAGGAGCTTCAGCAGCACGTCGACACGCTCATCGTCATTCCGAACCAGAACCTGTTCCGGCTCGCCAATTCCGAAACGACCTTCAAGGAAGCGTTCGAGATGGCGGACGAAGTCCTCCAGCAGGGCGTCCGCGGAATCACCGACCTGATGGTCATGCCCGGCCTCATCAATCTCGATTTCGCCGACGTACGCTCGGTGATGGGAGAGATGGGCAAGGCGATGATGGGCACCGGCGAAGCATCGGGCGACAACCGCGCCATCGAAGCCGCCGAAAAGGCGATTTCGAACCCGCTGCTCGACGGTGTCAGCATGAAGGGCGCAAAGGGCGTCATTATCTCGATCACCGGTGGCGAGGACATGCGCCTGATGGAGGTCGACGAGGCCGCCAGCCACATCAAGGAACTGGTCGATCCCGATGCCAACATCATCTGGGGCTCGGCGTTCAACAACGACCTGGACGGCAAGATCCGCGTCTCGGTCGTCGCGACCGGCATCGAGGCCGAAGCTGTTGCCCAGCCGCAGCCAGGCAAGGTCTTCGCCTTTCCGCGGACGACGGCTGCCGCAGCCGTTCCGATCACTCCGATTTCTGCGCCGACTCCCGTGATGGAAGATGAGACGGACGAAGAGGATACGCTTGAGCTTACGGACGAGGCGGAAGACGGTGATGAGCTGCTGCTCGACAGTGACGACGTCCTGACCACGCCGGTCGGTTCCGCGCCGATCGAGCCGCCCATCGACGAGGAAGATCTGACCGCCGAAGAATCCCCGGCCGAGGAAAAGCCGAAGGTTCGCGAAACGGGGACCTTGTTCGAGCGCATGTCGAACATCGCTCGCGGTGCTGCTCAGGCCCAGGTCAACGATGACGAATCGACTCCCAGCTATCGCCGCGAGCCGATCGACATTCCGCGTTTCTTGAACCGGCAGAACAACCAGTAGGCGTGCTCAGCGAGCAGGCGGCTTGCCGTCCGCTCGCCACGCCTCGGCGTTAACCCTCTAGCGAGCAAGCTTTGCGCAAGCTCCAAGCCGTCATGGGGGTCCCATGGCGAAAGGTCGGTCCAGCCGCGTGCGTATAGCGGTGGTCATTCTGGCAAGTGTTGGCGCAGTGCTCGCGGGTGTTCCCGCGCAGGCTGACGCGCAGGTTGCGGTCGGTGTCCGGGGCGAAAGTCCCTCGGATGCGCTCGCCCGCAATATGAAGGAACTTGCCACCAACCCGAGAAGCTTCAACGCCCTCATCGGCGCCGGGCGGGCTGCGCTTGCGCTTGGCGATACCCAGGCAGCCGCGGGCTTCTTCGGCCGCGCCGACGAGGTCTGGCCGGACAGTCCGCTCGCGCAAGCAGGCATGGGCGCAGCTCTCGCGCAGGAGGGCGACGGTAGCGGAGCACTGCAATACTTCAGCCGTGCGGCGCAGCGTGGCGCAACCCAGTCGATGATCGGTGCCGACCGTGGGCTCGCGTACGACCTGGTCGGCCAGCATTCGCAGGCACAGGCGGATTATCGTGCGGCCTTGTCCGGGCAGGATGGCGACGAAGCGCGCCGCAGGCTCGCGCTTAGCCTCGCGATCACCGGCAAGAAGGCCGATGCCTTGGCGATGCTGTCTCCCTTGATGGCGCGAGGCGATGCCGCAGGCGCCCGCTGCCGCGCCTTCGTTCTTGCGCTGACCGGGGATTCGAGCGGCGCCAAGAATGCGATCGAAGCGGCAATGCCCGGCTCGTCGGCGAACATGGCCTATTTCTTCCGTAAGTTGCCGGAGCTTCGTTCCGACCAGAAGGCTGCTGCGGTCAATCTCGGCATCTTCCCCGATTCCGGCACACAAGTCGCTTCCGCGTCGCCGCCGCCAGTGTCGATGAACCCCGTCAACATCATCCAGAAGAATGCGAGGCGAAGCGACGACGCCGACGACGACCGGATCGGCTCGATCGAGAAGTGGCTTTCGGAGGCGACGCAAGGGAATACGACGCTACCCGCAACCCCGGCCGCCCCGACGCAGCAGGTCGCCGCGGCGTCCGTTCCGCAATTTTCCGTGCCCGTGCGAACTGGCGTGGACACGTCCCTCACAACCACTCGCAAGCTGTGGATCCAGCTGGCCAGCGGACCGAACTCGACGGCACTCCCTGAACAATTCTCTCGCATGAAGAACCGCAACCGCGAGCTGTTCGAGGGAATTAGCGGGTATATCTCGGAAGAGCGTGGCAAGGCACGCCTGCTGATCGGTCCGTTCCGCAACAACGAAGAAGCGACAATTTTTACTGAGGACCTTGCGTCGGTTCACATCCCCGCCTTTACGTGGACCAGCCAACCCGGCCAGGCCATCAGGAAACTGCCCTCCGAATGATGCTCGATGCTCTAGCCGCGCAACCGTCATCATCGCGCGGCAGGGCCCATCCGGAAGTCGACGCCGGGCCGCGTGGCCCCCGCGATATTTTTCAGCGCGACCGCGATCGCATCATCCACTCGGTCTCGTTCCGGCGACTTCGGCACAAGACTCAGGTTTTCGTTGCCCCCGATGGCGACCATTACCGGGTCCGGCTCACGCACAGCATCGAAGTAGCGCAGATCGGCCGAACGATTGCCCGGGCTCTCGGCCTGAATGAGGATCTGACGGAAGCGCTCTGCCTGGCGCATGACCTCGGGCATCCGCCGTTCGGCCATGCCGGCGAGGACGCGCTGAAAGCGGCGATGACGGATGCCGGCGGCTTCGATCACAACGCCCACAGCATTCGGCTCGTGACGAAGCTGGAGACGCCCTATCCGGGCTTTGATGGGCTCAATCTCAGCTGGGAAGCCCTCGAGGGCCTCGCCAAACATAATGGTCCGATCCGCAATCCATCCTGGGCACTGGCCGAGGCCAACGCGGACTTCGATCTGGAGCTAGGAAGCTGGCCGTCGCTAGAGGCGCAGGTCGCCGCGGTCGCCGACGATGTCGCTTACGACAATCACGACATTGACGATGGAATTCGCGCCGGACTGCTCAACCTAGACGAGCTGGTCGAGTTACCGATCGTGCGGCGCCATTGGGATCCGATCGACCAGCGCCATCCCGGTCTGTCGGACGAGAAGAAGTTGCGGGCATTGGTGAGAGACCAGATTGGATCGATGGTTGGGGACCTGATCGCGGAGACGAGGCGGCGGGTTGCCGATGCCGGAGTCGAGACATGCGATGAGGTTAGAGCAGCCGGTCAGCCGCTTGCCGGGTTTTCAGCGAGCCTCGCAGACGAGGAGTGCACGCTGAAGCGTTTCCTGTACGAGCGGCTCTATAATGCGCCCGAGCTCATCCCGATCAGGGTCGAGGCGCAGCGTGTGGTGTCCAATCTTTTCGCTGCTTACCGCGATGACCCGTCGTTGCTGCCAGACAATTGGCGAAGCGAGGGAGACGAAACCCAACGGCTTCGCACCATCGGCGATTTCATTGCGGGAATGACCGACAGGTTCGCGGTAGCTCGCCATGAGGAGCTGGTCGGGCCAGTGTACCTACCTGATCGCTTCTAAGTTTGGTGGGGTCCGCCCCTCGCGTCGCTCACCGAGTAACGGACCCCATAAGTGCAGTCATTCTGCTAGACGATGGCACGGGTGGGACCCGTCACCCCGGTGTCGCGTGAAGGCGGCGGGCCCCATAAGCGAGCGCCCGCTTCTCCCAGATCAATCTGGAAGAAGCGGGTCGCTCTACTGCATGTCACTATAGGGACCAGCTGGAATTGGCGTGCTTAACGCTGTTGCTATGCCACCTGAGGCATGAGTTCCCGGCGATGCCGGCGCATTGCGAAGCCAATCGCACCGAACCCCAGCAGCATCATCGCCCATGTCGCCGGCTCGGGAACTGCCCCGCCGATGAGTACGGCATCGGAGAAGCCGTTCTGATTCAACGTAATGCTGGTCGTTGGCGATGCGAAATCGAATAGATAGAAGACGGTCACGCTGTTCTGGAACTCGCCGGCACCGCCGAAATGGATGCCGAGGATCTGTTGGCCAATCAGCGCTGTGTCAAAGGTCAGAACTCCGCCGGATTCGTCGAAGAATGCTTTCGTATCTTCGATATCAGACCAAATGACGTCCTCGAAGCTTCCGCCGCCTAGAACGTCCAGTGCAGCGTTGATGTCGCCAATGTCTGCGTTGTTGAGCAGATTCCCGTCATAGTAGCCTGCGCAGGCGACTGCATCGGGATTGGTTCTCGTCGCATCGCATGGTGAGACAACCGTAAGCGCGGCTGAAGCAGGTGCTGCGGAAAACAACGCAAGAGCGGCGATACCTGCCTTTAGAGCGAGTTTCATAACAATAGTCCCCTTTTCACATGCCGGGACTCGCGCTCCCTCCAGCGCAGCGAATCGTCTAGCTGGCGGAATTTACTGCAAATTTGAGAACTTGTTAACCATAAGTTTAACTTAAATTTACCCGACGCAATTATAACGTACCAAAACGGGACGAATGCGGTTTTTGGACCGTGATGGTGACGCGGCGAAGGGCGTGCGCTAGAGGCCGCGCTTTCCGAATTTGGTGACCGAATTGAGCCTTTACGCCCGATATGCCGCGCTTCTGGACGAAGTGCTCGACCAGCTTCAGTCCGAGGGTGTCCTGCCCGCGGAAATCAACCGCCGTGCCGTGGCGGTCGAGCCGCCTCGCGATCCTTCGCACGGGGATCTCGCGACCAATGCAGCAATGGTGTTGGCAAAAGGCGCAGGGGCGAACCCGCGCGCGCTAGCCGAAGCGATCGCTCCGAATCTGAAGGAACTGCCAGATGTGACTTCAGTCGAAGTCGCGGGGCCAGGTTTCATCAATATGCGACTGTCGCCCGGCGCCTGGCGGAACGAGCTCGAGGCCATTCTCGCGCAGGGCGAGAATTACGGTCTGTCGAACATCGGCAAGAACGAACGGGTCAACGTCGAATATGTCTCGGCCAATCCGACCGGTCCGATGCACGTGGGCCATTGCCGCGGCGCAGTGGTCGGCGATGCGCTGGCTCGGCTTCTGGAGGCCGCCGGCTTCCGGGTCACCAAGGAATACTACCTCAACGACGCGGGCGCGCAGGTCGATGTCCTCGCCCGCTCGCTGCACATGCGGTACCGCGAGGCACTCGGCGAAGGTATCGGCGAGATCCCCGAAGGTCTATATCCGGGCGACTATCTCGTTCCTGTCGGCGAGCAGCTCGCAGCCGAATTCGGCGATCGTTATGCCAAGCTGCCCGAGAACGAATGGCTGGCGACATTCCGCGAGCGCGGGGTTGCCGCGATGCTCGACCTTATCAAGCACGACCTCGGCCTGCTTGGGATCCATCACGACCATTTCGCGTCCGAGGACAAGCTTCAGAAGTCCGGGGCGGTGGAGAAAGCGATGGAGGTCCTGCGCGACAAGGGCCTCGTCTACGAAGGCGAATTGGAACGGCCGAAGAGCCTCGATCCGCACGACGAGTGGGAGCCGGTCGAACTGACCCTGTTCCGCTCGAGCCAGTTCGGCGACGATCAGGACCGGCCGATGAAGAAGTCGGACGGAAGCTGGACCTATTTCGGAGCCGACGCCGCTTACCATTTCCAGAAGGCGCAGAACGCCGACCACCTCGTCAACATTTGGGGCGCAGACCACGCGGGAACCGTCAAACGCGTCCAGGCCGCCGTGAACGCGTTGACAGACGGCCGCGTCGATCTTGACGTGAAGCTGATCCAGATGGTCCGCCTGTTCCGCGCTGGTGAGCCGGTGAAGATGTCCAAGCGGTCGGGTTCCTTCGTGACGCTGGCGGACGTTGTCCGCGAGGTTGGCAAGGATGTCGTGCGCTTCATCATGCTGACCCGCCGGGCCGATGCGCCGCTCGACTTCGACTTCGCCAAGGTCGTCGAAGCGTCGAAGGACAATCCGGTCTTTTACGTCCAATATGCCCACGCGCGGATCAGCTCTTTGAAGCGGAAGGCAGCGGACGCCGGGGTCAGCCTGGACACGCCGGCCGATCTCAATCTGCTCGACGAGGAGGAGATCGCGCTGGTCAAATTGGCTGCGCAATACCCGCGGACCGTCGAGGCCGCGGCCATGGCTCACGAGCCGCATCGGATTGCCTTCTACCTCTACGATCTTGCCGCGGCATTTCACGCTCTGTGGCATCGCGGCAACGACGATCCCGATCGACGCTTTCTTGTTGAAAACAATCCACAACTCTCTCGCGCGCGACTGGAACTCGCGCTAGGCATCGGGCAGGTTATCCGTAGCGGACTCGCATTGATGGGCGTGACCGCGACCGAGGAAATGCGCTGAGGGTTATGGCAGACACGATTGCACGGGATGCCGACCGGCTTCCCTGGCTGACCGACGAGAAGGCTCCCAAGAGGCCATCGGGCCGTCTTTGGACCGTTCCGCTCCTGGTCGTCGGGATGGTTGCGATTGCGGTCCTGTCCTTCTGGTTCGGGATGACCCGCTCGTGGTCGCCGGAAACGCCGGTCACGGAAAGTCAGCCGGAAGCCGTCTCAACCCCACTTCCTGCGCCACAGCCGGTCCAGCCGCCTCGCCAGGCGCCGGGGCTCGCGCCGATGCGTGAAGTCGAGCCAACGCCGGCACCGGCGCCCGTCGTAATTCGGATGCAGGAAGACGTGCAGCCCACGCTCAATTCCGAGCCGGCTCTGAAGCGCGTGGCCAATCCGACTGTAACGATCGGCATCGAGCCAAGTGCTCCGGCCAAGACGACTGCTCCCGAGCGCAAGCCTCTCGAATTCTCCAATCCCTGGGACTCGTCCGCTGCTTCAGGCCGGATGGTTCGTGTTGGCACCTATTCGAGCCTTCGCCAGGGCAAGCAGGCCTGGGCAAAGCTCGCTCGCTCGTTTCCGGCGATGAAGAAGCTTCCGGCGGTCGTCACCGATATCCCGTCGCTGCGGAATGGCCGTGTTTATTATCGGCTCCAGATCGGGACCACTTCACAGGCTCATTCCGAAGTGCTTTGCCAGCGGATGAGGGCGATCGGCCAGAGTTGCGTCGTGGTTGACCTAGCGGGAGCGCGGAAGGGAAGCGGGGATGAGCGACAGCCGGCAGGCTTATGACGAGCAGCTGCCTTGGCTCGAGGCGGTCGACGACGAGGATGGTCCCGGCGGAGTTCCGGCCCGGCGCATGCTTGCGGCGCTGCTCGTCGTTGTGCTCGCGGTAGGTCTCGTCGCAGGTACCTTCTTCTGGCTCGGGCAGCGGGATGGCGGGGAGGGTAGCGGCGCGCCTGAGCTGATCCGCGCGGAGCCGGGACCATACAAGGTCAAGCCAACCGACCCGGGCGGACTCGACGTGGCCGGCGAAAGCGAGACGGCGTTCGAGACGAGCGCGGGGCAGGACACCGACGCCCAGCTCGACCTTAGCAAGTCGCCGGAGGAGGCCGTCGTGGCACCCAAACCGCAGGCCGAACCGAAACCAGGGTTCTCCATGGCCCCGCCCAAGCCTGCGCCCGTCCAGACAGAGACAAAGCTCGAACCTGAGCCGCAACCAACGGGAGGTAAGGGCAGCGTCGTTCAGCTGGGGGCTTTCGCAAACCGGGCGCAGGCCGAGCGGGCCTGGACGGCACTTTCGACGCGCTTCCCTTCAGTCGCAGCGATGAACAAGATGATCATCCCGTTCTCGGGCGGCATTCGCCTTCGAGCGGCGGCTCCGTCGCCGGCTGAGGCGAAGCAGGTTTGTCAGGCCCTGAAGGTTGCGGGCGAGAACTGCTTCGTGGCGAACTGATGCAAGCTGCAATTTACGGTCTCGAAGGGACCGAAATCACTACTGACGAACGCGACTTCTTTCGCGACGCCGATCCGGCTGGCTACATCCTGTTCAAGCGCAACTGCGCCGACCGCGATCAGATGCGGCGGTTGACCGACGGTCTTCGCGAGATTGCGGGCAGGTCCGAAGTCCCGATCCTCATCGACCAGGAAGGCGGAAGGGTCGCTCGAATGCGTCCGCCCGAATGGCCCTCATTCCCGAGCGGTGAGGCGTTCGACCGGCTTTACCAGCGGGCACCGTCCAGTGCGATCGAGGCAGCCCGAGTTAACGCACGCGCGCTGGCGCTCATGCTCAATGAGGTCGGCGTCAACGTCGACTGCCTGCCGATGCTCGACGTCCGCCAGCCGGGCGCGACGGACATCGTCGGCGACCGGGCTCTCGGTTCGGAGCCGATGCAGGTGGCGGCGCTCGGCCGTGCGATCCTCGACGGCCTTCATTCCGCCGGCGTTCTCGGCGTCATCAAGCATATTCCCGGCCACGGCCGCGCTCTTGTCGACAGCCATCACGAGCTGCCGATCGTCGAAGCGAATGAGGACGAGCTCGCGGTCGACATGGAACCGTTCGAACGGCTCCATAATGCGGCGATGGGGATGACCAGCCACCTGCTCTACCGGCAGTGGGATGCGGACCGTCCGGCGTCCCAGTCGCCGATCGTCATCCACGAGATCATCCGCCAGCGCATCGGCTTCGATGGATTCCTGATGAGCGATGATATCGGGATGGAAGCGCTCGCGGGCGATCACGGCGAGCGCGCGGCCGCCTGCGTGAAGGCGGGGTGCGACGTCGCCCTTCATTGCGACGGCAAAATGGACAACATGATTCTCGTCGCCAAAGCCGTTCCAGCCTTGTCGGATGAAGCGGAGGTTCGCCTGGCGCGAGCGATGGCGCGGACCTTCACCCCGGACGACGGCCTCGATTTCGCGGCTGCGGTCGAAAAGAGGGACGCGCTGCTCGCCCTCGCTTGAGTCGCGATTTATCCACAGGAGTCTGGCCTTTTCCCTTCGCAGTCCGGGAACTTGGGTTTAGTCTCGCTGCATGGGGGTGGATGCGCTCGATTTCTCGGCCGGCTCCGAAGAGCTGACGCTTAATCTGGATGGTTGGGAAGGTCCGCTCGACCTCCTCCTCAACCTAGCTCGCGCGCAGAAGGTCGATCTCACACAGATCTCGATCCTGCAGCTGGTCGATCAGTACACCGACTATATCGCCAGCGCGCGGGCACTGAAGCTCGAGATCGCGGCCGATTATCTCGTGATGGCTGCGTGGCTCGCCTACCTGAAATCCTGCCTGCTGCTGCCGAAGGACCCGGAACAGGACCCGAGCCCGGAGGAAGTCGCCCTTCGCCTGCAGATGCGGCTGCTAAGGCTCGACGCGATGCGCGAGGCGGGCGCGCGGCTGCTTGGCCGCGACCGTATCGGACGCGACGTGTTCGTGCGCGGCTTGCCCGAAGGGCTGCGACTGGTCCGCAAGTCGGCATGGCAGGTGAACTCGTTCGAGCTTTTCTCGGCTTATGGCGCGGTCAAGGCCCGGACCCAGCCGGCAATGCATGTCGTCCACATGCGTTCGGTGATGACCCTCGACGACGCGATCGAGCGTGTCGGAAAGATGATCGGCATGGCGATCGACTGGATGGAAATCGGCCAATTCCTTCCCGACAGCGACGATCCCGCCTTCCGGCGGTCTGCACTGGCGTCGAGCTTTGTGGCTGCGCTTGAGCTCGCTCGCCGCGGGCGGCTTGACCTCCGCCAGGACGAGCCTTTTGCCCCTTTACAGGTGCGCGCTGCCTGATGGACGAGTTCGTTCGCGCAGTGGAGGCGACGATTTTCGCATCCTCAGAACCGCTCACCATCGAGGAAATCCAGGGCTACTCTGGAGATGGTGACGTAGAGGCCGCGCTCGCTACGCTCGCTGAAATCTACACCGGCAGGGGCATCGAGCTGGTGGAGCGGGGCGGCCGCTGGCATTTCCAGACGGCACCCGATCTCGCGCATCTGCTGCGGCGGACCCGCGAGGAGCCGCGCCGCCTCTCGCGTGCGGCGACCGAGACGCTAGCGATTGTCGCCTATCACGAGCCGGTAAGCCGCGCCGAAATCGAAGCGATTCGCGGCGTCCAGATCTCCAAGGGCACGCTCGATGTGCTGATGGAGGCGGGTTGGGTGCGGACGGCCGGACGTCGAGAAGGTCCCGGCCGCCCTCTACTCTATGCGACGACACAGGAATTCCTGACGCATTTCGGGCTTGGGTCGCGGAAGGACCTACCCGGGATCGACGATCTCAAGGCTGCCGGACTGCTCGATCCACTCGACCAGGGTGTTTTCGAGGCGCTGGAGCAGCTGCAACTGGAAAGCGAAGAAGAGGACGACTAGAAGGCCCGCCAAAGGAGTTCTTTCCATGGGTGGCTTCAGTTTCTGGCATATCCTGATCCTCGCGATCATTCTCCTGCTGCTGTTCGGTGGGAATCGTTTTTCGGCCATGATGGGCGACGTCGCCAAGGGCCTGAAAAGCTTCAAGCAGGGCATGGCCGAGGAAGACAAGCCGGCCGAGCGGCAGGAACCGCGCCCGCTGCCGCGTAACGAGCCGATCGATGTGACTCCGGAGCCGCGCCGCACCACCGACTCCGTGCCGCCAGCCGGTGACGACCGTACAAACGGCTAAACTCTAGTCGAAGGGCGCCCGCATGTTCGGCGTCGACACCAGCGAACTCGTTCTCGTCGCGGTCCTAGCGCTGATTTTCATCGGCCCGAAGGACCTGCCCAATGCCCTCCGCACAGTCGGTCGCTGGGTCGGCCAGATTCGCGGAATGGCACGCCATTTCCAGAGCGGCATCGACGCGATGATCCGGGAGGCCGAGCTAGAGGAGATGGAGCAGAAGTGGCGCGAGGAGAATGAGCGCATAATGCGCGAGTATCCGGCGCTTCTAGAGGCCCAGAAGGCGGAAGCCGAGGAGCCTGCAATCGATCAGCCGACGCTTCCGCTCGATCCTCCTCAAGACAAGCGCGAGCTGCCGTGAGGGACATCGACGACACCAAGGCGCCGCTGCTCGAGCACCTTATCGAGCTCCGCAAACGGCTGCTGCTGTCGTTCGGCGTGCTGGTCGTGCTGTTCTTCGCCTGCCTTGCCTATGCGAAGATGATCTTTGCCTTTCTCGTCCAGCCCCTGCTTGCAGCGGGCCAGGGCAAGGTCATCTACACCGACATCTTCGAGGCCTTCTTCGTTGAGGTGAAAGTCGCCCTTTTTGCGGCTTTGATGCTCGGCTTCCCCTTCTTCGCGATCCAGATGTGGAAGTTCGTCGCGCCCGGGCTTTACGCGCGGGAGAAGAAGGCGCTGCTGCCATTCCTCCTGCTGACGCCGTTCTTTTTCATCGGGGGTGCCGCCTTTGCCTATTACGTCGCCATGCCCTGGGCGCTGCACTTCCTGCTCAGCTTTCAGGGTGACGTCGGTGGGATCCAGCGCGAGGCGCTTCCGGGTGTCGGCAATTACCTGAACTTCTGCACCCGCTTCCTGTTCGGGTTCGGTGTCGCCTTCCTGACGCCGATCCTGCTGATGATCCTGGAGCGAGCAGGTCTCATCACTCTGGAGCAGCTCACGAAGTCGCGGCGCTATGCGATCGTGGCCTCCGCCGCCGTTTCGGCCGTGCTCACGCCGCCCGACGCCGTCTCAATGCTTTTGCTGCTGGTGCCGCTCTACTCACTGTACGAGCTCGCGATCCTCGCGATCCGCCTGACGCACTGGCGTCGAAGCCGCAAGGAAGCTGCTTCCGCGAACGGTGGTTCGGCTAGCTGAATGTAATGAGGGCCCGGAAACGCCACCGGGGGGGGGAGGGTTGGCGGTTCCGGGCCCATTTAAGCGGATAGCGAGAGCGGGGGGGCAAAAGGTCACTATCCACTGTGCAAAACGCGCCTTCTTCCGCAGATGTTCCGATGCTTGCGAAACTTTTTTCGTCGCAACCGTAACGACCCGTCCAGCCTCTTAGCGGGGCGGAAACACCGGCAATTCAACGCTGTAGCGGCCAAGCTTGCGTTCAAGGGCGGAACGAAGCTGTTTCGCCAAACCTGCGATAATCCGCTCGAACTGCATTTTTTCGCGGTCCCCCTCCTCATCGGGATTCAAAACCTTGCTGTTCAACGTCAGGCGGGCGGTCAGCTCGCTCGTGCGGCGGAGCGTGATTTCCACCGGGTCCTCGGGCGTGTTCAGCATCGCGAACTCGACGATCTCCGTCACAAGGAAGGCTACGGAAACGGCGACGTCCTGTGTGGTGTTGGCGCTTTTCAGGTCGAGTTCGATGCGCATTGTGCGCGCGGACTCCGGTGCGGTGGCGCGGAGCTCCGCCGCAAGCTCCGAGAGGAGGGGGCGCAGGGAGATTCCGCGATTCTCTTCCATCTCCGCAAAATGGTTGCGGTGAACGATCGAAAGCGCGCCGACGCGGCGGCTGATCGATCCGTAGGCGGCGCGCGCGGCAGGGGTCTCGGCCGTGCGGCCGTGTATGTTGATAAGCGAGGCGACGACCTGGAGGTTGTTCTTCACCCGGTGGTGGACCTCCCGGACTAGCTTTCGCTGCCCTTCCAGGGCCCCAGCCATGTCGCGCTCCGAATCTTCGACCCGGCGGACCGTTCGAGCGA
This sequence comes from Sphingomonas sediminicola, assembly GCF_049991885.1. Classification (NCBI taxonomy): domain Bacteria; kingdom Pseudomonadati; phylum Pseudomonadota; class Alphaproteobacteria; order Sphingomonadales; family Sphingomonadaceae; genus Sphingomonas; species Sphingomonas sediminicola. The sequence goes on from NZ_CP178916.1 coordinate 267,261, forward strand.
AAGCCTCGCTGAGATCCCGAATCTCGGTCGCAGGCCCGAGCTTTAGCGGCAGAACGAATTCGCCCTCGCCGGGCTCGTATTGGACTACCGAGCGCTTGAGGTGGCGGAGCGGGCGGATCAGAAGGCGGTTCACGACCACCCAGGTCAGGAGCGCGGCGACGATCCACATCAGGAACGGAAGCATCAGCAGCAATCGATCGCCGGTGGTAATCATCGGGATCTTCGTCCCGACGAGCATTTCCAGCCGCCCGTTCGCCATTGGCCAGCGACTGGTTGCGAGCTGTTCCCGGCCCCGCCGAAGAGCTTCTGGGGTCAGGATCGGCAGCTCATTCATCCCGTCACGAAGGGCAAGCGTCTCGATATTCGGGGCTGCGTCCACTGCCGCTTGGCGGAGCTCCGCCTTTGTGAAGGAACCGGTCGCCATTCCGCCGGCCACGCCGACGCGAAACGTCAGGGCTTCTTCTTCGGGAAGGATTCGTAAGGCGATGTCGCCAGGCGCGACGAGCGGAAGCCGGCTCGTCTCGGGCACGTTCCCGACTTCGCAGATTCGCTTACCGTTGGTGTCTTCCAGCTCGAACTGTCGTGCGACTGCGGGAGTGACTGTCAGCGATTGCTCGAGGGTCGCGCAGGTTCCATCGCCGTCAGCAATGCGCCCGTTCGCGGCGATCCTTAGAGCAAGTGCGTTCCGAGCGATTAGGCTTTCGACGCCTCGTGTAGCCAACCGGGCCTGCTCTTCCGCCTGTGAGCGAAGAACGTCGTTCGCATCCCGAATTCCCTGACTCGCTGCCCAGACCAGGCTGATGCCGATCGGCAGCAGTGCAGCAGTCAGGATCAGCAGCAGTTTAACCGCTGTCGGCAGCGCCGCAAAGCGCCGGGCCGCTTCGCTTAGCATGTCGGGATTGTCATCAACGGCTCAGCTGAGTTTCCCCAGCAGGTCACTGAAATCGTCGGGCACAGTTTCTCGCAGCGTGTCATCGTAGATCGTGCGGAGTGCACGTCCGATGTCGCCGGCCCTTTGCTTACGGTTCTTTTTTTCGTCGGACGTCTTCTGCATTGCCTTGTCGGCACCGCGATGAGAGCCGCCCTTCTGCTTAACACTCAACCTCTCGTCCCCCCTTGCGCGGGTACAAGCGCGCTTCGTTTAGCGTTCCACTCGTGAGGTGCAACGGGTTTAAGGAAAGTTCAACGCCAGGCGCCGAACCCCGACGCGGCTCCAAGCGCTGCGTCCATAAACCCGCAGCAATCCTTTGCCGCGCGAAGCGGAAACCAAATGCTTTGTCCTTTGTTCCAGCGATCAGCACATCTCAGCGGGGGAGTGTACGGTAACTGCTGACTCGACCCGGCCAAGGGTTGCATCAACCGTTACGCACGCCCAAAGACCCCGCTTTCGACTGGGAGAGTCCGTTTATATGTCCCTGGGTCAGGAACTCGCACCGCACCTGCCTTTCCTCCGCCGTTATGCGCGCGCCCTAACCGGCAGCCAGACGCATGGCGACGCCTTCGTTCGAGCGACGCTCGAGGCGATTGTCGCACAGCCGGACGAGTTTCCGCGCGATGTCGATCCGCGTCTCGGTCTCTACAAGACGTTCCACGCGATATGGTCGACGGCCAATGTTGAAGAGGGCGAGGAGCCGGCCAAGGATTACGCCGGCGCTGAAGGTATCGCGCAGGCTCGACTATCGCGGATCACTCCACTGTCGCGCCAGGCGCTGCTCCTGACCTCGCTGGAAGGGTTCTCGTCGGACGATGCGGCCTATCTGATCGGGGCCTCTCCGGAGGACGTGGACTCGCTCGTTGCGGAAGCGTTGGGTGAGATCGAGCGCCAGACGCTCGCTGACGTCCTTATCATCGAGGACGAGCCGATCATCGCTATGGATATCGAGACGATCGTCCGCGACCTCGGCCACAATGTAACCGGCGTCGCGGTCACCCGCGACGAGGCCGTTACCCAGGCCCGGCAGCACCCGCCGGGGCTAGTCCTTGCAGATATCCAGCTCGCCGACGATTCGAGCGGAATCGACGCGGTGAAGGACATCCTCGCCGAGTTCTCGGTGCCCGTGATCTTCATCACGGCGTTCCCGGAGAGGCTGTTGACCGGAACCCGCCCGGAACCCACCTTCCTCATCACCAAGCCGTTCCAGCGGTCGACGGTGAAGGCGGCCATAGCGCAGGCGTTGTTCTTCGACGCAGCAACGGTGCCGGCCTGACCCTTAAGCCGTAACGCTGGCGGAACATGGGCTGACAAAGCGCGTTGGCCCGTGGAACGCATGGCTTGAGAGAATGATGAGCAACGAGAGACAGGAACAGGTTACGACCACTGAGGCGCGCGCAGGCGTAACGCCTCACATGACGCGCTACGTTCTCGGGATCTCGCTGGCGCTGGTGGTGGTATTGTTCGCGATCATTTACGCGATCGCGGCGACCTGACCTCCATCGATTCTGTCATTCTCTACGTGTATTCATCCGGTTCATATTGAGCCGGATACCCATTGTCTGAACCGGGCGGGGATTAGTGGCCGAAGAACAAGATCAACAAACGGCCGAAGAGGCGGGTGCGGCTGCGACGACCGAGTGGGTTCCGCTTTCTGATCCGGAATTCAAGGACCAGCTAGCGGCGGTCATTCCGCATCTGCGCGCGTTCGGCCGTTCGCTGTCCGGAAGCCGCGACCTTGCCGACGACCTGGTCCAGGAAACGCTGCTGAAGGCATGGGCCGCCCGGAAGAGATTCCAAGCAGGTACCAACATGCGCGCGTGGACGTTCATCATCCTGCGCAATCTTTTCCTCAGCCAGATGCGCCGCGCGCGCTTCAAGGGCGAGTGGGACGAGCTGACGGCTTCGAAGATCCTCGCGGCGCCCGCCAGCCAGGATCGCCACATCGAGCTCAGCGACATGCAGCGTGCGTTGATGCACCTGCCGCAGCCGCAGCGTGAGGCACTGATCCTCGTAGGCGCCGGCGGCTTCGCTTATGAAGAAGCCGCGGAAATCTGCGGCTGTGCGGTCGGAACGATCAAGAGCCGGGTCGCCCGCGGGCGTGTTGCGCTCGAGGGGCTGCTTTCTAGCGGCAAGCTCCCGTCACGCCGCCAGCACCGCACCGACCCGAACAAGTCCGCGCTTCAAACGATCATGAACGAAGTGGACGATCTCAGCCGCGACCACGAGCGCGCGGTCGGCGCTCAGGAAGACTAGAAAACGGCTAGTTCAGCCGTTGCAGCAAATCGGAAAAATCGCGCTCGCACGGCTCCTCCTTCACCGGCGAGAATGCTCGCCGGAGGGCAGCCGTAATGCCGGCATGTGCTGGCGGGATATCGACGCGGATTATTCTTCGGTCCATGTTGATATCCGTTGCACCATTGGATCGACGCTCCGTGTCCATGGTTCCTGACTAACGACTAACCGGCTCGGAGGTTTCGCAAAACCGTGCCCTCAGTGCGACGGACTGAATTAGGCTCAGCCCCGAACGGTACTGCCGTTCGGGAAGAGGCGTTGAGGCGCGCCCGCGAATTCTCGCCGTTCCTAAGAGAGGCCGCTGCATCGCTTTCAGGCCTGGTCGACCAATTCCTCGAGAAGGGCAGCACCGCCGCCATCGATGCCGCACTCGTCGCGAGCGCGCCGACTGTCGATGCGGAGCTTCGCCGCCGCCGGCTGGGCGTAGCGTTGGCCGTGGCGCTCGGCGACCTGGCCGGCGAACTCGGCTTCGAAGAGGCGACGCGATACCTGTCCGATTTCGCCGACGTGGCGATCGAGCGATCGCTCGCGACGGCGCTGACCGAACGGGTTCCGGACGCTGAGGTCCGGGGAATCACGGTGCTGGCCCTCGGCAAGCTCGGCAGTCGCGAACTCAACTATTCTTCCGACGTCGACCTGCTGCTGCTTTTCGACCCGGAAGCGATGCCGCGCCGCGAGCGGGACGATCCATCCGAAGCAGCGGTTCGCGTCGGGCGGCGAATGATCGAGCTGCTGCAGAAGCGGACTGCGGATGGCTATGTCGAACGCGTCGATCTTCGGCTTCGCCCGTCGCCGGAGGTCACCCCCATCGTCCTGCCCATCAACGCGGCGATCTCGCACTATGAATCCTCTGCGCTTCCCTGGGAGCGTGCGGCTTTCATTCGCGCGCGCGTTTGTGCAGGCGACCGGCCGCTCGGCGAGCACTTCCTTAAATCGATCCAGCCATTCGTCTGGCGCCGGTCGCTCGACTTCGGGGTTATCGAGGAAGTTCGGGAAATTTCGGCCCGCATCCGCGATCACTTTGCGCAGGGCGCCAAGCTCGGGCCGGGCTATGACCTGAAGCGCGGGCGAGGCGGGATTCGCGAGGTCGAGTTCTTCGCCCAGATTCAGCAGATGATCCACGGCGGGCGCGACCTGTCGGTCCGCGCCTCGGCAACGCTCGATGCGCTCGATGCCCTGCAGGCGGCGGGTCGAATCTCGGAAGAAGATGCCTCCGCATTGTCCGAAGCCTATGTCCTGTTGCGGACCATCGAGCATCGGGCACAGATGGTCGACGACGCACAGACGCACCTCCTGCCGCTCGATGGCGAGGCTCTGGACAATGTCGCAAAGCTTCACGGTCTCTCGACCGGCGAGGAGTTGATCGAGCTGCTCCAGCCACACGTCGACCGGGCGGAGCAGTTGTTCAACTCGCTGGCGCCCGACCGCGAAGGCCGTTTGTCCAACGATGGCGACATTCTGATCGACGAGCTGAGGTCGCTCGGCTTCAATGAGCCGGAAATGCCGCTTCGAAGGGTGATGGACTGGCGGTCAGGACGCGCCCGGTCGCTGCGCTCGCCGGCGGCGAGAACTGCGTTCGAGGCGATGCTCCCGGCGCTGTTGCGGGAAATTGCGTCCGGGCCAGACCCGGACCGCGCTCTCAACCGCATGGCCGATATCGTCGACAGGCTATCGAGCGGGATCAATCTTTACCGGCTTCTCGAAGCCCGTCCGCAGCTTGCGCGGCATCTCGCGCTGGTTCTGGCCCATGCTCCGCCACTGGCCGACATGCTGGCGAGACGGCCGGACCTGCTCGATGGCCTGATCGACGAATCCAGTTTCGCGCTTCCGCCCGAGCCCGACGCCATGGCCGAGCGTCTCCGTTCCGCAATGCGTGGAGAGCCCTACGACCGCGCCCTCGACCGTGCGCGAAGGCTGATCGCGGAGCGGCGTTTCTCGCTTGGTGTGCAGTTGATCGCCGCGCACGCCGACCCGCTCGACCTCGCCATGGGTTACAGCAACGTCGCCGAAGGGACGATCGTCGCAATGGCCGAGCTAGCTTCGGACGAGTTTGCGAAGACCCACGGCAAGATCGAGGGCGGCGAGCTGATGATCTTGGCGCTCGGTCGTCTTGGCGGACGAGCTCTGACCCACGCGTCGGACCTCGACATCATCTACGTTTACGATGCGCCCGAAGGCGCGATGTCCGACGGGAAGAAGCCGCTCAGTGCAACCGACTATTACAACCGGCTGGCCAATCGGATCACCGCTGCGATCAGCGTCCCGACGGCTGCGGGCCCGCTTTACGACGTCGACACACGCCTGAGGCCGCAGGGGGGCGAGGGGATGCTCGCAGTCTCGTTGGAAGGATTTCTGAACTACCAACGCGGCGAGGCATGGACGTGGGAGCATATGGCGCTCTGCCGTGCGCGGCCGATCTACGGGTCCCCGGAAAAGCGTGAGCAGTTGGCCCGGACGATCCAATCGATTCTCTCGACCAATCGCGATCCGAAGAAGACCCGCGCCGATGCGGCGAAGATGCGCGAAGACATGGCTCGCCATAAGAAGCCGTCCGGACCGCTCGACATCAAACTTGGTCCGGGCGGCCTCGTGGATCTCGAGTTCGCGGTCCACACGCTGCAACTCATCCACGGGAAAGGTCTCGACCCGCGCCTCGAGCATGCGATCGAAGGCCTGGCTGAGCATGGCCTGATCGACCCCAGCTACGACCCGGATCTGAGATTGTTGAGCCGTATGCTTGTGGTGATGCGGTTGATCGCTCCGGACAGCAACGAGCCGTCCGAAAAGTCGAGGTCATTGGTAGCCGCCTTGTGCGGCCATGAAGGCTGGGATTCGCTGCTTGCGGCTCACGACGAGGCGCGGCAGAGGATCGCCCAGCTCTGGAAATCGGTGAGGGAAGCTCAATGATCAGCGAAGGCGACAAGGCTCCGGCGCTTCAAGTGACGTCGAGCGATGGAAGCACCGTCGATCTGTCGTCTCCCGGTCAGCCGCTCGTGCTGTACTTTTATCCGAAGGACGACACGTCGGGCTGCACGCGTGAGGCGCAGGACTTCACCGAGCTTGCGGGCGACTACAAAAAAGCCGGCGTGAAGGTCATTGGAGTCTCCCGTGACCCGATGAAGAAGCATGAGAAATTCATCAGCAAGTATGACCTCGCCGTGCCGCTGGCCTCCGATGAGGACGGACGGATTTCCGACGCCTTCGGGACGTGGATAGAAAAGTCGATGTACGGCCGCAAATATATGGGGATGGAGCGCGCGACTTTTCTTATCGGCGCCGACGGGAAGGTTACCCGCGCGTGGCGCAAGGTGAAGGTGCCGGGACACGCGCAGGAAGTGCTGAAGGCCGCGTCCACGATTTGAAATGAAAGGGCGCGGGTGATAGCGCCCCCACAAGACTTTTCAGGAGCAGGCCTTGGCCGAGTTTCGCCTTCCGAAGAACAGCCGCGTCTCCAAGGGCAAGACGCACGCCGCCGAGCAGGGCACGCGGCTGAAAACGTTCAAGATCTATCGCTACGATCCCGACACCGGGCACAATCCGCGGGTCGATACTTACACGCTCGACCTCGACAAGACCGGCCCGATGGTTCTCGACGCGCTGATCCGCATCAAGAACGAGGTCGACTCGACACTGACGTTTCGCCGATCCTGCCGCGAAGGCATTTGCGGCTCCTGCTCGATGAACATGGACGGTCGCAACGGCCTCGCCTGCACGACAGCGATCGGCGACATCAAGGGCGACGTAACAATCACGCCGCTGCCGCACATGGAAGTGGTGAAGGACCTCGTTCCCGACCTGACTCACGCCTACGCGCAATATTCGTCGATCCAGCCTTGGCTGAAGACCGTTACTCCGGCTCCGTCCGGGCGCGAACGGCTACAGTCGCCGGAAGACCGCGCGAAGCTGGATGGCCTTTACGAGTGCATCCTTTGCTTCTGCTGCTCCACGGGCTGCCCGAGCTATTGGTGGAATTCCGACCGTTTCCTTGGGCCGGCGGTTCTCCTCCAGGCTTATCGCTGGCTGGCCGACAGCCGTGACGAAGCAACCGGTGAGCGCCTGAACGATCTCGAAGATCCGTTCCGCCTCTATCGCTGTCACACGATCATGAACTGCGCGAACGTGTGCCCGAAGGGTCTCAACCCGGCCAAGGCTATCGCGGAAACGAAGAAGCTGATCGCCGAACGGGCCGCGTGAGCGAAGACGGCCACGAGTTTAAGGACGGCCTCGAAGACGTCGGCGTTCCGTCGGGTGCGCAACCCGATCCGGATAATCCCGGCTGGTACAGCTGGGGCGATTTCCCGCGCAGCTCCTTCGCGGCGGCGACCGGCCGGCTGCTGTTCAAGCCGGGCGGGCCGGGCCGGGGAATGGCGCGGATGTTCCCGACCGAGGCGCACATGAACATGGGCGGCTCGATCCACGGCGGCGCGGTGATGAGCTTCATCGACATGGCGATGTTCGCCGGCGGCCGCTGCGCCGGGATGGAGCAGGGCCATTACGTCACGCTCGACATGACCACCCATTTCCTTTCGCGCGGCAAGGTCGGGATCCCGCTCGACGCGCACGTGGAACTGGTGCGGCAGACCCGCGGGCACGTGTTCTTGCAGGGCGTGGTCAAGCAGGATGACCAGCCTTGCTACAGCTTCACTGGAACGCTGAAGCGTGTGCGCGAGCGAAACTCGCCGGCATGAGCGGACCCGTCGGGCGGGCCTATGAGGAGCTCGTCAGGGCAGGGGAGCTAAAGCCCGACGCCGCGCAGGAGCGGGCGGTCGTAGCGCTCGACCGGCTGGAGAGGGAGCTCTATTCCAAGCGCACCGGACTTCTGGGCAAGCTGTTCAACAATCGGAACGATGGCCTGAGCGGCGTCTACCTTTGGGGCGGCGTCGGCCGCGGCAAGTCGATGCTCATGGACCTGGCCTTCGAGCATGTCGCGGTTCAGCCGAAGCGACGGGTCCATTTCCATGCCTTCATGCTGGAAGCGCACGCGAGGCTTCGCGAGAAAAGGAAGGACGAGGAAGGCGACCCGCTTGAGCGTGTTGCCGACGACATCGCGGACGAAGTGAAGCTGCTCTGCTTCGACGAGATGGTCGTCAACAACCCCGCCGATGCCATGATCCTTTCGCGGCTGTTCGAGCATCTGCTCGAGCGCGGAGTGCGGGTCGTGACGACGTCCAACCGCCCACCGCACGACCTCTACAAGGACGGCCTGAACCGAGAGTTGTTCCTGCCTTTCATCCACCTGATTGAACGGCGCTTTGACGTTGTCGAGGTCGACGGCCCCACCGACTATCGGATGGACCGACTCTCAGGCGTGAAGGTGTGGCACGTTCCGAACGGACCGGAAGCGACGCAGGCGCTGAGCACTGCCTTCTTCAAGCTGACGGACTATCCCGTCGAGGATCGCGCCAAGGTTCCGACCGAAGAGCTGGAAGTCGGCGGCCGCCGGACGTTGCATGTGCCGAAAAGCCTGAAGGGCGTCGCCGTCTTCTCGTTCAAGCGGCTGGTTGGTGAGGCGCGCGGCGCAGCGGACTATCTCGCCGTCGCCCAGCGATTCCACACCGTCATCATCGTCGGCATCCCGGTGATGACCCGCGAGATGCGTAACGAGGCGGCGCGCTTCGTGACCCTCGTCGACGCGCTCTACGAGCATCGCGTGAAGCTGCTCGCAGCGGCCGATGCCGAACCCTCCGGCCTTTATCCAGCGGGGGACGGCAGCTTCGAGTTCCAGCGGACCGTCAGCCGTCTCGAGGAAATGCGCAGCGCCGAATATCTGGCGGAAGGGCATGGTACGGACCACGCTTGACCGGTCTTTATTCGCCACTAGCCTCCGCTTCCTGCTTCCGAGGGGAGAATCGATGAAGCGCCTGCTCGCTTGTGTCCTCGTTGCGTTCTCGACGACCGCTCTTGCCGCCACCAACCCGTTGACGGTTCCGTCCAAGCTCGAACCGAAATGGCAGCAGAAAACTCGCGAGGTCTTTAAGCAGGCGATCGAGATTCCGTCCGTTCACAATCGCGGTGAGATGCCGCGAATGGCCAAGGTTCTTGGCGACCAGTTTCGGGCGGCCGGAATTCCCGAGGCGGACATTCACGTCATGCCCTACGAGGCACTGCCCGGCGACAAGACGGTCGCGCTGATCGTCCGCTGGCGCTCGCCGCATCCGACCAAGAAGCCGATGCTGATTCTCGGCCACATGGACGTGGTCGAAGCCAAGCGCGAGGACTGGAAGAACGATCCGTTCGTGTTCCGCGAGGAGGGCGGCTACTTCCTTGGCCGCGGCGCGAGCGACATGAAGAACGGCGACGTCGCGACGACCATGGCCGCGGTCAAGCTGATGTCGGAAGGGTTCAAGCCCAATCGCGACATCATCTTCTTCTACAGCGGCGACGAAGAGACGCGCGGAATTGGTGCAACGCTTGGCGCAAGCGAATGGCGCAACCTTACCGAGGCTGAGTTTGGTTTGAATGCTGACGGCGGCTGCGGCGCCTATGACAAGAACTTCCGCCCTATAGGATGCGGGATTTCGACCGCCGAAAAGACCTTCCAAACCTACTTCCTGGCGACCCACAATCCGGGCGGTCACAGTTCACGGCCGAGGCCGGACAATGCGATCTACGAGTTGGCGGATGCGCTGAAGGCGCTTCAGAACCATCGCTTCACGCCAATGCTTAACGACACCAGCCGCGGCTACTTCCAGGAGCGCGCGAAACAGGAAGGCGACAGCCCCCTCGGACAGGCAATCCGCCGCTGGCTGGCAAATCCGAACGATGGCGCGGCTGCGGATGAGATCGAGGCAAACCCGCTCGAGGTGGGCCTCACACGTACACGCTGCGTCGCGACCATGCTCGAAGGCGGCCACGCCGACAACGCGCTTCCGCAAATGGCGAAGGCGACCGTGAACTGCCGCATCATGCCCGGCGTCGATCCGAAGGACGTCCAGTCCGAAATCCAGCAATTCGTCGGCCCGAAGGTCGAGGTCGTTCCCGATCCCAATTATATTGGTCAGTCGACCCCGCCGTCACCGCTTCGGCCGGACGTGCTGAAGGCGGTTACCGACGCGATCCAGAAGATCCACGGCCCGGCGATGCGCGTCTATCCATTGATGTCGACCGGGGCGAGCGACGGCTCGTTCTTCCGCGCCAAGGGCATTCCAGTCTACGACGTCGATGGAAGCTGGGGCATCTCGCCGGACGACGAGCGCGCCCACGGTCTCGACGAGCGAATTCCAGTGCGCGCGATGTACGACGATGTCGTGCACTGGGAGACGATTATCCGGGAGCTAGCAGGCCGCTGAACAACGCATTTCATCAGGGGGAATTATGATCCGTTCGATTGCCGTTTCGCTTGCGCTCATGACGTCGACTGCTGCGATCGCGCAGAGCGTTGAGGCGCCGATCAATTCACCGCCAGCGGCCGCGCTCAAGGGCGGGAAGGCGCTCCCGGGAAAATGGGACGCCAAAGCGCGCGAAATCTACAAGACGGCGGTCGAAACGCCGACCGTGAAGGGTCGCGCGGGCGAGAATTTAAAGCTGGCCAATTACATTGCAGGCGAGTTGAGGGGGGCCGGATGGGCGGATAGCGACATCCACGTCCTGCCCTACACGTCGGTGCCGGGGAACGACACGGCGGCGATCATTGCTCGATGGCCGGCAGAGGGGACTCCGAAGCACAAGCCGATGCTGATCCTCGCCCACATGGACGTCGTCGATGCGCTTCCGTCTGACTGGACAACGGACCCGTTCGAGCTAGTCGAGAAGGACGGTTATTTCTACGGCCGGGGATCGGGCGACGACAAAGGCGGCCTCGTGCCCTCGCTCGTTGCGCTGCTGAAGCTCAAGGAGGCAGGCTTCAAGCCGAACCGTGATATCGTCATCCTATTCACCGGAGACGAGGAAACGCAGGGCAAGGGCGCCGAGCTCGGTGCGACGGAGTGGCGGAAGTGGACCGAGGCGGAGTTCGCGCTCAATGCGGACGGCGGCGGCGGCGCTTTTACCCGCGACGGCAAGCCGCTCGGCTTCGGGTTGCAGACGTCCGAGAAGACCTTCCAGACTTACTATTTCCGCACCCGCAACCCGGGCGGCCACAGCTCGCGGCCGCGTCCCGACAATGCGATCTACGATCTCGCCGACGCCCTAAAGAAGCTGCAGGGCTACAGGTTCGAGCCGGCTCTGAACGAGACGACGAAGGTCTATTTCACAGAGCGGGCCAAGCAGGAGGGGAACAGCGAGCTCGGCAATGCAATGCGCGCCTGGGTGGCCGACCCCTCCGACGGCGCGGGCGCTGACCGCATCGAATCCGATCCGCTCGAGGTTGGCCTGACCCGCACCCGCTGTGTCGCGACGCGGCTCAAGGGCGGTCATGCCGACAACGCCCTACCGCAGATGGCGGAAGCAACGGTCAACTGCCGAATCCTGCCCGGCGTGGAACCGAAGGTTATCGAGGCTGAGTTGAAGAGGCTGGTGGGCCCGAATGTCGAGGTTACCCCGGACGCAGATGCCGGCCGTCCAACACCGGTCTCGCCGCTTAGGCCTGATGTGGTGAGCGCCTATACCAAGGCGGTTCACGCCCGGTTCCCGAATCAGCCGATCATTCCCCAGATGTCGACCGGTGCGACCGACGGCCTGGAATTCCGGGCTCGCGGGATCCCGGTCTATGGTGTCGACGGCGGGTGGGGCGTGTCGCCGGACGACGAGCGCGCCCACGGCAAGGACGAGCGCATCCCCGTCCAGTCGCTCACCGACAACATCCTGCACTGGGAATCGATGATCCGCGATCTGGCGGGCAAGTAGGACCGAGGACGAAAAAAATGGGCCGGAGGATCGCTCCTCCGGCCCTTCTCTTTTGCGTTTTGGACCTGGGCTTAGAAGTCCATGCCGCCCATGCCGCCCATGCCGCCGGCACCAGCCATCGCTGGCTTGTCTTCGGGCAGTTCACTGACCGCCGCTTCGGTGGTGATCAGCAGGCCGGCAACCGATGCCGCATCCTGGAGCGCAGCGCGGACGACCTTGGTCGGGTCGATCACGCCAGCCGCAACGAGGTTCTCGTAGACCTCCGTCTGTGCGTTGAAGCCTAGCGTCGGGTCCTGGGCGTCGATCAGCTTGCCGGCAACCACGGCGCCGTCATGGCCTGCGTTCTCGGCAATCTGCCGCACCGGCGACTGGAGCGCCTTGCGGATGATGTCGATGCCGCGGGTCTGGTCGTCGTTCTCGCCCTTCAGGCCTTCGAGAGCCTTGGTGGCGTAGAGCAGGGCAGTGCCACCGCCCGGAACGATGCCTTCCTCGACCGCAGCGCGGGTCGCATGGAGAGCGTCGTCGACGCGGTCCTTGCGCTCCTTGACCTCGATCTCGGACGCGCCGCCGACCTTGATCACTGCAACGCCGCCCGCGAGCTTCGCCAGCCGCTCCTGCAGCTTCTCACGGTCGTAGTCGGACGTCGTGTTCTCGATCTGCTGACGGATCGCGGCCACACGGCCCTCGATGCCCTCACGCTGACCGGCGCCATCGACGATCGTCGTGTTGTCCTTGTCGATGGTGACGCGCTTGGCCTGGCCCAGCATGTTCACAGTGACGTTCTCAAGCTTGATGCCGAGATCTTCGCTGATCATCTCACCGCCGGTGAGGATCGCGATGTCCTCGAGCATCGCCTTGCGGCGATCGCCGAAGCCCGGAGCCTTCACTGCCGCCACCTTGAGCCCGCCGCGCAGCTTGTTGACTACGAGGGTGGCCAGAGCCTCGCCCTCAATGTCCTCGGCGATGATCAGGAGCGGACGCCCGCTCTGGACAACCGCTTCCAGGATCGGAAGCATCGCCTGGAGGTTCGACAGCTTCTTCTCGTGGATGAGGATGTACGGGTCGGTAAGTTCGACCTGCATTTTCTCTGGGTTGGTGATGAAGTAGGGCGACAAATAGCCGCGGTCGAACTGCATGCCTTCGACAACGTCCAGCTCGAACTCGAGACCCTTGGCCTCTTCAACCGTAATCACGCCTTCCTTGCCGACCTTTTCCATGGCTTCGGCGATCTTCTCGCCAACTTCCTTGTCGCCGTTTGCGGAGATGATTCCGACCTGGGCGATTTCCTGGCTGCCCGAAACGGCCTTCGAGCGGCTCTTGAGGTCTTCGACGACCTTGGAAACGGCGATGTCGATGCCGCGCTTCAGATCCATCGGGTTCATGCCGGCCGCAACCGACTTCATGCCCTCACGGACGATCGACTGAGCGAGGACGGTCGCGGTCGTGGTGCCGTCGCCGGCAAGGTCGTTCGTCTTCGAAGCGACTTCGCGCAGCATCTGCGCGCCCATGTTCTCGAACTTGTCCTTGAGCTCGATCTCCTTGGCGACGGTGACGCCGTCCTTGGTGATGCGCGGAGCGCCGAAGCTCTTGTCGATGACGACGTTGCGGCCCTTGGGACCGAGCGTCACCTTCACTGCGTCGGCGAGAATGTCGACGCCGCGGAGAATGCGCTCACGCGCGTCACGGCTGAATTTCACGTCCTTGGCTGCCATCTGGCTACCCTTTCAATTTCGAATGTTCACGAATGTTCACGGTGACGAAGGGTCAGCCGACGATCCCGAGGATGTCGCTTTCCTTCATGATGATCAGGTCTTCACCGTCGATCTTGACCTCGGTGCCCGACCACTTGCCGAACAGGATCTTGTCGCCAGCCTTGACGTCGAGCGGCGTGACCTTGCCTTCGTCGCTGCGAGCGCCGGTGCCGACGGAGATGACTTCGCCTTCCTGCGGCTTTTCCTTGGCGGTGTCGGGAATGATGATTCCGCCCGTCGTCTTCTCATCAGCCTCGATGCGGCGGACGAGAACGCGGTCGTGAAGCGGCCTGAAACCCATTGTGAGCCCCTTGTCTCTCTTGTTGAACATGTGCGTTGGCACTCCCGCAAGGAGAGTGCCAGCGATAGCGGGCATATGGGTCTGGCTTTCCTGAGCGTCAACACCCCGGGGCGGAGAGAATTTACGCGCCGGCTGGAAGTAGGCCCAACCTGTCGCGGCGACTCCATCGCCATAGCATCAGCACCGCGACAACCCCGAGACCCGCGGCGAGCCCGGTCCAGATGCCGACCCCTCGCCATTCCATTACGAATGCAAGACCGACGCCGACGCCCAGCCCAATCGCCCAATAGCCGAAGAGAGCGAAGACCATCGGCACGCGGGTGTCGTGGAGGCCGCGCAGCATTCCGGCGCCGACGACCTGCCAGCCGTCGACGATCTGGAACAGCGCCGCGATGCGCAGGAAGGAGACGCCGAGCGCGATCACGGTGGCGTTCTCCGGAGTATCCGCGAGAAACAAAGTGATGAGCTGATGCGGAAAGGTGAACATCACCACGGCCGTGAAAGTCATGAACGCGGTGCTGAGACCGAACGAGGTCCAGCCCGCAAGGCCGATGCCCTTGCGGTCTTGCCTGCCATAAGCGAGGCCGACACGAACAGTAGTTGCCTGGCCGAGCGCAAGCGGGACCATAAAGGCCGTCGCCGCGATCTGCAGCGCGATCTGGTGAGCAGCGACCGAGGGTGCTCCGAAGATTCCCATCAAATAAGCCGCGGCGCTGAAGATTCCGCCTTCAAGGCCCATGGTCAGTCCGATCGGACCGCCGAGCTTGAACAATTGGCGGAATCGCGGCCAGTCGGGTCTCCAGAAGCGGCCGAACAGGTGGAAGCGGCGAAACTGCCGGTCGGTCAGGATGACAAGCGCCAGCGCCAGCGCCATCGCAGCCCAGACGATCGAGCTGCCGACGCCTCCGCCGATAAGCCCGAGCTTGGGCATGCCAAGATGCCCGAAGATCAGCGACCAACTGACGATCGCATTGAGTGGGATTCCGAGCGTGCTGATCACCAGCACCCAGCCGGGCCGCTCCAGTGCTGAGAGGAAGTTGCGCATGACCTGGAACAGCATCCAGGGCGGAATGACCCACATGTAGCCGCGCAGGAACCAGCCCGCGAGGCGGGCGAGCTCAGAATCCTGGCCGAAGAAGAGAATGACCCTCTCGGCGTTCCACAGGACTATCAGCGTCGGGATCGACATCATCGCGGCCGCCCAAAGTCCCTGGCGGAAGGTACGACGGACGTCCCGGACGGAATTGAACCGACTGCCAAGAGCGGAAGCCATCATCGGCGAGGTGCCTGTCAGCACGCCGAACGCGAATAGGATCATCCCAAACGACAGACTTAGAGCCAGTGCGGCGGCCGCGAGTTCCTTGGGACCGAGCCAGCCGAGCAGGACCACGTCGGTCGCCTGAATGAGCTGCATTGTCAGGTTGGCGAGGATCAGCGGCCAGGCGAGCGCCAGTGTTGCGCGAAGCTCATCGCTCCAGTCGCGAGCGGGCGACTCCATTGCGTTGCTCACGGCGACATCCATGGCGCGGCCCTAGCCGTGCCGACGGGCATCAGTCGAGGTTCGGTCTCAGCCAGCGCCGCGCGCAGTCGAGATCGACGCCGCGGCGGCCGGCATATTCCGTCAGCTGATCCTCGTCGATGCGGGCGACGCCGAAATACTGGCTGTCGCGGTGTCCGAAGTAGAATCCGGAAACGGCCGAGGTCGGAAGCATCGCGAAATTCTCGGTGAGGGTGACCTCCCCGGGATGGCCGCCGAGCATTTCGAACAGGATCGGCTTGAGGCTGTGATCCGGGCAGGCGGGATAGCCCGGCGCCGGGCGAATGCCCTGATACTTCTCGCGAATTAGCTGTTCGTTGGAGAAATGCTCGTCCGCATAACCCCACAAACGATTGCGGACTTCGGCGTGCAGCACTTCGGCAAAGCTTTCCGCAAGGCGGTCGGACAGAGCTTTGAGCAAAATGTCGGAATAATCGTCGTTCTCGACCTTGAACCGCGCGAGGTGCGGTTCAAGGCCGTGGATTCCCACCGCGAAGCCGCCGATCCAGTCCTCGCCCTCGGGATTGATGAAGTCGGCCAGGCTCATGTTGGGCCGGCCCTCGCGTTTTTTCACCTGCTGGCGAAGGAAGGGCAGACGGGTCCAGTCGTTTCCGGCGAGGACGAGCACGTCGTCGCCCTCACGCTTGCAGCGCCACAGGCCGACGGTCGCTTTCGGCGTCACCCAGCGCTCCGCAATGATCTTGTCCAGCATCGCCTGGGCGTCGTTGAAAAGGCTGCGGGCGCTTTCGCCGACCACTTCGTCGTCGAGGATTGCGGGGTAATTTCCGCCAAGCTCCCAAGCGCGGAAGAAGGGCGTCCAATCGATCGAGGCCTTCAAATCTCGAAGTGGCCATTCGCCGATCTGATGTAATCCGGGGCGAACCGGCGCAGGTGCCTGGCCGGACGGATCGTAGGCAAAGCCATTGGCGCGGGCGTCTGCAATGCTTGCGAGCTCGCTCTGACCACTGCGTGCGCGGGCGATGCGGAGGGCCTCATATTCTTCGGCGGTTTTGGCCAGGAGCGGCTCGCACTGCGTGTCGGACACCAGCGACGACGCGACACCGACTGCACGGCTGGCGTCGAGAACGTGGATGACCGGGCCTTCGTAGGCGGGGTCGATACGAAGGGCCGTATGTGCCTTGCTGGTCGTCGCTCCGCCGATCAACAGCGGGGTCTTGAGGCCGAGGCGTTGCATCTCTCCCGCGACGGTCACCATCTCATCCAGCGACGGGGTGATCAGGCCGGAAAGGCCGATCATGTCCGCGTCGTTGTCGTTGGCGCACTCGAGGATCGTCTGCCACGGGACCATCACGCCGAGGTCGATGACCTCGAAGCCGTTACACTGCAGGACGACACCGACGATATTCTTGCCGATGTCGTGAACGTCGCCCTTCACGGTCGCCATCACGATGCGGCCCTTGCCCTGCGTGGCACCGGTCTTTTCCTTTTCCGCCTCGATGAACGGGATGAGGTGGGCAACGGCCTTCTTCATCACGCGGGCGGACTTCACGACCTGAGGCAGGAACATCTTGCCGGACCCGAACAGGTCGCCGACGACGTTCATGCCGTCCATCAGCGGGCCTTCGATGACGTGGATCGGACGCTCCGCCACCAGGCGAGCTTCCTCGGTGTCCTCTACGATGTGGGCGTCGATGCCTTTCACGAGTGCGTAGGACAGGCGCTCGGTCACCGGCAGGCTGCGCCATTCCGCGAGCTTCTTTTCCTCGGCGGCGTCGGTTCCCTTGTAGCGTTCGGCGAGCGTGATCAGCGTCTCGGTCGCGTCTTCGTTGCGGTCGAGGATGACGTCCTCGACTGCATCGCGGAGTTCGGGATCGATCTGGTCATAGACTTCGAGCTGACCGGCGTTGACGATGCCCATGTCCATCCCCGCCGGGATGGCGTGGTAGAGGAAGACGCTGTGCATCGCGCGGCGAACGGGCTCATTGCCGCGGAACGAGAAGCTGAGGTTCGACAGGCCGCCCGAGATATGGACGCCCGGACAGCGGCGGCGGATCTCGGCCGTCGCTTCGATGAAGTCGATTGCGTAGCGGCGGTGCTCGTCGATGCCGGTCGCGATTGCGAAGACGTTCGGGTCGAAGATGATGTCCTGCGGCTCGAACCCGTCGGCTGTGAGCAATTTGTAGGCGCGCTCGCAAATCTCGATCTTGCGTTCGGCAGTGTCGGCTTGCCCGACTTCGTCGAACGCCATGACGACGACCGCAGCACCATAAGCGCGGCACTTGCGGGCGAGTTCAAGGAACGGCGCTTCGCCTTCCTTCATGCTGATCGAATTGACGATCGGCTTGCCCGACACGCACTTGAGCCCCGCCTCGATTACGCTCCACTTGGAGCTGTCGATCATCACCGGAACGCGGGCGATGTCCGGCTCGGCGGCGATGCGCTTCAGGAAAATGGTCATCGCCTGCTCTGAATCGAGCAAAGCCTCGTCCATGTTGACGTCGATAATCTGCGCGCCGTTCTCGACCTGGTCGCGAGCCACCTCGACCGCGGCGTCGTAATCGCCCGCGAGGATCAGCTTCTTGAACTTGGCCGAACCGGTGACGTTGGTCCGCTCGCCTACGTTTACGAAGCGCGCGCCCGCGCCTGCCTGATTTACCTTCGAAACTTCCATGTCAGGCAGCAATCACCATCGGTTCGAGTCCAGCGAGGAGGGTTTGGCGGGCAGCGGTCGGCACTTGCCGGGGAGCGCGGCCCTGCGCGGCCTGGGCGATCGCGGCGATGTGGGCGGGCGTGGTGCCGCAGCAGCCGCCGACGATGTTGACGAGACCGGCGTCGAACCACTCGCTGACCTGGGCGGCGGTTTCGGACGCGGCTTCGTCATATTCGCCGAGGTCGTTGGGAAGGCCGGCGTTCGGGTAGGCCATGATCAACGTGTCGGCGAGCGTGTTCAGCGCGACCAGGTGCGGGCGAATCTGCGAGGCGCCAAACGAGCAATTTAGGCCGATCGTCACCGGCTTGGCGTGGCGGACGGTGGCCCAGAAGGCTTCGACCGTGTGGCCTGAGAGATTGCGGCCGCTGAGGTCGGTGAGGGTCATCGAGACCATCAGCGGGAGCTCGCGACCGAGCGCCTGCTCGGCTTCGAGCGTCGCCATGATTGCGGCCTTGGCATTGAGCGTATCGAACACGGTCTCGACGAGGATGAAATCGACTCCCCCCTCCACAAGCGCGTCGATCTGCTCGCGATAGACATGCTTCACCGTGTCGAAGTCGACTTCGCGATAGGCGGGGTCGTTGACGTCCGGCGACAGCGACAGCGTCTTGTTGGTCGGGCCGAGCGCTCCGGCGACCCAGCGTGGGCGACCGTCCTTGGCCGTGTAGCGGTCAGCAACTTCGCGCATGATCAGGGCCGACTTGCGATTGATGTCGCCGACCAAATGCTCGGCAGCATAGTCGGCCTGGCTGATGCGGTTGGCGTTGAAGGTGTTGGTGGCGAGGATCTCAGCGCCAGAGTCAGCAAACCGCTCGCAAATGGCGCGGACGATTTGCGACTGGGTGATGTTCAGAAGGTCGTTATTGCCCTTCTGGTCCTTCATCAGGTCGAGGCCTGCGCAATAGGCCTCCGCGGACAATCTCTCGCCCTGGATACCGGTGCCGTAGGGACCATCCTTGATCAGGATGCGCTTGGCGGCTTCGGCTCGGAGTGTCTGGGAAGCGCTCATGCCTGTGCCCTCACGCCGAGCAGGTGGCAGATCGCATAGGAAAGCTCCGCCCGGTTCAAAGTGTAGAAATGGAAGTGGCGAACGCCGCCCGCGTAGAGCTGTCCACACAGCTCCGCAGCGACGGTCGCGGCGATCAGCTGGCGTGCTGCTGGAAGGTCGTCGAGGCCTTCGAACAGGTCGTCCAGCCATTTGGGGATCGCCGCGCCGCAGCTTGCTGCGAAGCGGCGGGTCGTGGCGACGTTCGAGACGGGCAGGATTCCCGGAACGATCTCGACGTCGATGCCGGCAGCAGCGGCTTCGTCGCGGAAGCGGAAGAAGCAGTCTGCGGAAAAGAAGAATTGCGTGATCGCTCGATCCGCGCCCGCGTCGACCTTCTTCTTCAGGTTTTCGAGGTCGAATGTCCGGTCACGAGAATCCGGGTGGATCTCCGGATAGGCCGCCACCGAGATGTCGAACGGCGCGACCGCCTTCAAACCAGCGACCAGCTCGCAGGCGTCGCGATAGCCTTCGGGATGCGGCTGGTACTTCGTACCGGCTTCGGGCGGGTCGCCGCGCAGGGCGACGATGTTACGTACGCCGAGGTCCCAATAGTCGCGGGCGATCTCGTCGATCTCGGCTTTGCTCGCGGCGACGCAGGTGAGGTGCGCGGCCGGGGTCAGGTCGGTTTCTTTGAGGATGCGCTCGACCGTCTGGTGCGTGCGCTCACGGGTCGATCCGCCGGCCCCGTAGGTCACCGATACAAAGCGCGGGTGAAGCGGTGCGAGAGTTTGCACCGAATCCCAAAGGGTCTCGGCCATCTTCTCAGTCTTCGGCGGAAAGAACTCGAAGCTAACCTGGATGTCGCCCCGAGCTTCGGAGAACAAAGGCTTGCCGCCGACTTCATCGGGCAGATGGCGGTTCATGCGGCCCTCCGCTGGCGTTGGCGCACGCCGGCCTTGGCGCCGAGCCAGAGGGTGACGGTCAGTTCGCCGCCCTCGAGGTGCTCGACCTGTTCGACGGAGATGCCCGCAGCCTTGAACCACGTGGCCATGGTCTGGTCGTCGAAGCCGAGACGAATGTGCGCGTCCGTGGTCCGCAATTCTTCGCGCTCATGAGCGGCGAAATCAACGATCAGTAGGCGGCCGCCGGGGGCCAGCACGCGAGACGCCTCGTCGATCGCTGCAGCCGGCGAGTGCGCATAGTGCAGCACCTGGTGGATGATGACCGTGTCGGCGCTGCAGTCATCTAGCGGGAGCGCGTACATATCGCCTTGGCGGAGGCTGGACGGGATGCCTGCCGCTTCGAGCTTCACTCGCGCCAGCCGGAGCATTTCCGATGAACGGTCGATGCCAACCGACTGGAGTGCGCTGCGCCCGAACAGCTCGATCATCCGGCCGGTGCCGGTGCCGATGTCGACGAGGCGGCCGAGCGGCTGGTCGCCCAGGGCGCGCCCGATCGCCTCTTCGACTTCGCTTTCTGCGACGTGGAGGGACCGGATCGAGTCCCAGGTGTCGGCGTGAGAGCTGAAGTAGCGGCCCGCGGCCTCGGCGCGGTCGGTGCGGATACGGTCGAGCTTAGACGCATCCGACTGGAATGCCTCCTCGCTCGGGGCGTCGGCCCAGGCGTCTACGAGGGCGAACATTGGATCGGTCCGCTCCTCGGGCGCGATGGTCAGGAATACCCAGCTACCTTCGCGGCGGCGCTCCACGATTCCCGCATCGGCGAGGATGCGAACGTGGCGTGAAACACGCGGCTGACTTTGATCCAGGATGATCGCAAGCTCGCCGACCGAAAGTTCCATTCGGCGCAAAAGTGCGAGAATCCGCAGCCGCGTCGGGTCGGCGAGGGCCTGTAACAGGTCTGCGAGCGGCTGCGCTTCCATGTTTGGGGTGATATAAAGAAAACTTTATATGTCAACGTAAACGCCGGTCGCTGCGTTGTAAAATTCACCTCATTTCACGATTGCGCGGGTTCGGAGCCGCCTGTAATGGCCCGCGCTGGCCTGACGATCATCGGTAGGCCGAGCCCGGACCCGGCTTAGGGTCCAACTGGGAGTGGAACGATCATGAAGAAGATTGCAGTGACCGTTGCGGTCCTCGCGCTCGGCCTGGCCGCGTGCCAAGCCAAGACCGAGGAAAATGCTGCCGGTAACGAAGCGAACGTCGAGAATGCGGCGAACGAGGACGTCAATGCGGCGACCACCGACGCCGGTAACGCTGCCGACAACGCGCTCGACGCAGCCGGCAACGCGATCGACAACGCCGGCGCCGCGGTCGACAACGCTGCTGACGCCGTCAGCAACGCGGCTTCGAACGCAGCCAACTAAGCGTTTCTGAGTTGAGGGAGGGTCGCGCGGCTTCGCTGCGCGGCCCTTTTTTGCGACTTGATGGCAGTGCTACCTGGGTGAAATGTCGAAGCTAGCCTGTCTTGCCGCCGTGCTGCTGTGCCTTATAGCCTGCAGCCGCGATCAGGCCGTCCCCACGGCTGAGGAAAACCGTCAGCTCGACGACGCCGCCAATCTGCTGGATCAGGCACCCGCCAGTCTGGAAAATGTCGACGACAGCGCGGTCTCTGAGGACAACGCGGAGGGATCTTCCACCACATTTTAGCCCTACCCTAGAGGATCGAGCGCAGGATCTGACGGACGACCATCGTCGCCGGATCGACCCGATAGAGGTAATTCTGGTCGTAGATGTAGCGCGCCTGCGGATCGAGGGCGCCGCCGTAGCGCATCCTCATCTCGTACGGCAGCGAGTTATAGCTGCGAAGGCCGTCATAGCCCTTCGGAACGCGCTGCCCTACCTCGAACTGCTTCTTGTACTGTCCGGGTGGCATGCATTCCGGATTCTTGCTCCGAAGGCCCGGCGGGCAGCCTCCGATTCCGTAGCCGACCGGGCCCTGATCAGTGACGTTGCCGGGCCTGTTCTTGCCATGTCCAGCGTGCTCCGGCTTGGCGCTAGCCATGCCGGCGCAGGCGATCATCGCGATGCTCGCGACCAAGATATACCTTCCCATGGTGTCCTTCTAACCCATGTTACCTAAACAACGCCTGACCGTTAGAGGTTAGCAAGGCGTCAGCAATTGGCGCTGCGGCCACCGGTTGCCCGACTCCCGCCAGCGGTCTAGAGCGCCGCCAATTCACCGCGCCGGTCCTCGGCGCCAAGCGACATCAGAAGGAAAGCAGCAGCTTAATGGCCCGCAAGAAGATCGCCCTCATTGGCGCCGGAATGATCGGCGGAACGCTCGCTCACCTCGCGGCCATGCGCGAGCTCGGGGACATAATCCTGTTCGACATCGCCGAGGGCATTCCTCAGGGCAAGGCGCTGGATCTCAGCCAGTGCGGGCCGATCGATGGCTTCGACGCGAAGCTCACTGGGACCAACGATTATGCAGACATTGCCGGCGCGGACGTGGTCATCGTCACGGCCGGCGTCCCGCGCAAACCGGGGATGAGCCGCGACGACCTGCTCGGCATCAATCTCAAGGTGATGAAGGCGGTCGGCGCGGGCATCAAGGAGCATTGCCCGAACGCTTTCGTCATCTGCATTACCAACCCGCTCGACGCGATGGTCTGGGCGCTGCGCGAATTCTCGGGCCTTCCGCACAACAGGGTGGTCGGAATGGCCGGTGTCCTCGACAGCGCGCGCTTCGCGACCTTCCTGGCGCAGGAATTCGGTGTCAGTGTTCGCGACGTCAACGCTTTCGTCCTGGGCGGCCACGGCGACACGATGGTCCCGGTCACCAGCTACACGACGATCAGCGGCATTCCCCTCGACGATTTGGTCAAGATGGGCAGATCGACCAAGGAGCGCATCGACGAGATCGTCAAGCGCACCCGCGGCGGCGGCGGCGAGATCGTCGCGCTGCTGAAGACCGGCTCGGCTTATTACGCTCCGGCGACCAGCGCGATCGCGATGGCCGAGGCCTATCTCGGCGACCAGAAGCGCATCCTGCCGTGCGCCGTCTATGTCGAGGGGAAGTATGGGCTCGACGGTCTCTACGTCGGCGTGCCGGTGGTGATCGGTGCCAATGGCGCCGAGGAGATCATCGAGATCGCTCTCGACGACGAGGCGAAGAAGAATCTCCAGGTCAGCGTCGATGCAGTGAAGGAACTGCTGGTTGCCTGTAAGGGGATCGACGAGAGCCTCGCGTAGGGACAGGCATCCTCGTCTCCGGGCGAAATAAGGGCTGCGTAGGTCGAAAGCCGTTTCAATTTGGTGGGTTTGGGCGGAGATACAGGCCGTCCCAAGTATGTAGAGGGAGGTCCAAGATGATGATTTCACTTGCAGCTGTCGCTCTATCGAACACCGCAGCGGCCCAGGCTCTCGTCACGCCCGACCAGCTTCCGAACCTGTTCATTTCAGCCTGTCTCGACGGCAGCGCACGGGCGGCGGATGGCTCAGTCACTCGGATCGACTATTCTGCGCTCCCGAATGAACTGCGCAGCCGCCTCGGCAAGCCCATCGCGGCCCAGGTCTGGAAAATCAACGGGTCGGACGATGCCTATCTATATTCGCTGAGCTTCACGGAACGCGGATACAGCCCCAGGATTTGTGGAGTTGCCTCGCAGAACCTCGTCCTCAGGCCAGCTTCGGCGGCCGTGGAGACGCGGCTTCGCGGCGGAGCGCCATCGGCGGGCTCGTACAAGTCGGTCGAGTGGCTGGACGAAACAGCGGGCTACAGGGCGCTCGCAACACGGGCCGGCGGGTACACGATCCTGCAGGTCAATTGGCTAAGAGATAATCAGGCGGAGGTCCCGCGTACCCAATGAGCATTCTTGTCGATCGCAATACGAAGGTCATCACTCAGGGGATGACGGGCGAAACCGGCACGTTCCACACGCGTCAGGCGCTCGATTATGGCACTCAGATGGTTGGCGGCGTCACCCCGGGTAAGGGTGGGTCCGAGCATCTCGGCCTGCCGGTGTTCGATACCGTGAGGGAGGCGGTCCAGAAGACCGGTGCCGACGCGTCGGTCATCTATGTCCCGCCCCCATTCGCGGCGGACTCGATCCTCGAGGCGATCGACGCCGAGGTGCCGCTGATCGTCACCATCACCGAGGGCATTCCGGTGCTCGACATGGTCCGGGTGAAGCGGGCGCTCGATGGCTCGAAGTCGCGGCTGATCGGCCCGAACTGCCCTGGCGTGCTGACCCCGGGTGAATGCAAGATCGGCATCATGCCGGGCAACATCTTCAAGAAGGGCAGCGTCGGCGTTGTCAGCCGTTCGGGCACGCTCACCTACGAAGCGGTGTTCCAGACGACCAACGAGGGCCTCGGCCAGTCGACGGCCGTCGGAATCGGGGGCGATCCTGTGAAGGGCACCGAGTTCATCGATGTGCTCGAGATGTTCCTCGCTGACGATGAGACGAAGTCGATCATAATGATCGGCGAGATCGGTGGAAGCGCCGAAGAAGACGCCGCGCAGTTCCTTGCCGATGAGGCAAAGCGCGGCCGCAAGAAGCCGGTCGTCGGCTTCATCGCCGGCCGCACGGCGCCTCCCGGACGTCGCATGGGCCATGCCGGGGCCATCGTCTCGGGCGGGAAGGGCGACGCGGAAAGCAAGATCGCGGCAATGGAAGCGGCTGGAATTACCGTCAGCCCCAGCCCATCTGAGCTCGGAACGACCCTGAAAGAGCTTCTGGCAGCATACGCATAATGTCCGATGACAAACCGATCCTGTTCGAACGCGAACCGGGCCCAAGCTGGGCGCGGCCAAACTGGCCCGTGTCCGAGCTGGACGACATTAACCTCGGCCTGGATCCCACTGAGGCCACGATCGAGGCATTCAAGAAAGCAGCGACCGAGAAGGCCGTAGCTGCTGCTCCGGCGGCTGACGCGGATGCGGTGCGTCGCGCTTCCGAAGACTCGATCCGGGCGATGATGCTGATCCGCACATACCGAGTGCGCGGCCACCTCGCGGCGAAGCTCGACCCGCTTGGACTCCACCGGCAGGAGCTGCCGGCCGACCTGACGCCCGAATATCACGGTTTCGGCCCGAACGACCTCGACCGCCCGATCTGGATCGGTGGGACTTTAGGCTTCGAGCGCGCCACAGTGCGTGAGCTCGTGAAGGTGCTGCAGGCGAATTACTGCGGCACGGTCGGCGTCGAATATATGCATATCAACGACCTGGAGGAGCGCCGCTTTATCCAGGATCGCATCGAGGGCAAGAACGCCGAGATCCAGTTCACCCCCGAGGGCAAGCGATCGATCCTCGGCAAGGTGATCGAAGCCGAGCAATGGGAAAAGTTTCTCGCGCGCAAATATGTCGGCACGAAAAGATTCGGGCTCGATGGCGGCGAGAGCGCGGTTCCTGCGCTTGAAGCGGTCATCAAATATGGCGGCCAGTACGGCGTAACCGAGATCGACGTCGGCATGGCACACCGCGGCCGGCTCAACATCCTGTCCAACGTAATGGGCAAGCCGTACCGCGCGATTTTCCACGAGTTCGCGGGCGGCGCGACCAACCCGGCGGACGTCGGCGGGTCGGGCGACGTGAAGTACCACCTCGGCACCTCGTCGGACCGCGAGTTCGATGGCAACAAGGTGCATCTGTCGCTGCTTCCGAACCCGTCGCACCTCGAGGCGGTCGACCCGGTCGTGCTCGGCAAGGTGCGCGCCGTGATGACCATCAGGGAGGACAAGCACGGCAAGACCGTGCTTCCGGTCCTCCTGCATGGCGACGCCGCGTTCGCGGGGCAGGGTATCGTTGCCGAGTGCCTCGCCTTTTCCGGCCTTCCCGGATACGGCACCGGCGGCACCATCCATTTCATCATCAACAATCAGGTCGGCTTCACCACCAGCCCGCAGTTCGCGCGTTCCTCGCCTTACCCTTCGGACGTCGCGAAGTCGGTCCAGGCGGCGATACTCCACGTCAACGGCGATGATCCGGAAGCGGTGACCTTCGTCTGCAAGCTGGCGACCGAATTCCGACAGACCTTCGGCCGCGACATCGTGATCGATATGTGGTGCTATCGCCGCTTCGGCCACAACGAGGGCGACGAGCCGAGCTTCACCCAGCCGCTGATGTATGCTGAAATCCGCAATCATCCTCCGATTTCGCAAATCTACGGCCAGCGGCTGATAGAGCAGGGCGTGGTCGACCAGGGCTGGATCGACCAGCACACCAAGGCCTACACCGATCATTTGGAGCAGGAGTTCCAGGCGGCCGGCAGCTACGTTCCGAACAAGGCGGACTGGTTCGAGGGGCGGTGGAGCGGCCTCAAGCTTCCGGGCGAACCGGTCCTCGGTAGGCGCAACACACCTACCGCCATTTCCGAGGACGAGCTTCGGCGCGTCGGCAATGTGCTGACTACGGTTCCCGGGGGCGTGCACATCCACAAGACGCTCCAGCGCATCCTCGATGCGAAGAAAGCGATGTTCGAGACCGGCGAGGGTTTCGACTGGGCGACCGCCGAGGCGCTGGCGTTTGGAAGCCTGATTGCGGAGGACCACAACGTCCGCCTATCGGGGCAGGACAGCGGCCGCGGCACCTTCAGCCAGCGGCATGCCGTTTGGGTCGACCAGGAGACGGGAGCGAAATACATCCCGCTGACCCACGTTGATGGCGGCCGGTTTGAGGTTCGCGACTCACCGCTGTCCGAGTTCGGTGTTCTCGGCTTCGAGTACGGCTATTCGCTTGCCGACCCGCGCACGCTCGTTTGCTGGGAAGCGCAGTTCGGCGATTTCGCGAACGGCGCACAGACGATCATCGACCAGTTCATTGCCAGCGGCGAAGCCAAATGGCTGCGTGCGAGCGGCCTGGTCATGCTCCTGCCGCATGGCTTCGAGGGACAGGGGCCGGAACACAGCTCGGCTCGCCTCGAGCGCTATTTGCAGCTCTGTGCGGAAGACAATCTGCAGGTCGCCAACTGTACGACACCCGCGAACTACTTCCACATCCTGCGTCGACAGATGCTTCGCGATTTCCGCAAGCCTTTAATCATGATGACGCCAAAGTCGCTGCTTCGACATAAGCTGGCGGTTTCGAGCCTCGCCGACTTCACCGGCGAAAGCCATTTCCGCCGGATTGTCAGCGACCTTCGCCCACCTAAAGAAGGCGAGACGACCCGGCTCGTCCTCTGCTCGGGCAAGCTTGCCTACGAGCTTCTCGACGCTCGCGACGCCGCGGGAGACCCGACGACCGAGATTGTCCGGATCGAGCAGCTCTATCCATTCCCGTCCGAGCCTTTGGTCAAGCGTCTCAAGGCCATGCCCAAGCTGGAAACGCTCGTTTGGGCGCAGGAAGAGCCGAAGAACAACGGCGCCTGGTTCTTCGTCGAAGAGCTGTTGGAACAGTGCCTTGCCGATACTGGTTTCAGGGGCATGCGGCCGCTTTATGCGGGCCGCGACCCCTCGGCTTCCCCCGCGACCGGCCTCGCCAAGCGCCACGCGGCGGAGCAGGCAAACTTGATTGCGGCCGCACTCGGCCATAGCAGCCCTGCCGAGGCCCAGCCTTCGGCGCGTCGGGCATAAAGGAATCATCGATGGCGACTGAGGTCAAAGTTCCCGCGCTCGGAGAGTCGATCACCGAAGGCACGCTCGCGCAGTGGCTGAAGAAGCCGGGCGAAGCAGTCGCCGCGGACGAGCCGATCGCGACTCTCGAGACCGACAAGGTCAGCGTCGACGTTCCATCGCCAACGGCCGGCGTGCTTGCGGAAACGCTGGTGAATGAGGGCGACACGGTCGAGGTCGGCGCAACCATCGCGCGGATCGACGAGAATGCGTCTGCCTCTGTAGCCGCACCCGCGGCCGCTCCAGCCGCAGAAGCCGCGGCTGCGACGACCAATCCGGCGGGCGCCGGCGAGAATCCGCAGCTGCGCGGGTCCGAGCATGCGCCCGAGCCGACGGGCAATGGCAATGGCGAGGGCGACCAGATTACGACGTTGTCCCCGGCGGTTCGCCGCGCGGTGCTCGAACATCATGTCGATCCGAGCAAGATCCGGGGCACCGGCAAGGATGGTCGTCTGACGAAGGACGACGTTCTCGCCGCCGCCGAGGCGCAGAAGGCGGGCGGTCCCGTTCACGAACCGGAAGCACGCGCTCCCGCTCAGGCACCAACGCCTGCACCCGCTGCGGCGCCGCAGCCGGCAGCCAAAGCTGCGCCGGCCGGCGAGCGTCGCGAAGAGCGCGTGAAGATGACGCGCCTGCGCCAGACGATCGCGCACCGCCTGAAGGAAGCGCAGAACACCGCGGCGTTGCTAACGACGTTCAACGACGTCGACATGTCGGCGGTCATCGACGCCCGCGCTCGCTACAAGGATTTGTTCGAAAAGAAGCACGGCATCCGGCTCGGCTTCATGGGCTTCTTCGTGAAGGCGGTTGCACTCGCCGCGAAGGACATTCCGTCGGTAAACGCGAGCATCGAAGGCGATGAGATCGTCTACCACGACTATCTCGACGTTTCGGTCGCCGTCTCGGCGCCAAAGGGGCTCGTCGTCCCGGTCGTCCGCAATGCGGACCGCATGAGCTTCGCCGAGATCGAGAAGACGATCGCCGACTTCGGCAAGCGGGCGAAAGAAGGCACGCTGACCGTCGATGACATGACCGGCGGCACCTTCACCATTTCGAACGGTGGCGTGTTCGGTTCGCTGCTGTCGACGCCGATTATCAACCCGCCGCAGTCGGCGGTGCTTGGCATGCACCGGATCGAGGAGCGGCCGGTGGTCAAGGACGGCCAGATCGTGGCCAAGCCGATGATGTACCTGGCGCTCAGCTACGACCATCGCCTGATCGACGGCCGCGAGGCGGTTACCTTCCTCGTCCGCGTCAAGGAAGCGATCGAGGATCCGACGCGCCTGCTCATCGACCTGTAGAAGACCCGGCACTGGTCAGAAGCGCCTGGCGTCCCTAAGTGGCGCCCACGAACTTTCCGAGGAATAGATGGCTGATTTCGACTTCGACGTGCTGGTGATCGGCGCCGGCCCCGGCGGTTATGTTGCCGCGATCCGCGCCGCGCAGCTGGGCCTCAAGACCGCATGTGCCGAAAGCCGCGAGACGCTCGGCGGCACCTGCCTCAACGTCGGCTGCATCCCGTCGAAGGCGCTTCTCCACGCGTCCGAATATTTCGACGCGGCGGCGAACGGGGCGATGGCCAAGATGGGCATCAAGGTCACGCCCGAACTCGACCTTCCCGCTATGCACGCCCAGCGCCTTGACGCAGTGAAGAGCCTGACCGGCGGTATCGAATTCCTGTTCAAGAAGAACAAGGTCGAATGGCTGAAGGGCCGCGCCAGCTTTGAGAGCGCCGACACGGTCAAGGTCGGCGACCGCACCGTCCGCGCCAAGAACATCGTCATTGCCACGGGCTCGTCCGTCACTCCGCTCCCGGGCGTCGAGATCGATGAGAAGATCGTCGTTTCGTCGACCGGCGCGCTGGAGCTGGAGAAGGTCCCGGATCACCTGGTTGTCATCGGCGGCGGGGTGATCGGGCTGGAGCTCGGCAGCGTGTGGCGGCGCGTCGGCGCCAAGGTCACCTGTGTCGAGTTCCTCGACCAGATACTGCCCGGCTTCGACGACGACGTCCGCAAGGAAGCGAACAAGATCTTCAAGAAGCAGGGCATCGAGTTCCGGCTCGGCACCAAGGTCACCGGAGTGAAGGTGGACGGCGGCAAAGCCACGCTCACAGTCGAGCCCGCCAAGGGCGGCGCAGCCGAGACGATCGAGGCGGACGCGGTACTGGTGTCGATCGGACGCCGGCCGAACACTGAAGGCCTCGCGCTCGACAAGGCAGGTCTGCAAGTCAACCAGCGCGGCCAGATCGAGACCGATCACGAGTTCCGCACGTCCGTCCCAAGCGTCTGGGCGATCGGCGACGTGATCCCCGGCCCGATGCTCGCGCACAAGGCCGAGGACGAGGGCATTGCGGTCGCGGAGAACATCGCGGGCCTGACCGGCATCGTGAACCACGATGTGATCCCGAGCGTCGTTTACACGATGCCGGAAATCGCGGGCGTGGGACTGACCGAAGCGCAGGCGCGCGAGCATGGCGACGTGAAGGTGGGCAAGTTCCCGATGCTCGCCAACAGCCGCGCCAAGACGAACCACGAGCCCGACGGCTTCGTGAAGGTCATCGCCGACGCGAAGACGGACCGCGTGCTCGGGGTTTGGATGATCGCCTCGGTTGCCGGGACGATGGTCGCCCAAGCCGCGCAGGCCATGGAATTCGGCGCGACGTCAGAAGACATAGCCTACACCTGCCACGCCCACCCGACGCACAGCGAAGCGCTGAAGGAAGCGGCGATGGCGGTGACCGGGAAACCGATCCACATCTAGCCGGATCTAAGTCTAGCCTCGGCTGTGGCCGGGGCGCCGATCACCCTGTAATGCATTGGCATGATGATACGGTTGTTCCTGGCGGGCGCGCTTCTGCTCACCTCATGCGGACCGAAGACTCTCGAGTTGCCGTCGCAACCGGTGGATCGGGCCGCGACGTGCGGCGTGGTTGGTGCCGCCGAGGCTCGTGCCGGGACGTCCGATGTCAAAGCGCCCCTGTCCTTTGAGTCGATGGAGCGAATTCTTCATTATCCGCTTCTTGCGGGTTCGGCCGGGGACAGCTTCTCCACGGAAACCGCGAGCGCGGTCCAGAAGAAGATGACGGAGCTTCAAGGCCGGATCATCGCGGGGAAATGGCAGGAGCTCGTCCCCGCTTGCAAGGCGGCCTTCCCGGCGACCGCCCTTAGAAAGGTGGAGCTTCCTGCGGATCGGTTCCAGGCGCAGCTCGGATGTTACGAGCTGGCGGATTTCATTCGCTCCGCGCTCGAGGAGGGTGGCGAATATGACAATGAGCTCGCGCCCTATCATGCGCTCAGCATGAAGCTCGACCCGGTTCTCGGAGCCGGAATGCGCCAACGGGGAGGAGCCGACTTAAAGGCTCAGCAAGATCAGCGGCACAAGGCGCTTGCAAAGATCGTCAAGGCCGGGCCGCCGACGGAAGTCATGCGCCAATGCATCGCCCGGTTCGGCTAACAGCAGAAGGACAAATGAGTGAAACTTCGCGTCCAGTTTCGGCGCTGGCACATCTGGCTGGGCTGGGTTGCCGCAATTCCTATGCTCCTGTGGGTGGTGTCCGGGCTCATCATGGTCGCCCGGCCGATCGAGGATGTGCGTGGGAGCGGATTGCTTCGGGAAGCGGAGCCGATCAGGCTGGCAGGAACGCCGATCCCGCCGATGGTTGCCGGCGTTCCGCTGTCTTCGCTGACGCTTGAGCAGAGAGCAGACGGTCCGCGCTGGGTTATCAAGCTACCCGACGGCAAGACGCGGATCGCAGATCCCAAGACAGGTCTGCTTTTGCCCGCGCTCTCGGCGAGCGATGCGACGCGCGAAGTCGAGGCCCGCTATACCGGCAAGGCCAGGGTGCAGTTCGTCACGCGCACGAGCGCCGACAATCCGCCGCTCGACCTTCGCCGCCCTATCGACGCGTGGAAGATCGAGATGGATGACGGAACGCGCTTCTACGTCGACTCGAGCACCGGCCAGGTCGCGGCGACGCGGACCCGCTGGTGGCGCTTCTACGACCTGATGTGGGGTCTCCACATCATGGACCCGCAGACCCGCGAGGATACACACAATCCGTTCGTGATCGGCTTCGGCATCGTCGCGCTGGCGATGGCCGTTCTCGGCACCATTGTCCTGCCCATGACGATCCGGCGCCGGAAGGCGGCGTCAAACGGTCGGGGCTGAGAGCCTCAAAACAGCCAGTCGCTCAGCGCCGCCAGGAAGCCCACGTCCCGCTTTTCGACACGAGCCGGAGCGACAGACGGGCATTCGAGGCAGCGGACCTGGATGCTCGGCCCTGCGAGGATCGAGCGGAGGTCAGCCATCGCTTCCGCAAGCCTCAGTTGGCCATTGCCGAGGAAAGCGAAGCCGTCAGCCGGCGAGGCGCCTTCGTCGCGGTCCTGCGAGGCGAGCATTTCCAGCAGCTGCTCCTTGAAGCTCGGCGGGCGCTCCAAATAGGTGACACCGCGTTCGTCGCCGAGCTTTGCGAGCTGGGCGGCCTTGGCGATAGCCTCGTCCATTCCCCCGAAACCGTCGACGAGTCCGATCTGGTGGGCCGTTCCGCCGTCCCAGACCCGGCCCTGCGCGATGCGGTCGATTTCCTGGGGAGACTTGCGCCGCGACTGGGCGACGATGCCGAGGAAGCGGCCGTAGATGGAATCGACACCGGTCTGCAGAAGCTCTTCCGCCTCGGGTGATGGGCCGTTCCAGACGTCCGGCTCACCCGAGAGCGGGGTCGTCTTGATGCCGTCGGCGCCGAGACCAAGCTTGGCGCGAGTGCCTTCGAAGCTTGGGAGGATCCCGAACACGCCGATCGAGCCGGTGATGGTCGACGGCTCGGCGTAGATGAAGTCGGCCGGGGTGGAGACCCAGTAGCCGCCCGACGCCGCGACGCTGCCCATCGATACGACGACGGGGAGCTTGCGACGCTTGGCTTCGAGGATCGCCTGCCGGATGCGCTCGGACGCGAGGACCGAGCCGCCGGGGCTGTCGACACGCACGACAAGAGCTTTGAGGTCGTTATCGGCCAGACCGCTTTCGATCAGCTGCGCAATGCTGTCGCCGCCCGCAGTTCCGGGGGAAGCCTTGCCGTCGACGATCATGCCGGCGACGGTGACGACTCCGATCGGGCCACGCTTCATTTCACTGAGTGCGTCGCGCGCATAATCGGCCAGCTTGATTCTCTTGTATCCGCCAAGGGAGTTGTCGTCCTCGCCGCCCAGCTGGGCGAGGCGCTTCTCGAAGTCCTGACGTTCGGCCAGCTTGTCGACGAGCCCGGCGTTGAGTGCGGCCTTCGCGAGATCTCCGCCGGCCGCCTGCACCGCACCAGCGGTATCGCGGATGTAGGAGGCAACCTGCGCCTTGGGCCGGTTCTTGGAAACGCCCTCGAGCCAGGTTTCGAGAAGTGCATTGCCGAGCGCCTGGGCGTTCTGCTCCGCTTCTGGCGACATGTCGTTGCGGATGAAGGGCTCTACGGCCGCCTTGTAAGTGCCGACGCGATAGACGTGCGCATTGACGCCAAGCTTGTCGAGCAGGCCCTTGTAGTAAAGCCGCTGTCCTCCGGGGCCAGTGATCCCGACCAGGCCGAGCGGGTTCAGCCAGATTTCGGATGCCGCTGAAGCGAGCTGGTAACCGTCGTCGGTGTAGCCGGTCGCGTAGGCGAGCACGGGCTTGCCGGACTGGCGGACGTCGCGGATCGCGTTGGACAAGTCCGTAAGGGTCGTCTGACCGCCCCCGGTGAAGCCGTCGAGATCGAGCGCGACCGCTTTCACGCGGTCATCGGACTTCGCGCTCCTCAGCACGGCGAGCAGGTCGCGAAGGCGATATTCCTGGGCGCGGTCGCCTCCAGCGAAGACTTCCGAGAGCTGGGCCTTGGAAGGTTGTTCGACCACGGCGCCGTTGAGATCGAGCGCAAGTACTCCGTCCGAGACCGGCGTCGGCTTTGCCGACAGCCCGGTGTAGAGCAGACCGAAGAACATCAGCATGAAGATCAGGACGAGGACGTCCTTGACGCCGACCAACAGCTTCCAGATTGCCCTAGCGAAGCGCATTCGACCAAATCTCCGAATTAAATCACGGCTCAATTGCTAGCCGAGAAGCCGAACCATTGCGACTCCTCGCAACACTTGCACTCAAGCGGTTCGTCTGTACCGGATTGGGTGATGGTCCGGCGCCTGCTGATCCTGCTCATGCTCCTGTTCGCTCCGGCGATTGCGCAGGCGCGCGGAATCGAGCCGCAACTCGTCGCCGAAGGTCCGGTACAGCCCGGTGGCGAGGTCGAGCTTGCGATCGAGATGCGGACGCAGCCGGGCTGGCACGGTTACTGGCTCAACCCGGGCGACGCCGGCCTGCCGATGTCGGTCAAATGGGAGCTCCCGCCAGGCTATTCGGTCGGGCCGTTGCGCTATCCGGTGCCGGGCCGGCTGAGCATCGCTGGCATCATGAACTACGTCTACGAACATGATTATGCCGTGCTCGTCCGGCTGAAAGTCCCGAAGGACGCGAAAGGCGTGATTCCGGTGCGCGCGAGCGCGCTCTGGCTCGCCTGCACCGACAAGATTTGCGTTCCGGAAAACGGGACGATGGCGACCGAAGTGGTCGTCGGAACCGGCCCGCCAGACTATCGGGCACAGTTCGACGAATGGCGTCGAGCACTCCCGCGCGCGCTGGTGACTCCGGCCAAATTCGAGATCGCCGGCGACAAGCTGCGCGTGGCCGTGCCGCTGCCGCGGGACGTCGCGGTTGAGGAGCCTTATCTGTTCCCTGCGGCTGACGGCCCGGTGGATTATGCGGCCAGGCAGCACTTCCGGCGGCTGGATGACCTGCTGATTGCCGAGCTGCCGCGCCGGTCGGGCGAGCCGAAGGACTTCGCGGGTGTGCTGGCTCTCGGAGACGGCAAGGGGCTGGAGTTGCACGCCGTGCCCGGCGACGTGCCGACGGGGGGACGGGCGCTCGGTGAGACCGGCACGAACGCAATTCTTTGGGCGGTACTCGGCGCGATCGCAGGCGGATTGCTCCTCAATCTGATGCCGTGCGTCTTTCCGATCCTCGCGCTCAAGGCTTTGCACCTCGCGAAAAGCGGCGGGCACGAACGCGAGGCGAGGCGGGATGCGCTTGCCTACACTCTGGGCGCGATCGTCGGCACGGGAGCGTTGGGCGTCGCCCTGCTAGCCATCCGTGCTGCTGGAGCGGAGGCGGGCTGGGCGTTCCAGCTGCAGGACCCGCGGACAGTTATGCTGCTCCTGCTTCTGGCGACGGCAATCACGGCAAACCTCGCGGGCCTGTTTGAATTGCCAGTGCTCGGAGGTCGGATGCAGCCGGCAGGCGGATTCGCGACCGGCGCGCTGGCGGCTTTTGTCGCAACACCCTGCGCTGGACCATTCCTGGGCGCCGCGCTGGGAACGGCGCTGCTTCTGCCAATCGAAGGCGCGGTGCTCGTCTTTGCTGCACTCGGCTTTGGGCTCGCGCTGCCGTTCCTGCTGGTGGCGTTCGCTCCGTCACTCAGGAAGCTGCTGCCAAAGCCGGGACCTTGGATGCAGAAGTTCCAGCGCATCCTGTCCATTCCGATGGCCCTCACGGCCCTTGCCTGCGTGTGGCTGCTATATCGTCAGACCGGCACACAAGGGCTCTGGCTCGCGGCCGGGGCAATCTTCGTCGTCGTTGGATCTCTGCTTTTCATCGGGAAGATGCAGCGAGAGCAGAAGATGGGAGCATGGCTCGTTGGCCTGCTCCTGATTGCGGCCGCAGGGACGTTTGTCGCGCTCATACCTGCTCGGTCGGTTAGCGGAACGAGCGTCCCTGCAGGCGCCGCGAAATGGAGCGAGCAGGCGGTCGTCGACGAGCTCAAGCAGGGAAAACCCGTATTCGTCTATTTCACCGCCGACTGGTGCCTGACGTGCAAAGCAAACGAGGCGGCTGCGATCGACCGCGCGGAAGTGCAGGACGCGTTCAAGGCGGCTGGCGTGGAGACTTTGGTAGGCGACTGGACCAACGGCGATCCGGAGATCACGCGATTCCTGGAGAACCGAGGCCGCGCGGGGGTGCCGCTTTACCTTTGGTACGAACCCGGCCGCGATGCCGAGGAACTGCCTCAGATTCTTACGCCGTCGATGCTCATTTCCCGCGCTCGCCAGCCTCGCCGCTAGCGCGCGACCAGACCTTTTTCCCCGCGACCCAGGTTTCCAGGACCTGTGTCCGAGCGAGGTCCTGCGGATCGGAAGCACTGATGTCGCGGTCGACAATAATGAAGTCGGCCCATTTGCCGGGCTCAAGCGCGCCGATCTTCTGCTCTGCAAATCCCGCATAGGCAGCGTCTCGAGTGAAGCCCGATAAGGCCTGCTCAAAGCTGACGCGCTCTTCCGGAATCCATCCACCTTGCGGCTGGCCGTTTATGTCCTGACGGCTGACCGCAGCGGAAAGTCCTGGGAAAGGGTTGGGCGATTCCACAGGGAAGTCGGAACCGAAGGCGATCCGCGCGCCGGACTTGATTACCGACTGCCACGCATAAGCGCCCCTGAGACGATCCGGTCCGAGACGCTTTTCAGCCATGAGCCGGTCGCTGGTTTGGTGGGTCGGCTGCATCGAGGCGATGATCCCCGCAGGCGCCAGGCGCGGGATGTCGGCCGGATCCGCAATCTGAAAATGCTCGATCCGCCAGCGCCGATCTTTGCCGTAGTTTCTCGAAAGCTGCTCGTAGGCGGAGATGACCTGAGCGTTGGCGGCATCACCGATCGCGTGAACCGCGATTTGGAAGCCGCGGCTCGCCGCTTCATCGGCTTTCGCCAAGAGCTCTGCATTCTTGAGGAACTGCAGTCCGCTCGTGTCCGGCTTGTCGGCATAGGGAAGCTTCAGCCATGCCCCGCGCGACCCAAGCGCTCCATCGGCGTAAAGCTTGAAACCGACCATCCGCAGCCGGTCGTCATATTGCCATTCGGTCGGGCGTTCGTTCGCAAGCGGCTGCGAGCCGTCGGCATAGGCTATGATCCGCATTCGAAGCTTTCCTGCGGCGCCCAGGCGCTGCATCGCGTCCCAGCTGCTTCTCGCCGTGCCCATATCGGCAACAGCCGTGATTCCATTCGAGAGCAGGAATTCCTGTGCTGCCTCCAGCCCGCGATCCATCATTTCCGTGGTCGGCTGAGGAACATGGCTGGCGACAAGTGCGATCGCGTTGTCGACGAGAAGGCCCGTGGGCTCAGACTTCGCGCCGCGCTCGATCTTCCCGCCCTGAGGATCGCGGGCGGCGGACGTGACTCCGGCAGTCTTGAGCGCAGCCGAATTGGCTATCACTGCATGCCCGTCCACTCGCGCGAGCATGACGGGGCGGCCCGGAACCACGGCATCCAGGTCGGCGGCCGTTGGAAACCGTTTGTCCGGCCACAACTCTTGGTTCCAGCCGCGTCCAACTATCCAGCCTGTCCCAGGATTGGCCTTGGCGTAGGCCGCCAGCCTTTTTTGCAGGTCGGCGATCGACGACGTGCCGTTAAGGTCGAGCTGGAGGATCATCAGACCCAGCCCCATGTCGCCGCCCGGCGAATCTACCACATGGCCGTGCGCATCGATCAGACCTGGCAGGAGAGTGCGCCCGCCGACATCGACGCGCCGCGCGATCGGCATGACCGCATCCTGTT
Organism: Sphingomonas sediminicola; assembly: GCF_049991885.1. NCBI lineage: Bacteria > Pseudomonadati > Pseudomonadota > Alphaproteobacteria > Sphingomonadales > Sphingomonadaceae > Sphingomonas > Sphingomonas sediminicola. The sequence continues at coordinate 304,643 of NZ_CP178916.1, forward strand.
CGTCCCGAAGGACCTGCACGACCTTGCCCTTGTCGTTGACGACCAGCGCCCTGAACCGCTGCAATTGGCCATCCGGTCCGACCTGAATCCCGCGGGCGTTGTCGATGAGGGTGTCGGCGAGCGCCGGTGAGGACAGGAGCACCGCGAGCGCGGCGAGAAGGGCTTTGCGCATCAGCGCGGCATAGCATTGTTCCGAAGGCGCGGAAGGTCTAGCGATGCGGCCCATGTTGCAGGCCTCAAGCGTTCAGCCTCCCACCATCGATGACATCCGCGCCGCCGCCGAGCGCATCGAAGGCGCCGTCGTGCGCACCCCGATGCTCAAGAGCCGCACGCTCAGCGAGATCATTGGTGCCGAGGTCTGGCTGAAGTTCGAGAATCTGCAGTTCACCGCGGCGTACAAGGAACGCGGCGCGCTCAACAAACTGCTGCAGCTTACTCCCGAAGAAAGGGCGCGCGGAGTCATCGCTGCGTCGGCGGGCAATCACGCACAAGCGGTCGCCTATCATGGCAAGAGGCTAGGCATTCCGGTGACGATCGTCATGCCGGTGTCGACCCCGACGATCAAAGTGACCCAGACCGAAGGCCACGGCGCGAAGGTCATCCTTCACGGAACCAGTGTCGACGACGCCTTCGTGAAGGCGCGCGAGCTGGAAGCCGAAGAGGGCTTCGTGTTTATCCACGCGTTCGACGACCGGCAGATCATTGCGGGCCAGGGCACGATCGCGCTGGAAATGCTCGAGGACGCGCCTGGGCTCGACACGTTGGTAATCCCGATTGGCGGAGGCGGGATCATGTCGGGCATCGGCATTGCCGCCCGCGCTTTGAAACCGGACATCGAGTTGATTGGGGTCGAGGCGGAGCTTTATCCCTCGATGAAATGCTCGATCGAGGGCTGCAACATGCCGTCCGGCGGCGACACGCTCGCGGAAGGCATCGCAGTCAAGAAGCCTGGCGAGCTGACGAGCAGAATCCTGAAAGACCTCGGAGTCGAGGTCCGGCTTGTCGAGGAGCGGGATCTCGAGCGAGCGGTTGCAATGCTGGTCGCCATCGAAAAGAGCGTTGTCGAAGGGGCGGGCGCCGCAGGGCTGGCAGCGATGCTTGGAGACCCGAAGCGTTATGCCGGCAAGAAGGTCGGCACGGTGCTTTGCGGCGGGAACATCGACACGCATTTGCTCGCCAATGTTCTGGTACGCGACCTCGTCCGTTGCGGTCGCATTGCGCGGCTTCGCGTCGCCGCCCAGGACCGTCCTGGAGCGTTGGCCGCGATCACTGCCAAGTTTCACGAAGCGGGCGTCAATATCATCGAGATCAACCACAGCCGCATTTTCACACGCCTCCCTGCGAAGGACACAGTGATCGAAGTCGAGTGTGAGGCGAGGGACGCCGAAGCGATCGATGATGTCGTGAAACGGCTGGAATCCGCGGGTTTCGACGTTGAACGGGCGTCTCTCGACTAACCTGCGTTAATTCACCGAGTTTCCCACTCCGGGACAGCGCTATCGTTAACCCTCTTTTCGAGGGGCAAACTCTTTTCATCGACGTTTACCAGTCGCATAAAGTGTTGCGTAACCATCTGGGAGGCGAGTCCGCTTGAGCGCACCGTTCCGGTTCCCGAAGTTCTTCGTGACCAATCCGTCGCCGTGTCCGTATTTGCCGGGCAAGGTCGAGCGGAAGGTCTTTACGGAATTGTCGGGCCGCCATGCCGGCGAGCTCAACGAAGCGCTCGGGCGGATTGGATTCCGCCGCAGCCAGTCGGTCGCTTATCGTCCAAGCTGCATCGATTGCTCCGCATGCGTGTCGGTGCGCGTGCTTGCAGCGGAATTCACGCCCAATGCGACGCAGCGCAAGATGCTGCGCAAGCATGCCGATCTCGAGGTCACCGCCTGCAAGCCCTGGACGACACAGGAGCAGTACGAGTTGCTGCAGCGTTATCTGGAGATCCGTCATCCGGGTGGGGGCATGGCCGAAATGGACGAGAGCGACTTTGCCGACATGGTCGAGCAGACACCTGTCCGCACCTACCTCGTCGAATATCGCGAGCCGTCGAAGGGCGGGAGGCCTGGCAAGTTGGTCGGCGCCTGTCTGTCTGACCAGCAGGGTGACGGCCTGTCGATGATCTACAGCTTCTTTGATGTCGGACCGGGATCTCGCAAAGGCCTCGGCACGTACATTATCCTCGATCACATTATCCGCGCGGCGAGGGCGAGCCTGCCCTATGTCTATCTCGGCTACTGGGTCGAGGGGTCGCCGCGCATGGCCTACAAGACGCGCTTCCGCCCGCTCGAACGGCTGGGTCGTGACGGGTGGCGGCGGATGGAAGAGGCCGAAGCGGAAGTGGCCAATGCGCTTCCCGAGCAGCTGTCGCTCCCGATCCGCGGCGAACGCAAGCGCCTGCTGATCAACGCCTGAAGAGGGGCTCCTGATTTTCGATCTGTTAGAGTACTTCGGATTTGCTCGATCGAAAGGCTTGCGATTGTCCCGTCGATTTGTCGACGTTGGATCAGTCTTCCTCTTGTTCGGCTTAGGATTCTCGATAGCCCATTTCATCTTCGGAATACCGTTTCCGGATAAGAACACGGGTCAGCCAGTCTCGGACAGCCAATTCGTGCTTTTCAATTTGGTTTTCATCGGACTCGGATCGACCTTAGTCTTGACCGGTGTGCTTCTACGTCGCTGGTCGAAGCAGGTATGAAGAGCTGCCGCGCATCCGCGGCGAGTGCAAGCGCCTGCTGATCAACGCCTCAAATCGTCCAGAACGGACTGAACTCTCGCGCTGTTACTGCTTGGTCGAGTTAAGGTCCGTGCGCGGGGCTTTTCCGCAAGTGGCTGTTAACCCGTTCGGCCTAGTGAATGGGCCGAACCCAGGACAGGCGAGCCTCGAAGTTGAAGCGCACGGAGCCGCTGGCTCTCCACCATAGCTGGCCGATTTTCGAGCAGGCGCGCCATTTCGACCTTGGCTGCGTCCTAAGCAGCGCCGTCACTGACATCATTGAGCCGGCGCAGGTGGGAACGCTCGCGCTTCATCACGCCGGCCTCTGGGAATGCGATCTGTCCAACAACAGCCTGATCTGGTCGGGCGGGGTCTATGACATCTTCGGCCTGCCTCGTAATGCGAAGATTAGCCGCGACGAAATCGTGGCGCTCTACTGCGAAGAATCGCGAGCCGCGATGGAGCGATTGCGGGCACATGCGATCAAGCATCGCCGCGGTTTCACGCTGGATGTGGAAATCAATTCGGTAACGGATGGACGCCGTTGGATGCGGCTGGTCGGGGCGCCTGTCTGCGAAGAGGGTAGGGCGGTCCGCCTGCACGGGCTGAAGCGGATCGCCTGAATGAAAAAGGCGGAGCGCATTTTCGGCGCCCCGCCTCTTCACCCACCCCCAGGAAAGTTTGTTACGCTACCGCCGCCGCAGGCGGATCCACCTCTTCGGAGTCCGGATCGCGAAGCACGTAGCCGCGGCCCCAGACGGTCTCGATGTAGTTGGCGCCGCCGCAAGCAAGGCTCAGTTTCTTGCGGAGCTTGCAGATGAACACGTCGATGATCTTGAGTTCGGGCTCGTCCATGCCGCCGTAAAGGTGGTTCAGGAACATTTCCTTGGTCAGCGTCGTGCCCTTGCGGAGCGAAAGCAGCTCCAGCATCGCATATTCCTTGCCGGTCAGGTGCACGCGGGCACTGTCGACCTCGACCGTCTTGGCGTCGAGGTTCACGGCCAGCTTGCCGGTGCGGATGACCGATTGCGAATGGCCCTTCGAGCGGCGCACGATCGCATGAATGCGGGCGACCAGCTCATCGCGGTGGAACGGCTTGGTGACGTAGTCGTCAGCGCCGAAACCGAGCGCACGGACCTTGGAATCCATTTCGCCGATGCCCGAGAGAATCAGGACCGGGGTGCCGACCTTCGCCGTGCGGAGCTTCTTCAGCACGTCGTAGCCGTGCATGTCCGGCAGGTTCAGGTCGAGAAGGATGATGTCGTAATCATAGAGCTTGCCGAGATCGAGGCCTTCTTCCCCAAGATCGGTTGTGTAAACGTTGAAGCCTTCCGTCCCCAGCATGAGCTCAATGCTCTTGGCGGTCGTCGGCTCGTCCTCGATCAGCAGCACGCGCATCTGAATTTCCCCCCACCGTTCAGCCTGAGAGAGAGCCAAGCGTTACGCTCTCTTAACGGCCTTGAAGCGGTCATTAACCATTCGATGTCTGAAGGCAAAAGGTTAATAATGTGTAACGCGCTGGATTCCCTCGGAATCGTTGCGCAGGAGTCACAGACGGCTAAGAGGCCGTTGATGCTCGACCAGCTTATCCTTTTCATCGACGCCGAAACGATGGTGATCGACAAGCCCGCGGGCCTGCCAGTGGATACCCCACGCAGAGGGGGCGACAGCGTTGCCGGACGGCTCAATGAATTGAAGCAGGGTTTTCAACGGCCGCCGACGCCGATGCACCGGCTGGATCAGGATACGTCGGGTTGCCTGCTTCTCGCGCGTTCGCCCAAGGCACGGTCGTCACTTCAGAAGGCGTTCGAAGCACGCCAGGTCGAAAAATATTATCTCGCGGTCGTCGATGGCGAGGTCGATCAGGACGAGGGCACAATCGATCTCCCGCTCGGCAAGAAATCGAGCGAGAAGGCGGGATGGCGGATGGTCGCCGATCCCAAGGGCGATAAGGCCGTGACCAACTGGCGGAAAATCTCGGTTCGTGACGGCCACACGCTGATCGAGTTCCGGCCGGTGACGGGGCGTACCCATCAACTGCGCGTGCACGCGCGCGAGGCCTTCGGCCGGGGCATCGTCGGCGACCGCGTTTATGGCGTGCCCGGCGGGCCGATGCTTCTTCACGCGTCGCGGCTCTTCGTTCCGCGCGAGAAGAAACCGGCGATCGACGTCAGCGCGCCGCTTCCGGACTATTTCGGGGAATGGGGCAGTGAAGCCTGAGGATGTCGTCATCCCCGAAGATGCTCTGAGCGAGAGTTTCCTCGCCGCGACTGGCCCGGGCGGGCAGAACGTCAATAAGGTAGCGACGGCGGTTCAGCTCCGCGTCGACCTTTTTCGGCTTGGACTGCATCCGGATGCTTACGAGCGGCTGAAGCGGATTGCGGGCAGCAAGGTGACCGGCGCTGGCGAATTGCTGATCACGGCGCGCAAGTACCGCACGCAGGACGCCAACCGGCAGGATGCGCGCCGGCGTCTGGCGGAAATGATTGCCGCTGCCCATATCGTCCAGGCGAAGCGGAAGCCAACGCGTCCCAGCAGGGCCGCAAAGGCCCAGCGCGTCGACAAGAAGAAGCAGCGCAGCGCGGTGAAGCAGACGCGCGGAAAGGTGCAGTTCGACTGATGTACGATTTCAAGATCGAAACGGCCGACAAGACCGTCATGTACCGGGACCTGCTCTCGGCCGTCGATGGGTTGACGACCGGAGAACCGGATAGCGTCGCCAACATGGCCAATGTCGCGGCTTTGATTTGGGAGACTCTGCCCGACCTCAACTGGGCAGGATTCTACCGTAACGTCGATGGCGAACTGGTGCTCGGACCCTTCCAGGGACGCCCGGCTTGCATCCGCATTCCGTTCGGCACAGGCGTGTGCGGCGCGGCGGCTGCAACACAGGAGGTCCAGCGAGTTGAAGACGTCCACGCTTTCCCCGGCCACATTGCCTGCGATGCCGCCTCTGTAAGCGAGCTGGTCGTTCCGATCGTTCGCGACGGGAAGCTGATCGCGGTTCTCGACCTTGACAGCCCGAACCCATCACAATTCACCGAAGAGGACGAAGCGGGCTGCGTCGCGGTCTGCGACCTGCTCGCGAAGATACTTTAGCTCAGCTGTTCGAGCCGCTCGTCGTCGAGCGAGCCGGGAATGATCATAACCGGGCACGGCAGCTTGCCCGCATCGCTACCCGTGAAATGAGCGACCAGCGGCCCGGGGTTTCCGGCCGGAGCGGCTCCCAGGACGAGCGCAGCAACTTCCGTGCGCTCGCCGACATACTCCCGGACGACCTTCGTCGGTTCGCCGCTTCGGATCACGATCGAGGGTTTCAGGCCCGACTCGTCCATGATCTCGCCGACGGCGCCGCTGACGATCCCCTCGATCCGCAGTTTCTGCTCTTCCTCGATGGCTGCCTGGACTCCGCCCCACTGAACGAAATCCTGCGGCTCGACGATCGCCAGCACTTCCACGAGTCCATCGGTCTTTATCGCTCGACGCGCCGCGAACCGGAGGGCGACGCGCGCCTCCGGGCTGTCGTCGATGACGACGAGATAAGTGCGTTTGGGCTCGCTCTCCCCCATGCGGAACAAGTGCTGCGTTAATCCGTCGTTCAGCGCAAGCGGCATCGCAAACGGCTGTCGCCCACTTGACCCCGACCGCCGCATTGGCTTTGTGCCCGCGAGCCTGTCCAAGCGGAAAGACGCTCATGCCGACCGAACTCAAAATGCCCGCCCTGTCCCCGACGATGGAAGAGGGCACGCTCGCCAAATGGCTCGTGAAAGAGGGTGACGAGGTAAAGTCCGGAGACATTCTCGCCGAAATCGAGACCGACAAGGCGACGATGGAGTTCGAAGCCGTCGATGAAGGCAAGATCGCGAAGATCCTGGTTCCCGAGGGTACGGATGGCGTGAAGGTCGGCGCTCCGATCGCGATTCTGGCAGGCGAGGGCGAGGACGTTTCGGCAGCGGCTCCCAAGGCCGACACGGCTCCGGTGGAAGCTCCCAAGGCGGCAGCGCCGGCTCCCAAGCCCGATGCAACGCCAAAAAGCGCCCCCGAACAGGCACCCGTTGAGACTCCGCCACAGCCCGCAGCCGCGCCGCGCGCCGAAGGCGACCGCGTAAAGGCGTCTCCGCTGGCCCGCCGGCTTGCGCAGGCCCAGAACATCGATCTGAACGTGCTTCAGGGCACGGGCCCGGGCGGGCGCATCGTGCGTGCGGACATTGACGCCGCCGTCGGCAAGGCTCCCGCTGCGGCGCCGGCCGGGGCGCCTGCTGCCGCACCCGTGCTTGCGACCCATGCAGTGCTCCCGGGTGTCATCGAGCAGGCGATCCCGCACGAGGCGATAAAGCTTTCGAATATCCGCAAGACGATCGCTCGCCGCCTGACGGAATCGAAGCAGCAGATCCCGCACATCTACCTGACCGTGGATATCCAGCTCGATGCGCTTCTGAAGCTCCGCGGCGAACTCAACGCGGGCCTCGAAAGCCGTGGCGTAAAGCTGTCGGTCAACGACCTCCTCATCAAGGCACTCGCTCAGGCGCTGATCGAAGTGCCGGAGTGCAACGTCAGCTTCGCGGGCGACCAGCTGCTCAAGTACAGCCGCGCCGACATTTCGGTAGCCGTCTCAATCCCGGCCGGCCTGATCACGCCGATCATCGTCGGCGCCGACACCAAGAGCGTTTCCGCAATCTCGACCGAGATGAAGGACCTCGCGGGCCGGGCGAAAGAAGGCAAGCTCCAGCCGCAAGAATATCAGGGCGGCACCGCCAGCCTGTCCAACATGGGCATGTACGGCATCAAGCAGTTCGAAGCCGTCATCAATCCGCCGCAGGGCATGATCATGGCCATAGGTGCGGGCGAGAAGCGGCCCTATGTCATCAACGACAGCCTTCGGATCGCGTCGGTGATGTCTGCGACCGGGAGTTTCGATCACCGCGCCATCGACGGCGCAGATGGGGCCAAGCTGATGCAGGCCTTCAAGCGGCTGGTCGAGAACCCCTTGGGCATGCTCGCCTGACCTCCTGTTGCCGGGGCCCTAAACAGGTTAGGATGGTGATAGGTGAGGGGGCCATTTTATGAAGTGGATGACTGCACTTCTTCTCGGCGGAATCCTGGCATTCGTGCTTCCGCTTACGCTCGGCGGTCAGGAAGGTGGCTGGCTTCATAGCTGGGCGGGGTGGGGGACGGTGCGACCGATCAAGGGATCGCCCGGATTCCTGTTCTCGATCCCGCTGTTCCTAGGCTCGGCGTTGGCATTCCGGCTCTTCTTCAATTGGCACACTCGTTGATGGTTCGCATTGCCTGACCGTATTCCCGTCATCCGCGCGACGGCGATGCCGACGCACCTTAATCCCTATGGCGGCGTGTTTGGCGGATGGCTGATCAGCCAGATGGCGCTTGGCGCTGGCAGCGAGGCGTCGCGGGTCGTTCGCGGCAAAGCGGTGCTGGTTGCGGCGGAAGAGCTTCGCTTTAAGGGCGCTCCGAGCGTCGGCGACGAAGTGTCGGTGTACGTAGAGCTGGTTGAAAGCGGGCGGACATCGCTCACCTATGCGGCGGAAGCGATTTCACGCGAGCGGCACGGAGACACCGAGACGCGCGTTGCGTGGGGACGCTTCAAGTTCGTTGCGCTCGACGAGAATGACAGGCCGCGCGAAATAGCGGGACAAGAGGAAAGTAATGGCTGAATCCTACGACGTTATCGTGCTCGGCTCCGGCCCGGGCGGTTATGTGGCCGCGATCCGCACTGCCCAGCTTGGCCTCAAGACCGCGATCGTCGAGCGCGAGAACCTCGGCGGCATCTGCCTCAACTGGGGCTGCATCCCCACCAAGGCGCTGCTTCGCTCGGCGGAGATCTTCCACCAGATTCAGCATGCCGACGCCTACGGGCTCGAAGCGATCAAGGCCGGCTTCAAGATCGACAAGGTCGTCGCGCGCAGTCGTGCCGTGGCCAAGCAGCTCAATCAGGGCGTCACGCACCTGATGAAGAAGAACAAGATCGCCGTGCACATGGGCGAGGGCAAGCTCACCGGGAAAGGAAAGCTTTCCGTTACTGGCGCGGACGGCAAGGCGACGGAACTTGCCGCCAAGCACATCATCATCGCCACCGGCGCGCGAGCGCGCGATCTCCCGTTCGCGAAGGCCGACGGCAAACGCATCTGGACCTATCGCCACGCTATGACTCCGACGGAAATGCCGACCGAGCTTCTGGTCATCGGCTCCGGTGCGATCGGGATCGAGTTCGCGAGCTTCTACGTCGACCTCGGCGCCAAGGTAACGGTGGTCGAAATGCTCGACCGCATCGTTCCGGTCGAGGATGCGGAAGTCAGCGCTTTCCTCGAGAAGCAGGTCACCAAGCAGGGCATGCAGGTGCTGACGTCCGCGGGCGTCGAGAGCCTGACGCCGGACGCAAAGGGTGTCACCGCCAAGATCAAGGCCAAGGATGGCAAGGTCACGGAGCATCGGTTCAGCCATGCGATTGTCGCCGTCGGCATTGTTCCGAACACGGAGAACATCGGGCTAGAGGCACTGAACGTGAAGACGACCAAGGGACACATCGACACCGACCCTATGTGCCGCACGAACGTGCCAGGTATCTGGGCGATCGGAGATGTGACCGCTCCGCCCTGGCTCGCGCACAAGGCGAGCCATGAGGGCGTGACCGCTGCCGAGGCCATCGCCAAGGAACTCGGGAATAAGGATGCGCACCCGCATCCGACCGACCCGAAGAACATTCCGGGCTGCACCTACTGTCGCCCGCAGGTCGCATCCGTCGGCCTGACCGAAGCTGCGGCCAAGGAAAAGGGCTACGAGGTGAAGGTCGGCAAGTTCCCCTTCATCGGCAACGGCAAGGCGATCGCGCTGGGCGAGGTCGAGGGCTTCGTGAAGACGGTATTCGACGCCAAGACCGGTGAGTTGCTCGGCGCGCACATGATCGGCGCCGAGGTCACCGAGCTGATCCAGGGCTATACTGTCGGCAAGACCGCCGAGCTGGTGGAGGACGACTTCATCCAGACCGTCTTCCCACACCCGACTCTCAGCGAGATGATGCACGAAAGCGTCCTCGCCGCCTTCGGCCGCGTGATCCACATCTGAATACGGCCTTTTGGCCCGTTGATCGGTCACCTGTTTCATTTAGCTTCAACCCCGCCGAGTCAGTGCCGAAGGCGAAACGGGGGCATCTTCCTGACCGATTGGGAAGGAACGAGACCATGAAGCCGAAGTTCGTTCTATTCGCCGCCTTGCTGGCGACTACGCCATTCGTGCTGTCGCCCGCGTTTTCACAAGCCGTGATCCCGATCACCTTCGCGAGCGGCGCATCGTCGGCGGCCGTCAACGGCTCGATCAAGGGCTACCAGTTTATCGACTACCGGATAGCCGTGCGCGCGGGCCAGCAGATGAACGTGTCACTTCGCACGACCCGCGGCTCGCCATATTTCAACATTCTCGAACCCGGATCGAAGGATGCTGCGATCTACAACAGTTCGATGGGCACGCAGACTTTCAGCGGAACAACCGCCAAGAATGGCGCGTACACGATCCGCGTCTATCAGATGCGTGCCACCGCGCGGCGCGGCGAGGTCGCAAGATATCGGCTCGACGTTGCGGTCGGCGGCGGACGCCTCGGCGCGGGTCATGCCAATGCGCCGCCGCATCATCCTGGCGACGCGCTTGTCCCTGGAACTCCCTATCACGCGACGTCGCTTGTGCGCTGCCGGACAGTCCTGAATGCCGCCTTCGGCATGTGCAAGGCCGGGGTCGTCCGTCGCCCGGGATCGGCCACGCTCCATCTCGACACTCCCGACGGCGGCGAGCGCACGATCCTTTTCCGCAACGGGCGGGCCGTTTCGAGCGACGCTTCCGCGCCGTTCCGCGTCGAGCGCCGGGATGATACCAGCGTTATCCGGATCGGCGCGGTCGAGATATACGAGGTTCCGGACGCACTGCCTTTCGGCGGCTGAGGCTGGACAGCATCGCCGGGGTCGCTAGCGTCGGCGCGTGACCCAAGCGACCGGGACGCATCATTTCGTGCCAGACCCCCGCAACGCGGAGGTGCTGATCGACGTCAACGGCGCGCTCGTGCCGCGTCCACAGGCGACGGTGTCGGTCTTCGACAGCGGGTTCATGCTGGGAGACGGCGTTTGGGAAGGGTTGCGGGTCCACCAGGGTCGAATCGCGTTCCTCGATCGCCACCTCGACCGGCTCTATCGCGGGGCAAAGGCGATCGCGATGGACATCGGCGTGTCGCGCGAGGACCTGGAGCGGCGGCTGTTTGCCCTGCTCGACGCCAACAGGATGGATGGCGACGGGGTCCATATTCGCCTGATGGTGACGCGCGGCATTCGCTCGACTCCTTATCAGGACCCGCGAGTGGTCATTTCCCCGGCGACAATCGTCATCATTCCGGAGTGGAAGGAGCCGGTCCCGGAAACCGCGACGCGAATGCTGAAGCTGTTCACCGTTCACGTGCGCCGCGGCTATCCGGACGTGCAGGATCCGAAGCTCAACAGTCACAGCAAGTTGAACTGCATCACTGCCTGCATCCAGGCTGCCGAGGCGGGCGCGGATGAGGCGCTGATGCTCGATCCTCACGGCTTCGTCGCAACTTGCAATTCCACCCATTTCTTCATCGTTCGCAACGGCGAGGTGTGGACGTCGAGCGGCGACTATTGCCTCGACGGCATCACGCGCGGGCTGGTGCTGGAAGTTGCGCGAGAGGCCGGCATTCCTGCGTTCGAGCGCAACTTCTCGCTGACCGACGTTTATGGCGCGGACGAGGCGTTCACGACCGGCACGTTCGCGGGCGTCGCTCCAGTCGGCACCATCGACGGACGGGTGATCGGTTCCGAGCGCGGACCGATGGTCGAGCGGTTGCAGCAGCTTTACCGCAAGAAGCTCGGCCAGGACGTATCGGGACGCAATCGTCAGTGACCCGGCGCATCGCCATGTGGTCGGGCCCCCGGAACATCTCGACCGCAATGATGCGCAGCTTTTCATCCCGCCCCGATTGCTTCGTCAGCGACGAGCCCTTCTATGGCGCCTTCCTGAAAGAGTTTGGCGCGGACCATCCGATGCGCGACGCGGTAATCGCGTCGATGGAGACGGACTGGCACCGAATTGCCGAAGCGATGGCAGGCGATCCGCCCGACGATTCCCCGCTCTGGTATCAGAAGCAAATGGCGCATCACATGGTGGGACCGGTCGCGCCAGACGACATCCGCAATGTGACCCATGCTTTCCTGATCCGCGATCCACGACGCATGGTCGCGTCCTACGCCCGCAAGCGTGAAACGGTGGAGGCAAGCGATCTCGGCGTTCGTGTCGTTCGCGAGTTCTTCGACCGCGAGTCCGACAGGCTCGGGGGTCCGCCTCCGGTGGTGGATTCGGCCGATGTTCTGGCCGACCCGGCGGGCACGCTGTCGGCGCTCTGCAATGCGCTCGAAATCCCTTGGAGGGAAGCGATGTTGCACTGGTCAACTGGCCGTCACCCGGAGGACGGGGTCTGGGCGTCGCACTGGTACGGCCGTGTCGAGGCCAGCACCGGTTTCGAGGGCGAGGAAGACGCCGAACTTCCGGTGCTCGATGCCCACTTGCAAGCGGTCGCCGATGCCTGCGAAGAAGATTACCAGGCTATGGCTCGATTTCGCTTAGGGGGTTCCAGATGATCCGACGTGTCGTTCTTTCCCTCCTCGCTGCTTCTGCAGTCGTTTCCCCCGCGACGGCGGCGACGGTGATTACAGGCGAAAGGATGCTCGACGTCGAGACCGGGCGCTACGTGCCGAACCCGGCGATCTTCGTCGACGACACCGGTCACATCACGTCGATCGCCGATGCACGTACGGTGCGCTGGGGCGCCGACGTCAAGCATATCGATCTCGGCAACCGGACCCTGCTTCCCGGCCTGATCGACATGCACACGCATCTCGGGCCGGCGGACATCGGCGGCTACCGCTTCCTCGAATATACCGGAAGCTTCTGGCCGGCCGTCGCGACTAGCACCGCCCGCGACATGCTCAATGGCGGCTTCACGACCATGCGCGTGGTCGGATCGGGCGAGTGGGCGGACGTCGGTCTGAAGCAGGCCATCGAGGCCGGTTACGTCGTCGGCCCGCGCATTGTTCCGGCCGGCCATGCGCTTGGCGCCACTGGCGGCCATTGTGACGACACCTATCTCCCGCCCGAGCTCCAGAAAAAGGAGAAGGAAGAGGGCATCGGCGACAGCCCGGAGGAGCTGAAGTACCAGGTTCGCCGCCAGCGGAAGTTCGGGGCCGAGGTGATCAAGGTTTGCGCGACGGGCGGCGTCTTCTCGCGCGGCGATACGCCGGGGCAGCAGCAGCTCACCGAGGATGAGCTTCGCGCCATCGCTGACGAGGCGCATATGCAGGGCCTTCGCGTCGCCGCCCATGCGCACGGCGCCAGCGGCATCAATGCCGCGATCCGCGCCGGTATCGACACCATAGAGCACGCCAGCCTTCTCGATGACGAGAGCATCAAGCTCGCAAAGGCGCGCAAGCGGCCGGTCTGGTTCTCGATGGATATCAAGAACACCGACTACACGCAGGCAGAAGGCCGCAAGAATGGCGAGCTTGAGGAGAACATCCGCAAGGACCGCGAGATCGGGCAGGCCCAGCGCGACAATTTCCGCAAGGCTCACCAGGCCGGCGTTCGCATGATCTTCGGGTCTGATGCGGGGGTCATGCCACACGCAATGGTGGGTCAGCAGTTCGCGGTCATGGTCCAGTACGGAATGACCCCGCTCGAGGCGATCCAGGCCGCGACCAAGAATGCGTCGGAGGCCCTCGGCCGCAACGACGTCGGCGAGATCCAGGTCGGCCGCTACGGCGATATCGTGGCGGTAGACGGCGATCCGCTCCGCGATATCCGGGTCCTTGAGCGCCCGGCTGCCGTCGTGAAGGGCGGCGAACTGGTGCCTCCGGGCCACTAAGCCTTTCGTCCGTATTGAGCCGCTCCCCGCGACGAGCGTTGTGGAGGAATGGCAGAGATCGATCGCGACAAGGTCCGCAAGGACTTCGACGAAGCAGTGAACATGACCGCTTCGGAGCTGAAGAAATGGCTGGACACCAAAGAGAGCCGCGCGGTCGGCTGGAGGGCCAAGGGCGGCAAGGGAACGGGCGAAAGTGTCGGCCACGCCAGCGGCCGGCGCATTGTCGACATCCTCGGTAAGAAGAAGGTCGAGCTAAGCGACGACGACTATGCCCACATGCGAAAGGTTGTCGGTTACGTGCGCCGTCACAGGGCGCAGGAGCCCGCCAATATTGCGACCTCGCGCTGGCGCTATTCGCTCATGAACTGGGGCAACGATCCGTTGAAAAGCTGAGATGGCTGAACAACATGGCTCGGCGACGGTTGTGCGTTCTGAACGAGTATCCAGCGAACGAAGAGGGCATCTCATGAAGCGGGGTTTTTGCGACGATATCGAGCGGCTGACGGTCGACAATGAGAACTTCCGCCACGTCATTTATACCGGGCAGCATCTGCAGCTCGTGCTGATGACCCTCCAGCCGGGCGAAGAGATCGGTGAGGAAGTCCACGAGGACCGCGATCAGTTCTTCCGGGTCGAGGAAGGGCAGGGATCGGTGGACATCGACGGCCGCGAAAATCCGGTGATGGACGATTTCGCCGTGATCGTTCCCGCTGGCGCTCGCCACAACGTGCGCAACACGGGGACCGAGCCACTTCGGCTCTACACGATCTACGGCCCGCCCGAGCACAAGGACAAGATCGTCCAGCGCACGAAGGAGGACGCCGAAGCGCGTCATCACAAGGAAGAATGGGACGGGGCGACAACCGAATAGTTTCACCCCCGTTGCGTCCGGCAAAGGCGGCCTTAAGGTGCCGCCATGCTTCACCGCTTGCTGATCTCAGTCGCCCTCGCTTCGTGCACTTCCGCCGCATTCGCTGCACCGACCTACATCCATGCCGGCCGGTTGATCGCCGTTCCCGGCAAAGCGCCGCTCGGGCCGTCGACGATCGTCGTCGACAATGGCCGGATCGTGGAGGTGCGCCACGGTCATGTTCCCGCGCCGGCCGGGGCGACGACGATCGAACTTGGTGACAAGACCGTCCTTCCCGGTCTGATCGACAGCCACGTTCATCTGGTCAGCGACAGGGGCGGGGAGCAGGCGCTCCTGGCCGAGGTTCGCGACGACATGCCCCTGCATGCGCTCGAAACCCAAATGAACGGCATGAAGACGCTTCGGGCCGGCTTCACCACCGTCCGCAATCTCGGGGACGATCATGGCGATACGCTGGCGCTTCGTGAAGCGGTGAAGCGCGGCTGGGTACAGGGACCGCGCATCGTGGATGCGGCTCAGTCGATTTCGACCACCGGCGGGCACATGGACGGCCGCGGATCGCTGAACGACGACCTTGTCGCACATTGGAATCCGAGCCCCGAAAACCTCTGTGACAGCGTCGAAAGCTGCCGCCGCGTCGTTCGCCGTCAGATCGACCGCGGAGCGGACGTCATAAAGTTCGCGACCACCGGCGGCGTGAACAGCGGCACCGGCCTTGCCACGCGCATGTTCGATGACGAGGCCAAGGCGCTCGTCCAGACCGCTCATGCTTACGGCCGGAAGGTCGCCGTGCACGCGCATGGTGCCGACGGCATCAAGCTCGCACTACGTGCCGGAGCAGACTCGATCGAGCATGGCACGGTAATGGACGACGAGATCATCAAGCTCTTCAAGCAGGCCGGCGCTTATTACGTGCCGACGCTGTCGACGGTTAACGGCTATATCGATCGGCTCACCAAGGACCCGAACGCCTACACCGGCGCGGTGAAGCAGCAGATCGAGTGGCGGATCGGAATCACCGGTCAATCGGTGAAGAAGGCCTATCCGGCGGGCGTGAAGATCGCCTTTGGGACCGATGCCGGTGTTTCCAAGCACGGCAAGAATGCCGACGAATTCGAGATGCTGGTGAAGTTCGGAATGCCGCCGGTCGAGGCTATCAAGGCGGCGACGGTGAACGCCGCCGATCTACTGGGACTGTCGAACGAAGTGGGCACGGTCGAACCAGGCAAATCAGCCGATATCATCGCCGTGGCAGGCGATCCGCTGACCGACGTGACGGTCCTGAAGAATGTCGCGTTCGTGATGGCGCGCGGCGACGTCGTGAAGAACCAGCAATGACCTTCGCTCTTACGCGCCGGACGGCGATCGCGTCCGGGCTCGCCGCAATTGCGGCGCCCGCCATTGCGATTGAGCCGCCCAGGGACATAACCCTCCAGCAGGACTTCGACGAGCTGTGGGAGACGCTGCGCGATCGGTATGCTTTCTTCGGCGATAAGGCGACGGATTGGGACCGGGTCCGCGCAATCTATCAGCCACGGTTGGCGGCAGTCGGCGACGACGAGGAAAAGTGGAACCGCCTGCTTCTCGCCATCACGGATGAGCTATACGATGGGCACACGCATTTTTCCTCGCCGGTGCCCGGACTTCCGCGCTGGCCGCTGTCCGACGTTTTCGTTGGTGAGACGCCGGCGGGTGTCGAGGTTCGTGCGATCCGGGATGGCTCGGCCGCGATGGATTCGGGCATCGGGATCGGCGACGTCGTTCTTGCGATCGACGGCGTGCCGTTCGCCCAGGCCGCTGCTGCGCGAATGCCGCGAGCGCTTGCGCGGCCTGATCCCGAGGCGCGCCGATTTGCAATCAACGCGGCGGTCGGCGGCAATCGCGATCGTGCCCGCAAGCTTCGGCTGCGCTCCAAGGACGGCAGCGTGCGCGACCTCCTCCTGCCGTTTAAGCCTTTTGCGGACCGGGCGTCGATCAATCACCGGAAGCTCGACGAGGGTTTCGGCTATATCGCGATCACGTCGTTCGGCGACAGTGAAGCGCCGAAAGCGTTCGATGCTGCGCTCGAGCAGTTGAAGGACACTCCTGGCCTCATCATCGACGCGCGCGACAATGGCGGTGGCGACACGGCAGTAGCCCGGCCGATCATGGGCCGTTTCATAAAGGAACGTCGTCCCTATGCACTGATGCGGCGTCGAAGCGGACAGGGCTTCGGCTTGACTGACCCATGGACCGAATATGTCGATCCGCAGGGGCCTTTCACTTACGAAAAGCCGGTCGTCGTGCTCCAGAACCATTGGAGCGCGAGCATGGCTGAGGGCTTTCCGATGGGCATGAAGGGCATCCGTCGGGCAGTGACAGTCGGGACCGAGACGATGGGACTTGGAGCGGCGGTCTTTCCGCTGCGGCTCGACCGCACGGGCATCTCGATCAACTACAGCGCGGAGCCGGTTTACGACGTGAAGGACAATCCGCGCTGGAAGCTGAAGCCGGATATTCCGACGACGCCCGGCGCGGACATCCTCGCGGCGGGAGTTAAGGAGCTTAAGCGTCTCGCCAGCCGTTGATTGGCGTCCATGGGCTCAATTCCAATATTCGACGTCCAGGCAACCGCAGACGGCGAAGCGACCGATCTGGCCGTGCGCGAAGGCGATGGCCCGGATCGCTGTTACCGAATTGCCGGCGGTGAGCAGGCGGATTACGCGCGCTTCTTTGCCGAGCTTGCCGCCGACTTTGGAACGAGGGCGCCGGTGTCTTCCGAGGCTCCGCGAGCCGCGCCGACAGGCGTGCCGTGGAAGGCGCTGATCTCGGAAAATCTAAGCGAGCTTACGAGGGCTGGTTATGGCGACCCGGCTGTCCTGAAGGTCGATGACGGCTGGATCCTGACAGCGACGTCGAACGATGCACTGGACGCCTTCCCGATCCTCCATTCCCGAGATCTCGAGAATTGGGATCATGACGGCTTCGTGTTTCCCGAAGGCAAGGCTCCCGCATGGGCACGGCATGGCAAACGCACGGGAGATTTCTGGGCACCTGAAATAGCCAAGATCGGGGACGAATATTGGCTCGTCTACACCGCCCGCGACCAGAGCGGGGCGCTCGCGATCGGCCTGGCACGCGCCGCTTCGCCCTTTGGACCGTGGTCCGACAATGGCTCGCCGATGGTTACCGGCGGCAAGATGCTTACGCCGGGCGGTCCGGCGAGCGGCGGTGTGATCGACTCCCACATCTTCGTCGATGATGACGGCGCGCCCCTCCTTTTCTGGAAGAACGACACGAACGGTCTTTGGCCGCGACCCCTCGCCGGGTTGCTGCGCGAGCATCCCGATCTCGTCGAGACACTGTTCGAAAGCGATCGCGACCGCCGGACCGCCGCCTTTGCCGCTGCGATCCAGCCGTGGGCCAATACCCGCCGATCGATGGAGCGCTTCTTCTGGATGCAGCCGCTGATCGAGGCTGCGCTCGACAATTGGTCGCGCGTGAAGCCCGCGCTCATCGAGTTCGGACAGGCGAGCGATATCGTCGAGGCGATGCGGACGCCGATCCACGCGCGGAGGCTAGCTGCGGACGGCCGATCATTCACGGGTGAGGAGCAGGTTGTTCTTGCCAATGACCTCGATTGGGAAGGGCACCTGATCGAGGGGCCGTTCGTCACGAAGCAGAACGGCCGTTACTGGATGTTCTATGCCGGAAATGACTTCTCGACGCCGGCCTATGGCATCGGGGTGGCGGTCGCCGACCATCCGCTTGGCCCATACGTCAAGCGAGCTGAGCCGCTGCTGAAGTCAAACAGCCTGTGGTGGGCGCCGGGCCATGCCTCTGTTGCGCCGGGCATGGAGGGGAAGCCGCAGTTGTTTTTCCACGCCTTCTTCCCGGGGAATTCGGGCTACAATGCATTCAGGGCGCTGTTGACCGTCGGGCTGGAGTTTGGCCGCGACGAAGTGACCCTGAGAGAGATTTGAGAGGGTGGGCGCGGCTCGCGACCGCGCCCCGGCGGAAGCTACTCCTTCAACATCTTGTCGATGTCGACGTGCTCCCTGGCCCACTCGGCCTTGGTCTTGCATTCCTGCGCCCGGACGCGGCTTCCGACGACGCTGTCGTACGAAAGGCAGTATTTCTTCTGGTCGACCGTGGTGCTCTTGTCGGATTTCGGCGCGTCGGAGTTCTGTGCGCCCGCCGGAACGGCGATCAGGGCCATCCCGACCGCAACGAGTACATTCTTGCTTGTCATGATCCTGCTCCCTTTGAACGGAGCCATGGATGGACCGCATGGGATCCAGATGCTCTTCGGTTTCGACCGGACGCGAGCCGCCGTCGATCAAGTCCGTTTGTCGGCTTGCCCTGCGCATTCGTCGGCTCAATCGGTTTCGGAGAGCCACCCGTTGACCCTCCGGCGGTCCCTCGCTATGTGGCCGCTCGTCCGCGGGCTGCGATTCCGTTCCCCTGAAGGACAGAGCTGAACATTGCTCAACGACGTGAAGGCCGGGTGGCTGGCGGCTACCAGGTGTTCACGCTTTTGCGTTGCGCAAAGTAACCGCCGGGTCTTCCGGCAACATAAAGGTGAAGGGCTTCATGCCAACGATCAACCAGCTGATCCGCAAGGGTCGCGAACCGCAGAAGGCCAAGTCCAAGGTTCCTGCGATGGAACAGAACCCGCAGAAGCGTGGCGTTTGCACTCGCGTTTACACGACCACCCCGAAGAAGCCGAACTCGGCGCTTCGTAAGGTCGCCAAGGTCCGTCTGACGAACCAGCGCGAAGTCATCAGCTATATCCCCGGCGAAGGCCACAACCTCCAGGAGCACAGCGTCGTGCTGATCCGTGGCGGCCGTGTGCGCGACCTTCCGGGTGTCCGCTACCACGTGCTTCGCGGCGTTCTCGACACCCAGGGTGTCAAGGACCGCAAGCAGAGCCGTTCGAAGTACGGCGCCAAGCGTCCCAAGTAACCACGCACGAGTAAGCCCCGGACAAGTTCCGGAACAGGCTGAAGAGAAAGGAACAGTCCAATGTCCCGTCGTCGCCGCCCAGAAAAGCGCGAAATCCTTCCCGATCCCCGTTTCGGGGACATCGTCCTGTCGAAGTTCATGAATTCGGTCATGCTCGACGGCAAGAAGTCGGTCGCCGAAGGCATCGTCTATGGCGCTCTCGACAATGTCGAAGCTCGCCTGAAGAAAGACCCGATCCAGGTCTTTCACGACGCCCTCAACAATGTGAAGCCGGGGATCGAAGTCCGCAGCCGCCGCGTCGGCGGTGCGACTTACCAGGTCCCCGTGGAAGTTCGCGTCGAGCGCGCTCAGGCGCTCGCCATTCGCTGGCTGATCTCGGCCGCTCGCGCCCGCTCTGAAAAGACGATGGCCGCGCGTCTGTCGGGCGAGCTGATGGATGCCTCGCAGAACCGCGGCAATGCCGTGAAGAAGCGCGAGGACACGCACCGCATGGCCGAAGCGAACCGCGCGTTCAGCCACTACCGCTGGTAATTTTCATACCTATATCTGGGGAAGCCGGATCCGCCGGCTCCCCACATCGCTAAGGAAGCAAGTAAAATGGCCCGCAGCCATCCGCTCGACCGCTATCGCAACATCGGCATCATGGCGCACATCGACGCCGGCAAGACGACGACGACCGAGCGCATCCTCTATTACACCGGCAAGTCCTACAAGATCGGTGAAGTCCACGAAGGCACCGCCACGATGGACTGGATGGAGCAGGAGCAGGAGCGCGGGATCACGATCACGTCGGCCGCGACGACCTGTTTCTGGAGCGCTGACGAGGGCAAGGGCCCCGAGCATCGCATCAACATCATCGACACGCCTGGCCACGTCGACTTCACCATCGAAGTCGAGCGTTCGCTGCGCGTGCTCGACGGCGCGGTTGCCTGTTTCGACGGCGTTGCCGGCGTTGAGCCGCAGTCGGAGACCGTTTGGCGCCAGGCCGACAAGTATGGCGTTCCGCGGATGTGCTTCATCAACAAGCTCGACCGCACCGGTGCCGACTTCTATTATTGCGTCCAGTCGATCATCGACCGCCTCGGCGCGCGCCCGGCGGTCTTGTATCTTCCGATCGGCATCGAAGGCGGCTTCAAGGGCCTCGTCGACCTGGTCGAGAACCGCGCAATCATCTGGCTTGAAGAGAGCCTTGGCGCGAAGTTCGAATATCAGGAAATTCCGGACGACTTGAAGGGCAAGGCCGCCGAAGCGCGCACCAACCTCATTGAACTTGCCGTTGAGCAGGACGATGACGCGATGGAAGCCTATCTTGAAGGCAATGAGCCTGACGTCGCGACCCTGAAGAAGCTTATCCGCAAGGGCACGCTCGGAATGGCGTTCGTTCCGGTCGTCTGTGGCTCGGCGTTCAAGAACAAGGGCGTTCAGCCGCTGCTAGACGCGGTGGTCGACTATCTGCCGAGCCCGCTCGACGTTCCTGCGATCAAGGGCATCCTGCCCAACGGCGACGAGGATTCACGTCCGTCGGACGACAATGCGCCGTTTGCCGCGCTGGCCTTCAAGATCATGAACGACCCATTCGTGGGCACGCTGACCTTCGCTCGTATTTACTCGGGCACGCTCGAGACTTCGTCGCAGGTCATGAACAGCGTCAAGGACAAGAAGGAAAAGGTCGGCCGCATGCTGCTGATGCATGCCAACGACCGTGAGGACATCCAGGTGGCATACGCTGGCGACATCGTCGCGCTCGCCGGCCTCAAGGACACGACCACCGGCGACACTCTGTGCGCCACGAACGCGCCGATCATCCTCGAGCGGATGGAATTCCCCGATCCGGTCATCGAGCTCTCGGTCGAGCCCAAGACGAAGGCCGACCAGGAGAAGATGGGCGTGGCGCTCAACCGCCTTGCCCGCGAGGATCCGTCATTCCGCGTGTCGACCGACCATGAATCGGGCCAGACGATCATCAAGGGGATGGGCGAGCTCCACCTCGAGATTCTCGTCGACCGCATGAAGCGAGAGTTCAAGGTCGAGGCCAACGTGGGTGCGCCGCAGGTCGCCTATCGCGAATATCTCGCGAAGCCGGTCGAGCTGACCTACACCCACAAAAAGCAGTCGGGCGGCTCCGGTCAGTTCGGCGAGATCAAGATCGCGGTCGCCCCGGGCGAGCGCGGTTCGGGCTTCCAGTTCTTCGACGAGATCAAGGGCGGCAACGTTCCGAAGGAATATATCCCGTCGGTCGAGAAGGGCCTGCGCGAGACAGCCGAGACGGGTTCGCTGATCGGCTTCCCGATCATCGACTTCGAAGTTCACCTGATCGACGGCAAATATCACGACGTCGACTCTTCGGCGCTGGCGTTCGAAATCTGCGCCCGCGGTGCAATGCGCGAAGTGGCCCAGAAGGCCGGCATTAAGCTGCTCGAGCCGATCATGAAGGTCGAGGTCGTTACGCCTGAGGATTATCTCGGCGACGTCATCGGCGACCTCAACTCGCGTCGCGGGCAGATCCAGGGCACTGACACGCGCGGTAACGCGCAGGCGGTGGAAGCGATCGTCCCGCTGGCGAACATGTTTGGCTATGTGAACCAGCTCCGCTCCTTCACCCAGGGACGCGCGCAGTACACGATGCAGTTCTCGCACTACGAAGAAGTGCCGCAGAACGTCGCCGACGAGGTGAAGGCCAAGCTGGCGTAACGGATTTTTGTTAGCTATGGGCGCGTCCGCGATACGGGCGGGCCGCCCGGATTTCAGAGAAGAAGAGGCGTAAAATGGCGAAGGCTAAATTCGAGCGGAACAAGCCGCACTGCAACATCGGCACCATCGGTCACGTCGACCATGGCAAGACGTCGCTGACGGCTGCAATCACCAAGGTGCTGGCCAAGCACGGCGGCGGTGAAGCCGTCGACTTCGCCAATATCGACAAGGCGCCGGAAGAGCGCGAGCGCGGCATCACCATCTCGACGGCGCACGTCGAGTACGAGACCGACAAGCGGCACTATGCGCATGTCGATTGCCCGGGCCACGCCGACTACGTGAAGAACATGATCACTGGTGCCGCCCAGATGGACGGCGCGATCCTGGTCGTGTCTGCTGCTGACGGCCCGATGCCGCAGACCAAGGAGCACATCCTGCTCGCAGCGCAGGTCGGCGTTCCGACCATGGTCGTGTTCCTCAACAAGGTTGACCAGGTTGACGATCCCGAGCTGCTCGAGCTCGTCGAGCTCGAAATCCGCGAGGAGCTTTCCAAGCGCGGCTTCGACGGCGACAACATTCCCATTGTCGCCGGTTCGGCTCTCGCCGTCCTCGAGGACCGCAATCCCGAGATTGGCGAAGAGAAGATCATGGAGCTGATGAAGGCGGTCGACGACTGGATTCCCCAGCCGGAGCGTCCGCTCGACAAGCCCTTCCTGATGCCGATCGAAGACGTGTTCTCGATCTCGGGCCGCGGCACCGTCGTGACCGGTCGTGTCGAGACGGGTATCGTAAAGGTTGGCGAGGAAGTCGAAATCGTCGGCATCCGCGACACCCAGAAGACCGTCGTCACCGGCGTCGAGATGTTCCGCAAGCTGCTCGACCAGGGTCAGGCCGGCGACAACATCGGCGCGCTGCTTCGTGGCATCGGCCGTGAGGACGTCGAGCGCGGCCAGGTTCTCTGCAAGCCGGGCTCGATCACTCCGCACACGGACTTCCAGGCGGAAGTTTACGTGCTGTCGAAGGACGAGGGCGGCCGTCACACGCCGTTCTTCGCGAACTACCGTCCGCAGTTCTACTTCCGCACGACCGACGTGACGGGCGAAGTCCAGCTGCCGGAAGGCACCGAGATGGTGATGCCGGGCGACAACGTCAGCCTGGGTGTCAAGCTGATTGCTCCGATCGCCATGGATCCGGGTCTCCGCTTCGCAATTCGCGAGGGCGGCCGGACCGTCGGCGCGGGGGTTGTCGGAACGATCTCCAAGTAATATAGGGCTGCAACCGCGCGATTCTGATTCAGGGTCGCGCGGTTCGCTTTTGAGTTTTGTTTTATTGCGCGGGCTTCGGCGAATGCTGATGCTCGCAGGCTCTTTCGCATCGGTAGGGACATGGAAACGCAGAATATCCGTATTCGCCTGAAGGCTTTCGATCATCGAGTGCTCGATCAGGCAACTGGCGACATCGCCGACACGGCGCGCCGTACGGGTGCACTCATTCGCGGTCCGATTCCCCTTCCGACGCGTATCGAGAAGTTCACCGTCAACCGTTCGCCGCACATCGACAAGAAGTCGCGCGAGCAGTTCGAGGTGAGGACGTACAAGCGGCTGCTCGACATCGTCCAGCCGACGCCGCAGACGGTCGACGCGCTGATGAAGCTCGATCTGGCCGCCGGTGTAGACGTAGAGATCAAGCTGGCCTAACAGCCAGCCGTCGCTCCGACCCGGAGCGGCATCGAGAGGCTCCGGCCTTTCGGACATAGGGTGATACCGCGGAGCTTTTGGCTCCGGCTGCGTCCCCGCCGTCCCGCAGAATATGCGGGACACTAGCCCAGGCGGGGCACGCAATCAGTTCAATGGGCTACACGCCCGCGGAATGGTCCGCGGGCCTCTGTGAGGAGTCTTTGATCATGCGCACTGGCGTGATCGCGAAGAAGGTCGGAATGACGCGCCTCTTCCAGGCGGACGGTCGGCACGTGCCGGTTACCGTTCTCCAGCTGGACGAGGTTCAGGTCATCGGCCGCCGCGAAATGGACCGGGACGGCTACACCGCCGTCCAGCTTGGAGCAGGCACTGCGAAGGCGAAGAATGTCGCCAAGCCGCAGCGTGTCGCTTTCGGCAAGGCCGAAGTCGAGCCCAAGGCGAAGGTCGTTGAATTCCGCGTCGCCGAAGACGCTCTCCTGGACGTCGGCTCACGCATTAGCGCGGAGCACTTCGTTGCCGGCCAGCTGGTCGACATCGCGGGCGTGACTCAGGGCAAGGGCTTCGCCGGCGCCATGAAGCGCTGGGGCTTCGGCGGTCTTCGCGCTACCCACGGCGTTTCCGTTTCGCACCGTTCGCACGGTTCAACCGGTAACCGCCAGGATCCGGGCCGCGTCTTCAAGAACAAGAAGATGGCCGGCCACATGGGTGCCCGTAATCGCACCCAGCAGAACCTCGAGGTCGTCCGCACGGACCCGATCCGCGGCCTGCTATTCATCAAGGGCTCGGTTCCGGGTCACAAGGGTAGCTGGGTAACAGTCGAAGACGCCGTGAAGCTGCCGCGCCACGAGAATGCGCCGTACCCGGCCGGCATCCTCGACACGAAGGCGAAGATCGACGAATCGGAACTGCCGGTGGCGGGCCTGGTCGATGACGCAGCCGTCCACGAGATCCCGGCGCTCCCGAGCGACGAGGAAGTGGCGGCGATCGCGGCGGAGCAGGAAGCCGGTGCGGCTGCTGAAGCAGCGGCCGAGGCTGAAGCCGAAGCAAATGAGGGAACTGCGACCGAGGCTGGCGAAGGCCAGGCCGAGGACAATGGTTCCTCCGACGAAAACAAGGAAGGCTAAGCGATGAAGGTCAAGGTACAGACCCTCGACGCGAAGAGCGGGGGCGACCTCGAGCTCAATGACGAGATCTTCGGTGTCGAGCCGCGCGCCGACATCCTGCATCGCGTCGTCACGTGGCAGCTCGTCAATCGCCGCGGAACGGCTCGCGCCGCCCGTGAGCGCAGCGATGTTGCCCGCACCGGCAAGAAGTTCGGTCGCCAGAAGGGCGGCGGTACGGCTCGCCACGGCGATCGCCGCGCACCGATCTTCATCGGCGGCGGCAAGGCCCACGGCCCACGTGCCCGCGTGTTCAGCGCCTCGCTGAACAAGAAGGTTCGCGCGCTCGGCCTTAAGATGGCGCTTTCGTCGAAGGCTCTCGGCGGTCAGTTGATCGTGGTCGACAACCTCGACCTTAAGGACGGCAAGACCAAGGAGCTGAAAGCGAAGCTCGGCGGCCTCAACCTCGGCAAGTCGGCGCTGGTCATCGACGGTGACGCGCTGAACGTCGGTTTCGCCCGCGCGTCGTCGAACCTCAGCAATGTCGACCTGCTCCCGGCAGTCGGCGCTAACGTCTACGACATCATGCGCTGCGAGACCCTGGTCCTGACCAAGGCGGCGGTCGAGCGCCTGGAGGCACGGTTCAATGGCTAAGAAGCAGCAGGCAGCGGTCGACACGCGTCACTACGACGTGATCGTCGCTCCGCACATCACCGAGAAGTCGACCATGCTCTCCGAGCACAATGCGGTCGTCTTCAAGGTCGCGAAGGACGCGTCGAAGCCGGAGATCAAGGCTGCGGTCGAGGCGCTGTTCAACGTCAAGGTGACGGGCGTCAACACCATCGTTTCCAAGGGCAAGACCAAGCGCTGGAAGGGCCAAGCCTACCAGCGTTCGGACGCGAAGAAGGCGATCGTCACCCTCGCAGAAGGCGAGATGATCGACATTACGGAAGGGGCTAAGGCGTAATGGCTCTGAAGCAATATAAGCCGACCTCGCCGGCACGCCGCGGCCTGATCCTGGTCGACAAGTCGGCCCTGTGGAAGGGCAAGCCGGTCAAGGCGCTTACCGAGGGCAAGCGCAAGACGGGCGGCCGCAACAACAAGGGTCACGTGACCTCGCGTGGAATCGCCGGCGGTCACAAGCAGAAGTACCGCTACATCGACTTCAAGCGCCGTACCTGGGACGTCGCAGCGACCGTCGAGCGTCTCGAGTACGACCCGAACCGTTCGGCATTCATCGCGCTCGTGACCTACGAGGGCGGCGAGCAGGCCTACATCATCGCTCCGCAGCGTCTCGCTCCGGGCGACAAGGTCATCGCCGGCAAGAAGGTCGACGTGAAGCCGGGCAATGCGATGGAAATCGGCCAGATGCCGATCGGCACCATTGTCCACAACGTCGAGCTGAAGCCCGGCAAGGGCGGTCAGATTGCTCGCGCGGCAGGCACCTATGTGCAGGTCGTCGGCCGCGACAAGGGCATGGTCATCGTCAGGCTCAATTCAGGCGAGCAGCGCTACATCCGCTCGGACTGCATGGCGACGGTCGGCGCAGTGTCCAACCCGGACAATGCCAACCAGACCCTCGCCAAGGCAGGCCGCACCCGCTGGCTGGGCAAGCGCCCGCTGACCCGTGGTGTCGCCAAGAACCCGGTCGACCACCCGCACGGCGGTGGTGAAGGCCGGACCTCGGGCGGCCGTCATCCGGTCACTCCGTGGGGCAAGCCGACCAAGGGTGCCCGCACTCGTCACAACAAGTCGACCGACAAGTTCATCATTCGGTCGCGTCACGCGAAGAAGAAGGGTTAAGCAATGGCCCGTTCCATCTGGAAAGGCCCGTTCGTCGAGCTTTCGCTGCTGAAGAAGGCGGAAGCTGCGCAGGAAAAGGGCGGCCGCGCGCCGATCAAGACCTGGTCGCGCCGTTCGACGATCCTGCCGCAGTTCGTCGGCCTCACCTTCAATGTCTACAACGGCCGCAAGTTCGTGCCGGTGTCGGTCAATGAGGACATGGTCGGCATGAAGCTCGGTGAGTTCGCGCCGACCCGCTTCTTCCCTGGCCACGCCTCGGACAAGAAGGGCAAGCGCTGATGAGCAAGCAAGCAGCTCCCCGTAAGGTCGGCGACAAGGAAGCGCTCGCCGTCGGCACGATGATCCGCGGTTCGGCTCGCAAGCTGAACCTCGTCGCGGGCCTCATCCGCGGCCGCAAGGTCGAGGAAGCCCTCAACATCCTTCAGTTCTCGCCCAAGGCGATGGCTGACGACGTGCGCAAGGTGCTCGCGTCGGCGGTGGCCAATGCCGAGAACAACCACAACCTCGACGTCGACGCTTTGGTCGTGTCCGAGGCGAGTGTCGGCAAGTCGATCTCGATGAAGCGCTTCGCGACCCGTGCGCGTGGCCGTTCGAGCCGGATCGTCAAGCCGTTCAGCCGCATTCGGGTCGTCGTTCGCGAGCAGGAAGAAGCGTAACTTATGGGTCAGAAATCCTCTCCCGTCGGGCTCCGCCTGCAGATCAACCGGACCTGGGACAGCCGCTGGTTCGCGGAAGGCCATGACTATGGCCGTCTGCTGCTGGAGGACCTCAAGATCCGGAAGCACATCCTTTCGACGCTGCCGCAGGCCGCGATTTCGAAGGTGGTGATCGAGCGTCCGGCCAAGATCTGCCGCGTCAGCATCTATGCTGCTCGCCCGGGCGTGATCATCGGCAAGAAGGGCGCTGACATCGAGAAACTCCGCAAGGTTCTCGGTGCGATGACATCCTCGGACGTCAGCCTGAACATTGTCGAGATCCGCAAGCCGGAGATCGACGCCAAGCTCGTCGCCCAGGGCGTCGCCGACCAGCTCGAGCGCCGTATTGCGTTCCGCCGCGCCATGAAGCGCGCGGTACAGTCGGCTCTCCGCCTCGGCGCCGAAGGCATTCGTATCACCTGCGCGGGCCGTCTTGGCGGCGCCGAGATCGCTCGCACCGAATGGTACCGTGAAGGTCGCGTTCCGCTGCACACGCTGCGCGGCAACGTCGATTACGCGGAAGCCGAAGCCCACACCGCCTACGGCGTGTGCGGCGTGAAGGTGTGGATCTTCAAAGGCGAGATTCTCGGCCACGATCCGACGGCTCAGGACCGGCTGATGATGGAGGCCCAGACCTCCGGAGTCCGTCCGGCCCGCGAAGACCGCGGCAACCGGTAAGCGCGAAGGAAAGTAAGACATGCTGCAACCCAAGCGCACCAAGTTCCGCAAGGCCTTCAAGGGCCGCATCCATGGCAATGCCAAGGGTGGAACCGAGCTCAACTTCGGCGCCTTCGGCCTGAAGGCGATGGAGCCGGAGCGGATCACCGCGCGCCAGATCGAGGCGGCCCGCCGCGCGATCACGCGTCACATCAAGCGTTCCGGACGTCTCTGGATCCGCATTTTTCCGGACGTTCCGGTTTCGTCGAAGCCGGCCGAGGTCCGCATGGGTTCCGGTAAGGGCAGCCCCGAGTTCTGGGTCGCCCGCGTGAAGCCGGGCCGGATCCTGTTCGAGCTCGACGGCGTACCTGGCCACCTCGCCAAGACCGCTTTCGAGCGTGCGGCCGAGAAGCTGCCGATCAAGACGAAGGTCGTGGCCCGCCTCGGCGAGACCCTGGCCGGAGAGGAAAAGTAAGATGGCGAAGGCGAAGACCGCCAAGAAAGACGACCTGAAGGTCGCGACCGACGATCAGCTGCAGACGCAGCTGACGGAGCTGAAGCGCGAGCAGTTCAACCTGCGCTTCCAGGCGGCGACCAATCAGCTCGAGAAGCCGTCGCGGGTGAAGATCGTGCGCCGCACCATCGCTCGCATCAAGACGCTGCAGAGCGAACGCGCCCGCGCGGCCGAACCGGCCCAGGGCTGAGGAGACAGAGGAATGCCAAAGCGCGTCCTGAGCGGCACCGTGGTGTCCGACAAGGGTGACAAGACGGTGGTGGTCCGTGTCGAGCGGCGGGTGAAGCACCCGCTGTACGGCAAGATCATCAAGCTGTCGAAGAAGTACCACGCCCATGACGAGGCGAACGAATTCAAGGCTGGCGAGCAGGTTCGCATCGAGGAATGCGCTCCGATCTCGAAGCTGAAGACGTGGACGGTTCTCGATCGAATTGGCGCCGCCAAGGCTGCAGCCGTCGAGATCGTCGAGGGTGCTTCGAACCCGGTCGAAGAGAAGAAGGCTCCGGGCAAGGCCAAGGCTGAAAAGCCCGCCGCCAAGCCGGCTGCGAAGGCGAAGAAGGCGAAAGCCGACGCCGACGCGGACGCCTGAGCAGTTTTGAAAGAAGGTAGGGTCGAACAATGATCCAGATGCAGTCCAACCTCGAGGTTGCGGACAACAGCGGCGCGAAGCGCGTTCAGTGCATCAAGGTGCTGGGCGGATCGAAGCGTCGCGTTGCCGGCGTCGGCGACATCATCGTCGTTTCCGTCAAGGAAGCGGCGCCGCGCGGCCGCGTGAAGAAGGGCGACGTTCACCGTGCGGTGATCGTTCGCACAGCCAAGGACATCCGCCGTCCCGACGGTTCGGTGATCCGTTTCGACAGCAATGCCGCTGTCCTGGTCAACAAGAACGAGGAGCCGATCGGCACCCGTATCTTTGGCCCGGTCGTCCGTGAGCTTCGTGCGCGCAAGCACATGAAGATCATCAGCCTTGCGCCGGAGGTGCTGTAACCATGGCCGCCGCCAAGATTCGCAAGGGTGACACGGTCGTCGTCCTGTCCGGCAAGGACAAGGGCAAGACTGGCGAAGTCATCCGCTCGATGCCGAAGGACAGCAAGGTCGTCGTGTCCGGCGTGAATGTCGCCGCGCGTCACCGCAAGCCGTCCCAGGTGAACCCGCAGGGCGGGATTGAGCGCAAGGAAGCGCCTCTGCATGTGTCGAAGGTCGCGATTGCCGACCCGAAGACCGGCAAGGCAACCCGCGTCCGCTTTGAGGAGCGCGACGGCAAGAAGGTTCGCGTTGCGGCCAAGTCTGGAGAATTGATCCATGGCTGACAAAGAAAAGAAGATCGACGAGGCTCTCGAGCCTGCGACCGAGCAGGTAGAAGTCGAGCGCGTCGGCGAGGCTGAGAAGGCCGAGGCCGAGGCGGTCGAGGCATTGCCGAAGGTCGAAGAGGCTTCGGTGCCCAAGGCTGAAAAGACCGCTCCACGGCCGTCGAAGACGCCGAAGGGCTACACGCCGCGCCTCAAGTCCGATTACGAGGACCGCATCGTCAAGGCGATGACCGAGAAGTTCGGCTACAAGAACCGTCTCGAGGTTCCGAAGCTCGACAAGATCGTCATCAACATGGGCGTCGGCGAGGCCACGCAGGACAAGAAGAAGGTCGAGGCGGCTGCCGCCGAGATGCAGGCGATTGCCGGTCAGAAGCCGGTCATTGCCAAGGCCAAGAAGTCGATCGCTCAGTTCAAGCTGCGTGAAGGCATGCCGATCGGCTGCAAGGTCACCCTGCGCCGGGACCGCATGTTCGAGTTCCTCGACCGCCTGGTCACCATCGCACTCCCGCGCGTCCGCGATTTCCGGGGTCTCAATCCCAAGTCGTTCGACGGCCGCGGCAACTACGCGATGGGCCTCAAGGAGCAGATCATTTTCCCCGAGATCAACTACGACCAGATCGACAAGGTCCGGGGGATGGACATCATCGTAACCACCACCGCGAAGACGGACGAAGAGGCGCGCGAGCTGCTGCGCCTGTTCAACTTCCCGTTCCCGCGTGACGAGGAGCAGAAGCAGGCTGCCTGAGGGCAGGACCTGCTTCTCTTAAGGAGAAGAACTTAAGTCATGGCGAAACTGAGTTCGATCAACAAGAACGAGCGTCGCAAGAAGCTCGTCCAGAAATACGCGTCGAAGTACGAGAAGCTGAAGGCTATCGCGAACGACGAGTCCAAGGACGAGACCGAGCGGCTGATCGCACGGCTCAAGATGGCGGAGCTTCCGCGCAACGGTAACCCGACGCGCATTCGCAACCGCTGTGAGCTCACCGGGCGTTCGCGCGCCTATTATCGCAAGTTCCGCTTGTCGCGGATCATGCTCCGGGAACTGGCCAACAAAGGCCTGATTCCGGGCGTCACCAAGTCGAGCTGGTAAGGGCCGCAGATGGCGATGACCGATCCATTGGGTGATATGCTCACCCGCATTCGCAACGGCCAGCAGGCACGCAAGGATTCCATCGTGACTCCAGCGTCCAACCTGCGCGTCCGTGTGCTCGATGTGCTCCAGCGTGAGGGCTATATCCGCGGCTATTCGGAAGAAGAGCTCGCCGGCCACCGCGGTCTGCGCATTGAGCTCAAGTATTTCGAAGGCCAGCCGGCTATCCAGCACCTGGCCCGCGTGTCCAAACCTGGCCGCCGCGTCTATTCGGCTGCCCGCGAGCTCCCGCGCGTCCGCAACGGACTCGGCACGATCATCGTGTCGACCCCGCGTGGCGTGCTCTCGGATGCCGAGGCTCGTGAGCAGAACGTCGGCGGCGAAGTGCTGGCGGAGGTATTCTAAGATGTCCCGCATCGGAAAACGGCCAGTGCCGCTGCCTTCGGGCGTAAGCGCAAGCACCGAAGGCCAGACTCTGTCGGTCAAGGGGCCGAAAGGAACGCTTCAGCTGCAGATGCGTGACGAGATCCGTTACGACATTTCGGACGAAGGCATTTCTGTTCAGCCGGCCAACGAGACCAAGGCTGCACGCGCGTTCTGGGGAATGCAGCGTACTTTGGTTCAGAACCTCGTCACGGGCGTGTCGGATGGTTTCACCAAGGTGCTTGAGATCAGCGGCGTCGGCTATCGTGCCCAGGCACAGGGCAAGAATTTGCGCCTGCAGCTTGGCTACAGCCACGACGTGAATTTCCCCGTCCCTGAGGGTGTCGAAGTGAAGACGCCGGATCAGACCACGGTCGAGATCAGTGGCATCGACAAGCAGAAAGTCGGTCAGGTCGCGGCCGAAATCCGCCGCTGGCGCAAGCCGGAGCCTTACAAGGGCAAGGGCATCAAGTATCGCGGCGAGTTCATCTTCCGCAAAGAAGGCAAGAAGAAGTAAGCCATGGCGAAACTCTCTCTCTTCGACCGCCGCCGGCGCCGTGTCCGCACGTCGCTCCGCGCGCGTTCCGCGGGCAAGCCGCGTCTTTCGGTCCACCGTTCGGGCCGCCATATCTATGCGCAGGTCATCGACGATACTGCCGGCAAGACGATCGCGTCCGCCTCGACCCTGGACAAGGACGTCAAGGCCAAGACCGGAGCGACCCGCGACGCGGCTGCCGCGGTCGGGAAGGCTGTTGCCGAGCGCGCGAAGAAGGCTGGTGTGTCGACGGTCGTGTTCGACCGCGGCGGCTTCCTGTTCCATGGCCGGGTGAAGGCCCTGGCCGATGCCGCCCGTGAAGGCGGATTGGAGTTCTAAATGGCTGACGAAAACGAAACCCCGCAGGTGGACGCTCCCGCCGAGGTGCCAGCCGAAGCCGCGCCCGCAGCGGAAGCGGCTCCTGCCGCTGAGACCGGACGTCCCGAGGGTGATCGCCCGCAGGGTCGCGGCCCACGCGGACCGCGTGGCGGCCGTGGCCGTGGCGGCAACGATCGTGGTGGCGGCCGTGGCCGTCGTGACGACCGTCGAGGCGGACGTGGCGGCGACGATGACGGTGGTGAGGAGCTGATCGAAAAGCTCGTTCACATCAACCGCGTCTCGAAGACGGTTAAGGGCGGTAAGCGCTTCGGTTTCGCAGCGCTCGTCGTCGTCGGCGACGGCAAGGGCCGCGCCGGATTCGGTCATGGCAAGGCTCGCGAAGTTCCCGAGGCGATCAGCAAGGCGACTGCCGCTGCGAAGAAGGCGATGATCCGCGTTCCGCTGCGCGATGGCCGCACGCTGCACCATGACGGGCTCGGCCACTTCGGCGCAGGCCGTGTGACGGTCCGTACCGCTCCGGCGGGAACCGGCATCATCGCCGGCGGCCCGATGCGCGCCATTTTCGAAAGCCTCGGCGTTGCCGACGTTGTCACCAAGTCGGTCGGCACGTCCAACCCGTACAACATGATCCGCGCGACCTTCGAGGCGCTCAAGGAGCAGACGAGCCCGCGCTCGGTTGCCCAGCGCCGCGGCAAGAAGGTTGCCGACCTGCTCGGCCGTGGCGGCGCAAGCGCTACCGAAGCCGAGGCTCAGGCCGAAGCGATCACGGAGTAATAGTGATGGCAAAGATCAAGATCACCCAGACCGGATCGCCGATCCGCCGCGACAAGACGCAGCGGGCGACGCTCGTCGGCCTCGGGCTCAACAAGATGCACCGCACCGTGGAAGTGGAAGAGACCCCCGAGGTCCTCGGCCAGGTCCGCAAGGTGGCGCACCTCGTGAGCGTCGAAGCCGCCTAACCAACGATTTGGCCCTGCTTCGGCGGGGTCATGCGCGACAAAAGCGAAAGCGAGTGCAGACAAAATGAAACTCAACGAACTCCGCGACAATCCTGGTGCTCGTAAGACCCGCATGCGGGTCGGCCGTGGTATCGGTTCGGGCAAGGGAAAGACGTCGGGCCGCGGCCAGAAGGGTCAGACGAGTCGCTCCGGCGTCTCAATCTTCGGCTTCGAAGGTGGCCAGATGCCGCTCCACATGCGGTTGCCGAAGCGCGGCTTCAACAACATCTTCGGCAAGGACTATGCCGAGGTGAACGTAGGCGCGATCCAGAAGGCGATCGATGCCGGCAAGCTCGATGCCAAGGGCACGCTCGACCATGACGCGCTGAAGGCCGCTGGCCTGGCCCGTGGCGGCAAGGACGGCGTCCGCGTTCTCGGCAAGGGTGAGCTGAAGGCGAAGCTGTCGCTGAAGATCGCCGGCGCGTCGAAGGGCGCCCGCGAGGCGATCGAGAAGGCCGGCGGTTCTATCGAGTTCATCGAGCGCAAGAATCCGGCCGAACTGGCCGCCGCCAAGAAGGGCAAGGCTCGCGAGGCTCGGTTGGCCGACAAGACGGCCAAGAGTGCAGCCAAGGCCTAAGAGCTTCCCCGCCGCAAAATAGTGGCGTCCGGGGCTTAGCCTTCTAGGATCAACCCACTATATCCGCCGGCGGGGTAGCAATCGCAGCACTGATGCTGCGCAGTCCGGGGACGAATTGAATGGCATCCGTAGCCGAACAAATGGCGGGTAACATCAGCCTGGCGAACTTCGCCAAGGCGACCGAGCTCAAGAAGAGGCTCTGGTTCACGCTCGGCGCGCTGATCCTGTTCCGGTTCCTGTCCTACGTTCCAATGCCGGGTATCGACCCGACCGCGATGACTTCGCTGTTCGATACCCAGAAGGGCGGCGTCCTCGACTTCTTCAACACTTTCTCCGGCGGTTCGCTGTCGCGCGCGAGTATCATCGCGCTCGGCGTCATGCCGTACATCACCGCGTCTATCGTCGTTCAGCTCGGCGCGACCCTCTACGGGCCGTGGCAGCAGTTGAAGAAAGAGGGTGAGACTGGCCGCAAGAAGATGAACCAGTACACCCGCTACCTGACCGTCTTGCTGACGTCGGTACAAGGCTACTGGATCGCGGTCGGGCTGGAGACGCTTGGCGCGACCCAGGGCATCAGCGCGGTGGTCGAACCGGGCCTCATGTTCCGCATCGCGGCGACCATCAGCCTCGTCGGCGGCACCTTGTTCCTCATGTGGATCGGTGAGCAGATCACCAGCCGAGGCATCGGCAACGGCGTGTCCCTCATCATCATGGCCGGCATCGTCGCATCGATGCCCGTCCATATCGCGCAGTTGTTCGAAGGTGGCCGCACGGGCACAATGGACCCGCTGCTCGTCGCCGCGATCGTCGCTCTGGCCGTCGGCCTCGTCCTGTTCATCTGCTTCGTCGAGCGCGCCCAGCGACGCGTCCCGATCCAGTATCCGAAGCGTCAAACCGCTCGCGGAATGATGCAGCCGGAGCGCAGCCACCTGCCGATCAAGATCAACATCGCGGGCGTCATCCCGCCGATCTTCGCATCGTCGCTGCTGCTGATGCCGCTGACCATCCTGCAGATGGCGGGCGCGCGCAGCAATCCGGATTCGGGCGATTGGCTGATCACCGTCAGCACCTACCTGCAGCACGGCTCGCCTCTGTACCTGCTGCTCTACGGCGCGGGCATTGCCTTCTTCTGCTTCTTCTACGCCGCGGTGCAGTTCAACAGCGAGGAGACCGCTGAGAATCTGAAGCGCCACGGCGGCTTCATCCCTGGCATCCGTCCCGGCAAGGCGACCGAGAATTACTTCGATTATCTGATCAGCCGGGTGACGGTGATCGGTGCGGCCTATCTCGTGCTGATCTGCCTCATTCCGGAGATCCTGTTCAGCCAGGCGGGCGTTCCCTTCTACCTGGGTGGCACCAGCCTCCTGATCGTCGTCAACGTCACGATGGATACGGTCGCGCAGATCCAGAGCCATCTGATCGCCCACCAGTACGGTGACCTCATCAAGAAGGCGAAGCTGAAGACCAGCCGCAAGCGCTGACCGGCTTTAGGGGGCCAGGATGCTGAACATCATTCTTCTTGGACCTCCCGGCGCGGGCAAGGGAACACAGGCGCAACGGCTTCAGGCCGATCGCGGCATGATCCAGCTCTCGACCGGCGACATGCTCCGCGCGGCGGTTAGAAGCGGATCGCCCATCGGCCTGAAGGCCAAGGCGATCATGGAAGCCGGCGAGCTTGTCAGCGACGCAATCGTAAGCGCGCTCATCGGTGAGCGGCTCGACGACATGGGGCAGGCGGGCGCGATCTTCGACGGCTATCCCCGCACGCGAGCACAGGCTGAGGCGCTCGACCTCCTTCTCGCCGAACGCGGCCGCTGCCTCGACTACGTCATCGAGCTTTGCGTGGACGAAGATGCGCTGGTTGAGAGGATCACTGGCCGCTTCACCTGCGCCAAGTGCGGTGCCGGTTATCACGATGTCTTCAAGCGTCCCAAGGTCGACGGCGTCTGCGACCTCTGCGGATCGACCGAGTTCGTCCGCCGTCCGGACGACAACGAGCAGACGGTGCGCACGCGGCTTGCCGAATATCGTGCGAAGACTGCTCCGATCCTGCCCTATTACGAAGAACGCGGCCTGGTGCGCCGTGTCGACGGCATGGGCTCGGTCGACGACGTCGCCGCCGAAATCGACGCCATCCTCGACAGCTAGGTCGATTTCGGGGCATCCTCCCTTTCGGCAGGGGAGGCGTGCATGAAGTGGATCGTCATCGCAGCAGGTCTTGCGTTCGCGCCGGCAGCCGCACAGGCCGAAATCGTCAGCTCCGGTCCGAACGGATTCCACGTCCGCCAGACGATGCAGCTCGTCGTGCCGCAGGAGGTCGCATTCGCCGCCTTCGGGCGCGTCGGTAGCTGGTGGAACAAGGATCATACCTACAGCGGCTATTCAGCGAACCTGAGCCTCTCGCTCAGTCCTGGCGGATGCTTCTGCGAGCGCCTGCCGAATGGCGGCGGCATCGAACATATGCGGGTCACGTATGCGGATCCCGGCAAGCGAGCCGTCCTGACCGGCTCGCTCGGCCCCTTGCTGTACGACGCGACGGTCGGATCGATGGACCTGAAATTCGAAAAGATCGCGGGCGGGACGCGCGTTACGATGGATTATCGCGTCGCTGGCTTCGCGAACGGGGGAGCCGAGAAGCTGGCGCCGGCGGTGGATGGCGTCCTTGCCGACCAGTTCAAGCGCTACCGAGAATATTCGCGCAACCAGCGCCCGGAGCGCTAGGCGCGCTCCAGCGTGATGAAATTGAAGGCAGGAGTATCGCCCTCGGCGGGATGAGCCTCCCGCGCGACTTCGCGCCATTCGCCGGCGGTGCGTGGGTCCACCATGAAGGTGTCGCCGGCGATCTCGCCTTGGACTTCTGTCAACTCCAACCTGTCGGCATGGGGCAAGAACATGTCAAAGATCTCGGCGCCGCCGATGATCGAGACCGGCTCGTCGCCAGCCATGCCGAGCGCTTCCTCAACGGAGTGAGCCACCTCAGCACCTGGAGCTGACCAGTTGCGGTCGCGCGTGAGGACGATGTGCCTCCGCCCGGGCAGGATACGGGGAAGGCTGTCGAACGTGCGCCGCCCCATGATCATTGCGCTGCCCATGGTCAGTGCCTTGAATCGCTTGAGGTCGGCGGAGATTCGCCACGGCAAATCCCCGTCGCGACCGATCGCGCCATTCGTCGCTCGGGCAACAACGAGGGTGACGATCTGTCGGTTCATGCTGCCTTGGATGCAGCCGTCATTACATAGGTCCGGCGCCCTTCGGCGAAGGCCTCAAACTTGGCGCTGCCCTCGATGGCGGCATAATTTTCAAGCTGCCGCTTGAGGAAGACGCGTCCGAACAAGGGGGCGTGACGCCGGATGACCTCCCGGCGGCGCGGGCTGTCGAGACGGCATGCCTCGGCCACATTGCCGGTGATGTCGCGGAACTCGGCCTGGAAGCCCGCCGACGCGAGGTCCTGCTCCATCGCCTCGCGGCGCCCCTGCTTCACTGTGTCGGCATAAAGCAGGATTCCGTCTGGCTTCAGAACGCGGGCCGCCTCCCGGAAGAAGCGGGGCCGGTCGCCATAGTCGTTCGACGCTTCGACATTTAGTACGACGTCGAAGCTGGCATCTGGAAACGGCAGGTCGAGCGCGCTTCCCTGGACAAAGTGCAGCCGTTCGCTCTCTCCATAGCGATCCCGGCAGAAGTCGACCGCGCTATGCGCCACGTCGAGGCCGGTCGCCTCGATCTCTGGCGCTTGCGACAGCAAGGCGGTGAGCCCGCCGCCACGTCCGCAGCTGACCTCGAGCAGCTTCATGCCGGGCCTAACGTCGCGCTCCTCCCGCAACCGCTGGAGAAGCTGGAGGTACATCTGATGCTGGAAGCGCTGCGGATGGTCGCCCTCGGCGGGAGCAAAGCCGTAATTGTTGGTGGTCGTTTCGCCCCAGTCGATCGAATAGAATCGGTTCCAGAGGGCAGGGCGCTTTGAATGATCGTCCCGGGCCCTCCGAAGGCTGCGCTGGAACAGCTTGCCGCTTATCAGGCCCAATCCGGCGACAGCCGCGGCCGCGCCCATAACCTGCCATAAAATCATAGAAATTCGTCACTCCCCGAAGCGCAAGCAATGGAGCGGTTCGAGTGCGATGCCAAGCCACTGAATCCGCGCTAAGGCGGCGTACATGGCGAAAGTGCTGCAACAGGACGGCATCCATCTGCTGATCGAGGAGGTTCGCAGCCGCTTCGGACCGAAGGCGGCGATCACCGATCGAGCCGACGTGGAGCCGTGGCTGACCGATTGGCGCGGCAAGTATCATGGCGACTCGGCCGCAATCCTGTCTCCGGCATCGACGGAAGAAGTTGCGGGAATAGTGAAGCTCGCTGCGGAGCGCCGTGTGCCCCTCATTCCCCAAGGCGGTAATACGGGCATGGTCGGCGGAGCGACGCCGCCTTCGGATGGATCGGCGCTGATCCTTTCGCTCAGACGAATGAACCGCATCCGGTCCATCGATACCGGGTTGGCCGTTGCGGAGGCCGGTCTAATCCTTTCCAGCCTGCACGAACGAGCGTCCGAGACCGGGCAGCGCTTTCCGCTCACGCTCGGGGCGCGCGGGAGCTGCACGATCGGTGGCCTTGTCGCAACAAACGCCGGCGGAACGCAGGTTCTAAAGTTCGGAACGATGCGATCCTTGGTTCTCGGCTTGGAGGCGGTGCTCCCGGACGGATCGATTCACGATGGACTGTCCGGCCTCAAAAAGGACAATCGCGGCTACAATCTCGACCAGCTGCTTGCCGGGTCGGAAGGTACGCTGGGAATCGTTACCGCAGCGGCGCTCCGTCTTGTTCCGGCAATTGGATCGCGCGCAGTCGCGTGGGTTGGCCTGTCGAACGCGCAGGGGGCGCTGGAGCTTCT
The DNA here is from genome assembly GCF_049991885.1 of Sphingomonas sediminicola. Taxonomy (NCBI): domain Bacteria; kingdom Pseudomonadati; phylum Pseudomonadota; class Alphaproteobacteria; order Sphingomonadales; family Sphingomonadaceae; genus Sphingomonas; species Sphingomonas sediminicola. The sequence continues at coordinate 343,409 of NZ_CP178916.1, forward strand.
TCAGTTCCTGCAATCGAAGACGGACCGCATCGAGGGATTCGAGATCGTGCCCGCCGACTGCCTGGAACTCGTGCTTAAGCACGTGCCTGGCACGCGCAGCCCCCTCGAGGGGCAGCATTCGTGGAATGTGCTGATCGAGGCGACGGCTGACAGCGGCCAGGCTGATCCGGCAGATCGGGTCCAGGAGCTGCTTGGCGAGGCCCTGCAACGCGGCCTGATCGAAGATGCGACGCTCGCAACGTCCGAAGCACAGGCTGAGGCCTTCTGGCGCATCCGCGATTCCATTTCCGAGGCCGAGCGGGCGGACGGCCCGACGCTTGCCCACGACATTTCCGTTCCCATTGCCGACATGCCGCGATTCATGACTGTGACCGCGGCAGAGGTGGAGCAGGCCTTCCCGGGCACACAGGCCAGCGGGTTCGGCCATCTCGGCGACGGCAACGTCCACTTCCATGTGCGGGGTGACGCGGTGCGCGGGCACGAGTCCGAGATCTCGCACATGGTCTACGATCTCGTGACCCTCGCCGGCGGGTCGATCTCCGCCGAGCACGGCATCGGCCAGTTGAAGCTCGACGAGCTGGAGCGGCTTGGGCCGCCCGCCAAGCTCCATGCTCTTCGCGCGATCAAGCAGGCGCTCGATCCGCTAGGGCTTATGAATCCGGGGAAGCTGATCCGTCAGGCGCAGCGCACGTAGGCGAAGCTCTTCATCGGGCTGCTCTCGGTCCGCACCAGCTTGTTGCTCTGGATCTCCAGCGCCTCATACTTCTTCCAGGTCATCCCTTCGCCTGTGAAGGCGAAGTCGCCGCTGGCGGATGTTCCGGACGTCTTGAGCTCGCCGGCCGGCTTGGCGACCGACTCGTAGAACTTAAGACCGTCAGCCGACACGATTAGAAGTCCCTTTGCGTCGCCGCGCGTCGAAGAGCAATCGGCCGGGGTCATGCCCCATCGGCCATGAAGCGATGCGGGGATTTTGCCGGGCGCCGCCTTTACGGGGGAGGCCGATGCATCGTCGACACCGGCGTCCCGCTCGTTGGCCGGCGTAGAGTCGCTCTCGTCGGGTGGAAGGACGTCGATTTCCGCCTGCGAAGCTGAAGGATTGTCCGCATTGTCAGCCACCGGATCGCGGCTGCCGCTGCAGGCACCCATTGTCATGATCGACGCTATCGTGACGATCGGGAAGATAAAGCGGATCATGCCGCCTTAACGCCCCCGAAGCGATTACGGTTTCCCCTTGTCCCGCGGCTGGACCTGCTTCGGACGCTCGTGGAGGACCCGCTCATCGAACAAGCGATTGGCGAGATCTATGTCGTTGCGCTCGTACCAGCGCGGCTTGGGAAGGCCTTTTTCCCATGCGGCGAGCTCGACCAAGGTCCCATTTGCGTAGGGAACGTTGGGCGCGAGCTTCGAGATAGGATCGGCATAGGCTTCGTCGGCAGTGATGATCGTCCAGCCGTCCTTGCGCAGCTCCTCGGCGAGGTCTGCGATGAACAGGGCAGCGATGTCCGTTTCATGCAGGACAATGACCTGAGCCGGCTGCCGGCCCCAGGTCTTGCGCGCCAGCTGGTCGGCAAAGTCGGCTGCTCCCACCATCGTCTCGACATAGAGGTCGCGAAGGGCGTCCCTGTCGATTGTCTTGCCCGCCTTCACTGCATCGGCGGTCCGGCTTTCGATATTCCAGTCGGATCCGTCGACCGTCGCATAGCCGTTGTGGAGTCCCCGCGCCTTCAGCGCCGCCCGCACCGCCGCGACCTTGGCCTTGTCGTCGCCACCCTCGTCGAGAAACGGGTAGCGGAACCAGGGACGGCGCCCCTCGCGGCCCTTGAGGAAGTCCTCGGCCTTATCGACGTCCGCCATATAGTCGGCTGCGCTAAGTGCATTGAGGTGCGGGTGGGTGAAGCTGTGGTCCGCGATGACGTGGCCAGCGGCGACATAAGCTTCGATCCGCTCCGCACCGCCAATGCCGTCGTCATGCCCGATCTGCCCGGGCACGAGATAGAAGGCAGCCTGCTTCACGCCGGCTTTGTGAAGTCCGGCGATCAGCCGGATCGTCCGCTCGTCGGGCGTGAAGAAGGCCCCGCGGCCGCGCGGAACATCGTCGAAGGTGAAGGCGACGCGCTTCTGGGCCTCTGCTCCCGACCAGCTGGTGATCAGGAGCAGGAGGAACAGCAAGACCCGCATCAGTTTAGGCGAAGGTCGGGATGTGGAAGGCAGCCTTGTCGCCAGCGCCATCAACGAAGCCGTCCGGCCAGCGCTGGGTGACGATCTTGTTCTTGGTCCAGAACTTCACGCCTTCCATACCGTATTGGTTGGTGTCGCCGAAGCCCGAGCGCTTCCACCCGCCGAAGCTGTGGTAGCTGACCGGCACCGGAATCGGCACGTTCACGCCGACCATTCCGACATTGACGCGCGCGGTGAATTCGCGGGCGGCGTGGCCGTTGCGGGTGAAGATGGCGACTCCGTTGCCATATTCATGCTCGGACGGAAGGCGGACGGCCTCCTCGAAGTCCTTTGCACGGACCATCTGCAGGACGGGCCCGAAAATCTCCTCCTTGTAGGTCCGCATCGTCGGCTTGACGTGATCGAAGAAGGTCGGGCCGATGAAGAAGCCTTTCTCGTGGCCCTGCAGCTTGAACCCGCGGCCGTCAACGACCAGCTTCGAACCTTCGTCGATCGCCATCTGGATGTAATCCTCGACCCGCTTCTTGTGCGCGGCGTTGACGACCGGGCCGTAGTGCGCCTCCGGATCGGTCGACACGCCCACGCGCAACTTTGCGATCGCCGGGATCAGCTTTTCGCGCAACGCATTGGCGGTCTCCTCGCCGACCGGGACGACAACCGGGAGCGCCATGCAACGCTCGCCCGCCGAGCCGAAGGCCGCGCCGGTGAGGTCGTTGACGACCTGGTCGAGGTCGGCGTCGGGCATGACGATGCCGTGGTTCTTGGCTCCGCCGAACGCCTGCACGCGCTTGTTGTTCGCGGTGCCGCGCGAATAGATGTACTGCGCGATGTCGGACGATCCGACGAAGCTGACCGCCTTGATGTCTGGATGGTCGAGGATGGCGTCGACCATTTCCTTGTCGCCATGGACGACGTTGAGGATGCCATCGGGCAGGCCCGCTTCCTTCATCAGCTCGGCAAGGCGGATCGGTACGGTTGGGTCGCGCTCGGACGGCTTCAGGATGAAGGCGTTGCCGCAGGCGATCGCCATCCCGAACATCCACATCGGAATCATCGCCGGGAAGTTGAACGGCGTAATGCCGGCGCCGATGCCGAGCGGCTGGCGCATCGAATAGACGTCGATGCCGGGGCCCGCGCCTATCGTATATTCGCCTTTGAGCGCCTGCGGGATGCCGCAAGCGAACTCGATCACCTCGAGCCCGCGCTGAACGTCGCCCTTGGCGTCGGCGATGACCTTGCCGTGTTCGGAGCTGAGCGCGTGGGCCAGCTCGTCCATGTGCGCTTCGACCAATTCCTTGAACTTGAACATGACGCGGGCGCGGCGCTGCGGATTGGTCGCGGCCCATGCTGGCTGCGCGGCCCTGGCGGCATCCATTGCGCGCTCAAGATCGGCGGCGGTGCCGAGCCGAACTTTCGCCTGCACCTGTCCTTGGTTGGGGTCGAAGACGTCGCCGCTGCGGTCGCCTGAAGAAAAGCTCTCGCCGCCGATGAAATGGTCGATCTCGCGCAACATGAAGAAGGTCCTTGAATCAGCTGTTCCGGGGTTGCGGTTCCCCTAGACCCGCGGCCTCGCAAATGCCAGTTGCAGTGGCGGAGAGAGGAGACGTGGTGTGCGTAGACTTGGACTGCTTCCCTGCCTTGCCTTGATCGCCGCCGCGCCGGCGTCGCCCGATGCGAAGCTGAAGGAGATCATCGCTCCCGTCAGCGGCGCGCAGATGAAGCGGACGGTCGAGAAGCTGGTGAGCTTCGGAACGCGTCACACGCTCTCTTCGCAGACCGATCCGAAGCGCGGAATCGGCGCTGCGCTCGACTGGACGCAAGGCCAGTTCAAGAGCTTCGGCCTGCCGACCGAGCGGCCGTGCGACACCTTCACCGGAACGCGCATCCCGACGCCGACGCGTATCTGCGACATGATTGCCGTCCAGCGCGGTACGGAGCGGCCGAACGACGTGGTCATCATCACGGGTCACATCGACAGCCGCGTGACCGATCCGATGAACGCCAAGGATGATGCGCCAGGCGCGAACGACGACGGGTCAGGCACCGCCGCGGTCATCGAGGCGGCGCGCGTGCTCTCGAAGCACAAGTTCCCCGGCACCATCGTCTATGCGGCGCTCTCGGGTGAGGAGCAGGGACTCTACGGCGGCAAGGTGCTCGCGGCCTATTCGAAGGCGCAGGGCTGGAACGTCGTCGCCAACCTCAACAACGACATCATCGGCAACAGCTGCGGCTCGGACGGCGTGTGCAACGACAAGGTCGTGCGCGTCTTCTCCGAAGGCCCGCGATGGCAGGGGCATGAGCAGCTCGCAAAGGACCTCCGTAGCCTCGGCGGCGAGAATGACGCGCCGCCGCGCAACATCTCGCGCTATCTCGACAGCCTCGCTGACCGGCTGAACATCGGCCTCGACGTGATGCAGGTCTGGCGCAACGACCGCTTTGGCCGTGGCGGCGACCACACCGAGTTCCTCAACGCGGGCTATCCGGCGGTGCGACTCTCGGTCGCGGTCGAGAATTACAACTGGCAGCACCAGGACCTTCGGACCGAAAACGGCATCAAGTACGGCGACACGATCGAGAACATGGACTTCCCCTATCTGGAGAAGATCGCGAAGCTGAACGTTGCCGCGCTTGCTGCCCTCGCGAACGCTCCGCCGCCGCCTGAGCCGAAGGTGGAGGGAGCCGTAAGCACGGATACTTCAATTAGTTTCCAGCCTGTCCCAGCGGCATATTTCATGATTCGCTGGCGGCGCACCGACAGCAATCAGTGGGAGCATTCGCAAAAGCACGTTGGCCCAGAAACCATCGTCACACACTGCAGGCCGACGCCGGAGTGCCAAGCGGCGTTCGAAAAGCAAGAGCAGCGAGTGGCCCTTCCTCATGTTCGCGTCGATGACTGGGTGTTCGGTGTCTCGTCAGTCAGCAAGGATGGCTTCGAAAGCCCAGTCGCTTCCGCCGTCCCGGGCGGAGCGTTCAGGCCGTATGTCGCCCTTCCGCCGGAACCCGTGAAATAGCACCGCTTCCTCCCTATATTGCGTGGGAGAAAGGAAGGCTTATGGCCGGCGGATGGACGCGCGATGGCGCGGTTCAGGACCAGATCGACGACACCGTGAAGGACGCGATCCTTCGCGCCCGCGCGCTCACGCCCCAAGGCGAGAGCGCGGAGGAATGCGACGATTGCGGAGAGCCTATCCCGAAGCGGCGTCGCGAGGCGCTTCCAGGCGTGCGCACCTGCGTCGCCTGCCAATCCGAACGCGACAAGGCGATCGTCCACTCGACCATCAATCGGCGGGGCAGCAAGGATAGCCAGCTGCGCTAGGCGCGTTTAGGGCCTGACCATGGTTCGCAAACGTTCGGCCGGGCTCCCCACCCGCAAGCAGATCCTCGATTTCATCGCGACTTCCGACCAGCCGGCGGGCAAGCGCGAGATCGCGCGGGCGTTCGGCCTGTCGGGGCAGGACAAGATCCTGCTCAAGGCCCTCCTCAAGGACATGGCGGACGAGGGCTTGATCGACAGTGCCCCCGGTCGCGCCTTCCACAAGTCGGGCGGGGTGCCGAAAGTCACTGTTCTGCGGGTCGTAGAGGCCGACGACAGCGGCAACATCTTCGCGGTGCCAGAGCAGTGGCACGCGGACGGACCACCACCGCGTCTTCGCGTCCTTGAGCGCGGCCGGCGCGGAGCGCTCGGCATCGGCGACCGCATCCTCGCTCGGACCGAGGAGCGTGGACAGGGCTATGCCGCCCACCCGATGAAAAAGCTGATGCGCTCGGCCGAGCTGGTGCTCGGCGTCGTGCGCAAGGAAGGCGAACGTTTCTGGCTTACTCCCGTCGAGAAGAAAGAGCGGCGCGAGCTGGCGATTGCCGATTTGAAGGACGCCGAGCCGGGCGACCTCGTTCTGTGCGAAGTCTCGGGACGGCCCCCCCGCGTGACCGCCCGCGTCGACGCCGTGCTCGGGGACCCGTTCGCACCGCGCAGCTTCAGCCTCATCGCCATCCACAAGCACGGCCTGCGCCACGAATTCCGGCAGGAGGCGATCGACGAGGCCCATCGCGTGTCGCAGCAGAAGCTCGGCGAGCGAGAGGACCTCACGCACCTTCCGATCGTCGCCATCGATCCCGCCGACGCGCGCGACCATGACGATGCCATCTGGGCCGCGCCGGACGATGACGATGACAACAAGGGCGGCTGGAAGGCGATCGTCGCAATTGCCGATGTCAGCTTCTACGTGCGCCCAGGCTCCGAGCTCGACCGTGAAGCGAGGGCGCGAGGGAACAGCGTCTACTTTCCCGACCGCGTCGTACCGATGCTTCCGGAAGAATTGTCCGCCGACATATGCTCCTTGAAGGAAGGGCAGGTGCGGGCGGCGATGGCCTGCCACATGAAGATCGCAAAGGACGGCTCGCTCAAGAGCTGGCGATTTACGCGGGCAAAGATTTGCATCGCCGCAAACATTGCCTACGAAGATGCACAGGCCGCGATCGACGCTGCGGGAGAGGCGAGGGGCGACGTATCCTCGCCGACTTGCTCGATGCCGGACGTCGAAGGGGCGGTCCCTGCCGAACTAGTTCGAACCGCTCTCCAGCCGCTCTGGGGCGCATGGCGTGCGCTCCTCGCAGCCCGCAACAAGCGAGAACCGCTCGAGCTCGATATCCCCGAGCGCCGCGTGATGCTCGACGAGAAGGGCCGCATCGCCTCCATCGCCCCGCGCGACCGGCTCGAGGCGCACCGCCTGGTCGAGGACTTCATGATCGCCGCCAACGTCGCGGCCGCCCGCGCGCTGGAGGCGAAGAGGGCTCCGGTCATGTACCGCGTCCACGAAGCGCCAGGCCGCGAGAAGCTGGTGGCGCTGAAGGACTATCTCGCCACCTTCGATCTGGAGTTCGCGCTAGGTCAGGTGATCAAACCGGCAACCTTCAACCGCATCATCGAGCGGCTCGGCGACGCCAGCGGCCGCGCTGAAATCATGGAGCAATTGCTCCGCACGCAGATGCAGGCGCGTTACGGGCCGGAGCGGCTTGGTCACTTCGGCCTCGCGCTGGCGACTTACGCGCACTTTACCTCGCCGATCCGCCGCTATGCCGACCTTCTGGTTCACCGTGCCCTCGTAAGTGCATACAGGCTCGGCGAAGGGGGCCTTCCGCCAGAAGACGCCGAGCATTTCGAGCGCACTGGCGAGCAAATCTCGATGCTCGAACGCCGCGCGATGGAGGCCGAGCGCGAGACGATCGATCGCTACGTCGCCGCTTTCCTCGCCGACCAAGTCGGCCAGCTGGTCGAATGCCGAATCACGGGCGTGCAGCCGTTCGGCTTTTTCGCGACGGTCGAAGATCTTGGCGGAGATGGCCTCGTCCTCGCCCAGACTCTGGGCCAGGAATATTTCCGCTACGACGAGGCCGCGCGCCAACTCATCGGCGACGAAACAGGCGAAATCTATCGCGTCGGCCAGCGCCTGACGCTCAGGCTCGCCGAAGCCAACCCAGTATCCGGCTCGCTTCGCTTCGAGCTGCCGGAAGGGAGCTACGGCGGCCCGCGCACGAGGCCGGAACGCCGCGATCGCGTGCGCGGCCGGCGTGGGAGACCGTTAAACATCCGTCACGATTCCCGCCGCCGCTAAATCTCGCTATGGGCCGCCAAAAAAGGGGGCATTGAATATGGCGAAGCTGTTGCGTTGGACGGGGTACGTCGTTGGCGTTCTGTTGCTGCTGATCGTCCTCGCCGCAGCTTATGTCTGGATCGCGTCCGCACAGAAATTGAATGCTCGGGTCGAGCCCAGGCCCGAGCGGCTGATTCCGATGGAGCAGGCGAGCCTCGAGGAGGGCCAGCACCTTCTCGTCACTCGCGCATGTGCCGAGTGCCACGGTCCCGACCTGCGCGGAACCAAGTTCCTGGACGTTCCGAACGTAGCGACTCTCTACGCGCCGAACCTGACCCTCGTTGCAAAGCAGGCAAGCGACCAGCAGCTTGCGCAGGCCATTCGCCAAGGCATCGGCTACCAGGGCGAATCCCTCCTTGTGATGCCCTCCGAAAGCTATGCGAACCTCACGGACGCCGAGGTTGCCGCGCTGATCAAGGCGATCCGCGCCACCCCGACCGGCGGTCAGCGGACCCCGCCGCGCAGCGTCGGACCGCTCGGCCGGATCGGGCTTGCCGCAGGCCAGTTCAAAATGGCGCCACAGGTGGTCGAGGATTATGCGGCAGCGCAGGCTGCCGATTTTGGCCCCAAGTTCGCCGCAGGCCGGCACATTGCCGTGACGGTATGCAGCGGCTGCCATGGGTCCACACTCTCGGGCAAGGAGGCGGAGCCCGGAACGATCGCGCCCGACCTGACCATGGCGGGGAGCTACGATCTGCCGGCATTCAAGAAGTTGATGCATACCGGACTGCCGCCGTCCGGCCGCGAGCTGAAGATGATGACCGGCGTGTCGCGGAAGGCCTTCAGCCACTTCACCGACGAGGAGATTGCGGCACTGCACGCCTACCTCGTCGAACGCGCGCGGCGAGCACCCTGACGAGGCAGTCGCAACCTTTGCCTCGCCTCGTCATTGGAACGGACAAAGGAGCACGAGCCATGGCTTACAAGATCGCGATCCTCGTCGGCAGCCTTCGGAAGGACAGTCTCAACCGAAAGGTCGCACGGTCGATTTGCGCGCTTCGCAACGACAATCTCGATTGCTCGATGATCGAGATCGGCGATCTGCCCCTCTACAACCAGGACCTGGACGAAAGCCCTCCTGAGCAATGGTTGCGCTTCCGCGAGCAGGTGGGCGCGGCCGACGGTGTGCTGTTCGTCTCTCCGGAATATAATCGCGGCATCCCCGGCGGTCTCAAGAACGCGATCGATATCGGTTCACGGCCCTACGGTAAGAGCGTGTTCGACAAGAAGCCCGCGGCGATCGTCACCGTGTCGCCAGGGTCGATTGGCGGCTTCGGCTCGAATCACCAGATCCGTCAGGCCGCGGTCTTCCTGAACATGCCGGTCATGCAACAGCCGGAAGCTTATCTGGGCCACGTCAACGATGACAGTTTCGACGCTGACGGCTGCCTGAAGGAGGGATCACTGAAGGACCTTGTCAGTGTCCTGGCCCACGCCTTCTCCGGCTGGGTCGAGATGATCCATCGCTCGCGGGCTCTGCTGGCGGAGGATTCAGCCCATGCCGCGCAGGCAAAGAAGGACGAGCCGGCGTTGATGAAGTCCTGACGGGGTCCTTCCATGCACAACGAAAAAGGGCGGCTCAGCGAGCCGCCCTTTTCCTCGACAGATTGAACCTGGTTTACGCGGCTTGCGCGAGTACCGGAGCGCGACGGCGACGCATCGCAAAACCGACTGCGCCGAAGCCGAGGAGCATCATCGCCCACGTAGCCGGCTCTGGAACGGCACGGATGTCGATGTGGCCGCCCATCTGGCCGTCAACGCCCGTGGTGCCCATGATCGTCAACGTATACTGGCCGGCGAGGAGGCCAACTGTCGGCGTCGTCCAGCGCTCGAAAGTCGGATCGTTGAACTGGATTGCCAGATTGATCGGGCCGCTAGGACCGGTCAGGATCGCGCTGGTGAAGCTCACCGAAGCGAACGTGGTCACCAGGCTGAGGACATATTCGCCGGGATCCGTGTTCGTGAACGTGAGCGTTTCCGTGAACGGATCCGTCATGCCGCTGTCTTGATAGTTGATCCGGAGAATGTCGCCGACAACGTCCGGTCCGCTCGTGTTCATCGTCGATGAATCGATCGTTACGGTCGCGCTTGCGGCCGATCCAATTGCCAGCGCAGCCGCGCCAACCATTCCCAATATCAGTTTGCGCATTCGACACCTCCAATGGGGGGGCGCGCCCCTTTAACGACTCGCCGTCCGAGTCGCGCGAGCTGGATTATTAACCCAGATTGTGACGTTTATGGTAACGCTTTTTTAACCGCAGTCTGTCCCATTTCGAAACAGGACTGAACAATCGTCAGGTCACCGTCTGCTTCCGCCGGAAATCCGTCCGATCCCACTCGCGGGTTGCAAGGATCTCTGAAAGCGAGGCCGCCGCCAGCCACGCGTCTTCAAAACCGTTGTAGAGCGGTGCGAAGCCGAACCGCATCAGGTCCGGCGGGCGGAAGTCGCCGGTGATCCCGCGGGCAATCAGCGCCTGCATCACGGCATAGCCTTGCGGGTGTGCGAAGCAGACATGGCTGCCGCGAGCCTTGGGGTCCCGCGGGCTGGCCAGCGCGAGCTCGTCACCGCAGCCTTGTTCGACCGCGTCGATGAAGAAGGCCGTGATTGCCTCGGCCTTCGCCTCGATGGCGGCCATGCTCACGCCTTCGAACGCGGATAGTCCGCCTTCCAGGGCGGCGAGAGCTAGGATGGAGGGCGTACCCGTTAGGAAGCGGTTGATTCCGGATGCGGGGCTGTAGGACGAGGCAAAGTCGAACGGACTGGCGTGGCCCATCCAGCCGGAGAGCGGGGATTGAAGGCTGTCCTGTAATTGCTCGGCGACGAACAGGAATGCCGGGGCGCCCGGGCCGCCATTGAGATATTTATAGCCGCAGCCCACCGCGAGATCGCAGCCGCTGCCGTTGAGGTCGAGCTGGGTCGCTCCGGCGCTGTGCGACAGGTCCCAGAGTGTCAGCGCGCCCGCGGCGTGCGCCGCCGCATTCAGCGCTTCCATGTCGTGGCGAGCGCCGCTTCGATAGTCGACGTGTGTCAGGAAGAGGGCTGCCGTGTTCTCGTCCAGGGCGCCTGCGAGTTCGGCGGCCGGAATGACTTTGAGCTCGAGCCCAGGGCGCAGCCTGATTAGTCCTTCCGCCGCATAGACATCGGTTGGGAAATTCCCCTGCTCGGTCAGGATTGTCGATCGGCCGGGCCGGGCAGCGACTGCGGCGCCGAGAAGCTTGAAAAGGCAGACCGTGGTCGAATCGGCGATCAGGAGCTCGGCCGGCTCTGCGCCCACGATCGGAGCGAGCCTGGCGGCGACGCGTTGCGGCCATTCGATCCAGCCGTGCTTGTTCCAGCTGGTGATGAGGTCTTCGCCCCATTGCCGCTCGATGACGTCGAACAGGTGCGGAGACGTCGCCTTTGGCAATGCACCCAGCGAATTGCCGTCTAGGTAAATGGCGCCGTCGGGCAAGACGAAACGCTCTCGCGCCTCGCGCAGCGGATCGGAAGCGTCCAGATTTCGTGCCTGATCGAGGGTCACCGTGCTCGCAATCGATCAACCGCCTTGAAACTGCAATCCCGTGGGCGCATGCCGCCACGTCACTAACGCAGGTTAGGAGGTCGCCATGGCACACAAGTTTGTGATCAAACAGTCGTCGAACGGCCAGTACATCGCCAGCTTCGAATATAATGGCGAGAAGGTCTTTTGGACCGAAACCTACAAGTCAAAGGCGTCGGCGCAGAACGCGATCGACTCCATCAAGAAGAACGGCCCGATGGCGGAGGTCCACGACGCCACCTGACGCGGTTCGCTAGAGCTTCGGCAGGGTGACCCCGCGCTGGCCCATATATTTACCGGCGCGGTCGGCGTAGCTCACCTCGCACGGCTCGTTGCCAGCCAAGAACAGGAACTGGCACGCGCCTTCATTGGCGTAAACCTTCGCCGGGAGCGGCGTGGTATTGGAGAATTCCAGCGTCACATGGCCTTCCCAGCCGGGCTCCAGCGGCGTGACGTTCACGATGATTCCGCAACGCGCATAAGTCGACTTTCCCAGGCAGATGACGAGCACGTCGCGCGGTACGCGGAAATACTCAACGGTGCGCGCGAGAGCGAAGCTGTTGGGCGGGATGATGCACACTTCGGTCTTGCGATCGACAAAGCTGTTCGAAGCGAAATCCTTCGGGTCGACCGTCGCCGAATCCACGTTGGTGAAGATCTTGAACTCGTCGGCGACGCGCGCGTCGTAGCCGTATGAGCTGAGGCCGTAGCTGATGCACCCCTCGCGGCGCTGCGCCTCGACGAACGGCTCGATCATTCCGTTGGACTGGGCCTGCTCGCGAATCCAGCGATCTGAGAGAATGGACATGGATGAGTGGCCTAACGGCCACCATTTCCGCCATCAATCAGCCGCTTCTTTTTTCTGTGGATGCGGCCCGTTCGCAAAAATCGCTGCCTTGCCCGACCCGGCTGTCCAATCCGCTCACAAACTATCCACAGCCGTGAACCGCTGTGCTACTTTCGTTCTCGTTGGAGGGTGGCCGAACTAGGGCCAATGAGAAGCCATGGCCGAAGTAATTCGTATCTCCGAGTCCGCCGCGCCGGCGGCAACCGCAGCACTGCCGCAGAACGTCGAAGCAGAGGCGGCCCTTCTGGGCGCGCTGATGATCGATAACCGGCTGGTCGAGGATGTGCAGCTTCGGCTCAAGGCGCATCACTTCTTCGAGCCACTGCACGGCCGGATCTACGACGCTATCCTGAAGCTGACTGATCGCAACATGGTCGCGAACCCGGTCACGCTTCGGCCGAGCTTCGAAGCCGACGAATCGATGAAGGAGCTTGGCGGGCCCGCCTATCTGGCGACGCTGACCGGCTCGGGAGCCGCCATCATCGGCGCGAAGGATTTCGCCTCGCAGGTCTACGATCTGGCCCTGCTTCGGGCGCTCATCGGTGTCGGGCGCGATTTGGTGGAGGGCGCGCTCGACACCAGTGAGGACGTGGCTCCGCTCGAGCAGATCGAGCGGGCGGAGACCGAGCTCTACAAGGTTGCCGAGGAGGGCGGGGCCGAGGGCAAGGCCAAGAGCTTCGGGGATGCGACCAAGCTTGCCGTGCAGATGGCGGAGAAGGCGCTCAACAGCGGAGGCCATCTATCCGGCATCACCACCGGTCTTGAGGGTATCAACTCAAAGGTCGGCGGATTGCATAAGTCCGACTTGGTCATCCTCGCCGGCCGCCCGGGCATGGGCAAAACCTCGCTTGCGACCAACATCGCATTCGCGGCGGCGCAGCGATTTTCGCGGGATATCGAGGACGGGATCGAGCCTGCTAAATCGGCGGGCGCCCCGGTCGCGTTCTTCAGCCTGGAGATGTCGGCGGACCAGCTGGCGACGCGCATCCTTGCCGAGGAATCGGGCATCAGCTCCGAGAATCTTCGCATGGGTAAGATCAGCCAGCAGGAATTCCGCCAGCTCGCCCGCGCGGCTGCCGAACTGGAGAGCCTGCCGCTCTACATCGACGACACTCCGGGCCTGACGATCGCCGCGCTGCGAACCCGCGCTCGGCGGCTGAAGCGCCAGAAGGGGATCGGCTGCGTCGTTGTCGATTACCTTCAGTTGCTGCAGGGCACCGGCCGCAGCGGCAACGACAATCGCGTGCAGGAAATCTCGGAGATCAGCCGCGGCCTGAAGCAGCTCGCCAAGGAGCTCGAACTGCCTGTGCTTGCGCTGTCGCAGCTCAGTCGTGCCGTGGAACAGCGCGAAGACAAGCGCCCGCAGCTTTCGGACCTTCGTGAATCGGGCTCGATCGAGCAGGACGCCGACATGGTCTGGTTCGTGTACCGCGGGGATTACTATCTCGCGGCGAAGAAGCCTGACGATGACCATCCGGACTTCGCAGCGTGGCATGAGGAGATGAACCGGATTTACGGCCGCGCCGACCTTATCGTTGCCAAGCAGCGTCACGGCGCCACCGGCACGGTTCGCATGAAGTTCGACAGCCGCATCACCAAGTTCAGCGACGCCGTCGACGATGCCTATCTGCCGGAGATGCGCAGCTAGAGCCTACGGCCCGACGTCGCCGCCTTCCTGCTTCACCTTCGCGCGTGGCGGCCTGCGGACATAGCCGAGCGCATAAGCGACATCGTCGTCCCACCCGTAGGTGTCGTCGGCTATCCGAATCTGACCATCGTCGAAGAACGCCGTACGGTACATCAGACGCACCGGCACTTCCTTGTTGAGCTTCACGAAGCCTTCCTCGTCCGGCCTCATAAGCGCCTCCTGGAAGGGGATCAGGATACCGTCGTCGTGGGCGAGCAACAAAGCGAACCCGAGTGCGTCCTGCACCCGCACGCAGCCATGGCTCCGGTGCCGTTCGGGCATTCCGAACAAGGCCTTGGCGGGCGTGTCGTGCAGGTAGATCGCATTGTCGTTGCGCATGTCGAACTTGACGTCGCCGAGCGAATTCTTCGGGCCAGGCAGCTGGACGAGCCGACCGTCGCGCCACTCCATGCCCTGTTCGGCGAGATAGGCGGGGCTCTTCTTGCTGAGCTCATCCTCGAGGATCGACTTTGGGACCCGCCAGTAGGGGTGGGCGACGAGCTGGAAGATCGGCGACCCGAGCTCCGGGGTCTCCCAGTCCGGCTGGCCGACGACCACGTTGCGGCGGTCGCGGAGCGCTCCGTCCCGCCAATATTCAAGTGTCGCAGCGGCGGTGTTCACGTCGATGCGCGTGCCCGGCGGGTTGCGGTCGAGCCACCGCAGCCGCTCGAGGTTGACGGCGATCTGGCGGGCGCGGTCACCCGGACCCCGGTTCAGGATGGCGACCGTGTCGTCGCCGACGATTCCGTCGGGCTTCAGGCCATATTCGGCCTGCAGGCGTTTGACCGCCGTGGCCATTGCCGGCGAGTAACGCTGGCTCGCGCTCGGCTCGCCGTCGAGGTAGCCGTTCGCGACTAGCGCCTTGGAGAGGGCGGGGATGCGCCGGTCGCTGGCGCCGGGCTTGATCGCCTTCCCCTCAGGAACCGAGCCTTTGACGTCGTTTAGGCGGGCATAGCGAAGGAAGGCTTGGGAGAGCGCGCGATACTCGTCAGTTTGCGGCGGCAGCGACGCGTACCACTCCGCCAGCTTGTCCTCTTGCAGCGCTTTCGCCAGGCCGCCTGCGACATCCGCCTTGGGGCGCGAGACAGTGTAGGGTCTCGGAAGTGCCTTCGGATCCGAGTAACCCCGGGCGAGCGCCGACGCATAGGCCAGCGCCGCCTTGGTCAGGGCAAGCTCGCGACTCTGCTTGTCTTCCGGGGGCGCGCCTTTCAGGAACAACTCGCGCTTCAGGCCGTGCGATGCCGCGCCGTCGAGAACTTGCTGGAGCTGCTTTTCAGCCTTCCCGTCCCATGCCGCCTGCCACTGTCGCGCTTCATAGAAGGCGCGAACGTCGGCGCTTGCGTCCTTTCCGAGCGATCCTGCATCGACTTGCTTGGGATCGCGGTCGAACGGATTTCCGCAGCTGGTTAAAGGAAGGGCGAACAGGGCAAGTGCGACGGCCTTGCCAATGCCGATATGAACTCTCACGTCGGCTAGAACGCTACGGCTGTGAAAAGAGTTCAGTCTTCCTGGAGATTCGGGTCGCGAAGTCCTTCGCCGATCGCGGCGCGGAGCGTCTCGCTCTCGCTGCTCGTCACGGGGTAGGCGCAATAATCCGCCGCGTAGAAGGCGCTCGGCCGGTGGTTGCCCGACATTCCGACGCCTCCAAAGGGCGCGGTCGATGGCGCGCCGTTGGTGGGCTTGTTCCAGTTGATCACGCCCGCGCGCACGTTCGCCCAGAACTTGTCGTACTGCTGAGGGCTTCCGCCGAGGAGGCTGGCGGCGAGGCCGAAACGCGTGTTGTTCGCCTCTTCGATCGCCTCGTCGAAGTTCTTCACGCGGATGAGCTGAAGGACCGGGCCGAACATCTCTTCGTCCGGGCGGTCCCGGGCTTCGGTGACGTCGATCAGCGCAGGAGTCAGGAAGGGGCGGTCTTCGATCGGCCGCTCGAGGCGGCGGATCGGGCGTCCGCCCTTCATCATCAGAGCGACCCACTGCTCTTGCAGGCCATCCGCGGCAGAATTGTCGATGACGGGGCCCATGAACGGCTGCGGCTCGCTGAAGGGGTCGCCAACGATCATTCGGTCCATCAGCTTCGTGATCTTCTCGATCAGCTTCTCTTCCTTGCCGTCCTCGACGATGAGCCGGCGGGCCGCCGTGCAGCGCTGGCCGGCGGAAAGGAATGCGGACTGGACGATGACCGATGCCGCGGCGTCCAGGTCCTTCACGTTCCACGCGACGATCGGATTGTTACCGCCAAGCTCGAGCGCGAGGATCTTGCTCGGCGTGTCGGCGAACTGCTTGTGCAGCGCGCTGCCGGCACGGCCCGAGCCTGTGAACAGCAGGCCGTCGATCCCGGGCTGCGAGGCTAGCGCCTTGCCTTCCTCGGGTCCGCCGATCAGCAGCCGGATCGCGCCTTCGGGCACGCCCGCTTCGCGATAGCAATCGACCAGGAAGGCACCGCTCGCGGGCGTCTTTTCCGAAGGTTTGAAGACGACCGCATTGCCGGCGATCAAGGCCGGGACGATGTGGCCGTTCGGAAGATGAGCCGGGAAGTTGAAGGGGCCAAGCACCGCCAGAACGCCGTGCGGCTTGTGGCGGATCGCGACCTTGCTGCCGAGCGCCGCCTCCAGCTTCTTTTGCGGAGTCCGGTCGGCATAGGCGGCGATCGAGATCTCGACCTTGTTGATGACCGCCCCGACTTCGGTCTTGGTCTCCCACAGCGGCTTGCCGGTCTCACGCGAGATCAGCCCCGCGAAATTGCTGGTCTGCGTACGCATGACATTGGCGAAGCGGCGCAGGGTCTCGATGCGATAAGCGACGGAATGGGCCGCCCATTCGGGCCATGCGGCGCGCGCGGCAGCGACTTCGGCGGCAGCGTCGCCAACCTCGCCCGACCACAGTTCTGCGCCGGTCGACGGTTCCGTCGACACCAGTTTTTCGACCATTAACCGCGCCTCACCATGTTGCGGTTCAACGGTCAAGCGGGTGGCCCCGACTCGGCCATGGCGTCGCCCATCCGACGGATGGCTTCGACCTTGGTTTCGAACGGCTTCCAGTCGTCATTCTCCGCGATCGCGGACCAAATGGATTCGACCTCGTCGATGTGCATCGAGCAGGGTTCAGCGTCGGACCAATAGGGATGGGTGACTGGCCGCTGTCGTCCTTCGAGTGCCTTCGCGAGCGCTCGGAACGCTTCCGACCCGTATCGCTCTCCGCCGGGATCCCGGCCGCCGCGCCAATCGAAGAAGACACGGTCGATTTTCTCTTCCCGGGATTGAAACGCTTTCAGCAATACTGCCGCGAGGTCTCGATCGGCCTGGCGATCAATGCTGTCCAGGCCAAGGCGCAGCAGGAGGGCCGCAACCAGTTCGTCCTCGAAGCGGCCGGACCAGCTGGAGAGCATGTCCGATAAAGGCGGCGCTTCGGTGACTAGCGACATGCACCCTGCGAGTTGCGCCAGGTTCCAATGGATCGCTTCGGGCTGGCGACCGAAGGAATAGAGTCCGTAATGGTCAAAATAGGCGGCAGTGAAGTCGGGGTCCCACTCCGGTGTGAAACGCCATGGCCCGTAATCGAAGCTCTCGCCGGAGACGTTGATATTGTCGCTGTTGAGCACGCCGTGGACGAAGCCGGCGGCCATGTAGCTCGCCGCGAGTTTGGCCGTCGCGCTCGCCACCAAGTCGAACAGCCGGAGCGCATTCTCTCCGGAGTTCTCGACCGGTTGTTCGGCATAGAGTTGCTCGAGACAGTAAAGGACCAAGGCGTTGATGTTCTCGACCTCGCCGAAGAAGGCCAGCCGCTGGAACGTGCCGATGCGGATATGGCCGTGGCTGAGCCTGGTCAGGACCGACGAGCGGGTAGGCGAGGGCTCGTCGCCACGAACCAACTCCTCGCCCGTTTCGAACAAGGCGAAGGTCTTCGAGGTGTTCACGCCGAGCGCTTCCAGCATCTCGGTCGCCAGAACCTCGCGGACACCGCCCTTGAGCGTAAGCCGCCCGTCGGCGGTCCGGCTGTAGGGCGTCTGGCCCGATCCCTTGGTGCCGAGATCGAGCAGCCGGCTGCGATCGTCCCGCAGCTGCGCAAAGGTGAACCCTCGGCCGTCGCCGATCTCCGGATTGTAAACGCGGAACTGGTGGCCGTGGTAACGAAGCGCGAGCGGCTGGTTCAGGTTCTCCGGCAACGGCTCGAACCGCCAGAAATGCGCCGCCCATTGCTCGTCGGTCAGCTCCAGCCCGAGTCGATCCGCCCATCGGCGATTGAGGAAACGCGGGATGCACCTGGGAAAGCGTGCCGGCTCAACCGCATCATAATAGGCGTCGCCAAGCCCGAGTATCCCGGGTTCCGGACGGTAGGATTGCGCAGTCGGCACAAGCTGGCGATACGGGCTGAATGGATATTGCGAAACCGCAAACGCAGGCTTGGGCCGATCGATACTGGACCAGCTGCGATGGATTGAAGCTGCACTACCGCGATTACGATGGGCCGGCGGATCGTCCGCCGCTGCTCATGCTCCATGGTTTGACCCGCAATGCCCGCGACTTCGAGAATGTGGCCGAGCGCTACGCGGGGGACTGGCGCGTTCTGGCGGTCGATTTCCGCGGTCGCGGCATGAGCGAGTGGGACTCGGACAGCTCGCATTACCACCCGCCGATCTATGCCGCGGATGTGCTCCAGCTTCTCGATGAGCTCGGAATCGAACAAGCGGTCTTCATGGGCACCTCGCTTGGAGGTCTGGTGACGATGATCATCGCGACCGTTGCGCCGCAGCGGATCGCGGGCGCGCTGCTGAACGACGTCGGGCCTGAGCTCGACTTCAGCGGCATCGATCGGATCAAGTCCTACGTGGGGAAGCAGGTTCTCTTTCGCGATTGGGATGACGCGGCCGACCGGCTGCAGCAACGCGCGGGTGACGTTTATCCGGCATATGATCATGCGGCCTGGGTGCGCTTTGCAAAGCGTGCGTGCCGGCAAACGGAGGGTGGCGTCGAGTTCGACTACGACATGAGAATCGCCGAACCGTTCGAGGCTGGGAACACGGGTGAGATCAAGGACGCATGGCCCTATTACAGGGCGCTTGGCGATCGGCCCGTCCTGGTCTTGCGCGGAGAGCATAGCGATCTGCTGCCTGGTCCCGCTGCGGATCGCATGGCCAAGGAAATCCTGGACGTGGAAGTCGTCACTGTGAAGGGCGTCGGCCACGCTCCGGACCTCGATGAGCCTGAGGCGGTGGCCGCTATCGATCGGCTGCTTGAGCGGGTGCTTAAGCGGTAATCCGCTTTAGCTTGGCCAAGGCGGCTGCGTCCTGCTCTTCCGGCGCGATGGTCGCGGTAAACCTCCCGTTGCGGTCGAACAGCAGGACAGTTGCCGTGTGGTCGACAGAATAGTCGCCGCTTCCGTCCGGCACCTTCTTCGAGAAGATCCCGAACTGCTTCTTCACCTGCTCGATCTGCGCAGGTGAGCCGGTCAGGCCGGTGATCGGGCTGTTGAACAATTCGGCATATTTCCCGACCTCGGCCGGGCCGTCGCGTTCCGGATCGACAGAGACGAAGACGATTTCGAAAGGCCGGTCGCCAGCGCCGATTTCCTGACGCAGCTTGACCATTCTGGCCAAGGTCGTCGGGCAGACGTCCGGGCAGTGCGTGAAACCGAAGAAGATCGCGTAGGGCTTCCCGGTAAGCTTCGCGCTCGAGAAGGGTCTTCCGTCAGATCCGACGAGCGTGAATGGCCCGCCGATGCTGCTCATCACCATCGGGTGCGATTGAGGCTCGGGAGTGCGCGCTGGCCGGAACGACAGAAATGCGAACGCAGCCAGCGCGACGGCGACCAGCGCCCATAGGATAATTCTGAGCCGGCTCATCGGCGGGGCCCCGGCCCAAATGCTGGTGTCACTCGAACATCCACCGGTTGCTCGGCGCTCTTTTCAAAGCGCATGGTCAGCTTGAGCGTGTCCCCGACGTTCAGGGGCGCGCGAAGGCCGGTTACCATGACATGGGTTCCGCCGGGCTTCAGCTCGATCGCGGCCCCCGCCGGGACGGCCAGCCCCGAATCCAACGGCCGCATTCGCGCAACGGCGTCCGAGCTTTCCGACGAATGGAGCATTGCCATAGCGGGGGGCTGGGCCGAGACGCTCACCAGCCGGTCGTCGCCGGCGCCCTCGTTCTTTAGGATCATGTAGGCGGCAGTTGAGGTCTGGCCGGAGATGGTCTCCCGGGCCCAGGCATCGGAAATCCGGACATCGGGCGGGCCGCCTTTGCTGCATGACGCGAGCAGCAGGGCAGCAAGAAGGATAGGTTTCACGCGGGCTCCCTAGAGGCCTGCAGAGCCGGTCGCAATCAACCTCGCGTGTAGGGGATGAAATCGCCGAGGCGGCAGCTCGGGCCGGGGATCTTGCTGACTGAGTCGAACGACCGGACGAGGTCGCCGCGGCAATATTGGGTGCCGATCGGCTCGGTCACGAGCACATCCCACTGGCCGAAGCCGCTGCAGCCTTCCTGCAACTGGTTGATCCAGACCGTCTTACCCGTACGAACCGCAAGCGTGCTGCGATTGGCGGCATGCAGTCCTTCACTCTGGGTGAGAGTGACGCAGCGCTGGGCCGGGCCGGCGATCCTTCCGGCGATTTCAGCAATCGGAGCATTGCTCGCGGAAGGCGGCGGCGCAGTGCAGCCGGCGAGGGCGGCGGCGAGGCTGACGAAAGCAATCCTCATGGTGAGTCTCTTCTAGGTGACATTGCCGCCTATCGAAACGCCGATTAACCCACGCTGAGAATCGAGGGGCGAGGACCATGGCAGGCGGCGATCAACCGGTACGGAAGGTTTGCATTGTCGGCGGCGGCACGGCCGGCTGGATGACCGCCGCGGTCATTTCCCAATGGCTTAGCCAGGTGGACGTCACGCTCGTCGAGTCGGAAGAGATTGGAACGGTCGGCGTCGGCGAAGCGACCATTCCGCACATCCGCAACTATCTGGCGCTCGCGGGAATCGACCCGCTGAAGATGATCAGTGAGACCAAGGCGACCTTCAAGTTAGGCATTCAGTTCGTCGGCTGGGGCGCGGAGGGCGAGAGCTACATCCACGGCTTCGGCAAGATCGGACGCGATATGCTGTGGCTTCACCCGCATCAACTCTGGCTGGCCGCGCGTGAACGTGCGCCCGGCTCGGTGACGAGTTTCGACAATTATTCGATCGCTGGCGCTGCATCGCTCAGGAACCGCTTCTCGTTTCCCGACAAGCGCAACCCCAACTCGCCCGCAGCCGACCTCGAATATGCCTATCATTTCGATGCATCGCTGTTCGCCCGGTTCTTGCGCAGCGAAAGCGAGGCTCGCGGAGTCACACGGGTCGAGGGCCGGATCGTCGAGGTCATCCAGGACACCGAAAGCGGCTTCGTCACCGCGGTGAAGCTCACCGACGGTCGAACGATCGAGGCGGACTTGTTCGTCGATTGCTCGGGCATGCGTGCGATCCTGATCGGCGATGCGCTCGGCGTCGGTTATGAGCATTGGAACAAGTGGCTGCTTTGCGATCGAGCGCTGGCGGTTCCCTGCGAAAGCGTGTCGCCGGTCACGCCTTACGTCCGCTGCACGACCCGATCAGCGGGCTGGCAATGGCGCATTCCGCTGCAGCATCGGATCGGCAACGGCTACGTCTATTCGTCGAACCTGATCAGCGACGACGACGCTGCCGCGACTTTGCTGTCGACTCTGGACGGCGCCCCTCAGGCTGATCCGCACCCTGTTCGCTTCGCTCCGGGCCTGCGTTCGAAAGCGTGGGAAAAGAATGTCGTCTCGATCGGGCTCTCGTCAGGCTTTCTCGAGCCGCTGGAATCGACGAGCATCCACCTGATCCAGACGGGCATTCACAAGTTGCTGGCGCTGTTCCCTGGAACCGGATTCTCGCACGCCGACATCAATGAATATAATCGGCAGGCGCGGTTCGAGTTCGAGGACGTCCGCGACTTCATCATCGCCCACTACAATGTCACCCGGCGAACGGGAGAAGAGTTCTGGGACTATGTCCGCACTATGGACGTGCCGGACAGCCTCAACGAACGATACGAACTGTTCAGATCGTCCGGCCGCTTCTTCAAGCGCGGCGCCGCGGAGCTTTTCGCAGAGGAAAGCTGGGTGCAAGTCCTCTTGGGTCAGGGCTTCGAGGCGAAGGCCGATCCGGTGTCGCAATTCGTTCCGACTGAGGAGATTGTCGGCTTCCTGGGCGACATTGCCGAGGTCATCGCGGACGTCGCCGATCAGATGCCGGACCATGGCGAATTCGTCTCACGACTTCCGACGAGCAGCGCTCAGGCCATCGCTCCGACGCCCAACATCATGCACAATCTGGCGGAAGCGCATCGATAGGCAGACCGCTAGCCGCGTGTCTTGAAAAGCACAACGCGGACCAAGTGTGGCGCTGGAGGCTCAGGCCCGATTGACTTAGCTCGCGCGAGCGGCTTTCATTCATCCAACAGCAAGGTTTCTGCCGCTGTTTTGTAACCGGTTACACACGCACCTGGGGAGAGGGGCTAGTGAGCACGATCTACAGCAAGCGTCAGCTTGCAAACGGAATTTCCGCATTTGCAATCGCTGCGTCCCTTTTGGTCGCTACCCCCGCATACGCGCAGACGGAAACTGCGACTCTGCAAGGCCGAGTCGAAGGCGCAGCGGCGGGAACGCAGGTTGTTGCCACTGACACGAATACCGGTCGCAAGGCGATCGGCACGGTCGACGCAACTGGCAATTACACGATCCTTGGATTGAACCCGTCGACCTACACGGTGACGGTCGAGGGACGCGAAGCACAGCAGACGACTTTGCTCGTTGGTCAGACTGCGGTTGTCGACTTCCTGCCGAAGGCTCCGGAAGGCGGCGCAGTCGTCGTCACCGGTCGCCGGCTCCGCGAGGTGCGCACCCAGACGGTTTCGACCAATATCACCCCGGCGCAGATCGAGAATCTCCCGCAGAACAAGCGCAACTTCCTGAGCTTCGCTGCCCTTGCACCGGGCGTTCAGGTGACTCCTGGCGACAATGCCCAGGTTCAGGCCGGCGGTCTCGCCTCGCAGTTCACGAACGTCTTCCTCGACGGCATGAGCTTCAAGAACCCGATCAACCACGGCGGCATTTTCGGGCAGAACTTCGGCCTCGGTAACCCGTTCCCGCAGGTTGCGGTTCAGGAATATGTCGTCGAAACCCAGAACTTCGGTGCCGAGACCGGCCAGGCAGGTTCGGCGGTCATCAGCGCCATTACCAAGACCGGTGGCAACGAATTCCACGGCTCGGCCTTCATCGAGTTCCAGCCGAAGAGCTTCATCGAGCAGCCGTACTTCGACAAGAAGAACAACGTCGACAAAGCCGACTACAACCGCAAGCAGTACGGCGGCGAGCTTGGCGGGCCGATCATTCCCGGCAAGCTGCACTTCTATGTTGCCGCAGAAGGTACGACCCAGCTGCGTCCGACCACGACCGGCACGGTGCCCGTGGATCAATTCCCACAGAGCCTCACTTCGCTGACCAACATCTCGAAGGGCGAGGATTTCAAGCAGCGGCTCTACTTCGGAAAGCTCACCGGCTACATAACCGATGAGGACACGGTCAACCTCATCGGCTATCTGCGGCGCGAGGATAATCTGGCCGACATCGCGGGCAACGCACTCGAGAGTCACGGCCGTCGAATCAGGACTGACCAGGACCGCTATCAGCTGCAGTGGCGCCACAATGCCGGCGAGTTCCTGAACCAGCTCAATATCTCTTACGACAAGGCTACGCAGGATACGCCCAGCGTCGAGCCAGGGCCCGAGCTCGTTCTTCTGAACCCCGGCCCCACTGACAATGTCGCGTTCTCAGAGGGAATCGTGGGCGGCGGCCACTTCTTCGAGCAGGGCGACAATCAGAAGACCTGGACGATCAAGAACGACAGCACGCTGCGCATGGATAAGCACACGCTGAAGTTCGGTGGTCAGGTGGTCAAACTGGATCTCAGCCGAACGGTCATCAACGGCTTCCTTGGGCGCTACTATTTTGCAAATCCGTGCACTGGGAATCCGGTTGGCACGCCGTGCACGGCGAGCTTCGATTTCAATACCGCACAGCCGATCCAGGCAAAGATCAACACTCAGCCAGACGCGACGCTTGACGCGAAGGACACGCAGGTCGGTCTGTACGTCCAGGACGAGTGGAAGCCTGACAACCATTGGACCATCAACGCCGGTCTCCGCTGGGACTATGAGTCCAACGCGAACAACAACAAGTATGTCACCCCGACAGCAGTCGCGAATGCGCTGCGCAACTATCCAGGTTGGGCGGCGCGCGGAATCGATCCTGAAGACTTCATCTCGGACGGCAGCAATCGCAAACCGTTCTACGGTGCTTTCCAGCCGAGACTCGGGGTTTCCTACGATCTTCACGGCGATCGCGACCTCGTCTTCTTCGGAGGCGCTGGCCGTTATTACGATCGCCAGCTCTTCATCCAGGGCGCGATCGAAGCACTGACGAATCAGTTCCAGGAAGTTCCGCTGTTCTTCTGCCCTGGAGGCGGCGCGGCCCTCGGAACTGGAACAGGCGAGAACTCAGCAAACTGTGCGCAATGGACGGAGGCCCTGCGTGACCCCGACAACTTGCGGGCGTTCGCGGTGCAGTCGGCGGCCGCACGCGGGCTGTCCGGTGGCTCGGTTTGGGTTCTGAACAACAAGTCGAAGATGCCTTTTTCGGACCAGTTCACGCTGGGTCTCCGCAAGCGCTTCGGTGGCATACAGACCTCGCTCGCCTTCTCGCATATCCGGTCGCACAATATTCAGATGTTCGCCCGCGCGAACTTCTATTCGAATGGCTGGTTCACGGTAGCGCTGCAGCGTGACGGGACCGGTGCCGTGATTGGGTGCTCCAACGGCGGCGATCAGTGGATCATCGACAATACGCCAAATGGCCCATTCCCGAACTGCCCGGCAACGAACGGACAGCTCACGGGCTTCGCCGGAAAACTCAACCGCGGCCTCAGCAACGGTAAGGCGAATTACAACGCGGTCTACTTCACCGCCGAAAAGCCGTTCACCGATCAGTCGGTTTGGGGTTTCACCACGGCACTGACCATCCAGAGTGCAAGGTCCAACGTTGCTCAGGAACTCAACAGTGACGAGTTCTTCAACGGTCCGGCCCTCAACACTTACGGCTGGAACAAGGTGAATGGCGTCCACAAGTGGATGTGGGTCTCGTCGGTCAACTATCGTGCGCCCTTCGGCATTATCCTCTCGGGTCAGCTCGACCTGAAGTCCGGTCCGGCGTTCGGCAATATCATCGCCCCGTGGAACGGCCTGACTGGGACGGTGCCGGAAGGTGCCTGCTGCTTCGCCAACATGGGTGGCCGGTTCTTCCCGAAGAAGGATATCGGCTACAAGCGGCTCGACGTTCGCGTTGCCAAGACGTTCAAGATGCCGTGGGGCGGCGGCCATGAGCTGACGGCGGACTTCCAGGTCTTCAACGTCTTTAACTGGCTTAACCGCAGCTACTCGACGTGGGGCGCAGGTGGCGGCGATCCGGCACCGCGGATCGAGAACAGCCAGATTGCCGGCGATCAGCGCTCGTTCCAGGCTGGTCTTCGCTACAAGTTCTAAGGGAAGAGGGGCGGTGGGCCTTCGGGCCCGCCGGTTTCGTTTAACGCGGGGGTGGAGAGGTTTCGGTGAAACCCCAACTGCGCCGCGTGGGCTCGATGCAGAGCCCGGTTGTGGTGATCGACAACTTCTGCGGCTCTTGCGATCAGGCTTTTGCCGCCGCGGAGGCGTTCGCGCCCTTTCCGCCCATCAATCGCGACAGCTACTATCCCGGCCTGCGCCGAGTGATCGATCGGGCTGACGAGCCGGCGAACGCCTATGTCGAAGATCTCTGCCAACGCTCCGCGCAGTTCATTGCAGGGGCGTTCGACGTTGAGGGATTCGATTTGCTCGAGGCGAGCTTTTCGATGGTCACCGCGAAACCGTCGGAGCTTCGTGAAGCCCAACGCGCGCCGCACTTCGATTCAACTGATCAGAAGTATTTTGCGCTGCTCCATTATCTTCGAATTCCTGATGGCACGGGCACGGCATTCTACCGCCAGCGCTCGACCGGAATTGAGCGTGTCACTGAAGCCAATATCGCGCGCTTCGTCACGACCGCCGAGAAAGAAGCTGCAATGCTTCCGAAGGACTCCGGATACATTCACGGGTCGAACCAGTTTTATGAGCAGATCGGCGCGGTTGAAGGCGTCGTGGACCGGCTCGTCATCTACCAGGGCAGCCTGCTCCATTCGGGCATCATCCCCCCCGGCATGAGCTTCAGCGGAGACCCTCGCGAGGGGCGGCTGACGGCGAACATCTTTGTGCGTGGACATTGAGGAATTTCTGAAATGCGTGGGTTTGGGTTGTGGATTGGCTGTTGCGTTGCAGTGCTTGGAACTTCCGCCGCGGCGGAGAAGAGGACCTACATCAACCCCGTCGACGTCGACTACCGCTATAATTGGGAGCAGACGAACAACGGCGTCAGCTACCGCACCGGGGCCGACCCCTCGATCGTTCGCCATAAGGGTGCCTACTACCTCTTCCAGACTTTGGCCGACGGTTACTGGCGTTCGACCAACCTCATCGACTGGACCTTCATCACGCCTTCACGCTGGCCATTCGGCGGCATTGTGGCGCCCTCGGTGGCCTCGGATGGGGATCGGCTCATCATCTGGCCGTCGATGTCTTTTACGCGGCCCGGATCGATCCTCGTTACGACTGCCCCGGAAACCGGAAAGCTGGACTTTCTTGTCCGATCCATGCCCGATTTGCCGGGCGCGGTGGACGACAAATATCCCGAGAAGATGAAGCCGGGCGAGATTCCGCCGGGGCCTTGGGATCCGGGCCTGTTGAAGGACGATGACGGCCGCTGGTACCTCTATTGGAACAGCAGCAACGTCTTTCCGATCTACGGCATCGAAATCGAGTTCAAGGATGGGAAGCTCATCTACAAGGGCAAGGCGACCACCCTCTTCAATCTCCATCCCGAAGAGCATGGCTGGGAGCGGTTCGGGCAGGATCACAACGAGTTGCTCGCCAACGGACAGAAGACGAGGCCCTATGTCGAAGGCGCCTGGGTCACCAAGCACGGCGGCAAATATTATTTGCAGTACGGAGCGCCCGGCACCGAGTTCAACGCCTACGCCAACGGCACCTACGTGTCGGACAAGCCCCTCGGGCCGTTCACCTACGCTGAGTACAACCCGATCGCGTACAAGCCGGGCGGCTTCGTGCAGGGCGCGGGCCACGGATCGACGTTTCAGGATAACTACGGGAACTGGTGGAACACCGGCACGCCGTGGATCGGCTACAACTGGACGTTCGAGCGACGGATCAACATGTTTCCGACCAAGTTCGAGGCCAACGGCCAGATGTGGGCCTCGTCGCGCTTTCAGGACTTCCCGCAATACGTACCTACGAGGAAGGTCAGCGACCCCAACAGCCTGTTCACGGGCTGGATGTTGCTGTCCTACCGCAAGCCGGTCACGGCCTCCTCGACGAAGGGCGGGTTTGCCGCGGACCGCGTGACGGACGAGAACCCGCGAACCTTTTGGGTCGCATCGCAGAACAAGCCCGGAGAGAGTTCTGACGGTTGACCTCGGGGCGGTGAATACCGTGCGCGCGGTGCAGGTGAACTATGCCGACTACAAGTCGGGCCGCTTCGCCGACGCTCCAGACATCTACACGGATTTCGAACTCCAGCAGTCGGTCGACGGGAGGAATTGGCAACCAGTGGCGAAACCCGACGGCCCGCGTCGTGACAGGCCCAACGCCTATATCGAGCTGCCGCAGCCGGTGCGCACCCGCTTCATCCGCTGGGTGAACGGCCATGTCGGCGCGGCGAACCTCGCCGTCAGCGACATCCGCGTGTTCGGCAATGCCGATGGCCGCGCACCGTCGACGCCGGAAGCGGTCGTCGGCCAGCGCCATCGAGACCAGCGCGATGCGACAATCCGCTGGGCGAAGGTTCCGGGGGTGGTTGGCTACAATATCCGGTTCGGCACTCGCGCGGATCGGCTGACGCAGACCTACCAGCTTTGGGCGGACGAACTCGGCAATGCCGCGACGTTGCAGAAGGATCTGCGATCGCTGAATAAGGGCGTGCCCTATTGGGTCGCCATCGAAGCGTTCAACGAGAGCGGCGTGTCAAAGCTCAGCCGGATCGTGAAGATGCGTTGATCAGCCGAGCCAGCCGCCGGTGAATCCCGCCCGCTTCAGTCCCAGCCGGATCGCGGGCACCCGCCGAGTGTACCGCCAGACGAAGTCGTTCCGGTGATTGGCAGCCTGTAGCAGGATCGGTCCCTGGTCGATGCCAATATAGTCAGTCGCGACCCAGCCACTCTGCGGATCGACCGAGCCGGTCTCGAGCTTATGCACGTCATATTTGAAGCTAGGGTTGAATGCGTCGCGGAAGCCGTAGCGATCGTAGAGCCCTGGCCACTTCCTCATTTCCTCCGCCACCGGGATGACGATCTCCGGAGCGAAAGGCAGCGACCCGAGCGCTGCCGACGGTGTGAGAGTCCCGTCATCGCGTCCATCCGGCTCGCCGACCGGTCCGCGGGCGCTATAGCCGTAGAACTGACGCGTCTCGCTACCGTAGGGAAGGCGGAAGTTCCCCGGTCCGTCGCACGCGGCCAGTCCCCACAAGCGCCCTGAATAAGCCTGCCATCCCATCGGATTGGCAACGCAATAAGCCCGGTTGGCGTAGGTCTCGCGGCGGCTGTTTTCGAAATAGTCGAATCCGGCCTCGCGCATCACGGCGTCCCGGATGCCGCGAAAGTCGATGAAGATCTGGCTGTACTGACCGGGCATCAGCGGCGCGAATGCGACCCTCCGCGTCGGCCCCTCTCCACGCCAGAAGTTCGGATATGGCGCGGTCCACTGCTCCCAGAGGTTGTCGGGGCCTGGAAGAGTTGGAGAACCGAGCGCCAGGATGTTGACGAACATCCCTTCGTTGAACCCGGTCCAGTTGGCCGGAATTAGGCCCCCGCCCGGATGCCAGCCCATCGAGATCGCGGCACGCCCGTCGCTGCGGAAGAAATTCCAGTCGGCTCGCGCGTAGATCTTCTGCGCGAGGTCGCGGATTTCGCGCTCGGCCGCATCGGCGCGGTCATAATATTGGCTCGCAAAAAGGACCCCCATCATGAGGATGGTCGTGTCCACGCTAGACAGCTCGACATCCCGATGCCGGAGGCCGGTCTCCATGTTGAGGAAGTGGTAGAAGAAGCCCTTGTAGCCAGCAGTGCCCGAGCTTTCCGGCCCCTGCGGCGCGTTCCAGAAGAAGCGCAGCGTCGTCAGCGTCAGGTCGCGCGCTTCTGCACGGGTGCACCATCCACGCTCGATACCGATCGCGTACGCCGGAAGTGCAAATCCAACCGCCGCGATGCTGGAGAAAGAGGGTGTTGGCCAGCGATCGGGGACCAGCCCGTTCTTCCGGTTCACCGTATCCCAGTAGAATCGGAACGTCCGCTGCTCGATGTCCTCGTAGAAAGCGGGAAGAGTGCGTTCGGGCGAAGAGTAGGTGATGGACGTGCACGCCGGAAGCGCAGTTCCAGCGATCAGCAGCGATGAACCTTGTAGAAGCTTGCGACGGTCGAGGGATATCAACGTGATCTGGCTTTCGGGTCGGTAGTTGAACGAATGACGAGCTCAGGCTTGTGGAGTTCCTGCCCGCCGGAATCTTCCTCGCCCGCGAGAATCGCGAGAAGCCGGTCCAGTGCCCGCTCGCCGAGTTCGGCGATGTGAACTTGCACCGTGGTGAGACCGATGTGACGGGCCAGCGGAATGTCGTCGAATCCGACAACCGCAACCTCATCGGGCACGCGAACGCCGGCGCGGTTGAGCGCTTGCAGTGCACCACTCGCCATCATGTCGTTGCCGGCGAACACGGCGTCGAATTTGCGGCCGGATTTCAGCAGTGCGTCGATCGCCGCTTCGCCGGATTCCTCGGTAAAATCGCCTTGCACGATCTCAACCGCAACGCCGCGCTTTTCCAGCGCAGCCTTGAACGCATCGGCGCGCTCGATCGCATCAATATTTCCGGCGGCGCCGGCAATGTGGATGATCCGCTTGCGCCCGAGCGAGACGAGGTGGTCGGCAACGGCCTCTACACCCGCGGCATTGTCGAGCCGCACTCCCGGGTGTCCGCCGGCAACGCCGCGCGTGTTGATCAGCACGGCCGGAGTTCGTGCAGGAACCGCGTCGGCGAGTTCTTCCTCCGTCAGGTGAGGGGCGAGGATCACCAGGCCGTCGACGCGGCCGCGCATCGCGCGCATCGCGTTCGCCGATTGCTCGCTTCCGGCGTGAACGTTGGACAGCAGCAGCATGTAGCCGTGGCGGCTCGCCTCGCGGTCCATTCCGCGCACGATCTCCGAAAAGAACTCGCCGTGGAAATCCGGGAGAACGACGCCGATCGCATTCGTCTTTGCAAGGCTCAGGCTGCGGGCGCCGGCATGCGGAACGTAACCCAGCTCGCGCACGGCGTCGGTAACCCGGTTGCGGGTTTCCTCGCTGACATTCTCCAGCCGGTTGAGGACGCGCGAGACCGACGCGACCGAAACCTGGGCGCGGCGTGCCACATCGCGGATCGTCGCGTCTGCCATGCCTTCCTTATGAGCGGCGGTTGGGGCAAATGTCACCGGCTGACCGATTGCATTTACCTGTTCGCTGGGTCATGTAACCGGTTACAAACCAGGTCAAGGACTCTGATCCGGCGATTGCTCGGAGCGCCAAGCAGAGCGCAAGAGAAGGGGAGAGAGAATGCTCGATACGCGCATTTCGCGCAGGGCCACGCTTATGGGCGCGGGCGCCGTTGCCGCTTGGTTGGCGAGTCCGGCAAGGGCGCTTCTGCAGACAGCGGGCCGGCTGGAAGTTCCGGCGTTCGTGGACAGCCTGATCGCGCGGATGACGCTCGAGGAAAAAGCGGGCCAGTTAAGCCTGATGGCGTCTGCCTGGGGCGGCGGCATCGCGGCGGCGCTCAATCCTCCGAGCAACAGCAATTTCCCGCAGCAGGTGGACGAGGCTCGCAAGGGTCAGCTCACCGGCGTGTTCAACGGTAATGGCGCGCGCATGGCGCGGATCATGCAGAACGCAGCGATGAAGGAATCGCGGATGAAGATCCCGTTGATCTTCGCCGCCGACATCATTCACGGCCACCGCACCATCTTCCCTGTGCCGCTGGCCGAAGTCGCGAGCTTCGAGCCCGAGCTCGCGCGCCGTACCGCAGAGGTCGCAGCGTTCGAAGCGTCGGGTGCGGGCATCGACTGGAACTTCTCACCGATGGTCGACGTGGCCCGCGATCAGCGCTGGGGCCGCGGCGTCGAAGGCGGCGGCGAGGACCCGTTGCTTGGCAGCCTTTTCGCCGCTGCGCGCGTGCAGGGCTTCCAGGGCGCGAACTTCAAGTCGAACGAGCACTTCCTCGCCTGCGTGAAGCACTTCGCTGCCTATGGCGCGGCGGAATCCGGCATGGACTACAATACGGTCGACCTGTCGGAGCGTACGCTGCGCGAGGTCTACCTCAAGCCCTACAAGGCGGGCTTTGACGCAGGCGCCTTGTCGGCGATGGCGTCGTTCAACGAGCTCTCGGGCATTCCCGCGACCGGCAACCACTGGCTGATGACCGAGGTTCTGCGCGGCGAGTGGGGTTTCCAGGGCTTCGTCGTGTCGGACTACACGGGCGACGAAGAGATGATCAAACATGGCTATGCCAAGGACGGGCGCGACGCTGCGAAGCTCGCCTTCCTCGCAGGCGTCGACATGAGCATGCAGAGCGGCCTCTATCGCCAGCATCTGCCCGACCTGGTGAGAAGCGGCGAAGTGCCGCAGCAATTGCTCGATACCTCTGTCCGTCGAGTGCTGGCGATGAAGGCGATGCTCGGACTGTTCGAAGATCCGTTCCGCCGCATTGACGAAAAGCGTGAGGCGTCGCGCTCCATGCTTCCGCGCAGCCGGGCCATCGCCCGCGAGTCCGGCCGCAAGTCGATCGTCATGCTGAAAAATGACGGCGACCTCCTGCCGCTGCCGCGCTCTGGCAAGAAGATCGCGCTGATCGGCCCGTTCGCGAGCGGACAGCATGACCTCGTCGGCCCGTGGGTCGTCTATGGAACGGACGAGAAGGCGGTCGATCTCGCCACCGGAGTCCGCGGCGCGATCGCCGACAAGAATTCGCTGATCATCGCCGAAGGCTCGAAGGTCGATCAGCCCATTCCGGGGGGCATCGATCAGGCCGTCGCGGCGGCGCAGCAGGCGGACATCGTCGTGCTCGCCATTGGTGAGTCGCAGGGCATGTCGGGCGAGGCCCAGTCGCGCGCCGACATCGTCGTTCCAAAGCCGCAGCAGGAGTTGGCGGAGGCGGTCGCCAAGGTCGGCAAGCCCGTCGTCGTCGTTCTCAAGAACGGCCGCGCTCTGGCACTCGAAGGTGCGGTCGCGAATGCGCCGGCGATCCTCGTCACCTGGTTCCTCGGTACCGAGACCGGCAACTCGATCGCCGACGTCTTGTTCGGCGCATACGGCCCGTCGGGACGCCTCCCGTCGAGCTTCCCGCGCCTCGCCGGCCAGCAGCCTTATTATTACGCGCACAAGCCGACGGGCCGTCCAAACCCGGACCCGAAGCTGGAGGATTACAAGGCGCGCTTTCGCGGCATCACCAACACCTCGCTCTATCCGTTCGGGCACGGCCTGACCTACGGCAAGATCGAGTACAGCGGTTTCACGATCAGCTCGCCGAGCATCGGCATGAACGGCGAGATCGAGGTGACTGCCACGATCGCGAACCGTGGCCAGCGCGCGGCGGAGGAGGTCGTCCAGCTCTACATCCATGATCGGGTGGCGAGCATTACGCGCCCGGTCCGCGAGATGAAGGGCTTCAAGAAGATCAAGCTCGAGCCCGGCCAGTCTGAGGTCGTGCGCTTCACGCTGCGACCGGCCGACCTGCAATTCTACGGCGTCGCCAACAAGCCGGTCGTCGAGCCCGGCACGTTCGATGTCTGGATCGCTCCGTCTGCCGAGGCGGAGGGCGTGCACGGCACGTTCGACCTGACCGCTTAGGCGGGCTCGGCTTCGAGTTTGGGTGCACTTTCCCGGCCCAGCGGGTTGAGCAGCATTGCGACGCAGGACAGCGCAAGGAAGACCAAAGGCACGACCACGACCGTGGTGCGCATGCCGCTCAATGTCGCGCTGCTCTGCTCGACATTAGGCACGAAGCCGACCGACCAGAAGCTCCAGCCGAGAATCGCGGTCGCAAGGCCTATGGCAATGCGCTGCAGAAGGGCAGCGACGCCGAATACGGTCCCTTCGACGTGGAAGCCGGTCGCCTGCTCGCCATATTCGATGGTGTTCGGAAGCATTGCCCAGAACACGAAGTTCAGGCCGACAATCATAACCTGCATGCCGATCAGGAAGATCTGCATCAGGCCGGTCCGGTGAACGTCGACCGCGCCGAACAGCAGCAGCCCGATCATCCCGAGGCCCGCCGCGATCAGCCACAAGGCTCGCATCCCGATCACTCGGCCGAGCAGCATCCAGAGCGGGATCGCGATACCGCTGACGATGCCCATCGACGCCAGCGCAAGCTGCCCCGCCTCTGGGTCGTTGAGCAGATATTTGAAGTAGTAGAGAACCGATTTGTTGAGCACCGTTATCGCCACGATCATCGCCATCATGGCGGCGCTGAGCGTGACGTAGGCGCGATTGCCTGCGAGGCTGACGAGTGCTGCCTTGACGCTTCGCGGTATCGGCCGCTCGATGAGCGTGCACTCGCGATAAGTGAGGCCGACGATCATGAGGATGATGGCCCCAACGGTTGCGAACAGGATCGCCGCGCCGAAGTAGGCCTGGGATGCGGTCGAGCCCGTCAACCAACGGCCAACCGGGACCGTGCATAGGGCGACAAGCACCGCGGCGGCTGTCCCGAACAGCATGCGCATACCGGCAACAAAGGCACGGTCGCCCGGGTCGGCGCTGATCCGTGCGGTCATCGCGAGATAGGGGACGTTCACGGCGGCGTAGGCAGTGCGGAACAGCAAATGCGCTCCAAGGACGCTTGCCACGAGAAGGGCGCCGCTTCCGATCGGGGGCATGTAGATGAGGCCGAAGCAAAGGCCGAACGGCACGGCGCCGGCAACGAGGATCGCGCCAAATCTCAGCGAGCTATGGCGGCGGTCGACGAGAACGCCTGCTGCAAAGTTTGCGATTCCGTCCCACACCGATGCGACCAGGTAGGTCGTGGCCGCGACGCCGATCGGGATGTCCAAGGCGTCGGTGTAGTAGAAGAGCAGGAAGAGCATCACGCTCTGCCAGAAAAGGTTGAACGCGAAGTCCCCGAACGCGAAAAGCAATAATCGCGCTTTGGAGGGGCGGTTCGCGTCCATCAAAAGCGCGACAGCACGAAGTCGGATGCGCGCTTTTGGTCGGGGATGACGAAGCGGACCGTGCGCCGCTCAGCGTCCGTTTCGACGCCGGCGACGCCGCGCACCTTAGCCGGTCCGGTCCACCCGTGGACGGTGACCGCGATCTGCTTCCACCACGGCCTGAAGCTCCCTTCGCGCTTGTCGAAGTGGAGCATGATTCCGTCCTTGCCGAGCGTGCAGCGGACCGTCTGGCGAAGGCTATCGCCGCGGATGCTGACGCCGTCATCCCAATAAAGCTGGCCGCTGCAATCCTGTCCCGGATAGACGTGCAATTCGAGCGGCCCGTTGGGCATCACCGATGTGGTCTGCGTCAAAGGCTGGCGCGGGACGATCGCGCCGCCACGGACAAACACCGGCAGGCGGTCGAGCGTGGGTGTTTCCCTCACCACCTCAAACGGCGCGTCCGGCTTGCGCTCGCCTAATACAGGCAGGCCGCTCCAATAATCGAACCAGCCCGGTCCGGGCATGCAGACATTGTAGGCATAGGTCGATTCCGGCTTCGGGGACGGAGCGACCAGAAGGTCACGTCCGAGCGTGAAGGCCATCGATTGGTCGCACGGCGCCTTCGCCAGCTCGGGATAGTCGTAGAAGGTCGGGCGCATGAAAGGGTCGCCCGTACGCGCATTCTGCTCCGCGACCGCGTAGAGGTACGGCATCAGCCGGTACCGCTCCCCGATGTAGCGGCGGCGGATTGCGAGGTGCTCCGGACCGTCGATCCACGGCTCGGCCCTAGGCGCGTCATTGGCCGCGTGACCGCGATAGATCGGAGTGAATGCCGCAATCTCATACCAGCGTGTCGCCAGCTCCGGGCTCGCCCCGCCAATGAAACCTGGAATGTCCGCACCCGACCAGGCAACGCCTGAAAGGCCGAGGTTCAGCATCTGCTGGACGGCCAGCTTCAAATGATCCCAAGTTGAGTTGTTGTCGCCGGTCCATGTGACTGCAAACTTTTGCCCGCCAGCAAACATTGCTCGTGTCATAACAAAGGGGCGAACGTTGGGCCGGAGCTTCAAAAGCCCTTCGTAGGTCGCCCGGCCGTTCTCCATGCCGTAAACGTTATGCACTTCGGAATGGTTCGCGGTGCGCGGGGCGAAGCCGTCGTCATCGATGCGGTGGACTGTCTCCAACGGCATGGTCTTGGTCGGTGTTTCGAAGATCGCCGGTTCGTTCATGTCGTTCCAGAAGCCGGCGATGCCATCATCGACGAATGGCTTGTACAGCCCACCCCACCAGTCGCGGCTGGCCTTGCGAGTGAAGTCGGGGAAGACCGATGGCCCTGGCCAGACCGGCGCGACGTACAGGCTGCCGTCCGGGTTCTTCAGGAAGTGATCGCCGGCGATGCCGCTGTCGTACGGCGCGTATCCTTCGTTCGGCGCGTGCGCGATGTGGAGATCGGTGATTGCCACCAGCTTGAAGCCATCCTTTCCGACATCGCGGGCAAGTTCCTTGAGGTCCGGAAAAGTCTTGGTGTTCGTCGAGAACGGCCGGTTCCGGTCCTGGAAGTCGATGTCGAGCCAGATGACGTCCGTGGGAATTCGGTCGGCGCGCAATCGGTTCGCGATCTCGCGGACTTCGGTCGCGTTCATGTAGCTGTAGCGTGACTGCTGGTAACCGAGACCCCAGCGCGGCGGCAGCGGCGCCTTGCCGGTCAGGTCGGTGTAGCGGCGGACAACGTCGGCGACCGTCGGTCCCGCAACGACGTAATAATCGATCGGGCCGCCATCAGCCGAAATCTCGAGCACATTCTGGTCGCGATGGCCGAAGTCGAACGCACTTCGCCACGTATTGTCCAGGAACAGGCCGTAGGCGCCGCCGGGACCGCCGGTCGCGATGTAGAATGGAATTGATTTGTAGATGGGGTCGGTGGCGCGATCGAAGCCCCAGGCATCCGTAGTCCAGTTCACGTAGCTTGCGCCGCGGCGGTTGAACGGCCCGGTCTTATCGCCGAGCCCGTAATATTGCTCGCCGGTCGGCATTGCCTTGCGCAAAGTGAAGCGGCTGCCCTCGAAGCTCATGGATCCGGACACGTCGTCGACGATGGTACGACCCTCGAGGTCGGCCACGGTGAGCCGTAAGGTCGCCGGATCGATCCGCACAGAAAGTGATCCGGTTTGGAAGCCGCCGGGCACGCGCCGGACTTTCACGCTTTTGCCGCGAACCGCGGATGAAACGGCCCAGCTCGCATCCTCGGGAGCCTCGGAACCGGTCTTCACCACCCGAACTCGCAAAATCGAATCCGTCAGCGCGGAGACGCTTACCGATGCCGTGTCGTTGCTTGTGATGGTTCCGTTGGGTGGACTGTTTTGCGCCGGTGCAGGGGAGGCGAGCGCCGCTAGGCAGGCGGCCATGATCAATGCTGTGCGGGTCATAGGGTGCTTGCGACCCTAGCTCAGCAATCAGCGTCTGCAACGCTTTACGCAGATCAGTTGCCGACAGTAACTCTGGGGACTAAGGGGACGCCGTCCGTTCAGGTTCGTAGGGGCCGATGAAGGGGGTCTTCGTGAACTCAGCCGGGTGGTGCGAAGGGTGACGCGAGGGGCAGGATACGCCCTGCGATTCGTCGCGTGTTTCGCGCTCATCGTGCTGCTCGCCGCCTGTAACCGGGGCATCCTCGACCCGGTCGGTCCGGTCGGTCAGGCCGAGAAGACGATCCTCATCAATTCGACCGCGATCATGCTGGCGATCATCATCCCGACGATGATTGCCACGGTCGCCTTCGCCTGGTGGTTCCGGCGTGGGAATACGAAGGCCACCTACCGTCCCGACTGGGAATATTCCGGCGCGATCGAGCTGGTCGTGTGGTCGATCCCCGCCATGACTATCATGCTGCTTGGCGGCATCGCCTGGATCGGAAGCCACGAGCTCGAACCGAGCAAGCCGCTTGCGTCGACGACCCCGCCGCTGAAGGTTGAAGTGGTGTCGCTCGATTGGAAGTGGCTGTTCATTTACCCGGACCAGGGCATCGCGACCGTCA
Organism: Sphingomonas sediminicola; assembly: GCF_049991885.1. NCBI lineage: Bacteria > Pseudomonadati > Pseudomonadota > Alphaproteobacteria > Sphingomonadales > Sphingomonadaceae > Sphingomonas > Sphingomonas sediminicola. Next base: position 380,693 of record NZ_CP178916.1, read on the forward strand.
ACCAATTGGTCGTCCCGGCGGGAACACCCGTCAGCTACCGGCTGACCTCCGCAACGGTCTGGAACGTCTTCTTCGTCCCGCAATTCGGAACGATGATCTACACAATGCCGCGGATGACGACCCGCCTGAACCTACAGGCGGACCGGCCGGGGGCCTATGACGGGCTCTCCGCGCATTTCAGCGGCGACGGCTTCCCCGGAATGGGCTTCAAGGCGCAGGTTCTCCCGCCGGACCAGTTTGCCCTTTGGGCCCAAGGCGCGCGCGGCACCGGGCAGGCTCTCGACGGACGCGCTTTTGCCGAGCTTTCGAAGCCGACCAGCTATGTGAAACCGATGACCTATGGCGCGGTCGCGCCGGGCCTGTTCGATGCGATCGTCGCCAATCGCGCTCCGCCGCCACAGATAATGCCGCACAATCCGCCGACTAGCGAACAAGGGGCCGGGCAGCATGCTAGGTAAGCTCAGCTGGGACGCGATCCCTTTCCATGAGCCGATCCCCCTTCTGACGTCCGTGGTCGTCATCCTGGCGGTGCTCGGAACCGCTTTCTGGGTCTGGCGCAACGGCTGGTGGCCGTATCTGCGGGACGAGTACATCACGTCCACCGACCACAAGCGCATCGGCATCATGTACATCGTGCTTGCGCTGCTGATGCTGGTTCGCGGGTTCGCCGACGCAATCATGATGCGCCTCCAGCAGTCGCTCGCGATCGGCGCCTCGCAAGGATATTTGCCGCCGGAGCATTACAACCAGATCTTCTCCGCACACGGAACGATCATGATCTTCTTCGTGGCGATGCCGTTCGTTATCGGCTTCATGAACTTCGTTGTTCCGCTGCAGCTCGGCGTGCGCGACGTCGCCTTTCCGACGATGAACAATGTCAGCTTCTGGCTGACTGCTTCGGGCGCGCTCCTCGTCAACCTAAGCCTATTCATCGGTGAGTTCTCGCGAACCGGCTGGCTGGGCTTTCCGCCGCTCAGCGAAAAGGCATTTTCGCCCGGAGTCGGGGTCGATTACTATCTTGTCGCGTTGCAGATATCCGGTGTTGGGACAGTCTTAACGGCCGTCAATTTCGTCACGACCATCCTCAAGATTCGGGCTCCGGGCATGAGCTACCTACGCATGCCCGTCTTCTGCTGGACGTCGCTTGCGTCCAACCTGTTGATCCTTGCCGCTTTTCCGGTGCTGACGGTCAGCTTGGCCCTGCTGATGCTCGACCGCTACCTCGACTTCCACTTCTTCACGAATGACGGCGGCGGCAACTCGATGCTCTACATGAACCTCATCTGGGTTTGGGGGCATCCGGAGGTCTACATCCTCATCCTGCCGGCGTTCGGCATCTATTCCGAAGTCGCCGCGACTTTCTCAGGCAAGCCTTTGTTCGGTTACCGCTCGATGGTCTTCGCAACGCTCGCGATCTGCATTATCTCGTTCATGGTCTGGCTCCACCACTTCTTCACCATGGGAGCGGGCGCGGACATCAACGCCGTTTTCGGCATCGCCAGCATGATCATCGGCATCCCGACTGGGGTGAAGATCTATAACTGGCTGTTCACGATGTACGGCGGCCGGGTGCGCTTCACCGTGCCGATGTACTATTTGATCGGCTTCATGCTCACCTTCGTGATCGGAGGACTTACGGGCGTCCTTCTGGCCATCCCGCCGGTCGATTTCATCGTGCACAACAGCTTGTTCCTGGTCGCGCACTTCCACCAGGTAATCATCGGCGGCGTCGTGTTCGCGATCATGGCGGGCTACACCTACTGGTTCCCGAAAGCGTTCGGCTTCACCCTCGACGAACGGCTCGGGAAAGCGATCTTCTGGTGCTGGTTCATCGGCTTCCATCTCGCCTTCATGCCGCTCTACGTGCTCGGCTTCTGGGGTGCGACGCGGCGCATGCAGCACATCCCCGATCCTACCTGGGCACCATGGCTGAACGTGGCGCTGGTCGGAGCGGTGATCATCGGCGTCGGGATCGTGCTGACGGTCGTCCAGCTGCTCTATTCGATCAAGACGCGCGACCAGCGGATGGATGTTACCGGCGATCCATGGGACGGGCGCACGCTCGAATGGCTGACGCTATCGCCCCCGCCGCACTATAATTTCGCGGTTCTTCCCGACGTCCACGGCGAAGAAGCCTATTGGACGCGCAAGCAGACGGCGATCAAGCAGGACGCGTTGATCAAGGAGCCGGACTACAAACCGATCGAAATGCCGCTGGGCACACCGGTCGGCGTGATCTGCGCCTTCTTCGCCTCGGTCTGCGGCTTTGCGATCATCTGGCACATCTGGTGGTTGGCCATCCTCGGCCTCATCGGCTCTTTCGCGGTCTTCGTCTGGTACGCGTGGCAAGACGAGCATGAGCACATCATCCCGGTCGAGGAGGTCAGGGCAAACGCTCGCGAGCGCCGCCGCATCCGCATGGAGCACCTCCACACGTTGAGCCAATCCACATGACGGCGAGCGAAGCACCAACGGTCGGTCTTACCCACGGCGCCTCGGAAGATACTGGCCTCGGTCATCGAGGGCCGGAATCGAAGAGCATCGTCGTACCTTACGGCTTCTGGCTGTTCGTCCTGTCGGACATGGTCCTCTTCTCGGCCTTGTTCGCGACCTATGCATCGCTTGTAACTGCGACGGACGGGGGGCCGACCACCAAACAGCTGTTCGACCGAAACCTGGTGGCGGTCGAGACCGTGGCGCTGCTGCTGTCGAGCTTCACCTGCGGCCTCGCAATGATCGCCGCCAAGCGCAAGAGCATGACATGGACCCAGGGCTGGTTGCTCGTGACCGGCCTGCTCGGGGCTGTCTTCCTGTCCATCGAGCTCTACGAGTTCGCCCACATGGTCGCTGAAGGCGCTCCGCCACAGCGCAGCGCTTTCCTCTCTTCATTCTTCACGCTTGTCGGCTGCCACGGCGCGCACGTCACTGCCGGCCTGCTGTGGATCGGAACGATGATGGCTCAAATCTGGGCCAAGGGGTTCAAGGAGCACATCGTCCGGCGGCTGCTCTGCCTCAGCATTTTCTGGCACGCCCTCGACATCATCTGGGTGGCCATCTTCACCATCGTCTATCTGATCGGGACGCTGCCATGAGCGAGAACGAAAACAACCTGCTCGACGTCGCTCCGGGAGCACCGCACAGCAACATCCTCAGCGAGACGATCGCCTATGTGATCGGCCTGGCTCTGGCGCTCATCCTGACCGGCGTATCGTTCTGGGTCGCGTCGACCGGCGTTTTGTGGGGCCCCGGAGTGGCCGCCGGGCTGGTCGTCCTGGCAATCGCGCAGATGGGCGTTCACCTGGTTTTCTTCCTTCACATCACCAGCGGACCGGACAACACGAACAACGTCCTGGCGCTCGCGTTTGGAGTACTGATCGTCTTCCTGGTGATGATCGGGACCATCTGGATCATGTCCCACATGAACGCGAACATGATGCCCGGCCCGGAGATGACGAACCTGCAGATGCAGCACTGAAACCAATAAAGACCTTGTCTGCGGTGTGCGTTGAGTCCAAGCGTGCGGGCTCATGAAGTCCAACGACATCACGGCAATCCTCGACGAGCTCTGTTCCATCTATGACCAGTCGGTCGCCAACCTTCGCGAGGCGCTTGCCGATTATTGCGAGGCGGGGAAGCATCCGGACCCAAAACTGAGGGAGGAAGGCTGCTTCGCCTACCCTGAGCTTCGTGTCTCCTACAGCGGGGATCGCACATCCGGGCGACTGACCCGCGCCTTCGCCCGCCTGACCTCGCCCGGCACCTACGCCTGCAGCGTCGCGCGACCGGCGCTGTTCCGCGATTATCTGCGGACGCAGCTAGAGCATCTGGTCAAGGATTATGGGGTCGAGGTCTCGGTCGGCAAAAGCCGCAGCGAAATCCCCTATGCTTATGTTCTCGACGGAAGCGGCATCAATCTCGACGAGGTGACGGCCGCCGATCTGTCGCGCTGGTTCCCGTCCAACGAGCTGTCGCACATCGGTGACGAGATTGCCGACGGCGTTTGGGACTATTCGGTTCGCGACGCGCGGCCGCTGGCCCTGTTCGACGGCCCGCGCACCGACTTCAGCCTTGCGCGGCTGAAGCATTACACGGGCACCGACACCGACCATTTCCAGCACTTCATCCTGTTCACGAACTACGTCCGCTACGTCGACGAGTTCGTACGCTTCGCCATCGACGAGCTGCGCCGGGCAGACAGCCCGTACACGGCGCTGTCCGTTCCAGGCGGCTATTACGACCGCGAGCATTTGACGGACGCCGAGGCGCAAATCGCAGCAGGCACGTGGCGGCGTCACCAGATGCCGGCCTATCACCTGATTGCCGACGGGCACGTAGGAATCACCTTGGTGAACATCGGCGTTGGCCCGTCGAACGCGAAGACGATCTGCGATCACATCGCGGTGCTCAGGCCCGAGGTATGGCTGATGATCGGGCATTGCGGCGGCCTCCGCCCGACCCAGCGCATCGGCGATTACGTGCTCGCCCACGCCTACCTTCGCGACGACCATGTCCTTGACGATGTCCTGCCGGTCGAAATTCCGCTGCCGGCCATTGCCGAAGTTCAGAGGGGCCTGTTCGAAGCCGCGGTGCTGGTTACCGGCGGCGACGAGGACAGCGTGAAGACGCGCCTGCGCACCGGAACGGTGGTGACTACTGACGACCGCAACTGGGAGCTTCGCTTCACCCAGTCGGCCAAGCGCTTCAACCAGAGCCGGGCGGTTGCCATCGACATGGAATCGGCGACTGTCGCCGCGCAGGGTTTCCGCTTCCGCGTCCCGTACGGAACCTTGCTCTGCGTGTCGGACAAGCCAATGCACGGTGAGCTCAAGCTGCCCGGGCAGGCCAACGACTTCTACGAGCGCGCAATCGGCCAGCATCTCCGGATCGGCATCGAGACGCTCGCCCTGCTTCGCAGCGAAGGCGAGGGCCTGCACTCGCGCAAGTTGCGGAGCTTCGACGAGCCGCCGTTGCGCTAGCGGGCGAAGCGGACCCGGCCCGGCTTCGGGGGTATCCGGCCGGGCGCGATCCAGGCAACCAGCGCGTCAAGATCGATGATACCCTTGTCGGTGATGTCCGTGCCTTGCGTGAAGGCGCTGAGGCCGTCACCGCCCGACGCGAGATAATTGTTGAGTGCGACGCGGTAGCGGCCTTCCGCCGACACCGGCTTGCCGTTCAGCCGCACGTCGGAAACTCGGCTGCCTTCAGGCTTCGTCATGTCGACGGCGTAGGTGAACCCGTCCGAAGGGGCGAGTGCCGCCGGTCTGCTCCTGCCCGGCTTGATCGGGATTGCATATTGCTGCTCGATCGCGGCCTTCAGCTGCTTCCCGGTCAGCGTCATCACCAACAGGTTGTTCCCGAACGGCATCATCGCGAAAGCGTCCTTGTAAAGAACGTCGCCCGAAGGAAGCGCGACGCGAACGCCTGTGGCGTTGACGAGCGCGATCTGGGCGCCGCCATTCTCCGCCGCACGCGTTGCGGCCAGCATCGAGTCCGCGATCAGGTCGGCTGCGGCGCTTTCGCCGTCGTCCGTGTCCGTGGTCGCTTTCTCGGTCAGACGGCCGACGACGCGGTTCGCGATCGGCGCGACTGCCGCGGCGTAGCGCGAGACCAGTGCCTGTTCCGGAGCGTCCACTCCGCGCTCGCCGTTGCCGACGACGACATTGGTCGCGCTCTGCTCGAGCAGACGCTTCGTCGAAGGATCGAAACGAAGGCGCAGGTCGCTGACGAAGTAACCGTATTTGCCCGCGCTGGTCATCAACCGACCCGCGCCGGTCTCGACGGTTCCGTTGCAGACATAGGCCCAGTGCGTGTGGCCTGACACGACGGTCGTGATGGCTGGATCGAGCTTCGGCAGGATCGGCAAGATGTCGCCGTAGAGCCCGTCGCACGCGTTGCCGGTGGTGAACTGCGGCAGCTTTCCGCCCTGGTGGATCAGCAGGACGATGGCGTCGGCGCCTTCTGCCTTGAGCTTGGGCACGAGCGCGTTGGCGGTCGTGGCTTCGTCGGCGAAGCTCAGTCCCTTCACGCCCGACGGTGTCACCAGGCTCGCGGTGCCCTTGAGCGTCATTCCGATGAAGCCGACCGTGATCGGCCCGAACCTCTTGATGCCGGTAGCGGGAAAGACGGTCGTCCCATCTGTCTGAACGACATTGGCGGCGAGGTAGCGAAAGCGGGCTCCTCCGAACTGCTCGACCGCGCAGGGGGTGCGGCGCGTGAACTTGACGCAGCCGCCGGACTGCATCCGCTTGAGCTCGTCCGACCCGCGATCGAATTCGTGATTGCCGACCGAATTGAACTCGAGGCCGAGCAAATTCATCGCTGCGATGGTCGGCTCGTCGAGATAATTGGCCGAGATCAGTGGCGACGCGCCGATCGTGTCGCCTGCCGAAACCGTGACCGTGTTCTCATGTCCCGCGCGCAATTGCGTCAGGGCGCCTGCTAGGTTTGCGACACCGCCGGTCTGGAACCTGCGCTTGCCTCCATCGGCCTCAGTCACATCGACGGGCGAGGGCTGTTCGAGATTTCCGTGGAAGTCGTTGAACGCCAGGATCTGAACTTCTACCGGCGGTGCAGGAGCAGCCGGGACGACCGGCCTGGTCGTGCAACCGGCCAGCGCCAGGAGCGCCGCGATGACGGATTTGCGAAGCATCAGAGCGCGTGCTCGGCGGGAAGCGGCTGCGGCTCTGCGAAGACAGCGTTGAGGTATGCGGCGAGGCGCACTCCGGCCTGCTTGAGCCTTTGCTCCATGACCGGCGTGAACTTGTAGACGTAGGCATAGGAGAGTTCGGGAACCGCCGGCTCACCCTTTTTGACCTTGGCGCTCTTGGGCGGCGTTGCCGGATAGAGTGTCTCGCGAATCTGTGCGCTCTCGCTGATCCAATCGCGAGGATTGATGTCCCACCAGGCGATGATCTCGTCACTGCTCGTGTGCCGCTGGAGCTTCGCGCTCATCTCGGTGAACGAAAGCTGCTCCTCGTCGACCAGCGCCGAGTCCCACACGGAGTGGAGGTTGAGATCGCGGCCGAACCACTTCACCTTCACCTCATTGCCGCCCTTGTCGCAGCATTTGCCGACGTGAAGCGGCTGGTGAAGGTCGCCGACGAGGTGGACCACGAACCGCAAGGCAAGCTGCTTGTCGGCAAGGCTCGCCTTCGGGTCGCGCAGCGTCGCCGTGTAGCGTTGCAGCGCCTCGAGCGCGTCGCCCTCCGAAGGCGCATGGTCGTAGAGCACGCCGTTCAACGTCACGTAATGCCAGGGCGTCGCCGTCTTCTGCCAGAATTGAGTTGGCGCCGACCGCATCTCGTCCGGCCAGTTCGCCGCCTCGTCCAGGCTTTCGGCGGATCCGAGGATCTCTTTGATATGCGCCCGAGCCAGCCCGCTCAGCTGCGCGTCGGCGATCGCCGCGACGACGCGGTGGCCGGTTTTCCCCCACGCCAAGGCGGGGGAGGGAATGAGCGCAATTGCGGCGGCCGCGGCGGTAACGAACAACCGTGCTTTCATCGTAGTCGGACTCGCAGATTCGGAAGACTAGCGCATGCCCCGTGCACGGCCTTAAGGACAAGAGCATGACTGAAGATGAACTGGTAGCACTGGCGCGTTCCGCCGCGCTCAAGGCGTATGCGCCCTATTCGCGATTCCACGTTGGTTGTGCGATCGAGTCCGTCGATGGCGAGGTCGTCACCGGCGCGAACATGGAAAACGCGTGCTACCGCCTCGGCATCTGCGCGGAGCAGAGCGCCCTGACCGCAGCGCAGCACAAATTCGGGCTCGCCAAGGTCGCGCGCCTCGTGGTGGCGGGAGGCGGGATCGACGGCGACGCGCTCACCGGTGATCTAACCTGCACGCCATGCGGTGGGTGCCGGCAGGCGATATTCGAAGCCTCATGCCTGTCAGGCTGCGACATCGAAGTGCTGAGCGCGAACGGCGAAGGGTCAAAGGTCGACCGTCACACGATCGGCTCGCTTATCCCACACGGCTTCGGCCCGGCGAACTTGAACGATGCGTCGTGATCGGGCGGGTGCGTCCCGCTACGAGGGGCTGTAATTGGAAGAATGGTAGAGCGCCCGCGCCCGGTTCAGGATAATCGGCCGAAAGGGCAGAAGAAGCTTGCCCATCTCAATGCCTTGCGGGCTTTCGAGGCGGTCGTCCGGAACATGAGCTTCGCCAAGGCTTCCGAGGAGCTTAACGTAACGCCGGGCGCGATCAGCCAGCAGATCAAGCTGCTCGAGGATTATTACGGCATTCGGCTGTTCCGGCGCGAGGGGCGCCGGATCGCACTGACCGAGGATGCGTCGAAGATCGCTCCGACGTTGACGGCCGGCTTCGATCTGCTCGCACGCGCAACCGCCGTGCTTCAGGCCAACAGGGGCGGCGGAGTGGTGCGGGTAACCTGCCCGCCGACATTTGCCGTGAAGTGGCTGGCCCCACGCCTTGGCGAGTTCGCGATCGACCATCCGGGCATCCAGGTCAGTGTCGAGTCCGATGGCAGGCTGGTCGACTTGCGGCGGGAGGAGCCGGACGTCGGTATTCGCTACGGTGGAGGCTCATGGCGCGGCCTTACGGCTGAGCGGCTGTTCGACGAGAAGCTCACTCCCGTCTGCTCGCCGTCCTACCTTGCCGCATGTCCCATCGGTTCGGTCGAGGACCTGACGAAAGCGCGCCTGATCCACGATCTCACGATGGATTCGACGGGACTCGACTATCCCGACTGGAGCACCTGGTTCGAAATGCAGGAGCTGCTGGTACCGCAGGATGGAGCGTTGCGCTTTTCCTCCTCGCTCGCGGCGATCCAGGCAGCAGTGGACGGTCACGGGGTGATCCTTGGCAGGAGCACGCTGGTAGAGTCCGAGCTGAAGGAAGGACGGCTAATCGCTGCCGCGGGTCCGACGATCGCGAGCGGCTATTCCTATTATCTCGTGACGCCGGACGACGGCTCCCTGTCGAGCGCGGTCCGGACCTTCAGGAATTGGCTGCTCGAGGAAGCGGCCAAATTTCAGCGCGAGGCTGGGCTCGATTGAGCCGGCCTTACGGCGAACGTGACAACGAGCTCGATGGAGGCATCGCCAGGCAGCCCGGGCGAGGAAATCGCCGAGCGTGCATGTGCGCCGTACATGGGTCCGAACAGCTCGACGAATAGGTCCGATGCGGCATCGAGCACCTTCGCGTGCGATGTGAATCCCGTTGGAACCGCGATGATGCCGTCGACGCGGCACAGGCCGTCGAAGCGCTCCCACGATCCGAGCGCCCGTTCGATCTGGGCCACGACATTGAAGGCCGCGAGGCGCGCGGCCGCTTTCAGCGCCTCGACGTTCGGTTGGGTGGCGGTGCCGAGCATTACGCCAGCCGTCAGGGGGAATTGGCCGGAGACGAAGCCGAGGCCGCCGCGAATGACCACGGCGCTGTAGGCGCCGACTGGATCGGGAGGAGGTGGCAGGCTCGCCTTGGCCGGCCACGAAACGGCAATTTCAGAGCCTTGCATCGCGAAGTCTCCACTGATCGAGCGGCTCACGCCTAGACGCTGCGGGAGGAGGCGACCAACCAGATTTGTCCTGCGACAATTTAGTTTCTCTAACGAGACAAGGGCCTACGCATATCTTTAGCTAAACTAAACTCTGCCGCAGGGATGATCGTTTGTCGCCGAACCGCGACTGGGCCACCTTTGAATGACGGCAGCGCGTGTCGCGCTCCACATTGAAAGGAACTTCGCATGCTTCGCTTGGGTATCATCGGCACGGGCAGGATGGCCGTTCGGCTGGCCCACCTAGCGCAGAAGGGCGGCCACAGCGTCGTCTTCGGCTCGCGGGACGTCGGGCGCGCAAAAGCCATCGCAGCCCGCCTCGGATCCAACGTGACGGGCGGAAGCTACGAAGATGCTGCCGGGCAGGACATCGTGCTGCCGTCGATCTTCATCCGCGACGGAGCATTCGACGACCTCAAGCCCTTTGCTGACGCGGTGGACGGCAAGATCGTCGTCGACATCCTCAATCCGTATAACGACCACTACGACGATTTCCTGCTTCCGTGGGACACTAGTGCCGCCGAAGAGTTGCAGAAACTTTGGCCCGGCGCCCGGATCGTCAGCACCTTCAAATGGCCGTTCTGGGAAGCCTTCGAGAATCCCGATTTCGACGGCGGGCCGATGGACATCGTGATGACCGGCGACGACGACGAGGCAAAGGCGGTCGTGCTCGACCTGTTCCGCGCGAGCCCCTGGCGCTTCCTCGACGGCGGCGGATTGGCGCAGGCTCGTTTCACCGAGCGCATGACTTTGTTCGCCGGCCAGCTCGCGGCGAAGTACGGTTATCTTCCGCGCGTAGGCTGGCGGCTCCTCGGGGAGCCCTGGGAAGCCGGAGTGAATGACGCCTACGGCGACATCATCCAGCGCTGGGACGCTCCGCCGGCTCGCGCCGCCAACGATGCCGCTTTGATGGTTCCGCAGGACTGACTTCGAACGCCGCGAGTTGCTGCGGCAAGAGCCTGTCCGTCACACCTCCGGACGGGCAGGCTCGACCGCACGCTTCCATCTTTTGCTTCCGCGGCGGTTTGCGTAGAGCGGTTGGCGCATGCTGAGTATTCCGAACCTCCTGACGCTCTCGCGAATCCTGGCGGTTCCGATCCTGGTATTCTTGCTTTGGCAGCCCACGCCGGTCGATTACGCAATTACCTTCGTTCTTTACTGCCTTGTCGGGATCACCGATTATTTCGACGGCTATGTTGCGCGGGCTCAGGGGCGGATCTCGAAACTGGGCCAGTTCCTCGATCCGATCGCGGACAAGATCATGGTCGGCGCGGTGCTGATCATGCTGATTTCCAGCCGCAAGGCGAACCCGATCCCGGAAATCGCGGGGCTGCACATCATCGCCGCGCTGATCATCCTCCTGCGTGAGATCATCGTGTCAGGCCTGCGCGAGTTCCTGGCCGAACTTAAGGTCGAGCTGAAGGTCAGCCGGCTGGCGAAGTGGAAGACGACGTTTCAACTCGTGGCTCTCGGCGCATTGATACTGGGCGGGGCGTTGCCGGCGCAGGTCTGGGTGCATACGACGGGGATCATCAGCCTGTGGGCAGCGGCCGCACTGACCCTGATCACCGGCTGGGATTATCTGCGGGTCGGCCTGAAGCACATGGACTGAGCTTCGCCGACTAATCGATTTTCCCGTACTTACTGACAAAGATTCATCGTTTCCGTCGCTAAGCGCCGAAGCCTAGCGTGCTCCCGTTTTCCGCCAGGGAGAGAGGCAAGAATCATGGACGCAAAGACGGGAGAAATGGGCGGTTGCCCGATGGGTCATGGTGACGGTGGCGTGCGCGCGCTTCTTGGGCGGCAAAATCGAGACTGGTGGCCGGACGCTCTGGCCGTCGACATTCTGGCCCCGAATGGTGCCGCGAATCCGTTGGGCGACGACTTCAGCTATGCCGACGCGTTCGGGAAGCTCGACTATGAGGCTCTAAAGTCGGACCTGACGGCGCTGATGACCGACAGCCAACCCTGGTGGCCGGCCGACTATGGGCATTACGGCCCGTTCTTCATCCGGATGGCCTGGCACGCGGCGGGCACCTATCGCACCGGCGATGGACGCGGTGGCGCCAACAGCGGGCAGCAGCGTTTCGCCCCGCTCGACAGCTGGCCGGACAACGGCAACCTCGACAAGGCGCGGCGACTGCTTTGGCCGATCAAGCAGAAGTACGGAAACAATATCAGCTGGGCTGACCTGTTCATTCTGGCCGGCAATGTCGCGATCGAGTCCATGGGCGGACCGGTGTTCGGGTTCGGCGGCGGGCGTGCCGACGTCTTCGAGCCGGAAAAGGACATCTACTGGGGCGATGAGGACAAGTGGGTTAACGAAGGCGTTCCTACCCGCATCGATCCCGACCGCGGGCTTGCCGATCTCGACGGTCCGCTGGCCGCCATCCAGATGGGTTTGATCTACGTGAACCCCGAGGGCCCGGGGGGTAACCCCGATCCCCTGCTATCCGCGCGCGACATCAAGGCGACGTTCGAGCGCATGGCGATGAACCATGAGGAGACGGTCGCGCTCACGGCCGGCGGGCACACCTTCGGCAAGGCGCATGGCAACGGCGATCCGTCGACGCTCGGTAAGGCGCCGGCGGGTGGCGATCTCGCTGCGCAAGGCTTCGGGTGGGTTAGCAATCAGGAGCATGGCGGTATCGGCGAGCACACCGTGACCAGCGGCCTAGAGGGTTCGTGGGTCAACACCCCGACGCGATGGTCGGAAAACTACTTCCGCCTGCTGCTCGATTATGACTACGAGCTCGTTCACTCGCCTGCAGGCGCGCAGCAGTGGCAGCCGGTAAACCAGAAAGAAGAGGACATGGCCCCGGCGGCCTGGGACCCCTCCAAGAAGGTCCCGACGATGATGACAACCGCCGACATGGCGCTCAAGATGGATCCCGAATTCCGCAAGATTTCGGAGAAGTTCCGCAGCGACCATGAGGCGTTCAAGGACGCCTTCGCACGTGCCTGGTTCAAGCTGACGCACCGCGACATGGGTCCGAAGGCGCGCTATCTCGGTCCCGAAGTCCCGGACGAGGACCTCATCTGGCAGGATCCAATTCCGGCAGGGCGCGATCCCTCGGATGCTGAAATCGCAGACGTAAAGGCCAGGATCGCCGGCAGTGGGCTGACGGTTCAGCAATTGGTGAAGACGGCATGGGCCTCGGCGTCGACCTACCGGAAGTCCGATCACCGTGGCGGCGCCAATGGCGCCCGTATTCGTTTGGTCCCGCAAAGGGACTGGGAGGTCAACGAGCCTGCCGAGCTGGCCAAGGTGCTGCAGACGCTCGATGGCCTGCGCGGCAATCTTTCGATGGCTGACGCTATCGTCCTCGGTGGAGTGGTCGGCGTCGAAAAGGCGCTGAAGGAAGCCGGGCAGACCGTCGAGGTACCGTTCCTAGGCGGCCGCGGCGATGCGACGCAGGAGCAGACCGATGTCGAAAGCTTCGCGGTGCTCGAACCGCAAGCGGACGGCTTCCGCAACTATCTGCCGAAGAAGCTTCGCGTGAAGACGGAAGAGATGATGCTCGACCGCGCCGCTCTGCTTGGCCTGTCGGTGCCGGAGATGGCGGTCCTCGTGGGCGGCCTGCGGGTGCTCGGCGCCAATTATGGCGGCAGCCGGCATGGTCACTTCACCAAGCGCACCGGCGCTCTCACCAACGACTATTTCGTCAACCTGCTGGATATGACGAACGTCTGGAAGACGGTCGATGGGTCGGGCGACGAGGAATATGTAGCCACCGACCGCAAGAGCGGCGGCGAGACCTGGCGCGCAACACGTGCAGACCTCGTGTTCGGATCCAACGCCGAGCTGCGAAGCGTGGCTGAGGTTTACGCGCAGAAGGGCTGCGAGGCGAAGTTCGCTCGCGACTTCGTCAAGGCCTGGACCAAGGTGATGAACGCCGACCGTTTCGATCTTCCGCAGAAGGCGAAGCTCAAGGAGCCGATCGGCATCGCGGAGCCTGTTCCGGCGAAGTAAGCGGGACATGCGGCGGGTTCACAGCGGGCCCGCCGCAGTCCATCATCGGCGTTGTTGGGAGGGAGAGCCCAATGCACCGTTCGGAGATCCATCGGCTTGACCCGGGCCGCGAATATTGGGTGCCAGCAGTCGTCGCTCCGCATCGCGATTGGGCTGGAGCTCCGGGCTGCCGGACCGGCGCTCGCTATCTCGTCGACCGTCAGACCTTCAAGGCAAATCGCGACCAGTTCCCGGCGTTCGACAGCCAGCTGGAATGCCTGCGCTGGATCATGAAGAACCGCGCCTATCTCAACCGGACGCTTCCGCAGGCTCGGGTACGCGCGGTCGCGCTCGATCGTTGGCTGCTAGGCCTGGAATGATGTCCCGGGTGATCTGGCGCAGAGTCTCCGCCAGCAGTTGAAACTCTTCCTCGCGCGGGCTTGATCGGCGCCAGACGAGGGCGATGCTGCGGAAGCCATGGTCGGATTTTAGCGGCCGGGCGTCGACGCGAGTGCCTTCTAGAATGCCGGCTTCGATCGCCATTCCCGGCACGAAGGTCACGCCAAGCCCGTTATCGACCATCTGAACGAGCGTGTGCAGCGAAGTTCCCATCATCGTCGCTTCGGCCCGCATCTCCGGCCGGTTGCAGGCGGCGAGGGCGTGGTCCTTCAGGCAATGGCCGTCCTCCAGCATGAGCAGGCGGTTCTCGTCGATCGCTCCGGGCTCGATGATCGAATCCGCTGGCGCTTCCCCTCGCGGGTAGGCGACGAACAGGCGGTCGTCGAACAAGGCGGCCTTTTCGACATCGCCGCAGCTGTAGGGCATCGCGAGAAGTACGCAGTCGAGTTGCCCGCGATTGAGGGCGTCGCATGCCGCCTGGCTCGTCTCTTCGCGAAGGAAGAGCTTCAGGTTCGGCCATTGCTCGCGCAGGCGGGGAAGCATCGCAGGAAGCAGGAAGGGCGCGATGGTGGGGATGACACCCATGCGGAGTTCGCCGTGGAGCGGCTTGCCTTCTGCGCGCGCCATGTCCGTCAGCTCTTCGCTCTCGCGCAGAACGCGGAGCGCTTTCTCGGCAATCTTCAGGCCGAGCGGCGTGAAGCGAACGACGCGGCGGGTGCGCTCGACGAGGACTACGCCGAGCAAATTCTCAAGCTCGCGGAGGCCGGCCGACAGGGTCGACTGGGTGACGAAGCAGGCCTCGGCCGCCTTGCCGAAGTGACCATGCTGGCGAAGCGCCACAAGGTATTGGAGCTGTTTGATCGTGGGCAGATGGACAATCATCGATAATTCCAATCAGTTCCATCGATATAATCGACTTGAACGATTGAAACCAGCGCCCTAGATGCTGCGTTGCAACATAAGACTGGCTGCAATGCAGCGAAACGAGGAGATTTGAATGCTGACCGTTGGTGACAAGCTTCCCGCCCTCAAGGTTCCCGTCCAGCAGGGCACCGCGGCGCTACCTGCCGGCGAGACGCTCGACCTCGGCCAGACCAATGGCCGCTGGAAGATCATCTTCTATTGGCCGAAGGACTTCACCTTCGTCTGTCCGACCGAGATCGAGGGTTATGCGCAGCTGAAGGGCGACTTCGCCGACCGCGATGCCGACCTGATCGGCGCGTCGACCGACACCGACTTCGTCCACTTCGCGTGGCGCAAGTCGGACGAGCGTTTGGAGAAGGCTGACTTCCCGTGGATCGCCGACAACAAGAAGGAACTGGCCGAGGCGCTGGGCATCATCGCCAAGGACGAAGGCGTCGCTTTCCGCGCGACCTTCATCGTTGATCCCGACAACATCATCCAGCACGTGACGGTCAACGGCCTGAACGTCGGCCGCAACCCGCAGGAGACGCTTCGAATCCTCGACGCGCTCCAGACGGATGAGCTCTGCCCGTGCAACTGGACGCAGGGTGAAGAGGTGCTGCGCCCGGCGGCTTAAGCCCCCTTACCGCGGCACGTGACACCTCTCGGGGGCGCGGGGACTCGCCGTTTCCGCGCCCCTTTCTGCACCCTCAGGAGCTCAATTCATGCCTCTCAAGACTTTCGCCGACGCCCTCCCGGATTACGCGAAGGACCTTCGGCTGAACCTGTCGTCGATCCTCAACGACCAACTGCTCGGCGAGGAGCGCAAGCTGGGCCTGTTGCTCACCTGCGCCCATGGGTCGGGCTACAAGCCGCTGGTCGACGCCGCCGAGGCCGAGGCCGATGGGAAGCTGTCGGAACAGATCGCCAATGCTGCGCGGGGAGCCGCAGCGCTGATGGCGATGAACAACGTCTACTACCGGTTCGTCCACCTGGTCGCGAACCCGGAATATGGGACGATGCCGGCCAAGCTCCGGATGAACCTGATCGGGTCGCACGGGATCGCGAAGGAAGACTTCGAGCTGTTCAGCATTGCGGTGTCGGCGATGAACGGTTGCGGCATGTGCATGGAAAGCCACGAACGGGTGCTTCTCCAGCACGGAGTGAAACCCGAGACGATTCAGTCGGCGGTCCGCATCGGTGCGGTGTTGAAGGCGATCGCGACGGTCCACGCGACGCTTTAGACTAGGCTGTCGGTCTCACCGGGCGTCATGCAGGTGCAAGAACCGATCGTCGAAACCGGCAATTTCCTCGAGCACATCCCAACTGGGGACGGTGATGAATCGGCCATTGCGGCTGATGGCCCCTTCGCCAGTCAATTGTCGCAGCACGCGATTGACGTGCACCGGGGTCAGGCCGGTTGCGTCCGCCAACTGCTCCTGCGTGAATGGGAGCTCGAAGACATCTGTCTCGATCTGCTGAGCCTTTGCTCGAACGAGAACCTCGCACAGTAGATGGGCCAACCTCTGGCGGGCATCCCGGCGTCCCGTATTGACCACCCACTCGCGAGATACTGCCGCATCAGCCAGCAGTGCCGTGGTGATGACCCGGCCCACCTCCGGCTGCTTGTCCAGCAAGGCGTTGACGGCCTCCGTACGAACGCAGGCGATGGTTCCGTTCGTCGACATTTGAACGCTGAAGTCGGCCTCGTTTAGAAACAGGCAGTCGAAATCGAGCGGATCGCCGGGAAAACTGAATGACACGATCTGCCGCGTTCCATCGCTCGTGTGCTTTTGCCGTTGGGCGAAGCCGGCGACGAGTATCGAGACTTCCTGGGGTATGTCCCCTTCGCGGAGAACATAGGACAGCTTGGTGCGTTTAATCAGCCGCCAGGGAAGCGCACGAATGGCTTCGATGCTTTGGGGGCTGAGCCTGCCGTGGAGCTGCAGCCTCCCGATAAAGCGTGAGATTCCGTTTTGAGGCATCAATGTCAGTCTGGAGCGACAGATCCCTGCGAATGGAAACTTGACGTCTCTTTATCACGGAACGACACCTTCGATGCATACAAGGTTATGCATGTCATAACCAACTTATGTTGTGAACTTTTCGGCCCTAGCGCGCCTGTGGCGTAGCCAGCGAGGCAACAGGATGCCTTTGTATTATTTCCACCTGAAGGACGGAGTAGACACGTTGATTGACGCTGAAGGCGTTGAACTTGACGATGTCGAGGCGGCGCGGACTTCCGCCCTTCTCCAGGCGAGGGATATCATCAGCCACGAAGCGATTCAGGGCGCGATCAATCTCGCCCAGAGGATCGACGTCTTCGATCAAGCAGACAGGTTGGTTTGCTCGCTCAAATTCGAGGATGCGGTCGAAATCCTCCGGTGATCGCGGTCACATGGTGAGGACTCGGAAGAGCGCGTAGCCGCTCGTCAGGGTCAGCAGGCCCCCGACCATCGCAAGGAGGCGATCCGGGTTCACGCGCTTGGCGATCATCGCTCCAAAGGGCGCCGCTAGGACGCCGCCGAGCACCAGCCCGATCATCGCCCTCAGAACCAGCTCCTGCTCTTCCTGAGAGCCAGTCAGGGTCAATGTCGCGAGGAAGGTCGCGGAGATTGTGACTGTGAGGAAGAACTCCGCCGTGTTCACGGTTCCGATGGTCTTCCTGGGATTGCCGCCCTGCACGAGCAGGTGAGAGGTCACGATCGCTCCCCAGCCGCCGCCGCCGGCCGCATCGAGGAAGCCGCCGGCAAGACCAAGAGGCGAGACCACCCTGGGCCGGCGTTCTGTGTGGCGGTGCATCACTCCCCGATAGAAGAGGTAGATGCCGAGCGCGGTGAGGTAGGTCAGAACGACCGGTTTCGCCGTTGCGGCACTGATCTGCGTCAGGACATAGGCACCCAGCACCCCACCGATCACGCCTGGGATGACGACCCTGAAGAACAGCCGCCAGTCGACGTTCTTGTGCGCGACATGGCTGATGCCGGAGACCGCAGTGGTGAACGTCTCGGCTGTATGGACGCCGGCGGAGGCGACCGCCGGCGGCACGCCGATGCTGATCAGGATGGTGCTCGAGATCTGGCCG
Source organism: Sphingomonas sediminicola (assembly GCF_049991885.1). Lineage (NCBI taxonomy): Bacteria > Pseudomonadati > Pseudomonadota > Alphaproteobacteria > Sphingomonadales > Sphingomonadaceae > Sphingomonas > Sphingomonas sediminicola. The sequence continues at coordinate 398,549 of NZ_CP178916.1, forward strand.
AACGCCATTCCCAGTGCACCATCGATCAGCTGTGCCGCGAAACCGATCAGTGCGAAGATAAGGAGCGCTGACGGGTCGGCAAGAATCTGTTCGAGAATCGATGCCTCCGCGCAGTTTAACCGGCGTTTGCCCCAACACCCGACCAAGCCGCAAGTTGCTGTGGCGGAACAGCAACTCGTTCCGGCTTTTATTCGGAGCGCGTCGCACTTAAATTGGGGCCGTGGTGGAAGAGACGGAACAATCGGGTTCAGGCTTCACGGCCTACCTTGAATCGGTGAAGGCGCGGGATCCCGCCGCGCGTTCGAAATGGGAAGTCCTGCTGTATCCCGGCGTCATCGCGCTCGGATTTCATCGGATCGGCCATTGGCTGTGGGAGGGGCAACTCTATTTTCCGGCGCGGCTCGTGAACCACATCGCCCGCTTCCTGACAGCGATCGACATTCACCCCGGCGCGAAAATCGGCCGCAACTTCTTCATCGATCACGGCTTCACGGTCATCGGAGAGACTGCCGAGATCGGCGACGACGTCACGATCTATCAAAGCGTGACGCTTGGCGGGACCAATCCTTCGACGGGCCTGGGCGGCAAGCGCCATCCGACGATCCGCGACGGCGTCGTGATCGGATCGGGCGCGCAGGTGCTTGGACCCATCGAAGTTGGACCGGGCGCCAAAATCGGTGCCAATTCCGTGGTCACCAAGGACGTATCGGCCGGGGCGACGGTCGTCGGAATTCCCGCCAGGCCGGTGCCCGTCGACACGGTTCACTACAGCCCGGGCTTCGTGGCCTACGGCACGCCGTGCGGCGAGGATTGCGATCCGGGCCGCGCGCGTCTTAACGAGCTCGAGGAAGAGATCGCGGAGCTCCGCAAGGAGGTCGCCGCGCTCAAGGCTGCGAGGCAGCCCGCTCCCAAGGTGAAAAGCGCTTGAGCGTCATCGCGCCGTTCCCGCACCCTCGGGACCGGCGCCCAATTGCCACGTTCGACCGCTTCGAGATCAAGCGCATCCTCGACCTTTACGGCAGGATGGTCGCAGCAGGGTATTGGCGCGATTACGCGATCCACATGGGCGTCGACGTGGCAATCTTCGCCGCATACCGGCGCACGTCCGAGCGGCCGGAGATCCGGATAGAGAAACGCCCCTCGCTCCGGCTGAAGCAAGGGGCGTTCGCACTCGTCAGCGAGCACGGGCTGGTGCTCAAGCGAGGCCAGGAGCTTCACGGCATCCTGGCCCCGATCGAGCGTCGGCTCATGCGGCTGGTTGAGGAGTAGGCGCAGCCCTATCCACCAGAGGTAGCCGATCGCGGAGCTCCCTCGGCAGCGGACGGACGACCATTCCGCGGGCCTGGTGCCAGAATGCCGACAGCATCAGCAGAGCCGAGCCGATGATCAGCGCGGTCAGCGCCACGTTGAGCTCGACGGCTCCAAACTGCTCGAACAGCTGGTTGAGCGCGTAGAGCACGTAGGCGAGCGCCGAGACGAGCAGCGCCCGGCGGTCGATGGCCAGCGCCGTAACGCCGATCACCACGTAGAGCAGTATGACAACCAGCCCTTCGCCGATGGTGGCCGTGCCGTCGTTGAGACCCAGCAGCGTGAACACCGGGTGCACGATCATGGGTGCCGCCAACAGGTGAAGCCAGAAGGCGACGTCCGCGCGACGCGTCAGGCGGGCACGGTCAGAGCTATCCCACCACATGGCGAACAGGAAGGTGCCGACTCCAAGCAGGAGGATGAGGCCGAGGATCAGGTTGCGCGCCTGCTCCACGCCCTCGCCGAGCGCGGCAACGACCAGGCCGACGACGATGGCCGCAACTGCTGCCGCTCCCGCCGCGACGGTGATCGGAACACGGAACTTCTTCCAGTGCAGCCATGCCGCGCCGGCCGCGATCGCCGCGGACACGGAACCGAGGATGCCCGCCAGCTGCGGATTATTGTCGACGGCATCCGGTCCGACGCCGACGACGAGCGCGAACGCGGCCGTCGCGAACACTCCGCCCACGAACGTCAGCAGCAGCAGGATCGATGGAAGGGCCATGCGGCGCTTCGCCGTGAAGAAGAGCGCGAGCATCCAGCTCGTGCCGGCGACGAGTAGCGGGCCGAGGTACGAGGGACCGTCGCCCTCGATGGCCGATCCAGTCCGCTGTCCGACCCACTGGCCGATGAAGCCGACCGCGAACAGAAGAATGGCGGCGGCAATCGATACGAAAATGTCGTTGAATCCGGTAATCAGGCGGAATTGCTCTTCGTCCTGCGTCGGCAGCGCACGCTGGCTTTCAACGTGGGCACGAAGCGCATTCGCGGCATCGGCGCTGATTGCACCGGCGGCGATCGCGTCGTCGATCTCATTCTGGCTGTACATTCTAGTCCTCCCTGTAGCGGAGGAAATACAGCTAGTGTATTACTGTGTCAATACAGTGGGTGGCCGGCACCCGGGGGGATGCTCCTTGCGGAACGGGCGCCGGCCTGGGAACCCGATTAGCGGCAGCGAACCCGGCTGCGGTCGATGCTGCGGCCTAGAAGAGCGCCGGCCGCGGCGCCAAGGATCGTACCCGTCGCACGCTCGCCGTGCGTGTCGATTGCGCGTCCGACGAGCGCACCGCCCGCGGCACCGACGATCAGGCCGGTCGTGCCGTTCGAACGCTTGCAGCGGTAGCGGCCCTCCGAATCCCGCCAGACCTTGCCTTTGTAGTAGCTGCCGCTGTGCGCGACAGCCGGTGCCGGGATGATAGGAACGGCCATCGAGGCCGCTGCCGCGGCGAGAAATATCTTACGCATGAGAACACCCTCCGTTTTGTTCTGATTCCCCGTTGTGGGGAGACGTTGCTGAATGCAGCGCAACTCGCGAGACTATGTTCAATCTAGCGGCCGCTGTTAACGACGAGCCGTTGCGAGAGGCCGACACGGTGCTGAAACATTATGTGTAACCTTTACACGATGACCGCCACGGTGGACGAAATGCGGCGCATGTTCGGCCCGTTCGAGGGCGACACTACCAACCTGCCGCCGTTCGACGAGATTTTTCCCGGCTACATGGCGCCGGTCCTTCGCCGCAAGGATGACGGCGGACTGAAGCTCGAGCGGATGAAGTGGGGATTTCCGGGGCCACCGGCGGCCGGATCGCGAGCGGTCACCAACGTTCGCAATCTTGCGAGCCCGTTCTGGCGCAATGCACTGCAACAGCCGTCGCGGCGGTGCATCGTGCCCGTCACCACCTTCTGCGAATGGACCGGGGAAGTCGGCCGCAAGCAGAAGGTCTGGTTCGGCCTGACGCCAGAGCATGAATCGCCGTTGTTCGCCTTCGCGGGGCTCTGGCGGCCGGGCGAGGGGGGGCCGTTCATGGCCTTCCTGACTTGCGCGGCGAACAGGACCGTCGGCGAGGTGCATCCCAAGGCGATGCCGGTGATGCTTCGGCCGAGCGATGCGGCGAGATGGCTCGACAGTCCACGCGAGGATGCCTGCCGGCTTGCGCAGCCGTTCGAGGATACTTTGATGCAGCGTGTGGGTTGAGGCGACCAAAGGAGATTCATTCCATGGCGAAGAAGGCGACTGCGAAAGCCGCGAGCGGTGCAGGGAAGAAGGTAGCGAAGAAGTCGGGCAGTTCGGGCGGAGGCCGCTCGAAAAGTAGCTCGCGCTCCTCGTCGAGCCAGCACGATCCGGTCGATGCCCTGATCAAGCTGCTCCAGAGTCCGTTGGTCATCGACCTCCTCGCGGTCGGAGCGACGGCCGCGCTCGCTGCGATTACCGAGACACGGTCGAGCCGGGCCCAGGGAGCGGTCGGCAATAACAAGAAGACGATCAAGGCTGCCGGCAAAGCCGCGGCCTCGGCGGTCGGAAGGCGGCTGGCGACGGAACTCGACGAAATCCGGGCGGCGTCAAAGAAGGCCAGTGAAACGCGAAAGACTAAGGCCGGCGCAAAAGCGTAATTCGCGCGCGTCCGATTTCGCGCTCGACGTCTATCTCATAGTCGCCCGCATCGACCGGTTCGCGCCGGTCGGTCTCGACTGCCATCCAGCCGCCCGGCGCGAGCCAGTCGGCATCACTCACCGATTTGACGACAGCCGAGCCTGAACCCGGCGCATAGGGCGGGTCCGCAAAGATCAGGTCAAAGCCATCCGAGCGTGGCAGGGATAGCGCCGACCCGCCGACGATCCGAACCTGCTCGGCAATTTCGAGCTTTGCGGCATTGGACTTGATCGCCGCCTGCGCCTTTGGGTCCTTCTCAACGAACGTCGCATGCGCCGCACCACGGGAGATCGCTTCGAGCCCTAGCGCGCCGCTGCCCGCGTAGAGGTCCGCGACGCGAAGGCCTTCGAATGAGCCGAGGCGGCTTGCCAGCATCGAGAACAGCGCCTCACGGACGCGGTCCGCGGTCGGCCGGGTTGCCTGCCCGGCCGGCGCCTGAAGCGGTCGGCCGCGAAACCGGCCGGCGATGATCCTCACTTCAGAGCGGCCCGGAAGGCGTCGAGCTCTGCCTGCAGGACTTCATCCGCATCGCCCGGTTCGAGACCTTCAAGTGTGATCGGGCCGTAGGCGGTCCGGATCAGTCGCGAGACTTGCAGGCCCAAATGAGCGAGCACGCGGCGAACTTCGCGGTTCTTGCCTTCGGTGAGGCTCAGCTCGATCCAGAAATTGCGGCTGGTTCGCCGTTCGAGGTTGGCGATGATCGAGCCGTAATGGATGCCCTCGATCGTTATGCCCTCGGCCAGGCGGTCGAGCTGGTCCTGAGTCACGTGGCCGAAGGCGCGCGCGCGATATTGCCGGACGACGGCCGTGCGCGGCAGCTCGAGCCTGCGCTTCAATTCGCCGTCGTTGGTGAGCAGCAACAGGCCCTCGGTCATGAAGTCGAGGCGCCCGACCGGCATCACGCGCGGGAGGCCCGGCGGAAGTTTGTCGTAGATCGTCGCCCGGCCCTTTGGGTCGCGCGCTGCAGTGAGGGTCCCCTGCGGCTTGTAGAATCGGAACAGGCGGGTGGCGGCCGCCGGCCGGACTGGCTTTCCGTCGACCGTCACGCCGGAAAGATCGGTCAGCAGCGTCGCCGGAGTCGTCAGCTTTTCGCCGTTGAGGGCGATGCGACCCTCGGCGATCATCCGCTCGATATCGCGGCGGGATGCAACACCAGCGCGCGCCAAAAGCTTGGCGATGCGCTGCGGTCCGTCCTCCCTAGGAGGCGGTGTGCGCGAAAAACCACTGTTGCGGGGGCGATGCCGCGGCACAGGTTTCCGTTTCGTTCGTTGCGGGGGCGAAGCCATGGTACTGGAGTGGGGATGCTGTTCGGGAAGCGCAAACGTATCGTCAATCGAATTCTCATCGTCGAGGACGAGCCATTACTCGCGTTCGACAATGAGGTGATGCTTGGCGACCTCGGATATGAGGTCGTCGCGACGCTCGACAGTTTCGAGGACGCCATCGAGCTTCTGGATCGGGAAGAGATCGATCTGATCTTGAGCGACTACCGGTTGTCCGGTGAGCGCACGGGCCTGGATTTAGCCCGCGCGGCGAAGAATCGCGGGATACCGATCGTCTTTTCGACCGGTCACGCCTTGCCGACGGAATCCACTCACCTCGCGCTTGGATGCATCAACAAGCCGTACAGCGAACGGACGCTCAAGCTCGCTTTGAATGCCGTCGACCGGCGCCTCGCCGGCAAGGCGGCAAAGCCACCGAAGGGAGTCGAGTTGTTTGTTCCCGACGAGGGCTAGAGGAGATTGTCGAGCCGTTGGTGAAAAGCGGCGATTCCGTTTTCTAATCCGCCAATGGTGATCGTCTTCACCATGCCAGACTCGATTCCGCGCTGACACAGGGCTGCCGCGCGGAAATCTTCGGCCGCGAAGGTGCCGCCGTCGAGAAGCTCCCAGCTCCTTTCCCAATGCGCTTCCGCCTGTGGCGTATCGGGAGGCTCGCCGATCAGCATGAAGTCCTCGACCAGGCAGGTGCCCACGGTTTGCGGCATCACGACCAGCAAATTGATGTAGTCCGGGCTGACGATCAGGATCGAAGTCGGGAAGAATGCGTAAGTGTAGGTCAACACACGCCGCAACGCCGCCCAGTCGTCGCGGTCGATCTCTGACAGATAATCGGCTCGGCCGACCACTGCGCGCTGGTGTGGGCCGATGAAGTCCGCAGCCGCGATTCCGTCGGTGAAGAAGGGCGCGATCGTCTCCGCGTGTAGGCGCTGGACGTGATAGCTTTCGAGGAAAGCGTCCATCACCTGCTTCCAGTTGGACGTGACGTGGTGCGTGCGGCGGCGGTACAGGTGCAGGTTCGACATGGCGAACGCGTCCATGTCTTCCTCCAGCGCGGTCACGCCGCTGAAATCCGCCTCCTCGTCGTGCGCGAACCAGATGAAGCCGCCGCTCTCGACGGACGGGAAGCGCATTAGCGGGCGGTCCGCCTTGTCGACGCCCGGGAAGCAGTCGGCACGGGGGATGGCCATCAGCGCTCCGTCGGAGCCGTAGGTCCAGGCGTGATAGGGGCAGATGATACGCTTGGCCGGGACGACTTCAGTGCTCTCGATCAGCCTCGTACCGCGATGACGGCAGACATTGGCCATGACGTGGATCCGGCCGTCGCCGTTCCGCGAGATGATCAGCGGGACGCCATAGCCGTCGTGTGTGATCGCCGTATTGTTGTCCGGAAGAAGCGCCGAAGGCGCGAGGAGGAGCGGCATCTTCCCGAATATGGCGCGTCGCTCACGCTCGAACCGAAGCGGGTCGATGTAGACGGAGGCGCGCAGCTCCACGACCTCGTGGGCTGGCGGCTGCTCTCCGCGGATCAGGCGCTCCGCTAGCGCGCGCTGCCCGTCGCTTGGACGCGAGGCTTTGGCAGGCATGTCCATGCGGCGAGAAGTGCGCTCAGCAGGACGCTCGCGCAAGCCTAATTGCTCACCCCCTGTTCAGCCGCTCGCCGGCTGCTTAAGCATGGAATTCGAGCTGGAGGGAATGATGGCGACTGTAACCGAGGCAGACCGCGGCTGGCGTTCGGCATTGCCCGCAAGCGTTCGTCCTTACACCGAGGCGGCGCCTTTCGCGGCCTTCTTCCTCGGTATTTCGTCGGGCTTCCCGTACGCGATGATCGGCGCGACGTTGACCACGCGCCTGAAGCAGGATGGGATCGACAAGTCGACGATTACTGCTTTCACGCTCGTCTTCCTCGCGTACAATTTCAAATTCCTCTGGGCATGGATCGTGGACGGCGTCCGGCTGCCGATCCTCGGCAGGCTGGGACAGCGCGTGTCTTGGATGCTGGTGACGGGCGCTGCGGTGATTGCCGCCGTCGTCAATCTCGCACTGGCGGATCCAGCGAATGGAATCGGCAGCGTCGTCACCGCCGCGATTCTGGTCGGCATCGCGGGCGCCAGCTTCGACATCGTCATCGATGCCTATCGCATCGAGACATTGGAGCCGCGCCAGCTCGGTGTCGGCTCGGGCATGTCGCAATACGGGTGGCGCATCGGCTCGGCCGGAGCGGGCGCGATCGCGCTTGTGGTCGCTGCACGGGCGGATTGGGCGACGGCCTATCTCGCCTGCGCGGCGCTTGCACTTCCGGCCATGCTGACCGCTCTCCTGCTGGGCGAGCCGAAGCGCCATCGCGAGCCTGCCGAGAAGAAGGGGATTGCACGCACAATCGAATCCGTCTGGAAGCCGTTTGTCGAGTTTTTCGCCCGCAAGGGAGCGCTTCTCGTCCTCCTGTTCATCCTGCTCCACAAGATCGGCGACACGCTGGCCAATCTGACCTTCCGCCTGCTGTTCGACGACCTCGGTTTCACCAACGACGAGATCGCCATTTACGATGTGGGCGTAGGGTTCTGGGCCTATTTGATCGGCATCTTCATCGGCGGCGTTCTCTATAGCCGCCTCGGCCTGAAGCGGTCCGTTTTGATAAGCCTGATCCTGATGGCGGTATCGAATTTCAGCTTCGCAATCCTTGCAGGCGTGGGGCACTCCAATCTCGGCATGGCTGGAGCGATCGGCTTCGAGAATACCGCCAGCGGAATCGGCGGCGTCTGTGTCGTCGCTTACTTCTCGGCCCTCTGCGACTTGCGATTTACCGCAGCCCAGTACGCACTGATCTCCGCTGCTGCGAGCATCGTCGGTCGGTTCCTGACCGGCACGACGGCTGGCGCCCTCATCGACGCCATGGGTTATGCGAACTTCTACCTGCTAACCACCGCAGCTGCAGTGCCCGGGATTATCCTGTTCTGGATCATGATGCGGTATGGATTGGTCGATCAGTCGATCGGGACTGCCGGGATTGAAGGGCCCGGAGATGCGCGCGCATCACATCCGGACGAGGAGTTACCGGAAAACCGCTAGTCTGGAATTTGGTCGTTGAGTTTGAGCGCTTCACCCGCGAGGTAGAGCGATCCTGCGATCAGGCGGGGGGCCCGCAGGCCGTCCAGCGCCTGTCCCAGCGAGTTTGCGCAGCGGCCGCCGAAGCGGGCCGCAAGTTTGGCCGGGTCGTGATGCGCGTGATCGGCGACCGGCAGGAAGGTGAAGGAAAGCGCGTGAGGCGCGAGCTCGGCGACGATCGCGTCCGCATCTTTGTTGGCGAGAACACCGAGGACGATGTGCTTCGAGCCGTGATCGGCGAGTAAAGCCGAAAGTGCCCGGGCCGCTTCGACATTATGAGCTCCGTCGAGCCAGGTTTCGATGCCCTTGGTGAGCGGACCGTCGGCCAGTTGCTGGAACCGCGCGGGCCATCGCGCAGACGTGAGCCCGCTGAGGAACGAGGCGCGCCCGACCGTCAGGTGCTCCTGCGCCTGGAGCATCTGCCACGCGAGGTTCGCGTTTCGGACCTGATGCTCCCCGAGAAGCGAAGAGCGGAGCGTCGGATCGATCGCCCAGTCGCGGCCTTCCAGAAGGACGGGGACGCCGCGCTCTTCGGCCACCTTCTGGATTGCATCCTCGGCTTCCGGTGCTTGCGCGAGCACGATCAGGGGAGCGCCGGACTTGGCGATTCCGGCCTTCTCGCCGGCGATCTCGACCAGGCTCTTGCCGAGAAACTGCTGGTGGTCGATCCCGAGCGCAGCAATTCCGCATGCGAGCGGTCGTTCGATGACGTTGGTGGCGTCCAGGCGACCGCCGAGCCCCACTTCGATCACCGCCGTATCCGCGGGTGCTCGGGCGAAGGCGAGGAATGCAACGGCGGTCGTGACTTCGAAGAAGCTCGGCTCGATGTTGCCGCTAGCATCGAGGACTTCGGCAAGCAGGTCCGCCAGCGCCTCATCTTCGATCAGATTCCCGGCGATGCGGATGCGTTCGTTGAACCGGACGAGGTGGGGACTGGTGAACGCATGGACGGTCCGCCCGCTTGCCTCCAGCGCTGCGCGCAGGAACGCGCAGGTCGAGCCTTTTCCATTGGTCCCGGCGACGTGGAACGCGGGCGGCAGTGCATCCTGCGGGCGACCGAGGCGGTCTAGCAGGCGGGTGATGCGGTCGAGGCCGAGCCGGTCGCCTCCCGGCGACAGCAAAGTCAACCGATCGAGCTGCGTCTGAACGGCCGGATCGTCCGACCGTGCGAAGTCCGGCATCAGGCCGCCTTCTTCTTCCTCTCCGGCGTCAGGTAGCCGAGCAGTTTCGCGAGCGTCTCCTTGAGCTCCTGCCGCGGGACGACCATGTCGACCATTCCGTGATCGAGCAGATATTCGGCGCGCTGGAAGCCCTCGGGCAGTTTCTCACGGATCGTCTGCTCGATGACCCGCTGGCCGGCGAAGCCGATGAGCGCTCCGGGCTCGGCAAGCTGGACGTCGCCGAGCATGGCGTAAGAGGCCGTCACGCCGCCCGTCGTTGGGTCGGTCAGCACCACGATGTAGGGCAGGCCTGCATCCTTGAGCTCGGCGAGGGCAACGGTCGTCTTGGGCATCTGCATGAGGGAGAGGATGCCCTCCTGCATGCGCGCGCCGCCGGCGGCGGTGAAGATGACGTACGGGCACTGATCCTTGATCGCCCTGCGCACGCCCGCGACAAAGGCCGCTCCGACCGCGACGCCCATCGATCCGCCCATGAAGGCGAAATCCTGGACGCCTACGACTGCGGGCTTGCCTTCGATCTTGCCCTTCGCATTGGTCAGGGCATCCCGCATGTCGGTCGTCGAGCGCGCCGTCTTGATGCGGTCGGTGTAGCGCTTGCTGTCGCGGAAGCGCAGCGGGTCCTCGCGCACTTCGGGTGTCGGCAGGACCTCGAACTCGCCCTTGTCGAACAATTGCTCGTAGCGCGTGCTCCAGCCGATGCGATCGTGATATTCACAGCGCGGGCAGACGTTGAGATTGTCCTCCCATTCCTTGACGAAGACCATCGTCCCGCACTTCTTGCACTTGTGCCAGAGGTTCTCCGACGACTGCCTTTTCGGCAGGAAGGGGATGCCGCTGCGGACCCTGCTCAACCAGCTCATTGCTGCCTCATTTCCATGCGGCGGGCGGCTAGGCCTGTCCCGCGCTCTTTGTCTAGTCCCGGATCGACGCCGCGATGTCGCTCAGCGCGGCCGCGGGATCCTCGGCTGCCGTGATCGGGCGTCCAATGACCAAGATCGATGCGCCATCGTCCAACGCCTGGCGCGGAGTAACGACGCGCTTCTGGTCAGACAGGTCGCCACCCGGCGGGCGAACGCCCGGGACGACGAAGAAGCCGTCCGGCCATGTCGCTTTCGCTGCCGCCACTTCTGCGCCGGAACAGACAATTCCATCGAGACCCGCAGACCGAGCAAGCGCGGCGAGGCGCTCGACCTGTTCGCGCGGTTCCGAATCAATGCCGATCGAGCGAAGATCGCCCCCGTCGAGGCTGGTAAGCACCGTCACCGCGACGACCCTTGTTTCGGGCGAAGCTGCGGCTTTCGCTGCCTCGAGCATCGCGCGTCCACCCGCTGCGTGAACGGTGAGTACGGCGGGCTTCAGCGGCGCCAACGCTTCGACCGCCTTCGCGACCGTGTTGGGGATATCGTGAAGCTTCACGTCCAGGAAGACGGGAAGCCCCAGTGCGGCAATCGAAGCCACGCCTTCTGGCCCGTTGGCCGAAAAGAACTCCAGCCCAAGCTTCACGCCGCCTGCAGCCTCTCGCACCTGCGCGGCCAGAAACCGGGCGCGCTCCATGCTCGGCGTGTCGATGGCGACGAAAATCGGGTTCATTCGGCGGGCGCGTCCTCGGCCGGAGCCGGGGTGCGCAGCAAAGCCTGTTGGCGCTCAGCGTTGATGAGGCGCTGCCGCTGACGCCAGAGCTGGGCGCGGTAGATCCCGTAGGTCGGCAGCCAACCGATGAGGAACATGGCGCCGATCAGGACCGGCACCTTGATGTCGAGCTGGATGTCGCCCCACAGGTTCAGCGTAACATCGTGCCAGTTTCGACTGGCCAGGATCGCCAGGAAAACTGCGATCACGACCCAGAACAAGGTCTTCAGGAACTGCATCGGCGGGGTGTTTAAGCGACGAGGCCGCCAATGACCAGTATGGCGTTCGTCGCGGTGCGCGGTCGCTTCGCCGCAGCATGCCCGAGCAGGCGTTGAGCAGATTGGGCGCGACAGTCACAGCTGCGTTGGGGTGGGGAGAGGCGCGTTGGAAAAGCCGCATATTCTAGGACTTTGTGCGTTTGCGCTGCTTGCGGCGTCGGTTCTGGCCATGCGCGGTCCCGAGCCGAAGCAGCCTGCGCCGACGATTCCGAAGTCGCACATCCGGCTCGCCGCACTGTCCAACTCTGCGCGCGAGGACGTCGATTACACGTCGATCGACCGTCGCCTTCAGCGGCTGGCGGAGCAGCGATCGATGGTCGGAATGGCCGTCGGAATCGTCGAGAACGGCCGCATCACCTTCCTCAAGGGTTATGGCGAGACCGAAGCCAATGGCGGCGAGCCGGTCACGCCCGACACGGTCTTCCGCTGGGCGTCCGTTTCGAAAGGTGTCGCCGCGACGATGGTCGCGAAATTGGCCGAGCAGGGCAAGGTCAACCTCAACGGGCCGGTCGCGACCTACGTCCCGACGTTAAAGCTTCCGGCGGGCGCGGAATATCGCGCGACCGTCGGCGACATGCTGAGCCACCGGCTCGGCCTTTACCGCAACGCCTACGACAATAAGCTGGAGGAAGGTCAGAACACGAAGATCCTCCGCCAGAGCCTCGCGCAGCTCAACCTGATTTGCCCGCCGGGAACCTGCTGGAGCTATCAAAACGTCGCCTATGACGGCGCGTCAGAGCTCGTGGAGAACATCACTCACCAGGCCTACGAGCGTGCGATCCAGCAGAACCTGTTCAACCCGATTGGAATGACCAACGCGAGCGTGTCGATGGGCGGCCTGACCGGCTCGAAGAGCTGGGCCCGGCCGCACGACGCGGCGGGTCGCGAAATCGCTCTCAACGACAATTATTACCGCGTTCCGGCCGCCGGCGGCGTCAACAGCAACATCAAGGACATGTCGCTGTGGATGCTCGCGCAGATGGGGGAGATGCCGGACGTCCTTTCGCCCAAGGTGCTGAACACGATTCACGCGCCGCTGGTGAAAACCCCGGGGGAGCGCGGGCGTCTCCGCAAGTTCCTCGAGCGCCTGGGCGAGGCGGACTACGGCTACGGCTGGCGCAGCTACGATTATGCGGGCCACCGGATCGTCGGCCATCGCGGCGGCGTCGCCGGCTACCGTTCGTTGATCATGTTCGATCCGCAGAAGAAGAGCGGCGTCGTCGCCCTTTGGAACAGCAACACGAACCAGCCGGGCGGGCTGGAGTTCGAGGTGATGGACATGATCTATCACCTGCCGTTCCGCGATTGGATGGAGCTCGACAAGGGCGGGAAAGCGGAGACGCGATCCATCGCGCGCGCTGAGAACGAGGAGGACATCTCCAGCGGTGACGGCAATGCGGTCCGTGACAGGAGACGCTCCCGCGGTTGACGCCTAGCTGCTGCGGGCTTCAGCCTTGGTCTTCTTGATTTCGGCCTGCTGCTTTCGATGAGCAAGATAACGGAAGCCCATTCCGAGGATTGATGCCGCCATTCCGGCGATCAGGACCGGAAGGTGCCATTCCGGATCCTCGGGCTTCGGCCAGGCGATGGCGCCGAGGAAGAAAACGCTGACGATGGAAACAAGGTAGCCGATCCCTTTCCAGTTGGGACCTTGGTCGGTCGGAATTGGCAGGCTGTCGGGCTTCATCGAAATCAGGAACATCCAACGCACCGTGGTGGTTTCATTACTGAAATCAGGAGGAATCCCCATGGTCACCACGAAGTCGCAGGACGCAATCGCCCTTCTCAAAGAAGATCATCGCAAGGTCGAAGACCTGTTCGAACAGTTCGAGAAGGCGAAGGGCGATGGTCGCAAACAGAAGCTGGCTCTCGAGATCTGCACGGAGCTGACGATCCACACGGTCCTCGAGGAGGAAATCTTCTATCCGGCTCTCGAGGGAAAGATTGACGAGGACCTGCTCAAGGAAAGCTTCGTTGAGCATGACGCCGCCAAAGTCATGATCGCCGAGATCGAGGCGGGCGAGCCCTCCGACGAATTCTACGACGCCAAGGTGAAGGTGCTCAGCGAAGAGATCGAGCATCACGTGGAGGAAGAAGAGAAGCCCAAGGAGGGGCTTTTCGCCCAGGCCCGGGCTGCCGACGTGGATCTCGACGCGCTTGGAGAGCAGATGGCGATGCGCAAGGAGCAGCTCCAGAGCGAGATCAAATCTGGCGGTTTGCCGGCTCCGGAAACCACGACTCTCGAAGAAGTCGAGGTTTAGCCACAAACGTAATTCGGCCGCTCGGACGAGCTTTCTGCATCGGGAAATTGGCGTCCGCATCGCAAATCGCGTTGCGATCCACCGACTTATGCACAGAAGAGTCCGACTCCCGTAAAATTCATGCTAATCTCCCGTTTTGGTACGCGCGACTCGGGGCGTTTAAAGGGTCGGCCTGTCGTAGGTGGGGGAGATTTTCGGATTGAACCTGTCTGCGTGCGCCGGTTTCAAAGCGTTCCGCGCTTACCTTGCGTGACGGTTCTTTCGAGAGCCGTCATGCAGGCATCGGAAGGTGATGGGGCGAGGGCCTGACACCCCACCCTCCACCCGGACGGCTTTTGTCTCGTCACCTTCCGAATCCAATTCAGGGCCGCCACCCGCGGCCCTTTTCATTTTTTCTGATCTGAGAAGTATCGCTGCCCGCGAGCTTTCATCGCGCCGATTGTTAACCGGTCCGACGTTTCCTCGGCAGCATCGGGCGTGAGACGCACATTGACGTCGTCCGGTCCCTTCTGGACCACGACACCTTCTTCCGCGTCTACGTCGCTCGGTTCGTCATGGACGGTTCTGTTGTTCATCTTCCCACTCGTCTGGTTTTGGTGGACTGTCCTTCACTCACCGGAACCTTCGTGATCGGCTGGTCCCGGTGAAGGGGATACCGGGACCAGCCGCGCCGGAAGATCGTCAGGCGCCGATCAGAACAGGCGTTCCGACGCCCGTGACCTGGTAGAGCTTCGAGGCAAACTTGGCTGGAAGCCGGATGCATCCGTGCGATGCTGGCTCGCCCGGATTGTAGCCCGCGTGCATCGCGATCCCGTAGTCGTCGATGCGCTGCATGAACGGCATCGGCGCGTTGTCATACTTCTTCGACCGGTACATCGGCCGCTTCTCGAGTATGGTGAAGATACCCGTCGGGGTGATCTTAGGCGCCTTCGCCGTCGAGATGGAGGCAGCCGCGACGAGAGTGTTGCCACGGTACAGATAGGCCAGCTGGTCCGAGAGGCTGATCACCACCCGCTCTTCGCCGGCATCCCTTGGCACGTCGCGCCATAGATACTGACCGGGCTTGATCGTGTCCTCGCCGAATGCGTCGAACATGTCCTGACGGGCAATCGATGCGGCGCTGGCTGCCGTCATCTGGGCTTCGATCGTCTCGACCGCGGCGAGGGCCGGGGTCGCGGGGACGCTGAGGCTACAAACTGCCGTAGCCGCAAGCGCGAGCGCTAGCTTCCTCATTTCTTGTCTCTTTTTAAATCTTGACTTTGGTTGATTTAATGCGCGCGGCCCGAGTCGGGTTCCTTCAATGTTCGCTTCCTGATCCAGAAACGACCCGCCCGCTGGACTTCATCCCGGCTTGTGCGACTTGTTATTCCCGCTCCGTCGCCTCTGCGGGCGCTGCGGCAATCAGCAGGCAGCCGGTCGCTACAAAGCTGATCGCAAGGACCCAGGCGAAGGTAGCGATGATCTCGCTGGGCTGGCCGAAGAGGCCCGCGGCGACCAGCGCGATCGGAAGTCCTGCGAGCAGCAGGATCGCGAGCAGGAAGTCGGTCGCCGCGGAGAAGGCAAACCAGTTGCGGAGCGGCGGGTGGCAGCGGCTGGCCGCGAAGGCGAGGGCGGCCGCGCGCACGATGAGCCATAGGATAACCATATTGAGGACGGGAAAGAAGCTGGCCTCGGGATCGAGCAGCAGCCTTAGTCCCGCAAGAACGGTGGCCGTGCCCGCAACCGCCGCGCTTGGCCGATGGATGCGGCGGGCCATGGCAGCCAAAAGCTCGATAATGCCGGCGGCCAGGAGCAGATACCCGACGACCAGCCGCCCTGGCAGCCCGCGCTCCATCGGCAGAAGCGCCGATCCTGCCGCCAGGATGACGATCAGGATTCCTGCCATTCGAATGATGTTCTTCCGAGCCGTGTCGGACAATTCAGCCCTCCGTCGCGTCCAGCGGAAACCGCGTTGTTACGGCGCCGGTTCCATCCCGCTCCGGATACACGGCGCCGCTAAAGAGCGTCGCTGTGCTCCGGCTCGCGGTCAAACCGGTCGTGCCGGCCGTCCACGTAGTGAACGCTCGTCGCGAGCGCGTCCGGGTCGGCGCCCTCAAGCGTCGCGACCTGGACGGCCACCATATGCTGGCCCTTCGGGTCCATGCCTCCTGCGTGGGTGCGAACGCCGCAGGTCGAGCAGGTGTAATAGGTCAGATTGGGTTGCGGTCGATTCGGTGGGGTCCACCGATACCGTGTGAGACTATCGTCCCCGCTCTTCAGCTGGAACTTGTCGGCCGGCGTGAATGCGAACCAGGCGCGCGACTTGCTGCAGAGCGAGCAGTTGCAGCGGATCGTGCCCTTCTCGAGGTCGAGGTCGACTTCGTATTGAACCGCGCCGCAGTGGCAGCCACCTTCGTAATGCTGTTCCATCGCGGTTCTCCCGCTCGAATTTTTTCCATCCGCCCGTAAGCGAACGACGTTCGTGCCGGTTCCGGATCAATCGAGGCCGAACTTCTTTTGCCAGGTCGGATCGAGCAGGTCCTGAACCTCGGCATGCTTCTGCATGTAGGCAGCGAAGAAGGGGCAAATCGGAATGACCTTCAGCCCACGCTCACGAGCCGCGTCGAGGGCGAACCGGATGAGGGTCGTGCCGATGCCCTTGCCTTCATGCGCTTCCGGAACCCCGGTGTGGATGAACATGATCTTGTCCGCTGCGAGGGTGTATTCGACGATCGCGAAAGACCCGTCGCCGAGATCGATTTCGAAACGATGTCGTTCGGGATTGTCGCGGACGAGGAGCGGTTCGGTAGCCATTCAGTTGGCTTAGCGCGCCCGCGGCGTCTCGTGCTAGGGACATTGCGTGAGGCGCGCATCGGTCGTCAGGGCTTTCGCTGGAATTGCCGCTTTGACCGGCTGGGCCGGTCTCGGGCTGCAGCTCGTGCTGATCGTCGGCAATTTGGGACCGGCGGTTGGTACGTGGCGCTTCGTCGGCTTCTTCACCATCCTGACCAACATCGGGGCAGCCGCTTCGGCGACAGCACTTGCTCTTGGCGGGACCGCCGGACTGGCCGGACCCCGGGCGCGGTTGATGGTCGCAACTTCGATTCTGATGGTCGGGCTGGTCTACTCCATCGCGCTCCGCTCGCTGTGGAACCCGACGGGACTGCAGAAAGTCGCCGACATCGCGCTCCACGACGGCGCGCCGTTGCTCTGGCTGATCCTCTGGATCGTCGCGCCGCACCCGCGCCTCGGGTGGCGTGAGATCGGGTGGGCGCTTCTGCCGCCCGCGCTCTACATCGTCTATGCGATCGGTCGCGGATTGATGGACGGCTGGTACGCCTACTGGTTCCTCAATCCAACGACCCAATCGCCGGCTGACCTCCAGATCAGTATTGCCGTCCTGATTTGCGGCTTCGCTATCATGGCGTTGGCGCTGATTGGATTGGACCGGCGCCTAGGTCGCCAGAACTAGGCCTGCATTTCGACCATTATCTATGTTAAGGTCGTGCCGAGTGGGGAGCAGGCCGATGGCTCGAACACCCGGAATCATAAAGCGTGCGCCGAGAGTGGATGTTCGGCGCCAGGTGATGCTGGTCAATTCCGATGGTGTGGAATCGCCTGCTACGATTCTCGATATCTCGAGCGGGGGCTTCCGCCTCGAGATTTCAGAGACGCCCCGTATCGGGGAGCATGTGACACTGCGCGTCGAGCGCGGCGAACAATTTCCGGCGCAGATCCGCTGGGCGCTCGGCAACGAGGCGGGGGGTGTCTTCCTTGCGCCAATCAATTGGGACCAATGGTCCTAACAGGGTAGGATTTCTGGCGATGGCCGATCAGGACACCGAGAATGGGGACCGCCGTCAAAACCCGGAACGCCGGGACGGCGAGGAACGCAGGTCCGGGATCAAGCGCCGGCAGGGCGGGCGCACCGATGATCGACGTGAGGGAGAACGGCGGGAGGGTGAACGCCGAGCTGACTAGGCCGGATTCTGCACGATTCGGACAAGCGATCCGTCCGGATCGACAAGATAGGCAATCGTAAGACCGCTGGGCTCTTTCCGAGGCAGCTGGAGCCTGGGCTGGCCTCCGCTGGTTTCCGGCACCCCGGCATCCCGGCAGGTTCGATAGAAGGACTCAAGGTCGTCGAGCCTGAGGCAGCAGCCGAACGAGCTCTCGAGCGGATCGAGATCGGGATAAGGAAAGAATTCCAGCGCCGCGCCGTCGCGCTTCAGGATCATCCAGCCGCGGTCTCGCCAGCTCTCGCTGAATCCAAGCTTTCCGTAGAATTGCGACGTCGCCTCGAAATCGCGCGAGGGAAGATTTGGTGTCGCGTGGTCCATTTGTTGGATTCCTACTGCTGCGGCTGGCCGCGCAAGAAGAACATCACGTAGATCAGGCGGCCGTTTTCGAGGCTGTCGCCGAACCCCGGGCCCGCCGTGTGCCAATAATGCGGTTGCAGCAAGACCAGCCGGTTGAAGCGCATCGGCACGGTCATGGTGTGCTCCCACTTCGAGCGGTCGAGCGCATCCTTGTCGAGAATGTCCTTCTGGAGTTCCTCGTAGGTCGAATAGCCGATCGCCTTCAGGCTCTCCTCGTCCATCGGCACGCGGTCGGTTCCGGTCCTCTTGTGCCGGAAGAATTCGGTCCCGCCCTGGCAATCTTCGGGCCGGCTCAGGTAGAGGATTCCGGACCAATGGCTCTGGTCGATGTGAATGCGCGCGATCTGCTCGTCAGAGGCCAGTGCGACGCGACAGTGACCATGCGAGAAATCCTCGGTCCATGGCGCGCGCACCTGCTCGTGCACGAGTGTCGAGACGACTTGGTCGAGCCCTTCGATTCGAAGCTTCTCGATGGAGTTGAGGCCGGGGTAGCGGCCGCCCACGGCATAGCTTAGGCCGAGTGCCTGGCGGCGGACCTCTTCGGCATTGCGGAGAAAATCGTCGATGACGAACACGGCAGGAACCATCACGCGCCCCCGTTTGCGGTCCTTCGTCGCGAGGCTAGCGGTTTCACATCTCTAAGCAATCTGGCGGGGTCAAATTACGCGGGATCCATAATTCACCAACCGTTCACGCTTCGGCGGTGAGCCGAGGTTTCTCCGAGACGGATGCAGCACCCTTCGGCCCGCTGCCGTTCGTTTAATCGGTCGAAGGCTCCTGTAATCTGAAAGGAGACGAGCCATGACCATGTTTACAAAGATTTTCGCCAGTGCGGCAGGTATCGCTGCGCTCGCAACGGCCGCTCCTGCAGCGGCTCAATATTATAGCTACGCGCCCCGCTATGCGTCGCCATATGGCGCCCCTTACGGCAATGCCTACGGTTACAATGCCAATGTGACCAACATGGCGGCTCAGCAGTGCGCCGCGGCCGTCCAGAGCCGTCTCAATCGTAGCGTCGGCATGACCGGAATTCTCGGTGCAGTGCTTGGCGCCAGGCAGCCGAGTGGACGCGTTCTCCAGGTTACGCAGGTCAGTCCTAACCGCAGGTCGATGACTGTTCGCGGCCTCGCTACCAGCGGCCGGGCGTATGCCTATAGTCCATACGGCTACGGCGCTTACGGCGCGACCGGCTACAGCTATCAGCCTGACCTGTCGTTCAGGTGCAGCGTGGACTACCGCGGCTACATCCGTGACGTCGACGTCTACCGCCGCTAATCGCGGTTGAAACGAAGCAAGAGGAGCGCCGGCCCAACGCCGGCGCTCCTTCTTTCTTTCATTCCTTCTTTGGGTCAGAGAATCCCCACGCTCCAGAGAATCAGAGCCCAAAGCAGCAGCGAAGCTCCGACGATGATCGAGGCGCTTGTTGCAATCGGCAGCGCGTCCCGACCGCGTTCTTGTTCCGGAACCTCGCACAGCGCGCCAAGCTTCTCCCACGCGCGTTCCTCGCTGATCTCTTTCGCACGCGCGATTGGATTGCGGAGGAGCGCCGCGCTGACGGCCCCTTGCGAAACCGGGCTTGCGAACCTGCAGCCGACGAACCGGCTGCTCCGCCAGACCACATTGGCCTGGACGATCCCGACTTCGGGAAGTTCGACGTCCAAGGCCTGCCGTTCGGTCAGAAGCGCAGTCGTTTCGAGCAGCAACCCGGTGTGTGAGATGTCATGGATGATAACCTCCTCGCCGCCGTCGGCGAGCGTCGACTGGAGATGAAGGGTGCGTCGCGGAGAGGAGCGGCGGTTACCGGCCTTTGACGCGGCCAAACGTGCTTGAAGTGCCATCCCGCCTTCGGTGCATGGGCAATCGTAAACGAGAGGTTTTGAACGCGTTCAATTCAGCGCATTTGCGAAGATCGGTGCGTGCTATCAACGCAACACGTGGGCAGATTCCTAATGTTCTGAGTGAATTAATCGCTCTCCCTCGGGTCGAGCCGATGATATAGTCCGCAGCGGGCGAGCGTTTTCGCCCATGGGTGGGGGAAATTCGATGGAATTCGAAGCCAACCGTTCGCGACAGCTTTGGTCGCTTCTCTTCACGGTCGCAGTCGTCGGTGGAGCAATGATCTACGCGTTCACTGCTGCGTAGCTTCCGCTTGTTGCGCGACTAGAAGATCTGGCTGGCGGTTCGCCAGAGCATGTAGGCCGCGACAACGAAGATCAGCACCGCAAAGACGAGCGTGAGTGAGTCGCGCTTCGTCGAAAGATGGCGCGCCGCCTGCGTACCCAGGACACCGCCTCCAATGCCGCCGGCTATGAACACGGCGGCAAGCGGCCAGTCGACCAGGCCGGAAAGCGCATAATTGGTCGCGGTCGTTAGCCCGAACGAGGTCACGCCCACGAGCGATGAGCCCACGGCGTTGATCATCGGCATGGCGGTTGCCGCAATCAGCCCCGGCACGATGAGGAACCCGCCCCCAATACCGAAGAAGCCCGAGAATAAGCCTGAACCGAACCCGTAGGCGACGAGCTTCCCCGCATTCTCCCGCCCCAGCTTTACTTCCGGATTGCCGACGCTTCCGCGCCGCCGGAGCATCAGGATTCCGACCGCGATCATGACCAGCGCGAAAAGGAACAGCAGACTTTGCCCGTCGAAGCTCTTGCCGAGCGTCGAGCCGATGGCCGCGCCAGCGATGCCCGACACCGCAAAGACAAGAGCGCACCGCCACTTCACATGTCCGTGACGGGCGTGGCTGGCGAGACCTGTGGCGGCATTTGCTGCCACTGCGAACGCGCTCGTTCCGATCGCCACGTGCGGACTGGATACGCCCACGACGTAAACCATCAGCGGCACCGCAAGGATCGAGCCGCCGCCGCCAACCAGGCCGAGAACGAAGCCGACCAGGCCGCCGGACATGGCTCCGAGGACGTATTGGATGGGCTCGAGGGTCATGCGTCCGCCTTGGCGGCACGGTCACTTGTGCGCTGCGTGGAAATTACCCTCTGCAGCGCCATCCCTGCGACCATCGCCGCGACGAAAAGCCAGGGCTGCCACATCCCGTAGATCAGCCCCGTGATGGCCGGGCCGGGGCAGAAGCCGACAAGGCCCCAGCCGATGCCGAACAAGGCGGCGCCGCCGATGATCTGGCTATCGAGACGGCGGTTCTCCGGAATGAAAAAGCTCTTTCCGAACACGGGCGCACGCAGGCGCCTCGAGAAGGCATAGCCGATGGCAGAAGCCACGACCGCCGCGCCCATCACGAACGCAAGCGTGGGGTCCCATGCGCCGGCAATGTCGAGAAAGCCGAGAACTCGCGCCGGATTGACCATGTCGGACATCGCAAGGCCGGCTCCGAAGATGACGCCTGCAACGGAGGCTGGGATGATTGCGCGCATGTCAGGCTCCCAGGACGTGACGGGTGATGAAGACGGTCGCGATCGCGGCCGCCATGAACGTCAGGGTTGCCGCGATCGACCGCGGTGAAAGCCGGCCTATGCCGCACACGCCATGGCCGCTGGTGCATCCATTGCCGAGCCTCGTTCCGAAGCCGACCAGCAGGCCTGCGGCAATCAGCAGGGGCATCGAGGATTTCACTTCGATGTCCGGCCTGCGGACCAGGAGCGACGTGATCGCGGCGCCAATTGGCAAGCCCAGTATGAACGCTGTCGCCAGTTTCCACGGTGGCCCTGCGTCAGCGATACGCATGACCGTCGCGAACATGCCGCTCACACCAGCGATGCGGCCGGTCAGCATGAGCAAAAGGGCTGCCGCGCCACCGATCAGCAATCCGCCGCCGATCGCGAAGACTGGGGAGAGGGGTTCGAGCATTATGAGCGAGCCCTCACAGGAGATTGAGAGGCAGTTTGAGGTAGCGCGTGCCGTTCTCTTCCGGCTCCGGAAGATGACCGGCGCGCATGTTTATCTGGATCGACGGAAGGATCAGGCGCGGCATGTCGAGGGTCGCGTCGCGCTGCGTACGCATGCTCACGAACTCGTCTTCGGTTACGTCTCTGTGGACGTGTACATTGCCGACACGCTCGGCCTCGATCGTCGTCTCCCAGACGAACTGGTCGCGGTTGGGCGCCTTGTAGTCGTGGCAGAGGAAGACGCGCGTCTCTCCGGGAAGCTGCATCAGCCGCCGGATCGAGCGGTACAATTGCCTCGCGCAACCGCCCGGAAAGTCGGTCCGGGCCGTTCCGTAGTCGGGCATGAACATTGTGTCGCCGACGAACAGGGCGTCGCCGATCGCATAGGCCAGGTCGGCTGGTGTGTGGCCTGGAACGTGCAGGACCGTTACCGGAATTTCCCCGACCGAAAAGTCGTCGCCATCGGTGAACAGCCGGTCGAATTGCGATCCATCGCGGGCGAACTCAGTGCCCTCGTTGAAGATTTTCCCGAAGACTTGCTGGACGGTAAGGATCTCGTGCCCGATGGCGATTTTTCCGCCGAGCTTCTCCTGCAGGTACGGCCCCGCGGATAGGTGGTCGGCATGCGCGTGGGTTTCGAGGATCCAGTCGACGGTTAGTCCGTGCTCGCGGACGTAATCGACAATCTCATCCGCCGACTTCGTGGACGTGCGGCCCGAGGGCTGGTCGAAGTCGAGAACGCTGTCGATGATCGCCCCCCGCTTTGCGGCGGGGTCGGAAACGACATAGCTCGCGGTGAAGGTCGCTTCGTCGAAGAAACCCTGAACGGTCGGCGCCCGCGCGTCCCCGCGGGTCACCGCTTCGACCTGCTCGATCGCCTTCTTGATGGGAGCGTCATCAGTCATTGGCGAAATTCCTCGATATTCCGCTGCCGAGCTCGGGGCAGTAAATTTCCTGTAGCAGCACAAGCAGCCGTTCGGCGCGTGGATCGGCGACGCGATAGAAGACTGTCTGGGCCAGCTTTCGCGTGGCAACCAGCCCCTCCTGGCGAAGCTTGGCGAGATGCTGGGACAAGGCCGACTGGCTTAAGCCGACAAGTTCACACATCTGGCTGACGGACAGCTCTACGCCCCCCGCCAGATGGCAGAGCACCAACAGCCGGCTGGAGTTCGACATCGCCCTAAGAAGACTCGCCGCTTCCGCAGCCTGATCTCCAAAGGCAGGATCGAGCATTGTTTGGGTCATTTCCATTAGTATTCACTAATTTAGTGATACCTAATGGACTGTCAATGTCTCGGGTGCGTGACCGTTGACAGCGGGCGACGTCGGAGTTCCACTGAACGGGATGTTTTCGAACCCCTTATCGAGGGACGCATCGGCGAAGTCGAAGGTTGCGCTCGATTTCGCGTCTGCCGCCTTGCGGTCGGGCAATCGGCTGAAGGCGCAGATGCATCTTCGCGACAGGCTGGCGGAAGACCCGACGGACGCGGACGCGCTGACGGTGCTCGCTCAGATTTCCGCCGAGGATCGTCAGATCGAGGATGCGACCGTCCTGCTTCGCCGCGCCGTTTCGGCTGATCCCAGGCCGGAGAGACGGCTCGCGTTGATCGAGCATCTGTTGAAGCACGCAGGTGCGGCTCTGGCCCTCCGCGAATTCGAAGAGCTTCCGCCCAATTTCCGAAAGAAGCTGGAAGTCAGCGGGATGGAGGCGAAGACGCTTGGCCTGCTCGGCATGCACGACGCCCAGATCGATACCTACAAGCGCATGCTTCGTGAGCAGCCGAACCGCGCGGGAACGTGGATGAACCTCGCCAATGCGCTTCGGACAGTTGGCCGGATCGACGAGGCAGTGAAGGCGCTGAAGCGAGCGACCAAGCTGCAGCCCACCATGGGTCAGGCTTATTGGACGCTCGCCAACTTCAAGTCGTATCGGTTTTCAGCGCCGGACATTGCCCAGATGCAGCAAGCGCTTCGGCAGAATGTCTCGCTCGATGAGGCGCTGCATATCCATTTTGCGCTCGGCAAGGCGTATGAGGATCAGGGGGACTACGAGGCTTCGTTCCGTCATTATGCCGCGGGCAATGCGCTTCGCACACGGCAGCTGGATCCCGAGACGATCCCGATCACAGAGCCGGTCGAGGACGCGCTCGCGCACTGCACTCCGGAAATCTTCAAGCGTTTCGCGGGCGCGGGGTGCACGGCGAAAGATCCTATCTTCGTATTCGGGCTGCACCGCTCGGGGTCGACGCTCGTCGAGCAGATCCTCGCCAGTCATCCGCTGATCGAGGGTACGGCCGAGCTTCCGGTGATGAACACCATCGCCGCTCGGCTTCGGCGGTCATCCGGCCAAACCATCGGCGAGGCGATCGCGGCGCTCGAACCGTCGGAGATCGCGGCGATCGGCGAGGAATATATGGAGCGGACCCGGCCGTTCCGACAGACCGGCAAGCCCTATTTCGTGGACAAGATGCCGGGAAACTGGATCAACGCGACCTTGATCCGGCTGGCGCTCCCGAATGCGAAGATGGTCGATGCTCGGCGATATCCGATGGCGTGCGGGTTTTCGAACTTCAAACAGAATTACGCGACTGGTGTGACGTTCTCCTACAGCCTCCGTTCGATCGGCGAATTCTACTACGATTACTGGCGTTTCATGCGGCACTTCGACGGCGTCCAGCCAGGCGCGGTCCACCGCCTGCTCAACGAGAAGCTGATCGAAGATCCGGACGGAGAGGTGCGGCGGCTGCTCGCTTACATCGGCGTTCCGTTCGATGATGCCTGCCTCGAATTCCATGCCAACAAGAGGGCGGTTCGAACGCCGAGCGCGGAGCAGGTGCGGCGACCGATCAACCGGGACGGCGTCGACGCCTGGCGGCCTTACGAACCGTGGTTGGGTGAGCTGAAGGAAGCGCTCGGGCCGGCTCTCGAAGGCTGGGAAAGCTAGCTCCAACGAAAAGGGCGGAGTGGTTGCCCACCCCGCCCAGTTTCGATCGGGTTACGCCTATCCTCTCTCTGGCGCCGGAGGCGGCGGAGGAGGCGGTGGCGGCGGTACCGGACAGGCATCCGTCGCCAATATCACCGAGCCGTCCGGACACGTCTGCGTCGCCGGTGGAGGCGGCGGCGGCGGAGGAGGCGGTGGTGGTGGCGGTGGAGGTGGAGGCGGTGGTGGAGCCGCGAAGTTGTAGATCAAGCTCGCCAGCAAGCTGTGCGACTGGAACCGCGTTCGGGCGTCGAACGTCCCGCTTACCGAGGCGCCTGAGGCAAAGACCTCGCTTTCCTTCACGCGCGGTCCCCTGAAGTAGCGATACTTCAGCCCGAGATCGATGTTGGGAGACAAAGCGTACCGAACCCCGGCGATCCCCTGCCAGGCGAAACCGCTATCCTTCGCTGTGCCCGACAAATCGTCGATTGTCGTATCTGTTGAGTCGAGCGAGACGCGGTATTTCGTCTGTGCCCAGCCGACGCCGCCGCCGGCGTAAAAGCTCAGGCCGTTTTCATCGCCAAAGTCGAGCAAGGCATTGACCATCGCCGACAGGACCGTCGTCTTGCCGTCGGCATCCGCGTCGTATGGGCCATAGGTAAAGGTGTCGCCTTCACTGCTCGTCGCGACCAATGTCGCATTGTCATAGCTTTTGTGCTTGGCCTGTTTCCAGCCGAGCTCGCCTTCGAGCCGGAACATGCCGAAGTCGTAGCCCCCGATCACGTCGACATCGACGCCGGTTTTGTAATTGGTCTTGAAGTCGGCGACGAAGTCATAAGTGCCGCCTTCGGAATAGGTATACGTGCCGGCGAAATCGACGTGGCTGTCTTTCGGGAAGAGCGCGCCGCCCTCCACTCCGAAATAGCCGCTTCCATCACGGGCGACTGCAGGTGAAGCGATTGCGGCCGCGGCCGCGGCGGCCAGAAGATATTTGCGCAACTTGCCCTCCTCCGTTGTTTTGAACGCGGGTGACTCGACGAACGCTTTATCGGGTGAACGCAGACCCGGAAGCAGGTGCTACCGGGGGACAAGAGCGACGCATTGATTCATATCAGTCTTCGTGTGCTGGAGCAAAGAAAACTGCGGATTCTCGCGGTTTTCTTACGCTGGGATAAAGTCCAGATTGCGCCAGATCAGCGGTAGAGTGTAAATCCCTCTGCCCGCGCAATCCGGCATTATCCTCAAATCTGGAGGTGCATCCATGCGGCAGTTGGTTTCGCTATCGACCATCGCGATCGTTTCGGGAGGCTTGGCGTCGCCGGTCGCTGCGCAGCAGGTCGTGCGCCAGAGCAACGGCGAACTCAACGTCGAATTCCCCGGTCCGTGCACGGTCCATTACAACCGCAACCTGACGATCGAGAGCGTCGATCGCAGCTGCACGTCCTACCAGAGGGCGCAGGCGGAGCGGGCCATCGCGCCGTACCGAGGCGGCTATCCGGGCTATCCGCCGCAGCCGGGCTATCCAGGTTACCCCGGCAACGACCACACCTATTACGATCCGCAATATCCGGGAGCGAACCGTCAGTACCGGATCACCGACATCCGGTACGACCGCGTCCAGTTCGCCGATGGCTGCCGTGTCTATTACAACTGGATGGGCCAGCACCTTCGCAGCAAGGGCGGCTGCAACATCCGGCAGCGATCGATCGCCGATCGGGCAATGGCCGATTGGCGGCGGCACAGCGGCTATTATCCGGGCGGTGGCGGCTACAACCCGGGCGGAAGCTGGAACGACATCATGCTTCTGCCATCCTACGACGGCGGGCTGCACGTCCGTTTCACCAACAAGTGCGACGTCTACTACAACGCCCGCGGCTACCGGATCCGGGCCGACAACATCTGCAGCCGCAACCAAGTCGCTCGCGCGGACCAAGCGGCGAGGTACTACCGGCCGGGCATCCGTTACTGACCCCGCCTATTGAGTGCGTCGCCCTTTGGCTTGAAGAGCTGAGTCAACGCCAGCTTCCCGGCATCGTTCTGGCTCAAAGGTTACATTTGCGGGCAAAAGGCTTATGTGGGGGGCGCTACTAGTCGCAATCGAACGGTCTCCAGGCGCTTTGCGGCTCCTCATTCCTTCTATCGCCTCTCCTAGCGCCAGAGGACCGATTGGCGGTCCTCCATGGAAGGAACGACAATATGCCGATCGGCACAGTAAAGTTTTTCAACGACCAAAAGGGCTACGGCTTCATCGCACCCGAGGACGGCGGCAACGACGCTTTCGTCCACATCACGGCCGTTGAGCGTGCCGGAATGCGCACGCTGCAGAAGGACCAGCGCGTCAGCTACGAGCTCGAAGAAGACCGGCGCGGTAAGATGAGCGCCGTCAACCTTCAGTCCGCGTAACGTAAGCGAATTCCCTCCCGTTTTCGGGAGGACCTTCGGCCCGCTCCGCCTCGCGCGGGGCGGGCGGAGGGAGCCAGGAGTTGAACAATGGTCGAGCCCGTATCCGTACGGCAATTGAAAGACCGCGATGTCTACCGGCTCCGCGCCGAGCAGGCTCGCGCCGAGGCTGACGAAGCGACGCTCGAGAACGTGCGCGATCGCTGCCTCCGTGCAGAGGCCGCGTGGATGGAAATGGCCACGCGAGCCGATCGCACCGAGAAGATGCGCGCAGACCTGGCCGCCGCGAAAGCCGCGCAGCTGGCGGAGAGCGCCGAAGCCTGAAGGCCTGCGAGATCCGCGATTGCCGGATTTCCACCAAGGCGAAGTTGCGCGCGGCCTAAGCTGCGCTGCGAGACGCGTCCGACGTCACGGGATTTGCTCCCGTGGCGGCCTTCGTTGGACATCGGTCTACAAAAGACTGTCTGGCTGGACTTCCCAATTGAAGTCTGGGACTCGGGCTTGGCTATCATGGGTTCCGGGGTGGGCGCTCAGCGACGATTTCCTCGGCAGTGATGGCGCGGGCCGATCTTACTGAGGTGATGACCCACGACCGAGTCCGAAAAGGAACTGTTGGCCTAATGTCTGTAAGAGGTCGGAAGAAAACACGACGTAACAGTCGCTAAGAGGCGCTGACGAAAGAATCCAAAACCTTCTTCAACCCCGCATGCTCAAACTCGATCTCGAGCTTGTTGCCTTCCTGCGCGACGATCTTGCCGTAGCCGAACTTGCCGTGGAACACGCGCTGGCCGAGCTCCAGGTCCGTCCGTCCCTGGTTGCCTAGCGACACCGCAGACGCCTTGGCTTCGATCACGCGCTGGGGGTCGCGGTTGAAGCGGCCGCCCTGGCTCGCGCGCTGCCAGCCGGGGCCGCGGGTCGCGGCTCGCATGCCTTGCGCGGGGCCGAGGTGAGCGAAGGGATCGGCGCGCTCGCTCCATTGCGCGCGCCACAGGCTCTCGCCGCCGGACATGGTCGTTTCCTGATCGATATGCGCTTCGGGAAGCTCGCCGACGAAGCGGCTGGGGAGGGAGCTGGTCCACTGGCCGTAGATGCGCCGGTTGGCGGCGTGCATCACCGTCGCCTTTTTCCGCGCGCGGGTGATGGCGACGTAGGCGAGGCGGCGTTCCTCCTCGAGGCTGGCGAGGCCGCCTTCGTCGAGCGCGCGCTGCGACGGGAAGATACCTTCCTCCCAGCCGGGCAAATAGACGATGTCGAACTCCAGCCCCTTGGCGGCGTGGATGGTCATGATGGTGACCTTCTCGCCCTGCCGGTTCTCGTCATTGTCCATGACGAGGCTGACGTGTTCGAGGAAGGCAGGGAGGCTTTCATATTCCTCCATCGCGCGGGTGAGCTCGGCGAGGTTTTCGAGGCGGCCGGCGGATTCCGCGCTGCGCTCGGCCTGGAGCATGGCGGTATAGCCGCTTTCGTCGAGCATGATGCGGGCGAGCTCGGCATGGGGAAGCTCGTTCGCCATCTGCTTCCAGCGGGCGATGTCGGCGACGAAACGGCCGAGGCTAGAGCGGGCGCGGGACTGAAGCTCGTCCGTGTCGAGAAGCTTGGCGGCGGCGATCAGAAGCGGCTCCTGAGACGCGCGCGCGTGCGCGTGGATGGTGGCGATTGCCTTGTCGCCGAGGCCGCGCTTGGGCTGGTTGACGATGCGCTCGAACGCGAGGTCGTCGGCGGGCTGGTGGATGAGGCGGAGGTAGGCGAGGGCGTCGCGGATCTCGGCGCGTTCGTAGAAGCGGAAGCCGCCGATGATCTGGTAGGGCAGGCCGATCGCGATGAAGCGCTCTTCGAACTCGCGCGTCTGGAACTGGGCGCGGACGAGGATGGCGACGTCGTCGAGGCTTAGCCCGCGGCGCTGCATGCCCTCGACATCCTCGCCGATGCGGCGCGCCTCCTCCGGGCCGTCCCAGATGCCGACGACCTTGACCTTCTCGCCGTCGCCCTTGTCGGTCCAGAGTGTCTTGCCGAGGCGGCCGGCATTGTTGGCGATGAGGCCGTCGGCGGCGGCCAGGATGTGCGAGGTGGAGCGGTAGTTCTGTTCCAGGCGGATGACCTTCGCGCCGGGGAAGTCCTTTTCGAAGCGGAGGATGTTGGCGACCTCCGCGCCGCGCCAGGAATAGATCGACTGGTCGTCGTCGCCGACGCAGCAGAGGTTGCGGCGCGGCTCGGCAAGGAGCTTGAGCCAGGCGTACTGCGACTGGTTGGTGTCCTGATATTCGTCGACCAGGATGTAGCGGAAACGGTCGCGGTAGCTCTCCAGCACGTCGGGGTGCGTGCGGAAGATCGTCAGCATGTGGAGCAGGAGGTCGCCGAAGTCGCAGGCGTTCAGGGTGCGCAGGCGGTCCTGGTAGGCGGCGTAGAGCTCGCGGCCGCGGCCGGGGCCGAACGCTTCCGCTTCGCCGAGGTCGACCTCTTTCGGAGTCCAGCCGCGGTTCTTCCAGCGATCGATGAGGGTGGCGAGCTGACGCGCGGGCCAGCGCTTCTCGTCGAGATTGACGGCGCTGATCAGCTGCTTGAGGACGCGGAGCTGGTCGTCGGTGTCGAGGATGGTGAAGTTGGACTGCAGGCCGACGAGCTCGGCATGGCTGCGGAGCATGCGCGCGGCGACCGAGTGGAAGGTGCCGAGCCACGGCATGCCCTCGATCGCTCCGCCGCTGATCCTGGCGATGCGCTCCTTCATCTCGCGCGCGGCCTTGTTGGTGAAGGTGACGGCGAGGATCTGGCTCGGCCACGCCTTGCGGGTTGCGATGAGGTTGGCGAGGCGAGCGGTGAGGGCGGAGGTCTTGCCGGTGCCGGCGCCGGCGAGGACCAGCACGGGGCCCTCAGTCGTAAGCACGGCCTCCCGCTGCGGCGGGTTCAGGCCGGCGAGCCAGGGGGCTTCGCGACTCGAGTCGGGCGAGTCGGGCAGGTCGGCGGACGAATCTGGCACGGGTTGGAGGTAGGTTAGGGGGAACGGAACGGCAACCAAAGTGGGCGACTCGTGGGAATCATGAAATGTTCCGACTGTTGTTCCCAGTATCCCCGTTATCCACAGGCCTGAGCACATATTTTTCGCTTCCCCGACTCGGCGGCGACGTGCATTGTCAAATGGTGATCGGGACGGAAGTCCCCGCCTCCACCGGAAGGCCCGCAAGGGACAGAAGGGAGCGGAGGGTGACGGAAGGACCGATCTCCGCCGACAGGCAATGCGAAACTCTTCGGAGGTTTGTGGCGCCAGTCGGGAAGAGGCGCCGGAAGAGTTGATCTTCCTCTAGCGCGACGCGGTTCGGAAGCCCTCGGGCGGAAGAACAAAGCGAAACGCAAGAGTGGTCGACCCAAGAAGGGCCGCAGAACATCGGGTGGCTTTGGCTTAGCCAGGCACCGATAGTCGAAAGGGAAGCGAGCCTTCGGGCAGCGCAGCCAAGTAGACGGTCGGTCTCCTCTTCGGAGGGAGCTGTCAGATGGGAAGCGACGCCTGAGCTGGTGAGCCAGGACTTTTGGAATAGGTCCCCTGGGACTTGGACCACTTGACCGGCATATCCTTCGCTCGGCGCAGTGGGGGCTGGCAGCAATGCCGGCCCCCATTTCTATTTAGGCCAGGCGCTTTCGAGCGGCCGGCCAGATCCGGTCAATCCGACCCACCCAAGCAATTCGTGATTTACAACCTCCACGGGCGACATCGCGCAGGTGCAGCTGACCTACGAGAGCCCGTCACGCGATTTCCAGATCCGCCGCCGCAGCGAATATATTCGCTGAACCTCGCCTACACGCACAGTTTCAGCCCCACCCTGTCGGTGACCGCGAACCTGAATGGCCACGGGACGACGCGCTTCGGGCACCGTCTGCGAGCGCCTTTGGTGCAGGAAGACTATGAGAGAAGGGAAAGCCAGCCGGAGTTCAAACTCAAGCTCGTGAAGACTTTCGGCAAGCCATAGGCCCGACTAACGGACGATGATGTCCGTATGCATTCCGAGCATCTTGTGGAACGGGTGTCCGCAATGAGCCTTGTAACGCCCGGCGGCGGGAATGAGCGTGACGCTTGCCGTCTGGCCGGGGGCGAGGTCCACTTCGCCCTCTCCGACCTTGCCCGAAAGAATCTTCGACGCGCGGAAGAACTTCTCGGCGGTGAAGTCGTGGCTCTTCCCGGCGCGATTGACGAAGCTCAAAGTCACCGCCTTACCCGCATTGAGTACGATCGGGGTCGGATTGAAGCCGTAGCTGTAGAGAGCGATGGACTGGACGGGGGCACCAACAACCTGGGCGGCTGCCGGGTCGGCGCAAAGAAGAAGCGGGGCAATCAACAGGACCGAACGCATTGTAGTCCTCCTACTGATGCCCCGCGCTTTAGCACAGAAGGCTGAACGCCGGATAACTTGATCCGGCGCCCATCGGTCAAGCGATCAGCTTTCCGCGCAGGAGGTCCCCGACGCGCTTCGAGCCGCCGTCGTAGAAGCCGCACTCACCGGTGAATTCCTTCGGGTTGTGAAACGTTCCGAAGATCATGTCCCACAGCGGAAGGTCGGAATAATTCCGCGCGTGAACACCCCGTTCGTGATGGCAGGAATGACTCTCCGGCCGCTGGATGATGTAGCCCAGCCAATGCGGGGTGCGGACGTTCAGGTGCTGGAACATGCCGTAGAAGGTCGCGATCACATTGATCGCGATTGCCGCCTCCGCGCTGACCCCGAAACCGAGCACCAGGGCAAGGCTGCCGAGGAAAGCCCAGCCGATCGAATCGAACGGATGAAAGTAGAGCGCACCCCAGATATCCACGCGCTCCGGGCTGTGGTGCATCTGATGGAACCAGCGCCACAGAAACGTCACGTTGTGCATGGTCCGGTGCCAGGCATAGATGCCGAGCTCGAGCACGAGGAAGCCGCCGAGAATCTGCACCCAGAGGGGGAGCGTGTCGGCAGCGAACAGACGATGCTCGCCGAGCCATCCGTCCCAGAATAGAGGTGCGTAAGTGGCCACGGCGAAATAGAGCAAGGTGAAGGCGGTGCCCTGCAGGCGCCAATGCGTAATAGCCGGGAACTTGCGACCCGCGAGGAGGAGTTCCAGCAGCGCAAAGCCGGCGAACAGCCCGGCCGCAATATAGTGGTACAAACCGATCATCATCTCCCCCAATTCTGTGTGGGGACGTAAATACTCCGAGCGCTTATAGCAGCTCTAGCAAGAGCGCGGTCAGTTCTTGCGCGTAATGGGATTTCCCCTGTTATTCGCGTAGCTTGGCATGGGTTCGCAGCGAGGCAAAGCGGCAATGGTCGACAGGTTGATCGAGAAAACTGGACCTGAGGTACAGTTGGAATCCGCCGCCCAGACCAAAGGTGAGCGGACGCGCGAGCGGATCCTCGACATCGCTTACGAGTCTATCGTCGAGAAGGGGTTCGCGGCCACCTCGATCGAGGAATTGGTCGAGGCCGCGGGCATCACGAAGAGCGGCTTCTTCTATCATTTCCGCGACAAGAACGACATGGCGCGGCAGCTGTTCGACCGCTTCCTTTCCGAAGACGAGAAGATCATCGAGACGCTGGAGCAGCGGGCGCGGGAGCTGAGCGACGATCCGCTCCAGAGCCTGCTCATCTTCCTCAATCTCTACGCCCAGATGATGGACGACATGGAGACGCTTCATCCCGGCTGCATGGTAGCGAGTGTGACCTACCAGGAGCGGCTGTTCGATTCAGAGATGAAGAGGATGAATGTCGATTATTTGCTGAGGACGCGGCAGCGCTTCGCCGACTGGCTGAAAGAAATCGTCGAGCTTCATCCTCCGAAAATGGAGGCAGATCTTGATGCGCTTGCGGACCACCTCACGATCATCGTGGAAGGCGCGATCATTTACGCCAAGGCGCTACGCGACCCCGCAATGATGGGCCGCCAGACCCGGCTGTTCCGGAGCCACGTCAAGCTTCTGTTCGGGGCATGAAGAAAAGCGGCGACGCTTTCGCGCCGCCGCCCGTTGGTTCCCGGAAGATCAATCGGGACTAGCTGTTCGCTTCCATGCCATGCTTGAGCTGGCTGATCTGGTCGTGGCCGGCGCGGATAGACTGATAGGCGCGTTCGACGCACTGGCGAGCTTCACCGGCCAGATGGCCGCTTTCGATCGCGGTCTCGAACTTCTCCTTGAGATAGTCTTCGCCACGCTCGACTTCGTTGATCACCGCTTTCTCGTCGCGGCCCATGATCGCCGACTTCAAGTCCATGAAGCGCTGGTGGGTCTTGCCCATGAAGCTGCCGTCGTCTTCGGGGTTTCCCCCGAGCCTTCGTACTTCATCGCGAAGCTCTTCAACAAGTTGGCTGCGCTCGTC
Organism: Sphingomonas sediminicola; assembly: GCF_049991885.1. Classification (NCBI taxonomy): domain Bacteria; kingdom Pseudomonadati; phylum Pseudomonadota; class Alphaproteobacteria; order Sphingomonadales; family Sphingomonadaceae; genus Sphingomonas; species Sphingomonas sediminicola. The sequence continues at coordinate 432,113 of NZ_CP178916.1, forward strand.
CGCGCGCTCTCGAAACATCTGCTGGAAGCGGCCGCTTTCGGAATCCTCGGCGGCATCGCGGTAGCCGTTCACGCTGTCAATCAGCGTCGCAGTCAGCGTGTTGAGTGCTGTGATCTGGTCCTTGTTTTCCATTGTTATGTCTCCCGTCGAGGTGGTTCAAACTGTTGAAAGAACGCACCAAACCGTGAGGCGATGCGGTGCTTGGTCGAATATTTGAGGCGCAAGCCGCATTTCCCTGTCAGTCTATCGGACAGTCGCACGACGCAGGGGCGAGTCGAGCGTGTGGCCGAGTGTTCCGGAGGTAAGTTCAGGCAAATCGAAACAGGGGAGGCGGCATGACGGTCAGTCGGCGAGAAGTGCTGTTGCGTGTCGGGGAGGTCGGCGGAGCCGGCGCGGCGCTCGCAGCGATGCAGATGCTGGGGCTGTCGATCCCGACAGCCGCCGCCGCGGCGGATTTCACTCTTCCCAAGTCATCCGGAAACGGCCGCTCGGTCGTGGTTCTCGGCGCGGGGATCGCAGGGCTGGTCTCGGCCTACGAGCTTCAGCAGGCCGGCTATCGCGTAACGGTGCTCGAAGCCCGCGACCGGGTCGGAGGCCGGGCCTGGACGATCCGAGGCAAGGACCGGGTGATCCAGAACGACCGGCCGTTTCAGCAGGCCAATTTCTCGGACGGAATGTACTTCAATGCGGGGCCAGCCCGCATCCCGTCGTGGCACCACGTGATCCTGGGCTACGCGCGGCGGTTCAACGTCCCCCTCGAGACCTTTATCAACAGTCACCACGCGACCGGATGGGATTTCGACGGCAAGGTGCATTCCGGTCGCCAGATGATCTACGACCTGCGCGGCCGGATGGGCGAACTGCTGGCGAAGGCGATCGACCAGAACGCATTGAACGCCGCGATGCCGAAGGACGAGTTGGATGCGTTCCGGCAGTTCCTCGGGTTCTACGCTTTCCTCGACGAGAAAGGCGTTTATCGGGGCAACGCCAGCTCCGGCTATACCCAATGGCCGGGCGGTTACACGATCGAAGGGAAAGCGATCGACCCGCTGACGCTCAAGGAAATCCTTCCGTCACGCGGCGCGGCATTCCCGCAGATCTTCGAGTCCATCATCGATATGCAGCCGACCATGCTTCAGCCTGTCGGCGGAATGGATCGCATCGCGCATGGGATCTACGAGCAGGTGAAGACAAACGTTCGACTGAACACGCCCGTCACCGGGATCCGGCGGATCGGCGATCGCGTGCGCGTCGAGCATGGCGGGCAGGCGACCGAAGCCGACTTCGCAATCGTCACGCTTCCGCCGACCTTGCTGGAGCGGATTCCGAACGACTTCTCGGCCGCAAAGAAGGCCGCTCTCAAAAAGGTCGTGATCCTGCGGAGTGCGAAGGTCGCTTTCGAGGCGCCCCGGTTCTGGGAAGCGGATGGCGTTTATGGCGGGTTGGCTTGGACCGATCGTCTGAACGAAAACGTCCTTTATCCCAGTTCCGGGCATCATGGCGCCCGGGGTGTGATCGTCGGCGCCTATGTCGCGGGATGGACGCACGAAAACACGCCGGAGGCCTTCACCAAGCTGCCGATCGCGGAGCAGATCCGGATCAGCCGGGAGTCGATCGAGGCGCTTCATCCGGGGAAGTCCAAGCTCCTCGAAAGCCCGCTGGCCGTGAACTGGGGGCAGGTCCCTTATTCGGAAGGCGTAGGCGCTCTTTGGGGCAATGGCCCCGGCGATTCGGGCCCTCGCGGTGACGGATATGCTGAGCTCTTGCGTCCGGAAGGACCGATCGTGTTTGCGGGCGAGCATTTGTCCTATCTCGGCCTCTGGCAGGAAGGATCGGCTGTGTCCGCTCACGAAGCGCTGAAGCTCGTCCAGTCGATGGCGGCAGAACGGGCTGGAAAGGCTGCCGCAGCTTAATTACAGTCGCAGTGCTCGGGACTGTTTGGGGGAGTGGTCGCGTATGCTTGCCCGGCTCTTGGCGCTCGCCGCATTGGCGTCTTCAACCGCGGCGACCGCCGCTCCCGAAGCTGCGCTGCAGCCGACCGGCAAATGGGTCGTCAACTTCGCGGATGCGCAGTGCATTGCCACGCGCAATTACGGGACCGAGACCGATCCGTTTTACCTGATGCTGAAGGCCCCCGCGGTCGGCGATACCATCCAGCTTGGATTCATCCGCAAGGGCGGGAAGCTGGATGCCAACCAGCTCGAGGGGGAGATCGTCTTCGACGAGGCGCCGCCGCTTCGGACCAGCTTTCTCGAGTTCGGCGTCAAGTCCATGGGACAGCGAGCCCGCTTCGTGACCCTTGCCGCCAAGGACGTTGCCAGCATCCGCCAGGCCAAGACCATCCGCGTGCGCGTTCGCGAGAAAGGCATTGAGCGGCTCGGCACACGTTTCGGTCTGGGCCAAGCCACCGGCGAGGATGCCTTTGCGGTGACCAGCATGCCTGCTTTGCTCAGCACGCTTGGGAATTGCACCGCCGACCTTCGCAGGATCTGGAAGGTCTGGAGCGAAGAGAAAGGCGGATCAGAGCTGAAGGAAGGGCCGTCGGCGAACCTCGCCCAGCTGTTCAACGCTGATGATTATCCCGGGATTGCAGCCTTGAGAGGACAGTCGGGACGCGTTTCGCTTGTGGTTCTCGTGGACGAGTTGGGGAAAGTCGCGGACTGCACCGTGATCGAGCCCAGCGGAGTTGCGTCGCTGGACGCGCAAAGCTGCGCGGTGATCAAACAGGGCGCCAAGTACAAGCCGGCGATCGGCCTTGACGGAAAACCAGCGAAAAGCGCGGCCTTTCAGAGCATCCTCTGGAAGATGTTCTGATGCGCCAACGACCGATGCTCGGCGGAGCGGCGTCGGCTGTCGCTGCAGTTCTCCTGGTGCTCTCATCCGCTTCAGCACTTGCGGCACCGAAGGTTCGGGAGCCGACTGCCAAGTGGACGGTGGAAACGCAGGCGAACGAGTGCCTGCTCGTCCGCTCCTACGGATCACCTCGCAATCCCTTGTTCCTGGCTCTGAGCGAGGCCCCGATGGGAGCCGGCGCGAACGCGACCATCCTCTATAATCGGGAATGGGCGCTGTTCGGGAGCGGCGATGCGACCGTGCGGTTTGACGGGGGTGAGCCGAGCGAAGTTTGGTATAGCTCGCGGCTGCTCTGGAACCTGAGCAAGGAGATCAAGACTCTAACCATGCGCAGCGTGGTGATGGGAATGGACTCCGATTCCCATAAGCTTCTGACCAACGCGGCCAGCGTGGCTTTCGATGTTCCCGGAGAAGTGAAGATCGCTTTCGCGCTTCCCGAACATCCGGCGGCGCTGAAGGCTCTCGACGACTGTGCGACAAATCTCGGCGTCAAATGGGGATATCCGGTCGAGGAGCAGCGCCGCATTGCGAAACCACCCCGACGCGAGAAAGGCTTTCGCGGCTTATTCACCGCAGCCGATTATCCGGTTGAGGCCATGAAAGCGGGCCGAATGGGTCGGGCGCACGTCCGACTTAGAATCAGTGACACCGGCGCAATCACCGAGTGCTCGATACTCCGCTCATCAGGTAATGCGGAGCTCGACAACGCAACGTGCAGGATTCTGACCGAGCGGGCGACATTCGAACCTGCGCGCGATGTCGAAGGGAAGGCCACGCGCGGCGTGGTCGTGACCGCCATTCGGTGGATCATGATGGGATGATGGTGGCGCGTTCCTAACTCCCGACTCCCGGTAGCTGCGCGGCGATCGGCGCCCAGGTTCCGCTGACGATCAGCGCTACCGGGATGAGCATCGAAAGCGCGTAGACCCCGAACGCGACCTTGGTGGCCGGGTGCGTGTGGCCCAGCGAGCGCTTGTCCCAGATGAACAGCGGCACGAAGAACAGCAGCGATGCGATCATCTGTGCGGCGAAGGCGGGCTTCGACGGCGGCGCGAGCGGCAGGCGGCCGAAGCCGGGGCCGAGCACGACCACCATCGCGGCTCCGAGCATCAGCCTTTTGTGCCACTGTGCCTCGCGCCGGCGCTTCCAGCCCTGCCAGACGAGGATGACGAACGCCGGCAGCGCGAACAGCGGGAGTGAGGTCCAGTCGAGCGGCGTGGTGAAGGGCGGGACGTTGTGTCGCGCGACCTGCCAGACGCCGATCAAATACATGAACGGCACCATGGTGATGGCCAAGAACATGGACGCCTTGCCCAGCTTCATGTGGATGTCGCGCCGGCCGGCAGCCACGAGCTGGGTCTGCGCGACGAAAACGAACATCCAGAGCGTGAAGAGCAGGCCGTGCAGGATGACAGAAACCGGCAGGGTTGGGTTCGGCCGCGGATACTCCGGCACGATGCCGCGCAGGTAGAAGCTCGGCGCGAAGCCGAGGAACATCAGGACCACCAGCATGATGGCCATACGGCAGTAGAAACGACGCTCGCGCGTCTGAATGTCGACGGCAGGTGAAGCGACGGACGCCATCACATTCCTCCCCCAAGGGACGAAAGACCGCGAATTAGACCCTTTTGCGTCTGGCGAAAAGCGGCTGAGTGGGGCAACCAGCGTACTTCGATCATGGACGGAGGGGCATATGCGCGGATTTCGGTTGATCCTTGCGGCGGCACTGGCTGCGGCGCCTGCCATGTTGAGCGCCGCGCCCGCGGATGTCGCGGCGGCAGTCGCCAATACGGCCGCGCGGACTCCCGAAAATGTGAAGCTCGACGAGGCCCGTAAGCCGACCGAAGTGCTGACTTTTTTCGGGCTTCAGCCGGGCATGCACGTCATCGATATGTTCGGTGCCAACAAATATTGGGCAGAGATCATGGCGCCCGCGGTTGGACCGACCGGAAGCGTAGTCGTCTGGAATCCGACCCAGTTCTTGAATGACAAAAGGCGCGCGGCCTTCGCGGAGTTCGCTGCTCGTCAGCCGAACGTCGTGCTGATCTCGAGCCCCATGGAAACGCCGTTGATCGGATCGAACGCCTACGACTTCCTGATCATGAACCTAGATTATCACGACGTGTACTGGGAAAATGCGGAGCGGAAGATCGTCCGCATGGACCCGGACGCCTGGCTGAAGCGGCTGTTCGACGCGATGAAGCCTGGCGCGGTCGTGGGGATCATCGACCACGCCGCAAACCCAGGCGGAGACACTCGTGAGGTTGTCGAGAAGCTGCACCGGATCGACCCGGCAGTGGTGAAGGCGGACTTTACGCGGGCCGGCTTCGTTCTCGAGGAAAGCAGCGACATCCTCCGCAATCCGGCAGACGATCATTCGCTGCTGGTCTTCGACGAGAAGATCCGCGGAAAGACCGATCGGTTCATGTACCGCTTCCGGAAGCCTCAATGACGAGCGAAAAGGCCGAAGAGGCTCCTGCCGCCGCCTCGCGCGGGTCGCGACCCTATCTTGTCCTGGTCGCGCTGTTCATCGGCCTCGTCGGCGGGACGTTTGCGCAGGCTGGTGGAGACGGAATTCGCGAGCCGCTGATCCAGGTCGCGACCTATGTCGGCGGGCTCTGGCTCGATGCGCTGAAGATGACCGTCATCCCGCTGATCGTCGCATTGCTGGTGACGGGAATAGCCAAGGGTGCCGAGGCCGCGCGGGCAGGCCGCATCGCCGGCCGGTCTATCCTTTGGTTCGTGATCGTCTGCACGTCTTCGGCAATCTTCGGCGCGGTCATGATGGCGCTGCTCGTTCGCTGGTTTCCGCTGCCTCAGGGGGCAGGAGAGGCGCTCCAGGCGGGGCTAGCCGCGATCGACCAGTCCACCTCCTCGCCGCCGATCCCCAGCGTCGCCGACTTCTTCCGCGGGATCATCCCGTCCAATGTGATTGCAGCCGCCTCTAACGGCGACGTCCTGCCGCTCGTCGTGTTCACGGTGTTCTTCGCTCTAGCCGTTGCACGCATTGCTCCGCAGCGGCGTAAGACCGTCGTCGAGTTCTTCGACGGGATTGCGGACGCTCTGCTGATCGTCATCGGCTGGGTGCTGTGGATCGCGCCACTCGGCGTGTTCGCTTTGGGTTTCGCGCTCGGGGCAAGTGCGGGCGGTGCGGCCTTCGCGGGACTCGCGCACTACATCGTTCTGGTCTCGGTGATCGGCGTGCTTGTTACGCTTTGGGGTTATCCAATCGCAATCGTCGGCGGGAGTGTTCCCGCGGGGCTTTTCACCAAGTCGATGATCGCTCCACAGAGCGTGGCCATTTCGACCCGGTCCTCGCTCGCGTCGCTGCCCGCGATGCTTGGAGCTGCGAAAGTGCAGGGCGTTCGCGAGCAGGTTGCGGACGTCACGCTGCCGATGGCGGTGGCTCTGTTCCGCGCCACCGGGCCGGCAATGAATGTCGCAGTCGCTTTCTATGTCGCCAGCTGGTTGGGCTATCAGCCGAGCCTTGGAGCGGCGATTGCGGCGACCGGGGTCGCGTCGGTGATCAGCTATGGCGCCGTGAGCTTGCCGGGCGAGGTGAGCTTTATCAGCTCGATCGCTCCGATCGCCATGGCTCTTGGGGTACCGATAGCCCCGCTTGCACTGCTGGTAGCGGTTGAAATGGTCCCCGACATCTTCCGGACGCTCGGCAACGTCACGCTCGACAGTGCGGTGACTGCGGTCGTGAACAAAAACCTCGGATCGGTTTCGACCGAAAACTAGATCGATCGTTCGTCGAACCGCCGTCCGACGAACGGCCTTCGTCGACAAATGTAAACGATCGCAGAAGGCGGCGCGGCGCTCGTCGAGCGGATGGCGACGCCGCTCCCGCATCATCGTAGCCGGACCCTGCGACGCGGCGGTCACAACACCCCTCGACTTCCCCGATTGAGGCTGCCGCGTCGCATCCCAAAAGGAGCGATACGATGAGATTTCTAGTCATGGCTGCTGCCGTCGCAGTGTCGAGCATCTTGCTCGTTCCGACGCTCGCCCATGCGCGGCAGGTTGATAGCGTTGAGCAGGTGAGCGCGACGGTGCGCTACAATCCCGCGGACCTGCACACCCAAGAGGGCGCCGAACGTTTCCAAAAGAAGGTGGACGCCGCCATCAAGATCATGTGCTCGCGCGGCCGTCAGAACATGCCGGCGCTGATTTCGGACACCCGTCGCTGCATCGCCGGCGCTCGCCAGACAGCGGAGCAGCAATTGCAGCTGGCACTCGCGGACGCCCAGTGATCGGGCCAATTTCGCCTGGCGGCAGGTTGCAGTGCTGGCCGCCGGGCATTTCGCCTCAACGGCGGGCGATCGTCCTGACCTTGTCGGTGTAGAGCCGGCCAACCGGCTGCTCGACTCCGTCGGACAGGCGCGCAATCCAGCGGCCGGACGGGTTGCGCGTGAAGCCCGCGATGAAGTCCTTGCGCACGATCGCCGAGCGGTGAAGCCGAACGAATAGTTCGGGGTCCAGCCCCTCCTCCAGCGCGTTCATCGAGTGGTGGATCAGCCAGCTCCTGCGCCCAACGTGCAGGCGCATGTAGTCGCGCTCAGCCGAGACACGGTCGACATCGCGCGAGGCGATACGGACGAGACCCGACAAATCGGAAGCCCAAAACTCTTCCAGGTACGGTGAAGTCGAAGCAGGGCGTGCGGGTGCCTTCTCGCGGCGCTGAAGATGGTCGCGGGCGCGCTTTAGCGCCCGCTTCAGCCGTTCCGGCGTGACCGGCTTCATCAGATAATCGACGGCTTCCACCTCGAAGGCCGCGACTGCGAACTGGTCGAAGGCGGTGATGAAGATGACCGCTGCGGAAGGCCGCTTGCTCGCAAGGGCGCGCGCAACGTCGATGCCGTCGAGGCCTGGCATCTCGATATCGAGCAGAAGGACGTCCGGCGACAGGGCCTCTGCCATCCTGACTGCGCCCTCGCCATCGCTGGCCGTGCCGATCAGGTCGACGTCGGGGATCTGCGCAAGGAGAAGCTGCAGCCTTTCGGCTGCAAGCGGTTCGTCGTCAGCAATTAGGAGCCGAAGCGGCTGGTCATCCATCGGCGCGGTCCAACGGCAGTGTCATCAATACACGATAGCCACCGTCGGCCGTTGGGCCAAATTCACATTTCGCAGCCGTACCGAAACGCGCTTCCAGCCGCTGGCAAACGTTCGTCAGGCCTACTCCCGTACCGTCGGGCTTTCCGTTGCGGCCCTTCGTCGAAGCTTCGGCTCCGCTGTTCTGGACTTCGATCGTGAAGCGGCCGGGACCGGCTTCGGCCGCGCGGATGTTCAGCGTCACCTTGTCGCGCGTTCCCGAGACTCCGTACTTGATCACATTCTCCACAAGGGGCTGAAGCAGGAGTCCGGGCACCCGGGCGTTCTTGAGATCGTCGGGAATGTCGATCTCAACCTTCAGGCGGCGCGGGAAACGGACTTTCTCGATTTCGAGATACAGCCGCTGGAGGTCGATCTCCTCGGCCAGCGTCACGTCGGCGGATGGATCGAGCGAAAGGCTGGAGCGAAAGAAGGTCGAGAGCTTGAGGATCATGTTCTCGGCTTCCTCGGGCCGGCCGCCCATGACCAGCGACGACAGCGAATTGAGCGTGTTGAACAGGAAGTGCGGGTTGATCTGATAGCGCAGCGCACGGACTTGCGCGGCTTGCGCGGCGCTTTCCGCTTCGACTGCGCGGCGCTTCGCGTTCAGCGCTTCGGCCTGCGCCTTGGTCGCGAGGTAGAAGGCGCTCCACGCCGCGAAGAAGAACAGCCAAGTGACGGAAACGTCGGCGGCGTATCGGATGCGCTTGTTGGTATCGAGCTCGCCCATGCGCGGCCAGGTGAGGACCAGAGGCTCCTGCGCTCGACGCTCCACCGTCAGGGTTCGGCCCTTTTCGATGATCACGAAGCCTTCGCGCGACTGGTAGCGGAAGACTTCCTTAGGCTCGCGCATCACGTCTTCGATGGCGATAAAGCTGCCCGCCATTCCCCACGAGGCGACGAACGAGGCGAGGCCGGCTACGATCGCTTTCTTCCGAATCCCGGCATTGCCGGCGAGGCTTGCGATCGCGATGTAGATCAGGCCGGTGAGGACGATCCCGATGCTGATCGAGATGAGCTTGTTGAACAGGATCGTCAGCGCGTCGGTGCCCATGAAGGCCCGAGCGGCGACGGTGAGGGCGTAGACGAACCAGAAGCCGAGAATCGACTTCAGGGCGAGCGGCCAGTCGGAGAAGCGGCCCCGCTCGATACGGTCTGCGGGGCTGATGGTGAGTGCGTGCATTTGAAGTGCTTGTAACCTTGTGAAACTCAAGGCCGCAATTGTCGCCTGTCCTTTGGCAGAAGCATGAAACCCGCCGGTCGAAACTGAACGCCAGATTTACGGGGTGAATGCAGGAACGGCGCTCCCCGTTGCTCGTTTATTCCGCGAAACGATTCGCCAAAGGAATTCGCCGTGACCGAAGTGAAGGACGACAGGGACAAGGTGCCGCCGCCAGTAATCTCCGCGCCGCCGGAAAAGGAGCTTGAGGAGAAGCTAAAGAAGGACCCGAGCTGCGAGCAGGCGAAGGCCGATGTCGGCAGCGACGAATCGATGGACGCGTCGGATCCGCCGGCCGCTACCCAGCCGGGCGGGGGCGGAGAGCCTGCCCCCTCGTCGGGATTTCCGGAAAAGGATCGCTGAGTCCGCGACTTATCCCCAATTCAGTTGCACAGAATCAACAGCGGCGCGGGTTTGCGACGAGCCGTGAGTATTTAGCATTGCTGTTAGAGCCGCCCTCTGATTCAATCTGAACGGGGGTGGGATTAGTGGTTAAGCAAACCGCAACTAGTGCGGCCGCATCATCCCGCCGGTGGGACTAAGGAGTCGGGGTGATGATTACGCGGACCAGCCAGCCGGCGAACGGTGCGTTGCTCCTTTCTGAGATGAAGGAGTTCGCGAGCTTCCCGAAGGCGACGCAGCGGTACATTCGCCGTTCGTTGGACGTTGCATACGGTCGTCGTGATGCGATCGAATGCTGGGCCCGCGACGAGGGCGAGGCCGCTTCGATCCGTGCCCAGTCCCGAATCTTCAAGCAGCTCGACCACCTGCGCATGCAGGTTCCGGACGACAGCGGCCTCGACATGATCGAGCCGTTCATGGGCATGCTGATCACGCTTGCCGCATTCGACCTCGGCCAGGATCGCCTGCCGAACTTCGCGGCGTTCCGATTCCTCTACGAGCGCCTGATCGGTGCGTCGGCCCGCCCGTGGCTGCCGGCCGCCTTCTGCGCCGCAGCGGCCCTGCCGCACCTGCACCCGGATCGTCGCCGGACCCTGCTTCAGTCGATCAGCGAGAGCGCTGCCACCGCACCGGGCTGGTCAAACCGCGAGCCGGTGTTCTGGCCGGAGTGGGTCGAGAAGGTGGACCTCCAGGCCGCTGCCTAAGCGTCGGCTTCCACATTCACTGACGGGTAGATCTTCGCCAGCTGGCGAAGCGTGTCTTCCGCATTCTTGTGATGGATGAAGGTGCCGCCGGCGTCCTCCCATAGCTTGCGGTGATTCTCGCGGTCGTCGACCAGCACGTCGCCCGGGTCCATGTGGAGGTGCTTCTGGCGCGCGAGGGTGGTGATGATCGGCACGTCCGGGAAATGCTTCGCGGCCCAGCGTTCCTTCTGAGGAGCAGCCCAGGTTCCTAGCGGGATGCCGGTCAGGATCGTCGGCTTGAGGTGCTTAACGGCCCGGAAGAGACGCTTCGCATCCGGCATCTGCTGGAGGTCCCCGTAAAAGTTGCCGTGCTTGGCCAAGCGCTTCCAGAATTCGCCGCGTCCGTGGCGAGCTTCGAAGGACTTGGGGCTCATCCCGAGCAGAAGCTTGGCCCCGGTGTCGAAGTCGGCAAGCACCCCGTCGCAGTCGAGGAAGAGATGCGGTCGCTTCGTCATCAGAAGCGCCCGGGCTGTAGCTTGACGGGAATCGGTTGGTCGAGCTTATGCCAGCCGCGCTCCCTGATCACGTCATTGCTTTCGCGCGCGCGGCGGCCGCCCCCGAGCGACCAGGTGATGTGATAGGTCAGGCCGTCGGGCCGGTCAGTTGTCCCGTCGACCGCTACGACCATGGCCTCGACACCGCTTTCGTCGTCGGTACGGCCGACGACCTCAGCCTCCACGTCATTCGGCAGACGGTCACGCTCGGCTTCGGATTTCAGCGTGACATGGTGAGCGACGGTCTTTTCGAACTTGGGCGGGAATTGCTGGAGGAGCTTTTCGCGGTCGTCTTCCGCGAGAAGCCATCCGATCACGCTACCGGGCTTTGCCATGCCTGCCCGACGCCGAAGTGGGCGATCAGTTCCGCGCCGCGAGGCGCTCGACGAGCTCCGCAGCGAACTCGCTCAGGCTGTCGTCGCGCGCGCCCATGATGACGATGCGGTCGCCATCGCGGGCCTCGGCGAGCAGGGCTTCGCCGATCGCAGCGCGCTCGGGAATGTGCTCGGCCTTGCCGCCGCGCTCCCGGACCTGCTCTGCAAGCCAGTCCGACCCGCGCGTCCGGTCGACCGAGCCGCCCTGGTAGACGGGATCGGGAAGATAGAGATGGTCGTCCTGTGCGAGGCCGCCGGCGAAGCTTTGCGCCAGCTCCTCACCCATCTTTGTGAGCGGTCCGTATCCGTGCGGCTGGAACATGATCAGCAGGCGCCCGGGCTGCGCGCGCAAGGTTGCGAGCGTGGCGTCGATCTTGTCGGGGTTGTGCGCGAAGTCGTCGATCACGGAGACGCCGACGGCCGATCCAATGGTCTCGAGGCGGCGCTTCAACCCTTCGAAACGCGCTAGGGCCCCTGTCGCGTCTTCCAGCGACACGCCAAGTGCGCGGGTCGCTGCGATCGCGGCCAGTGCATTGGACGCGTTGTGGCGGCCGGGGACGTTGAGATGGACGTCCTGGCTCTCCTCTCCAGCGATGACCGTGAACGTGCTTCCGCCCGGAGTAAGCTCGAGGCTCTTGCCCATGAAGTCGGCGCCGGGACTGTCGAAGCCGTAGCCGACGCGCTTGTCGGTTGGGATGACGTCCGAAAGAGCACGCGCTTCGGGATCGTCGAGGTTCAGGACCGCCTTGCGGGCGCGCAGGAGGAAGGACGCGAATAGGCTTCGCAGCTCGGTCATTTCCTTATGGTCGAGACTAACGTTGGTGAGGATCGCGATCTCGGGCTTGTATAGGGCGATCGAGCCGTCGCTCTCGTCGACTTCGCTGACGAACAGCTCCGGGTCGCCGACTAGCGCGCTGGCGAACGGCGCCGATGGCGTGACGAAATTCCTCATCACCGCGCCATTCATGACCGTCGGCTGGCGGTGCGTGGCATGGAGAATCCAGCCGATCATTCCGGTAACGGTTGACTTGCCGCTGGTGCCGCCGACCGCGACGCTGCGCTGCGCGTCGTTGAGCAGCTTGGCGAGGAATTGCGGGCGGGTGAGATGATCGATTCCGAGCTCGCGGGCGCGGACCACGTCAGGCACCGTTTCCTCGACCGCAGCCGAGGTGATGAGCGTCATGCCCGGCTGGAGGCCTGAGCCATCCTGCGGGAACAGGCCAATCCCGAGCGAGCGAAGGTAAGCGAACTTGTTGGCAACGCGCCCGGCATCGAGCGAGCGGTCGGAACCGGCCACCTTGGCGCCGGTCGCACGGACGATCGAGGCGAGCGGAAGCATGCCGCTGCCGCCGATCCCGCAGAAGAAGATGGTGGAATCAGTCATCGCCGACTGCCCTATTGGGCGGCGGCTTATTTGCAAGCGCCTCCGCCCGGCCAACCGGCCCAGCCCGGCCCGCGAACGAACCGACCCGGCTTGGCTCCGGTGTGCTCGCCGTTCTTCAGGACCTGTGTGCCGTTGATGAAGACGTCGCGGACGCCGGTCGAAAGTTGCTGCGGCTTTTCGAAGGTCGCGTGGTCCTGGATCTTCGCGGGATCGAAGACGACGACGTCGGCATAATAGCCGTCGCGAAGCACTCCGCGGCCCTTGATGCCGAGATTGGTCGCTGGGAACGAGGTCATCCGGCGGATTACGTCCGCGAGGGGTGCGGCCTTTTGGTCTCGCGCATAGGTGCCGAGTGCCCGCGCGAAATTGCCGTAAGCGCGTGGGTGCGTGGAGGACTTCAGGAAGACGCCCTCCGGCGCGGAGGATTCTGCATCCGATCCGAAAGCGACCCAGGGCAGTCCGACCTGCCGCTTCACATTGTCCTCGTTCATCAGGAAGTAGACGGTGCCGACGCGGCTGCCGTCTTCGACGACGAGGTCCATCGCAGTCTCCTCGGGGCTCTTGCCGCGCATCCTCGCGACCTCGCCGAGCGTCTTGCCGGTTAGCGGTTTTAGCTTCGGGTTCTTGAAGGCGATCAGCAGCACCTTGTCCGGGCTGCCGGTACCCAGAAGCAGGTTCTCCCAATCCTTCGAAGGAGTGCGCATTTCCTGGACCAGCTTGGCGCGGATTTCAGGGTCCTTCAGGCGCTTGATCCAATCCTCGAGGCCGCCCGATTGCACCCAGGTCGGCATGGACGCGTCAAGGCCCGTCGCGCCCGCCGTGTAGGTGTACATGTCGGCGGTGATCCGTTGTCCGTTGGCCCGCGCCGCTTCGACGTGCTTGATCACTTCGTCCAGCTTGCCCCAATTCTCCTTGCCCGCCTGCTTGAGGTGGTAGATTTCGGCAGGAGCTCCGGACTCCCTGCTGATGGTGATCAGTTCATCGACCGCCTCAACAAGGCGATCGCCTTCGGAGCGCATGTGGCTGATGTACATGCCGCCGCATTTCCCGGCCTCGGTCGTGATCGCGATGAGTTCCGGAGTCTCCGCATAGCTCGCAGGCGCGTAGATCATGGAGGAGCCGACGCCGAGCGCGCCTTCTTTCATCGCGTCGCGGACGAGCGCGCGCATGCGGTCTAGCTGCTCCGGTGTCGGGTCGACGTCCTTTTCGCCGAGCTCGTGTACGCGGACGGTCGTCGCGCCGATGAAGGATGCGACGTTGGGCGTGATGCCCTTCTTAGTAAGGTAGGTCAGATATTCGCCTAGCGTCGTCCACTTGATCGGATATTTGATGTCGTCCTGCCGCTTGACCGCGAGCTTCTTCATCTCCGGATTGAGCGGGCCCATCGAATTGCCTTCGCCGAAGACTTCGAGGGTGACGCCCTGCGTCGTGTCGGACAGGCCGCGGCCGTCGGCAATCAGGCTCTCGACCGCCCAGCTCAGCATGTTGATGAAGCCGGGAGACACGGCCATGCCCGTTGCGTCGACTGTCTTCTTCGCGGAGCCCGGCGCCTGCGGGCCGACATAGACGATGCGGTCGCCCCGGATGGCGACATCGCCGGTGAATGGCGCGCCGCCCATCCCGTCGTAGATCGTGCCGTTGTCGATCAGCAGGTCATACTGTTCCGGCGCTTGCGCCTGGGCGATGGCGGACGAGGCGAGAAGAGACGCGGTGGCAACGGCGGCGAACATCGAACGCTTGATCATTGAATCCCCCTGCTGAGCAGGCCGTCGAAGCTGCCCCATTGCGCCGCGCTCCGCCATGCTAAATGTAAGGTCCGATGAAGATCGCGATTGTCGCCCCGAGCTGCACACTGTCGCATCAGGCGGCGGACCGGCTTCAGTCTCTCGTTTCGGAACGGGGCGATTGCGAGATCTCAATCCATCCGCAATGCTTCCTGTCCGACGGGCATTTTGCCGGGACCGACGAGCAGCGGCTGTCGGCGCTCCGCGAAGTGATGGCCGATCCGGCGATCGACGCCGTCTGGTTTGCGCGCGGAGGCTATGGGTCGAACCGGATCGCGGAAGCGTCGATGGCGGACTTGCCGGATGCGGCACGGTCGAAGGTCTACCTCGGCTACAGCGATGCGGGATTCCTGCATGCTGGGCTGCACAAGGCAGGGTTGAACGTCGCCTGGGGCCCGATGCCCAGGATCTCATGCGGGAGGGCGGGAAGGCAGCGGTTGCCCGGTCGCTCGACTGGCTGGTGAAAGGCGTTCCGTCCGCACTGGAGCCGGAGCTTCGGCAACCGGCGATGGCGTTCAACTTGACGGTATTGGCGGCGCTGCTTGGTACGGTGCTCGAGCCCGATCTGTCAGGCGTCGATTTGCTCATCGAGGATGTGAGCGAACATCACTATCGCATTGACCGGACGATGTTCCATCTGACCGGCAGCCCGAATGTCCGAAAGGTTGCCCGTCTGAGGCTTGGAAGGGTCGGCGACATCCCGTTCAACGACCCCGATTTCGGGCGCGACGAAGTCTCGATCGTGAAGGAATGGTGCGAGCGTTCCGGAATAACTTATGGTGGACGCGCGGACATCGGTCACGACGTTCTGAACCGGGTCGTTCCGTTCAGGAGATAAGATCCGCGATTTTCCCTCTGAAACGGCATTGCCAAGCGCCCTTCTTTGCGCTCTATCGATAAGAGAACAACAGGAGGGCCGTATGGCATCAAAATCATCGGGGTCGGGCAGGAAAGCAGGCGGCGGACTGGCGAGGCCGGTTCAACCGTCGGCAGAACTCGCTGCAATCACGGGTAGCGATCCGCTTCCGCGCAGCCAGGTTGTCTCGAAGGTGTGGGATCACATTCGCAAGAACAACCTGCAAAACCCGCAGAACAAGAGGGAAATTGTTGCAGACGACAAGCTGCGCAAGGTCTTCGGAAAAGACCGCGTCAGCATGTTCGAGATGAACAAGCACCTCTCGAACCACCTGAAGTAGAAGCGTCGCCGTTAAAGGCGAACAGGGGACTCGCGGGCTTCCGCGGGTCCCCTTTTTATTGGCCGGCCGACGCGACTCGGCGCGTCCTGGAAATGTAACGCACCCGACATGTCCACATTCTGTTCCCCGCAGGGTGCAAAACGGCCGCCAAAAGCGGCGTTGCAATAGGGTTACAGGATCGCCTGAAAGAGCGCGTCAGCCGCGCCAGAGTCCGTCCAGCTTCTCGCGCGTGACGGGATAGCCGATCCCTTCCGGGATGGTGATGAACCGCTCACCATCCACTTCGTCGAGCCACGGGCTGATCGGCTCGATCGGGTGGTCGAGCGCGTCGCAAACAATCTCGTCGAAACTGGTGTGCTGGGCGAGCCGCTCGAGTGTCCTTCGCGTCGGAAAGATGAGCTGAACCTCGCCGGCTTGGTCCCGTTCGAGTACTTCACTTGCGCTTGCCCAATGCGCGCCCGTGCATTCGCTCTCGACCGTATTCGGCAACCAGTCTCCGTCAGGCGCACGAGCGACAAAGAACAACGTGTCGAAGCGCCGCTTGGCGTGGAACCTCGGTACCCATCGGGCGAGCGGCGTCAGTGCATCGAGGTCGAGTTCGATCCCGTGCGGGACCAGCAAGTGCTCCAGCTCATCACCCGCCAGGAGCTGCGCCTGAAGCGACGCCGCGACATCCGGCGAAGGGAGGGGAGCCAAGCCGACCGGGATGGCCGTTTCCTCCAGCGCCTCGCGGACGGCGGCGACCCGTGCGCCTGCATTCGCGCTTCCAATGCGGCTGCCGAGCTGCTCGTCGGCGGCGTCAATCCGGCCGCCGGGGAACACCAAGGCGCCTCCGGCAAACGCCATGTCGACGGCCCGCTCGACCATCAACAGCTCGGGCGCGCCGGAACTGCGTTCGCGGACCAGGATCACGGTCGCTGCAGGGATTGCGTCGTCGCTCATCGCTCGTGCGAGTTAGGCGCTCGTGATGACAAGAAAAAGGCCGCCGCTCGAGCGAGCGACGACCTTATGATTTCCAATACGCGGGGATTACATGCCCTGGACGTCGTCTTCGACCTCGGAAGGGCTCGTCGCATTTTCGGGCGGCTCAGGAGCCACCGCCGTCGCATTGTTCTCGGCATCAAGCTGCTGTTGCTGGTTGCCGAGCGCTTCGAGCTCCGCATTCGCCGCATTGGCCGCCAGATCGTTGAGCGAGTTGGCCTCAATGTTCTGGGCCTCGGACTCGTTCAGCGTATCCGAATCCTTGCTGCCGCATGCGCCGAGTGCCAGCGCGGCGGCTCCAACGAGGAGAAAACCAAGCTTCTTCATCGACTTACCCCCAGGTATAAGCTTTATCGGGCCACGCATAGCAATCACGCAAATGCCATGCAAACTTGTCCTTAAGCCCTCAAATCCCTATCTTGGTACCTGCCGGGGCAACCCGGCTATGTCGGTAGACTGTCGCGTGGAATAAACACTTCGGACCCGGGGGGCAGTACCCCGGCGCCTCCACCACCAGCCGCCAGGCCGAAAATTTTCGGCGGTTGCTGACGGGGGCGAAATAGGATCGACGAGTGCAATAAAGACGCGGTTGCCGATCGGTATGGATGCCACCGCAACGGCTCAATCACACAAGTGCCAACGATAACGAGGCGCTCGCAATTGCTGCTTAACTGAAGTCCTCACGGATAGACGTTAAGTAACGAAAGCGCGGTCGGACCCCACCGGGCAACAGAAGGGGATTCCAGCGGCACGGGAGGCGCCGGGCAACAGAAGCCTCCCACTTTCCTTCATCGCCGGCTGCGCTAGGCTCTCCCGCAAGGGGGACGCCATGCATCAATTCGCCAAGCGTGCTTTCGTCGCGGCCGCGCCGCTGCTGCTTACCGGCTGTCTGTGGGGGCCGGGGAAGTTCACTTCGGACCTAACGTTGAAAAAGGACGGAAATTTCGTCCTCGATTATCGGGGCGAGATCGTCCTCCAGACGCCGCCGGATGCCGAGGCGAAGGTAGAGCCGTGGAAACCGGAAATGGCGAAGTGCTTCGAAGGAATGGAAAACAAGAGCCAAACCCAGGCGGTCATCACGGAGCCTGGTGAGGCGCCCCCAAAGGCGCGCCCCTGTAAAGCATCCGAAGCCGCTGCGCAGAAGGTGGACTACGAGAAGCAGTCCGCCGAACGCGTGAAATCGAAGCGCGAGGAAGCCGAGCAAATGGCCAGGATGTTCGGTCTTCCCGGCTTCGATGAAGAGTCGAACCGCGCGTTCGCGATCAAGCTCGCCAAATATGCCGGCTACAGATCGGTCCAGTATCGCGGGAAGGGCGTCTACGACGTCGACTATCATTTCGACGGGCGGGCGACCCAGGACTTCGTCTTCCCGGCACTTCCCGACAACGATTTCATCATCCCATTCATAGCCATTCGCCGCCGCGCCGATGGGTCCGTGCTGGTCACCGCGCCTGCATTCACGGGAGGAGCAGGACCCCTCGGCGCGCGCGCAGGCGCTGCTGCGGGTGCGATGAAGGAGGGGCCGGTGTCGGAGGCGCAGGGACGCTTCACGATCATCACCAATGGCGAAGTCCTGACCAACAACAGCGAAGACGGAACGGCGCCGCACGCGCTGGGAAAGCAGGTTCACTGGGACGTGGGTTCGGGGTCCAGCAAGATCCCGGAAGCGCTCATTCGCTTGCAGTAACCTGACGTTTGTCGAACGGGCGGTTGCGTGACGCGCTTCGCGCCGCCACGGTGTGCTCCTTCAAAAAAGGGGGCCTTCCGTGCGTCATGTGATCCTCGCCGCTTTGCTCGTCGCGTCTGCGCCAGCCGCACTCGCTGCTCCGACACCAAAGGAACAATTGCTCGTCCCGCCGAAGGATGCTGCGCACTATGTGGTCATGTCGACGGCGGGGAAGCACGGCGACGAATATGCGTGGAAGCTGCCGGACGGGCGCATGGCCTTCCGTCAGTCGATCCTGCTTCGCGGCCTGATTTTCGAGACGGACGAAACCTTCCGCTTCGGCGCGGACAACATGCCGAGCGAGATCGTCATCCGCGGCGTGACTCCGAGCGGCGATGCCGGCGAGACGTTCGCAATCAGCGGAACGCAAGCCAGCTGGACTAGCCCCGTCGACAAAGGCAGCGCGCCCTACAAAAACGGGACCTATTACCTGCCGCAGGGTGGCACGTTCCTGGCTTTCGCCCCGCAGAT
Organism: Sphingomonas sediminicola; assembly: GCF_049991885.1. NCBI lineage: Bacteria > Pseudomonadati > Pseudomonadota > Alphaproteobacteria > Sphingomonadales > Sphingomonadaceae > Sphingomonas > Sphingomonas sediminicola. The sequence continues at coordinate 450,834 of NZ_CP178916.1, forward strand.
CGATCGGATTCTCGCTGCAGGGGAGGCGGGTCTGCCGCTCCTGCCATCAGGCAAGGCGACGCTGCAGAAGATCTCGGAACTCGAAATCGATGGTCCGAGCGGCAAGAAGACGGTGCAGCTGCAATTGCTGCGAGGAACGACCCAGACGCCGACGCCGGTGTGGACAGCGGACGGCAAGTTCTTTGCGGCGCTCGTCGGGCTGGCGATCCTGCCCGAGGGCTTCGAAGCCAATATGGACAAGATGCAGACGGCTCAGGACGCGGCGATCGCCGCGCTGGCGCCTGCAACCGCGGCAAAGTTTCTGACTGCCGATGCCAAGCGGCCGGTCCTGTTCAAGAACGTCCAGATCTACGACACGGACAGCGAGAAATTCGTCGCCGGTCAAAACGTCCTGACCTCAGACGGCAAGATCGTCAGCGTTGGAGCCGCGCCTGCCTCATTGCCGGCCGGAACGCGCGTCATCGACGGTACCGGGAAGACGCTCGTCCCGGGCCTATGGGACAGTCACATGCACGTGCCGGACGACTTCACGACGGTCAGCGAATTGGCGCTCGGAGTGACGTCCTGCCGCAACCCCGGTGGCCCGCTGGAGCTTGAGGTGTCGCAGCGCGATCGCCGGGCCAAGGGGACGCTGCTCGCCCCCGAATGCTTCGACTCCGTCATCGTCGACCAGAAGGGTCCGCTTGCAGCGCAGGGGAGCATGGCGGTCGGGAGCCTCGAACAGACGCTCGCGGCGGTTCGCAAGATCCACGACGCGGGCCTCACAGGGGTAAAGTTCTACACGTCGATGAATCCCGCCTGGATCCCGCCGGCCGCAAAGCTTGCGCACGAGCTGGGGCTGCACGTCCACGGTCACATTCCCGCGGGAATGCGCACGCTCGACGCGATCAACGCCGGCTACGACGAGATCACGCACATCTATTTCGCAACGATGCAGGCGATGCCCGACGAGATCGTCGCCAAGTCGAACACCACGGCGCGGATGACCGGACCAGGCCGCTACTTCAAGGACGTCGATCTCGACGCCGAACCGATGAAGACCGTCATCAAGACGATGGCCGAGAAGAAGATCGCGCTCGATCCGACTTTGGTTGTGGTCGAAGGCGTTCTCCTGGCCAACGCCGGACAGGTCCAGCCTGCTTATACGGCCTATGTCGGTACGCTTCCCGCTGCGACGGAGCGGGGCTTCAAGTCCGGTCCAATTCCTTATCCCGAAGGAATGACCCGCGCCGATGCCGAGGCGAGCGTCAAGAAGATGGGCGTGTACGTGAATAAGCTTCGGGCGGCGGGAGCGCCGATCGTCGCGGGCACCGATGGCTTCGGGATGGAGATCGTTCGCGAGCTGGAGCTTTACGTCGATGGCGGGATGACGCCGGGACAGGCACTTGCCACTGCGACCATCAACGCCGCGCGCAACGTGAAGGCGGACAAGCGCACCGGTTCCATCACGGTCGGCAAGGAAGCTGACCTCCTGCTGGTCGACGGGGATCCGTCGAAGCGTATCGGCGACCTTCGCCATGTGGATCAGGTGATGAGCGACGGCGTTCTTATGGACGGCGACGCCCTTCGCTCAGAAGCAGGCTTCAACGGCCGGCCGAAATAGTCAGGCCGCGACGGGTTCGGGCGTTCTGCGCCCGGATTCGCTCAGCGACTGGTCGAGGATCACTCCAGCGACGATGCGCCCCTGGCAGTCGTCGATCACTGCCAGCACCGGCGCCGGGAGCCGGTCGACCGCATCCCGCGTGACCTCGGCGATCAGGCGCAGGCTCTCGGCCTCGCCGTGGTCGGTCGTCCATTGCATCAGCTCGCCGTAGCTGGACGTGTGCGTGCGTCCGTGGAGCTGCAGCATGATCCAGTCGAACAGCATCCGGAGCTCTGTCTCCTGAAGCACGCCGTCCAGCCCCGGACAGGCAGCGACGAGCCTCAGCCGGGCGATGTGCGGGAAGCGGGACCGGAACGCCGCCACGGTCGCCTGCTGCTTCTGCCGCTGTGCGAACAGCGCGATCAGAAATGCAATGAAGACCGCTGCAGCGACCGACAGCCAGAACATATGCCTAGCGCTTCTTCAGCTCGTCCCTGATCTGGGTGAGCAGGTCGACTTCGGTTGGGCCTGCCGCCTCTTCGCCTTTGTGCGTAATCTTGTTCGCGGACCGGATAATAAGGAAGATGATGAACGCCAGGATCAGGAAGTTGATCAGCACGGTGATGAACTGTCCCCAGCCAAGCACCGGCACGCCGGCTTTCTTGAGCGCTGCATAATCCGTCGGCGGTCCGGCGTAATCGGCCGGGATCGGGCCCAGCAAGGTGAAGTAGCTGGAGAAATCGAGGCCGCCGAAGATCTTCCCCACGATCGGCATAATGATGTCGTCGGTCAGGCTGGCGGTGATGGTCGCGAAGGCTGCGCCGATGATGACGGCCACCGCCAGGTCGAGCACGTTGCCGCGTGCGATGAAGTCACGGAATTGTTTCAGCATTATTTCCCCCTTTCGCGTCGCGGGATGGAACCTAGCGCAGTTGCTGCTGATTGAAAGCGCGGGAAGCATACGTGTGTTGCCCTTGTAAAACAGCTTGGGGGACTCTATCTCCGCGCCGTTTCGTTCTTCAGGGGAAACGACATGACCGCACTGCGTCGATTTGGCCTTCTCGCTCCGCTGGCAGCGCTCAGCCTCGCCGGTTGTGGACTCAACAGCGTTCCCACCGCAGAGGAGAACGTGAACGCCAAGTGGGGTGATCTCCAGGCGGATTACCAGCGCAGGTCCGACCTGATTCCCAATCTGGTCGAGACCGTGAAGGGTTACGCTCAGCAAGAGAAAACGGTGCTCGTCGAAGTGACCAACGCTCGCGCGAACGCCGGTCGAGTGCAGCTCAACGCGAGCGATCTGAGCGATCCGGCCAAGGTGCAGGCGTTCAATGACGCGCAGAACCGGCTGACTCAGGCAATTATCCCGCTTCAGCGGCTTCAGGAAGCCTATCCTGACCTCAAGTCCAACGCGAACTTCCTCGCGCTCCAGGACCAGCTGGAGGGCACGGAGAACCGCATCAACGCGTCGCGGCGCGACTATAACGAGGCGGTGCAGGCCTATAACACGCGGATCCGGACCTTCCCGGACGCGATCGGCGCCAAGATCTTCTACGGCGCGAAGCCGAAGGTGCCGTTCCAGGCGGCCGCCGGCGCGGAAAAGGCGCCATCGGTCGACTTCAACGCGAGCTAAGGTGACGCGCTTCCTCGCCGTCATGCTGCTGGCGCTGGTCGCGCTGGCCGCACCCGCTTCGGCGCAGACGTTTCCGCCGTTGACCGGCCGTGTGGTCGATCAAGCTGACCTGCTGCGTCCGGAGCAGGAGATCGACATTTCCAGCAAGTCGGCGGCGCTGGAGGCGCAGACGAAGCGGCAGTTCGTCGTCGCGACGGTCAAGAGCCTCGAGGGATATGAAATCTCGGATTACGCCTACCGGCTCGGCCGCGCATGGGGGATCGGGCAGAAGCAGGAGGATGACGGCGTCATCCTTCTCGTCGCGCCGAACGAGCGGAAAGTCTGGATCACGACCGGCTACGGCGCGGGTGCATTCCTGACGGACGCAATGTCGGGAGTGATCGTTCGCGAGAAGATCATCCCCGAGTTCAAGAAGAACCCGCCGGACTACGGAGCCGGGATCACGGCCGGCGCCGACGCCATCATCCAGCAAATGGAGCTTCCTGCCGACCAGGCGCAGGCAAACATCGCCAAGGCGCAGCAGCAATCCGAGCGCAAGAATGGCGGCCTGCCGATCATTCCGGCGATCGTGATCATGATCGTCTTCTTTTCGATCATCGGCTCCTTGTCGCGCCGATCGGGATCCAAGCGATACCGGACCCAGCGCGGCGGCATTAATCCGTGGATCGTGCTTTGGGGCCTCAATGAACTCAGTCGCGGCTCCCGCGGCGGCGGCTGGGGTGGAGGCGGCGGCTTTGGCGGTGGTGGCTGGGGCGGCGGCGGCGGCGGCTTTTCCGGAGGCGGTGGTGGCTTCGGTGGCGGCGGGGCCGGGGGGAGCTGGTGATGCTTCGGCTAAGCGACGAGGATCACGCAAAGGTCAGCGCCGCGATCGCGGCGGCTGAATCGCACAGCGATGGCGAGATCATCGCAGTCGCGACTCCGATCAGCGATCCGTATCACGACGTCGCCCTGCACTGGGCTGTCCTTGCCCTCATCGCCGTGCTTGCGTGGGCTGCGATCTGCCCGTCGTGCCTCGAATGGTGGCTCAATCTTTTCCTCGGCAGCTGGCGGCCCGAAACGACGATTCGGGAACTGCTGACCTTCCTAATGATCCTCGCCGTGCTGAAGTTCACGGTCGTGCTTCTGATCCTGAAATACATGCCGCTGAGGCTGCTGCTGACGCCGTCGGCCACCAAAGAGCGGCGCGTGCGTAGGCGGGCGATCGCGACCTTCAAGGCCGGCGCGGAGCGGCGGACGGTCGGCCGCACCGGAGTGCTCATCTATCTCTCGATGGCCGAGCGCCGTGCCGAGATCGTTGCCGACGAGGCAATTACCAAAGTGACCACGCCCGAGACCTGGGGCGAGGCGATGGCTGCGCTGCTGGTTGAGGTAAAGGCAGGCCGGCCCGCGGACGGAATCGTCGCGGCCGTGGAGCAAGTGGGCAAAGTCCTCGCCGAGCATTTCCCGCGCTCGTCGACGAACACGAACGAAATTCCCGATAAACTTATCGAGCTATGACGGTCGATCGCGACGCTCCTCTGGAAGTTATGTGGGAGGGCAAGTTCGTCCGCGCATTGAAGCGCGGCCGCTGGGAATATGTCTCGCGCACCGGAAGCGTGAACGCGGTCGTGATCATCGCCGAACATGAGGGCAAGGTCCTCATCATCGACCAGTATCGGGTGCCGGTCGGCAAGCGCTGCCTCGAGCTTCCGGCCGGCCTCGTCGGTGACGAGGATGAGCATGCGACCGTCGAGGGAACGGCGGTCAAGGAGCTGGAGGAAGAGACCGGCTACACTGCGGAGCGGATCGAGCGGCTGGGCGAGTTCCAGTCGTCGCCCGGCATGCTGTCCGAAAGCTTCGCGCTGGTCCGCGCGCACGGCTTGCGGAAAGTCGGGGAGGGGGGCGGCACCGATCACGAGGACATCAATGTCCATCTGGTGGCCCGGGAGGATATCCCCGCCTTTGTCGCGGAGAGGCGGGCCGAAGGCATGGCAATCGACGTCAAGCTGTTGCTTTTCATGAACTTCTAGCCGTTCGGCCTGTCAGTGGCCGTTCACTTGCGGTTCGATACGTGCCGTTCGTCGAAGTGTCGCTTGCCGCGGTTCGGTCCGTCCGCAATGCGCTTGCTCGGGCAAATCCTTTCTTGAGGGGTAATATGAAGATGCTGCTGGCCACCACGGCCATTCTTTCAATGACCGCGATTGGCACGGCTGCGCAGGCTCAGGGAGCCGCAACTCCGGTCGCGGCCGCCGCCACGGCAGTTCCGAACAACATCCTGCTCGCCGACTGGACGGGGCCTTATGACGGCGTTCCGCCCTTCGACAAGGTTACTCCGGCTCTGTTCCCGCAGGCGTTCGAGTTCGCAATCGCCGAGCGCCGCCGTGAGGTGGAGGCGATCGCCAACAATCCGGAAGGGCCGACCTTCGCCAATACGATCGAGGCTTACGAGAAATCCGGCCAGCGCCTCGACCGCGTCGACGCAATATTCGGTGTGATGACCAACAACATGGCGACGCCGGAATATCAGGCGCTCGACAAGGAATGGTCGCCGAAGCTGTCGGCGGCGTCAGACGAGATCACGCTCAACCCGAAGCTCTTCCAGCGTATCAAGTCGCTCTACGACCGGAAGGCGTCACTCGGCCTTGATGCCAAGCAGGATCGCCTGCTGACGCGCATCTACGATAGCTTCGCCCGTCGCGGCGCGAACCTGAACGATGCGCAAAAGCAGCAGCTCTCGGCGATGAACCAGCAACTCGCGCAGCAGTTCGCTACCTTTTCGGAGAAGGTCCTTGCCGACGAAAGCACCTACATCACTGCGACCGAAGCCGAACTGAAAGGCGTTCCGGCCGACGTGAAGGCCTCGCTCGCCGCCGCCGCCAAAGCGCTGGGCAAGCCCGCAGGCACCTTCGCGATCAAGAACATACGCTCGGCGGTCGATCCTGTGCTGACCTTCGCCGACAACCGCGCTCTCCGCGAGAAGGTGTGGCGCGCGTTCGTCAACCGCGGCGACAATGGCGGTGTCAACGACACGAACGAGGTGATCGCGAAGATCGTGAAGCTGCGTGCGGACCGCGCCAAGCTGCTCGGGTTCAAGAACCACGCCGAATGGCGGATGCAGGACACGATGGCCAAGACCCCCGCGCGGGCGATGGACCTGATGAATCGCGTCTGGCCGGCCGCCGTTGCGCGCGTGAAGGAAGAGGTTGCCGACCAGCAGTCACTGGCGAAGAAGCTCGGCCAGAACATCACGATCGAGCCGTGGGACTATCGCTACTTCCAGGAGAAGGTCCGCAAGGAGAAGTATGATCTCTCGCAGGACGAGATCAAACCCTACTTCTCTCTCGACAACATCATCAGCGGCTCATTCTGGGCAGCGGGCGAGCTCTATGGCCTCGATTTCAAGGAAATCACCGGCACCGTACCGACCTGGAAGCAGGACATCCGCGTCTATTCGGTGACCGACCGCGTGACTGGCAAGCAGGTCGGCGTCTTCTACCGCGACGACTTCGCGGCGGAGGGCAAGCGCTCCGGCGCCTGGGCGACGACCTATCGTAGCCGCGCGAGCCTGCTCGGCGACGACATCGTCCTTGGCTCGAACAACAACAATTTCGTGAAGCCGGGGCCGGGCGAGCCGGTGCTTATCAGCGCCGACGATGCCGAGACCCTGTTCCATGAGTTCGGCCACGCGATCCATTACTTTCTGTCGAACGTGAAGTATCCGAGCCTCGGCGGGTCGCAGCGCGACTTCGTGGAATATCCGAGCCAGGTGAACGAGAATTGGCTGATGACGCCGGAGGTGCTCCAGCGCTTCGCCAAGCATTACAAGACCGGTCAGCCGATGCCGCAGGCCCTGGTCGACAAGATCCAGAAGGCGCAGACGTTCAACCAGGGCTTCGCCACGGTCGAATACCTGTCGTCGGCGATCGTCGACATGAAGATGCACATGGACCCGACCGGCGTTGAGGACCCGGACGCGTTCGAGAAGAAGGCGCTGGCCGAGATCGGCATGCCAAAGGAGATCGTGATGCGGCACCGACTGCCGCAGTTCAATCACCTCTTTTCGTCCGACGCCTACTCGGCGGGTTACTATTCCTACCTCTGGTCGGAGACGATGGACGCCGACACCTGGGCGGCGTTCCAGGAGGCAGGAAGCCCGTGGGACAAGAAGGTCGCGGGGAACTTCAAGAAGTACCTGCTGTCGACCGGCAACGAGACCGATCGTGCCGAGGCCTACCGCCAGTTCCGCGGTCGCGATCCGGACGTGAACGCGCTGCTCAAGAAGCGCGGCTTCCCGATAAGCGAGACCGCGACCGGCAAGTAAGCAGCGAGGCGATTATGGAAGCCCCTTCCCGAGGGATCGGGGAGGGCCTTTCATTGAGCGCGACTTACCAGACCCCCCGACGATCGCCTTGGCGCGCGATACTGCCGAGCAGGTCAGGTCGGGCACCGGTTCTACGCCCTCGCTGGCGGATCCAACCAAACCCCGTTCCTTGAGAGCCCTCCAGAAAGCACGAAGATCGTGAGGCGGCGCGTGTTCTGAGGGCCGAACGCGATCCATCAGCGCCATGACGGCCCATCCCGCGCCGGTCGGCTGGATGGGAACGAGTTCCACGGGCTTGCCGGTCGAGATGGCGTCCGAGACCATTGCGACGCTATCCGCCGTGACGGAAATCGTGTCGGCCCATTCGAGAAGTTCCGCGTAGGGCGGACTACCTCCCACCGGAACCAATGTGGCCGGTACCTGCACGCTGCGGACACGCTCCTGCGCCTTGAGTAGGAGGCGTCGGGGGGTGCGCGGGCTTCCGATCACAACGACAGAACCGCCATGGGCTTTAGCCTTCGCCAAGAGGTCGTCCAGTGCTCTCCCCACGGTCTGCGGACTGAGCCGCCAGTATAGAGTTGGGCCGCCCAGGATCAGTAGGCGGCGCGGAGCCGGATAGGATTGCCAGAAGTCCTCGTGATGCTCCGCGCGACGTGTACCGCGGCTGAGAGCGATAGGGATCCGAATGAGGTTCGGATGCTCGCGGATGGGATATTCCGGGGTTGCGATCACGAGGTCGAACTTGTCCGGCGAGATCCTGGGATAGCCGACATGGATCGAACGAGTCCTGCCGCCGGACCGCCGGCGCAGGGACTGCACCACCGCAACGCTTCGATGGCCCGTCGAGATGGTCAGGTCAGGGAGATCGCCGGACAATAAGGCCCGCGACCCCGGTGTCAGGCTGCGGAGGGTCGCGCCAAGGAGATGGGGACCCAAATGACGCCAGTGATTGTAGGTCAGCTGCTTGCATACGAATGGAAGGCCCAGCGCCTCGGCGAGCGCCAGGACCTGATTGTTGTCGCCCTTCCTAGCCCCCAGCAGCGCCCAGATCCTTGGCGTTCGCGGTCTTTTCAGAATGTCGCGAACAGCCTCGACCGCCACTTGGGTCGTGTCTGGAACTGCCGATGCTACGGGTAGCTCGACCGTTCCGACGAGTCCGTTTTCGGTGAGATAGCGCCAGAAGCCCGACAGGTCCGCTCTGGCCTGGAGTGGGATCCCAAGTCTGCGCAGGAAATGGCCGACTTGGCCGCGCAGGGAACGCCGGATGGGGATCATTCCAACCGGTCTTCCAGTGAGGATCGCCTCTGAAAGCATTGAAACGCTGTCTGCAGTGACATGGAATTCGTCGCACCGCGCAAGAAGCGTGGCGAAACGCGGGAAATCGTGAACGCAAGCCTCCGCATCGCCGGTCAGCTGGTCTTCCAGTGAGCGCTTGATCTCTGGGGGCGTGCGCCTGCTGGTCACGGCGATGACGCTACCTCCCGAACGTGCGCGCGCCTCCTTGAGATGCCGGATGGCTAGATTCAGCCGCCTCTCGTCTACCTTCCATTGCCTGGTCGACCCGCCGACAGCCACCAGGCGGCGGGGACTTGGCATGGATTGCAACCAATCCTCTTCCTCCTGCGTCGCCGTAACGGCGCGCGCCGGGTTGCCGATTGGCAGCGGAATCTTGAGAAGGTTCGTGGCGTCCGGCAGGGGATATTGAGGTGTGGCGATGACGAGGTCGATGTCGTCGATTGCGCAGCGCGGGTTGCCGATCTGGATCAACCGCGTGTGCCCCCGGGACTGCCTTCGGATGAAACGAGCGGCCGGGAGGCTCTCGTAGCCAAGTCCGATCACCAGGTCGGGCCAGGGCGGAAGCAGGGTTGAACGTGTTTCCCCTATGAGATGCAGCAGGCGCTCGTCGCGCAGAAAGGGAAAGTGGCGCAGGCTGTTGTAGCGGAGTGTCTTCGTTTCGAACGGCCAGCCGAGCGCCACGGCCAGGGCGCTCAATTGATTGTCATCGCCCGTTCGATTGCCAAGCAAGATCCAGACCGTTGGATCGCGCTGCGTCGGTCCGCGAATCGCCGCCGTCGAGAGACCCTGTCTAAGAGCTCCGTCAGGCAATTTGCCGTTCCGGTAGCGAGACGCTGGCGGGCATGGGTCGCTGCTCGCGCCACCAGCAACTCAACATGGCTATCGCATAAAGGAGCCGCCCATGGTTGCTAAGTCCCCTGCGATGTTCGTCGAACATCTGATCTACGCCCCGCGGGTCGAGGAATCCCGCACTGGCCAGCCCGGACGATTGCCAAGCGTCCCGCGCGAAATCGTTGAAGCCTCCGACGAACCAGTCTGCGAGCGGCATCTGGAATCCCAGCTTTCGCGTTCCGACCGCACCCCGCGGTAGCAACGGTTCGATCGCACGCCTCAGTACATGTTTCCCGACGCCGTTACGGAGTTTCATCTCCGTAGGCACTGTCAGCGCCCAGTCGACGAATTGATGCGAAAGGAAGGGGACCCGCGCCTCGAGCGACGAGGCCATCGATGAACGGTCCAGTCGCTGGAGGAGCGAGGCCGGCATATGCACCGTGAGGTCCCCGAGAGCGAGTTGGTCGAGTTCGGACAAGCCTGGCTGCGCAGTCGTGAAATATCTCTCCGCCATCGTCGCTTCCGAAGCCGGCTCGTCCCACAACTGATAGAATTCTCGATCAAGGATGCGCCGGCGAACGGCGTCAGGCGTGATCGTGACGGCGGCGAAGAAGCGCTCGTATCCATTGGCGAGCAGCGCTCCGTGCCGAAACCGGCTGGCATGATCCCTGAGGTAGTTGAGCTTGCGTGCCCGCGACTCGGGCATGCGGCCGATCATCTCAAGTCCGCCAAACGCCCGGAAAAGCGGCGACCAACGGGCCATACGTTGCGCCCAACGCTGGCGATTGTATCCTAGGAACAACTCATCACCGCCTTCGCCGCAAAGAACGACCTTCACGTGCTCGGCCGCGGAGCGTGAAAGATACCAAAGCGGAATCGCGGAATTGGCAGCCGTCGGCTCGTCGAAGGATCGCTGTACGGCCGGAAGGACGTCTGCCGCAGTCTCGGGCACGATCGGCAGCAAGACGTGTTCGAATCCGAGATGACGCGCGATCTCGGAGGCCGCCGAGGATTCGTCGATCTTCGATCCTGGGAATGCCGCGGTGAACGCCTTGAATTGAGCGGTTGAAGAATGCGCCATGCTTGCCGCAATCGCGCTCGAATCCACGCCGCCTGAAAGGAATACGCCGACGGGAACGTCGGACAGCATGTGCTTCCTGACCGTCGCTAAGACGCGCTCGCGCGTCTCTTCGATCCACTGCTTCTCACTTAGCCCGCTCATCGGCCGTACCTGGGGTTTCCAGAATGGCCATGTGGCACTTCCAAGCGCTCCGATCTTCATCACGTGACCGGGCTGAAGTGCGCTCACCTGACGGAAAATCGATCGGGGACCGAGCACGTGCCCGAAACGGAAGAAGTCCCGGATGCCGCCTTCATCGACGTCGAACTGGAAATCGGGAACGACACGTAACGCGGAGATCTCGGATGCGAAGGCGAAGCCGCCGTTTTGCTCCGAGACGAACAGTGGCTTGATCCCCAATGGGTCGCGCACCAGAGTCAGCATCTTCGTGAAATGGTCCCAGATGGCGGCCGCATACATGCCCTCAAGCCGAAGCCAGGCATCGTCGCCCCATCGCACGTAGCTCGCCAAAAGCGTCTCGATGTCGCTGTGCGTTCGGAACGCGTAGCCCTGAAGTTCCCGCCTAAGCTCGAGATGATTGACGATCTCGCCGTTGCAGATGATCGAATATCGGCCGTCCGCGCTCGTGATCGGCTGCTGTCCGTTAGCGATGTCGATGATGCTGAGGCGACGCATCCCGAAACCGAAGTCGCCGTCGATTAAATAGCCAGCGTCGTCCGGGCCGCGATGGACCAGTTGCTCGCACTGACGGACGACGACGTTCCGCCCGACCGGGCGACCCATCCTTCTGTACCAGCCGGCAATCCCGCACATGGCTCACCCACAAAAAGCGAGCGGAACCGGTCCGCACGGGACAACCAAATGAGGACCGAATTGGGGAAGGGGAAGGAAAGAATCGAAAGATTGCAGAAGTTTAATCTGCGAGTAATTTTGCGCGTCGAAGGCTAGCTCGGAAACGTTCGACGAACATGAACACGGCCGCTCGCGGAGCAAGTCCGGACCGAGCAGGCTGGACGTCCTTTCGTTCGAAATCGGTGCGAGTCCGAAGATGGAGGCGCGCATCATCAAGGACATCCCTTCGCTTGAGAAAGAGTCCCTCCATGACGCCGCCGACCTGCACGTACCGCAGTCGACGCCGCCGTTTTCGATGACTGCTCCGGCTCTTGGATTGCCTAATTCGAACGACCAGCCTGCGGTCGGATCATGATGGCGGCGTCATTACTGCATCTCATCCGAAAAGGGACTTCACGATGACCCGCCGCGCGCTGATTACCCTGGGATTCGCCTGCACCCTCCTTGCCTCTCCGTGCTCTGCGGATGGCCTGGCCAGGACGGCGTCGATTATCGGCGATGGGAACAAGGTGATTGGGACGGTGACCTTGTCGCAAGCTCCACGCGGGGTTCTTTTGAAGGTGGAAGCATCGGGCCTATCGGAAGGATGGCACGGAATGCACATACATTCTGTCGCCACGTGCGGAGATCCAGGCTTCAAGGCGTCCGGCGGACACGTCCACGGCTCGGCCGCGGCGTCGGTCCACGGCCTGCTCAATGAGAATGCAACCGACCTCGGCGATCTTCCGAACCTATTCGTCGGTCCCGACGGCAAGGCCTTTGCCGAAGTGTTCGCGCCCAATCTCTCGCTTGGCGAAGCCGTCGGACGCTTGAACCTGCTCGATGCCGACGGATCGGCGCTTGTCATCCACGCATCGCCCGACGATCACGTCAGCCAGCCCATTGGCGGCGCCGGAGCAAGGATCGCCTGCGCCCCAATTCAGTGACGGCGGCTAGCTCACCAGCCGCACGAGGGCGATCAGCCCTTCCATTTCACCCGGCAGCGCGAGGTGCCGGATTTCCCGTTCTCCTTGCATCACTCCCGCCGCTTCCAATTCCGCTTCGAGTTGCTCGCGCGAAAAGTGGCGATGGGTTCGGGGACCGGCGAACGGCCACTTCGCCATCGACCGGGCGGAGGTGACGTAGATTCCCAGGCTTGCGTCCGGCCGCGCGACCCGCCGGCACTCCTGCACGAGGGCAGGAATGTCGGTACAAAAATAGAGTACATTGGAGGCAAGGATCCGGTCGAACGCATTTGCGCCGAAGGGCAACGCCAGCATGTCACCGTGGCGAAGCCTGACCCGCCCCGCCTTCAGGTCTCGATTCAATCGGTGCCTTGCGATCGAAAGCATCGTCTCCGACTGATCGACACCGTACCGCCAAGTGGTCTGCGGGACGGCAGACAAGGCCATTCCGTCCCCGCACCCGATGTCGAGGACGTGGTGGCCTGGACGAATATCGAGCGCTTCGATCAGCGCGCGCGTCGGGCGGCGATTGAAAACCCGCATCATCACGGCGAGCAGGAAGCCGCCCGAGCCGGAAGGGTTCGCAAGTTGCCGACCGACGGCCAAGGCCGCACGGTCGACGAACGTTCGGCTGCTCATCCGAGCTTGGCGAGGAGCGCCCGGACTTCCGCCCGCCGTCCCGAATCCCAGACGGGCCTGTCCGGGTTCGTTGGGGCCTGAAGCGCTCGCTGCAGATATTGCCGCGCCGACGCCTTGTCGCCTTCCTGGGCTAGGAAGTCGCCGTAGAAATAGTTGTTATCCAACCCCTTCGGGTCCTGCAGTAGTGCCCGCTGGAAATATGTGCGAGCCTTGGCCGTGCTTCCGAAGCCGATCGGCCAGCCCGGAACCTTGTAGTACAGCACGCCAAGGCTCATCGCGGCGCCTCCGTCCGCCACGCGCGGATTGATTGCATAGGCCTTCGCCAGAATGTCGCGTGCACGGGTCGCAAGGCCGAGTTGCTTGAAGGTGGACGCCCTCGCAGCCTCCTCGCTGACCACGATGCCTTCCCAAAGCAGCGGCTCGGCCTTGCCCGGATATTTCTGGACGACCTGGAGCGCCTGCCCCTCAAGCGCGGCCAGCTGATTGTATTGCGCGTTGCGGTCCTTCACCTGGTAGCGAATGTGCGCCCAGGCATTGTTGATGCGCATGACATCGGAATCCATTGCCGGATTGTCCGAAGCAAACGCCGGAGCGGCCAGCACCGTCAGGCTCAATGCAGCCAAAACTTGAATGTAGCGGCCAAAATCCATGAATTGCTCCTTCTCCTGGATCAGTTGGCGAAAAGCTCGCGTGCCTTGGCGGTCGTGCCTGCGAGGCCCGCATCGACTAGGCGGGGGCAGAGGCCGTTCAGGCGGGTGTAGAAATGTTCGGCGATGCCGAGCGTGACCTCCTTGCGGCGTCCACCGATTGCCCGGGCGATGCGCCGCGCGACCAGCGCGGGATCGTCGGGATGCATCTTCGCGATTTCGAGGAAGCGATTGACCTCCGCTCCGTTGAAGGCTGTGCGGACTGCTCGGGGGGCGATGTAGGTGATTGCGATGGGCGACTTGCCGAGCTCCCGGCGAAGAGCCTCGGACAGACCCCGCAAGCCTGCCTTGCTGCTCGAATAGGTGGCGAAATAGGGATAGTTCACCGCGCCAAGGACCGAACCGATATTTACGATCTGTCCGTCTCCGCGTGCCTGCATTTGCGGAAGGACGCAGCGCATCAAGGTTGCGGGTGCGATCAGGTTGACGACGTATCCGGTCCAGATCTGATCGGGCTCCTGCCGGTCGAACAGACCGAAATATTGCATCCCGGCGAGGTTCACGAGCAGGTCGACCCGCCTCGACGAAAGCAGGTTGCAGATGTCGGCAAGGCCGCTTTGGGTCGCGAGATCGGCCATGATCGTCTCGTCGGCCTCGGGACAATCGACGCGATCGACACCGACGACGGTCGCACCCTCTCTCTTCAACTCGCGACAAAGGAGGCTGCCGATTCCGCCGGCCGCTCCGGTGAGCACAACCGTCTTGCCATCATGCCGCATCACGAACGCCTTCGATTTCGATTCCCCCGAACATTCCGCCGAATAGACGAAACATGTCCTTCGCCATTTCGACGATGGCGGACTGGTCCGATGGATCGTCGACGCGGTTCATCAGGCTCTCGAAGAATTTCATGTGATCCTGATCGAGTGCGCCGTGTGAATTGAGGTAGCGGAAGGCGGTGTTCGGAAGCCCCAGTCGCCGCTGGACCGCGGAAGCGCCATGCGAAGCCAACGCGACGCTCGTTCCTTCTAGAACGAAGACCATCCCGAAGAACGCGGCCGGATTGCCGTCTCGAATTGTTGCATAGGCATGGTCGACCATCGCCTTGGTCGCCGGCGCGGGGTCGCTGCGCGATGCCGCGTCCCGATCCCCGCCCGCGGTCTCGATATCGTCGAGGATCCATTCTTCGTGGCCGGTCTCCTCCACAATATAATTGTCGAGTGCCTCCACGAGCATTGGGTTGCCCCGCTCCGCGAGCGCGGCGCGCGCCTCACGCATCAGCGGGACCGTGTGGCGCACGTGATGAAAGGCTTGCGTCAGGTACGCGATGTAATCGCTGCGACTGATCTGGCCGGTGAGCCCCGCAAGAAGCTGCGGGGTCATCGCAAAGCGCGCCTGGTCGCCTTTCGTCTCCGAAATTAGCCGGTCGAAGAACTTATCCGCCGCCGTCTCCTTGGGATGGGCTCGATTGATCGCGCTGCGTCGCATCCGGCCGTTGCCCGTCAGCAGTCCGCTCGCCGGCGTGAAGGGGGGTACAAGACGACAGGCGCCGATCCGGGCGTATTCCGGAAGTCCGCCGTTGACGCGTTCGACCGCACTTTCGACGTCGGCCTCGGGTCCTGCGGGGACGAGCAGGGCCTCGAGTATCGCGTCTCCGTCGCCGCGGACCATGGCTTGAGCAATCTCGGGCTGAGCCGTCAGCAGCGCTTCGAGCCATTCGGGCGAGATGTTGCGTCCGAAGGCTGTAACGATGAGGTTGGACTTCCGGCCGTCGATCCAGAGTGACCCTTGCTGGTCGAAGCGACCGATGTCCCCTGTGGCAAAGGAGCCGGGCTCTCGAGACTGACCGACGAGACCGAGGAATAGCGGCCCATCGATGATGATTTCGCCGTCGTCCGCCAACCAAAGCTTGTGGCTGCCGACCGACCGACCGACTCCCCCTTGAGAGATGGTCGATCCGTCCTCAAGCGTGATGACCGAGCCGGCTTCGGTCATTCCATAACCCTGCCGAACCGGCAGACCGACCAGGCTGGCGCGCTTTAGCAACGCGGGGGAAATGCTAGCGCCGCCAACGGCGACGAGGGTCAACTGCGGCAAGCGGGTCGAGCATGCTTCCATCGCTGCCACCAGCGCTGCCAGATATTCGGGAACGAGGATGAGGGACGTCGCTCCATCCCGAATGACGGCGTCGAGTAATTGCTTTCCGTCGGGCCGAAGCGGGTTTGCCAATCCGACTGCGCTTCCGGGCAGTGGCAGGTAGGTCCCGCCAGCGATGAGCGAGGCGAACAGGCCGGCGACTTGTTCGAGCAGGATTCCAAACGGAAGGACCGGTAGGTGCCGGCCCGCAAGATCGCGGCCAAGGTAGTCGCAAACCGACGTGGCGACAGCAATGAGGTGATCTGCGGAAAGGCAGACTCCCTTGGGTTCATCGGTCGAGCCGCTGCTGAAGCTTATCACCGCCGTTGCGTTGGGAAGGTCGGCCTCCCCCGTTTCGACGGGGACCGCTCCGAACCGAACGGTGAGATCGTCAAGGGAGCAGCCCGAGATGCAGGCGCTCGCACCGGCGTTGCCGAGTGCAGCGAGCCGCTGCGCCTCGTTGAAATACGGTGGGAGCGGGACGACCGGGATTTCCGCCTCGATCAGTGCGACGAGAAGAATTGCCGCGCCTGTCGAATGATCGATGTCCAATCCGACCGGACTTCTGCCCAGTCCAGATCGTTCGAGCTCGCCAATCGTGTTCTCGATGGCTAGAGCGCTGTCACCCCAGCTCAACGATTTGTGGCCGTCATCAAAAGCAGGATTGGAACGACCTGCACGCACGTGGCTTCGGACGGCTTCGAGCAGCGCAGTCATGCGCAGATCCCGGTTACGCCATCGTCGAAGCCGGCCAATTTCGGAAGCGCGGGTGCGATCAGTCCTGCGCAGATTCGCGGCTGCAGGTCATAGTATCGTCCCCAGTCCGCAGCGCCTTCCGGAAGCCGGGCCGGATCGGCAGCGCCAAGATCGTGAATGTCGATCCCAAGCCTTCCGAACATCAACCGTAGCGGACCGGTCAGTACGGCTACCGCTACATCCGCGATCCCGTTCAAATGACGCGCGGTTCTGGCCCACAACGCCACGGTGGCGCGGCTTTGGGCCGACGCATGCGCTCCGATCTCGACGATGCGGTCACGATTGACTCTAATTCCGATCTTTTCGCTGACTGCCCTCTCGATGGGATCGTCGAGATAGTCTTCAAGAAACAGCCGCTCCTCTCCGGCCAGCCGAAAGCCCAAGGCGGCAGTGGGGCCCATCTCCGGACCGGAATCGACAATGCAAAAATGGGGATAGTCTGCCGCCTGGACGGCACCGTGGACGGTGGCGTAACGACGTTCAATCAAGTGCCTTGCGGCTTCGACATTCATCAGGAAGTCCCCGGGCTATTCCCGGTGAAGACGCCCCGAAATCGTCGGCACCTCAGTCGGTCGGCTGACTAAAAATGCGAAACTCAGAAAGACCGGCTGAGGGATATGCCGATCGATCGCGGCCTGGCCGGCGTGCGCTGCGGCACCAGCCTGACGCGGTACGGATTGCCGAAACCGAACGTGTCGGCGGTGCTGTTGGTGAGGTTCTCGCCAAGAAGCTCCGCGGTCCAGCCATCGCGCGAGAGGGAAACATGCGCGTCCATCAGCGCGTGTCCGGGGGTCCTTCGATCAAGTACAGGATCGAAGCTCAAATGGGTCGCTCCGATGTACCGGCCACCGATGCTCGCCTCGCCATCCCATGAGTCCCAATGGAAGCGGTGGCCGAGCTCTACCCGAGCAGCAAGCTGCGGAACCGCGGGCAAGCGGCGATCTTCGATTTCGCTGCCTTGGTTCGACGAGGCCAGTCGCGCGGACTGAAGGATGAGGCCGCCGGTCAGCATCGTGGCCTTGCCGACTGCCAAATGGATGCGCCCTTCGAGGCCGGAATTGTGCGCGTTGCCTGCGTTTCGAGTTGCGACCAACCCGTTGGTCAGGAGCTCGTCGGTCTGAACATGTTGCCACCTGGACGCAAAAACAGTGGCTTCTGCCGAAGAATCTTCGCCCAGCTCGATCCGCGATCCGAGCTCGACGCTTGCCAGCTCATCTGCTTCGTACGTCGGTTGGGAAGCGTCGCGTTGGACGTTGATTCCGCCAGGGCGATATCCGCTCGCTGCGTGAAGGAAGGCCGTGACATTCGCCGACGGCTTCCAAGTGATGCTTGCATCGGCCGCCGCCCGGATACTTCGTCGACTGAGCGCTCCTGATGAATTGGCTTCCTGCCCCTCGTCGTCGATCCCCACTGAAAAGACCCGGCCTCCGCCCGCCAGGATCACACCGCGGCCGATCTTGGCGCTCGCCTCGCCGAAGGCGGCCGCCTCACTGATCGACCTTCGAAACCTCAGTAGGGGAACGCCGGTCGAGGCGTCCTTCGCGACGATATCCGTGTCAGTTGTCGCATTGATGAAGGACAGGCCCGCGAGCCATTCCAGTCCGCCTGCGCTCCGGTTCTGGATCCTGACCTCCTGGTCGAACAGATCATAGTTCCGAGCGTCGTCGACGCTTGTTGGCCCTACAGTCCCAAGAATCGGTGCAAGCGGTGCAGCGTCGTAGGTTGCCGCTGCTTCCTGCCGGCTGAAGCTGGTGATCGAGGTGAGTTCAACCCTGCCAATCGGACCCTTTATGGTCAACATGCCGATCTTGGCGTCAAGGTCGCGAGGCTCCCGCAATCGATCCGGACGGCGTAACGGACCGACGTTGCCGTCGGCGTACTGGCTGTCTCGCGTATTTCGACTTTGGAGCGCGCCGATCAGATCGACGGTCCAGTGCCCGGCAGGAATCCAGCGAATGGCGAGCCGTCCACCGACAAGCTGCAACCGGTTGATGTTGCCGTCTCCGCCGGCGTTGTCGATCCACCCGGCCTGCTGGTCGCGATAAGCCACGGCGCGCACGCCCAAACGTTGAGATGCAAGCGGCAGATTTGCCGTCAACGATTGCGCGTTCGAGAAACCGCCGCCCTCCACAACCGCTCCAGACGTCGAAACGCGAGCGAACGAATGTCCCAGATCAGGGGCCGTCGTCGAAAGCTTGACGATCCCGCCGAGCGCTCCCGTTCCGTAAAGCGGACCCTGCGGTCCTTCGAGGACCTCGACCCGGTCAATGTCGATGAGTGCCCAGTCGGGGTCTGGGGCGTCATAGTTGATCCGGGCTTCGTCGAGCAGGATGGCCACGCTTCCCTGGTTGAAGCCATTGAGTGGCCCGTCCCCGATTCCACGAAGAAAAAGGCGGTTGAGGCCGGGTCCCAGACTGCTGGTCGTGAGCGATGGAAGCTGGCGCCCGATCGCGTCGCTGCCCGCCAGGCCCGCGGCGGAACGGAGGTTGTCGGCGAATATCACGCTTACGGTGCCGGGAAGGGTTGTCAGCAGCTGTGGCCGCTTGAGCGCGGTCACGACGATGTCTGGCGACGGCTCTTCAATCGGCGTGCTTGGTGTTGATGCGGCGTGCGCTGCGCGAGGTAGTCGCTCGATCCGAAAGCTCGATGGTCCGGTCGGCACGGCATGGTAACCGCTTCCTTTGAGCATCTGGCGTAGCGCGTCCGCCGGGCTCGACGCGCCGCGCACGGTTCGTGCCGCGATACCGGGCAATTTGCCCGCGAAGCCGATCGAGACGTCTGCCTGGTCGGCTAGCCTCCGGATGGACTGCGAGAGCGGGCCGGCCGGGATGTTGATTGATTGAGTCGCGGCATAAACGGGGGAAGCGAGCGTAAACTGGCTAGCGACGAGGCCGAAGGCGAGAAGCGCCGTCCACCCTCTGGATGTCGAGCGACAGGATCTGGGCGAGGGTCTGTTCAGGGGCCTCACCTTGGTCAATCGCGATCACTCCGCTGAATGGCTGGCCGGCGATAGCGCGGTCGACCGTCACCTTCCTGCCCGAATATCTTGAGATGTCGCGCGCGACCAGCGCGAGCGGTACCTCATCGAACTGCAGCTTGCCGTTTCGCCACGTCGCGATACGCTGCGGCTCAACGCTGACGAGCTGAACGGTCGCGCTCGACCGGTCGGCATGCAGGCCGTGACCCGCATGCAAAGCTATCGGCGATCCCAGCCGTTGCGATGAGACCGAGAGGGCTCCTTCCTCAACCTCGACGCTGACTCCTTCGACCTCGTTCGCGACCGAGAAGCGCGTTCCGATGTCGGTGACTTGGAAATCGCCGGCGTTGACGGTGAGCGTGCGCCCGGGCCTGTGTGGAACGTCGAAGTATCCCGTCCCCTCAATTGTAATATCCCCACCTCGAACCCGAAGGTGGCTGTCCGGCGCGAGCACGACATGGCCGCCGTCAGCCAGAGCGACCTGGGCGCTCTTGCCCGGAGCCGACCGATAGTCCTGGGCCCGAATGTCCGATGTCGCTGGCTGGAGCACCAAGGCTAGCGCCAGGCCAGCAGCCAGAGCGCCACCGCCTACGCCCGCCCATCGCTTCCAGCGCACGGGCTCAGCGTCGTTTGCGGCGACGGGCGCTGGCACCGTCCGGTTAACTTCAAACCTTTGCGCGAAAGTATCGAGGTCGGCATCGAGCAATGCCAGATCGTCATAGGCGGCGCGGTGGCGCGGGTCGGCTTCCAGCCAAAGGGTGAAGCCTTGCCAGTCCATGGCGTCATCCTGCTGGCGAACGAGCCAGCCGGCGGCCTCTTCGTAGATCCGGTCGATGCTCATGATTTCAAGTCCTTGCCTCCCTCGGCCGGACCTCCCTTGTTGATTTCTAGACGCCGCGGACCGGGCTCCGCCTCAGTCGTCAGGATTCTGCGGAGATGCGCCATGGCCAAGGCCATATGCTTCTCGACGGCGCTTTTGCTTATCCCCAGTTGAGCGGCGATCTCGGCATGGCCGAGCCCTTCCAGCTTATGCATTCGGAGCACGCGGCGGGCCCCGGCGGGCAGTTGGTCGATCGCTTCAGTCAGCCGATTCTGCTCGTCCCGTTCGATGAGCATTTTCTCGGCGCTGGACGCCGGATCGGCGGGCTCTTCCACGAGGGCGTGGCTGCCGCGTTGCTCTGCGATCCAGTCGCCTTCGCGCCGCTGGCGGCGACTGGTTTCGCGAAGCCTGTCGAGTACGAGATTATTGGCCATCTTGAAAAGGTAGCTGCCCGGATTGGAGACCGGACCCGGCTGGACCGAATTGGCCTTGATCCAGAGCTCGCTCAGCAGATCGTCTGCATCAGCCTCGCTGCCTGTCCTCGCAATCAGGAACCGGCGAAGGTCTCCGCGCCGTGCCTCGAGGGTTCCGGTCAATCCAGCAGGTTGGACCAGCGACATTCATCCCCAGAAGCAGCGATCGGGTCCGTTCCGCAACCCGTATTCGTATCGGGGCCACTGCCTCGGATGGAAAGCGGACGTTTCAGAGCCGCAGCCCAAACTTCGGTCCGATGGCAATCATTGCCGAATAGAAAGCGATTGTCGCCGCACAACCGATTAGCAGCGCCAACCAGAACGATGTCCCATTCCGCAGGAGCCACGGAATGAGCAGGAACATCGGCAGGGACGGAAGAACAAACCAGAAGGTCGCCTCGACGTGCGACGCCATGTTCTCAACGTCGGGCTTATCTCGCCAAAGCCAGATCATGCCGAGGACGGAAACCAAGGGCAGCGATGCAATCAGACCGCCTATGCCTGGGTAACGCTTTGAGACTTCTGAGATTATGGCGATCAGGACACCTGAAAGTGCCGCTTTGAGTGCGAGGTAAAGCATGCGGCGAGAATGACGGTCGACCCTAATGTCCGCAATGGGTCGAAAGCTGACACTCGGCTTATGTTACCAATGGGGCGAACCGAGAGAGTTGGCCAGCCCTCGCGTGCATGGCTTCAAACCGGGGAACTAAGCGGCACTGGCAAGGCGCGTGTCGCCGTTCGAATGTTGTGATACAGACCAAGGCCAGTCGAGAGAGGCGAGGGGGACAAGCCATGGCGACTGTTGCAGACCGCTTTTCGCTTAAGGAGCGCCGGCCGGACCTATTGTCCGGGACGCCGCGGGCGCATGCGCTGGACCGCTGGATCTTCGTGGTCATGGCGGGCTGGTTCATCGCGATCGTACTCACGGGGTTCATCCCGGATTCGATCATGAAGGTGGGCATGGTCCAGGCGGGGGCTCGCCCGCCGTTCCCGCTGGTGCTGCACATGCATGCGGTGGTGATGGGGTCTTTCCTGCTGACGCTGTTGGCGCAGTCCTGGCTGATGGCGACGGGTCGGCGCGAATATCACATGCGGCTTGGCGTGCTCGGGTTCTTGCTAGCGACTCTCCTGGTGGCCGTAGGTCTGGTGCTCGTCCCGACGATCTATCACCAGGTGTGGCAGGGCGCGCACTTCGGGCCGCCCGCGATGCGTGAGAGGTTGCTGGAGCGCGCATCGGAGCTGGACGACATCATGCTGATGCAGATTCAGGTTGGTTTGCTGTTTCCGCTTTTCCTGGCCATCGCCTTCAAGGCTCGCCTGAGCAATGCGGGGCTTCACAAGCGGATGATGTTTCTCGCCACGGCAATTCCGCTGGCCGCGGGGATTGTAAGGATCACGGCGCTGCCGGAAACGATGCCCGGGAGTCCGATTTCCCTGCAGCTTTATGTGCTGCTCGCGGCATCCCCGATGTTCGTCTGGGATGTGATCCGGAATCGGCGGGTGCACGAGGCCTACGGGATCTGGCTGGCGGTCTATGTGCCGACGGCAGTCCTGATCAACCTGCTGTGGGACACACCGTGGTGGCACGCGACGGCGCGGCAGTTAATGGGCGTTTGATCTTCACGCTGCCAACGGCTCGGGTCAGCTTTGGGTCGAAAGCGGACATTCGCGCCGCCCCCTAAAGCCGAGCATTCCGCGTTTCCGACAGAGCGAGTTCGGCCAGCGGTTCCAGCCGCTCCACCATCTGCGCCGCATGCGCTGACGACGCATTGCCGCGCGCGAGGCGGCCTTTGATGCCGTGGAGAATGGCGGCGAGCCGGAACAGGCAGAAGACGATCAGATAATCCTTGTTGGGCAAATGATCGCGACCGGTCCGGCGGCAGTAGGCGGCGACGTAATCGTTCTCCGACGGGATGCCGAGCGCTTCGAGGTCGAGACCGGCAAGCCCGCTGAAGTTCGGCCCGCCGGGCATTCGGTACATGAGCAGGTGGTAGGTGAAGTCGGCCGCCGGATCGCCGAGCGTCGACAGCTCCCAGTCGAGCACCGCGCGGACCACTGGTGTCTCCGCATCGAAGATCATGTTGTCGCAGCGATAGTCGCCGTGGACGACGCTGGAGCGGCCGCTGTCAGGCGGCAAATGCTTGCCGAGCCAGTCTACAAGCCTGTCCATGGCGGGGACGCGCCCCGCGTCCGTGTCGCCGAGGTATTGCTTCGACCAGCGCGCGACCTGGCGTTCGACGAAGCCGGTCGCCTTGCCATAGTCGCCCAGCCCGACCGCTTCAGGATCGTAGCCGTGGAGTTGTGCAATGGTTGCATTCATCGCATCGAAGTGCGCGGCGCGCTCCTCGCGGCTCATGCCGGGGAAATGCGCTTCCCAGACGATCCGTCCCGGCACCATGTCCATGACGTAGAAAGCCGTGCCGATTACGCTCTCGTCTTCGCACAGCCCGTAGACTTTCGGGACCGGAAAACCCTGCGCTCCGAGCGCTGCAAGCACGCGGTATTCGCGCTCAACAGCATGAGCGCCAGGCAGGAGCGTGCCCGGTGGTTTCCGCCGGAGGACGAATGCGGATCGGAACGTGTCGATCCGGTAGGTTGGATTGGATTGCCCGCCCTTGAACTGGCTGACCTTTATTGGTCCGCCGTGCGCGCCATTGGGGATATGCTCGGATAGCCAGCGATCCAGGGCAGCTTCGTCGAAGCGAAGCCGCTCGGAAACTTCCCGTGTGCCGCTGTTCGCCTCGGTCCGATCCATGACTGTCGTTTAAGCGGTGAACCGTGGCGTCGCCAGCGCGTTGCTGTTCAATGGCTCGCCTAATCCATTTGTCTGACCTGCACTTCGGTGCGCATGACCCGAAACTTGTCGAGGCCGTCGCGCAGCGCGTTGACGAGGAGAAGCCCGACCTCGTCGTCATCAGCGGGGACTTCACCCAACGCGCGCGGATCGAGCAGTTCAAGGAAGCTTGCGAATTTCTCGACCGACTGCGCGAGGCCGGCCATGACGTGCTCGCGGTGCCCGGCAATCACGACGTGCCGCTGTACGACGTCTTCCGCCGATTCCTGTCCCCGCTGACGCGCTACAGGCGGTTCATCGACGAGACGCTTTGCCCGTTTCACGAGCTTCCCGGAGTCAGCCTGCTCGGGATCAACACGGCGCGGTCGCTGACGTTCAAGGACGGCCGGATCAGTCACGAGCAGCTGAAGTTCATTCGGGAGACGTTCGACCGCAGCAATCCCAATTCGCTGCGAGTGCTCGTTACCCACCACCCGTTGTTCGCCTTGCCGGTGGGCGAGACGGGCGACGTGGAGCGAGCCGCCGGGAGAAGCGAACTCGCACTTGACGCAGCGGCGGACGCCGGCGTCGACATGCTGCTTGCGGGCCATCATCACACTGCGTCGACCCACAGCGCTCGCGACCTCGTTACTCGCGCTGGCCCAGCGCTTGTCGTCCAGGCGGGAACGGCGACGTCGACCCGGTTGCGCGACGAAGAACAAAGCTTCAACCGGATCGATATCGAGGCGGAAGGCGTCACGCTGACGCTTCAGACCTGGAGCGGCGAAAAGTTCGAGTCCAGCACGGCCCAGAGATTCGAGCTGGACGGCGACCATTGGCGCTTGGCGGGCGCGGAAACGACGCACGACGAGCCCGCGCACTAGCGACGTGGCGGCTGCTCGCTTAGAGCCGCCTCATGGCCGTTGATCCCCAATTCGATGTGACCGAGTTCGTCCGCCGCGTGCTTGCCGAAGATATGGGCTCGGGCGGCGACATCACATCGGCCGCGACGATCGGTGCTGAAGCTCGCTTCACTGCGGAAATGAACTGCCGTCAGCCGATCACCATTGCCGGTCTCGACATTGCGATTGCCTTCTTCCGGGCACTCGACCGCGACGTGCGTTTCGAGAAGCTCGTGAAGGACGGGGACAGCGTCGAGAAGGGCAACGACCTGCTTCGTCTCGAGGGCAATGCCCGCGCAATGCTCGGCGCCGAGCGATCGGCGCTCAACACGCTTCAGCATCTATCGGGGATTGCGACGCTGACGCGCCAATATGTCGACAGGATCGCAGGGACCGGCGCAATCCTCCTCGACACGCGGAAAACCATTCCTGGCCTCCGCCTTCTCGAGAAATATGCAGCGCGGATGGGCGGCGCCGAGAACCACCGGATGCGGCTCGATGACGGGCTTCTGATCAAGGACAATCACGTTGCAGTCGCCGGTGGCGTCGCGCAGGCCGTGCGTGCTGCAAAGGCCGCGGATACCGGCTTTCCGGTCCAGGTCGAGGTCGACCGGATCGACCAGATCGAGCCAGCGCTCGAGGCGGGCGCGGACCGGCTGCTGCTGGACAATATGTCTCCGCAGGTCCTTCGCGAAGCAGTGGCGCTGGTGGCCGGGCGCGTGCCGCTGGAGGCGTCGGGCGGGGTCAATCTCGACACCATCCGCGCCATCGCCGAGACTGGAGTGAATTACATTTCCGTCGGACGGATCACTCAATCTGCCCCATCCGTCGACATCGGCCTCGACTACTCGCTCCAGCTGCCGAATTCCTGACAACCTCATTCAGGACGCAGACAGCCCATAACGCGCAGCAGGTGGCGTCAAGACGCCGCGCCTTTTGAGCGTGGCCGCGTATTCGAGGAGTATTTCGATGTTGAGGAATTCCCTGCTCGCGCTTGCCGCGGCATCCATGGTTGTCACTCCGACCGTCGCGTCGGCCAAGGATCATGGCCAGAAGTCGTGGAAGAAGGCGCAGAAGCGAGCCCAGAAGGCGCGCTATTACGGCTCGTCCTACTACGGTGGCGCGCCTGTCCGCACGCGTTACGTATCGTCGTCGCCTTATTACGGGTCGCGCTATTCGGGCACGCGCTACTATGGGTCGCGTTACTCGGGCTCCCCTTATTATGGTTCGAGCTACTATGGCGGCTCGCCGTACTACGGCAGCAGCTACTACGGCGGATCGCCCTATTACGGTGGGTACAGCTCGTACGGTTCGCCTTACTATGGCGGCGGCTACAACAACGGCTACTACAGCAACAACTACTACGGCAGCCGATACCGCTGCGGTAACTCGACCACCGGCGCGCTCGTCGGCGGTGCGCTGGGTGCGGTCGTCGGATCGCAGGTTGCAAGCGGGCGCGATCGCTACGGTTATCGGACCGGCGATCGCACGACCGGTGCTCTGATCGGCGGCGCTCTCGGCGCGGTCGTCGGCAGCCAGGTTGCCAAGGGCCGCTGCTAAGCCAAATCCCAGAATGACAAGCAAGGCGGGCCGGGAAGCGATTCCCGGCCCGTTTCGTTATGTCCGTGAATCGGTGGATTTTTGCAGAAATGTCCGCAACAGGGCCTATATAGCGCGCGAAACGGGAGAGACGAGTTGTTCAAGGGGCTGCAGCCCATTCTTTACGGTGGCCGCGAGGTTTGGCCACTGATCGAGGGCGGCAAGGGCGTTTCGGCGACCAATCACGCGAGCTCGGGCGCATGGGCGGCTGCCGGCGGAGTCGGAACGGTCTCAGCGGTCAATGCCGACAGCTATGATCCCGAAGGCCGGATAATCCCGCAAATCTACAAGGGTATGACCCGGCGGGAACGCCACGAGGAGCTGATCAAGTTCGCCATCGACGGCGCGGTCGCGCAGGTGCAGCGCGCCTACGATCTCGCCGGCGGCAAGGGCGCGATCAATATCAACGTCCTTTGGGAAATGGGCGGCGCACAGCGCGTCCTTCATGGCGTCCTGGAGCGCACGAAGGGTCTCGTCACCGGCGTCACCTGCGGCGCGGGCATGCCGTACAAGCTGAGCGAGATCGCAGCGTCCTACGGTGTGAACTATCTTCCGATCATCAGCTCCGCGCGTGCGTTCAGCGCGCTGTGGAAGCGCGCCTATCACAAGGCTGCGGATTGGCTCGCGGCAGTGGTTTACGAGGATCCGTGGCTGGCAGGCGGGCACAATGGGCTTTCGAACGCCGAGGACCCGCGCGCTCCGCAGGACCCGTATCCGCGCGTCGCGGCCTTGCGCGCGACAATGCGTGAGAATGGCATCGCCGACAGCGTCCCGATCGTCATGGCCGGCGGGGTCTGGCGTCTCGACGAATGGGAGAACTGGATCGACAATCCGGAACTCGGCCAGGTCGCTTTCCAGTTCGGAACGCGCCCGCTGCTGACGCAGGAAAGCCCGATCCCGCCGGAGTGGAAGGCGCGGCTGATGAACCTGGAAGAGGGCGATGTCCTTCTTCACCGCTTCTCGCCGACCGGCTTCTATTCGTCGGCCGTCCGCAACCCATTCCTGCGGGCGCTCGAGGAGCGCTCGCATCGCCAGATCGCTTTCACCAAGGAGCCGCTCGGCGACCATCATTTCGAGCTCGATGTCGGCGTCGGCAAGAAGCGCGGTTACTGGGTCACCAAGGGCGACCTGCAGCACGCGCGCGAGTGGTTTGCCGCCGGCTATACCGAGGCGCTGAAGACGCCCGACGAGACGCTGATCTTCGTCACGACGGATGAGAAGAACCAGATCCGCCACGACCAGGCGGAGTGCATGGGCTGCCTCAGCCAGTGCTCTTTCTCGTCCTGGGCGGACAATGAGAAGAACTCGACCGGTCGGCTCGCCGATCCGCGCAGCTTCTGCATCCAGAAGACGCTGCAGGACATCGCACATGGCGGTCCTGTCGAGAAAAATCTGATGTTCGCGGGTCACGCGGCCTTCCGCTTCAAGACCGACCCGTTCTATTCCAACGGCTTCGTCCCCACGGTGAAGCAGTTGGTGGACAGGATCCTGACGGGAGCGTGATCTTCGTGAGACGGGGGCTGTTGGCGTTAGTCGCGTTGAGTCTGGCCGTCCCGGCCGTCGCGCAGGACAAGAAACCGCCCTACTGGGCCTCGATCGCGTCGGGCGAAGCGATGATGCGCACCGGCCCGGGGCGCAATTATCCCGGTATCTGGCTCTACAAGCGTCGCGACCTGCCGATCCGCGTCGTGAAGACCTATCCGAACTGGCGCATGATCGAGGACCCCGAGGGCACACAGGGCTGGATGCTCGTGTCGCTGCTCAGCGACCGCCGCACGGCGATCGTGAAGCCCGGCGATCCGCGTCCGATTCACGCGAAGGCGGATGGGGCGAGCCGCGTGCGCTTCAACGCCGAACAGGGCGTGGTCGGACACATCGAGCATTGCGGCAACGGCTGGTGTCACATCGCGGTCGGAAAGCGCGAAGGCTATATCCGCGTCTCAGACATCTGGGGCGTGAGCGAGGGCGAAGTCATCGACTGAACGGGGAGGCGGGAATGAAATATGCGATTGCCTTGGTTGCGCTGCTCGGCGCCACGGCTGTGAATGCTCGGGCCCAGCGCCCCGCCGTCGAATATTTCCCCGCGCCGGAACTGAACGGGCGTCCTGCGCCATTTTCGACCGCGGTTCGCGTGGGCGACGTACTTTACCTTTCCGGTCAGATCGGCATCCAGGCTGACGGCAAGCTGCCACCGACCTTCGAGGGCCAGGCCAAGCAGACTATGGAGAATATCGGCGGCGCGCTGAAGGCCAGGGGCCTCGGCTGGAGCGACGTGTTCAAGTGCACGGTGATGATCGCCGACATGAAGAACTGGCCGGCGTTCAACGCCGTTTACGTGCCTTACTTCCCTGCCGGAAAGCTGCCGGCGCGCAGCGCGTTCGGTGCGAACGGTCTCGCCCTCGGCGCGGAGCTGGAGCTGGAGTGCATGGCTTACGCGGGCCCGAAATAGGCCCGCGTTTCGCCATCTCGAGTATTTAGCCCGCCGGCATCGTCAGCGGGGTGTAAGCGACCCGCGTAACGGTCAGCTTCTCGCCCTTGTCGCTGGTCGTTTCGAACGACTGTCCGATTTCTAGGGGCTTCGTCGTCCAGCAGGTCTCGCCGTCCTTGTTCATGGCGCTGGTGAAGCAGGCCTTGTCGTCCTTCATGACCGCAGTGCCGTGATCGACGTGTTTGTCGCCAGAATTGGCGATGTAATTGCCGTTGGCGTCCACCGATTCCTGAATTTTCTGCCCGTCCTTGTCGGTGAACGTCCAGGTCGTCTCGTTGAGCTGGAACGCGGCCGGAGTCGCAGCCGGCGCTTCCATATTGGCCTCAGCGGCGTTCATATCCGCGTTCTCTGCGGGCGCAGCTTCCTTCTGACCGCAAGCTGCGAGTGCTGCGATGCCGACGATCAACACGAGTTTCTTCACGGCTTCTCTCCCCTTGATGTAGGGCGCGACTTACCAGTTGCGAGAGCCCGCAGCGAGTCTTCTGCTTAGACCAGTTCCACCGCAACGGCGGTCGCTTCGCCGCCGCCGATGCAGAGGCTCGCAACGCCCCGCTTCAGACCCTTGCCCTTCAGCGCGTTCACGAGGGTCACGAGAATGCGCGTGCCGCTGGCTCCGATCGGGTGGCCGAGAGCGGTCGCGCCGCCGTGGACGTTGATCTTCTCGTGCGGGATTCCGAGGTCCTTCATCGCGAACATGGCGACGCAGGCGAACGCCTCGTTCACTTCCCACAGGTCGACGTCGGAGGCCTTCCAGCCGGCCTTGGCGAGCACCTTCTCGATCGCGCCGATCGGTGCGACGGTGAACTGCGCCGGCTCCTGGGCATGGGCGGCGGTGGCGACAATGCGCGCGACCGGTTCGAGGCCCTTGGCATTGGCGACGCTCTCACGCGTAAGGACGACCGCTGCCGCGCCGTCGGAAATCGACGAGCTTGTCGCCGCGGTGATCGTGCCTTCCTTTGAGAAGGCCGGCTTCAGCTGAGGAATCTTGTCCGGACGGCCGCGGCCAGGAGCCTCGTCGGTGTCGACGATCGTCTCGCCGGCCCGGCTCTTGATGGTGACCGGGACGATCTCGTCCTTGAAGCCGCCATTGTCGATAGCGGCCTTGGCGCGGCTGAGGCTCTCGATGGCGTAATTGTCCATCTGCTCGCGCGTCAGCTGATATTCGTCGGCGGTGCACTGGGCGAAGCTGCCCATCGCGCGGCCTTCCTCGTACGCATCCTCGAGGCCGTCGAGGAACATGTGGTCATAGGCCGTGTCGTGGCCGATGCGCGCGCCCGAGCGGTGCTTCTTCAGCAGGTACGGGGCGTTGGTCATCGACTCCATGCCGCCCGCGATGATGAAGTTGGCGTTGCCGGCCGACAGGGCCTCGTCGCCCATGATCACTGTCTGCATGCCAGAGCCGCAGACCTTATTGACCGTCGTCGCCTGGACCGACTTCGGAAGGCCGGCCTTGATCGCTGCCTGGCGGGCGGGAGCCTGGCCGAGGCCGGCAGGAAGCACGCAGCCCATGTAGATGCGATCGATGTCCTCGCCGGACACGCCGGCGCGCTCCACTGCCGCCTTCACTGCCGTCGCTCCGAGATCGGTCGCCGAGGCATCGGCGAGAGCGCCCTGCATTGAGCCCATCGGCGTGCGTGCAATCGAGAGGATTACGGTCGGATCGTCTGCGGTGGTGGCCATGGAATTTGCTCCGGAGTCGGATTGTTGCGCTGCACATAAGACTGCGGGCTTCCTTGTTCAAACCTCAATGCGGGTGCTAGGCGCTCGCCCCAAGAGGAGAGAAGCATGTCCGAAGGCGGGCTCGAATTCGACCTGGGCGAAATGGCGGACACGATCCGTGAGACGACGCAGCGCTTCGCCAGCGACAAGATCGCGCCGATCGCCGCGGAAATCGACGAGAAAGACGAATTTCCGAAGGACCTCTGGCCGCAGATGGGCGAGCTCGGGCTTCACGGAATAACCGTCGAGGAAGAATATGGCGGACTCGGTCTTGGCTATCTCGAACATGTTATCGCGCAGGAGGAAATTGCGCGGGCTTCGGCGTCGGTAGGGCTCAGCTACGGCGCCCACTCGAACCTCTGCGTCAACCAGATCCGCCGCTGGGGCAATGACGAGCAGAAGAAGCGCTATCTGCCCAAGCTGATCAGCGGCGACCATGTCGGTGCACTTGCAATGAGCGAGGCGACCGCGGGCAGCGACGTCGTCGGCATGAAGCTGAAGGCCGAGAAGGTCGGCAACGGCTATCGCCTAAACGGCACCAAATTCTGGATCACCAACGGCGCCTACGCCGATACGCTCGTCGTTTACGGCAAGACGGGCGAGGGCAGCCGCGGCATCACCGCTTTCCTGATCGAAAAGGACATGGAAGGCTTCTCGATCGGCCAGAAGATGGACAAGCTGGGAATGCGCGGCTCGCCGACCAGCGAGCTGGTGTTCGACGACTGCTTTGTCCCGCCGGAGAACGTGCTCGGCGAGGAGAACAAGGGCGTCGAGGTGTTGATGAGCGGCCTCGATTACGAGCGGACCGTTCTCGCCGGAATCCAGATCGGGATTATGCAGGCCTGCCTCGACGTCGTCCTGCCCTACGTCCGCGAGCGCAAGCAGTTCGGCAAGCCGATCGGCACGTTTCAGCTGATGCAGGCGAAAGTCGCCGACATGTACGTCGCGCTCAACAGCTCGCGCGCCTACGCTTACCAGGTCGCGAAGGCGTGTGATGCGGGCAAGACGACTCGTTTCGATGCAGCCGGAGCAATCCTGCTCGCGTCCGAGAATGCTGTGAAGGTGGCCAACGAGGCGGTGCAGGCACTTGGCGGCGCGGGTTACACCAAGGACTGGCCCGTCGAACGCTACTATCGCGACGCGAAGCTGCTCGACATCGGCGCCGGCACCAACGAGGTTCGGCGCATGCTCATCGGACGGGAGTTGGTCGGCGCCTGAGCTAATGTCTGCTTTGGGTGGAAAGCGGACATTGGCCTGTGTCTCCTATATGCTTTGCGCAAAGCATGGAGGCCGCCGTGGCTAGAGGCATATGCCGGACGAAGACCGGAGAGACCGGGGCAGAATACGCCCGCGTCGATTTCGGAACTAGCGGGCTCTCCACCGTTCCGCGGAGCTTATACGATCGCCACGGATACAAGCCGCCTTATGATGAACTCCCGCTTTGCAACGAGCTCGACGCCTGATCGAAGAATCTGAGCCTCCGAGCCATCAGCACGAATGCCCGCAATGGGTCGAAAGCATGAGAAGCCGTCACGAGAATATATTCCGCGACGTCGTACGGGCTCCGCTTGAGCCCGATAGCTTTGCCTACCAGACCTTCACGCGCTTTTCGGGCGCGAGGTAGAGCTTTTGGCCCGGCCCGACCTTGAACGCAGTGTACCACGGGTCGAGGTTGCGGACGGTTTGCGCGCGGAAATTGCCCGGGGCGTGACCATCGGTTGCGATCCGCTGGCGAAGTTGCTCGTCACGCATCTTGGTCGCCCAGGCCTGGCCGTAGGCGATGAAGAAGCGCTGGTCGCCGGAGTAACCCTGAATGACGGGTGCTTCCTTGCCGTTCAGCGAATGCTTGTAGGCATCGTACGCCGCTGAGAGTCCCGCCACGTCGGCGATGTTCTCGCCGAGCGTCAGCTTGCCATTCACGTGCAGGCCCGGAAGCGCCTCGTAGGCGTCGTACTGCGCGGCGAGCGCGTCGCCGGCCTGCTGGAAGCGCTTGAAGTCCGCCGGGGTCCACCAATTGCGAAGCGCACCAGTCGAATCGAACAGGGCGCCGTTATTGTCGAAGCTGTGGCTGATTTCGTGCCCGATCACAGAGCCGATCGCGCCATAGTTGAACGCCGGGTCCGCCTTCGGGTCGAAGAAGGGGCGCTGAAGGATCGCCGCCGGGAAGTTGAGTGCGTTCTGCACCGGCAGGTTGACCGCATTCACCAGCTGGGGCGGCATCCACCATTCGGCGCGGTCCATCGGCTTCCCGATCTTCGCGATCTGGTGCCGATATTCTGCCAGGCGCGCATTCTTCTGGTTGGCGTAGGCGTCGCTGCCGATGGTTAGCGAAGAATAGTCGCGCCAGGTGTCGGGATAGCCGACGCCGACGACGATCGACTTCACCTTCTTCAGCGCTTCTTCCTTCGTCGAGGGCGCCATCCAGTCGAGCGCTTCGACCCGGCGGGCGAAGGCAGCCTTGATCTCCTCGACCATCTTCTGGATTTCGGCTTTCGAAGAGACCGGGAAATACTTGTCGACATAAACCTTGCCGACCGCGTCCGGCAGTTCATTGCTGACCGCGTTCATCGCCAACTGGTCGCGAGGACGCTCCTTCGGCGTGCCGGAAAGCGCAGTGCCGTTGAAGGTGAAGCTGGCATCGCGGAACGCCTTCGGAAGCACGGCCGCCTGCTGGTTCAATGTGTGGAACGCCAGCCAGTCCTTCCATGCCTGGATCGGCTCGGAACCGACCAAAGCCGACAGCTTCGGAATCGCGGTCGAGTGATAGGCCTGGAATTTCGGGGCCGACCCGAGCTGCGCGGCGTCGAGGAGCGCTGCCCAGTCAAGGCCCGGGGCGTTCTTCTCCAGCTCCGCGCGGGTCCAGACCTTGGCGCCCTTGGCGAAGTCCTCACTCTCCTCACGCGTGGCGTGGGCGCGGGCGATCTTCGTCTCAAGATCCATGATCCGCTGCGCCGAACCCTGCGGGTCCGGATAGTTCGCAAGCGTCAAGATCTGCTGGACGTAGGCGCGATACTTGTTGCGCAAGTCCGCCATCTTGGCGTCGCCGCTGAGATAATATTCGCGCTCCGGAAGGCCGATGCCGCCCTGCATGATGTAGGGCAGGGTCTCGCCCGGCGTGTTCAGGCCCTGCGTCACGAAGATGCCGAACAGGTTCTCGGTCCTGAAGTTCGTCGCGTTCAGCGGGTCGGTGTCGGCGCGAAGCGTGCCGCCGATGGCAGCGCTCAGCTGCTTCTTATCGGCAATGCGCCCGATTGCGTCGAGATCGGCCTTGGCCGGGTTCAGGCCAGCCTTATCGATCGCATCGGTGTTCAGGAAGGCATTGTAGTAGTTGGCGATCTTACCTTCGTTGCTGTCTGCAGCCGGGCTCGACTTCAGGATTCCGGCGATTAGCTCCTTTGTCTGACGCTCGCGCTCCTGATCGGCGATGTAGAAGGCGCCGATGTTCGAGCGGTCCTCGGGGATCGGCGTGTTCTTGACCCAGCTCCCGTTGGTGAAGGCGAAGAAATCGTCGCCCGGCTTTACCGACGTGTCCATCGACGCCGGGACGATGCCGAGCTCCGTACCCGGGGCTTGCGCGGATTGTTCGGTGCCGGTGCCCGCTTGCTGGCAGGCGGAAATCGAGAAAGCGAGCGCGGACGCGACGAGAAGCAACTTAGTACGGTTCATTCCAGGCCTTTCGTGGGGTTTTGCCAAGCGCTGCCGCAGCAGCTAGGCGAGCGGCAGGGGAAATTCGACCAACGGGCTTTCACAAGGCATGAGCGCACCAAAGCTTCAAACCAGCATCAGCCCGGACAATGACGAGTTTCGCGCACGGCGTGCGCATAACCGCGCTCTCGTCGAAAAGTTGCGCGCGGACGTTGCCGAAGCGGCCAAGGGCGGGCCGGAAAAGCACCGCAAGCGCCATGTCGAGCGCGGCAAATTGCTTCCGCGCGACCGCGTGGAGCGGCTGCTCGATCCGGGCTCGCCTTTCCTTGAGATTGGGCAGCTTGCCGCGTTCGATCTCTATCATCACGAGGTCCCTGGCGCGGGCATAATTGCCGGCATCGGGCGCGTGTCCGGCAGGCAGGTGATGATCGTCTGCAACGACGCGACGGTGAAGGGCGGGACCTATTATCCGCTGACGGTGAAGAAGCACCTGCGAGCGCAGGAAATCGCGCTCGAGAACCGACTGCCGTGCGTCTATCTCGTCGATTCAGGCGGAGCGAACCTGCCGCACCAGGCCGAGGTGTTCCCCGACCGTGACCATTTCGGCCGCATCTTCTTCAACCAGGCGCAGATGAGCTCGAAGGGTATCGCCCAGATCGCCTGCGTCATGGGCAGCTGCACCGCGGGCGGCGCCTACGTCCCCGCGATGAGCGACGAAAGCGTCATCGTCCGCAACCAGGGCACCATCTTCCTCGGCGGCCCGCCGCTAGTGAAGGCTGCCACCGGCGAGGAAATCAGCGCCGAGGATCTCGGGGGCGGCGACCTCCATGCGCGCAAGTCGGGCGTAGTCGACCATCTCGCCGAGAATGACGAGCATGCGCTGACCATCGTTCGCGACATCGTTTCGACGCTTCAGTCGGAAGCGGGCGCAGGCATCGAGCTCCGCGAGCCGCGTCCGCCGGCCTACGACCCGGAAGAGCTGTACGGCGTCATTCCCGAGGATGTCCGCGCGCCCTACGACGTGCACGAGATCATAGCGCGGATCGTGGACGGCTCCGAATTCCACGAGTTCAAGCCGCTCTACGGCTCGACGCTCGTCTGCGGGTTCGCGCATATCTGGGGCATGCCGGTCGCGATCCTCGCCAACAACGGCATCCTGTTCAGCGAGAGCGCCGTGAAGGGTGCGCACTTCATCGAGCTGGCCTGCCAACGCCGCACGCCCTTGCTGTTCCTGCAGAACATCAGCGGCTTCATGGTTGGCGGGAAATATGAGGCGGAAGGCATCGCCAAGCATGGCGCGAAGCTCGTCACCGCTGTCGCCACCGCGAGCGTGCCTAAGATCACTGTGCTGATCGGCGGAAGCTTCGGGGCCGGCAATTACGGCATGTCCGGCCGCGCTTACTCGCCGCGCTTCCTCTTCACCTGGCCCAACTCGCGCATCAGCGTGATGGGCGGCGAGCAGGCGGCGAGCGTGCTGGCCACCGTCCACCGCGACGCCGACAAATGGACGCCGGAGGAGGCCGAAGCCTTCAAGCAGCCGATCCGCGACGATTACGAAGCGCAGGGCAATCCATGGCACGCAACCGCGCGGCTGTGGGACGACGGGATTATCGACCCCGCACAGACACGCGACGTGCTCGGATTGGCGTTCGCGGCTTGTTTGAACGCGCCGATCCCCGAACGGCCGCTGTTCGGCGTCTTCAGGATGTGATGCAAAGCATGGCCATACTTCTTCCATTTCTTGCCGCAGCTGCAGCTCAGGGGTTGCCGCCAGCCAAGGCCTTGCCGCCGCCCGAGAGCGACGCTGCGGCTGTCCTCGCTCCAATCAATTCCGTGTTCGCCGCATTCGAACGTGGCGACGCCGCGGCAATGCTTCGTTACGTTTATCCCGCCGGCCGCGTCACGGCGACTGGAACGCGAGCGAATTCCAGCGGACTTCGGCAGCAAAGCTGGACTGAGTTTTCACAGCGCTTGCAGCTTGGTGCCGGCTTTCAGGAGCGGATCAGCGACCCTGCCATCGAGATCGATGGCGATGTGGCCATGGTCTGGGCTCCGTTCGTCGTTCGTGTCGGCGGCAAGGTGAGCAATTGCGGATACGACCTCTTCGACCTCGTTCGTGATAACGGCACGTGGAAGATCATGAACGTGACTTTCTCCTCTCGAACCACGGATTGTCCGGACCAATGACCCGCAACGACTGGACCCGCGCCGAGATCGCGGAGCTTTTCGATCTTCCATTCACGGAACTCGTGTTCCGCGCGGCGGACGTGCACCGGCACCATCATGCGGCGGGTGAGGTGCAGCTGTGCACCTTGCTGTCGATCAAGACCGGCGGGTGCCCCGAGGATTGCGGATACTGTTCGCAGTCCGCGCACGCGGACACCGGGCTCAAGGCCGAGAAGCTGATGGATGCCGACGCGGTCATCGCTGCCGCCCGCGAGGCGAAGGCGCATGGGTCGCAGCGCTTCTGCATGGGCGCGGCGTGGCGGGAGCCCAAGGACCGCGACATGCCCGCGCTTCTGCAAATGGTCGGCGAAGTTAAGGCGATGGGTCTCGAGACCTGCATGACGCTCGGCATGCTGACCGGCGACCAAGCGAGGGCGCTGAAGAACGCCGGCCTCGATTATTACAACCACAACATCGACACCTCGCCGGAGCATTACGGCGACATCATCACGACGCGGACGTTCCAGGAGCGGCTCGATACGCTGGAGGAAGTGCGCAAGGCGGGCATGGCGGTCTGCTGCGGCGGGATCGTCGGCATGGGTGAGACCCGTGAGGACCGTGTCGGCTTCATCCACGCGCTCGCGACCCTCCCGCGTCATCCGGAGAGCGTCCCGGTCAATGCCTTGGTACCGGTAAAGGGTACGGTGCTCGGCGACATGTGGGGCGACGAGAAGCCGATCGATGACATCGAGTTCGTCCGCACGGTCGCCGTCGCGCGCATCACCATGCCGAAGTCGATGGTTCGCCTCTCGGCCGGCCGTGAGAGCATGTCTGAGAGCACGCAGGCGCTCTGCTTCCTCGCCGGCGCGAATAGCATCTTCACCGGCGACCGGCTGCTGACGACGCCAAATGCGGGCGATGATTCCGACGCGGCATTGTTCGCCAAGTTGGGCCTCAAGCCACTCGAAGCGGAAGAGCCGATGCGGGTGGCCGCCGAGTGATCAAGTCGCTGCTCATCGCCAACCGCGGCGAGATCGCCTGCCGCATCATCCGGACTGCGCGGCGGCTCGGGATCCGTACCGTCGCGATTTATTCGGACGCGGATGCCAAGGCGCTGCACGTGCGCATGGCCGACGAGGCGGTGCACATTGGGCCAAGCCCGGCGCGTGAGAGCTACCTCGTTGGCGAGAAGATCATCGCAGCGGCCATGGCGACCAAGGCGAAGGCAATCCATCCGGGGTATGGCTTTCTCTCCGAGAATGCCGATTTCGCGCAGGCAGTCATCGATGCCGGCTTCATTTGGGTCGGGCCGAAGCCGGACAGCATTCGCGCCATGGGTCTGAAGGACGCCGCCAAGACCTTGATGGCGAACGCGGGCGTTCCGGTGACACCCGGCTATCACGGCGAGGATCAGTCGCCGGACGTCCTCAAGATGGAAGCCAGTGCGATCGGCTATCCTGTGCTGATCAAGGCGGTCGCGGGCGGCGGCGGCAAAGGCATGCGCCGTGTCGACGCGGCTAAGGACTTCGACGACGCGCTCGAAAGCTGCAAGCGCGAGGCGGCCAGTTCGTTCGGCGACGACCGCGTGCTGATCGAGAAATACATCCTCTCGCCGCGCCACATCGAGGTGCAGGTGTTCGGCGACAGCAAGGGCAATGTCGTCCACCTGTTCGAGCGCGACTGCTCGCTCCAGCGCCGCCACCAGAAGGTGATTGAGGAAGCGCCCGCGCCCGGCATGGACGAAGCGACGCGGGAGGCGGTCTGCGGCGCGGCGGTTCGCGCGGCCAAGGCCGTGAATTACGAAGGCGCCGGGACGATCGAGTTCATCGCCGACGCCAGCGAGGGCCTGAAGGGCGATCGCATCTGGTTCATGGAAATGAACACGCGGCTGCAGGTCGAGCATCCTGTGACCGAGGAGATCACCGGGCAGGACCTGGTCGAATGGCAGCTCCGCGTTGCGTCGGGCGAGAAGCTTCCAAAAAGCCAGGACGAGCTGTCGATCAACGGCTGGGCGATCGAAGCGCGGCTCTATGCGGAGGATCCCGCGAAGAGTTTCCTGCCAAGTGTGGGCTCGCTCGATCATTTCGATCTCGGTGACGAAGGCCGGATCGAGACCGGCGTCGAGGAAGGCGATGCGATCTCGCCATTCTACGATCCGATGATTGCCAAATTGGTCGCGCGCGGCGATGACCGCGCGGAAGCAATCGCTGAGCTCGCCGCGATCCTTGATGAGGTCGAGGTCTGGCCCGTCAGGACCAACGCCGGCTTCTTGTTCAACGCGCTGCTTCAGCCGGAATTCGGCGCGGCCGACATCGATACCGGCTTTATCGAGCGTCACCTCGAAGATCTGGTTCCGGATGCCGAGCCGGACGACGCGATCCGCCGCGGAGCCGCGGCAATTGCCCTAGCGATCGACGAAGGAAAAGAGTCGATCGGTGGTCTCGTCGGCTTCCGCCTCAATGCGCCAGCGCACACCGGGGTGGCGCTTGGCCGCCACGGCGAGTTCCGGACCGCATCGCCGGACGAGGGCGAGTTCGCGGCGGTGTCGGGCTTTCGTGACGATGAGCGCGTCGTCGCTTTCTATGAGGGCAATGCCTACGAGTTCGAGCTGACCGCCCGGGGAAGCGTTGGCGGGCATGGTGTCGCCGACGGTGTGATCACCGCACCCATGCCCGGTAAGGTCACGGCGGTCGAAGTTTCACAGGGTGAAACAGTTACAAAAGGGCAACGTTTGTTGACCCTCGAAGCCATGAAAATGGAGCACGGATTGACCGCGCCTTTCGACGGCAAGGTCACCGAATTGGGAGCGCAGGCTGGCTCTCAAGTCACCGAGGGTGCAATCCTGGCGAGGGTTGAAGCCGCGGAGGGCTGATCGCCCCCGCAGGCCGTCGTCC
This sequence comes from Sphingomonas sediminicola, assembly GCF_049991885.1. Taxonomy (NCBI): domain Bacteria; kingdom Pseudomonadati; phylum Pseudomonadota; class Alphaproteobacteria; order Sphingomonadales; family Sphingomonadaceae; genus Sphingomonas; species Sphingomonas sediminicola. The sequence continues at coordinate 489,984 of NZ_CP178916.1, forward strand.
TGGAACTCAGGGGACACAGCATGGACCGATACACCGGTGGTTGCCTTTGTGGAGATGTCCGGATCACCGCGTCCGGAGCACCGTACAGGGTTGGCATTTGCCACTGCCTCGACTGCCGCAAGCATCACGGCGCGCTCTTTCATTCTTCCGCGATCTTCCCGGAGGATGCGGTCACGATCGAAGGCGAGACACGCGATTATGCGGGGCGCTTCTTCTGCCCTCGCTGCGGCTCATCCATTTTCGGGCGAAGCGGGGACGAGGTAGAAGTGAGCCTTGGCTCGCTGGATGCTCCTGATCAGCTGATGCCGACCTACGAACTCTGGACGATCCGCCGCGAACATTGGCTTCCGGAGTTTCCGCTCAAGAGGCGTTACGACCGCGATCGGGAGTCCACCGGACGGTTTGAGGAATAGCTGCGACGAAAGCTTGTTTCAGTGGTCGATTTCGTGAAGTGCAGCCCAGCGACATTCAAGGGGAATAGGGCATGAAGATTGAGGGCATTGCCGCGGTCGTGACCGGCGGCGCCTCGGGCCTCGGCGGAGCGACGGCTCGGGAGCTTGCGAAGCGGGGGGCGAAAGTCGCCGTGTTCGACCGCGACGTCGAGAAGGGCGAGGAGGTTGCGGCCGAGATCGGCGGTGTCTTCTGCGAAGTCGACGTGACCAGCGACGAAAAGGTCGCTGCGGCATTCGCCAGGGCCCGTGAGGCTCACGGGCAGGAACGGGTGCTTGTCAATTGCGCCGGCGTCGCCAACGCCGCCAAGACCGTCGGGCGCGACAAGGACACCAAGGAACCGAAATTCTACCCGATGATCCAGTTCGAGCTGGCCATCCAGATCAACCTGATCGGCACGTTCCGCTGCATCGCAAACTCGGCATTCGGAATGGTCGGGCTCGACCCGCTGGAAGACGGCGAGCGCGGCTGCATCATCAACACCGCGTCAGTCGCGGCTGAGGACGGCCAGATCGGCCAGGCAGCCTATTCGGCGTCGAAGGGCGGCGTTCTGGCCATGGCGCTGCCAATCGCACGCGACCTCATGAACGACGGCATCCGCGTGAACACCATCCTTCCGGGCGTGTTCAAGACGCCGATGGTCGCGATGATGCCACCAAACGTTCAGGAAGCGCTCGGCGCGCAGGTCCCGTTCCCGAAGCGTCTCGGCAAGGCCGAGGAATATGCCGAGCTGGCCGCCTTCATCGTCGAGACGCCGTACCTGAACGCGGAGTCGATCCGCCTCGACGGCGGCATCCGGATGGCGCCGCGCTAAGCGGCCTCGGTTGGCTTGGGTGGGCCGCCACAGATAGCCATGGACGAGCGTCGGCTTCTCGAAGACATTGCTGTTGCAGCGCGTGAGGCGGGCGAGGCGATCCTGGAGATCGTCCGCCGCGGTTACGACATCGAGCACAAGCAGGATTCGTCGCCAGTCACGGAGGCGGATCGCGCGGCCGAGCTGATCATCCTCGCGGCTTTGGCGAAAGCGGCGCCGGGTGTTCCGGTCATTGCCGAAGAAGAAGTCGCCGCCGGCCGAATCCCCGCGCACGGCGACACCTACTTCCTCGTTGATCCGCTCGACGGAACGAAGGAATTCGTCCGTGGAGGCGATGATTACACCGTCAATATCGGGCTGATCCTCGACGGCGTCCCGCGGCTTGGCGCAGTCTACGCGCCGGCAACCGGAAGGCTTCACGGCGGACTGGTCGGCGAGGGAGCGTGGCTCGAGGACCTGAGCGGCCGTATCGCGATCCAGACCAGGTCGCCGAACGACGAGCTGGTTGCCGTAGCCTCCAAGTCGCACTTCAACCAGCCAACCGCCGACTATCTCGCCGAGGCGGTTGGCGAATGCGGCTATGTCGCCATCGGATCCTCGCTCAAGTTCTGCATCGTTGCCGAGGGCAGGGCGGACATCTACCCGCGCCTGTCGCCAACCAGCGAATGGGACACGGCCGCCGGGCATGCCGTGCTGTTGGCAGCGGGCGGGCGTGTCGACGGGCCGGACGGGCAGCCTCTAGCATACGGCAAGCGCGCTTTCCTGAATCGCGGTTTCGTCGCGACCGGGGGCTGGAAAGCCGCCCAGATCGGTTCATTTCTCGAACCATTCTCCGGCGGAGGCGAGATTCCCGAAGGCGTTTGATAGCCGCCGCATGGCTTCCACTTCGGCGCGAACGGAGTCCGGCCGGACGTAAAGCTCCAGCGCCGGCGCATTGTAGCCGTGCCCGCCGCCTTCGCAGCCGGTTCTCCGAGGGGGAATATGTTCACGGATCCGGCCTCTGACAGGCTTCTCGATCTGGTGCGGGCCGAGATCGCGCAGCTTCGGGTACCCGTTTCAAGCCTGTGCATTGCGGCCGCGGTGCCCGCCACGACGGTGCTTCGCTGGCTGAAGACGATGACTGACAAGGGCATTTTCGTGCGTCGTGCCGACCCGCATAACGGCCGGCGTGTGTTCGTGGAGCTGGCGCTCGACGCAAGCGCTGCAATGCGCGCTATTTCGCGGAGGTCGGGCCAGTCGCGGCAGTTTGACTTGGACACGCTTCGCGCGGCGTGGGCCCCATGCTCGGCCATCGCCCGGATGGTCTGCGCGTGAGGATGGTGGGCGGTGACGGGCTCGAACCGCCGACCCTCTCGGTGTAAACGAGATGCTCTACCAACTGAGCTAACCGCCCAATATTGCGCCGAGTGCCATGCCGCGATCATTGCGGCAAGGGTGGCGCAGCTGCCTTAGCGGCTACCGATGCTCCGGATGGCGTCGCCAACCAAAGCCTCATCAGCCTTTTCGTCGACGCGGTCGCGGATCAGGCGGGCCGCAGCTTCGCGCGCGGCTTCGGCAGCGGTTGCGCGAAGCTGCTCGATCGCATGGCGCTCTTCGGCAGCGATCTTGTCCTCGGCCATGCGCTGACGGCGCTCGACCAGGGCTTCGGCGCTTTCCTTGGCTTGGCTGACGATAGTCTCGGCCTCGTGACGAGCGCGCTCGACAATGGTCGCGGCTTCCTTGTCGGCCGCCTTCGACTTCGCCTCATACTCGGCCTTAAGCGCTTCAGCATCCTTGCGCAGCGATTCCGCCTCGGCGAGCTGGTTACGGATCACATCGATCTTGCTGTCCAGCGCCTTGCCAATCGCCGCCGGAACCTTCTTCCAGACTATGAGCGCGATGACGACGATCATCGCTAGAGCGATGAACATCGGCGCGGTAATCACACCGAATGCGGCGGCTTCCCCGTGCTCGGCTCCGCCGGCGGGTTGCTCGACGGTTGCCGTGGTCTCTCCGTGCGGATTAGCCATGGAGCACCGCTTTCACCGTAGTTTCCGCATCTTTCGCTGAGATCTTCTGACCGGTCAGCTTGGAGACCAGCTCGCTAGCAGCCTCGGCCGCAACCGGCTCCAGTTCCCGGCGGGCGGCATCGGCCGCGGTCCGAATCTTCCCCTCCGCTTCCGCAACCTTCTTGCCGATCTTCGCATCGACCGCCTTCAGGCGCTTCTCGGTGTCGAGGGCGGCCTGATGCTTGGCCTCCTGTGCGACCTTCATGGCCTCGCTACGGCTTGCATCGATCCGCTCGCGATAAGCTTCCTCAGACGCTTCCGCCTGCTCGCGGGCGCGCTGGGCGGCCGCGAGGTCGTCGGCGATCTTCTTGTCGCGGTCTTCCACGACCGACTGAATCTTCGGCACGAGGCCGCGACCGATCCAGAAGTAGATGATGCCGAACACCACCGCCAACCAGAACAGCTGGCTGATAAAGATGTCGGGAAGCTGATTTATCTGAGGCATCGAAGGTCCCAATTACCCGGCCGGCGAACCGGCCGGAGGATGATCAACGCGCGTAGAGAATGATCATGGCGACCGCGAACGCGATCAGGCCCAGAAGCTCGGCGGCGGCGAAGCCGATGAACAGGCGGCCCTGCTGCCCGTCGGCGGCTGCCGGGTTGCGAAGCGCGCTCTCAAGGAACGAGCCGAAAACGTTGCCCACGCCTATCGCGGCGGCGCCAACGCCGATTGCGGCCAGACCAGCACCGATCACCTGTGCGGAAGCGAAATCCATTTGAAACTCCTTTTGTCGAACTCTTAGTGAAGATTGACTGCGTCGTTGAGGTACAGCGTCGTCAGCAGCGCAAAGACGTAAGCCTGGATGGCACAGACCAGCAGCTCAAGCGCGGTCACGCCGATGATGAACAGGAAGCTGATTGCGCCGACGCCCCAGCCGAGCGGGCCGCCGTTAAAGCCGTTCACGATGAAGCTTCCGAACACTTCCATCAGGATGTGGCCGGCGATCATCGCGACGAACAATCGGAGGCCGAGGCTGAAGGGGCGGACCATGAACGAGATGAACTCGATGCCCGCGATCAGCGGGACCATGATCTTTGGTGTGCCGTGCGGCACGAACAGCGAGAAGAAGTGGAGGCCATGACGGGCGAAGCCGACGATCAGAACGATCGAGAAGCTCAATACGGCCAGGACACCGGTGATGCTGAAATGACTGGTCGTGGTGAACTGGTGCGCGCCAGGAAAAATGCTCAGCGGGAACAGGCCGAGCAGGTTCGCGGTCAGGATGAAGACGAACAGCGAGAAGATGTAGGGCATGAACTTCTTGCCCTCAGGTCCGATGTTCACCTTGACCATGTCGTCGATGAAGCCAGTCAGACCTTCGACTGCCATCTGCCAGCGGCCGGGGACGAGCTGACGCTTCATGCCCATCATCATGAAGCCGGTGATCAGCGCGAGCGCGATCAGCAACCACAGAGAGCTGTTCGTGAAGCTGATGTCGTAGGGTCCCAGATGCAGCGGAACGATCGGTTCCACCGTGAACTGGTGCATCGGATCGATCTTGCCTGCTTCGGCCACTTCGGTCTTACCCTCTTACGACTTCGGACCGGGCGTTCCGCCCGACGGTGTTTTCGAAATGCGCATCACGTTCACCACGCCGACGCCGAAACCGACGAACAGCATCACCAGGAAGAACGTCGGAAAGGTCCCGAACAAGGTGTCGAGGCCCCATCCGATGATCCCGCCACCGACCGGCGCGCCGACCAGGTGACTGAACATCAGCTGCCAGATCCGATTGGTCGGATTTGGCTCTGCCTTGTGGACCCTCTTCGCTTCTGCCTCCTGCAGTTGGTCGAGCCGCTGTTCGAGCGATTCGAGCCTTGCGTCTGGTGGAAGCTTTGGGTCCTGCCCGGTCTCGTCCGTCGCCATGATCTTTCCCTGTGCGTCGCCCCGCCTTGATTGGGGTGTATTAAGGGCGAGAAACATGGCGGCGACCGAGGCCGCCTAGGCGCCGCCCCTTTATGAAGGGGGCGGGGGCAAGTCAACCACTGCGAGCGGCCTGTTGGCGAGTTGCCTGAGGCATGTCAGTCTCCGCCGCATGAGAGCTGCCATATTGATGGCCGTCATGTTGTCCGCGTGCGGTCAGCGGTCGGCGGTGTTCCCTGCGAACGACGAAGCTCCAACAGCCGTCGCAAATCAGGCGGAGAGCCCGAAGGCAACTCCAGCTCCGGCGGCTAAGCCCTTCAAGGTCGAAGAAGAGTCCAGCCTCTACAATTTCTCCTACAGCTGGTCAGCCGAAGCAGCTGCCGTGCCGCAGCTTGTCGAGCGGTTCACCAAGGACATGGAGAAAGTGAAATCCGAGATGATCGCGGGGGCGAAAGAAGATCGCGACGAGCGGCTCAAGCAAAAGTTCGACTATCATACCCACGAGGTGCAGCGATCCTATGAGACTGCCGGGCAGTCGGACCAGCTATTGAGCCTGGAGAGCAGCATCTACGGGTTCACGGGCGGAGCGCATGGCTCAAGCGGTTCCGGATCGCTGCTGTGGGACCGCAAGCTTGCTCGAGAGGTATCCATTCAGGATTTGCTCCAGCCCGGCACAAGCTGGACCGGCGCGATCCGTCAGCCTTTCTGCGTTCTTCTCGACCGCGAACGCGAGAAACGGCGCGGCGAGCCGGTTAAGAAGGACGACCTGTTCGGCAATTGCCCCGAGTATAAGGAGGTCACCGTCCTCTTGAGCGACAGCGACAAGAACGGACGCTTCGACCATCTCGTTGTGATCGTCGATCAATATGTTGCTGGGCCTTATGCCGAAGGGAATTACGAGATTTCGCTTCCGATCACCGCCGGGATGATGGAGCGGTTGAAACCCGAATATCGATCGTCGTTCGAACCCCGCCCGCCGGTGAAATAGCTCAGCCGCAATAGCTCGGCTGCGCGATGACCTGTCCCGGCTGGCGGCGGCGCCAGACGCCATCCTGGAGCAGATAGACCTCCCCAACCTGCACGCGCGTCAGCAATTCACAGCCGGTCGCGAGCCCGGCCACCTGTGGAGTGACCCCGCGACGCCTCGCAAGATCGACGTAGAGCGAGCGCCTGCGGATGTTGATGGCGCTGACCTGTCTCTGCACGACAGGGGTCGATGGCGCGGCGAACCCCAGATAGCCGTCATACCGTTCGCCAACCTGCCCAGCCCGACGAGCACCCGCGAGCTCGGCGTATGCCTGTGATGGCGCTGCTGCAGGGATGGCTGCGGCGGATGCGCCGATCGCCAGGAGCAAGATCCAGCGCATCACTGCTTCGGCGGCTGCGGGAAGGCGTCCGGGTTCTGCTGGATGAGTTGCTGAGCATCCTGCTGGAGACGAACGAGGACTTCCTGCCGGATTTCGACATTGAGGTTGATCTCGATCGGCTTGTCCGGCGTCTTCACCGTTACGCAGCCGGTCAACGAAGCGGCCAGGGCCGTGCCGGCAATCAACCGCAGTTTCGGTCTCCGTTTCATGGTCATCGGCTTACTCGCTTGGCTGGGGTTTTGTGGAAACATCCACCTGCTCCTGGATGGGTGGAACGTTTGACTGCTGTTCTTCTTCCTTCTTCAGGACGCGGATCTCGGTCGCGAGACCCGGCGCATCTAGAGGGAAGGGAAGGACGGGCTGGATGACCGCCGACGGGTCCTTGAAGCCCTTGGCCATTTGAACCAGCGCCCGGAAGGGGCCCTTGACGTTGAGGTTCACCTTCAGCGGGACCTTCTTGAAGGCGTTTCGCACGAGTCCCGCTACGAAGCCTCCGCGGTTTCCGAGGGATACCTCGCCAATTTCGAAGCGTGACGCGAATTCGCCTGCCAAGTCGCCATCCAGTCGGATGGTCATCTGGTGATACCGCATGTTGCTGAGCAGGTCGAAGGCGAGCCCGACTGCAATTCCCGCCTTGGGCTTGGTCCCGTTGTAATTGAACTGACCGCCCGGCTCCCTTGAATCTAGCCGTCCGCCGACAACCCGCCCGCCATTCTCGTCGAAGATCATCGGCAGGACGCCGTCGAACGTGCCGGTAATCTCGATTCCCTGGAATCCGAAGGTGTCGATGAAGCGCTTCGCATCGAAGCCGACAACCTCGAATGTCAGGCGCTTGGCGGTCGGCCGGCTGAAGTTCAGGATCGTTTCCCGGAGGATCAGGCGGCCGCCCATGAATGGCCACTCGCCGCGCTCGACTTTCACCAGCTGACCGGGCAGCAATTGATACCGGATCACGCCGTTCTCGACGAGAATGCCGGGGTTGATGGTCGCGACCGTCGCGGTCTGGCCGGGAGCCGTTTCCAGGCCGAGGAGGTCGGTGAAATGCACGTTGCCCGAAAGACCGGTCACTGGCCCGAATGGTGCCGCTAGGTCCATGCCTGCTGTTGAGAAGTCGCCGGTCGACGTGACCTTGCCCTCGCCGTCCCAGTTGATCACGCCGCGGCCGCTCAGTTTGCCTTGGACGAGTGCGATCACGCCTTCCGTGAGCCGGGTGATCTCTTCCGGCTGCAGACCTTCGCCAAAGGTGATGCCGGGCACATCGAGGGTTGCCTGCCCGCTGCCGCTCGACAGCTCGTGGCGGATGGTCACGTCGGTGATCTTCGTCCCGCTTGCGGGGTGGACGAGCGTTCCGCCGGCGTTGATGTTGTCGCCCGAAAGCTTGACCTGGAAGTCGTTGCTTCGAAGCGTGTAGAAGCGTGGCGTCTCGCTTCGGTCGGACAGGTTGAGCGCGCCGTTGACGGTCAGGTCTTTCCTGAAATAGCGCCAGCGCCCGTCGGCGTCGGTGATCAGCAGTGGGACATTGCCGATCGTCGACTTTGCCCCGCCGAACGTGCCGCTGATTCCGCTTCCGCTGAACGTGCCACGCAACCGCGCCGCGTCGAATGCGAAAGGCGCTTCGATTCTGCCAAGACGGACGGCGAGATCGGCGGCTGAGAATTGCTTGCCGATAATCTGCGCGCCGTCGGCGCGAAGCTGCAGCGGCGCTTTGCCCAAGCGTCCGGCAAGTCTCGGATCGTTGAGCTTTGCCGCCACTCGAAGGTCGCCGCCGGCAGGTTTCGAAACGATCGCTGGGCCGATGGCGCAGACGGGCAACCTCGTCGGCCCGAATTGGATCTCCCGCATCCGGAAATAGCGCCAGCTCGCGACGATGCAGCCGCGCCCGACCGAGAATGCGCCGGCTGGGCCGAGGCGGCCGTTGAGCGGGAGGCGGAAAGCCTGGACCCGGCCGTCCGGAAACGGTCCATCGAGTAGTGCGACGGTATCGAAGTTGGTCGCCCCGTTCGCACTTGCCTGGAAGCGGATTGGATTCAAGGCGAGCCGGGATGCGCCTGCCTGGTAAGGCGCGAAACGGGCCAGGCCCTTCATAGGCGCTCCGCTGCGCGGCTGACGAAGCAGGACCTGGCCCTGCGGCAGTTCGCCGCCAGCCATCTTGATCAGCCCGTCGACGCGGAGCTTCGCGGACGGCCAGTAGTAGGTCACGCCATCGCCCCCGGAGACCTGCACCTGCGCCCCTGAGTCGGCGCGGACGTTGGCAGTCTCGATCCGCGCTGCTCCGCCACCCGGGAAGTTGACCATCCGGATCGAGCCCGACGCGTCGAACGACTTGGCCGACTTGCTGATCGCATTGCTGATGGCGACGGCGATCGGCCCGATCGGGGTGTTGCGGGCCGCCGAAAGCGGTTCGGTCACGTTCGCCATCACCGAGGAAGCGAGGTCGGCATTCTCGGCCGAGTAATCGGCGACCAGTGCCAGCGTGCCCGCGCTGGCGCCGATCAGGTATTTCCCATTGATTCGCGTGCGGTCTGCATAGATCGGGCCAAGCCGCGATCGCTGAGCTGCGACGTCGATCTTGCCGTAGGCGGACTTGGGCGTACCCGTGAACCGGACATTGCCGGTCATCGCCGCAAGCCCGTTCGCGCCGGCGATGACCCGCTGGGTCGTGACCCGGGCGCTTCCATCGAAGGTGGTGAAGCTTTCGCTGAAGTTGGTGTCGAGGTCGAACCTCGGGGCATCCATCAGCAAATTGCTGACGGGGCAGGCGAACCTGTCCGCGATGAACGGACCTTCGACCCGCGGCCGCCGGGCAATTACGCGGATCGCCGTATAGGCGCGCATCCCGTCGAGGCTGCACCGGCCCATGTCGAGCTTCGGGCTGACTGCCGCCAGATTGCCGCGGAATCCTCCCGTCAAATTGCCCGAACCAGCGAGCGCGAACCCGAGCGTCCCGAACGGGGTCTGCAGACTGATGCTGCTGTCGGCGATGTCGAGAACGACATTGGGAAGCGAGAACGGCTTGCCGGTCGGCGGCGGCAGCAGCTTGCTGACTTCGCCCCAATTGACCTTGCCGTCGATGACCTTGCCCTTCAGCCGAACGCCGCGCGCGACGATGCGGTAGACTCGAACGCCCCCGCTCAGCTTCCACCGGACCTGGATGAGCGCGTACCGGGCGACGAGATCGGGATTTTTGGGGTCGCCGATAACGAGGTTGCTGACTTGCTGCGTGCGCAGTCCGACACGGTCGAGCTTGTAGGTCGCCCGCACCCCCTTCTGCTCGAACTGGTCCTGTAGAACCCGCGTCGCGATCGGCCGGCGCGCGATCCAGACGCCTGTGATCAACACCACAAACAGGACCAGGAGGGCCAGCGACGCGATCGCGGTGACGCGCCGCCAGCGGCGCCGACGCACCACTACGGTACCACTGGAGAACTCGCCTTCGTCACTCTGCCGCGCAGCCATCGGCGTTTAGTAACCCTCCCGATACAGGCACGTTCCGTTGGCGGCACGAACGGACCGTTGCAAGCAGCCGACGATGTCGCCTAGCAGTCACACCGGACGGGGGACACTCCGGGTAACGCGTCTGGGCATAGGGCCCGCCTTCGCCAGCGCCTTTCCGAAGGCGGGTGGAAGGCATTGCTCGACCACGAGCTGGTCGAATACCTCCTCGCGCTCGCGATCCCGCGCCGCGATACGAAGGCGCAGGCGCTGATCGCCCAGTTTGGTGGAATTGACCCGCTCCTTTCCGCGGACGCGGAGACCCTCAAGCGCGAAGGCCTGACCGAAGGGGTGGTCGCGGCGCTCAAGATCGCCGAGGCGACTGCCCTGAGGCTGCTGGAGACGCGGCTGGAGGGACGGCCGGTGCTTTCCAGCTGAATGCCCTGCAGGATTATCTGCGCGCGGCTATGGCGCATTCGCCGGTCGAGGAAGTCCGCGTCCTGTTTTTCAACGCCAAGAACATGCTGATCGCAATCGAGGCGATGTGGCGTGGGTCGGTCGACGAAGCGTCGATGCACGTTCGCGAGGTGATGAAGCGGGCAATGCCGCACGGCGCGACCGCGATCTCATCGTCCACAATCACCCAAGCGGCGACCCGGCGCCGAGTCAGGCGGACGTGAAGCTGACACGCGAGCTTGTGGAAGCAGGGCGGTACATGAAGGTGGCGGTGCACGATCGTGTCATCGTCGGCGTGCAGGGACAGTCGAGCCTACGCGCGATGGGACTGATGTAGCATTCGCGCGCGATCAGCCGATGGTGCGCACGCCTTCCTTGGCCCAATCCAGATCGACATCGACGCCTTGCTCGGCCCACTCTTCACGGGTCCAGCATTTGGTTTTCTCGAGGCGGCTGCCGGTGATGGCCTCGATATGCATGCAATATTTGGTTTCGGGCGTCCCTGCCGGAGCGGTCGTTGTTGGTGTTGTGTCCCGATTTGTAGCGAATGCCGGCGAGGCGGTGGCGATCACGCTGAGTGCAACGATCAGTGCTTTTCGTGCCATGTCGGTTCTCCTTGACGCTGGCCCGCCCCTTATAGCGCTTGTCTCCGACATTTGATGCATTCGGGCGGCTCTGCTAGCCGCCCCGGCCATGGTTCCCCGCTATTCCCGCCCCGACATGACGGCCATCTGGTCGTCCGAAAATCGCTACCGCATCTGGTTCGCCATCGAAGTCTTCGCTGCCGAGGCGATGGGGAAGGTCGGGATGATCCCGGCCGAAGACGCAGCGAAAATCCGCGCCGCGTACGACCGGGACGTGCTGGGCGAGATCGATGTCGCGGCCATCGACGAGATCGAAGCGGTCACCAAGCATGACGTGATCGCCTTCCTGACCTGGGCGGGGGACAAGCTTGGACCCGAGAGGCGCTGGCTGCACCAGGGTATGACCAGCTCGGACGTGCTGGACACGGCATTTGCTGTGCAGCTTAAGCAAGCGACCGATCTCCTGATCCAGGACCTCGACGCGTTGCTGGCTGCGCTGAAGAAGCGTGCGTTCGAACACAAGATGACGCCGACGATTGGACGCAGCCACGGAATTCACGCCGAGCCTACGACGTTCGGGCTCAAGCTGGCGCAGGCCTATGCCGAGTTCGATCGCGGTCGCTCGCGCCTCGTAGCGGCTCGCGACGACATCGCGACCTGCGCCATCTCGGGGGCGGTCGGGACGTTCGCCAACGTCCCGCCGGAAATCGAGGCGCATGTCGCCAGGGAGCTGGGCCTGACGCCCGAGCCGATCTCGACCCAGGTCATCCCGCGCGACCGCCATGCCATGTTTTTCGCGACACTGGGTGTCATTGCTTCGTCAATCGAGCGCCTCGCGACCGAGATCCGTCATCTCCAGCGCACCGAGGTGCTTGAGGCCGAGGAATATTTCTCGCCGGGCCAGAAGGGCAGCTCGGCAATGCCGCACAAGCGCAATCCGGTTCTGACGGAGAACCTAACGGGCCTTGCGCGCGTCGTCCGAAGCGCCGTCGTCCCGGCAATGGAGAACGTCGCGCTTTGGCATGAGCGGGACATCTCCCATTCGTCGGTCGAGCGCTTCATTGGCCCGGACGCGACGATCACGCTGGATTTCGCTCTCGCGCGGCTCACCAGCGTTGTCGACAAGCTGCTCGTCTATCCGGAGAGGATGGAGAAGAACCTCAACCGCATGGGCGGACTTATCCACTCGCAGCGCGTGTTGCTGGCATTGACCCAGGCCGGGCTCAGCCGCGAAGACTCCTACGCCTTGGTCCAGCGCAACGCGATGAAGGTGTGGGAGTCCGACGGCCAGCTGTCGTTGATCCACCTGCTGAAGAACGACCCTGAGGTAAGCGCGAAGCTCAGCGCCGAGCAACTCGAGAGCCTGTTCGACCTCGACTATCACCTGAAGGAAGTAGACGCGATCTTCGAGCGAGTTTTCGGAGGCGCGAAGGCTTGAGCGCCCGGCTGCAGAAGCCCTAAACGCTTGAAAGGCTGTCCCGGCGGCTGCCGGAAGTCCTCTAGAGCTTATCCCGGATACGGCTGAAGAAGCCTTTCGAGGCCGGGCATTCGTCTCCGGTCTCGGTTTCGCGGAATTCTTCCAGGATCTTCTTCTGCTTGGAATTGAGCTTGGTCGGCGTCTCGACCAGCACGCGCGCGACGAGATCGCCGCGTCCGCGCCCGTTCAGAACACTCATGCCTGACCCGCGCTGGCGAAGCTGTTCGCCGGACTGGATGCCGGCAGGAATCTTCAGATCGATGGAGTTTCCGTCGATGCCAGGCAGACTGATCGTTCCGCCGAGCGCCGCCGTCGTGAACGTGACCGGGCATTCCGCGACCAGAGTCGTGCCCTCGCGAGCGTAGATCGGATGCCGCTTCATGTGGACGAAGATGTAGAGGTCGCCGCCGGGTCCGTTGCGAACGCCCGCTTCACCTTCGCCGGCAACGCGGATGCGCGTGCCTTCGTCCACTCCCGCCGGGATCTTGACCGAGAGCTTGCGTCGCTTGAGCGAGCGCCCTTCGCCTTCGCAGGCGTGGCAGGGATCGGCGATGACCTCGCCGCTTCCACGGCAGGTCGGGCAGCCGCGCTCGACCATGAAGAAACCCTGTTGCGCGCGAACGCGGCCCGCGCCGCCGCAGGTGCCGCAAGTCTTCGCGCAATCTTCAGCGTTGCAGCCGCGGCCCTCGCAATTCTCGCACTGGGCAAGCGCTTCGATCGAGATGTTGGCTTCGGTGCCTGCAAACGCATCCTCTAGCGACAATTCCAGGTCGTAGCGCAGGTCCGCGCCGCGTGCCGGGTTCTGCCGTCCATGCTGCCGATCGGCGAACTCGCCGAAGATCGACGAGAAGATGTCGGAGAAGCTCTCGAAGCCACCAGCACCGCCGAAGGGATCGCCGCCGCCGCCGCCATTGTGGAACGCAGCCTTGCCGAAGCGATCGTAGGCTGCGCGCTTCTGCGGGTCTTTCAGGCACTCATAGGCTTCGCTGATCGCCTTGAACTGGGCCTCGCGCTCGCTGCAGCCGTTGTGACGGTCAGGATGATGCTCCTTGGCGAGCTTGCGATAGGCGGCCTTGATCGTCTCAGGGTCCGCCGTGCGCTGCACGCCAAGAACAGAGTAATAATCCTGATCCACCACTTACACGCCCCCGGTACGCGCGGCTGACACCGGCTGAGCTACAGCCGGCATCGCCCTTTAGCCCTTATTCTCTTCGTCGACCTCGGAGAATTCCGCGTCGACGACTTCTTCGTCAGGCTGCGCCGAAGACTCGCCGGCTTCTGCACCGGCCTCACCGCCGGTCGCACCTTGCTCCTGCTGGGCCTTGTACATGGCCTCGCCTAGCTTCATCGCGGCCTGCGCGAGCGCTTGCGTCTTTTGCGTCATCTGCTCGGAATCGCCGCTCTCGACCGCGGTCTTCGCCTCAGTGAGCGCAGTTTCGATTTCGGTCTTCACGGATGCATCGACCTTATCGCCATGCTCACGCAGCTGCTGCTCAGTTGTGTGGATGAGGCTTTCGGCCTGGTTTTTGGCCTCGGCTGCCGCACGCCGCTTCTTGTCGTCCTCGGCGAACTGCTCGGCTTCCTGCACCATCTTGTCGATGTCGGAATCCGAAAGGCCGCCTGACGCCTGGATGCGGATCTGCTGCTCCTTGCCCGTGCCCTTATCCTTCGCGGTCACGTGCACGATGCCGTTGGCGTCAATGTCGAACGTCACCTCGATCTGGGGAACTCCGCGCGGAGCAGGCGGAATGCCGACCAGGTCGAACTGGCCGAGCATCTTGTTGTCCGCGGCCATCTCGCGCTCGCCCTGGAAGACGCGGATCGTCACCGCGTTCTGATTGTCCTCGGCGGTCGAGAAGACCTGGCCCTTCTTGGTCGGAATGGTCGTGTTGCGGTCGATCATCCGGGTGAACACGCCGCCAAGGGTCTCAATGCCAAGCGACAGCGGGGTCACGTCGAGCAGAAGAACGTCCTTGACGTCACCCTGCAGGACGCCGGCCTGGATCGCCGCGCCCATTGCGACGACTTCGTCCGGGTTCACGCCGGTGTGCGGCTCACGGCCGAAGAATTCCTTCACCTTCTCACGCACGCGGGGCATGCGGGTCATGCCGCCGACGAGCACGACGTCAGCGATATCTTTTGCCTCGAGTCCGGCGTCCTTGAGCGCCTTCTTGCAGGGCTCGATGGTGCGCTGGATCAGGTCGTCGACCAGCTTTTCGAGATCGGCACGGGTGATCGTCTCCACCAGGTGGAGCGGCGTCGTCGCACCGCCTTCCATGCGGGCGGTGATGAACGGCTGGTTGATCTCGGTCGACTGGGCCGAAGACAGTTCGATCTTCGCCTTCTCGGCCGCTTCCTTCAGGCGCTGAAGCGCGAGACGGTCGGTGCGAAGGTCGATGTTTTCCTTCGCCTTGAACTTGTCAGCGAGGAAATTGACGATGCGAGCGTCGAAGTCCTCACCGCCGAGAAAGGTGTCGCCGTTGGTCGACTTCACCTCGAACACGCCGTCGCCGATCTCGAGGACCGAGATATCGAACGTGCCGCCGCCAAGGTCATAGACGGCAATCGTCTTGCCCTCCTCTTTCTCGAGGCCATAGGCCAGCGCGGCCGCGGTCGGTTCGTTGATGATGCGAAGCACTTCAAGACCCGCGATCTGGCCGGCGTCCTTGGTCGCCTGGCGCTGCGCGTCGTTGAAGTAAGCGGGAACGGTGATGACCGCCTGGGTGACGGTCTCGCCGAGATAGGCCTCGGCGGTTTCCTTCATCTTCTGCAGGATGAAGGCCGAAATCTGCGACGGCGAGTAATCCTTGCCGCCGGCCTGGACCCACGCATCGCCATTGTTGCCCTTGACGATCTTGTAGGGGACTAGCTCCGTATCCTTCTTGGTGATCGGATCGTCGAAGCGGCGGCCGATTAGGCGCTTCACCGCGAAAACCGTGTTGTCCGGGTTCGTGACAGCCTGGCGCTTGGCCGGCTGTCCAACGAGGCGCTCGCCGTCCTTGGTGAATGCGACTACCGACGGGGTAGTGCGTGCGCCCTCGCTATTCTCGATGACCTTGGGCTTGCCGCCTTCCATTACGGCAACACAGCTGTTGGTCGTGCCCAAGTCGATGCCAATGACCTTGGCCATATCTAAGTCCCTCTCTCCAAAGCCCCTCTTCGGCCCCGAACAGGCAGCCGAAGTGTTGATTTCGGGGGCGATATAGGTGGCGTTTAGGGAACGACAAGGATTGTTCGGATAAGGGTGCGCCGCTCGGTTTCGGATGTATGAACCGGAGTTGCGTTGCGTATGTTGTCCAGCGGGGCGTGGCTCACGCCCGAGCGCGTGCGTATGGTCGCGCTTGTCAGCGGCATTGCCGGCCTGGCGATGCTATTATTCCTCTATTTCGGAGGGCAGGGGACGCTCGATCCGTTCGGTCAACCGATCGGCACGGATTTCTCGGCGTTCTGGCATGCCGGCCGCCTGGCGAATGACGGCAGCGCTCCCTCCGCCTGGGACGTGACGGCCCTCAATGCAGAAGTCCGCGTGACCCACCCGGGTTCGGAATTTGCGACTGCCTGGGTCTATCCGCCGGTCTTCCTGTTGATCGCGAGTCCGCTAGCGATGCTTCCCTATCTCCATGCGCTTGCGATCTGGCAGGCCGTCAGCGTTCTGCTGCTCGCAGCGGCATTGAAGGCGATCCTGACTGATTGGAAGAGCGTCGCGGTCTGCCTGGCGTCTCCGTTGACCCCTCTCGTCCTTGCGCATGGCCAGAACGCATTCCTGACAGCAGCGCTTCTCGGTGCCGGCCTGGCCTCACTAGCGGTCGGAAGAGGAACGGGCGCCGGCTATTTCGGCGGATTGGCCTACAAACCGCAGCTCGCACTCCAGCTCGCTCCGTTTCTGCTGTTCACGAAGAACTGGCGAGCGCTGGGCGTGGCTTTCACTGTCGCTGCGCTCGTGATCGCATTGTCATGGCTCCTTTGGGGAACCGAAGCCTGGCTCGCCTTTGCTGCGAGCGCGAGCGCCACAAGGCACTTCATGGAAGAGGGCGCGGTCGGCCTTCACAAAAGCGCTAGCCTGTTCTCCCTGGCCCGGATGTGGGGTGCACCCGTAGGACCTGCCTACCTCATCCAGGCTCTGAGCGCGCTTAGCGGCCTCGCGCTGCTGTGGAAGGCGCGCCACGCTCCACCCTTCGTCCTGGGCGCGGCCGCGTGCGTCGCCATCGCGCTATCGACACCCTACCTGCTCGACTACGACATCGCCCTTGTCGGTCTCGGTGCCGTATTTCTTTTCGCGGAAGGGCGGCGAACCTCGTTCCTAGAGTACGAACGAACGGCCCTGGCCTACATTTGGGCCACGCCTTGGTTCGCTCGCCAGGTCGCTGAAGTTGTCCATCTTCCGCTCTTACCGATTTCGATGGTTCTGTTGGCGGTCTTGGTCTTTCGCAGGGCGGTCCTTGCACGGTCCGGGCTTCCATCTCGTTGCGCAGGGAATGCTTCATCTGGCCTTGCGTTGGCAACGGCGACCCGTGGCAAGGGCGAGCCATGAGCAGCCCAAAACCAGTGCGCCTCGCGAACATAAGCGCATGCTTCGGCTTGGGGACGGCGGCACTTTTCCTTCTCCTTGCCGGGCTAACGGGACTGAAGCTGAGGTTTGCGCCGGTCCCGATCGCTCTGACGACCTTGATCCTTGGCGCGCTCTTCGCCGCGCGGCGCCGGCACGAACGTGAGGATGGCGACGAACGGCTCGCGGCAGGGACGGGGGTCGTCATGATCCTATTCTGCGGCGGTTTAGGCAGCGGTCTGATTTGCCTCGTGGGGCAGACGTTCGGGCTTCCGTTCGTCGATCCCGCGTTGCATCGTGCCGACCTCTCGATGGGAATCGATCTCGAGGCGATCATTCGGGTGATTGCGGGCGTCCGCGGTCTGCCGGAGGTCCTGGCGTTCGCCTACAATTCGTCCTTTCCTCTGGTGTTCATCACTGCACTTTCGCTTGCTCATATGCGGAAGTTCGAGCGCGCATGGGAATTGTGTACGATGTTTAATCTGTGCCTGCTGGTCGCGACCGTGTGCTCAGCTCTGGTCCCTGCGGCCGGGCCATTTTACGTTCTCCCGATTCCGGTCGGGGTTCAGCAACTATTGCCGGCCGGATCGGGCACCTATCATTTGAGCCACCTGTTTGCCCTTCGCGAGGCGAAACAGTTCGTCATCGACCCGTCCCAGCTTCAGGGCGTCGCGACATTCCCGTCTTTCCACACGGCGCTGGCCTTGATGACCGCGGCCGCATGGCGAGACGTCAAATGGATGTGGATACCGATGCTGGGCTGGCAGGCGCTGGTGATTGTCTCGACGATTCCGATCGGCGGACATTATGCGATCGATTTGGTGGCCGGAGCGGCCTGCTGGGCATTCGCGGCAGCATGGTGGAGGAGGAGCGTCGGCGCTCCTTACGGCATGACCATCCCGCCATTCACGTTGAGGGTCTGGCCGGTCACGTAACCGGCTTCCTTGCTGGCTAGATAGACAACGGCGGCTCCGATATCCTCGCCGCTTCCCATCTGACCGAGCGGTATTCGGGAGAGAATGCCCTCACGCTGCTGGTCGTTGAGCGCGTCCGTCATCGCGGACGTCATGAAGCCAAGGGCAATTGCGTTGACCGTGATCCCACGGCTTGCGAGTTCCAGAGCGACCGATTTAGTCATGCCGATCAGTCCGGCCTTTGACGCGACGTAGTTTGCCTGTCCGGGATTTCCGGTCACGCCGACGACGGAGGTGATCGAGATGATGCGGCCGAAGCGGGCCTTCATCATCGGCTTGGCGGCCGCGCGCATCAGGCGAAACGCAGCTTCGAGATTGATGCGGATGACGTCCTCGAACTCTTCATCCTTCATGCGCATGAGGAGGTTGTCCCTGGTCACGCCCGCATTGTTGACGAGGATGTCAAGCTTCCCAAGCGCTTCGAGGGCCTGCGGGACGAGCTGGTCGACCGCCGCGCCGTCGGAGAGATTGCAGGGAAGGGCGACGTGATCGCTACCCAGACCGGCGCGAAAGCTCTCAAGCTTTTCGACATTGCTGCCCGAAACCGCGAGGCGAGCGCCTTGCGCCGAAAGCGCCTTGGCGATGGAGCTGCCGAGCCCGCCCGAAGCGCCGGTCACCAGCGCGGTCATGCCGGCCAGGTCGAACATTATGCAATCTCCTTCGCGAGCGCTTCGAGGTCCTCGATTGACACGACGCTCGTGACTTTCACGTCGGGCAGGATTCGCTTGACCATCGTCCCAAGCACCTTGCCGCCAAGCTCGACGAATTCCTCGACGCCGGCTTCGCCCATGTTGGCGACGCTTTCACGCCAGCGGACCATTCCAGTGACCTGCTCGACCAGCAGGTTGCGGATCGTGTCGGGATCACTTTCCGGCTGGGCGGTGACGTTGGCGAAGACCGGTACAACGGGATCGCCGACCATTACGTAGCTGAGCGCATCGCGCATCGCTTCGGCGGCAGGCTGCATCAGCGGGCAGTGGAAGGGGGCTGAGACGGGCAGGGGAATGGCGCGCTTGGCGCCCATTTCCTTCGCGATCTCGACGACGCGGTCGATGGCGCCTTTGTGACCGGACAGGACAACCTGGGTCGGGTCATTATCGTTTGCGACGGTGCAGACTTCGCCCCGCGCGGCGGCTTCGGCGATGCGACGTGCGAGTTCGAGATCGGCGCCGAGAAGTGCGGCCATCGCGCCCTGTCCGACGGGAACGGCCCGCTGCATTGCCTGACCGCGCAACTTTAGCAGCTTCGCCGTGGTCGGCAGGTCGAACGAACCGGCCGCAGCGAGCGCGGAATATTCGCCCAGGCTGTGACCGGCGACGAAATTCGCGGCTTTCGCGAAATCGACGCCGCCTTCCTTCGTCAGCGCCGCAAACACCGCGAGCGAATTGGCCATGATCGCGGGCTGAGCATTTTCGGTGAGCTTGAGCTCCTCCTCCGGGCCTTCGCGCATCAGGCGGAAGAGGTTCTGGCCGAGCGCCTCGTCGACCTCGGCGAAGGTGTCGCGCGCGGCCTGGCTTGCCTCGGCGAGCGCAGCGCCCATGCCGACTGCCTGGCTGCCCTGACCTGGAAAAAGGAATGCGCGCATTGGAGCCCCGTCGTTTCTTGAAGGCCGCGCCGATTGCACAGGGGCGGTGAAGCTGCAACACCTTGCGGCAATGACACACGAGATACAGGCCCCGCCGCGTCAGATCGGCTTCTGGACCTGCCTCGCTCTCGTCATCGGCAATACCATCGGGACCGGGATTTTCCTGCTACCGGCGGCGCTCGCCCCGTTCGGCTGGAATGCGCTCTACGGCTGGGCAATCACCGTCGGCGGCGCGCTTTGCCTGGCATATGTCTTCGCGGAGCTTGCCCGGACGATCCCGAACGCGGGCGGGCCGTATGATTATATCGCCAGCGCATTCGGTCCCATGGCCGGATTCTTCGTCATGTGGGCCTATTGGATTTCGCAGTGGGTCACCAATGCCGCCATCGGCATCGGGCTGGTGAGCTATCTGGAGCCCTTCGCCCCGGAATTCTTTGCCCGGCCCGCCGCCGGTCCGTTGACCGCAATCGCATTGGTCATAGCGATGACCGCCGTCGCTCTGCGCGGCGTCAGGGCGTCCGGTTCAGTGCAGATCGTCACGACGGTGCTCAAGATCATACCGCTTCTTGCGGTAATTTTGCTGGCAGCCGTGGTTTTCGGCGGTGGCGGCGGGACATCCGCGGCAGGCACAATGAACATCGCGCCCATGCCCGTCGGGGGTGCAGCAATTGCCGGCTCAGCCGCGCTTGCGCTTTGGGCCATGCAGGGTTTCGAAGCGGGGACGGTTCCCGCCGGCCGAGTGATCGATCCAGGGCGGACCATTGCCCGGGCGACGCTGATCGGGACCTTGTTCGTCGGGATCATCTATGTGCTGGTGACCTTCGCGGTTTTTCTGCTCTTGCCGTCGGAAGTTGCGGCAAAGTCGACCGCCCCGCTCGCGGATCTGATGAGCCGCGTCTGGGGCTCAGAGGCTGGCAAGGTGATCGCGGCCTTCGCGGCGATCAGCGCATTGGGCGCGCTCAATGGCTGGGTGTTCCTCCAGGCGGAAGTTCCGCTGGTGCTTGCCGAGCGCGGAGTCTTCCCGAGATTCTTTGCCAGGGTGAACGAAAAGGGCGCGCCGGTTTACGCGCAAATCCTCGGTTGCGGCCTCAGCGTCGCGCTGATTGCGACCAACCTCAGTAGTGGAATGATCGAAATCTACTCCTTCATCATCTTGCTAGCGACGGCGGCGACGCTGGTACTGTACCTCGCTGGGGCCCTGACGATGCTTGCCCTGCTGAAGCGGGGACAGGCGAAGGGAGCTACGGTCACGGCCGCAGCGCTTGTCGGCGCGACTTACGCTCTCTGGACATTCTACGGCGCGGGCGGGCAGGCGACCGCCTGGGGCGCGGGACTGCTCGCGACCGGCATTCCGGTCTATTTCCTGATGAAGCGGGCGAGGGTCCCGGAATAGTGTAGCGTTTGCGTATGTAATCAGCGTCGCTCGAAACTGCGGGGGAGCAGGTCGATGGCAGACAGTGACGACGGCAAGATGGGCATCTGGATGACCTCTGCCTTGGTAGTCGGGACGATCATCGGCGCGGCCATTTTCATGCTTCCGGTTAGCCTTGCGCCTCTCGGCAGGAATGCCGTGATCGGCTGGCTTGTCAGCGGCTTTGGAATGCTCTGCGTGGCCTTCGCGCTTGCCCGGCTTTCGCAGTGCGGGGGCGACGGGATCCAGGCCAATATCGAGCGGCAATTCGGGCCCACGGTCGGATTTCTGGTCGCGTGGAGTTTCTGGGTGTCCAACTGGGTCGCGCTTGCGTCGCTCGCGATTGCAGTTGGCTCGACCCTCTCGTTCATCGGACCGCCGTTCGGCGGACCCGCCTCGGTCGTTCCGGTAGCGATTACCTCGGTCGTCATCTTGACGGCCTACAATGCGATCGGGGCACGGGCCGTCGGCGGCCTGCAAATCCTGACCGTAGCGATCAAGGTGTTGCCGCTCCTCGCGGTAATCTCCCTGCTGTTCGAGCGCGGCGCGAGCGGGGCCGGCTACCAAGCCCTCGCGCCGGCAGCGGTTACGTTCGCGAACATCGCCGCGGCCACCGCCATGACGTTTTACGCTTTGACCGGGTTCGAATCCGCAACCGCTCCCGTGTGCAAGGTCCGGGATCCCGAGCGGACGCTTCCGCGAGCGATCTTCGGCGGGACCGTCTTCGTGGTGCTGCTTTACATGCTCGCGGGCACCGGCATTCAGCTGCTCCTGCCGGTGGACGTCATCGTGGCATCTCCAGCGCCGTTTGCCGACGCCCTTGCGTCCCGCTGGGGCCACGGCGCTGCGTCTCTTGCGGCGCTCGCGATCGCGGTCAGCGCGATCGGCTGCCTGAACGGCCTGATCCTGGTCACGGGTGAGCTGGGCTACTCGATGGCTCTGCGAGGAGACCTTCCGTCGGTGATGACCCGGACGCGCGGAGCGAACACGCCTTACTTCTCGCAAATCGTCGGGTCGGTGCTTTGCATCCTGCTCGTTTTCGCCAACAGCAGCCGCTCTACCGCCGACCTTTATACCTTCATCATCCTGCTTTCGACGGCGGCTATCGTCCTCTTGTATTTTGCCGGCGCATTCGTGGCGTGGAAGGCAAGCTCGACCGTCGGCTCCCGGTCTGTTGTCGTGGTGGCGATCCTGTTCCTGGCCTTCGGAACTTACGGGACCGGTCTTGAAGCCGATCTCTGGTGCATCGCACTATTGGCAGTCGGGTTGGCAATCCGGGCTGCGATGCGCCGCTTTAATTCGAGTGCCGAGACCAACCTGCCGGCGGTGGCGATTCCAGTCGCGCCTCCGGGATCATCCGCCTGAGCTTGCTGGCAAAGCTGCGCAGGCAGACTTCGCTGGTTCCCAGCGGCCCCGCGACATAGGCCGGCGACTGCATGCCGAGCTGCACTCGAGTGATCAGCTCGGTGTCCTCGGCATTGACGCGGCGGTTGATGCGCCAGTTGAGGTAGCGCACCGCCTTCATCTCGCGGCGGTCGTCGGGAAGCGCATAGCTGATCTCTCGGATGACGCTCTCGGTTGCGCTGATCGGCAGGAACTGCATGAAGTCGACTTGGTCAGGATAGATGTCGAACGCGACGTTGGGGAATAGCTTGTAATAGAGCCACTTGCGCTGGTGACTCTCCGGCAGGTGATCTACCGACGGAAGATGGTGCTGGTAGATGCGCTCCGACGGATTGGTCGACTCCTTATCGACCAGGTCGCCTTCCATCTTGTCGACCCATTCCTGCGCTTCGATCCGGTAACTCCGGCCGAATAGGCGGGTCAGGCCCGGATGGCCGACCGGGATATGCAAGTGGTCGGAATAATTGTCGGCGATCGTCTTCCAGTTGAGCGACCGCGGCCGCAGGCGAACCTGTTGAAGCGCCCTCAATTCCCTGAAGCGGTAGGGCTCAATCTCTTCCTCGTAGGGCGCCATGATCTCGGCGACCGCCGGCACGCCTGGCTCGAGCGTGATGAACAGGAAGCCGCGCCAGTTCTCGAGTGCGACCGGGAAAAGTCCGAGCTTCTCCGTCTGCAGCCCAGGATACTCCTGCCGGTGCGGAATGCCGACGAGGCGCCCGTCACGCGAAAAGCTCCACGCGTGATAGGGACAGGTCAGGACCTTCGAGCATCCCCTTTCGCCATCGACCAGCCGGGACCCGCGATGCCGGCAGATGTTCGAGAAAGCACGGATCTCGCCGTCGTCGCCGCGAATGACGATGATGCTTTCGCCGAGATATTCGAGCGTGCGCCAATCGCCCGGCTGGGCGATCTCGCTCTCGTGGCAAACGATTTGCGGCGCAGCGCGAAGGAACGCGCGCTTCTCGGCATCGAAAAATTCCGGGTCGAAGTATAGCCAGCCGGGGAGGCTGAGGTCCTCCAGCGGGTCCTTCGTCGGCTCAATCGATTTCAGGTGCGTCGCCATGGCACCCATGTGCCACGGCGCGTGCTCTCGCACAACGAGAAGGGGGTTGGCGCCGCGGGCGAGGGGGAGTGTCCCGCGGCGCCGAACGTAGCGGCTGCGTGCTAGGCCGCTACGAGGAGATCGGAATCGATCAGGCCTGCGAGATGGGATTTCTTGGCCTTGATGAATTCGACGAGGAGGTCGGAATAGTTGCCTGGGACGGCTTCGATGACCGAGGGCCGCTTGAGCAGGACGTTGGCCCAGGCGCGAACCTTCGGGCGCCGCTCGAGGACGTTCAACTCCGCCCGGCGTTCGAAGACGTCGAAGTAGCGGAATACCGGCGCGAAAGCCGCGTCGACGAGGCCGAAATGCCCCCCGGCGAAATAGGTGCCGGCAAGCTCGGGCTCAACCTGCGCCAGCTTGCTGTCGATGGAGGCCAGAGCCTTTTCGAACTGCGCGCGGTCCTGCGCGACATAGAGCTGGTAGATGTCGCCGAGGGTTGCCGAAGCGAACTCCACCCAGGCGCGCTCACGGGCACGTGCAATGGGATCGGCGGGAAGTAGGCGGTCCTCTAAAATCTCGTCGAGATATTCGGCAATGACGGCGCTCTCGAACAGGATGTCCTGTGTTCCGTCGTCGTGAGTCACTTCGAGGACCGGGACCTTGCCGGTCGGCGAAATCGCCAGGAACCAGTCGGGCTTGTCCGCGAGATCAATGTCGACCCGCTGGTACTCGATGCCCTTCTCCTTCGCGACGATAACGGCCCGCTGGACGTAGGGGCAAAGCTTGTGACTGATCAGGCGAAGGTGTTTCGGCATTCTCGACTCCATTCAATGCAAGTGCATATATATTTATATGCAATCGCATTGAATCGTCAAGATTGATGCAAGTGCATGAATTGGCTAGAATTCCGACCCATGGAGATTTGCACGGAAGACCGGACGAACGCCTGCACCGAGGTTGCGGAACGCGCCTGGGTTCAGCTGATTCGCGCGCACCGGAGCACGCTTTCCAAGGTGGAGCGCGCGCTAAGAGCTGCCGATCTGCCGCCGTTGGAGTGGTATGACGTGCTCTTGGAGCTGGAGCGGGGCGGGCCGCTGCGGCCCCGCGACCTTCAGGACCGGCTGCTGCTCGCCCAATATAATCTATCCCGGCTGATCGATCGCATGGCCTCGGCGGGCGTGGTCGAGCGCGAACGCTGTTCGGAGGACGCACGATGCCAATGGGTGCGAGCGACGCCGAAGGGCGAGGCTTTGCGAAAGTCGATGTGGCCGATCTACGCCGGCGCGATCCGGGAAGCGGTTCAATCGAAGCTGACACCGTCGCAGGCGCGCCAGATCGGCGATTTGCTTGAGCGCCTGAGCTCCTGCCCGGCTACCTGCGGCTAACCACCGCCGCGGCTTGCCTTTTCACCGCCATTAAGCCATAGGCGCGGCGCTGGCGCGGAGGGGCTCCCTACGCGCCCGTTGTTTTTGGAAGACAGCCGGAGGGGCGTGCCACTGGGGTACGTCAGCGATCGGCCAACAGTGAGAAGCAAAGCATGCCGCTCTACGAGCATGTTTTCCTCGCGCGTCAGGATCTGGCCCAGGCTCAGGTCGATGCGTTGGCGGAAAACGCTACCAAGATCGTTACCGACAATGGCGGTAAGGTCGTCAAGACGGAGACTTGGGGTCTTCGCAACCTTTCCTATCGCATCGCCAAGAACCGCAAGGCCCACTACGTCGCGCTCGACATCGATGCGCCGGCGCCGGCCATTGCCGAGCTTGAGCGTCAGACGAACATCAACGAGGACGTGATCCGTTTCCTCACCATTCGCGTCGACGAGCATGAGAGCGGCCCGTCCGCAATGATGCGCCGTGGCGAGCGCGATCGTGAGCGCGGTCCGCGCGGCGATGGAGACCGTGGCGGCTTCCGTGGTGACCGCGGCGACCGTGGCGACCGTGGCGATCGTGGTGACCGCGCCCCCCGTGGCGAAGAGATGGAGGCCTAAGCGATGGCACGTGCATTTTTCCGCCGCCGCAAGAGCTGCCCCTTCTCCGGCAAGGACGCCCCCAAGATCGATTACAAGGACGTTCGCCTGCTGCAGGGCTTCATGTCCGAGCGTGGCAAGATCGTTCCCAGCCGCATCACTGCGGTTTCCACCAAGAAGCAGCGTGAGCTGGCGAAGGCTATCAAGCGCGCCCGCCACATCGGCCTGCTTCCCTACATCGTGAAATAAGGAGCAAGAGACATGGAAGTCATCCTGCTCGAGCGTGTCGAAAAGCTTGGCGGCATCGGCGATGTCGTGAACGTCAAGAACGGTTTCGCCCGCAACTACCTGCTGCCGAACAAGAAGGCGCTCCGCGCCAACGAGTCGAACCGCAAGGTTTTCGAAGCCAATCGCGCGAAGATCGAGGCCGATAACGCCGAACGTCGCACGGATGCCGAGAAGGCCGCGAAGGGCGTCGACGGCAAGACCGTCAAGCTCATCCGCCAGGCGTCGAACACCGGCCAGCTCTATGGTTCGGTTTCGGCCCGCGACATCGTCGAGGCGCTGGAAGCCGAAGGCGCCAAGGTCACCAAGAGCCAGGTCGTTCTCGATCGCCCGATCAAGAACATCGGCGTCCACGACGTGAAGGTCGCACTGCACCCGGAAGTCGCGGTGACCGTCAAGGTCAACGTCGCGCGCTCGCCGGAAGAGGCAGACCTGCAGGCGCAGGGCGTCGACGTCCTTGCCCAGATGTTCGAGGAAGAAGCCGCGCCGGCCGCCGAGGAGCTCGCTCCCGAGGCAGCCGTGGAAGCCGCTGCTCCGGCTGAAACCGAAGCGGAAGCATCCGCGCCGGCTGAGGCAACTGAAGACGAGCAATAAGCTCGCACTTCAGGCTCGACTGAAGATTGAGGCCGCTGGAGCGATCCGGCGGCCTTTTTCTTTGCCTACTCTTTCTATTCGTCGCGAAAAGAAGTCCGGCGCGTCAGTTCGTCGCAATCCGGCTCCCACAGCGGGAACGGCAGCGCCTCCGCTCATGTTCTGAATCTTGAGAGCAATCGGGGCCGCGAATGGAGGACAGTATGGCGGAGCGTGATCAGAACGAAGGTAGTGGCCAACAGCCCCCGATCAGCCAGCAGCAGGAAAATGAGTCCCGTCAGCAATCTGAGGGCAAAAGCGCGGAACAGGAGCTCGATAAAGCCGATCGGCAGGAGCAGGATCTCCAACCGGAAGGCCAGCAGTCGAGCCAGCAGCCAGGTCAAAGCTCAGGCGGATTTGTCGGCAGTCAGGGCCAGGACTCGGGAGAATATCTGCAAAAGGACGGAAACCCCGAAAGCGGCTTTGCCGAACAGGGGCAGGGCGCGCCCGAACAAGGCGACATCGAGCGCGGAACCGAGCGCTCGCAGGATAGCGACAGCGACATCGAAGGGTCGAGCGACAACAGCTGACGCTTAAACTTCCGGGAAGGCGCCGCGCCCGTTGCCCACGGCCACGGCCACGGCGCCTTTCTTATTCGGCGGGTACTGCCGTGCGTTCGAGGAACGCCGCTTCGCGCTCGATCAGCGGGCTGAAGCTTGGGCGAGCAAGGATGCGCTCAACGTAGCGCTTGGTGCGCGGATGCTTGGCGGAGTCGAACTCCACGCCCAGGTGGATGAAATTCACAAACGGGCTCGCGACGGAAATGTCCGCGAGCGTCAGCGAATTGCCAACCAGATAACCGCCATCATCCGGCACGACGCTTTCGAGATAGTCGAGGATCGGCGGGAGCTCATCGCGAAGTGCGGTCTCAGCCGCTGCTTCGTCGCCCGGCCGGTTGAGGAAGCGCGGCGCGACCACCCGGTTGAAGAACACTTTCTGCCCGCAACCAAATAGGACGGTATCCGCAAACTCGTCGAACCAGACTGTCGTGCCGCGAGCTCTTGGCTCGGACGGGATGAGTTGCGTTTCCGGGAATTTCGCATCGAGATAGTGGCAAATCGCGCTGGAGTCGGCGAGGCAATAATCTCCGTCCTTCAGGGCGGGCATCTTCCGGAACGGGCTCGCCGCGCAGAAGTCCGGATCGGCATCGGCGATCCGCGTCGGCCTGACCTCGAGCTCTATATCTTTTTCGTTCGCGAAGGCGACGCACTTCCGAACGAAGGGCGACAAAGTAGATCCGAAGAGAATCATGACGAACTGCCTCCCGCTGCAGGTTGAACCGCGGACATTCCCCTCCGCGGATTCGTTGGTCGCGCACATAGCATGGGAGAAATGCAATGCGCAGCCACAGCGGCAAGGACAAAGCCCGGAACAACATGCATGACCCGACTGTCCGGGAACGGCAGTTGGAGCATAAAAAGGCTTCGATCACCGGGCGAACGAACGAAATGGGTTCGCACGCGCGGAAGAGCGGCCAGAAAGGTGCCGGCGGCCACCGCTAGCTGATCCGGTAGCAATCCGCGACGCGATCCAGCGCGAGCGTGAGCACCAGCTTGCCCGCTCGCGCTGGCCAGCCAAGCGCCGTTTCTGCCTCGCGCATCCCTTCGCCTGAGCAGACCACGCGCCACAAGATATCGGAAAACCGGGCCCGGCGGCATCGATCGCCGGGTGAAAGCGGCGCTTCGCATCGATCTGCGAACCCTTGAGATCAACATCACCGCCCGATCCTCCTCGCCGGCCGGAAATTGGCGCTGCGTCCCAGGCCATCGTTACGCGAGCCGAAAGCTGGGCTCGCTTTCAGTCACCGCGCAGCCGCTCGCCTGCGTCGAATTGCCTTCGCGTGACCAAACCGCGCGAATGAAGCCAACCGAGAGGGGATTCTGCCAGATTGACGGTCACGGAAAGGGCCGGCCAGCCCCGGCGAGACTTTGCTTCCGGCGCTTCCTCGTCGTCGATCGGCCGTTCGACCAGCAACCGACCATTTGTGCACTTCTACATTCCGCCTCCGCTGTCTATTGCCCTTGGGCTTGCCACAATGGAGAAACTGTAGGACAGAGAGAAAACCATACTGGTTCGTTCGATCGGTTGGGAGCACGGTATGATTACGCGCATTCGGGATGTTCGACGCGCTCGCGGAATGACGCTCGACGATGTTGCGAAGGCGTGCAGTCCACCTACCACCCCGCAGACGATCGGGCGCCTCGAAACGGGCACTCGGACCGTTTCGATTGTCTGGCTGAATCGCATTGCCGACGCATTGGGTGTGGACGCCGCCGACCTGGTCGAAGGCGGTGGCGAAAAGGCGGAGCTACCTGTCGTCGCGGTGCTCGGTACAGCGGGAGCGTCAGCCCCGAAGCGGACAGGCGTTGTGGTGGCCCCTCGCCCCAAGCCGGGGCAGGTCGCGATCACCGTGTTCGCGAGCAATGGCGATTACCGCGCCGGAGACGAGATCTGGTGCGATACGGTCGAAGCGGACGGCTTCGCCGCAGCGCTCAATCGGGATGTGCTGGTGCCGCGGCCAGCCGGCCGCTTCCTTTTCGGGCGACTGATCGACCGCGACGACGAACGGCTGCAACTACTTCCACCCGGAGCAGGCGGACGTCAGCAGATTGTGGCGAACCCACCTTGGATCGCGGTCGCGACCAAGCTCGTCAGAGGCCTGTAGCGCCTACTGCTGGTGCTGGCTTCCGGGCGCGCTCACCCCCTCGAGCGCCTGTCCCGCTGTGTCTTCGTCGGTTTCCCGAGCCAGATCGCCAAGGCTCACGATACCTACCAGCCTTTCCTGATCGTCGATGACCGGTAGACGGCGGACCTGCGCCTCACCCATCTTCCGCGCGGCTTCCTCGACCGGCTCGTCGGCATGCGCAGAGACCACGCCGCTGGTCATCAGCTCACTGACGAGCGTCTCCGGGCCATATCCCAGCGCAACCCCGCGCACCGCGATGTCGCGGTCGGTGATCATGCCGACCAGCCGATCTCCGTCCGTCACCGGGATCGATCCGGCATCCGCCTGCAGCATGAAGCGCGCCGCATCCCGGGCCTGCTGGTCCGGCCGCACCGTTTCGATGTCCTTGGTCATGACTTCCGAAACCTTCATTGCCGCCTCCTATTCCGTTGAGCCCGAGTAACGAACTCAGAGCCGCGGCGTTCCTGCGCCTTAAGGAACGTTCTCGGTCAGGAGGTCATAGGTCGCGACGAGTTCGTCCTTCTGGTTGAAGATCTCTACCGCCCAGCGAACCACGCCCGTTTCCTCGCTCTTCAGCGACTTGGAGCGGACGCTGAGCTCCACTCGCATGGAATCCCCGGGGTAGAGCGGTGTCAGGAAGCGCAGGTTCTCAAGGCCGGTGTTAGCGAGCACGGGACCCGGATCGGGGTCGACGAACAGGCCTGCAGCGAAGCTCAGGATGAGATAGCCGTGCGCAACGCGACCCTCGAAGATCGGGGAAGCCTTGGCCGCTTCCTCGTCCATGTGGGCGTAGAACTTGTCGCCCGTGAATTCCGCGAAATGCTCGATGTCTTCGATGCTCACGGTGCGGCTGTCGGTCTTCCACGTGTCGCCGACGTTCAATTCCGACATCCGGAGACGGAAGGGATGTAGGTCGATGATGCGCTTGGGCGCTCCGGGAATGTACTGGCTGGTGATCGCGGCGATCATCGTCGGCGATGACTGGATCGCGGTGCGCTGCATGTAGTGCTTCACGCCGCGGATGCCGCCCATTTCTTCGCCGCCGCCCGCGCGGCCGGGCCCCCCGTGGACGAGGACGGGAAGGGGTGAGCCGTGACCCGTCGATTCCTTCGAATTGGTGCGGTCGATGACGAGCATCCGGCCGTGATAGGCAGCCGCGCCGCCGATGAAGTCGCGCGCAGCATCAGCCGAATGGGTGAACAGCGAGAGGGCAAGACTGCCCATCCCGCGGTTCGCCAGGGCGATGGCGTCGTCCATGTTCTTGTACGGCATGATCGTGGAGACGGGGCCGAACGGCTCGACATCGTGCACTGCGGAGGACTTCCAGGGATCGTCTGCGCGAAGGAGGACCGGTGAAAGAAAGGCGCCGCCGGCGATGGGCGAATCGGCCGAAGGATCGCCCGATACGATTTTTGCGCCGGCCGCTTCTAGTTCAGCGATTTTCTGCCGAACGTCGTCGCGCTGGGAGAGGCTTACGAGCGCGCCCATGCCCGTGTCGTCGGCACGGGGATCGCCGACCTTCGTGCCTGCGAGACGCTCCGCCAGCGCTTCCTGAACGGCATCGAGGTAATCGGCCGGAGCCATTGCGCGACGGATAGCGGTGCACTTCTGGCCCGCCTTTACCGTCATCTCCGTCGCGACCTCCCGAACGAACAAGTCGAATTCCGGCGTCCCAGGCGCGGCGTCGGGTCCGAGGACCGAGGCATTGAGGCTGTCCTGCTCGGCGATGAACCGAACGGACTCGCGCATGACCACCGGATGCGTGCGCAACTTGAGCGCCGTGGAGGCTGAGCCGGTGAAGCTCACCACGTCCTGGCCGCCGAGATGGTCGAACAGGTCACCGACTCCGCCAACGATCAGCTGCACCGCTCCGGTTGGAAGCACACCGGACTCAATCATTATCCGGAATGCCGCTTCGGTGAGATAGGAGGTCGCCGAAGCCGGCTTCACGATCGCCGGCATTCCGGCGAGCAGGGTCGGGGCCAGCTTCTCCAGCATTCCCCAGACCGGGAAATTGAAGGCGTTGATGTGCAGCGCCGCTCCCTGGAGCGGCGTGTAGATGTGCTGGCCGACGAAGGTTCCTTCCTTCGACAAGGGTTCCAACGCGCCGTCCATCAGCACGTGAGCGTCCGGCAACTCGCGCCGGCCCTTGGACGAGAAGGAGAAGAGCGTGCCCGCGCCGCCTTCGATGTCGATCCATCCGTCCTTGCGGGTCGCGCCGGTCAGATAGTTGAGCTCGTACAGCTCTTCCTTCCGCGCCATGATCGCTTGGCCGAGCGCCTTCAGCATCCGCGCCCGCTCGTGAAAGGTCAGCTTGCGAAGCGCCGGCCCGCCAACCTCGCGTGCGTGCTTGAGCATCGCCCCGAAATCGAGCCCGCCCGAGCCGGCCGTCGCAACGGGTGCGCCGTCGATCGCGCAGGTGAGCTCGGCGAGATTGCCCTCCCCCGGAGTCCAGCGGTCGAAAGCATAGTTCAGCAGTTGCGCGGTCTTCATCGGGTCACCTCTTGCGCCGCGTCATTGCGAGCAGCCGTGCCGCGAAGCAATAGAGGGACATGACCTCAGAGCGCCGCCTCGCGATTCTTCGTTTCGCCTTTTGGGCCGCCGTCGTGCTTGCGTTCACGATGGCGGTGATTCCGCAGCCGCCCCAATTGCCCGGCGCGCCTTCCGACAAGATCCAGCACATCGCGGCGTTTGTCGTCCTGGGCGGCCTCGCGACGTTCGCTTATCCCCGAACCAGCCCAGTCTACCTGGGGACCGGGCTTTCGCTATTCGGAGCGTTCATCGAACTGGTCCAGTACATCCCGGCGCTCCACCGAGACAGCGACCCGATCGACTGGGTTGCCGACACTGCGGCGGCCGCTTTGGTGCTAATCTTCCTGCATTGGCTGAGGGCGAAGACGCGAGGCAATTCTTAATCCCTATGATCCACGCTTGTGCGTCGCTTAAACTTGCGGCAATCGTTCGCTATCGGGTCATCTTGGGGTTAAGAATGCATAAACTACTCAAGGGTTTAGCGATTGTTAGCGCGATCGCCCTGGCAGGCTGCGAAACCGCCCCAATCGCGCCTGCGCCGAAGGTTGCGCAGCCGGTCGGCCAAGCCATGCCGTACAAGTGGACGGTCGGAAATGCCGAGAAGGCGCACAAGGCCATGATCGCGACCTTCAGCCGTGCGGGTCTTGCTCCCGGGCAGTTCGTCTGGGCCGAGACCTTGCCGGCGGAAGGCGACCCCAAGATCATCATCGATCTGCTCACGCAGACCGCCTACGCCTACAAGGGCGACGTGCTCGTCGGCGCAGCATCCGTTTCCAGCGCCCGGACCGGAATGGTCACCCCGCTGGGCTATTGGAAGGTGCTCGAGAAGCGGAAGCAGTACCGGTCGAAGAAGTACAACAACGCTTCCATGCCCTTCATGCAGCGCATCGACGAATATGGCATTGCGCTGCATGGCGGCGTGAACCCGGGCTATCCTGCCAGCCATGGCTGTGTCCGAATGCCGATGGTGTTCGCCGAGAAGCTGTTCGGCCTGACCAAGCTTGGCACCGAGGTTGTGATCGAGGGCTAGCTTCCGATCACCTTCCGACGAAATTCGGCTGCCTCTTTTCAAGGAAGGCGGAAACGCCTTCGCGATAGTCTTCGCTGAACCCAAGCCGGCGCATTGCATCGCGCTGATGGTTCAATTCCTGGTCGAGCGTGTGAGACCAGCTTTCGCGGATCATCTTCTTGATCGCCGTCAGCCCCAACGGCGGTAGCGAGGCGAGCTTCTGCGCGATTGCGTCGACCTCTGAATCAAGCGCTTCATCGTCGACGCATTTCCAGATCAGGCCCCATTCCTCGGCCTTTTCTGCCGAAAGCGGCTCGCCGGTGAGCGCTAGTCCCATCGCGCGGGCCTGACCGACGAGGCGCGGAAGAACCCAGGTGCCTCCGCTGTCCGGGATGAGGCCGATCGCCGAGAAACTCTGGATGAATTTCGCCGACCGCGCAGCGACCACCATGTCGCAGGCGAGCGCCACATTGGCTCCCGCTCCCGCCGCAACACCATTGACCCGGGCAATGACCGGCTGCCGCAGGTTCGTGAGCTTCCGGATCAGGGGGTTCCAGGACGTCTCGACGGTCATCCCGAGATCGACCGGATGCCCTCCGCTGGAAACGGCGCGATCGTTCAAATCCTGGCCAGCACAAAAGCCGCGGCCGGCGCCAGTCAGGACGACGACCTTGGCGTCTCCAATCTCGTCGATCGCATTCTTCAGTTCCTCGTGCATCGCAGCGGTGAAGCTGTTGAGGCGGTCGGGCCGGTTGAGCGTGATCCGCGCGATCGAACCGTGATGGTCGACGATGATGCTCTCGAATTCGGCCATGGCGCTCTCCCCGATTTGACGGCAGGAGAAGAAGCAAGCCGAGGGCCGGGTCAAGAGGAGGGACAGTGGACGCAGACGAACTGGCCAATCGCGTCGCGCAGGAGATGCTCGCCTCCGAAGGAACTGGGCCGTCCTGGGGGATCGTCATCGAGGAAGCGCGCGCTGGATATGTGAGGCTGCGAATGGTGCTTCGCGAAGACATGCTCAACGGCCATCGCATCGCGCATGGCGGCATGGTGTTCAGCCTTGCCGACACGGCTTTCGCCTATGTCTGCAACGGCAACAATGAGCGGACCGTCGCGGCGCAGGCCTCGATCGTCTTCCTGGATGCGGCGAAGGAAGGTGAAACGCTTATTGCCGAAGGCGAGGAGATGAGCCGCGTCGGCCGGGGAGGCGTGACCCGCGTTCACGTCCGCACCGCCGACGGACGGCCGATCGCCGAATTTACCGGTTATTCGAGAACCATCGGCGGACCGATCATGGAAGCCGATACCGAATCTTAATCTGACGCAACTTTAATTGAGTGCATGCTTAGTATCGCATTTGCATTCCTGGCTACGTCAGTCGCAGAGCAAATGGCACCCGCCAAAAAGGGCCTGCTCCAGTGTCAGTCGCCAATTGACTCGACAAAGACTTGTGATTCGATCTCGCGAGTCACGCAGGTGTCGTCTGGCAGCTATCGTTTCGAGAATGAGATACTGATTGATGCGGACGGCCCGGTGATCCTACTCGAGCGCGCGATCGCAACGGTTCAGGGCAATAAGCTTTGCGAAACTGTACGCTTGGCTGAAATCGACAAGTTCGCGATCTTCATCAATGGCAAGCCCGCCACGTCTGCGGAAAGGGCTCGATATCGCGCAAACATCAAGGAGAAGTTTGCGCCGATTGCGGGTAGGGCGATTTGCACATCCGTCGTTCCCGATGAGGACGGACTTCAGACCGTCGAAGCCAGCATTTCGGGTCAGCGCCTGCCGATCCTGGACTACACAATGAAGTGGGTCGGACCGAATGACGGGTGGAAGGTCGCTCCGTAACGTTTCGCGGCGTTTGAAGCGCTGACCGACAAGCGCTACATCGCTGCCCATGTACACGACCGAGCTTTCGAAGACGGCGAAGATCCAGAACCTCGAGGACCCCAAGCTCCTCGAAGCGTTCGAGGCGCGCGTTGCGGCTGACGAGTTCATCGAGCCGAAGGACTGGATGCCAGAGGCCTATCGCCGCACCCTGACGCGGCAGATCTCGCAGCATGCGCACAGCGAAATCGTCGGCATGCTTCCGGAAGGGAACTGGATCACGCGTGCGCCGTCGCTGCGTCGCAAGGCGATCCTGCTCGCCAAGGTGCAGGATGAGGCCGGCCACGGCCTCTACCTTTATTGCGCGGCGGAGACACTCGGAACGAGCCGCGAGGAGATGATCGAGGCTCTGCACTGCGGCAAGGCTAAGTACTCGACGATCTTCAATTATCCGACGCTGACCTGGGCGGACATCGGCGCGATCGGCTGGCTCGTCGATGGTGCGGCAATCATGAACCAGGTGCCGCTGCAGCGGACGAGCTACGGACCCTATGCCCGTGCTATGGTCCGCGTTTGCAAGGAAGAAAGCTTCCACCAGCGCCAGGGCTACGAGATCATGATCACCATGGCAAACGGCACGCCCGAGCAGAAGCGAATGGCGCAGGACGCTCTCAACCGCTGGTGGTGGCCGTCGCTGATGATGTTTGGCCCGCCCGACGCCGACAGCCCGAACACCGCGCAGTCGATGCGCTGGCGGATCAAGCGCGAGACCAATGACGAGCTTCGCCAGAAGTTCGTCGACATCACTGTCCCTCAGGCGGATTTCCTCGGCCTCAAGGTCCCCGACCAGGCGCTCGAGTGGAACGAGAGCAAGGGCGGCTACGACTTCGGCGAGATCGACTGGGAGGAATTCTACTCGGTCGTCCGCGGTGAGGGCCCGGTTGCGAAGGAACGAATGGAGGCTCGCCGCAAGGCTTGGGAGGACGGCGCCTGGGTCCGGGATGCTGCCGCGGCGCATGAAGAGAAGCGTCGGGCAAGGAAGGCGGCATGAGCCATGACTGGCCGCTCTGGGAAGTTTTCGTCCGCACCAAGGGCGGTCTTTCGCATCGCCACTTTGGCAGCGTTCATGCTCCTGACGCGGAGCTCGCGCTCCGCCACGCGCGAGACACGTATACGCGGCGCCAGGAAGGCGTGAGCATCTGGGTGGTGCCTTCGGCGGCGATCGTCGCGTCGGACCCCGAGCAGGCGGGCGAATTGTTCGAACCGGCAGCCGACAAGATCTACCGGCACCCGACCTTCTACGACATCCCGGACGAGGTGAAGCACATCTGATGGCGACCGCTTCGCCAGTCGACGCCCCACCGGTCGACGCTCGTCACGATTATCTGCTTCGTCTTGGCGATGACTCGCTGATCCTCGGCCAGCGCCTGGGCGAATGGTGCGGACACGCGCCGGTACTGGAGGTCGATCTCAGCCTCGCGAACCTGTCGCTCGACCTGATCGGGCAGGCGACGCATTTGCTGGAAGAGGCGGGCGCTGGCGACGGCGACAAACTGGCGTTCCACCGGGACGTTCTCGATTTCCGCAATTGCTTGCTGGTCGAGCAGCCGAACGGCGACTTCGCCCGGACGATGGCGCGTCACCTGCTGTTCTCGACCTGGCAGCATATGCTCTTCCAGCGGCTGGCACGGTCAAGCGATCGCTTCCTCGTTGAGTTCGCATCGAAGGCGGTGAAGGAAGTTGCCTACCATCGCGAGCTGTCATCCGAGTGGGTGATCCGCCTCGGTGACGGCACCGAAGAGAGCGCCCAGCGGATGACCGAGGGGCTCGACTGGAACTGGCGCTTTGTGCCGGAGCTGTTCGAGGTCGACGAGACGCTGCAAGCGCTGATCGATCGCCGCATTGCTCCCGACCCGCGCGAGTTCGAAGACGAATATCGTTCGGCGATCGCGGCCGTTCTCGCGGAAGCGAAGCTTGAGGGTCCCGCCGACCAGCGCCCGATCCTAGGTGGCCGGCGCGGGCATCACAGCGAGCATCTCGGTCACGTCCTCGCGGTCATGCAGTTCCTGCCGCGCACATACCCCGACGCGACCTGGTAATGAGCGCGCACTTCTACCCGCTGAAGGTCGCGGAGATTATTCCCGAGACCGCCGAAGCCAATTCGATCCGCTTCGAAATCCCAACGGAGCTTGGCGACGCTTTCGCCTTCAAAGCCGGACAGCATCTGACGTTGAAAGCGACCATCGGCGGTGAAGAAGTTCGCCGGAACTACTCACTGTGCACTGCGCCGGCAGAGCAGGACTGGATGGTCACGGTTAAGCGCATCGCCGGCGGCGTTTTTTCGAACTGGGTCGGCGATAGCCTTAAGGCCGGCGACACGGTCGAAGTCATGCCTCCGCATGGCAGCTTCACGACCGAATTCGCGCCTGCCGCCAAACGCCACATTGTTGGGATTGCTGGCGGCTCGGGCATCACGCCGGTCCTGTCGCTTTTGCGAACCACGCTGAAGGAAGAACCGGACAGCCAGTTCACCTTGCTCTACGGCAATCGCGACAGCAGCTCGATCATCTTCCTCGAAAAGCTGGCCGATCTGAAGGATCGCTACCTGGGTCGGTTGTCGCTCCACCATTTCCTCGCAGAGGAAGAGGGTGACATCGACCTTTTCAACGGAATGCTTGACCGGACGCGCTGCGACGAAGCGATCACTGCTCTGATCGGCGATCCGGCAAGCGTCGATGCCTGGTTCATCTGCGGTCCTGGTCCGATGATGGATGCGGCGGAAGGCACTTTGCTCGAGCGCAACGTCGACAACGAGCGCATCCACATTGAACGCTTCACCGCCGACCGGCCTTCGGCTGCGCTCGCGGCGGAGATGGCGCAGCTGCAGACCAAGGCTGCCGGCGCGACCATGTCTGTGACGCTCGACGGACGCACCCGCCGCGTCGCCTTCACCGAAGCGAACATCCTCGACAGCGCGCGCGCTTCCGGTCTGCCTGCGCCCTTCGCTTGCAAGGCGGGCGTCTGCGCGACCTGCCGGGCGAAAGTCACCAGCGGCAAGGTCGAGATGGCGGCCCGCTATGGCCTTACCGACGAGGAAGTCGCGGCCGGTTACGTGCTGACCTGCCAGTCGGTTCCGGTCGGCGATGGGGTCGCAGTGGATTACGACGCTTAGGCGCGCTAGACGCGCTTCATGCTGAGCGAAACCGACGCGCGCGCCAGGGGACTGGCTGATCTTCCACCGGTCGAGAGCGATTCGCTTCTCCAACTGATTGCGCTCTGCAATGCCGATCCCCGGCAGGAGAAGATCGACGTCGGCGTCGGCGTCTTTCGCGACGGTGTCGGTCGCACACCCATCCTCCCGGTGATCAAGGATGCCGAGCGCATCCTGCTCGAGACCCAGGAGACCAAGTCCTATCTCGGGAGCGCAGGCGACAAGCGTTTTGCCGAGCTGATCCGTCCGATTCTCCTCGGCGACCATGCCGACGATAACAAGATTGCAGGCGTGCAGACCCCGGGCGGCTGCGGCGCGCTCCGGCTCGGCTTCGAGCTGATCGCGACGGTCAATCCGCAGGCGCGCGTTCACGTCGGCACTCCGACCTGGCCGAACCATCCACCGATCATTCGCGCCGTCGGTCTCCAGATCGTCGAATATCCCTATTACGACCGCGAGAATTCCGCCGTTCTGTTCGACAGCATGATGGGGGCGCTCGAGAACGCCCGGGCCGGGGACGTCGTCCTGCTCCACGGCTGCTGCCACAATCCGACTGGAGCGGACTTGAGCCCGGACGAGTGGGCCGCAGTCGCGAGCGTCTGCGCCGAGCGGAAGCTGCTTCCGTTGGTGGACATCGCCTACCAGGGCTTCGGGCGCGGGCTCGAAGAGGATGCCGCAGGCGTCCGGCTGATGCTTCGCTCGTGCAGCGAGGTGATCGTCGCGCAGAGCTGCGACAAGAATTTTAGCGTCTATCGCGACCGCGTCGGTTCCCTGTTCCTGAAAACGGGCTCGGAAGAAACGACTGCGCGGGCGATGGGACACGTCTTCCAGCGGGCTCGCGAGATGTGGTCGATGCCGCCCGACCACGGCGCGGCCGCTGTCCGGCTAGTGCTCGACACGCCGGAGCTCCGCGACCGTTGGCCGGGCGAGCTCGCCGCGATGCGCGACCGGATCAATGCGGTCCGGAAGCGCATTGCGTCCGTCGATCCGCGTCTCGCGTACATCGGCAATCAGTTCGGAATGTTCTCCATGCTCCCACTAAGCAGGGAGAAGGTGCTCGCGCTGAGGGAGAAGCATGCGATCTACATGGCCGATAGCGGCCGCTTCAACGTCGTCGGCCTCGGTGACGATCAGATCGATCGATTTACCGCCGCCGTGGTCGAGGCGCTGGACGCGTAACTCGCCATGGCTGACCGCGACCCGGGCAAGGTTTCCGCTGACGTGAATTGGCGCGAGGTCGCGAGGCTGGTTTTGACCAGCCGGGAAATGGACCGTCTGGAAGAGCAGGAGCTCGTCCCCGCCAAGAAGGTCCTCTACCAGTTTTCGGCACGCGGCCACGACATGGCGCAGGTGCTGCTCGGTCTCCAGCTTAAGGATGGCGATGCGGCGTGCGGTTACTACCGCTCGCGGCCTTTGCTGTTGGCGCTGGGAGTTCCGCTTGCCGATGCGCTCGGCTCCGGGATGGGCCTGGCCGGCGGTTATTCCGATGGCCGCGATATCGGCGTGGTCTTCAATTACCCGAACCTCGGTGGCGCTCATGCCCTGCCGATGAGCGGCGGGGTAGGGGCCCAGTACACGCCCGCGACCGGTTGGGCGCAGGCCATCGACTACAAGACCAAGGTCCTGAACGAAGGGCCCGACGATGCCATTGCTTTGGTGCTCGGCGGAGACGCGAGCTGCGCTACCGGTGGATTTTGGTCTGCGTTAACCATTGCGACGACGCAACAATTGCCGCTGCTAATTTACGTCGAGGACAACGGCTATGGAATCTCCGTTCCGTCGGAATATCAAACACCTGGCAAGGATATTGCGGCGAACCTCGCGAGCTTCTCGGGTCTGACAATTTTCAACGGCGACGGCACCGACCCGATCGAGGCGGAGCGGCTGGTGAGGGAAGCGGTCAGGCACGTTCGGACCAAGCGGGCACCGGTAATGTTACGGCTGACGGTACCGCGTCTCGAGGGGCACAGCTTCCAGGACACACAAAGCTACAAGTCCGAAGCGGAAATCGAGGCCGAGTGGGCACGCGATCCGCTGCCCAGGCTCAAGGCGCATTGTTCTTCATTCCAGATCGGCGACGACGACTGGGAGCGGATCGAAAGCGAGGTCGCCTGGGAAGTCGGCGCTGCTCGTGCAGATGCGGAGAGCCGCGGGATCTCCAAGCCGGAAGTCGTCACCGACCATGTCTTTTTCGATGGCGAGATGCAGCAGGTCGGCGGGCTTTGGAACGCCGGCTACAAGGCCCCGCCGTCGACGGACGAGCCGAAGCCTGAAGGTCAGCGCATCAACATGGTCACGGCGATCCGCCGGGTGCTGGACCAGGAGCTCAGCACCAATCCGCGCGTTTGCGTGTTTGGCGAAGACGTTGGACCGAAGGGCGGCGTCCACGCCGTGACACTTGGACTTCAGGAGAAGTTCGGCCGCGATCGGGTCTTCGACACGTCGCTTAACGAGGAAGGCATCGTTGGCCGGGCCGTCGGAATGGCGCTGGCCGGCCTGATGCCCGTGCCAGAAATCCAGTTTCGAAAATATGCCGAGCCCGCGACTGAGCAGATCAACGACTGCGGGACGATGCGCTGGCGGACCCACAACCGTTACGCGGCGCCGATGGTGCTTCGAGTGCCGGGTGGCTTCTTCAAGTGCGGCGACCCGTGGCACAGCCAGACGAACGAAGTTCAGTTCGTCCACAATCCGGGCTGGAAGGTCGCTGTTCCTTCGAATGCCGAGGACGCGGTCGGACTGTTGCGCGGCTCGCTTCGCGGCAATGATCCGGTGCTCTTCTTCGAACATCGCGCGATGCTCGACGACAGCTGGGCGCGGCGGCCGTGGCCGGGCGACGATTACGTCCTGCCGTTCGGGCGGGCGAAGAAGACCCGCGAGGGAGATCGGATTACGATCGTCACCTGGGGTGCGATGGTACCGCGCTGCGAAGCTGCCGCTGATGGCAACTCCGCCGACGTCATCGATTTGCGCACGCTCATGCCTTGGGACCGCGAGATGGTGCTTGAGAGCATTCGCCGCACGAGGCGCTGCCTGATCGTGCATGAGGATCTTCGGACCGGCGGCTTCGGCGCGGAGATTGCCGCGGTCGTCGCCGACGAAGCCTTCCTCGACCTCGACGCGCCGGTTGCTCGGGTAACCATGCCGGACATCCCGAGCCCCCACCATCCCAAGCTGATGGAATGGGCGCTTCCGACGGTCGAGCGCATTCGTTCCGAGATTGACCGGCTGGTAGGGTTCTGAATTGATCGAGATCCGCGTTCCCGACGAGCAGGAAGGCACAAAGGCGGTCGTCCGCGCCTGGCTCAAGCAGATTGGCGATGCGGTCGCCGAGAACGATCCTTTGGTCGAGCTAGAGACCGACAAGGTCACTCAGGAAGTGCCGTCGCCGGCAGCCGGGGTCCTGACTGAGATCGTCCTGAACACGGATGCCGAAGCGGTTCCGGGAGCGCTGCTTGGTCGAATCAGCACGAAGGATGCTCCTTCCGAACAGGCCACCCCGGCGAAGGCGGATCAACCTTCGGTCCGTTCGCAAGCAGCTCCGCTGCAACAGCCCGTCAGCGAGATCGAGACGAGGCTATCGCCGTCGGTCCGGCGCGCTTGCCTGCAGCACGGGATCGACCCGTCGCGGGTCAGCGGTACGGGACGCAACGGACGCATCACCCGCGAGGACGTCGATCGCCTCGTTGCGTCGGCAACCGTCGTTAGTGTCGGCGAGCGGGCCACCGCCCAGCCGCGCAATTTCTTGGCCCAGGACATTCCGCACGATCGCATGCGGATGACGATCGCGGAGAACATGGTCCGCGCGGTCAGCGAAGCGCCGCATGTCACTGCGGTCTTCGAAGCGGACTTCTCGGCGATCGCCGCGCACAAGACCGCGATGGCCGCGAGAGGCACGAAGCTCAGTTACACCGCCTACATCGTGAGGGCGGCGGCCGAGGCCATGGCGGTCGCGCCTGCGATCAACGGGCGCTGGGAAAAGGACCGCATCGCCATCTCGCCAACGATCGACATCGGCGTCGGCACTGCGCTCGGCGAGAAGGGGCTCGTCGTCCCCGTCGTGAAAGACGCGGGTTCACTTTCGCTGGAGCAGGTAGGCGCAGAGCTCGAAGACCTCACCCGACGAGCCCGGGAAGGGAAGCTCGACCGCTCGGACGTGTCCGGCGGCAGCTTCACCATCTCCAACCACGGCGTGTCCGGCTCGCTACTCGCGGCGCCGATCATCCTGCATCAGGGGCAGGCAGCAATCCTCGGCGTCGGCAAGCTCGAGAAACGCGTGATCGTTCGGGAAGTGGGCGGGCAGGACGCCATCCTCGTTCGTCCGATGGCTTACGTCACGCTGACCATCGACCATCGCGTAGTCGACGGTCACCAGACGAACGCCTGGCTCAGCCGCTTCGTGCAGATCCTCGAAAGCTGGCCGGCAGCCTGATGGCGCGCAAGGTGGACGAAAAGAGCGACCGCCAGTTCGTCCATCGGGTCTTGATCGTCCTCGGTCTGACCGCGCTCTTCCTGATTGCGTGGCAACTCAGGACGCTCCTCCTCATGTTCTTCGGCGC
The DNA here is from genome assembly GCF_049991885.1 of Sphingomonas sediminicola. NCBI lineage: Bacteria > Pseudomonadati > Pseudomonadota > Alphaproteobacteria > Sphingomonadales > Sphingomonadaceae > Sphingomonas > Sphingomonas sediminicola. The sequence goes on from NZ_CP178916.1 coordinate 532,146, forward strand.
GGTCGTCGTGGCGACGGTGTTTCGTGCCCTCGGCGACCGGCTGGAAAAGCTGATCGGCTGCAAGCCCGGCATAGCCGTCGCACTGTCGATCACGATCATTCTCGGGGTCGCGATCGGGCTGGTCGCGCTCTTCGGTTCGCACGTGGCGGCGCAGGTTCAGACTCTGCGCGAGGCGATCCCCGCGGCGTGGCGGGCATTCGAAGCGCGAATGGGCGACCTTGGCTTGGGCGAGCAGATCAAGACCCTCGCGCAGAGCATCCGTGCTCCAGGAGGAAGCAGCTTCTCCGCTTTCGGCAAGACCATCCTGTCGATCGGCAGCGGCATCGCCGACGTCCTCGTGGTCATCGTGGCGGGCATCTTCCTGGCTACCCAGCCGCGTTTCTATCTCACGGGCGCCGTCAAGCTTATCCCGCCGACGAAGCGCGCGCTCGCGCTGGAATCGATCATGGAATCCGAGCAGGCCATGCGCCTTTGGCTTCGCGGCCAGCTCATTGCGATGATCGTCGTCGGATTGCTCACGGGCCTTGGGCTTTGGGCACTTGCTATGCCGTCGGCGCTGACGCTTGGCCTGCTGGCGGGGATTCTGGAGTTCATTCCGTTCGCTGGGCCGATCCTTTCGGCCGTGCCGGCAATCCTGCTCGCGCTTGCGGTGAGCCCTGAGATCGCGCTCTGGGTGCTACTCCTCTATTTCGCGGTTCAGCAGTTCGAGGGCTACGTGCTGACCCCACTGGTCCAGCAATATGCGGTCGACCTTCCCGGTGTCGTTCTACTCTTCTCGCTCATCGCTTTCGGCGCTCTGTTCGGGACGTTGGGAGTAATCCTTGCGGCCCCTCTCACCGTCGTTTGCTACGTCCTCGTGAAGCGGCTCTACGTCATCGAAACGCTGCACACGCCCACCAGCATCCCGGGCAAGGGCAAGGACTAGATTTCGAGCAGCGCGTAGGGGCGCTTGAATTGCTCGCGGACCACGAATTGCGCGACGTTGTAGACGGGAACCCCGCGCACCGTCTGGCCTTCATATTTTCCGTGATGTGCATGGCCGTGAACGACAGCCTTCACATGGTCGAAGCGGTCGATCGCATCCGCCAGACGCGCCGACCCCAGGTACTGAAAAATCTCGATCGGTTCGCCTTCGAGCGTGTCGATGATCGGGGAGTAATGAAGCACCGCAACGCTGCGTTCGGTGCGCAATGAGCGCAACCCATTCTCGAGCTTGCGAGCCTCGTTCATCGCCTCGTCGACGAACGCTTTAGCGATGGGCTCACCGAACGGGGCGAGCTCGCCGCGCCCGTATCCGCCCATGAAGCCTTTGACGCCGGCAAAACCGACGCCCTTGATCTCGATTGCCTGCTCGTCGAGCACGGTCATTCCCGCCTCATGAAGAATCTCGGCGACGACTTCGGGCTGCCCGCATTCGTAATCGTGGTTGCCGAGCACGCCAATGACTGGGATCGCCGAGGTTTGGATATCCTCCGCCAGGATTTCGGCCTCGCTCGTCTTCCCGAAATTTGTGAGGTCGCCGCAGAGAACGAGCACATCCGCGACGCGAGAGATCTCCGCGAACATCTCGCGATACGGGGCGGTGCTGTTCTCGGCGACGTGGAGGTCGCCGATGGCGGCAATCGTAATGGTTTCAGTGCTTGGCATAATCTTCTTCGAGGTTGCCAACCGCTTCGGAGAAGCCCCATTCACCGATGTCGATCTGGTAGTCGCGCGGGCTGAAGATCCGGCCGCGGCAGACCTTCTTTCCCGCCGAAGGCATCGCCAGCTGGGCGTGCAGCCGTTCAAGGAGCTCGTCCATCACCCAGCGCGGGATCAGATGACGCTCGCTGGGATAGATGAAGCGGAAATTGAGGACAGCGACGAGCAGCACCTCCCAGTGCAACTCCATGCTTGAAATGAGCTGCGTCCAGTCGATGTCCTCTGAGCGCTTGAGAATCATGTGCGCGACGTCTGCGCCGTCGTAGCGGTAGCGGTCCTGCACATAAATCTTCGACCAGACGAATTGGGTTGGCGGAACTAGGTGCACCTTTGTATCGAACAGGCGCGCTTCCGGAGCGTCCTGGAACCACTCGTCCGTCACATGCGTGGCCGAGGTTGGCATGTTGGTGATGATGTCGACGAACTGTTCGCCCCGGGTCACTCGGGCGAGCCAGCGGTCGTCGACGATTTCCACGTCGAAGCCCTTGTCTTTGAAGAACGAGAGCATCCGTAGTGCGTCACCGGCCTTGGCGAAAACGTCGACATCCTTCGTCGGGCGCTTGATGCCGGTGTAGCAGGCCAAGGCGTAAGTGCCGGACAGGAGGAACGGGATTTCCGATTCCGCCATCAGCCTGATGACTTCGGCATAGAAATCCTCGGATGAGTTCGGGGGCTCGAAGTCCTCGGGCGGGGTAAGTGGCAGATGGATCATTGCCCGCCCAACGGGAGCGCTGCGGGCGGGGTTCCAATTTAGCTTATGATCAAGAGTTCAGCCGGTGCTCGATCACGTTCCGCTGGGAAACCGGGTCCTTGTCTCGATCGTCGTTTGGATTTCTTCGAATTCATGGGCCCGGCGCTTGATCTCTTCCGCACTATATTCCTTGGCCCGGTCCTGATCCTTCCACTGTGCTTCAGTACGGCAGATGTTCCTGCGGATGCGTGTTCCCGCGACATCCTGAAGCTTGCACTGGACGGTTTTCGACGGATCACGAGTGCCGGTGACGACGACTTCCTGGGAAAGGGTTTGGGCAAGTGCGAGCCGATAGGCACCTTCCGCGAGTGCGCTCCTGAGGTCGGCGCGGGAGAAGGTGAAGCGCTCTCCTTCGTTCAGGCATGAAGCGAATTGCGGGACAAGCGCCGTCAGCCTGGCGCGTTCTTCTGCGCTTTCTACTGCCGTGCTCAGCACACTGGACGAAGCCTGCGGGTCGGACGCCGCAACACAGGTTCCGAATGCAACATAGTCGATGCGCTTCTTGGCCTCGTCGCTCAATGCTTCGAGTTCGCTCATGTCGACGGTGAAAACCTCGATGTTGTCACGCCGCGCCCGGGCGCCGATGCTCCCGAAGTCCGACCTGAACAGTTGCTCCGCGACTGCGCCTCGCAGAATGCCGGCGCCGATCGCAGGCGCGTGACAGCCGAGCCGGTTGTACTCCGACAGCACCTCCTGCTCTTCGGCAGAGCCGGGCTGGGTCGCAAGCAGCTCTGCGCCTTCGTAATTGGCGGTGGCGCACTTTGCGAACTGCTCGACCGAAGCGACAGTGGGCTGAGGGGCGCTCGCGTTGACGGGAAACGCAAAGACCGCCGTAGCCGCGGCGGCAAGCATGATGGTACTCTTCATATGCGTCCCTTTCTTCGAACTATGAGGTCGTGATGGAGCAGCTCATGACCATGCGCTTGGAACGCCTGTCGTAGCTGATGGTGCTGCAACGGGAGAGGTCCTTGCCGCCGATCATCAGCCAGAAGTGCGCCGCGCCGTAACTGCGCCGATTCTTGCCGGTGACGACAACGCCTTCCTCGTCTTCTGCTGCCGCCGTCGGGACTTCCTTTTCGGGAAGCAGATAGCTCCCGCGGTCGTCCATGATGCGCACGGCGAATTCGTTGAGCGGAAAGCCCTTTATCGACAATGTCTGACCGAGGACCATCCGGCGGACGGGCCGCGAGACCCCGAAGCGCACCTGGTGCACGAATGGGCCGCCCTCCCAAAGGCCGGTACGCCTTTTTGCAATCACCGAGGCGGCCGCGCCGGTCGCCGTCGTCAGCCTATCCTCGAGGGTGAAGCGGGTAAGGATCAACTGCCCGCCATAATCGAACTCGTGATAGAGGCCGCGCTGTCGGTCGAAGCGCATCGGTAGTTCGATGATCTGCTCGCCCGGCTGAGGTGCCTGCAGGCGCAGGGTTACGCGATCGCCCGGAAGGTTGGCGGGATTGATGACCCCGTCCGCGTCCCCGATTGCCTGCCCCTTCACCCACATGACTGGCTTCGACGCTGTAACGCCGCCGATGGTGAGCTTTTCTGACCGGGTGCTACCTTTGAGGCGCATAGGTCCAACGGCGAGCGTCGCAGCCTTGGTGCCGACCAGCCGCAGCTCCTTCGCGACCTTGTCGTTGAGAAGGACGAAGTATGGCGCTCCTGGATCGACCTTCAGCTTGAGCGACCGGCCGCGGGCCTCGGCCTGGACTAGATATTGTGAATTTGCGTCCAGTACCGTCTCGTTGACCGGCGCGGACGGGTTCGTCGTCGTGGCGCAACCGGATGCGAGCAACGCTAGGGTCATCGCGACGACTTGGACGCGAAAGCCCTGCTGCATGGTCGAGCCCCGTTTCACCGAATTCCCCTATTTCCGGAATGTTGTCATGGGGACCGGATTAATCCTTCGAGTCAAGGGCCTAGCAGCTGTTCCTCGACCAACGACGGAAGGGTTTTGTGCCGCGCAGGCGGGCAATCCCAGAGGCGCAGGTTGGTCCGCCTTCCTTCTGTATGTTATTAATTTTGCGTTTACGCGCTTGTACGACCCGGGGGCGATTCGCGATGGCGGAGTTCCGGTACATTGCGTTCCTGAGCTACAGCCATCGGGATCGACAGATCGCCGAATGGCTGCACCGTGAGCTGGAGACCTATCGCGTCCCCAAACGCATGATCGGTACGGCCACGCCACTCGGTCCCGTGCCCGCCCGTCTGCATCCCATCTTCAAGGATCGCGAGGAGCTTTCGGCCGCCGGAAGCCTCAACGCAGCCATAAAGAACGCGCTCGGCAGCGCTTCGGCCCTGATCGTCGTCTGCTCGCCCGCGTCGGCGGCGTCGCCCTGGGTCAATGAAGAGATCAGGAATTTCAAGCAGCTCAACGGCGACGCGCGTGTCTTCGCGGTCATTGCGGGAGGCGAGCCCTGGGCCAGCCGCATCCCCGGCCAGGAGGAGCAGGAATGCTTCCCCCCGGCGATGCGCTTTGTGGTCGCTCCCGACGGTACGATCACTGATGTCCCTGCCGAGCCCATCGCTGCCGACCTGCGGCCGGAAGGAGACGGCAAGAGGGTCGGCAAGCTGAAGGTCGTTGCCGGACTGATCGGTGTCGGCCTTGACGAACTAGTCCGCCGTGAGGCGCAGCGGCGGCAGAGGCGGCTTCGCTACGCCGTCGCGGCGTCGCTCGGGGGAATGACCGTGACCAGCGGTCTTGCGATTACGGCGGTCGTGGCCCGCGACGAAGCACGACAGCAGCGCAACGAGGCGCAACTGCAGCGAACGCAGGCGGACGGTCTCGTCGAGTTCATGCTCACGGACCTGCGGAAGAAGCTGGAGCCAGTCGGTCGCCTGGACGTGATGGACACCGTCGGCCGTCGCGCGCTCGCCTATTATTCGCGACAGGATCCGACGAAGCTCGATCCCGACGCGTTGGGAAGGCGAGCCAGGGCGCTTCAGCTCGTGGCCGAGATTCGCAATCTGCGTGGCGACAGCGAAGGTGCGCTGGCGGCTTTCCGGCAGGCGGCTGGAACAACCCGGGAATTGCTAGCACGCGACCCGAACAACGGGCAGCGCATCTTCGACCACGCGCAAAGCGTCTTCTGGGTCGGCTACATCGCTTGGCAGCGGGGTGACCTGAAGACGGGACGCCAAGCATTCACGGAATATCTAACGCAGGCCCAGAAGCTGGTTAAGCTTGACCCTGGCAACGACTCCTGGGCAGCGGAGATCGGTTACGCGAGCCAGAATCTGGGCATTGTCGAGCTCGATGACGATCGCGCATCGCAGGCGCTGCGCGAGTTTGACCTGACAGAACGGGTCTGGGCCAAGATTGCAGAGCGATCGGCCGACAAGCGCGAACCGACTTATTTTCGTGCGCAGGCCATCGCCTGGAAAGCCGATGCACGGCGCGAGCTGCTGGACCTCTCGGGAGCACTCGAAGAACGGCGCCGGGAGATTCAGGTTTACCGCGAGATGCTCATCGCCGACGGGAATGACAGCAAGGCGAAAGAGGGGCTCGCTGTCGCTCAATATCGGCTGGCTCAGTTGCAGCTCGAGACAGGGTCTTCACGGCAAGCGGCGGCAACTGCAGGGCAAAGCTTCGAGACAATCCGCAAGCTTCAGACGCAGGACGCATCAAATCGCCTGTGGCAAGAGATTGCGATCAAGGCCGCGAACATTCGAACTGAGGCGCTCATTATTGCCCGCGAATGGGCGGAAGCGCGGCAAGCGAACCGCTGGGCACTCGACAATGCCACCAAGCTCGTCCGACTGGACAGCACCGTCACCAATTGGCGGACCGATTGTCTCCTCCCCGCCCGGTGGATGCAGATCGCAATAAGTAGCGGTGCGAAGGACCAGCCTGCGGTCCGCCAGCAGATTGCGCAATTCGATCGGAATTTTTCCTGGGACCCAGCCGGGAAGGCGAGCGAGGAAGAGCGCTTCGCCTGGGTAATGGTTGACGTGCTCGAGGGCGTCCACTGGCGCTCAGCCGGGGAAAATTCAAAAGCACGGGAAAGCTTCGCTCGGGCCGCCAGTCGGCTGCCCACCGATCACCTCAATGATCCTCGGCTGCTCGCCGTCGCTTCTTATCTCAATCGCAACCAGGGAATTGCTGGCCTGCCTCAAGTCGCGCCCGCGACGGCAAGCCGTGTTCGGTACGACGTGGGGGCGCTACTCAACAGCTAGAGGGGATGACCTATGCCCAAGCCAGATATGTCGCTTACAGTGAATGTAGACATCACCGGCCAGTTGAACGGCAATGTCTTGACGGTGAGCCAGAAGAGTTACTCGCAAGGTGCGAGCATTCCGGCCAGCACCAATGTCGTCAGTTCCGATGGCAATATCGACCTGACCCAGATGAGCGACCCTGGAAATCAGTACAGCAACCAGACGGACATCACGTTCATGTTGTCCGGGACCATTACCGACAATTCGGGCAACAGTTACACCGCTCAGTTCCCGAACGACGTTAGCCAGGCGATCAGCCTGCAGAAGCAGAATGGCGGCGCTCCGACCGCCGGGGAGTTCGTTCCATCTCTCCAGTCGAGCACAGCCCTTTTTCTCGATGATGCCAATTCGGACGGCCAGGACTACACCTATTGCCTGACTGTCGAGCCGAACATGATCTCTGCCGATGGCATTCCAACCTGCCCGCTCGATCCCACGATCGTGAACAGATAGGTCGATGCCGATGGCAAGCCCGCCGGGCTCGGCGGCGGGCTTCGCCTGCAAGTACGAAAATTTCGAAGAATGGCGCACCCGACAGGATTCGAACCTGTGGCCTCTGCCTTCGGAGGGCAGCGCTCTATCCAGCTGAGCTACGGGTGCGTTCCGGCGGTCGTTAGCGTTTAGGGTTGGGAGCGGCAAGCCGGGTCCAGGAAACGCGACAACGCATCGTGAAGCTTCCCGCGCGCCGAGCCGACCACCATTCCGACGTGACCGGAGGCGATTTCGCGCACCGCACCATGAGGTGCGCTCCGGGCCGGAGTAATCCGGTCGTGCGCGGCGGTGCAGTGGAGCATCGGAACAGGGACGGCGTCGGTCATGGTCTTGCCGCCAATTTTCCATCCTCCGGTCCCGGGCAGGTCCGCGCCGAAGAAATCCTCGATCAACTCGCGCGCGGCGGGGAGGGGCAGGGGCTCGCCCTCGTTCGCCCAGTCCTCGAGCACGATGAAGCGTAGCGCCTGCGGGCCTGTCGGATCGAGCGATGAAAGATGCGCGAACTTGGAGACGGTCCGCGACGGATCGAGCGACCAGAACGCCGCCTGCAGCACTTCCATCGGAAGAACCTTGAGAGCCGCAGCCGCCCGCCGCGCGTGCATCCACAAGTCCAGCAGCGACTTGCGTGAGTCTTCGGGATAGTCCGAAAAACGCCACGGCGCGGCGATCGTTGCAACCCGCTCGACCGGAGCGAGATTGGCTGCCGCAATCGTCATCGTCCCGCCGAGGCAGTAGCCGATCAGTGCCGGCGGTTCGTTCAGCTCCGACATCAATGGCACCAGCAGCTCTTCGACATGCCCCGCAACGTCGAGATCCGCGCGATCCCGGGCAGCACCCCAATCGAGAAGAAGACCTCGGCGGCCCATGTTCGAGACCGCAGCGGCAAGCGAAACCTCTTTATCGAGATCGAGCACGTCCGGCGGATTGATCAGCGACGGGACAAGGATTGCGCACGGACCTTCGCCGCCATGATCGCGGAGCACCGCGGGACCGACCTTCGCTACAACCGGAAGCGGGACACGCGTTCGTGGCCTCGGCGCATTCTCGTATTTCGCCAGCCCGTCGAGCGCTGCGCGCGCGGTCTCGGGATCGCGCTCGCCGACCATCCGTACCATTTCGAGAAATAGCGGAAGCGGACGCGGAGCGTGTTCATGTTGCGGTGCACACTGGTCCGGTAGTAGGTGGTCCATCGGTTCTCGGGAGCGGTTCATGGCCAAGTCTTCGGACAAGGTGACTATCAAGAAATATGCTAACCGTCGTCTCTACGACACGGAAAGCTCGTCCTACATCACATTGGACCGTCTCGCCGAAATGGTGCGCGAAGGCCGCGAGTTCGAAGTTGTCGATGCAAAGACAGGCGAGGACATCACTCGTCAGGTGTTGACGCAAATCATCGTCGACGAGGAAGCGCGCGGGTCGACCATGCTTCCGGTGAATTTCCTGAAGCAGCTCATCGGGCTCTACGGGAATTCGATGCAGGGCATGGTTCCGCAATATCTCGAAGCGGCGATGGACGCCTTCCAGCGCAACCAAAGCGCGATGCGCGATGCGTTCGGCGGCAAGGTCTTCGCTGATCTCGCCAAGCGCAACATGGAAATGTTCGAAAGCACCAGCCGCGCGTTCACCGCCTCGGCAGCGTCCAAGACGAAGCCGACAGAAGACAAGAAGCCGTCGGGCGAGTCCGAGCTCGAGCAGCTGCGCGCGGAGCTTTCCGCGCTCCGAGACAAGATCGACCGCCTCGGCAAGTGACAGGAGTGAAAGTGAGGAGGATCGCGTTCGTCGCGATGGCCGGCGCGCTGGCGTTTGGCCCCCAATTGAATCAGCTAGCCGAGGCTCAGGTTACGACGCAGCCCGCGCAAATGGATTTCAGCTACTGGCCGGTCAGTCCCGGCGCCTGGACCTATCGTGCCGTCACTGGCGGGAGCGAAGCCGCGTTCGTCGACGGCGCGGGCGCGACGCGCATGGTCATCGCCTGCGGAAAGCTCACTCGGCTAGTGACATTGTCGCGAATCAGCGCGGCGCCTGCATCCAGTCTGTCGTTCTGGACCAGCTCGGATTCTCGCAATCTTGCATCGCGGTTCGACCAGCCTTCTGGACGAATCATCGCGCAGGTCGGGGGGATGGATCCGCTGCTCGACGCAATCGCATTCAGCCGCGGCCGGTTCGCGGTCTCGATGCCCGGATCACCAGCGCTGGTCATGCCGGCGGGAACCGAAATCGCTCATGTTGTCGAGGATTGCCGCGCGTAGGATTTCGACACGCGAATTCCCAAAGATTGCAGATTTGTAGCGCATTACAAGTCTTGTGATTTGCGCCCGGACGAATCATTCTCACCTCAGCTTCAACGCAGCGAAAGGAGGTGATCCGATGTCTCATGGTTCAGCACAGAGGTCGGAAAGGGGTGTTCGTCGGCCGTAAAGCTGGACGGACGGCCAATCACTTCCGGCCGCTGACCATGTTCGAGGGGATCGTTGCTTGAGCAGCGGTCCCCTTTAACGTTTTTGGACAATCGAAATCTTCGGAATTACAGGCACGGTTCGTTACCGAAACGGAACCGTTCAGCAGTTGAAGTGTCTTTGGGGCAAGACCGAAAGAGAGGTTTACGATGGCCAAATCCACAACGCGGAAGAAATCGTCTTCGGGCGGTGAAAGCACTGTCGACAAGCTCGCCAAGGCGGCGATGAGCCGTGAAATGTTGGCAGCAGGCCTGGCCGCTGCTGCAGCCGCAATCAGCGCAAGTCCTGCCGCGCGGCGCAAGATCCGCGATGCGGGACTCGACGCGGCTGACACTGCCCAGGCCGCGGCAAGCACGATGGTCTCGAGCGCATCCAAATTGGGCTCGCTGATTGCAGAGGCGGTCGCCGATGCGGCGCAGCGTGTCCTGTCCGGCAAATGGACGGATGAGGGCACTCCGCAGGCCGCTGCGACGAAGCGCTCGAGCGCAAAGAAGCCCGCTGCCAAGCGCTCGACTGCAAAGAAGACGACCACTCGCGCAAAGGCTTCCAAGCCGGCAGCGACGCGCAAGGCTTCGACTGGGACTGCAGCTCGCAAGCCCGCGACCCGCAAGCGGTCGACGACTGCGCGCAAGGGTGCGTCCCGCCGTGGGAAGGGGACCTCCGGAACAACGACGCCAAGCGGCGCCGGTGCCTAAGGTTCAGGCGGCGCGGTCTTCGAACTGAAGCCGCGCCAACCGCGCGTAAAGGCCGCCGTGGCGTGTCAGCGTCGCGTGCGTGCCTTCTTCGACGATCGTTCCGTGATCCATGACGACAATGCGGTCGGCCGCGCGAACCGTCGCGAGGCGGTGAGCGATGACGATCGTCGTGCGGTCGGCCATCAGCCGGTCGAGCGCATCCTGCACCAGCCGCTCGCTTTCAGCGTCCAGGGCCGACGTCGCTTCGTCGAGCAGCAGTAAGGGAGCGTTGCGCAGTAACGCACGCGCGATTGCAATGCGCTGACGCTGTCCGCCGGAAAGGCGAGCGCCGCCTTCTCCCATGTAAGTGTCGAGGCCTTCCGGAAGCTTGCGCAGGAATTCCTCCGCATGCGCATCGCTTGCGGCCTGCCAGATCTCGTCTTCGGTCGCGTTCCAGTTGCCATACCGCAGGTTGTCGCGCGCGGTCGCTGCGAACATGACTGTTTCCTGCGGAACGAGCGCGATCCGCTGGCGGACGTCGGCGGGATCGGCATCGCGAAGGTCGACGCCGTCCAGTAGAACTCTCCCCGACTGCGGATCGTAAAAGCGCTCCGCGAGCTGGAAGATGGTCGTCTTGCCCGCCCCGGACGGACCCACCAGAGCAAGCCGTTCGCGCGGTTTCACGGTGAGGCTGAAGCCTTCGAGCGCGGAGACGTCGCGGCGCGTCGGGTAGTGGAAGGTGACGTTGTCGAACTCGAGCTCGCCGCGCGCGGGATCGGGCAGCTCCTTCGGATTGGCCGGTGCGCGGATGTCGGGCTCGGCCTCGAGGAGCTCGGTCAGGCGTTCCGATGCCCCGGCCGCGCGCAGGAAGTCGCCATAAACTTCGGACAAGGCGCCGAATGCTCCGGCGAGCAATCCGCCATAAAGAACGAAGGCCGCGATTGTGCCGCCCGTCATCCGGCCGGCCGCGACGTCCACGGCGCCCTGCCAGATGATCAAGATGATCGCTCCGAACATCAGGAAGATCGCGATGGCGGTCATGAACGCGCGCAGGAGGATGCGCGTCCGTGCGGTTGCAAACACCTTGGCGACGGCGTCGGAAAAGCGGCCGGTCTCGCGATCCTGCTGTCCGAATGCCTGCACGATCTTCATCGCGCCGAGCACTTCGCTGGTCACCGCGCCGACGTCGGCGATGCGGTCCTGGCTGCGCGTGGAAATCGCTCGCACCTTGCGGCCGAGGATGATGATCGGCCCGAGTGCGACCGGGAGGCCGAGCAGCATCATTCCTGCGAGCTTGGGCGACAGGACGAAGAGAATGACGATGCAAGCGACCGCAAGGACGACGTTGCGCAGGGCAACCGAGACCGTCGTGCCGACGACCTGCTCGATGATCGTCGTGTCGACGGTGATGCGCGACGTAATCTCCGCCGGCCGATTCTCTTCGAAGAAACCGGGCGATAAGCGAAGCAGGTTCCGATGCACCGCAAGACGGATGTCCGCCACGGTCCGTTCGCCCAACCACGATACGAAGAAGAAGCGGAACGCCGTCGCAAGCGCCATCACGCCGACCAGCATCAGCAGATATTCGAACCAGCGGGCGATATCCTGCGTGGAACTGCCGGCGGCGAAGCCTTTGTCAATTATCAGCTTGAACGCATAGGGCACGCCGGACGTCGCGCCAGCCGCAACGAGCAGCGCCGCGGCCGCGCCCAGGATGTGCCCCCGGTAATGCGAGGCGAAGCTCCAGATCATCCGCAGGTTCTTGAGGGAGCGGCCCGGCGGGCGGTTCGGGGCATTAGCCATGCCCGTCGACTAGCAGCCGTAGGCCTGTCCCTCAATTGCGCACCGCAATGAGTGCGGTGCAACAACGGCCCTTGCCGTTGGACCAAATGGGGTCCACATCAGTTGGTACGTGGTGATGAGGGTGCCCCTAAATGCTGTATGACGCCTATGAAGTTCAGCGCTCGTTTCTCGCGGGCGCGAGCAAATTGGCGGGCATGAGTGCAGGATGGCTGAATAATCCAGCAAACCCAGTTGCTTACGCGTCTGGTAGCCCTCTGATTGCCGCCGCGCTCGACGTCTTCGCTCATGCTGCAGCGCCGCGAGGAAAGCCGGAGTTCGGCCTTCACCAGACGGTTGTGAAGGGCCGCAAGGTCAAGGTTCACGAGGAAATCCTTGTTCGCGAGCCATTCGGCCAGCTGAAGCGATTCGTCCGCGCCGGAATGGCCGACAAGGATCCGCCGCTTCTGATCGTCGCTCCGATGTCGGGTCACTACGCCACGCTTCTTCGCGGCACCGTCGAGCGGATGCTTCCGAAGCACGACGTCTACATCACCGACTGGCGAGACGCGAAGTCGGTGCCGCTCACCGAGGGCACGTTCGATCTCGACGATTACATCGACTATTTGATTGAATTCATGGAGGCGATCGGCGAGCTAAGGGGCGAACGCCCGCACGTCCTCGCCGTCTGTCAGCCGTCGGTTCCAGCCTACGCTGCAACCGCGCTGATGAACTCCACGCGCAACCGGTGGCGACCCAAGACGCTCACGATGATGGGCGGACCGGTCGACAGCCGCGAAGCGCCTACGGCGGTGAACACGCTGGCGACGGAGCGGCCGCTTGGCTGGTTCCAGAAGAACGCAGTCGCCACCGTTCCGCTCTACTATCCCGGTGCCGGCCGGAAGGTTTATCCCGGTTTCCTGCAGCTCGCCGGCTTCATGACCATGAACCTCGGCAGCCACCTCGTCAGCCATTGGGAGATGTTCAAGCACCTCGTCGAGGGCGACGAGGAGAGCGCGACGTCAACCCAGAAGTTCTACGACGAATATCGGTCGGTCGCGGACATGACCTCCGAATTCTACCTTCAGACCGTCGACGTGGTTTTCCAGCGCCACCTTCTGCCCAAGGGTCAGCTGATGCATCGCGGAAGCAAGGTCGATCCGAAGGCCATCAAGGACACCGCACTGCTTGCGATCGAGGGTGAGCGCGACGACATCTCCGGTATTGGCCAGACCAAGGCGGCGCTCGATATCTCAAGCGGCGTTCCGCACGCGAAGAAGAAGTATTTCATGGCCAAGGGCGTCGGCCATTACGGCATCTTCAACGGCCGCAAGTGGCGCGATAAGATCGCTCCGGTCGTTGAGGATTGGATCGCGAAGAACGCCTAAACGGCACTCAGCTTTCGCGCATCTTCACACTGCCCAGCAGAGTGATCGCGGTGAGACTCGCCGCGCCGCCGACGATTGCCGATGCGACCAGCGCGGAATGAAATCCGTCGATCAATTGATCGCCCTGGCGTGACAGCACCACGCCGAGCAGCGCCGTTGCGATGAGCCCGCCGATCCGGGCGACGGCGCTGTTGAAGCCTGATGCCATCCCTGTGTGTTTCGGGTCGACCGAGCCAAGGACGGAAGCGGTGAGCGGGGCAACCGCGATTGCCATTCCAAGCGCCATGACGGCGATCGCGGGCATGACGACGGTCCAATAGGGGCTGTCATCCACAATCCGCAGGCCGAGCAGCATGCCCGCGCCTACGACGAGCGGGCCGATCGCCAGCGGCGTCCGCGGCCCGATGCGCATCGCTAGCTGACCCATGATCGGCGAGCCGATCGAAATCAGGATCGGGAGCGGAAGGAGCGCCAATCCCGCCTGCACGGGCGAGTAACCGCCCGCTTCGATCAGAACATAAGGTACGAGCAGCATGGCCGCGCCGAACGCCCCGTAGAGGAGAAATGTGAGCAGGTTGAGGCCGATGAAACACCGATCACCGAACATGCCGAGCGGCATCATCGCGCGGTCCCTGCGTGCTCTTTCGACCCACAGGAACAGCGCGAGCATCGCAAACCCCGCGATGACGGTCGCGCCGACCACCAGGTCTACTTCGCCGGAGGACGACCATCGGGTCAGTCCATAGGTGGTTCCGCCGAGGCCGGCGGTTGCGAGGAACGCTCCTTTATAATCGGTCCTGCCTGCGCTCGCGTCGCTACTCTCACTTACGAATATGAACGCAAGCAGGATTGCGCCAAGCCCGAGCGGGATGTTGATGTAGAAGATTGCGGGCCAGCCGACATTGTCGACCAGCCATCCGCCGATCAGGGGCGCGACCGCAGCGGCTGCGGCACCCGCTGCCGCCCAGATCCCGACGGCCTGGCCACGCTTCTCACCCTCGTAAGCGGCATTCAAAAGCGCGAGGCTGTTGGGAAGCAGCAGCGCCGCGCCGATCCCTTGAGCTGCGCGGGCCGCGAACAGCAGGCCGAGGCTGGGTGCGAGCGCGCAAAGGACCGAAGCGACCGTGAACAGGCTGGTACCGAAGAGCAGCAGGCGGCGTCGTCCGAAGTGATCGCCTAGCGCGCCTCCAAGAAGGAGCAGCGCAGATAGCGGGAGAAGGTAAGCGTTGACGACCCACTGCACTTCCGCAGCACCGGCTCCGTAGCTCGCGCGAAGAGCGGGAAGCGCGACGTTTAGGACGGAGCCTTCGACGAACGACAGGCTCGAAGCGAGGACGCAGGCGGCGAGCGTCCATCGCGGATCGGCGCGCGGTTTTTCGCGCGCTCGAGCGTTCATGCGGCGGTTGCTTCCGCCTCCTCGATGGCGATTTCCACCATCCGCTTCCAGATTTCTGCATCGCCGGCCGTCGCCATCTGCGTGTCGGGCTCGCGCGCCGTGTGGAGCACGGCGAGCGCCTGGTTCAGATGCTCAGGCCAGGTGCGATCAACCTTTTCGGAAGCCGAGGGATCGCTGCCCTCCGCGTTCGAGCTGAACGACGCCGCTGCAAGCACGCGCGCAATGCGTTCGACGAGAGGTTGATCGGAAACGGGCATCGGCTTTCTCCTGTTCGCGAATTCAACCCGTTCCGCCGGACTTCGGTTGCATTCCGACACGGTTGAATAGCCGCTTCAAGGCCCGCCGCGCCGCAATCACGAGCCAGAGCGACAGGATCACAAGGATCAGCGCGATCAGGGCGGCGGCAATCGGGTTCGCGATGGCAAGCGCCAGTAGCCCGGCTGTCGCGACATCTTCTCCGGCGGACACGACGACGTTGGAAAACGGCTCCGGACTGGCGTTGACGAGCGTGCGTGCTCCGGCCTTGCCCGCATGAGCGAAGAAGGCTGCGCCTCCGCCAAGAAGGAAGCTCGCAACCTGCCAGGTGGGGTCTGCGGAATCGACGATAGCCAGGCTGAGCATCGCCCCGCCCAGCGGCCGGATGACCGAGTGGATCGCGTCCCAGGCGCTATCGACCCACGCAATCTTGTCCGCGAAGAATTCGGCGATGGCGCCAACGCCTGCGATGCCGACGATCCAGTTGTTCGCCAGAACGTCGAGCGCCCGGAGCTGGTCGGGGAGTGCGACCCAGCCGTACTTCATCCCGAGCCCGGTCGCGAAGACGACGAGATAAAGCCGCCACCCGGCGAGCAGGCTGACCGATGCAGCCAGCGCGACAATTTCTGCGGCGCTCATGGGCGGCAGACTAGGCAGAACGCAGCCCTTCGCAACATCAGTTTCGTTTGACGTGCATGTGATAATATTACACGTCTTGATTGAAAAGGATCGGAGGCGTCTTATGAAGTACTTGGTGTTGCTTGGGCTGATGGCATCGTTTGCTCCGGGCGCGCCGGCATTCGCCGCTGAGCCGGCGGCTCCCTTGCTTGGCACCTGGACACTCGATCTGGAGCATTCGCAGATCCCGCCTGACCAGCGGCCGAAGAGCGTCAACATCACCTACAGCGACGTGGGCGGCGGAAAGTGGAACTCGAAGGTCGACGTCATCGGCAGCGGCAGCGGCGAAATCCACGCGACCGGCACCTATCCGCTCGACGGCTCACCCGCGCCCAGCACCGGCTACAACAACGTAGACACTGTCGCTGCGAAGGTGCCCGCGCCGAACGTGCTGGTTATGGCATTCTACAAGGAAGGCATGCCGCGCACTACGCGAATCTACACCGTCTCCGGCGACGGCAAGACGATGAGCGAGACGATTGTCTGGTTGAACATCAACGGCAAGCCGGAGATCACAACCAACCAGTTCAATCGCGTTCCCTAGAACACCTCGAACAGGCCGGCGGCGCCCATGCCGCCGCCGATGCACATGGTAGTGACGATATATCTTGCACCACGGCGCTTGCCTTCGATCAGCGCATGCCCGGTCAGGCGCGCGCCCGACATGCCGTAGGGGTGGCCGATCGATATCGCGCCGCCGTCGACGTTGAGAAGGTCGTTGGGAATGCCGAGCTTGTCGCGGCAGTAGAGCACCTGCACTGCAAACGCCTCGTTAAGCTCCCACAGCCCGATGTCTTGCATCTTGAGGCCGAACTTCTCGAGCAGCTTCGGCACGGCGAACACAGGGCCGATTCCCATTTCGTCCGGCTCCGTTCCAGCAACCGCCATGCCGATGTAGCGGCCGAGCGGCTCGATGCCGCGCTTTTCGGCGACGGAAGAATCCATGATGACGCAGGCGGACGAGCCGTCGCTGAGCTGGCTGGCATTGCCCGCGGTGATGTGGGTGCCGGGACCAAGGACGGGCTGAAGGGAAGCCAGGCCCTCGATCGTCGTATCCGCGCGGTTGCCCTCGTCCTTGGCAAGCGTGATCTCCTTCTTCGAGACCTCGCCGGTTTCCTTGTCCTTGATGGTCATCGTTACGGTCGCCGGGACGATCTCTGCATCGAACCGCCCTTCGGCCTGAGCGGCGGCGGTGCGCTGCTGCGACTGCAGCGCATATTCGTCCTGCGCCTCGCGGCTGATCTTGTAGCGCTGGGCAACCGTCTCCGCTGTGCCGAGCATGGGCATGTACACGTCCTTGTGCATGGCGATGAGCGAAGTGTCACCACCGATACGCATTTCCGGGGTCTGCACGAGGCTGATCGAATCCTGGCCCCCTGCGGCGACGATATCCATCCGGTCGATGATCACCTGCTTCGCCGCCGTGGCGATGGCCATAAGCCCAGAGGCGCACTGGCGATCGATCGTCTGGGCGCTGACGGTAACCGGACAGCCCGCGCGCAGTGCGACCTGCCTGCCGATATTGCCCGCCTGAACGCCTTGGGTGAGGACGCAGCCCCAGACTACGTCGTCGATCTCGCCCGCATCGATCCCCGCGCGTTCGATTGCCGGAGCAAGCGACAGCGCGCCCAGCGTCGCGCCAGGAGTCGCATTGAAGGCGCCCTTGTAGGCTCTTCCGATCGGGGTTCGCGCGGTCGAAACGATCACGGCGTCGCGGACGGACATTCTTCTCTCCTCAAACGAACAGAAGGCCGAGCCATTCGGCCGTCAGTGCGGGCTTTTCCTCGCCTTCGATTTCAACGGTCACGGTGTGCCGCAATAACAATTGTCCCGGCGCTTTCTCGTCGACCGAGTCAAGGCGGAAGCGGCCGCGGATTCGCTTGCCGCTTCGCACCGGCGCAATGAAGCGCACCCGGTCGAGCCCGTAGTTCACGGCCATCTTGATGCTGCCGGGAACGAGCATGGCTTCCGCCGCCATCCGCGATAGCATCGACAGGGTCAGGAAGCCGTGGCCGATAGTTCCGCCGAACGGAGTGCGCGCGGCAGCCTCTGGATCGATGTGGATGAACTGCCGGTCCTCGGTTGCGTCAGCGAACTCGTTGATCCGCTCCTGGTCCATCGTCAGCCAGCTCGAAACGCCCACTTCGGAGCCTATTCGAGAGCGGATTGCGTCGAGACTGGCGACCGGCATGCAACTGCTGTAGCGGGCGCGGCACGCGCGGCAAGAGTCGCGTAGCTGAGGACTCCAAATGATCTTTCATTTCTCGATCAGCGCTGACGATCCCAAGCGGACCGCAACCATGTTCGCCGAGCTTTGGCGCGGCCAGGTCTTCTACTTTCCAATGGTCGGAAAGGGCAGCTGGATCGCCCATGCAGGCGACGACCGGCGGACGACAATCGAGGTCTATCCCCGCGATCTCGCCTTCTATCCCAATGAGTCGGGAGAAGGGCATCAACGTAATGAGCCCGTGTCGCGCCATGGTCCGTTCCATGCCGCCGTGGGAACGCCCCTATCGATCGAGGAAGTCGAAGAAATTGGCCGCCGCTATGGCTGTCACACCATCCTGTGCAATCGTGGCCCCTTCCGCGTGATCGAATTCTGGGTCGACAATGCTCAGATGGTCGAAATGCTAACGCCTGAAATGCAGGCGCAATACCAGCGGTCGGTGACGCCGGACGGATTCCGGGCAATGCTGGCCAATGTCTGGAAGCTTACTCCGGAGGGAGAGTCCCTCGACGGCGCGGTAGCCGCCTAAGATTCAGCGATCCTTACGCGACTCCTTCGCCTTTTTGTCTAATGCGACGACAGGTTTGTCTAATGCGACGACAGGCTGGATCTGCGGATAGGGCATCACCATCGTGCCGTCGGGCGCCGCGGTGAAGGTCGTCTGGGTCGGATAGGCGAAGTCGATGCCTTCGCGTTCGAAAGCTCGCTTCACAGCGAGGATGACCGCCGACTTGTGCCGCGCCAGCGTGTCGGGGTCTCGGCTGCGATCGTCATAGACGAGTTCACATTCGATTGAGCTCGATCCGAATGCGGTCGCGGAGCAGCGGACCAGCTTGCAGTTCTTGATCGCCTCAATCGGCTCCGTGATCACGTCCGGCAGCCGCTCGATCGTTTCCGATGGAGTTTGGTAGGTCAGGCCGAACGTTAGCCACGTGCGCCGCACGCGTGCGTCGGTGACGTTATGCACTTCCTGCTCGAGCAGCTTGGTGTTGGCCATGATGACCTGCTCGCCGCCAACGCCGCGCAGGCGGGTGGTCTTGAGGCCGATCTTCTCGACGGTTCCAGTGGTCGTCCCGTAGCGGACGATGTCGCCCCGCCGGAATGGCTTGTCGAACAGGATGGCGAGCGCCGCGAACAGGTCGGAGAAGATGCCCTGGGCGGCGAGGCCGATCGCGATGCCGCCGATGCCGAGGCCGGCGACAAGCGCTGTGACGTTGACGCCGAGGTTGTCGAGGATGACGACGATCGCGAGGGCGAAGAGCGCGACGCTGACCAGCACGCGAATGATTGCGTTGGCATTGCCGAGCGCGGACTCTGTCGTGCCGTCGCCGACGCGCCGGGCGATCAGTGCAAGGATCAGTTCTCGCGCCCATATCGCGCCCTGAAGGGCGAAGGCGATCGTGAAACCTACATCGACCAGGTGCTGGGCCCGCGCCGGCGGCTGCGCATAGGTCGCGACGATGTCGATCGCGGCCATGACCATGAAGAAGATGCTCGTCTTTGCGAGCACGCGCCCAACGACGCTTCGCCAGCCCAGATGCTGCTCATCTGTCTCGCGGGCGATTATGCGCTGACCGATCAATTTGGCGACTAGCATGACCGCGACAATCGCTCCCGCGACGGCCGCGCCGAGGACCACGCCGTCACGATTGTCGATTAGCCAAGCCACAACGCTCTGCGTTGGCCGGATTGGGTCGATGTTCGGCTTCATCGCTCCGCTTGTGGCGACGCCGGTACGGCTGATCAAGCCGTGGCGTCAGGCGAAGAGCTTCGTTTGCGGCCTGCGAGGAATTTGAGAAGCCCAACTTCCCCAGACGAGAGCCACTTGCGTTCGCGAGGACGCTCAAGGCCGTTCAACGGGTTGCGCGGCCTGTCACGGGCCGCCTCGATCAGCTTGGGGTGTACGTAGGACTTGCGGCTGATCGCGGGAGTGTTGCCGAGCGCTTCGGCAACCGGCTCGAGCACCGTTTTCAAACTGATGCGCGCCTTCTCGTGCTCGGATGCCGTCAGCATCTGCTCGAAGGCGATGACGCTCGCGCCCCAGGTGCGGAAGTTCTTGGCAGTGAAATCACCGCCCGAAGCTTCCCGGATATAGTCGTTCACATCGGCGGAGGTGATCGGACAAGGTTCGCCATCATCAGAGATATACTGGAACAGATGTTGACCCGGCAGGTCGTCGCACTTGGACACGATCCGCTTGAGGTTTGAATCCGTGATCGGCACCTCGTGAACGATTCCGTGCTTGCCGGTGAAGCGCATCAGGAGCTTACTGCCGTTCCGCTTCACGTGCCTGGAACGAAGGGTGGTCGCGCCGAAGCTCTTGTTGTCCCGCGCATATTGCTCATTGCCGACGCGCATATGCCCTCTGTCGAGCAGGCGAACGACCGCCGCGATTACTGCATCACGGCTCAAGGCGCGTGTCTTGAGATCGGCCGCGACCTTTCGTCTGATCTTGGGAAGAGCAGCTCCAAACTCCTGCGTCCCGCTATACTTCTTCTTGTCGCGCCGGGCCCGAAACGCCCGGTGGTAGCGATATTGCTTGCGGCCGCGCGCGTCGGTCCCGGTCGCCTGCAGGTGACCGTTCTCGTCCTTGCAGAACCAGGCGTCGACATAGGCTGGAGGCAAGGCGATCGAGTTCAACCGGTCGATCGTGTCGCGGTCGGTGACGCGTTTCCCTTTCTCGTCGAAATAGGCCCAGTAGCGGCCCTGCTTCTTTCGCGTGTAGCCGGGCTCGCTGTCGCTGCTGTGCCTCAGCCTGCCGCCGTTCATCTTTGCTTCGCTCATTGGCACGACTAAGCGAGCGGAAAGCGGGCGGGTTCCTGATTAGGCCCAAAGGAGGTGCCTGTGTCTGAAATTTCAAACTCCAGCGTCCTGATCGTCGCGACTGATGGCTTCGAGGAGTCGGAGCTTTTCGGCCCCCGCGAAATCCTTCTGGAACGCGGCGCGGACGTAAAGCTTGCATCGCCGGACCTGAAGCCGATCCAGGCGACGGTCCACGACGATCCGGGCAAGACGATCCGGCCCGACATGACGATCGAGCAGGCGCATGCGGACGACTTCGACGCGCTGATCCTCCCTGGCGGGGTCCGCAATCCCGACCAGCTTCGCACGAACAAGGCCGCCATCGACCTGATCCGCGCCTTCGCGGATTCAGGAAAGCCGGTCGCGGCGATTTGCCATGGCCCGTGGCTGCTCGTGGAAGCGGATCTGCTGCGCGGAAAGTCTGCGACGAGCTGGCCGTCGATTCGCACCGACCTCAAGAATGCCGGCGCGAATGTGGTCGAACAGGCGGCGGTGACCGACGGGAACATCGTCACAAGTCGCAATCCGGGCGACGTGGCTGCCTTTACCGAGGCGGTAATCGCGCTGGTCGAAAAGGCGAAGGCAACCAGCGAGGCAACTGCCTAACCGGCTGGAAAGGATTTTCGCTTACATCTCTTCCTCATGCAGCGAGAGAACGAAAGCATCGGCTGGGCACTGGCATTCGAGTTTGTGCCGGCGGCGATCTTCGGAAGCGCGGTAGCCTTTGCTTCCGCGACCTATCTCGCCCAGCCGCCTGTAAGCGTCGCCCCAATTGCGGCAGGCGCTGCCGCACTCGGCGGGATCTGGCTTGCACTTGGCAAGTTCGGATCGCCCAGGCGCCAATTCGCTCTCACGGACTTCGAGCAAACTCCGGTCGAGTACGAACTCTCCTCTCTGGGTGAGCTTCTCGAGCAAGCCGATGTCGCCGGAATCGTCGAGCAACTCGGTGCTTCTGGAGACAAAACGTCCACCGAAGAACTCGTCCTGGACGATGTGCTTGCCGCCGTAGAGGAGGACTCCCGGGTCGTCAGGCTCTTCGAGCCGAGCGACACGGCCGGAGAGATGCACGCACGCATTGAAGACCACCTGCGCTCGACACCGCGGCAGACTCCGCCCGATGCCACGCAGGAGCTGCACGACGCGCTTGCAGCTCTCCGCCGTTCGCTCCGCTAGATCACTCCTCGATCGTCAGAGCCTCGATGCTGAAGCTGATGGAGCCGTCGCGCTCGCGCGCCGGTGCTCCGTACACCACGACATCCGCCACAATCTGCTTCGGGATCGCAAACTCGGCGTCGGTAAGGTCTCCGGTCATTCGGGCGAAAATGCCTTCCGCTCCAAGGCCCGGAATCCTGAAGCGCATTTCATGGCGCTCACCGAGGAAGGTCAGCTACTGCCAGTCGGTTGAGCGATACTCGGTAAGCAAAATCCTATCATGATCGACGAGTGCACGGGCGAGGAGGGCGCGTAGCAAGGAAGCGCCGGCTTTGGGCATGGGAAGGCGGGTCATCGGACGGTCTCCAGGAATGCGCGAACACGCTCGACCGTCGTCTGGCGGGGCTCTCTTCCCTCACGCAGATCGAACACGAAACGCGGATCTCCAACTACATCGCGCCCGAAACCGGTTGGCGCAGTTTGGCTCCGATTCAGGAACTTCTCGACTTCCCGAAGTAAATGCACTTGCTATCCTTCAACTTCGCCCAGGCGACGCGGGCCCTATCAACTCCCAGTGCAATTCCTACTTGTCTAGGGATTCTCCTATAACTATGACGAAACCATGTTGAACGACCCGCGTGTGGTGCTCGAACGGCTCTGTGCCGAGCGCGGGGAGGACTTTGCCGGCCTTTCGCGGATGCTCGGTCGCAATCCGGCCTACATTCAGCAATTTGTGAGGCGCGGAGTGCCAAAGCGGCTAGGCGAGGCAGAGCGACGAAAGCTCGCTCGCTATTTTTCGATTTCCGAGACCCTCCTTGGCGGGCCAGCGGACGACGAACCCGTCGGTGGCCTGGTTCCCGTGAAACGGAGCCCCGTGAGGGCTTCGGCAGGTCCCGGTGCAATCCCCTACGATCAGGCGGGTAAGGCCTATTTCGCTTTCGACGAGAATTGGTTGAAGGGCCTGACCGCCTCGCCGTCAGGCAGGCTGTCGATCATTCGGGTTGAGGGTGATTCAATGGCGCCCACTTTGAACGCGGGCGATGACATACTCGTCGACCTGGGCGACTGCGACGAGCGTCTACGCGACGGGATCTACGTGCTGCGCGCCGACGAGGCACTGGTCGTGAAGCGGCTGGCGCTTCACCCAGCCGGACGACGGGTTACCGTTCAGTCCGACAATCCCGCTTATCCCGACTGGCCCGACTGCGGAATCGACGAGCTCAACTGCATTGGCCGGGTGGTCTGGGCGGGCCGGAAGATCGGTTAAGCCCGTGAAGTCATTCCCGTTTGAAATCGAGCGCCTGTCCTCGCGCCAGATTGCGGAAATGCGTGAGGCCCTGCGAGTCTTCGCCGACTCGTTCGAAGAGGAGGAGAATTTCTTCTCGGCGCCGCCTGGAGACGCCTATCTCCGGCGACTCCTTTCCGACGGTCACTTTGTCCTTCTTGCTGCCAAGTCTGACGGCAAAGTGGTCGGCGCGCTGTCGGCGTACGAGCTCATGAAATACGAACAGGAGCGGAGCGAGTTCTATATCTACGACCTTGCGGTCGCAAAGCCGTTCCGGCGCCGCGGCATCGCTCGCTCGCTGATCGAGGCCCTGAAGCCGATTGCTCGAGATGCGGGCGCGTGGGTCGTTTTCGTGCAGGCCGATCGCGAGGACGAGCCGGCGGTAGCGCTCTACCGGAGCATGGGTGTGGAAGAGCAGCCGTTACATTTCGACTTGGCGCTCGATTAACTCCGGCTTCGGCTGTCGAGCAGCCAGATCAGCGCTGCCACGCCGATTCCGATGCCGGTTCCGATCAATATGCCCTTCATCGGATTGCCCGTCGCAACGCCCCAGACCGCGCCGATCAGGATCGCCGCCATCAAGAGGAAGCCGCCTGCCATTGGTGTTCGTTTTGCCATGCCTCGCCCATGACAGAGGCGGACGCGCCGCTCCAGCCCCAGCCGAACATGGTGAACGGTCGGTTGACCAGCTTCGTCGGCTTTCGGGAAAGAGGTTCCGGGTTAATGACCGTCTATGGACTCGCCCTTCATCTCCGGTCGCATTGCCCTTGAAGAGGCATCGGACCTGCTCGATCGGTTCGGCGACGACGCCGGGCTGGAGGCCGCCGCGCGCGCGGAAAGCAGCCGCGACGCCGGCAATGTCCTGAGATTCTGCCATTGGCGGCAGATCGAACGTGTCATCGCAACACTTTCCGACGAAGAAGTGCGGGGAACGGTTCACTAAGACCCTCCTTGGACTGGCGCCGTTCAGGAGCGCCGGTTAGGCTCGAAATCGATGAGATCGAGGGCAAGAGTGGGGGTCGTGCTGCGCCTGTCATGCGCGACCGCGATGCTCGCATCCCCGCTTGCCGTCTGGGCCCAGACACCTGGCTCCGCAGAACTCGACCCCACCGCGCCGCTCGACCCTATGCCGGACATTGGCGTCGAATGGCCGAACATGAATGCGCCGGATGCGACTGTTCCCGCTGCAGATGGTGCGGAAACTCCGGCGCCCGCCGTCACGATCGATGCAGCTGAGGAGCGGCGCTACTCGGTAATCATCGAAGGTCTTCAGGGGATCGAGGATGAGCCCGTGCTCGCCAAGTCGTTCGACGAGCAGTCGGCATTGCGAGAGGGGCGGGGCGAGGCAGCCAATGCGGCGCAGATCGACCGGCGTTCTCGCGCCGACGGCGAGTTGCTGGAAGAGCTGCTGCGTTCGCGGGGTTATTACGATGCGGTCGTCGAGCCTCGCATCGAGCCTATGCAGCAAACGCTGCAGGTCGTGCTCGCAGCCGAACCGGGCCGCCAGTACCGTTTCCAGTCCGTCGAACTTCCGGGGCTCGAAGCGGCGGGGTCCGAAGCCGCGGCATTGCGCAAGGCATTTGCAGTACAAACCGGCGACCCGGTCATTGCACAGAACGTCATCGACGCTGGCACGGCGTTGCAGGTCGCGCTCGGCGAGGAGGGCTTCGCGCTGGCCGAAGTCGGCGAGCAGCAGGTCGAGGTCGACCACCAAACTCACACCGCATCGCTGATCCTTCCGGTGCAGCCAGGGCCGGTGGCGCACTTCGGGCAGATCAGCGTCAGCGGCAATCCGCCATTCTCGCCGAAGCATATCCAAATCATCGCGCGCTTCGATCCGGGCGATCCGTTCAAGCGGTCGAAGGTCAACGATCTGCGCCGGGCCCTTATTGCGACAGGCCTCGTCGCATCTGCGGAGGTCCGCGTCGTTCCTTCGCCGGACCGGCAGACCGTGAACGTCGACGTGCACCTCGAGCCCGCGCCGACGCGGACCGTGGCCGGCGAGCTCGGTTACGGAACGGGCGAGGGCGTCCGCGCGGAGGCAAGCTGGCAGCATCGCAACTTCGTCAATCCGGAAGGTGCGTTGACCCTTCGCGGGGTCGCCGGGACCAACGAGCAACTCGTCTCCGCCGAGTTCCGGCGAAGCAATTTCATGCGCCGGGACCAAGTGCTCGACCTGCTGGCCGTTGCGAGCAACGTCGATCGCGACGCTTATCGCGCGAAGACGCTTCAGCTCAGCGCCCTGATCGAGCGCCAGAGCAACATCATCTGGCGCAAGAAATGGACCTGGAGCTACGGCGCGGATCTCATCGCCACCGATGAGCGCGGCATCTTCGAGGATCTTGGCAACAAGGAAACGCGCACCTTCCTGATCGCGGCAGCGCCGGTTAGCTTGCGCTATGACGGGAGCAACGATCTCCTCGACCCGACGACCGGCTTCCGGCTCGGCGGACGAATTAGCCCGGAGATCTCCGCGCGCGGAGGCAAGTTCACTTACGGCCGCATCCAGATCGACGCGAGCGCCTATCACCCGGTGTCCGACAGCGTCGTCGTCGCCGGCCGCGTGCGGCTGGGAACGATCGTCGGAGCCAAGTCGTCCGACATTGCGCCGTCGCGCCGATTCTATTCGGGCGGCGGTGGGTCGGTCCGTGGATATGGCTATCAGCAGCTTGGGCCGAGGGATGATTTCGGTGACCCGATCGGCGGTCGCGGACTTGCCGAGTTCGCGCTCGAAGCCCGCGTTCGACTGAAGGCCTTCGGCGGCAATTTCGGGATCGTGCCCTTCCTCGATGGAGGAACGCTGACCTCCGACGTCACTCCGGACTTCCGCAAGTGGCAACTGGGGGCCGGTATTGGTGTCCGCTACTATTCGAGCTTTGGGCCGATCCGCGTAGATGTCGGAACGCCGCTCAACCCGCGCTCAGGCGACGCGCCGGTCGCAGTTGTCGTCTCGCTCGGGCAGGCGTTTTAGGTGGCTGAAACCGTCACCCGCGAAGCCGGTCAGCGGCGGCGCCTTCGCCTTAGGCACGACTGGGCGCGCCGTCTCGCAATCGAGCTCGGGACGTTGTTCGTCGTTCTGCTGGCGCTCGCGGTCATCGGCTTGCTCGTGCTCGACACTGCACCCGGACACCGCTTCATCGTCGACCGGCTGGCGCAGATCGAGACCGCGTCGGGACTACGCTTTCGGATCGGGCGGATTGAAGGCTCCATCTTCGGTGAGACGCGTCTGAAGAACGTCGCCGTGCTCGACCAGCGCGGCGTCTTTCTGACTTCCCC
The DNA here is from genome assembly GCF_049991885.1 of Sphingomonas sediminicola. NCBI lineage: Bacteria > Pseudomonadati > Pseudomonadota > Alphaproteobacteria > Sphingomonadales > Sphingomonadaceae > Sphingomonas > Sphingomonas sediminicola. Next base: position 558,673 of record NZ_CP178916.1, read on the forward strand.
CGAGATCGACGTCGATTGGACGCCGGGCGCGTGGCTCCGCAACAAGCTCGATATCGAGCGCGTGGAGGCGGATCGCCTCATTTTGCTTCGCCTGCCGAAGCTTAGGAAAACCGGACGGAAGGGACCGATCCTTCCCAAGTTCGACATTCACATCCGCGACTTGAAGATAAACCGTCTCGAACTGGCTCCAGCGGTGACGGGTGTCGCACGTACCGGAGCGCTTCAGGGCACGGCCGATGTGCGGGCAGGACGGGCCGTCGTCGGCCTCCGCCTCTCAATGGACCAAGGTGGGGATCGCCTTGCCCTTGCGCTCGATGCCGAGCCGGATGGCGACAAATTCGATCTCGAAGTGCGGTCGCACTCGCCGGCCAATGGCGTAGTGCCGGCCTTGCTAGGCTGGAACCGATCCGTCGATTTTGTCGTCACTGGAGACGGCACCTGAAGTGCCTGGCGCGGCGTTGCGGCGCTGAATATTTCCGAACGACCGACGGCACGGCTCCAGCTCACCGCTCGCAAAGGCCGATACGGCCTCCACGGTGCACTTGCACCCGCGCCGTTCCTCAAGGGCAGGCTTCAGCGGCTGACCTCGCCGACCGTTAAAGTCCTCGGCAACGCCACCCTGAAGGAACGAAATCTGAACGGCCGACTGACGATCGGTTCGGCCTCGCTTCGCGCAGTCGCGACCGGCACGATCGACATGGCCGAGGGCCAATACCGGAACGTCCGGCTCGGCCTCGACCTGCTGCGTCCGCCCGCGCTGTTCACCAACATGACCGGCCGGAACGTTCGCATGCTGTGGACGCTCGACGGCCCGTACGCGACTGCTCGCTACTCCTATCGGCTGACGTCGCCGGCGGTGAAATTCGACGACACCGGCTTCGTCGACGTTCGAGCGGAAGGCAGTGGGAAGCTTTCGCCGTGGCCGATGCGCGTGCCTCTCCGCTTGACCGCTCGCGCGATCACCGGCGTTGGCGACGTTGCTGGCGCAATCCTTGCCAACGCACACCTCGACGGAATCCTGACGATCACTCCGAAGCTCGTTCGGGGCGAAGGCCTGCAACTGCGCAGCGCGAAGCTGAACGCGAAAATGGGACTGCTGATCGACCTCGTCACCGGGCGGTTCGAGGTCGTTCTTTCGGGCGGCCTGACCCGTTATTTCATCGAAGGTCTCGGCATCGTCGATGTTCAGTCGGAGCTGACGGTCGTGCCCGGCCCGAACGGCAAGGGCTCGCGAGTCATCGGGACTGGCAAAGCCTGGGTCCGGCGCTGGGACAACAGTTTCTTTGCCAGCCTCACCGGCGGGCTTCCGCGGATCGAGACGCAGCTCGAACGAGGGACTGACGGCATCGTCCGCTTCAGCGGGATGCAATTCTACTCGCCCAAGCTGCGTTTGGCCGGTGAGGGCTACCGTAACCGCGACGGCACGTTCCACATCGTCGCGAGAGGCAGGCAGGCAACCTACGGCCCGCTTCGCATGATCCTGGACGGCCACATCGAGCGGCCAAAGGTCCAGCTTTTCCTCGAAAGCCCCAATGAGACCTTGGGCGTTCGCGGCATGGAGCTACTGCTGACGCCGACGGCGGCCGGCTTCGACTATCGCGCAAATGGCCAGTCGCGTCTTGGACCGTTCACCAGCAACGGCCGGATACTCCTTCCGAAAGGGGGCAGGGCTGTCGTGTCCATCGCCGCGCTCGACGTCAGCGGGACACGCGCAAGCGGCGATCTTCGCTCCGACCCGGGCGGCTTTACGGGAACGCTGAATGTCGCGGGCGGCGGCCTGGACGGAACGCTCGGCTTCGTTCCCGCCGGCGATGCGCAGAAGATCGAGGCCCATCTGCAGGCCAGCAATGCCCGCTTACCGTCGCTTGCGGTCCGGTCAGGGCGACTCGATGGAAACGTCATTCTTGCGGACGGCCGGACGACGCTCGACGGGTCCGTCGATGCTCGCGGACTTCAGATGACGGGCATTTCGCTCGCCAGGCTGACGGCGAACGCGAAGCTGGTGAACGGCGAGGGCCAAGTCCGAGCCCTGCTTGCAGGCCGCCGTGGCGCTGCTTTCGAGTTCAGCACTTTGGCCAACGTCGCGGCCGATCGGATCGAGCTCACCGGCCGAGGCTCGGTCGAACGGCGGCCTCTCATTCTCAATCAGGCCGCGGTCCTCATCCGTTCCGGCGATGGCTGGGCGTTGTCGCCCACCAGCGTATCGTTCGCGGGCGGTCGCGCCGTGGTCTCTGGCCGAAGCGGATCGCGACCGGAGGTCCACGCCCAGCTCCAGTCGATGCCGCTCGAGGTGTTGGACCTTGGGTGGTCTGACCTAGACATGAGCGGCGTCGCCACCGGACGTCTGGACTATGCCTGGAAAGGCAACCGCAGCGGCCGTGCGGATCTCAAGATTCGTGGCCTCAGCCGAGCCGGCTTGGTGCTCGCCTCGAAGCCCATCGATGTCGGGCTCGCCGCGATCGTCTCCGGCAATCAGGCGGCGGTCCGGGCCGTCGCAGTAAGTGGCGGACAGACGATCGGTCGCGCCCAGGCCCGTTTTGCACCGATCGGCGGCGGCGACCTGATGGCCGAGCTGATGAACGCGCCGCTTTTCGCCCAACTCCGCTACGCCGGACCGGCCGATACGCTCTGGCGGCTATCCGGCACCGAGATCTTCGATTTGACCGGGCAAGTCGCGATTGGCGCGGATATTGGCGGCCGCCTCGTCGATCCGACAATCCGCGGCTCGGTGCGCAGCGCCAGTGCGAGGCTTGAAAGCCCGGTTACCGGGACGCTGATCGAGCAACTCCAGGCGGACGGGCGCTTCAACGGATCGCGCCTGATCTTCAGCCGGCTGGCCGGAACGACGAGCGGCGGCGGAACTATCGAGGGTAGCGGAACGGTTGATTTCTCGGGAGGTGCAGCCGCGCTCGATCTGAGCTTCAACGCCAGCCAGGCTTTGTTGCTGAATCGGGACGACATCACTGCCCGGGTGACCGGACCACTGAAGGTGCGTTCGGATGGGCGAAACGGCACGATTTCCGGCGACCTTCGCCTCGACAAGGGCAGTTTCACGCTCGGCCGGGCCAGTGCGGCGGCGGCAGTCCCGCAGCTCCAGGTCCGGCATGTCGGCCTGGACGAGGAAGATGTCATCGAGACTGCCGACCTCCACCCGTGGAAGCTCGATCTGGAGGTTGCCGGGAACGACCTTCGCGCGCGTGGCCTCGGCATCGACAGTATCTGGCGCACCAACCTCCACGTAGGCGGGACCGCGGATGCACCGCGCTTCACCGGCCGGGCGGATCTCGTGCGCGGCGACTATGACTTCGCCGGACGCAATTTCCGCCTCGATCGCGGCGTGATCCGCTTCCGCGGCGAAAGCCCGCCCGATCCGCTCCTCGACATTCGAGCCGAGGCCAACGTCCAGGGCCTGAACGCCAACGTCGTCGTCGGCGGCACGGGACTTCATCCTGAGATCACGTTCGCGAGCGTCCCTCAGCTGCCGCAGGACGAGCTGCTGTCGCGCATCCTGTTCGGCACGTCGATCACCAACTTGTCCGCGCCCGAGGCTCTTCAACTCGCCAGTGCGGTTGCGGCGCTCCAGTCGGGATCGGGCAATCTCGACCCGATCAACAGCGTTCGCCGCGCCGTCGGCCTCGACCGGCTTCGAATCCTTCCGGCCGATATCGCCACGGGCCAGAAGACGGCCGTTGCAGCGGGCAAGTACGTCACCCGCAAATTGTTTGTGGAGGTGATCACCGACGGCCAGGGCTATTCCGCCACGCGCGCCGAGTATCAGGTGACCCGCTGGCTCTCGCTGCTTTCGTCAATCTCGACGATCGGCAGGACGAGCGCGAACGTTCGCGTTAGCAAGGATTACTAGCGCGGAAGTCGCTTATGTCCGGAACTGATGGAAAGCGGACATTCGGCCAAGCGGCGGAACCGAGAGGTTCGTCAAGGCGCTATGCTGGTATCGTCGAGCTTAATTCATGGCCACTCGGCGACTGAGAGAGATTGTGCTCCCGCCGTTGAGGGCGATCAAACATGGCAGAAGAGCACAGCATACTGGACGCTTTCCGAACCAATCCGCGAACTCGGCACCCGGCCTTGCTCGTGCGGGATGATGGGTCGGAAGACGACGTCACGATCACGGAATTTACGACGACAGGGTTCCGGCTGGCCGTCTCGCTGAGGCCAAAGCTAGGCGAGTTAGTCTTGCTTCGTGTCGTGGGTCTTCGTGACGTTCCAGGGAAGATTCGCTGGGCTTACGGAGCGGAGGCGGGTGGCTCGTTTTAGCTTACAGTTCCGCACCGGCTCGAAGTCCGGCCCAAGCGGCCAGAGGCCTCAGGCATGATATTGGTCTTCGGTTGGAAGCGTTTCGAAAGGTGGCCGGAACTGCCTTGAGCGGTAGACCTCCTCGGTTACGAAATAGGCCTTTGCTCCGTCGATCACATAAGCACGAGCCGGGCGGTGCTCCGATGCTTCGGTGCGGTATCGACCCTCAGTGAACCGGGGCATAAATTCCTCCTGTCAGCGTCGCGTATACACTAAGCGACGCGAGACTTCAGATCGCGGAACCCCACTAGCAAGCGGCGACGCTCGTCCCACAGCGCCAGGCGCCAGCATCCCAAGCTCTCACGCAAGGTTATCACCTTGGCGACGCGATTCAGTTCTGGCGCGGAGTCGAGACAGGCCTGAAGATGATAGTTTGGAATCCGGCTGCACAAGTGGTGCACGTGGTGCAGCCCGATGTTCCCGGAAAACCATTGGAGAACCGCCGGAAGCTTGAAATATGAGCTGCCGCTCAAGGCAGCTTCGTGAAAACTCCAATCGGCGTCGCGCTCCCAACCAGTGCTCTCGAACTGGTGCTGCACGTAAAACAGCCAGTTTCCGATCCAGGATGCGATGACCATCACGGGGAGATAGGTCACCACTACCGGACGAACGCCGATCAAGCTGAAGGAAAGACTGAACGCCACGAGCAACGCGAAATTCAGGGCTAGGATGCTGCGGCGAGATTTACGGTCGCGAAGCCCATGACCCAGCGGCAACCTTTGAAGCACGATGAAATTGATCGGCGCACCGAGAATGACCATCACCAAGGGGTTGCGATAAAGACGATAGAAGAGCTTCTTGAGCGACCCCGAGGCTTGGTATTCCTCAACGGTCCAGGTTTCCACATCTCCACGCCCACGGCGGTCGAGATTGCCGGTGGAGGCATGATGCGCGGCATGGCCCTGGCTCCAGCTGCCGTAAGGAGTGAGCGTCAGCACGGAAAGGGCGCGCCCGAGGTAGTCGTTGGCGCCTCGTGATTTGAAGAAAGAGCCGTGACCACAGTCATGTTGGATGATGAACAGGCGGACGAGCAGCCCGGCCGCCGGAATCGCCAAGAACAAAGTCAGCCAGTAGTGGTCATGCGACGCGGAGCCCATAACCACGAGCAGCGTGATGAACGCCGCTGCGGTCGTGACTAATTGAAAGATGCTCCGCTTGGCGTCAGGGCCATAGGCTTTGAACCGCCGGGATAGGACTGGTCCGAGAGCTTCTGCCCCCGGAAGCGCGTGGCCGATAGCTTGCCCCTGCGGAATTTCGTTCGGAAGCACACTCAATGCGGGGGACTTTCAGGCAGAAACTTGCGCGATTTTGCTGCGTAGGACGGCGACATGCCGCCGGACAGCAATCGCGAATTCGGTTGGACGGAACTGCAAGGCACCGGGCCACTCTCGCGGCGCCCGCAGCATTTCGAGGCTTTGGCCTCAATTCCAGCCAAAGTGGCCGCGCGCGTCGCTAATTGCAAGTGCGCCAATAAGACGCGAGATTTGAATTGCACTGCCAGTGTCCGCAATGGGCCGAAAGCAGAAATCAGGACGAAATAGCTGTCTTACAGGCTTGCTGCCGTACTTTCGTGCAGAATGCCTGCTTGCCCTAGGACCGGCTCCGGTGGCGTCATGTGACGGCGTGAAGGTGACGAAGTGGAGGACGTGGAAGACCCCCGAATTCACTCGTTCAGGGTGACAGGGGGCCGCCCTGTCCGGCAGAGTCGATTTGGTCAACTTCCGCGGACTCACCATGCCGGGCTTGACCCGGCAACCGCCTTCTCTTCTACCATCGAAGCACAGGCGGATTCCGGCTGAATGCCGGGACGGCGGGGGAGGCTTATGAAGAATTGGAAAGTGCGCAAGGCGGTCGTCGCTCGTGAGGACCTCCCGGAAGAGCATCGACTGGCGCAGACCCTGTCGTGGCCGCACCTCGTCGCGCTCGGCGTCGGAGCGATCGTCGGCACCGGTATTCTTACGCTGATTGGCGTGGGCGCCGGCAAGGCGGGCCCCGCCGTCATTCTCTCCTTCGCGATCGCCGGAGGCATCTGTGCCTGCGCTGCGCTGGCTTATGCGGAAGTGGCGACGATGATCCCAGCTTCGGGCAGCGCCTATACCTATTCCTACGTGGTGTTCGGCGAGCTCATCGCCTGGATGATCGGGGTCGCTTTGATCCTCGAATATACGCTTGTGGTCAGCGCGGTCGCGGTCGGCTGGTCGGGCTATGCGGCCGGGTTTCTCAGCTCGATCGGGATGGGATTGCCAGACGCTTTAATACAGGGACCCGAACTGGGCGGGGTGATCAACCTTCCGGCCATCTTCATCATATTCGTCGTTGGCGGGCTGCTGATTGCGGGCACGCGCGAGAGCGCGACCCTCAACGCCATCCTGGTGGTCATCAAGCTGGCTGCCCTGGCGTTGTTCATTGCGGTCGCGCTTCCGGTCTTCGATGCATCCCACTTCGAGCCCTTCATGCCCTACGGTTTCCCGAGGAGCGGGCCTTCGGGCAGCGAGGTTGGAGTGATGGCTGCGGCGGCGATCATCTTCTTCGCTTTCTACGGCTTCGACGCGATCGCTACCGCGGCGGAGGAAGCCAAGAACCCGAGCCGCGACCTTGCCATCGGCATCGTCGGATCGATGGTCGTCTGCGTAATCATCTACATGCTGGTGGCCGCAGCGGCGATCGGCGCGGTCGCCTACACCGACTTTGCCGACAGTGCGGAGCCTCTGGCGCTGATCCTTCGCGACATTGGCCAGCCGTGGGCCGCACGTGTTCTCGGCGCATCCGCCGTGATCGCTCTGCCCACCGTCATCTTGGCCTTCTTCTATGGCCAGAGCCGGATCTTCTTCACGGTCGCTCGCGATGGATTGCTGCCTGCGTCGCTGGCGCGCGTTTCAAGCCGAGGCACGCCGGTGCGCATCACCATCTTCACCGCCATCGTAACGTCGATCTTCGCCGGCCTGATCCCGCTGGCTTCTATCGCGGCGCTTGCGAACGCGGGAACGCTTGCCGCTTTCGTCGCGGTCTGCGCGGCAATGCTGGTGCTCCGTCGCAGGGAGCCCGACCGGGAGAGGAAGTTCCGTGCACCCGCCGCGACCCTCGTCGCGACGGTCGGCATCCTCGGCTGCATCTACTTGTTCATCAGCCTGCCGAACCGCACCCAGCTTTTCTTCTTCGCGGCGCAGGCGATCGGGATCGTGCTCTATTTCATCTACGGTCATGGCGCCGCCGCCCGCGCCCGGGCTGCGCAGACCGCCTAGACCGTGGCGACCGCGGTGGCGTCTAGTGATTCGAGCAATGCGAAGCGCATCCGGGACATCCTCGGCGGCTCGGCGGGTAACCTGGTCGAGTGGTATGACTGGTACGCTTATTCGGTCCTGACGATCTATTTCGCGCCTGTCTTCTTCCCCAAGGAGGACGCCACAGCGCAACTCCTCAGTGCCGCCGCCATCTTCGCTGTCGGCTTCCTGATGCGCCCGATCGGCGCATGGTTGATGGGCATCTATTCCGATCGCCACGGCCGCAAGTCGGGCCTGACCTTGTCGGTGGCCTTGATGGCCGGTGGATCGCTGATGATCGCTGCAGCGCCGACCTATGCAGCTGCCGGATGGGTCGCGCCGACAGTCCTGGTGCTCGCGCGTATGCTGCAGGGGCTATCGGTCGGCGGCGAATATGGGGCCAGTGCGACCTATTTGTCCGAGAAGGCGATGCGCAATCGCCGCGCGTTTTGGGCGAGCTTTCAATATATCACGCTGATCGGAGGACAACTCCTCGCTCTGGCTGTCGTAGTCTTGCTGCAAAGCGTGATGCCGGACTCCGAATTGCAGGAATGGGGCTGGCGCATCGCGTTCGGAGTCGGGGCGTTATTGGCGTTCGGCGTCTATTTCCTGCGCGCGCGACTGACGGAAACGGAATCCTTCGTCAGGCAGGGCGCGGATCGCGCGCGGTCATCAATGATCAACCTGTGGCGCAATCATCCCCGCGAGTTCCTGATCGTCGCGGCGATCAGCGGGGGCGGGTCGGCGGCCTTTTACGCCTACACGACCTACATGCAGAAATTCCTCGTCAACACGAGCGGGTTCTCGAGGCCGACAGCGACGATGATCATGACCATCGCGCTCGTGATATTCATGCTGATCCAGCCGTGGTGGGGCATGGCCGCGGACCGCTGGGGCCGGAAGCCGATGCTCTATGTCTTCGGCTTCGGCGGAATGTTGGTTTCCGTGCCGATCTACAGCGCAATCAGCGTCGTCACTGCACCGCTGACGGCGCTCGCGCTCGTCCTCGTCCCACTCGTCATTCTGGGGTCGTACACGTCCATCAGCGGCCTGATCAAAGCCGAGCTCTTCCCGGCGCACATCCGGACCCTCGGAGTGGCCTTGCCCTACGCGGTCGGCAACACGTTGTTCGGCGGCACGGCGGAATATGTTGCGCTTTGGTTCAAGCAGGCCGGGATGGAGAGCGGCTTTTACTGGTATCTGTCCGCAGTCATCGGGATGGCCGCGATCGGCTTCTTGATGTTGCCGGAAACGAAGACGAAGAGCCTGATTCTGGAGGACTGATGACGCAAGCCGGCCGGGTCGACGAGCGCGCCAAATACTATCTGATCGTTCTCACTGCAGCACTTCTCATTCCGGCCACGCTGGGTAGCTCGAAGTCGATCTTCAATGACGGCGACGTTAGCTGGCACATTGCCACCGGACAGTGGATCCTGGCTCACGGCCAGATCCCGCGGACGGACCCATTCTCCTTCACCTGGGCCGGGAAGCCATGGGTCCCGATCGAGTGGTTTGCCGAGACGATCATGGCATCTGCGTACAGGTTTGCGGGCTACAGCGGCATCAGCGCACTGGCCACGGCCGCCCTGATCGCGCTGCACGCGGTCATTGTCTCCAACGCCACGCGCTTCGTTCGTCCGCTTTCCGCACTCGGCGCGATCGTTGCGATGGACGTCGTGCTGATCCCCATGATGCTCGCACGGCCGCATCTCCTTGCCTGGGCGCTACTGGCATTCTGGACGGTGTTGATGGTCCACGCCCGGAAGAAGGACGGCGTGCCACCGCTCGCAGCCGCCTTGCTGATGGTGGTGTGGACCAACCTCCACGGAAGCTTCGTGATCGGTCTGGTCGTTGCTGCCGCTTTGGGGTTGGAAGCCTTGCTTGCCTCTAGCGACCGGTCGCGAGCTCTGCGCCAGTGGGGACTGTTCGGCGTAGCGTGCCTGATCGCCGTCTTCGTCAACGCGAACGGTTTGGAGGGAGTCCTCCACCCGCTGAAGATCGCGAATCTGTCGATGCTTCCTCTCGTCGACGAGTGGAAGCCGTCCAATCCTGCAGTAACGCCGTTCTTCTTCGTGGTTCTTGCCGGCGTGCTGGCGCTGATCTGGGTGAAGCGGCCGGCAATGCACCCGGTGCGATGGGTGTTGTTATGCGCGCTCCTTGGGTTGGCGCTTCTCCAGGTGAGGCACCAAGCGGTTTTGGCAATCGTCGCGGCCGTGATCCTGCCCGAGGCTTTCGCTAAAGGCTCCGCGCGCGGGGAGGCTGAAGGAAGGATTTGGTGGCTCGTTGGCGCAGCTGCCGCGACGTTGATTGTCGTTCGGCTGTTCATGCCGATGACGCCTCCCGAAAATGAAGCGAACCCGTGGAATCTGATCGCGGCTGTTCCGCCTGATTTGCGGTCGCAGCCGGTGCTGAACGGCTATGTGATGGGCGGGCCGCTGATCCTGTCCGGCATCCGGACCTACGTCGACGGGCGGGGGGACATGTACGGCGACGAGCTCGTCATCGGATACAAGAGCATCACGGATGGCGACGCCGCGAAGTTCGAAGAGGCGGTTCAGCGATGGGGCATCCGGTGGGCGATCCTGCCTCACCGCTACAGGAAGCTCGTTGCTCTTATTGATCGCTCACCGGGCTGGAAGCGGATTCACCAGGATGAGGTCGGCGTAGTCTACGTTCGCGACTAGCGCTTGAGGTAGCCCTCGAGGTCGCTGCGGATTTCCTCAATCGAGCTTCGGCTCCAATGCGAGCTCCACGGAGAATCGTCTTCATCGTCGTCCGGATTGAGGAAGGTTGGGACGTTCCAGCTGTGCGGCATCACATCCGGCCGCGCATTCGCAAGGCAGCCGATATCGAACGGGCAGACGAAACGAAGTCCCGCCTGGTCGCCACAGACCCATTGGACGGTCGTGAAATGCTGACCGGCATTGCCAAGATCGAGCATGACCTCGGCACCCAGTGGATAGTCGACGGCGACGTCTACGAGCGCGCCGCCAGCGGAGATATTGCGAAGGCGCACCGGGTTGCTGTCGTGCGCGTAGTGGATCTCGCCTTTCCAGATCAGCGGATGGCGCTTTTCATCGCGATTGCCGAGATCCTCCTCGACTTCCTCGCGCCCTTCCTCGGGTTGCAGTTCTTCGAGACGCACTTCGTCCGGAAAGCTGCGCTGGATGACCGCGAGAAGAAGTTCGGCGCGTTGCTCCCGGTCGCACTCGATCCTCGTCTCATGAGCGAACTCGAGGCCGATGGAGTCGCCCTTGATCCAGCGGACGGCACCATGGAGGCCGGAGCCTTCGCCCAGCTGCAGCTCGACGATGTCCCACAGCCGTGGAGCGAAACCACAACGGATCATTGCGCCGCCGCGCGACAGATTCACGACCTCAACGTCGTGGGATTGGTCCTCGTAGACGATAGTAGCTGTTTCGCCGCTGAGGCGATGGCGATCGCCGCCGCGATGATCGCCCCGCCGCGTTTCCGAGCGCGGAACCTTCACGCCGTCGAGCGCATCGCCGTCGCCTTCGCGAAGCGGATTCTTGTCGGTCACGACCAGTGCGGTTTTGACCCCGTGAAGGACCGCCGCCCTGAAGCTGTTACGCGTAGCCTCGACACCCATGAGGCCACGAATAGCTAATCTCGGTTAATAAGAGGTGAGCCTTACGACGAATAATACATGTCGAATTCGACCGGGCTCGGCGTGGTCTCCCAGCGCATGACCTCTTCCCATTTGAGCTCGATGTAGGCGTCGATCTGATCGTCGCTGAAAACGTCACCGCGGGTAAGGAAAGCGCGGTCGTTCTGAAGGTTGACCAGGGCTTCGCGGAGGGAGCCGCAGACGGTCGGAACGTTCACCAGCTCCTGCGGCGGCAGGTCGTAGAGGTTCTTGTCCATCGGATCGCCCGGATGGATGCGATTCTGGATGCCGTCGAGGCCGGCCATCAGGAGCGCCGCATAGGCAAGGTACGGGTTCGCCAGGGCATCCGGGAAGCGGAACTCGACGCGCTTCGCCTTCTCGCCCGCTCCGTACGGGATGCGGCAGGAAGCTGATCGGTTGCGGCTCGAATAAGCGAGCAGCACCGGTGCCTCGAAGCCGGGAACTAGACGCTTGTAGCTGTTGGTCGTCGGGTTGGTGAACGCGTTCAGTGCGCGGGCGTGCTTGATGACGCCGCCGATGAAGTAGAGCGCCGTCTCGCTGAGGCCCGCGTAACCATTGCCGGCGAACAGCGGCTTGCCGCCCTTCCACAGCGACATGTGGGTGTGCATGCCGGAGCCGTTATCCTGCGCGATCGGCTTGGGCATGAAAGTCGCCGTCTTGCCGTAGGCATGAGCGACCATGTGCACGACATACTTGTAGATCTGCATGCGGTCGGCGGTAGTGACCAGTTCGCCATAGGTCAGACCAAGCTCGTGCTGAGCGGCGGCGACTTCGTGGTGATGCTTGTCGCAGGGCAGGCCCATCTCGATCATCGTCGAGAGCATCTCGGCGCGAATGTCCTGGGCGCTGTCGACCGGAGCGACCGGGAAATAGCCGCCCTTGGCGCGCGGTCGGTGCGCGAGGTTGCCGCCCTCATATTCGCGTCCAGTGTTTGTCGGAAGCTCGATGTCGTCGATGCGGTAGGACGAGGCGCTGTAGCCGTCTTCGAACCGCACGTCGTCGAACATGAAGAACTCGGCTTCCGGACCGACGTAGACGGTGTCGGCGATGCCCGTCTGCTTCAGATAGGCTTCGGCCCGCGTCGCGGTCGACCGAGGGTCGCGTCCGTAAAGCTCGCCGGTCGAGGGTTCGACGACGTTGCAAAAGAGGACGAGCATCGGCGTCGCGCTGAACGGATCGACATACGCAGCGTCGAGGTCGGGCTTCAGGATCATGTCGGACTCGTTGATGGCCTTCCAGCCGGCAATCGAGCTTCCGTCGAACATGAAGCCATCGGTCAGCTGGTCCTCGTCGATCAGGCCCGATGCCATGGTCAAATGCTGCCATTTTCCCTTGGGATCGGTGAAGCGGAGGTCGACCCAATCGATCTCCTCGTCCTTGATGCGCGAAAGGATGCTGCCCGCTTCGGTTGCCATCATGACCTCGTCTGAATTGTGATTCGCCGCGAAAAGCGGCCTGTCCACAGCGATTCCCCAAGCTGGGCGAAGAGTCAGGAGGCCGGTGAACTTTTCACGAGCGGGCAGGGGCGCCCCGTAAGAAAGAAGCGGTCTGGATCGAGCTGATCGATCCAGACCGCTTCGGTCCTTGTGACAAGCAAGGGTGAGAGCGACAGGCAGTCTTGCCGAGCCGCGCCGCCGACTCTCTTCACGAGTAAATGACAATTTAACGGGGCTGTCCAGCAGGCAAATGTGAGATCCGCCAGCAACGCGTCGCTTAGCACGCTGGCGGATCTCGATCCGCGGCCAGTTACGCAACAAGGTCACGAACCGGAAACAGCCGTAGCGCGTCATCGCTCGGGATGAGACTAACCTATGTGAGCGTGCTCGCTCGGCCCATAGAATGAGCGAAAGATTGGCGGTTCTGGAGTGGCCGGTGCGCATCCCGAACCGCCGACGTGCCCCCACGCTCACGAGGACTTATGAACGCGGGCATCCTATCGAGCCGCCAGAGCTCGATGCCGTTCCGTAACGCCTAAGTCTGTCCAAAAAGGGGAGTTCAGCGACCTGCGAGGCGACGCACGAGACCCTCGAACACGGCTGGGTAGATCGGGTGCGCGAACGAAATTCCGACGTCCGATCCCTTCACCCAGCACACGTTGGATTCGATTGCGTCGAGCCCGTCAAACTTCACCCACACGGTCTCCTCGAGGCGCGGGCGCTCGACGAACTCCAGCTTGCAGCCTTCGGGCGAAATGTCGTGAACGTTTACGAGGAAATGGTGGTGTCCGCTGCGGCGAAGCTTCACTTCGGCCTGCAAGCTGACTCGGGTGCTTCGCCTTTCCCGCGGACCCTCAGGTCCGGGCCCGCTCTCGATATCCTTTTCCACGCATCGACCCCTCAAGAGGTACGCGTCAAATACAGTCTACTTACCCGTAAACAAATGTTAAATCTTGGCATGAAATGGACTGAAATCGGTCCGCTCGTCGTACACATCGACGCCCTCGCGGCCCTTCAGGAAGCCGACGACCGCGTAGGTCGCGGGCGTCAGGATCGCTTCCCAACTTACCTTCAGCACCCATTGTGTAATCAGCACTTTGATCACGAGGTCGTTGGTCCAGCCCACCGCGCCCCAGAATGCCAGCGGGTAGAAAATAAGGCTGTCGACGCCCTGGCCGACGACCGTGCTTCCGATCGTCCGGGTCCACAAATGCCTGCCTTCGGTCCAGATCTTCATCTTGGCTAGAACCAGGCTGTTCGCAAACTCGCCGGCCCAGAATGCGAGGATCGACGCGAAGACGATGCGCGGCACCTGGCCGAACACCTGCTCGTAGGCCGCCTGTCCGGTCCAGTCGGGGGCTGGCGGAAGCGCAACCACGACCATCGCCATGATCGCCATGAAGAGAAGCGCTGCCGTTCCCGCCCAGATGCAGCGCCGTGCGCGAGCGTAGCCGTAAACCTCGGTGAGCACGTCGCCGATCACATAGGACAAGGGGAAGAAGAGGATGCCTGCTCCGAACGGCCAGTCGCCGATCACGGGCAAATGAATGATGGCGACCTTGCCCGCGCCGAGTACGTTCGAAAGCAGCAGGATGGTGACGAACGCCACCATGACGAAGTCGAAGTAACGCAGGCGCCGCCCGCCCAGCGCCTCGGCTTCGATCCTTACCGGATGATGTTCCATTTCCCCCGTCACCACGGCTGTAGAGCGCGTTGACGGTGGGGGAGGCAAGACCTAATTCGGAGCCGCTACGACGCGGGTATGATGTAATGGTAGCCTGTCAGCTTCCCAAGCTGAACGCACGGGTTCGATTCCCGTTACCCGCTCCACCGCAGACCGTTCGGCGGATGGTCGAGCAGCAGCATACGGAACGCGTGAACGCAGTGAAGCGGCGACAGCCAATCAAGTGACATGCCGGGGGCATGTCGCAGGCTGGAGCGCCCGGAGCGAAGCGCAGGGGCGACCGCGCCTAAATGCCACCTGAAAAGGGCTCGATCCCTGCTTCGGAAAGGCGCCGCTCAAGGTCCTTGGCGGTGCGCTCGACCAGATTCCCGTCGTCGGAGCGCACGACGAAATTCGCGCCGTACCGGCCGTCCTTAAAGAAGGGATAGCTGCCGATCGCGACGCCGTCGTTCGCGGCCTCCGCTTCCCGCAACAGGTCGGCGACTTCGCTTTCCGCCGCATAGGCTCCGACGGTGGCGGACACCATCGGCCGCCCGCCTTCGAGCTTTCCGTCGAGCGCCTCCATCATGGCGGCGGCGATGCCCGGCACGCCGGCGAGGATGAAGACGTTGTCCATCCTCACGCCCGGCGCCCCCGACGTAGGGTTTGGAAGAAGTTCCGCGCCCTCGGGCACCCTAGCCATGCGGAGCCTGGCGGCGGTCACGCCTCCGCGGGTCGCATAATAATCCTCCAGGATGCGGCGCGCTTCCGGATGGACGATGACCGGGACTTCGAAGGCTGCCGCAATCGAGTCCACGGTAATGTCGTCGTGGGTCGGCCCAATACCGCCAGTCGTCATCACATAGTCATAGGTCCGCCGAAGCTCGTTCACTGCGCTCGCGATGCGCGCGCCGACGTCCGGAACGACGCGGACCTCTTCCAGGCGAATGCCCTGGCGATTCAACCAGGTCGCGACCTGGGCGATATTCTTGTCCTGCGTCCTGCCGGACAGGATCTCGTCGCCAATGACCAAAAGCGCAGCGGTCCAGATCCTGTTGTTTCCCATTTCTGACCCATACGCGTTCTCATGTGGGTGCAAAATCCGGCCGGCGCGCCTATGTTGCAGGCGATGACCGAATATATCACCGTAGGAGCCGAGGATCGGGTCGAAGCCCGCAACGGCGTGATCAAGCTGCACGGACCGGAAGGGTTCGAAGGCATGCGCAAGGCCGGGCGCCTTGCCGCCGAGATTCTCGATGCGCTCGTCCCCCACGTCGTTCCCGGCGTGACGACCGGCGAGCTCGACGACATCGCGCGCGAGCACATGCTTCGCGAGGGAGGTATTCCGGCGACGCTCGGCTATCGCGGGTATACGAAGAGCTGTTGCACCTCGATCAACCACGTTGTGTGCCACGGCATCCCGGGCGACCGGGCGCTCAAGGACGGCGACATCATCAACATCGACGTGACGCCGATCGTCGATGGTTGGCACGGCGACACCAGCCGCATGTTCCTGGTCGGCGACGTGCCCTTGAAGGCGCGCAAGCTGGTCGACGTGACCTACGAATGCCTGATGGTCGGTCTGGAGCAGGCGAAGCCGGGCAATCGCCTCGGCGACATTGCCGCCGCGATCCAGCGCCATGCAGAGGCGCGTCGCTACACCGTCGTCCGCGACTTTTGCGGCCATGGAGTAGGGCGCCTGTTCCACGACAGCCCGGAAGTCGTCCACGCTGGCCGTCCCGGCACCGGACCCGAGCTTCGCCCAGGCATGTTCTTCACGGTCGAGCCGATGATCAACATCGGCCGTCCGGACGTGAAGCTTCTCGACGATGGCTGGACGGCCGTCACGCGCGACCGCTCGCTGTCGGCGCAGTTCGAGCATTCGATTGGAATCACCGAGACGGGCCACGAGATTTTCACGAAGAGCCCGGCCGGACTCCACAATCCGCCTTACAGCTAAGGCAGACGCCGCCATCACTTATTGACACTGATGTCAGTTGATGAGAGCTTGCGTCCGGATGGATTCCACCCTGCCCAAAATGTTCAGCCACGCCGTGGCGATCGACCCGTCGGACATTGACCACATGGGTCATGTCAACAACAGCGTATACCTGAAGTGGGTGCAGGATGCGGTGATCGACTATTGGCAAAGCGTCGCTCCGCCGGACGCGGTGGCGCGGCACCTCTGGGTCGCGCTCAAGCACGAGATTTCGTACCGCAAGCCGACCTTCCTCCAGGACAATGTCGTCGCCGAGGTGATCGCTGAAAAGATGGAAGGCGCGCGCGCCTATTTCACCACAATCGTTCGCCGCGGCCAGGACGTGCTCAGCGAAGTGAAAAGCTGCTGGTGCTGCCTCGACGCGGTCACGCAGCGGCCGGCGCGACTGGCGCGGGACGTAGCGAGCAGGTTCCTTCCGCCTACTCCTTAGGAAGCGTCCTTTGGCCTGCTTTCAACCCAAATCGGACATAAGCGAACCTGTTAGCAACGGATACTTACCCCGTTCGGCTACTCGCTGCGCCGACTCCCTCTGTCCGATCTTTTTTGCGCGATCATCCCGAGCTTTTGACCGCCATGGTAGCTCACGATGCCGCACATCCGCCTTCCATCGGATGCAAGAGAGCCGTCGAAGCGAACGTCTCCCTCGCCCGTCGACACGATCATTGCCACGGTCCTGCCATCGGACGTCAGGCTGCGAACTACCGCCACGCCGGCGTTGAGCGCGATCGATCCCGCCAGCCGTTTATCGGACACCCCGAGAGAGAGGAGACCGAAGCTGGGAATGCCTCCCACATCCATGACCATGTCCCACTGACCCGAGAGCTCAGGCGGCTGACTTGGCTTTGTGGTCGACGCGGGGCAGTCAAAACGCATGCTTACGGCCTCGCTTGCTGCGGCCGGAACAGACGCAGATGCCAATGCTATGCCGGCGATAATCCGATTCATTGCTTTCTCCATTTGACGTTGTGCCGGCGGGTTGGCTGGTCGCGATGCCGGTCGACAACGGGGAAAGTCGTGAATAGCCTTCGCTAATTCGTGAGCGGTGGGCGGATGCAGTTGGCGAAGCGTGAATGGCGGCAAATGGCGAAGTGGCGGGGACTGATAAGCGCCGTCGCGATCGGCGCGCTGCTTGGTGTGATGGGTCCGTTCGGATCGCAAACCGCTTACGCGCCGGCGGTGAAATATGCGTTCTGGATGGTCGTTTCGCTCGCCGGTTACGCAGCCGCTGCTGCAGCCGATCGACTGCTCCCCTCCACCTCGCCGGGCAGAAGAACGGCAACACGGATCGCCGCGGTAGCAGCCGCATCCGCGGTGCCCATGACGTTCTTTGTGGCGTGGGCCATGGGGGTGGTCCGGCCAGGTAGAACGTTCAGTCTCGTACAACTGCTGGGGTTGTTCCCGTACGTGGCCCTCGTCCAGCTGCTGATTGCCCGCATCATATCTCCGGACGACCAGATGACTGTGGCCGCATCCGTGGAACAGCCAGCCGCCGCTCCCGAATACCCGCCCGAGTTCATTTCGAAGCTGCCGGCTGCCTTGCGCCGGGACATACTCGCACTTGAAGCTGAGGATCATTACGTTCGCGTGCACACTGTCCACGGCTCGGCACTGATCTTGATGCGGCTGGCGGACGCGGCGGCGCTCATCGATCCCCGGCTGGGCCTTCGCGTGCACCGTAGCTGGTGGGTGGCCAAAGGCGGTGTTCGCACGCTGGAAAGAACGCCCGGACGAGCAATTGCTCGGCTGGTTGATGACACAGCAGTTCCAATCAGCAGGACACATTTGTCGGCAGCGCGGACAATGTTGCCAGAAGATTAGCTCTATCTAACCGATTTGGGATTCCACCTATGGTTCACGAGCCGGAGAGGCCGTTTCTCGTCTGCTCTGATTACGGCACCGGAGGCGTCTGGTGGTGGATTACGGCGTCATCGCCCGACGCAATCGTCGCCAAATACCGCGACGTAATTGTGTTCGATCAGCCTCCGGGTTGGTGGGATGCTGACAGGGATAGTCTTACGCCTCGTCGAGAATTATCCGACCCACCGGATGCTGCCTTGGCTCTCCTCAGTCGAAGCTGATGTCCGCTTTCCACCCATTCTGGACATTAGTTAAGCAGCGACTGCCTCGGCTGCTGCATCCCACCGCGCTGTAAGCTCTTGCGCCGCCTCGACGTCGGGCGGGAAGTCGACTTCGCCCCATTCGGCGCCGTTGATGTCGAGCGTCCACACGTCGCCGTTCTGAGCGAGGTGGTGAATCACTCGAAGGTACCAGATCGTGGTACCCTCGCTGGTGCGCATTGCGCGCTCGATGGCTTCGCGGAATTGCTCGGCTCCGCCTGAGCGGAAGGCCAGCAGGCCGATGGACTCGGCGTTCACACCCTCGCTGATCCTCTTGCCGATCGCGCGCAGCCGGCCGTCGTCGGCGGCCACGACCTT
Organism: Sphingomonas sediminicola; assembly: GCF_049991885.1. Classification (NCBI taxonomy): domain Bacteria; kingdom Pseudomonadati; phylum Pseudomonadota; class Alphaproteobacteria; order Sphingomonadales; family Sphingomonadaceae; genus Sphingomonas; species Sphingomonas sediminicola. Next base: position 577,429 of record NZ_CP178916.1, read on the forward strand.
CATGTCGTCCTCGTCGTACCCTTCCTTGCGGTCGATGGTGACGCAGATGCCCGGCCGGTCATTGCTGACGACCTTCGCCATCAAGGCCTTCGAGACCAAAGTGTCGCCGTTCCATACCAGGCAATCTCCGCTCAGCTCCTCGCGCGCCATGTAGAGCGAGCCGGTATTGTCGGCGACCTTGTAAAAGGGGTTGAAGATAGTCCGCACCTTTGGCCCGCCGGTCCGCCGCGCAATCGCCTGATTGACCAATTCGTCGTGGAAGCCGGTGACGACCACGACTTCGTGCACGCCATTCGCTTCGAGCGTGTCGAGCTGGCGGTCGAGCAGGGTACGGCCGCTGAACTCGATCAGGCACTTGGGGCGGTCGTCGACCATGTGGCCGAGGCGCGAACCCTGGCCGGCGGAAAGAATGATGGCTTTCATTTCAGGCTTTCAATCGATTTGTGCGGCCCACTGCCTTTCAAATGCGGCCCTGATTGGGCATGGATGTTTCAACACGCTGCTGCGGAGGCTCGGTGAAAAAAGTCGAGGCCATAATCAAGCCGTTCAAACTGGACGACGTGAAGGACGCCCTTCACGACGCCGGCGTCTCCGGCATCACCGTCACCGAGGTGAAGGGCTTCGGCAGACAGAAGGGGCATACGGAGCTCTACCGCGGCGCCGAATATGTTATCGACTTCCTTCCAAAGGTGAAGATCGAGGTCGTGGTTGAGGACGGCTTGGTCGACAATGTGGTCGAGGCGATTGCCGAGTCCGCCCGGACCGGCCGGATTGGGGACGGCAAGATCTTCGTCATGAATATCGAGCAGGCAGTGCGCATCCGGACCGGTGATCGTGGCGCCGACGCCATCTGAGGCCCTTTTCGCACGTGCTCCTGTGCCGCTACAGGGCCGGTCGATGACCGGCGACACGCCCAACAGGGAAATGCTTGCGTCCATGTCGCCCGATGAGCTTCGGAGTGCGATGCGGACCCTCGGCTACCGGACGCAGAACGACCTCGCCAATGCGATCGGGGTGTCACGTTCGGCAGTCAGCTTGTGGCTTGAGGGGAAGGTCGGGGTGCCTCGGCCGGTGGCGATGCTGCTCCGGATGCTGATCGCGGCGCAGCGGCGCGCTTATTAGAGGCAGTCGCCGCCTGTAACAGGCGGCTCCATCTTCTGGCTATGTTCCTGATGCAGCTGCTCGTCGGCGTCATCGATGGCCTTGATGAGCTCGGTGAAGCAAGGCGTTTCGTCTACCGGCCAGAGGCGCGAGAAACCCTGACCCAGCAGCTCGACTTCGCGCTGTGTCAACAAACCTACGGCTACGATTCGTTCCTGGGCCAGATCGGTGCTCCGCAACTAACCTCAATTAGTAACGAAGCATTCCGGCCGTAGTGCCGACTGTTTCGGATGTGGATTGATTGTCGGCTAGCCGACTTAAGCCGAGGATGTTCCAAGCAAAGTCGCTACGCGGCGGCCGCGGCACCAAAGCTCGGCGGGCAAGGCTTCCTTGCGCTGCTCGGCCTGCAACATTGCCGATTCATCGTCGGCGGCATGGATTTCAATTGCGTCGCGGAAGCGATCTCCGCGCATCAGATACAGTCGATAATACACCTTGGACCCCCCGGCCCGTGACTGCTTCACCAGAACACGGAGCCGCAGCGGATTCCAGCGATCAACGGCCCGGGTGTGACGAGCGGTGCTTCCAACGCGGCAGGATTCACGCCTGGACATTTGGAACAGGCTCCGCCCAAATGCGTTGAATTAGTAAGCACACTCATTATATGGGGGCTATGGAAGACTTGCCCTTCGAGATTGCGGAGACGGCGCATGCTCTGCGCAAGGCATTCGATCGCCGTGCGTCTGCCCTCGGCGTCACTCGCGCGCAATGGAAAGTCCTGTTCCGCCTCACCCGGTATCCGGGGCTGAGGCAGGTCGAGCTTGCGGACATGCTCGACGTAGAGCCGATCACGCTTTGCCGGATCGTCGACCGTCTCGAGGAAGCGGAGCTCGTGGAGCGCCAGCGCGATCCGGAGGACCGTCGCGCGTGGCGGCTTCAGGTCACCGACAAGGCGAAGCCGCTCGTCGAGCGGCTGAAGTCTTTGGGCAGCGAGCTTGTCGGGGAGGCGTTTGCAGACATCGACCGGTCAGAACTCGACCAGGTGCGCGGCGTCCTCGCGCGAGTGCGTGAAAATGTCGCCGCGGTGCAACGCGGCAGAAAAGCAGCCGAGGCATGAACGAGATGAAGCAGGAAAAGATCAGCGGCGAGCCGACTGCTGTGGATGAGCGGACCGCCGAAGTCGCGGCCGATGCGGTCGGGGAGCCCCGGAAAGAAAAGAAGCGCTGGGTTCGTCCGGTGCTGATGCTGCTCGTGCCGGCGCTGCTGCTGCTCGGCGGCATCTATTATTGGGTTTCCAGCGGCGGCACTGTGTCTACCGACAATGCTTCCGTGAAGCAGGACATCGTCTCGGTTAGCGCCCAGGTGAACGGCCCGGTCATCGCCGTCAACGTGAAGAACGGCGATAAGGTGAAGCGCGGTGATATCCTGTTCCGCATCGATCCGGCGCCGTTCCGCGTCGCGCTGGAACAGGCGGAGGCACAGCTTGCTGCGGCGCACCTGCAAACCTCCCAGCTTCGCACACAGGCTGCGGGCACCGGCGCCGACATCACGGGCGCGGGGGCAAATCTTCAGATCAAGCGTAACGCGCTCGCCCGTCAGGCAGCGCTTCTGAAGCGCGGGTTCACGACACGCGCCGACTATGAGGACGCCCTCAACGAGGTGCGCACGGCCGAGACTTCTCTCGCCGACGCCCGGGCACGCGCCGCCAATGCCCATGCCGCGATTGCGCCGGGCGAGCAGCCGTCGATCGCGCAGGCCCAGGCCGCCGTCGACAAGGCTCGGCTAGACCTTTCCCGCACCGAAGTTCGCGCTCCGATGGAGGGTACGATCGCCAATTCCGACCGGCTTCAGGTGGGCCAGATGGCCGTCCAGGGCGTCGGCATGCTGTCGCTCGTCCATGACCAGACCGCCTGGGTCGAGGCGAACTTTAAAGAGAAGGACGTCGGCAAAATGGTGCCCGGACAGAAGGCCAAGATCGAAATCGACGCCTATCCCGGCATGGACTTCAAGGCTCACATTCAGAGCGTCGGCGCAGGCACGGGCAGCGAATTCGCCATCATTCCGGCCCAGAATGCCAACGGCAATTGGGTCAAGGTGACTCAGCGCGTCCCCGTTCGGATCGCGTTCGACGGCAACCCGGGCAAGCCGCTGATCGCCGGACTTTCCACCACGGTGACGGTCTACCTCGACAAGTAGAATGGCCGACACCCCGGCAAATGTAGCGTCGCACCCGCTTCCCGCGGGAGAGCGGATCATCGTCACGATCGGCGTGATGATGGCCGTGCTGTTGCAGGTGCTGGATACGACTATTGCGAACGTCGCACTCCCGCACATGCAGGCGAGCCTCAGCGCGACGCAGGAAAGCATCAACTGGGTGCTGACCAGCTATATCGTCGCGTCGGCGATTGCCTTGCCGATCAGTGGCTGGCTCGCCGACCGGGTCGGCCGCAAGCGGCTGCTCCTCATCAGCGTTGTCGGCTTCACGATCGCGTCGGTGCTCTGTGCTTCAGCGGTGTCGCTGACCGAGATGGTCATGTTCCGCGCTCTCCAGGGCGTAAGCGGAGCGTTCATCGTTCCGCTCGCGCAGGCGACCCTGTTCGACATCAACCCGCGTGAAAAGCACGGCCAGGCGATGGCCCTGTTCGGGGGCGGCGTGATGATCGGCCCGATCCTCGGCCCGGTCCTCGGCGGCTGGCTTACCGACAATTACAATTGGCGCTGGGTGTTCCTCGTCAACCTGCCGGTCGGCGTGATCTGCACCTTCATAATGCTGCGGTTCATGCCGAAGGCTGAGAAGCATCGGCGCAGCTTCGATATCCTCGGCTTTGCTCTTCTCGCCATTGCGCTCGGCGCCCTGCAGATGTTCCTCGACCGCGGCGAGCAGAAGGACTGGTTCGAAAGCTGGGAGATCATTTTCGAGGCGGGCCTCGCGATTGGTGCCGCCTGGATGTTCGTCGTGCACATGATCACGGCGAAGAATCCTCTGTTCGACCGCTCGATGTTCACCGACCGCAACTTCTCGACCGGATTGATCTTCATGGCGGTTACCGGCGTACTTCTGCTCGCCGGCCTCGCGCTCCTGCCACCGCTACTCCAGAACCTGTACGGCTATTCCGTTCTCCAGTCGGGATTCCTGACGGCACCACGCGGGGTGGGGACCTTGATCTCCATGCTTCTTGCAGGGCGATTGACCGGAAGGATCGACGCCCGATTGCTTGTCGGGATCGGCGTCGCCCTGATGGGTATTTCCCTATGGATGATGACCGGCTTCGCGCTGGATCAGCCGTCGCAGCCGGTGATTATGAGCGGCGTGGTGCAGGGCCTCGGCCTTGGCCTGATCTTCGTGCCGCTGCAGAGCCTGGCCTTCGAAACGCTGGCCCCCAAGATGCGGACGACCGCTGCCGCGCTCCTGAACCTGTCGCGCAACATCGGCGGCTCTGTGGGCATTTCGATCGTCAGCGCCCAGCTCGTGCGGATGACCCAGGTTGCGCACGCCGACATTGCGAGCTCGATCACCGAGCAGACGATCCCGACCGTCGATCCGACGCTTCTCCAGACGATCGCTCCGCAGGGCTCTACAGCCCTGGCGGTCATCAATGCGGAAGTGACGAGGCAGGCCTTGTTCATCGCCTATCTCGATGACTTCAAGCTGATGATGCTAGTGACCTTCGCTGTGTTGCCGCTGCTTCTGCTGATGCGCCGCGGTCAGCAGACCGGCGGACCGCCCCAGGTGGCAATGGACTAAGCCGATAGACCCACCGCCGCGCTGCGTTTAAAGGACGACGCAACGAGGCGGGGAGGCCTCTCGAGAATGACTGCGGCGACGATTTCCGACTCCTATTTGGCGGAGCAGCAGAAGCTTCACAAAAACCCGAAATACGGCGTCGCGTCCCTGTCGTTCGCCCCGGTCGTCCGGTCGCTCCTGCGGCTCGGAAAGTGCGAGAGCCTGTCCGACTATGGCGCTGGCAAATGCAACCTGAAGAAGGCACTGCATCTGCGCGACGGGGGGAAGGTCCGTTACCAGCCGTACGATCCCGCTTTCCCTGAATATGGCACGCCGCGGCCTGCTGACCTCGTGACCTGCATCGACGTGCTGGAACATATCGAGCCAGCGTCGCTGGACGCCGTGCTGTCCGAGATCTCTTCCATCTCCCAGCGGCTGGCGTTTCTGACGGTCCACACCGGCCCGGCGAAGAAGGTGCTGACGGACGGGCGCAACGCCCATCTGATCCAGGAAAGCACAAGCTGGTGGCTGTCCAGGTTCGAGCCCCATTTCGACATCCTCCACGTTCAGCAGGTCCGCAAAGGTTTCTTCGTCATCGCATGCCCAAAAGGCGCGTACCGGACGCTTGGCGCGGACCTCGACCTTCCGGCGATCTCGAAAGAAGCTGCGCGCCGCGCCAATCGCAAGCGGGGCTTCAAGGCGCTCTTCCGGGCCTTCTCCTGAATTAACTCTACATTCGCACTTACGCTTGCGATCCAGTGAAGAATGTGATGATGTAACATCAATCGCAGGAGGCAGGCATGGCTCTTATCGCTGCGGCTGAATCATCCCCGATGCGGGAGATCAACATGACCCCACTCATCGACGTGATGCTCGTGCTGCTGGTGATGTTCATCATCACAATCCCGCTTCAGACGCACGCGTTGAAGCTCGATCGTCCGCAGGACTGCCCGACGTGTCCGGAGGTTCGCCTGCTGAAGAACAAGATCGTGGTCACCAATGGAGGTGCGATCCTCTGGAACGGAACGCCGGTTTCCCAAGACACGCTAGCCCACAACCTTGCCGCGACGACCCGAATCTCGCCGGAACCCGAGCTGCATCTCCAGCCTGAGTCGGAGGCGCGATACGAATTGGTGAACGACGTCTTCGTTGCCGCGAAGCGCGTTGGAGTGACCCGCTTGGGGTTCGTCGGAAACGAGACTTACCGAGCCTTCTAGGGCGAGATCGCCTGCAGGACTTGAACATCCGCTCTCGTCCCGACACTAGCGGCAGATGGCCGCACGCACTCTTGTCCGCCCCACCGGTTTCGTTGATGCCCCGTTCGGCCATGACGGGAAGGTCGCCAGGCTTGCCGGCGGGCTGAACTTCTTCGCGAGCGTCGAGTTGCTCCGCGTCGAGGGCAGCCGGCGTGTTTCGGCCGAGTTGCTCCCCGTGGAAGCGATCGAAGGACGCCTCGGCGGGGACACCGCAGCCCAATGGGCGGCACTCACTGCGCCCCGGCAACCACTGCAGTTGGGCGATCGCACGGTCCGGCTCGACCAACCGCAGGTCATGGGCATTCTCAACGTTACGCCCGATAGCTTTTCCGACGGCGGCCAGCTCGCCGACGCGGGCTCAGCCGTCGAAGCGGGGGTGCAGATGGCCAGCGAAGGGGCCGCGATCCTCGACGTCGGCGGGGAGTCCACCCGTCCGGGCGCGCAGACCGTCTGGGCACAGGATGAGATCGAGCGCGTCCGACCTGTAGTCGAGCGCCTCGCTGCGGGCGGTTCGGCCGTCTCCATTGATACGCGCAAGAGCGAGGTGATGACGGCTGCTCTCCAGGCCGGCGCGCGGCTTGTGAACGATGTGTCTGCTCTGACCTTCGACCCGCGCGCGGCGGAGGTCGTCGCTGCCTCGGGCGCGCCGGTGATACTGATGCATCATCTCGGAAGTCCCGAGACCATGCAGGAGGACCCGCGCTACGACGATGTGCTGGTCGAGATTTATGTTTGGCTTGAGGAGCGCATCGCCGCTGCCGAGGCCGCCGGAATCGACCGGTCACGAATTCTGATCGATCCCGGCTTCGGCTTCGGAAAGACCGTCGCCCACAATCTCGAGTTGATGAACGGGCTCGCTCTTTTCCATTCGCTCGGTTGCCCGCTGGTCGTTGGTGCGAGCCGAAAGCGCACGATCGGCGCGCTATCGAACGAAGCGCCGGCCGACCGGCGTCTCGGCGGCAGCATCGCTTTCGCGCTCAAGGCAGCGGAACAGGGCGCTCAGATCGTCCGCGTCCACGATGTGCCGGAGACCGTGCAGGCGCTCAGGATCTGGCGAGGACTTCGCGACCAGGCGCTAACCCCTCGGCTCGGCTAGAGCGCGTCGCACACCTTACCGCGGCCTGTACGCAACTACCATCGGTCCCAGCGGCTTGGTAAGGTCCCGCCTCCCATTCGCCGGGTCCCAGAGCGCGCTCACCGAGCCGTCGAAGAAGAGCGCATTGCGCGCCTTCAGCCGGTCGCGGAAGAAGCGGGCGAACTTCCCGAATGAGACGGGATCGTCGCTGATGACGAACAGGGCCTTGCCGCTTGTCACTCCCACGCCGTTCCGAATGTTCCGGGACATGCCGTCGTGCTCGAATGCGGGGTGAAGCTTGCCGTCGATTACGAGCATCGGTCCCGATTGGGTCGCGATGCGTATGTCGGGCGAGGGGCGCCATTTGTCGCTCGTCACGACCTCGGCACTGCAATTCTTGCGAACCTGGAACACGCCGTTCGGCATCAGGTGAAAATTGCCGCCGCCCTTCCGGCGGTTGATCGCGTGTTTCTGGCGTCCTTCGACGATTGCGAGCCCGATCGGCCGCCCGTCGTCGTCGTACATTCCGGCATTCATCGCGAAGGCGACCGTGCCGGCTTTGGGGCCGAGATTCGTATCCAGGTCGGCCAGCCGCCGAACCGCTGGCTCATCACGACCCGCGGCGATCAGCTCGAGATTGCCTTTTCCGGGATCGCAGACCGTGAATCGGCTCTCTTCGAACATTTCCACACGACAGGCAGACTGCGCCGCTTCGGCGGTCGCACCGGTCTTCGCGCAACCGGCCAAGAAAAAGGCAAGAAAGAGGAACACTCGCACCCGGCGAGTGCTAGCGCCTCAGGCGGCGGTGTCGATGCCGATGTCGCTCAGCTTGCGGTAAAGCGTGGAGCGGCCAATGCCGAGCCGGCGCGCTACCTCGGTCATGCGGCCGCGGTAGTGGCCGATGGCTAGGCGGATGATGTCGGCCTCGATCTCCTCGAGCGTGCGCAAATGTCCGTCGTTCGTGAACAGGGTCACTCCGGAAACGCCGCTCATCGCAGCTTCGCTGGATTGGGCGCTCAAGGAAGGAGCGAAGTCGCTCTTGCGCCCGGTGAAGCGCGACTGCGACGCAATGTGAGGGAAGTCTTCGGCAGTCAGGCCGCCGCGGTCGCATTGGAGTCCTGCGCGAAAGAGAACGCTGGCGAGTTGCCGGACGTTGCCCGGCCAGCCATACCGCATGAGGACCGCGAGCGCGTCGTTTCCGATCGACAGCGGCGGGATCAGCTCCTGCTCGGCAAAGCGCTGAAGGAGGTGCCTGGCCAGGTTCGGAATATCCGCGCTGCGGTCGCGCAGCGGCGGAAGATTCACGACGGTGACGGAGATTCGCTCGCCGAGCATCTGGTTGAAGCTTTCGGCCAGCGGAGCGCTTGTCGTGGCGATCAGCCGGATATCAACGGAGGAGCTGCCGTTGCATCCGACCGGACGGACTTCGCCGGTGGCGAGCACGCGATCCAGCGTTTCCTGGGTCGACTGCGGCAAGGCGCCAATCTCGTCGAGGACAAGCGTGCCCATGTCCGCTTCGAGCATCCGGCCCGACTTCTCCGCGAAGGCGCCGGGGAAGGCACCCTTCACGTGGCCGAACAGCTCGCTGTCGACGACGTTGCCGGGAACGGCCTTGCAATCGACGATGACCAGCGGACCGCGGGCCCGAAGACTTGCTGCATGGATAGCCCGCGAGACCGTCTCCTTGCCCGTGCCGGGCTCGCCGACGATCAGGATCGGAAGGCGATTGCGCGCGGCCTTGGCTGCGACGGCGAGGGCGGCCCGATACTGCGGAGAGGAGCCTACGAGCTGTTCGAGCGACAGCGCCGGAGCAAGCTTCTCGGAGACCGGGATCAGTTCGCCGGCGGGCTTGCGGCGGTCGGAATTGGCCGCAAGCGCCTCGACGAGCCGCTCGGGCGCGACCGGCAGGGTCAGGAAATCCGTGGCGCCTGCGCGCATCGCGTTGACCGCCTGCGCCACCGATTCGCCTTTGGCGGCGACAATGACGGGCAGGGATGGACGGCTGGATCGCAGTGCGGCAATGGCCGCGGGACCCGATCCCTCATCCCAGTTCGCGAGAAAGGCGGCCTGGACTTCTCGCCCATGCGGCCCCTGGAGAAGGCTAATCGCCATCTCCGTGCAATCCGCACCGACCGTGCTCCAGCCGGCGCGCGCTGCGACCGCCGAAACGAGACGCCGTTCGGCTGGATCGGCTTCGACCAACAGGAGAGATTTGGTTTCTTGCTCGCGCATCGCAGTTCCTGCGCGTGTCCTACGACGAAAGGAGTAAATGCCGTCTTAAGACTTCAGGGGTTGGGGGCGGCGAACCTGCTTGTTATGGACAGCTCCAACACTTTGAATTCGAAGAGGGGTAAGACATGGCGCATGAGGAGCCGTTGCTGAACAATCCGCCGACGCAGGAAGTCGCTCACCACGTGAAGGACTATGAGCGTTTCACGAAGCTGCTGAAGTGGGGCGCGATTGTTTGCCTGGTTATCGCGTTCCTCGTAGTCATGATCATCAGCTAGGCGCCGATGAAAATCGCAGTCGTCAGGGAGACCGCGCCGGGGGAGACGCGGGTCGCCGCAACGCCGGAAACCGTGAAGAAATTCATTGGGCTGGGCGCCGAGGTCGCCGTCGAGACCGGATCGGGTGAGTCGGCGTCGATTTCTGACGCAGACTATGAAGCGGCAGGCGCGTCTGTATCGCCGCGTGCAAAGTCCCTCGACGGTGCCGACCTTGTTCTCTGCATCGGCGGTCCTGATGCCGGCAGCCTGAAGGGCGCCAAGCCGGGTGCGATTCTCGTCGGTGCTCTCGATCCGTTCCGACGCCGCGAGAAGATCGACGGATACGCTTCGGCGGGACTCGAGGCGCTGGCGATGGAATGGATGCCGCGCATCACTCGCGCACAGTCTATGGACATCTTGTCGTCGCAGTCGAACCTCGCCGGCTACAAGGCGGTCGTCGACGGTGCAGCAACTTACGGCCGGGCATTCCCGATGATGATGACTGCTGCGGGCACGATCAGTGCCGCTCGCGTCTTCGTGATGGGCGTGGGCGTCGCAGGGCTTCAGGCGATCGCAACTGCCCGCCGCCTTGGCGCGCAGGTTAGCGCGACCGACGTTCGATCCGCGACCAAGGAGCAGATCCAGTCTCTCGGCGCCAAGCCCATCTTCGTCGAGAATGTCGCGGGCATCGAGGGCGAGGGGAGTGGCGGATACGCCACGGAAATGTCCGAGGATTATCAGAAGGCCCAGGCCGAACTGGTTTCCGGACATATCGCCAAGCAGGACATGGTCATCACGACGGCCCTGATTCCCGGAAGGCCTGCGCCGCGGCTGATCAGCGATGCCCAGCTCGCGACCATGCGTCCGGGCAGCGTGGTCGTCGATCTTGCCGCAGATGCTGGAGGAAACGTCGAGGGCTGCGTCGCGGGGCAGAATGTCGTGAAGCACGGCGTCACGATCATCGGTGCCTCGAACCTTGCCCGGACGCTAGCAGCCGACTCCTCGGCCTTGTTCGCGCGCAACCTGTTCAATTTCCTGTCCGCCTTCTGGGACAAGGAGCAAAACAGGCCGGTGCTTCCGGACGATGACGAGATCGTCAAGGCGATCCGCCTCACGCACGGCGGGAAGGTCGTAAACGAAAGGCTGACGGGCCCGGCGAGTTGAAGTCGAGCGACATCATCGTGATAGGCGGGGGGATTGCGGGGCTTTCCGCTGCCTCGACTCTCTCGAAGCATGCCAGAGTCACCGTCCTCGAGGCCGAGGGAGCAGTCGGTTACCATTCGTCGGGCCGAAGCGCGACGATGCTGCATTATGCGCTCGGCGATCCGCTCGTCCGTGCGCTGACACACGCGAGCCGCGGATTCTTCGAAGCACCGCCGAGGGACTTCACCGACGTCCCGTTGGGACATCGCATGCCGGTGCTGATCCACTCCCGCGAGGATGAGCTCGCCGCTCTGGATCAGCTCGAATCCGCGATCGCGCCGTTCGCGCAGTTGGAGCGCGTAGACGGGGCTGGCATCTGCGAGCTTTGCCCGGTCGTTCGAACTGGCGAGGGCGCCGCAGTCGCGGGGCTGGTCGATCGCAATGGCATAAGGCTCGACACGCATGCGCTTCTGCAGGGACACGTTCGCGCGCTCCGCCAGAACGGCGGTGAAATCGTCACGGTCGCGCGCGCGATTAAAGTGGAACGTTCGGGAGAAGTCTGGACTGTCACGACCGAGCACCGGGACAGCCTCGCTGCGCCCATCCTGATCAACGCGGCTGGCTCTTGGGCCGACGCAGTCGCGACGCTAGGTGGCGTTCGGCCAATTGGTCTTGCCCCGCTTCGCCGCACGATCATCACGTTTGACGCACCGGACGGCGAGGACCTGTCGGGCTGGCCGTTCGCGAAGACAGTTGGCGATGAGCTCTATTTCGCGCCGGAGTCCGGGCGCCTGTTTGCATCGCCGATGGACGAGGGGCCTACCGACCCCTGCGACGCCCAGCCCGATGAATATGAGATCGCGCTCGCGGCTCACCGGATCGAGGAACGCACCACCATGAAGGTCGGCCGGATCCAAAGCCGATGGGCGGGCCTGCGGACCTTTGCGCCCGATCGTCATCCAGTCGTGGGGTTCGACCAGCAGGCCGAGGGGTTCTTCTGGCTCGCGGGGCAGGGCGGTTACGGCCTCCAGACATCCCCGGCCATGGCGCAGATTGCGGAATCCTTGATCGCCGCGACGCCCTGGCCACTCGAAGCGGCCACCGCCGCACAGCTAAGCCCCGGCCGCTTCCTCGGGCAGGCGGCATAGGTCGACCCATTTCTTCCCGACCAGTTCGAACAAGCGGTTGGTCGAAACCTTGACCGACGTGTTCAGCGAACCGCCCGCCGGGTAGACTACGTCGAAAGCCTTTAGCGACTCGTCGACATAGATCGGCAGTTCCGTCGCCAGGCCGAACGGGCAGACGCCGCCGACCGGATGGCCAGTGAGCGCAAACGTCTCCTCTGGCCCAAGCATCCTCGGCCGCGCTCCGAACGCCCGCTTCGACTTCCCATTGTCGAGCCGCGCATTGCCGCGCGTGACCAGTAGAAACGTCTCGTCCCCCGCGCGCACGGCGAGCGTCTTGGCGATCCGCCCCGGCTCGACGCCAAGAGCCTTGGCCGCCGTATCGACTGTCGCCGTGGTCTCCTCGACTTCGATCAGGGTCAGGTCGGGCGCGTGCTTTGCGAGCCAGGCGCGGACGGACCCGAGGCTCATTCGCCGACCAGGTGCAAAGCGATTTGCCGGAGCGACGGCTCGCGGCGATGCTCGAAGAGGTAGATGCCCTGCCACTTCCCGAGCACCATCCGGCCGTCGCCGACGGGGATTGACAGCTGGGTCTGGGTGAGTGCGCTTCTCAAATGCGCCGGCATATCATCGGGACCTTCATCATTATGCGTGTAGAGCGCCGGGTCTTCAGGCGCGATACGGCTGAAATAGGTTTCCAGATCTCGCCGGGCTGCGCTTGCGGCGTTCTCCTGGATCAGCAGCGATGCCGAAGTGTGCTTGCAGAAAATCGTTAGTAAGCCGGTCCCGAAATCCTGATCGCGGACCCAGGAATCGATCTCGTCAGTGATCTCGTGAAGCCCCTGTCGAGGGCCGGAAAGATTCAAAGTCGTGGACGCCTGACGAAGCATTTTGCAGCGTTAGTCGCGCGATTTCGACATTTCCAGCGAATCGGATGGTTAACGAGTCGCGCCGCTGAGTCGGAGATCGGGCGCCAAATCACTTCACCAGTGAGCGGAAGAACGTGGGCTGATTGAAGAGCTGCGCAATAGGACGCACGAAAGCGTCCGATGTTACACGGACGCCTTAGCTAACTAGTTGTAATATGTAACAAAAAACGGCCGCTTAAGAGCGGCCGTTTTCGTTAACCCTGGCTACCAGCGTTGCTCCAGCCTTGGCCGAGGAGCCAGCTCCAGAGACCCTTGGTCTGTGCTTGCTTCTTCATGTTGAACCCCTGTCCTTCGAACTGCGATTCGGCAGCTGACAGGGACGTTAACCCTAATAAAATTGGTTAGCAACAAGTTAACCTTTATTAACGCGCAGTCGTTACTTGGGCAGAACTGCCCTCACATTTGCGTGGAAATTGGGGAGTCTTAGGCGACGCTGGAGCGGCGGTCGGCGGACAGGCGCTTCGTTAGGCTGTCGATACTCATCGGACGGCCGATGATGTAGCCCTGCGCGACGTCGCAGCCCATGTCGACCAACGCGTCGAGCACACCCTGGTGCTCGACGCCCTCGGCGACGACCTTGCGGCCGAGCGAGTGGGCCAGGGCGATCGTCGACTGGACCATCACCAGGTCGCTGCGGTTGTCGAGGATCGTCTTCACGAAGCTCTGATCGATCTTGATTTCGCTGGCCGGGATCTTCTTCAGATAATCGAGAGTCGATAGGCCGGTGCCGTAATCGTCGATGGCGATCGTGACGCCCAGATCTCGAAGCGACGAGAGCATGTCGAATGCCGCCCCGCTGCCAGCGAGTTCGGCCGTCTCGGTCAGCTCAAGAGTAAGAAGGTCAGGCGACAGATGATGGCGAGCCATCATCGCGCCAAGTCGAAGCACGAGACTTCGATCGGTAAGAAGCCGGGCGGAAAGGTTTACGGCGATGCCGAAGCCGGGGTGCTTCCGGTTCACGATCGCGGCAGCGGAAATCGCCTGCTCCAGCACGAAGTCGGTTAGCTTTCCGATGCGATCATGCTGCTCGGCGGCGGCAATGAATTCGGACGCGGCGATCGGCCCCTTCTCGGGGTGAGTCCATCGTGCAAGCGCCTCGGCGCCGACGATCTTGCGCTGCTTGAGGTCGAATTTCGGCTGGTAGGCGACCCAGACCTCGCCCTTGTCGACGGCGCTGTCGAGCTGGCTGAGGATCGACAGTTTCCAGGAAGCGTCCTCAAGCGCTTCCGGATCGTAGTATTTCCACTTGAGGCCGTCGTGCGCGGCTTCTTCCGCGGCGACGAGCGAGCTCGCCAGCCGGTTGGTCAGCGAGCGGCCGCTTCCAATCTCCACGCCGAAGCTGATCGCCAGATCGATCGACTGCCCCTCGACCCGTGCGGGGTTGCGGAACAGCGCGTAGAGCGCCTCGATATGGTTGGCGAAGGGCAGTTCCGGTTCTTCGAACCAGGCGAAGATTCCACCGTCGCCTTCGTACAAAGTACGATCGGGAGCGCCGACGCGGAGGCGCGACACGATCTGGTCGACGAGCTGGCGTTCCTGCTCCGGAGGCAGTGCGGCGGCGATTTCCGCATAGTTCAGCACGCGGGCCGCGATCAGCGCCTTATCGCGGCCAGCCTTGTTGGCCTTCAGCGCGCTCAGGTTCGGCAGACCCGAAACGGTGTTCACTAGCCCACGCTGTTTCCACCGGCGAAGTGCGAGCACGGTCGAAACAACGATGACAGCGAAAAGCGCAGGCGTGACATCGACAAAAATCAGCGCGCTCTCAAGGCCGACCGGAGCAAACAGAAGAAGCAGCACCGCGCTCAGCAGGATCGAGCCAACCTGTCCCGCCGACTTGCGGGTCGCTGCAGCCCAGCAGGCGCCGAGCGCGAGAAGCAGAGGAGCCAGCCAGCCGAAGGACATTGGCCGACCGGACTTCAGTGTCTCGGCTCCGATGATGTGAACGTACGCACCGGCCATCTTCCCCCAGCCGGGAATGAAATACTGATCGCCGATCCCCTCGGAGGCGGTCCCGACGACGACGTCTTTGCCCTGGACCGACTTGGGGTCGAACCGGCCGTTGAGAATGTCTGCCGCCGCAATGACCGGCACCGTCGTCGGGTCGGTCGAGTAATCGGGCATGAAGTCGCCGTTCAGCCGCGAATCCACCTTCGCGAGCTTGGCCGAGAACGATTGAACAGCCTTGCCCTGGACCTTCCTCGAATAGTCGAGGTGCCAGACCGCGTTCTGGTAATTGTACGCAACGCTGATCAGGCCGAGCTCCGCATGCTTACTGAACATTTCGGGAGGCAGCAGGTCGGGGTCGCCGGACCCGGTGATACCGGTCCTCGTAATCCCCGATCGAGTGCTGACTGCAAGGGTTACGTTGCGGGCGTTGCTGACGGCATCGGCCAATTTCGCATCGTCTGTCGAATCGCTCCGGCCGTTAAAGACGATGTCAACGAACGTGCGATTTGCGCCGGCCTGGCTGAGCTTGTTGATGATTTCGGCATGCCGGCTGCGCGGCCAGGGCCAGCGTCCAACTTCTCGCAGCGACCGATCGTCGATCGCCACCAGCACGATATCACCGGTGGCTTTGTGCTGATGAAGGCTGTTGCGGCTCGCCCGCAGCATGTCTTCGGGCAGTTCGCCGGCTCCGATCAGGCCGAAGATGATCGCAGCCACTGCCGTCCAGAGCAGTAGCTTCCAGCTTGGGGCCTCACCCTTTTGTGGCCTGCGCAAGCGCACCGAGCACGAATCCTTCAACTTTCGTGCTTCGGGTCTGCCGAATAAAGGTTATCAAATCGGAAACCGTGACTCGGTTAACGACAAAAATCCTCCTCCGATTTGGCACTGTCCTATCGCTGCCGAATTGTGCATGGTCGCGCCCGGATGACCTGCAATCACAGCGCACCCGTTCCCGTTACCTTCGCTCCAATCCGCCGCGCGCGCGTGCGAACTCGCGCGTTGAAAAGCGAACTTGGCGAACTTCCATTCTCGGAGAGGCCCTGATGGAATTCATCTCGATCCTGTCGATCTTCGTTCTCGCCTGCTTCGTCGGCTATTACGTCGTCTGGTCGGTTACCCCGGCACTCCACACGCCTCTGATGAGCGTGACCAACGCCATCTCCTCCGTGATCATCGTCGGCGCACTGATCGCAGCCGCTGCTGGCGGAAGCCCTTCGTCGAAGTGGCTCGGTCTTATCGCGGTAGCGCTTGCGAGCGTGAATATTTTCGGAGGCTTCGCCGTCACGGCGCGAATGCTCGCCATGTACAAAAAGAAGGAGCGCTAGAGCGTGGAGGCCGTGCACGACACGCCCGCCTGGGTGCTTCTCGCTTATCTCGTCTCCGGCATCTGCTTCATCCTCGCGCTAAGGGGGCTTTCGAGCCCGGTCAGTAGCCAGAGAGGCAATCGCGCCGGCATGATCGGCATGGCGATTGCGGTCGTGACGACACTCGCCGTCCACCAGATTGCGAGCTTGCCCGAGATCATCGGAGCGATGGTGATTGGCGGGGGCATAGGTTTGGTCACCGCTCGCAAGATCCAGATGACGGCGATGCCGCAGCTGGTCGCGGCTTTTCACAGCCTCGTTGGTATGGCTGCCGTGCTCGTCGGCGCGGCTGCGTTCTTGAATCCCGACGCGTTCGGGATCCTGGGCCCTGACGGCATTCTGCAGGTCAGCCGGGTCGAAATGGGCCTCGGCGTCGCTATCGGCGCAATTACGTTCTCCGGCTCGGTGATCGCCTTTCTGAAGCTCAACGGAAACATGTCGGGCAAGCCGATCCTGCTGCCCGGCCGCCATGTCATCAATCTCAGTACGCTCGTCGCGATCCTCGGGCTCATCGCCTATTTCACGCAGGATCAGGCGCCGTGGATCTTCTTCACGGTCATGGCGCTCAGCTTCGCCATCGGCTTCCTGCTGATCATCCCGATCGGCGGAGCCGACATGCCGGTGGTGATCTCGATGCTGAACAGCTACTCGGGCTGGGCCGCGGCGGCGATGGGCTTCACGCTGCACAACAGCGCGATGATCATCACCGGCGCTCTGGTCGGCAGCTCGGGCGCGATACTCAGCTACATCATGTGCAGGGCGATGAATCGCAGCTTCATCTCGGTCATCGCGGGCGGCTTCGGCGGCGATGCAGTGGCGGGCGCAAGTGGCGAGGTCATCGACCGTCCCTACAAGCGCGGCTCGGCCGAGGACGCTGCATTCCTGATGAGCCAGGCCGACCAGGTCATCATCGTCCCCGGCTACGGCATGGCGGTCAGTCAGGCGCAGCACGCGCTCCGTGAGATGGCCGACCTGCTCAAGGAACAGGGCGTGCGTGTGAAATATGCGATTCACCCGGTCGCAGGCCGCATGCCGGGCCATATGAACGTGCTGCTTGCCGAAGCGAACGTCCCCTACGACGAGGTCTTCGAGCTGGAAGACATCAACAGCGAGTTCGCTCAGACAGACGTCGCCTTCGTCATCGGCGCCAACGACGTTACCAATCCAGCCGCCAAGACCGACAAGAGTTCGCCCATCTACGGAATGCCGGTCCTCGACGTTGAGAAGGCGCGAACCGTGCTGTTCGTGAAGCGCTCGATGGGGGGCGTCGGCTATGCCGGCGTCGACAACGAACTCTTCTACCGCGACAACACGATGATGCTCCTCGCCGACGCCAAGAAGATGGTCGAGGAGATCGTGAAAAATATTGGCTGAGTCCGGGGGACTTAGCCATTTCACGATCTGGCAAGAACATCGGTTGATGCCTGCGATAAACGGCTCGGCGCAAACCTGATTCATTTCGCGTAAATTCAGAAGTTTAAGTCTTGCCAATTGCTGCGAGCGCGAGACAATTCGAGAGTCGGAGCCAGGTGTCGCGTCTGCTCCGTTCACGACAGAGCGAGAGTGGGGAAGGGGCAGGCGTCTTGCGCAAGCTGGGGATCATTGGCGGGACGAGCTGGTCCTCGACCGCCCTTTATTACGAGCACATCAATCGGGGCATCGCCCAACGCCTGGGAGGATTCCATAGCGCGCGGCTGACGATCGAGAGCGTGGACTTCGCCGATCTCGTCTCGCTCGAGGACGCAAACGACTGGGACGGCGTCGCCAAGCTCAACGTCGACGCAGCGCAGAAGCTTCAGGCGGCGGGCGCGGAAGGCGTGCTGATCGCCTGCAACACGACACATAAGGTCTACGACGCCGTTGCCGCGAACGTTGACGTGCCTGTGCTGCACATTGCCGACGCGGCAGGCGACAAGCTCGTCGCCGATCGCTTGTCGCGCGTCGCCTTGCTGGGCACGCGCTTCACCATGACCGAGCAATATGTTCGGGGCCGGCTTGAGGTTCGAGGAATCAACCTCGTCCCGATCGAACAGTCGTGGATTACGGAGGTCGACCGCATCATCTTTGAGGAGCTGGCACGGGGACGGGTTGTCCGCGATAGCCAGCGCAAGCTGAAGACCCTCATCACCGAACTTGCGAAGCTAAAGGTGCAGGCGGTTGTCCTCGGCTGCACGGAACTCGTGCTCGCCGTCGACACGCGCGCGAACGTGCTGCCAGTCTACGACACGACCGCGATCCACGCCCGGGCCGCAGTCGAATGGATGCTCACGGAGGAAGAGCAGGCTCGGGCGGCAGCCTGACCCCTCGCGTCAGCACTGGCTAGCGCCTATCTCGTCCGGGTGAGCAAGGCCGACCGTCCCGATCAACCAGGAGCGCAGGAGCGCTTCAACGAGGATCAGGCGACCTATGCCGTACGCGGTGCGGAACAACCGGACCTTGAGAAAGGCGTCGCCGCAATCCGCGAGGTGCTGAAGACGCTGCCAGTCAGGCCTGGTGTCTACCGGATGCAAGATTCTCGCGGGGACGTGCTCTACGTCGGCAAGGCGCGCGCGCTGAGGAACCGCGTAACCAACTACACGCAGGTCGCCCGGCTGCCGAAACGGCTGCAGCGGATGGTGGCCCAGACGCGGTCGATGACGATCGTGACGACCCGAACCGAAGCGGAGGCGCTTCTGCTCGAAGCGCAGCTGATCAAGCGCTTCCGTCCGGCTTACAACGTCCTACTCCGCGACGATAAAAGCTTCCCCTTCATCCTTCTCCGCGAGGACCACGCCTTTCCAAGAGTGCAGAAGCACCGCGGGGCACGGCGGGCGAAGGGTCAGTATTTCGGGCCGTTCGCGAGCGCCGGGTCGGTCACTCGCACGCTCAACGCGCTGCAGAAGCTGTTCCTGTTGCGGAGCTGCTCCGACAGTTATTTCGAGAACCGCTCGCGGCCTTGCCTGCTTTATCAAATCAAGCGCTGCTCGGCCCCTTGCGTCGGCCGCATCAGCGAAGCCGATTATGATGAACTGGTCGACGACGCGAAGAACTTCCTGTCGGGCAAGTCGACCGGCGTTCAGGCTCGCTTGTCGAAGCAGATGGCCGAGGCGGCGGAGAAGCAGGATTACGAGCTCGCTGCGGTCTACCGCGACCGGCTCCGCGCGCTGACTTACATCCAGGGATCGCAGACGGTGCACGCCGAAGGGCTGGGCGATGCAGATGTGTTCGCTCTGGCCTGCAAGGCCGGGACCATGTCGATCCAGGGCTTCTTCATCCGCGGCGGCCAGAACTGGGGCCACCGCGCCTTCTTTCCGGCGCATACCAGCGATGTCCCCGAAGCCGAGGTGATGTCGAGCTTTCTCGTCCAGTTCTATGAGGACATGCCGCCTCCCAAGCGCATTCTCGTCGATCGCGAGGTAGCTGACACCGAGGTCCTCGAAGAAGCGCTGTCGGAGCGAGCAGGGCGTCGCGTCGCGATCGAGATCCCGAAACGCGGCGACCGCAAGAAGCTGCTCGACCAGGCTCGCCGGAATGCGGAAGAAGCGCTAGACCGCCGCCTTGCCGAGGCGACCACGCAGGGCAAGATCCTGCGCGAGCTGGCCGACACGTTCGAGCTTCCGGACGTGCCGAAGCGCATCGAAGTCTACGACAACAGTCACATCATGGGCACGAACGCGACCGGTGCGATGATCGTCGCGGGCCCCGAGGGTTTCCGCAAGAACAGCTATCGCAAGTTCAACATCAAGCGGCCCGAGACGAATCCAGGCGACGATTACGCGATGATGCGCGAGGTCCTCGAACGCCGTTTCGCTCGCCTGGAGAAAGAAGACCCCGATCGGCAGAGCGGCGAGTGGCCTGACCTGCTGCTTATCGACGGCGGCAAGGGCCAGCTGTCGTCGGTCTGCGAAGTGATGGAGGATGCTGGAGTCCACGACGTACCGGTTGTCGGCGTCGCAAAGGGTCCGCATCACGGTCGTGAAGGCCGGGAGGTCTTCCACTTCCCCGGCGGCCGCGAGATCACGCTGCCGCCGAACTCGGCCTTGCTCTTCTACATCCAACGGCTGCGCGACGAGGCGCATCGCTTCGCGATCGGCACGCACCGCGCGAAGAGGGCCAAGAGCCTGACGACGTCGACGCTCGATGATGTCCCAGGCATCGGCCCAAACCGGAAGCGAGCGCTGCTCATGCACTTCGGGACTGCGCGGGCGGTGAAGGGAGCCGCTCTTGAGGATCTTGAGCGCGCACCAGGTATCAGTAAGACGATGGCGCGACAGCTGTACGACTATTTCCACCCGGCCGGCTGACGCGTGAACATCGAAACGCCCGCGATAGTCTGTGCCCTGAGAATGCACGCTGAGCACGGCGCGGTGGTCCGCCTGATGACGCCCGACGATGGCCTTCAGGCCGCCTATGTGCGCGGTGCCCGTGGGCGGCGGATGCGGCCGGTCGTCGTTCCGGGAAACCAGGTCCAAGCTCGCCTGCGCTCGCGGACCGAAGAACAACTGGCGCATGCCGAGCTGGAGCTGGTGCACAGCCGCGCGCCTTTGCTGTCCGAGCCACTTCCGGCTGCGGCAATCGATTGGGTCACGGCGCTGACCGCGACCGCGCTTCCGGAAGGACAGCCCTATCCGCGACTATACGCCGCTCTCGATGCGCTGCTGGCTTTGATCGAGGCCGCACCGTCAGCGCTTGGCTGGGCGAGCCTTCTCGTTCGGTACGAGTTGTTGGTTCTAGCTGAACTCGGTTTCGGTCTCGACCTCGACCGCTGTGCGGTCACCGGCTCGAACGACGATCTGGTGGCCGTAAGCCCGCGCTCGGGGCGTGCGGTCAGCGCAACGGAGGCGGAGCCATATTCGGGAAAGCTGCTATCACTGCCGAAGTTCGTCCGCGAGGGCGGCGCCGCCAACTGGCCGGAAATTCGCGACGGCCTGGAGTTGAGCGGCTACTTCCTCCTTCGCGACGTTCTGACCGGCCGAACGGCTGGGCTCGCGGAAGCGCGCTCCCGCCTCGTTGAGCGCCTTCTTCGCGCGGGCGGCCTCATCTAGCCGTTGTTTGCGGGGCTAACCTGTCTTAGCGTTTCAACCGTGACTGGTCTCGATACGCTCGCGATGCTTTTTCCGAACGTCGCGACGACGCACGGAATCACCGTGCGGGTCGCAGTCAGCTACCTCGCCGAGCAGTCAGACCCTTCGATCAACCGCTGGTTTTGGTCCTATCACGTGCGGATCGAAAATGGCGGCGGTCGTTCAATCCAATTGCTTTCGCGAAGCTGGACGATCACCGACGGACGCGGAGCGGTTCACGAAGTACAAGGCGAAGGCGTAGTCGGCGAGATGCCGCTGATCGCTCCCGATGGCAGCTTCGACTATGTTTCCGGATGCCCGCTCGACACGCCCATCGGGTCGATGAGCGGAAGCTATCGGATGGTCGATGAGGACGGTGGAACTTTCGACGTCGAGATTCCGAAGTTCGCGCTTCTCGCGCCTACGAACTGAGGCGGTGGCTTAGCCGCGTTCTCCGGCGCCCTGCTGAACTGGCGCAGCTTGGTTCGTTCCGAGCGCTGTCCACCTGGAGGCGGAGTTGCAGCTGCTGGTCAGGCTGATCTGCTGACCGGGTTGGAACGGCCGGGAATAGGGCCAGCATTCCTGCGCCGCGCCCGTGGTCAGGCAAAGCTGACCGTTTGCCGCCGCCCACGTCCCCGGGACCGATTTTCCGCTGGAGTCTGGGTTCGCGCGACTCCGCCCGGGTCGAAGAAGACGGTGTTGGTGCCGGCGGATCTCCCGCAAAGATCGCAGCATCGCGGGCGAATTGAGGCTCGCACTGACGAGCGGGAACTCGCGCGGCTCGGCTCCATCGCCTTGAGCTGTTCTGCAACCTCGGTGGAAATCGCCGGCGCGGCGGCGAAGACCGTATGTCCCCCGCTCGACCGTCGCGGCGATGAGCGCGCCGCGGAAGTGCACGAGCGACGGCGCGTAGGAACCGAGGATAAGAACCGTCTTGCCGCTCATGGCTTAACGCTGGCGGGCGACGCCCTCATTTGCAACGGCGGGTCTATTCGCCCTCTTCCACACGAAAATGCGTCCAGAGGCGCCAGAAGTATCCGGCGACGAGCACCACCAGGATCGCGTTGGATGCCGCGCCGACATACTGGTCGATCTCGCTGAAATTCTCGCGCAGCTTGAAGCCTGCGGTCGCGAGCAAAGCGGTCCATCCCGCCGTACCCAGCGTCGACGCGAAGAAGAAGGTCTTGAACCGCATCTTCAGCAGGCCGGCTGGAACCGACACGAGGGACCGTACGGTGGGAAGCAGCCGTCCCAAGAAGACGAAGAACACGCCGTTCCGGCGAAACCAGACCTGCGCTCGCTCGACTTCCTTCCAGGTCATCGTGATCCAGCGGCCGTAGCGCCGGATGAGCGGCTCCAGCCGGTTCACGCCCAGCGCCCGGGCCGCAAGATACCAGACGATGTTGCCCAGCATCGCGCCCGCGGTCCCGCTGGCAACCACGAGCGGGAAGCTCATCTTACCCTCTGCAGCGGCCATGCCCGCGACGGGCATGATCACTTCCGACGGAATCGGCGGGAAAACCGTTTCCAGGAACATCAGGAAGCCGACGCCGAGGTAGCCTGATTGCTCGATCAGGCGGATGACCCAGTCACTCATGCGATCAGGCGCTCCGCCTCAGTTCCAGGCTTGCTTCGATCGCATCCCAGATGAGGCCCGGCGTGTCTGTGCCGTTGAACTTGTCGATGGCGACGATGCCGGTCGGAGACGTGACATTGATCTCGGTCAGCCATCTGCCGCCGATCACGTCGATCCCGACGAAGAGCAGACCTCGGCGCCTGAGCTCCGGGCCCAGGACCGAACAGATTTCCAGTTCCCGCGGCGTCAGCTCGGTCTTCTGGCCCTTGCCGCCGACGGCCAGGTTTGACCGGATCTCGCCTTCGCCGGGTACCCGATTGACCGCGCCTGCGACTTCACCATTGACGAGGACGATACGCTTGTCGCCCTCCACGATCTCCGGAAGGAATTTCTGGATTACGTGCGGCTCGCGATACGTCCGGTTGAACAGCTCTATCAAAGACGCCAGGTTCCGGCCGTCCGAGCTGACCCGGAAGACCGAGCCTCCCGCAAAGCCGTGAAGTGGCTTCACGACAATGTCGCCATGCTCGGCGAGGAAGTGTCTAGCGGCACCGATCGACCGCGTGACCATGGTCGGCGGCATAAAGCGCGCGAAATCGAGGACCCAGACCTTTTCCGGCGAGTTCCGGACTGCCGCTGGGTCGTTGACGACCAAAGTCTCGTCCTGGATCCGCTCGAGCAGGTGCGTCGCGGTGATGTAGCCGAGGTCGAACGGCGGGTCCTGCCGCATCAGGACGACGTCGACGTCCTTGCCCAGGTCGAGGATGGCGAAGTTGCCCTTGCGGAAGTGGTCGCCCGCCACCGGCTGGACCGTCACCTCGTGAGCACCCGCGTAAAGCCGGCCATCCTGCCAGGTGAGGTCTTCCGCGAGATAGTGGAACAGCTTGTACCCGCGCTGCTGCGCGCCGAGCATGATGGCGAACGTTGAATCGCCGGAGATATTGATGCTCTCCAGCGGGTCCATCTGAACGGCTATGCGCAGCGACATTGCCGCCGCCTAATTGACGCCCAAGGCTTTGTCACCCTTGCCAGATGTTCGGGACGTGGCGGGGGAGGCGGCCCGGAACGATGAAGATTGCGTCGATGCGCACATCGTCATCGGGCTTTTGGTAGCGCGCCGTGAGACGCTCCGCCCTCGCCGCCGGGAAAGCTAGCGCGCCAGGCGACGATGCGCCAGCCGTGGAGGCAGAGCCACACGTAGGCGGGTCTCCGCCCCGCGGCCGCGCTTTTCGGCTGCTTCGCGGTTCACTTCGAGAGTTCGAGGGCGCGGGCGTAGGTGCGCTTCCTTGGGACGTTGAGAGCAGCGGCCACCTCGGCTGCCGCGCGCGAAGGGGACATACGCTTCAGCGCCTCGTCGAGTGCGGCATCCAACTCGTCGTCGGTTGCTGCTACACGTTCGGCCGGAGGGCCGACGATGATCACGATCTCGCCCTTGGGCGGATGGTCTGCATAGCGATCCGCAAGCTCGCCCAGCGACCCCGTTACCGTTTCCTCGTGAAACTTGCTGATCTCGCGAGAGACTGCCGCCTCCCGCTGCCCGAGCCCGTCAGCAAGCGCGGCCAGGGCGTCCGCGAGGCGCGGACCGCTCTCATAGAACACCAATGTCGCGCGAACGCCTGCAATCTCCGCAATTGCGTCAGCCCGGGCCTTGGCCTTCGACGGCAGAAACCCCGCGAACAGGAACCGGTCGGTCGGAAGGCCTGCGAGAGTCAGCGCCGCGATCACGGCCGACGGACCCGGCAAGGTATGAACGGGGTGACCGGCTGCCCGGGCATCGCGCACCAGCTTGTAGCCCGGATCGGAAATCAGGGGGGTCCCGGCGTCGCTGACGAGCGCGATGGCCTGCTCGCCCAGCTGTGAAACGATCCTTGCTCGCTCGGCTTCGTTCGTATGATCGTTGTAATTCGCGAGCCGTGTCTTCGCGCCCGAATGGGCCAGCAGCTTGGCAGTCACTCTTTTGTCTTCCGCCAGCACGAGATCCGCGCGCCGGAGCACGTCTGCCGCGCGCGGCGTCAGATCGCCGAGGTTCCCGATCGGCGTCGCAACGATGTAGAGCCCGGGCGGTAGCCGATCTTCGTCCATTCCCGACCGTGCATCGCACCCGCGGTGGCGCCCATGCAAGCTACGTTTAACCCCGTATCGCTAGGCTCTTTTAAACCAGAGAGAATAGGTTCATCTTCAGTACCTAAGGCCTTGGGGAGAGGGTCATGTTCGAGTTGGCGATCGCATCGGCAATTTTTGCGGCGGCGTTTCAGACGGCGGCCGCGGATGGCGCCCGAACCGCGCTCAGGACCTGCATCAAGCAAGCCACCGTCGAAGCAAAAAGCGCGAAGGTGACGAACGACGGCTTCACCGCCTTCGTTCGGCAGAAATGCTCGGCGCAGGAGACGAGCTTCAAGTCAGCGGTCTGGGCGTTCGATTCCAAGAACAAGGTGTCAAAGAAGCAGTCGGAATCCGACGCGGAATTCCAAATCGAGGATTTCCTGTCGATGGCAGCTGATCACTACGCGAACGATCCGCAGTAAGGTCTAGTCCGCGGCAATCTCCGCAAGCACGCGGTCGAGCAGCAGACGGCCCGACGCCGTTGCGCGAAGACGACCGCCTTCGCGCTCCAGATGGCCCGAAGCGAAGAGGCGCTCCACGGCGGGGTCATCGACGACCGGCCTCCCGAACCGATCGGACAATGCTGCGGGATCGATGCCTTCCGACAGTCTCAAGCCCATGACCAAGGCTTCGTCGGCTGCCTCACGCGGATCGAGCATTTCTTCCTCGACCATGCCGTGACCGTTCCGCTTCATCCCGGACAGGAAGTTCTCGGGTTTGCGATGCCGAACCGTGCGCTTGCCGAGCCTCCGTCCGTGCGCTCCGGGTCCCACGCCGGCATAATCGCCGTAGCGCCAGTAGGTGAGGTTGTGGCGGCTCTCCTGGCCGGCACGCGCGTGGTTGCTGACTTCGTATGCCGGGATGCCGGCGGCGGACGTACGCTCCCAGGTCACTTCGTACAGGCCAGCCGCTTCGTCGCAGTCGAGCGGTTCAAACTCGTGCTTTGCGACCATCGAAGCAAATCGCGTCCCCGGCTCGATGGTCAGTTGGTAGAGCGACAGATGCGACGTGCCCTTTTCGAGCGCGCAGTCGAGCGTCTTGGCCCAACTCGTCTCCGTGTCCCCCGGCAAGGCATAAATCAGATCGAAGCTGACGCGCGGGAAGTGCTTCTGGGCGATATCGAGAGCGCGATGTCCTTCGTCGGCTGAGTGAGCTCGTCCGAGGAACGCGAGGGCGGTGTCGTCAAAGCTCTGGAGCCCAAGTGACAGGCGATTGACGCCTGCTGCAGCAAGGTCCGCAAAGCGATCAGCTTCCACTGAGTTCGGATTCGCCTCGAGCGTGATCTCGATGTCTTCCGAGGCCTGCCAGTGCTCGCGCGCACGGCCGATGATGGCGGATACGGTTGCTGGGTCCATCAGAGATGGTGTGCCACCGCCGAAGAAGATCGAGGTCAGGCGCCGGTAGGGGAGCAAGCTCGCTTCGTAGGCGAGGTCGGCGAGCAGCGCGTCGCGCCATTCATTCTGGTCGATGGTCGACCGGACGTGGCTGTTGAAGTCGCAATAGGGGCATTTACTGACACAGAACGGCCAGTGGACGTAAAGCGCCAGAGGCTCGACGGTCACTTCAGCGCTTTCACCAGCTTCCGGAAGGCGTCGGCGCGGTGGCTGATGCCGTGCTTTTCAGCCGGATCCATCTCGCCGAACGTCACCTCGCGACCATTCGCGACGAAAATCGGGTCGTATCCGAATCCGTTGGCGCCGCGCGGCGGCCAGGTCAAAGTGCCATCGACGCGTCCTTCGAAATTCTCGACCTGACCGTCGTTCGGCCATGCGATCGCCAGCGCACAGGCGAAGTGGGCGTCGTGGCCGGCGTCAGGGCCGGCTGCCTCGACCTCGCGCCAGACGCGCTCCATTGCGCGCATCCAGTCGCGATTGCCCTGCTCGTCTTCCGCCCAGCGCGCGGAGAAGATGCCCGGCGAGCCCTGGAGAGCATCGACGCAAAGTCCGCTGTCATCGGCGAGGGCGGGAAGGCCCGAGAGGTCGGCCGCCTCGCGGGCCTTCAAATCGGCATTGTCGACGAACGTGTTCCCGATCTCCTCGGGCTCCGGAAGATCCAAATCCTTCGCGCTTACGCAGGTTATACCGAGCGGTTCGACGAGATCCGCGATCTCTCGAAGCTTGCCCGGATTGTGCGTCGCAATGACAAGCTTGTCGCCGATCGGCCTCACCGGCCGGCGGCCTTGAGCTGTGCGGCGAAGATTTCGGTGCAGCCGATGCGCGCGAGGCGAAGCAGTCTCAACAGGCCCTCTTCGTCGAAGGTTTCGCCTTCAGCCGTCAACTGCGCCTCCACGATCGCGCCGTCGGCGGTCAGGACGAAGTTGCCGTCCGACCCCGCCGTGCTGTCCTCGTCGTAATCGAGATCGAGCACTGCGGTTCCCTGATGGATACCGCAACTGACCGCCGCGACCTGCGTCCGGATGGGATCTTCGGCGACGGACTTAGACGCAATCAGCTTGTCCACCGCGATTCGAAGCGCGACCCATGCGCCCGAGATCGATGCGGTGCGGGTTCCACCGTCGGCCTGGATCACGTCGCAATCGACGATTATCTGCCGCTCGCCGAGTTTCGGAAGGTCGACCACGGCGCGAAGGCTGCGACCGATCAGTCGCTGGATTTCCTGGGTCCGGCCCGACTGCTTGCCCTTGGCCGCTTCACGATTGCCGCGCGTGTGGGTGGCGCGAGGAAGCATGCCGTATTCGGCGGTGACCCAACCCTGTCCTTTACCGCGGAGAAAGGGCGGGACCTTGTCGTCGATCGACGCAGTTACGAGCACGCGCGTATCGCCGAATGAGACGAGGCATGAGCCTTCCGCGTGGCGGGTGAAGCCGGGCTCGAAGGTCAGAGTTCGCATTTGGTCGGGGGCGCGGCCGCTCGGGCGCATTGGGTGCTCCTGATGGTGGATTCGTGGGCTCCCCTAGACCGGGCGGCACGCCAATCCTAGATGCGGGACTGGAATGGCCCAGCATATCGGCGAGCTTAGCGATCGGATGCGCGAGATCTTCGGCCGTGTGGTCGAAGCCTATCTCGAGCGCGGGATTCCGGTTGGGTCAAAGACGCTCACCGGGACCGTGAACTTGTCGCCGGCTTCGATCCGGGGCGTGATGCAGGATCTGGAGGAGCGGGGCCTGCTCACCCATCCGCACACGTCCGCCGGACGGATTCCGACCGAGACGGGGCTGAGGCTGTTCGTCGACGGCATCATGCAGGTCGCTGCACCCGATCCGCGCGAGCGGCGCGAGATCGAGCGGCAGATCGCCCGCGACCAACCGGTCGAGGATGCGCTTGCAGCCGCCTCTGCGGCACTCTCAGGACTGTCGCAGGCGGCGGGCGTGGTCCTGGCTCCGAAAAGCGAGATGCGGCTGAAGCAGCTTGGACTGGTGCCGCTCGGGCCGGATCGCGCGCTGGCCGTACTCGTCGGCGCCGACGGGAATATCGAGAATCGGATCGTCAATCTCGACGGCGTGACGAGTTCGGAAGCGCTGAACGAGGTCACCAACTTCATCAATGCGCGCCTGTCCGGGCTGACGCTTCAGGAGGCGCAGGCGCGGCTCCTGGCGGAAATTCGCGACCGCCGCGAAGCGCTGGATCGCGCCGCCGCCGAGTTGATCGCATCGGGCCTCGCCGCCTGGAGCGAAGATCACGCGCGGCGCCCAGTGTTGATCGTCCGCGGGCAGGCGAACCTGATCGACGACAATGCCGCGGCCGACCTCGAACGCGTTCGAAGCCTGCTTGAAGAGCTTGAGAACAGGCAGGAAATCGCCCGCCTGCTCGAAGGCGCACGCGATGCTCCGGGCTGCCGTATCTTCATCGGCAGCGAGAACCGGATGTTCGCCCTTTCGGGCTCGTCGGTGATCGCCGCGCCTTATCGCGGGAGCCAGGGCGACGTTGTCGGCGTTGTCGGCGTCATCGGCCCCACGCGCTTGAACTACGCGCGCGTCATCCCAATGGTAGACTTCACGGCGAAGGCCCTTACGAGACTGATGGCATGAACGAGAACGACGACAAACTTGGAGAAGAAGCGGAGGAAATCCGCCGCGAAACCGCTGAAGGCGCGCCCGAGGTCGCCGAGCACGACCGCGTTGCGGAGCTCGAAGCTGCCCTGGAGGAAGCGAACAGCAAGGCGCTTTACGCTGCCGCGGAAATCCAGAACGTGCGCCGCCGGCTGGAAACGGAAAAGCAGCAGGCTGCGAACTATGCGACCACGCAGTTCGCTCGCGACATGCTCGCCATCAAGGATCACCTCGAACGGGCTCTCGACGCGGTGTCTAAAGAGCTTCGGGACGACAAGGTGGCAAGCAGCTTCCTCGCGGGGATGGAATCGACTGCGCGCGAGCTGGAGGCGGTCTTCACCCGTCACGGCATCACCCGCATCGCCGCCCTCGGCGAGCAGCTGGACCCGCACAGGCACCAGGCGATGATGGAGATCCCGGACGGGGACGCCGAACCGGGCACGATCGTCCAGGAAATGCAGCCCGGCTACATGCTCAAGGATCGCCTGCTGCGGCCCGCGCTCGTCGGGGTGGCTCGCAAGCCCGACTAATGGACCTCGCGGTGCTGGGTCTCGCCCTTGGTGGAGAGGCTGAAGCGCGGTTCTTCCTTCAACGCTCCGAAGAGGCGCGAAGCGGCATAGCGTCCGACCTCCGGGCCGTGCTTGAAGCCGTGTCCTGACCCGCCGCCGACGAGCAGCACGTTCGACAGGCTTGGGTGCGTGTCGATCAGGAAATCGCCGTTCGAGCTGTTCTCGTACTGACAGACTTCCGCTCCGATGAGCGGAGCATTGCGCAATCCCGGGAAGCGGCGGTCGCGGAAGGCGATGATCTCGTCGAGAGCCGCCTGCGTAGGGCGGCGATCATGCGTATCCGGATCGACTAGGACGCCATGCTTGTCATGGGCGAACTTCGCCCCGCGGTTCTCGAGGTCTGGGAACCCGTAGAAGATGTCCCCGTCGTTGAAGTCCGCCCATCCGGGCATCGCTTCGGGAGAATAGCTTTTGTCGCCGGCCGGCTTTGCGAAATAAAAGACTTCCTGACGGGTGGCGAAAATCTTCTTGCCGAGCACATCTGGGAAGATTTTCGGCAGCCACGGACCGAGCGCGAAGACATAACGGTCCGCCATCAGGGTCTCGCCCGACTGGAGCTTAACGCCATTGAGCCTCGAGCCGCCCGCGTGAATAGGTAGTGCAGACCCCAGCCGACATTCGCCGCCGGCCCGGACGAAGCGGTCGACGAGCGTTTGCACCGAACGCCGCGCCATCAGTGCACCGAACTTCGCCTCGAACAGACCGAACTCGATCCCGGTGAAGTCGATCATCGGGAAGCGGCGCTGCATCGTCGCACGGTCCATCTGCTCGATCGGCAGGCTGAGCTGCTTGTGCACTTCCATGCTGCCGCGGAAATAATCGTCTTCCACAGCGCTGAAGAACAAAACTCCGCACGGGATGAGGATTGGCAGTCCCGAGACTGCGCTCAGCGCCTGCCATTGCGGGAGGCTCTCGGACGCGAACCGCGTGTAGATCGCGTCCTTGCCGTACGCGGCGCGGGTCAGGCGGGATTCGCCTCCGGACGAAGCCCGGCTGTGCGATGCGCCCCAAGCGTCGATCAGGGTAACTCGGTGCCCGGCATTCTGGAGGTGATGAGCGGTCCAGGAACCGAACACGCCAGCCCCTACAATGGCGACATGCTCACCCTTCTTCCCTTGTGCCATCGCCGAACTCCCAGCCGCCAAAACGGCAGCGCCGCCCGCCCCCTGTAGGAGCGAGCGGCGCGATACCTTGAACTTCGGCTTGGCTGAAGCTTCGCCGTTGCTCATCCCAGTCCGATCAACCGCGTTCCGGAGCCGGTGGCGGCGGCGGAGGAGGAGGCGGCGGAACCGGGCAGGCCTCGGTCGCCAGGATCACCGATCCGTCCGCGCAGGTCTGCGTCGCCGGAGGCGGCGGAGGCGGCGGGGGCGGAGGAGGCGGCGGCGGAGCCGCTACCGGCGGTGCTTCCCTGAACTTGTACCGGGCGGTCAGGCCGATCGTACGAGGGGTTCCGATGTTGTAGCCGATACGGGCGCGCATGCCGCGCTCGCGGTCGAATGACAGCTTCGGGTTCGTGTCGAACAGGTTTTGGACGTAGGCGACGAGCTCTAGGCCACTGTCCCATTCGATTCCGGTCGACAGGTTGACCAGATTGTATGCCTTGAGCCTCAGCGAGCCGAAGTCGTTGACGCCCGAGCCGAAGTCGCCGGTGATCGGATCGTAGAACAAGGCATTGCCGACGAAGCCGGCACCAGGCTCCTGGTCGCTCGGCTGCGTGTATCGGCTGCCGACGTACTGATAGCTTGCAGTCGCATACCAATCGGCATTGTCGCTGAAGCGCGTGCCATAGGTTGCGCTCGCAGCCAGCTGGTATTTCGGAACGGTCGGCAGGCGGTTGCCCTTCCGAATGCCGGTCCGGGTTGCCAACGGTTCAGGCACGGTTGAGTCGAACTCGGCGCTGACGATGCTGCCCGCAAGCGAGAGCTCGAGACCCGGTGCCGGATGCGCCGCAAACTCAGCCTCGAAGCCCACCGTATGGGCCTTCGGAACGTTGAGCACGATGCGCGACGAGCAGCTTCCGGCGTCCACCGTGACCTGCAAATCCCTGATCTGGCTGGTGAAGGCCGCCGCATTGAACGTGATGCCGCGACGCTGATACTTCACGCCGGCCTCGTAGTTCCACAGCGATTCATCGTCGTACGAGTTCGACTGGAATGGGCCGTAGATGGAAACGTCCTGCGCGCTGCAGAGCGGGAGGTTGAGCGGATCGTTGATGCCGCCAAGCCGGAAGCCCTTCGCCGCCTGGACGTTGACGCTGAGATTGTTGGTCGGCTCCCACGTCGCAATCACGCGCGGGTTGAAGCCGTTCGACTTGGTCTTGTCGCCGATGCGGGTGTCGCCGTTGGCGAAGATGCCGCCCGAGATGAAGTCGCGGGTTTCTTTGAAGTCGTAGTAGCGTCCGCCTGCGGTCAGCTTGAACTGGCCGAAGTCGTAGCTCGCTTCGCCGAACAGGGCGCCTTGCTTGATGTCGTATGGAAGGTCGGCGTTGTACGGCGAATCTGCCGGGAAGCCGTTGCGCGTGTCCGCGATATCTACTCCCGGCGCGATCACGTCGAGGAAGTCCTGACCGAACTCATCTGAGCCCGGAGTTGGGAGCCGCTGGGCATACTTGCGGTCGACCTTCGAATAGAATCCGCCGAAGACCCACTGGAACGGCCCGCTGCCGGTTGAGGCGAGGCGGAGTTCCTGCGTCCACGTCTTCAACTTGGTGGTGTCGCGGAGATTGGAGGCCAGATCCGCGCCGCCGATCGCAAGGGGAGCGGCGCCCGCGAACGAGACATAGACGGAGGCCGTGAGCGCCGATGCGTCGCGGCTGACCAGGATGTCGCGATTGATGTAGCTGGTGACCGAGGTGAGCTCGACGCCGCCAAGGTCGACGGCTGCCGTCAGGTCGGCGAGGAGCGTGTCGTCCTTGAACTTCTCGCGAAGCCGCAGGTACTGCTTGCGTTTTCCGATCAGGTCGCCGCCAGTCGTCGTGAACTGGTTGTCGAAGAGGTTGTAATGCTCTTCGCGGTTGAAGCCGTCTGCCCGAATCTGCTGGTAGACGACGCGCGGCGTGATGCGGATATTCGCCGTGGGTTCCCACAACACCGCAACGCGGCCGCCGACGCGGCTGCCGTCGTTGATATTCTTTCCGCCGGCGGGGCCGGCCGCGTCGATGAAGCCGGCATATTTGGTGCCGTAGGCGACTGCGCGTAACGCGGCGGTGTCACCCAAAGGCACGTTGATCGCGCCCTTCATGTGATAGCCGATGTCGCTTTCGTCGACGGTGTTGATATTGGCCTCGACCAAGCCCTCGGTCGTGCCGAGCTTCGGCTGGTTGGTGATGTAGCGGATGGTGCCGCCGACCGATCCCGAACCGAACAGAGTGCCCTGAGGGCCGCGAAGGGTTTCGACGCGGTTCAGATCGAAAAGATCGAGGTCGGGTGTGAACAGCGAGAGCGAGATCACGCTCTCGTCGAGATAGACGCCGACCTGCTCCTTCACGCCCGGCTGGTCGCGGACGATTTGGCCGGCCGAGACGCCGCGCACGGAAACCTGGCTCTGGCCCGGCCCGAGGTTTTGGACGGTGAGGCCCGCGATGTTGCGGCTCAAGTCCTCGATAGTCTGGGCGTTCGCGCGCTGGATGTCCTGCTCGGTCTGTGCGTTGATCGAGAAGGGAACGTCCTGGACCGTCGTGGCGCGCTTGGTCGCCGTGACGATGATTTCGTCGCCCTGCATGTCTTCGGGCTGGTTTGCCGCTTGCGCGGTCGCCTCCGGAGCGGTTTGGGCGAATGACGGTGTTGCGAGTGCGACGGCAGCGGTGCCGACGAGAAGAATTGCCGAGCGGCGCATAGAAAGCCCCCTTTGTTTGCGCGGACCCGTAATGATTAGGCGGAACGGCCGTGTATGGGAACCGAGGCTAACAAATGTGTCAGCTTTGTCCCCTCTGTGTTGCTGCCGGGTGACACGGCAATTTTCCTAGTAAAACGGCAGGATTTCGCGCGGCGGGCAGATGGTCAGCGCGCGCCCATGGTCGGCAAGAAAGCGGTGGCGGACGATTTCGGCTTGCTGCTCAAGGCCATAGTCCTCGAACCGCCGTCCGGGCTCGAGGTCGTAGCCGTATCTGCAGAACGGATGGCGCATGAGCGGAAGGTAGAAACGCCCGCGCTTCTGAGTCTGCCACACGTGGGTCAATTCATGGATGAATAGGCCTTGCCGATGGAGCGGCTCGCGCGAGAAATCCTCGGACCAAAGGTCGGAATGGGGATGAAAATGGATGTTGCCCATCGGAGCCATCGCCACGCTCTGGGGCTGGAACGGCCACCACTTGCGCCGCACCATCCTTACGCGGCCGTAGTCGATCGCGTCGCCGAACATCGATCGGGCGAGCACGATTTCGCCGGGTGTCAGCGGTCGTGAGGCATTCCCTCCGTTCAAGCGTTCATCCCTCAATCCAGCCCTCCGTAGCGTCCACGGGCAGTAGCGGAACCCTGATTTGCGCTACTTGCCGGGAAACAACTGCGGGGCTAGGGCAGGCCAAAATCAGAAAACGGAGGAATCTTCCATGAGCGAGACTGCCGATCGGGTGAAGAAGATCGTCGTCGAACATCTCGGTGTCGAAGCTGACAAGGTTACCGAGGACGCGAGCTTCATCGACGATCTCGGCGCCGACAGCCTCGACATCGTCGAGCTGGTGATGGCGTTCGAAGAGGAATTCGGTGTCGAGATTCCCGACGATGCAGCCGAGAAGATCAGCACTGTTAAGGACGCGATCGACTATATCGAGCAGAACAAGGGCTGATCGGGTCCGATAACTGCCGCCGCTGCATTTGATGCTGGCGGTACGAACGGCTTCCCGCAGCCTGTCGGGAGGCCGTTTGTTTTTGATGTCTATAGTGGAGTGAAGACATGCGCCGTGTCGTGGTGACTGGTCTCGGCCTCGTAACGCCGCTTGGCGGCGACGTTGAAACGACCTGGAAGAATATCCTTGCGAGCAAAAGCGGCGCCGGGCCGATCACCCATTTCGACGCCAGCGACCAGAAATGCCGGATCGCCTGTGAGGTAAAGCCGACCGATCACGAATATGGCTTCGACCCGTCGAAGCGCGTCGATCACAAGGTCCAGCGTCAGGTCGACCCGTTCATCATCTACGGGATCGATGCGGCCGGTCAGGCGATCGAGGACGCGGGCCTCACCGACATGGACGAAACGACCCGCCTTCGCGCCGGGGTCTCCATCGGCTCGGGCATCGGCGGTCTTCCGGGGATCGAGAGCGAAAGCCTCGTCCTTCACGAGAAGGGGCCGGGCCGCGTCAGCCCGCACTTCGTTCATGGCCGCCTGATCAACCTCATCTCCGGACAGGTCTCGATCAAGTATGGCCTGATGGGCCCGAATCATGCGGTCGTAACGGCTTGCTCGACCGGTGCGCACTCGATCGGCGACGCCGCGCGGATGATCCGCGACGACGATGCCGACATCATGCTCGCCGGCGGCGCGGAGGCGACCATCTGCCCAATCGGAATCGCCGGTTTCGCGCAAGCTCGCGCACTGTCGACGGCGTTCAACGACCAGCCCGAGAAGGCGAGCCGTCCCTACGACAAGGATCGCGACGGTTTTGTCATGGGCGAGGGCTCCGGCGTCGTCGTGCTCGAGGAATATGAGCATGCGAAGCGCCGCGGCGCGAAGATCTACGCCGAGGTTGTCGGCTACGGACTTTCGGGCGACGCCTATCACGTGACCGCGCCGCACCCCGAAGGATCGGGTGGCTATCGGTCGATGGAAATGGCGCTGAAGAAGTCGGGCCTGCAGCCGTCCGATATCGACTATATCAACGCGCACGGCACTTCGACGCCGCTCGGCGACGAATTGGAGCTCGGGGCTGTCCGCCGACTGTTCGGCAATGCCATCGGCACCGTCTCGATGAGCTCGACCAAGTCGGCCATCGGCCACCTTCTCGGCGGCGCCGGTGCGGTGGAGAGCATCTTCTGCATCCTCGCGCTTCGCGACCAGATCGTCCCGCCGACGCTCAACCTCGACAATCCTAGTGAGGGCACCGCCGGCGTCGACCTCGTTCCACACAAGGCGAAGGAACGCTCCGTCCGCGCCGTCCTCAACAACAGCTTCGGCTTCGGCGGCACGAACGCCTCGCTGATCATGAAGGCCGTCTAATGCGCACTCTCTGGCGCCGCCTGGCGCTGGGGATTGCTATCGCGGTGGGCATCCCCGTCGCGATACTGCTTTACGGCTGGTACGGCCCGGGACCTAGCGCGCGGGTTTCAGACTTCACCGTGGAGGAAGGATCGAGCGTCGCGGCGGTCGCCGGTCAGCTCGAAAAGGCGAAACTTATATCTTCCGCACGGCGCTTCAAAGTCGGTGCCCGGCTGTTCGGTGGCGCCGATCCGGTTCAGGCCGGCGAATTCGAGATTCCGAAGGGCGCCAGCGCTGCGAGCATTCTCGACTTGCTCCAACACGGCAAGCCCTTGCTGCGGCTGATCACCGTCACGGAGGGAATGCCGTCGATCATCGTCCAGGAGAAACTGGCGGCAAACCCATTCCTGACCGGCCCCACACCGACGATCGCTGAAGGTTCGGTTCTGCCCGACAGCTACAGCTATGAGCGCGATGAAAGCCGAGCGGCGGTCGTCGCTCGGATGCAAGTGGCAATGACGAAGACTCTCGACCAGCTGCTCAGGAAGCCCGCGAACTGCCCCGTCGCGTCACGGCAGGAGGTCGTCATCTTGGCCTCGATCGTCGAGAAGGAAACCGGGAAGGCGTCCGAGCGCCGGATGGTGGCGGGCGTTTACTGCAATCGCCTGCGCATCGGCATGAAGCTCGATGCCGACCCGACCGTCATCTACCCGATTACCAAGGGCAAGCCGCTCGGCCGAAGGATCAAAAAGTCGGAGCTAATGGCCATTACCGGCTACAATACGTATCGCGAGCCCGGCCTACCGATGGGACCCATCGCCAATCCGGGTAAGGAAAGCATCGCCGCGGTCCTGAATCCGGAGCAGACGAAGGCGCTCTACTTCGTCGCGGACGGCACCGGGGGACATGTGTTCGCTGACACGCTACAGCAGCATCAGGCCAATGTTCAGCGTTGGTATGCGATCCGCCGCCAGCGCGGCGAGATGTAGCTAGCCGCTCAGCGCTTCCGAGCGGACGTAGCCGACCCTGCGATCCCGCCCCGCATAGCCCCATGCCCAGCCGAGCGTGTCGTCGAGCATGCTGAACGGGTCGTCGACCTCCAACTCCGCGAGCTCCTCCGCTTCATCGGACGCTGCAATGCGTAGCGGTGAATTGGCGATAACGATCTTGTCGATCGGCTCCGCATAGTGCGACGCGATGACCTGACCGGCGAGCGCGACGTCGGCGAGGTCTGGGCGATAGGCGTGGGAGGCTGGATCGGGCGGGCTCGAACGGCCGCTGAGGGCGAACCCGCTAACGGTGCGCGTAGGCCGGCTGCTGTCCGATGACCGGCCGGTGCGAGGCGAGCCGGTCGCTCTCGCGGAGGTTTCGTTTGAACCCTTCAAGAAAGTTCGCCCCGTTGCTGGTGCGGACGACGAACACGTTTCTTCGATCGTCCTGATCACGTTCGCGGCGCAGATAACCGAGGGTACCCAAGGTGTTCAAGGCGCGGGTGACGACGGGCTTGGACACGCCAAGCACCTTGGCGAGGCCGCGGACCGTATGGGGCCCGGGCGTCAGATAGACCATCATCAGGAGGGCCATTTGCCGGTTGGTGAGGTCCGGCTCGCCAGATCGGACATAGGCGATAAGCGCCCGCATCCAACCAGCTAGCGATTCGTCGCCCATTTCGGCTCTCTCTCCCGTCCATCCCGTGATGGGCAAGTAAACAGGTGAGTTGCCGAAATGTTGCAGGTGCGGTCCGGTTTTAGGACCGGAAGACCGCAAAAAGGGCTGTTACCGTTGGGTCGGTAGCGGTCGGTAACGTTCTTCTAGGACGGCGAAAAATGCCCTTAGCCCAAGGGCTTCGCCTCCCTTGGGGCGCCCCGGCTTGGCCTTGTCCCGCCACGCATAGGTATCGAGATGGGCCCAAGGGGTCTCTTTGGGCACGAAGCGCTTGAGGAACATTGTGGCGACGACCGCCCCGGCCATCGGCGATCCGGCCGCATTGGCCAGGTCCGCGACATCGCTCTTCAGCATCTCCTCGTAAGCGTCCCAGATGGGCATCCGCCATGTAGGATCCGCAATTTCTTTGCCCGAGCGAGCCAGCTGGTCCGCCAGCTCGTCATTGTTGGAGAAAAGGGCAGGGAGGTCCGGGCCCAGCGCAACCCGCGCCGCGCCCGTAAGCGTTGCAAAGTCCACGATCAGCTCGGGCTCGCTCTCGCCTGCCTTGGTCAACGCATCGGCGAGGACCAGCCGGCCCTCTGCATCCGTATTATCGATCTCGACGTGAAGCCCTTGGCGGGACTTCACGATGTCTCCCGGCCGCAGGGCATTGCCGGACACGGCATTCTCGACAGCCGGAATCAGGAGATGGAGCCGGACAGGAAGCCGCTCTCCCGCAACGAGCCTTGCGAGCGCGAGGGCGTGGGCTGCTCCGCCCATGTCCTTCTTCATAAGCCGCATTCCGCTGGCCGGCTTGAGATCGAGGCCGCCGCTGTCGAAACAGACGCCCTTGCCGATCACGGCCACGCGCGGGTGATCCGGGCGTCCCCATTCCAGCTCGATCAGGCGCGGCGCACGCTCCGCCGTCGCCGCGCGCCCGACCGCAGCGATAAGGGGATAGCCTTCGTCGAGGTCCTTGCCGGAGGTGACTCGAATCTCGGCGCCGATCAGTTCGGCGACCTGTCTCACGGCCTTTTCAAGTTCGGCCGGGCCGAGGTCGCCAGCCGGCGTGTCCACCAGATCGCGAACCAGCGATACCGCTTCCGCCTGCCGGACGGTCGGGTCGACCCTTGCCGGTTCGCCCGTCACCAGGATGCGTGGGCCGCGTTCCGGCTCGTCGTTTTTAGAGCGGTAGGCTTCGAGGCGGTGCTGCGCGAGCAACCAGCCGAGCGCTGCCTGGCCGGGCTCTCCCGATGCAAGCTTGTAGGTCCCCTCGGGCAGGCTTTCGCCGAGTTTCGCCAGACACCAGGGTGACAGCGACTCGGTGTCCGCGACCGCGCTCACGACTTCCAGCTCGTCCGCCTTTCGCGGGAGGATGACGAAAGCGAAACCCGTCTTCCCGTCGAACCGGTGGGCCTTGAGGAGCGCGAGATCCTCGGCCGGGCGGGTCTTCGCCCAATCCTCGAAGCTGTTCTTGTCGACGAGATGAATCGGATGCGCCTTCTGGCCGCGGTCCGCCACGAGCAGGGAATTGAAGTCGGTCATGGGTCCGACGCCTTAGCGGGATGCACGAACAGGCGAAATGCCCGACTGCCAAGCCAAACGGCCAAGCATGTTAACCTCTTCTTAGCCATGACGGGCCAGCTTCGCCCGAATGTCTTTGCGCGCCCAACTCGATACCGAACCCGACAAGGGCGAACGTAGGTCGGCCAGCCGCCGCAAGCTTCGCCTGGAGGTGGAAGGAGTCAGCGCCTCGACCTCGCAGACTCAGGTCGTGATCCACGATCTCTCGGAAGAGGGCCTGCTCGTCGAAAGCCCGATCGACCTGGTTGCAGGCGAGCTTCTCGAGGTGGTCATTCCCGAAGCGGGAACGGCACAGGCTGAAGTTGCGTGGAGCAGCGGACGCTTCTTCGGGTGCAAATTCACCCAATCCGTTTCGACGGCGGCCGTCAGCGCGGCGCTCTTGCGAAGCCCGTCCGAGAACCAGAAGGCCCCTAATGCCGAGGTCGTCGAAAAGGCGCTGATCGAGCTCGAAGCCTTGTCGTTCGCGATCCGGCGGGTGACGAAGGCCGTCGACCAGGCGATCGATCGTCTCAACCAGAAAAAGGACTAAGCCGGCACTCCGAACAAATCGTGCTCGTCGCTGTCCTCGACCTTTACGCTGACGATGTCGCCGGGCGACAGGTGGCCAGCGTCACGCAAGTGAACTTCCCCATCGATCTCCGGCGCATCGGCCTTCGAGCGGCCTGTCGCGCCGATGCCATGATGATGTTGAGGATGGGGAGCATCGAAATGACCCCTGTCCGCGCCTTCCTCCGGCGGAGGAACTTCATCCACCCGATCAATCAGCACCTCGATCGTCTTGCCGACCTTGGCGGCCAGCTTCTCGGCGCTGATGCGAGCGGAAATCTCCATCACGCGGTCGTAGCGCTCCTGCTTCACTTCCTCCGGCACGGGGTCGGGGAGGGTGTTCGCCGCAGCACCTGATACCGGCTCGAACTTGAATGCGCCGACGCGGTCGAGCTGCGCTTCTTCGAGCCAGGTGAGCAGGTACTGGAAATCCTCTTCCGTCTCGCCGGGGAAGCCGACGACGAAGGACGAGCGAACCGCCATGTCGGGCACTATCAAGCGCCAGCTCCTCAGCCGTTCGAGCACCTTCGCTTCATTCGCAGGCCGCTTCATCGAGCGAAGCACCTTCGGGCTCGCGTGCTGGAATGGGATGTCGAGGTAGGGGAGGACCAGTCCCTCAGCCATTAGCGGGATGACCTGGTCGACGTGCGGATAGGGATAGACGTAGTGCAGCCGCACCCACGCGCCGAGCTTGCCAAGCTCACGCGACAGGTCGGTCATGTGAGCGCGGACTTCCTCGCCTTTCCACATGCGCGGCTGGTGGCGGATGTCGACGCCATAGGCCGACGTGTCCTGGCTGATGACGAGCAGCTCCTTCGTGCCCGCCTCGATCAGCTTTTCCGCCTCGCGGAGGATCGCGTCGGGGCGACGGCTGACGAGGTCGCCGCGGATGCTCGGGATGATGCAGAAGCTGCAGCGGTGATTGCAGCCCTCTGAAATCTTCAAGTAGCTGTAGTGGCGCGGTGTCAGCTTCAGCCCCGCTTCCGGGACTAGGTCTAGATAGGGCGAAGGGGCAGGGGGCGCTGCTTCATGAACCGCCGAAACCACTTCCTCGTACTGCTGCGGCCCGGTGATCGCGAGCACATCCGGGAAGCGCTTGCGGATGACATCCGCCTCATTGCCCATGCAACCCGTGACGACGACGCGGCCGTTCTCGGCGATGGCCTCACCGATCGCTTCCAAACTCTCTTCCTTTGCGGAATCGAGGAAGCCGCAGGTGTTCACGAGCACGACGTCCGCGCCCGCATAATCGGGCGACATCTGGTATCCGTCAGCGCGTAGCTTGGTGATGATCCGCTCGCTGTCGACCAAAGCCTTGGGACAGCCAAGCGACACCAGGCCCACGCGCGGGGGTCGAGGCAGAGTTGTCGTTTCCATCGGGAAGGGAGCGCCCTTAGTGAAAAAGTGCGGCTGAATCGAGGCTTAAGATGATTTTACCTCGACGGCGATGATGTGCAGGTCCGAAGACCCGACGTTTTCCACATAGTGCGGAGGCAAGGGCTCGATCCATAGAGCCTCTCCGGCGGCAGGCGCCGGCTTGCCGCGGCTGTCGGCAAGAATGTTGCCCTGATCGTCTCGCCGGATGAAATCGCTCCAGCTCAACACGTACAGCGCGGCCGGCCACTCATGCGCGTGGACGGGCGTACGATCGTCGGCAGCCAGGCGTGTGTCCAGGATCCTGACTTTTTCGTTTTCGTAGAGGACGTCGTGGTGATCCGGCGCGGACTGCATTGCGTCGAGAGGATGCACTGCCATGCAGCGAGAATGTCCTACGACACGTTTCTCGGCAATCTAGGCAGCGACGCGCAGACCCGTCAGCTCGGCCGTCGGCATCAAACGCGCAAACTCGAAGCCCAAAGTCGCCACGTGCGCACGCTGGACATCTTCAGCCGCGATCGTGCCGCCGTGGCCGTCCGGCAGGTCGAAGCAATCGCTGGCATCGGGCACCAGGATCATGTCCCAGCCCATGTTCGCGCCCGTTCGAACGGTGGTCGACACGCACATGTCGGTCGAAATCCCGAACGTGACGACATGCTTCGCGCCAAGCCGCTTCAGCCTGAGGTCGAGGTCGGTTCCGATGAAGGCAGAGTTCACGCTCTTGGTGACCAGCTGCTCGCCTTTTTGCGGTTCGAACCCGGGGCGGAAGGCATTTCCGGGAGCGCCAGGAGCGAGCGACGAGCCCGGCTGAACGGAATCATGCCGCACGTGGATGATCGGCCGTCCGGCGGCGCGCCACGCGGCGAGTAGGGCCAGTCCATTCTCATCCACCTTGTTGTTCCAGCGGCGCGGCCATGACGGACCGTCGAAAGCCTGCTGCATGTCGATGGGGAGGAGGACGGCGCGGTCGAGATCGAGTTTCATAGCGCTTCAATACGCTCGCGGCTGTGGCGATGCTCACAAAAACGACTGACCGTCCCATAAGTGGAGCCGTCGAACCGCTCGCTGGCAATGGGCGGAACTGCCGTCTAAGACGCGCCCGCTCAGCCCCTCCCCAGGAGTGAAGAATGCGCATTGCGATGATTGGCACCGGCTATGTTGGGCTCGTATCCGGCGCCTGCCTTGCCGATTTTGGCCACGAAGTGACCTGCATCGACAAGGATTCGAAGAAGATCGAGGCGCTGAAGAATGGCATCATGCCGATATGGGAGCCGGGCCTCGAGTCCCTGGTGAAGGCCAATGTCGAGCGCGGGCGGCTCAACTTTACGACCGATCTTGCTGAAGGCGTCCAAGGAGCCGAGGCGGTCTTCATCGCTGTCGGAACTCCGGCGCGCCGCGGCGACGGCCACGCCGACCTGACTTACGTTTTCGAGGCGGTCCGGGAGCTTGCCAAAGTCCTGAAGGGTCCGGTCGTCGTCGTCACCAAGTCGACCGTTCCGGTTGGCACCGGCGACCGCATTACCGAGCTCCTGGCCGAGGAAGGCGCGCCCGCCGGCACGACGGTTGCGTCGAACCCCGAGTTCCTGCGCGAAGGAGCCGCGATCCGCGACTTCAAGATTCCGGACCGCATTGTCGTCGGTGCAGAGGACGAGAGGGCCCGCGAAGTGCTCCGCGAAATCTATCGTCCGTTGTTCCTGAACCAGGCGCCTTTGCTGTTCACCGGCCGCCGTACTTCCGAGCTGATCAAATATGCGGCGAACGCCTTCCTCGCGATGAAGATCAGCTTCATCAACGAGATGGCCAATCTCTGCGAAGCGGTGGATGCAGACGTGCACGATGTCGCGCGCGGCATTGGCCTCGACAACCGCATCGGACCAAAGTTCCTGCACCCCGGGCCTGGCTACGGTGGAAGCTGCTTTCCCAAGGATACGCTGGCGCTGCTACAGACGGCGGCAGATGCGGGTGTCGAGCAGCGCATTGTGAAGACGGTCGTCGAGGTGAATGACGATCGCAAGGCGAGCATGGCCGACCGGGTTGCCAAGGCCCTCGGTGGCAGCGCCAAGGGCAAGCGCATCGCCATCCTCGGGCTGGCATTCAAGCAGAACACCGACGACATGAGGGATGCGCCCTCGATCCCGCTGGTGACCAAACTCCTCGAAATGGGCGCAAGTATTTCAGCTTATGATCCGGTTGCTGCCGGAAATGCCCGCAAACTTTTGCCGGGCGCAGAATTCGCGAAGGACGCCTACGGGGCAGCGAAGGATGCCGATGCCCTCGTTGTCGTGACCGAGTGGGACGAGTTCCGCGGCCTTGATCTGGATCGCTTCGCCAAATCGATGCGGGGCAAGCTCATCGTGGATCTGCGCAACGTCTACAACCGTGCCGACGCGGAAGAAGCGGGCCTCTCTTACATTGGGCTCGGCCGCGGCCGGATCGATTAGTCGCGCGTCCTTGGCGCGATCTCATCCAGATGCACGAGCAAGTCGGCAGGGTCGTCGTAGACCCTGATGGCGCCCGACCGCTCCAGCTCGTCGCGGCCGTAGCCGCCTGACAGCAGTCCGATGCCAAGCGCCCCGCAACGGGCAGCGGCAATCATGTCCCAGATGCTGTCTCCGATAACGTATGAGCCGGTGGTCGTCGTCCCGAGCCGCCTTGCGGCTTCGACGAAAAGGTCGGGGTCCGGCTTGGCGTATTTTACCTGGTCGCGGGTGACGACGACCGCCTTGTCGGGGTCCACGCCGACGCTTTCGAGGTTGGACCGCGCGGTCTCCATCCGCCCGCTGGTCGCGATGGCCCACGGCAGTTCGAGGCGCGTCAGCTCCTTCAGAAGCTTCACCGCGCCGGGAAGCGGGGCGACATCCTCGGACAACTCGACGAACTTCTCCGCGTGGCGCTTGCGCAGGCGATCGATCGTTTCCTTGTCGATCTCCCGGCCGACCTCACGGAGGAGCTGGTGCGTGAACAGACCGCCGCTCATCCCGATTTTCCTGTGGATTCGCCAGACGGACAGCTCGATGCCTTCCTCGCGCAGTGCCAAATGCCAGGCGCGGACATGGTTGTAGACGCTGTCGACGAGCGTCCCGTCGAGGTCGAAGAGGAAGGCCGTGTTCATCGCTGTCCTACCGGGGGAGCGGTTTCCTTCATGATCAGGAAGATGGGCAAAACACACAGACTCACGAGGGCGATCATTGCTCCCGGCGCCATCTCCCAGCCTGTCCGCTCGACCAGCAATTGTGCGGCATAGGGCGTCAGGCCGCCGAAAATCGCGGTCGCCATCGTCGCGCCGAGAGCAAGGCCGGTAACTCGGGCCTCGCCGGGGAATTGCTCGGCGGTGGCCACCGCGCCAACAGCGCTGACGCCTCCGGCGAGCGAGGCGAGCACCAGGGCACCTGCCAGGGCCTGAAGATGGGACCCACTCGCCATCAGCGCGAACATGGTCGCGGGAAGAAGAGCGCTTCCAACTGCGAGCGAGATGAGAACCGGTTTTCGGCCGATGCGGTCGGACAGGATCCCGACGAGCGGCGTGACGAGAATCACCATCACAGCCGCGATCGTAGACAGCCAAAGCGACACTTTTTCGCTGAGCGCGCCCGCTGAAGTCATGAAGGCCGGCACATAGGTGATGCCGACGTAATAAGTGATTGACCCGAGCGCCGAGATTGCGAAGGCGCGGCCGATCGCTCCGCGATGATTGCCGAAGCTGTGGCGCAGGGGGCTTTCGGGGATGGTCCGCTCCCTGACCTGCCGATGGAACTCCGGTGACTCCTCCATGGTCGATCGGGCGATCCACACGGTTCCTGCGAGCGCCGCGCCCACGAAGAAGGGAATCCGCCAGCCCCAACTCGCGAGGTCCGCTTCGCT
This sequence comes from Sphingomonas sediminicola, assembly GCF_049991885.1. Classification (NCBI taxonomy): domain Bacteria; kingdom Pseudomonadati; phylum Pseudomonadota; class Alphaproteobacteria; order Sphingomonadales; family Sphingomonadaceae; genus Sphingomonas; species Sphingomonas sediminicola. Next base: position 622,018 of record NZ_CP178916.1, read on the forward strand.
CATCGACGCGACGGTTAGCGCCGATACGCCGACGGCAAGCAACGCGCCGACCTCGCTTGCCGCCGAGGCGGAGGAGGCTATGAGGCCCCGCCGGTGCGGTGCAGCGCCTTCCAGCAGATAGGCGACGACGCCGGTATATTCTCCGCCGACCGAGAACCCCATCACGCAGCGGAGGAGGATCAGGAGCAACCCCGCGGCAGGACCGATCTGGGCGTAAGTTGGAAGTAAAGCGGTCGCGAGCATGGCCGCCGTCATGAGCGTGACCGACAGCAGGAGCATGTGCCGCCGGCCCCGGCGGTCGCCGATATGGCCGAAGAAGACCGCGCCGAGCGGCCGCATCAGATAGGCGATCGCGAACCCGCCTAGCGCGACCAGCAGCGATGCCTCGCCCGGCCCGAAAAAGACGCGCGCCAAAACGGTCGCGAAATAGAGGTAGAGCGTAAAATCATACCATTCGACGATTGTCGAAAAGGCGGCGATCGCGAGCGAGCCGCGAGAAACAGGTCGATGGCCGGTAGCATCGATCGATGGCACAAATTCACTCCGTTACCGGATGGAAACTAACTCAATTTAAACCACAATCTTCTAGGCTTCAGCGCGACTGGAGTAATGAGTGGCGAGCATTAGAAACCTGTTGAGGACGGGGAGCAGCTCTTCGCATGAAGAGTCGCGTCCGTCGAACTCACGGGCAGAAGGGCTGATCCAGGAATTCGAAAGTAGCGAGAAAGGCTGGTTCTGGGAGACCGGCCGCGAGGGTACTCTGTCCTACATCAGCGACAGCGTTGCCACTGCTCTCGGCCGGGAGCCCGCCGAGCTGATCGATCGGCCTTTCACAGATCTGATCTCGACGGAAACCGCGGACGGAAGCGCGACCTCCGAAAGGAGCCTCGGCTTCTACCTCCTGTCACACGTGGCGTTCCAGGACCTCATCGTCCGGGCGAAAACGAAGAATGAGATTTGGTGGTCGATTTCCGGCCGACCCGTCCACGACGAGGTCGGACGCTTCTTCGGCTACCGCGGCTTTGCATCCGACCTGACCAAGGTTCGGCAATCGGAAGTCGAGCTCGATCGGCTCGCCCGGCAGGATTCGCTGACTGGACTCGCGAACCGTGAAGCGCTGCGCCGGGCGCTGGACGATGCGCTGGTCGGAGCGGCCCGCCGCAAGCACCGTTGCTCCGTCTTCCTGCTCGACCTCGACCGGTTCAAGGCGGTGAACGATACGCTGGGCCATCCTGCGGGCGACACCCTGCTCCGGCTTGTGTCGCTCCGGCTTCGCGACGTCATCGGCAAGTTTGGGCAGGTCGGCCGACTCGGCGGCGACGAGTTCGAGGTGGTGCTTCCATCCACGTCGTCCAAGGAAGACCTGTCGCGGCTCGCCCAGGGGATCATCGACAGCCTCTCGCGCCCGTATACGATCAACGGGACCGCGGTTTCGATCGGCGCGTCGGTCGGGATCGTCACATCCGACTATGACGACCGCACGTCCGACGATTTGATGCGCGACGCCGACCTTGCACTGTACGCAGCCAAGGCCGCGGGCAAGGGATGTTTCCGCTTCTTCGCGCCGGAGATGCACGAAACGGCCCGCGAGCGGCAGCGGATGGAATCCGACCTGCGCGTCGCACTCGAGAAAGGCCAACTGAGGGTCGTCTTCCAGCCCAGCGTCGATGCATCGAGCGAGAAGGTGACCGGGTTCGAGGCCCTGATCCGCTGGGACCACCCCGAGCATGGAGCGGTTAGTCCGGCGCTGTTCATCCCGCTTGCTGAGGAAATCGGGCTCATCAACGAGATCGGCGAATGGGTGCTTCGGACCGCCTGCGCTGAGGCTACGAACTGGCCGCCACAGGTTTCGGTCGCGGTGAACATGTCCCCCGTCCAATTCAAGCTGCCGTCGCTTCCCTCGACTGTGCGGGCGGTGCTCAACGAGACCGGGTTGGCCGCGAAACGGCTGGAGCTCGAGATCACCGAAGGCGTGTTCCTAAGCAACGACGAGCACGTCCATGAGATGATCCACAATCTGAAGAAGATCGGCGTGAAGCTCGCGCTGGACGACTTCGGCACGGGCTATTCGTCGCTCAGCTATTTGCTTCGGGTTCCGTTCGACAAGATCAAGATCGACCAGTCCTTCGTTCGCGGTGCCTCGGGCCCCGAAAGCCGGAACGCGGCGCTGATCAAAGCGATGGTGGGCCTCGCGGCCGACCTGCAAATGGAGACGACGGCCGAAGGCGTCGAGACGCAGGAAGAGTTGATGCTGATCCGCAATCTCGGCTGCTCGCTCATCCAGGGCTATTATTTCGGCAAGCCGATGCCGGCTGAAGAGGCTGCGGAGCTTGCGGCGAAAGGCGCTGCTACCCGACCGGATGCCCATCTGATCCAGCGCGAACCGCGCATCCGCATCATTCGCGCGGCATTGCTTCACTATCATGGTCGAGTGAAGGGCGCGCGACTGCGAAACATCTCCAGCGGAGGCGCCCTGGTCGAGTGCCGCGACGAGGTCGAGGTCGGTACGGACATCGGGCTCGATTTCGGCGCCGGCGGCGTAATCGCCGGAAAGATCGTGTGGGCGAAGGGTACGCAGTTCGGTGTGCAGTTCGCCGAAAAGTTCGACCTCAAGCTTCTCCAGGTCGCCGCGGCTCCCTTGCCGAAAGGCGCGAAGGTCATGCGACCGAACTATCTCAGCGGCGACTCCTCGCAAGCAGGCTGATTGTCAGCCGCTTGTTAAACCGCAGTCCTGCCGTAAACTCGTAAGGCCGACGTTGCGCGGGGGGATGCGGTGCCCGGGTCAGATGCGGACATTTTCGTATCCTATAAGGCCGAGGACCGCGCTCGGCTGGCGCCGCTCGTCAAATCACTTGAAAGCGAAGGTCTGAGCGTCTGGTGGGACGCCGACATCGGCGGTGGTAGCAGCTGGCGGCAGGAAATCCAGGAGCAGCTGGAAGCCGCGAAGTGCGTCATCGTTGCGTGGAGCAGGCGGTCGGTCGGCCCGGAAGGCGAATTCGTCCGCGACGAAGCGGAGCGGGCGAGGCGGCGGGGCACCTATCTCCCCGTCTGTATCGACGACGTCGCCCCGCCGCTCGGGTTCGGTGAAGTCCAGGCCATTAAGATCAAGGGCTGGAAAGGCGACCCGGCCGACCGGCGGTACCAAGCAGTGCTTGCGGCTACGCGCGGGATTATTGCCGGTGAGCGGCCTCGAGGGCCAGCGTCTACGCACCGGCCGGTTGTCGGCAGGCGCGCTCTCGTGGTTGGCGGCGCAGCGGCGACCCTAGCGTTAGCATCCGGAACCTGGTTCGTGTTTGGCAGGCGAAGCGCCGGCGAATCCAACAGCATTGCCGTGCTCCCGTTTGCCAATCTCAGCGGCGATCCGGACCAAGCCTATTTTTCGGACGGCATTGCGGAAGAGCTTCGCAGCGCCCTGTCCCGCATTCCCGGGCTCAAGGTGATCGCACGCACCTCTTCGGAGCTGGTTCGCGATGTCGACGCTAGGGCCGCTGCGAGCACGCTGGGAGTGGGGGACATTGTCACTGGAAGCGTGAGACGGTCGTCCGAGATGATCCGTATCACCGCTCAGCTCGTCGACGGGGGAGACGGCAGCGAACGCTGGTCGCAGGTCTATGACAGGCCGATCGGGGACACGCTCCGGATCCAGACCGAAATCGCCAATCAGGTCGCGCAAGCGCTTAGTCTGACGCTCGCGGAGGACGGTGTCGGTGAACTTTCCGTCGGTGGAAGCGCCAACCAGAAGGCGCACGACCTGTTCCTCCAGGCTGAGGCGGTCCTCCAATCCAGCCCCAATGTGGGAACGTTCCGCCGGGCAATCACACTCTATGACGCCGCTATCCAAAACGATCCGAACTACGCAAAGGCCTACGCCCGAAAGGCCGTGGTGCTCACGGAGCTTACCGGCTCCGAATCAAATTTTGCCGACTGGGATAAGGGATTCGCCGACGCCGAGGCGTTCGCGAGGCGGGCAATCCAGCTCGCTCCGAACCTTACGAACGGGCATTCGGCGTTGGCCTTCGTACGCTGGTATCGCCTCGATTTTCGAGGAGCGCTGGCGGAATTCCGAAGAGCCAATTCTCTCCCCGGCGCTGATGGGGAGTCCTTGGCGAATTATGTGTTCTTCCTCGGGGCTCTCGGATTTAGCGCGGAAGCGCGAGACCTCGCCGACAGGTTCATCGCTCTCGATCCGCTCAATCCGCGAGCTCATGGCACCAAGGCGCGGATGCTGTTCTACGCTCATCGCTACAACGATGCCCTCAAAGCGGCGCAGATTGCTTTGAAGTTGGTTCCCGATCGAGAGCCGACCATCTCCGTCATGGGCGACTCGCTTTTGCTTCTCGGCAGGCTCGACGAGGCCGAGGCGGCCTATTCCCGATTGCCGCCCGACGATCTCTACGGACTGGCCAGCAGGGCAATCGCCGCGGAGCGGGGTGGCGATCATGCGGCCTCGACGATGCTCTTGGAAAAAGCGAGGCGGCTCTACGGCTTGTCGGCGATCTATCAGATCGCGGAAGTTCATGCGCAGCGCGGAGAAATGTCAGAGGCTTTCGCGGCTCTCGACGAGGCGCTGCGTGTACGAGATCCCGGGCTGACGGGCTTGCGCAAGGACCCGTTCATGGACCCGATCCGCAACGATCCGCGATATGCGTCTTTGATCGCGAAATTGAACTTTCCGTAGTCGCGCAGGTCGGCGACCGTCATTGGGCGTGAGGGCCGATCTTTCCGGTCAGGGTCCTAGCCTTCTCAAGGTGCTCGGAAACGGTCGGGATTAGCCCTGCGGCGAACTCCTTGAGCGCGGGATTGTCGCCTGACGCCGCGTAATTCTTAAGCTTGGTCAGGGTCTGGTCGTGGCCGTGCGCCAGCGCCGCCAGATAGGCCGCGTCGAAGATATAGCCCTTCTTCGATTTCATGTCCTCGAGGGTGGCCTGCTGGGCGGTGCTCAGCTGATCGTCGATGACGATGCCGGACGGGTCCTTCGCGACAATGGCTTTCAGCTTGGCAGTCGAGGCGGTGTGAGCCGCGATCAGCTGCTTGGCGAAATCCATCACCTGCGCCGAAGCTGCCGAGCTGGGGACGAGCTTCGACGTCTCGATTTCGAACCGGTCGCTGGCGGCGACTGTGTTGACGAAACCCTGGGCGCCGGACGCGGCGACGGGAGCGCTGTCGTTGGCGGAAGCGACTTCATTTGCCGCCGTTGCGTCGTTCGCTTCGGCTGTGGTCGCTGTCTCGCTCTGACCGCAGGCGGCAAGCGCAAAAGGCAAAGCGCCTGCCAAAACGAGTGCTCCGAAACGCATTCCAATCTCCATCCTTTTTGTGCCGGCAAAACGTGCAGCAGTGCCGCCCGTTCCTGTCATCACAAGGAGGTATGCAACTGCAATTGCAGCCAAGAAGAACACGCCAATTAAAATACGCTTGGCAATTATGAATTTCTTCGCTGACGCTAGCTGTATTAGCTAAGCATCAATCTCCTCTTCATCCACCGCGCTCGCTCGCGACTGGATGAACTTGAAGCGTTCCGCCGGGTCCTTGCCCATCAGGCGTTCGACCAGGTCCTTGACCGGCTGCCGATCCTCATAGGCTGACGGGAGCGTCACCTTCAGCATGGACCGCGTCTTCGGGTCCATGGTGGTTTCCTTGAGCTGGTTCGGGTTCATCTCGCCGAGGCCCTTGAAGCGGCTGACCTCGACCTTCTTGCCCTTGAACTCGGTCGCTTCGAGCTCGGCGCGGTGGGCGTCGTCGCGGGCGTAAAGCGTCTTCGCTCCGGCGGTCAGGCGGTAGAGCGGCGGCTGGGCGAGAAAGAGGTGGCCGCGGCGGACCAGCTCCGGCATTTCCTGGAAGAAGAAGGTCATCAGCAAGGTCGCGATGTGGGCGCCGTCTACGTCCGCGTCGGTCATGATGATGATCTTTTCGTAGCGCAGCGAATCCTCGTCGAACTTGTCGCGGTTGCCGCAGCCCAGAGCGAGGTTGAGGTCGGCGATTTCCGTATTGGCGCGGATCTTGTCGGCGGTAGCGCTGGCGACGTTGAGGATCTTGCCGCGGATGGGGAGGATCGCCTGCGTCTTGCGGTCGCGCGCCTGCTTAGCCGAGCCGCCGGCGCTGTCGCCTTCGACGATAAACAATTCGGTGCCTTCGGGATCGTCGGACGAGCAGTCGGTGAGCTTGCCGGGGAGGCGGAGCTTGCGGGCGCTGGTCGCGGTCTTGCGTTTGACCTCGCGCTCTGCGCGGCGGCGGAGGCGCTCCTCCATCCGCTCGAGGATCGAGCCGAGAAGAGCGCGGCCGCGGTCCATATTGTCGGCGAGGTAATGGTCGAAATGGTCGCGGACCGCATTCTCGACGAAACGCGCGGCCTCGAGGCTGGTGAGGCGGTCCTTGGTCTGGCTCTGGAAGTGCGGGTTGCGGATGAACACCGACAGCATCAGCTCGACGCCGTTGAAGACGTCGTCGGCTGTAATCTCCTTCGCCTTCTTGTTGCCGACCAGCTCTCCGAAGGCGCGCAGGCCCTTAGTCAAAGCGGCGCGAAGGCCCGCTTCGTGCGTGCCGCCGTCGGGCGTGGGGATGGTGTTGCAGTAATAGCTTTCGGAGCCGTCCGAATAGAGCGGCCAGGCGACCGCCCATTCGGCGCTGCCCTGCGACGCGCCGTCGGCTGCGGGGAAGTCCTGCTTGCCGACGAAGGGCTGGTTGGTGACGGCGGGGCGGTCGCCGATCTGCTGCGCGAGACTGTCGGCGAGGCCGCCGGGGAACTGGAAGGTAGCGCTTTCGGGGACGTCGGCGGAGGCGAGCGACGGGTCGCAGCGCCAGCGGATCTCGACGCCCGCGAAGAGATAGGCCTTGGAGCGGACGAGGCGGAGGAGGCGGCCGGGGTCGAAGTTGGACTCGGCGCCGAAGATCTCCGGGTCGGGGGTGAAGGTGACGGTGGTGCCGCGCCTGTTGGGGGCAGCGCCGACCTCTGCGAGCGGGGAGGTGGCGACGCCCCTGGAGAAGGCCTGGCGGTAGAGTTTCTTGTCTCGGGCAACCTCGATGATCGTCTCGGTCGAGAGCGCGTTGACGACGCTGACGCCGACGCCGTGGAGGCCGCCGGAGGTGCTGTACGCCTTGCCCTCGAACTTACCGCCCGAGTGGAGGGTGGTCATGATGACCTCGAGCGCGGACTTGCCCGGATACTTCGGGTGCGGGTCGACGGGAATGCCGCGGCCGTTGTCGAAGACGGTCAGGCGGTTGCCCGGCTCGAGCGTGACCTCGATGCGGCTGGCGTGACCGGCGACCGCCTCGTCCATCGCATTGTCGATGACCTCGGCGGCGAGGTGGTGGAGCGCCCGGGCGTCGGTGCCGCCGATGTACATGCCGGGGCGGCGGCGGACGGGCTCCAGGCCCTCAAGGACCTCGATCGAGGAAGCGTCGTAGCTTTCAGGTGAGGGCGCAGCGGCGGGGGAAGCGAACAGGTCTGCCATGATGTGGGAACAGCTATAGGGCGCGGATTCAAGCCGTGCCAAGCTTGCGACTAGGTGTTTTCCACAGGCTTGAAATTGGAAAGGGCGTTTCCAAATCCACTGTGCCGGGCGCCACACGGGTCCGGTGACGGGGCCGAGGCCTCATGCCCAAGCCCCGCCTTGTTGCTCAAATTGGAGGACAAGACATGCGTAGTGCTTTCGACTTTGCGCCGTTCCGGCGTTCCACCGTCGGCTTCGACCGGCTGTTTGACATGCTCGAGAACAGCAGCGCCAGCCAGACCCAGGAGAACTATCCCCCGTTCGACCTGATCAAGCTTGGCGACAACGAGTATCGCATCGAGCTGGCCGTCGCTGGCTTCAAGCCCGAAGAGATCGACATCACTGCCCAGCAGAACGTGCTGCTCGTCAGCGGCAAGAAGAGCGAGGAGTCGGAGAACCGCGGCCAGGACTATGTGTATCGCGGGATTGCGACGCGCTCGTTCGAGCGGCGTTTCGCGCTCGCCGACCATATCCAGGTGCGCGGTGCGGACCTGAAGGACGGCCTGCTAGCAATCGAGCTGGTGCGTGAGATCCCCGAGGCGATGAAGCCGCGGAAGATCGACATCGGCGGTGCCGAGGGCAAGCAGTCTGCAATCGAGGGCGGTGAGAAGCCTGCTTCGAAGCAGACAGTGGATGCCGAGGCTGAGCACGCGTAAGGCATTGGCTTAGCGAAAAGAAAAGGCCCCGGAGCGTGATCGCGCTCCGGGGCCTTCCTTTTTGCGTCGGCGGGGGGGTGTCGAGGGGAGAGCCGACGCGGGGAGTTACCAGATCCGGGTCTCGGCGATCTCCATCTCGCCGACCACGGTAATCAACGCTTCGACCAGATCGTCGGCGGTGCAGTTCGCCCGGCGATCACCGCCGAATGAGACGCCCAGCACGCGCTCGCCCTGCCAATCACCGAGACCGACGGATTTCCACCCGCGCGATTTGAGCCGGGCGTGGATCTCCTTGGTCCTGGCGCCGAAGGTAACGGTGACGATGTCCGGCATCAGGTCGTGAAGCATCGTTGTTCCGCCGATCCCGGCGCAGGTCTCCGCGAACCGGCTCGCGGCCGAGGAATGCGGCAGCGACGGCGAAGTGCGCGGGCGCGGTGAAATACGATGCCGCTCGTGGCGTCGGTTGGGCCGATCGAGGAACTGGCGGTTCGTGCGTTCGATGAGTGCGTGGAGCATGGAGTTTCCCGGGCGCGAGCGCTCAGCCTTTCTTTGCTGTGACTTTGAGGAAGGTGGCGGGCACTTCCGTGCTGTCGCCGCCGCGGTTCTGGGACTCGAACAGGGCCATGAGCTCGGCCTCCAGCTGATCGGCTCGGCCAGCCTTCGAGGCCGCTTCGAAGGCGTTCATGGTCGGACCGTAATAGTCGCGGAAGGTCGCCAGCAGCTCGCGCGGCGGTCCCGGCAGACGGAAGAGCCATGTCACCCGCTCGAAACCGACGTTCTCCGGCTTGATTCCTGCGGTCTCAAAGCGCTCGCGGACCTGGTTTTCGTCGCCCCAGGTCATCGGCGAAACGAAGCCCTCGGGCGGGGGTGGAGTGTAGGCGGCGCTGATCTTCAGGATCTGAGCGACGAGCGTCGGGTCGCCGGGGATCCAGTTGCCCATGACGATGCGGCCGCCGGGCTTGGTGACGCGGACCATCTCCTTGGCCACGTCGAACGGCCGAGGGGCGAACATCGCACCGAAGATGCTGACGACCAGGTCGTACTTGTCGGAATCGATGCCCTCGAGGTTCGACGCATCGCCTTCGCGGAAGTGAAGGTTGGTGAGGCCGGCCGAGGCAGCGCGCTTATTGCCTGCAGCAACGAGGTTGGCCGCAATGTCGACGCCGGTGACGGTTGCGCCGAGCTTCGCGGCCGGAAGGGCGGTCGTTCCGTCGCCGCAGCCGAGGTCCAGCACGTTCATGCTCGGCGTGATGCCGAGCGTGCTCACGAGCTCCTCGCCGCTCTGCCGCATCGTGTCGGCGATGCGGGTGAAGTCGCCCTTTTCCCAAAGGGCCTTGTTCGGATTGATCTTATCGATAACCAGGTCTGACATTCTCACACCCCTTATTGAGTGGCGCCGCGCCCGGAGACGCGGCGCCGTATCGTGCGTCAGCCGACGCTGAGCGTTCCGTTCAATTTGATCGGACGGCTCATGTTGAAGTAGTTGGGCGACGTCTTCATGACCGTCTGGTGGATCTCCTCGAAATCCGCGGCCGATCCGTCACCCTTGATGACGACTTCGTAGTCGACGTGCTCGTAGCCCGGGGGCACCGCGTCGCTGAGGCCGAGGAAGCCGCGCAGGTCGAGTTGACCCTTGGTGCGGATCTCGAGCGATTCCAGCGTGATTCCCTTGAGCGACGCACCGGCGACGTAACCAACGGTGATGCAGGCATTGAACGCCGCCATCAGCAGTTCCTGCGGGTTCGGGGCGGTGTCGGCGCCGAGCAGCTCGTACGGCTCGTCGGCAACGATCTTGTGGCTGCGCTCGACGCGCTCGCCGCCGATGTCGAAGCCGGTCACGGTCGTCTCGCTGCGCGTCTGGCCTTTCCAGCGGGTGACGACGTCAAAGCCGACGATGCCCTTTGACGAGTCCTTCTCGATCGCTTCGACGACTTCGCCGAGGGCTTCGAGGTCGAGCCCGTTCACGGGCGCATTCTTTACGGTGTCCAACATTCACATTCTCCTTTGGGTTCATCGGGTTCAGGCGAAGACGGGAGCGGCTTCCGCCATGCGGGCCGCGGCGTTCGCCGAGATGTTCAGAAGCGTCGCCTTGAAGCGCTCGTGGACCATGCCGGAACCGATGTAGGTCCAGCGTGCGGCCTGGTGCTGCTGCTCCTCAATCTCCGCGCGGTCCTCGAGCTTGCGGCCGATCACCTTCTCGAGCGCGTCTAGATTGTAGGCGGCCTGGGCTTTCAGTCCGTTGTCGAGGAACCCCCCGATCTCGAAGAACTCGTCGATTGCGGCGTCGATCTCCTCCTCGGTACGGCCTTCCGCAAGAGCGTCGACGATCAGGGTGTCGAGCTTCGCGTGCTGGGCTTCTTCGACCCAGTGATTCTTCATCAGGCTCTTGAACAGCGGGTCGATGTCGCCATCGTCCTTGATGCTGCCCAGGTAGTGCTGCTGGGTCATCCACTCGATCATCAGAATGACGAGACCGACCGCGAGCGGGTCGTGGCGGAGCACTTCCGCGCCGATCGCCTCGGACGGACCGATCATTTCGCATTCGACCGGGAAGCCCCGTGCGAACGCCGCATGATAGCGCTTGAACAGGTGGATGTGCTTCGCTTCCTCGCTCGCGAAGTTGAGGATCGCGCGGACGCGCCAGTCGTCGTTGAGCAAGTGCGGACGAGCATGATCGAGCAGGAACGGAAGGATGAATTCCTCGACCACCCCGAAGATCGTCAGATACTGGTGGGCCGAGATCTGGTTCAGGACCTTTTGCTCGAAAGCATTCAGGCTGCTGATCGCGCCGGTGCGAGCCAGGCTCTCCGGCATGAAGTTACGGCTGAAATCCAGCTCCTGGTCTTCCCGAAGGACGTCGTCGAGCTGCCACTGGGCCCTAAGCGACGATGAGAGCGTCGCTTCATAGTTGAAGTCGTGATACATGATATTCCCCTTGGTTTGACTTAAGCGTGTACAATCGCGGGCATCACCGCAGTCGCAACTGCAGAGACCCCGGAAACAACGGCGAAGAAGAGCACCACTGCTCTTCGCGCACGTATATCCCTTTCAATACTTGGCATTTCAGATCCCCTTGATTTTTCTAGGTACAAGAAGCCACGTCTTCGGAAGCAATGCTTTCCGAACCAACTGGACGGGCTTTCAACTCGATGATGCGGTCTCTACACTTGCGACTCGTTTGCAAACATGACCGGCTTGCCGGATAACTTGACTGAAACGCCGCATACGTATGCGCCGCGGAGCTATCGATGGACGTTCTGGACGATATCCTGAGCTCGCTTCGCCTCAGAGGGGGCGTGGTCGTCGACGGGGAGTTCAGTGGAGACTTTTGCGTCGCCGCCGAGTTCACCCCCGGGCATTTCGAGCCCTTCTTCCCGGTGCCCGACAAGCTCATCAGCTATCACTATGTTCGCTCGGGCAAGCTGATCGTCGAAGTCGAGGGCATGGCTCCGGTGACACTTGAAGCGGGCTCCGTCGCCATCATTCCGCGAAATGAACCTCATAGGTTGGCGAGCAGGGCCGGCCTTCCCCCGACGGACGCGAACGAAATTAGCAAGATTACGGCCGATGGGGTCCACCGGGTCTCGACCGGGACCGACGGTGCGAAGGCCGAAGTGTGGTGCGGCTTCCTCGAGGCCGCGAACAGCAGCGACCATCCCCTTCTCGATGCTCTTCCACCGCTCCTGACCCTAAAGATCGTTGGGGGGGAGGCCGAATGGCTCGACACGTCGATGCGCTTCCTGGCCGAGCAGAAACCATCTTCGGAAGTCGTGGCGAAACTTGCCGAGCTATTCCTGACGCAGGCCGTCCGGGAATATGTCGATCACCTGCCGTTCGGCGCGAGCGGCTGGCTTCGCGGACTGACGGACCCGGCAGTGACCAAGGCGCTGTCGATTATCCACAGCCGCTACGCCGAGGACCTTGATGTCGAAAGCCTCGCGCGCGAGGCGGGCGTTTCGCGAACCGTCCTGGGCGAGAAGTTCGCCGAGCTGATCGGCGAGCCTCCAATGCGTTACTGCGCGCGGTGGCGGATGCGCATGGCCGCGAACATGCTTCGGGACGGCAAGCAGAACGCATCGAACGTGGCCTATTCAGTCGGCTTCAATTCGGAAGCCGCGTTCACCCGTGCCTTCAAGCGCGAATACGGAGTGCCTCCAGCGACCTGGCGCCGCCAGTTTGAGGAAGACGCGAAGTCGCGCGGCGAGGCCCAGCGCATTGGCCTTCCGAAGCAGCTCGTCCGTCATGCGATGGCCAAAGATGGCACCCGCCTGGCCTATTCGGTGATGGGCGAGGGGCCGCCGCTGGTGAAAGCGGCCAACTGGCTCAATCACCTCGAGCATGATTGGAAGAGCCCGGTCTGGAAGCACTGGCTCCACGAGTTCACGCGCGGCCATACTTTGATCCGCTACGATGAGCGCGCGAACGGCCTGTCCGACTGGGATACGCCGGAAATCTCTTTTGACGCCTTCGTCGACGACCTCGAATGCGTGGTCGAGACGACCGGCCTCGAAAGCTTCGACCTGCTTGCCATCAGCCAGGGCGCCGCCGTGGCGATCGCCTATGCGGTCCGCCATCCGGAGAAGGTGCGCCGGCTGCTGATTCTCGGCGGCTATTCGGCAGGGTGGGCGGCGCGCGGTGATCCCGGGGAGATCGCCCGGCGCGAGGCGCTACTCAAGCTGACGGAGGTCGGCTGGGGCTCGGACCACCCGACCTACCGTCAGGTCTTCACGAGCCTCTACATTCCGGAAGGTACGCCGGAGCAGATCAAGTGGTGGAACGAGATGCAGCGGGTCAGCTGCTCGCCGGAGAATGCTGTGAAGCTGCAGCGTGCGCTGTCGCTGATCGACGTCCGCGACCTATTGCCGAAAGTCACGGTCCCGACCCTGATCTTCCATTCGCGGGACGACCAGGTCGTGCCGTTCACCGCAGGCGAATATTTGGCCCAGCACATCCCGGGCGCGACCTTCATCCCGATCGACGGCGAGAATCACCTCCTTCTGGAGAAGGAGCCAGGGTGGCACGAGTTCGTGAAGCACGCTCGGCAGTTCCTGAAGTCCGAGGGCGAGGGGAGCGATGCCGTGATCGCGGAGGCGAAGACGGCGGAGCAGAATGAGGTCTGCACTTCCTCGGATGGCGCGAAGATCGCATGGTCCAGCGTGGGCGATGGCTTCCCCATGGCCATGCCCGCGGTCTGGTTTCATCAGGTTGAGAAGGACTTTGCTGCTCCGACCTGGAGCCACTGGATGGAAGAGGCGTTGCGCGGGCGGCGCCTGATCCGGTCGGATATGCGCGGCGTCGGCCTGTCGGACCCGGATCCGCAGCGCTGGGACTTCGAGTCGCTACTTGAGGACTTCATCGCCGTCGTGGACGACGCGGAGTTGGAGACGTTCGACATCTTCGGGATGTCCCATGGCGTTCTCGTCGCGATCGCATTCGCAGCGCGCTTTCCGGAGCGGGTCCGGAGGATGGTCCTGGTCGGGGGCTATGCCGAAGGCTTCGGAGTACGGGCTGATCCCGAGGAGATCCAGCGGCGTGAGACCCTGCTCAATCTCGGTCGCGGCTATGCGCCGAGCGACCGGGTTTCGTTCGCTCGTATGCTCGGCGCGCTCTACTGGCCCGACGCGAGCAACGAGATGATGGACTGGTTCGTGGACCGCCTCGGAACGATCAGCGTGCTGAGCGAGCAATTGCAGGACGTCTTCAGGACCATCGACCTGCGACCCCTACTGGCGAAGATCGAGGCGCCGACCTTGATCATGCACAGCCGCGGGGACCGGATCATCCCGCCAAGCTGCTCCGAGACGCTGGCAGCGCAGATCCGGAAATCGGAGCTGGTGATGATCGATTCCGAAAACCACATCCCTCTCGAGCACGACAAGGGATGGCCGGCAGCACGCGCGGCGCTTCGAACTTTCCTGAAAGCTCAAGAGCGCGCCCTCGCGGACGCGCGCTAGGCTTTAGCGGACGCGGGGGCCGCCGAACGGAAGCGGTGGCGGCGGGCGACGGTCGCGGCGCGGAAGCTGCGCCTGGTAGGCCACTCCGCAATGCTCGACGCAATACGGGAAGCCTGGGTTCGAGGCGTTGCCGCAGAAGTGGAAGTCGGGCTCGCCGGGGTGACCCATCGGCCACTTGCAGATGCGGTCGTTGAGATCGAGCAGGCTCGTCTTGTCGGCGACCTCGGGGCTCGGCTTGGCTGGAACGAGCCGGCGCGGTGGAGCGGGCGGAATCGGCGCCTGCTGGTCGCCTGGGCCCTGGCGGATAAAGCCGCCCGGACCGATCGAGCGGTACTGAATATTGTCGGACTGGGCGCGCTGGCGCTGCGGCGCCGGATGAGCGGGCGCTGCCTGCTCGGGCGCGGCGGCAGCCGCTGCCGGGCGAGGCGCGGGACGCTCGGCCGGAGCGGGCTTCGGCGTTGGCGCGGCGGCGGCGGGACTGCGATGCTCTTTCTCTTCGCCCGGCTTCACGGGCGACGGACGGGCTTCGAGGCCGAGGCGATGCGCCTTGCCGATGACCGCGTTGCGGCTGACGCCCCCAAGCTCGTCGGCGATCTGGCTGGCGGTCGCGCCTTCCGTCCACATCGCCTTCAGGCGCTCAATCCGCTCTTCAGTCCACGACATCTAAATGCTTCTCCAATGCCGCTCGGCTTGCCGCGACAAGCGCCAACCGATAGGCGCACCCGCGTGACCACTCCGAGCGAGCAATCTCCAATCTGGGTTCAAACGCCACCAGGAGAGCCGATATTGCACGGCGTCAACTGGGGCGGGCTCAAGACCCTTTATATCAAGGAGGTGCGCCGGTTCTTCAAGGTCCAGATGCAGACGGTCTGGGCGCCGGCCATCACGACGCTTCTTTACCTGGCGATTTTCACGGTGGCATTGGGCCGCGGCGGACGTACCGTGATGGGAGTCAACTTCGCCGATTTCATCGCTCCGGGCCTGATCGTCATGGCGATGATCCAGAACGCCTTCGCCAATGCTAGCTTCTCGCTGCTGGTCGGCAAGATGCAGGGGAACATCGTCGACTATCTGATGCCGCCGCTATCGACCGGCGAGCTGATTGCGGGACTCGTGGGAGCGGCGGTGACGAGGGCTTTCCTGGTCGGCTGCGCGGTCTGGCTGGCGATGCTTTTGTGGCCCGGCGTTCACGTTGGCGTCGAGCATCCGCTGTGGGCCTTCTGGTTTGGCCTGATGGGCGCGCTGCTGCTCAGCTTCCTCGGCCTCCTCACATCGCTGTGGGCCGACAAGTTCGATCATGCGGCAGCGGTGACGAATTTCGTGGTGACCCCATTGTCGTTGCTGTCCGGCACTTTCTATTCGGTCGAGCAACTCGCGCCCTCGTTCCGGGCGATCAGCCACGCCAACCCGTTCTTCTACGTGATCTCGGGATTCCGGTACGGGTTTCTTGGGATCAGCGATTCGCCGATCGTGATTGGAGCGACAGCACTTCTCGCGGTGAACGTTGCGCTTTGGGCTCTCTGCTATTCGCTCCTGAAGCGCGGCTGGAAAATCAAGCAGTAGGCCCTACGAGCCGGTCTTCGTGAACCGCACGTCATCGAGGTAGATCACGCCACGTTTCGCGGTTGCGGTCGTATCCTCGATGACGAGGACAAGTTCCTTGAGCTTCCTGGGGTTTGCCATCCCTTCGAAATCTTTCAGGGGGATGGTGATGTCCTGCCACTGATCGGTGATGCCGCGCACGTAATAGTGACTGCCCACGTCCATGGCGTCCTTGAGTTCGACCTTGAAGACTTTGGTGTAACCCATGCCGGCATCGCCTTTGACTCGAAGTGCCAGCGTATCGAACTTCGCCGCATCGAGATTCTGCAGCCGCATCCACAAGCCACCGAAGGCGGGCTTGTCCGAATCCACGCTGTAGATGATCCGCAATGCGTTCCCGTTGGCGCCGCGATCGAATGATTCGATGCAGCCCTGCATGGGATCGCCAGGATCCTTGATCCAGCAGCCGAATTCACCGCCGAGATTGTTCGGTTTGTGGCCCGAATCGAAGTCCGCGACCATCAGCTCGGTAGATGCTGCGGACACATTGCCCGCCGCCATGCTGATAATGGAAAGCGAGAGAATTGAGCGGCTGAGAGAGACCAGGACCGTTCTCCACGCAGGGAGTTCGACCTTACAATACCGCCTAGGCCTCGTTTACGAAATTGAACGGCTGATAACTGACGCGTTCAGGGTGCGGGCAACAGCAATGGCCCAGAAGATGCGCATTCAACGCTCAGTAGGAGAGCCACAATGCGTAAAGTTCTTTTCACGGTTGCTGCAGCCGCCTCGGCTCTCGCATTCGCCGCGCCGGCTTCGGCTCAGAACTACCCGGGCCAATACTATCCGGGTCAGCAGGCGCCGTACGGTAATGCCTATGGCTACAACAATTACGGGCATGTCCGCAGCCTGCAGGCGCATATCGACCAGGTTCAGCGGCAGATCAGCCGTCTCGACCAGCGCAATATCCTGAGCGAACGCGAAGCCTATCGCCTTCGCAATGAGTCGCGCGATATCGAGCGCCAGCTTCGATACATGGCCCGCAACGGCCTGAACCCGAACGAGGCGAATTCGATCAACTATCGAATCAACCGCCTTGAGCAGCGAGTTGCGTACGAAGCTCGCGATGGCAATCGTTGGGGTCGGAATGACCGGCGTGACAACTGGTCGGATCGCGACCGTGACGGTCGGAATGACCGGTGGGAAGACGACGGTGGTTACCGCCACGACTAAGCGTCTTCGCTAGGTCCAAACGAGAGGCGCGCCCGGCAGTCCCCGGCGCGCCTTTTCCTTTGTCGGCCGTCTGGCTATAGCGCCGAGCCGGTAATCAGCCGTATCCCACAGACCACAGAAGGACCCGCCCGAGATGGCCATCACTCCGCTCATGCCCGTTTATCCTCGTTGCGAGGTGAGGCCGGTTCGAGGCGAAGGCGTCTATCTCTACGGCGAGAATGGCGAGAAATATCTCGACTTCGCCTCGGGCATCGCGGTGAACCTTCTCGGCCACGGTCATCCGCACCTGACCGAGGCGATCCAGAAGCAGGCCGCGACGCTGATGCACGTGTCGAACCTGTACGGCAGCCCGCAAGGCGAGGCGTTCGCGCAGCGGCTGGTCGACCTGACCTTCGCCGACACTGTCTTCTTCACCAACTCCGGCGCGGAAGCCGTCGAGTGCGCGATTAAGACGGCGCGCCGCTACCATCATGCCAAGGGCAATCCGCACAAGCACGACCTGATCACCTTCTCGAACGCCTTCCATGGGCGGACGATGGCGACGATCAGCGCGACCAATCAGGAGAAGCTTCGCGACGGTTTCGCGCCGCTGCTTCCGGGCTTTAAGGTCGTCGAGTTCGACAATCTCGACGCAGCGCTGGCCGCGGTCGACGAGAATACGGCGGGCTTCCTGCTTGAGCCGGTCCAGGGCGAGGGGGGCATCCGTCCGGCCAGCCACGAGTTCATTGCCGGCCTTCGCGCCGTTTGCGACGAGAAGGACCTGATGCTGGTGTTCGACGAGGTGCAGTGCGGCGTCGCCCGTACCGGCACGCTCTATGCCTACGAGCAGTATGGCGTGGAGCCGGACATCATGGCGTCGGCCAAGGGCATTGGCGGCGGCTTCCCGCTCGGCGCCTGCCTCGCAACCGAGAAGGCCGCCAGCGGCATGGTCATCGGTACGCACGGATCGACCTACGGCGGTAACCCGCTGGCGATGGCGGCGGGGCAGGCCGTGTTCGACGTGGTCGCCAACGAGGAATTCCTCGCGAACGTCCGCCAGATGGGCGAGCGCCTGCGCTCCGCGCTCGAGCAGATGATCCCCAACCACGATCACATCTTCGAGAGCGTCCGCGGCAAGGGCCTGATGCTCGGGATCAAGATGAAGACGGACAGCCGCGCCTTCGTGAATTGGCTTCGCGGCCAGGGCCTGCTGACGGTCGCCGCCGGCGACAATGTCATGCGCGTCCTTCCGCCGCTGGTCATCGACGAGGGCCATATCAAGGAATTCGTCGAAGGCCTGTCCGCGGCCGCAGCGCAATATGAGGTTCCTGCCGCGGCTGCCTGAGCAGTTGGAAGGCGGCCAACCGGCTCCTATCTAGGCGTCATGCCCGCAGAAAAACTGTCCCTTGACGTCGCGATCGGCGTCACGATCCCGGCGCGTGACGCCCGTGGCCGCGCTGCGCGCATCGGGCCTGTGCTCGATGAGATTCTGGCCAACCACAATTATCCGCCGGTCGTCGAGCGACTGCTTGCCGAGGCGCTGACGCTGACCGCGCTGCTCGGTACCCTGTTGAAGGATCCGCAGGGACAGATGACGCTCCAGGCGCAAACGGAGAATGGCGCAATCGACCTTCTGGTCTGCGATTATCTCGGTGGAGAGCTTCGCGGGTACGTCCGACACGACCCGGAGCGGCTTGCCGACGCGGGCCCGAATCCGTCGCTATTTGCCCTGTTCGGGAAGGGCTATCTCGCAATCACGTTCGACCAGCCGCTCAGCAACGAGCGTTACCAGGGTATCGTGCCGCTCGAGGGCGACAGCCTGGCTCACGCGGCGCAGAGCTACTTCGCCCAGTCGGAGCAGATTCCGAGCCTGGTGAGGCTCAACGCCGAGAAGCACGATGGGAAGTGGATTGCCGGTGGAATCCTCTTCCAGCACCTGCCGGAAGGCGAGGAGGGGCGCGAGCGAATCCACACGCAGCTCGACCATCCGGACTGGCCGCACGTCGCGATTCTCGCCGGTTCGGTGAAGGAGGGGGAACTGGTCGATCCCGATCTTCCTCTCGACGACCTCATCTGGCGGCTGTTCCACGAGGAGGCCGAGGTCCGCACCTACACGCCCGTGCACCTGCGAAAGGGCTGCCGGTGCGATCCGGACTATGTGCGTTCAGTGATCGCGCGCTTCCCGGAAGAGGAGCGCGAAGCGATGGTCGGGCCGGACGGGTTCATCACGGTGGACTGCGCGTTTTGCTCGCAGAGCTTCCCGATCACGTTGGAAGATGTGTCCTGAGCCATTGAACCGTCTCCCTCTTGTTAATGGTTTCGTGCTAAATGGTGCACGATGAAGCGACCTTTGAGAACGACAGTCCGAGTGGCGGGGGCAGCATTGGCGCTCCTCGGCCTGGCGGCTGCCGTTCGTCCGACGATCTTCAGCCAGACGACCGGCGGCTTATGGGAAGTCAGCCGTGGTAACGAATTCCGTCGCAGCGTCTGCGTTCCCGACCCCGTCGTCCTGGCCCAGTTCGAGCATCTGCGTGCGAATTGCGCGCGCGACATCGTCCGCGATCAACAGCGCCGCGCCGAGATCCATTACACGTGCGCGGGTGGCGCTTTTGGACAATCGACCGTCGACCTGATCACTCCGCGCGCATTGCGGATCGAAACCCAGGGAATTTCCGGCAACGCGCCGTTCCACTACGTGCTCCAGGCACGAAGAGTTGGGAATTGCTGAGAAAATTCCCGGTTCATTAAGCAAGGGTTTAACCAGCATGAGGTAGGAAAGGGTTGTGCCGGATTCGGCACGCTTTCCTCCCAAACGGGCTTTGTCCCGGAACTGGGCCGCTCACCACCGGTGGGCGGCCCTTCTTTTGTCGCCGATCACCGCCTAGATGCGCGGCCATGGCGGCAACGCAGATAGGCCATGGACGAAAAGCGGTCGTGCTCCTTTCGGGGGGGCTCGATTCCATGGTTTGCGCCGCGCTGGCGCGGGAGCAGGGCTATTCGGTCCTCGCGCTGACGGTCGACTACAACCAGCGCCATCGCGTCGAGCTCGAGGCGGCGAGGCGAATCGCCTCCGCGCTGGCCGATCGGCACATCGTTCTTCCGCTGGATTTGCGCGCCTTTGGCGGCTCGGCCCTGACCAGCGACGAATCCGTTCCCAAGGACGGCGTGCAGCCCGGGATACCCGTGACCTACGTGCCGGCCCGCAATCTCATCTTCCTGAGCCTCGCGCTGGGCTGGGGCGAGGCCGAAGGCTCACGCGACCTGTTCATCGGCGTCAATGCGCTCGACTATTCCGGCTATCCCGACTGCCGGCCGGAGTTCATCGAGGGATTCGAGGCGCTCGCGCGGCTTGCGACCAAGGCGGGTACCGAAGGACGCGAGTTCACGATTCACGCCCCGCTACAGCATATGACCAAGGCCGACATTGCGCGCGAAGCACAAAGGCTCGGGCTCGACGCCGCGCTAAGCCATAGCTGCTACGATCCCTTGCCGGATGGCAGCCATTGCGGACTTTGCGACGCGTGTCGGTTGCGGGCGAAAGGCTTTGCCGAGGCCGGGATCACCGACCCAACGCGTTACGCGGCGGTCACGGACGAAGCCTGATGGCGTACGCAGTCAAGGAATGCTTCCTCACCCTCCAGGGCGAGGGGGTCCAATCGGGCAGTCGGGCAGTCTTTCTGCGGTTCGCCGGGTGCAATCTGTGGTCGGGTCGCGAGCAGGATCGCGCGACGGCCCCATGCCATTTCTGCGACACGGATTTCGTCGGCACGGACGGTGAGGGGGGCGGCAAGTTCGCCGACGCCGATTCGCTGGCGGAGCGGGCGCTGGCCACATGGGGTGCGGAGGAAGGGGCGCGGCTGGTGGTGATCACCGGCGGCGAACCGATGCTCCAGCTCGACCCGGCCCTCATCGACGCCCTGCACGATCGCGGCTTCCGAATTGCCGTCGAAAGCAATGGAACGCTGCCCGCCGTCGAGGGCATCGACTGGCTGTGCATCAGCCCGAAGGCCGGGACCGATGTCGTTCAGCGCAGCGGCGATGAGTTGAAGCTGGTCTGGCCCCAGGAGGGCGTGGATCCGGCGGAATTCGAAAGCTGGAACTTCGCCAACTTCCTCATTCAACCGATGGATTGCGAGGCGCGCGAACAGGCGCTCGATGCGGCGATCCGACTGGTGATGGATCGCCCCAAATGGCGCCTTTCATTGCAGTCGCACAAACTGATCGGCCTGCCTTAGCCTAGTCCGAATTTCCGGCGGCGTTCGTGTCGGCCTGGTCCGCATTCGCAGCGGAATTTGAGTCGCCCTTGTCCGCCTTCGCGGGGGCGTTCTTGACCGCGTTCAATTCGGCGGAATTGTCAGCTTCGACCTCGTTGGCCCCTTCGGCGGCCGCAAGTCTGGAGCCCTCTGCTTCCACCGCTTCAAGCGCGCTGGCATCATTTGCGGGCTTCGAATCGAACGAGAGGTTCTCAGCCAGGCTCCCGTTCTCGGCGACCTCGCCTTTGCCGCCGCAGGCGCTCAGCGCGACCGCAGCGCCGGCGATAAGAAACAAACGTCTCATGTATTCTCCATACCGCTCGCGACAGCCAAAAAAAGAGGCTGCCGGACGAACCGGCAGCCTCTTAAGTCGTCGGCACTCCAAACGGAGAGCCGTCGAATTACATCGCGTTGTTCGCGGCGCTGTTCGCGGCGTCGGCTGCGGTGTTCGCGGCGTCGGCAGCGGTATTGGCTGCGTCGGCTGCTGCATTCGCATCGGCAGTCGCGTTCATGTCCATATTCGCGTCCATACCCGTGTCGTTAACGACCAGGTTGTCGACAGCGAGGTTGTCAACGTTCATCGTGTTGTCTGCGGCTTCGTTGCTGCTGCAAGCCGAAACCGCCAGGGCCGCACCGGCGACCAGGATAAGAGCACGCATTCAAAACTCCCTAGATTATCCGATCTGAAAGTGAGCGGCGCCCACCTCACAAATCGCGCGCACAATAGTCTGAAGCGTCCGCCGCCATCAAGCTACTTTGCACGACTGTGACAAGTCTTTGATAAACAGCGGAAAAGCACGTCTCAGACTGTCATCAACGCGCGTCATCGGCATTTCTTTGCCGAGCGCCTGAAGGCTCGTCACGCCGAACTCGCTGATGCCGCAGGGGACGATCCCGCCAAAGTGCGAGAGGTCCGGCGACACGTTGATCGAGAAGCCGTGGAGGGTCACCCAGCGCTTGATGCGGATGCCCAGCGCGGCGATTTTCGCCTCTTCGCCGCCTTCGCCGACCCAGATGCCGATCCGGCCCTCCGCGCGATGGGCTGAGACGCCGAGATCGGCGAGGGAAGCAATAATCCAGCCTTCGAGGGAATGGACAAGGCGGCGGACGTCGCGACCACGCTTTTCGAGGTCGAGCATGACATAGCCGACGCGTTGGCCGGGTCCGTGATAGGTGTAGCGGCCGCCGCGACCTGCATCGTAGACGGGGAAGCCCGACGGATTGAATAGCTCGGCGGGGTCGGCGCTCGTGCCGGCGGTGAACAGAGGCGGATGTTCGAGCAGCCAGACGCATTCGGCGGCTTCCCCGGCGCGGATTGCCGCGGCGCGCTGCTCCATGAACCCGCGAGCCTCCTCATAGGGAATGATGCCCTCACTGACGCGCCATTCTACTTGGTCGATCGTCTCCACGGGCGGCAGATGGCCTCTGGCCGCCTTCACCGCAAGCGCGTTGCAAGCGGAGCGCATGCCCCGCATAACCAGGCGGCAACAGGAATAGGGGTACGTGGTGGCAAGCAGCCTTTCGATCTCGCGGGCTTGGGACGAGACGCGAGAAATCTTTCGGCGTGACGGCGGACTTCTCGTTTCGGTCGCCCTTGCACTGATCGTCCTCCCAGAGGTCGTCGTCGGAATCGTCTCGCCCCCGCAAGCGACAGTGGGCGCCGATGCGCCGGCTTCGATGCAACTGCTACGGTTGGCCGTCGCGCTCATTTCACTGATTGGTCAGCTTGCCCTCATCCGCCTTGCCCTCGGGCCTTCGACGACGGTCGGGGCGGCCATCGGACACGGCGCGCGGCGCTTTCCGTCGGCTTTGGGAGCGGTCGTTCTTCTGATCGTCGGCTTGGCTATCCTAGCGGTACCGCTGATCATCATCCTGTCTCTGGGGCTGGGAGTCGACCTCGAACATTTGAGCGGCCCGCCCAGTGGTCCGGCCGCGCTGATGTTCGGGATCATCGGGCTTGCGGCGCTTATTATTTCGGTGCGCTTCACCCTGGTCTCGCCGGTTGCGAGCGCCGAGAACATCGGTCCGCTGGCGATCATCAAGCGGAGCTGGCGCCTCACCTCCGGAAACTACTGGCGCCTTCTAGGTTTCATCCTGCTGCTGATCGTCGCGACCCTGATCCTGATGATGGCGGCCGGAGTGGTCGGCGGTTTGCTTGCCCGCATGTTCAGCCCCTCGATCGAGCCGATGTCGATCGGGGCACTGATCCTCGCTTCCTTCGCGGGGGCGGCGCAGGGGGCCTTTTCAATCCTCGCCTCGGTGATGCTCGCCCGGGTCTATGCCCAGGCGGCCGGGCAGAGCGAGAATATCGAGGAAGCGCTGCGCTAGCCGATCAGGGGGATCTGCGGCGCGCAGTCCCGCGGCAGGAAGCCGAGCAGGCGAGGGTCCGGGAAGCGCTCGACAGAGCGGCGGTACGGCACGAATCCGGCCCGCCGGTAGGCGCTGAGCGCTGCGGGGTGATCGAGCGTGCAGGTGTGGACGTGGACGCGGGACACACCTTCCCGCCACGCCCGGCTGATCGCCTCGGCCAGCAGCCAGCGGCCGTGGCCTTGCCCTGACAGTTCGGGGACCAGTCCGACGAAAGACAGCTCGCACTCTCCGGGCTCGCGGTAATCCAGTTCGAGCATGCCGACCTCGCTGCCGCTTTCGTCGACGACCGTGAAGAGCTCCACCGCAGAGTGCTGGATGATGGCCGCCAGCGCTGCGTCGTCCATGACCAGGCGTGAGAACCACAGCCAGCGGGCCCCGACCTTGCGGAACAGCTCCCGGTAATCGTCAGGCCGGGGATATTCGCTTCGGCGGAGGGAGAGCGGGGAAGGGGGGACATCAGCGCGAGGTGATTCGCGCATCTCGAGGAAAGTGACGACGGCGGCGAGCTCGCCGTCAGCGACCTTCTCGTAGCTCATTTCCAGGCCGCCAGCGGCGGCAGGCTCATCAGGATGGCGTCGATGTTCCCGCCGGTCTTCAGCCCGAACAAGGTGCCGCGATCGTAGAGCAGGTTGAATTCGACGTAGCGGCCGCGGAATTCGAGGAGGCGCCGCATGTCTTCCTCGGTGAACGGCGTGTCCACGCGCTTTCGGACGATCTTCGGGAAGGCGTCCAGGAACGCTTCGCCGACATCCCGGGTGAAGGCGAAATTGGCGTCGAACGTCGGCCCCTCGCCAGGCTCGAAACATTCGAGATGGTCGTAGAAAATGCCGCCGACGCCGCGCGGGACGCCCCGATGTGGAATGAAGAAATAGTCCTCCGCCCACTTGGAAAAGCGCGGATAGAAGGTGGGATCGTGAGCCGCGCAGGCGGCGCGGAGCCTGGCGTGAAAGGCTTCCGTGTCTTCCACGTAAGGGATGGCGGGGTTGAGGTCGGCGCCTCCGCCGAACCAGCGTTTGGTCGTCGTCAGGAACCGCGTGTTCATGTGGACTGCGGGGACGTGCGGATTGGCCATGTGCGCGACGAGACTGATTCCGGTCGCGAAGAATCGCGGATCCTCCGATGCTCCGTGGATGCTCGCGGCGAATTCGGGCGAGAAGCTGCCGCCAACGGTCGAAACGTTTACGCCGACCTTCTCGAAGATCTTTCCGTTCATCTGGCCGCGGACTCCGCCGCCACCCGGACCTTCGCCGGGGTCGGTGCGCTCCCACGGAGTGAACTGGAAGGAAGCCTCGCTGCCGTGCTCGCGCTCGATCTCCTCGAAGGCGGCGCAGATGCGATTGCGCAGCGATTCGAACCAGTCGCGCGCCGCCTGCTGCTGTTCGTCGAGTTCGAGCATGGACCGCTCACATAGCGTCGTGCGCGCGAATGCCAATTGTGCCCCTTGGCAGCCCCGAAACGCCTCGCTATCAGGCCCGCCACTCGCCCTTGAGGTCCTCTCTCGGGCGAATTCGTTATGTGCCTGTCGGGCACGTGCAGCACATCGCGTCAATCTTGGGCGTTACAAGGGGAAGCATGGCCACGCTGGAACAATCCGCTCAGGGTTCGGACCCGGCTGAAACGGAAGGCGGCGCACGCCGCAGGGATTTCCTGAACGTCGCAGCCGTGAGCTTCGCCGGGATGGGCGTCGTGGCGGTCGCGCTCCCGCTGATTACTCAGATGAATCCGCCGGCCGACGTGCTCGCACTGGCGTCGACCGAGGTCGACATCTCGAAGATCGCTCCGGGACAGGCCATCAAGACCGTTTGGCGCAAGCAGCCGGTGTTCATCCGCAACCTGACTCCGGCCGAGATCCAGGCCGCCAATGCGGTTCCGCTGTCCGAGCTTCGCGATCCGCAGTCGCTCGCCGAGCGGACCAAGCCCGGCAAGACCAACTGGCTGATCACGCTCGGCGTCTGCACGCACCTTGGCTGCGTGCCGCTTGGCACCGGTGAGGGCGAGAATCGCGGACCGTTCGGCGGTTATTTCTGCCCGTGCCACGGTTCGGCCTACGACACGGCCGCACGTATCCGTCAGGGGCCCGCGCCGAAGAACCTGATGGTTCCCAACTATGAATTCGTATCCGACACGACCGTTCGCATCGGCTGAGGGGAAAGAGCCGTAAAATGAGCTTTGCCTGGGCAAAACAGTACGAACCGAAGGCGCCGCTGATGCGCTGGCTGGACGAACGTCTTCCGCTTCCGCGCCTCGTCTACGGCGCGATAGGGGGCGGCTATCCGGTTCCGCGCAACCTCAACTACTGGTGGAACTTCGGCGTCCTCGCCGGCCTGTTCCTGACGATCCAGATCGTCACCGGCATCGTCCTGGCCATGTGGTATTACGCAAGCGCGGACGGAGCCTTCAATTCCGTCGAGCACATCATGCGCGACGTGAACGCCGGCTGGGCGCTCCGCTACATCCACATGAACGGCGCGAGCTTCTTCTTCATCGTCACCTACATCCACATCTTCCGCGGGCTCTACTACGGATCGTACAAGGCGCCGCGTGAGCTGGTGTGGATGCTCGGCCTCGTCATCTACCTGCTGATGATGGCGACGGCGTTCATGGGCTACGTCCTTCCCTGGGGCCAGATGAGCTACTGGGGTGCGCAGGTCATCACCGGCTTCTTCTCGGCATTCCCGCTGGTCGGCGAGCCCGTCCGCGTCTGGCTGCTGGGCGGCTATGCTCCTGACCAAGCAGCGCTGACCCGCTTCTTCTCGCTTCACTACCTGCTGCCGTTCGTGATCGCGGCGGTCGTGATCCTGCACATCTGGGCGCTTCACATCCCCGGATCGAGCAACCCGACCGGCGTCGACGTGAAGGAAGAAAAGGACACGCTTCCGTTTCACCCGTTCTACACGGCGAAGGACGGCTGGGCGGCCGCGGCATTCCTGACGGTGTTTGCTCTGTTCGTCTATTTCGCGCCGAACTATCTCGGGCACCCGGACAATTACATTCCTGCGAATCCGCTGGCGACGCCTGCGCACATCGTTCCCGAATGGTACTTCTGGCCGTTCTACGCGATCCTTCGCGCTTTCACCGTCGACTTCATCCTGCCGGCGAAGCTGTGGGGCGTGCTGGCGATGTTCAGCTCGATCCTGATCCTGTTCTTCCTGCCATGGCTCGACAAGTCGCCGGTTCGCTCGGGATCGTACCGTCCGGTGTTCAAGCGCTTTTTCCTGCTGCTGGTGCTGGACGTCCTGATCCTTGGCTTCTGCGGCGGCGCTCCTGCCACACCGCTGTATGTGGCGATCAGCCAGTTGGCCGCAGCTTATTATTTCGCGCACTTCCTCATCATCCTGCCGCTGGTGTCGGCGTTCGAGCGGACGCTTCCGCTGCCGGACTCGATCAGCTCGTCGGCGCTGCACGGTGAGAAGAGGGAAGCAGCGCCCGCGGGCATTATGCCTCGGCGCGGCGCCACGGCGATCGCCGAGTAGGGGGACAGAAGCGAATGCGTTACATCCTGGGCCTGGTCGGCGCCGTATTCTCGGTGGTCTTGCTGATCTCGTTCTTCAGCAACGTGTCGACGTACCTCACCAGCCCGCCCCCGGCGACGGCTGAGGAGGAGTTCCACCTGCATCCGAAGCACCTGCAGCTCGCGAGCGACGGGCCGTTCGGCAAGTTCGACCGCAAGCAGGTCCAGCGCGGCTTCCAGATCTACAAGGAAGTCTGCTCGGCTTGTCACAGCCTGAACCTGGTCGCGTTCCACGACCTGGAAGCGCTCGGCTACAACGAGGCCGAGGTGAAGGCGATCGCCAACCAGTGGCAGACCGAAGTTCCGACGGTGAATCCGGAGACGGGTGAAGCGTCGACGCGCAAGGCGCTGCCGTCCGACCGCTTCCCGAGCCCCTATGCGAACGAGACTGCGGCTCGCGCGGCGAATAACAACGCCCTTCCGCCCGATCTTTCGCTGATCACCAAGGCTCGTGAGGGTGGCGCTGCGTACGTCTACTCGCTGCTGACCGGCTATCGCCAGCAGCCGGCGGAGCTCATCCAGAAGTTCCCGGCCTCGAAGACGCCGCAGGGCCTGCACTACAACCCGTACTTCGCGAACCTGAACCTCGCCATGCCGCAGCCGCTTACGAGCGACGGGCAGGTCACCTATGCTCCGGGCAATCCGAAGCCGACGGTCGACCAGATGGCGAAGGACGTCGCGGCGTTCCTCGTGTGGACGGCCGAGCCAAAGCTCGAGAAGCGCCACGCGACGGGTCTTGCTGTCGTAGTGTTTCTGCTGTTCGCGACTGTCTTCGGTTACCTCGCGTACCGGAATATCTGGTATGGCGAAAAGGCGGTCGTCCGCGCGACGGGCCCGCTCGATCCGAAGAACCAGGCTAAGGCACGGAGCGCCAAGCGTAAGGCCGGCGTCACGGGCTAAGCATTGGGGCCGCGTCCGCGCGGCCCCTTTTGCTGCATTTGGCGGCCTGTGATTTCCCACCGTGTTTCAGCGACTTAGTTCAGTCGCCATTCACCTCATAAAGCAGAATGCGCTGGTAACTCCTTTGCTTGGAGATGTATCATGAGCGTATTCAATCTTAAGACTGCCGCATTGGCGATTGCTGCGGGTGTTGGCCTCAGCGGCTGCGCCTATGGCCCGTACGGCGGGCTCGGCGTTGGCGTCGGTTACGGCGACGGCTACGGTTACGGCGACCCCTATTACGGGAACGGCTACTACGGTGGCGGCTACCCGTACGGTTATGCGGGCTACGGGTCGCCCTACGGCTATGGCTACGGCTCGCCGTACTACGGCTGGTACGACGGCTACTATTATCCGGGCACCGGCTATTACGTGTACGATCAGTACCGTAACCGCACACGGTGGTCAGACGCCCAGCGCCGCTATTGGGAGCGTCGTCGCGGCACTGCTAGCTCGACGGGCGGCGTTGCTCCGGTGATCGAGAACTGGGCAGATTTCCAGAATCGGACGCCGACGACCAACCAGACCGTTCGTCAGGTCAACAATCAGACGTTCCGCGATCGGCCCGACGTGCGCCGCCAGGTGCAGATCGAGCAGCAGCAGGTTCGCAGCGAACGCCAGCAGATGCGGATCGAGCGCCAGCAACAGCGGCAGACCGTCCAGACCGAGCTTCAGCAGCAGCGACGCAACAATCGCGGCGGCCGCAACCACAAGGTCGACAACGACTAAGACAATCGCCGAGGCGGCTGCGTGCCGCTCCGGCGTTTACTTCAGGCTTGGTCTGGCCGGCGCAGGATCAGCACGATCGACGCGAATCGCATAACCGGGACGTCGTCCTGGTTGGTGACCGTCGTCTCCGTTCGGAACGACCCTAGATGCGGCTTCGACTGCGAAGGCCGTGTTTCAATGATCTTTCCGCGGACGTGAAGCGTGTCGCCCGGATAGACGGGCTTCAGCCACCGGAGCTCGTCGACGCCCGGCGAGCCGAGGCCGGCCTGCTCTTCCTCGACGACGTGGCGGGCGATCACCGCCATTGTCATCGCACAAGTGTGCCAACCGCTTGCCGCGAGGCGCCCGAAGTGCGTCCTGGCCGCTGCCTCGTCGGAAAGGTGGAAAGGCTGCGGATCGTATTTCCGCGCGAACTCCAGGACTTCCTCGCGAGTGACTGCATACGAGCCGAAGTAGGTCTCGGCCCCGATTTCCAGATCCTCGAAATAACGCATCGGCAGCGCATAGCTGGCAGTACCGCTTGGCGCGAGGCCAAAGGGCAGGCTACGAAACAGGCGTGGGGACCGAGGCAACAAGGGCAGGGCATTGGCATCCGCGGCTCATCGAGGCCGCGGCCGCGCTCAACGAGAATCGCCTCGACGTAGCCGAGCGCTTGCTGAAGCCGCACCTGCAGGACGATCCGTTCGACGTTCGCGCGATCCGCATGCTCGCCGAACTGGCGGCGCGCATCGGACGGCTCAAGGATTCCGAAACACTGTTGCGGCGCGCACTGGAGATCGACCCGAATTTTACCGCCGCGCGAGCGAACCTCGCGATGGTCCTGGGGCGGCTCGGGCGACCGTCGGAAGCGCTCGGGCTGCTCGACGAAATATTCGAGGCGGAACCCGACCGCGTCGGACACCTGAACCTCAAGGCGGCCACGCTCGGTCGGCTCGGTGATTTCGAGCAGGCTTTGGAACTCTATCGGCAAGTGCTGGACCGCGCGCCGAACCAGCCTCGAGTGCTGATGAGCTATGGCCACATGCTCAAAACTGTCGGGCGCCTGGACGAGGCGATAGCGGCCTATCGCCGGGCGATCGAGCTAAACCCGGCCCTTGGAGAAGTCTGGTGGAGCCTGGCCAATCTCAAGACCGTCCGTTTCTCCGAGGGGGACATTGCGGCGATGGAGCAAGCGCTCGGGCGCTCAGACCTCAGGGACGACGACCGGTTCCATGTCGAGTTCGCGCTGGCCAAGGCGCACCACGACCTTGGCCGGAGCGATACCGCCTTCGCACATCTCGAAGCGGGGAATAGGCTTCGGCGCAAATACCACCCGTTCAACGCCGGCCATTTGAGCCAGCTCGTCGATCGAAGCATCGAGCTTTTCACTGCCGAAGTCCTGAAGAGCCCTGGCGGAAGCCCGGCCCCAGACCCGATCTTCATCGTTGGCATGCCTCGCGCCGGATCGACCCTGGTC
Organism: Sphingomonas sediminicola; assembly: GCF_049991885.1. Taxonomy (NCBI): domain Bacteria; kingdom Pseudomonadati; phylum Pseudomonadota; class Alphaproteobacteria; order Sphingomonadales; family Sphingomonadaceae; genus Sphingomonas; species Sphingomonas sediminicola. Next base: position 652,127 of record NZ_CP178916.1, read on the forward strand.
GAGCAGATCCTGTCCTCGCACAGCCTCGTCGAGGGAACGTCCGAACTGCCGGACATGCCGGCGATCGCTCGCGGGAGAGGGAATTATCCGACATCCGCGGTCGGGCTCAGTGTCGAAGAGCGGAAGGAAGCCGGAGAAGAGTATCTGAAGCGAAGCGCTGTGCAGCGCCGGACTGATCGGCCGTTCTTTGTCGACAAGCTGCCGAACAACTGGACGTTCGTGCCGTTCATCCAGCTCGTGCTTCCCAATGCGAAGATCATCGATGCGCGGCGGCATCCGCTCGGCTGCTGCTTCTCGAATTACCGCCAGCATTTCGCGCGGGGGCAGGACTTCACCTACGACCTCGAAGATCTCGGCCGCTATTACTCCGACTATGTCCGGCTGATGGCCCATGTCGACAATGTCCTTCCGGGACGTGTCCACCGGGTGATCTACGAGCGGATGGTCGACGATACCGAGCGTGAGATTCGGGCGCTGCTCGATTATTGCGGACTCGAGTTCGAGCCGGCGTGCCTGTCGTTCTACGAAACCGACCGGGCGGTGAGGACTCCGAGCTCCGAGCAGGTCCGCCGGCCAATCTACCGCGACGCGACCGAGGAGTGGATTTCATACGAACCGCACCTCGGGCCGCTGAAGGAGGCATTGGGGCCGGTTCTCAATGCTTATCCGGACGCCCCGGTCACATTCTGAAGCGGCGAGGTCACAGTTCGCCGAGTATGTGTCGGCTACGCAACGTTTGGCCGTTGACAAGCCGTCGTGGCTCTGCCGCTATGCGGACACATTGGTCGATTGGGGGCAATCATGACCGCTCGCACACTGCGCGCTTTTACGTTTGGACTTCTCGCAACGACGGCGATCGCTACGCCAGCCTTTGCACAAACTACCACCGACACAACCCAACCTACAGCGCCTGAAGCGGCACCCGCGCCGACGGCGCCTGCTGCGACTCCGGCCTCTCAGCCATCGGACTCCGACGAGATCATCGTCACCGCGCAGAAGCGCGAGGAGAATCTCCAGGACGTCCCGATTAGCGTGCAGGCGATCGGCACTCGCCGCCTCGACCAGCTGAACATCTCGAACTTCGAGGACTACACGAAGCAGCTGCCGTCGGTCAGCTTCCAAACGGCGGCGCCGGGCTACACGGTCGTTTACATGCGCGGCGTCGCGACGGGCGGAGATGGCAACCACACTGGCTCGCTGCCTTCAGTTGGCTCCTATCTCGACGAGCAGCCGGTCACCACCATCGGCGGTACGCTCGACGTCCACATCTACGACATCGCCCGCATCGAGAGCCTCGCCGGCCCGCAGGGCACCCTGTACGGTGCATCGAGCGAAGCCGGCACGATCCGCATCATCACCAACAAGCCCGAACTCGGGGTGACCGATGGCAGGGTTGATGCAGAGCTCAATACGGTCGCGAACGGCGGCGTGGGCGGAAGCCTCGAAGGGATGATCAACCTCCCCGTGTCGGACAACATCGCATTTCGCGGTGTCGCTTTCTGGCAGCGTGACGCAGGATACATCGATAACGTTCGCGGGACCCGCGATTATTGCGGCGACGTAGTCACCGACCCCGACACAGGCGACACCATCGGCTGCGTTCGAAACGGCTTCCACGCTGACAACGCGGCCTTCGTAAAGAAGAACTTCAACACCAACACCACCTATGGCGGGCGCGCTGCGCTGAAGATCGACCTCAACGAGAATTGGACCGTCACCCCGACGATCATGCACCAGAATTCGAAGACGCGCGGGGTCTGGTATTACGACGAGCGGCTAGGCGATCTGGAAACCCAGCGGTTCCGCAAAGAGCCGGGCCGGGACAAGTTCACCCAATATGCGCTGACCGTCGAAGGCAAGGTCGGTAATTTCGACATCACCTACGCCGGTGCTTACATGCATCGCCCGAACCACGGGACCAATGATTACACTGATTACGCGGACGCCTATGATGCCTATTACGAAAGCTACGGCGGCATCGCGAACTATCAGTATTATTTCGATAATAACGGCGATCCGATCGATCCGCGCCAGTACATCACGGGCGGCAACAACTTCAAAAAGATGAGCCAGGAGCTGCGCGTTTCGTCGCCGGCGGACAAGCCGTTCCGGGTGATCGCAGGCGCATTCTACCAGCGCCAATCGAACGACATCCTCCAAGAATATCACGTCGATAATTTGGCTGATAGCCTGTCGGTCAATGGACGTCCCGGCCTGATCTGGCTGACCAAGCAGAAGCGTATCGATCGCGACTATGCGATCTTCGGCGAAGCCAGCTTCGACGTAACGCCGCAAATCACGCTCACCGGCGGTGGCCGCTGGTACAAGTTCGACAACACCGTGTTCGGTTTTGCCGGGTTTGGACGCGACCCGCTGTTTATTCAGGACGCTAACGGCGATCCTATAGACCCGTCGATCGTGCCGAATGCGGTGTACAGCACCAAGACCGGCGTGGCTCAATGCTACACAACCAGCGGCGACACGCTTCGGGAATCGCAGATCAACGGTACCGACACGACGCTCATCCTCGACGGCGTTCTCTCGGGCACTCCGTGCATCAACGTCGCGACGTTCGCAAACGGGAAACTGAAGCCGAAGCAGAGCAAGGATTCAGGTTGGACCTATCGATTCAACGGCAATTGGAAGCCGCGCGAGGGCCTGTTGTTCTATGCAACCTGGTCGAAGGGCTTCCGGCCTGGCGGCATCAACCGGCAGCCGGGCCTCGCGCCTTACGATCCGGACTTCCTGATCAACTACGAGCTGGGCTGGAAGACTACACTCGGACCACTGCGTTGGAACGGCGCCATCTATCACCAGGAGTGGAAGAAGTTTCAGTTCAGTTTCCTTGGTGAGAACAGCCTGACCGTCGTTCAGAACGGCCGCGATGCCAGGATCAACGGTATTGAGACCGACATCAATTACGTGCACGGCGGGCTCACGCTGAACGCGGCGGCGGCATATACCGACGCCAAGACCAAGCAGAACATTTGCGCAATAGCCGCCGACACAGCGCCGAACTGTGACGGCGTGCCGGACGACGAAATCACGGCACCGAAGGGATCGCGTCTTCCGGTCACTCCGAAGTTCAAGGTGACTGGAACCGCGCGCTACACCTGAAACGTCGGACCGGGCAGGGCACATGGACAGGTGGCGATTGTCCACCAGGGCTCGGCTCGTTCGGCTCTCAGGATTGACGACAATCTCGTGACCGGGACGTTGCCTTCGTACACATTGGTCGACCTGTTCGCGGGCTTTGATTGGAGCAAGTACAGCGTCGAGTTGTTCGCCACGAACGTGTTCGACAAGCGCAACCAATTGTCGCGTTCTGTGTCGTGCAGCATCTGTACGAACGTCCACATCGTCCCGGGCCGGCCGCGTACTCTCGGTATCAGGGTCGGCACGAAGTTCTAAGGCGGGGAGCAGGAAGGCGCCTGACAGCGTTGGGCGCCTGACGTGACTGAAATCCGATTAAACAAGCCGGTCCTGGGACTGGTCGGCGGCCTCGTGCTGGTCTGGCTGAGCATGCTGTTGTTCGGCACCGGTAATATGGACCGCGACGTTCTCAACGAAGTCTATGGCGGACATCGTCCGGCGCTGGCCGATTCTGCGCGGCTCATCACCATGTTGGGCGACGGCCGCATTGTGGCGTTGCTCACGGTGATCGGGGGATTCGTCCTGGTCGTTCGGAAGCAGCATTGGCCGGCGGTCATCCTGGTCGTCGGTCCATTGCTGGGGAAGGCAATTACGGAAGTTCAGAAGTATGAATTCAACCGGATGCGCCCGGCGGAAGATCCGCACTTGGTCGTCGTTCACAGCCTGAGCTTTCCTAGCGGTCATTCCGCCAATGCGATGATGACCTACGTCGCACTCGCGCTCTTTCTGGCCCCGCAGGAGCGGCGGCAGATATGGCTCGGTATTGCCGTCCTGGCTGCCCTCCTCGTGGGGCTTAGTCGGGTCGTTCTTGGCGTACACTGGCCGAGCGACGTGATTGGGGGCTGGTCCTACGGGCTGGTGTGGGCGCTGCTTCTTTACGCTATAAGCCTGAGGTTCAACCCAGGGAGGACGGCATGACTGCTCGACGCCCCTTTACGATGTTCGCTGCGGCGATCTTCCTGCTGATCGCGCTGGCGCACCTCTACCGACTTGTCGTCGGCTTCGATGTCTCGGTCGCAGGCACGCACATCTCGCAGTCGCTCCGCTGGATCGCCTTGGTGTTCACCGGATTGCTTGCGGCGATGCTGTTCCGCGAAGCTAGACGTTGAAGCGGAAGAGCAGGATGTCGCCATCCTGCACGACATACTCCTTGCCTTCCGCGCGCATTCTGCCCGCTTCCTTCGCGCCCGTCTCTCCGCCGAACTTGATGAAATCGTCGTAGGCGATGGTCTCGGCGCGAATGAAGCCGCGCTCGAAGTCCGAGTGGATGACGCCTGCCGCTTCCGGAGCCTTGGCGCCACGGCGCACCGTCCAAGCGCGCGACTCCTTCGGGCCGGCGGTGAAGAAGGTAATCAGGCCGAGAAGCTCGTAACCTGCCTGGATCATGCGGTTGAGACCGGTTTCGTGCAGGCCGAGGTCCGACAGGAAGGCGTCGCGCTCCTCGGCTGGAAGAGTAGCGATCTCTGCCTCGATCGCGGCGGAGATGACGGCCGCCCTTGCGCCCTCCGCGGCTGCTTTCTCGAACACGCGTTCGGATAGGGCGTTGCCGGCTGCTGCTTCGCCTTCGTCGACATTGCAGACGTATAGAATGGGCTTCGCAGTCAGAAGCTGAGCGCGGGCGAGGGCCCTTTCTTCTTCGGCGTCCTTCGGCTTTGTCAGGCGGGCGGGCTTGGATTCCCGCAAAAGATCGAGCGCCTGGCCGAGCACGGAAGCCTCGATCTTCGCTTCCTTGTCGCCCTGCTGCGCCTTCTTGACGAGGTTCGGCACGCGGCGCTCGAGGCTGTCGAGGTCCGCGAGCATCAGTTCCGTCTCGACCGTTTCGGCATCGGCGATGGGATCGACGCGTCCCTCGACGTGGGTCACGTCGCCGCCCTCGAAGCAGCGCAGGACGTGAATGATCGCGTCAACCTCGCGGATGTTTGCGAGGAACTGGTTGCCGAGGCCTTCGCCCTGCGATGCGCCGCGGACGAGTCCGGCGATGTCGACGAACTCGATTTGGGTCTCGATTTCCTGGGCCGACTTGGCAATGTCGCGGACGCGGTCCAGCCGCTCATCCGGAACAGCGACGCGGCCGACGTTCGGCTCGATCGTGCAGAATGGATAGTTGGCCGCCTGCGCGGCCGCAGTCTCGGTCAGCGCATTGAAGAGCGTGGATTTGCCGACATTCGGCAGGCCGACGATGCCGCAGCGAAAGCCCATGAGTACTCCGAGATCTTGTCATCGTGGCGCGGCAATCCACCGCTGGATCGCGTCACTGCGTTTCGAATGACGGGGTTTGGCGGGCATTTAGGCAAGGCGGAGGAATTCCTCAACAGCGGTTTGCAACAGCGCTAGCGGCTCCCTAGCTGAACTTCATGGCCGACCTCTCCGCATTCCCGATTTCGCGCCGCTGGCCGGCCGAGAATCCCGACATCCTCCAGCTTTATTCCATCAACTCGCCCAACGGCGTGAAGGCTTCGATAATGCTGGAAGAAACGGGGCTTCCGTACGAGCCTCACCTGGTCGTGATCGGCGACAATGAGAGCTGGACCCCGGAATTCCTGTCGCTGAACCCGAACGGGAAGATCCCGGCGATTATCGATCCGAACGGGCCCGACAGGAAGCCGCTCGCGCTGTTCGAATCCGGAGCGATATTGACCTACCTCGCCGACAAGACGGGTATGCTTCTGCCGGAGGGAGCCCGCCGCTACGAGACGCTTCAGTGGGTGTTCTGGCAGGTCGGCCACATCGGTCCGTTCTTTGGCCAGGTCGGTTTCTTTCACAAGTTCGCCGGACGGCACTGGGAGGACAAACGCCCGCTTCAGAGGTACGCCGACGAGTCAAAGCGGCTGCTGAACGTTCTCGACAACCGGCTCGCGGGCCGGGAATGGGTGATGGACGATTATACCATCGCCGACATCTCGCTGCTCGGATGGGTCCGCAATCTGATCACCTTCTATGATGCAGCCGAACTGGTGGACTACGCGCCGATGAAGAACGTTCAGGCGTGGCTCGAGCGCGGTCTCGACCGTCCTGCCGTCCAGCGCGGCCTGAAGATCCCGTCAAAGGACTGACGGTCGGCGTTACGCCGGGCGTACGTATAATCCTCTATCCACGCGCGCCTGGCGCTCTTCTAATCCGCCCTCGCCGAGCAGATGCCGGGATGATCCCTCGCATCTGCTTCTGTTTGTAGAGACGGGAGAATGAAGAGTGTCGGCCCCAATCGTTGATCTGTCAGTCCACCATCAGCCCACCGGCGTTTCGGACCGAATTGCCTATGGCTTCACCAAGATGCTGCGCTTCTGCGCCGATACCTTTTTCGCCAAGCGCTACGGCCATCGCGCGATTGTCCTGGAAACAGTCGCGGCGGTCCCCGGAATGGTCGGCGCGACCATCAACCACCTCAAGTGCCTCCGCCGCATGTGCGACGACAAGGGTTGGATCCGCACCCTGATGGACGAAGCCGAGAATGAGCGGATGCACCTGATGACCTTCATCGAGGTTGCGAAGCCGACCATGTTCGAGCGCCTCGTCATCATGGGCGTCCAGTGGGTGTTCTACCTGGCCTTCTTCGCGCTCTACCTGGTCTCTTCGAAGACTGCGCACCGGATCGTCGGCTATTTCGAGGAGGAGGCGGTGCTGAGCTACACTCTCTACCTCAAGGAGATCGATGAGGGGCGCAGCAAGAACGTGCCCGCGCCCGAGATCGCCAAGCGCTACTGGAACCTGCCGGAAGGCTCGACTCTGCGGGACGTGGTTCTGGTCGTCCGGGCGGACGAGGCGCACCATCGCGATGTCAACCACGGCTTCGCCAACGAGCTTGACGGGCTGCCTGTCGACAAGGCCAGGATTGCGCCGTCGCCGTACCACGACACCGGGATCAAGCTGGCCGCCTGATCAGGCGAAATTGAAGGAAATGCTGAGCCGGTCGCCCTTCGCGGCGGCAGGCAGCACTTCATGCCGAAGCCAGCTTTCCCACAGGAGCAGGAGCCCGGGGTAGGGCTCCACCGCGACGAAAGGCTGAAGCTTTTCCGGCGAGTTTGCCTGGCGGGTCGGGGCGGCCATCATCATCGGCAGCCGCGGATCCTCGAAGCGGATCGCGCCGGAGCCTTTCGGCACCTCCACGTAGAGCGTTCCCGAGATGATGCTGTGCGGATGGATGTGTGCGCTGTGATGACCCGAGCCGCGTAGAAGGTTCGCCCAGAGGCTGTCGAGGCGCGGCTTGCGTGGAAGATCGAACGCGCAGTCGTCGGCGAAAGCCGCGGCGTGCTTCGTTAGGATCTTGGCCAGGTCGCCGATGACTGGGTCGCGCTTCGGAAGGTCATTGAGCGACGCGTAGCTGGTGTAGCCGACATAGCGATGCTCCTTCGACCAGCGCTGTCCGGCCTCATCGTCTTCGGCGAGGCTGCGGATTGAATGGGCTAGCTCCGCCAGCAATGCGTCGTCGGCAATCTGAGCTTCGTAAAGTGGGGTCACGAAGAGATTACGGACGGTCATGTCTCGTCCTGCATCCGGCGGGCGACTTCGCTCATGAAGCGCACTTCGTCACCGTCCGCCAGCCAGTTTGCTTCGGCTGCGATCGCGGCCAGCATGTCGGAGAGATCCTCCATCTCCGCTTTGTGATAGTTGCCAAGCACGTGCGGCGTGACCTTCTCCTTCTGGCCGGGGCCGGGGTGGCCGATGCCGATGCGGACGCGGCGGAAGTCTGGGCCTAGCGAGGCATTGATCGAACGGAGGCCGTTGTGGCCCGCCAGGCCGCCGCCGACGCGTACCTTCACCTTGAACGGTGCGAGGTCGAGTTCGTCGTGGAAGACGGTCAGCGCCTCCTCGTCGAGCTTGTAGAAGTGCAGCGCCTGCTGAACCGCGTCGCCGCTGTCGTTCATGAAGGTCTGCGGCTTTACCAGCAGCACCTTGTGGCGGCCGATCCGGCCTTCCGAGATCAGGCTTCGGAATTTCTTTGTCCAGGGGCCGAAGCCATGCACCTCGGCGATGATGTCGGCAGCCATCATCCCGACGTTGTGTCGGTGAAGCGCATATTTCGCGCCAGGATTTCCGAGGCCCACCCAGATCTGCATCGCGTCCACCTAGCGTGAGCGGCCCACAAAAAGAAACCGCCCACCCTTTCGGGTGAGCGGCTTCCGTATTCGCAAGTTGAGGAAGCTTAGGCTTCTTCGCCGCCCTCGGCAGCTCCGCCTTCGCCTTCGCCTTCTTCACCTTCCTCACCGACGGTCGGAACCTCGCCCTCAGCCGCGGCTTCTTCCTCTTCGGCCTTCATCGCCGACGGGGCGACAATGGTGGCGACGGTGAAGTCTTCGTCCTGATTGGCGACGGATACGCCGTCAGGCAGCTTCACTTGGCTGATGTGGATCGAATCGCCGATCTCCAGTCCGTCGAGCGGGATGTGGATCTCGTTCGGGATGTGCGCCGCGTCGCAGACCAGCTCGAGCTCGTGCTGGACAACGTTGAGAACGCCGCCGCGCTTCAGGCCCGGTGAGTCCTCTTCATTGTCGAAGCGGACCGGAACGTTCACGTTCACCTTGGTGTGCTCGCTGATGCGCAGGAAGTCGACGTGGATCGGACGGCTCGTGACGGGGTGGAAGTCCACCGCCTTCGGCAGCGTGCGGGTCGGCTTTCCGCCAACCTCGACCATCACGACCGAGTTCATGAAGTGGCCACTCGAAAGCATCTTGGAGAGGAGCTTCTCTTCGACGTGAATCGAAAGAGGGTCCTTCTTCTGGCCGTAAACCACGGCGGGTACCCGTCCATCACGACGCAGTTCACGGGAGGCTCCCTTGCCGTTCCGTTCGCGCGTCTCGGCGGGCAGCGTCAGCTGATCGCTCATGTTGCGTATTCCTTGATAGAGTTACTTCCCGCCACGCCTCCAGGGATGACCATGGCCAGGAAGGGCGCGCCTATAGGTTAGAGGCGCCTCTAAGGCAAGTTACGGTGGTGTCAGTTAATCCGGGCGGTTCGGATGCCGTATTGGCCCAGTTTATGCTGGACGCTGTCCTTGCCTGCGAGATGGCCTGCGCCGACCGCGACGAAGACCACGCCCGGCTGCTGTAGACGGCGCGCGATCCATTGCGCCCAGCGGCTGTTCCGGTCGTTGAAGAGCAGCTTGTACGTTTCCGGCGAGCGCGCCTCCATCTGCTCCAGCATCGGCGTGAAGCTCTCGATGTCGCCGCGGTTCCAGGCGGCCTGGAGCTGCTCGAGCATCGCCGCGACGGAAGCTTTTGTCCGGGCGGCCTCTTCGGGGTTCGAAGGCCCCTTGGCGCCGGGCATCCTGGCGAACATCCCAAGCTGGAACTCGAAGCTCTCGAGCCCGCCGACCGGCATTCCGATTTCATCGGCGGCTTCGCGAAGGACGGCGTCTGCGCCCTGGTCGGTCGACATGCCCTGCGAGCGCCCAGCCGACATGACTGTCTTGCTGGTCGTCAGGAAGGACGCAGAGCCCGCGAAGGGACCCACCGGCTGAATGCCGAGACCCTGAGGGGGCGTCCGTTGGACGGGCGGCTTCTTGAGGAGAAATGTCGGAACGAGCGTTTCAAGGACCAACTCGTCAGAGCCGCTGAAGGCCGTCCGGACCTCGTCGTTGAACCATTCGCTCTTGCCGTCGAGCGCGTGGAAGGTGCCGAAGAGATAGATGACCGTGTCTTCGTCGTTCACGACGTAAAGCGCGGGGCGGGCGTTCGGGACCGACGCCTGCACGGGTGGTCCGGCAGGTGCCGATGTCGAAATCGCGGCGGCAATCAGCGCAGCAATCATCCCAGGTCTCCACACCCAGACGGCGGGGGAGGTGGGACGCATCGGTTACCAGGACATCATTCAGCGTTCGCGGGCGCCTAAACGCCCCCGTTTCGCCTCCTGCACGCAAATGCGCGTCCCAGTATCCGGTTCATCGTGGCCCCCCAGCCCGATACCCGGCAATGATGGTCACTGAGTGATTAAGAAATGTCTAGCAAAAACAGCGGGAAGCGAAGAATTCGCGACGAGCTGAAGCGCCGGCCGCTTATTGCAGGCGTTTTACCTTGTAACCGCGGCTTTGGAGATACTTCTGGACCGATGACTCGCCCGCCAGATGGCCGGCGCCGACGGCGACCATTACAGTGCCCGGCTGAGCCATCCTGCGCTCGATCCACTGGCTCCAATTGAAGTTGCGGCGGGTGAGCAGCGCGGCCCTCAGTTCGGGCGAGCTTTGCAGGTCGCGGTTGAACGAATTGCCAATCTTGTCGACGTCGCCGCTCAGCCACGACTGGAGCATGTCGCCGAACTGCTTCTTCATCTCGACCGGGTTCTCGATCGCGCCTTCGAGAAGCTGACGTTGCGCATCCTCGGGAAGCCGGTCGAAGAAGGTGAGTTGCTCCTGGTTCGTCTCGAGCTGCCCGACCGGCTTGCCGGCGGCGGTGAAGGACTGGCGCAGAACTGCTTCGACGCCCTGTTCGCCTTCGACTCCAAGCGTCTGGAATTGCACGCCGAGCAAAGTGAACGAGGCCGCCCAGGTCTCCATCCGGTCGAACATCGGGCGCGGGATCTGGGTCTTCGCGATTGCTGCTTCGAGCGCGGCGCGCTTGTCCGCAGGCACACGGCTGGCGATCGGCGGAAGGCCGCTGGAGAAGCCGAGCGCGGCCATGATTCCGGCGAGCTGCTGCGGGTTGGCCGTGTCGATCAGCGTCTCAAGCACGAGCGATTGCGAGCCTTCCACCGCCTTCTCGAACTTCGGGGTCCGCCAGCGGGAATCCTTCGGCAGGAGGTGGATGGTACCGAACAGGTAGATCGTCGTGTCCTTGTCGGAGACCTGCCACAACGCAGGGCCGCTGTTCGAACGAGCGAGTGCGGTCGCCGTCGGCGCAATGGCCATCGTCGCAAGGCCAAGGGCTGCAAGCCCGCGCCGGATCAGTTTGGAGAGCATGGAATTCCTTTGGAGACGCGTTCCTTGACCCCGGATGTATGAACGCAACTGCCCGGCGTCCACTTGCCGGGTCGCGGAGGATGCGCCAAAGCCTCGCGGAAACTCCAGACCAACAGTGAAACGCGAACCGCCTTGGCCCTCAGCTTTCAGGACCTGATCCTCACGTTGCATCGCTATTGGAGCGCGCAAGGGTGCGTGCTGCTGCAGCCGTACGACATGGAGATGGGGGCGGGGACGTTCCACCCGGCGACGGTGTTGCGCGCGCTCGGGCCTAACCCGTGGAAGGCGGCCTACGTCCAGCCTTCGCGGCGGCCAACCGACGGCCGCTATGGCGAGAACCCGAACCGGCTCGGGCACTACTATCAGTACCAGGTATTGCTGAAGCCGAGCCCGCCGGACCTTCAGCAACTCTATCTCGGGAGCCTTGCCCAGATCGGGATCGATCCGTTGAAGCACGACATCCGTTTCGTCGAGGACGATTGGGAGAGCCCGACACTCGGCGCCTGGGGGCTCGGCTGGGAAGTCTGGTGCGACGGGATGGAAGTCACCCAATTCACCTATTTCCAGCAGGTTGGCGGCTTCGACTGCAAGCCCGTCTCAGGTGAACTGACCTACGGGCTCGAGCGGCTGGCGATGTACATCCAGGGCGCCGACAACGTCTTCGACCTCAAGTTCAACGATGCCGGCGTGAGCTACGGTGACGTCTTCCTCGAGAACGAGAAAGAGCTGTCGCGCTACAATTTCGAGGTCGCCAACACGGAGAGCCTGTTCGATCTCTTCCGCAAGGCCGCCGCCGAAGCCGAGAATTGCGTCGCGAACAAGCTGCCGATCCCGGCCTATGAGCAGGCGATCAAGGCCAGCCACATCTTCAACACGCTGCAGGCGAGGGGCGTGATCTCCGTTGCCGAGAGGCAGGCCTACATCGGCCGGGTGCGCGACCTCGCGAAGGCGGCGTGTGCGACCTGGATGGAAACCAACGGGTGGCAGGCGTGAGCGCGGACTTCCTGCTTGAGTTGCGGTCCGAGGAGATCCCGGCACGCATGCAGGCCGGAGCGCGGAACGACCTGGCTCGGCTGGTCGCGCAGGAACTGGATGCGCTGGGTGTGGCGGCCGAAGCGATCGACGTCTGGTCGACGCCGCGACGGCTTGCGCTGGTTGCCCGTGGCCTGCCGCTCGAAACGCAGGCGGTCAGCGAAGAGCTGAAGGGTCCTCGGACGAGCGCTCCGGAGCAGGCCCTCGACGGGTTCCTACGCAAGACGGGTCTGACACGCGAACGGCTCGAGGACCGCGATGGCGTCTATTTCGGGGTGGTCGAGAGGCCGGGGCAGGCGATGCGCGACCTGCTCGGCCCGATCGTCGAGAGAATCGTCGCGGGCTTTCCGTGGCCGAAGTCGATGCGCTGGGGTGCAGCATCGGAAAGCACGGCCTCCCTGCGCTGGGTGCGACCGCTTCACGGCATTGTCGCCCTGCTTGGCGAGGACATCGTCCCGGTGCAGATCGACGATATTGCGTCCGGGGCGACGACGGTTGGTCATCGCTTTCATCATCCGGGTCCGATCACCATCGGCGGTGCGCACGATTATGCGCAGAAGCTGCGCGCCTGCCACGTGATCGTCGATCAGGAAGAGCGCGAGCGGATCGTCCGCGACGGTGCTGCGAAGGCGGCAGCGGACGCGAAGCTGCAGCTCGTCCCCGACGAAGGGCTGGTCGTTGAGAATGCGGGCCTGACCGAGTGGCCGGTGCCTTTGCTCGGGCGCTTCGATCCCGACTATCTCGACGTGCCGCGCGAGGTGATCGTCCTCACCATGCGGACGAACCAGAAATATTTCGCCTGCACGGACGACCTGGGAGTGCTCGCGCCCGCCTTTGTCTGCGTCGCGAACATCGATGCAAAGGACGGCGGAGAGGCGATCGTCGAAGGCAATCGCCGAGTGCTCGCTGCGCGCCTTGCCGACGCGCGCTTCTTCTGGGAGCAAGACCTCAAGGTTTCCCTCGAAGAGCAGGCCGTGAAACTCTCCGGGATCGTCTTCCACGAGAAGCTCGGGACCATCGCCGACAAGGTCGAACGTGTGGCGAAGCTGGCTCGGTGGCTGGTCGAAGAAGGCGTCGTGAAGGACGCGGACGCAGGCCAGGTTGAGCGCGCGGCAAGGCTGGCGAAGGCGGATCTCGTCACTGGCATGGTCGGCGAGTTCCCCGAGTTGCAGGGCGTCGTCGGTGGCTACATCGCAGAGCGGCAGGGCGAGCCAAAGGCAGTCGCCGAAGCTATCCGCGATCATTACAAGCCGGCGGGGCAGGGTGACAACGTTCCGACATCGCCTGCGACCATTGCTTTGGCGCTTGCCGACAGGTTGGATTCTATCTCCGCGTTCTTTGGCGTTGAGTTGAAGCCAACCGGGTCAAAGGACCCATTCGCACTTCGCAGAGCCGCAATCTCGTCGATCGAGCTGATCGTACGCAACTCGCTGCGGCTTCCGCTCATCACCGCAGTGCGCGGAACATTGGCGAACCGCGCCGGTCAATCGGGAGAGGCTGCGGACGCGCATCGACTGGATCGGACAGCGCCCGACATTCTGGACTTCTTCGCTGATCGTCTGAAGGTGCAGCAGCGCGATGCTGGCGTTCGACACGACCTGATCGATGCGGTGTTTGCGCTTGGAGGTGAGGATGATCTCGTCCGGCTTCTGGCGAGGGTGAAGGCGCTGCAGAGCTTCGTCGAAGGCGAAGACGGTGCGGACCTGCTCACGGCGTACAAGCGGGCGGCCAATATCCTGAAGAAGGAGAAGTGGGAGTCGACCGCGGCTTCAGGCGGGCAGGAGCTGGAGCCGGAAGAGGCGGCGCTCATTCAGGCGCTCGATGCAGCCGACCCTCAAGCAAGCAAGGCTGTCGAGGCCGAGGACTTCACCGGAGCGATGCGAGCACTGGCGCAGCTTCGCCGTCCGATCGATGCGTTCTTCGACAAGGTCACCGTTAACGATCCGGATGCCGCCAAGCGCGAGCGCCGGCTAAACCTGCTCGCACGGTTCCGCGACGCCGTGAACCGCGTCGCGGACTTCTCGAAGATCGAAGGATAATGTGCTCGCCTAGTCCTCTGGACTAGGCTGCGCGCATCATAGCGGCCGTTCGTCGGCCGGGTCACCGCGGTCCTTGATCGCTGCGGCGCGCAGGCTGTCACGCTCGCGCCATTCCTTTTCCTGGTTTGCCCAGTGCGTTTCGCGGTCGTTGTACTCGCGCTCGCGAGTCTCGAGCCGCGTGCGCTCGTCGTAATAGCGGGTCTTCCACTTCTTGCGTCCGCCGGCGGTCAGGAAGATGCCGAGCAGAATTCCTAGGACGAAAACCAGCGCAAGGATGATCCACTGGTCCTGGGTAAAGGCGGTCATTGCGCAATCCCTCGATTGTTCCGTTCAGGTAACAAGCGCGGGCGCGGGCAATGGTTCCAGCACAAGCGGAAACCGCCCGCGTCTTTCGACGCGGGCGGCACCCCCCACTCAGCTTGGATCACGTGTTCAGGAAGTTATCGCTGATCGCGCATGCCGCCGGACCCAGGATGACGATGAAGAGGGTCGGCAGGATGAACAGGATCAACGGAACGGTCATGATGGCCGGAAGGCGCGCGGCCTTTTCCTCGGCGCGCATCATGCGCTCGTTGCGGAACTCGGCCGACAGCACGCGAAGTGCGGACGCCAGCGGAGTACCGTATTTCTCGGTCTGGATCATGGTCGTGACCACGCCGCGAACCGCTTCCAGATCGACGCGGGTGGCGAGGTTCTCGAAAGCGTTACGGCGTTCGGCTAGAAAGCCCAGCTCGATCGCGGTCAGGCCGAACTCGTCGCCCAGCTCCGGATAGGCCTTGCCCAACTCCTTCGCGACACGGCCGAAGGCGGCGTCGACGGTGAGGCCGGCCTCGGCGCAGATGACCAGGAGGTCGAGCGCGTCGGGGAGGCCCTTGCGCACCGCATGGCTGCGCTTGGTGACCTTGTTCTTCAGCCAGATGTCCGGCGCCTTGTAGCTGCCGACCAGGATGGCGGCGACCGTCATGTAACGGCGCAGCCATGACCATGCCGGCCAATAATCGACGACGTAGATCAGCACGACGGCGGTCAGGCCGAGCGCCACCGGCAGGAGGAACCGCGCGGCGATGATGAAGAAGGCGAGATCCTTGGTACGGATACCTGCTTGCATCAGTTTGGTCTGGACCTTCTTCAGCTGATCGTCCTGAAGCATCTTGAACTGGCTCAGGATCGAACGGACGCGGTCCGCCGCCTGGCTCTTGTTCGTGAGCTTCTTGCGCTTGTTGGTCGACGCAACGATGCCGGCCTTCAGCTGCTCGCGGCGCTCGTTGAGCGCCTTGACGCGGCGGGCCATGGGATCCTTGACGGTCGTCGCCG
Organism: Sphingomonas sediminicola; assembly: GCF_049991885.1. Taxonomy (NCBI): domain Bacteria; kingdom Pseudomonadati; phylum Pseudomonadota; class Alphaproteobacteria; order Sphingomonadales; family Sphingomonadaceae; genus Sphingomonas; species Sphingomonas sediminicola. The sequence continues at coordinate 667,553 of NZ_CP178916.1, forward strand.
CATAGATTGCGGTCATCACCGCCATTGTCGCGATACCACTTAGGATCGTCGCGATCAGGATGACGTCGAAGCCGAGAAGAGTGGGGCCTCCAGTAGGCATGTCTAACCGTCCCCCCTCAGATCTCGAAGTTAACCATTTTGGCCATGATGAAGACGCCGATGCCCATCCAGCAGAGGGCGCCAAGGCCGGCCACGATCAAGCGCTGGTCGACAAAGAAGCCGCCCATGTAATCGGGGTTCATCATGTAAACGAGGCCGAACACGATGAAGGGCAGGGCGCCGACGATGTACGCCGATGCCTTTGATTCCGAGCTCATGGCGCGGATTTTCAGCTTCATCTGTGCACGCTTGCGAAGCACGTCGGCCAGGTTCGAGAGAGTCTCGGCGAGGTTGCCGCCGGTCTCGCGCTGGATGGCCAGAGTGATCACGAAGAACTGGAACTCGGGCGTGCCGAGGCGATCTGCAGTCTCCTGCAGGGCCGCTTCCATGGTGCGGCCGATTTTCATCTTGTCGGATACGGCGCGGAACTCGAGTCCAACCGGGCCCGGGATTTCGCTCGACACGATGCCGAGCGTCTCGGTGATCGGAAGACCGGAGCGAAGCCCGCGAACCATCAGCTCGATCGCATCCGGGAAGTTCGAATTGAACTTGGCGACGCGGCGCTTGATCATCTTGCCGATGACCATGTGCGGCAGGCCGATGCCAACGAACAGGCCGGCAAACAGTCCAAGCAGGAACGGTGCTCCGCGCATCAGTAGCAGGACCATCACGACGACCGCGAGGCCGACCGAGATCATGAGGTAGCGCGCGAGCGTGATGTTTCGGCCCGTCATCTCGATACGCTTGCGCAAGAGCGCAGGCTTCGGGATGATCGTCGACGCCAGACCTTCGATGTGGCTGGTTGTCCGGTTCGCAAATAGCTTGCGAATCTGCGCCTGGGCGCTGGCGGCGATAGCATCGCCGTGTCGCTCCTTGATCATCTCGACGCGGCGCTTGAGGGCCTTCGATGCCGAAGGGCCGCGCGCGGCGTTGAGCATGAGCACAAGCGCTGCGACGCCGCCCAGGACGATGATGAGGGTCAACAGCATTCGACCATCCAATCCTTCCCCAATGCGCCCGGCAGGAAGCCGAGCGCAGCCCGATTAAGCCGCTTTTGCCTTAGGCTTGTTGAGCATCGACTTAAGATTATCGACCAGCGACTTGGCGCCAGCGGCGACTCCTTCGCTGCTGCTGCCGGCGCTTCCGCTCGCACCCTCTTCGGTCGCATGGCTCAGAACCATGTTCGCGAGGGTCGAGAAGGGCGCAGCCATCTTGCCTGTCGCAACTTCCGCCATCGGCTTGCCGAGCTTGGCAGCCTGGGCAGCCAGCTTGCCGTCATGCGGGATGACGATGTCGACAGGACGCTCGATCGACTGCTCGAAGTCCTTGCGGCTGATCTCCAGCGCGCCGCCCGAGGGGACGCCGTTGGCAACGACGATCACCTTGGTCTGCGGGGCATTCGACTTCAGCCAGGCGAGGATACGGATGGTGTCGCGGGTGGCGGCGAGCGTGAGCTCGGAGACAACCACGGCAACGTGCGCATCGTGCACCATGTGCGGATACTGGATCAGCATGTGGCGCGGCAGGTCGAGCACCGTCGATTCGAACGCGTTCCGCATCTCTTCCTGAAGTTGGAAGAAGGCGGTGCCGTCCGTAATCAGCGGCTGATGGATCGGAGCCTCGGCCGAAAGGACCGAAAGACGCTCGTTCGCACGAACCATTGCGCGCTCGATGAACAGGCCGTCGATGCGGCTTGGGTTCTCGATCGCGTCGGTCAGACCGCGGCCCGGCTCCAGGTCGAGCGCAAGGGCGCCGGTCCCGAAGTGGATGTCGAGGTCGAGCAGAGCGGTGGAGCGATGAGCCTTCTCACCAAGCAGCCATGCGAGCGAAGTCGCGATGGTCGAGGCGCCGACGCCTCCACGGACGCCCATGACGGCGGCCATGATGTGCGGCTTGTCGACTTGCGCCTCGCCGCGCGGCCCCGATAGAATTGTCTGGGCGTGTGCAAAGGTGTCTCGCAGGTGATCGACCGTGAATGGCTTTAGAAGGTAGTCGTGGATGCCGCTGGCGACGAGGTCGCGATACAGGCGGACATCGTTGACCTGGCCCGATGCGATCACGATCGTCCCCGGCTCGCAGACTTCCGCAAGCGCGTTGATGTCGTTCAGCGGGTCAGCGGACTCCGACAGGTCGACGAACAGGATGTTCGGGCTCGCGGAGACCGACAGCGACTGGACCGCATTGCGCAGACCACCCTTGTTGACCTTCTCCGGCGACCAGCCGTGCTCGACAGCCACGGGACGCAGCATGTCAGCAGTCGCATCGTCGCAAACGAAGGCCTGGAATGGATCTCGCAGCCCGGCGCGTGCCTGGAACGGAGCGTTCATCACTTTTCTTCCTTCTTCGTGCTGATGTCCTGCAGACCCTTGCTGCCGGTCGTCGGAGCGGTGCGGTAGGCGTTGATCGCCCGCGAAGCCGTTGCCGCATCGCCAATGCCGCTGCCCTCACGCCCGTGGATCAGATCCTCGGGGTTCGCGACCATCGCGGCGAGGTTCGAGTTCACGCCGCAGCCGTAGTTCGGAAGCATCCGGTTGTTGTAATTGGGCTGCGACTTGCGCTCCCAATTCGGGCAGTCCGGAACGCTAGCGACGTTGCGGCTGACGACAACGCGGACATTGCCTGAGCCGACGGCGCCGGCGGTCACCGGAGCTCCTTGCGAGACCAGCATTCCGTAGTTGCCGGCAATGTCGGCAACCTGGGCCCGAGCGGCTTCCGAGTAGGGGCCCCCGTCAACGTAGACGCTGTCGCCGTAACGAAGGTCCAGGCTGTTGAACCAGGCGTCGAGACGCGCTGCTTCCGAGGGAGCAAGCGTTCCGCCGGGGGCGGCCGCATCGAACACATAGTCCGCGCGGCTGACGACCGGAACATGCACAGCCGCCATGCCCGCCTCGGGATCGGGTCCCGGGTGGTATGCACAACCCGAGAGTGCCGCTGCGACGAGCAGGAGTGCGGTTTTCGAAGCCATCTTGGCATCCTTCCTGATGAAGCGGCGGATCACAGCTTGAACCCCGGAGTTGCGGCAGCCGCTGCGCCACCGAAGGCAGGAGCGGGTGCCGGAGCCGAAGCCGCCGGGCGGCCCTGGCTGCTGTAGGACTGGCCCTCGATCACACGTACCGGGTCGGACGGCATGCGCAGTCCATCGGTCGGCAAGGCGAGCTGGTTGGAAACCGGCCGGACGAGATACGGAGTGACGACGATCACCAGCTCCGTCTCGGCGCGACGGAAGCGCGTCGAGCGGAAGAGGGCGCCGAGGATCGGCAGGTCGCCGAGGAACGGAGCTTTCTCGATGTCATTGGACGACGAGTTCCGAAGCAGGCCGGCGATCATGAAGCTCTGGCCGGAGCCGAGCTCCACCGTCGTTTCAGCGCGGCGGGTAGTCAGCGCTGGAACGGTGAAGTCGCCAGTCTTGACGCTGCCTTCGTTCGAAAGCTCGCTGACCTCGGGACGGACGCGCATCGAGATCCGGCCGTCCGCAAGGACGATCGGTGTGAAGGCGAGACCGACACCGTATTGCTTGTACTCGATCGAGATCGAGTCGAGCGACTGCGAGATCGGGATCGGGAATTCCCCGCCTGCGAGGAAGCTTGCGGTTTCTCCCGAGAGCGCGGTCAGGTTCGGCTCCGCGAGCGTGGTGACGAAGCCGTCGGTCTCTGCGAGATCCAGAGTGCTCAGGATGTCGAGGCCGAACAGCTTGCCGGCAGCGCCAAGAGTGGTGCCGACGGAGCTGACATTGAACGTCTTTCCTGCGCCCGTAATCGTGCCGGGATTGCCCTGGCCGATACCGAACTGGAAGCCGCCGGTGAGATCCTTCGTCAGGAGGTTGACGCCAACCTGCTTGAGCAGGGAGCGGTTCACCTCGGCAATGCGGACCTTCAGGTTGACTTGCAGCGGTGTCGCGGAACGCAGGCGGCTGACCACCTGGGTGCCTTCACCGACATAGGCCTGGACCAGGCGCTGGGCCTCCTCGACGTCGGTCGGCGAAGCGACCGTGCCGGTGAGGAGCACGAGGTTGTTCATCGGGGTTGCACGGACGTTCGCTTCCGGCATTGCCAGGCGAAGCATCTCGTCGACCGAACCAAGGTTGTTGCCGACGCGTACATTGGCTGCGTAGACAACCTTGCCATTGGCGCCCGTCGCATAGACGGTGGTTTCGCCGCGGCCCTTGCCGAAGATGTACAGCTGGCGGTTGGAGCGAACCTGGACGTCTGCGACCGCATCGTTGGCGACGAACACGTCGCTCATCGGGGCGGGCAGGCGAACGAGGGTCCCCGTGCCGGCGCTGAGGTTCAGCGTTTCCGACGGACGCGCCGCGCCCGACTGGGCAACGGCCGGGGCCGGAGCCGCCACCGTGCCGAGGCCGATCGCCAGGGCCACGAAGGCGGTGCCGAGACGAGCCCGGCGAGTTTTGGAACGACAGGTCATTTAGCGAGCTCCCACCGGAACGACGGTGACATTATTGCCGCGGGCAACACGAACGACCGGACCGGCCGCAACTCCCGCTGACGCTCCGCCCGCAAGGGCGGCATTCGAGACCTGGCCACCACCCGAAGCGGGCGCGCGGGCAGGGACGCTACGGCGCTGGAAGCGCGAGACATCACCACCGGTGGAATAGGTCGTATTGGTATCGATCGGCCGATTGGCGACCGCCAGCAGCATCTGGCGCTCCTGGGAGGGGTTGGTGCCTTCCGGGACCTTCACCTCGCCCGAGGCGATCGCGCGCTCCAGCTCCGACGTATTGTCGGCGATCGAGCGCAGCGACAGCGACAGCTGACCGATGCTCTGGGCGACGGCGACCTTCTCGGCGATGCGCGGAGTTGCCTCCAGCGTGACGTTCGAGAAAGTCTTGACCAGGGTCTTGCCATCTTCGCCCTTGCTGTCGGTGCGCTGGTCGGTCGCGAGGACGCGAACGTTGCGGACGACAGTCTCGGAAACCTTGAGCGGCGGGCCATCGCCACCGCCCGCGACTTCCTGGGTCAGGACGATGTCGACGCGGTCACCCGGGAAGACGAAGCCGGCGACGCCGGTCGACGAGTTCACCGGAACCGTGATCGCACGCATGCCCGGGCCAAGCGCCGCGGCAAGGAAGCCGCGATCGTTCGGGCCGACAAGGGCGCCGCGGGTCATCGGCTGGCCGGCAGTAACGGGATAGCGCACGACGGTACCCAGCAGCTTGGACATATCAGCGTCCGGAGCGCCTTCCGTGTAGTACGCACTCTGCGTCATTTCCTTCGGCCAGGGCTGGAAGGTGAGGCTCTCGGCATCGATGATGGTGCCGACCGGCAGGTCCTTGCGGGCCACCAGAACCTTCGGTCCGACCGGAACGGCCGGAGTTGCCGCTGCTGCCTGCGCCTGCTCGGCACCGGCCCCCGCGAACATGTTCTTGGCCATGATTGCGGTTACTGCCGCGATCACGAGCGCTCCCACGAGCAGCATGATCTTCTTAACATTCATGGCGAAATCGCCTCCCCTTTTCGGGCCCCAGTACGCTGACAGACATCAGGCAAATTGGTTAAGAAACCGTTGGATAAGAATGAGGAGGCCGCCGGCGGCGATCGCTACGCCGTACGGAACTTCCGGTTTTCCGGGCTTTTTCTTCAGCCGGTGAAGGCCGACGACGACCAGAGTCAGCACTCCGCCCGCGATCGACATGAAGACCAGGAATCGCAATGTGGACTGCGGCGAAAACCAAAGCGCGAGTGCCGCGGCGAGCTTGACGTCACCGCCGCCCATCATCCCGGCGTAGAAGGCCACGGCGAGCAACGCGAAGACGCCGGCTGCGATCGCGACCTGGATCCCGATGTCCGGCCAGAGCGGCAAATGAGCCGACCACCAGTAGAGGGGCGCCATCAGCGCCACTCCCAGGTTCAGCCGGTTGGAAATCGTGAACGTGCGCACGTCGATCACCGCCGCCAGGACGAGCAGCAATGCGAGAATTCCAAGCAGGATTTCGGTAAACGCGCCGTTCGTCATGCCGCCAGACCTAGACGGCAGGGCTTTCCAAACCGTAACCGCGCTCAAGAATGGCTGAATTCGATGTCCTGATTGTCGGCGGCGGAATCGCCGGGGCGAGCCTTGGCGCCGAGATCGCGGGGCGGTCGAGAGCCGCGATCGTCGAGGCGGAATCCCACTGCGGAATGCATGCGACCGGGCGCTCGGCGGCGTTCTGGCTTGAGAGTTACGGCGGCCCGGATGTCGCGAAGCTGAGTGCTGCCTCGCACGACTTTCTCGAGCGGCCTCCGGAGGACTTTTCCGATCGCGGATTCCTTCGGACCCGAGGAGCGGTGCATCTCACCCGGGACGAGTTGCCGGAGCTACCGAACGGCGTCCGTTCCCGGGTGGTCGAGCGCGGCGAGCTGGAGCTGCTAGTTCCCGGCATAAAGTCGCAATGGCGCCGGGCACTGCTCGAACCGGGCTGCGCCGACATCGACGTTGCAGCGCTGCATTCGGCCTATCTTCGCCAGTTCCGACTCAATGGCGGGACAGTTTCTACGGATTCAGCGCTTCAAAGGGCTGCGTTTCGGCAGGACGCGTGGCGCGTCGAGCTGCGCGATGGATCGAGCATTTCGGCCTCCATTCTCGTCAATGCGGCGGGTGCTTGGGCGGATACGGTCGCCGAGGCGTGCGGTGTTCGCCCGCTCGGTATCGCGCCGAAGCGTCGGACGATGGTGCAGCTGAGGGTCGGCCATTCGGGACTGCGCGATCTCCCGCTCGTCGACGACGCCTCGGGCACATTCTACTTCAAAGGCGAGAGCGACCGAAGCATCTGGCTCAGCCCGCACGACGAGATCGACAGCGATCCCTGCGATGCCGCTCCCGAAGAAATCGATGTGGCGACGGCGATCGATCGGTTCGAGCAGGTTGTCGACTGGCCAGTAGAAGCGGTCGAACGAAGTTGGGCCGGCCTCCGGAGCTTCGCGCCCGATCGCAAGCCTGTCTACGGGTTCGACACGGATGTCCCGTTGTTCTTCTGGTGCGTGGGGCAGGGCGGGTTTGGCATCCAAACCGCCCCCGCCGCCAGCAAGCTCGCGGCCTCACAGCTGTTAGGGGCCGAGCCGGATTCGATGGTCAGCAGGATCGATCCGCAGCCATATCGGGCGTCGCGCTTCGTCCGTTAATTCTTCCGTCCGTGCAACGGCTTATCGTTTACGATGAGACGAAAGCTGAGGTGGTTCGGCCGCATCGCGAACGACTAGTCGCCACGGCGCATCTGTCTACTCCTTTGATATTCCTGGCTTGAGCGGGCCGGGTGTTTCATCCGGGGGATATCGCGCAGTGGGCGTGACCAGCATCTTCAAGTTCGCTTCGCGCGACATCGCCATCGATCTCGGCACCGCGAACACCGTCGTCTACGTGAAGGGCCGCGGGATCGTCATCAACGAGCCCTCTGTTGTCGCGATGGAATGGTTCAACGGCCTGCGTAAGGTGCGGGCCGTCGGCGACGATGCCAAGCTGATGATGGGCAAGACGCCAGAAGGCATCAAAACGATTCGTCCGTTGCGGGCAGGCGTGATCGCCGACCTCGAAGTCGCCGAGCAGATGATCAAGCATTTCATCAGCAAGGCGCAGGCCGGCGGAAGCCGCTTCACGAGCAGTCCGGAGGTCGTGATCTCCGTCCCGTCAGGCGCGACGTCCGTCGAGCGACGGGCGATTCGCGACGCAGTTTCCAATGCTGGAGCGGGCAAGGTCTCCCTGATCGACGAGCCGATGGCTGCCGCCATCGGCGCCGGCCTTCCGGTCCGCGACCCGATCGGATCGATGGTCGTCGACATCGGCGGTGGGACGACCGAGGTCGGCGTCATCTCGCTGCAAGGACTGGCTTATTGCGAGTCATCCCGAGTCGGCGGCGACAAGATGGACGAGGCCATCTCCTCCTATGTGCGACGCAACTACAATTTGCTGATCGGCGAAGGCACGGCCGAGCGGGTGAAGATGGAAATCGGCGCGGCCAAGAGGTCGCAGGAATCGGACAATGTCTCGACCTATGTGCGCGGGCGCGACGTTGCGCGTGGTGTGCCCAGCGAGATCATGCTGACCCAGGCGCAGGTCGCCGATGCGGTGGCGGAGCCGGTCGCCCGGATCGTCCATGTCGTCCGCTCGGCGCTCGAGCACACGCAGCCGGAAATCGCGGCCGACGTGATCGATGCCGGGATCACGATGACCGGGGGCGGCTCATTGCTCCGCGAGATCAGCACCGTTCTCGAATATGAGACCGGCCTGCCGGTGCGGGTTGCCGACTCACCCCTAGATTGCGTCGCCTTGGGCGCCGGCCAGACGCTTGAGGATCCGACGTATCGCGGAGCGCTTGTCGCGTTCTAGGCGGCGGGCGGCTCGATTCGCGAAGCCTTGAACTTGTCGGCTTCGGCGCAGGCCAGCGCGTCGGCGCGGTCGTTCTCTGAATGGCCGCTATGGCCTTTCACCCAATGCCATTCCACGCGGTGGCGAGCGGAGGCGTCGATCAATTCTTGCCAAAGCTCGGCATTCTTCACCGGCTTCTTGTCGGCAGTCTTCCAGCCATTACGCCGCCAGCCGTGGATCCACTTGGTGATGCCGTCGCGGACATAATTGCTGTCGGTGTGAAGCTGGACTCGGCACGGCCGCTTGAGCGCCTCCAGTGACTTGATCGCAGCAGTGAGCTCCATCCGATTGTTGGTCGTCAGCTGCTCGCCACCCGAAATCTCGCGCTCCTTCGTTCCATTGCGAAGGATCGCGCCCCAGCCTCCCGGCCCGGGGTTCCCGCGGCAAGCTCCATCCGTGAAGATTTCGACGAGCGGGAGCTCCGCCACTAGGTGACGAGCTCGCGCGGCAGCTTGAAGGTCATTCGCTCCGGCGTGTGGTCGGCGATTTCTTCCGTTACGTCGAAACGCTCGCGCAGCGCGTCGAACACCTCCCGGACCAGAAGCTCGGGTGCCGACGCACCCGCCGTGAGGCCGATGGTGGAGGGCTGACCGAGCCAATCCCAGTCGATGTCCGCTGCCCGTTCGATTAGCCGCGACGAGACGCCCATACGCTCGGCAACCTCGGCGAGGCGAAGTGAATTGCTGCTGTTGGGCGCTCCGATGACCAGAAGCCGCTCACATTCAGGCGCGATCGCCTTGACGGCCGCCTGTCGGTTCGAAGTGGCGTAGCAGATATCCTCGCTGCGGGGCGCGCGGATCTCCGGGAAACGAGCCTTGAGGGCGCCCACGACCGCCGCTGTGTCATCAACCGAAAGCGTGGTCTGGGTGAGGAAAGCCAGATTGCTGGGGGGAACTTCGACCGCCTCGGCATCCTCCACGGTCTCGACAAGGGTCATCGATCCGGCGGGAACCTGGCCGAACGTGCCGATCACTTCCGGATGGCCCGCGTGGCCGATGAAGAGGATGTGGCGCCCTTCCTCGATCAGGCGCTCGGCCTGGCGATGGACCTTCGACACGAGAGGGCAGGTGGCATCGACATAGGTCAGCCCGCGGCCCTGCGCCTCGGCTGGCACGGCCTTCGGGACCCCGTGGGCGGAGAAAACGACCGGGCGATCGTCCGGTACTTCGTCCAGCTCATCGACGAAGATGGCGCCCATTCCCTTCAGCCGTTCGACGACGAAGCGGTTGTGGACGATCTCGTGGCGCACGTAGACAGGTGCGCCGAAACGCTCGAGCGCGAGCTCGACGATCTGGATCGCACGATCGACGCCGGCACAGAATCCGCGCGGGGCCGCAATCAGGACGCGCAACGAAGGCTTGGGGTTAGGCTTAGGTTCAGGCATTGGCGGGCCATGTAAGCCATCGCTTGCAGCCTTTGAAGGCGCTTCCTATGAACTGCTGCGACTTGCCCAGGCCGACAAGGAACCCAATCCCAGTGAAGCTTCGTCTAATTCCGCTGATGATTCTCGCCCTCCTGCCGGCCTGTTCGCGCGAGGGTAACCCCGAGCAGGGCGGAATTTACGTCCGCCGAAGCGCTTGCCCGATCCCCGGTATTCCTGCCGGCACAGGCGATGTCACCATCTTCGATCCCGCGAACAGCATTACAGCGGACGCGATCGATGTGACGGCGACGATCACCAACCTTCGCGCCAACTGCCAGGAAGCAGGGGACCAAATCATCTCGACGGTCACCTTCGATGTGGTTGCTACGCGCCGCGATCCGACGGCCGCCCGTCAGGTTGTGCTTCCGTATTTCGATGTCGTCCTCCAGGCCGGCAATCAGGTCGTCGCCAAGCGCGTCGGTCGCGTCGGTCTCGACTTTGCGCCGGGTAGCCTGCGCGCACAGACCAATGGCCAGGCGACCGCACGAGTGAGCCGCTCTTCTGCGCAGCTTCCGGCCGACATCGAGAAGCAGCTTACCCGCCCGCGCAAGGCCGGCGATGCGTCTGCCGCAGTCGATCCGATGACCGATCCGGCCATTCGGTCGGCGGTCGCCAATGCGACGTTCGAGCATCTGGTCGGCTTCCAGCTGACCGAGCAGCAGCTCCGCTACAACGTCACCCGCTAGGGAGTCCGGCTGCCCGATTAGCGCGTTGACTTCGCGTGCGCGTGAAGCCAAGGCTCCGCCCGTCTCCGGTGGCTAGTTCGCCGGAAGGCCGCGCGGGAGAGTTCGTGATAGCCCTCAACGGGTTGTCGCGGCGCCGAAGGAGCAACCGCCCCCGGAATCTCTCAGGCAAAGGGACCGCGCGCGCCTGACAGTCTGGAAAGTGTCCGTCACGACGATGACGGACCACCGAAGGGGTAAGCCGGCCTCGGGCTGGTGAAAGCTCTCAGGTCGCGCGACAGACGGGGGCGACGGCGTCGGACGGGATCCACCCGTGCGGCTGTCGCAACCGGAGTGCGCGATGAGCGAAGTCGATCAAGAGCAACTTCAGAAGCTTCCGCTGGACGAATGGCATCGCGCTCAGGGGGGGCGCATGGTTCCCTTCGCCGGCTACGAAATGCCCGTCCAGTACGAGGGCATCATGGCCGAGCACCTGTGGGTGCGCGAGAACGCCGGCCTGTTCGATGTCAGCCACATGGGCCAGATCCTTTTCCATGGCAGCCAGGTCGACGCCGCGCTGGAGACGCTGCTTCCTGGCGAGCTGAAGCTGCTCGGCGACATGAAGCTGCGCTATTCCATGCTGCTGGCCGAAGACGGCACGATCATCGACGACCTGATGGCCACGCGCCGCGGAGAGGAATTCTACGTCGTCGTCAACGGAGCGACCAAGCACGGCGACCTCGAAATTTTCGAGAATCTCATGCCGCGCAGCACGGTCATGGACCATATGAAGGGACAGGCTTTGCTCGCCCTGCAAGGGCCGAAGGCAGTCGAAGTTCTTGAGGCCATCGCTCCTGGCGTCTCCGAGCTTGGCTTCATGCAGGGTGGGCCGTTCCGGGTGGTCGGCCACCAGGCATGGATCAGCCGCTCCGGCTATACCGGGGAAGACGGATTCGAGATTTCCATCCATTCGGCCGCGGCTCAGACCATCGCTGACTGGCTGGTGGGTGATGAGCGCGTGAAGCCGATCGGCCTCGGCGCGCGAGATTCGCTGCGGCTCGAAGCCGGACTTCCGCTTTACGGGCACGACATCGACCGGACGACGACCCCCGTGATGGCCGGACTGACATTCGCGATCGGCAAGCGTCGTCGGGCCGAGGGCGGGTTCCCCGGCTACAACCGGTTCCTCGCCGAAATGGAGAATGGGCCGGCCCAGAAGCGCGTCGGGTTCGAAATCGACGGTCGCCAGCCGGTTCGTGAAGGCGCGCTGGTGCTGGACGGCGAAGGCAATGAAATCGGCCGGATTACCAGCGGCGGTTTCTCACCCAGCCTGCAGCGGCCGATCGCCATGGGCTATGTCGCAAACCATCTTGCGGAAGTCGGCACGGCGCTAAAACTCGAACAGCGCGGAAAGCTGTTCGACGCACGCGTTGCGGCGCTTCCGTTCGTACCCCATCGATATCACCGCAAGGGAGCAAGTGCATGACGGTCTACTTCACCCGTGAGCATGAATGGATCCGCGTCGAAGGCGACAAAGCGACCGTCGGTATTTCCAACCACGCGCAGGAAGCGCTTGGCGACATTGTTTTCGCCGAAGTGCCCGAAACGGGCCGCAAGCTGAACAGGGGCCAGGAAGCAGCCGTCGTGGAGTCGGTGAAGGCAGCCTCAGATGTATATTCGCCGGTCGCGGGCGAGGTGACCGAGGGCAACCAGGCGGTTGCTGACGACCCGGCGCTGATCAACCGCGACCCGGAAGGCGAGGGCTGGTTCTTCAAGATCAAGCTCGACAATCCGGGCGAGGTCGAGGGCCTGATGGACGAGGCCTCATATCGGGAATGGGTGGCGACGCTCTGAGCGACGTCATCGCCTCGACGAGCCGCTGGGACGCGGCTGACTATGCCCGGGTCGGACGGTTCGTTTCCGATCTTGGAGAAGCCGCGCTCGATCTGCTTGATCCGAAGATGGGAGAGCGGATCCTCGATGTCGGCTGTGGCGATGGTGCACTGACCCACAAGATCGTCGAGCGCGGATCCGATGTCGTTGGTGTCGACAACTCGCCCGAGCTGGTCGCCGCGGCGCGGGCGATCGGGCTCGACGTGCTCGAGATGGACGCGGCCGATATGACGTTCGATGCCGAATTCGACGCGGCTTTCTCGAATGCAGCCCTTCACTGGATGCTCGACAAGGACCGAGTAGCCCACGCGACCATCCGCGCTCTCAAACCGGGTGGCCGATATGCCGGTGAGATGGGAGGCGACGGCAATCTCGCGAAGCTGCGGCAGACGCTCGACGCCGAGCTGGTCGCACGAGGCTATCCGCCCCCGCTGGAATCGTCGAACTGGTATCCCTCGGTCGAAGACTTCGCCGCTGTCTACGAGGCCGCTGGTTTCACCGAGCTCGATGCCCGCCTGATCGAACGTCCCACCCCCATGCCCAACGGTATCGGCCAGTGGGTCACCACCTTCCGCCGCGGCTGGCTCGACCGCGCCGGCGTGCCCGAAGACGAACGCGCCCAGATCGGCGAGGCCGTCGCCGAAGCCGTGGGCACCAACAATGCCGATTATGTCCGCCTTCGCTTCATCATGAGGAAGCCCAACTAGATGCGTTACTTGCCCCTGTCGGACGCCGACCGCAGCGCGATGCTGCAGACGATCGGCGCCACGACTGTCGATGACCTGTTCAAAGATGTGCCGGCCAACGCGCTGCTGTCCGGGCCGATTGCGGAGCTTCCGCCGCATGCCTCCGAACTGTCCGTTGAGCGCCAGCTTGGAGCCCTTGCCCGCAAGAATTTGGCGGCTAGCGAGGCGCCGTTTTTCCTCGGCTGCGGTGCCTACAAGCATCACATTCCGGCGAGCGTGGATCACATCATCCAGCGCGGTGAGTTCCTGACGGCTTACACGCCGTACCAGCCGGAAATCGCGCAGGGCACCCTCCAGGTCCTGTTCGAGTTCCAGACTCAGGTCGCGCGGCTGTTCGGCTGCGAAGTCGCGAACGCGTCGATGTACGACGGCTCGACCGCGATGTGGGAAGCGATCGTCATGGGCCACCGCATTACGCGGCGGAACAAGACGATCATCTCGTCGGGCGTGCACCCGCATTACGTCAGCGTCGCGATGACGATGGCGAAGTTCACCGAGGACCGGCTTGAGACCTCGCAGCCGGACCTGAGCGCTGAAACGGACGCGGAAAAGCTGATCGCCGCGATCGACGGCGAGACCAGCGCGATTGTCGTCCAGTATCCCGACATTCTCGGCCGTATCACCGATCTGACCCCGATTGCAGAGGCCGCTCACGCCAACGGGGCAATTCTGATCGCGGTTGTAACCGAACCGGTGGCGCTCGGCTTGATCAAGTCGCCGGGCGAAATGGGCGCGGACATTGTGGTGGGTGAGGGCCAATCGATCGGCGTCGGCCTTCAATTCGGCGGCCCGTATGTTGGGCTTTTCGCAACCCGTGAGAAATTTGTGCGGCAGATGCCGGGCCGCCTAGCGGGCGAGACCGTCGACGCGGGTGGCAAGCGCGGTTTCGTTCTGACGCTCTCGACCCGCGAACAGCACATCCGCCGTGAGAAGGCGACATCGAATATCTGCACGAACTCTGGTCTCTGCGCCTTGGCTTTCTCGGTGCACATGAGCCTGCTTGGCGAGAAGGGTTTGAGGCAGCTCGCTCAGCTGAATCACGCGCGCGCGTGCGAAGCTGCGGACCGGCTGTCGGCAATTCCGGGTGTGAAGCTGATCAACGACAGCTTCTTCAACGAATTCACGATCGAGCTTCCTGTCGAAGCCCGTCCAGTGGTCCGCGACCTTGCGGAGAAGGGCATTCTCGGCGGCGTGTCGCTCGGGCGGCTATATCCGGGCGCGAACGCGCTGCAGAACGGGCTGATCATCGCAGTGACCGAAACCGTGACCGACGAGGATATCGCGGCCCTGGAAGCGGGTCTGAAGGAGGTGTGCCAATGACCGTCAATCCTTCAGGCTGGCGGCCGTCCACTCCTGCGAACGAGCAGGGCGAGGCGCAGACGGTGACCGGTAACCGCGCGCTGATGCTCGAGGAGCCTCTGCTGTTCGAGATCGGGTCGACCGAGCAGACCGGCGTCGATTTCCCTGAGTTCAAATCGAATGCAGGCCGTCTCGGCGGGCTGGATCGGAATCGCGAGATCGGCCTTGCCGGTCTCAGCGAGCCGGAAGCAGTGCGTCATTACACGCGCCTTTCGCGGCAGAACTACGCAATCGACCTCGGGCTCTTCCCGCTCGGGTCGTGCACGATGAAACACAATCCGCGCCTCAACGAGAAAATCGCGCGGATGCCCGGCTTTGCCGACATCCATCCGCTTCAGCCGACCGACACGGTGCAAGGCGCGTTCGAGGTCATCGATCTCGTCGGCCGCTGGCTGACGACGCTGACCGGGATGCCGGCAGTCGCGATGAGCCCCAAGGCCGGTGCCCATGGCGAACTCTGCGGCTTGCTCTGCATTCGCGCTGCGCTCGAGGCCCGCGGCGACAAGCGGGAGGTCGTGCTGGTTCCGGAGAGTGCGCACGGCACCAACCCGGCGACCGCAGCCTTCGCCGGCTATCGCGTCGAGAACATCCCGGCGAACAAGGCCGGCCGCGTCGACCTTGAAGCGCTGAAAGCGCGGCTCGGGCCCGACGTCGCGGCGGTGATGATCACCAACCCGAACACCTGCGGCCTGTTCGAGCCGGACATGAAGGCGATCAGCGATGCCGTCCATGCGGCCGGCGCTCTCGTCTATTGCGACGGCGCGAATTTCAACGCGATCGTCGGAAAGGTCCGTCCGGGCGACCTCGGCGTCGACGCGATGCACATCAACCTGCACAAGACTTTCTCGACGCCGCACGGCGGCGGCGGTCCGGGTGCGGGGCCGGTCGTGCTCAGCGCGGCGCTTGCACCGTTCGCGCCGCTTCCGTTCGTCGAGAAGCAGGGCGACCGCTTCGTTCTCGTAGAGGAGGAGACGGCGGGCGAGCATCACTCGAAGAGCTTCGGCCGGATGGTCGCGTTCCATGGCCAGATGGGCATGTTCACGCGCGCTGCGTCCTACATGCTTAGCCACGGTTCGGATGGACTTCGCCGCGTCGCGGAGGATGCGGTCCTTAACGCCAACTACATTCTCCGCTCGCTCGAGGACGTGCTCGAAGCGCCGTTCGGGGCAAGCGGACCGTGCATGCACGAAGCACTTTTCTCGGACCGTGGATTCGGGGAGGGCCTCAGCACGATCGATGTGGCTAAGGCGCTGATCGACGAAGGCTTCCACCCGATGACCATGTACTTTCCGCTGGTCGTTCACGGCGCGATGCTGGTCGAGCCGACCGAGACGGAGTCCAAGGCGAGCCTCGACCAGTTCATCTTTGCCCTGCGCTCGATCGCTGGGCGGGCGAAGTCGGGTGATCAGGCTCTCAAAGCCGCTCCGGTCCATGCGCCGCGCCGCCGTCTCGACGAGACGCTCGCAGCCCGGAAGCCTGTGCTGGTCTACAAGGATCCGGAGCCGGCCCAGGCGGCGGAGTAAATGAACGAGCGCCGCTTCTACGAGGGACCGCCGGCAGAGGACGCTCGCCGGTCGGCTCCCGCGGCGCTCCGCAACCGCGAGCCGATCGCGGAAGTGCTCGCCGACTGGCTTCCTGAAGGCGGCACCGTTCTCGAGGTTGCAAGCGGAACGGGCGAGCATGCGGCCTGGTTTGCCGAGCAGTTTCCGAAGCTCGATTGGCAACCGAGCGACATGCACCCGGACGCGCTCGCTTCGATCGAAGCGTGGAGAGCGGCTTCAGGTGCGTCCAACATCAAGCCTCCTATTGCCCTGGACGCGAGCGCGGGCGCCTGGCCGATCGAACGGGCGGATGCGGTCCTCAACATCAACATGGCGCACATCAGCCCGTGGGCGGCGTCGCTTGGACTGATTGTCGGGGCTGCGCGCATCCTGCCCGAAGGCGGTCCGCTCATCCTCTACGGTCCGTGGCTCAAGGACGACCTCGAGACGGCGCCGTCGAATCTTGCTTTCGATGCAGACCTAAAGGCTCGCGATCCGAAGTGGGGCTTGCGGCGGGTGGAGGATTTCGAGGCCGCCGCCGCCTCTCACCGGTTCCAGCTCGTGGAGTGGCGCCGGATGCCCGCGAACAACTTGATGCTGCTCTTTCGGCTGACTGGCAGCCAACGCACTTAAGCAAAGCTTTACCGTGGTCGTTTATCTGAACGGACATGGACGAAAGAAATTGCCAGAACCGCCGCTCGCGTCGCTCGCAGGTTTTGCTCGTAGCCAAGCTCGAGCACGGCGGCACTTCGCAGGCCGTGAAGCTGCGCAATCTCTCGGCTGAAGGCGCGCTTGTCGAAAGCGAGAAGCTGCCGATCGAAGGCACGTCGGTGCATTTCGTCCGCAATGAGTTGAACGCGCAGGGCCGGGTGGTGTGGGTCAACGGCCACTACGCCGGCATTGCATTCGATTCGAAGCTGGAGCCGAGCGAAGTACTTCGCCACGTTCCGGTGCCGCGTCCCAAGCTCCAGCCACGCTACTGGCGACCCGGTTTCACCGCTCGCGAAATGACGTCGGAGCAGCAGAGATTGGCGGAAAGCTGGGTCTGGAGTCCGTCGGCCAGCCGACCGGGCGAATAAGATCAGTTCTTGGAACGCAGCAGCTCGCGCTGCTCCCTCAACCAGTCGACAAGTTCCTGAAGCGCCAGCAGGCGCTGGAAAGTGATGCCGTAGGCATTGCCTTCGCGCCAACGGACGACCGCCGCCTTTGAAGGCAGGCCAGGAAGAGTGACGAGTACCTCGGCTCCAACATCGAGGTCTCGGTTCGATTCGACCTTGATTCCGCCCTGCGAAATGTCGTGGGCGCGCATGCCGTAGACGTTCGATCCCTGGCGGATCGAGGCGATGCACCGAACCTCGACTCGCGGCATGCGAGGGCGGGGCCCTTCCATCGAGCTTGCGAGCAATTCCACGACATCGATCGGCTGCTCAAATTCCACCCCGGCGGAATCCTCGCGGACCCAGCTAATCATTCCGGGTATCTGTTCGCCTCTCTTGAGCTCGACCGAGACGCGCGTGCCCTCTTCCAGCTTGCAATAGGGCCGGATCATCATCCCGCCGGCTGAGATGTTCTTGATGAGACAGAGCTCGCGCCTGTCGCCGATCATGACCGAGCCAACCCTGAACAGAGTCAGGTAGCGCTCGCCATCCCGCCGTTCGGCAGGATTCGGTGTACGATCGGACAGCGAATAAAGCGTCGTCTCAACCGGTTGTTCTTCCACCAACGTCTCCGGCTTCCGGTCGCTCATATCTTCAGGCGTAACTGCTTACGCTTACCAGATCGTTGACCCTCGCTCCGCAATGGCGAATTTGTTCTCTCAATCCTGTCCTTCCGCAGCTTGTCGCCTGAAGAAGCTGCGCGGAGGCAGGAACAGTTTCCTGAAAGAGATCGAGATCGTTCGGCCAAGCGGATCCAGCAGGTCGGACTGGTAATTGAACGGCACCTCTCCGGCGGCGCCGCGAACGCGCGGCCTCGAATTGAAAATGTTGTTCACCTCGAAACGAAGCGACGTTCCTCGAAGCACCGGATATTTCGACACGAGATCGAAGCGCTCGCCGAGATTGGCGAAGAGCCTGAGGTCGAAAGTGGCCAGAGGCGAGAAGCGAAGGTCGTCGCCAGTGCTGCTGTCGACGCGCGTTCCACTGCGCCAGTTGGCGGAGACGCGGGCGCCGAGGCCGTTGTTGAAATAACCCCCTTGCGCCTCGACCTGGTGGCGAGGGCGCCCGCCGGTCGAACCCAAGGCATCACCGTGGAGATAGTCGAGCTTCGGCACGCCCTGCCGGATCGTTACCTCGTCGATGAGATTGACGGTGTGTGTCAGCGAGAACTGAAGCCGGCCGCCTTGGCGTCCGCCGCCGAACCGTCCGCCGAATCCCCCGCCGGGACCGAATCCGCCGCCGCCGGGGCCGCCCGAGGACGGACCGGCGCCTTCCGGCGGTGGGCCACCCTCTGGCGGTGGTCCGTCGGGCGGCGGGGCTCCCCGAGGCGTATTGGCGGCTTGGCCGGCATCGGCCGCTCTGCGAGCGCGGAAGCGGTCGATTGCGGCTTGCGAAGGCCGCGCCGACGTTAGCGGCATCGAGAAATCAAAGCCCCAGCGCAGTGTGTCGCGCCGTGCCTCGTCATAGTTCACCGGCCGGAAGTCGACGCTGACAAGCTGGCCGGACAAATCCCGGACGAAGCGTTCGGGGAAGGCGGCTTCGAGCGCTTCGCTAACGCCGGGAAATGTGGAAACCGGGCGGTCCAGGCGCGAGCGGACGTACTCGGCTCGAAGCCCGAGGTCCGTCTTTTCCAGCGGCTTCCAGTTGCCACCGATCTTCAGAACGTTGCGCTTGTCGGCGAGAAGGTCCGGATTTCCGCCAGTGATCGCGTTGACGAGCACCGTTTCCCCGGTCGTAAAATCAAACACGCGCGTTTCGGGGGTCTCCAGGATCGGGTCGCCAAGCTGCTGAACGGTCGGCGCGCCTTCTTCACGGGTCCAGCTCGCGAGGAAGCTGAGGCGATCGACGGGCGACCAGTTCACGCCGGCTCCGATCGTCGTCAGCGTTCCGAAGTCGGAAAGCTGCTCGATCTCGGCATTGGCGTTGAGCGTAAGATTGCCTAGCGCGCTGAAATCCCGATTGCGGCGCGAGATCGGAAGGTCGAAATTCGCGCTCGCGCTTCCGCGGGTGCGGCTCAGATCATTGTCGGAGAAGCCGCCTGCATTCCGCCGCTCGCTGTCCAAGTGGAGCGTGCTGGCCCCGATGCGGACAGTCATGCTGGCGTCACCGGCGGGCACGGCGAACATAGGGCCGTTGGCGGTGAGATCGACGTCGCCCGAAATCGTCACGCTTTCTGAACGATCGCGTTCGGTCTCGTCCTTGCGGTCGCTTCGCGTGAGGGAGCGGCCGACG
Source organism: Sphingomonas sediminicola (assembly GCF_049991885.1). Taxonomy (NCBI): domain Bacteria; kingdom Pseudomonadati; phylum Pseudomonadota; class Alphaproteobacteria; order Sphingomonadales; family Sphingomonadaceae; genus Sphingomonas; species Sphingomonas sediminicola. The sequence continues at coordinate 687,020 of NZ_CP178916.1, forward strand.
TCGCCGTTGCCCGTCGCCGACCAACGCCATTTTCCCTTGTTACCGTTGAGGGCCAAGCCGAGGTGCGCGCTGTCGGTGCTCGTGTTGCGGACCAACGGGTCAATCGCGAAGTCGGATAATCCGAACAGGGATCGTCCCTGGTTGTGCTCGACTTCCGCGTTCAGCGTTGCACCAACGTCGTTCCAGATTGTCCGGTTGAGCGTGGCGGCACCGCGCAGGAGTTGCTTCGAGCCGATGAGGGTTCTTGCCGATCGCTCGTCAGGAGAGGATGTATCCTCAAGGCGGATGTCTCTCTCATTTTCTGTAAGCGGCGAATTGGCTTCGCCCCGCACGTTGAATGTCGTCCGGCCGTTCCTCTGGATTCGAAGCTGGGTCAGTTCCCCGGTTCCGCCCAGATAGCCACCCTCGGTCGCGGTATTGCCTTCCAGGCGCGCAACGGTGGAACGGAAGCGTTCCCGAAGGACGATGTTCACGACCCGCTGATCGGCGCGATATCCGTACTTTAACGCGACTTCTTCAGGCAGGATCTCGACCCGCTCGATGGCTTCGGTTGGGATGTCCCGCATTTCCCGGAAACTGGAAACGCGCTGCCCGTTTAGGAGCAGGATGGGGCGCTCGCCGCCGCGACCGCGAGCGCTTCCAATCTGTGGGGCGAGCGCATCGAGAAGCTCGTTGATATCGGTCGCGCCCGTCGCCCGCACGTCGCGGCCACCGAGCACATTCTCCGGAGGGATGTCGCCGACGACGCTGCCGCGGCGGATGCCGGTGACGACGATCGCGTCGCCTTCCTCGCCGTAAATGTCTTCTTCGGTTGCTGGCGCTTGCTGAGCGGCCGTCGCCGGGGCTTGGGCTTCCGCCGCTGTTGTGGTGACAGGGACGTCGGTCGCCGTGGCGGCCTGCGCGTATGCAGGTGTGGAAAGGGCCAACGCGATCGCGGTGGCGGTCCAGGTTCCAACGGGAACTAACGGATTACTATAATCTCGCATGCATCGTCCGGTTGACGGTCGAGGCTGAACGTCTCCTGACCTGACCTCTTCCTTCGGCAAACGGGCGGGCTCATCCGACGTACGGCCTGCAAGGCCAAGGAACCGTTCTCGAGCAGTTTCATGCCGGGAACATATCATCGAAGCTTTGGTGGTCCCACCTAACCAAGGTTGAGAATTCACCACTTTGCTCGCTCCGCCGAGAGAAATGCCCCCGGATGAGCGCCCAAATCCGGCTGGAAAGCTCCGACCGGCTTCGTCGGGGGCTTGACAAACAGGGTGTGGCGCAATGAAAAGTGAACGTTCTCAATTTCGGTGGGAAGGGAGACCGCGCCGATTCTTGAGGGGGGAGATATATCGATGCGTCGAACTGCCACTCGCTCGCCTTTGCACTTCTTCGTTGGCGTTTCTGCAATGGCGATTGCCGCGGTTCCCGGAACCGCTTTCGCCCAGGATACGGCACCAGCAGCCGGCCGGCCCGAAAGCTCGGAAGTGCCCCCGCCTCCGGCGGCCGCCTCGACCGCCGAGCCCGAGAGCGAAGCGATCGTCGTTACCGGCATCCGCGCCAGCTTGAGGGCATCGATGGACATCAAGCGTGATTCCATCGGCGTCGTCGACGCGATCTCCGCCGAGGACATCGGCAAGTTCCCCGACACGAACCTTGCAGAATCGCTTCAGCGCATCACCGGCGTGTCGATCCAGCGCGACAACGGCGAAGGATCGTTCGTGACGGTTCGCGGCTTTGGCCCTGAATTCAATATGGTCACGCTCAACGGCCGGCAGATGCCGACGTCGAGCCTTGGCGACGGTGCCAGCCCGCCTTCGTCACGTTCTTTCGATTTCGCCAACCTTGCCTCGGAAGGGATCGCGGCCGTCGAAGTCTACAAGACCGGCCGAGCATCGGTCGCGTCGGGCGGCATCGGATCGACCATCAACATTCGGACGCCGCGCCCGCTCGATCGGCCGGGATTCCGCGGCAGTATCGCAGCCAAGGGCGTCCTCGATTCCTCGCGGAACGACGGCAACCCGATCACACCAGAGATTTCCGGAATCATCAGCGACACGTTCGCCGACAACAGGATCGGAATTCTCGTCACCGGCGCCTACCAGAAGCGCAAGGCGAGCGTGAACCAGGCCAATGTCGGTTGGCGCGACGGCTATCTTGGTTCGGAAAACAATTGGGGTTCGCTCGCGCAGGTGGGCGATCCACGGTACGTCAATATTACCAACCGCCCGGGACCGAACGACGTCTACGAAGTTCCGCAGAACGCGTCGTACGATCTCAACGATATCGACCGCGAGCGGATCAACGGCCAGCTCGTGCTCCAATTCAAGCCGACGGACTCGCTTTCTGGAGCAATCGACTACACCTATTCACAGAACACGGTTGAAGTTCGGAACAGCAACGTCGGCGTGTGGTTCAACCACGGCGACACGTCGAGCGAGTGGACCGACGGCCCCGTTGCCGGACCGGTGTTCTACACTGAGCGTTTCACTGCGCCCGATCCGGGTTGCGTTGCGCCTTCCGGCACCTGCAATATCGGTAAGGACCTGTCCTACAGCGGCGCGCTGACCGCCAATCGCAGCATCAACAAGTCGCTTGGCGCGAACCTTTCCTGGAAAGGGCTCGGCGGCCTGACCCTTACCGTCGACGCTCACCATTCGACGGCCGAATCCAAGCCGAGCAACAAGTATGGCAGCAGCGTGGCCGTCGGTAACGCGATCTTCGGGGTCGCAAATCAGACAATCAATTTCGACAACGATTTGCCGGTCATCTCGTACAATATGGCGCCGGGCATCGATCCGCTTAATGCGTCGCTGATCACGCCGACCGGCAATGCGTTCCGCAACGCATACTTCAAGGACAGGATAAACCAGGGGCAGCTGATCGGCCGTTACGACTTCGACAATAGCGTCGTCGACAGTCTCGATTTCGGCGTGTCCTACATCGATAACAAGATTCGTTCCGCCTACGGGTTTATTCAGAACGATACGTGGGGCGGGGCCGGACCGGCATCCGACATCCCGGACGACATCTTCCAACTCCAAAGCTTGCCGGATCGCTTCGACGGTGTCTCGGGTGCCGACGACCCGAGCATGATCCAGAGCTTCTACACCTTCGACTTCGAACGCATGGTAGACCTCATCCAGGACCTGTACGGCACGTGCAGCAACCCGCTGACGGGAAGCTCGCAAGCGAACAGTTGCCTTGCCCAATTCACTGTCGACCGCCGGACGAAAGAGCGGACCTTCGCGCCGTACCTTCAGATCAACAGCCAGTTTGATCTGCTCGATCACCCGGCACACCTTGTCGCGGGCATGCGCTACGAGAAGACAAAGGTCACCTCGTCGGCGCTCGTCCCGGTGCCGTCCGGCACGCGCTGGGTCGCGGACAATGAGTTCGGGATTATTTATTCGGGCGACAGCGACTTCACGACGTTCAAGGGCAGCTACAGCAATTGGTTGCCGTCGATCGATTTCGACATGTCGCCGATGAGAGACGTGAAGCTGCGCGCCTCTTACAGTCACACGATCACGCGCGCCGACTACGCGAGCCTGCAGGGCGGCCGCACGCTCGACTCCCTGTTCCGGGTTGGCGGCGGCACGGGCAGCCAGGGCAATCCCGGCCTGCTTCCGTATTTGTCGAAGAACTTCGACCTGTCGGCGGAGTGGTATTACGGGCCGGCGAGCTACGTTTCGGTCGGCTATTTCCACAAGAGCGTCAGCAACTTCCTGTCGACGACGCAGATAAGCTCCGACGCATTCGGTCTGCGAACGCCAATCGGCGGACCGCGTTATGAGGCTGCGATCGCGGCGCTGGGCCCGAATGCCAGCGCGACCGACATCAGGCAGTATATTGCGACCAATTACCCGGGCACGGTCCAGATTCAGCCCAACGGACAGATCTTCGTGCTGTCACTGCCGGAGGACCCGCTCCTCAACTTCCAGATCACGACGCCGTTCAACAGCGACCAGAAGGCACGGCTCTACGGGTTCGAGTTCGCCGTACAGCACAACTTTTGGGACACCGGCTTCGGCACGATCCTGAACTACACGATCGTCCGGGGCGACGCGGAGTACGACAATTCGCTTCCCTGGAACGTGTCGCAATTCGCGTTGACCGGGCTGAGCGACAGCGCGAACGCGGTATTGTTCTACGACAAGAACGGAATTCAGGCCCGCGTGGCCTACAACTGGCGTGACCAGTATCTCGCCGGAACGGGGCCGAACCCATATTACATCGAGGCCTATGGGCAGGTGGACGCCAGCGCGAGCTGGGAGTTCCGGAAGGGGTTCCAAGTCTTCGGCGAGGTGATCAACCTGACTGGCGAAAGCCGGCGGGGGCACCGCCGGTCGGACCGCAACGTGACCTTCGCGTCGCCGGGTTATGCAAGGTACGCGGCAGGCTTTAGGTTCACCTTCTGAACCTGACACGGCAGCGGTAGCGACCTTGCGGTCGAACCGACCGCCTGCAAGGATGGACCGGCCTCGGACTTGCGAGGCCGGGAAAGCTGGCCCAGCGACTGGATTGGAAGCTTGAGGACCTCAGTTGCCAGGATCGTTGTCGTCGGCGGCGGAACCGCCGGTTGGCTCGCAGCGTGCAGGCTCGCCGCGGCGTCCAATCCGGCCGCGGAGCACCCGGTCGAGGTTACCCTCATCGAATCTCCCGATATCCCGACGATCGGGGTCGGCGAAGGGACTTGGCCGACAATCCGCAAGACGCTCGAGCGCATCGGCATTTCGGAGAGCGACTTTCTCGTCAGCTGCGATGCCTCCTTCAAGCAAGGGTCGCGCTTCGACGGCTGGGCGACGGGTGAGGCGGGGGACGGCTATTATCACCCCTTCGTCCCGCCGATCGGCGGCGATCCGCGGGAGATGATCGCTGCATGGCGTGCTTCCGGCATGTCGTTCGCCGAGGCCGTCTGCGCTCAACCCAAAGTCTGCGCTCTGGATCTCGCGCCGCGGCAAAAGGCGATGCCCGATTATGCTGGCGCCTTGAACTACGCCTACCATCTCGACGCGGCGAAGCTCGCCGCACTGCTGACCCGACACGCCACGCAGCGCCTTGGAGTCAGGCACGTTCGCGATCACGTTACCGCCGTAACGATGGCCGACAATGGAGACATCGCCTCGGTCACCGCGCGTGCCAATGGCGAGATCCAGGGTGATCTGTTCCTCGATTGCACGGGACACGCCGCTCTCCTGATCGGCGGACAGTATGGTGTTCCGTTTGTCGACCGGTCGGCCCAACTCTTCAACGATCGCGCGCTCGCCGTTCAGGTGCCGGTCGATGCGGAAAGCGCCATCGCTTCCCAGACTATCGGGACCGCGCACAGAGCGGGTTGGATGTGGGACATCGGCTTGCCGACCCGGCGCGGCGTGGGATGCGTCTATTCCTCCGCCCACTTGAGTGACGAGGAGGCGTCCGACGAGTTGGAGGCCTACCTCCGCCGAACGGCGCCGGAGGTTGCAGTTGCGGACCTTTCGCCGCGAAGGCTTACGTTCCGTTCCGGACATCGCGAAATTTTCTGGTCCCACAATTGCGTGGCGATCGGTTTGTCGGCCGGCTTCCTAGAGCCGCTGGAAGCGTCCGCGATTGTCTCGATCGAGCTGTCGCTTGATGCTCTGATCGACTACTTTCCGGCCTCTCGCGACGCGATGGAATTGCACGCGAGCAGGTTCAACCGACTTTTCTCGTATCGGTGGGACAGGGTCATCGACTTCCTGAAACTTCACTATGCGATCAGCCGGCGCGACGAGCCATACTGGAAGGAGCATCGGGAACCCGGTGCGACGCCGGATCGCCTGCGCGACCTGCTGCGGATCTGGAGGGACCAGCCGCCGTCCAGCTTCGACTTTCCTGAAGTCGACGAAGTATTCCCTGCCGCGAGCTATCAGTATGTCCTGTACGGCATGGGATTTTCCGCGCCTCGACAAGGCGCGCTCGGGCAAGCCCCCGCGGACCAAGCTGCGGCGGTACGGCAGGTTCGCGAACGCGCCAGGGCACTTGCTTCCGCGCTTCCAACCAATCGCGAATATCTGAACGCGCTTCGGTCCACAGCCGCGCTACCGATCGCAGAGGGGATCTCGGTTCAATGAGTTCGCACGAGATCCTCACTGCGGAAGCGCATCGCGACCTTCGCATTCGCACCGACCGGGGCGCGGAGCTTGGGGACGCGGTGATGTCCTGCGTCGTCGTTCCGAATGAATTCAGGCGGGTCCAGAACGAATATCCGATCCTTTTCCGGCTCAATCCTGAACGCGATAGCTTCACGGCGCTTGCGATCTTCGGATTTGAGGCAGGCGAGAACCTGTTTCTCGAGAACGGGGGATGGGACGCTCGCTATCGGCCTTTGGCGATGGACATTCAGCCGTTCCTGATCGGGGGCACGCCCGACGCGGACGGTGAAAAGCAGGTCCACGTCGATGTTTCGAGCAGCCGGATCGGCAAGGGTGAGGGCATCCGCGTGTTCGATGAGCACGGCAGTCCGACGCCGTTCCTCGAGACGATTGCGGAGCAGCTTGGTGAGCTCGATGCCGGGTATCGGTCGTCAGCGGATTTCTTTGCTGCATTGCGCAGGCACGACTTGCTCGAACCCATGTCCCTCGAGGTCACGCTCGACGATGGTTCGACGCATCGACTGGTCGAGTTTCACGTGATCAATGAGGGGCGGCTGGCCTCGCTCGACGAAGCATCGCTCGGCGAACTTCATTCGGACGGTCACTTGTTGCCGATCTTCATGGCGGTCGCATCGCTCGGCAATCTCACCGCGCTGATCGCGCGCAAGAACCAGCGGCTTCGGAATGGCTGAGGCGGATCCCGCATCGGTCGGCAAGCTGCGGCCCGTTGCGGAGGCGAAGGCCGCAACAACCGCCGAGCTCGACGCGCTGCTTCGGGAGAACAAGCAGCCGTTCGTGGTGCGTGGACTGGTTTCCGATTGGCCTTTGGTTGAGGCGGGACGCCGCTCGGGCCGTGAAGCCCGTGATTATCTGCTCCGCTTTCGGCGAAACGCGTTGTTCACGGCATCGATCGGGCAGGCGGGCGCGGGCGAACGCCTGTTCTACGACGAAGCCATGCAGATGAATTTCCGCACGGTGCGAGCGAAGCTTCCGGATTTGTTCGCGGCGATCGAAGCGGTTGAGTCGGACGCGAACGCGCCTGCGGTCTACCTCGCGTCGATCGACGTTCACGATTTCTTCGATGGCCTTCACGAGGCCAACCATGTCGACCTCGGCGACCGCTCATGCCTGGCCAGCATCTGGATGGGGACGAGAACGCGCATAGCGGCGCACAACGACTTTCCGGACAATCTGGCCTGTGTTGCAGTCGGACGCCGGCGGTTCACGCTCTTTCCGCCGGATCAGTTCAGGAACCTCTATCTCGGCCCGATCGACAACACGCCCGCAGGTCGAGCCGTCAGCATGGTCGATCTGCACGCGCCCGATTTCGCGGCGCATCCGCGTTTCCGTGAGGCGCTTCATCACGCCATGGTTGCCGATTTGGAGCCAGGCGACGCGATCCACATTCCATCGATGTGGTATCACCATGTCGAGGGCCTCGATCCCTTCAACGTGCTGGTGAATTACTGGTGGCGCGACACGCCGCGTTGGCTGGGCCAGCCGCAGGACGCGCTAAATCTTGCGATCATGGCGATCCGCGACCTGCCAGAGGATGAGAAGGCGCATTGGCGCGATCTCTTCGAGTATTACGTGTTCAGCAATGGCGACGAGGTCGTAGCGCATATCCCGGAAGAAGCGCGCAGCGTCCTTGCGCCGCTCACTCCGGAAAGCGCAGCGCGCATTCGCGCCTACCTCTTGCGGCAACTCAGCAGATGAACGGCGAAAAGCGGATGCGGCGGATCGTGATCGCGGGCGGCGGGACCGCAGGGTGGATGGCCGCGGCAGCAATCGCACGCACTCTCGGCAGGACCGTCGATGTGACCCTGGTTGAGTCCGATGCAATCGGAACGATTGGCGTGGGCGAATCCACCATTCCTCCGCTCGTCACATACAATCGCCTTCTCAACATCAATGAGGCCGAGTTCATGCGCGCCACGCAGGCGACATTTAAACTCGGCATCATGTTCGATAATTGGAAGGAGCAGGGTCACAACTACTTCCACTCATTTGGGCTGACCGGAAAGGATCATTGGTCCGCCGGCTTCTGGCATTTCTGGCTGTACGGACGCGAGAAGGGTCACGAGCAATCTTACGACGATTATTGCCTGGAGCTGATCGCGGCCCGCGAAGGCAAATTCGCGCACCTGCCCGACGACCGCATGAACTATGCGTACCAGCTCGACTCCGGGCTCTACGCGAAATTCCTGCGCGGCATGGCCGAGGGGGATGGGACCAGACGCGTCGAGGGCAAGATCTCAACCGTCAATCTTGACGGGGAGACGGGCGAGATTGCCGCACTCGTTCTTGACAGCGGTGAGCGGATCGAGGGCGATCTCTTTCTCGACTGCACCGGATTTCGCGCAGTCCTGATCGGTCAGACGCTCGGCGTCGGACATGAGGACTGGACGCACTGGTTGCCGTGCGATTCTGCGATTGCGCTACAGACCGAAAGCGTCGGTCCTGCAGTGCCTTACACGCGGGCGATAGCCCACGATGCCGGCTGGCAATGGCGAATCCCGCTTCAAAGTCGTGTGGGCAACGGCATCGTCTACTGCAGCCGCTATCTCGATCAGGACACCGCGATGGAGCGGCTCCTCGGCAACATCGAAGGGGAGGTCCTGACCAAGCCCAATATCCTGCGCTTCGGCGCGGGCATGCGGAAGAAGCAATGGCATCGCAATTGCGTCGCGATCGGCTTGTCCGGCGGGTTCATGGAGCCGCTGGAATCGACCAGCATCCATCTGATCCAGAGGGCAGTGCTGCGGCTTATCCGAATGCTCCCGCTCGGCAAGACCAGCGAACGGGACGTCGCGGAGTTCAACGATCAGCAGATCACCGACATGCTTCAGATCCGCGACTTCCTGATCCTGCATTACAAGGCGACCGAACGAACCGACAGCGAGTTCTGGCGCTACTGCAAATCGATGCCGATCCCGGACACGCTGGAGCAGAAGATCGAGCTGTTCCGTGAAGCCGGGCTGGTGTTCCGGAAGAACGAAGAACTGTTCGTGGAAAACAGCTGGGTGCAGGTGATGATGGGGCAGGGCATCATGCCGCAGACCCATCATCCGATCGCCGAGAAACTGACCAACGAAGAGCTCGCGCGTTTTCTTGCAACGATCCGAGACACGGTCGCGAAGACCGTAAAGTCGCTGCCCGAACATGCGGCTTATGTGTCGCGCTATTGCGGGATCGCCCGCGCGGCAGCGGCCTGAGGCGGGGGAGGGCAGCCGCCATTTCCGTAATCCAACGAAATCCAGGCGCGCGTCCGCGTCCCGTCACGATCAAGGACGTGGCGGCCGAGGCGGACGTGTCGCTTCAAACTGTGTCGCGTGTCATCAACGACGGTCCGAATGTCCGGCCGGCGATCAAGGAACGCGTTCTCAAGGCGATCGAGAAGCTCGGATATGTGCCGAGCCTCGCCGCTCGACGCATGGCGGGGAAGAAGTCGTACCTTCTGCTGGCGCTGAACGACCGCGACCGTACAATCGAGGACTGGCGGTCTGGCGATGGCACAGACTGGGTCGATCAGATGCTGCTTGGCGGAATGCTTAAATGCGCGGAGCATGGCTATCGGATGATCTTCGAGCTGGTCGACACGCACAGCTCGAACGTCGAGCGCGAACTGACCTCGGCCCTGGGGGCGCTACATCCCGACGGGGTCATCTTGACGCCGCCGCACGGCGACAATCCGACCATCACCAATCTGCTCAACGAACGCCGAATTCCGTTCGCGCGGATCGGTTCGACCAGAAAAGGCGCGGGTTTCGGAATTGCGATGGATGATGCAACGGCCGCCGCTGCTGCGACCGCGGAGCTCGCCCGTCTCGGTCATCGCCGAATTGGCTTCATCACCGGCAGCCTCGAATATGCGCTGAGCACCGATCGCCGCGAGGGCTACCAGCGTGCCGTCCGCGCTGCCGGAATCGAAGATGATCCGCGACTGATTGCGCAGGGCGATTTCACCTTCGAGTCCGGCGAGGCCGCGACACGAGAACTGCTTTCACTTCCGAACCCGCCGACCGCGATCCTGGCGAGCAGCGGCCATATGTCGCTGGCCGCGCTCGAAGTCGCGAAGTCGATGGGTTTCAGGGTTCCCGACGATCTTTCGATCATCAGCTTCGACGATACGCCGATCGTCAAGTTCAGCGCGCCTCCGCTGACCGCCATCCGGCAGCCGATTGCAGAGATGACGGCCCGCGCAGCCGAGCTGCTGATCAAGGTCAACATCGGGGAGCCAGGGCCGACCAAAACCCAAATCGTGCCCTTCTCGTTGATCGTTCGTAGTTCCACTGGACCGCTAAAAGGTTAGACAATCGGCCTTGATGGCTGACTCGCGCCGGCGCTTTCTCATCCTTTTCGGACTTGCGAACGCGGGCGGCGTCGTTGCCTACGCGCCGCTCCTTACGCTTCTTCTGCCAGACAAGATCTCGGGGCTCGCGGGTGATGCGAAGATCGAATGGCTTGGCGCCATCACCCTTTTCGGAGCGATCGCCGCGAGCGTCGGGAATATCGCATTCGGTTGGGCGAGCGACGTTGTCGGCAGCCGCCGCGGCTGGGCGGGGGCGGGGCTTGTCCTCACCCTCGGCAGTTACCTGCTGCTCCATTTCGCGCAATCTGAAGCTGCGATCATTGCGGCGATCATTGCCTATCAGCTCGTACTGAACATGCTCCTTTCGCCGCTGACCGCATGGGCCGCGGACACGGTGCCTGACAGTGAGAAGGGTTTGCTTGGCGGACTGCTCGCCGCAGGCCCACCCATTGGCGCTGTGGCGGGCGTCCTCGTAACGCTGCCGGGCGTGTCGTCGCAAAGCCTGCAGCTTGGCCTGGTCTGCATTCTGATCCTGGGCCTGGTGATGCCGCTCCTTTTCGTGCGGGCGCCATCCGAGCTCAAAACAATCCCGAACCAGCCGCGGCGGACTGGCAAGCTTCGGATCGATTTCGGCTTGCTCTGGCTGGCGCGATTGCTGGTGCAAATCGCTGGGGCCATGCTGTTCGCATTCCTGCTCTATTATTTCCAAAGTCTCGCCGTTCCGGAGACGCAGGCGCAGGTTGCGCTGATCAGCGCGGTCACCCTCGCTTGCGCTTTTCCAATCACCCTGGCGTTCGGCCGGTTGTCGGACCGTCTTGGGCCGCGAAAGCCGTTCCTGATCGCCGCGGCCCTCGTAGCGGCCGTCGGCCTTGGATTGATGGCGATGGACGGCGGAACGACCCAATCGATCATCGGATACGGAACGTTCGGCTGCGCGACCGCGGTCTACCTGTCCCTGCATTCGGCCTATTCGATGCAGCTGCTTCCCTCGCCGGGCCGGAGAGGCCGCGACATGGGCATCCTCAACCTGACGAACACGCTGCCGTCTATCATTGCGCCGCTGCTGGCGATCTGGCTGGTGCCGGGACGCGGCTTCAGCCTCCTACTGACGGTCCTCGCAGGAATGCTGGTGCTGTCCGGCCTTTGCGTGGCGCTCGTCCGCACCGACCAACAATCGGCCTGATCAGGACGTCAGGCGGCGGGTCGCGCCTTACGTTCTGACTCCGCCTCGTCGTCGGGACCGTGGATGTTCATGAGCGAGTTTATCAAGCCCTCGTCCGCACTCGAGCAGACACCGAGAACGACTGCTTCCTCACAATCCTCGCCCGCCACGTACGCGTGGCCCATGTTGGAATCGATGTAGATTCCCTCGCCGGCCTTCAGCGCGACCGGATCGTAGAATTCCGTATGTACGATGATGCTGCCCTCAAGCACATGAATGTATTCCTCGCCCGAGTGCCGGACGAGATCGCCGAACTCGTTGAGGGACTTGGCCGCGATCCGGGTCACGATCGGGATCATGCGCTTCCGCCGAAGCTCCGGGCACAGATAGTAATAGTCGTAGTTCGGCGTCGTCACGCGGACAGCGTCATCGATCCGGCCAATACTCCGGCGAGCGGTGATGCTTTCAACCTGCGGGTCCACCTCGGCAAAAAGGTCGGACATTCGGATCTTGAGTCGAGCGCTCATCTGCTGGAGCTTGTCGTAAGTCAGCGTGAGCCGACCGTTCTCGACCTTCGATAGGGTCGAGACCGGAATCCCACTCTGCTCGCTCATCTCCTTGAGCGTCCAGCCCTTTCTCGCCCGCAGGTCGCGGATGATCTGGCCAAGCGTCGGCCCGCTCACAGCGCTTGCCGCCGCGCGTTTGACAATTTTCCAATCAGGCTCATTATGTCCTCATCCGACACTTGTTGGCATGATAAGTCGATTTGGCCCGTTTGAGCAAATCGCTGTCAGGGGGAGAGAAAATGCGGAAAGCGGCTGCATTGGTTTCGGTCATCATTGGCGCTGCGTTTCTGTCTGGCGCATACGCCCAGGCGGTTCAACCGACGCTGGTTCCAAAGCCCGCGCCGATCGCCAGCCAACTCCAGCCGCCACTCGTAAAACCGGCGCTCCCGACTGGCAGCGCGCAACCGCTGACGGCGGAGAACGTGGATGCCTGGCTCGATGGCTACATGCCGATTTCGATCGGCCGTGCGGACATTCCCGGCGCAGTGGTGGTCGTCGTCAAGGACGGCCAGATCCTGACCAGCCGCGGCTATGGCTTCTCGGACGTCGAGAAGCGCAAGCCGGTCGACCCGCACACCACGCTTTTCCGTCCAGGCTCGACCTCGAAGCTCTTCACCTGGACGGCGGTCATGCAGCAGGTCGAGCAGGGCAAGCTCAACCTCGACGAGGACGTCAACAAGTACCTCGATTTCAAGATTCCGCCGCGCAACGGCAAGCCGATCACCCTTCGCAACATCATGACGCACACGTCGGGGTTCGAAGAGCAGGTGATGGACCTGATCGCAGTCGATCAGAAGAAGTACGTTCCCTACGACACGATCCTGAAGCGCTGGGTGCCGAAGCGGGTCTATGATCCGGGCACGACGCCGGCCTATTCCAACTGGGCGACGGCGTTGGCGGGCTACATCGTCAGCCGTGTCTCGGGCGAGCCGTTCGAGGCTTACATAGAGCGCCATATCTTCGCGCCGACGGGCATGAAGTATGCGACCTTCCGGCAGCCGCTTCCAGCAAACCTGAAGCCCTTCATGGGCGAGGGCTACCAGCCGGGTAACGACAAGCCCTACGGGTATGAATTTGTCGGTGTCGCGCCGGCCGGCAGCCTGTCGGCGAGCGGCGACGACATGGGCCGCTTCATGATCGCGCATCTCGCGAACGGCGGGCCGTTGCTGAAGCCGGCCACGGCGCAGCTGATGCATTCCACCGCCAACGATCCGATTCCGGGCCTGCAGAAGATGTCGCTCGGCTTCTACCAGTCGAACATCAACGGTCATCCGGTGATTTCGCACGGCGGCGACACGGTCGCCTTCCACAGCGACCTTCATCTCTTTCTGAATGACGACGTCGGCCTGTTCGTCTCGTTCAACAGCCCCGGCAAGGAAGGCGCAGCGCATGCGCTTCGCAACACGTTGTTGGAGGAGTTCGCCGATCGTTACTTCCCGGCGCCCGCCGACACCCGGAAGCTCGCTGCGAAGGAAGCAAAGGCGAATGCCGAAAAGCTCGCCGGTACCTGGTCGACCTCGCGCCGGTCCTTCTCCAGCTTTATCAGCATCACCGACTTCATCAGCCAGACGAAGGTCGGCGTCGGCAAGGACGGCGAACCTGTCCTGACCGACGGCCTGTTCCTTGGACTGAACGGCCAGCCTCGCAAGTGGGTTGCCGTCGGTCCGATGCTCTGGCGCGACGCAAACAGCCACGAGATGCTCGGCGCCAAGGTCGTCGACGGCCAGGCGGTTCGCTTCAGCCTTGGCAGCGTTGCCCCGATCATCGTCTGGGACCGGACGCCCTGGTACCAGAACTCATCCTGGCTGCTCCCCCTGACCTATCTCAGTCTCGCAGTCCTCTTCCTGACCATGCTCTTCTGGCCGGTCAGGGCGATCGTTCGCCGCCGCTACGGTGCGGCGCTCGGACTCGAGGGTCGTGAGTTGAAGGCGTATCGGGCCAGCCGCATCGCCGCCACCGCCATCTTCCTGACCTTGATCGGTTGGGTGGTCATGATCTCGGTGATGTTCGACGACCTAAACTATCTCAGCGTCAGCTTCCTGCCGGTGGTCCTGACGGTCCAGGTGATCAGCTTCATCGCCTTCATCGGAGGCGCCGCGGCGATCCTTTGGTACGCGGCGACGGTCTGGCGCCGGAAAGGCGGCTGGAAGGCGACCTGGAAAGCCAAGGCCTGGAGCGCTCTGTTGGTCGTCTCCGCACTGACCGTCCTCTGGGTTGCGCTCACCTATCATCTCATCGGCTTCGCGACGAACTACTGATGGGCCTGGCGCTCGCCTACCGGATTGAGACCCACCGTCTCGCCGCCCCGTTCCGGATCTCCGGCTACGTGTTCGAGGCTTCGGAGTTGGTCGTCGTCGAGCTCACAGACGGGCAGCATCGGGGGCGGGGGGAGGCGGGCGGCGTCTATTATCTCGGCGACCAAGCGCCGCAGATCGTCGAGGCGCTGGAAGCGAACCGTTCGGCGATCGAAGCCTGCGAGAGCCGCGAGGAGCTTCGGCAAATCCTTCCTATCGGTGGAGCCCGCAACGCGGTGGACTGCGCCCTGTGGGAGCTGGAAGCGAACCGTTCCGGAATTGCCGCGTATCGGCTGGCAGGTATCGAAGTTCCGCGCCCGCTGATCACCACGTTCACTCTGGGTGCGGACGATCCGGCGAAGATGGCCGAAGGAGCGCGGCGCTACGCCGATGCTCGCGCAATCAAGCTCAAGCTTACCGGCGAACTGTCTCTCGACATCAATCGCGTAGCGGCAGTCCGTGACGCCCGGCCGGACGTCTGGCTCGGGGTCGATGCCAACCAAGGCTTTGGTGTCGGCCAGCTCGACGCGCTCGTAGCGGCGATGGGCGAACAGCGCGTGTCCCTCATCGAGCAACCGATTGCGCGGGGGCGCGAAGCCGATCTGGAGGGCTTCGAGAGCCCGATTCCGATCGCCGCGGACGAGAGCGTGCTCGGCCTCGCGGACGTTCTGGGCCTCGTCGGCCGCTTCCAGGTGGTCAACATCAAGCTCGACAAGTGCGGGGGCCTTACCGAGGCGCTGCTGATGGCCGAGGAAGCCCGTCGGCTGGGCCTCGGCGTGATGGTCGGCAACATGGTCGGAACGAGCCTTGCGATGGCTCCGGCGTTCATCCTCGGACAGCTGTGCGATTACGTCGACCTCGACGGACCGACCTTCCTCAAGGAAGATCGCGTTCCGGGCGTTCATTACAGCGACGGCCAGATCTGGTGCCCCGATGAGGTCTGGGGAACTCCGGCCGCGGTACTGGCCGCATGAGTGAGAAGTCGAACTGGTTCGGTCAGCCGCGCGGACTGACGATCCTATTCCTCACGAACATGTGGGAGCAATTCTCCTACTTCGGAATGCGGGCGCTGCTCGTCTATTACATGACGACGACGATGCTGTTCGGGCAGGAGAAGGCCTCCAGCATCTACGGCTTCTACACGGCCTTCGCCTACTTCACGCCGATCATCGGCGGGACGATCGCGGACCGTTGGCTCGGCAAGCGTCGCGCGGTGATCATCGGCGCGGCGATCATGGCGGCGGGCCATTTCATGATGGCGTTCCAGCCCGCCTTTTACTTCGCGCTGGCGACCATTGCGCTCGGCAACGGCTTGTTCCTTCCGACCCTGCCGAGCCAGATCAACGACCTCTACAAGGCCGACGATCCGCGGCGTCCGTGGGCGTACAACGTCTATTATGTCGGCGTGAACCTCGGCGCGTTCCTCGCGCCTTTGATTTGTGGATTCCTCGGCGAATCCTACGGTTGGCACTGGGGCTTCGGAGCCGCCGGCGTCGGAATGCTCGCGGGACTCGTCATCTACGTCTGGGGCCAGCCCTACCTGCCGGTTGAACGCAACGAGGCGGAGCCGGTGCTTCCCGCCAGCAAGCAGACGCACAGGGGCCGCGACACTGTCCTGCTGCTGCTCGGAATCGGCTTGGCTGTGACGATTTTCCGCGGTGCTTACGAGCAGATCGGCAACACGTTCGCGCTGTGGATGCGCGATGATGTCGATCGGGTGATCGGCGGTGTCGAGATCGGCGCTGCAATGTTCTTCTCGCTGAACCCGCTTCTTGTCATGGTCATGACCCCGCTGCTGCTGGCCCGCTGGAAAAAGCAGGCGGAGCAAGGACGCGAATTGTCGCCGACGCAAAAGATGGCGTGCGGCGCGCTGATAGTCGCCGCGTCATATCTCCTGATCGCTGGCGCCGAGGCATTCAGCGGTGGTGGCCGCGCGCACTGGCTTTGGCTGCTGACCTATTTCGTGATCTTCACGCTGGGCGAGCTCTACATCTTGCCCAACGGCCTCGGCGTGTTCGCCCGGCTCGCGCCTCCGAAGCTCGGCGCAACCACGGTTGCCTCCTGGTATCTCGCCATCTTCAGTGGAAGCCTACTGGCGGGACAGGTCGGGCGGCTTTGGAGCCACCTCGGGCACATCCAGTTCTTCGTACTGCTCGCGGCAATCGCGAGCGCTGCGGCGGTCATGCTTTACCTGCTCGACCGGCCGACCAGGCGGATACTCGCTCAGGCGCAGCAGTCAGGCGTCGTCGATCTGACCGACGTCCCGGAGGGAATTGCGAGGCCTCAAAATGCCTGAGGTCCGACGAATTCAAATTCTGAGCAGATTTTCGGCGCCTGTTCCGCGCCATCAAGGCCTGACGCGGAGACGCAGGCCATCGATCAAGGGGAGTTGAAAATGACTAGGCTCGGAAACGCATCGCGAATTGCACTCTTGGGCTCAGCAGCCGCCTTCTGTCTTGGCTTGCCATCGGGGGCGCTCGCCCAAAACGCGCCGGCGGCTTCGCAAGCACAGCAACCTGAAGGCGATGAAATCATCGTCACCGCCCAGAAGCGTGAGCAGGCGCTGCTCGACGTTCCACAGTCGATTTCGGTTGTCACCGCCGAGACGCTCGAGAACCTGCATGCGACACGGTTTTCGGATTACCTGACCCGGCTTCCGAGCGCGAACATCGTCGAAACCCAGGCTGGCAATTCCCGGATCGTGCTGCGCGGTGTCAACACCGGCGGCGTCGGTGCTACCGTCGCGACGTACGTGGATGAAACGCCGTTCGGTTCGGCAACCGCGCTTGCGAACGGTGCAATTCTCACGCCGGATATCGATCCGTTCGACCTTGCACGGGTCGAGGTCCTGCGTGGGCCGCAAGGCACTCTGTACGGCGCTAACTCGCTCGGCGGTCTCGTCAAATTCGTGACGGTGGAACCGGGGACGAGTTCATTCGGGGGCGCCGCCGAACTCGGTGTTGAGGGCGTCTCTCACGGTGACACGGCCTGGTGGGGTCGTGCTGCGGTCAACGTGCCGCTCTCGGATAACGCAGCCTTCCGGGCGAGCGGCTTTTATCGCCAGGACCCGGGTTACATCGACGACCCGAGCCTCGGAAAAGACATCAACGACGGGAAGACCTACGGCGGACGCGTGTCGTTCCTCGTACGGCCAACGGACAGGCTGACGGTGCGGGCGTCAGTCCATCTCCAGAACATCCGCAGCAATGGGACGAACGAGGTCGATCTCGATCCCGTCACGTTCAAGCCGGCCTACGGAAGACTGACCCAGTCGCGCGTTCTGCAACAGCCCAACAACATCGACTATCGGATCTACAACGGGACGATCGATTACGACTTCGGGTCTGTCGGGCTGGTGTCATCGACAAGTTACGGCACGCTCGATCAGACGGCCGTCGTCGATGCAAGCAGTGTCTACGGGCCGCTGCTGACCTTCTTCTTCGGTGTGCCGCTGGGCGCCGCGGTCGACCAGGGGATGACCCAGCGTCGCTTTACGCAGGAGGTACGGCTGGCCTCTACGGGAAAGCAGACGATCGAGTGGACGGTCGGCGGCTTCTACACGCGCGAGAAGAATGAGTTGACGCAGAACCTGTACGGGGTCGATGCGCTGACCGGTGACTTGTTCCCGGGCCTGGATGGTCTCGTCATTGTCGCCCTGCCGTCGCGCTACCGGGAATATGCAGGCTTCGCGAATGCGACTTGGCACATTTCTCCGAAATTGGATCTGACCGCGGGCGGCCGCTACAGCCACAACAGTCAGTCGGTAGTGCAGAAAACGGACGGCCTCCTGGCTGGTGGTGCGAGCAGCTTCGACGGAAAGTCGTCGGACAACGTCTTCACCTATTCGGTCGCCCCCACGTTCAAGCCCAACAAGAACACGCGGATCTATGCTCGTGTCGCCAAGGGCTATCGTCCGGGCGGGCCGAATGCGGTCTCGCCGCTCGCTCCGGAAGGCGTGCCTCGGCAGTTCGGTCCCGATACGACGACAAACTACGAACTTGGCGTGAAGACCGAGACGAACGACCGCCTGCTGACCTTCGAAGCCAGCGCGTTCCTGATCGACTGGAAGGACATTCAGCTCCTCGCACAGGTCGAAGGGTTCGGCGTCAACACCAACGGCGGAAGCGCACGAAGCAAGGGCGTCGAGGTGACGGTCGGCGTCAATCCCAACCGAAACCTGTCCCTTTTCGCCAATGGGTCATACGTCGATGCATATTTGACGAAGGACGCGCCAATCATCGTCGGCGGCGTCAAGGGCGATCCCTTGCCTTACAATCCCAAATGGCAGTGGACGCTTGGCGGCGAGTATGAGCATCCGCTGAGCGACTCATTGACGGCCCGCGGAGGGATCAGCTGGCACTACACTGGCCGGAGGTTCAGCGATTTCGACGCCACAAACGGGCAGCGGAAGCTGGACTCATTCGGGCAGGTCGACGCCCATGCTGGCCTGGAATTTGGCCGTTACCGTCTCGACGCCTTCGTGCGAAACCTGACCGATGCTCGGGGGATCGTGAATCTCGGGTTCTTCGGCGATCTCAACGGGAACCTCGCTGCATCCGTCATCCGGCCACGCACGGTCGGTCTGTCCTTCAGCGTTCGCCAATAGGGGATCGCTAAATGGCGCAGGGCGTGGAGGAACGAGCGCGGACAGCGGACAGGTCGGACGCGCGGGTGGGGCAGCTGCCGCGCCCGTACCTCCTGTTTCTCGGCGACACCGTTGAAGCGGGCTTTGCGAAGACTGCGTTCGGGTTGCGTGACTGGGCGCCCGAACTGTGCATCGGCGAGTATGCACTTCCGAGCGCCCGGATCAGCCTCGGACTGCCGAAGCTGTCGCCGTCGGAAGCGTACGACCGGGGCGCTCGCGCGCTTGTAATCGGCGTTGCCAATTCGGGCGGCTTCATTGCCGAGGCCTGGGTTCCTGCGCTGGTCGATGCGCTTGAAGCGGGGCTCGACATCGTAAGTGGAATGCACGCGAAGCTCGGGCAAATCGCGGAGCTCCGCTATACAGCGGAGCGTCTCGGGCGGCGCCTGATCGACATTCGAACGCCGCCCGCGAACATTCCAATCGCCACCGGCCTCAAGCGCAGCGGCAAGAGGCTGCTTACCGTCGGGACCGATTGCGCGCTCGGCAAGAAATATACTGCTCTGTCGATCGCTCGCGCCTTTGCCGCGCGTGGGGTCGCTACCGATTTCCGGGCGACGGGTCAGACCGGAATCATGATTTCCGGCGGCGGCATTCCAATGGATGCGGTCGTTTCCGATTTCGCGGCCGGGGCGGCTGAATTGCTGAGCCCTGCGGCCGCACCTGACCACTGGGACGTGATCGAAGGGCAGGGCTCGATCCTTCACCCGGCCTATGCCGGCGTGTCGCTAGCTCTGTTGCACGGCAGCCAGCCCGACGTGTTCGTCGTGTGCCACGATCCAAGCCGAACGCGCTTGCTCGGCGATGAAGACTTCGCGGTTCCGCCGGTTGAGGAGATCATCGATCTCACGATTTCGCTTGGACGACGGACCAATCCCGCAATCCGTTGCGGCGGGATTTCTCTGAACACGTCTTCGTTGAGCGATGCGGATGCGACCTCCCAATGCGACGCGGAGTCTGCTCGATTGGGGCTTCCAGTTGCCGATCCGGTTCGCGGCGGACCGGCTTTCGACGCGCTAATTACGGATTGCCTGAAGGCGTGACCGACGCAGCGAACGCCGAGCACACTTGGTTCAAGCGCATCCTGCTGCCCGGCCTTGCGCTCAAGGCGTTCGTGATCGGCGGGGGCTACGCGACCGGCCGCGAGCTCGCCGAATTCTTCCTGCCGTCCGGGCCGCGCGGTGGACTGATGGCCATCGGCCTCGCGACCGTGATCATGAGCCTTCTTTCGGTGATCACCTTCGTAATTGCACGGCGGCTACAAACTTTCGACTACCGCAACTTTTTCAGAGAGATTGTCGGTCCCGGCTGGATTCTGTTTGAACTGGCCTACCTGCTTCTCGTGGTGCTGATCCTCGCCGTTTACGGTGCGGCGGCGGGAGCGATCGCGGGGGCGGTGTTCGGGGCGCCGGAATGGGTCGGAACGGTTGCGCTCATGTTCGGGATCGCGGGCGTCGTTGCGTTCGGGAACAGGGCCGTCGAACGCCTTTTCCGCGACGTCTCCTATCTCCTTTACGGGGTGTACGCGCTCTTCATCGTCTTCGCGCTCTATTCGTTCGGCCATTTGATCGCGCCGTCATTCGCGGCCCACCCCGAAACTGCCGGGTGGGCGATGGGAGGCCTGACGTACGCCAGCTACAATACGGTCGGCGCAGTAATCATTCTGCCCGTGCTTCGGCACCTCGTCAGCGATCGCGACGCAGTGATCTCTGGCGTGCTCGCTGGGCCGCTTACAATGCTACCGGCGCTTATGTTCTTCATTCCGATGGTGGCTTTCTATCCTGCCATCAAGGACGCGCAGCTTCCGTCAGATGTCCTGCTGCAGCGCATGGGACTGCCGTGGTTCCACTTGCTGTTTCAAGCTATGATCTTCTCGGCGCTTCTCGAAAGCGGGACGAGCGCCGTCCACGCGATCAACGAGCGCATCGACATTGCTTGGGAATCTCGGGGCCGAGCTCCCTTGTCACACCGCGCGCGCCTGACCATCGGCCTGGTATTGCTTGCATTGTGCATGTTCGCAGCGGGCCGCTTTGGCCTCGTTGCCCTGATCGCCAACGGCTACCGGGCTCTGGCCTACATCTTCCTCGCAGTATTTGTCCTGCCGCTGCTGACCATCGGCGTCTGGAAGATCTTCCGAAACGAACGGGCGCCGGAGCATGCGCTCGAGACTTAAGCAAAGGGGGGATGCAATGAAGCCTCGTGTCGCGTTGCGCACAATGTTTGCGGCAGTCTCGCTCGCCGCGCTCAGCGGCACCTCTAGCGCCGCCCCGCCGGCCGGGTTCGAGCGGCGGGTCGAGCAGCTTCGGAGAGACATCGGCGTCCCCGGAGTCAGCATTGCCATCGTCGAGGGCGGCAAGGTCACCCTCGCGCACGGCTGGGGCGTTCGAGACGTCACCACGAACAAGGCGGTCGATGCCGATACGATCTTCTTCACCGGATCGACGGGCAAGGCTTTCACCAACGCGGCGCTCGCGACTTTGGTCGATGAAGGCAAGCTCGGCTGGGACGACAAGGTCATCGATTACATGCCCGACTTCCGCATGTGGGATCCGTGGGTCACGCGCGAGATGACGATCCGTGATTTGCTGGTCCACCGCAGCGGCCTCGGCCTTGGCCAGGGGGACTTATTGTTCCTCCCAAACAGCACTTTGTCGCGCAAGGAAACGGTGCGGCGTATCCGCTACCTCAAGCCCACGAGCAGTTTCCGCAGCGGCTATGCCTACGACAATATCCTCTACATGGCGGCTGGCCAGCTGATCGAGGAAGTCAGCGGCAAGACGTGGGAGCAGTATATCCACGACCATGTCTTCGGCCCGCTCGGGATGAAGAGTTCGACCAACACCGACAAGGAATTCCAGGCAAATCCCAATCATGCGCGGCCGCACAGCCGCAACGACGGCCCAGTTCACGGAATGGGAACGCAGGCTCCGCTCGATGAGAATGCGACAATTGCCCAAAACGCTGCGCCGGCCGGCGGGCTGGCAATCAGCGCCAACGACATGAGCCAATGGCTGCTGACGCAGCTTGGGCGGGGCAAGATCCCGGGCAGCGAGAAAAGGCTGTTCTCAAAAGAACAGTCCGAGCAAATGTGGACTGGGGCGGTCATCACGCCAGTCCCGCAATATCCGCCCGAGTTCGCTGCGGCGCAGCCCCATTACGATCTCTATGCCCTTGGCTGGGACCTGTCCGATTATCGCGGCGCTCAGGTCGTCGGGCACGATGGCGCCGTGCTCGGGTCGCAGGCGACTGTCGCTCTCCTGCCGGAAAAGAACGTCGGCATTTTCATCGCGTCGAACAGCGAGGACGGCGAGATCATCCGCGGCCTGCTGTACGAGCTGCTGGACCATTATCTCGGCCATCCGCAAGCCCATTGGCCGGAGAAGTGGCACGCCTTCAAGGTCGCTCGCCTGAACGCGGCGGCGAAGGCGGTTCGGACCGCGGAAGCGAAGCCCACCAAGATCGGTCCGTCGCTTCCACTAGCCAACTACGTCGGCGACTACACCGACCCTTGGTACGGCACGATCAAGGTGCGTCAGGCCGGGCATAATCTCGCGATCGAATTCCCGCACTCGACGGGAATGGAGGGGCCGCTGACGCACTATCAGTACGACACGTTCAGGATGAATCCGTCACTCGACTGGGTCGAGCCGGCCTATGTTACATTTTCGATCGGCGCCGACGGCAAGGTCAACCGGATAACGATGAAACCCGTCTCGCCGAGAGCGGACTTCAGCTGGGACTATCAGGACCTGCTGTTCACTCCCGCAGCCGCGAGCAAGTAAACTTGCGTTAGCCGATCCTAGGGAAGTTACTTATCCTTCCCGTGCGAGGAGCGCGTTACTCGCTCGAGCATGATAACGCGCGGTGAACAGATGCTTGCGCTCCGCAGAAGCCGGATGGCGGCAACCCATCCATTCCTGCGTGGCGGATTTCGGCCATTCTTTTTCGGGGGAGCGGCGTGGGGGCTGATCGCACTCGCGCTCTGGATTTGGACTCTCGCCGGAGAGGTCTCGTTGCCAACGGCGTTCGAGCCGCTCAGCTGGCACCGGCACGAAATGCTGTTCGGCTTCGTGGGTGCAATCGTCGCCGGGTTCCTGCTCACGGCCATTCCGAACTGGACAGGGCGATTGCCGATCGCCGGTCCGCCGCTCGCTTCGCTGTTCGGCCTGTGGCTTGCAGCGCGAATTGCCGTCCTTTTCTCCGGCGAGATTGGCCGCTTGATTCCTGCGGTGCTGGACGTCGGCTTCTATCTAACGCTTGCGTTAGTTGGAGCCCGCGAGGTCCTCCAGTCGAAAAACCGAAACCTGCCCATTGTCGGGATGGTGCTCCTCTTCGGATTTGCCAATGCGCTCGATCACGCAGGCGCGGCTGGCCTGATTGGCAACAGCGATCTCGGCTGGATGTTTGCCTTGTCGCTCGTCGTCCTGATGATCTCATTGATCGGGGGACGGATAACCCCGTCCTTCACCCGTAACTGGCTCATGAAGCAGGGTGTCAAATTGAGATTGCCGTCGCAGCCTGGCCGCTTCGACATCTTTGTCATCGGAGCGACGGCTCTGGCCTTGCTGGGCTGGGTCACAGCTCCGGCAGGTTATCTCTCAGGGGGCCTGTTGCTAGCCGCAGCCGCCCTTCAGTTCGTCCGGCTCGCACGCTGGAGCGGGGTTCGCACCGTCTCCGATCCGCTCGTCCTCATTCTCCATGTCGGTTACGCCTGGGTTCCGATTGGCCTGGCCCTGCTGGGTGCCAGCCAAATTGGCGTGCCGATCCCCCGTAGCGCCGCCATCCATGCGCTCACCGCAGGCGCGATGACGACGATGATCCTTGCCGTCATGACCCGCGCGAGCCTCGGTCACACCGGCCGCGACCTGAAGGCAAATGGCGCGACGGTCGCCATCTACGGACTGATTACGGTTGGCGCGTTGCTGCGCGTTTCAGCACCGTTGCAGCTTCTCGACTATCGCCCTGCGATCGAGGTTGCTGGCCTGGCCTGGGGCGGCGCATTGCTATTGTTCCTGATCGCCTACGCGCCAGTCCTCTGGCGCCCGAGATTGGGTGAAAGCGCCTAGATGCCCGCGTACCACTCGTAATCGTTGGTATCTTCCCAGTAGCCGCCACGGCCGCCGTAGACCCCGGCAAGGCTCTCAACCGCTTCGATGCGCTGGATGTACTTCGCCTGCTTGTAGCCGAGTTGCCGTTCCACCCTCAGCCGGAGTGGCGCGCCGTTCGGAACCGGGAGCAGCCGGTCGTTCATTGCCCAGGCGAGAATGGTCTGCGGGTGGAATGCATCGATGAGGTCGATGCTCTCGTAATATTGCCGGTCGCCGAACCGGTCCGCGCAATGGAACACGATATACTTGGCGCGCGTGCTCAGCTCCGCGGCTCCCAGGATCGTCGCCAAGGGGACGCCGTGCCATTTTCCGATCGCGCTCCAGCCTTCGACGCAGTCGTGCCGGGTGATCTGGGTCCGATGCGGTAGTGAGCGCAGCTTCTGGATCGGGATGGATAGCGGGCGCGCCACAAGGCCATCCACGTTGATGCGCCAGTTGGCGAAGTTCTCGTTCAGGTGCCGGGCGTATTCGTTCGTATTCGGAAGCCGGGTCCCGTTCGATCGGAAGATGGGCGACATGTCCGCTGCGCGATATTCGGGCGCGAGTGCGTCGCGAGATGTGATCAGCCGCTGCGCCTTCATCGTCAGGCCTTCGGATGAGCGCAGGATCCCACGGAAGGTCTCGCTCCGATCGAGCCTGTCGCAGCCTGCGACCAGCAATCCACTGGTACCGGCGGCGATGAACTTGCGGCGGCTTATCATTGTTGACCGGCCTCCGTGCGAAGCCTGAAGCGGCCGGTGACCATCGACCCGATCTCGTTCACCGGGCCGGCGAGCGCCACCATGATCAGGTGGATGATGATGAACAGGCCGACTCCGGCTGCGCAAAGGAAGTGGATTGACCTCGCCGACTGACGGCCCCCGAACGCTTCTACCAGCCACGGCCATGCCGCGCTCATTGCCGGCGCCATTGCAAGGCCGGTGAGTACGAGGAGAGGCAGCAGCACGAAGATCACCGCGCCGTAGCTCAGCTTCTGCAGCGTGTTGTAGCGCGCCGCCGCCTCACCGGTCGGGAAGCTCAGCCGGGCATGCTCCTTGATGTCGTGCCAGATGTGGCGAGGCCGAAGCTCATCGCGCGTCGGAGCAAGATCGCGTTGAACGTGCCGGTTCCACAGGCTGACGAGCAGGAAGATCACCAGCCCGGCGGCGAATAGCCACGCGAAGGCCAGGTGCCATCGGCGGGCACCGGACAGGCTGTAGTAGGACGGGATCGTCAGCCATCCGGGGAAGCGCGGGAGCTGGAGCCAGGCGTGATCGAAGTTCGCGCCGTAATTGCCCCAGTAGAGTCGCGGATGAGCGTTGGAGATCATAAGCCCGGACATCAGCATGACGAACACGGTCACCGCATTCACCCAGTGCCAGATGCGCGTGCCGAGCCTGTGTCTGACGACGACTTGAGAGGCCTCGGCGGGTGCGGGCTCGTCGATCTCGATGCGATTCATCGCTCACCGCATTCTGTAGCGGAAGCCTGGGAGCAGCGGTAGCCTCGGAGCAGCGGAGCTGGCTTCTATTCTACTCTACGAGAGGCCTCGCGGCATTGCTCCGCGCCCGCCGGTCCGGCTGGATGCTCGACGACTGTGCCGTCGAGCATCGTGATACGCACGGAATCGCAGTCGAAAAGCCGCGCGAAGCCGAGCAGCGCGTCGCAAAGCGCCTGCCGAACCGGCGCCCTTCGGCTCAACTCGAAGGCCACCATGATTTCGACATTAAGTACTCGGCCGGAGTTTCCTTTCGTGATTGGCTCGTACGTCGCGATCCCGTGCAGGCAGCCGTCTTCCGCCGAGACGGCTATGATTCCGCCGCTTCGTTCGAACAGGTCGTGCGCGAACCGATTCCAGCCGGACAGAGAAGAAAGGCGCGATTTGCTCCTCACCAGCGGCCATGCACGGGCTACGTCCTCACGATCGAGTTGTCGGATCCTCAAATCGGGCATCGCGCAGACCTCCCACCTTCGCGACTACGGGAAGATGCGTATGTCCGGTTTGAGGCAGGTCACTCTATCGAATGATCCAGATCATCAAACGCAAGAGGCCGCCCGTGCTCGCACCTTCTGTCCGCCACCAAAGCACCCTACCTGCAGGACATCCGTGCATGGGCTGCGCGGTCCGCACGGCGGCCGTTTGCGGAGTGCTCGACTGCGACAAGCTCTCGAAGCTTCGGGGCATGGGCAACCAACTTCGGCTGGGTGCCGGGCAACCTTTATTCCACGAAGGCGATCCCGCCATGAGCGTGTTCACCCTCACCAGCGGAGCGATCAAGCTCTACAAGCTCCTTCCCGACGGGCGCCGCCAGGTGACCGGGTTCATGCAGCCTGGCGATTTCCTCGGCATCAGCGTCGACGACGAGCATGCCTTCACAGCGGAGGCGCTCGAGCATTCCCAGCTTTGCTCTTTCCCGCGCTCGCGCTTCGACAATTTCGTCGAGGAGAATGTCGAGGTTGAGCGTGAGCTCTATCGTCTCGCTGCGCACGAGCTTGCCGCCGCCCAGCAGCAGATGGTCCTGCTCGGCCGCAAGACGGCGACGGAGCGCCTTGCCAGTTTCTTCCTTGCGCTCGCGGAGCGCGCCGAGCGTGCGATCGATGGCGAAATCCGCTTCATCCGCCTGCCGATGAGCCGCTCGGACATTGCCGATTATCTTGGCCTGACCAAAGAGACTGTGAGCAGGGTACTCGCTCTCCTGAAGCGGCAGCGGCTGATCCGGCTGGATGCAATCGACCGCATCGAGATCCTCGATCGCGCGTCTCTTGAGCAGGTCGCGGCGGGCGATCTCGACGCCTAGTCAGGCCCTCCAATGCAGCGGTAACTATGTTGCTGCACTGCAACAGCAGTGCGACAGAATTGAGACGGCCAGGGCGCACTGCTTGCCATGGACGCCTTTTCAGAATTCCTTGTGCTTCAGCCAGATACGCACCGTTGTTGCATCAAGGAGCCACCATGAAACTCCATTCCCGCAGCCTGCTTCTCGCCACCCTCAGCCCTTTCGCATTCGCGACCGCCGCTGAGGCGCAGCAGACCAATCAGCCTGCAGCCCAACCCGCTCCAGCTGCGGCGACGCAGAGCACCACGCCCGACGAAGAGACGATCGTGGTCACCGGTACCCGGCGTTCCGACCGAACCGTGGCCGACAGCCCCGTTCCGGTGGACGTGATCGGTTCGGAAGCGATCGCGAATACTGGCCAGACGGAGACGAACCGGATCCTCAACCAGCTAGTACCGTCTTTCAATTTTCCGTCGCCATCCATTGCCGACGGTTCGGACGCGCTTCGCCCGGCGACATTGCGCGGCCTCAGCCCCGACCAGACCTTGGTCCTCGTCAACGGCAAGCGCCGGCACGTGTCCGCGCTGCTCAACATCAACGGCACGGTCGGTCGCGGCAGCGCCGCAGTCGATATGAACCTCATTCCCAGCCTTGCCATCGGCCGGGTCGAGGTGTTGCGCGACGGTGCGGCCGCGCAATACGGCTCGGACGCCATCGCCGGCGTCATCAACATCCAGATCAAGAACGCCAACCACGGCGGTCGGGTCAGCCTGACCTACGGACAATATTACACGACGATCAATGACGTGGCTCGGGTTACCGGCCTGCAACTCGACGCCAACGGCCAGCCGCAGCTCGATCCCACCGACAGCCGCTACTTCCTCGCCAATATGGACGGGGAGCGGAAGGCACATGACGGGACCCAGGTGACGCTCGCCGCGAACCTCGGCCTGCCGATCGGCCCTAACGGCTACATCAATCTCACCGGCGAGTTTCACAACCGCGACCGTACCAACCGTGCCGGATATGACCTGCGACCGAACTTCATTCGGCCGACGTCTGCGTTCGACCCACGGGAAGTCAGCTTCAACCGGCTTCAGTTCCGCTTCGGCGACCCGGATTCGAAGGATTACAATTTCTTCCTCAACGCCGGCCTGGAGGTCAGCCCCGGCTGGGAAGCCTACGCGTTCGGCTCGTACGGGCACCGCAACGCGGAGAGCGCCGCCAACTGGCGCCAGCAAAGCAATTCGGCGAACCGGGACTGGAGCGCGCTAGCGCCCAACGTCTCGCCGACCGCAGCAAATTTCGTGCCGCTGACGGACATCGGCTTTCTCCCCCTGATCGAGACCGAACTCGAGGATTATGCCGGGACCGTCGGCGTCCGCGGCGAGATCAAGGGTTGGAAGGCAGACTTCTCCGTCGGTCGAGGCCACGACAGCTTCGATTATCAAGTCCACGATACGCTGAACTCATCTTTTGGACCGGACAGCCCCAGCGACTTCGACGCGGGTGGCCTGCGCTATGGACAGACGATCTTCAACCTCGACTTCTCGAACCAGTTCGACATTGGATTCGCGAAGCCGCTCTCGGTCGCCGTGGGCGCCGAGCATCGTCGAGAGCAGTTCAAGATCCGGCCGGGCGACACCTTCTCCTGGGCGATCGGTCCTCTCTTCCGCGCGTCCTTTGCGACCACCTCAGCGAACTGCGCGACCGAGCAGGGCGTTTACAACGTCTCGACCGGCATCTGCAGCTTCCCGGGCCGCCAGGCTCCGGTCGGTGCGCAGGGCTTCCCCGGCATTCCGGAGAACAGCAGGACGGACGAGAGCCGCCACAGCTGGGCCGCTTATGCCGAGCTCGATACCGATCCGTTCGAGGGCTTCACGACGACTCTCGCCGGTCGTTTCGAGGATTATTCCGACTTCGGCTCGACCTGGAACGGCAAGTTTGCCGCTCGCTACGAGCCGATTGAGGGATATGCGATCCGCGGTTCCGTCTCGAACGGCTTCCGTGCACCGTCGCTTCACCAGCAATTCTTCACCACGACATCGACCAATTTCATCGGAGGCTTGCCAGTCGACATCTCGACCGTCGCGGTGGACAGCCCAGTAGCCCAGGCGCTCGGCTCGACGCCGCTCAAGCCCGAGAAGTCGGTCAACCTCAGCCTTGGTGCTACGGCAAACCCGTTCCGCGGCCTGACGCTCACCGCCGATCTATACAAGATCAAGATCAAGGACCGCATCGTCCTGACCGAGAACCTGGGTGCCGCGGGTAGCGGAACCTCGGCGCAGAACGCCGCGGTGAAGGCCATCCTCGATGCCAACGGATTCCCGAGCGTCGGCGCGGCTCGCTTCTTCATCAACGGTCTCGACACTACCACCAAGGGCATCGACCTTGTCGGCGCCTACAACTTCCGCGCCGGCGACCTCGGCCGCTGGACGCTGACTGCCGCCTACAATTACAACAAGACGAAGATCGACAAGCGGTTGAACGCACTTGGCCCGCTCGCGCAAATTCCCGGGCTTGTCCTGTTCGGCCGAGTCGAAGGCCTTCGGTTCACGAAGGGCCAGCCGAGAGACAAGATCGTCCTCAGCGCCGATGGCGATTTCGGCAAGCTGGGCTTGACCGCCCGGACCACCCGTTACGGCAAGGTCGTGTCTCCGGGTGCCGCGGCGCCAATCTCCGATCCGACGAGCCTGACCGCATACGGCCCCGATGATATCTTCCTCGGCGCGAAGTGGATCACCGACGCCGAGCTTCGCTGGAAGCCCGGTGGCGGCACCGAGTTTGCGCTGGGTGCGGACAATTTGTTCGACGTGTATCCTGACCGCTCGCCGTTCGGGCCGCGACCAACGTCGGTCGGTGGCGTCTACCCCGTGAACCAGATCTACATCCCGTACTCGATCTTCTCGCCGTTCGGCTTCAATGGCCGCTACGTTTACGGCCGGGTTTCGGTGACGTTCTGAGAGGTGGCGGGCGGGCTTCAATCCGCCCTGTTTCCAACGGGTGTCGGGCGAGTTCGGTGCTGGTGAGCCCTGCTGGATTCGAACCAGCGACCTACTGATTAAAAGTCAGTTGCTCTACCGACTGAGCTAAGGGCCCGACCAGCCGTGCCCCGTTACCTGCGAGGGCGGCGGCGGGCAAGGCGATGGGCGAAATGATGTGCAGTCTGGTGGCCGTCGATCCGCCAGCTAGGAGCAATCGTTGCCAGAGGGCCGATCACAAAGCTGCGCTCGGTCGCGGATTTATGCGGGATGGAGAGCCCGCGTTCGCTCCAGTTTCCGCCGCTCCAGACGATGATGTCGAGGTCGAGCACCCGCGAGCCCCAGCGACGGCCGGGCCGACGGCCGAACTCCCGCTCGATCGTTTTCAGCTGCCGCAGCACTTCGGGCGGCTCCAGCGCGCTCTCGATCAGGGCAACGGAATTGGCAAAATCGCGGCCTGCGCCGCCGTGCGCCGGGTTGAGGATTATCGGAGCTGCGTCGAACAGGCCGAACTGCTGATCGAGCCTGGCAATAGCGGCCTCGATCACCTGCGGCGGCCGGCCATGACGGCCGTGCGGCCGGTTCGAGCCGATGGCGATGGCATAGAGTTGCGTTGCGCCTGACACAGCGGGTCGCCTACGGCACGATCATGCAGTTCGCCAGCCCCGCCGACCTGTCGCCGGTCCCCAATGCCGAGGCTCCGCGCGACTGCCCGCTCTGCCCGCGGCTGGTCATCTTCCGCCACGAATGCCGCGACGAGCATCCCGACTGGTGGAATGCGCCGGTTCCGGCTTTCGGCGATCCCGAGGCGTGGCTGGCCATTGTCGGCCTTGCTCCTGGAAAGCATGGCGCGAACCGCACAGGCCGTCCCTTTACCGGCGATTATGCCGGCGAGCTGCTGTACGAGACGCTGCTCAAGTTTGGGTTGGCGGAGGGTGAGTATGGCGCTGACCCGACCGACGGGTTGAAGCTAAAGGGCGCGGTGATACTCAACGCGGTGAAATGTCTTCCGCCGGCCAACAAACCGGAGCCGGGCGAGATCAGGACGTGTCGCAATTACTTCGAAGCCGCGCTGGCTTCCCTTCCCAAGGTTCGCGTGCTTCTCGCTCTAGGCCAGATTGCCCACGTCGCCGCCGCGCGGGCACTGGGTCTGCCCCCGACTACCACGAAGTTCGGCCATGCCGCGGAGGCGAAAGCGGCCGATGGCCGCCTGCTGCTCTCCAGCTATCATTGCTCCCGCTACAACCAGAACACCGGGCGGCTCGACCGCCCGATGTTCGAGGCTGTGTTCGAGCGGGCTCTTTCCCTTATCCGGTAGGGCCGGCGGGATTGCTGTCGGCGACCAGCTTCCAGCTTCCGTCCTGCTGCTTCTTCCAGACGCTGAGGTTCGTTCCCTTTATGTTGACGAGCTTCTTCGTCGCGGAATCGGTGTAGGTCTCCGTATATTCTGCGGTCGAGTAGGCCATGTCGCCGCTCTCGCTGAAGACCTTCGCGCCTGGCTTGTAATCGACCTTGATCGCCGGATCGCTCAGGAAGCTCTTGAACCCGGCTACGATGGCCTCCTTGCCACGGCTCGTTTCGCCGCGATCACCGATAAACACCGCGTCGTCGGCGTAGAGCGAAGTAGCGCTCGCCGGGTCCCGCGCCGTGATTGCCGCGATCTGGGCCTGCTCCAGCTTCTCGATCGCCGCGGTCTCGGCGGCTGTGTCGGGCTTTGCCGACGGAGAGGGCGCATTCTGGGTGCACGCGGCACAGGCCATAAGGACGGCACAAGTCAGTATCGTGCGCATGATTCGTCCCCCATCATTGAGGGGCGGAACAAGCGCCTCTAACGTTTTTGAGTCAATGAGGATCAGCGATCCTCGACGAGCCGTCCGTAAAGCTCCGGCCGTCGGTCGCGGAAGAACCCGAAGGCTGCGCGGTGCTTCTTCGCCTGCGCAAGGTCGAGCGTCGCAACCAGCACCCCGGTTTCGTCCGCTCCGAACTCGGCGAGCATGTCCCCGCGCTCGTCGCAGATGAAGCTGTGGCCGTAGAAGCGCTGCCCGTGCTCGGTGCCGATCCGGTTGGCGGCGACGACGGGAACCACATTCGAGACGGCGTGACCGATCATCGCCCTCCGCCACAGGCGCGACGTGTCGAGGTCGGGGTCGTGCGGCTCGGTGCCGATGGCGGTCGGGTAGAAGAGGATGTCCGCGCCCATCAGCATCATCGCTCGCGCCGTTTCGGGGTACCACTGGTCCCAGCAGACTCCGACGCCGAGCGTCGACATGTGCGGTCCGTTCCAAACCTTGAAACCGGTATTTCCGGGCCGAAAGTAGAACTTCTCTTCGTATCCGGGCCCGTCGGGAATGTGGCTCTTACGGTAGACGCCGGCGATTTTCCCGTCCGGGCCGATCATCGCGAGCGAATTGTAATGATGCGGGCCGTCCAGCTCGAAGTAGCTGGTCGGGATCCAGATCTTGAGCTCCTTCGCTAGCTCCTGCATCGCAAGGACCGAGGGATGCTCGGCAGTCGGGCGCGCGTTCGCGAACAGGCTCTCGTCCTCGACGCGGCAGAAATAAGGGCCTTCGAACAGTTCCGGCGGAAGGACGACCTCCGCGCCTTTCGAAGCCGCTTCGCGCACGAGGTCGGCGACCGCCTTGATGTTGGCGACCGTGTCTTCGGTGAAAGCGAGCTGAAGCGCGGCGACGGTAAGCTTGGTCATGCGGGAACCTGCTGGGAAATACAGTGGAAGCTTCCGCCTCCGGTCAGCACATGGTCAGCGCGCAACCCGATTGCAACGCGGCCAGGGAACAGCGCCTGGACGACGTCCACGGCAGCGCGATCGTTCGGAGCGCCATACTGCGGGACAATGACTGCGGCATTGCCGATGTAGAAGTTCATGTAGCTCGCCGGGATGACGTCTCCGTCCTCACTCTCGATGCGGCCGGGCGAGGGCAGAGTGACAACATCGAGCCTTGCTGCCCTCAGTCGCTTGGCAGCATCGCGGTAGACGGTCTCGTTAGGGTCGTCCTTCGCCGCCGTGGGGATCGCAACGCGGCCGGGGGCCACGAACCTCGCGAGATTGTCGACGTGACCGTCGGTATGGTCGTTGAGCAGACCTTCGCCGAGCCAGACGACGCGTTCGAAACCGAGATCATGCTCCAGCCGGCCCTCAATGTCCTCGTGGGTCGCGCCGGGATTGCGATTGGGATTCAGAAGGCATTGCTCGGTCGTAATAACCGTGCCCGACCCATCTCCGTCGATCGCTCCGCCTTCGAGCACCCAATCGGCCTGCGCGTATGGCAGGGACGCGGCCTTCGCGATGCGCTCGCCCACGTCCTGGTCGCCTTCGAGATCGTATTTGTTGCCCCAGCCGTTGAAGCGGAAACCCTGCGCCCGGCGCTGTTTGCCCGAGCCCATGACGATTGGCCCGCTGTCGCGAAGCCAGATGTCGCCGAACTTCTCGACGATCACGGTCGCGAACGGCGCGAGCTGGCGAGCCTTCGTCGCGGCGTCCTCGTGAGCGGCAACGAGCCAGACCTGCTCACCCTTGCCGCCGGCGTGCACGGCCTTTGCGAAGGCCGCCACCTCCTTCTCGGCTTCTTTCAAGTCCGAAAGCCATAGCTCTGGATCTGACGGAAAGCCGATCCAGACGGCTTCGTGAGGCGCCCATTCGGGAAGAGGAGGCAAAGTCATCGCGCGCGCCTAAAGCGTTGTGAAACGAAGAGCAAAGATTGCCGCGCACCGTTCGTCGATCCGGCATGTGCCTTTCGCTCGCTGCTGCTAACAGTTGCGGATCTACGGCGGGGAGTGACGGATGTTGAGATTGGCGGTTGCCGCATTTGCGTTGGCGTTCACCAGTACGGCGGAAGCGACCGTCCATTACGCGATCGACCTGACATCGCCTGAGCATCACAGCGGCAAGGTCAGGATCACCTTCCCGGCAACTACCGGCAACACTCTCGATTTGAAGATGCCGGCGTGGCGTACAGGGCGATACCAGATCCTGAACCTCGCGAACGGCGTGAGCCAGTTCTCCGCAAGCGAGGGTAATGGCCATTCCCTGCCGTGGCAGAAGATCGACAAGTCCACGTGGCGGATACAGCGGGCCGGCACTGGTCCGGTCACCGTCGAATATGATCTCTACGCGAACGAGCTTGGCCTCCGGTCGCGCCACATCGACGACAGCCACGCATATCTCGATGCCTCTGCGGTGTTCATGTACTCCGACGCGTCCCGCGCGGACGATGTCACCGTCTCGCTCAAGGTGCCTGCCGGATGGCGCAGCTTCTCGGGCCTGCAATCCGATGGCGCGGACCGGTTCAAGGGCGCTAATTG
Organism: Sphingomonas sediminicola; assembly: GCF_049991885.1. Lineage (NCBI taxonomy): Bacteria > Pseudomonadati > Pseudomonadota > Alphaproteobacteria > Sphingomonadales > Sphingomonadaceae > Sphingomonas > Sphingomonas sediminicola. The sequence goes on from NZ_CP178916.1 coordinate 721,265, forward strand.
GGACATCCTCGTCGACTCCCCGATCGAGACGGGAATCAACCGCTCGTTCCAGTTCAAGGAAGGCAACCGCGACTATGAGGTCGTGTTCTGGGGCGATGGGAATTACGACACAACTCAAACTGTTGGCGACCTGAAGAAGATTGTCGCGCAGGCTCCCAGCATCTGGAGCTCCTATCCCTTCCAGCGCTACGTTTTCATGATCCACGCGACGGACGGCGTTGGCGGGGCAACGGAACACCGCAACTCGACGGTCATCCAGATCCCGCGTAATTCATTTCAGCCGCGCGAGAAGTACCTGAAATTCCTCAGCACGGCCTCGCACGAGTTCATCCACACTTGGAACGTGAAGGCCTACCGGGCGAGCGCGATGGTCCCGTATCGCTACCAGGAGGAGAACTACACAGACCTCCTCTGGCTGGAGGAAGGCTCGACCGACTATTTCGCCGACCAATTCCTGGTTCGCGCCGGTATCATGAAGCCGGACGAATATTTCGCTGCTCTGGCCGATGCGGTCGACCATTATCGACGGACGCCCGGAGCCTCGGCGCAGTCGGTGGCGTCGACGTCATTCGACGAGTGGATTGCACCCGGCGGTGACCGCGCGACAAACGCCTGGGCGGATATTTACGCGGAGGGATCGCTGGTCTCCTGGCTGCTCGACATCAAGCTCCTGCAGGAAAGCGGTGGGAAGCTTTCGTACCGGAATGTCCATGAGGCGCTGTACCGACGATTCCCGTCGGAGCAGGGCAAAGGTTTTAATGCGACAGACGTGAAAGCGATCCTTGCCGAACTGACGGGTCATTCCTGGGAAGATTGGTGGACGCGGAACGTCGACGCTCCAGCGCCGGTGGATTTTGCTCGCCTGCTCGCCGCCGTCGGCCTTCGCATTTCCTATGAGGACAGCGACAAGACGGTGCCGACCAATCCATGGGCGGGCTGGAAAGCTGATCAGGCCGAGGGCGGCATGAAGCTGACGGGCGTGGAGCGGGGTAGTCCCGCCTGGGATGCCGGATTCGTTCCGGACGATATCATCACGGCATTCGATGGCAGGCGCGTCACGAAGGACCGCTTCGAGGATGCGCTGATGGAACGGAAGGCCGGAGAGGTCGTCACGGTCAGCTACTTCCGGCGCGATCAGTTGCTTCAGAAGAAGCTGACGCTTGGCTCAATCCCGAAGAACAAGCCGAAGGTGGTGAAGGTCGCTCGTCCGACCGCGGCTCAGAAGGCGCTTTACCAGCGCTGGCTGCTGGCGCCGTACCCGACCAACTGATCAAACAAAAAGGGCGGCCCCGAAGGACCGACCCGCTTGTTCGAACCGATCGAGAGATCAGCGCGAATAGAATTCGATGACCAAGTTCGGTTCCATGCGGACCGGGTACGGAACCTCGTCCAGCGTCGGAACGCGGGTGTAGGTCACCTTCGAGGTGCCGTCCGGCGAGACGTAATCGGGAACGTCACGCTCGGCGAGGCTCTGCGCCTCAATCACGAGAGCCATTTCCTGGGCCTTCGGGCCGAGCTCGATCACGTCGCCGACGTTCACGCGGCGGCTGGCGATGTTGCACTTCACGCCGTTGACGCGGATGTGGCCGTGGCTGACCAGCTGGCGGGCCGCCCAGATCGTCGGCGCGAACTTGGCACGGTAGACGATCATGTCGAGACGGCGCTCGAGCAGGCCGATCAGGTTCTGCGAAGCGTCGCCCTTCATGGCGCTCGCTTCCTGGTACGTCCGCTTGAACTGCTTCTCGGTGACGTCGCCGTAATAGCCCTTCAGCTTCTGCTTGGCGCGGAGCTGGATGCCGAAGTCCGACACCTTGCTCTTGCGGCGCTGGCCGTGCTGACCGGGACCATATTCGCGGCGATTGACCGGGCTCTTGGGGCGTCCGAAGACGTTCTCACCCATGCGGCGGTCGAGTTTATACTTGGCGCTAGAGCGCTTGCTCACGTCAATTCTCCAACTTGCGTTATCGTTGCGCCCGGGACCGCACCGCAGAGCATTGCGCTCTACGCGATCACCGCTTCACCGGGCATGCGGGATCAATTGCGAGCGGCGCACCTAGGGGAGAGGGCGCCAGAGGTCAAGTTTCAGAGCGGTTTCGGCTCGGGCCCACGAGGGCACGGATGATTCCGCGGATGGCCTTCACCTCGCGCGACGACCAGCCGGTTTTAGTGAAGATAGTGCGGATGGTGTTCTTGGTCGCCTGGGTCCGCGACGGCGGGTGGTAATAGCCCTTGGCGTCGAGCTCTTCTTCCAGCTGGGCGATCATACCTTCGACTTCGCCGTGCGGGGCGGGCTCTTCCAGCTCCTTGGCCGTCGGCGACGCCAGCTCCGACCGCTTCGACCATTCGTAGGCGAGCAGGATCACAGCCTGAGCAAGGTTGAGCGAGCCGAACTCGGGGTTGATGGGCACCGTGACGATGGCGTTCGATAGAGCGACGTCTTCGGTCTCGAGGCCCGAGCGTTCGGGTCCGAAGAGGATTGCAGTCCTGCCAGCCGAAGCGACAATGTTGTCGGCCATCTTCTCGGGCGTGACTACCGGCATCACGAGATCGCGGCGGCGGACGGTGGAGGCGAACACGGTCGAGCAGTCCCCGATCGCTTCCTGGACGGTGTCAAAGACCTGCGCCTGCTCCAGAACGATGTCGGCGCCGCTCGCCGACGGTCCGGCATCCGGATTGGGCCAGCCGTCGCGAGGGGCGACCAGCCGCATATCGGTGAGGCCGAAGTTGAGCATCGCGCGCGCCGCCTTGCCGATGTTCTGGCCAAGCTGCGGACGGACGAGGACGATGACGGGCTTGCTGGCGCTCACAGCAACTTGTCGTGGCCGGGCGGGACGGATTCCTTCTCCACCCGCTCGGCGATCTCGGCGAACTCGCTCGGGTCGCTGAAGTCCTTGTAGATGCTGGCGAAGCGAATGTAGGCGACGTGGTCGATCGTCCGCAGGCCGAACATGACGGCCTCGCCGATCTTCACGGATGTGACCTCATCCCCCTGCGTTTCCATCTGCCGCTGAACGCCGCTGACGAGGCGGTCGATCTTGGCCGGGTCCACGTCGCGCTTGCGGCAGGCGTGGCCGATGGCGCGCTCCAGCTTGGCGCGGTCGAACGGCTCGCGCTTGCCGTCTTTCTTGACGACGGTGAGATCGCGGAGCTGGACGCGCTCGAAGGTCGTGAAGCGCGCGCCGCAGGCTTCACATTGGCGCCGGCGGCGGATCGCCGCCCCATCCTCGGACGGGCGGCTGTCCTTCACCTGGCTGTCTTCATGGGCGCAAAAAGGGCAACGCATCAGCTATAGATGGGGAAGCGCGCGCAAAGTTCACGCACGCGTCCGTTCACCTCGCGCTCGACCTCGCCATTATTCTCCGGTCCGTTCTTGACCAGACCGTCGAGGACGTCGGCAACCATGTCCCCGATATCGCGGAATTCCGCCTTGCCGAAGCCGCGGGTCGTGCCGGCCGGCGAGCCTACGCGAATGCCGCTGGTCTTCACCGGTGGAAGCGGGTCGAAAGGAACGCCGTTCTTGTTGCAGGTGATGCCGGCATGCTCGAGGCTCTCGTCGGCGTCTTTGCCGGTAAGGCCGAGCGGACGGAGGTCAACTAGTGCCAGGTGCGTGTCGGTGCCGCCGGCAACGAGGTCAGCGCCACGCTCCTTGAGGCGGTTGGCGAGTGTCTGGGCGTTGGCGATCACGGCCTTGGCGTAAGTCTTGAATTCCGGCTGCAGCGCCTCGCCGAAGGCGACCGCCTTGGCGGCAATGACGTGCATCAGGGGACCGCCCTGAAGGCCCGGGAAAACGGCCGAATTGACCTTCTTGGCTATGGCCTCGTCGTCTGTCAGCACCATGCCGCCACGCGGGCCGCGGAGGGTCTTGTGCGTGGTCGTCGTGACGACGTGAGCGTGACCGAACGGTGAAGGGTGCTCGCCCGCTGCGACCAGCCCCGCGAAGTGCGCCATGTCGACGAACAGATAGGCTCCGACCTCATCCGCGATCGCGCGGAAGCGCGCGAAATCGAGATGGCGTGGATAGGCCGAGCCGCCAGCGATGATCATCTTCGGCTTGTTCTCTTTCGCCAGCCGCTCAACCTCGTCGAAGTCGACGAGATGGTCGTCCTGCCGAACCCCGTACTGGACCGCGTTGAACCATTTCCCCGACTGGGCCGGAGGAGCGCCGTGGGTGAGGTGACCGCCGGCGGCGAGGCTCATGCCCATGATCGTGTCGCCGGGTTGCAGCAGAGCCATCATCACCGCGCCGTTGGCTTGCGCGCCTGAGTGCGGCTGGACGTTGGCAAAGCCACATCCGAACAACTGCTTGGCGCGCTCGATAGCGAGGGTCTCGACCGTGTCGGACGGCGCGCAGCCCTGGTAGTAGCGGCGGCCCGGATAGCCTTCCGCATATTTGTTCGTCAGGACAGAGCCCTGCGCCTCTAGCACCGCGCGGCTGACGATGTTTTCCGACGCAATCAGCTCGATCTGCGTTTGCTCGCGGACGAGTTCGGCCTTGATGCCCTCGAAGACCGCCGGATCGGCGTCGGCGAGCGTGCGGGTGAAGAAGCCGTCGGGCTGGACGTCGTTCAAATTGGCGGCGGAGGCCATCAGGCGGGTTCCTGTTCCGAGGGGTTGGCCAGCTGGTCGACGCGCCGTTGGTGGCGGCCGCCGAGGAAATCGCTGGTAAGGAAGGCAGTGACGCAGGCTTTGGCCATCTCGATCCCGATCAGCCGGGCGCCGAGGGCGATGGCGTTGGCGTCATTGTGTTGGCGGGCGAGCGATGCCGAAAGCGGCTCCGCGACCTGGGCGCAGCGGCAGGCGGAGTTGCGATTGGCGGCGATCGCAACGCCGATTCCCGACCCGCAAACGGTGATTCCGCGATCGGCTCGCCCATCAGCGAGCGCTTCGGCTAGCATGGCTCCGTAGCGGGGGTAATCGACGCTTTCGGGACCATTGGTTCCGAGATCCTCGACTTCATGACCCTGCTCGACCAGCCAGCTCGCGAGTTGGTCCTTCAGAACGTATCCGGCATGGTCAGCGGAAAGGGCAATGCGCATGCCAGTTTCCTAGCGTGCAAGTTCTCGACGCGCCACCGTCACCGCATCGCAAGGCTCCGAGGATCAATCTCGGTCGCGAGGGTGACTGACTTGACTGAGCCGCACAATCGGCTGGCGGGGCCATGTAGCTAGGCCCAGCGATCAAGTGCTGAATCCGGAGCTGGACGTCTCACTGACCTGGAGCACTGCGGAACTGCAGCGCGTTATCGGCCTTCTTCGTGATCTTGTCGTCACTCACCGAGAAATAAGTGTACTTGCTGTACGGGTCCCTGAGATTGGCTCGCGTCCCCCGCAGATCGTAGACACAGACCAGTCCGTCCTGGTTCTTGTCGAAGGCGTCGCTGAGGACTTGCAGGTTGTAATCCCGCGCAGCGCCCAGCGTCGTGAACTGCTGGCCGAACACGCCGCTCAAGTATTGTATCTTTGCCGCTTCGTCGTCTCCGAATGCGGATTGCAGACCAGCCTCGATAAGGTTCCAATATGTGCCAGGGCCGTCCCCGAAGACTTCCGTCGGTCCGCCATTGAGGAGCTTCGAGTCGCTTGTGCACGTGGCATCCGTCTGCACCTCGGCAACGGCCCGTTGCGGCCCAATTGACACCAAAATAGACAAGCCGATTGCCCCTGAACGGAGGACGAGTGAGGGGAATGAAGTCTTCATGCCTTGTCTCCTTCGGTACCCTCGTGGCCCGAGACTTAATCGAGCAGCGCACCTCGCAACCTCTTGAATAATCTCGATCGGAAGACTGGTGAGCTTGTCTTTAGTTAGCTGGGAACCCAAGCGGCTGAGGCAACAGCCGACCGTTGAGTAAACCATAATGGCAGCTTTGGGTCGAAAGCGGACTTTAGCGCCGAACCCGATCACCCGGCATTGTCGACTTTCCTGACCTCGACGGCGCTTTCATCGAAATCGTCGAGCAAGCGTGCATTGATGCCCATCTTGCCGAAATCTTCGCCAAGAGACTCCCAGTGTGTGCCGCAGCCGCAGACCGGACAGTGGTGAATGCCGATCATTCGATCGCCCCAGACATAGGCTGTCGTCTCACCGGAAATGCGTACCTGGTCCGGTGGGAAATAGGCAGTACGCCATGCAAGCCGGCGACAGAGGGAGCAGTTACAGTCTGCGACCCACTCGGGTTTGCTTGGCAGCTCGATCCGCACGTTGCCGCAGTGGCAGCTTCCCTGAACACCCATGACGACATGTAATCGCCGGGCAGGAAGGTCCGCAATGCACGAAAGTGGAAGGCTCAAGCGGCCAGTTTCAGCTCCAGCCGGTCCCAGATCTCGATTAGCGCCGATGTCAGCTCGTCCATCATCTCGGCGGTGTGGGACGGGCCCGGCGTGAATCGCAGCCTCTCCGTGCCGCGTGGGACGGTCGGGAAATTGATCGGCTGTACGTAGAGTCCGTACTCGGCGAGCAAAATGTCGCTGATCCGCTTCGCCTTGACTGGGCAACCTACCAGCAGCGGGACGATGTGCGTCACGCTCGGCATCACCGGCAGCCCGAACTCTGTGAACTTCGCCTTCAGGAGGGCTGCTTTCGCCTGCTGCGCGTCGCGCTCTACTGACGAAGCCTTGAGGTGGCGGACGCTCGCGAGCGCGCCGGCAACGAGCACCGGCGAGAGCGAGGTCGTGAAGATGAAGCCCGGCGCGTAGCTGCGAATGCAATCGACGATCGTCTTGGAAGCGGTGATGTAGCCGCCCATCACTCCGAACGCCTTGCCAAGCGTTCCCTCGATCAGGGTCAGCCGGTCCGCGACACCGTCGCGTTCCGAAATACCGCCGCCCTGGGCGCCGTACATGCCGACGGCATGGACTTCGTCGAGATAGGTCAGCGCTCCATATTTGTCCGCGAGGTCGCAGATTTCCACGATCGGAGCGATGTCGCCATCCATCGAATAGACACTCTCGAACGCGATCAGCTTCGGCGTCTCCGGGTCTTCGGCCGCCAGCAGCTCTTCGAGATGTTCGAGGTCATTGTGGCGGAAGACTCGCTTCTCGCAGCCCGAATTCTTGATCCCCGCGATCATTGAGGCATGATTGAGCTCGTCCGAGAAGATCACGCAGCCCGGAAGTAGCTTGCCGAGCGTGGACAAGGTGGCTTCGTTCGAAATGTAGCCGGACGTGAAGACCAGGCCGGCTTCCTTGCCGTGAAGGCCCGCGAGCTCGGCCTCCAGCTCGATGTGGTAGTGGGTATTGCCGCTGATGTTGCGGGTCCCGCCGGCGCCTGCTCCGACTTCGTGAAGAGCGCGTTCCATTGCTTCGACGACGGTCGGATGCTGGCCCATCGATAGATAATCGTTCGAGCACCACACCGTGATCGGCTTAGGGCCGTTGTGACCGGCGAAGCACTGCGCGTTGGGGTAATTGCCCTTTGTGCGCAGGATATCGATGAAGACGCGGTAGCGCCCTTCCTCGTGAAGCCGGTCGATCGCGGCCCTGAAGATGCTGTCGTAGTCCATTATGTTCTGTCTATCCGACGCCGGCACCAAACTTGACTAGGGAAATTCCCCTAGGCTTGCCCTGTATCCCGCGCCATTACCGTTCGGTCCACCGGATTTCCATTGCGAACGACTCGCAACTAGAGCGTTTGGACTTCCCCGATTCCGTAGTGGGCGAGGGTGCTCAACAATGTCGATCTAGGTTCGGCAGTGAAGACCATGACGCCTTCCGATGGCTCGGTTGGCCACGGCTGTTCGCGGGTCAGGTAGGCGATGCGACGAGCGATGCCCGGTCCGCCGTCAATCCATTGAACGCCGGGAAATGCCTGGCTCAGTTCCGTCCGAAGGAGCGGGAAATGGGTGCAGGCGAGGACACCCACGTCGATCCGGTCACCGCCCGGCGCATCGAACATGGGCTGCGCTGCCGAGCGAACTGCGTCGACGGTGATTTCTTCTCCAGCGAGCTTGGCCTCGGCGAGATCGACGAGTTCCGGCGAGCCATGGCGGATGATCGTGCAATCGGCCGCGAATTCGGCGGCGAGGTTGTCGACATAGGGCTGGCGGACGGTCGCTTCCGTTCCGAGGACGCCGATCGCCCGGGTCTTCGACATCTCCGCGGCCGGCTTGATCGCCGGGACCGTTCCAACGACCGGCAGGTCGAGCGCCGAGCGGACGTGATCGAGCGCGATGGTCGAAGCCGTGTTGCAGGCGATCACGGCAAGGCGCGGATGGAAGCGCTCGACCAGCCGGCCAAGCAATGCAGGCACCCGGCTGGCGATCTCCGCCTCGCTTCGCTTGCCGTACGGATAGCCGGCGTTGTCAGCGACGTAGACGATCGGAGCGTTGGGAAGCAGCTTTCGCGTCGGCTCCAGGACCGACAGGCCACCGACACCGGAATCGAAGAACAAGAGGGGCGAGTTCGCGTCCATGGCTGCGCGGCTTTGCACGCGAATTGGGCGCACGCAATTGCAGGCGTTCGTCCTTGTGCTACCAACCGCGTTTCATGCGAAGCGAACTGCTCCTTGCGCTTGCGCTCGGCTATCTCCTCGGATCGATCCCGTTCGGGCTGGTACTGACGCGCCTCGCGGGCAAAGGCGACGTGCGTGATATCGGGTCGGGCAACATAGGCGCGACCAATGTTCTTCGGACCGGAAGCAAGCTGCTCGCCGCTGCAACGCTCATTCTCGACTGCCTGAAAGCGACTGCAGCGATCCTGCTAGTCCGCCAGCTCTGGCCGGGCACTGAGAATTTCGCGGCGGCAGGGGCGCTGATCGGGCACCTCTACCCGGTCTGGCTCAGGTTCAAGGGCGGCAAGGGGGTTGCCACATTGCTCGGTGTCCTGATCCCGCTGCTGCCGGTTGGGGCCCTCATTTACGCGGTCGTTTGGATCGGCCTTCTGCTTACCCTTCGGATTTCGTCGGTGGCCGGCATGATTGCGGCCCTCAGCGCTCCGGTCAGCGCGGCCATTCTGGGCGATCAACTCCTGTTTCCGATGCTCCTGGCGTTCGCGCTTCTCGTCGTCTGGAAGCACAAGGCCAACATCGCGCGCCTGCGGGCGGGCACCGAACCGAAGGTAGGAAAAAAGACCGAGTGAGTAATGATTTGGTCGACCGGCTCCGGCTGGTCCGTTCGCCCGGCATCGGGCCGTTACCTACCGCCAGCTGAGGATCGACGTCTTCTATCCGCCGGAAAATCAGACGCGGCAGGAAGCGATGTTCGAGTGCGGGTTGGTGATCGCGGAGATGCTGCCGGGGACAGAGCCGCGCGCACGCCACTTCCCCTTATCGCAACCGGATCATCGCCGGCCTCAGCCTCGGCACAGTCGTTGTCGAAGCCGCTCCGAAGTCTGGCTCATTGATCACCGCGCGGCTTGCCGCGGAAGCGGGCAGGGAGGTCATGGCCGTCCCCGGACCGCCCCTCGATCCGGGAGCCCAGCTGAAACCAGCTGATCCGGTAGGGCGCAACTCTCGTCCAGAACGCGGCGGACGTGCTGGAGGCGGTTCGGCCGATCCAGCCTGGCTTCGCATCGCCCCGCGCCACCTACGAGCCCGCTGAGCCGCGATGGATGGACGGCGATGCCGGCGCGCTCGGGCTTGTCGAGGAACTGCTCGGCCCTGCGCCCGTACCGGTCGACGAGATCATCCGCCTGTCCGTGCTCCGACTGGCGCGGTGCAGATGGCCCTCCGTGAGCTGGACCTCGCCGGGTGCCTCGACCGACATGCGGGTGGAAAGGTCAGTCTTCGACCCGCTTGACGAGCCGAATCCGTCGACCCCACGTTATACGCGTATGCGTGAGGGCAAATTTTGAAGCTGGTAGTCGTTGAATCGCCCGCGAAGGCGAAAACCATCGAGAAGTATCTGGGCGGAGGGCATCGAGTGCTCGCCAGCTACGGGCACGTGCGCGATCTTCCGCCGAAGGATGGCTCGGTCGATCCCGAACAAAACTTCGACATGCAGTGGCAGGTCTCGCCGGACCGGTCGAAGCAGCTGAAGCTGATCACTGACGAGGCCAAGAAGGCCGATACCTTGATCCTCGCCACCGACCCCGATCGTGAGGGCGAGGCGATCAGCTGGCACGTGCAGGAGGTGCTTCGGCAGAAGAAGGCGCTTCCCGCGAGCGTGCAGCGCGTCACCTTTAATGCGATCACGAATGCCGCAGTCACCGAGGCGATGCGCAATCCGCGGGAGCTCGATGAGGATCTGATCGACGCCTACAGGGCGCGTCGGGCGCTCGACTATCTCGTCGGCTTCACGCTTTCGCCGATCCTGTGGCGCAAGTTGCCCGGTGCCAAATCGGCCGGTCGTGTCCAGTCCGTTGCTCTACGCCTCATCGTCGACCGAGAACGCGAGATAGAGGTCTTCAAGACCCAGGAATATTGGCTGGTCAGCGCGACGTTCGAAGCGGACGGCCAGCAGTTCACGGGTCGTCTCGTTCAGCTCGACGGCAAGAAGCTCGACCGCCTGTCGATCGGCAGCAAGGGTGAGGCCGACGCCGCCAAGGCGATGGTCGAAGCCGGACGCTTCACCGTCTCGTCGGTAGAGACAAAACCTTTCGCCAAGAACCCACCTCCGCCGTTCACCACTTCGACGCTGCAGCAGGAGGCCGCGCGCAAGCTCGGCTTCTCGGCCAGCCACACCATGCGGGTCGCCCAGTCGCTCTACGAGGACGGGCTGATCACCTACATGAGGACCGACGGCGTCGACATGGCGGAGGAGGCGATCAGCGCCGCCCGCAAGGCGATCGCGAACCGCTATGACGGCGGCTACGTGCCCGACAAGCCGCGCCGCTACACGAGCAAGGCGAAAAACGCGCAGGAGGCCCACGAGGCAGTCCGTCCGACCGACTTCAGCAAGTCGCGCGCTGCATCCGGCGATCATGCGCGCCTCTACGAGCTGGTCTACAACCGCGCGCTCGCAAGCCAGATGGCGTCTGCTCGCCTGGAACGCACCACCGTGGAGCTGACCGACGGAGCAGGCAGGGCAGTCCTCCGCGCGACCGGCCAGGTCGTCCTCTTCCCGGGCTTTCTCGCGCTCTACGAAGAGGGTCGCGACGAGAAGGCGGAGGACGAAGAGGGCGCCCGTATGCCCGCGCTTCGCGAAGGCGATGCTCCAGCGAAGACCGGCGTCGAGGCGACCCAGCATTTCACCCAGCCGCCGCCGCGCTATTCCGAGGCGAGCCTTGTAAAGCGCCTGGAGGAACTGGGGATCGGTCGGCCGTCAACATACGCGTCGATCCTCCAGACGCTGAAGGACCGCGAATATGTGCGCGTCGACAAGGCGCGCTTCATCCCGGAAGAGAGCGGCCGGCTCGTCACCGCGTTCCTCGAGCGCTTCTTCGAGCGCTATGTCAGCTATGATTACACGGCCGAGCTTGAGGAAGAGCTCGACGACGTCTCAGGTGGCCGACTCGACTGGCAGAAATTGCTGGAAGAATTCTGGCATGATTTCAGGCCCAAGGCGGGCGAGGTGATGGAGCAGAAGCCGTCCGAGGTCACAGCGGCGCTCGACGAGTTCCTCGCACCATGGCTTTATCCGCCGCGCGAGGACGGTTCGGACCCGCGCGTCTGCCCGGCTTGCGGCAACGGACGGCTGTCGCTCCGTGGCGGCAAGTTCGGTGCTTTCGTCGCCTGCTCCAACTATCCCGAGTGTCGCTACACGCAGAAGTTCGGCCAGGGCGGTGCGGAAGGCCAGGCGAGCGAAGGCCCGCAGGACCTCGGCAACGGCATTGAGCTCAAGTCCGGCCGCTTCGGCCCGTATCTGGAGCGCGAAGGCAAGCGTGCATCGATCCCGAAGGACGTGCCGGTTGCGGACGTCGATGCGGAAATGGCCGAGCGCCTGCTGTCTTTGCCTCGCGAGATTGGTCCGCATCCGGAGACGGGCAAGACGATCAAGGCCTCGATCGGGCGCTACGGCCCGTATCTCGAGCATGACGGCAAATATGCGCGCCTGGCCTCGACCGCCGAAGTCTTCGAGACCGGCATGAACGCCGCTGTCGTGAAACTCGCGGACGCCGCTTCAGGTGCTGGCCGCCGGGAAGGCGCATCGCGTGAGCCCATTGCCGTGCTCGGCGCGCACCCTAGCAGCGGCAAGGAAATCAAGGTGATGGCTGGCCGCTACGGTCCGTACGTCAGCGACGGCACGACCCATGCGACCTTGCCGAAAAGCTCGGATCCGAAGTCGGTGACGCTGGAGCAGGCGCTCGAATGGATCGATGCAAAGGCGGCGAAGGGGCCGTCGGCGAAGGGCAAAAGGAAGCCGGCCCGGAAGAAAAAAGCCTAGGCCGAGCAGGTCCGGCAATTCGGGTCTTTCGGCAGGCAAATCTTCCGCCAGTCGAGCGCGGCTCCGTCGAACAGGAACAGGCTTCCGGCGACGTCCTCGCCGATGCCGACCGTCGCGCGGATCGCCATCAGCGCCGCGAAACCGCCGACGGTCGCCGTAAGCGCTCCGAGCACGCCCTGTTCGGCGCAGGTGTCGCAATCGTTGCTGTCGAAAGCGTCCCCGACGAAGCAGCGATAGCAGGGCCTGTCGGCCTCCCAACCCCGGAAGAGCCCAACCTGGCCCTGGAACTGGACCGCGGCCGCCGAAACGAGCGGGATGTGGAGGCGCGTGAGCGTGTCACCAACGACCAGCCGCGTCGCAAAATTGTCGCAGCCGTCGAGAACGAGGTCGTAGCCGCTGAGGAGTGTCTCGGCATTTTCGGCCGTCAGCCGTTGCTGCACTGCTTCGACTTCCACGTACGGGTTCAGGTTGCGGACGAACTCGGATGCCAGAACGGCTTTCGGTTGGCCGATCTGATCGTCGCGGAAGATCGGCTGTCGCTGCAAATTGGTTCGATCGATAATATCATCGTCGATGATCGTCAGCCGGCCCACGCCAGCGCCGGCCATTGCCGGCAACACCGCGCTGCCGATGCCTCCGGCACCGACCACCACAATGCTCGCGGCCTTCAGCTTGCGCTGACCGACGCCGCCAACCTGGGGAAGAACGATGTGCCTGGCGTAGCGTTCGAGTTCGTCCTCGCTGAGGTCGGTCACCGCCCGGTGCTTCCGAACCCCCCGCTGCCGCGCGCCGTCTCCTCAAGCTCGTGCACCTCGGTGAAATGGGCGCGCAGGACGGGCGCCGGCACAAGCTGGGCGATGCGCTCGCCGCGGCGGACTTCGAAAGGCTCATCGCCGAGATTCGCGAGGATGACCTTCACTTCGCCGCGATAGTCGCTGTCGATCGTGCCGGGCGTGTTGAGGCAGGTGATGCCGTTCTTGAGTGCGAGGCCCGAGCGTGGGCGTACCTGCACCTCATGGCCGTGCGGAATCTCGATCGCGAAGCCGGTTGCAACGGCGTGGCGCTTGCCCGGCTGCAAGGTCAGGTCCTCGGCAGCGACCACGTCCAGGCCAGCGGCATGTTCGGTTGCGTATTTCGGCAAGGGCAGCCCGGCGCCGTGCGACAACCGGGTAAGCTTGATTTCAATCATGCAAACTCCTGTGCGACGCGGCGGATCAGGTGCCGCGCGACTTCTTCTTTGGAATCCTCGGGCCAGTCCTCGACCGAATCGCCGGTGACGAGGTGCACCCGGTTCCTGTGTCCGCCCATGACATCGCCCGACACGTCGTTGGCGACGATCCAGTCGGCGCCCTTGCCAACCTGCTTGGCGATTGCGTTCTCGACGACCCGGTCCGTCTCCGCAGCGAAGCCCACAACGAGGTGAGGCCGCTGCTCGTGACTGGAGATCTCGGCGAGAATGTCGCGGGTCGGAATGAACTGGAGTTTCGGCGGCCCTTCGCCCTTCTTCAGCTTTGTCGCCGAGGGTTCGACCCGCCAGTCCGCCACTGCAGCAACGAAGATGGCAACGTCTGCGGGAAGAGCGGCCATGACCGCATCGGCCATTTGCTCTGCGGTCTCCACGTTCACGCGCTTCACGTCCCGTGGCGTCTCGAGGCAAACGGGACCTGCGATCAGGGTCACGTGCGCTCCAAGCTCCTCGGCCGCCGCGGCGATTGCGAAGCCCTGTCGCCCTGAGGAACGATTGGCGATCACCCGCACGGGATCGATCGGCTCGTGCGTCGGCCCGGCAGTGACCAGAACATGCTTGCCGATGAGACTCACTTGGTGCCGAGGAACCCGTTCTTGGTAAGGAAATCGACGATCGCGTCAGGCTGGGGCAGGCGGCCGGGGCCGAACTCGCCGCAAGCCATCTCGCCCTCGTCCGGATCGATGACGGTCACGCCGTCGATCTTCAGTTGGGCGACACTCCGCTCTGTCGCCGGATGCTGCCACATGCGGACGTTCATGGCCGGGGCGACGACGACCTTCTTGTCGGTCGCAAGGAGCAGGGTCGTTGCGAGATCGTCGGCGATGCCCGCCGCCATCTTCGCGAGAAGGTCCGCGGTCGCCGGGCAGACGAGGATGAAATCGGCCGAACGGCTAAGCTGGATATGGCCCATCTCCACTTCGTCCTTGAGCTCCCAGAGCGACGTGTGGACTTCGCTCTGCGCAAGGGCGCCGAGCGCCATCGGCGTGACGAAATGCTCGCCGCCTCGGGTCAGCACGGGCGTGACCTCGTGACCCGCCTTCTTGAAGAGCCGAACAAGCTCGAGCGACTTGTAGGCGGCGATTCCCCCGCCAACGATCAGCAGCACCTTGGCCATTGCGCGCGGCTTAGCCCTGTGTGCGGTGGAGAGTCGAGTTCCGCCTACTTTGCCGGCTGAAGGAACTCGTCCTCGATGATCGATGGCGGAACGATCCCCGACGCCCAGATGGCCGCGAATGTATCGCCGGCGGAGAAGGGCTTGCCGTCGAGCTCTGCCTGATGCGATGCCTTCGCCAGCAGGCGGTCGAACTGGGTCTTGCCGATGATGTAGCTGGGCCCGTAGCCGGGTTGGCGGAGGTACAGCAGCTGCTCGAAACCGACCAGCCGGCTGTTGGCGTCGGACCAGCCGCGCGGAGTCCAGCTCGCGTGATATTTCCCGGCCTCGTCGAGCCCGATCTCATTCGCCTGGACCCGCAGCGACGCCAGACCGCGTGCGGCGCGATTGGCGAGCATGATCCAGACCAGCTCGCGGCCATGCGGCTCGTCATCGTAGAGCCCGGCCTGCATCAGCACCTCTTCCATCGCCGTCGCTAAACCTTCCGAGCGATCCGCGTAGATGTTGAACAAGGGCGGGACTTGGCGGATCGGGCTCGGGTGCGGCTCGTGCCGAAGACGTGCAAGCTCGATCCAGTGGAATTGGTGGCTGGACAAAGGCAGCGGGTCGAGCGCCGTGACATGGGTGAAGAAGTTGCGCTGGTCGGGTGGTGTGTAGTCGCCCAGCTGTCCGAACAGTGCCGAGCGATAATAAGGCTTGTCAGTGATGAACCCGCCGTCGACGAGCAGCCGGTAGAGGCGCTCCTCCCGCGCCAGCGCCATCTTCTTGTAGGCGGCCGGGTCCTTGATCTCGGCAATCGGGGGCGCCTCGCGGTTGCGCACCTCCTCGAGCCTGAGCGACGCAAGCGAACGGTCTAGCTCGCGCCGGAGCAACGTGACCTGCTGGTCGAAGTCGTAGGGGCTGAGCAGTACGTTCTTCAGGTACCAATTGTAATTGTCCTTGCCGACGCCGGACGGCCCGTTGCGCTTCGGCGTCTCGGACTTGATCCAGTCGGCGAAGGAGAGGGTTGCCTCGCGCGCCCGCGCTACTGCCGATTTAAGTTCCGGCGAGGCTCCCTTGAGAGAAGCGGTTCGGCGGCCGTCGAGATCATTGAGGCTGAGTGTCCCCGCTTCGAGCGCGGCGAGGGCCTCGGCCTGCTCGCGAAAGGCGCGGTCGCCATAGGCCCACAAATCGTGCGCATTGCTTCCGGCAAGATTGGCGCGCGCATCGGTCAGGAGCGGCGGGATGGTCGCCAGCTGCTTCGCAAGGCTCTTCTGGTCAGCGGCATTCAATGGCCAGCGATATACGAACAGGTCGATGACCGGCTCGGCATAGGTGCCTTCATGCGCCGGCACGTCGCTCATCTCGGGAAAGACGGTCTGGTAAAAGCCGGGATCGCGAGCCCAGGGCTTGAGCACCCGGAAGTAGAAATCGAGACCGTTCATCTCGGCCTGGAGGAGCCGGTAGTCGCCTTTTTGGGAGCCAGTCCAACCCTCGGTCCCGATGCCCGACATCTGCAGCATAAGGTCGGCGAGGTTCCGGGCCTTCCGGTTCATGGCAGCCGGCCCGTAGTCGGGGCGCCCATTCACCAGCTCGGCCCGGTTGAGTGTCCGCCAATCGGCGAACAGGCTCACCAGTTTCTGATGGGTTGAGGCGGGCGCATCTGCCGCCTTCGTGGGCGAAGCGGGCAGCGCGGCAATGGCCGAGATGGCAAGCGCCAAGGCAAATCGAAGCATCGACCGGTCCCCCAATGTTTGGCGCCGGAGGTTATAGCTCCGCGTGCGTCGCGCAAGCCGACACAGAAAAGGCGGGGCCCTTGCGGACCCCGCCTCCTCGCGTGATGAATTGTTCGCCTAGCTGCGCGAACGTGAGCTCGAGCGGCCAGTCCCGGCGTCCGCGGTTTCGGTCGAGCCGGTCGTATCGGACTGGATCGACCCGCCCGTGCCAGTCGCGCTTCCGATCGCGGAGCCGCTTCCGGCGGTCCCGGTCATCGATGCGGTCGTGGTCCCGACGCCTGCGTTCGAGCTTGTGCCGAGATCGGCATTCGATTGGCTCTGGCTCGAGCGATTGCGGCGCCAGCTGTCGAAGTCCTGGTTGAACTGCTGCTCGCGCTCGCGGCAGTAGTCGTCATAATCCCTGTCCAGCTTCGCCATCTCGCGATCTCGCCAGTTCCGATAGTGGTCGTGCTCGCTGGATCCGAAGGTCTGATTGCCGAAGCCTCCGAGTGTTCCGCTGAAATCGCCGTAACCTAGATGCGAGTCACCGAGGTTGCGCTCACGATCGCGATCCCAGTTGCTCTGGCCACGGTTGGCTTCGCCCCAGCTTTGGGGGTGGCTGCGCTGTTGGCTGCGGAAGTTTCTTTCGTCGCGGAAGCCACCGGAGCCCCTTTCCGACGACCCGAACCGGTCGCGTTCGCGGCTGAAGCTGCCGCTCGGGCCGCTGTAGCCGCTTTGCGCCATTCCGCCGAAGCTGCTGAGATCCTCGCGTCCGAAGTTCCGGCTCCTGCCCGGTTCCGGGAACGAGCTGCGGTCCATGTTCCGGTCCCAGGACGGGCTGCGCGGCGCGCCGCTTCGGCTGAACTCGCGATCGCGATCCCAGCTCGAACTGGAGCCTCTCAGATTACGGTCACGATTATCATCGTCGCTGAACCAGGACCGGACCTCGTCGCCGGCTTTCTCGAAAAATCCGCGGCTGTCGTCACGGTCACGCCAGTTGGACCGTTCGCGGTCACTGTCGAGCCATCGATCGCGGTTGTTGTCGTCAGCGCCATATTCGTTGCCGACGGGTTCGCTATATCCTCTCGCCATTACAGGCCTCCTTTTCCGTGGGAATCGGGGCATTGGGCCCACGGCGATCCAACGGGCGGGAATCATGGCCGTTCCGGTCCGGGCATGTCGCTTGGCGTGCCGCCGCATCCGACTAGCGCATGGCGAGGAGAATTCTCACGAAGCGCCTGATTCGACGTGGAAAAGGACCGGTTAGCCGATCAGCAGAACGGCGGCCGCGCCGGCCGCTGCAGCCAGCGCTGCAATCACACCGTAGCCCAGCCAGTGACGGTGCTCGATCACCGCGATCTCCGGCAGCGGGGGCGGCGGAGGAGCAGCACCGAACGGCGGATAATATTGGTCGATCCGCTTGATGAGTTCGGGAACGAGCTTGGCCGCGCGGACCAGCTCGATGATGCGATCGGCGTAATAGGCCTCGGGGCCGAGCTCGGCGCGCAGCCAGTCGCGGAGGAAGGGCTCGGCGGTTTCCCACATATTGATGTCGGGATCGAGCGCGGTTGCGACGCCCTCGTTCATCACCATCGACTTCTGAAGAAGCAGGAGGTGCGGCTGCGTCGGCATGTCGAAGTCCCGAGTGATGGAGAACAGGCTCTCGAGCATTCGGCCGACGGAAATTTCCTTCACCGGCAGGCCGCGGATCGGTTCACCTGCCGCGCGGAGCGCAGTCGCGAACTCCTCGACGCTGTGGTGTGGAGGGACGTACTGCGCCTCGAAGTGGATCTCGGCCACGCGGCGATAGTCGCCGGTAATAAGACCATAGAGGATCTCGGCCAGCCACATGCGGGCGCGGCGGTCGATGCGGCCCATGATGCCGAAGTCGATTGCTGCGATCCGCCCGTCTTTCAGCGCGAACAGGTTCCCGTGGTGCAGGTCGGCGTGGAAGAAGCCGTCGACCACGGCCTGCCGAAGGAATGCCCGGACCAGTGTCGAAGCGAGCGCGTTGCAATCCTGGCCAGCGGCGATCAGCGCGTCGCGGTCGTTGAGCTTGATCCCATCAAGCCATTCGAGCGTGAGCACGCGCCGCGCAGTGCGCCGCCAGTCGATTTCAGGGACATAGTAACCCGGCTCGGCGACCATGTTCTCGCGAAGCTCGGACGCGGATGCCGCCTCGCGCTGCAGGTCCAGCTCGCGCGCGGTCCATTGCTTGAATTGAGCAACGACTTGCCGAGGTCTCAGGCGAGCCGGTTCACCGCCTATCGCTTCGACGTGCACCGCCGCCCATTCATAGGTCTCGATTGCTCTTGCGATCTCTTCCTCGATGCCGGGGCGGAGGACCTTGACCGCGACGACGCGGCCTTCGCTGGTCACGGCCTTGTGGACCTGCGCGATGGAAGCGGCGCCGATCGGTTCCGGGTCGAAACTCTCGTAGAGCTCTTCGAGCTTCGCTCCGAACGATGCCTCGACGACCCTGCGGATTGCGTCGAAGGGGGCAGGGGGCAGGTTATCCTGGAGCCGCGAAAGGTTCTCGGCCGCCTTGGCACCCACCAGGTCGGGACGGGTCGACAAGGCCTGTCCCAGCTTGATCGCTGCCGGTCCGATCTCCTGAAGCGCTGCCGCGTAATCCGGCGTCGGCGGGATCCGCGCTCCAAAGCGAGCGATCTTCGCCAATCTTCTCACCTGCGGCGGCGTGAGCGGGTCGCTTTCGATCCCGCGCAAAGCGCCGTGGCGAGCCAGCGTCCGGCCCCACTTCAACAGACGCCACAGGTGGGTGACGGTTGTTGTCAAATCTTCCACCCGCTGTGGATCGTCACGAGGCCGCCCAGCATCGGTTCGGCCGCGGTCCGGACGAACCCGGCTTCCGTCACCATGGCCCGGAAGTTCTCGGGGCGCGGGAAGCGCTGGATAAATTCGACGAGGTATTTGTAGCTCGCCTCGTCGTCCGCGATCGCCTTACCGAGCTTTGGAATGACGTTCTTCGACCAAGCGTCGTACAGCTCGGAAAAGCCGGGCCAGTCGCTGCGCGAGAATTCCATGCAGAAGAAGCGCCCGCCGCGCTTCAGGACGCGATGCGCTTCCTTCAAAGCAAGAGGGATGTGGGTGACGTTCCGGATGCCGAAAACGATCGTGTAGGCATCGAAGCTATTGTCGGCGAATGATAGCTTCTCGGCATTTTGAACCTGCCAGGTCAGCCCCTTGAGACCGCGCTTCCCCGCGCGCTGCTCGCCGACCGCGAGCATGTCGGCATTGATGTCGGAGACGGTCACCTCGGCGCCGCGCTGCACCATCCTAAAAGCAATGTCGCCGGTGCCGCCGGCCATATCGAGGATGTGCTCGCCCGGCCGCGGCTTCACCCTGGCGACGAACCTGTCCTTCCACAGCCGGTGCAAGCCGCCTGACATCAGGTCGTTCATCACGTCATAACGGCGGGCGACGGAGCTGAAGACCTCGCCTACACGACGCGTCTTCTCTTCGGGGCTGACAAGCTCTTCGCCGAAACTGACTTTTGCACTTCTGTCGGACATGGGGCGGGCCTCTAGCGGGGTTGGGGCCGGTCCGCCATATCGCCAGCCATGCCTGAACTTCCCGAAGTAGAAACCACTGTCCGCGGTCTCGCGCGTGTTCTCGAGGGCAGGCGGATAACCAGCGTCGAAGCGCGGCGTGCCGATCTCCGGCGGTCATTTCCGAAGGATCTCGGCCAGCGGCTGACCGGCGCTAAGGTCACCGGCCTTGGCCGACGCGCGAAATACGGCCTCATCCACACTGACCGCGACGACACGATGATCTTCCATCTCGGGATGTCGGGAAGCTGGCGGATCAACCGCTCCGAACTGGAGAAGCACGATCACCTGCTGCTCGAGACGGAGGAGGGGACGCGTCTCGCACTCAACGATCCGAGGCGATTCGGGTCGGTGGACCTGGTTCCGACCGGCGAGCTGGATGAATGGCCCGCCTTCGCGGCGCTCGGCCCGGAGCCGCTCGAACTCGAGGCTCGCGACGTCAAGCGGCGGCTGGCCGGTCGGAGCGCGGCCATCAAATTGCTCCTCCTCGACCAGGGCATCGTGGCCGGCCTCGGCAATATCTACGTCTGCGAGGCGCTGTATCGCGCGGGCATCCACCCGAAGCGGGCAGGCGGATCCGTGTCGCTGGCCCGGCTCGAGCGGCTCGTCGCCGCCATCAGGGAAGTGATCGACGAGGCAATCGAGGCGGGCGGATCGACGCTGCGTGATTTTGCCAGCCCCGATGGCGAACTGGGCTATTTCTCGAAGACCTTTGCCGTCTATGACCGTGAGGGACAGCCCTGCGGTTGCGGGGGAACCGTCAAGCGATTCGTGCAGGGCGGCCGCTCGACGTTCTATTGTCCTGCCTGCCAGAGGTGACAGGTTGACGATTCGGACCTCTCCCGTTAGGGGATCGCTCGCATCGGCGCGGCCTCTTGGCTACGCGCCGCTTTTTCATTGAGCCACAGGGTTTTAGAGGAACATTCATGGCGAACACGCCGCAAGCCAAGAAGCGCATCCGCCGCAATGATCGGCGCGCAGCCATCAACCACAGCCGCGTCAGCCGCATCCGGTCCTTCATCAAGGCCGTCGAGTCGGCGCTGGACGCGGGCAAGAAGGATGAGGCTGCAAAGGCACTTCGTGAGGCTCAGCCAGAGATGGCGCGCGGCGTCGCTCGCGGCGTTCTTCACAAGAACACGGCTTCCAGGAAGTTCTCGCGGCTGGCCAAGCGAGTCGCCGCTCTCGGCTGATTTCGAGGGCTGCAGTCCCGCAACGATACGGGCCGTCGGCATTGCCGGCGGCCCTTCGTTTTTCTGCCTGTAAAAAAAATGCAGCAATTACCGCGATTCGCGCTCCGGTTAACGGGAAAGTAAACAGGGAATCCCCAGAAATCCGCCAATTCCTGCCAAAATCCCCGCGTTTGCGCTGTCAAGGCTGATTATTTCGTTCTTGTGAAAAATCGCGCTTGAATGACTCGCCGCACGCTTCCAAAACCATTCTTCCAGACGCGAATCCGCGTCGGGGGGCTAGAGAGAAAAGCAACCTTGGGCGCCCGACTCGGTCGGTCGCGACGGTCCCTTTTTGTCTCTGGCTCTTGAGGAATGTGAGGAGGCGCCACTCAGTGCAGGCAGAACGTTCGGACTCGTGCCAGGAGCGGACTGAAGGGCAGGTCGCCGCACCGCTCGAGGCCGCCTGGGACTCGATCCGGGCCGGACTACGCCGTGACCTCGGCGCCCGCACTTTCGACGGTTGGCTCAAGCCGGCAGCGCTCGGCAATTTTGATCCGGAAATGGGCGCGCTCGACGTCGTCATGCCGAGCCAGTTCATGGCCGATTGGGTGCGGTCGCATTTCGGTGATCGACTCGCGCTCGCGTGGAAAACGACGCTTCCGCTGGTCCGTGAAGTCCGGGTTGTCGCGAGCTCCGACGGTCCCCGTCCGACGCCGCTCCTGATTCTTGAAGAAGCTCCGGAGCCAGCAGCCCGCGGCCGTGATCCTTCGATCCCGAATTTCGATCCGCGCTATCGGTTCGAGACCTTCGTGATCGGCAAGGCGAATGAAGTCGCCGCGACCGCCGCCAAGACGCTCGCCACTGCCAAATCGGTCAGCTTCAACCCGCTGTTCATCCATGGTGGAACCGGCCGCGGCAAGACCCATCTGCTGCACGCGATCGGCCACGCTTTCCTGGCGCAGAACCGCTCGGCGAAGGTCGTGTCGATGTCGGCCGAGAAGTTCATGGTCGAGTTCATCCGCGCCCTGAAGGAAAACGACACGATCGGGTTCAAGCAGCGGCTGCGGAGCGCTGACCTCCTGCTGATCGATGACGTTCAATTCATCGCCGGCAAGGATTCGACGCAGGAAGAATTCTTCCACACGATGAACGAGATCATTACGGCCGGCCGCCGGCTGGTGATCACGTCGGACCGCGCTCCGCAGGATCTGGACGGCATTGCGCCGCGCATTCTGTCGCGCCTGTCGTGGGGTCTGGTCGCCGACATCAACGCGGCCGACTTCGAGCTTCGCTTCAATATCATCGAGACCAAGCTGGCGGCTCTTCCGGCCGTCGATATGCCGCGCAACGTCGTCGAGTTCCTTGCGCGCCGCGTCACGTCGAGCATCCGCGAACTCGAAGGTGCGCTCAACCGCATCGCCGCCTACGCGATGATGACTGGCCGCGCGATCGACGTTGCTTTCGTCGAGGAGGTTCTCGCCAATGTGCTCCGCGCCAACCAGCGGCGGATCACGATCGACGAGATCCAGGCTCAGGTCGCCGAGCACTATCGCATCCGCAAGGCGGAGATGACTTCGGCTCGCCGCGCTCGTGAAGTGGCTCGTCCGCGCCAGGTCGCGATGTACCTTTCGAAGCAGCTGACTCCGAAGTCGCTTCCCGACATCGGCCGGCGCTTCGGTGGCCGCGACCATACGACCGTGATCCATGCCGTCCGGCAGATTGAAAAGCTTCGCGCGAGCGATGCGGAGCTCGACGCCGACATCCGCCTGCTGACGAGGCAACTCGAAGGCTGATTCCGGGGAGGGGGTACTCGGTCGCCCCAACGGCCGAAGAACTGGCCCGGCTGGCGAAAACCAGCCGGGCCTTTCTTTTTAGCGTGTCGCGGTGGCGGGGCGCTTTCGGCCCGGAACCGTGATCTTCACGGTCTTCCCGTTCTCGCCCGGGAAATTGGTGAACATCGCTTCGATCAGGTTCGGAACGAGCGTTCCAAGCTCATCGGTCTGCGAACGGGCAACCGCCTTGCCATCGAACAACGGCGCGTTGTCGACGCGCCGAACGATGTCGAGGTCGAGTTCGCTCTTGTAGACCGTGTACTCCCGGATCGGATCGGCGCCGAAGCCGGAGTAGGGCGAGTTATACCAGAACGGATCGTCCCAGCCCCAGTAGAAGGGCGAGCGGTAACCGTAATAACCGTAGCGCGACCAGTATGGCCGGCCGAAATAGCCGCCGTAGAACGGGTCATAGAAGCCGCGATAGAACGGGTCGTAGTAACGGGACCGCGCGAACGGATCGACTGAGATTTCCTTGGTGCCGTTGTCGACGCCGTAGCCGACCTTGACCAGCATATCGGCCGCAGCGGTGCTTGCAGCCTGCTGATAACCGCGCGCGGCCATCTGCTCGGCGACGAGCGCCGCATAGCGGTTGAACTCAAGGCCGGACTGGACGCCCTGGCCCGGGACTACGTAGAAGCTCTGCCCCTGCGGAATGGCAACAGAATAGCGAGTGACCTTCGTCGGAAGGCTGGTGGCGCAGCCAGATACGCCAAGTGCCGCCACGCCAATGAAGGCGGCGGCCACAAGATTGCGAATACGCATGTTACACCTCGATTCCCGAAAACCCGTTTGGGTTCGGGCCCTTATATCACCGGCAGTGCTGAACTGTCGATGAAGCGAGGTGTCAGCGCGGCAGGCCGACCGCGCTGTAAGCCTGCTTCAGAACGGGCTGGCCGAGCGAGGCCGCGCGCGCGGAGCCGTCAGCAAGCAGCCGATCCAGCTCAGCCGGATCGTTGCGCAGTTCTTCGAGCCGCGAGCGCAGCGGGTGCAGCAGGGCCACGAGCGCGTCGGCAAGCGCCGGCTTGAACGCGCCGAAGCCCTGGCCGGCAAATCGCGACAGGACTTGTTCGACGGACTCACCGGTCACTGCGCTGTAAATTCCAACGAGGTTCTTCGCTTCGGGCCGTCCATCCAGCAGAGCTGGATCGTCGGGAAGCGGCTCCGGATCGGTCTTGGCCTTGCGGATCTTCTGCGAAATCTGGTCGTCGCTGTCGGTCAGGTTGATGCGGCTCATGTCCGACGGGTCGGATTTGGACATCTTCGCCGATCCGTCACGAAGGCTCATGATGCGAGCCGCGGCCCCGGCCGGGATGTACGGTTCGGGCGGCACGAACAGCTCCACATCGTAATCGGTGTTGAACTTGATCGCGATGTCGCGGGCCAGCTCCAGATGCTGCTTCTGGTCCTCGCCGACCGGCACGTGCGTGGCGCGATAGAGCAGCACGTCCGCGGCTTGCAGGACCGGATAGGTGTAGAGACCGACGCTGGCGCCTTCTCGCGACTTGCCGGACTTCTCCTTGAACTGCGTCATTCGATTCAGCCAGCCGACACGAGCGGTGCACTGGAGGATCCAGGCTAGCTCCGCATGGGCCGGGATCGCGCTTTGCTGGAAAAGGATCGACTTCTTTGGATCGATCCCGCTGGCGATCAACGCTGCCGCCATCTCGCGGATGTTCGAACGAAGCTCCTGCGGATCGACGTCGATCGTCAGCGCGTGAAGATCGGCGAGGAAGAACAGGCACTCGGCCTCTTCCTGCATCCGGACCCAGCGCAGAATGGCGCCCAGCAGGTTGCCGAGGTGAAGCCCGCCAGTCGGCTGGATACCCGAAACGACCCGCATGCTGGGGTTAGCCGACATCGGTGTACGGCCTCCTGCGACGGAACAAGGACTTCAGTTCGTCGCGGTCGGTTCCGCCGAAGACCCAGACTGCCGGAAAATACACCGCCATTCCGCCGCCTACGAGAGCGGTGACACCCACGAGGCGATGGCCGACCGAACCCTCGAACCAGCTTCCGAGCAATGTACGGATTCCATAGAGTGCTGCGACCATGCACGCGCCGGCGAGGAGTTGCCGGAAGACGCGTGAAGCCAGCCAGCCCTCGATCCGGAAATGCCCGCGACGGTGCAGAATGACGTAGAGCAGCAGGCAGTTGAGCCATGATGTGATCGCGATCGCGGAAGCGAGCCCGGCAATCCCGAACGGCGGAATGAGGATGAAATTGAGAAGGACGGTCGCGACCAGCACCAGCGCCGCAATCTTCACCGGCGTTGCCGTGTCCTGTCTCGCGTAAAAGCCGGGCGTCAGCACCTTCACGAGGACATAGGCGGGCAGGCCGAGCACGACGATCGAGAGGGTCAGCGCGGTGAGGCGTGCGTCCTCGGCCGTAAAGCGGCCACCCTGAAAAAGTGCGGACACGAGCGGGAGAGCGCTAACGGCGAGGGCAAGCGCGGCTGGAAGGCACAACAACATTGCGAGCTCGGCTGCTTGGCCCTGCACCTTGGCGGCCTTGTCGGGCTCGTTGGCGCCGACATGTTTGCTGACCTGCGGGAGAATGGCCGTTCCCAGCGCCGCGCCGATGACTCCGAGCGGGAGTTGGTTGAGGCGGTCGGCATAGTTGAAATAGCTGAGCGACCCGGTGCCGAGGCGGGCAAGGAAGAACGTGTCGATGAAGGCACTGATCTGATAGACGCCCGCGCCGAGCGTTGCCGGCACGACCACCCGGATGAACTGCCGTACGCCCGGGGTCATCTTCGGCCGCTTCAGTTTCAGGACTACGCCTGCGCGCTTGCAGGCGTAGAGCAGCAATCCGAGCTGCAGAACGCCTCCCAATGTCACCGCGATCGAAAGCGCCGTCGCGGTGATCGTTCCACCGACCGGCACGAAGATCAGCGCGGTGAGCATCGCCAGGTTCAGTAGGGCCGGAGCGAACGCCGCGGCCGTGAACCGCGCGAGGCTGTTGAGAATACCCGAGAATAGCGAGACTAGGCTGATCAGCAGGAGATACGGAAAGGTGATCCGGGTCAGGAAAGTCGCAAGGCCGAGCTTGTCACCGGAGTAGCCCGAAATCGCCGCAACGAAGAGCGGCATGATGATCTCGAAGACCAAAGTGAAGACGATCAGCGTCGGGACGAAAACCGCCAGCACTTCCTCGGAGAAGCGCTTGGCCTTCGCTTCGCCATCTTCGCCTTGCAGCCGCTGACTGTAGAGCGGTACGAAGCCCGCCGAGAAGGCGCCCTCGCCGAAGAGCCGCCGGAACGTGTTGGGTAGCCGGAATGCGACGAAGAATGCGTCGGCCTGCCAGCTCGCGCCCATCACGCGCGACATGAGCATTTCGCGGCCGAAGCCCGCAATGCGGCTGACCATCGTCAGCCCACCGATCGTTCCAGTCGCCTTAAGCAGGTTCATGCGCCGATCCCGCGTTGATTAGAGCGAAATCAGGCTTGGTCTGAGCCTTCGGGCGGCGTCGCGGGCTCCGAAGCACCCTCGCTACCGTCGCCGTTCGTCTGCGATTCCTGGGCCTGCTGCTGAAGCTGCGCAAGATAGGCCGCGCCGAAGTCGATCCCGTCGAGCAGGAGCGGCGGGAAGCCGGCGTTCTGCGTCGCTTCGGAAATGATCTGCCGCGCGAACGGGAAGAGCAGACGAGGTGCCTCGATCAGGAGGAACGGGCCAAGCGCCTCTTCCGGGAAGTTACGAAGGCCGAAGAGGCCAGCATAGCTCAGCTCGATCATGAACTGGACGCCACTGTCGGAACGAGCCGAAACCTCCAGCTTGATCACGACTTCGTGAACGTCGTCGGAAACGCGGTCGACATTGATGTTGAACTGGACGTCTACGCGGGGTTGGTCAGTCCACTGGAAGACCTGAGGCGCGTTCGGATTCTCGATCGACAAATCCTTGATATATTGCGCCAAAGTCGCGGCCTGCGGGCCTGCGGCTGGGTCGCCGGAGCCGTTTCCGGGCGTGAGCATATCCTGATCGGCCATTTGTTCTTCGCCTTCGATCGATTTGGGAGTAGCGGACCCGCTTGGGCCCGCGAGCGTTTCGAGTTGGCCGACTAGCAGTCGCCCAACGGGCGCGCAATGGCGGCGGCATGGTGAAGTGGGCTTTGAATTGAAAGGTTTCGCGCACTATGTTTGCGGCGAAACTGGAAGGATCGGAATCTAAGCGTTGACTGTAATCGTCATCCTAGCATTGGTGGCATTGTTCATCGGCCTCAGGCTCTACAGCGTGCTCGGCGAGCGGACCGGACATGAGCAACAGCCGATCCTGAAGCCTGCGGACCCCGAAGCAGTCGTTGAGCCGCGAGTGAATCGGCCCTCGGTCGTCCAGCCGTCTGCGACCGACCCTGGCGATCTGGCATACCTGCCGACGGCCGGACCCGGAGTCCGCGCACTTCTTGCGACGGACCCCGCCTTCGACGTCGCGCGCTTCCTCGAAGGCGCCAAGTCGGCTTACCGAATGGTCCTCGAAGCCTATTGGAAGGGCGATGCGGCCGGTCTTCGTCCGTACGTCGACGACCATGTCTTCGAGACGTTCGACTCCGCGATAAAGCAGCGTGAGAAGGACGGTCTCATCCTCGACAACCGCCTGGTTCAGGTCGAGCAGGCGCTGATCACAGCTGCGTCCGGCGACAACGATCTTGCCGTCGTAACCGTCCGCTTCGAAGCCGATATTGCTGCAGTGACGCGCAACAAGGAAGGCGAAGTGGTTGCCGGCTCGATGAGCGACGCGGTACAGACCCGTGACCTCTGGACTTTCCGGCGTCAGATAAGTTCCCGCGACCCGAACTGGCTCTTGATCGAGACCGACGAGGAAGAGTGACGCGCTCCGCAAGAGCGCTAGCGCTCGCGACTTTCATCATTCTGTCCGCCTGCGCTACGCGTCCGATCGAGGCGCCGGCAACGACTCAGCCCCCTGCGCTGGCCACAATTCCCGCGCCAGCGCCGGTCGTTCCGCCGCCTCCCGCGAATGCGATTGCCGCCGGCGTCACTCTCGCCGCAGCGCCCTCGTTCATCACGCAACTCGATGCGAGCCGGGCGCTCCAGGCATTCCGGACCAGTTGCCCGGTGCTCCTCAAGCGACAGGACCAGTCCGGACTGACCGGAGCCCAGGACTGGGCAGCGGTTTGCGCGGAAGCTGCGACCGTTGCGCCCGCCAACGCGGCGGCTTTCTTCCGTGACCGCTTCGACTGGGTCTCGGTCGGCCAGGGCAAGGCTTTTGCGACCGGTTACTACGAACCGGAAATTGCCGGATCACGCACTCCGCAACCCGGATACATTCCGATCTACAAAGTCCCTGCGGATTTGATCCGGTGCACGCGGGCAGATGGCCAGACTGGCCGGGGACGCATCGACGAAACCGGGACCTGCGCCCTCTACTACACCCGCGCGGAAATCGAGGACGGCATCCTTGCCGGGAAGGGGCTGGAGATCGCCTGGGCGGCAGACCCGGTCGACCTGTTCTTCCTCGAAATCCAGGGCTCGGGCCGCGTTCGCTTCCCGGATGGAAGCGTCATGCGGCTTGGCTATGCCGACCAGAACGGCCGCGAATATGTTGCGATAGGGCGCCTGCTTCGCGAGCGCGGAATCCTTCCTCCCGGCGGCGCCAGCATGCAGGCGATCAAGGATTGGATGCGGGCCAACCCCGATCAGGGCAAGGCGCTGATGCGGGAAAATCTGTCCTATATCTTCTTCCGTGAGCTGACGGGCCCGGGACCGCTCGGCGCTCTCAACGTGCCTGTCTCGCCTCGCGCGACGGTGGCAGCGGACCCGAAGTTCGTTCCGCTCGGCGCGCCGGTGTTCCTCGCGCTTGATCGGCCGGAGGCTTACGGCTTCTGGATTGCGCAGGACACGGGCGGCGCGATCAAGGGCGCGAACAGGTTCGACACGTTCTGGGGGGCAGGGGTCGAGGCGACGCAGGTTGCGGGCGGAATGTCCGCGAACGGCGTGGCGCTGATCCTGGTGCCGAAGGGCACCGCGAGTGTCGCGCGCGCTCAACCCTGAAGAATCCGAGCTCTGGGCTCGGGTAACCGCAACCATCCGTCCGCTATCGCGCGAGCCGCTCACGGACGGACCTATTCCAGTTGCCAAGGCCGAGGCTGCTCCGCCTCCTGTGGCGCCGCCGACGAAGCCGAAGGGCCCGGCCCCTCGCAGGGCAGCGGTTCCTCCTCCGCCGCCCAGGCCGGGCATAACGCTCGACGGCACCTGGGACCGGAAGTTGCGCTCCGGTTCGATCCAGCCTGACCGCATCATCGATCTCCACGGCCTGAATCTCGACGGTGCCTGGCGGGCGATCGACCTTGCGCTGGAACGTGCGGAAGTCGCGGGTGACAGGGTGCTTTTGTTAATAACCGGGCACCATCGGCCGGGCGAGCCACCGGTCCAGCGCGGCCGCATTCGCGCGGCGGTTCACGACTGGCTTGCGGTATCGCGGCACGCAGGTCGTATCGCTGCGGTTCGAGGCGCTCATCCGCGCCACGGCGGAGGGGGTAGCCTCTATATCGTGCTCCGGCGCCGGTAACGTCGTCTCTGCACGGATTGTTAACCCTGCCCGTTTAGGTCTGGCCAATCGGCAAGGTGCCGACGCTCGGGGCGCTACGCAATTCGATGAAAGCAGGCACTGCCCAGAAATTCAGCAACGCCCTGCTCTCGGGCGCGGCGGGGGTCGCCTCGTTCGTCTTCTCGCTGTGCGCCTTCCTCTACATCACGAACTTGAACGATCAGATCATCGCATCGATCGTTGCCGGCGCCTTCTGCCTGCTCATCTGCTACATCGCCTCGGAACGGCCCAACAGCGAAAGCGCCCGCGCGTTGACCGCGCTCGGAGACAGGCTTCTCGCAGTTGAGGACGGCGACCTTGTCTCGCCGCCGCCCGCGATCGTTCGGCAGAACATGCCCAAACTTGCAGCGGCCGTGGACACATTGTTCGCGGAGGTTCGCGCATCGATCGAGAATGCGCAGGCGCTCGGCATGTACGACCCGGTTACGTCGCTGCCCAACCGCCTTCATTTCCGTTCCGAAGCCGACAAGCTTCTGGGCGGGGCTGCGGCGGGGAGCAGCTGCGCGATGCTTTTCGTCGACCTCGACCGCTTCAAGATGGTCAATGACAGCCTGGGCCACGCACGCGGCGACCAGCTGTTGATCATGGTGGCGAACAGGCTCCGGGTCGTAGTCACCGCGGAAGTCGCCGAAGGCCCCGGAAAGAGGCCGCTGCTCGCGCGCCTTGCCGGCGACGAATTCACGCTCTTCTTCCCGGAGATCACTTCGGTTAGCGACGTCGAGCGGGTTGCGCGACGGATCGCCCTCGCCATTTCCGAGCCGTTCGAGCTTTACGGACATAGCGTCGATATCGGCGCTTCCATCGGCGTGGCGATCAGTCCCGATCATGGCAGCAGCATAGAATCGCTGATGCGCGCGGCGGACATCGCGATGTATCGTGCAAAGGCGCTCGGGGGCGGGCAGCATTGCCTGTTCAACGACGAGCTCGCGGCGGACCATCAGCGCAAGATCGATATTGAGAAGGCGCTCACCGAAGCGGTCCAGCGGGGCGAGTTCGTGCTCGCCTACCAGCCACAGCTCAGTCTCGTCACCGGCGAGCTGGTCGGCACCGAGGCCCTGCTGCGCTGGAACCACCCGCGCGACGGTCTCTGCCTGCCCGGCAGCTTCATTCCGGTCGCCGAAAGCACCGGCCTGATTTCGGAAATCGGCGACTGGGTGATCGGCGAGATCTCGGCGACGCTCGGGAACTGGCACCGCGACGGCTTCGATCGGCGGGTTGCCTTCAATGTCAGCCCGCGGCAGCTCGACCGCGTCGATTTCTTCAGCCGGCTCCGCCATGCGCTTGCCGACAACGGCGTCCCGCTCTCGATGGTCGAACTCGAGTTCACCGAGACTGCGGCGATGAGGGCCAGCGAAGCCGTAGTCGTCGAAATCGCAGCGCTTCGTGCCGACGGAGTGCGAATCTCTATCGACGATTTCGGGACGGGCTATTCGAATCTATCGCGGCTGCGCACGCTTCCGCTCGACCGGGTGAAGCTCGATCCGTCGCTGATCGCGGATATCGAGCAGAGCGAGCGGGCCCGCGTCATCGTCCAGGCGGTGATCCAGCTGATCAAGGGCGTCGATTGTGAGATCGTCGCCGAGGCGGTCGAAACGTCGGCCCAGGCGGATATCCTCCGCGCGATGGGATGCCACACGATCCAGGGCTTCGTCTTCGCCGAGCCGATGTTTGAGGACGAGTACCTCGGCTGGACCCGCGACGCCGGTTCGTCCCGTATCGTCGCTTAGCTCCGGCTGCTTCAACCCGGATGATCGTCGATTCCAAGACCCGGTCGGCCGGACTTACATCCGACGGAAAGCCGTTTGATCTGGCATCCGTTCCGCACGACCCCCACCGGAAGTGGAATTCAGCGGTGAAAGCCCCGCTGCCCGAAATTTACGGCGCGCCATTTGCTTGGATTTACGGTCTCTACAGCGGTCATGGCCGGTTCTACCCGCCTTACGATCCCGTACTGGACGTCAATTGGGCCGAGCTTGCCCAAATTCTCTGAGGTCGTCCTAAGCGACAACCTTGCGCAAAATCCGCTCATAAATCCGTGAGAGGGCGTGGATGTCTTCCACGGCAGCGCTCTCGTCGAGCTTGTGCATGGTCGCGTTGGGAAGCCCGAAGTCGACGACCGGGCACAGCTCGATCAGGAAACGGCCGTCGGAAGTTCCACCGCTCGTGGAGAGTTCCGGGGCAATGCCCGTTTCTTCCTCGATAGCCGCGACGATCACGTCGTAGAGCGGGCCAGGCGGCGTCAGGAACGCTTCGCCGGAGATACGCGCACGCACCGTCGAGCCGGGGGCCTCGCGCTCGGCGATCTCCTCGACCATTCGAACAAGGTCAGCACCGTGCTGCAGATTGTTGAAGCGGATGTTGAGCTGAGCTGTCGCCGACGCGGGTATGACGTTGCTCGCCTGCGTCGGTGTCGTGACCGCCGTGAATTCGAGATTCGAGGGCGGGAAAGCTTCCGTCCCGTCGTCCAGGTGGACGGCGTTCAGTGCTGCCACGACCCTTGCCAGCTTCGGCACCGGATTGTCCGCGCGGTGCGGGTAGGCGACGTGTCCCTGCGTGCCCGGCACATCGATCCACATGTTTACCGAGCCGCGGCGGCCAATCTTCACCGTGTCGCCAAGACGATCGACCGACGTCGGCTCGCCGATGAGGATCATGTCCGGGCGGATCGACCGTTCCTTCAGCCAGTCGATGATCCTGGGCGTGCCGTAGGTCGCATATCCCTCCTCATCGCCGGTGATCAGGAAAGAAATCGTCCCCTTGCCTTGCTCGACACGCGAAACGGCGGCGACGAATGCGGCGATTGCACTTTTCATGTCTACCGCGCCGCGCCCTGTAAGAACGCCGTCCTCGATCAGCGTCTGGAACGGGTCGCTGCTCCAGCCGTCGCCTGGAGGGACAACATCGAGGTGACCTGCGAAGCCGAAGTGCGGACCTCCCTCGCCACGGATGGCAACCATATTCTCCGTCGGCCCGTCGGGCGGCTCGCCAAGCACGAAGCGATGGACGGTGAAACCGAGCGTCGTCAGCGCTGCATCGAGAACGTCGAAGACGTTTCCGTGGGCGGGAGTGACGCTCGGGCAGTTGATAAGGTCTCGCGCAAGGGCGATTGGGTCGGCGGACATTGCAGCGGCGTAGCAAAGGAAGAGGGCATGCCCAAGGTCGACCTTGAAAGCATCGAGCAGATCAACCGGACCGGCTATCCGCCGCCGCACAATGAGGCGGTGGCCGGGCGCTGGTATCGGCGATTGGCTCCTGCGACGGGCCTGACCGACTTCGGGGTAAGCCATGTCACGCTCAAGCCCGGGGCCTGGTCCAGCCAACGCCATTGGCACGATGGAGAGGACGAATTTGTCGTGATGCTGTCCGGGGAGGCGGTGCTGGTCGAGGACGAAGGCCGGACGCTTCTCCACGCGGGCGATCTCGCGGCCTGGCCCAAGGGGACCGGGAACGGCCATCACCTGATCAATGAAAGCGCCGAAGACTGCACCTTTCTTGCCTTCGGCGGAGGGACGAACACCGGCGGCGGTTATTCGGATATCGATCTGCGATTCACGCCCGAAGGCACTTACGTCCACAAGGACGGATCGCCTTATTAGGCGGGCTCGTGCTCGTAATGCTCGATGACCCAGGGCTCGTCCTGTGCCTTGTCGATCCACTCCCCGACATCGGGGTGTGACAGAACGGCCTTCATGTAGAGCTCGGCGAACGGTGGCATCGGCACCGAATAGGTGATGAAGCGCGTCACGACCGGCGCGTACATCATGTCAACCGCGCACCAGTTCCCGAACAGGAAGTCGCCGCCGCTGCCGCCGAACCGCGCCCGAGCCTGTGCCCAAAGCTGCAGGATCCGCTCGATCTCGTTGCGGACCTCTTCGGATATCGGTTTGAACGGGAAGGTCTTGCGGACATTCATCGGCAATTCGCGCCGGAGGTTGGCAAACCCGGAATGCATTTCCGCGGCCATGGAGCGCGCCATTCCACAGGCGGACTCGTCCTGCGGCCAATATTTGTCCTTGCCTACCCGGTCGGCGAGGAATTCGACGATGGCGAGACTGTCCCAGACGACGCAGGCGCCGTCCCACAGGATCGGCACCTTCCCGAGCGATGGCGCGAATTCGTCGCCCTCGCGCCGCTTTTCCCACTCTTCGTCGAACATCGGCACGACGAGCTCTTCGAACTCTTCGCCCGAGTGCTTCACCGCAAGCCAGCCTCGCATCGACCAGCTCGAATAGGCGCGGTTGCCGATGATGAGCTTGATCAAGTCGATCTCCCTACGACGTCGCAGCTTCGAGGATTGCTGCTCTCAACTCGGTAATGCCGGAGCCGGTTTCGCTCGACGTCGCGATCAGTTGCGGATGTGCGGCAGCATGCTTGGCCGACTCGGCCGTCGTTTGCTCCAGGACCACGGCGAGCTCGGTGGGCTTGATCTTGTCCGCTTTCGTAAGGACGAGCTGATAGTTCACTGCGGCGGAATCGAGCATATCCATGATCTCGAGGTCCACAGGCTTCAACCCGTGCCGGGAGTCGACGAGTACGAAGGCTCGGCGAAGGACGGCACGGCCACGCAGGAAATCATTCACCAGGAAACGCCAGCGCTTCACGAGGTCTTTGGGCGCCTCCGCAAAGCCATAACCGGGCATGTCGACTAGTCGGATTTGCGGCGGGCGGCCCACGTCAAAGAAGTTGAGCTCCTGAGTCCGGCCAGGCGTGTTGGATGTCCTCGCCAGTCCCTTGCGGTTGGTGAGCGCGTTGAGAAGCGAGCTCTTCCCGACGTTCGAACGGCCTGCAAAGGCGATCTCAGGGCACTCCGGGTCAGGCAGGAATTTCAGGGTCGGCGCCGACTTCAGGAAGTCGACAGGCCCGGAGAACAGCTTGCGGGCCTGCTCGACAATATCTTCGTGTTCCTGCTCCACCTCAGGTCGTCGCCGGATGCGTGTCGGAGAAGTGCAGGCCATATTTCTTGTACAGCCACCACTGCTGCAGAATCGTCAGGACGTTACTGGTGACCCAGTAGAGCTGCAGACCGCTCGCAAATGGCGCCATCACGAACATCATGATCCACGGCATGATCGCGAAGATTTGCTGCTGCGTCGGGTCCATCGGGGCCGGATTCAGCTTGAACTGCAGCCACATCGTCACGCCAAGCAGGATCGGCAGGACGCCGATCGCAAGAAAGTGCGGAGGCGCGAAGTCCAGCAGGCCGAAAAGGTTGATCGGCGTCAGCGGGTCCGGCGCCGAAAGGTCCTTGATCCACAGAGCGAAAGGCTGGTGCCGCATTTCGACGGCGACCATCAGTACCTTATAGAGCGCGTAGAAGATCGGGATCTGGAGCACGATCGGCAGGCAGCCCGCGGCAGGATTGATCTTCTCCTGCTGGTATAGCTTCATCATCTCCTGCTGAAGCTTGGGCTTGTCGTCCTTGTAGCGCTCCTGAATCGCTTTCATTTTCGGCTGCAGCTTGCGCATCGCGGCCATCGACTGGAACTGCTTCTGGGCGATCGGGAACATGAGGCCGCGAACGATCAGCGTCAGACAGATGATCGCGACGCCGAAGTTGCCGATCTGGTGGAACAGCCAGTTCAGCAGGTCGAAGATCGGACGCATGAACCATTCAAACCAGCCCCAGTCGATCGACTTGGAAAGCTTGGTGATGCCCGCATTCTCGTAGCGGTCCAGTGCGGCCTTTTCCTTGGCTCCGGCGAAAACCGAAGTCGTGAAGCTGGTCGTCTGGCCCGGCGCGACGACGGATTGGGGCGCAACCGCGTCGGCCTGGTAGGAGCCTGATGCGGAGTAGCGGAAAGAATCCCGCGTCGTTCCCTGAGGGGCAAGGGCCGTTAGCCAATATTTGTCGGTGAAGCCGATCCAGCCCTTCGACGGGTCGTAATTCAGGCCGTTCGGGCCGGCCTCGCGCACTGTTTGCCACTTGGTTTCGTAATCGGCCTTGCCGTCGCGGACGCTCATGGGGCCGACGTGGACGGTGTAGCTCGAAATGTCGGCGGAACGGCCTGCACGGCTGGAATAGCTATACGGTTGGACAGCGACCGGCTGGGTCGATCCATTGGTGACGCGCTGCTCGACCGTAAAGAGGTAGAGATCGTCGACCGAAATGACGAGCTGATAGGTTTGGCCCGCTGGACTGGTCCAGCTGAGCGTCACCGGCTTGCCCGGCGTGAGGACTCGCGAACTGGCCGTCCAGACGGTGTTGCCGTTCGGCGCGTTCGGCCCATTCCAGCTGAAGCCGACAAAGGACGACGCCGCGGTTCCCTGCGGGTTGAGCAGTGCTACCGGAGAGGAGCTATTCTTGTAGGTGACGTGGTGCTTCAGCATCCACAGATCGTCGATCCGTGCGCCCTTGAGGTTGATCGAACCGCGAAGCGCCGGTGTTTCGATCAGCACTCGCGGCGTTTCGCGCAGGACCAGGTTGCGATCGCGCAGTTGAGATGGTGCGTTTGCCACCGGACCACTCTGCGGCTGGATCTGCGGTTCGATCTTACCCTTCTCGACCTTTGGCGGCGGGTTCTGCGGGATGAACCTGTTCGACAGGAAGCTCCAGCCGAGCAGGATAAGCGCGCTCAGCACGACCGCGAGGATCAGGTTCTTGTTGTCGTTCACTTGTGATCCTCGATCAGGGTACGGGGTCGGGGCCCTGGCCGCCCCAGGGGTGACAGCGCATGATCCGCTTGAGAGCGAGCCATCCGCCGCGGGCAGCGCCATAGCGTTGAAGTGCAGTGATCGCATAGGCCGAACAGCTCGGCTGATAACGGCAGCTTGGCGGAAGCACTCGGGAGGGACCCTTCTGCCAGCCGCGCGCGATCAGGATGAGCAGCTTGGCGATCACGGGCGCATCTTTTTCAGCGCATTGGCCAGATCGGTCCGCAGAGCGTCGAACTCGCGTTCAATTCCGCCGGAGCGGCCGATCATCACATGGTCGGAGCCGCAATGTCCACCCGCCGGTATGATTTCGCGGGCGAGTTCACGGAAGCGGCGCTTCATGCGATTCCGCACGACGGAGCCGCCGACCTTCTTGCTGACGGTGAATCCGACGCGCTTGGAGGGATCGCCGTCCTTACGATCGCGGACGAGAAGGATAAAGCCAGGCGTCGCAGCGCGCCGACCGGCGTTCGCAGCGAGGAAGTCCGAGCGTTTCCGAAGGATGATTAGGCGCTGAGCTTCTTGCGGCCGCGCGCGCGGCGGGCGTTCAGCACCTTGCGACCGCCCACGGTTGCCATGCGCGACCGGAAGCCGTGCCGGCGCTTGCGGACGAGGTTGCTCGGCTGGAAGGTGCGCTTCATCGCTCATTCTCTCAAAATCTAAATGAAAAGGGCCGCCATTCCGGCAGCCGCTGTTGCAGCGGGCCGATAAGGGAGGGGCGGCTGGAAGTCAATTGGCTCTGCGCTCCGGACCCGCGATGGTTTCGCTTGGTGAGGTGGTGAGTGCCTCCGCCTCGCGCTCCTTCTGAAGCTTGCTGCGGCGCCGGGCGCTCCTTCGGCGAAGTGCCCAGTCGGCCCAGCTGCCCGCCTTCGGCTTGGACCGCTTGAACCGCACGTAGCGGCGTTTCGCCCACATGCTCGTCTTGAGCACCATCGCAAGGCCGATCGCAAAGACGAAGACACCGCCCGGTCCGGGAAGCGCTCCGACCGGAATGGCCGCGATCATGAACAGGATTCCGAGGACGAAGATCGTCCATTCGACTGCGGGCTGGTCGATAAACTTACGCCACTGTTCCCTGGTAATCATCGAACGGATGTGGGGCGAGGCGCCTGTCCTCGCAAGGACTTGCAGTGTGTGTCGCGCCATCGCGCTAGCAGCATCCCGCCGAGTTAGGGGGTGTCTGCTTAGCCCATTGTGGCGGGGCCGAATGACCGCCACGGTCGCCACGGTTGCGTACCTCGGGCTCGAAGCCCGGCCCATCGAAGTCCAGGTCCAGCTTTCCGCTGGGTGCATTTGGCGGAGGCGCTCAGCTACCGGCGGCAGGCACCCCGGAATTAGTTGCGGTTGGGAAATGACGGGCTAGCATCTCGGTCTTCAACAGAGGGGGAATACATGACTGAACTGACGCCGATCGATTGGGCGAAGCGCCCGTTGCAAATATATGCCGATTTCTCGGGCCGCGCGCCTCGGGCGGAATATTGGTGGTTCACGCTCGCTCTGGTCGTTGCCTACATCGTCATTTCCATCGTGGAGAACATCGTCGGCCTCGACCATACGGTCGGTCCGTACGGTTTCCTCAGCATTCTCCTGATGCTTGGAACACTTGTTCCGTCGATCGCTGTCGGCGTGCGGCGCCTGCACGACACCAACCGCAGCGGCTGGTGGTTGCTGATCGCGATCGTGCCCTACCTCATCTTCGCACTCGCGGCCGGCGCGGCGATTGCCTCGGGAAGCATGATGGCGCTCGCAGGCGCGACGATGCTGCTCGGCTTGCTGGCTCTCGTCGGTGGGATTGCGCTGCTGGTTTTCATGGTTCT
This sequence comes from Sphingomonas sediminicola, assembly GCF_049991885.1. Taxonomy (NCBI): domain Bacteria; kingdom Pseudomonadati; phylum Pseudomonadota; class Alphaproteobacteria; order Sphingomonadales; family Sphingomonadaceae; genus Sphingomonas; species Sphingomonas sediminicola. Next base: position 759,170 of record NZ_CP178916.1, read on the forward strand.
TCCGGGAACCAAGGGCGAAAATAGCTACGGACCCGACCCGTACGCCGGTGGCACCGCAGCTGCGACCGTCTGAAGTTAGGAGGCGGGCCGCTGTTCGACGGCGGCCCGCCTCAACCTACGAGAAGGAAACGTGAATTTCTGGATTACCAAACCTTCGTAATTGATATTTAACAGCAATTCAGCGAAACTTTCGGAAGCGCGTGGGTAGCGGTGCTCAACCGTCTAGCGACCTGCCGCGTATCGAGGGGGTCACCATGAAGCTGTTCGAATGCGCGCTTTATACGCTGAAGAAATATGCTGATTTCTCCGGTCGGGCTTCGCGCGAGGAATTCTGGCTCTTCTTCGTTTTCGTGATCATTGCGAGTGCAGTTGCCAGCCTTGTCGGAACGCTCCTGGCCCTAGGGCCGCTGCTTGCGGGAGCGGTCGGCGTGTTGCTGCTGATTCCGCAGCTGGCCGTGGGTGTCAGGCGTCTCCACGACGTCAATAAGACGGGCCGCGAGCTGATCGTGCCCTGCGTGATGCTGCTCCTCGTGCCGGTGGCTTTCGCATTCCGGGGAGCGCTGCCGCAGATCGTCGCGCTCGGCTACCTTGGCATCACGGTGCTCGCGTTTGCCAATCTTCTTACGCTTTTCATGAAGAAGGGCTCGACGATTCCTAACCGCTACGGCGCGGCGCCGACAGCATTCTCATTTGCCGGCTGAACGCCGCGGTTGTCCTTCCGGCGGGCGCTCGCTAGCTAGAGCCCGCTACGGGGCCCCTGTGGCGGAATGGTAGACGCGCTCGACTCAAAATCGAGTTCCTAACCGGAGTGTCCGTTCGAGTCGGACCAGGGGCACCATGATTTCTTCGCAAGCCGCTGGCGGGTATGCGTTCGGGCGGATATCGTCATCTTATGGATGCTCGGACCAGAAAGAAGGCGCCGCCTCCGGTCGAAGTGCCGCACGCTTTTATTGAAAGCAGTACCAAGCGCGACCGACTGCTGGCTTCAATCGCCCTTATCGCGGGCTTGGGCATTCTGCTTGGGGTGCCGTTCGCGCTCAGGGCGGGAGCCGAGTTCTTCCTGCCGGTAACTGCCGCGCTGGTCGTCGCGATCACCCTCGTGCCGATGCTGGAGTGGCTGGAGCGTCGAGGGGTGCCCTCGCGTCTCGCTGCCGGGCTTTGCATCATCTTCTTTATTCTGCTGGCTGCTTTCGCACTCGGCTCGATTGTCCTTCCGGCGATCGATTGGGTTGCGCTGATTCCCGAGCGCATTCCGAAGGCGAAAGCAGCGCTCGGCCCGGTTCTCGACCTCTACAAGTCGTTCGACAAGTTCGTGGAGCGGATCTTCTCGCAAATCACGATCTCGCCTGAGCAGGGCCGGACAGTGCGGATCGAAACTCCAAACTCCCTTTCGGGGCTGCTGGCTACGTCCGCGCCGCACCTCCTCATCCAGCTGTTCTTCTCGCTGCTGGTGATCTTCTTCTTCCTCGCCGGCTGGACGTCCATGCGCAAGCGCACGATCGTCAGCCGAGGCAGCTTCGAGGGGGCGCTTACAACTGCTCGCGTGATCCAACAGGTCGTGGACGCAACGTCGATCTACATCGGCACCATCACGCTCATCAATGTCACGCTGGGGGCTCTCACTGCCCTCGTGCTGTGGCAGCTTGGAATGGATTCGCCGATCATGTGGGGCGGCATCGTCGCGGTGCTGAACTTCATTCCCTATCTGGGTCCGATCGGATCGGCGCTGCTGCTCTTCTTCGGCGGGCTGATGACCTTCCCGGATGTCTGGTCGGCCTTGCTTCCGCCCCTCGTCTTTGTCGGGCTTCATCTGGTTGAAGCCAACCTGATTACGCCGATGATTGTCGGCAAGCGCCTGACGATCAGCCCGCTCGCGATCCTGGTCTCGCTGAGTTTCTGGTCATGGGTCTGGGGGACGACCGGAGCGCTTCTGGCCGTTCCGCTGTTGATCATCATGAAGACGATTTTCTCCGCGGCGGGTACCCCCGACATCGCCGGTTTCCTCTTCGAGCACGGCACGTTGACCCACGCCGGCGAGGAAGACGCGGAAAAAGACGCTGGCGATGTTGACACCCCGCGGGCTGCCACCTAGTTCGCCGCCACGCCAAAAACGCGGGTGTAGCTCAGTTGGTTAGAGCGCCGGCCTGTCACGCCGGAGGTCGCGGGTTCGAGCCCCGTCACTCGCGCCATTCCTGGAATTCGCAGTGGGCCTGGAAAGGCCGCTTATTCGGGTGAGCCACTCGCAGTGCCGGTGGCTGAAGGCGATTGCGTGGCCGCCTTGCCGAAAGGCTTTTCGTCAGCCGCAGCCATGCCGCCATTCAGAGACCAGCGGAGGTTATCCGACGCCTTCACCTGCTCGACATAGTCGGTGTGCTTTGCTTCGTCGGCCGCCTTGCGCGCCGTCATGTTGAAGCGAATCGCGACGCGCTTGTCACCACGCATTGAGGGAGCGAGCGCCTGGGCGCCAGGGATCTCAGCCACCGCTTCCGCGACCTCTGAGGACTGCCCTCGTGTCGCGATGTCGCGCTGTTCGGCGAGCAATGCCGCCGCACGCAGAGCGTCGACGTTCGCTTCACGGTGCGAATAGTCTTGCGAGAAAGCCGTCGAACGTCCCCAGTCGCCTGCCCAGCGATAGAAGATATGCGCGCCGATGACGGCATTCTTGGTGAGGGTCGACGCCCAATAGGGAACGACATAGTCGGCGTGATAGTGGGTCGCGTTCCCGACCGGCTTGTAGACGTAGCCGGCAAGCGCGGCTTCGGCGACCGACTTTGCGCGGCGCCAGGCGTCGAGAGCCGGACCGCGAGAGAGCGAACCGTCGCAGGTGAAGGTGAACTGGCAACCCGTCGCGCGCGTCGAGCCTTCGTAGACAACGCCGCAGACGCTTGCGGGGAAGGCGGGGTGGCGGACGCGGTTCAGAACGACCTGCGCGACTGCACGCTGTCCGTCTGTGCTTTCCTGGCCCGCTTCGTAATAGACGGCGCTGGTAAGGCATTCGAGTGCACGCGAGCGCGTCGCCGCATCGACCTTGCCAAGCGAAAAGGGCCTGGCAGCAGGGTTTGGACCCGTATCGAGTGCAATGCCCTGGTTGATCGCCAGTGCCTGGTCGACGGGAAGCTGACGAATGAGCATCGGCGGGGGCGCAGGTGGCGCTTCAGCAACCTTATTCGACCCAACGCCTGACAGACTCGGCGTCGAATCGGCCGATCCCGCGAGCGCCACAATTCCGGCGAGCGCAACGACTCCCGCCAGGAGTACTTCCTGCGGGCGCTCGCGCCAAAAACGGGCGGCGTTCAAGGCGATGGTCTGAGTCACGGGACGCGGTGATATAGTGAAATAATACGCTCGCTTCAATCGCGGACGTTAGGCCCTTGTCGCCAGTGTCCCGTTTGGGACCATCTCAGCAACGGTTTCAACGGCGCGATCCAAGCTATTCCTACAATTAGATAAAACAGAGCCTGAACGAGAACCGGCCATTGCCCGACCATCCTCGAGAAGCTCGCGACGATTACCGCCCAAAGCACGATCAGAAGCAGGATCGCCGCGATTCCGGCGCCACGTCTCCAACTCGGCTGCATCAGGAGAATTCCTCAACGCCGTCGGGGCTGGCGAAGCCGTGTAGCGGGATGTCCCACGGATCGGTTGGGATGATCGTATCCAGACGTTGCATCGACCAGCCCACACCGATCAGCTTGGCGCCGGTCTTCTTCAGGCGTCCAAGAGCGCGGTCGTAGTGACCCTTGCCCCGGCCGAGGCGCGTTCCCTTCGCATCAACGGCAATCAGCGGCACGAAAATGAGATCTGGCTCCACGACGGGTGCGCGACGCTTCGGTTGGAGGAACCCAAACGGACCTGGTTCCGCTGGATCGCCGGCAAGGAAGCGAAACGGCTTTGCTGGATCTGAGAAGGCGGGGAAGGCGACGATTCGGCCCACTGCTCGCGCTTCCTCCATCGCCAGCATCGGGCTGATTTCGCTGCCCATCGGGGCATAGCCGGCGACGACAGACGAATGCGCACAGAGTGAAGTCAGATGTTCCGCCAGCTTCCGCTCAAGAATGGCCTTGTGACCATCGTCCAAGGTGCTGGCGAACGCCTTCCGCGCGTCCAGCGCCGTGCGGCGCAGGGAATCCTTGGAAAGGTCAAAGGGAAGTGACGGGCCCACCATGGCCGTTTGCCGGAAATCCTCTGACGCCACAAACGTCAGGTGGGCGCCATATGCGTCGGACCAGGGTCCGGGCAGGGACAGCTCCCATTTGGATCGATAAGCCTCAGGGATATTCAAAGGCTCGTACCGGGCAGTACCCGTCAGAACCAATCTAGGCGGTGACGGCCTCCGCCTCAAGTGCCGCAGCGAGCGATTCGAGCCGATCGGCGATCTTCTCGGCCCGCTCGGCCAGAGCGGGATCGGGAAGAACTGGCACCGGAGTGCGTCCGTCGTCGACCAACTGATCGGCGAGCAGCAGCGAAGCGAACAACAACTGGCGGGCTTCGGAGAGAGTCCCAAGCCCGGATAACGCCTCCCGGCTCTTCGCATCGACCAGCGATGCAGCCTTGCGCAGAGAATCCTCTTCGCCGTCGCGGCAGGCGACCTTGTAAGCGCGCCCAGCAATGAAGACGTCGATCTCGGACATCAGGCGTTCTCCGCCGCTCGGATGAGCTGGTCGAGCTCGGCGACGGCTTCCCGAACACGGGCGCGAAGCTCGTCGTCGCGTCCCTCGAGCCGCTTCGGTTGCGAAATTGTGCGCTCGATGCGCAGGATAGCGCGCTCGGCTCTGTCCAGCGCGGAAGTCAGACGCCCCTCATCCATATAATTTTAGCTAAGCACAAAGCGCGTTCCCGGCAAGACGCGAGTGCTTGCCGCGGGGCTCAAGGTTGACGGTTCACCGCTCACCCGCCAAGGGCCACCGCAATCCGGCCCGCCGAATCTCGCGTGCAGGCCGACCCCGTAGATGGAGCGCGACTTGCAGCCGACTCAACGCCGACTTGCCAATGCCATTCGAGCCTTGGCGATGGATGCGGTCGAAGCTGCTAACAGCGGTCACCCAGGAATGCCGATGGGCATGGCCGATGCGGCGACCGCGCTCTTCACACGCCATCTGAAATTCGACCCCACCGATCCACATTGGCCGGACCGGGACCGCTTCATTTTGTCGGCCGGCCACGGATCGATGCTGATCTACGCTCTGCTCTATCTGACGGGCTACGCGCGGCCGACGATCGAGGACATCGAGCACTTTCGCCAGCTGCACAGCCCGACGGCCGGGCACCCGGAGAATTTCGAGCTCCCCGGCGTCGAGGTCACGACCGGTCCTCTGGGGCAAGGCGTCGCGATGGCCGTCGGCACCGCAATCGCCGAGCGCCACCTCAACGCGGTGTACGGCGACGACCTCGTCGATCACTGGACCTACGTGATCGCGGGCGACGGCTGCCTGATGGAAGGCATCAACCACGAGGCGGTGGGCCTTGCGGGTCACTTGAAGCTCGGGCGGCTGATCGTTCTTTGGGATGACAATGAAATTACCATCGACGGCTCGACCGATCTGTCGCGGAACGAGGACGTGGTTGCTCGCCATCAGGCCAGTGGCTGGCACACGACTGAGTGCGACGGTCTCGATGCCGACGACGTTTCGCGCGCCATTGAAGAGGCGAAAGCCGACCCGCGCCCGTCGCTGATCCGCTGCAAGACGATCATCGGCTACGGCGCTCCGCACAAGCAGGGCACGGCGGCGACGCACGGCTCGGCACTCGGCAAAGAGGAAGTCGCCGCAGCGCGCATCGAACTCGACTGGGACCTGCCTGCCTTCGAGATTCCCGAAGACGTGCTCAGCGCGTGGCGTGAGGCTGGAAGCAGAGGCGCATCGGCCCGCGCCGAATGGAGAAAGCGTCTCGACGCCAACAGTAACAAGGGCGAGTTCACCAGCCGGGTCGCCAACGAGGCCGACGACAGCTGGCTGAAGCCCTACGTCGATGGCCTGATTGCAAACCGGCCGACGGTTGCCACTCGCAAGGCTTCGGAAATGGCGCTCGAAGCGATCAATCCGGTGGTGCAGGCAACCATCGGCGGCTCAGCCGACCTCACTGGCTCCAACAACACGAAAACCAAGGCGCTTCAGCCGCTTACGGCTGACAACTACGGCGGCCGCTACATCTATTACGGCATCCGCGAGTTTGGCATGGCCGCGGCGATGAACGGCATGGCGCTGCACGGCGGCGTGATCCCGTACGGTGGCACGTTCCTCGTCTTCACCGACTATGCCCGACCGGCGATCCGCCTGTCGGCGCTGCAGCAGGCCAAGGTTATCTACGTGATGACCCACGATTCCATCGGCCTTGGCGAGGACGGTCCGACCCACCAGCCGGTTGAGCATCTGCAGAGCCTCCGAGCGATGCCGGGTCTCAATGTCTATCGCCCTGCAGACGCGGTCGAGACAGCCGAATGCTGGGCTTTGGCTCTGGCGAGCAAGGAGCCGAGCGTTCTCGCGCTGACCCGCCAGAACCTCCGCCCGGTCCGCACCGAAGCCGTCGACGGCAACCTTTGCGCTCGCGGCGCCTACCGCCTCAAGGCGGCTGGAAACGCCCGCAAGGTCATCATCATCGCCACCGGTTCGGAGGTCGAGATCGCTCTCGACGCCGCCGAACGCCTTGAAGGGCAGGGCATCGGCACCGATGTGGTCTCCATGCCGTCCACCGAGCTTTTCGACGAGCAGTCCGCCGATTATCGCGAAGACATCCTGCCAGACGTCAGCAATCGCGAGATCCTCCGGGTGTCGATCGAGGCCGGCACCACCTTCGGCTGGGAGCGCTACACCGGGCTCCACGGCCTTCGGATCGGCATCGACCGCTTCGGCGTCTCGGCTCCGGCCAAGGACGCATACGAATTCTTCGGGCTCACCCCTGACGCAGTTGCCGAGCGCGTACTCGGCCACATGAAACAGAGAGGCATTCAATGACCAAAGTTGCAATCAACGGCTTCGGACGCATCGGCCGGCTGGTAGCGCGCGCGATCCTCGAGCGGCCCGATAGCGGCCTCGAGCTGGTCGCGATCAACGACCTCGCCGACGCGAAGGCCAATGCCTGGCTGTTCAAGCGCGATAGCGTGCACGGCGTCTTCCCAGGTGAAGTGACGACCGACGGCAATGACATCATCGTCAACGGCAAGCGCATCCACGTCACAGCGGAGCGCGACCCGGCTAATCTCCCGCATGCAGCCAACGGCGTCGACATCGCGCTGGAGTGCACGGGCTTCTTCACGGACCGTGCAGGCGGCGAGAAGCACCTCGCGGCAGGCGCCAAGCGCGTCCTCATCTCGGCCCCAGCCAAGGGTGCCGACCTGACCGTCGTCTACGGCGTCAACGACGACAAGCTGACCGCCGAGCACAAGATCGTCTCAAACGCGTCCTGCACGACCAATTGCCTAGCGCCGGTCGCCAAGGTGCTGAACGACACGATCGGCATTGAGCGCGGCCTGATGACGACGATCCACGCCTACACCAACGACCAGAAGATCCTCGACCAGATCCACTCCGATCCCCGCCGCGCCCGTGCTGCGGCGATGTCGATCATCCCGACGACCACCGGCGCTGCCCGCGCGGTGGGCGAGGTGCTTCCGGAACTCAAGGGCAAACTCGACGGCTCCGCGGTCCGCGTGCCAGTTCCGAACGTAAGCCTCGTCGATCTGACCTTCACGCCGAAGCGCGACACGACGCTCGAAGAGGTCAACGGTGCGCTGAAGGCTGCGAGCGAAAGCGGCCGCCTCAAGGGCATCCTCGCCTACACCGACGAGCCCTTGGTTTCGATCGACCTCAACCATAATTCGGCGAGCTCGACCGTCGACAGCCTCGAAACGGCCGTGCTCGAAGGCAAGCTCGTCCGCGTCGTCAGTTGGTACGACAATGAATGGGGCTTCTCGAACCGTATGGTCGACACCGCTGCAGCGATGGCCAAGCTCGGCTGAGATGGGCCAGATCGCCGGCATCGCACGCCATAGCGAGCGGCGAGGGCCGATCGAGCAGCTGACCAGCGTCCGGGTCAGCCCGGAGTTCGGCGTCGAAGGCGATCGCAACGGCGGAAAGCAGCGCCGGCAGGTGTCGCTGCTCGAAGCCGAGGATTGGGCTCAAGCGATGCGAGAGGTCGGCGGCAGTCTTCCGTGGTGGGAGCGGCGAGCAAATCTCCTTGTCGAAGGATTTGATCTGCCTCAGCGCGAGGGCGTTCGCCTGCGGATAGGCGATGACGTGGTTCTCGAGGTCAGAGTCGAGATTGATCCCTGCGACCGGATGGAGGAATTGCATCCGGGACTGAGACAGGCGCTTACCGTCGACTGGCGGGGCGGTGCCGGAGCCCAAGTGATAAGCGGCGGGACCGTATCCGTCGGCGACGAGATCAGGATCGAGGACGCGTGACTTTCAAGACTCTCGACGATCTGCCGGAGGATCTGAACGGCAAGCGGGTGCTCGTTCGCGTCGACCTCAACGTACCGATGCAGGATGGCTCGGTCAGTGACGACACGCGGCTTCGCGCCGCCGTTCCGACGATTGCAGAGCTTTCCGACCGCGGAGCGATCGTCCTGCTGCTTTCGCACTTTGGGCGGCCCAAGGGCCAAGTGCGGCCCGATATGTCGACGGCGCTTCTCGTGAAGCCGCTGGCTGCGCTGACAGGGCGGTCGGTCCGCTTCATTGAAGATTGCCAGGGTCCCGAGGCCGAGCGGGCGATCGGCACGATGCTGCCGGGTAACGTTGGCATCCTCGAGAACACGCGATTCCACACGGGCGAAGAGAAGAATGATTCCGAGTTGGCCAAGGCTATGGCGGCGCTCGGCGACTACTATGTCAACGACGCCTTCTCGGCGGCGCACCGCGCCCATGCCTCGACGGAAGGAATTGCGCATTTGCTCCCGAGCTTTGCCGGGCGGGCGATGGAGACCGAGCTCAAGGCTCTGGAGCGAGCGCTCGGCAATCCGGAGCGTCCTGTTGCGGCGGTTGTCGGCGGCGCGAAGGTTTCCACCAAGCTTGCCGTGCTCGGCCATCTAGTCGGGAAGGTCGATCACCTGATCATTGGCGGCGGAATGGCGAACACCTTCCTTGCCGCGCGCGGCGTCGACGTGGGCAAATCGCTTTGCGAGCACGAGCTGACTGGCGAGGCCAATTCGATCTTCGATCGCGCGGATGAGGCGGGATGCACGATCCACCTCCCCTACGACGTGGTCGTCGCAAAGGAGTTCGCGCCAAATCCGGCAAGCATGCGCACCGTGAACGTGCACGAGGTTCAGTCGGATGAGATGATCCTCGACGTTGGACCTGCCGCGATCGAAGCGCTGGCCGACGTGCTCAAAACCTGCCGCACGCTTGTCTGGAATGGGCCTCTCGGAGCTTTCGAGACGCCTCCCTTCGATGCTGCGACCGTTGCGCTTGCCAAGACTGCTGCGGCGCTGACAAAGGAGGGCAGCCTGGTTTCGGTCGCTGGCGGCGGAGATACGGTGGCGGCCCTAAATCACGCAGGCGTCGCACGTGACTTCACGTTCGTCTCGACTGCAGGCGGAGCATTCCTTGAGTGGATGGAAGGGCGTACTCTGCCGGGCGTTGCCGCGCTCGAGCAGTAGGCGGACCAATGACCGCTCGCGTCCTTCATTTCTTTCCTACGCCAGTCATCATTGATGAGTTGGAGGGCGCGGAAGACCTCAATCGCGAACTTGAGCCCGCGATAGTCGATCAGCGTCAAAGAGATTCTGGCCTAAAGCTCTCCAATCGGGGCGGGTGGCAGTCCAAGCGGGATTTTCCGCAATGGGGAGGCGACGCCGGCAAGCGTATCATCGAGCATGCCGTCCGCCTTGCGACCGAAAATACCGGTCACGCTCCCAATCGTCCGCCACCCAACTGGTCAGTCGACGTCTGGGCGAACATCAATGAGAGCGGCGGCTTCAACATGCCGCATATCCACGGCGGTACATACTGGTCGGCGGTTTATTATGTCCGGGCAGGCGAGGGGGAGGGCGGTCAGCTCGTGCTCCACGACCCGCGCATGCCCGCCCTGCGCATGCATGCCCCGGGCTTGCGCTTCAAGGACGCTGGACCGGACGTGCGGACCACGATCGAACCGAAGAGCGGCTTGATGGTTCTTTTCCCCGCATGGCTGTTGCACAGCGTCGAGCCGTGGCAAGGGGACGGTCACCGGATTTCCGTTGCAATGAACATTCGTGCGTCGATGGCGCGGCGCTAGCTGAAGGATAAGGACGACGATTATGCCGAACCAGGAAATGCTGACGAAGGTGAAGAGCGCGAACGGGTTCATCGCGGCGCTGGACCAGAGCGGCGGATCCACGCCGGGCGCGCTCAAGGGCTACGGCTACAAGGGCGACGAATGGTCGTCGGACGACGAAATGTACGACCTCGTCCACAAGATGCGCGTTCGGATCATCTCCTCGCCGGTGTTCAACGGTGACAAGGTTCTCGGCGCGATCCTGTTCGAGCGGACGATGGACGGTGATGCCAATGGCAAGCCGGTACCGGAATATCTGTGGAGCAAAGGCGTCGTCCCGTTCCTGAAGATCGACAAGGGCCTCGCCGACGAAGCCAACGGCGTGCAGCTGATGAAGCCAAATCCGGATCTCGGTTCCCTGTTGGAACACGCTGTCCGGAAGGGGATCTTCGGGACCAAGGAGCGCTCGGTCATTCATCTCGCCAATGCGGCGGGCATCGCCGACGTTGTGGCCCAGCAATTCGAAGTCGGTGCCCAAGTGTTGAGCCACGGGCTGGTCCCCATCATCGAGCCGGAAGTGAACATCAAGAGCGCGGAGCGCGCCGCGGCGGACGAGTTGTTGCGTGACGAAATTCTGCGCCACCTCGATCGCCTTCCTGAGGGCAGCGAAGTCATGTTGAAGCTGTCGATTCCAGCCAATCCCGGCACCTTCGATGCGCTGGTCAGACACCCGCGGGTCCTTCGCGTCGTGGCTCTTTCTGGCGGCTTCTCGCGCACCGACGCTTGCCGTGAGCTTGCAAAGAACCCCGGCATGATCGCCAGCTTCTCGCGCGCCTTGCTCGAAGATCTTCGACACGACACGAGCGAGGCCGATTTCGACCGCGATCTGGGTGAGGCGATCGACGAGATCTATGAGGCTTCGACCGAGAAGGTCGCCGCATAGCATTGGACGACGAGTTCGACCCGGCCGAGTTTCAACCGCCGAGGCGGACTGAACCTTGCCGTCTCTATCTCATCTCGCCGCAGAACGTTGGGGACGACTTTCCTGAACGACTGAAAGCGGTTGTTGCCGACGAAGTGGTCGCGGCGTTCCAGCTGCGCGTGAAAGATGTGCCCGAGCATCAGCTCGCGCGTCTCGCCGAGCCGCTTCAGCGCATCTGTTCCGATGCCGGGGCGGCGTTCATCGTCAACGACAGCGTGTCGCTGGCGAAGCGATTGGGCGCGGATGGCGTCCACCTCGGACAGCAGGATGGCGACGTCCGGGAGGCGAGGGCTATCCTTGGTCCTCAGGCGCAGATCGGCGTCACGTGTCACGATAGCCGTCACCTCGCGATGGACGCCGGCGAGGCCGGCGCCGACTATGTCGCGTTCGGCGCTTTCTATCCGACGATTACCAAGCCTTCGTCCTACCGGCCTGATCCCTCGATCCTGAGTTGGTGGTCGTCGATCTTCGAAATTCCTTGCGTCGCGATCGGCGGCATTACTCCGCAGAACGCCAAGGTCCTGGTGGATGCAGGGGCAGACTTCCTTGCCGTATGCCAGGCAATCTGGTCGGCTTCCGAACCTACGAAGGTGGTTTGCGAATTCAGTGACTTGCTGAAGATTCCCACGAAGAATTAGTTAGCTTGTCGCTTGTTGGAAATGGCTGCTTTTCGCCATTCTTGGCGAAAACTGTGGCGCAAATGCATCACTCCGAATCCTAATCAAGCCGGCCCGCCATTCTCACGAAACCTTCGCAGGCATGGCCAGTTGGGGGCGCGACAAACAAGCAAGGGAAGACTCCATGTACAAATATCTCCTGGCCGCCGTCGCGGTTGCTGCGGTGGCGTCTCCAGCCGCCGCCCGCGATGGTTCCGGCTATGTCGGAGTCGAAGGCGGCATCATGTTCCCGAAGGATCAGGATGCCGATCTCTTCGTCGACTATACGACCACCCAGACGCCGGCGACGCCGGTCGTCGTCGGTCCCGCCGACACGACGTTCAGCAACACGTTCGGCATCGACTACAAGAAGGGCTACGACGTCGACGCCATCGCCGGCTACGACTTCGGAATGTTCCGGGTAGAAGGCGAACTTGGTTACAAGCGCGCCAAGCTCAACGACCTGGAAATCGACTCCACCGACCTCGCCGCGATCAATACGGCACTGAACCGTCCTGACCGCGACGTGGCTCCGGATCCGGTCGATCCGCTGCCGGCCTTGGTTGCTACCGACGTCGACCTTGGCGGTCACGTCAGCGTCCTATCGGGAATGATCAATGCGCTGCTGGACTTCGGCAACGAAGACGGCCTGTCCTTCTACGGCGGTGGTGGTTTCGGTCGTGCTCGCGTCAAGTCGCTCGGTCAGAGCGACAGCGCATGGGCATGGCAGGGCATTGCCGGTGTCCGTTACGCGCTCAGCCGCAACATCGATTTCGGCCTGAAGTATCGTTACTTCTCGACCGGCAAGCTCGACATGTCGGACGACACGGGCTTCGCTCTTTCGGGCAACCCGGAGACGGTTCTCCCCGTGGGCGCCACGGCTCCTGTGGTCGTGACGACGAACGCGACCGCGTTCACCAACTTCGAACAGAAGTTCCGTTCGCACAGTCTCATGGCCAGCCTGATCTTCAACTTCGGTGGTGCAGAAGCGGCTCCGCCGCCTCCGCCTCCGCCGCCCCCGCCGCCTCCGGCTCCGCCGCCTCCGGCGACGCAGACCTGCCCGGACGGCACGGTGATCCTGGCGACCGAGGCCTGCCCGGCCCCGCCGCCTCCGCCTCCGCCTCCGCCGCCGGCGCCAGAGCGCGGATAAGCGACTTCAAGTTGCGTGTGATCCCGGGCGAAGCGCGTGCTTCGCCCGGGATTTTCTTTGGGAAACTGTTCGGCGCTGCATCGTTCGTGATCGGACAGATTCGAATTGGAGAGTTGCGTGCGCCATCAACGCCTGTTCAGCACAGCGGCCGCCGTCGCGTTCATCGCCGGAGCCGCCATTGCCCAATCGACAACGGCCGGCAACGAGGCCGTCACAGTGGGACCCGCGGCCGGAACTCCGGGGTCAAAGGTCGATCAAGACCTCCTTCAGGCTCAGGTACTGCTGGACCAGGCCGGCTTCTCGCCCGGGCCCATCGACGGGCGCGCGGGTTCCTCTCAATCAAAAGCGATCCGGGGCTTCCAGCAGGCGAACGGTCTTACTGTCACAGGCAAGCTGGACGATCAGACCAGGCAGGCGCTCAATCCCGACAGCCGGCCCGCGACGCTCGAGGTGAAGCTGGCACCGGAGGACGTCGGTGGGCCGTTCACCTTTCCAATGCCGAAAAAGCCTGAAGACCAGGAGAAGCTCGACTTCCTCGGCTATCGGAACATGCTGGAGAAGCTTGCTGAGCGCTATCACACGACACCCGAGACGATCGTTGCGCTGAATGGGGCCGACAAGCGGATTGGCGTTGGGCAGACGCTAACACTCCCCAACGTGGCTCCGTCGTCGCGAGACTATTCGGGCGCGATCGACAAGCAGGAACCGTTGCTCGCCGCGCTGAACGTCGACGGCAACCAGCCCAAAGGCGATTATGTCGTCGTCGACAAGAGCGAGGGGACGCTCAAGGTCTATCAAGGCGATCTTCCGAAGGGATCGTCGAAGCCGTCGGGCAAGCTGGTCGCTCAATTTCCGGTCACGACCGGATCGGGTCACGATCCGTTGCCCTTGGGGAACTGGAAGGTGCCGACCTTCTCGTTCCTGCCGCCCTTCAACTATCAGCCGGACCTGTTCTGGGATGTCTCCGACGATAAGGCCGAACATAAGCTTCCGCCGGGTCCGAACGGCTTGGTCGGAGTCGCCTGGCTCGACCTCACGAAGGAGCATTACGGCATTCATGGGACACCCGAGCCGCAGTTGATAGGCAAGACTCAAAGCCATGGTTGCCTGCGCATGACGAACTGGGACGTGATGCGCCTCTCGAGAATGATGAAGCCGGGCTTCCAGGCCAAGTTCGTCGCATAGGAGGAACAATGGGGAAGGCGTTTACGGTTTCATCGACCGCCGTGGTCACCGCAACCCTGACCAGCGCCTTCTGGATATTCGCCTACAACACCGGCGCCTTGCCGACCGCCGCGGCTCGCAAGGTGCATGCCGCCGGAGATGTCGAAGTCATCGATCCGGCATCAGGCCCGCCAGTCGCCATTGCGGAAGGCGTTGAGGTCGGCCCCGCCGGTCTGGCGATCCCCGTGCAGGGGATCCAGGCAAAGCAGTTGACCGACACCTTCACCCAGGCCCGGGCAGGCGGTGCCAGGATTCATGATGCGATCGACATCATGGCTGCGGAGGGCACGCCGGTGCTCGCGGCGACCAACGGAACGGTGGAGAAGCTGTTCTTTTCGCCGGGTGGTGGTGGAATCACGGCTTACGTCCGGTCACCCGATCAGCATTGGACCTACTATTACGCGCACCTGCAGGGTTACGCGCCGGGCCTCACGGAAGGGCAGCAGGTGAAGCGGGGGCAATTCATCGGCCGCGTTGGCCACACCGGCAACGCCAGCGCCGAAGGTCCGCACCTCCATTTCGCGATCAACCAGATGAAGCCCGGCGAGAAATGGTGGCAGGGCACGCCGATCAATCCCTACCCCCTTCTTGCCGGAAAAATGACCAGCGGCTAAGGCCGCCGCCAATCGCGGTTCAACCCGCGGCGGCTCTTTCATCAGTCTTAGCAGGTAGGCGATCATGAAGATCAGCGGCGTGGACATCCGTCCGGGCAACATCATCGAGTACGAAGGCGGCATCTGGCGCGCCGTGAAGATCCAGCACACGCAGCCCGGCAAGGGCGGCGCCTACATGCAGGTCGAGATGAAGAACCTCATCGACGGCCGCAAGACCAACGTCCGCTTCCGCTCCGCCGAGACCGTTGAGCGCGTCCGCCTCGACACCAAGGACTTCCAGTTCCTCTACCACGACGGCGACATGCTCGTGTTCATGGACAAGGAGAATTACGAGCAGGTCTCGCTCGCCGAGGACCTGATCGGCGATCCGGCGGCCTTCCTCCAGGACGGCATGGACGTGGTGATGGAGCTCTACAACGAGCGTCCAATCAGCGTTCAGCTTCCGGACCAGATCGAAGCGACGATCGTCGAGGCCGACGCGGTGGTGAAAGGGCAGACGGCCTCGTCCAGCTACAAGCCGGCAGTTCTCGACAATGGCGTCCGCGTGATGGTCCCCCCGCATATCGCGAGCGGAACCCGTATCGTCGTCGATACGTACAGCCGCGAATATGTTCGCCGTGCCGACTAAGTAGACGATCATTGGTATCCCATTCCGGCCTGATCACCGTCATGCAGCGAGCCGCTCACAAGGCGGCACCGCGCCTTCGGCGCGACTTCGGCGAGGTTGAGCAGCTCCAGGTCAGCCGAAAGGGGCCCGCCGATTTCGTTTCGATGGCCGACAAGCGCGCTGAGCAGACAATTGTCGAGGAGCTGCGTAATGCGCGACCCGACTGGGGGTTGCTCCTCGAGGAAGGCGGCGAGGTGGAGGGAAATCCTTCCAAGCCGCGCTGGATCGTTGATCCGCTCGATGGAACCACCAACTTCCTTCACGGCATCCCGCATTTCTCCATCTCGATTGCCGTTGAGGAGAAAAGACCCGACGGTCGTCCGGAGATTACGCACGGTCTGGTCTACCAGCCGCTTACGGACGAGGGTTTCTGGGCCGAAAAAGGCAGGGGAGCCTGGCTTCAGGATCGCCGTCTCCGCGCTTCGTCTCGCCGCGACCTGGCCGATTGCGTGGTTGGAACTGGCATTCCTCACTGTGGTCGAGGTGTCCCGGCTGAATGGTCGAAGATTTACGGCGCTGTCGCCCCGCACGTTTCGGGCGTCCGGCGGTTCGGTTCGGCCGCGCTCGACCTGGCCTGGGTCGCGGCGGGGCGGATGGACGGTTTCTGGGAAGACGATCTGGATCGGTGGGATACCGCCGCGGGTGTCCTGCTGGTCCGCGAGGCTGGCGGCTTCGTGAGCGATTATCGGGGCTCGGACCGCATCTTTGAACGTCGTGAATATATCGCCGCGTCCGGCGCCATCCACAGCCGCCTGCAGAAGCTGATTGCCGGTGCTTTGCGCTAGCAAAATTGGCCATTTTCGTGAGGGCGGGCGGGTTGCCCCTCGCAACCTGCTGGCCTAAAGCCCCGCCAAGTTTTCGAACCCCGGAGATTTGCTTGTCCAGCGTAGCCGCCGGATATCTACCGATCCTGCTCTTCCTCGGCATCGCGCTCGCGCTGTCGAGCGCTTTCGTCGTGCTTCCGATGATCGTGTCGCGCTTGACCGGTGCCCACCGCCCGGATCCCGCGAAGCTGGCCGAATATGAGTGCGGCTTTCCGGCGTTCGAGGATGCCCGTGCCCAGTTCGACGTCCGCTTCTACCTCGTCGCGATCCTGTTCATCGTGTTCGACCTCGAAGCGGCCTTTCTCTTCCCTTGGGCGGTCAGCCTGGACTTCACCAGGCTGTCTGGCTGGATCGCTATGATGATCTTCCTCGCGGAGCTTGGCCTTGGCCTTGCCTATGCGTGGAAGAAGGGGGCCCTCGAATGGGAGTGATGCTCGATCCCCGACACGATCGCATGCCGACCGAGGAGGAGCTTGCGCGTCTCGCGGGCCTCGTTCCCGGCGACATCGACCGCGCGAAGCTCGAAGAGTTGCGCCAGAGCCTGGACGAAAAAGGCTTCCTGGTCACCACGACCGAGGATTTGTTCACCTGGGCGCGCACCGGTTCACTGTGGTGGATGACCTTCGGCCTCGCCTGCTGCGCGGTCGAGATGATCCATGTGAACATGCCACGCTATGACCTTGAAAGGTTTGGCGTCGCTCCGCGCGCGAGCCCGCGCCAGTCGGACGTGATGATCGTTGCCGGGACGCTCTGCAACAAGATGGCTCCGGCGCTCCGGCGGGTTTACGACCAGATGTCGGAGCCGCGTTACGTGATTTCGATGGGCAGCTGCGCCAATGGCGGCGGCTATTACCACTACAGCTACTCGGTGGTTCGCGGCTGCGACCGCATCGTTCCGGTCGACATTTACGTTCCCGGCTGCCCGCCGACCGCGGAAGCTTTGCTCTACGGAATCCTCCAGCTCCAGCGGAAGATCCGCCGCGAGGGGACGATCGCACGCTGATGGCCGTCAAACTCGCACTGCACGTCCCCAAGACCGCATCGGACGAGGGGGTCATCGACGCCGCCAAGAAGGCTCTCGGCGACAAGATTATCGACGTGAAGGATCATGTCGGCGAAATCACACTGACGGTTCGCCGCGACAGTGTCGTCGATGCGCTGCGCACTCTGCGCGACACGCCTGGTCTCGAATATCAGCAGCTAATGGAGATCGCCGGAGCCGACTATCCCGAGCGCCCCGAGCGCTTCGAGGTGAACTACCAGCTCCTGTCGCTGACAAAGAACCGCCGCCTTCGCGTGAAGGTGCTGACCGACGAAACTTCTCCGGTGCCGACTGCGACGGTTGTCTGGCCGGTCGCCAATTGGCTCGAACGCGAAGTGTTCGACATGTACGGCGTGCTCTTCGAGGGGCATCCCGACCTGCGACGGATCCTGACCGACTACGGGTTCGAGGGATACCCGAACCGCAAGGACTTCCCGCTGACCGGCCATGTCGAGCTTCGTTATTCCGAGGTCGAGAAGCGCGTCGTCTACGAACCTGTCCAGCTTCCACAGGATTTCCGAACGTTCGACTTCCTGATGCCGTGGGAAGGCCCGGAGTACAGGCTTCCAGGCGATGAAAAAGCGACCGCCGAGGCGGCCGGAGCGCCTTCACCCGCGCCCGCGCCGAACGCGCCGGCGGCCGTGAACCCGAAGACTCCTGTCGCAACGCCGAAGACGACCGAAAAGCCTGCCGACACGGGTGCCGGCGCTCCGGCGAATGCGGAGGCAAAGAAGCAGGCCCGTAAGCCGGCTACCGCAAAGGCGAAGTCGGAAGTGAGCAAGGCCAGCAAGACCGCCGCTCCGAAGCCGCAGAGCACCGGCCGCCGTAGGCCCGGGGGTGCTGCATGACCGACACCCGTTCGCGCACGGTCGAGGTAAACGTCGGCGCCGGCACGGCTGGCGACGACACCGTCAGCAATTACACGATCAACTTCGGCCCGCAGCACCCTGCGGCGCACGGCGTCCTTCGAATGATCATGGAGCTCGACGGCGAGATCGTCGAGCGCGTCGATCCGCACATCGGCCTGCTCCACCGCGGGACCGAGAAGCTAATCGAGTACAAGACCTACCAGCAGGCGCTGCCCTACTTCGACCGGCTCGATTACTGCTCGCCGATGTGCATGGAGCACAGCTTCGTGCTGGCAATCGAGAAGTTGATGGGCCTCGAGGTGCCGCTCCGCGCCCAGTACATTCGCGTGCTGATGGCGGAGCTGACCCGCATCTCCAATCACATGCTGAACCTCGGCAGCCACATCATGGACGTCGGCGCGATGACTCCGAACCTGTGGCTGTTCGAGGTCCGCGAGGACACGCTCCAGTTCTACGAGCGGGCGTCCGGCGCGCGCATGCACGCCAATTACTTCCGCGCGGGCGGCGTTCGCTACGACTTGCCGGAGAAGATGCTCGTTGACCTTGGCGACTGGCTCGATAACCGGCTTCACCTGTTCGAGGACGCGATCAGCCTTGTCGCTGACAATCGAATCTTCAAGCAGCGCAATGTCGATATCGGCGTCGTCAGCAAGGAAGACGCGATCGCCTGGGGCTTCTCGGGCCCGATGATCCGCGCTGCCGGCATTCCGTGGGATATCCGCCGTTCGCAGCCTTACGAAGTCTACGACCGGATGGACTTCGACATTCCGGTCGGCACCAACAGCGACTGCTACGACCGCTTCATGGTCCGCGTGGAGGAAGTGCGGCAGTCGGCGAAGATCATGCGCCAGTGCCTCAAAGAGATGCCGAAGGGGCCAGTCGGATCGGAAGACCGGAAGGTGTTCCCGCCGAGCCGTTCCGAGATGAAGACTTCGATGGAGGCCCTCATCCACCACTTCAAGCTCTACACCGAGGGCTATCACGTGCCCGAGGGCGAAGTGTATGTCGCGACGGAGAGCCCGAAGGGCGAGTTCGGCGTCTACCTCGTCGCCGATGGGACGAACCGTCCGTACCGCTGCAAGATACGCCCAACGGCGTTCAGCCACCTCCAAGCCATGGACTTTATGATGAAGGGCCACATGCTGGCGGATGTGACGGCCGTGTTGTCCGCAATCGACGTGGTTTTTGGGGAGTGCGACCGCTGATGGCCGGCCAAGCTGGAATCATCGACGATCCGGAAGTCCGGGCGCGCTGGGGAGATTTCCAGTGGACGCCGGAGAATGCGCGCAAGGCGAAGGAGATCGTCGCGCGTTATCCGGAAGGGCGCCAGATGTCGGCGTCGATCCCGTTTCTCGACCTCGCCCAGCGGCAGGTCGGAGCGGAGACGAGCACGCAGGGGTGGCTGCCGCTGCCCGTCATGGAATTCGTCGCTCGCGAACTCGACATGGCGCCGATCCACGTCCTCGAGGTCGCGACCTTTTACACCATGTTCAACCTGCAGCCGGTTGGCCGCTTCCATGTGCAGGTTTGCGGGACGACGCCGTGCATGCTGCGCGGCTCGGACGACGTGCTGCGTGCCTGTGAGCTTCGCGGCATGCGCAAGGGCCATACGACGGAGGATGGGTTGTTCACGCTGACCGAGGTCGAATGCCTTGGCGCCTGCGCAAACGCGCCGATGGTCCAGATCAACGACGACAATTACGAAGACCTGACCGAGGAGAGCATGGGCGCGATCCTCGATGCGCTGGCTCGCGGCGAGACGCCGAAGCCCGGGCCGCAGGTCGACCGGCAAACGAGCTGCCCCGAGGGAGGTCCGACCAGCCTCAAGAAAATGGCCGAGCGTAACTACGATTATCGCAGCCAGTGGAACGCCGGTTCGGCCGGGGAGGGCGCGCAATGAAAGGCGTCCTGAAGATCGTCCTTGCGATCATCATCATCGTCGTGGCGTGGAAGATCCTGAAGGGCCTGATCGGCCTCGCGATCGGCGTCGCGCTCGCGGGCCTCGTCGTCTACGGCGGAATGAAGCTGCTGGAGGGGCCGCGCAATGGGTAGCGTCACCCCGATCTCCGACAAGGACCGAATCTTCACCAACGTCTACGGCTTCCAGGAGCCGTGGCTGAAAGCGGCGCGTGCCCGGGGCGACTGGGACGGTACAGCCACACTGATGAAGCGCGGCCAGGACAGGATTATCGAGGAGATCAAGGACTCCGGGCTTCGTGGTCGCGGAGGCGCTGGCTTCCCGACCGGCATGAAGTGGAGCTTCATGCCCAAGGAGCCGAAGCCGGGTAAGCCGAACTTCCTGGTCATCAACGCCGACGAGTCCGAGCCCGGTTCGTGCAAGGACCGCGAGATCATCCGCCACGATCCGCACAAGCTGATCGAGGGTGCGCTGATCGCCGGCTTCGCGATGCGGGCGCGGGCAGGCTACATCTACATTCGTGGCGAATTCATTCGTGAAACTGAGGTTTTACGAAAAGCAGTTGCGGAAGCGTATGAAGCCGGGTTGCTGGGCAAGAATGCCGCCGGCTCAGGCTATGACTTCGACCTTTTCGTCCACCGCGGCGCGGGTGCCTACATCTGCGGCGAAGAGACGGCGATGCTCGAAAGCCTCGAGGGCAAGCAGGGCAAGCCGCGCTTGAAGCCGCCGTTCCCGGCAGGTGCGGGCCTCTACGGCTGCCCGACCACCGTCAACAATGTCGAGAGCATCGCGGTCGTCCCGACGATCCTGCGGCGCGGCGCTACCTGGTTCGCGGGCTTCGGCAATCCGAAGAACGAAGGCACCAAGCTGTTCCAGATCAGCGGCCACGTGAACAAGCCGTGCGTGGTCGAGGAGACCATGTCGATCTCGTTCCGTGAGCTGATCGACCTGCATGCAGGCGGAATTCGCGGTGGATGGGACAACCTGCTGGCGGTAATCCCCGGCGGCTCATCGGTTCCGCTGGTTCCGGCGGCTGAGATCATGGATGCGCCGATGGACTTCGACGGGCTGAAAGCGCTCGGTTCCGGCCTCGGCACCGCGGCGGTCATCGTCATGGACAAGTCGACCGACATCGTTCGCGCGATCAGCCGCATCTCCTATTTCTACAAGCACGAGAGCTGCGGCCAGTGCACACCATGCCGCGAAGGCACCGGCTGGATGTGGCGCATGATGGAGCGCCTCCGCGAAGGCGACGCTGACGTGGCGAGCATCGACAAGCTCTACGACGTCACCAAGCAGGTCGAGGGCCACACAATCTGCGCGCTCGGCGACGCCGCCGCCTGGCCGATCCAGGGGCTGATCCGCCATTTCCGCCCGGAACTGGAGCGCCGCATCGCCGAACACACCGGCCGTGGAATGCTGGAGGCAGCCGAATGAGCACGACGACGATCATCCTCATTGTCGCTGTGGTTGCAGTCATTGCGCTTCTCGTGGCGCGAGGCGGTGGACCGCGCATCACGACGATTGAACGGCGGCGCGAAACTGAAGACCGAAAGAACGGCGACGATGCCTAAAGTTACCGTCGACGGGGTTGAGATCGAGGTCCCGCAGGGCGCGACCGTCCTGCAGGCCTGTGAGCTCGCCGGCAAGGAGATCCCGCGCTTCTGCTATCACGAGCGGCTGTCGATCGCCGGCAACTGCCGCATGTGCCTGGTCGAAGTCGCGCCCGGACCGCCCAAGCCGCAGGCGAGCTGCGCGCTTCCGGCCGCCGATGGCCAGACGATCCGAACCGACACACCGATGGTGAAGAAGGCCCGCGAAGGGGTGATGGAGTTCCTGCTCATCAATCACCCACTCGACTGCCCGATCTGCGACCAGGGCGGCGAGTGCGACCTTCAGGACCAGGCGATGGCCTATGGCCGCCCGTTCTCGCGCTTCGACGAGAATAAGCGCGCCATTGACGACAAATACATGGGCCCGGTCATCAAGACCGCGATGACGCGCTGCATCCAGTGCACGCGGTGCATCCGCTTTTCGGAAGAAGTCGCGGGCGTTCCCGAACTCGGGATGCTTTATCGGGGCGAGGACAGCCAGATCACGTCCTACCTCGAGAAGGCCGTGACTACCGAAATGGCCGGCAACCTGGCCGATGTTTGCCCGGTTGGGGCGCTGCTTCAGAAGCCCCAGGCGTTCGAAAGCCGTCCGTGGGAGCTTCGCCGCGTTCCCGGCATCGACGTCATGGACGCGGTGGGATCCAACATCCGGTTCGATGTCCGCCAGCGGCAGGTCATGCGCATACTTCCGCGCGTCAATGACGACGTGAACGAGGAGTGGATCAGCGACAAGACGCGGCACCACGTCGATGCGCTGGTACGCAATCGCCTTGACCGTCCGTGGGTTCGTGAGAAGGGCAAGCTTCGCGAGGCAAGCTGGAGCGAGGCGCTCGACCTGTTCGCCAAGCGTCTGAAGAAGGCCGGTGCGAATGTCGCTGCCATTGCCGGCGACCTCCTTGACGCCGAGACAATGTACGCCGCGAAGAAGCTGCTGGAGGCGCAGGGCTCGTCGCTGCTCGAGGGCCGCCAGACCGGGCTGACCTACGACGTGTCGAGCCTTGCCGCGATCAACTTCAATTCGACCATCGCCGGCATCGAGGATGCGGACGTCGTCCTCCTCGTTGGATCGAACACGCGCTGGGAGGCTCCGCTGGTCAACACGCGGCTTCGCAAGGCTCAGCGCAAGGGAGCCAAGATCTTCGGTCTCGGACCTGAAGTCGACCTCGGCATGAAGGTCGCGTGGATCGGAAACGACCTGAAGCTGCTTGGGAAGCTTCCCAAGGAAGTAGCTGATGCGTTCGCCAAGGCCGAGCGTCCGGCCGTCATCGTCGGCGCGGGCGCTCTTGCAGCCAACGCGCTCGGCGCGGCGCTTGGCCTGGGGAAATCGCTCAAGCTCGTCCGCGACGGCTGGAACGGTTTCAACGTCCTTCACACAAGCGCATCGCGCATGGCCGGCCTGATCCTTGGCTACGCGCAGAAGGGCGGCATCGCCGATATCGATAAGGCGAAACCGGAAGTCGTGCTGCTCCTGGGCGCGGACGAAGTCGATCCGGCACGCTTCGCGGGAAGCTTCAAGGTGTACATCGGCCACCACGGCGACAATGGCGCCCGGCAGGCCGATCTGGTGCTCCCCGGCGCAGCTTATGCCGAGAAGCACGGCACCTACGTTAACACCGAGGGGCGGGTTCAGCGCAGCGAGCGCGCAACGTTTGCTCCGGGCGAGGCTCGCGAGGACTGGACGATTTTCCGCGCCGTGTCCGATCTGTTCGGCTCGCCCTTGCCGTTCGACCGTTTCGACCAGCTTCGCGCGAAGATGGTCGCGGAGTATCCGCAGCTCGGTCGCGACGGCCTGATCGCGTTCGATTGGTCGCCGCCGAAGCCCGACGCGAAGGCTGAGGGTGCGGTCGTCTATCCGATTCGCGACTTTTATCTGACCAACGCGATCACCCGCTCCAGCCCGACCATGCATGTCTGTTCGGAAGAACTCGTACAGGGCCGCCGCGTGCAGGAGGCTGCCGAGTGACGGCCTGGTTCCAATCCTGGGGCATGACCTACGAATGGTCGTGGTTCATCGCCACGATCATCGGCATCCTCGTCATCGCGCTTCCGCTGATGTTGGCGGTGGCGATGATCATCTATGCCGACCGCAAGATCTGGGCGGCGATTGCCCTTCGCCGTGGCCCGAACGTGGTTGGGCCGTGGGGCCTGCTGCAGAGCTTCGCTGACGGCCTCAAGGTCTTCCTCAAGGAAACGATCATTCCGTCGGGCGCCAATCGCGGCCTGTTCCTGATCGCGCCGATTATCACCTTCACGGTGGCGCTGATCGTCTGGGCGGTGATCCCGTTCGCTCCGGGCGTCGTCCTCGCGAATATCAACGTGGGGCTGCTCTACGTCCTCGCTGCAAGCTCGCTCGGCGTTTACGGCGTGATCGTCGCGGGTTGGGCTTCGAACTCCAAATATCCCTTCTTCTCGGCGCTCCGCGCGGCCGCGCAGATGGTGAGCTACGAGGTCTCGATCGGCTTCGTGCTGATCTGTGTCGTGCTCTATTCGAACACGTTCAACCTGAGCGGGATCGTGCTTGCCCAGCAGGGCCACAAGCTTTTCGGCCTGCTGAACGGCTACGGCTTCAACCCTCTGCTTTTCCCGATGGCGGTTGTGTTCCTGATCAGCTCGATGGCCGAGACCTTCCGCACGCCGTTCGACCTGGTCGAGGCGGAGAGCGAGCTGGTTGCCGGACACCAGACCGAATATAGCTCGATGGCCTTCGCGCTCTTTTGGCTTGGCGAGTACGGCAACGTCATCCTGATGTGCGCACTCAACGCCATCCTGTTCTGGGGTGGCTGGCTGCCGCCGGTGAACTGGAAACCGCTCTACGGCTTCTTCTTCACGCCGGAGCTGACCGGTCTGTTCTGGTTGTTCCTGAAGATGAGCTTCTTCTTCTTCGTCTTCAGCTGGGTGAAGGCGACGGTGCCGAGGTACCGTTACGACCAGCTCATGCGGCTCGGGTGGAAGATATTCCTGCCGCTCAGCATCCTTTTCGTCGTCATCATCTCTGGATGGCTCATGTTCTCCCGCTACGGAGGCGCGGCATGATTTCGCGCACCATCAAGGCATTCACCCTCTGGGAGTTCGTGAAAGCGCACTGGCTGACCTTGAAGTACTTCTTCAAGCCCAAGGCGACCATCAACTACCCCTACGAGAAGGCGCCGCAGTCTCCACGTTTCCGCGGCGAACATGCTCTGCGCCGCTACCCGAACGGGGAAGAGCGATGCATCGCCTGCAAGCTGTGCGAAGCGGTGTGCCCGGCACTAGCGATCACCATCGAGGCAGAACCGCGCGAGGACGGCAGCCGCCGGACCACACGTTACGACATCGACATGGTGAAGTGCATCTATTGCGGGCTGTGCGCGGAGGCTTGCCCGGTGGATGCGATCGTCGAGGGACCGAACCTCGAATTCGCGACCGAGACGCGCGAGGAATTGCTTTACGACAAGGCGAAACTGCTCGCCAATGGCGACCGGTGGGAGAGGGCGATTGCTGCCAATCTTGCCGCCGATGCCCCCTACCGATAAGCGCGCCGCAACAGGGTCCAAGACTTGATCGCACTCCTTGCCTTTTACCTCTTCGCGACGGTCATGATCGCCTCGGCGGTCTGCGTGATCTTCGCGCGCAATCCGGTGCACAGCGTGCTCTGGCTGATCCTCGCGTTCTTCAACGCGGCGGGGCTGATGCTGCTCGTCGGCGCCGAGTTCATCGCGATGCTTCTGGTCATCGTCTACGTTGGCGCGGTCGCGGTGCTGTTCCTGTTCGTCGTCATGATGCTGGACATCGACTTCGCGGAGCTACGGTCCGGCTTCACAAGGAATCTGCCGTTCGGGATTATCCTCGCCATCGTCCTGCTCGCCGAGATGGTGCTTGCGATCAGCGCGTGGAAGGCCGGCCCGGTGCTCAGCGGCGCGGTGCCACGTGACACTGCTGTCGAACCCAACATCGTGGCCCTCGGCCAGGTACTCTACAGCCGCTTCCTCTACCCATTCGAAATTGCCGGTTTGATCCTGCTCGTCGCGATGATCGGCGCGATTGTCCTGACGCACCGCAGCCGTGGCGACGTTCGCGGCCAGAAGGTCTCGAAGCAGGTTGATCGCCGCCCGGACGAGGCCATCAAGCTTGAAAATCCAACCGTGGGCGAGGGCATGAAGCTGTGATTACACTTGCTCATTTCCTCACCGTTGCCGCGATCCTGTTCGTGCTAGGCGTGCTTGGCATCTTCCTCAATCGCCGCAACGTCATCCTCATCCTGATGGCGATCGAGCTCATCCTGCTCGCCGTGAACATCAACCTGGTCGCGTTCAGCGCCTTCCTTGGCGATCTCGTCGGGCAGGTGATGGCGATGTTCGTCCTGACCGTCGCCGCCGCCGAAGCCGCCATCGGCCTCGCCATCCTCGTCATTTTCTTCCGTCGCCGCGGCTCGATCGCGGTCGACGACGTCAACCGGATGCACGGCTGATGCACCCTGTAATCTTCATCGTCTTCCTGCCGTTGTTGGCCGCAATCATTGCGGGCCTTGGCGGTCGCTGGATCGGTCAGACGCCGTCTAAGGTGGTCACGACCGGTTCGCTGTTCATCGGCGCGGCGCTCAGTTGGCCGATCTTCATCGGCTATTTGACCGGCGGATCGCAGGAGCAGGTCGTCCAGGTCCTGTCTTGGATCAACTCCGGCAATCTGCAGGTCGCGTGGGAGCTTCGCGTCGATGCGCTGACGGCGGTCATGCTGGTCGTTGTCACGACCGTCTCGTCGCTCGTTCACCTCTACAGCTGGGGCTACATGGCCGAGGATCCGAGCCAGCCTCGCTTCTTCGCATACCTGTCGCTGTTCAGCTTCGCGATGCTCATGCTGGTGACGGCCAACAACCTCGTCCAGATGTTCTTCGGCTGGGAAGGGGTCGGTCTCGCGTCCTACCTGCTGATCGGCTTCTGGTACCATAAACCATCCGCCAATGCGGCGGCGCTCAAGGCGTTCGTCGTCAATCGCGTCGGCGATTTCGGCTTCTCGCTCGGCATCTTCGGTACCTTCTGGGTATTCGGAACGCTTTCGATCCCGGCGATCCTTGCTGCAGCGCCCTCGATGGCCGGTTCGACGGTCGGCTTCGCGGGCATGCACGTCGACACGATGACTTTGCTCTGCCTGCTTCTGTTCGTCGGAGCGATGGGCAAGTCGGCGCAGCTCGGCCTTCACACCTGGCTTCCGGACGCGATGGAGGGCCCGACACCGGTCAGCGCCCTGATCCACGCGGCCACGATGGTGACCGCCGGCGTGTTCATGGTCTGCCGCCTGTCCCCGATGTTCGAGCAGAGCGCGACGGCAACGATGGTCGTGACCTTCGTCGGCGCGGCTACTGCTTTCTTTGCGGCGACGGTTGGCACAGCCCAGAACGACATCAAGCGCGTGATCGCTTATTCAACCTGCTCGCAGCTCGGCTACATGTTCTTCGCGGCAGGCGTCGGCGCATACGGCGCGGCGATGTTCCATTTGTTCACGCACGCCTTCTTCAAGGCTCTGCTGTTCCTCGGCGCTGGCTCGGTCATCCACGCGATGCACCACGAGCAGGACATGCGCTTCTACGGCGGCCTTCGTAAGGAAATCCCGTTCACCTTCTGGGTGATGTTGATCGGCACGCTCGCGATCACCGGCGTCGGAATCCTCGGCGTCGGGTTCGCTGGCTATCACTCGAAGGACGCGATCTTGGAGAGCGCTTATGCGAGCGGCTCCGTCCACGGAACGATCGCCTTCTGGGCAGGCGCGATCGCGGCCTTGCTCACCAGCTTCTATTCCTGGCGCCTGATGTTCCTGACCTTCTGGGGCAAGCCGCGCTGGGGAGCCTCGGAGCACATCCGGCACGCCGTCCATGGCGATCACGATCATCCGGACGCGGAGCATGGCGACAGCTCGCATGATGACGACATGCCGCCGGCAGGCACGGGAGGATACCATCCGCACGAAAGCCCGCTGACAATGTTGGTTCCGATCGGTCTGCTGGCTGTCGGCGCAATCGCGGCCGGCTTCACGTTCAGCCACTACTTCCTGGAATCAGCCGAATTCTGGAACGGCAGCGTCGCGTTCAACGAGCACCTCGCTCACGCGATGCACGGCGTTCCGACCTGGGTGAAGTACACTGCGACGGTCGTGATGCTGATTGGCCTCGCGATTGCCTACAACAATTACATACGAAACCCGCAGGATGCGGCCGGCTTCGTCAAGCAGTTCGGCGGAATCTACCGCTTCGTGAAGAACAAATGGTACTTCGACGAGCTGTACGACCGCCTCTTCATTCGGCCTTCGCTTTGGTTCGGCCGACTGTTCTGGATGCGCGGTGACGAGGGCACGATCGACCGCTTTGGCCCGCATGGCGCGGCCTATGCGGTGGGCGTCGGCAACAAGATCACAGCCCGCCTCCAGTCGGGGTACCTCTATTCTTATGCACTCGTGATGCTTCTCGGCCTGATCGGCGCGGCAAGCTGGGCGATCTGGTGGGCGAGCAAGTGACGAATCTTCCCTTGTTAACCCTGCTCGTCGCCATTCCGCTCGTCGCCGGCGGACTGTGCCTGTTCGTCAACGCGAGCGCGGCGCGCTGGATCGCGCTGATCGCCACCCTGATCGACTTGGCTCTCGGCTCCTACCTCTGGGCTGCGTTCGACCCGAACGGAGCACAGTGGCAGTTCGTCGAGCATCTGCCGCTCGCCGCCGGCATCAACTGGGACCTCGGTATCGACGGCATCGCCTTGGTGCTGATCATGCTGTCAGTGTTCCTGATGCCGATCTGTATCGGGGCCAGCTGGCGCTCAATCGACAAGCGCGTGCCTGAATACATGGCGGCTTTCCTGCTGATGGAAGCATTGATGCTCGGCGTGTTCGCCGCGCAGGACCTGTTCCTCTTCTATGTCTTCTTCGAGGGCGGCCTCATTCCGATGTACCTGATTATCGGCATTTGGGGCGGCGCCGAGCGCATCAAGGCGAGCTACAAGTTCTTCCTCTACACCCTGTTCGGCTCGGTCCTGATGCTGATCGCCATGATCTACATGGTGCTCCAGGCGAAGACGACCTCGATCCCGGTGCTGATGGCACACGACTTCCCGGTCGACGCGCAGAAATGGCTCTGGCTAGCCTTCTTCGCGAGCTTCGCGGTGAAGATGCCGATGTGGCCGGTCCATACCTGGTTGCCCGACGCGCACGTTCAGGCGCCGACGGCGGGCTCGGTCATCCTGGCGGGCGTGCTGCTGAAGATGGGTGGCTACGGTTTCATCCGCTTCTCGCTACCGATGTTCCCCGAGGGCTCGGCGATGTTCGTGCCGTTCGTCTTCGTCCTGAGCGGGATTGCGGTCGTCTACACTAGCCTTGTCGCTTTGGTTCAGACCGACATGAAGAAGCTGATCGCTTATTCGTCGGTCGCGCACATGGCATTCGTGACGTTCGGCCTGTTCGCTTTCAACCGGCAGGGCATCGAAGGCGCGATGATGGTCATGCTTGGCCACGGTCTCGTGTCGGGTGCGCTCTTCCTTTGCGTCGGCGTGGTCTACGACCGGCTGCATACCCGCGAGATCGCCAAGTATGGCGGTCTGTCAAACAACATGCCGGGCTATGCTTTACTGTTCATGGTGTTCACCATGGCGAGTGTGGGACTTCCGGGCACGAGCAACTTCGTCGGTGAATTCCTGAGCCTGGTCGGAACGTACAAGGTTTCAAGCTGGGCAGCGGTCGTGGCGACGACGGGGATCATTCTCGGCGCGGCATACATGCTCCTGCTCTACTGGCGGATCGCCTTCGGTGAGGCGCGGACGAAGGAAGCCGCACTGATGACCGACCTGTCGGCTCGCGAATGGTGGCTGCTGGCACCGATCGCAGCAGGCGTCTTCTGGATGGGCATTTATCCTGAAAGCTTCATCCGCCCGTTCCGCAACGACGTCGGCCGGATCCTGGAGCGCGTCGAGCGCGCAACGCCGGCCGGCGACATGAACCTTACTCCGGGCAAGCCGCAGCCGCAGGCTGAACAGCACGCAGCCGAGGCAGCACACTAATGAACCAGTTCGCACCCATCCTCCCTGAGCTGATCCTCACGGTCAGCGGCATCGTCCTGATGATGGTCGCTGCCTGGGGGGGGCGTCGCAGCGGCGGATTCACGAGTTGGGCGTCGGTCGCGGTCCTCGTCGCAGCAACTTTCGCTTTGATCGGCGCTCCGTCCCACGCAGGCGGCGTGTTCGGCGGCCTGATCACGGCCGACCTATTCGGGTCGTTCGGCAAGGCGATTATCTTCATCGCGTCTGCCGTCGCGATCATCGCCGCCTATGGCTGGTTCGAGCGGGATACCGAGCATAGCGCCGAATATTCGGTCCTGATCCTGTTCAGCGCGCTTGGTGGCGCAGTGATGGTCTCGGCGACGAGCCTTGTCACACTCTACGTCGGCCTCGAGCTTCAGAGCCTCGCTTCCTACGTGCTGGCGTCCTACCGCCGGACCGACGAGCGTTCGGCTGAGGCAGGCCTCAAGTACTTTGTGTTGGGGGCACTCGCGAGCGGTATCCTGCTTTACGGAATCTCGCTGCTTTACGGCTTCACCGGCACGATGAACTTCAACGGCATCGCCGCAGCCTTCGCTCGCGATGGGACAAGCTCGCTTGGCCTGCTCTTCGGCCTCGTATTCGTCCTCGCCGGCGTGGCCTTCAAGGTCTCGGCCGTGCCGTTCCACATGTGGACGCCCGACGTTTACGAAGGCGCGCCAACGCCAGTGACCGCCTTCTTCGCGTCTGCTCCTAAGGTCGCCGCCGTCTTGCTGGGAACGCGCGTCTGCCTTGATGCGCTCGCTCCGGCGACCGATGCATGGCGGCAGATTGTGATCTTCGCTGCGCTTGCGTCCATCTTCCTCGGCGCGGTCGCCGCGTTCGGGCAGACGAACATCAAGCGACTGCTGGCCTATTCGTCGATTAACAACGTCGGCTTCGCGCTGGTCGGACTTGCCGCGGGCACTCCGCAGGGCGCTTCGTCGGTGTTGTTCTACATGGCGGTCTACGTCGTGATGACCCTCGGAGCGTTCCTTTGCGTCCTCTGGATGCGCGACGAGAATGGCGATCCGATCGAGGACATCGCCTCACTCTCAGGCCTTTCCCAGACGCGTCCGGCTTTCGCGGCCGCATTCGCGATCTTCATGTTCAGCCTGGCTGGAATTCCGCCCTTGTTCGGCTTCTGGCCGAAGCTGCTCGTTTTCCAGGCAGCAGTGAGCTCGGGATTGGTCGCTTTGGCGGTCGCAGCGATCGTCGGCACGGTTGTGGGTGCCTATTACTACCTACGGATCATCAAGGTCATGTACATGGATGAGGCGGGCAAGCCGTTCTCGCGCGTGACCCAGCCGATCCAGGGCGCGCTGATCTTCCTGGCAGCCATCGCAGTGTCGCCGCTCGGGTATCTTCTGATCGGTCCCCTCGGTGCCATCACCGATCGCGCTGCAGGGTCGATCTTCTGACCCGGATACGGATTGTAGAGCGAACCGGCTCGACCAATGCCGATCTCCTGAATGACGGCAACGCGATCGAGGGCGACTGGCTCGTCGCCATGACACAAGACGCAGGCCGCGGCCGCCAACGCCGCGAATGGGTCAGCGAAGCCGGCAATTTCTTCGGCAGTACCTTGGTCGTGCTGGGCGCGGCCGATCCGGCTCCGCAGTCGCTCTCACTTGCCGCGGGACTGGCGCTGATTGAAGCTGTCGCCGTCGCGGTGCCGAGCCAGCCTCTTATGCTGAAGTGGCCGAATGACCTGATGCTCGGCCACTCGAAGCTTGCGGGAATCCTGCTTGAACGGAACGGTGACCGGGTCGTCGTCGGCTTCGGTGTGAATCTTTCATCTGCTCCCAAGCTGGAGGGCCGGGACGCAGCAGCCCTGAACGGCGCGCTCCTGCCTCAAGCCTTTGCGCCTCTGCTCGCGGGAAGCTTCGCGCGAATGCTCTCGCTTTGGCGCAGCTCGACGCCCGAAGCGTTCGCCCAGGCATGGCTCGTTCGCGCCCATCCGGTCGGGACCCATCTCACGGTCCATTCGAGCGCAGATGAGAAGGTCACCGGCACTTTTGACGGCATCGATCCCGACGGAGCGCTTCGTCTGCGCCGTGACGGTGAAGTCGACGTGATCCGAGCCGGAGACGTCGAACTCTAGAGGCCGCTAGCATCTACAAACGGGGGGCCGGGCAGCCAGCCACGACGCTTCCGTCCGGAATTTCTGCAACGACGGTGCTTCCGGCTCCGACAACGACATCTGATCCGATGGTGACCCCTGGCCGAAAGGCGGAGCCGACTCCGATCAGGCTGCGAGGTGCCGACCCTCACGTTTCCGCAGAGCCGTACGCCTGGCCCGATGTGGACGCCGTCGCCGATGACGCAATCGTGGTCGATCGAGCAGGCCGTGTTGAGGATGACCCCGCGCCCGATCGTTGCGTCCGCGATCGCGGGTGGAGCCTGCGGCAAGGAAAGCTCCACCGCCAAACTATCGCAACACTGACCTTAATCGGTCCGTCGAGCCAAAATTATCGCCAGAGCGAGTCCAACGGGCGACAAGCCGTGTCCAAGGGTGCGGACATTCGCCAAGTTCGCCGTAGATTTGAGGCTTGGGCGGGGTGCAATGATGCGCAAAGTTCTGATGGCTTGCGGAGCGCTGCTTTTGTGCGGGCTGGCCCCGGTTCCAGCGCAATCGGCGAACTTTTCTTACGGTTCAGGAGTGACCGCGGCGAAGCTGCTGGCCGCGCATAATCGTGAGCGCGCTCGCCTGGGTATTCCGCCACTCCGTTGGGACCCGGCATTGGCGGCCGCCGCGGCGTCGTACGGGCCGACCCTTGCTCGGCTCGGCGGTCTTCGGCATTCGGCGCGCGCAGACCGGCTCGGCCAACGCGAAAACCTCTGGATGGGAACCCGCGGCGCCTATTCTCCAGAGCAGATGGTCGGAAACTGGATTGCGGAGAAAGCCTATTACCGTTCGGGCATGCCATTTCCTGATGTCAGCAGGACGGGGAATTGGGCGGACGTCGCCCATTACACCCAGGTCGTCTGGAGCGGCACGACTCATGTCGGGTGCGCAATCTATCCGAGTGACAACTGGGACTATCTGATCTGCCGTTACTCGCCGCCGGGAAATATCGACGGCCGGCGGGCGGCCTGACCTCAGACAATTAGCAGTGGCGCAATCGTTACGGCTGCGGCTAAGCCGTGACGATGATGGTGCGACCGGCCTGATGCTTCCGCCGATTCTTCAACGCCTTCGGTTGCCGGTGATTGGCGCGCCGCTTTTCATCGTCTCCAATCCGAAGCTGGTCATTGCCCAGTGCAAGGCTGGGGTTGTCGGCAGCTTCCCGTCGCTGAATGCGCGCCCGGCGTCTCAGCTCGACGAGTGGTTGCACGAAATCACAGAAGCGCTTGCGGAGCATGACCGCGATAATCCAGACGCGCCCTCGGCGCCCTTTGCGGTCAACCAGATCGTTCACCGGTCGAATGACCGCTTCGAGCACGACATGCAGGTCTGTGCGGAGTGGAAGGTGCCGATCGTCATAACCTCCTTGGGAGCGCGGGAAGAATTGAACCACGCCGTCCACGGATGGGGCGGCATCACCCTTCACGACATCATCGACGACCGTTTCGCGCGGAAGGCGATCGAAAAGGGCGCCGATGGCCTGATCGCGGTAGCGGCTGGTGCCGGCGGGCATGCCGGCCGCTGGTCTCCGTTTGCGCTCGTCCACGAAATCCGCCGCTGGTTCGACGGACCGCTAGCTCTGTCAGGGGCGATAGCATCCGGCGAGGCTGTGCTCGCGGCCCAGGCGATGGGCGCCGATCTCGCGTACGTCGGTTCCGCCTTCATTGCGACGCCGGAGGCGCGAGCCAGCGACGAGTACAAGCAGGCGATCGTCAAAAGCGGCGCGGCCGATATCGTCTATTCGAACCTCTTCACCGGTATCCATGGCAACTACCTGCGCTCGTCGATCGTCGCGGCGGGGCTGGACCCCGACAACCTGCCGGCTCCGGGCGCCGACGCAATGAACTTCCAGTCGGCCACCGGCGCCAAGGCCTGGCGCGACATCTGGGGCTCCGGGCAAGGGGTAGGGGCGGTCAACGCTGTTCTTCCCGCAGGCGAGCTGGTCGCGCGAATGTCCGCGGAATATCAGGCGGCGAAAGCCAGACTCTGCGCTAGCTGATCGCCTCGAGCTTCGGACGCCAGTGGGAAGGTATTTCGACCGGGCGACGCGAGGCACGGTCCACCACCACATGGACGAATTCACCCTCCGCAGCAGCGCCGTCGCTGCCTTCAGCAAAGATGCCGATTCGATAGCGGATACTGGATCGGCCGAGTTCGGCGACCGCCAGGCCGATTTCAACCGTCTGCGGAAATTCTAGCGGCGCCGCGTAGGTACAGCGGGTCTCGACGACCAGGGCGATGGGATCTCCCTTGGCGATGTCGAGCAGGCCCTGCTCGACCATCCAGGCATTCACAGCGCTGTCGAACCACTCATAATAGACGGTGTTGTTGACGTGGCCGTACGCATCATTGTCCGCCCAGCGGGTCGTCATCTTGCGCCACGCTTTGAAGTCGGCCCTTCCGGCCGGCGGCTTTCGGCTCACCAGGCTGCCTCATAGAGCCGTTGCGCATCCGCTTCAGTGATCTTGCAGGGATTGTTCACCAGCAAGCGCGTCTGCTTCATCGCCTCGCGGGCAAGCGTCGGAGCTTCGGCAATGTCGATGCCGTAGTCGCGCAGTCGCGTCGCAATCCCGCTTTCGCTCACGAGCTGGTCGAGCCGATCGATCAGCATTGCGGTGCGCGCCTGGCTTCCTTCGCGTTCGCATTCTGGAACGACGATGAGCGCCAGCTCCGCATAATGCTCGCGCGCGGCCTCGGCATTGTGCTGGAGCACGTGTCGCAGCATCAGCGCGTTTGTCACGCCGTGGGGCAAGTGATGAAGGCCGCCTAGCGGGTAGGCGAGGGCATGCACTCCGGCGACCGGAGCGTTCGAGAAGGCGAGCCCCGCGAGATGGGCGCCGAGCAGCATGGCTTCTCGCGCTTCGAGATCCTGCGGGTTCGTGCAGGCCGTCAGCAGATTGCTCGAAAGCAGGCGCAGCGCCTCTCGCGCCAGCGCGTCGGAAACCGGGTTCTTGAAACGCGCTGAAGTGTATGCCTCCACAGCGTGCACAATGGCGTCGATACCCGTTGCCGCCGTCACGCTGCGCGGCAGGCCGATCGTGAGGATCGGATCGAGGACCGCCCAGTCAGCCGTCAAGGGTCGAGCATTGACCGCCAGCTTCACCCCGCCTTTGCAAGTGATGACCGAGATAGGCGTCGCTTCGGATCCGGTGCCCGCTGTTGTCGGGACAAGGACGAGCGGAAGCCGCTGCCCTTTGGCGACGTCGACTCCCCAGATTGCGTCGAGATCGTCGCCCGAACCAAGCAGGTAGGCGGCGAGCTTGGCCACATCCATGGGGCTTCCACCACCGAAGCCGACAACCGACTTCACGCCAGCCGAACGTCCGGCCTTGACGGCCGCTTCGAGAGTGGTTCGCGACGGGTCGGCTTCAACCGCATCGAACACAATGGACGGACGTCCTGAGGCGTCGAGCGCTTCCAGGCACGAGTCGGTCAGGCCAAGACCGACGAGCTGTTCGTCCGTGACGAACAAGACCGGCCCCTCGGGCAGTAAATCGGCGATGCTGTCCGACTTGCCTTCGCCTGCGATCAGGCGGGGTCCGGGATGGAAAGTGAAGCTGCGCATTCCGGCGCAGACTAGCGTTGCTTAGGCGAGATTCCCACCGAGGCCGCGTTCGAGCCTGCCCATCAGTGCGCGGGCAGGGCTGGCAGCCGGCTCCTCGGCCACGACGCCCTCGTCGATGCGCTGGATGCGCGCGTACAGTTCGCTGCTCGCCTCGATCAGGCGCTGCGCGGACGCTGGAAGCTTCGCCACGAGCTCCGGGTCGCTGTCGGCGGCATGGCCAAGGCGGCGTTCGGGCCGCCGGCCTTCCTTGCCGGGAAGCTCTCCGGTCTCGATCGCGCGCTGCGTCAGGAGCCAAGCGACGATGTGCATGATCCGGGTCGTGACCTTCAGCGACTCGCAGGCAAAGCCAACGCGAATGAAGGGCTCGAGCGTGTTGCGGTCGTCGCGTCCGGCATCGTCGAAGTAAGACCGCGCCTCATCGGCTAGCAGCATCGCCTCGGTGTAGAGGCTGTCGATCAGCCGCGATGTGATCCGCGCTTCAGACTGCGCAATGCTCGAATCGTCCATCTCGCAATCAGTGCCATTCTTCATGGCTGCTGAAAACGCCCGAAAAGAGGTGCCGGATGCGATGACGGCCTGAAAAATCCCGTAACGGGACAAGTCTCAGGCGATAATGTCAGGCGTATTTCGATCGAAAATCAGCTGGATCTGGTCCTTCAGCATCAGCTTCCGGCGCTTCAGGCGGGCTATTTCCAGCTGGTCGGACAATGGGTTCGCGGAAAGGGCGCTGATCTGCTCATCCAGCCGCCGATGCTCTGCCTTCATGGCATCGAGCTGCTCCCGGATTGCGTCGTCCATTCGCTTCGTGTCTTCCGCGTAGCACCTTCGCATCGTTGCTCTTAGGCCGCGATGAGCCGCGACTCCAGTCGGGCGGACGGACCTTTTGGGTACGAGACAAACCGTCAGAAAAGTGTTTTACTCTCGACGCTATTCAGACGCATTGAAGGAAAGGAATGGCACCGATGGACAAGGCCCATGTCGAGGAGCTCACATCTCAGCACGCTTCCCTCGCCGCGCAAATCGATGAGGAAGAGCACCGCCCGCTCCCCGACATGATCAAGCTTCATGAGCTCAAGAAAGAAAAGCTCAGGCTAAAGGACGAACTCGCCGGTCACTTCCACTAGGACCGGCCATCCGCGGGACGGCAATCAGTCGTCCCGCGACACTTTCTCGATTCGCTCGTGGCGCTCCTGCGCCTCCAGGGTCATTGTTGCGATCGGCCTGGCTTCCAAGCGAGCCAGCGAAATCGGATCGCCAGTCACTTCGCAATAGCCATATTCGCCTTCGTAAAGGCGGCGGATCGCGCAATCGATCTTGGCGATCAGCTTGCGCTGACGGTCGCGGGTGGTCTCGCTGAACGGGATCTGCTCGATCCAATGTAGAACGTCCTTCTGGCCGCGGGGATCTCCGTAGCGGTTGACCCATTTTCCGACGTTGCCCGAGCCGGCGTTGTAGCTGGCGACCGCCAAAGGAACGTTTCCGTCCCAGATATTGAGCATGCGCTGGAAGTAGGCAGTGCCAAGCATGACGTTGTATGAGGGATCGGTCGTCAGCCGGTAACCATCATAGCCAATGCCCATCTTGCCAGCCTGCTCCCGAGCAGTCCCGGGCATCAGCTGCATCATCCCCCGTGCGCCGGCATGGCTGACGGCGGCGCGATCGAACGAGCTCTCCTGTCGGGTGATGCCATGCGCGAGCGACCACATGCGTGCGCCGCTAACCGATGCCTGCAGACGCGGGTAGGCGGACTCGACGTAGAACGCGTTGCCCTTGATGCGGGCCATTCGAGCGACCCAAACTCCCAAATCCTCGCGACCGATTTGCTGGCCAAGCTGGGTCGCAAGGACGCGCTCGGCATCATTGTTGAGCGATTCGGCAAGGGCTCGAACGAACAGGGTCTGTTCTTCCCGCTGACCCTGCTGACCAAGGATTTGCACAGCCTGCACAAGGCGTCTCGTTCCAAACTCGGCCCGCTGCTGAGGGTTGACCGCGAACGTCGGAAGCGGCCCAGGAGCCGGAACCGAACGCCCCAGCTGTTCGAGCGCGAGCTGGCCGTAGAAGAGTTCAGGATAGGCAGCGGCTCGCTGGAAGTAAGCGGTTCCCTCGGTCGCGCGACGCGCGGACATGGCGGCCTTGCCGGCCCAGTAGAGGCCCTTCGAAAGCACCTGCAGCGACCTGCCGCCGCGCGAGTAGCGGTCGAACATGATCATCGCGTCGTTCGGGCGGTTGAGCCCGCTCCACGCTGCGGTCCCGCCAAGCCACATAAGCGACGTATATTTGTCTCGAATTCCAAGATCCTGGTCGCTGACATTGACGCCAGGGGTCAGGACGTCGTCGGTTTGGCGCGCGATATTGTAGGCGATACTCCAGTAGCCGTTCTGGGCAGCGCTGTCGGCCAGCAGGATCTGCATGTCCATGAAGCGGTCCGGGTCGGCGGGCCGGTAGGTGAAATTGTGGTCGCGGGCGAAAAGCTGACGAGCGGAATGCTCCCAGTTGGCGTCGCGCAGGTAGCGCGCGCGGTCCATCATCAGGCCTGCATCCGTGACCACCTGCCCCATGACTGCCTGATAGCGGGTCTCTGCATCCGGCCATCTCTTCTGCATCGCGACGCGGGCGGTGAATGCGCCGCGGCGCGCAGCGGAGGTCAGCGGGAGGAAGCGCTCGGCATCAGTCGCGTCCTTCGCGAACAGGAGTGAATCCGTCCGCCGATCATGATCCTGCCATGTCAGGCTTTGGCCATAGCGGGCGAAAATGCTCTGTTCGTCGGTCGTGCTGAGATCGGAAGAAGCCCAGGCCGCCCGGACGGCGGCGAGGGCCTCGGCATTCCGTCCTGTCGCGCTCAGTGCGTCGGCAAGGCGGGCGTAGCCGTTGCCGGTCTTGGGCTGCTCATTCGAGAAGAAGGCCAGGACCACACCGGCATTTTCGCCCGGGCGCATTGCCGCTTCGGCCCAGCGGCGGAGCTTGGATTCCTCGGGCCAGCCGGGATTGGCATTCAGAAAACGGGCATAATCCCCGAAGGTGAATCCGCTGTTCTGTCGCAGGCGACGCCAGTCGTTCAGTGCGTAACCGACACTGTAGCCCGCGGTTGGAGACGCATAGGCCGGCCTCGGCGCTGAATAGGCTGGGTACGTCGTCTGCGTGGACGCAGCCGTCGACGTGACGAGCAAGAGTATTAGAGCGACACCTCTCATGCTGGACATTATCCGACTGCCCTCCTTATCAGTCGCTGAACGCGGCTGAGTATCCACCTCGGCGAACATGTCGTGAAGGCGAAAAGTTCATGTTTTACGGGTCGATACCTGCACTGGTGACACCTTTTTCCGGCAAGTGTGTCGATGAAGACTCACTTCGAGAGTTCGTTGATTGGCAGATTACGGAAGGGTCGAACGCGCTGGTTCCGTGCGGGACGACGGGCGAAAGCGCGACCCTCAGCCATGAGGAGCATCGCGAGGTCATCGCGACGACCGTGCGGGTCTCGAACGGCCGGGTGCCAGTCATCGCCGGATGCGGAAGCTACTCGACGCAGGCCGCGATCGACATGGTCCGCGCGGCGGCGGACGTGGGCGCCGACGCCGCGCTCGTTGTCGTTCCTTATTACAATAAGCCGAGCCAGGCCGGCCTCGTGGCCCATTTCACGGCAGTTGCCGAGGCTTCGCCGCTGCCGATCGTGGTCTACAATGTGCCGTCCCGCACGGTTGCCGACATTTCAGTCGAAGCCTTGGCTGAAGCCGCGAAGCATCCGCGCATCGTTGCCATCAAGGATGCGACTGGCAATCTCGCCCGCGTGACCGCCCAACGGCTCGCATGCGGCGAGGATTTCATTCAGCTTTCCGGCAACGACGACATGGCATTGGGCTTCAATGCCATGGGTGGAGTCGGCTGCATTTCCGTGACCGCGAACGTCGCACCCAAGCTGTGTTCGGATTTCCAGGCCGCGACGCGCGAGGGCCGCTGGGACGATGCGCTGGAGCTACAGGACCGACTCTATCCGCTTCATGCCGCTTTGTTTTCCGATGCGTCGCCCGGGCCGACCAAATATGCATTGACCCGCGTGCGGCCCGGTTATCCGGCCGACCTGCGCTTGCCCTTGACCGAGCCGTCGGATGCGTCGAAGCGCGCGGTCGACAAGGCGTTGGAGCACGCCGGCCTGCTTTAAATCGGAATTTTCGTGTCCAAGCCTCTGCCATCCCCGTTCGACAAGACGAAGGTCGTCGCCGAGAATCGCCGCGCGCGCTTCGACTATTTCGTCGACGACCGGTTCGAGGCTGGTATCGCCCTCACCGGGACTGAAGTGAAGGCACTTCGCCAGGGCGAAGGGTCGATTGCGGAGAGTTACGCCACGGTCGATGGCGACGAGATCTGGCTGATCAACAGCCATATTCCCGAATACAGCCACGGAAACCGCCTCAACCACGAGCCTCGGCGAAAGAGGAAGCTGTTGCTTAAAGGGCGCGAGATCGCGAAATTGCACGGCGCGGTCACTCGCCAAGGGTTAACCCTTGTGCCGCTATCCATATATTTCAATTCGAAAGGCAGGGCGAAAGTCGAGTTGGCCCTCGCCCGGGGTAAGAAGGTGCACGACAAGCGCGACACTGTGAAGGAGCGCGACTGGAAGCGCGAGCAGGCGCGGCTAATGAGGTCGCGTGGCTGATTTTGCGAGCGCCATCCGCGGCTTCATGGCGAAGCACGCGCCTTCCCGCGAGGAAGTCCAGAACAGTCGCTGGCTGAAGCCGTTCGGTCACCGCATCCGGGGATCGGACCTGTGGCGCTTCACTCGCCGGTCGGTGCCACGCGGAGTGGCAATCGGCCTGTTCGTTGGCATCTTCCTGATGGTGCCGGGTCTCCAGATCGTCGGCGCTGCGCTGGTTTGTATGGCGCTAAGGGGTAATGTCGCGATCGCCGCGGCGATGACATTCCTCTCCAACCCGGCGACGACCCCGTTTTTCCTGATTGCTGCGGTGGACGTCGGCAACCGCATGGGGTTCCACGCGGACCTTACGACGCTGCAGGTGCTTTCCAACACCCATGCGAGCGTATGGCGGTGGCTTGCCTGGCTGCTGTCCGATGCCGCTCCGGCGATGGTGACCGGCCTTGCCGTGATAGCCGCGATTTTCGCGTTCGCAGGATATTGGATGTCGCTCGTCGGATGGCGATGGTGGATCGGGCGCAAATGGATACAGCGCCGCTATGCCGACCGGGAGGGTGTGTCGGCTTCGGAGATCTCCTGAAGGAAGTTAAATGTATCGTCTGATTGTTGTTCTCGCCGCGAGCACGGCGCTCGCTGGCTGCGTAACCCGTCCCGCCGATGTCCCACCGCCCCCAGTTGAAGAGCCCGGTCCGCCGGCAGCCGAAGCGCCTGCGGTGCCGAAGCCTGAGTATGGAAGCTACGGTTTCGATGCCGCGGGCATGAACACGAGCGTCAAGGCTGGTGACGACTTCTTCGGCTACGCGAGCGGAACCTGGGATCAGACGACGCAAATCCCGTCCGATAAGGCTCGCTACGGCATGTTCAACGTGCTCGATGATCTTTCGAAGACGCGAACTCGCGGGATCATCGAAGAACAGGCGAAGGACCCGAACAGCAAGATCGGTGCGGCCTACAACAGCTTCATGAACGAAGGGGCTATCGAGGCGAAAGGCCTTGCTCCCCTGGAGCCATGGCTGAACGAGATCCGCGCGATCAAGGGCAAGAGCAGCCTCAGTGGGCTTTATGCCAAGGCCGACCAGATCGGCATTTCAGGCCCCTTCCGGATGTTCGTCGGGCAGGATGACAAGGCGCCGGAAAATTACATTCTGAACCTCCTTCAGGGCGGCCTCGGTATGCCCGATCGGGATTATTACCTGTCGACCGATCCCAAGCTCGTCGACACGCGCGCCAAGTATCTGACGCACCTCACCAATGTGCTGACCCTAGCGGGTGAGGCCAATGCGGCGGCTCGTGCCAAGGCGATCCTCGACCTTGAGACGAAGATCGCGAAAGCGCACTGGACGCGCGCCGACAGCCGCGACGCGGACAAGACGTACAACAAGTTCACGATCGCGCAGCTCAAGAGGCGGGCTCCCGGTTTCGACTTCTCCGGATTCTTCGGCGCGATTTCGCCGAAGATCGCGGAAGTGCTCGTGGCTCAGCCGAGCGCCTTTACCGGCGAAGCCGCGGCGATCGCCAAGGCGCCGCTTTCGGTCCTCAAGGACCAGCTCCTGGTCCGCTCGATCGACAGCTACGCACCGTACCTGCCGAAGAAGTTCGATGACGAGCGCTTCAGCTTTGCCGGTACCGCCTTGTCGGGCATTCCGGAGCAGGAGCCGCGGTGGAAGCGCGCCGTGAACTTCACGACCGCAGCGCTCGGCGACGATGTCAGCCAGCTCTACGTCGCGAAATACTTCCCGCCCGAGACAAAGGCTGCAGCCGACAAGATGGTGAAGAACATCATCTCGGCGATGGGCCGGCGCATAGACGCGCTCGAGTGGATGAGCCCCGAAACGAAGGCGAAGGCTCATCAAAAGCTCGCCGCGTTCACCCCGAAGATCGGCTACGCGAGCCAGTGGCGCGACATGGGTGGCCTCTCAATCGACGCCAACGATCTGCTCGGAAACGCAATGCGCTCGAAGCAGTTCGAGAATGCCTACGAGATCGGCAAGCTCGGCGGCCCCATCCGGCGCTGGGAGTGGGGCATGACGCCGATGACGATCAACGCCTACGCCAATTCCGGGCTGGTCGAGATCGTGTTCCCCGCAGCCATCCTGCAGCCGCCGTTCTTCGACCCGAACGCCGATCCGGCGGTCAACTACGGCGGTATCGGCGCAGTGATCGGGCACGAGCTCAGCCACCATTTCGACGATCAGGGTGCGAAGTATGACAGCACCGGAAAGCTGATCGACTGGTGGACCCCCAGCGACAGCAAGGCCTTCAAGTCGCGCCTCGACAAGTACGAACAGCAGGTCAACGCCTACGAGCCGCTGCCCGGACTGCACGTCAACGGCAAGCTGACCATGGGCGAAAACGTCGCGGACCTGGCCGGCCTGACTGTCGCTCACGACGCTTACCTTGCTTCGCTTGGCGGAAAGGAGCCGCCGGTCATCGACGGCACCACCGGCGATCAACGCTTCTACCTCGGCTGGGCGCAGGTGTGGCGGTGCAAGCAACGCGAGCCGGCGCTCCGCCAGCAGCTGCTGACCGATCCGCACTCGCCTTGTCCGGTTCGCACGAACGTCGTCCGGAACCTCGACCCCTGGTACCCGGCGTTCAACGTCCAGCAGGGACAGAAGCTTTACCTCGCACCGGCTGACCGCGTACGTATCTGGTAATGCTGCACCAGGAGCTTCCGCCGATTGCTTCCCGTCCACTGGACGGCGGCAGTCGGTGGCTGCTCCCGGGTATCGTCGGAGCCGCAGCGCTCAGCCTTGCGGCTCTGTGGTTTCTAGTCGGTCCCGTTCCAGCGCTAGTTCTCGCGGGTCTCGCCGCAGCAGGCGCGATTGCCGGCGCTCTCGCGCTGCGTCGGCCGGCCAAGGTCGAAACTTCAGAAACTTTGGCTCAAGGCCCGGATTACAGCCTCGTTGGAGCCGCTCTCGCGCTTTGCGATGAGCCCGCCGCGATCACGTCGCAAGACGGCGCCTTGCTGGCAGCGAACGAAGCCTATCGGATGCGCTTCGAGGCCGTTCCTCCGCTGAAATTGCCAGCTGATGAGGAGTCGACTCAGTCAATCATTGCCGCGGTGTCGATGGCGTGGCGCGATGGTGCTGGCTGCGCTGCGGGTGTGGCCACGCTGGCCGGGACGGCCGCCGTGGAGGTGCAGCGCGCCGGACTTCGCAATGACATGCTCCTTTGGCGCTATCCAAATCCACCCTCTGCGGATCCCATGGCACTTGCCATTCAGGGAATTTCGGGAGTCACCGGCGAGCGCCTGACGAGGGCAGGAGTCCTTGCGGCTCTCGTCGAC
This sequence comes from Sphingomonas sediminicola, assembly GCF_049991885.1. Classification (NCBI taxonomy): domain Bacteria; kingdom Pseudomonadati; phylum Pseudomonadota; class Alphaproteobacteria; order Sphingomonadales; family Sphingomonadaceae; genus Sphingomonas; species Sphingomonas sediminicola. Next base: position 802,577 of record NZ_CP178916.1, read on the forward strand.
GGAGAAGGGCGAGTCCTCGCCGCGAACAAGCTGTTTGCAGACCGGGCAATACCTGCCGGGCACGCCGACGAATGTCCTCGCTTTTCGGAGCTCGTACATGTCGCCGAGGATGGGATGTTCCACCTGTCGGCCGAGGGCGAGGCCGGTAGCGAGCTGCGCGCGGTACATGTGCCCGTGAATCCGGCAAACCCGACCGGGACGGGGACCTTCCTGCTGTTCGATGGATCGGAAACCTCGAGCAGCTCATCGAATCTTCAGGCCCTGCTCGACATGATGCCGATCGGGCTCGCTCTGGTCGATCGTGACGGCCGCTTCCTCACAATGAACCAGGCCTTCCGGACCGCGGCTGGCATGAAGGGCAAGGCAGTCTATCCCGGCGACCTTGTCGCGAAGGAGGACAAGGCTGCGGTCGCGGACGCGGTTCGCCGCAACGCGCGAGGCCCGGCAATGTCCGGCGACATCGCCGTCCGCCTTACCCGTGATCCGAAGGAACCGGTCGCGCTGACAATTGCAGGATTGCGCGGGCTGGGCGATGCAGCGGTCTTGCTCCTGCTCAAGGACAATAGCGAGGAAGCGAAGCTCAAGCGACAGATCGCCCAGGCGACCAAGATGCAGGCAGTCGGTCAGCTCGCGGGCGGCGTGGCGCACGACTTCAACAACATCCTGACTGCCATCATCGGCCATTGCGACCTGATGCTGATGCGGCACACGCCGGGTGACAGCGACTACGACGACATCCAGCAGATCAAGTCGAACTCGAACCGCGCCGCCGGCCTGACCCGCCAGCTGCTTGCCTTCTCTCGCCAGCAGACCCTCCGTCCGCAGGTGTTGCAGCTTCCGGACGTTGTCTCCGAGGTTTCGCACCTTCTGAAGCGCCTTCTCGGCGAGACAGTCGTCCTGGTCGTGAAACACGGCCGCAATCTCGGCTCGATCCGCGCCGATCCGGGCCAGCTCGAGCAGGTCATCATCAATCTTGCGGTGAACGCGCGTGACGCCATGGCGTCAAAGGGGGGCGGGACCGTAACCATCCAGACTTATGCGGTGCGCGCCGACCAGGTCGCCGAGCTCGGATCGGAGATCCTTCCGATCGCCGATTATACGGCGCTGTCGGTGAGCGACACTGGCTGTGGGATTCCGGCGAACGTCCTCGGTAAGGTGTTCGAGCCGTTCTTTACGACCAAGGAGGTCGGAAAGGGGACCGGCCTCGGCTTGTCTACCGTGTACGGTATCGTGAAGCAGTCAGGCGGCTTCATTTTCGCGGACTCGAAAGTGGACGAGGGAACGCGCTTCATCATCTATCTCCCGGTCCATCAGGCGGAGGAGCCGGCGAAGGCGCGACGCGAGACCAAGGGCGGCGACAACGAGCTTTGGGGCACGGGCACGGTCCTGCTGGTCGAGGACGAGCCGATGGTCCGGACGGTCGCCGAGAGGGCGCTCACCCGGCACGGCTATTCGGTCGTCACCGCCAACAATGGCCAGGAAGCTCTCGAGATTCTCGATCGCGGCGATGAGTTCGCGCTGCTGATCAGCGACGTGGTCATGCCGGAAATGGACGGGCCGACGATGGTGCGCGAAGCGCGGAAATCCCGCCCCGACCTACCGGTGCTGTTCATGTCCGGCTACGCCGAGGAACAGCTTCGCAAATCGATCGATATCGACAAGGTCGCCTTCTTGCCCAAACCCTTCTCAGTCCAGGAACTGGCCGAGGCGGCCCGAAAGGCCCTTACGCCTGTTCAATGAATTAGGGCTATGCTGAAGCGAAGGCCCACAGTATCCGAGGCAATATGGGGCAGCGTAGTATCCTGGTTGTTGAGGACGAGCCGCTAATTGCGATGATGCTCGAGGATTTCCTTGAGTCGCTCGGCCATTCCGTCACCGCGACATGCGAATCCGTGCAGGACGCAATGGCAGAAGCCGACAAGGGCGGTTTCGACATCGCCATTCTCGATGTCAATCTGAAGGGTGAGAGCGTCTGGCCAGTCGCCCAACGGCTTCGTGACATGCAAATCCCGTTTGTGCTTGCGACTGGTGGCCACGTGGATCCGCCGCCGGCCCAGTTCGCCAACGTGCCCGTGATTGAGAAGCCTTACACCGTGGATCGCGTAACGCCCGCCCTGGATGCTGCGTTCGCGCTTTGAAGTTGCGAGCCACGGCGGCTTGCTCTTCCCGATTTCAATGCCCTGATCATCCTTTGACTTTCCGGTCACCCGTTCCCCTCTTGTTCTCATAGAACAAAGCATGTACGAAAAGATTATGGCGGTGGGGCTCGGCCGCCCGTTGACGAGAGGATGAATAGCATGGCAGCGCAGCTCAAGGTCATCGGAAGCGGATTGGAAGTACCCGGAATGGATAGGCAAAAGGCTCTTGAGGCGGCGCTCGCGCAGATCGATCGCGCCTTCGGCAAGGGCTCGGCGATGAAGCTCGGCAGCCGCGAGAAGATCGAGATCGACACGATCTCGACCGGCAGCCTTGGTCTCGACATCGCGCTTGGCGTTGGCGGTCTTCCGCGCGGACGCGTTGTGGAAATCTATGGCCCGGAAAGCTCGGGCAAGACGACGCTCGCTTTGCATGCGATTGCCGAAGCACAGCGCACCGGCGGAACTGCAGCCTTTGTGGACGCCGAGCATGCGCTCGATCCGGCTTACGCGAAGAAACTCGGTGTCGACATCGACGAGTTGATCGTCTCGCAGCCCGATACGGGCGAGCAGGCGCTCGAGATTGTCGACACTTTGGTCCGTTCGAACGCGATCGACGTGCTGGTCGTGGACTCGGTTGCTGCGCTCGTCCCGAGGGCGGAAATCGAGGGCGAGATGGGCGACAGTCACGTCGGCCTGCAGGCTCGCCTGATGAGCCAGGCGCTGCGCAAGCTGACTGGCTCGATCAGCCGCTCGCGTTGCCTGGTGATCTTCATCAACCAGGTCCGCATGAAGATCGGCGTCATGTACGGCAATCCGGAGACGACAACCGGCGGCAACGCGTTGAAGTTCTACGCTTCGGTCCGCCTCGACATTCGTCGCACCGGACAGATCAAGGATCGCGACGACATCGTCGGCAACACGACCCGCGTGAAAGTGGTGAAGAACAAGGTCGCTCCACCGTTCAAGCAGGTCGAGTTCGACATCATGTACGGTGAGGGCGTGTCAAAGGTGGGCGAGATCCTCGATCTCGGCGTCAAGGCCGGCCTGATCGAGAAGTCGGGTGCCTGGTTCAGCTACGACTCGATTCGCATCGGGCAAGGCCGGGAGAACGCCAAGGTCTATCTCAAGGAAAACCCGGAGATCGCCGACCGCATCGATCGTGCAATTCGCGGAAAGACCGATGAAGTCGGCGAAGCGTTGATGGTGGGTCCGTCGGCTGACGACGACATCGCCGCCGAGTAATTCAACTGATTAGGCTTCCGCGGCGGCGTGCGGTTCAATCTGCTCGCCGACCGCGGACGGTCCCGCAAAGAGCCGTTTCGGCTCTGTCAGCACAATGATGATCAAGGCAGTGATTGCGCAGGCCGTCATGCCCCAGAGGAACGGACGGACTGTGCCGTCGAACGCCTGTCCGATTGCATAGCCGATGATCGCGGCACCGACCGTACCGACGACTCCCTGAACCGACGAAGCCGTTCCTGCGATTTCAGCCATCCGGTCCATCGCCAGCGTGCTGAGATTGGACGATGCAAACGAAAAGCAGACCATCGTCAGACCCTGCAGGATGATGAAGACCAGCAGGCTCTCCAGCCCGGCACTGACCGCCACAGCATGAGTGATCGCGACGACGGCGAACGCCACCGTCGCGCAATGGCCGACCCGCCTCAATCCAAAGCGCCCAACTACGCGCGCGTTCGTCCAAGAGGCGAGGGCCATCGGCGCAGCGATCGCACCGAAGGCCAGCCCAAGGATTTCGGGCCTTCCGAAGGCGTCGGCGATAATCTGTTGAATGGAGCTGATGTAGGCGACCAGGGCTCCGAAAGTGGCGGTCAGCGCCAGCGTGTATCCGCGCGACAACGGCTCCTTGACGCTCGCGACGACCGCGCTGGCAATTTCGGAAGGAGCGAGATTACGGCGATATTCGGGATGCAGGGTCTCCGGAAGCCGAAGCCAGGACCAGGTAAGCATGACGAGGCCGTAGCAGGAGAGCACGAGGAAGATGGCTCGCCACGGCGCGACAAGCAGGATCAATTGCCCGATGCTGGGCGCGAGCACCGGGACGACCATGAAGACCATGAACACGAGGCTCATGATCCGCGCCATGGCTTCGCCTTCGAACAGGTCTCTAACCATTGCGACGACCAGCACCCGGGTAACCGCAGCTGACGCGCCCATCGCCACCCGCCCGGCGATGAGGAGAGGGAAACTTCCCGCAATGGCGCAGAGGCCGGCGAAGAGAATGTAAAGCGATACGCCGGCGGCCAGGATCGGCTTTCGTCCGTACCGGTCGGCGAGAGGGCCCCACAGAAGCTGTGTCGATGCGAAGCCCAGGAAGTAGGCCACGACCACCAGCTGCTGGTCGTTCTCGCGAGCGATGTTCAACGATTTGCCGATCTCCGGGAGCGCCGGAATCATTGCGTCGATGGCAAAGGCATTCAGAGCCATCAACCCTGCGAGGAGCGCAATCGTCTCGCGCGGTCCAGGCCGTGGCCCGGAACCGGGCAAATGTCGCAAGTCTATCGGCATCTTCGCCTGCTGGCCTAAGCATGAAGCGCGTGCAACAGTCGTTGCAGCGAAAAGGGGCGAGAAATGCTTGAAACGACCTTGAGCCGTCGTGGATTGATGATGAGCGCGGGCGCGATTGTGGCGTCCGCCGCAATTCCACCGAGGATCGCAGCTGCCGCCCAGGACGAGCTCGGTCCGGTCAAATTGCCGCCGCCGATTTCAAACGAGGAACGGCTGGCGCGCTTGGCCAGGGCTCGCGACCTCATGCAGCGCAACGGCATTGGCGCAGTGCTCGTCGAGTCCGGACCGAGCCTCGATTATTACACGGGCATCCAGTGGTGGCGGAGCGAACGCCTGACGGGCGCAGTCATCCCGGCCCAGGGCGATCCGATAATCGTCACGCCCTTCTTCGAGGGGCCGACGATCAGGGAAATGCTCGTCGTTCCCGCCGAGGTCCGGACATGGCAGGAAGATGAGGAACCGCTCAAGTTCGTCGCCGATTTCCTCAAGGAGCGGGGCGTCGCAGGCGAAACGATCGGGTTCGAGGAGACCAATCGCTTCTGGATCCTGGATCGCCTGAGGGAACAGCTGCCCTCTGCAAAGATCGTCAGCGCCAATCCGGTCGTTCGAGCACAGCGGATGATCAAGTCGAGCGCGGAGCTTGCGCTGATGCAGTCGGCCGCGGACATCACCATCGCAGCATTCCGCCACATCCATCCCAGGATCCGCGAGGGCATGACGCCCACGCAGATCAACGAAATGTATGTCGCGGCGGTACAGGCCCAGGGCGCCAGCACTGACGGCGGGTTGATCCTGCTCGGCGAAGCGGCGGCCTATCCGCACGGATCGGGCAGGCCGCAGCATGTGCGCAAGGGCGAGGTCGTCCTGCTCGACTGCGGTTGCGAGGTCCACGGCTACCAATCCGACATCTCGCGGACTTTTGTCTTTGGAGGCTCGCCTTCGGCCGATCAGCGCAAGGTGTGGGAACAGATGCGGCGCGGGCAGGATATCGCAATGGCCGCGGCGAAGGTCGGAGCGCCCGCCGGGAGCGTCGATGATGCCGTTCGGAGCGCTTACGAAAGCTGGGGCTATGGACCGGGGTACAAGCTCCCTGGGACGTCACACCGCACAGGGCACGGCATCGGCATGGAGGGTCACGAGCCCGTCAATCTCGTCCACGGCGAGAAGACGGCGCTCGCGCCCGGCATGTGCTTCTCGAACGAACCGGGCATCTACCTGCCCGGCAGGTTCGGTATCCGGCTGGAGGACTGTTTCCACATGACGGAGGCAGGCCCGAAGTGGTTCACCGTCCCGCCATCGAGCATCGACCAGCCGTTCGCGTGACAATCTAGAAGTGGTCGTCGATCGGCTTCGTCCGGGCGACGTGTGAGGGCGCATGCGGCGGCTCGATGTCCGCCGGCTCTTCCGGATCGAGTTCGCCCTCCCACTTGGCGACAACTGCAGAGGCGACCGCGTTGCCCACGACGTTCGTGGCTGACCGGCCCATGTCGAGGAAGTGGTCGACCGCGAGGATAAGCAACAGCCCGGCCTCGGGGATGCTGAACATTGCCATGGTGGCCGCGATCACGACAAGGCTCGCTCGCGGAACACCGGCCATCCCCTTGGACGTGATCATCAGGACCAGGAGCATGGTGACTTCCTGCCCGAGGCTGAGATCGATTCCATATGCCTGAGCGATGAAGATCGTCGCGAAGGTCATGTACATCATCGACCCGTCGAGATTGAACGAATAGCCGAGCGGCAGGACGAAGCTGGCGATGCGCGGGGGGACGCCGAAGCGGTCGAGCGCTTCCAGGGTCCGTGGATAGGCGGCCTCGCTCGACGCCGTCGAGAAAGCGAGCACGATCGGATCACGGATGTATCGGACGAGGTGGCGCGTGCGCGGCCCGACGATCACGAATGCAGCCGCGACCAGCAGCATCCAGAGAACGAAGAGACCAAGGTAGAAGCTGCCGACGAACTTGCCGAACGTGAAGAGGATCTCCGGTCCCTGTTCGGCAATGGAGCTGGTCACCGCGGTGAAGACCGCGAAGGGCGCGAACCGCATCACGTAATCGGTGACCTGGAGCATCACCTTCACCAGGGATTCGACGCCGCGAACGATCGGTCGTCCCGCATCACCGATCGCTGTCAGGGCGACGCCGAAGAAGATCGAGAAGATGACGATCGGCAGGATTTCGTTCGTGCTCATCGCATCAAAGATCGACGCGGGGACGAGGTGGGTGATGAAGTCCTTCAGGTTGAATGCAGCGGTTTCGATACCGCTCGCCGCTGTTGTCGGCGGCAACGGCAGGTTCAGTCCGACGCCAGGCTGGAGGAGGTTGACGAGAACGAGTCCAAGCGTGAGCGAAACCAGGCTCGCGAGGATGAACCAGGTGATCGAGCGCAGGCCGACACGTCCGAGCGCGGCAATATCGCCCATGTGTGCAATGCCGGCGACCAGCGTCGAGAAGACCAGCGGCGCGATGATCATCTTGATCAGCCGCAGGAAGAGGGCGGTGACGATGCTGAGATATTCGGCGATTTGCTTCAGCCGCTCCGCGCTCTCGGGGGAGCCGTCGTCGATCGCGGCATTGATCGCCCAACCGGCGATGACGCCGAGCACCAGTGCGATCAGGATGAACCTGGTCAGTTGCTTTGCCACATTGTCTCCCCTTGAATGGTCACGACACAAGCGGGTGCCCCGCGGTTCGTCAAGCGGTCGACTTCACAGGTGGCCGCGCTCTGGCTAGGTGCGGCGAATGGCTGGAACGTCTGCGTCAAACCCTTCGGCTGTCGATCTGCTGAGCTTCGGCCGCGATGTGCTCCACGACGAGGCTCGGGCGCTGGATGCGCTTGCCGACAGTCTCGGCGAGAGCTTTGAGCGGGCGGTCGGGCTGATTGTCGAGTGCAAAGGCAAACTAATTGTCAGCGGCCTTGGCAAATCCGGGCATGTGGGCCGCAAGATCGCCGCCACTTTTGCTTCGACCGGGACGACGGCCACCTTCCTGCACCTTGCAGAGGCCATTCACGGCGACCTCGGCATGGCGGCCGGCGGCGACATCGCGATTCTCATCTCCCAAAGCGGTGAGACGGCCGAGCTAGAGCCGGTGATCGACCATTTCTCTGCAGTCGGAATTCCTGTGATCGCGATCACCGGCAACCCGCAATCCATGCTCGCAAGCTCGGCGGAGGCCGCTCTCGTTCTTCCGCATTGGCAGGAAGTAGGTCCGGAGTCGGTCGCCCCGACGACATCGACGACCATGACTTTGGCGCTGGGCGATGCGCTCGCGATGACGGTCATGCACCTGAAGGGCTTCACGCGCACCGATTTCGGGCGCTTGCACCCAGGCGGATCGCTCGGCGCTCGTTTGAAGCCGGTGAAACGGCTGATGCACTCCGGCAATCAGCTGCCGCTCACATCGGGCGACAGCAGGATGCGCGAGACGATCGTGCAGATGAGCGAGAAGCGTCTTGGCGTCGTCGGCGTTGTCGACGGCGAAGGCTACCTGATCGGCGTGATTACGGACGGCGATCTTCGTCGGCACATGGAAGAGGGCCTCGACCATGTGGCGAGCGACTTCATGACGAAGGACCCGAAGACGATTGGGCCGGACGCGCTCGTCGATGAAGCCCTGACCTTGTTCGACGAATATCGGATCACGACTCTTTTCGTCGTGGACGAGGACAATGGCCGGAAGAGACCACTCGGCGTCCTCCACATTCACGACTGTCCGTCCGCGCGATGAACGTGGTCATCCTGATCCCGGCGCGCTTCGCGTCCTCGCGCTACCCGGGCAAGCCGTTGGTCCCGCTGAAAGGGTCGAGCGGAACGGCAAAGCCCCTGATCCTTCGGACGGTAGAAGCGGCCCGTCGGGTCCGCGAAGCGTCCGGCGTGTTCGTCACGACCGACGATGAGCGGATCGTCGAGGAATGCACGCGCTACGGCGTCGGAGTCATCATGACTTCGCCGGAGTGCCGCAACGGTACAGAGCGCTGCGCAGAGGCGCTTGGCCAACTTCACGATCCGGACCTGGTCATCAATTTCCAGGGCGACGCGCTGCTCACGCCGCCCGGGTTCGTCGAAGCTCTGATCGATCGTATGCGAGACGACCAGGACGCCTTGGTAGCGACCCCGGCCATGCGACTTCGGAGCAGCGAAGTGCGGGCGCTCCAGGCGGAGGAAGCCGCGGGCCGCGTCGGCGGAACCTCGGCGGTTATCAATGACCAGGGGCACGCGCTCTATTTCTCCAAGCGCCTCATCCCGCATTTGCCCGCCGGTACCCTCGACGGCGAAATGTCGCCCGTGCGGCTTCATGTCGGGGTCTACGCCTATCGCCCAGAAGCGCTGGAGCGCTACGTGACGACCCCGGTGAGCGAGCTTGAGACGCTCGAAGGGCTGGAGCAGCTACGGTTCCTCGTTGCCGGCCTTCCGGTAGCCGTCGTGGACGTGCAGCCACCGCCCTACGCGCTTCGAGAACTGAACAATCCAGAGGATGTGGAGCCGATCGAGCAGGCGCTCATCGACGCCGGGCTGGAATGAGCTACCTCGACGCGCTTCCAGAGCGCTACCGGGTCATACTCTGCGATATCTGGGGCGTGGTTCATGACGGCGTGAACCTTTATCCCGGAGCCGCCGAACGACTCCTCCAATGGCGGAGCGAAGGCCGCACCGTAATCCTGATCACGAATGCGCCGCGAACCGCCGAAGCGGTCGAAAGCCAGCTCGCGCGCATTGGCCTGCCCCGCGACGCATGGGATGCCCTATCCACAAGCGGCGAGGCAGGAATTGCTGCCCTGACGTCGATCGGCCGCCCGGTCGGGTTCATCGGCACACACGCGGATCGCGTCATCCTCGAAGGCAGGGACGTTCAATTCGCTGACGACGGCGAGTTCGACCAGCTGGCGTGTACCGGTCTCGACGACGATCGTAGGGAGGTGGGCGACTATAAGTCTACGCTTGAGGATCTCAGCCGCCGCGACGTTCTCATGCATTGTCTGAACCCCGACCGGGTGGTCGTCCGGGGCGGCGTCCCGGAGCCATGTGCCGGAGCGCTCGCGGACGTGTTCCTGAGTCTAGGCGGGCGCGTCGAGTGGTACGGGAAGCCGTTTCCCTCGATCTACAGGCATGCTCTTGGGCTAGCGGGCGATCCACCTCCCGACACGGTCCTCGCCATAGGTGACGCGCTTCAGACGGACGTGCTTGGCGCAGCGAAGATGGGCTTTGAGGTGGTGTTCGTGGCCGGTGGAATTCACGCCGGCGAACCTTTCCCGCACGATTTCGGACCGCAAAACGGCCTCGGCGACTGGCAACCGGTGGCGGTTGTCGACGGCCTGCACTAGATAGGCCGCCATGCAATTGTTCGGACGAGACATCGGGCTGAATCGGCCCTTCTTCCTGATAGCGGGCCCGTGCGTGATCGAGAGCGAGGAACTGCAGCTTCGCACTGCGGAGAAGCTCAAGGCGATCACCGACAAGCTCGGCATCCTGTTCATCTTCAAGTCCAGCTTCGATAAGGCGAACCGATCGTCCGACAAGAGTTTCCGCGGCCCAGGGATGGACGAGGGTCTCCGGATCCTGAGCAAGGTTCGTGAGGCGCTGGACGTGCCGATCCTGACGGACGTTCACGACATTCCGCAGATCGAGCCTGTCGCGCAGGCCGTGGACGTGCTCCAGACGCCTGCGTTCCTGGCCAGGCAGACCGACTTCATTCACGCCGTCGCTGCCTCGGGCAAGCCGGTGAACATCAAGAAGGCGCAGTTCATGGCGCCGCACGACATGGTCAACGTCGTCGACAAGGCCCGGAACGCCGCCCAGGCGGCCGGCGTCAACGAGGAGACGATCATGGTCTGTGAGCGGGGCGCGTCGTTCGGCTATAACAACCTCGTGTCCGACATGCGCAGTCTCGCGATCATGCGGGAGACCAACTGCCCGGTCGTGTTTGACGCGACACATTCGGTGCAGCTTCCTGGTGGGCAGGGGACAAGCTCCGGCGGCCAGCGCGAATTCGTGCCGGTGCTTGCGCGTGCAGCCGTGGCGACCGGCGTTTCGGGCCTTTTCATGGAGACCCATCCCGACCCGTCGAATGCCAAGTCCGACGGACCCAATGCATGGCCGCTCGACCGGATGGAAAGCCTGCTGACCACTCTGGTGGAGCTCGATCGAACGGTGAAAGAGCGAGGCTTCGAAGAGGCAAGCCTGTGAAACCAACGGTCTTCATTCAGGCCAACGACCGGCAGCTGCTCGGCGCGAAGATTTCGGCCCACAGCTACAAGCGCGCAAGTGCCAGGCCGGACAGTTTCGATGTGAAGATCATGCGGGTGCAGGACTTTCCGCGCATCATGCAGCAGGGCCAGTCGATCCTTCGTGCCGGCACCGTGCGCCCCTGGGAGCCGGACGACCTGCAGAGCTTCACGCCGCTGCGTTTCGCACCGCCAAGCCTGATGAACTTCGAAGGAAGGGCAGTCGTCACCGATCCGGACTGCTTCGGCGTAGGAGACGTCGCGGACCTGCTGGAGCAGGATATGGAGGGCAAGGCCATCATGGCGGTGGCCCGTCCCGGCCATAACAATCAGCCCGACTATATCGCCACATCGGTCATGCTGCTCGACACCTCGAAGCTGAAGCACTGGCAGTTCGAGAGGGATCTCGACGACCTGTTCAATCACCGGTTCGATTATGTCGACTGGATCGAGCTGAAGCGCGAAGACCGTTCGACCATTGGGTTTCTCGACCCGCACTGGAACGATTTCGATCGCCTTTCGCCGGAGACTGGGATTCTCCATACGACCAAGCGCCGGACGCAGCCCTGGAAAACCGGCCTTCCGGTCGATTACACGCTCCGCGAGCGCGGGCCGTTCGATTTTCTCCGGCGCTGGACCAACCGGCACTATCAGGAGCACCCGGACCCGAAGCAGGAGGCCCTGGTCTATTCGCTACTCGCCGATCTCGTGGATACGGGGGAGGTCACACGCGAGGAATTGAAGGCGGAAATGGCGGCGAATCATGTCCGGCATGACTCGCTTCGGCTGGTCGACCGCTATCGCGGGTGGCAGCTACTCGACGCGGTCGCCTAGCAAGCGTTTCACCGCCGCGACGGCGGTTTCAACAGGGTCTTCGACGGCTCCGGCGTTTGGCTCATCGATTGTGCCCACGAGCCCTTTCGATTGCAGCTCGGTCCAGAAACGGCGGACGTCGCGTTTCGAGCCGGAAAGGCCGTTCGTGCCGAGCTCTCGCTGTCCCTCTTCGTCGAGATCAACCGGAATGAGGCCAACCGGCTTACCCGTCAGCACCGCCTCGGAGATCATCGAAACGCTCTCGGCCGTGACATAATGCTGGTCAGCATCGGCGAGCAGTACGGGGTAGCGAATTCTGCCGTCGGCGACGATCTCGCATTCGGCGCCTGAGCGAGCGATTGCTTCAATTGCGGAAGGTGGCGTTCGTGGGCTTGTTGCGACGATCAGCGATCCGCCAGCTGATCGTGCCTTGTCTGCGAGCCGTTTCACTGCATTCGCGAGCACTTCATCTTGCAGCGCCCAGTACCGTGTCTTTCCGCCGACAGACACGAGAAAGTGAGGTCGTGGCAGCTCGCCGAGCCAATTCTCTTCTTCGTTCGTCGGTTTCGGAGCCTTGCGATAACGTGCCATCGAGACGGGCAAGGTCAATACATTGCCTTGGTCCCTCACAGGATACTGGGGCGTAGTGATCACGAGATCGAACAGTTTCGCCTCGGCCCTCGGATTGCCGAGACGGACGATCTTCGTCCGGCCGCCGCTGGCACCTCTGATCCAACGAGCGGCTGCGACGCTGCGCCGGCCGATCCCGATGACCAGATCTGGCCAGGGCGGCTGCAGATTTCGCCTGGCGTCGCTGGTAAGCAAATGCGGACGTGCCGGAAACAACTTTAGGAAGATCGGCCAGAACTTCCGATAGGTCGGCGTCCGGGTCTCGAACGGGAGCCGAAGTCCCTCCGCGAGTGCAAGCAGTTGGTTGTTGTCGCCGCGCCTATGTCCCAGCAGGACCCAGATTCTCGGACGCCGCGCGCTCATCAAGCCTTCGATCGGACGCGCCGATATTCAGCCCTGACCTGCAGCGCGAGGACAATCCCCATCGACGCATAGGCGAGGACGAAAGCGACGGCTGCGCCCATTATTCCGAAGTTCCAGCAGAGCGGCGCGATCAGGCCGAAATAGACGATCGTTCCGATTAGCCGCGCCTTCAGCGGCGCGTCGGGCCGATCGAGCGCATAAAGCATCGAGGGCAGCGGGAAGCTGAAGATGCCGATGACCGGCGCGATGATAAGCACCATGAGGACCGGGTAGGCTCCCAGGAACTCGTCGCCGAAAATGAGGCTAACCAACGACTTGCCGCCAACTAGCAGCAGCAGAACTGCGGCCGATGCGACCATTCCAGAAAAGGCCGCGCTTCGTAGCATGAGCTTCCAGGGATGCTTGGTGGAAAGGTCCATCCGGACGACTTCCGGATAGAAGGCCTTCGAAAGGAAGTCGGCGGGTTTCTGCGCGCTGTCGGCGAGGCTGGACGCGACGCGGAACAGTGCGGCCGCGCTCGGCCCCAGCAAGCCGCCGACGACGAGCCGGGCGATGGGCCCCCAGGCCGTAATCAGGCTCGACGTCAGGTTCACATGGATCGCGAAGCGCCATGCGCCAGGCAGGGTCGTCGGCCGAAGCGTCGGGCGAATGCCTTTCAGCAGCCCGCGCCTGCGAAGCTCACGCCACGCCAGGAACCAGAAGTAGATGTCGCCGCCAAGGTCTGTGATGAACCAGATCCCGACATAGATTTCGAACGGCGCTCCGGCCGCGAAGGCGATGCCGGCGAGGACTGCCCGGGCGATCGGATAGGTCGTTCCTTGCCAGCTGATGAGGTCGAAGCGGTCCAGGGCGCGGAGAACTCCCACCGGCGTTGCCGCTCCCATGGTCGGAAGCAGCGTGCAGTAGAGCATTGCCAGCCAGAGATATTTGTCGGGAATTCCGAACCAGCCGCCGAGGAATGGGAGCACCATGACCGCAACGATCATGCCCCCGATGCCGCTGACCACGTCCAGAGCGAAGGCAAAGCCGGTCGACGACTTGAAATCCTCGTGCTCGCCAAGGGCCAGCGCCTGTCCGCCGTAGCGGACGATCAGCTGCCACGACTGGAACTTGCTGAGCCCGCTAGCGGCCTTTGCGTAGCTGGTGATGAGGACCAGCATTCCGAACAGCATCACGCCGAGCCCGCGGCCCGCGAAAGCGAGCGTCGCGATCCCGGCGATTGCGGCCACGACTTTCGAGACGGCCAGGTAGCTGCTGTTCTTGAGCAGCGACCTGAAATGCGCGTCCTTGAACCAGTGCTTCATTCGCCGGCTCGCCTAGACGAGCCGGCTGGCTATGTCGCGCGGCAATTTAGGCTGTCAGGCGGGTTCGGGAACGCGCTGCTGGATGACCTTGTCTGCCAAGGGGCCGTTGAGTTCCGCCAGATGGTCGAACTGCGCCTCGTAGGTTGCAAGGCCCTGGCTCTGCGAGCGCAGTTCCGCCTCCAGGCCGCCAAGCTCCGCTTCCGGCAGAAGGGCCTCGACGCGATCCCAGCCGGTCCAACCATCGCGTGGCGCCATTCCAAGCATCTGCCCGCGCCGACCTGCCACAGCCGATGTGATGCGGCTCGTCGCGCTCGACGGACAAACGACCGTGACTCGATGCATGGGCTCCAGAAGGTGGGGTTGAGCCGCAGTAAGCGCTTCCTGCATGGCCAGACGGCCGGCCAACCGGAACGCAAGCTCGGAGCTGTCGACGCTGTGATAGCTTCCGTCGACGAGGGTCACGGCAACGTCGACGACCTGGAAGCCGAGCGGTCCTTTTGCCATTGCTTCGCGGACGCCTTCCTCGACGGCTGGAATCCACTGCTTCGGCACCGAGCCGCCGTGGATCTTCTCTTCGAACTGGAAGCCGTCGCCGCGGCCTACGGGACGGATTTCGATGATCACGTCGCCGAACTGGCCGTGGCCGCCGGATTGCTTCTTGTGGCGTCCATGCTGGCGAACCGGCTTCCGGACAAATTCGCGATATCCGATTGCCGGAGCATGGCTCTTCACTTCCACGCCGTAGCGGCGCTTGAGCCGAGAGATGACGGTGTTGAGATGCTCGTCGTTGATCCCGCGAAGTCGGATCTCATGATTTGCATCGTCATGCTCGACGATGAGGCCGGCATCCTCCTCGGTGAGCCGCTGCAAGGCTCCGGACAGCTTCACGTCGTCCTTGCGGTCGGCGGGCTCGATCGCGAGCGCGCAATTGCGTGCCGGGAACTCGATCTCGACTGGCGGCGGCAACTTGCCGGTTCCCAGCCACTGTCCTCCCTTGACGGAGTCGACCTTGGCCACGGCAACGACGTCGCCGGCGCGGGCCTCGCCGATCTTCTGGGTCTTCTCGCCCTGAACCTTGAACAGCGATCCGGCGCGGGCGTGATCGCCGTCCTGGGTCTTGAGGTCCGAGCCTTCCGAAATCTTTCCGCCCAGCACACGGGCAAGGGCGAGGCGGCCGATCGATCCGTGCAGGATCTTGAACGCGTACATTGACGGATCGGAAACCGAGAGGCGTGCCGCCGCGACTTGCGGGCCTGGAGCTTCATGCCGGAGTGCTTTCAGCAGGCGGCGAACGCCCCATGAGCCTGTCGCGGACCCAAACAGGACCGAGACGCCGATATTATCTCCGGTCTCGCGGGCGAGGTCCTGAAGGACTTTCTCGCGGGTCGGGGTCTCGTCCATCAGCAGTTGCTCGAGAAGTTCGTCGTCATGGTCCGCGAGCTGTTCGAGCATATGGGTCCGCGCTTCGATCTCACGGTCCTGGAGATCGGATGGAATCTCGATCCGCTCGGACTCCTGGCCTGCGCGATATTTGAACGCATATTCCAGCGCGAGGTCGACGAAGCCACTGACCTTCTCGCCGTCCCAGATCGGAATCTGGCGGGCGAGCAGCGGGGACACGCTCATCGGCTGCAGTGCGGTCAGCAAGTCGCGGATCCGGCCGTGCGCCTGGTCGATCCGGTTGACGTAAATCAGGTGGGGAATGCCGAGCTCGTCGAGCATCCGCAGGGCAGGGGCTGCCAGCGGCGCGCGCGAGGGGTCCGGGTCGACCACGACAATCGCCAAATCGGCGGCCGCAACCGCGCGGGCGCCATCCGCCGAAAAGCCGATCGAGCCAGGGACATCGATCAGTGCGAATTCGTCGTCGAGATATTTGAAATTGTAGAGATTGAGCTCCGTGGAGCCGCCGCGTTGCCGCGATTCAGGACTGTTGTCGCCGATGCTGCTGCCATTTGCCGTCGAACCCAGCCGATCCGTTGCTCCGGCCGCGAACAACATGGCTTCGGCAAGGCTGGTCTTTCCCGCGCCGGCCGGTCCGACCAGCGCGATTGCTCGAGTGCCGTTGGCAATACCAGGCATGCGACTCTCCCTTCGTCCGTTTGGCGGGCGTGCGAGTCGCTAGAAGGCGCTCACGCGCTCTTCGAAACGATTAGCGTCGGACTCTTTGCTGCCGTTGGCAAGAGCGTGCGACGATTCGCTTCCGCAACGATGCGACGGGCTGACGTTTTTCCAAGAGCGGCGAAGAAGAGGCAGTCGGCCTACACCAGGCGTTTGACACGGACGCTGCGGTTACCTTCGAAATGCTACCAACCCGCCGGCTGATCCGGTCTAACGATCAATTGGACTCCCGGAGGTCCTCCGTTGGAGGCCAAAACAGGCATGAAGGGCGTTGTAGAAGCTTCCACGATTGTCATGCCCTCCCTGACAGTTGAACGGCGTACATAAACGGGCTCGCCGCCCGGGGAACCATGATCAACCGAGATCTTGCCGATCGGCACTACGAGAGAAATGCCCTTACTGCTGTCGAGCCCTTGATGCGTCTGCCGGGTTTTTGCCGACCCCGCGGATTTGCCCTGATCCGCAGCTCGCGAATCCTGGGCAAAGGTCGCGGGGGCATCACCAACCACGATCGCGATTCCAATCGCCATGCACAGAGCGGTTCGCATTACGCTGACACCTCCCACAGGCCGGGCTTCACCGCCGGCGTTACTCGCGTCCTTCCTGCTTGCACTGGCCGGCGTTGCGGCAGTTGAAGAAGTTCGCATCCACATAGCCCGCTACCGATTGCCCGAGCAGGGCGCCATGTACGTCGGCCGTGCGGAAGTGAAGCCCGCCGAAGACTCGCGCATCGATGATGTCGGGGATGACATCGGTGAAGCGGCTGTAATGCCGCGTCGATCCCGTCCCCGGTCCGACGCCCGGGCTCACGAGATCGAACTCCGCTGCGTCGCTGCCGAAGAACGCCTTGGCGCTGTTCAGGAACCCGCTGAAGACGCAGTTGGCGCCCGATGGCTCGTCTGCGTATGGCGGCAACGGCAGGAGCGAGGTCCAGCCGGTATCGGGCTCGGTCGCATCGTTGCCGTCGGTGTCGGCGAGCTGGATCGCGCTCGTCGGCCGCCAGAAGCCCCAGCGACCCTTTTCTGCAAAGCAATTGATCAGGCTGTCCGCCGCTGTCATGGCGGTCATGGCGTGGAATCGCGCTTGTTGAGTGATTGTCAGTCCCTTATCGGCCGCCACCTGGCGCATGGCTGTGTACAACATGGGAACCGGGTGACCGCCCGTAAATTGCGCCAGCGATGTCTCAGCCGCCGTCCGCGTAGATCCGGTGGCCCGGCCTTTCGCCTTCACCTCATTGAACTCGGCCGTGTACTGGGCGCTTGTCAGAGGGAGCGGCGGCCCTGACGTTTGGAAGTAATCCGAGCTCGGCAGGGTGAACGGTCGCACGTTGCGTACCCATGCGTTCGGGTCGTTTACCGGGTTCGGGCGCCATTGCCCGGGACCCGGCGAGGCGGGGAAGGGAAAGCCGGGCGCGCCGAAGCGGCCGTCACCGGCCCGGTTGGCCAACATCGCCGCGGCAGCCGCGGCTCCGACTTTGATCCCGTTGGCCTTGGCGTCGCCTGCGGGGATCTCGGCCAGCGAGCTGGCGTATTCTGCATCGAGACGGGCTTTGATTGCCGTCTTGACCGCGGCGGTCAGCGTTGCCGTCAACGGCGCCTGATTGACGAGGCCGATCAGGACATCATGCGCTGCTGTCGAAGCTGCTGCGCCCTTGGATGCGCTGGTAGGTGCCTTCAGTCCGTCCAGGTAGGGGTCGTGGCCGCCCTTGATGGCGTTGACGGCGTCGTAGACGGCGCCCTGGACCATCGCGATATGAATGAACGCGACCGGAGGCGTAAACTGGACGCCTGGCGTGGCGGCAGCTGGGCCGTTGACGAGAGTGATTGCGGCTCTTTCATTCCATACGCGCACCGCATCGTTCTCAGAAGCGTAAGCGGGGCCGGGATCCAGGGTGACGGAAGCGAGCAGGGCGATGGCGAAGAGCCCCGCCCCCCGCTTCACACGCGCTCTTCGCAGACGAGAGTCCGATTTGTTCGCCGTTTTCGGAGAGCTGAAGGAGTTAAGTGCGCTATCGAATTTCGAGATCATCATGAGACGTCCTCCTCGACACCCGCTTTGCTGCTCTGCCGCTCGTCATCATCGTGGTCGCGGCCGGTTTGTAACTGGCCGTCGGAGCGCGCGGCCGGAATAATCTTGCCGGGCGCTTCGCCGAGGGCTGTCTAGATACGCCTGTTAGTTCCTGCGCGAACCTTATCAAAAGTTAGAAATCTTCATTCCCTCACTGGATTAGGCACTGCTGAGAGCTAGCCTCGTCTTGACCACGAAAGCGGAATGAAAAGGCTCTGAAGTACACGTCTAGGGGGTGCAGACAGTCGAGTGCGCCCCTCGGGCGACGAACGAGTTCAGCCGTCCAGCATATGGTCGGCAAGGCTGTAGGAGTGGCTCGCCTGATATGCGTTACGCCCGCGGTTCATGTGGGTAAGGTTGAAATTCCGGATCCCGCGCAACGCTCGATCATCGGTGAGAAATGCGCGGATTGAGGTAGAGCTCCGCACCTTGATCACGAATAGATCGACCGCGCTCGGGAAAGTGCAGGCGATGTCGTTTGGCTCGACGACGGATCGTTCCAGAAGCCCTTCGTCCAGATCGTCCGCCGTGGCGGTTCGGTCCGTTGTGAAATCCGAAAGATGGACGATGAATCGCGCCCGGACGTCCTCGCCATCTGCGTAGAGCGTGAACAACTCCATCCAGCTCGCATTTATGCGAACGAGTGGTTTGTCGGACGTCGATGGAAGGCAGGAGACGGACCAGTAGAAGCGTTCGGTCGTGCGCGGGATGGGTATGCAGCGTTCGGCATAGAGCCGGAGTAGGCCGAGAACATCCTCCGCCTGCGGGCGACGGAGAAACTTCTCGAACCGGGCAACATATTTGAAACGCTGCTCTAGCGACTCCGCGCGCTCGTCCGCATCGGACAACTCGGCATTGCCTTCCAGCCAGGCACGCTGCTGCTCCGCGTCCAGAAACTGACGCAGGCCCTTGCCGCCAGATCGGCGGGCTGTTGTCACCGCGGCTTAGGCGGCCGGAAGCAGCCGTTTTTCACCCGCCAGCCGGATCAGCGCCGACTGCAGTTTCTCGAACGCTCGGACTTCGATCTGCCGGATACGCTCGCGACTGACGTTGTAGACCTGGCTGAGCTCCTCGAGCGTCTTCGGCTCGTCGGTCAGGCGCCGTTCGGTGAGGATATGCTTCTCACGATCGTTCAGCGTCTCGAGCGCATCCATGAGCAGGTCATGGCGGACGCGGCTTTCCTCGTCCTCCGCGATCAGTTCGTCCTGGAGCGGGCCGGTGTCGACAAGGAAGTCCTGCCACTGGCCTTCGCCCTCGGTGTCGCGCAGCGGGGCATTGAGGCTGGTGTCGCCACCCATTCCCATGCGGCGGTTCATCGAGATCACTTCGTCCTCGGTGACGCCGAGGTCCTTGGCGATCTTGGCGACGTCGGCAGGTTTGAGGTCGCCCTCCTCGAACGCCTCGATCTGGTTCTTCATCCGGCGAAGGTTGAAGAAGAGCTTCTTTTGCGCCGCGGTGGTGCCCATCTTCACGAGGCTCCACGAGCGCAGGATGAATTCCTGGATCGACGCGCGGATCCACCACATCGCGTAGGTGGCGAGGCGGAAGCCCCGATCGGGCTCGAACTTCTTCACGCCTTGCATCAGGCCGATATTGCCTTCGGAGATCAGCTCGCTGACCGGCAGGCCGTAGCCCCGGTAACCCATGGCGATCTTCGCCACGAGGCGGAGGTGCGAATTGACGAGCTTCGCGGCCGCGTCCGTATCCCCATGCTCACGCCAGCGCTTGGCGAGCATATACTCTTCCTCTGGAGCGAGGATCGGGAATTTCTTGATCTCGGACAGATAGCGATTGAGCCCTGCCTCCCCGCCACTGGCGGGGATCGAGACGACATTTCTTTGTGCCATGCGCTTATTACGTCTCCCTGGGCCGGACGCTTATTACTCGTCCTAGCTCGTTAGAACCTATACCAAAAGGGCGGTGAACAGTTCCTGCATGTCCGCTGGCATGCCACTGGCGAACGACAGGCGGTGCTTGGTGACCGGATGCGTGAAGCCAAGCTCCGCTGCGTGCAACGCCTGGCGATGAAAGTTCAATCTTTTCAACAGCTCGCGGCTGCTCTTTCCAGAATGGCCGTAAACCGGATCGCCCAGCAATGGATGGCCGAGCGACGCCATGTGGACTCGAACCTGATGCGTTCGGCCCGTCTCGAGCCTGCATTCGACAAGAGCCGCGTCCTGCAGGATTTGCAAGCGACGCCAGTGGGTTACGGCGCGTTTCCCGCGACTTCCTTCGACTATCGAAATCTTCTTGCGGTTGGTCGAAGAACGGGCGAGCGGAGCGTCCACAATTCCCTCTGCCGTCTTCGGAAGCCCCGCGACGATCGCGAGATAGCGCCGATCGATACTGTGAGCAGCGAACTGCTTGGCGAGACCTTCGTGCGCTACGTCCGTCTTGGCGACCACCAACAGGCCTGACGTATCCTTGTCGATGCGGTGGACGATGCCGGGTCGGGCAACTCCTCCGATACCGGACAGGGTTCCACCGCAATGGTGAAGCAGCGCATTGACCAGCGTCCCATCGGGATTGCCGGCAGCAGGGTGGACGACGAGGCCAGCCGGCTTGTCGACGACCAGTAGATGTTCGTCCTCGAAGACCAACCTCAGCGGAATGTCCTGCGGCTCGTTATGAGCCGGTCGGGCTTCGGGAACAGTCAGTGTGAACGCTTCGATTCCACGGACCTTGAGAGCCGGGTCGCGAACAGCGGCCGAAGCCTCCGACTGCAATGCACCGCTGCGGATCAGCGCTTTCAGCCTTTCGCGCGATAGGGTTGGAACGGCATCGGCCAGCGCGCGGTCCAGCCGCCATCCTGCATGGCTCGACTTTAGCTCGACGCTGATGACCTGGTGGCCCCCCACGTGTTGGATATGGGAATCTGGCGAAGGTCTTTCAATGATTGGCGCTAGTCGCCCTTTGGCCCGAGGTAATTGTCGCCATAGACCGCCCGCCGGATGTCGTGGTGGAGCGTCCCGTCGAACGGCTCCGACTGGACGAAATAGACGACCGTTAGCTTGTTCGCCGGATCGACCCAGAAGAGCGTCGACCAGGCGCCGTCCCAGAAGAATTCTCCGACGGCGCCGCGGTTTTCCTTCTTGCTCTTCGGCTGTCCCGTTCGAACTGCGAAATCCAGCCCGAAACCCCCATTGAGCTTGTCCGGAAGCCAAGAGCGCTCCACGATCCGCGGGTCGAGTTGGTCGGTGGACATCAACTTGGCGGTCGCGGGCTTGAGGATTCTCACGCCATCAAGCGCGCCTCCGTTCAGCAGCATTCGGGCGAACCGCATGTAATCGTCGAGCGACGACACCAGCCCGGCACCGCCACGAGTGAGCTTCCTGTTGGAGAAATTCCATAGGCGTATGTCGGCTTCGTTCTTGCGCTGAAGCTTTCCGTCAGAGCCTCTGGCGTAGGGTATGGCCAGGCGCGAATAGCGCTCCTGCGGCTGCGTCCATGCGGTGTCTCTCATTCGCAGCGGCACGAAGATGTGCTGCCGGACGTAATCCTCGAACTTCTGGCCGGACAGCTTCTCGACGAGCGTGGCCTGGACATCGACGGCGAGGCTGTATCGCCATTGGGTGCCGGGTTCGTACGCCAAAGGCACCGTGGCCATGCGCCGGCTGAATTCGGGCAGATCGTTGCCGGGATTGAGCGGGTCCGCGGCGGCGAGCGCCTTCTGCGGATAGGAATCTCCCGGACCATCCCCCAGTCCTGCCGTGTGACGGAAGATATCGCGGACCAGGATTGGGCGGTGGGGCGGGCGCAGGACCGGGTTCCCGGCGCTGTCCGCACCTTCGTAAACCTTCGTCTGCGCGAATTCGGGCAAATAATCGGAGAGCGGGTCGTCCAGCCGGAATTTTCCCTGCTCCCACAGCTGCATCAGCGCGACGCCGGTGACCGGCTTGGTCATCGACCAGATCTGTGCGAGCGTGTCGCGGCGCATTGGCCGCTTCGCCTCGCGGTCGGCATAGCCGGCGGTACCGAAATAGATTTCCTTGCCGTCCCGCCAAACGAGGGCAGAGGCACCGGCGGCGCGGCCGCCTGTCACCATCTCCGCGAGTGCTCGGTCGATGCGCGCCTTGTCGATATTCATCGTCGCGGACGCGGTCCGCGTGGCCGGAGCGGCTGTCGCCATTGTGGGCGAGAGCGCTGCAGCAAGCACAGCAAGCAAAATGGTCTTCAGCTGTCCCTCCAACTCCGAACGCAGAAAGTCCGCGTAAAGGGCTTAGGCCGCGGGTGAAAGTGGAAGAACTTGCGCGATGTTAAACCTTGGCTCATTCACGCGGCCATGAACGCCGTTGATCTCGCAAGCCTGCTCTGCTCCAGGCTCTGTCACGACCTGATGTCTCCGGTTGGAGCGCTCAACAACGGCATCGAGTTGATGGCCGACGAGCAGGACCCGGAGATGCGCGACCGTTGTGTCGAATTGCTGGCCGACAGTGCGAAGGCGACTGCAAATAAGCTCAAGTTCTTCCGGCTGGCCTTTGGGGCGGGTGGCGGCTTCGCGGACGCGATCGACGCCAATGAGGCGAAGGTCGCGCTGCAAGGCATCTTCGGGGCGGAGCGCAGGATCGAGTTTGGCTGGATGGTCACGCCGGAGAAGCTGTCGAAAGGCGCGATGAAGTTGCTACTTAACCTGGCTTTGATCGCAGGAGATGCGCTCGTCCGTGGCGGCCGCCTCGACGTTGGCGCGGAAACGACTCAAGAAGGACTGGAAATCGCGATCCGGGGTGAGGGGCCGCGCGTCATGCTCGATGCCGGGCTTCGCGAGATGCTGACGAAGGGCGTACCTGCCGAAGGTCAAATCGAGCCGCGCGCTGCAGGGGCATGGCTGGCCCAGGCTCTCGCCAAGGAAGCTGGCGGTGCGATCCGTCTTTCGGAGCCTTCGCCCGAAGTCCTGATCATCGGAGCGATCGTTCCCCGGAACTGAACGTCCATCAGGGATAACGGCGCATTAACAACTGCGCGCCATAAGCGGCCCGAGAGGGGCGGGACCGCGTACCGATGGACGATCTGATTTCCGAATTCATTGCCGAATGCCGCGAGATGCTCGAGGCGCTGGGCGGAGAGATCGTCGCCTGGGAGGCATCGCCGGACGACCGCGCACGTCTCGATTCCATCTTCCGTTTCGTCCACACCGTCAAAGGCAATTGCGGCTTCTTCGACTTCCCGCGGCTTGAGGCGCTCAGCCACGCTGCAGAGGATGCGCTTGCAGAAGTGCGCGCAGGCCGCCGTCAGCCGGACGGGCCACTGGTGAGCGCCGTTCTCGCCGTCATCGACCGCATCGCCGAGATGGTAGCGGCGCTGGACGCTGGCGAGGATATTTCGACTGGTGACGACAGCATCCTGATTCAGGCGCTTGAACAGGGGGCCGAGACACCTCTCGCACCCGTTGCTGCCACCGTGGCGGAAGCGCAGAGCAAGGCCGTCGCCCCGCGCACGATCCGGCTCTCCGTCGAACTGCTCGACCGCCTGATGAGCGGCGTTTCGGACATGGTGCTGGCCCGTAACGAGCTTGCGCGCCGTTTGCGTGAGGCTCCGGGCGACGTCGCCGTCGACGGCGCGTTCGAGCGTCTTTCCTCGATCATCGCAGACATGCGGGATGCAATCACCCGGACTCGGATGCAGCGGATCGAGAACCTGTTCGTCGCCCTTCCACGGATGGTCCGTGACCTGTCGGCCGAACTAGGCAAGCAGGTGCTAGTCGACATCGAAGGCGGAGACGTCGAACTCGATCGCGAAATGATCGAAATGATCCGCGATCCCCTGACCCACATCATCCGCAACGCAGTCGACCACGGGATCGAGCTTCCTGCCGAGCGTCTCAAGGCCGGCAAGCGCGAGATTGGCATCCTGTCCGTCTCAGCGCGTCAATCGGGCAACCAGATCCTGATCGACATCCAGGACGATGGACGAGGCATCAACGGCAAGAAGCTCGTCGAGAAGGCGATTGCAGCCGGTGTGATCGAGAAGTCGGAGGCGTCCGATCTCGAACCGCGCGAGCAGCTTGCACTCATCTTCGAAGCTGGCCTGTCGACCGCCAAGGAAGTGACGGCAATTTCCGGGCGCGGCGTCGGCATGGACGTCGTCCGGTCTAACATCGAGCGCATCGGCGGAATCGTTGAGGTCGACAGCACATTTGGTGCCGGAACGCGAATGACCCTGCGTGTCCCGCTCACCTTGACCATCATTCCGGCGCTTACCGTTTCCGTCGCCGGACAAAGCTTCGCGATCCCACGTTCGGCGATCGACGAGATCGTGCGCGCAAATGGGGAATCCGTCACGCTCGAAAAACTCGGCGGGGCAGGGGTTGCAACCATCCGCGGTCGTCGGGTTCCCGAAATCGCACTGTCTGACGTTCTTGGACTGAAAAGCGACATTCCGGAGCATGAACGCAGCCTTGTCGTCCTCCGTCCGGCAGGTACCGATGTCTACGCCCTCGCGGTCGACCGAATCCATGATCACGAGGAGCTCGTCGTGAAGCCGGCCGCGCCGGCGGTCATGGCGACCGGTCTTTATGCGGGAACGACGCTCGCCGACGACGGCAGCCCGATCCTGCTCTTCGATCCGGCCGGAATTGCACAGGTTGGCGGGGTGAAGCTCGAATCACACGACCGCGCCGCCCGCATCGTAGACGCTCCGATAGCGGCCGTCGAAGTCGATACACCTGTTCTGCTATTCCACGGACTGGACGGCGGCCGGCGCGCCATGCGCCTGGCGATCGTCGACCGCATCGAGGAGGTCCCGGCCACGGCAATCCGGCCGGGCGCCGGGCAGCTTCGTGTGCAACTCGGCGAAGCCATCCTTCCGCTTGCGGGCGTCAATGGAGAATTGCCGTCCGAAAAGGTCAGGCTGTTCCGTCTCAATGATGGCACTTGCGAGATTGGCTATGCCTTCCGGGAGGTCATCGATCTCTCCGCCATTGCACACGACATCATTCCGGCCGAGCATCCGGGCGAAGTCTCCGCGGTGACCCTGGTTGCCGGCGAACCGGCTGAGCTGGTCGATCCGCACTGGCTGTTCTCCACCTTCCTGACTGCGGCCGAGCGCCTGTCTGAGCAACCTGTCTGCAGGCTTCCGGCTGATGACCCATGGATGCAGAACATGCTACGTCCGATCGTCGAGGCCGCCGGTTACCGCGTCGTGTCCGAAGCCGACGAGTATGAAGTCGATCTCGCCATCCTGTCGGAAGCTTCGAGCGGCGATCTCACGGCGGCGCGCATCATCCGTCTCCGCTCGGAGCCTGATCCGACCTCAGCAAAGGACGAAACCATCTATCGCTATGACCGGGCCGCTCTGCTGACGGCGCTCAAGTCCGCAGGCGCAGGGAGGCGCTGATGGCCGAGCTTCTTCTGATCGTCACCATCGGCGGCGAGCGTGTGGCGCTTCCCGCTGCAGCCGTCGAGTCCGTTGTCGAGCTGGACACCTTGATTCCGGTTCCGCGTGCCGCGCCTCATGTCGCGGGCCTTTCGGCTTTGCGCAGCCGCGTGCTTACCGTCATCGACTGCATGCGCTCGCTCGAGCTTGGCGCGACCGATTGCTCAGACGGAATCCGCGAAGCAGCAGTCGTCGAACTGGACGGTCACCATTACGCATTGATCGTCGACCTGGTCGAAGACGTCGTCGAGGTTCTGTCGGAGCCTGTAATCGTGCGAGCGGCCATGGGCGAGGGCTGGGAGCGCGTATCCAAAGGCATGGTCGAGACCGAGCAGGGACCGATCCTGCTGATCGATATTGCCGCTCTCGTTAGCGGCGTCGAAGTCAAGGCCGCTTAAGCTCTTCGTTACCCTTAGCGTTTAAGTGCCTAATCGAAACCGGGAGTGGGAAGCGTTCCAGTTATGAAGACCTGTCTGATCGTCGACGACTCCAAGGTCATCCGAAAGGTCGCTCGGCACATCCTCGAGACGCTCGAGTTCGAAGTCGACGAGGCCGGTGACGGGCGTGAGGCCCTGTCGCGCTGCGAAGCAAAGATGCCGGACGTCGTCCTGCTAGACTGGAATATGCCGGTCATGAGCGGAATGGAGTTCCTCCGCATGCTCAGGCAGCGGGGCCATAGCGACCAGCCCAAGGTCGTCTTCTGCACCACCGAGAACGACATGGCGCATATCCGCGCCGCGCTGGAAGCAGGTGCCGACGAATATGTGATGAAGCCGTTCGACCGAGAAACGCTGCACATCAAGCTTCAGCTCGTCGGCGTAGCTTAAGGTTCGGGCCGTGGAGCGGGCGCTCGCCAGTTCGCGGGATCGCCAGTCGGTCCCGCCAGTAAAACATCGCCGCCGCATCCGACTGATGATCGTGGATGACAGCGCCGTCGCGCGCTCCGTCCTGTCGCGGATGATCGAAAGCGACAGTTCCTTCGAAATCGCGGCGGTTGCCGGAACGGCCGAGGACGCGATTGACGCGCTTCAGGCGGTTCGGGTCGACACGATCCTTCTCGATCTCGAAATGCCGGGCGCGGGCGGGCTGCGGTCCATTCCGCGTATCCTCGACAACGCCTGCGGCGCGCACGTGATGATCGTGTCATCGGTGGCCGAGGAAGGCGCCGAGGAGACGGTCGCAGCGCTTGCCCTCGGTGCGGCGGATGCCTTGCCGAAGCCGGGCACGGGTCGCTTCAACGGCCGCTTCTCCGAGGTGCTGATCTCGCGCCTCAAAGCGCTTGGATATGCCGAGGATCAACGGCCGGCGGCAGTCGCTCCGGTAAGCGCCGTCGTCAACGCACCCCTCCGCGCCATGTCGGCCGAGCGAGTCGAGCTGCTCGCGGTCGGCGCGTCTACGGGCGGAATTCACGCGCTCAACAGCTTCTTCGAGACTCTGCCGAGGCGCATCGGGATCCCGATCCTCGTCACCCAACATTTGCCAGTCCCTTTCATGCCGGTCTTCGCTCGCCAGCTCGGCATTGCCGCCAAGCGCGAGACGCTGGTTGCGGAAGAGGGCATGGCGCTGCTTCCTGACCGCGTGATCATCGCCCCGGGCGATGCGCACTTGATGGTCGTCGATGGGCCCGATGGCCCTGTCGTGCATCTCGACCGCAGCGCGTCCTATTCAGGCTGCATGCCGTCCGTCGATCCGATGTTCCAGTCGGTCAGTGCTCTCTATGGCGCTTCGGCTGCAGGCGTGGTCCTGACCGGCATGGGCCGCGATGGTGTCCAGGGCGCGGCGCGAATGGTCGCGGCAGGCGGCTCCGTCCTTGCGCAGGACGAAGCGAGCTGCGCCGTCTGGGGCATGCCGCGCTCCATTCTGGAGGCTGGCCTCGCATGCGCGATTATGCCTCCCGACAAACTTGCAAGGCGTATCGCGTCGCGGGTGGGAGGCGGCGCTTGCAGATAAGCGATAGTTCCAGCCGAATCCTCGCCGGATTGCTCGAGGCGCGTACCGGCCAGCAACTGACGATGAGCCGGCGCTGGCGGATAGAGACCGCGCTTTCGGCATTGCTCCGCGAGCGCGGAATCGCGACGCTGGACGAGCTCATCACAATCCTTGTCATGAACAAGGAGCCGGGACTGTCGAACCAGGTGGTCGAGGCTCTGCTCAACAACGAGACCTACTTCTTTCGCGACCGGACACCGTTCGACACGATCTCGAAATATGCGCTGCCGGCGCTGGCCGTGAAGCGTGCCTCGAAGAAGAGGCTCCGCATCTGGTCGGCCGGCTGCTCGACGGGACAGGAAGTCTACTCTCTGGCGATGCTGTTCGCCGACGATGCGGAGAAGTGGAAAGGCTGGACTATCGACATCCTTGGCACCGACGTGTCGAGCTGCGTGATCGACCGGGCGAAGAGCGGCGTCTACTCGCAGTTCGAAGTCCAGCGGGGGCTGGCAATCACGCAGACCATCCGCTGGTTCGAGGAATGCGGAGACGGCTGGCGGATTGCGGAGCCGCTTCGCAAGCAGGTCCGGTTCCAGGTCCACAACCTGCTTGAGCAACCGCCGCAGCCGGGTGGCTTCGATATCGTGCTCTGCCGGAACGTCCTGCTCTATCTCTGCTCGGAGAAGAAGGCGCTGGCGTTCGACCGGCTGTCATCGGCGATGGCGGACGACGGTTGGTTGATGCTTGGCGCGGGCGAAACAGTCATCGGTCAGACGAAGAAGCTGTCTGCGGATCCGAAGGCTCGCGGTCTCTATCGGCTGGAAAATCGCGATAAATCGGATCGCAGGACTATCCAGGAGCGTCGGGCCGCCGCGCGAGCTTGAGCTTGGGGGTTGACCGAATCTGCGGCTGATGCGCCATTGGGCGCATGGATCTGGACGTGATCGAAAGGCCGTCGCCGAATTTCGACGAGCGGACGATGCCAGTTTCCATGATCGTCCTGCACTATACGGGCATGCCCGACGCGGAAGGCGCACTGAACCGGCTGACCTCGCCGGACGCGAAGGTCTCCTGCCATTACCTGGTCGATGAGGACGGCACGATCTATCGGCTGGTCGATGAGGAGATGCGCGCCTGGCACGCCGGAAAGTCGCGCTGGCGGGGCATTTCGGACGTGAACTCGGCCAGCGTTGGAATCGAGCTGGTCAATCCGGGGCACGAGTTTGGCTACCGCAATTTTCCTGACGAGCAGCTGGCATCGCTCATCCCGCTCGTCGCTGACATCAAGGGGCGCCACGGCATCGGCCGCGGCAATGTCGTCGGCCATTCCGATGTCGCGCCCGCGCGCAAGGAAGATCCGGGCGAGCTGTTCCCATGGGAGGCGTTGGCTCGCTACCGCCTGGCACTTCCAAGCCCGATCCGCGACCTGATCGATCCCTTCTGGACGGACGCGGCCTTCCTGCTCGCGCTCGAACGTTTCGGCTACGATGTAACGGACGAACAGAAGGCTGTGATTGCCTTTCAACGTCGTTTCCGGCCGGACCTGATCGACGGCATAATCGACGGTGAATGCAGGGCCAAGTTGCTGGCCCTGTTGCTGCCAAGGCCGCAATAACCCATATGCAGACTGCCAGAGGGCCAGGCGGCCGCGGGTTTCGCAAGAGACACGAGGAAAGTCCGGGCTCCACGGAACAACGGTGCCGGGTAACGCCCGGCGGGTCATGCTTCGGCAGGGCTCAGGGAAAGTGCCACAGAAAGCATACCGCTCGTCCTTGGGCGGGTAAGGTCGAAAGGGTGCGGCAAGAGCGCACCGCGGGGGCGGCAACGTCACCGGCACGGAAAACCCCACCGGGTGCAAGACCGAATAGGGGCGGCATATGAGCTTGTTCCGGCTCGTCGCCCGGGTTGGTTGCTTGAGGGACGGAGTAATCCGTCTCCTAGAGGAATGGCCGCACAGGCGCAGCAATGCGCTGGACAGAACCCGGCTTACAGGCCCTCTGGCGATATCTGACTGACTGGCGAACGTCTCCGCTCGCCATTAGGTGGAGTGGAGATGGTAGGCACGAAGAGATCGAACGACTGGGGCTTCCCGCGGTGGCGCGCCTATGGTGCGGCGGGGCGCGGTGCATCCAAGGTTCGCCTTTGCGATCGCGAGGGCTGCAACGAAGTCGGCGATCGGCCCGCGCCCAAGGCGCCGCATAGCAAGGACCGCTGGTACTTCTGCGAGGCGCACGCCGCCGAATATAACAAGAACTGGAATTACTTTGCCGGGCTTAGCCCCGAGGAAGCTGCGCGCCGTGCCGCCGAAGAAGAATCGGGCGCTTCAGCCTTCCGCACATCTGCTCAATGGCAATGGGCTGGTCCCGGCGATGGCAGCCGCAGCCGAGACGAGATGCGCGCGCTGGAAGTGCTGGAGCTCGATCCGGACGTCGAATTCAAGGATGTGAAGGTGGCGTATCGCCGCCTCGCCAAGGAGCATCATCCCGACACGAACGCCGGCAATAGGAAAGCTGCCGACAAGTTTCAGAAGGTCCAGGCGGCCTATGAAGTCCTTCGCAAGGCAGAAGAACGCAAGAACGGAAAAGTCGCCTAGCTGCTGAGCATGAAGGTCGCCGCGCTATGCGCGATGGGCCGTTCCGGATCTCCCCCGTGGGCAACGCCGCGAATGAAGGCGATCTGACGCGTCAGCTTCACGCATTCGCAGCGCGCGATGACGGTTTCACCCTTCAAGGCTGGGCGCATGTAGTCGAGCCTGAGATCCAGCGTGACGATCGGGACGAAGTGGCCGAGGGTCATCCAGACCGAGCCGCCGCTGGCCGTATCGATGAGGCTGACGATGGCGCCTGACGCGAGCACCCCTGTCTCGGGCACTCCCACCAGCTCTTCGCGCCATGGGAGGCAAAGCTCCATCCAGTTGTCGCCGGAGGCGCGATACTCGAGCCCCAGGGCCATGCCGTGCCCGACCCGGCGAGCCAGTTCGAAAAAGCGCTCGGGATCGAAGCTCGCGGTCTTCGCAGTATCGCTCATGCGGCGAGCCGCTGGGCGGTTTCCCGGATCAGCGCGATCATGTTTGGGACGCCCTGAGTGCGGTTCGCGCTCAGATGCTTGCGAAGCTCGAACGGCGCCAGGGCTTCGGTGACATCCATCGCAGCCACTTCCTCGGCTGGCTTGTCCTGCACAGCCGAGAGAATCAGCGCGACAATGCCCTTGGTGATCGCGGCATTGCTGTCCGCAAGGAAATGCAACCGCCCGTTTTCCGTGGTCGTCGGGTAGACCCAGACCGAAGCAGAGCATCCGCGGACCTTGGTCGCGTCGGTCTTCAACGCCTCAGGCATCGGGTCAAGCTCGCGCCCGAGATCGATGAGCAACCGGTAACGATCCTCGCCTTCGAGCAGTTCATACTCGTCAAGGATGTCTTGGAGTGAGGGCAGGCCGGTCACCACGCCCGCCTAGCAGCCGGTCGACCCGCCTTCTAGCGGTCGCGAAGCTCTTCGATCTGCTTCGAGAGGGTGTTTTCCTTCTCGATCGTGATCCGCTCGAGCACCTGGATGCGCTCCTTTAGGTCCTTCACCTCGTCGCGCAGCCGCAAATTCTCGGCGTGCTCGCGTGGATCGATTTGCGCCTCGCCACGTTGCGCATGACCGTATTTCGCTCTCAGAACCGAGGCGATCATCACTGCAACCACGATGACCGCGACCATTTCGAAGGGGTTCATTGAGCCTTGTCTCCATGTTCCAGCCGAGGCTTCTCGCGAAGAGCTTCGATCTGCGCGGCCGTTTGCAGGCCGCCATCCGTGACTATCTGCTCCAGCACGCGGAGTCGCGCCTCCAGCTCGGCGTTGTTCGCGGCATATTGGGCCGCCTTCTCGGCTGCAAGGCTGGTTTGGGCATCGAGCTGCTTCTCACGGAACGTGAAGAAGCGCCGTGCCATGTAAGACAGGAAAATCGTCGGAATGAGGACGACGATCAGAAGGCTTATGACTTCTCCCGGTCCCATCAGGCGTTACCCCCCTTGTCGATCGCCAGCGCGTCGATTTCGCGGGCGAGGCGATGCGGCTGGTCGGTCACGATCCGCTCGACCGTCTCCAGCCGATCCTTGATGGACCCGAGCTCGGCCCGAAGCTGGGCGTTTTCACTCGTGAGCAACTTGATGCGCTCAGCATGCTCGCGGCTGTTCGAGGGATGCAGCGGCGTTCCCCAGGACGTTTCCAGCGGATAGCCGTTCTTGATTCTCAGCCAGGTGGTGAACACCCAGCCTCCGACGCTGACTGCCACGATCACCGCGATCATCGGGAACAGGTTTGCAAGAAGGCTCAGAACTTCGGAATCCATGGCTCAATATCCTCAGCGTAGTTCTTCGATCTCACGGGAGACGCGTTCGGCCGGATCTGTCGCGATCCGCTCGAGGACGGTCAGGCGCTCGGTCAGTTCGGCAATGCGATGTTTCAGCTCAACGTTTTCTGCCCGGATCGCATCCATCTCTCGTTCGGACAGTCGCTCGGCCTGGTCCGGTGCCGTGAAGCCGGCCTGTACCTTCAGCAGGTTCAGGACCACGCCGGCAACGATGAAGGCCAACGCGAGCGAGAAGATGAGCATCCAGAACATGGTCAGGATTCGATGCGGGTCGGTTGTCGCTCAAGAAGCGCGTCGATCTGCTCGGCTGTCTGGATTCCGCGATCGGTGACGATCCGTTCGAGCACCGCAAGCCTCGCTTCGAGCTTCTTCTTCTCTGCGGATTCTCGAGCGGCCTCTTCCAGAGCTTTCCGCCCGATCACACGAAGCTCCATGACCTTATAGCAGATCCACATGATGGCGACGCCGGCCGTTATGCCGGCAATCGGGATCAGGGGCGCAAAGTTCATGGACTCACCCTCCGCTTGGAATTGTTATCGAAGCTGCTCGATCTCGCGGGCGAGGGAGCGGTTCTCGGTCGTCACATAGCTCTCGACATCACCGAGCCGGCGATCGATGTCTTTCAGCCGCAACCGAATGTCCCGAGCGGTTCGGGTTGGGGACCGGCGAACCGACTGCCAGAACTCGCGCGTCTCCGTGTCCGTCCCCTCAAGCTCGCGCGGCCTGTCGGGCGCGACCCATCCGGCGATGAAATAGACCGGGAGGATGGAGCCGCTGCTCAGGAACACTGCCGCGATCATCGTGATCCGGACGAGGGTCACGTCGAAACCAGTGTAGTCCGCGAGTCCGGCGCAGATCCCCATGATCTTGCCGTTGCGCTTGTCCCGGTAGAAGCGGGTGCGGCTGGGTGGCTGATAGGCCATGGTCATTCTCCGGTCCGGACGCGCGAGCGGCCGCGGCTGCGAACTTCGCTCAGCTCTTCGGCGATGCGGTCCGTGGCGTCGGGCAGGCACTGCTGCCTCCAGTTCGGATTTTCGGCGGTCATGATGCGCTCGATCGAGCAGAGGCGATCGTCGAGCCTGCGGGCGAGATCATACAACTCGTCAAGCAATTTTTCGTCGGCGCCGGTGATGGTCGCCGTCTGCTTCCACTTCGTGACGTAGTGAAACACCAGCCACGGCAGTCCCAGGAAAAGGATTCCGACGACCAGTACAGGAATAAGCACGTCCTCCATATTCTAATCCCCTTTGCGCTTCAGCGCGGCCTTCATGGCTTCCAGTTCGGCGTCGACCTTTTCGGACGCCTGCAGCTCTGCAATCTCTTCTTCGAGGCTCTTCGGCCCGGTCATTCCGAGCGCGTCCGCACGCCCTTCGGCAAAGTCGGCGCGGCGCTCCAGAACATCGAACTTGGAGAAGGCGTCTTCGGTACGCCCTCCGTGAAGGATCTCGCGAGCCTTCGCGCGAGTGACCGCGCTTTCCAGCCGCGCCGCAATAGCATTCTGGCGGGCGCGAGCCTCGCGCAGCTTGCCCTGCAGTTTGGAGATATCGGCTTCGTAGGTCTTCAGCGTCTCGTCGATCTGGTCGATCTCGGCGCGAAGGCCCTCGGCCATGTCGGTGGCCTTTTGGCGCTCTATTAGCGCCGCCTTGGCCAGGTCCTCTCGGTCCTTGCTCAGCGCGAGCTCGGCCTTCTCGGTCCAGCTCGATTGAAGATCTTCGAGGCGCTTGAGCGCCCGGCGCATTTCCTTCCCGTCGGCAATCGAGCGCGCGGCGCTAGCCCGCACTTCCACCAACGTCTCTTCCATCTCGAGAATGATCATGCGGATCATCTTCGCCGGGTCTTCTGACCGGTCGAGGAGCTCCGTCATGTTCG
The DNA here is from genome assembly GCF_049991885.1 of Sphingomonas sediminicola. Lineage (NCBI taxonomy): Bacteria > Pseudomonadati > Pseudomonadota > Alphaproteobacteria > Sphingomonadales > Sphingomonadaceae > Sphingomonas > Sphingomonas sediminicola. The sequence goes on from NZ_CP178916.1 coordinate 836,279, forward strand.
CCGCGAAGATGTCCCTCGTTCGAGAGAAGATACCCATTTCGTACTCCGCAATCGTAATCAGGCCTGTATGCCTAAATTCTATACAAGGTTCGTGCCACTTTAACGGAATTCTCAAAAGTCCGCCAAAACAACCGAAATCCGCCAAAAATTCTGTCGAAATATCTTGCCAACAGATGGGGTCTGACACCAACTGTCAGTGCAATGGAGCGGACAAATCAATTCGTCGGGCAAAGCCTCGCCTTTCTCGACGCGGTCGAGCGCGCGAGCCGCGCGGCGCCGCTCAATCGCCCTGTCCTTGTGATCGGCGAACGCGGCACCGGCAAGGAATTGATCGCAGAACGTCTGCACCATTTGTCCGGCCGCTGGGCCGCGCCTCTGATCGTGATGAACTGCGCCGCGCTTCCCGAAACCCTGATCGAGGCGGAGTTGTTCGGACACGAAGCCGGAAGCTTCACCGGTGCGTCGAAGACCCGGCACGGCCGCTTTGAGGAAGCGGATGGCGGGACCTTGTTCCTCGATGAGCTTGGTACGCTTTCGATGCCGGCGCAGGATCGTCTCCTCCGCGCGGTGGAATATGGCGAAATCACCCGGATTGGCGCGTCCAAGCCGATCGACGTAGACGTCCGCATCGTCGCGGCGACCAATGCTAGTCTTCCAGCCGAGGTCGAGAAGGGCAGGTTCCGCGCCGACCTGCTCGACCGGCTGTCCTTTGAGGTCGTAACCTTGCCCCCGCTTCGTGCGCGGACCGGCGACATTCCATTGCTGGCCGATCATTTCGGTCGCCGCATGGCCGTCGAGCTGGACTGGCCGAACTGGCCCGGTTTCTCCACGACCGCGGTTGGAGAGCTCGAGGGCTATTCCTGGCCCGGAAATATTCGCGAACTCAAGAACGTAGTGGAACGTGCTGTCTACCGATGGGAGGATCCGGAACGGCCGGTCGAGGCCATCCAGTTCGACCCGTTCCATTCGCCCTGGGCGCCGCAGGCAACGACTTCGCAGCCTCGCGCGCAGGTCGAGCCGGAGTCCGAGATCGAAGCATCGGAGGCCGCGTCCCCGGTCGCTCCTCCGACATCGACCAGCGACTTCCGTGCGGCGGTTTCAGACTATGAGCGAGCGCTTCTCCAGAACGCGCTCGCGGCGAACCGATTCAACCAGCGCGCAACCGCGACCGCGCTCAATCTCAGCTACGACCAGCTTCGCCACGCTCTGAAGCGCCACAAGCTGCTGGAAACCGACACCGCCTGACGTTCGTCCGTTCGTCGATTCAGCGCTGAAAACCGCCGCAGATTGGCGTATCCTGCAAGAGCAAGTGAGGAGGCTTTTATGAAAGCACTGGTCCTTGCTGTCAGCACCGCGGCTCTGACCGCGGCACTCCCAGCATATGCAGGCGTAATGGTCATCGGAGGCAGCTACGCTCAGGGCTGCTTCAAGGCTGCCGAGCAGCACAATACGACTCTGGAGTCGCTCAACACATGCGACAGCGCATTCTCGGAAGAAGCGCTTTCGCCTCAGGATGAGCTGGCGACCCATGTGAACCGCGGCATCCTGCTGATGCTGCGCGACGATTATAGTCGCGCCTATTCCGACTTCAGCACGGCAATGGCGATGGATCCGAACCGGTCGGAGCCATATCTGAACATGGCGATCCTGCAGCTTCGGAACGAAAAGAGCGCGGAAGCGGTGCCGCTGTTCTCCAAAGCCATCGAGCTCCGTACGGAACTGCCGGAAGTGGCCTATTACGGCCGAGCTCTTGCCAATGAGGACGTCGGCAACTTGAAGGCCGCCTACACGGACCTCCAGCAGGCGACTTCGCTCAAGCCGAAGTGGGATGCCCCGCGGCGTGACCTGGCACGGTACAAGGTGAGCCGCCGCTAAGCGGCTCGCCCATTCCTAGTGCTGGTTGGTCATCGCCAGCAGCATCGGGATCGACAGCAATGTGTTGATCCTGGAGAAGATCATCGCCGTGCGCGCTGACTTGGCCTTGCTTGCATCGTCAGCTTCCACGATTCCCAGCGCGCGCTTCTGGTTCGGCCAGATCACGAACCAGACGTTGAAGGCCATGATCAGCGCGAGCCACATGCCGATGCCGATCAGCCGGTTGGACGGATCGTTGAGCAGAAGCGCTTTCTCCTCGCCGTACAGGTAGGCGACGATTAGTCCTGTCAGGACGGTGAAGGCGGCGCCCCAGCGGAAGTAGAACAGAGCCTTCGGCGCGATGTATTTCGACACGCCTGGCTTCAGCTCGGCCGGGACCGACGGCATGGTCGGGATCTGCACGAAGTTGAAGTAGTAGAGCAGGCCGATCCAGGTGATGCCGAAGAATACGTGCAGCCACTGGAACAAGCCCAGCCAGAGATTGCCTGCACCGACCGAGTTTCCGTAACCGCTGTCCGGGAACACCGCGATCAGGATCGCCAGCACGAGTCCCGCGATCAGGACGCCATTCAGGTTTTCAAAAAACTTTCCCATGTCTCTCCCCCAGTCCACCGCTTGAGCGGCGCTGGGGAACTACTTACGGCCCCGAAACATCAAATCGCAACATCTGCGATGAACAGCGGAGCGACTGGGCTCGCTCAACGTTGTTCGGGCAACACCCGAAGGAGAATGACCGCCATGGCTTTTCAGCTTCCCGATCTGCCCTTTTCGAAGGACGCGCTTGCGCCGCACATGTCGGCCGAGACACTCGAGTTCCACCACGGCAAGCACCACGCGACCTACGTCAAGAAGACCAACGAGATGATCGAGGGGAAAGGCGACCTCTCCGGCGCCTCGCTGGTCGACGTGGTGCGCAAGGCGGGCACCAGCGGCGACAAGAAGCTCTTCAACAACAGCGCCCAGCTCTGGAACCATAGCTTCTTCTGGCAATGCCTTAGCCCCGACAAGCAGCAGCCGAGCGGCAAGCTCGCGCAGCTGATCAACGACGGGTTCGGCGGCATCGAACCCATGCTCCAGAAGCTCGGCGACGAGGCCGTGAATCACTTCTCGAACGGCTGGGCGTGGCTCCTGCTCGACCGCGATCAACTCAAGATCACGTCGCTGCACGATGCGGACACTCCATTGGTGCACGACGGAATGGTGCCGCTCTTCACGCTCGATGTGTGGGAACACGCCTATTACATCGACTATCGCAATGAGCGGCCGAAGTTCGTGACCTCGGTCCTTTCGAACATCGTGAACTGGGATTTCGTTGCCCAGAACCTCGATGGGAAGGGCGCCGACCGTGCCAACCAGGAAGCGTCAACCTCGAAGCAGCCTGAACTGACGACCTAACCGCCACGCTTCTTGCGGAGCCCTTTACGCCCCTCCATACCTGTGCCGGTATGGGGGGATACGAGGCATGAGGCGACGTACGCTGGTAATAGGCGCGTCTGTCGCCGCCGTAACCGCAGCCGGCGCTGCGGCTGCCTTACAGCCGCTAGCCGCAGAGCCTGAAGGCGAAAAGGATTGCGGGAGCATCCTTCCGCCGGTGCAGGCGTCACACGCCGTTTCTGCCGATCAGCAGGTTCAGGAGCCTCGCTGGGAGCAGAAGGGCGGAACCGTCAACGACGCCAGCTGCCTCAGCAGGACGGCGGTCGCCGGGATCGTCGCTCCTCGGAGCGAGAAGGAGGTTCAGCAGGCGCTGGCCTACGCGAAGGCCACAGGCCTCTCGATTTCACCAGCGGGCGTCCGGCACAGCATGGGGGGGCACGCCTTCCGCCGGGGCGGCGTGATGCTCGACATGCGGCACATGAACAGCATCCGGCTCGACCCGGAAAAATTGACAGTCGTCGTCGGTGCGGGTGCGACCTGGCATGACATTCAGAACGCCATCCATCCGCGGTTCGCGGTCAAGGCGATGCAATCCACGGACATCTTCACGGTTGGCGGTTCAATCTCGGTCAATGCCCATGGAATGGATCATCAGGCCGGCGCGGTCCGGAATTCCATCCGATCGTTGAGGGTATTGCTGGCCGACGACCGGATTGAAACTGTCTCGCGCGAACAGAATCCGGCACTCTTCGACCTTATCGTCGGCGGATATGGCCTGTTCGGGATCATCCTTTCAGCCGAGCTGGAGGTCGTTCCGAACTCCATCTACTGGTCTGAGCGCGAGCTCATCGCCACGAGGGATCTGCCGGCAAAGCTGGCGAAGATCATCGCTGATCCGTCAATTGGCCTGATGTACACGCATATCTCGACGGCGCCCGGGTCACTCCTCGATGAGGCGCTGATCTACACCTATCGCAAGACCGACGAGGGGGGTGCCGAGCGGGCGCCGCTGAAGGACGTCGGCTCAGTGAAAATGCGCCGTCTGACGGTCAATCTTGCGAAGCGCTCGACGGCGTTTCGAAGCTTCAAATGGTGGGCGGAGAAGAATCTCGAACACCGGTTCGAGGCCTGCACCGTCACCCGCGCTCAGGCGATGAAAGACGGCGAGGCCTGCCTCGTATCCCGCAACGACCCGATGCACGACAGCGTCCCGTACCTCCGCAACGCGATGAAGAATGACACCGACATCCTTCAGGAATATTTCGTCCCCCGCGAGCAATTGCTGCCATTCGTCGTCGGCCTGAGGAACATCGTCCGAACGCATGACGCGAACCTGCTCAACGTTTCGGTCAGGGTCGTCGGAAAGGAAGCGAACAGGCTCAGCTACGCGCCGGAGCCCGCCTACTCGGTTGTGCTCTATTTCAACCAGCGAACCGACGCGGACGGCAACGCGAAGATGGCCAGACTGACGAGCGACCTGATCGACCTGGCCCACGCCAAGGGCGGGCGCTTCTTCCTGCCCTACCAGCTTCACTACGGTCCACAGCAGCTTGTCGATTCCTATCCGGAAATCCGCGAGTTCTTCGCCGCCAAGCGGAAGTGGGACCCGGAAAATCGCTTTAGCAACACCTGGTACGAACGCTACGCGCCGGCCTTTAGCTGACGCTCAATAGTCGTAGACGTGCTCGATCTCGCCGCCCGACGAACGGATGGAGCGAAAGAGCGGAAGCAGGGCAGGAACCTTGGTCGATAGGCCGATGCGCTGCCAACCGGGCCGGTCGGGTAAGGGCATTGCCATCAATTTGGTCGCACCGGTCACGGGATTGGCTTTGATCGGAACGAGCGCGGTGACGAAGATGTCGTCGTTTCCGCTGATCTCAACCAGCTGAACGGGGCTTTGCGACAGCTTTGTCAGCAAGTCGCTGAACTGAGCGTAGCGGGGTGCTTCAACCAAAGCATCGCCGGCGCCGACCTTGCCAACGGGCTTAAGTCGCCCGTCCACGCGCTCAATCTGCTCCGGATTTCCCTTGGCAACGAAGCGGAGCGTCCGCTCGTCAGGGCCCAGGCTGGCGCCGGACGCCCATCCGATCAGCGACGCATATCCGGCCTTCACGCCATATTCGCCGCTGAGCGCGAGACGCCGTTCCCAGTGACGGACCTTGTGCTTCGGTTCGGTGGTGCTCCACAGTCCCGAGAGGGCGCGCCCGAACGGAAATTCATACCAGGGCGTTTCGTGCATGAATGCGCCGTACCGCCGCTGTATTTTGGTCGCGTAGCGATCGTCGGCGCTGTCCCAGCCCCCGATCCATTCGGAAACCCGCCCGACCGTGTTCTCGTAGAAGCCTTTGACCAGAAGCTCGGCCGAGAAGCTGAGACCGATCGTGTAGAGCATGACCCGCGTGCCGCCGTCTGCTCCTCCGCTTGCTGCTGAAGCGCGATTGACCGCGCAATAGCTCGACCAGAAGCCGCGGATGTCACGCAGGTAGGAATAGCCGCTGGGCGGATTGCGCTCGAGGAAGCGGGCGAAGCTCTCCGCCGAATAGACGATGTGCCATTCGGGATAGGTCAGCCAGGTTCGCGCTTCCTCGCGTTGCCATGCCTTGTCCCTTACGAGCGGTTTGTAACCGTCGGCTTTGGCCTCGCCTGAGCAGCCGATTTCTATGTAGAGAATCGGAATCGCCGCGAGCGCTGCCAACCCGCCGGCAATGCCCAGCAGGACTTTCCAGCGGCGCTTCACGCGGTCGCGGGCTCACCGGCGCTGCGGCGACGCGCGATGAGGTAGCCGACGATGATCGCGAAGCCGCCGATTGCGATATGCGGCAAGTTGGCCGCGATGCGGGTCTCCAGCGGGATGTTTGCAGGCCCGTGAAGGATGATGCCGAGGTCGAGATAGCCCATGCCAGTCAGCAGTCCGCAGACCCCGTCAAGGAAATAGAGTGGGCCGAAGATGCGGAAATAGGTGCGGGTCGCGCCGTAGGATTTCCAGGCTGCGATCGCTGCCCAAATACCTGAGCCGAGGTGGAGCGCATCGTCCCACCACTGGAGCTTGAACAGTCCGAAAAGATAGCCGTTCATGTCCATCAGTGGCGGCATGTAGCCCAGGGCGGTGACGCCCACGAACAGCAGGGCGTATGCCCAGCCGATAAGCCTCACAAATTGCTGCATGATTACCCCCCGGTAGTGCCCGGAAGGCAGTGTGCCTTCGCCTATTGCTTAAGTCGATAGCCGGTTCGGAATATCCACCAGATCACGCTCGCGCAGACGAGGAAGAACGCAAACGTAGCTGTCAGTGCCGCTTCGAACGACACGTCAGCAGTTCCGAAGAAGGTCCACCTGAAACCGTTGATTAGATAAACGACCGGATTGAACAGGGTGATGCTCCGCCATGGCTGGCCCAGCATGTCGATCGAATAAAAAGCACCTCCGAGGAAGGTGAGGGGCGTAACCACCAGCAAGGGGATGATCTGGAGCTGCTCGAAGCCCTTGGCCCAGACGCCGACGATGAAGCCGAACAGGCAAAAGGTCCCCGCCACCAGCAGAAGGTAGAGAAGCATCAGGATGGGGTGTTTGACCTGCACGTCGACGAACAGATGGGCGGTCACGAAGATCACCAAAGCGACGATAATCGCCTTGCTCGCGGCCGCACCGACATAGCCCAGTACTGTCTCTAGAGCGCTCAGCGGCGCCGAAAGGATCTCGTAGATGGTACCGGTGAAGCGCGGCATGTGGATGCCGAAGCTCGAATTGAATATGCTTTCATTGAACAACGACAGCATCATCAATCCCGGGACGATGAAGCTGCCGTAGTCGATTCCATTGATCTCGCGCATCCGGGAACCGATCGCCGACCCGAACACGACGAAATAGAGCGAAGTCGTAATGACCGGCACCGCCAGCCCGGTCCACAGCGTCCGGCGGAAACGGTGCATCTCGAACTTGTAGATGGCCCAGATGCCATGGAGATTCATGCCGCGGCCCTCTTGTGGTTGATCAGGCCCACGAAAATGTCTTCCAGGCTGGACTGGTGCGTATCAAGGTCCTTGAAGCCGATGCCGGCGTCTCGCATCGCGGTCAAAAGCGAGGGAATGCCGGTTCGCTCAGCCTTGGCGTCGAATTCGTATGTCAACATCCCGCCGTCGGCGCTCAGCTTCAGGTTCCACTCGCCAAGTGCAGGCGGCACCGCGTCCAGTCGCTCGGTAAGTTGCAGGTGCAGCACCTTGCGGCCGAGCTTCTTCATCAGCTCGTTCTTCTCTTCGACAAGGATGAGCTCGCCCTTGTTGATGACGCCCACCCGGTCGGCCATTTCCTCTGCTTCCTCGATGTAGTGCGTCGTCAGGATGATTGTCGTGCCGTCCTCCCGAAGGCGGCGGACCATGTTCCACATGTCGCGGCGAAGCTCGACGTCCACACCGGCGGTGGGCTCGTCGAGGAACAGGATGTCCGGATCGTGGGCGAGGGCCTTGGCGATCATGACGCGGCGCTTCATCCCGCCCGACAATTCCTTTAGGATCGTCTTCCTCTTGTCCCACAACGACAGCTCGCGGAGAATCTCTTCGATCCGCTTCGGGTCGGGACGGCGGCCGAACAGCTCGCGGCTGAAGCTGACGGTGCTTATCAGCGGCTCGAATACGTCCATCGTGAGTTCCTGGGGGACGAGACCGATCCGCTTGCGCGCTTCGCGATAGTTGCGCTGCCAGTCCTTGCCGTCGATCAGCACTTCGCCCGCGGTCGGTTTCACGATACCGCAGATGATGCTGATCATCGTCGTCTTGCCGGCGCCGTTCGGCCCCAGAAGAGCGAATATCTCGCCGCGCCTGATATCGAGATTGATCGGCTTCAGCGCCTCGGTACCGCTGCCGTAGACTTTTGTCAGGCCGCGAATGGATAGGATTGGATCGGTCATTCTACCGGCGTGTCCGTGATCACTTCGCCCTTGCTCTCAGGATCCAGCCCGTGCCGAAGAAGCATTGGCATATTGGCGATAGCGAAGACCAGCGAGACGATCGTGACGCCCCAGACCTTGACTGTCAGCCAGGTGTCGAAGTCAAGGGTCGCGCGCATGATCTCGTTCGCGATGGCCAGAGCCACGAAGAAGAGAGCCCAGTTGCGGCTGAGCTTCATCCAGCCCTCCTGGGTGAGGCCCGGAAAGACGGGGCCGAACAGCCATTTGAGAAGGGGCTTCCCGCGAAGAAGACCGCCACCGAGCAACACCGCGAAACCGATGTAGATAACGGTCGGCTTCATCTGGATGAACTTCGGATCGCGCAAGTAGAGCGTGATCGCTCCAAATCCCAGGATCAGGATGGTTGAGATCCAGACCATCGGCGACACGCGCTTCACCACCGCGAGCCCGATGGCGATCGAGATGATCACGGCGACCATGAAGGCGAGGGTCGCGACCAGCGACCCCTGCAAACCGGACCCAGCCACCTTGTAGGCGATGAAGAAGACGAGGAGCGGCCCGTAATCGAGCAGCATCGTCCATGACGATCCCTTGCGTGCAGGTTCGCTCATTCGGGTGGCAGTCCTGCAATGGCCCGCGCAACCGCCCGCGGATCGAACGGGCGCAGGTCGTCGGCCGTCTCGCCGACGCCAATCGCATGGATCGGAAGCCCGAACTTCTCGGCAGCGGCTACCAGCACGCCGCCGCGCGCGGTGCCGTCCAGCTTGGTCATGATGAGCCCGGTCACCCCGGCGCTCTCGCGGAACACCTCCACCTGCGCAAGCGCGTTCTGACCGGTCGTCGCGTCCAGCACGAGCAAGATGTCATGGGGCGCTTCGGGATTGAGGCGACCGAGCACGCGGCGGATCTTGGACAGTTCCTCCATCAGGTGCGATTTGTTCTGGAGGCGGCCAGCGGTGTCGACGACCAGCACGTCGATCCCCGTTGCAGTTGCCTGCTTCACGCCATCGAACACGATGCCCGCCGCGTCGCCGCCTTCCTTACCCGTAATGACGGGTGCGCCGATGCGGTCGCCCCAGATCTTGAGCTGTTCGATGGCAGCGGCGCGGAAAGTGTCACCAGCAGCGAGCAGGACGCCGTAATCCTGCTCCTTCAGCCAATGTGCCAGCTTGCCGATCGTCGTCGTCTTGCCGGAGCCATTGACCCCGATCACCAGAATGACATGCGGCCGCGGAAAGCCCCACACCTGTAGAGGCTTGGCCACGGGAGTGAGGATCTTCTCGATCTCATCGGCGAGGATCGATCGAAGACCCCGTTCGTCGAGGCGCTCGAACTTCTGGCGGGCGATGGCTTCGCGGATGCGATGGGATGCTTCCGGACCCAGGTCCGAAGCGATCAGCGCTTCTTCGATGTCGTCGAGAGTCGCCGTATCCAGTGCCGCACGGCTGGTCAGGCCGGTCAGGTTTTCCGCGACACGATCCGCTGTCTTTGCAAACCCGCCACGCAAGCGGTCGAGCCAACTCATGCCCACACCGCCGTCAGGTGATCGCCGTCGCTGCGGACAATGCGCGCGGTGCCGGTGTCGCCGCGCGAGGTGCCTTCAATGCGGACCGGGGCAAAGCCGTCGCTATGGCCCTTGCTGTTGTTCTCGATGAGCACTTGCTGGTTGGAGCCAACGAGGCCGCCGAGCCAGCGAGTCCTCCGTTGAGCGGCAGCCTGTCGCAGCCGGGCAGCACGGGCCTTTACGAGTTCCCGCGAAAGCTGGGGCATGCGGTCGGCCGGAGTTTCGGGCCTTGGCGAGAAGGGAAAGATGTGGGCGGCAACGACGTCGCAATCCTCAAGTAATTTCAGACTGTTCAGGGCCATTTCCTCGGTTTCGGTTGGGAAGCCGGCGATCAAATCGGCTCCTATGGTAGCGTCCGGCCGGACATCCTTGATGCGCTCGACCGTCCGGACCGCCTCGGCGCGGCTGTGGCGCCGCTTCATCCGCTTCAGGATCATGTCGTCGCCGGCCTGCAGCGAGAGATGGAAGTGCGGCATCAAGCGTGGCTCGCCCCCGACCAGCTCGAACAAAGCGTCGTCTATCTCGATACTGTCGAGCGATGAGAGCCGCAGGCGGGCGAGGGCAGGGATCGACTTCAGGAGTTGCTGGCACAACTTCCCTAGGTTCATCCCGCCGTGGTCGTAGCTGGTGATATCGACGCCCGTGAGGGCAATTTCCTTCGCCCCGCGATCGAGTTCTCGTTCAATCGCCTCGCGGATTGCTGCGAAGGGAAGGGACCTGCTCGGACCACGCGCCTGCCAGATCGAGCAGAAGGTGCAGCGGTGATCGCAGCCATTTTGCACGGCGACGAAGCTACGGACATGGCCCAGGAATCCGGCCGGAACGATTTGCGACGCCCTGCTGGCATCGAGCTGTAAGCTACCGATCTTATTGTCGTTTCCGACGACACGGTCGACTTCCGGCATATCCGCAAACGTCGCCGGATCGAGCTCTGCCGCGCACCCCGTTACGAGAATACGGGTATCCGGTCGCTGGCGGCGTGTGTGCCGGATCGCCTGCCGGGTTTGCCGCACCGCCTCATTCGTGACGGCGCAGCTGTTTACAACGATCCAATCCTCATTGGTCGTTGCCAACCGGCGGATGGTTTCGCTTTCAGCAAAGTTCAGCCGGCACCCGAGCGTAATCGTCTCGACGCTCACGCAAGCGCCTCCAGCTCGATTTCGCCCTTGAAGACGTAGGTTGCACTGCCACGCATGCGGATCGGCTCGCCCGGCGCCCAGGCAATCGTCAGGGATCCGCCTCGCATGGTGACTTTCACCGGCGACTGAACGCGCTTTGTCAGGATTGCAGCGACCGCCGTTGCGCTGGCGCCGGTGCCACAGGCTCGGGTAATGCCGGCGCCGCGCTCCCAGGTCCGAAGGCGGATGCCGTCGGGATGGACCTCGGCGACGTTCACGTTGATCCGGTCGGGGAACACCGGGTCGTGTTCGATCCGCGGGCCGAGCTCGTCGAGGTCGATGCTGTCGGCATTGTCGACGAAGAAGACGACGTGCGGGTTGCCGACGCTGAGCGCCACCGGATTGTGAAGCTCACCCCACGCCATCGGCATCGGGTTGGTCGGTATGGCGTAGGTGACCGGTACTTGGTCCCATTCGAAATGAGGTTCGCCCAGCGATACCTCGATATCGCTGCCGTCTTCCTCACCCCTGACGAGGCCGCCGCCAGTCTCAATCGTCTTGGCGTGAGTTAGCGCGACTACGCAGCGCGAGGCGTTGCCGCAGCTCTCGACCTCGATCCCGTCATGGTTCCAGATCCGCATTCGCAAATCGGCGACAGTCGACTTCTCAAGGACGACCAATTGGTCGCAGCCGATACCCGTCTTGCGATCCGAGACTGCGCGGGCAAGCGGCTCGTCCATCGCGAGTGGCTCTTCGCGCGCGTCGAAGATTACGAAGTCGTTTCCGAGCCCGTGCATCTTGTGAAAGGTGCGTGTCATGACTTGCAGCGGCAATTAGGGACGGGCAGAGGGCAAGTCCACCAGCCGCGAGTAGAGACAAATGCAAAGAGCCGCCAACGATGTGATGCAGTCGATCGTCTTTTCGGCCGTGCTCGATGCTGTCGCCGCGCTGAAATCGGCCTCCGGCGGCCTTCCCAACCAGCTATTGCGCGACGTCCAGGCAATTCATCCGAACGTGACATTCGCCGACCTGCCGAAGGCGCTTCAGGACGCCATCGTGAACAGCACGCGCTCTGCGTTCACGCAGCTCCTGAAAGAAGGCTATGCGGTCGGACCGCGCCAGCAGATGCAGGCGCAGCGACCGATGGATCGCGTTCCGGAGCGGGATCGCAGGGTGCCCAATGATCGTCGCACGGTCCGCCATGGCCAGGGGAGGCGCGGTCCGCCACGACCGGAGGGGGATGGGCCGAGCAAGGGCCCGCGCGGTCCCGGTGGGCCGGGTGGCGGTCCATCGCGTCCACGCAAGCCGCCGAAAGGGAAACCGCGGCTGTCTTAAGACCGCCGACCGAACTTTATCAGTGTGCTGCAGATCGGCTCGGGGCGCTTTCTGCAGAAATCGGGAAGCCGATCGGCTCGCCAATAGCGGATTGCTCCAGTCCTCTCTGCGAAAACCAGGAACTTGGGGTCTAATCTTAGCCATGCGGCCGTCGGAGCGGAAAGCATAGGCTCTAGGCCTCCCGAAGGATCGTCGAGCCAAATTGCTTCGTCTTCTTTTGGCGTGGCTCCGACGACGCGCGGGAAGAGATGGTCAGCCACCTGAAGCGCGCTGTCGTGATCATTGAGACGATGCAGGGCTGTCAGGCAGTAGTTCCTAGCGAGGAAGTCGGCCTTGGGGTCCAGGCAGACTGCTCTCAGGCGGACCAGATCACGCGCGTTGAACGCGGACAACATAGCCGCAATCTGGGATCGCGCCCGGTCCAATACGCCCGACGGCAATTGCCCAATCGCTTTCGCCGCGCCGTCGAAATCGCCGGTGAGTGCGTAAGCAAAGAGACGATCCCAGTGGAGACCCGGATGCTTGGGCCACCACCGAACTGCCTGCGCGAACAGTTGCTCCGCTTCTTCCTTTTCCCCGAGCAGGATCGAAGTGCGTATGACCCGCCGTAGCTTGTGGGGATGGAAGGGATCCCCGGCCAGTCCGGTCCGAGCGAACTGGGACAATTCCTCGAACCTTCCGACTTTGTACAAGAGTGAGCTCAGGAAGACCGGCGTGAATGGCGCATCCGGATCGGCCTCCATGCCCGCGCGAAGGCGATCCTCGCACTCGCGGGAATAGGTCGACGGGTGGAGGAGGCACCACGGTGCGTAGGTGTCGCCGAAATCGGGCGCCATCCGAAGCGCCTTATCGGCGGCAACTCGGGCCTTCTGGACGGCTTCTTGTCGCTCCGCCTTTGGCAGAGAACTGAGGGCGAAGGCCGTGTCGTATGCGACGCCGAGCTGGGCCAGCAACCAGTCCGGATGGCTGGCGCCGATCCGGTTGGAAATCTTATAGCTGATCAGGGGATCGTCATCGGTCACCGTCACGGCAATGGTCTTCAGCTTCTCGGCGGCGAGCTCGGGAGATCTGGAGTGGCTCCTGTCGAGGACCATCAATGCGAGAACGCCCGTCAGATTGCTGGTGATCTGGGCCCCGATCTGTTCCGGCAGGGGTCCGGCGTCTGCGACAGGGGCCTCATAAAGCTGTGAAAACAGCAACGTGCCGGTTCGTCGGTCCCGGAGCTGCATCAGGGCAGAATACGTATTTCCGTTGCGTCTTACGTCTCCGGACAGGACGAGGTCGGCCTTTGCTTCATCCTTTGAGGTAGCCGGCCATGCGAGTTTGCCGTGAAAGCTAGCCGCGACCATCATGTGCGAGAGGGCGTCGCCGGTCGCTGCTGCAAGTTCGCGAGTGCCGGGGTCTCCGCTGGAGGTCAGAGGCTTCAGAGCCACCAGGGGCGGCCTTGAATCTGGGCCGCCCAGCAATCGAGGAGCAAGCCAGAACCCGACCGCGATGGCGATCAGCAAAGCGGCGAAGAGCGTCCAACGCAGTGGGTGCCTTGCCGACGAGCCTTTCGCTCCTTCCTCGAGCAAGCGATAACCGGCCTTTGGCACCGTCTCGATCGAAAAGCCGCCAACTCGTTCTGCGAAATCGCGCAAGATGGAGATCGAGCGGTTGATGACGTCCTCGCCGACGATCCGCCCTCCCCAGCAGGAATCGATCAAAGTCGAGCGGGTCACGACATCACCGGTCTGACGGACGAGCGCTATCAGGACCTTCAGGTGTTGGGGCTGGATCCGCTCACGCCCGCCGGGAAATTCTGCCTCGCGGGAGAGGGGGTCGACGGTCGCGTTGCCGACGCGGAAAGGGCGTTCGGCCTCAAGGTCTACAGCAATGGTTCGCCAGGCGGCCGGACGATCCATGAAACGCCCCCTCTAGCCGCAGATTAGCAAAAATCAGGAATAAATCAGCTTTCCTCCATCGTCTGTCCCGGTCCGGCGCAGCAAGACTGCAAGGTCTGGCGTCGTCTAGGCGCCTCAAACCGGAGGGATCGCTTTGCCCCGTGAAGGCCGGGTGCTGGGGGAGTTCAGCAGCATCCTTGATCACCAAATCCGATTGAAATCGGCCACATCAAGTATGGAGAAAGCAAATGAACCGCATCCTTCGTTTCATACCGGTTTCCGCGATGCTGATTGCATCCTCGATCGTCTCCGCACCGGCATCGGCGACGCCGGGATCGGGCTTCGCGCCTTCTCCCATCGTCAATGGGACTTTCGGCACGCTCACCGTCAACACTTCGAATGACAAGACCGACAAATGGGGGATGATCCTCAAGACGCTATCCAGCACCGACATCGGTGCGGATCGCTTGACCGTCCAGTCCGGAGGCTACAGCGGCTGGCATGCCCATCCGGCTCCTGTCTTCGTTACCGTCACGCAGGGGAGCATCATCTGGTACAACGGATCCGATCCGCTCTGCACGGGTACTCCGCACAGCGCAGGTGATTCCTTCATCGAAGACGCTTACGTCACTCACAACATCACAAGCGCAAGCGGCGCGGAGTTCGTAGCGGTCGTCATCAAGCCGTCGGGATTCCCGGGCCCGGCATTCCGGTTGAATCGGGACAAGCCCAATAACTGTAACTTTTAAGGTCCCGCCGCAGGGGCGGCCGGCGGCGGAGGCCTTGGGGGGCTTCTGCCGCTGGCGATTTCTTGACCGGGTGAGCGCTTTCGACTAACTGCCCCCGGTCTTTTAGACACAACATCGATGATCGCGCCCGAGGGTGCACGCCGGCCAACGAGGTTTCGTTCGCCGGCGCATTTTCGTTTTGCGTCCCTACTGGGGGCAGACATCGATTGGGAGACGTGAATGTTCGATAGTCTGAGCGATCGGCTCGGCAGCGTTTTTGACAGGCTTCGTGGACGCGGTGCGCTCACGGAGGCCGACGTGCGCGCAGCAATGCGCGAGGTTCGCGTTGCGCTGCTTGAGGCGGACGTCGCGCTGCCGGTAGCCCGCGACTTTGTAGACAAGGTCACCGAGCGCGCGGTCGGACAGGAAGTCATCCGCTCGGTCACGCCGGGCCAGATGGTCGTCAAGATCGTGAACGATGCGCTGATCGAAACGCTTGGTTCCGAGACTGCCGAACTGAACCTCGACGTGAACCCGCCGGCGATCATCATGATGGTCGGCCTCCAGGGCTCCGGTAAGACAACCACGACCGCCAAGCTCGCCAAGCGCCTGTCGGAGCGTGATCGCAAGCGCGTTCTGATGGCGTCGCTCGACGTCGCCCGCCCGGCCGCGCAGGAGCAGCTTGCGGTGCTGGGACGCCAGACCAACGTCGACACGCTTCCGATCGTCGTCGGCCAGCAGCCGGTCGATATTGCCAAGCGCGCGATCCAGGCCGCCAAGCTGCAGGCCTATGACGTGGTCCTGCTCGACACTGCGGGCCGTCTCCACGTCGATGACGCGCTGATGGGCGAGATGAAAGCCGTCGCGCAGGCATCGAGTCCGACCGAGACACTTCTCGTCGTCGACAGCCTGACCGGCCAGGACGCCGTCAACGTTGCCAAGGGCTTCGCAGGCGAAGTCGACCTCACCGGCGTGATCCTGACCCGATTGGACGGCGATGCACGTGGCGGCGCCGCGCTGTCGATGCGTGCAGTCACGGGCAAGCCGATCAAGTTCGCCGGTGTCGGCGAAGCGCTTGATAAGCTCGAGGCCTTTCACCCGGACCGCGTTGCCGGCCGGATCCTCGGTATGGGCGACGTTGTCAGCCTGGTTGAGCGAGCAGCTGAAACCATCGAGATGGAGGATGCGGAAAAGCTCGCGGCCAAGATGGCGAAGGGCAAGTTCGATCTCGACGATCTCTGGTCCCAGCTCAAGCAGATGCAGCGCATGGGCGGCCTAGGCGCGCTCGCGGGCATGATGCCCGGCCTCAAGGGCATGAAGGGCGCGATGGACAAGGCGCAGGATTCGAAGGCGCTGGTCCACATGGAGGCGATGCTGTCCTCGATGACCGCAAAGGAGCGGGCGAAGCCGGAAGTCGTGAACGCCAAGCGCAAGATCCGCATCGCCAAGGGCAGCGGAACGACCGTTCAGGATGTGAACAAGCTGCTGAAAATGCACCAGGAAATGTCCACGGTGATGAAGCGGCTGAAGAAGATGGGCGGGCTGGGCAAGCTTGCGGCGATGTTCGGCGGCGGCGGGGGCCTTGGTGGTCTCGGCGGCGCGGGCGGTGCCGGTGGATTGCCCGGATTAGGCGGAGGCGGAAGCCCGGCTTTGCCAGGTCTCGGCGGCGGTCAGCCGTTCAACCTGCCCCCAGGTTTCGACAAGTTTAGCAAGAAATAATAGAGACTTAGAAGAAGGATCGAAGAAATGGCAGTAGCAATTCGTCTAGCCCGCGGTGGGTCCAAGAAGCGCCCCTATTATCGGATCGTCGTTGCCGACAGTCGCAATGCCCGCGATGGCCGCTTCATCGAGAAGGTCGGCACCTACAACCCGCTGCTGGCGAAGGATTCGCCGGAGCGCGTGAAGCTCGACGGCGAGCGTATCACGCACTGGCTGTCGGTTGGCGCCAAGCCGTCGGACCGCGTCCTGCGTTTCCTCGATGCCGCCGGCATCAAGGAGCGTCCTGCCCGCAACAACCCGAAGAAGGCCGAGCCGGGCGAGAAGGCCAAGGAGCGCGTCGAAGAGCGTGCGAAGCGCGCTGCGGACGCTGAAGCCGCTGCTGCCGAGGCCGCTGCTGCTCCGGCGGAAGAGGCTGTGACCGAGGAAACTCCGGTTGAAGCGCCTGCTGAGGAAGTTGTGGCTGAAGAGGCAGCCGCCGAAGCTCCGGTCGCTGAAGAAGCCGAAGCACCGGCGGAGGAAGTTCCGGCGGAAGCCGAAGCCGCCGCTGAAGAAGCTCCGGTTGCTGAAGAAGCTGCTGCTGAGCCGGCCGAAGGCGCTGCCGAAGACGCTCCAGCTGAGGGCGCCGAGACTTCGGAACAGCCGACTGCCGAGGCAGAAGGCGTTTCGGCTGAGGAGCCGGCCGAGGGTTCGACCGAGGATGCTCCTGCCGAGGGCGCCGAGAAGGCCGAGCAGGCCTAGCCCGATCCAATGACCGACAAGCGCGTCGCACTCGCCGCTGTGGCCGGCGCGCATGGCGTGAAGGGCGAGGTTCGGCTGAAGCTGTTTTCGGATAGCGCAGCCAGCCTCGCCCGGCATGAAGAGGTCTACGTGGGCGGTGCCATGCGCCGCCTTCTTTTTGCCCGCGATGGTGGCAAGACCGCGATCGCGCGCTTTGAGGGCATTGGCGATCGGTCGTCAGCCGAAGCCCTTCGCGGGTCTCTCGTCGAGGTCGATCGCTCGGCACTCCCACCGCTCGAAGAGGGCGAGTACTACCATTCGGACCTGGTCGGGCTCGCTTGCGTCGACCGCGAGGGTCAATCAGTTGGCACCGTCGTTGCGGTTGAGAACTTCGGCGCGGGTGACCTGCTCGAAGTCGAGCTGCCCGATGGAAAGCGCTCATTGATCCCGTTCCGCGACGGCATTGCGGATCTCGATGAAGGCCGCGTCGTCCTCGATCCCCAGTTCCTAGCGTAGGATTGGTCGGTCTTTCGCCAGGTCGTTGCGGATTGTTGTCGCTGCGACGCCGCCTTCACCCATCGCATGGCTGATCTGGTCCAGGCCGATTACCACGTCTCCCGCGGCGTAAAGACCTGGAACGCTGGTTCGTTGGCGGGTATCGACGCCAATGCATCCCTGTTCGTTGAGACGCGCTCCGACCTGTTCGGCAAGCTGGTTATGCGTGTCGCTCCCAAGGGCCGGATAAACACTGTCGAACGTGAAATGCCCTTCGGCCGTATCTACGACGATGCACTTGTCCGAAATGGCAACGGCCTGTGCGGGCCCGTCGATGCAGTGGATCCCGGCCGCTTTCAACTTCTCCTGGTCTTCCGGCGTCAGGCTGAGCGCCTTGTCTGGAGCGATCAGGGTTACAGCCGGCGTGAAGCTCCGGAGGAAGACCGCCTCCGCGACGCCACGGCTATCGCTTCCAATCACGCCGACATTTTTATCGGTTACCTCATAGCCATCGCAGATAGGGCAATAGCGAATCAGGCCTTTGGCAAGCGCTTCATCATGCAGTTCCTCGTCCATTGGCGGACGACGGTTCTTGACCCCTGTGGCCAGCAGCACGGTCTTCGTTTTCACCGAGCCTGAGCCCCAGGTCGCGCAAAAGCCTTCGTTGGTCTTGTCGAGACGGGTCACATAGTCCCGTTCGATCCGGGCGCCGTAGCGATGCGCTTGCTCTCGCATCAGCCGCACGAGCTCCTTGCCGCTGATCCCGTCCGGATAGCCGGCATGATTGTGCGTGCAGGGAATGCTCTCCGCGCGGCCCTTGCCATCGTCCACCACGAGGATGTCGAGATGGAAGCGCGCGAGATAGATCGCGGCGGTCAGCCCGGCGGGTCCTCCGCCGATGATCAGGCAGTCGAGTTGTTCGGCCATTCCCGCCCAATGGATTGCCGCAACAGCGGTTCCCGACTAGCCCGCCTGCATGGCCTTCACCGCGTCCGTTCTGACCCTCTATCCGGAGATGTTTCCGGGTCCGCTGGGCGTCAGCCTCGCAGGCAGGGCGCTGGGCGAGAGCACCTGGTCGCTCGAGACTGTTCAAATCCGTGACTTCGCCTCCGACAAGCACCGGAGTGTTGACGATACGCCAGCAGGGGGCGGGGCGGGGATGGTTCTCAAGCCGGATGTGCTGGCCGCAGCGGTGGACAGCGTGGCCGACGGCCGCCCGATCCTCGCGCTTACGCCTCGCGGGAAGCCGCTGAGCCAGGAGCGCGTTCGCGAATTGGCGTCAGGCGAGGGCGTCATTCTCCTCTGCGGCCGTTTCGAGGGATTCGATGAGCGAATCTTCGAAGCCCGCGACATCGAAGCGGTCTCGATCGGCGATTACGTCCTCTCCGGCGGAGAGCTTGGGGCGATGGTGATCCTCGATGCTTGCGTGAGACTGCTTCCCGGGGTAATGGGCGCGGCCTCCAGCGGTGAGGAGGAGAGCTTCGAAGCGGGGCTACTCGAATATCCGCACTATACCCGACCAGTAACATGGGAAGGACGCACGATCCCCGAAGTGCTGCGGTCGGGGGATCATGCGAAGATCGCCGCGTGGAGACACGCAAAAGCGGTCGAAGATACACGGCTAAGGCGGCCGGACCTGATCGAGCGCCACGGGGGCGCATCGCAGGCACCGCCCTCTGGCGCGCAGCGTGAAGATAGAGCGAGTAAGAAATGAACCTGATCGAGACTCTTGAACGTGAAGCCATTGAAGCGCTGACCGCCGACAAGAAGGTCCCCGAATTCCGCCCTGGTGATACCCTCCGCGTTGGCGTGAAGGTCATCGAAGGTGACCGCAGCCGCGTCCAGGCGTTCGAAGGCGTTTGCATCGCCCGCTCGAATAAGGGCGTCGGTTCCAGCTTCACCGTCCGGAAGATCAGCTTCGGCGAAGGCGTCGAGCGCGTTTTCCCACTCTACTCGCCGGCCATCGATTCGATCGAGGTTGTTCGTCGCGGCGCAGTCCGTCGGGCGAAGCTTTACTATCTCCGTGGCCGTCGTGGTAAGTCGGCTCGTATCGCCGAGCGCCGCGACCCTCGCCGCGAAGAGGCGAAGCAGGCCGAAAAGACCGACGCTTAAGGTTCAGTCGCGGCGCGACTTGATCGCGCTGCGATCCACCAGCTTCGTGTACAAATGCCACGTGGCGTAGCCCAGCCACGGGAGCACAGCCGCGAGTCCCACGAACAGTGGGATCGAGCCGATCACGAGCAGCGCGGCAACGGTCACGCCCCATCGGAACATCACGCCCGGGTTCGCCCGGGCGGCGCGCCATGACGTGGAAACGGCCTCGGCTGCGCTGATGTCGCAATCCACGAGCATCGGCATGGACACCACGCTGAGTCCCAGCACCAGCGCTGCGAAGCCAAGCCCGATTGCGTTTCCGATCAGGATCAGCGCCCATCCCTCGGGGGTGGTGAACACTCGCGAGAGGAATGCTCCGATCGACGGCGGCTCCCACCATCCAAAGAGGGCGACGTAGAGCCCGCTGGCGACGAAAACCCAGGCTACGAAGATCCCGAGCAGCAGAGCTCCGACGATCGCGATCTCGTCAGCTCCCGGCCGCTTCCGAACGTCGAGGAAGTGCTGCCAGTTCGAATGGAGGCCACTCTCCCTCCGGCGCGCCATTTCGTAGAAGCCGAGAGCGGCGACTGGTCCCATCAGTCCGACCCCGGCGATGATCGGGAATAGCAGCGGCAGCAGGGCGCCACCCATGACCGCTGTCGCAGCCACGACTCCGACCAGGACATAGATCAGACCGACGAAGATCAGGTCCCCTCGCATGTCCATGAAATCCGCCCAGCCTTCGCTAAGAGCGGCATCGGCGTCGGCGCTGGTGATGCGGCGGACCGGAGTCGCAGATTTGGATTTGGGCGATGCGGAAACGGTTGTTGCGGACACCGAAGACCTCCCTTCGAACAAAGGGCGCGTCTCGCGAACTGCGCGGGGCGCGTCGCTGGAACCGACTCCATTACCAAAGAATCGAAACGGATTCGACGGGCGAGGGTTGCTGCCCCTTGGTAAAGCGGACCGACAACACTAGGTGCGTGCCCGCAACGGAGGATTGAAATGGGCTATCGGGTCGCAGTTGTCGGAGCGACGGGCAATGTCGGGCGGGAGATGCTGAACATCCTCGCCGAGCGGCAATTCCCGCTGGATGAGGTCGCGGCCGTCGCATCTGCGCGCTCGACGGGCGACATCATCGACTTCGGCGACAGCGGGCAGGAGCTCAAGGTCAAGAATCTCGAGCATTTCGATTTCAGCGGCTGGGACATCGCTTTGTTTGCGGCCGGCTCGGAAGTCAGCAAGGTCCACGCACTGCGTGCCGCTCAGGCTGGTTGCACGGTCATCGACAACAGCTCGCTGTTCCGGATGGACCCGGACGTTCCGCTGATCGTGCCGGAGGTGAATGCCGAAGCGATTTCCGGCTACACCCGCAAGAATATCATCGCGAACCCCAACTGTTCGACCGCTCAGCTTGTGGTCGCTCTCAAGCCGCTTCACGACGCCGCGAAGATCAAGCGTGTCGTGGTCGCGACCTATCAGTCGGTCTCTGGTGCCGGCAAAGAGGGCATGGACGAGCTATTCGAGCAGTCGCGCAACATCTTTGTCGGCGACGCGAACGAGCCGAGGAAGTTCACCAAGCAGATCGCCTTCAACGTTATCCCGCACATCGACAGCTTCCTGGACGACGGCTCGACCAAGGAAGAATGGAAGATGGTGGTCGAGACCAAGAAGATTCTCGACCCCTCGATCAAGCTGACCGCGACCTGTGTGCGCGTTCCTGTCTTTGTCGGTCACAGCGAAGCGGTGAACATCGAGTTCGAGAACGAGATTTCTGCCGAAGAGGCGCGTGACATCCTGCGCGAAGCACCGGGGGTGATGGTCGTCGATAAGCGCGAGGACGGCGGCTACGTCACGCCGGTCGAAGCGGTCGGTGAATATGCGACCTATGTCTCCCGAATCCGCGAGGATTCGACAGTCGAGAACGGGCTCAGCCTGTGGGTGGTCAGTGACAATCTCCGCAAGGGCGCGGCGCTGAACGCCGTGCAGATCGCCGAGCTTCTCGGCCGCAAGCATTTGCAGAAGGCCGCCTAACCCAATAGCCTCGCTTCCTTTACGGGGAGGTAGCGATGCGCGTCTTCGTTCTATGCCTTGGCATTCTCGCCATTGCCGCCTGCAAGCAGGCGCCGGCCGGGCATGCGGCGGTGACCAAGGCGGAGGCGGCAACGATCGCCGAGCAGGCCGAAGCGAATTTCACAACCGGCAAGGTCGACGATGTCATGCGGCAATATGCCGAAGGCGCCGTCCTGTTCGACGCCGGGCATCCCACCTTGAGCACCGACAGGAAAGTCCAAACCGGCTGGGCGCGGGACTTTGTCAGCATGAAGCCCGCGGACTATCACGTCCCTGACCGGCAAATTCAGTTGCTCGGTCCCGATGCGTTCATAAGTTCGGGTACCGAAGTCTTCACCATCGAGTCCGGAACCACTCGACCGACGCTTAGCGCTCGGTTCACCGACGTATTTCAGCGCCAGCCAGACGGAAGTTGGAAAATCGTCCACGAGCACGTCTCGCTGCCGCCGGCGTCGCAAGGCAATTAGGCCCTAGGGCTGGTCGCCCCAGTAGCGAAGCAGGTTCGCCTGTATTAGCTGCATCCGGCTGAAGTTCTCCGGATCCATCTTCAGGCCCTCGAGTGCCGCGACTTCGTTCAGCTCGAACAGCATGTGCCGCTGGAAGGGATCTTTCACTCGGCTCTGAATGAAGGTGATCGCCACGAGCCTCTCTCCCTGCGTGACCGGCTCGACCTCGTGGAGCGTGTCCGACGGGTAGACGATTGCCTGGCCGGGCTTCAGCTTGAACCGCATGCTCCCGTCCGACAGCCGGACGTGGAGCGCGCCGCCCTCATAATCCCCGGGCTCGTTGAGGAAGATCGTGCAGCTGAGGTCGCTACGCACCGTCCCGTGCGGAAGTTGCAGATAGGCGGCATCGGCATGCGCGCCATAGTGCATCCCCGGCTTGTAGCGGGTCAGCAGCGGCGGAGCGATTTGCGCGGGGAATGCGAACTCGCGGAACTCGTCACTACGCATCATGGCCTGGAGGACGAGCTTCGCGCTCCGTTCGTAGGCGGCCGCCTCATGGAGCTGCTCGTTCTGCTTCGCCTTGTTGTGCGGGTTGCTGATCTTGCCGTGAACGAAGGTCGCATTGGCCGCAATCTGGCGGCATTCCGTGACTTCCTCCGGCGTCAGTATGTCCAGCACCCGATACATTCAGCTCTCCGCCTGCGCCCGGTCGAGGGCCTTCCGAAGCAAGGGCGCTGTTTCGGCCGCCGCGTCGAGCATGGCAAGCGCACTTTCGATGTCAGTACGATGGTTCCGTTCCGCCTCGGCCAGCAACTCGCGACGCAGCTCCGGGCTGTATTCGTACTCGGTGGCCTTCGAGTAGCGGCGAGTGAGCGGCCCATTGGCGATCTCGGCCAGGCGCTCGGCCGTCGCGGGGAACGCGAAGAAGCCGGCAAGCTTTCTCAGGAATCCATCCAGGTCACAGAGGACGCGGTCGAAATCGGCCCACAAGATGTTGGCTCCTTCCGCCGATTCCAGCGCGACCATTTCGCAGGCCCAAGCCGCCGCCGCGAGGTCGGCTTCGCTACGCGGAGCAGAAAGATTCACGCCTCGTGCGACCAGGCGGCCGGTACGCTGCTCCGACCGTCCGGCCAACTCCTTCCGTGAGTTCTCGCCCGCCAGGATCCCGGAGATGAAGGAGCGAGGCGTGGCGTAGAGGAATAGCGCGGGTTCTCCCTCCACCATCAACTCGCCCGCGATTTCGCTGACGAAGCTCGTCGCCTTGATTAGTGCCGCGCCATTCGGCTCGAAGGTCCGGGAGAACAGGGCCTGCAGCGTTGGGATGAACCGTGCCCGCACGTCTCGCGGGAAGAAAGTCAGGTCGCGGAGAGCGCGCGGCTCGCGAACGGACAGAATCCCGTCCAGTTCGCCAAGCAGGCGCGCGATCAGGGTCGAGCCGACATGGCTGATGTGGAAGATCCAGCGTGCGTCGCGGCGAGCATCCACTGGGACCGAGTCTGCGATATTTCCCCAAGGAAGCAGGTGCGTGACGCGGTGCTGCTGCTGGAACATCCGATCATCGAGAAAGCTCGCCGAGCGATAGTTTTCCGGCGTCATCTCGACGAACCGCACTAGCCCAGCGCGAGGGTCGACCGCCTGGCCCAGCCAGCGGGCGTCCTTCCAAATCTCTTCCGCAGGCGGTGCGCTGGACATGCCGCCCCTTAGCCGCGCAAATGGTGATGCTCCAAGGGAGGATGTTTTGCCCGACGAAATGACTGGCGGCTGCGCGTGCGGGCGGGTCCGCTACACGGTGAAGATCGCCAACGATGACGCCTATCTCTGCCATTGCCGGATGTGCCAGCGGGCGACGGGCTCGGTCTCAGTCGCATTCAAGAACGTCAAGCAGGCGGACGTCGCATGGGAGCATCAGCCCGACTGGTACGACAGCTCTCCGATCGGGAAGCGGCCCTACTGCCGCGAGTGCGGAACTTCGCTGGGCTACCAGTACAAGGAAGGCAGCGAGAACATGGACCTGACGGTCGCGAGCTTCGACGATCCGTCACGCTTCAGGCCGAGGCACCATTTCGGAGCGGAGAGCATCCAGCGCCCTTGGCTCAATACTGATGGCCTGCCGGAATACAAGAGCAGCGACTACGACGTGCTCGTCAACAAGTGGATCGAGGCCACTGGGATGATGCCGGAATGAATGATGCCGTCCTCAATCGCTGGACCACTTCCGACGGTGTTGAGCTCGCCTATTACGAGGTGGGCGAGGGCAGGCCGGTCATCCTGCTGCACGGGCTCTTCTCCAGTGCCCAGATGAACTGGATCAAGTTCGGCCATGCCGATCGCATCGCGTCCGAGGGTTTGCGAGTGATCATGCCGGACCTGCGGGCTCACGGGGAAAGCGGCAAGCCACACGACCCGGCGAAATATTCGGCGGACATCCTCGTCCGCGACCTCAAGGAACTCATTGCCCATTTGAAGCTCGAGCGCTTCGATCTCGGCGGCTTTTCGCTGGGGGCGCGGACGACCATCGATGCTGTGAGCAGCGGTGTCCAGCCGGAACGTGCGATCCTGTCCGGCACCGGCGTGAAGGTGCTGACCAACTGGGATCGTCGGAGCAGCTTCTTCCTCGAGGCGATCGACCGGTTCGACCAGGCGCGGCGCGGCGATCCGTATTGGCTCTCGATCCAGTTCATGCGCACGATGAAGGTTGATCGCGTAGCTGCGGCGCTCCTGCTCAAGGCGCTCGGCGATCATCCGAGCCCCGAACAGGCGCTTGCCGCCTTCACCATGCCGACACTCGTCGTCTGCGGAAGCGAGGACCATGATAATGGGTCCGCGCGCGAGTTCGCCTCGGCGCTTCCCAACGCTCGCTATGAGGAGATCCCGGGCACGCACATGAGTTCGGTGACCAAGCCTGATCTTGGCGAAAAGATCGCGGAGTTTCTCGCGGCCGTTTGAAGAGCAAAGTTGACCGCTTGACGAAAGGGGCTTGCCGGTTCCACTCGGCACGCCTCCGGAGACGTCCAAAATTGGGGAGAGTTGAATCCATGAAATTTGCTGCTTCCGTGTCGCTTGCGGCGCTTGCGTTGGCTGGTTGCGCCGCCAATACGTCTTCGACCTCGCCGGTCGCCGAAGTTCCGGCGACCGCCGCCGCTGCGCCGGCTCCTGCCGCCAATGCGTTGCCCTATCCGCAGACCCCTGAGGGTGCTCGCCAGTTCATTGCCGACGTCGAAAAGGACCTGTTCGACCTCAACGTGATCACCCAGCACGCCGCCTGGGTGAACAACACTTACATCAACGAGGATACGGACGCGCTAAACGCCTACTTCGGGACGATCACGACCGAGAAAGGCGTCAAATATGCGACTCAGGCAGCGCAATATTTGCAGGTGCAGGGTCTCGACGCTGACACTGCTCGCAAGCTGAATATCCTGCGCGGCGCGCTCGTTCTTGCGGCGCCTTCGACACCGGGCGCGGCCGCCGAGCTCAACGACATTTCGACCCGCCTGCAATCGACCTACGGCAAGGGCCGCGCGATGCATAAGGGCAAAGTCATCACCGGGGACGATGCGGAAGCCCTGATGGGCGAGCTTCGCAATCCCGCCGAACTGAAGGAAGTCTGGCAAAGCTGGCATGAGAATGTCGGCCGCCCGATGCGCAACGACTACACGCGCATGGTCGAGATCGCGAACCAGGGCGCGAAGGAGCTCGGTTACGCCGACACGGGCGCGATGTGGCGCTCGCAGTACGATATGTCGCCCGAGGAATTCTCGGCGATGTATGATCGCCTGTGGGCGGAGACGAAGCCGCTCTACAATCAGCTCCACTGCTACACGCGGACAAAGCTCAACCAGAAGTATGGGAACGCAGTGCAGCCCGCGACCGGCCCGATCCGTGCCGACCTGCTCGGAAACATGTGGGCCCAGGAATGGGGCAACATCTACGACGTTGTGGCGCCGAAGGGCTCGGGCGACGTCGGCTATGATATCGGTAAGCTGCTGGAGGGGCAGAAGAAGACGCCTCTCGACATGTTCAAGATCGGCGAGGGCTTCTACAGCTCGCTCGGCTTCGCGCCGCTGCCCAAGACCTTCTGGGAGCGGACGCAGTTCACCCGGCCGCGCGACCGCGAAGTGGTCTGCCACGCATCGGCTTGGGACGTCGACAACAAGGACGACCTGCGCATCAAGATGTGCACCAAGGTCAACTCGGACGACTTCGTGACCATCCACCACGAGATGGGTCACAACTATTATCAGCGCGCCTACAACCAGCAGCCGTACCTGTATCTCAACGGAGCCAATGACGGCTTCCACGAGGCGATCGGCGACTTTGTCGCGCTTTCGATCACACCCCAATATTTGGTGCAGATCGGATTGCTTGATCCAAAGAAGGTCCCCGACGAGAGCAAGGACACAGGCCTCCTTCTGCGGCAGGCAATGGACAAGGTCGCCTTCCTTCCGTTCGGCCTGCTCGTCGACAAGTGGCGCTGGGGCGTGTTCAACGGCTCGATCACGCCGGCGAACTACAACCAGGCCTGGGTCGACCTGAAGCGCGAGTATCAGGGCATCACGCCGCCGGTCGCTCGTTCGGAAGCGGACTTCGATCCGGGCGCCAAGTTCCACATTCCGGGGAACACGCCATACGCGCGTTACTTCCTCGCGCGGATCCTTCAGTTCCAGTTCTACAAGGCGGCCTGCGATATCTCGGGCTGGAAAGGCCCGCTCCACCGCTGCAGCTTCTACGGCAACAAAGAAGTCGGCCAGCGGCTGAATGCAATGCTGGCGATGGGCGCATCGAAGCCATGGCCTGATGCGCTTCAGGCATTCACCGGCAGCCGCGAAATGTCGGCAAAGCCGATGCTCGAATATTTTGCGCCCCTTCAGCGCTGGCTAGAAGAGCAGAATCGCGGGAAGCAGTGCGGCTGGTAAGCAGATAAGAGAAGGGGCGCCGCGAGGCGCCCCTTCGAATGCGTGGGCGTGGTATCAGGAGATTGCGCCCGATCCCGAACCCGTATGAGCGCCGAGCGAGGCGTTGCCGCCGCCCGTTTCGCTCATGCCGCTAGAGCTCTTGCTCCGCGTGCTTGTGCTGCGCGAGCCCGTCGAACGCGAGGACGTGCTTCCCGTCGCTGCGCCGCCCGTAGCGAACTCTTCCTCCAAGTCACCGGAACGCATGCTCTCGGTCCACTCACTGATCTGATCGCTGAGGTTACTCAGCTGCTCGCTGATCTGGTTGCGCTTCGACCAGAGGAACACACCCGCGCCGACAGACGCCGCGGCGACCGCAGCTGCTGTCATCGGTCGTTCCTTGACCGTGCTCATCCAATCGCTGCTGTACTGGTTGCGACCCGTGGGGTTGTTGTTACGGCCGCGATTGCTGGTTCTCGACATCTCCAATCTCCTCCTACTTTCGTTGTGAAAACAACGCGCTGGACCGAACAGCGTTTCGGCCCAGCGACAGGGGGAGACTGGAGAGCGACAGACGCCGAAAGTCAGAGCTGTTCGAGCAATGTCTCAGCGCTGGAAGCACGGTATTCGCCCGGAGCTTCGACGTTCAGCTGTTCGACGACGCCGTCGTTGACGAGCATCGAATAGCGCTGGCTGCGCTTGCCCATGCCGAACTTGCTGGCATCCATCGATAATCCAACTGCGTCGGCGAATGCGCCGTTCCCGTCGGCGATCATGGTGATATCGCTCGATCCGTCAGCCTTGCCCCAGGCGGACATGACGAACGGGTCGTTGACGGAGATGCAAGCGATCTCGTCGACGCCCTTGGCCTTCAGGTCGGACGCCTTGTCGACGTAGGACGGAAGGTGGCGTGCCGAGCAGGTCGGCGTGTAGGCGCCAGGCACCGCGAACAGCGCGACGCGGCGGCCGCTGAAGAATTCTCCGGTGGTGGTTTGTTCCGGGCCATCCGGGGTCGCAACGGTAAGCGTTACATCTGGCAGGCGGTCGCCGACATTGATCGTCATTTCTTGTCTCCTCGAGGCATTGCGCTTGAAGCCCCTACAGCCGCGATGGGTTCCCCCTCAAGGCTTGCCCGTTACGGCTGTGCGGCTCATTACGGATTCATGGAAGAGCCGCGTTTTCTTTCGGGCAAGCTATTGCTTGCGATGCCCGGAATGGCCGATCCGCGTTTCGAGCGGGCAGTGATTGCCGTTTGCGTCCACGACGAGAATGGTGCGGTCGGGATCGGCATCGGTCACAAGCGTGCCGGAATGCGGTTCCGCGCACTTCTGGAGCAGCTGGACATCGACGCCGGCAAGGCGCCGGACTGCGCCGTGCACCATGGAGGACCGGTAGAGCCGGGGCGGGGCTTCGTGCTTCATTCCACGGACTGGGGCGGACAGGACTCGCTCCAGGTCAACGGGCCGGATGGGGCAGTGTTCGCAATGACCGGCACGATCGATGTCCTGAAAGCGATCGCGGAGGGAAAAGGACCATCGCAATGGGTGGTCGCGCTTGGCTATGCCGGCTGGGGTGAAGGTCAGCTCGACGAGGAGATGACGCGGCATGGCTGGTTTGCGGCGGAGAGTAGCAAGAAGCTGCTCTTCGACACGCCGGCGGATGAACGCTGGGCAGCGGCCTTCAAGGCGCAAGGTGTCGACCCGAGGCTGCTCTCCAGCGAAACAGGGGTCGCCTAGCTCTCTGTTCATCATATAAAGAATTCTTTATATTTGCTTTGACGGCGCGCTGCGGCTAGAGGCGGCGCGACGCGCACCTCGCGCACCAGCATTCACAATTGGAGACTTTTGACGTGGCGACCCAGGCTGAAACGCGTTTCACCGATTATGTCGTGAAAGACCTCGGCCTCGCCGATTTCGGTCGCAAGGAGATCGAGATCGCCGAGACCGAAATGCCGGGCCTGATGGCGCTGCGCGAGGAATATGGCGCGTCGAAGCCGCTGAAAGGTTCGCGGATCACCGGCTCGCTGCACATGACGATCCAGACTGCCGTCCTGATCGAGACGCTGGCCGAGCTGGGTGCTGAAATCCGCTGGGCATCTTGCAACATCTTCTCGACCCAGGACCACGCGGCGGCAGCCATTGCGGCTCGTGGTATTCCCGTCTTCGCCGTGAAGGGTGAGACGCTCGAGGAATATTGGGACTACGTGACCCGCATCTTCGACTGGGGTCGTGACACGACCTGCAACATGATCCTCGACGATGGCGGCGACGCGACCATGTTTGCACTCTGGGGCGCGCGCGTCGAAGCCGGGGAAGAGCTGTTCACCCCGTCGAACGAGGAAGAGGAAATCTTCGCCGCGACGCTGAAGAAGTTCCTGGCCGAGCGTCCGGGCTACCTGACCAAGACCGTTCAGAACATTAAGGGCGTCTCGGAAGAGACCACGACGGGCGTTCACCGGCTTTACGACCTCGCCAAGAAGGGCAAGCTCCCGTTCCCGGCGATCAACGTCAACGACAGCGTGACAAAGTCGAAATTCGACAATTTGTACGGCTGCAAGGAGTCGCTGGTCGACGCGATCCGCCGCGGGACCGACGTCATGCTCGCCGGCAAGATCGCCTGCGTCGCCGGCTTCGGCGACGTCGGCAAGGGTTCGGCAGCTTCGCTCCGCAACGGCGGCGCACGCGTCATCGTGACCGAGGTCGATCCGATCTGCGCGCTTCAGGCTGCGATGGAAGGCTATGAAGTCGTGACGATGGAAGAGGCCGCTCCGCGCGCCGACATCTTCGTCACCGCGACCGGCAACATGGACGTCATCACCCTCGACCATATGCGGGCGATGAAGAACATGGCGATCGTTTCGAACATCGGCCACTTCGACAGCGAGATCCAGATCGGCGCGCTGGCCAACATGAAGTGGACCGAGATCAAGCCGCAGGTCGACGAGGTCGAATTTCCGGACGGCAAGAAGATCATCGTCCTGTCGAAGGGGCGCCTCGTGAACCTTGGGAACGGAACGGGCCATCCGAGCTTCGTGATGAGTTCGAGCTTCACCAACCAGGTGCTCGCGCAGATCGAGCTCTGGACGAAGAGCGACCAGTACAAGAACGACGTCTACGTTCTTCCTAAGCACCTTGACGAGAAGGTTGCCGCGCTCCACCTCGAAAAGCTCGGCGTGCACCTGACCAAGCTTTCGGACAAGCAGGCCGCTTATATCGGCGTGTCCCCGGAAGGCCCGTTCAAGCCGGAGCACTACCGCTACTAAGCCAGTATTCGGGCGAACAATTCGGGGGGGCGCTTCCAGAGATGGAGGCGCCCCTTCTGTTTGCCGACCGTGCCGGTTTGATTAGAAGGGCGGAAAGGATGAAATTCGAATGCGCCTGAAGCAGCCCTTCCTGAAACTGCCGATCCGTTTTGACGCGGACGCCCTGGCGGCAGAGGCGCGTGCTCTTCCGCCTTCGGCCTGGACTCCACACCCGACGGGCTTCGTCGGCAACGAGGCCGTTCGGCTGGTGACGCCCGCCGGCGAGGATAGCGACAATATCGAAGGGCCGATGGCGGCGACCGACAGCCTGAACCGCTGCCACTACGTCCGGCAGATCATGGCGGAGATCGGGGGTGTCTGGGGCCGCAGCCGGTTCATGGGCCTGGCGCCGGGACGGGAAGTGCCGCCGCACATCGATATCCATTATTACTGGCGCACGCACCTGCGCATTCACATTCCGGTGATCACCAATCCGGGCGTCCTGTTCACCTGTGGCGACGAGACCGTCCACATGGCGGCGGGCGAATGCTGGGTGTTCAACAGCTTCCTCCGCCATGACGTTCAGAACAAGGGCGATGCGCAGCGCATCCATCTTGTGCTCGATACGGTGGGCGGAGGAATTCTCCCTGAACTGATGAGGGCGGCAGAGAAGGGGGGCACTGAACCGCGGCTGTTGGCTCCTGGCGCTCGCTCTGGCCAAAGCTTAGTCTTCGAGCGGGTCAATTCGCCGAAGGTCATGTCACCTTGGGAGATGCGATGCCACCTCGCATTCATCCGCGAACAGGCCGGCACTGATCCGAAGATCGTGGAGTCTCTCGACAGGGTTGAATCCTTCATCGACGCCTGGGCCGCCAACTGGGCCCGCTTTGGAACCGAAGTTGAAGGGCGCGCGGTCTATGAAGGCCTGCTGAAGGACATTCGGGCGAGCCTGACGAAGCTGGAGGTCTCGTCGCTGGAAATGCCCAATGAGGTCTTCCTTGGGCGCATCCTCGAACAATTGATCTTCCAGATGGCGCTTGCCCATCCGGATAGCCGTGTCGCAAAGTCGGAGGCCCCGGTCGCTCACCCCGAGCCGGAAGAGAAGGCAACCGGAAGCGTGATCCTTTCCGGGTCGGCAAAGGCGTTTCGTCCCGCCGACAGGGAGCCGTACCGAAATCGCTTCGACCGGCCGCTCTTCGTCGTGAGCACCCCGAGATCGGGGTCGACCCTTCTCTACGAAACGTTCGTCAAGGCGCCCGGGCTTTTCGCCACTGGGGACGAGAGCCATCGCCTGATCGAGAACGTGCCCGGCCTTGCGCCACCGCAACGCGGATGGCTGTCGAACCAGCTCGTTGCGCACGATGCGACGCCCGAGCGCGCCGAACGCCTTGCCGAAGGTTTCTACCGGCAGCTCAAGGATCGCGACGGTCGCCGTCCGACAGGGCGGGTCCGGATGGTTGAGAAGACGCCGAAGAATGCTCTTCGCGTTCCGTTCTTCGACGCGATCTGGCCGGACGCCGAGTTCATCTATTTGTACCGCGATGCCCGCGAGACGCTCTACAGCATGATGGAGGCCTGGCACTCGGGCGGCTTCAGGACCTATCCTGGCCTGCCGGGCTGGCCTGACGGAACATGGTCGCTTCTGCTTGTCCCCGGCTGGCAGCAGCTCAAGCGGATGCAGATCCCGGAGATCGTTGCGCACCAATGGGCGATCACTACCGAGGTCCTGCTCGATGACCTCGAACGGCTTGGCGAAGGCCGCGTGCAGGCGATCGACTACGGAACCTTCCTTGGTTCTCCGCAGTCCGAAATGGAGCGGCTGGCAGCGGCCGTGGGACTCGGTTGGGATCGCAAGCTCGGCGACACTTTGCCGCTTTCGAAGACGACCGTTTCAAAGCCGGACCGCCAGAAATGGCGTCGGCTGGCGCATGTCATCGAAGCAGTCTGGCCGATCGTCGAGCAAGCCGATGAACGCGCCCGGCAATTCCTGGCTGACAGGCGCGTCCCGATCCGCGCGGCCGCTTAGTCACCAGCTTGGCGATTCCTTTGACGCCGGTTAGAGCGCCGGCAGCATTGCGCCCACGGAGTTTGCGCCAACCATGACATACCAAGTCACCCCGCCGGCTGCTGCCGGAGCAAGTGAAACTGCGGCTCCGCCAGCGCCTCCGCCCGAAGACACAAAGATCAGCGTATCGCGCGGACTGGCTTCCTGGCTGACTGCGAACCACACGAGCCTTGCAATCACGTCGTACCAGAGCGGCCGGCTATTCCTGGTCGGCACGATGCCGGACGGAACGGTCTCCGTGCATCAGTCGGCATTCAGCCGTGCCATGGGCGTTTGCTGGGATCGCAACGGCCTGTGGCTGGCTTCGCGGGTTCAGCTGTGGCGGCTGGAGAATATCCTGCCTGAGGGGATGACCGCGCAGGGCACCTACGATCTGTCGCTGATGCCCCGGCAGACCTTCATCACTGGTGACATCGATATCCACGAGGTGGGCGTGGACGGTGAGGGTCAGCCGGTCTTCGTAAACACAAGCTATTCATGCTTGGCGACGATCGATCCGGTGCACAGCTTCCGCCCGATCTGGAAACCGAGCTTCATTACCGAGCTCGCCAGGGAGGACCGTTGCCACATGAACGGCCTCGGCATGCTGGACGGGAAGCCGAAATACGTGACGGCGGTAAGCCAGACCGACGTCGCCGACGGTTGGCATGGCCGTCCGCTTCCGAAGGGCGTAGTCATCGACGTCGAGACTGGCCGCGTCGTCACCGACCAGCTGTCGATGCCGCACTCGCCGAGGGCGGGGCCGGACGGGAAGCTCTATGCTGTCGACAGCGGACGCGGATTTCTCGTCGAGGTCGACAAGGAGACCGGCGACCTACGCGACATCATGTTCTGCCCGGGATTCCTTCGCGGACTGGCCATCGTCAACGGCTATGCGATCGTGACCGTCTCCAAGCCCCGTTACGGCAAGTTCGAAGATATGCCGATCGCTGACGAGCTCGCGAAGCGTAACGGGACGCCCATGTGCGGGGTTCTAATCATCGAGCTTGCCACCGGGAAAGGGGTGGAGTGGCTGAAGCTTGATGGCGACGTGCACGAGCTGTTCACGGTCGAGCTGATGCCGGGCGTCAAATGCCCGATGGTCGTCGGCCCGGCGACGGAAGAATTCCCGGAGACGATTACCTTCGACGGGGAGTTCCAGACGAGCGCCGCCTAAGCGATAACCTAGCTGTGTCGGCTGTGCGACAATTCGCGTTTACCGGCTCGTACAGTCATGTTGCATTAATGCTACAACCGCCCGCGGAAATTGAGACTGGCGCGCTCTTCACTTTCTTTTCGTTACCGGTTTCGTAAGTCACCCATCGGGGAACCAATCACCACCTCCGAGGGGATCGAAATAGCCATGCGCTCACTTTCCTATGCGTTTCTGACGTCTGCGTCCTTCGCAGCGCTCGCGGTTGCGACGCCTGCGAACGCGCAGACACCGGATCCGGTCAATCCGGATCGTGACCCGTGCCAGGCACCAGCCGACCAGCGGGATCCGAAGGCAAATTGCCCGGCCGCCGACACTCCGGCGGGCGAAGCCATCCAGCAGGGCGCAGTTGCGACCCCGGCTGGTGAAGAAGGCGGCGTCGTCGTTGTCGGTTCGCGCATCCGCCGCGACCGCTTCAATACCGCTGATCCGGTCACCATCATCAACCGTCAGGCTGCGGTCGACGCAGGTTTCAACTCGACGGCTGAAGTTCTTCAGAGCGTCGGCGTCACCGGCGGCACGGGCCAGATCAACGACACGTTCGGCGGCTTCGTCGTCGAGGGTGGTCCGGGCGTCAACACGCTGTCGCTGCGCGGCCTTGGCCCGACCCGCACGCTGATCCTGCTCAACGGTCGCCGCATTGCTCCGGCCGGTACGCGCGGTCAGGTTGGCGCGGCCGACTTGAACGTCCTTCCGAACGCCATTCTCGACCGTATCGAGGTTCTGAACACCGGTGCGTCGTCGATTTACGGTTCGGACGCAGTCGCGGGCGTCGTCAATATCGTCACGCTCAGCAAGTTCAACGGCATCGCCGCGGAAGTCTCGGTTGGCGCTCCGGAAATCGGCGCCGGCACGACGCAGCGTTACGCGATCACCGCCGGTACGTCGGGCGAGCGCTTCTCGATTCTCGGATCGCTTGAGCTGTTCGACCGTAACCGCATCACGCAGGGCGACCAGCCTTGGGCCCGCTGCCCGCAGCAGCGCCGCCTGAGCCCGCTCGGCGTGAACGACTCGAACAAGTGCTGGCCGCTTGAAGAGGGTGGTGTGACGGTCAACACGATCGGCACCGGTTTCTACTTCACGAATAACCCGGCTGACCTCGCCCCGGGCTTCGAGACGGCACCTCCGGGTTACTACCTTTATTGTAACCGTTGGCGTCCGAATCCGGCCAAGGTCGGAACGACCCTGCCGGGCTTCGAGTGCGTTGGTGGCCTTCTGTACAACTACACCACTGGCGCCGGCTTCGGTACGAACCTGAACGTTCGTGACACCTTCGCGCCGTCGATGCTCCAGCAGGACATCATTTCGCCGACGCGGAACTACACCGGCTACCTGACCGGCACGTACGACACCGACTTCTTCGGCAACGGCCAGCTCTACTTCGAGCTGCTCGCAACCCGTCGTAAGTCGCAGCAGAACGGCCAGCGTCAGTTCACGCTGGACTATCCGGTCAACAGCCCGCTGCTCCTTGCTTCGAATGGCGGTCTATTCACCAGCATTCCGAGGCGCGTCAGCACGGCTTCGAACATCGGTGTTCGCGTGTTCGCCGACTACGGCATCTACGACAGCAGCCAGACCCAGGACTTCGTCAAGATGTCCGGCGGTTTCCGTGGCGACCTGCCGTTCCTGCCGACGTGGCGCTACGACCTCTACGCAGCGAAGAGCTGGCCGGACGGTACGTACAGCTTCGAGCAGATCCTTGCCGACCGTCTACAGCGCAGCCTCGACGTGGTCCCGGGTGCAACCCCCGGCACTTTCGTCTGCCGCAACACTCAGGGTGGCTGCGTTGCCGCTCCGCCAATCAGCGGCGCGATCATCGGTGGTCAGGCTCGCACGGCTGCGCCTGCGTGGTTCGACTATGTGACGGACGATGTCGTCGGCCACACGGCGTTCCGCGAATGGACTGCCAACCTCACCCTCGACGGTCCGCTGTTCCGCCTCCCGGGCGGCGACGCGCAGATGGTTGTCGGCATGGAGTACCGCAAGTCGAGCATCAACGACGTCCCGTCGGAAGACGCGCAGCGGAACAACCTGTACAACTTCTCGTCCGCTCCGATCACCCGTGGTTCGGACAGTGTCTGGGAAGCGTTCACCGAGCTTGAGTTCCCGATCCTCAAGAACGTACCGTTCGCCGAGGCTCTGACGCTCAACGCTTCGGGCCGCTACACGGATTATAAGTCGTACGGTTCGGACGAGACCTACAAGATCGGCGGTCTCTACTCGCCGACCCGCTGGCTGTCGTTCCGCGGCAGCTACGGAACGTCGTACCGCGCTCCGGCATTGTTCGAGCAGTTCCTGGGATCGACGACGGGCTTCCTGTCGGCGCAAAGCACGGATCCTTGCACCAGCTTGTTCAACGTCACCAACCCGACCATCCGGGCGAACTGTCTGGCTCAGGGGCTTCCGAACAACTTCATCAACAACGGAAGCGTCACTGTCTTCCAGCGTGGTGGTGCGGAAGCTGGTCTGTCGGCCGAGACGTCGAAGAACCTGACCTTCGGCGGGGTTCTCCAGCCGACCCTTGGTCCGGACTTCGGTAACCTCTCGCTGGCGATCGATTACTTCCGTGTCGAGATCAACGGCGGTGTGTCGCAGCTCGGTGCGGGTACCCTGACCCGTGGCTGCTACAACGGCACTCACCCGGAATACTGTCAGTTCGTGACCCGCGCGCCTTACACGGGACCGGGTACGGGAGCGCTGTCGGTCGTGCAGACCTACATCAACATCGCGACCGATATCGTGAAGGGCATTGACTTCGTGCTCCGTTACGATCGCGAGTTGGGCCCAGGTAAGCTCGACATCGGCGTCCAGGCGATCAAGATTATCGACCGCGTGAACCAGACCGACCCGGACTCGGAAGCGGTCGATTACGCCGGCTCGATCGGCAATCCGAAGTGGGCGGGCACTGCTCACATCGGTTACGATTGGGGCTCGTGGTACGCGCGCTGGGGCGTCGACTACATCAAGGGAACGGACGACCGGTTCCTCACCGAGGACTTGGGTTACGATCCGGCTGTCTACGACTTCTCGATGCCGGACTACTGGCTGCACACGGCCACGATCCGCTTTGAGCCGTCGAACCGCTACAGCCTGACGCTCGGTATTCGGAACATCTTCGACAAGAAGCCGCCGAAGATCACCGCCGAGGATCCGTTCGTGAACACGATCTCGAACGTTCCGCTGCAGTCGGGCTTCGACATGCGCGGACGTACGTTCTTCGTGAACGCGCAGGCCAAGATCTTCTAAGATCGGTCCAAGCGAACAACTCGACGGGCGGGAGAAATCCCGCCCGTCTTTTTTTATTTTGCTCCGATGGTTGCGACGGGGCGCTTTCTATCCTTTGCAAGCGTAGCTCAGCGACTAAAGTCATGATCGCTTCGCGAAGTAGGGAGACGAATGGGCGAGCTGGGGGGCTCAGCATGGCTGGCATTGGTGATTGCGGGTCTTTGGCTCGCGATCGCAGCCGCTTTGCTCGTGCTTGCCGTGCGCCGAATGCGGGAAGCTGGGGCAGTCATTGACGCTGCCACGTCGATGGCGGCTCTTCTCGACGTTGCGCCAGCGCGACCGCTTCTCGTTCGACCGGACGGATCGCTCGAAGCGGATCAACGCCTCCTGAGAGAACTCGGGTTGGAGCGCTCCGTTACGCGATGGGCTGATCTTGGCGGCGACGATCAAGGACTGATCGACGAGGACTTGGCCGCGCTGAAGTCTGCAGTGGACGCTTCGGCCCTCTCAGGAACGTCGATACAGCGCCAGGTGAGGGCCTCCGGATCGGACCGCGTGTTCGATGTGCGTGGCGGTCCTGCTCCGGCCCATGAGCCCGCGGGCACCATCCTTCTCTGGTTCTCCGATACCAGCGCAGCGGAGGCGGAACGGTCGAAGTTGTCACTTCGCATCCGGCAGACCGAAGCAGCGTTCGATTCGCTCACTCACCTGATCGAGGCCGCCCCATTTCCAATGTGGTACCGCGGCCCCGATTTACGGCTCGGCCTTGTCAATCGCGCCTTTGTCGAGGCTGTGGAAGCACGCGATGCCTCGGACGTCATTTCCCGGTCGATCGAGCTGGTCGATGCAAGCGGACAGGATAGCGCGCGGGCTTCGGCGGAGGCGGCGCTCGAATCCGGCAGGCTCCAGACACGCATCCAGCCTGCAACAATTCGTGGCGAGCGGCGCGTGATGCGCATTGTGAACGTGCCGCTGACGACAGGCGCGGTCGCCGGCTTCGCGATCGATATCCAGGAATTGGAAGACGCCCGCTCGGAGCTATCCCGCCACGTGCAATCTCAGCGTGACCTGGCCGACCGCATGACCGCGGGCACGGTCCAGTTCGACGCCGATCGCAATGTCAGTTTCTTCAACCAGCCTTTTGCAGTCATGGCGCAGCTTGATCCGGAATGGCTTGCGGAAGCGCCCGAATTTGATCGCGTCCTGGAGCGGATGCGGGAGCGCAACCGCCTTCCGGAGGTCCGCGACTTTCCCGTGTGGAAGGCCGAGAAACGCGAGTGGTTCACCAGTCCTCAGGAGGTCATCGAGGAGGACTGGATTCTCGCCGACGGCGATCACCTGAGAATGGTCGCTCAGCCGCTTCCCGACGGCGGCCTTCGCATGTTCCTGGAGGACCGCACAGAGCAGGTTAGGCTTGCGTCCGCGCGCGATACCTTGTTGCGGGTTCGCGCTGCGACATTCGACAATTTGTTCGAGGCCATCAGCGTCTTCGCTAGCGACGGCCGTCTCTACCTATGGAACAAGAGGTTCCGCGACGTCTGGGATCTTGAGGAAGAACGGCTGACCGAACACCCGCGTGTCGACGAGCTGGTGCCGGCGATGGCTCGGAAACTCGTCAATCCGACCGCTGCCGCCCAGATTCGCGAGATGGTGCGGCACACGACGAATGAGCGCCAGCCCGCGAGTGGCCACATTTCGCTGACGGACGGCAGGCATTTCGAATTCGCGGCGGTACCGCTGCCAGACGGAAATGCGCTCTTCACGATGGTCGATGTGACGGACTCGACGCGCATTCAGGAGGCGCTGCGCGAACGCGCGACCGCGCTAGAGCAAGCCGATCGGGTAAAGACCGACTTCGTCGCTAATGTCAGTTATGAGCTGCGGACCCCTCTGACTTCGATCGGCGGATTCGCCGAGATGCTGGCTGGTGGTTATGCGGGCAAGCTGGCTCCGGCGGCAGCCGATTACGTGAGTGCCATCCTCGAAGCGGTGGACCGCCTTTCGAAGCTGATCGACGACGTCCTCGCGCTAACTCAGGGAACGGCGAGCGGGATCGCTTTGGAGCGCGAGCGAGTGGACCTGTCGGGATTGTGCCGGATGGCGGTCGACACGGTCCAGCCGAGAGCGATCGAAAAGGACCAAAAGCTGGAAGTCGACATTGCGCCCAGCACGGGGTTTGCGTTCGGTGACGTCCGACGCCTCAGGGAATCGATCGAGCACGTGCTTACGAATGCCATCGCTTACACCGACAAGAAGGGTCGCATTCGGATTGAAGCATCGGGCGATGACGAACAGGCCGTGATCCGGATCGTCGACAACGGTATCGGTATCTCCAAGCAGGACCTGCCGCGTGTCTTCGAACGTTTTGACCGGATCAACGAGACTGGTGTCCGCGGCGAGGCTGCGCTTGGCCTTGGCCTTCCACTGACGCGGCAGTTCATCGAGGCACACAGTGGTCATGTCGAGCTGGAATCGAAGAAGGGGAAGGGGACGACCGTGACCCTGACCATCCCGCGCGGAAGCAAATGAATCTTGCGGATGAACAAGCGACCGAAGCTTTGGGGAGGCTGCTTGCCCGTGCCGCGCGAGCCGGGGACGTGATCACAATGTCTGGGCCACTCGGTGTGGGGAAAACTGCGCTGGCACGAGGCTTCCTCGGTGCGCTTGGTCATGAGGGCGAGGCGCCGAGCCCGAGCTTCGCGATCGTTCAGCCCTATGAGGACCTCGAACCGCCCGTCTGGCACGTCGACCTGTTTCGGATAAACGATGTCGGTGAGTTGGAAGAGCTCGGCCTCGAAGCGGCGGCAGACGGCGTTCTACTAATCGAATGGCCGGAAAAAGCGGGCGATCAGGCGTGGCCGCAAGCCCTTGGACTCACCTTGGAATTTGCTGAAGGCAACGCGAGGCGCTTGACAGCGAAAGTCCCGCCTTCATGGCAGTCGCGATGGCCTCCTCAATGATTCCGCCGCCCCACGCGCCCGCATTCCTCGCTTCCTGCGGATGGGCGGGAGCCGAAATCCTGCCGCTCGCAGGCGACGCATCGTTCCGCCGCTACTTTCGGATAGTCCAGGGCGATCGCTCGGCCGTGCTGATGGACGCGCCGCCCGAGCGTGAGGATGTCCGGCCGTTCGTCGCCGTTGCCGAGTGGCTTGCCGAGAAGGGCCTTACAGCGCCGGAAATCCTGGCTCGGGACATTGAACGGGGACTACTTCTGCTCGGCGACTTCGGCGATTGGCGGTTGCGGGAATATCTCGACAGCGAACCGTCGCGCGAGCGCGAGCTTTACGAGCTCGCGACCGACGTTCTCATCCACCTCCACCGGCATGAGCCGATGCCGGGCCTGCCGCCGCACGGTCTCGAACAGTGGCTGGAAGAACTGAAGCTATTCACCGATTGGTATTGTCCGGCGGTAGGATTGTCCGTTGATGCCGGGGCATACCGGGACGCCTGGACGAAGGTGCTCGAGCCGGTTGCGAACGATGGTTTGGCACCAGTTACCGTCCTTCGCGACTACCATGCCGAGAACGTGATGCTGGTGGAAGGCCGCGAGGGTGTGGCCCATTTTGGTCTGCTTGATTTCCAAGACGCTCTCGCGGGCCATCCCGCCTACGACCTTGCGTCCGTACTCGAAGATGCCCGACGCGATGTTCCGCAGGAAATCGAGCGAGCGATGCTCGACCGCTACATTGAGGCAACCGGCAACGGGCAGGATTTCGAGCGAGCTTATTGGACGCTGGCCGCGCAGCGCAACACGCGCATCCTTGGTGTCTTCACCCGCCTCTGGAAGCGCGACAACAAGCCGCACTATACGCATTTCCAGCCGCGGATGTGGGGTTTGCTCGAACGCGATCTCTCGCAGCCCGGCCTGGAGCCGGTTCGCGAATGGTTCGATGCCAATGTCGGCGCGGACTATCGCGTGGCCCCGTGGAAAGAAGCCGCATGACCGCTGCACGCCGTGCACTAAGGCTCCGCGCCGAAGTCGCGGCGGATGTGCCCAAGACAGCGATGGTGATGGCCGCTGGCCTCGGCAAGAGAATGCGCCCGCTGACCGCCACTCGGCCCAAGCCGCTCATCGAGGTCGCGGGCAAGCCGCTGATCGATCATGTGCTGGACCGGCTTCGGGCAGCGGGTGTCGAGAACATCGTCGTCAACGTTCATTATCTTCCCGGTTCGATCGAAGCGCATCTCGCGGCCAAGGCGCAGGACCTGAACGTCACCATTTCCGATGAGCGAGGCCTGCTGCTCGAGACCGGGGGTGGAATGGTGAAGGCGGCTCCGCTGATTCACGACGACCCGTTCCTGGTAGTCAACAGCGATAACCTGTGGGTCGATGGGCCGGCCGATACGCTCAAGCTGCTGGCTTCTCACTGGGATAGCGCGCGGATGGACGCGCTTCTGTTGCTCGTGCCGCACGCGCGAGCCCAAAATCATCGCGGCTTGGGCGATTTCCACATGGACCGGACCGGGCGCCTCCGGCGCCGCGAGAAGTCGCGTGTTGCCCCGTTCGTGTTCACCGGGATTCAAATCGTGTCGAAGGCGCTCCTAAAGGACGCGCCCGACGGAGCTTTCTCAACGAATGTATTCTGGGATCGTGCGATCGAGGCGGGCCGCTGCTTCGGAGCGGTCCACCAAGGCCTGTGGTTCGACGTCGGAACACCGAAGTCCATCGGTGAAACCGAAGCTTTCTTGCAGAATGTCTGACGGCCGCGCTGCGCGCCCTGCCGTTTACAGCATACCGACGCATCGCTCGTTCGCGGATTCGCTTGCGGCGGGCCTGATCGCGAAATTCGGGGACGACCCACTTCGGCTGGCTTCGGGCCGGATCCTCCTTCCGAACAACCGTGCTGTCAGGACGATCACCGATGCGTTCGTTCGGGCGAGCGGATCCGGCCTCTTGTTGCCCCGCCTGATCCCCATCGGTGATCCGGAGCTGGACGAGCGGATCGGCGGCGCGCTCGATCCCGCTGGTGACGAGGAGCCCGTGCCGCCTGCGATCGAGCCGTTGGAGCGAATGGCGATGCTCGCGGCATTGGTGCGCGGACCCGACGAGTCCGCCGCCGAAGCGATGCGCCTCGCTTCCGAGCTGGCCCGAACCATCGACGCCTTGATCATCGAGGAGGTCGATCCCGCAAGGCTCGCCGACGCCGTCGCGGATGCGCCGGAGCTCGCCGCCCATTGGGAGAAGGCGCTGGAGCGATTCCGGGCGGTGCTCGAACGGTGGCCAGCGATCCTCGCCGAGCGAGGACGTATCGATCTGACCGATCGCCGCAATCGCCTGCTTCGACGCACTTCCGACCGCTGGGCTGAAAAACCGCCAACCGGCTTCACCGTCGCAGCGGGCATTACGACGGCTGCTCCCGCGATCGCAGCGGTCTTGGCGCGGGTCGCTCGAATGCCGGAAGGGATGGTCGTTCTTCCGGGCCTCAGCCTAGCCGGGTCAATGTC
The DNA here is from genome assembly GCF_049991885.1 of Sphingomonas sediminicola. Taxonomy (NCBI): domain Bacteria; kingdom Pseudomonadati; phylum Pseudomonadota; class Alphaproteobacteria; order Sphingomonadales; family Sphingomonadaceae; genus Sphingomonas; species Sphingomonas sediminicola. Next base: position 878,663 of record NZ_CP178916.1, read on the forward strand.
CGACGAAGAGTGGGATGCGCTTGGCCCGGACGACCGGGGCCGCACCGAGGAAACCCACCCCCAATTTCATCTGAAGGTCTTGCTCGACCGAATTGGCGTCGCGCGAGGAGAGGTCCTATTGTGGCCGTCATCGGGAAGGGCGGCATCACCGGCCGTTCGCACTCGCGCGGTCTCGCATGCGATGACCGCCGCGGATTTCAGCGACAAGTGGAATGGGCTCAAGCCGGCTGAGCGCCGATTGACAGGCATCAAGTCCGCGGAATTACCCGATCCGGCGGCAGAGGCGCAGGCAATAGCGCTGGCAATTCGCGAGGCGCTGGAAACTTCGGGCCGCACTGCAGCGCTAGTAACTCCAGACAGGCTATTGGCGCAGCGAGTCTCGGCGCTTCTCCGCCGTTGGGGGATCGATGCTGACGACAGCGCGGGGCGTGCGCTTTCGCAGCTTCCGCCGGGGACCTTGTTGCTCGCTATTGCGTCGGCGGCGGCTGAGGACCTGGCACCGGTGGCCTTGCTCGCCCTGCTCAAGCATCCGCTGGTAGGCGGTGAGGGCGAAGCTCGCCGCAAATGGGTCGACGATGTTCGCGTGCTCGATCGCGCATTGCGCGGTCCGAGGCCGGCGAGTGGGCTAGAAGGGCTCGACGAGCATTTCGCGCGACAGGAGAAGGAGGTTCGAGGCTGCGTGAAGGCGTGGCAGCGCATCCGCCCTCATTTGGGCAAGCTCGAAGGCCTGAAGTTCGCGGTCACGCTTTCGGACCTTGCCTCTGGAATAGCTGGGGCCGCCAAGCAGCTTGCGGGTGATCGGGTTTGGGCCGGGTTGGATGGTCGCTCCGCGGCCGATCTCTTCGCCCGAATCCAGTCCCTTCCTGATTCAGACCTGGCGATTGCTTCCGAGGACGCTGTCCCGATCATTGGGCAGCTGCTCGACGGCATTCGCATCCGACCACCTTACGGTGGACACCCCCGGGTCTTCATCTGGGGATTGCTTGAAGCCCGTCTTCAACAGGCGGACCTGATGATCTTGGGTGGACTGAACGAAGGCGTATGGCCGTCGCTTCCCTCGCCTGATCCCTGGCTCGCACCCAGAATTCGCGCAAATCTCGGGTTGCCGAACCTCGAGTTCCGGGTCGGGCTTTCGGCGCACGACTTTGCCAGCGCACTGGGAGCGCCACACGTGCGCATTACCCGGGCGCGCCGTGACAGCCGTTCGCCGACGATCGCGTCGCGTCTGTGGCTCAGGCTTCAGGCCATGACCGGTGGCCTTGTGCGCGACACGAGGCTGGAGCGCCTTGCGCTCGCACTGGACGACCCCGGAGCTCCGCGGCCCGTCGACCGTCCGGCGCCGAAGCCGCCGCGTGAACAGCGGCCAACGAAGATCTCGGTCACGTCCGTCGACAGGCTGAAGGCTGATCCGTTCGCATTTTATGCGCAGGCGGTCCTGGGATTGCGCCGTCTCGATCCGGTCGATGCCGACCACAGTGCCGCTTGGAAGGGAACCGCAGTTCACGAGGTTCTCGAGGCTTGGCTTCGCGACGAGGGTTGCGACCCTGCAAAGCTAGTCGACCGCGCGCGGTCTCTTCTCGCGAGCGAGACCATTCATCCGATGCTCCGCGCCCTATGGCAGCCGCGCCTTATGGAGGCGATCCGGTGGATTGAAGAGCAGGAGGTTACGAACCAGGCGCTGGGCCGCCTTCCGATAGCGGCGGAGAAAAGGGGCGAGGTTAAGCTCGATGGAGTCCTGCTTCACGGCAAGGCCGACCGCATCGACCGGTTGCCGGACGGGGCGCTCGCAATTGTCGATTACAAGACCGGCAAGGCGCCCGCGCAGAAGGCCGTCGAGGCCGGCTTCTCTCTGCAGCTGGGGCTACTTGGCCTAATCGCGGAGGCCGGAGGGTTCGAAGGCATATCCGGCCACGCGCGAACTCACGAATATTGGTCGCTCAGCAAATACGGCGACCAGTTCGGCAAATGCGTCCGCCCGGACAAGAAGATGGGTCCGGACGGGTTCCTGGAGCATGCCCACCGCAACTTCAGCGAGGCCGCGCGAAAGTGGCTGACCGGCGTGGAGCCGTTCACCGCTAAGCTGAACCCGGCCTACGCTCCTTATGGCGATTACGACCAGCTGATGCGGCTCGAAGAATGGTACGGCCGCAAATGACGCTATCGGCGCGGCTTCTTCTTGATCTTGGAAGCGTAGAGGAGCGCGGCGACGATGGCGGCCGATCCGATCCCGACCGCGACGCCGGCTTTCACGAGCTTCGACCTGCGCTGCTCGCTGGCGTCATCCCTGTCGTTGCTGTCGGCCATCTCGAACCCCTGAATGCCTTTCTTCCGCGCACATCTATGTTCGACGAGCCGACAATGGAAGCGGAAGGCTGATGGGAAAACGCTTCAAGCCTCTTCCAATTCTCGAGGGAGCGCAGGCCGCGGCGGTCGATCCGAACGTCCATGCCTCGGTGTCGGCATCGGCAGGCTCGGGTAAGACGCAGGTCCTGACCGGTCGAGTGCTCAGCCTGCTCATGAACGGGGCCGATCCAGAATCGATCCTTTGCCTGACCTTCACGAAGGCAGGTGCGGCGGAGATGGCGAACCGCATCGGTGCGCGTCTGGCGGCCTGGGTACGCTTGTCGGATGCTCAGCTTCGCAAGGAACTCTACGCTCTGCGCGGCCCGAACGATCCGGCCGCGCTTCAGCGAGCGCGGCGTCTGTTCGCCAAGGTTTTGGAGGCTCCGGGCGGCCTGCGCATCCAGACGATCCATAGCTTTGCCCAGACGCTTCTATCCGCATTCCCGGCAGAAGCGGGAATAACGCCCGGCTTCAAGCCGATCGAGGGCCGTGCGGAGCAAGAGTTGGCGAAGACAACCTTGGCTGGCTTGCTTGCCGACGCCGAATCTCGCCGCGACGAGCAGCTAATTGCCGACGTCCAGTGCCTCAGCCTCCGTCTAGGCGAGGAAGGGGCCGTCAAATATTTGATGCTCTGCGCCCAATCGCCGGACGCGATGGCCGCGCTCGGATCACCGGAGAAAATCGAACCCGCGCTTCGGCATCTGATGGACCTGCCAGACAGCTCGGTTGAGGACTTTCTTGCTAACCATTGCCATGAGGATCGCTTCGATTGCGACCTTCTCGAAGCAATTGCCGATGCCAACCGCAGGTGGGGCGCGCAAAGCGGCCTCACCTATGCCCAAGCCATCGAAGACTGGCTCGAACTGACGCCGATCGAGCGGGCGGCAGGACTGCAGAAACTTCGCAAAGTCGTCCTCACGGACAAGGGTACCCCACGTGTCTCGACGGGCCAGACGAAAGTGGAGCCGGCCTATGAGGATCATGCGGGCCGCCTCGCGACCCTGATCGGCGATTTGCTCGCGGTGCAGAATGGCGTTCGATTGACTGGCGAAATGGCGGCGGGACTGCGGGCCGGGCAGGCGTTTGCGGCTATTTACACGAAGGCGAAGCGAAGCGCCGGAGTTGCGGATTTCAACGACCTGATCGCTTGGACGCGGCGGCTGCTCGACAGGCCGGGGATGGGCGAGTGGGTTCGCTACAAGCTCGACCGGCGAACCGATCACATCCTTGTCGACGAGTCCCAGGACACGAACCGCGAACAGTGGGAGATCGTTCAGGCGCTTGCTGCCGAGTTCTTCGCCGGAGTGGGAGCGGTCGAGAGCCGTGGTCGGACCATATTCATGGTCGGCGACTTCAAGCAGGCGATTTTCGGCTTCCAAGGTACGGACCCCCAGGAGTTCAAGCGCGCTCGCGATTGGGTTCGGCAGCAGTCCGCGGCACTGCTGGAGGCCGACGAAGATGCGCGGGCCGGCGCGGCGCTGGAATTTCGCGATCTTTCCATCGAGGCGAGCTATCGGTCAGCACCAGCTGTTCTCGACGTTGTGGACGCCGTCATCGGTGATGTTGGCTACCGAAACATGGGCCTTCCCGATCACCCGAACCTTCACCGCGCCCATTTTCATGCGCGTCCCGGTGTCGTCGAACTTTGGAAGCCATTCGCGGTTGAGAACGTCGAGGACAGTGAGGACGGGGAGGAAGGCTGGCTCGGCGAGGAGGCCCGCCTGTATGCCAGCGCGTTGGCCAGGCAAGTGCGGCGCTGGATCGAAGAGGCGCCGATCCTTGCCTCTACGAAACGACCGCTGAGCGCCGGCGATGTGCTCATTCTAGTCCGAAGCCGCGGCGAACTGGCTTCGCTGATCGTCGCGCGCCTTTTCGAAGAAGGTGTGCCCGTAGCGGGTATAGACCGCCTGCATCTCCAGGAGCCGCTGGCCGTCAAGGATCTGCTCGCAGCCGTCGCCTTCGCTGCACAGCCGCTGGACGACCTGAACCTCGCGAACCTGCTGGTTTCTCCCCTGATGGGCTGGAGCCAGGAGCTTTTGCTCGAGCTCGCCTACGGACGGGGAGGCATATCGCTGTGGCAGAGGCTCGGCGAACGCGCCGACCTGAAACCTGAATTCCGGACGGCCCGGGACCAGCTCGGCGAACTCCTTGCGACGGCCGACTTTACGACGCCCCACCGCTTTCTGGAGACCATCCTCTCCGGACCAATGGACGGACGGCGCAAGCTCTATGGTCGCCTCGGTATGGCTGCTCGCGACCCCATCGACGAGCTGCTGGCAAGCGCCCTCGATTTCGAGCATCAGGAAATAGCGTCGCTCGACCGGTTCCTGGCGTGGTTTTCGCGCGGCGAGGTCGAAATCAAACGCGACCCTTCCGCTCCGGCGAATGCGGTTCGAGTAATGACCGTGCACGGCGCCAAGGGCTTGGAAGCCCCCGTCGTAATCCTCGCCGACGCTACCGCCGACCCGGCAAAGCTTGGTGGCACATCGAGGACGCTCGATTTCCCCGTTGCCGGAGCGGGCGAAGTGCCGCTCATTCGGCCCCGCAAAGCGGAACGCGTTTCGCCCTTCTCCGAACTGATCGTCGAAGAGGAAGCGCGGGATCTCGAGGAGCATTGGCGGCTACTTTATGTTGGGCTGACCCGCGCCGAGGAGCGGCTCGTGATCGCTGGCCTGCAGCCGAAGACAAAGGACGGAATCCGTCCCGAGAACTCCTGGCATACGAGCGTCGAGCGGGCACTTGTGTCGCTAGGCGCCCACTGGATCGAGGACGAGCATTGGGGGTCTGCACTTCGTTACCAGGGGGAGTCCCGGCAGGCGCAGTGAAGGCGAAGTCTGTGTCGGCCGCGCTCGCTCGCCCGAGCATTCCGGCGTGGGCGACGACACGCGTGCCTCCTGAAGCGCGTCCCCCGCAGCCGCTCGCTCCTTCGGCAATTGCCGAGGATCGCGAGTCACTGCCGCCTCCGAGCGAGTCCATGCGCCTCGCGGCCGAGCGCGGTACGATGATACACCTGCTTCTGGAACGGCTCGCGGACGTAGAACGATTACAGCGTCACGCTGCCGCACTACGATGGCTGGAGCGAAGCGCAGGGATGACGGATGCAGGTGCCCGCGGCGAAATCGCGGATACTGTCTGCGAAGTCCTGTCGGATCCGCGCTTTTCAGCTCTGTTTGGCGAAAGATCTCTCGCGGAAGCTCCAATAGCGGCAACCATCGCTGACGGGACGGTCGTCGCGGGGACCGTCGATCGTCTGTTGGTCGAAGAACACCGGATTTCGGTTGTCGACTTCAAGACCGGCAAGGTGCCGCAATCGCACGATGCGATTCCAGCCTCCCACAAGGCTCAGATGAGCGCCTATACAGCGGCGTTGCGAGTCATTTTTCCGGGTCGGGAGGTACGCGCCGCCTTGCTCTACACGAGCGGTCCCCAGCTCTTCGAACTGTAGTGTTGAGACTATCGCGCACAGTCCCCATATGCCTGTTAACTTTTGTCACGGAGACATGTTGAAATGGCCACCAAATCCGTCACCGACCAGAGCTTCCAGGACGATGTGCTGGGTGCTTCGGGTCCAGTTCTCGTGGATTTTTGGGCGGAGTGGTGCGGCCCGTGCCGGATGATCGCTCCGGCGCTCGAGGAGATTTCGAACGAACTTGGCGACAAGGTTTCGGTCGTGAAGATCAATATTGACGAGAACCCGGACACGCCGGGCCGCTATGGCGTTCGCGGCATCCCGACGATGCTTCTTTTCAAGGACGGTCAGCCGATCGCACAGAAGGTCGGAGCAGCTCCGCGCAGCCAGATCCAGCAGTGGCTCGAGGGCAACCTCTAGGTCTTTCCGGCGGAATGCATTGAATTAGTCGGGCCCGCGCTTGCCGGGCCCGATTTTTTGCAGTTGGGCCAGGCTGCATTCCAGCGCTCCCATTAAGACTGCCTTTCATTGACTACGCTTAGGGCGCTGCCTACATCGCCCGCCACAATTTGCCGGCTGTGTGGGGGCAGTCGTTCAGGCCCGTCCAAGCGCCCGGCACGTAAAGGATTTCCATGATCGCCGCACTGGCAAAGAGCATCTTCGGATCGGCAAACGACCGCTATGTCCGAGGCCTCGGAAAATACGTCGATGCCGTGAATGGTTTCGAGCCCACGATTTCGGCCATGACGGACGATGAGCTTCGCGGTCAGACCGAGGTTTTTCGCCGCCGCCTGGCCGATGGAGTCAAGCTCGACGATCTGCTACCGGAAGCCTTTGCTACGGTTCGTGAGGCGGCGAAGCGGACGCTCGGCCAGCGGCATTACGACGTCCAGTTGATCGGCGGCATCGCGCTTCACCGTGGCGAAATCGCCGAGATGAAGACGGGCGAAGGAAAGACGCTCGTCGCCACACTCGCGACCTATCTCAATGCGCTACCCGGCAAGGGCGTCCACGTAGTCACGGTAAACGATTATCTCGCCCGCCGCGACGCGGATTGGATGGGTCAGATTTACCGCTTCCTCGGGCTGACGGTGGGCGTGATCGTGCCCAACCTGACCGACCAGCAGCGGCGCGAGGCATACGAAAGCGACATCACCTACGCGACCAATAACGAGCTCGGCTTCGACTACCTCCGCGACAATATGAAATATTCGCGGGAGCAGATGGTCCAGCGGCCGTTTAACTTCGCGATCGTCGACGAGGTGGACTCGATACTGATCGACGAAGCCCGCACACCGCTGATCATTTCCGGCCCGACCGACGACAAGTCGGAGCTCTACGTCTCCGTCGACAAGATCGTGAAGAGCCTAGTCGCCGAAGACTATGACAAGGACGAGAAGCAGAAGTCCGTCGTCCTTACCGAGGACGGCACCGAAAAGGCTGAGCGGATGCTCGAGGAGGCGGGTCTGATCGAGGGCCGCAACCTCTACGACATCGCCAACACGCAGGTCGTCCACCACTTGAACCAGTCGCTGAAGGCGAACGTGATGTTCAAGCGGGACATCGACTACATCGTGAAGGACGAGAAGGTCGTCATCATCGATGAGTTCACCGGCCGCATGATGGATGGACGCCGCTGGTCGGACGGTCTCCACCAGGCAGTCGAGGCGAAGGAAGGCGTCAACATCGAGGCGGAGAATCAGACGCTCGCTTCGATCACCTTCCAGAACTACTTCCGCATGTATCCGAAGCTGTCGGGAATGACCGGCACGGCAATGACCGAGGCGCCGGAATTCTTCGACATCTATCGGATGAATGTCGTTTCGATCCCGACCAACGTGCCGGTGAAGCGCGTCGATGAGGACGACGAGTTCTACAAGAACATCACCGACAAGTTCGCTGCGATCGCGAAGGAGATCAAACATCGGCAGGAGATCGGCCAGCCGGTGCTGGTCGGTACCGTCTCCATCGAGAAGTCCGAAATGCTCTCGGAATTCTTGGAGCGCGAGGGCATCAAACATTCTGTCCTGAATGCCCGCTTCCACGAAAGCGAGGCGCATATTGTCGCGCAGGCGGGTCGCCTGGGAGCGGTTACCATCGCCACCAACATGGCCGGCCGCGGAACGGACATTCAGCTTGGCGGTAACCTAGAATTCCGGATGCAGGACGAGTTCGCGCATCTCGTCGCGGGGACGCCGGAATATGAGGCGCAGGCCGAGAAAGTCCGCGCTGAGATCATCGAGGAGAAACAGCGAGCGCTCGACGTGGGCGGCCTGTTCGTTCTCGGAACTGAGCGCCACGAGAGCCGGCGCATCGACAACCAGCTTCGCGGTCGTTCAGGCCGTCAGGGCGACCCGGGACTGTCGCGCTTCTACCTGAGCCTCGACGATGACCTCCTGCGCATCTTCGGGCCGCAGACGATGTTCGCGCGGCTGATGAACAAGAACCTTGAGGACGGCGAGGCGATCATCAGCCCGTGGATCTCGAAGGCGATCGAGACGGCGCAGAAGAAGGTGGAAGCCCGCAACTACGACATCCGCAAGCAGGTCGTCGAATTCGACGACGTGATGAACGACCAGCGCAAGGTCATTTACGAGCAGCGCGCGGACATCATGGATGCGGAGGACGTCAACGAGGTCGTCACCGACATGCGCGCGGAGACGGTTGCGTCGATCGTGACGGCTTTCTGTCCGCCGGGCACTTATCCCGAGCAGTGGGACAAGGAAGGCCTGAAGGAGAGCGTCGAAGCCGTATTCGGCCTTCAGCCACCAATCGACGATTGGCTCGAGGAAGAGGCGGTCGAGCAGGAATTGATCATCGAGCGGGTCCAGCAGCTCGCAGACGACGCAATGGCGACCAAGCTCAGCGAGCTCGAGCCCGAACGCTGGAACCAGGTTGAGAAGAACATCCTTCTCCAGACCCTCGACCACTTCTGGAAAGAGCATCTGGCCACGCTGGATGCCCTTCGGGCGGTCATCCACCTTCGCAGCTATGCGCAGAAGAAGCCGATCGACGAATACAAGCAGGAGGCCTTCCTGCTGTTTGAGCGCCTGCTGATCTCGATCCGCGAGGAAGTGACGCGGGTGCTCATGCGCGCTCAGGTCCAGTTCCAGGAACCGCCGCCGCTCGAGCTTCCCGATTTTATCACGCAGCACATCGACCCGTTGTCGGGCGAGGACGATACTGTCGACGTGGATGCCGGAGGATCACTCCTGTCGAGCCTCGGCATTTCGTCGCTGAACATCCCGCAGCCGGCTTTGCCGCAGGGTGAGAATGGCGAGACGGTCGAGCAGCCAATCAGCCGTAACTCGCCCTGTCCGTGCGGCTCGGGCAAGAAGTTCAAGCATTGTCACGGCCAGCTGGCCTGACGGCGATGCCGGAACCGGCGCAGGTTGACCGTTCACAGCTGAGGCATGCCTATCGGGCCGACGAGGAATTCGTCGCGCGTGAACGTCTTGCTCAGGCCCGTCTCGACAGCGCCGCTCTGGGCGAGGCGACGGCGACGGCTCGAGCACTGGTGAAGGGCGTTCGCTCGCATAAGCCGTCGGGTCTCGACGCCTTCCTGCAGGCCTATGACCTTGGCAGCGACGAGGGCATCGCGATGATGTGCCTTGCCGAGGCGCTGCTGCGTATCCCTGATGCACACACCGCCGACGAGTTGATCGCCGACAAGCTCTCGGGCCCGGACTGGGCCGAAAAACTGGGCCAGTCGGATTCCTCCTTCGTGAACGCAGCGACCTTTTCCCTGCTCCTGACGGGCAAGGTGCTGGAAGGCGCGTCGGACCGCTCCGACAATTGGAAGGCCGCGCTTGGCCGCGCGGTTGGCAGGCTTGGCGAGCCGGTCGTCCGGACTGCAGTCCGGGAGGCGATGAAGATCCTCGGCCGCAATTTCGTGTTCGGCCGCACGATCGACGAGGCGCTTCGCCGGGCCGCACCCGAACGGTCGCAGGGGCTGACGCATAGTTTCGACATGCTCGGGGAGGCAGCGCGGACGATGGCGGACGCGGAACGGTACGCGGACGCTTACCGCAATGCCCTCGATCGTATCGCCAAGGAGGCCAAGGGAGGCTTCGCGAAGTCGCCGGGAATTTCCGTCAAGCTGTCGGCGCTCCACCCCCGCTACGAATGGAGCCATGCCGAAGAGGCGAAGGCGTTCATCCTGCCGATCCTGCAGGAGCTTGCGCATAAGGCGAGCAAGGCTGACGTCCACCTGACGATCGATGCCGAAGAGGCCGACCGCCTCGAGCTTCAGATGGACATGCTCGAACAGCTACTTTTAAACGACAGCCTGTTCGCAAATGGTTGGGGCGGACTGGGCGTAGCGATTCAGGCGTATCAGAAGCGCGCTCTGCCACTCTGCGAATGGACGGTCTCAGCCGCGCGCGCTCATCGGCGCAAGCTGATGGTCCGCCTTGTGAAGGGTGCCTACTGGGACACGGAGATCAAGGCCGCTCAGGTTGCGGGATTGCCGGACTATCCGGTTTTCACCCGCAAGGTTGCGACCGACGTTTCCTATCTCGCGTGTGCCAAGATCCTGCTCTCTGCAAAGGATGCGATTTATCCGGCGTTCGCCACGCACAACGCCAACACCATCGCCGCCGTGAAGGCGCTCGCTGGCAAGACGCCGTTCGAGTTCCAGCGCCTGCACGGCATGGGCGAGGGGCTGTATGAGGAAGTCGCGAAGCTCGAAAAGGCGATCGGCGACCCGCAGACGCCGGTGCGGATCTACGCTCCGGTCGGTAGCCACAAGGAATTGCTGGCCTATCTTGTACGCCGTCTGCTCGAAAACGGCGCCAATTCCTCCTTCGTCAACCGTATCGCGGACGAGCATGTCAGTCTCGACGACCTGGTTCGCGATCCGGTTGCAGATCTTGAAGCTCTCCAGCCCAAGCGCAATCCGAATATCATCCTGCCGAGCGAACTTTTCGGGAACGGGCGCCGCAACAGCGCCGGAGTCGACCTCAGCGACCCATTGGTGCGCGAGCCGTTGATGCAGCGGCTGAAAAAGCTTGAGGCTCGCAGCTGGTCAGCGAAGCCGGGAATTGGAAAAGGTGAGGGCAGGCCGATCGTCTCGCCGCACGACCATCGGATCACTGTAGGTATGACGTTTGAAGCGACGGCCGATGACGTCGACCGGATGGTTCGTGCCGGGCACGCTGCGCAGGTCGCCTGGGATGCGCTTGGCGGCGAAGCGCGCGCAAAGTTGCTCGAACGAGCGGCCGATCTTTACGAAGAGCATGCGGAGGAGTTCTTCTCGCTCTGCACACGAGAAGCCGGAAAGACCCTGGTCGACGCGGTGCTCGAGGTTCGCGAAGCGATCGACTTCCTGCGCTTCTACGCGTCCGAAGCGCGCCGGCAGTTCACTAGGCCCCTCCCGCTTCCGGGTCCCACTGGAGAGCGGAACGAAATGCGCTTGCACGGCCGTGGGGTGATTGCGGCCATCTCGCCGTGGAATTTCCCCCTCGCCATCTTCACTGGCCTGGTGTCGGCGCCGTTGGCTGCCGGTAACGCGGTTATTGCGAAACCAGCCGGGCAAACGCCGCTAATTGGCGCATTGGCTATCGAGCTGATGCATCAGGCGGGCATTCCCAAGGACATCGTCCAGCTCGCACCGGGCTCGGGCAGGGTAGTCGGCGGAACGCTGACTGCTCATCCGCTGCTTTCGGGCGTCGTCTTCACCGGCTCGACCGAGACCGCGCGGATGATCAACCGCACGCTGGCCGAGCGCGATGGCCCGATCATTCCGTTCGTTGCCGAAACCGGCGGGCAGAATGCGATGATCGTCGACAGCTCGGCTTTGCCCGAGCAGGTGACTCGCGACGTTATCTCGTCGGCATTCCAGAGCGCGGGCCAGCGCTGCTCGGCCCTGCGGGTCCTGTTCGTCCAGGAAGACGTTGCCGACGGCATGATCGAGATGATCGCCGGCGCGATGGAGGCGCTGAAGGTCGGTGACCCGAGTGACCTGACGACCGACGTCGGCCCCGTGATCGACGAGGCTGCAAAGAAAGTGCTCGATGACCACCTCAAGTGGCTCGACAATAATGCGCAAAAGATCTGCCGATTGAACGCGCCAAAGGAGGCTGCGAACGGTTGGTTCGTTCCTCCCGCTTTCTATGAGATTCAGTCGCTAAGCCAATTGAATCGCGAAAACTTTGGTGCGATCCTTCACGTCATCCGCTTTGCCAGCGACAAGCTCGACAAAGTCGTCGAGGCCATCAATGCGACCGGCTACGGACTGACCCTCGGGCTTCAGAGTCGCATCGACACGGTGCGCGATTACGTCGAGGCGCATGCCCACGTCGGCAATTTCTACGTAAATCGCAACCAGATCGGCGCGGTGGTGGAAAGCCAGCCCTTCGGAGGCGAGGGCTTGTCAGGAACGGGCCCGAAAGCCGGCGGGCCGCATTACGTCGCGCGCTTCGCGACCGAGCGGGTCACCTGCATCGACACCACCGCAGCAGGCGGCAACGCTACCCTGATGGCAGCGATCGAGGGCTAAAGCCTCGTTTGTCCCTTCACGGGACACCGGGGAGCGGCAGGAAAGAGCAGCCGTTTTTAGAGGGCGGGGTGGCCTTCCCAGGCACGAACGCGCTCCGCCGGAGCGGTCGGGCGAAAGCCTGGCCGCTCCGTTTGCATTTGCGCGAAAAAATGGCTCCCCGGGCCTGATTCGAACAGGCGACCATTCGATTAACAGTCGAACGCTCTACCGCTGAGCTACCGGGGAGCGACCCGCATTGCTGCAGGGCGAGGCGGCTAGATAGCGAAGCTCACTCCAAAGGCAAGTGCCGTTGACCCTTCAGGTGGCGAATTGCTCCATCGCGATCCGCTCGTCGAGCGCATGCTCCGGATCGAACAGCAATGTGAGCGATCTTTCGCGGTCCAGGCGGACCTCTACCTTCGCGACTTCGCGGACTTCCTTCTGGTCGGCAACAGCGGAAACCGGCCGATTCTTGGCTTCCAGGATCCGGAAACAGACGGCCGTGTCGTCAGGGAGAATAGCGCCCGACCAGCGGCGTGGCCTGAAAGGGCTGATCGGCGTGAGGGCAAGCATCTTGGCCTGAAGCGGAAGGATCGGGCCCCGCGCAGAGAGATTGTACGCGGTCGATCCCGCGGGGGTCGCGACAAGAACGCCGTCACAAGCCAGTTCCGGCAGGGCAACCCGGCCGTTCACCAGGATTTCGATCTTCGCGGTCTGCCGCGTCTCGCGAAGCAGGGATACTTCGTTGATTGCGGCGTGGCGGAAGATTTCTCCCGAAACCGTTGTCGCTGTCATCTGCAGCGGTGCGACGCGGATCGCTTTGGCACCGGCGATGCGCTCGGCGAGGCGGTCCAGCCGCCATTCGTTCATCAGGAAGCCGACCGTGCCCCGGTTCATTCCGAACACTGGCTTCGGTACTCCGGCATCCAGCATCGCGTGCAGAGTCTGGAGCATGAACCCATCGCCGCCGAGCGCCACGAGGGTGTCCGCCTCTTCTTCCTTGGCCCAGGTGTAACGGCGACGAAGCATCGTCTCGGCCGCTTTGGCGACCTCCGTGTGCGACGACAGCAACCCGATCCTCAGGCCGGCAAGGTCGACCTTTTCTTTGCCACCACCGATCTTGGCTGCGTCAGCGCTCAACTGCCGCTCCCTTCTGCTTTCGAGCATAGGGATTTTGGCAGGGCGCGCCACTGTCCCGTTGTGGGGCGAGGCCTTAATGGCCGGTTTCGGCGGGACGACGGGAGCGCTAGCCAATCATCCATGTTGAAGCGGGATGGCGTAGAGACCAGGGAACGCAACGAGGACCGGCGGGAGTCTCCCGTACCTCGGCGGCGCAAGGATGATCTCCTAGCGGCGGTCATTGCTCACCAGCAGATCGGCGTGGTTTTCCAGCCGCAGATCGATCCTGCCAGCGGCGAAGTCGCCGGTGCCGAGGCCCTTGCGAGATGGGATCGTGTTGCTGGAGCAGAACAATTGTTCGCTCGGGCGGCAGCAGCCGGGCTCTCCGAACCCCTTTCGCGCCTTGTTCAATTCAAGGCGTTGCGCGCTGCAGCGGCATGGGAAGGGCCGCTGCGGCGCCTCCGTGTTTCGATCAACCTTCTTCCGGAAGACATACTGCAGGACAACTACGTCGACTGGCTTATCGGCCAGATCAATTCCGTGGGGATCGACCCCAAGAGGGTCACAATCGAGATTACCGAGAATGCCTTGCTCAGCGACCTGGAAGCGGTTGCGGAGCGACTGACGAGAATTCGCCAGGAAGGAATCAAGGTTGCGCTGGATGACTTTGGAACAGGCTACGCAAGCCTTTCCTATCTCGGCAGCCTTCCATTGGACGCGCTGAAGATCGACCGCGGTTTGGTCGCCAGAATTGGCACCAGTGAGCGCGACCGCATCGTCGTTCGGTCGATCTTCTCTCTTGCCCGTGACCTTGGCCTGACCGTCATCGTCGAAGGCGTCGAGTGCACTTCTCAGCTCGTGTTGCTCGCGGAATGGGGCTGCGACCTCTACCAGGGATTCTTGGGCGCCGGGGCGCTCGACGAAGTGGAGCTCTCACGCTTCGTCGCCGTTTCGCAGGCCAATGCCGCCTAGGCGGCCACCGGCTCCTTCGCACGATCACTTGCCGCGGCCACACGCGCCAGCCCAGTTGAAAGCTGCAACGCGCCGTTGAGCCGTGCTTCTGGCGTCGGCCAATCCCGTGAAACAACGAGCTTGCTGTCCGGTCGGAGCTTAGCCGTGCCTTTCAGCCGGTCGATATAGCCGAGGAGGCCCGCGAGATCCGGGAACCCGCCGTCCGCGAAGGTGACGAGCGCACCCTTGGGCCCAACATCAAGCTTGGCGATCATCGCCTTCTTCGAGTTGAGCTTTGTCTCGACGATCTTGAGCAAATTCTGTGTCTCCGACGGAAGCGCTCCGAACCGATCGATCATCTCGGCCGCGAAAAACTCCACGCCTTGCTTGTCGTCCAGCTCGCCGAGGCGACGGTACAAGCCCATGCGCAGGTCGAGGTCCGGCACATAGGTTTCCGGAATGAGGACCGGTGCATCGACGCTGATCTGCGGAGTGAACCCCTCGGGCCGTGGAATGCCGCCGGCCTTCTGCTCGACGATCGCGTCCTCCAGCATCGATTGATAAAGCTCGAAACCGACCTCCTTGATGTGTCCTGATTGCTCGTCGCCGAGCAGGTTACCCGCGCCGCGAATGTCGAGGTCGTGGCTCGCAAGCTGGAATCCGGCACCGAGGCTGTCGAGATTGGCAAGCACCTGAAGGCGCTTCTCCGCAGTCTCCGTGATCGAACGATCAGCCGGGGTCGTGAGGTAAGCGTAAGCGCGAGCCTTCGAACGGCCCACCCGGCCGCGGAGTTGATAGAGTTGGGCGAGGCCAAACCGGTCGGCGCGATGCACGATCAACGTGTTAGCGCTCGGAATGTCGAGGCCACTCTCGACGATCGTGGTCGAAAGCAGCACGTCATACTTGCGATCGTAGAAGGCGCTCATGCGCTCTTCCACTTCGGTCGGCGCCATTTGGCCGTGGGCGGTGACCGCCTTGACCTCCGGCACTTCCTCGCGAAGCCATTCCTCCACGTCCGGAAGATCAGCGATGCGAGGAACGACGAAGAAGCTTTGCCCGCCGCGATAGTGTTCACGGAGCAGTGCTTCGCGAACGACAACTGGATCCCACGGCGTGACGTAGGTGCGGACGGCGAGGCGATCGACCGGTGGCGTCTGGATAACGCTGAGCTCACGGAGACCGCTCATCGCCATTTGGAGCGTGCGCGGGATTGGCGTTGCGGTCAGTGTCAGCACGTGAACGTCGGCTTTCAGCGCCTTCAGCCGTTCCTTGTGGGTCACTCCGAAATGCTGCTCCTCGTCGACAATGACGAGCCCCAACTTCTTGAACTTGATCCCTTTCCCGAGAATCGCGTGCGTGCCGATGACAATGTCGACCTGGCCATTCTCAAGACCTTCACGAGTGCTCCTCGCCTCGGTCGCGGGGACCAGTCGCGACAGCCGCCCAACCTTAATTGGAAATCCTTCAAGCCGCTCCGTGAAATTTCGATAGTGCTGCCGCGCGAGAAGAGTGGTCGGAGCGACGATCGCGACCTGCATTCCTGACATCGCAGCGACGAAGGCAGCGCGAAGCGCGACCTCCGTCTTGCCGAAGCCGACGTCGCCGCAAACCAGGCGGTCCATCGGCTTGCCGGATTCTAGATCCGCAAGGACGTCCTCGATGGCGCGGTCCTGGTCGTCCGTCTCCTCGTAAGGGAAGCGATCGACGAACTGGGGAAAAGCGCTGTCCGCCTCGATCACAACGCCGGGGCGTGTGGCGCGCATCGCCGCGGTCTTGATGAGCTCGCCCGCGATCTCGCGGATGCGCTCCTTCATCCGCGACTTACGGCGCTGCCAGCCTTCGCCGCCAAGGCGATCGAGCGCGACGCCCTCGCTCTCGTTGCCGTAGCGCGTCAGCAGGTCGATGTTCTCGACCGGGACGTAGAGCTTGTTCCCGCCCGCATATTCCAGCGCCACGCAGTCGTGCGGCGCCTTGCCGACCATGATCGATGTCAGGCCTTCGTAGCGGCCGATGCCATGGTCGTTGTGGACGACGAGATCGCCAGGCGAGAGTGTCGCAAGCTCGGATAGGAATGCGGCCGCGCCCTTGCGCTTCTTGCGGCGGCGGACCAGCCGGTCGCCGAGCATGTCCTGTTCGGTGAGGACGGCGACGTCCGGCGCGGTGAAGCCATGGTCGAGCGGCAAGACCATCAGCGCAGGCTGGGTCTTGCTGCCGAGCGCCTCCTGCCAATTGTCGACGAGCTTCTGGGTCTTCAAGCCGTGATCGCCAAGTAGGCCAGACAGGCGCTCGCGGGCACCGACGCTGTAGCTTGCCAGAACGACTTTATGTCCGCTTTTCCGAAGCTTCGAGATATGATTAGAGACAGCTTCGTAGATATTGGCTTGCTGGGTGCGCTCGGGCGTGAAGTCTCGAGCAGTTTCGACTCCGAAGCTGACGATCCTGTCGCTTTCGGGCTCGGGGAATTGTGACGTCAGGTGGATGGGCCGTTCGGCGACGGCTGCATTCCATTCCTCCTCCGTCAGGTAGAGCGCGCCCGGCTCCAATGGACGGTAGCTGCCCGCTTCGCCGGACATCGTCTTGCGACGGTTGGCGTAATAATCGTCGATCGACTCCCGCCGCGCGGCAAGCGCCTGGTCCACACCGGCGTCACGGACGATGATGTCCGCCTCGCCAAGATGATCGAACAGGGTTGTCAGCCGCTCTTCAAATAAAGGGAGCCAATGCTCCATCCCGCTCATTCGGCGCCCGTCCGAGATGGCCTCGTAAAGGGGGTCGCCTGTCGCAGTCGCTCCGAACGTTTCCCGATAGCGAGAGCGGAAACGCTTGATAGTCTCCTCGTCGAGCAGAGCCTCGGACGCCGGCGTGAGCGTGAAGGCCTTGGCTCGGTCCGTCGAGCGCTGGTCGGCGGGATCGAAACGGCGAAGGCTCTCAATCTCGTCGCCGAAGAAATCGAGGCGGAGCGCCATGGTCTCGCCGGCCGGGAAAAGATCGACCAGCGAGCCACGTACGGCATATTCGCCATGCTCGGCGACGGACTCGACCCGCTCGTATCCTAGCGAGCTCAGCTGGGCGACCAGCCGGTTGCGGTCGATGCGCGCGCCCTCTTCGATACGCTGGGTAAGCTGACGTACGCGAAACGGGGTCAGCAGGCGCTGCGTCGCTGCATTCTCCGTAACGACCAATAGCTGAGGACTCGTGGCCTTCAGCTGCAGCGCGTTCAGCGTTGCCAGCCGTTCGGCCATGACGCGCAGGGCTGGGGAGGTGCGGTCGTATGGCAGGCAGTCCCACGAAGGAAGGGTCAGCACTTCCACTTCCGGCGCGAAAAGCGGGACGGTCTCCGCCAGCGCCCGCATTGCCATTTCGTCCGAAGCGATCAGTACCGCACGGCCGCCCTTCGCCGATCCATGCGCCGCGCGAGCGAGATCGGCAGCGAGCACCGGCAGGAAGCCCGGCGGTACGCCGGCAAGAGTCAGCGGTTCGGAAGCGCGGAGGACGTGCTGCAACGTGTCCGTCATCGCGCGCTCCGGATGTAATCGAGAAGCTTCAGGGCATCGATCATGGGACCAGCGAAGCGCTGTGGTGCCTCGGCGGTTCCGATGGCCCAGGCCATGATGTCGACGTCCTGCTCTTCCAGCAAGGCGGAGAAAAGCGCGCGCTCATCAGTGCTCCACGACGCATTGTGAGCGTCGAAGAACCCGCCGATCAGCATGTCCGCTTCGCGCGTGCCACGATGGTGCGCGCGCCAGCGCAGGCGCTTCAATTCCTCGTCTGGAAGCATGCCTGCGATGTAGTGGAGGGATGCCCTCAAAGAAAGTCCGTCCCCCCACGCAATTTACATGTTCATTCCAGCCATCTGGTGCGTCTGCTTGTGCGCCTTGCAGCTGACGTTCGGATTGAATTGCGCGAATATCCCGCTCGGGTTCTCGCGATAGAGCCAGACGTGGCGGTCGTAATGGGGCTCGAACATGTGGGCCTCGTCGATCTTGGTGGCAGGGTCATCCTGCATCGTGTCCCATTCGACGCCGTGGAAGCTCGGCGGCTTTGTATTACCGGCGGCATGCCAGGACTTCCGGAAGACCAAGTTCTCGACGGCGACCAGCTGGAGCGAACCATCGGCATGAGGTTCGTAGATGAGGATCGCGGGCTTGTTGAAGTCGGTGTGCGTCCCGTTGCCGTTGACTCGCGGGTTGGGCGGCGCAGAGATTCCCAGCATGTCGGGCCGGAAGAAATGGATGCCCATGGCCCCGAGGCTTGCGGGCCGGCCCATCATCTCCGCTGAGTCGCAGGTGTCCGACGGATCGCGGATATAACCTTCCGCCAAAGCGACCTTCACATCCTTGAAGCGCTCGGTGGCCGCCCGAACCTGGTCCAGCGTGGGCTCGGCAGGAATTGCCGTGGTCCCGGGCGGATTCGCTAATAGCAAGGCGCTCGCGGACACAGCCGCGAGGCCAATCGCAACTTTCAACATATTGGTGATGCTCCCTTTTGCGAGGGCGCGGCTACGCCTCGACAAGTCGTTGCTCAATCGAAATGCTTGCAAGGGGCTATGCAGATGTGAATAGCTGTCGGCGGTGTTCTCGTGGGACGATATCGGCGTGTTTCTCGCGCTCTATCGGGAGCGAACGACCGGCCGCGCCGCAAACGCCCGGGGAGTTAGCCAGCCGACGATCGTCCGGCGCATTGCTGCTCTCGAGAATGACCTCGGCCTAGCGTTGTTCGAGCGCAGTCCTACGGGCCTGATGCCCACTGATGCCGCGCACGGCTTGTATGCATCCGCGCAGCGCATCGAGCGGTCGGTTTGCGAGTTCACCGCCGAGGTGGACGGGCTCACCGGCGCTGAAGTGAATCTGATCCGGCTGACGTTCCTCGATCATTTCGAGCAATTGTTGATTCCGGTTCTACGCGACTTCCGATCCCGATGGCCACGTGTCCAGACGCAGCTCCTTGCAAGCGATCACATCTACGATCTTGCACGGGGCGAAGCCGACATTGGGGTTCGCGGACGCGACCGGCCGACCAGCGACGAACTGATTGTCCGCCAGCTGCCGCCGAGCGGATGGACAATCTACGCTTCGGCCCACTCTTCGGCAGAGGAGCGGCCGCGCGCCCCCGCGGACGTTGCCGGACATCCGATTGCGCTGGTCGGGGGCGTCCCCGCGACCCTCCCGGTCTATCTGTGGCTTGAAGAGTTTGCGTCGTCTGGTCCTCCTCCCGCGCGGTGCAACAATTATCGGGCGATCAAATCGCTTGTCGCTTCCGGATCGGTTTTGTCGGCGCTGCCCTGCACAATCGGGGATGGCGATTCGGATCTGGTTCGGTGCTTTCCTCCACTCGAAGAATGGGATGTGCCGATTTATCTTATCGGACGGCGTGCGATCCTGCGTCGGCCTCCGGCGCGCGATCTGTTCGATTCGATCGCCGCGCATTTCGATCGCCATCCGGAACTGCTGATGGGCGTGCGCTGATGCGGCCCGACGTTCTCAATCCACTATTCGCAGAGGTGGATACGCTGCCGGGCGTCGGCCCGCAGGTCGCGAAACTCCTCAAGCGTCTCGACATCACACGTGTCGTGGACCTCCTCTATCACCTGCCGACCGGCGTGATCGAGCGAGTCAGGGCACGAGCGGCAACCGGCAACCTGCTCGGATGCAATGTCATCCTCGATCTAACGCCCTTCCAGACGCGCGAGCCACGGTCGGGCAGGGGACCGATGCGCGTGTTCGCATCGGACGCGGACGGTAACTCGATCAGTCTCATTTACTTCAACAATCCCGGCTGGGCGAAGAAGAGCCTGCCGATGGGTGAAAAGAGGACGGTCGCCGGAAAGCTCGAAGCCTACGGTGACGAATGGCAGATCATCCACCCCGAAGTGCTTACGGCGGATAAGGGCTCGGAGCTTTCGATCCGCGAGCCCGTCTATGGCCTGACCGAAGGGCTGACGAACAAGCGCCTTCGCGAATTGGCCGTGATGGCCTTGGAGCGTGCCCCGGAGCTGCCCGAGTGGATCGAGCCGAGCCTTGCCGCTCGCGAGGCTTGGCGGCCGTGGCGCGCGGCGATCGCCGAAGCGCATCGCGATCCGGGGACGGACGATCCGCGCCGGCGCCTCGCCTATGACGAAGTGTTCGCCAATCAGCTCGCTCTCCTGCTTCTTCGGCAGGCCTCCCGGCGCAACCGCGGAGTCGCACTTGCAGGAGACGGGAAGCTAATCGGCAAACTCAAGCTGCCGTACCATCTGACGGGCGCGCAACGGCGCGTGGTCGAGGAGATCCGTGGCGACATGGCGCAGACCGCGCCGATGCTGCGGCTCCTCCAGGGCGACGTCGGCTCGGGCAAGACGCTGGTGGCGCTAATGTCGATGCTGACCGCTATCGAATCCGGCGCTCAGGCCGCCTTGCTCGCCCCGACAGAGATTCTCGCGCGCCAGCATCATGCGACGTTGTTGAAGCAACTCGACAGCATCGGCGTGCGTGTCGCGATCCTGACCGGGCGGGAGAAGGGGAAGGCGCGGGAGTCCGTCCTGATGGGCCTCGCCGACGGTTCGATCGACATCCTCGTCGGCACGCACGCGATCTTCCAGGAGAAGGTCGGTTACAAGAATCTCGGGCTCGCGATCATCGATGAACAGCATCGCTTCGGCGTGTCGCAGCGCCTGTTGCTTGCCTCGAAAGCAGAAAAGCCTCCGCACTTGCTGGTCATGACTGCCACGCCGATCCCGCGGACCCTGACGCTCACCCAATATGGCGAGATGGACGTCAGCCGGATCGACGAAATGCCGCCGGGCCGCACCCCCGTCGAAACGCGCGTGATCAGCGAAGAGAGACTCAGCGAGGTGGTCGATGGTCTGGGGCGCCATCACGCACTTGGCGGCCAGGCTTATTGGGTCTGCCCGCTGGTCGAGGAAAGTGAGAAGAGCGACGCCGCGGCAGCCGAAGAACGGGCCCGCATACTCCGCCTGCGCTTCGGCGACGACAAGGTTGGGCTCGTCCACGGGCGCATGAAAGGCCCGGAGAAAGACGCGGTCATGGCCCGTTTTGCTGCCAATGAGCTTGCCGTCTTGGTCGCCACGACCGTGATCGAGGTGGGCGTCGATGTGCCCAATGCGACCTTGATGATTGTAGAGGGGGCCGAGCGCTTTGGCCTTGCCCAGCTGCACCAGCTTCGCGGGCGCGTCGGACGTGGTACGGGCAAGAGCACCTGTCTGCTTATCCGCGGTCAGAATCTCACTGAGGTAGGACGCGCCCGGCTAGGCCTGATGCGAGAGACCAGTGATGGCTTCCGCATCGCCGAGGAAGATTTGCGCCTGCGCGGTCCGGGAGAAATCCTTGGTACCCGCCAGTCGGGCGAAGTCGCTTTCCGGGTAGCAACGGCTCAAGACGTCGAGGAACTCGCCCAGATTGCGCAGGACGATGCGCTTATCTTGCTCGACCGCGACGGAGGCCTTGCTGGGCCTCGGGGACAAGCCGCGCGGATTTGCCTTTACCTGTTCGAGCGAGATCAAGCGGTCGGCCTGATCAGGAGCGGTTAGCGCACCAGAAGCGCGTGCCGCTTCTTGCCCAGGCTGAGCTTCACCGGCTCGCCTCCGACTTCGACGACCAGCGCGGCATCCGACACGGCCTCGTCGTTCAGCCGCACTGCGCCCTCGGCGATCTTGCGGCGGGCTTCCTTGTTCGATGGCGTGAAGCCAAGCTGAGTCAGTGCATGGGCGAGGCTGACTCCTTCGCCGACCGACAGTGTTGGCAGGTTATCGCCGCTACCACCCTGCTCAAAGGTTGCGCGCGCCGTATCAGTCGCTGCCGATGCAGCCTCGCGGCCATGCAGCATCGCGGTCGCCTCGGTAGCCAGCACAATCTTCGCCTCGTTGATCCCGGCGCCCGGTAAAGCCTCAAGTCGCTCGACTTCTTCGAGCGGGAGGTCGGTGAAAAGCCGCAGGAATTTGCCGACGCTGGAATCGTCCGTGTTCCGCCAGAACTGCCAGTAATCGTAGGCGCTCAGCTGTTCCTCGTTGAGCCAGACGGCGCCCTGCGCGGTCTTCCCCATCTTCGAGCCGTCAGGGTTGGTGATCAGGGGCGTCGTCACACCGAACACCTCCGTGCCCTCGATGCGGCGCGTGAGCTCGATACCGTTGACGATATTGCCCCACTGGTCCGACCCGCCGAGCTGCAGCCGCAAGCCGTGACGCCGCGACAGCTCCAGGAAGTCGTAGGCCTGGAGGATCATGTAATTGAATTCGAGGAAGGTGAGCGGCTGCTCGCGATCAAGGCGCAGGCGGACGCTGTCGAACGTCAGCATGCGATTGATGGTAAAGTGCCGGCCGACATCGCGAAGGAAGGGGACGTACTCGAGCTTGCTCAGCCAGTCGTCGTTGTTGACCATCACCGCGTCCGTCGGGCCCTCACCGAAGGTCAGGAAGCGCTCGAATACGCGTCGGATGCCGGCGATGTTCGCGTCGATCTCCGCATCGGTGAGAAGCTTGCGGCTCTCGTCCTTGCCGGTCGGATCGCCGACCTTGGTCGTTCCGCCGCCCATCAGCACGATCGGCTTGTGACCGGCCTGCTGCATGCGGCGGAGTATCATGATCTGGACAAGGCTGCCGACGTGAAGGCTCGGCGCGGTCGCGTCGAAGCCGATGTAGCCGGTCACGATCTCCTTCGACGCCAGGGCATCGAGACCTTCGGCGTCAGTCAGCTGGTGAATGTATCCGCGCTCGTCGAGCAGCTTTAGGAGAGAGGAACGGAACTCGGTCATGCTCGCCGCTTAGCGTGATGCTCTCCGTCCTGCTACTGTGGGCGCAATGCAGCTGAACCTCATTCCGCATCCGGACACGCCGCCTTCGCAGCCCGACTTCAAGGTGTGGGCGAGTGTCGATCATGCAGGGGCTTTCGGCGCGACGGCGACGACCAACATCTGGTTCGGGGTCGGTGCGCCTGCATCGCGTTTCGCCATTCCAGCGGCCGAGGAGCCGTCTCGAGCCGATGAGCTATGGAAGACCACCTGCTTCGAAATCTTCCTGCAAGAGGCAGGCTCGGACGCCTATCAGGAGTGGAATTTCGCCCCGTCCGGAGACTGGGCCGCCTATCGCTTTTCAAATCACCGCGAAGACATGACCGAGTTTGAGGTGAGCGCCCCGCCTTACATCCGCATGGAGGACAATCTGACATGGTGGACGCTCGGCGCGACCATTGCGGTCGAAGCCGGCAAGAGCTGGGAGTTCAATCTCACTGCGGTCCTTGAGGAAAAGGATGGGACCAAATCCTACTGGGCGGTGGCCCATGCGCCGGACAAGCCGGATTTCCATCATCCCGATTGCTTCGTCGCCAAGCTCCCTTAAGCAGCCTTCATGAGCCTGTTTGGAATCGATCGCCTCTTGGCGGACCCGGAATTGCGACGCCCGCTCGAAGGACAGCGCGTCGCGCTGCTCGCGCACCCGGCCTCTGTCACCAAGGACCTGACGCACAGTATCGACGCCTTGTTCGCGGCGGGATTGAAGGTTTCGTCCGTCTTCGGCCCGCAGCATGGCGTCCGCGGCGACCTCCAGGACAATATGATGGAGTCGCCCGACTTCACCGATCCGACCTACGGTATCCCGGTATTCAGCCTGTATGGCGAGGTTCGCCGTCCGACCGGCCAATCGATGAGCACCTTCGACACGATCCTCATCGACCTGCAGGACCTGGGCTGCCGAATCTACACCTACGTCACGACGTTGCTTTACGTGCTCGAAGCTGCAGCCGAGCACGGAAAGAGTGTCTGGGTTCTCGACCGCCCCAATCCCGCAGGCAGGCC
Organism: Sphingomonas sediminicola; assembly: GCF_049991885.1. Lineage (NCBI taxonomy): Bacteria > Pseudomonadati > Pseudomonadota > Alphaproteobacteria > Sphingomonadales > Sphingomonadaceae > Sphingomonas > Sphingomonas sediminicola. Next base: position 902,746 of record NZ_CP178916.1, read on the forward strand.
GATCGAAGGGTTGATCCTGCGATCGGGCTGGGAAAGTTTCGTCGGCGCCGCTGAGATCCCGATGCGTCATGGGCTGACGCTTGGTGAATTGGGCGCCTGGTTCATCGATTGCTTCAAGCTGGATGTCGATTATCGCGTGATCGAAATGGCCGACTGGCAACCTGAAGGCCCGGGCTTCGGCTGGCCGCAGGAGCGCGTCTGGATCAACCCGAGCCCCAACGCCGCCAACCTCAACATGGCGCGCGCCTATGCGGGCACGGTGATGCTCGAAGGCACGACGCTTAGTGAAGGCAGGGGCACAACGCGCCCGCTGGAAATTTTCGGTGCGCCGGACATCGATGCGGGCAAGGTCATCGCTGAGATGCACGCCCTTGCACCGCGCTGGCTCGAAGGCTGCAAGCTGCGCGAAATCTGGTTCGAGCCGACCTTCCACAAGCATGTCGGAACGCTGTGCAACGGCGTGCACATCCACGCCGAAGGGCCCTTCTACGATCACACTTATTTCAAGCCGTGGCGGCTGCAGGCGCTCGCCTTCAAGGTAATCCGCAATCTCAATCCGGATTACGAGCTATGGCGCGATTTCCCCTACGAGTATGAGTTCGACAAGCTCGCCATCGACGTGATCAACGGCTCGCCATTGCTCCGCGAATGGGTCGAGGATCCGAACGGGACGCCGGACGATCTCGACGCAATCACACTCCCCGACGAACGTGCTTGGAATGAACAGAGGCGCGCCTTTCTTCGCTACTGAATGGCGTGGTTAACGAAAGAGTAGGGGCTTCGCTCTATCCCGCTCACGAAGGAATTCGTTGGAGCGCACGCGGGTCATGGCCACACACGGTATCGAGGAAGTCACTGAGAACGCGATCCGCAGCGTTGCGCGGGACTGTGGCTCCCTGTCGATGGAATGCAGTGACGTCGCCGGTTACGTCAGGGATGTCGGGACCCGCATTACCGAGCATCTCAGCATGCTCGACCAGCTCGAAGAGGTAACAACCCGCCTTCTTGGCGACCAGGCGCGCGTTTCGGATTCGACCGACGAGGCCCGGCTCTTGTCCGAGCAGGCCCGCGCCAAGCTCGAGGCCGGCCGCGAAGCCATCGACGGGACGATCGCCGGTTTCAAGGGTCTGACCGATCTCGTCGTCCAGCTTGGCGAGCGCATGGCAGGCTTCGCGTCGGCCATGAACCAGGTTCAGACGGTCTCCTCCACCATCGAGACGATTGCCCGCAAGACGAACATGCTCGCGCTCAACGCGACGATCGAGGCTGCCCGCGCCGGTGATGCCGGCCGCAGCTTCGCGGTCGTTGCCGCCGAGGTGAAAAAGCTCGCGCACGACACACGCGCCGCCACCAGCCAGATCGCATCGACGATCGGCGAGTTGACCCGAGAGGCGGGAGCCGTCACCACCGAGATCAAGACCGGCGTCGAACGCAGCCGTGCAGCCCAGTCAGGCTTCGGCCAGATCAGCGAGACCGTCCGCGAGGTCGCCGAGATCGTTACGATGGTCGACCGCCAGACCGAGGGCATCGCGCACTCGACCAGCATGATCCAGACCAGCGTCGACCGCGTGAAGGCCGGGCTGACCGACTTTGCCGGCGATGCACGCAACAATGGCAGCCAGTTGCTCCAGGCGCAGAAGCGTCTCGAGCACCTCGAAATGCTGTCGAACACGATGCTCGACACGCTCGCCAATTCGGGCGCGGAGATCGACGACACGCCGTTCATCCTGAAAGCTCAGGAAACGATGCGCGCCATCCAGGCGGTTATCGAGCGCGGTCTCGAAAGTGGCGAGATCACCTTGGATGACGTGTTCGATCGCCAATATCGGTTGATCGAGGGATCGAATCCCGAGCAGTATGACAATCGTTTCTGCGACTATGCGGACCGCTATGTTCGGCCGATCCTGGACCGGGTGAAGGGTGGAGACGAGCGCCTGATCGGTTCCGCGATCACCGATGTGAACGGCTATTTGCCGACGCACCTCACGGAGCGCAGTCATGTTCCAGGTCCGGATCCGCTCTGGAACGATGCGCACTGCCGCAACAAGCGCATCATGATGGACGATACGACCGCCGCGGCGATCGTGAGCGAGAAGCCTGCGATGCTCGCGACCTATCGCATGGAGCTTGGCGAGAAGTTCATCCCGGTGAAGAACGTGTTCGTTCCGCTGTGGATCAAGGGCCGCCGCTGGGGCAATTACGAGCTCGCTTACCGCGACGACTGATCGTCGCTTCCGAGATTATGAACTGAAGATAACGTGGGCATCTGCTTCGTAGCAGGGGCCCGTTCTCTTAATAATCGCCGCGGGCTTCGGCGCGGGCCTCGAGCAGGTCGAACAGGCCGCGGTGCTGGAGCAGAAGCTGCTCGCCGCCGAATCCAAGCGCTCGCTCGCTGGCCATCGTGTCGGAGGCAGCTTCGATCACCGCCACGACCGATGCTTCGTCCGGCAGCGCGGGCGCCGGGGAATCGACGCCGGCTCGAGCAGCGGCACGATCCAGCAGGCGGCGGATGGGCCACCAATCGCCGACTAGCGCAGCGGCAGCACCAAGTGCGCATCCACGGCGCTCGGAAGTTGCGAGGATCTCCAGCGCATTGCGTTGAGCGTTCATGGCCGCTTCGGTCTCGGCGGCGCCAGGGGTGCTCGGCAGCGGCCCGACCGCGGAGGTCAGCCGGACAAGGAACAGGCGTTCACGCTCGAAACCTTCGGCGGCGCGGGCTAGCCAGTCGCGGGCCGGCCCTGCTTCGGCAATTTGGTGCGCGAGTTCGACGAGACTGGGTGGGCTGCCATGCAAACCACAGAGCAAGTGCACTGAATCGGCGATGTCGCGCGCCGTGTTCGTGCCGGAACCTTCGAGAAGGGCATTCAGATAGCGATGGCGTGACGATCCATCCGCGGCGACGCGCGCGAGGTGCGCTTCGGCTACGCTGACCGCTGAACGGCCGACGGACCGATTGATCGCCATTCTGTTCCCCTCATCACGCGGAGCGAAAGCCCTAGTCCGTGGACCCTAGCCCAAGGGCGTAAAGAGGAGGTTTATGCGGCGTTAGATTGGCGGAAAGGACCGGTCAGGCGGCGATCAGCTCCCGCTCGGGCTGAGAATGGAACTCGACGTGCGCCGGCAGTTCGACGATTCCGGCATCCTCGACCGTCGCTTCGGCATACTGGGGCTTCGGGAAGACAAGGTGGGACACGCCGACGATGAGGCCGAGGCCGACATAGGCGCCGATCATCAGGGCAGGACCGAAAAAGAGTAGGCCGATCAGGCCGATGCGAAGGAAGATCGGGTTGAAACCCAGATGATCGCCGACCGCCTGGCAGATCCCGAACAGACGCTCAGGCTGGCCCGGCTCGGAATTGTCGACTTCGTTGGCGGCGTACTGAGTGTCGTGCATCGAACTTTCCTTATTGCGTGTGGCCATCGGCCTTTCTTGATGCACTGGAATAAGCAAGGCGCATGCCAGAGCTGGAAAATGGCCGTTTAACGGGATTTTCATTAGAATGATGAGCAACTGAGGACGTCCTCGTCACGGGCTGCAGCCCCAATGTTGGGAAAATCCACGAACCTTGGTGCGGGGCCTACGGGCTTTCTGCCGTAAGCCGGACCGTCTGCCGCCATTCCTGCGTTTGACCGTCAACAAACAGACAGGAGCATGGATATGGCCGACCTAAGCCTGACCGACATTTCCGAGAAAATGCGCGACATCGATTTCGCGGTGCTTTCGACCCGCACGGACGGCGGCGCGGTCGCGGGTCGGCCGATGAGCAATAACCGCCAGGTCGATTATGACGGCGACAGCTTCTTTTTCACCTGTGAAGACTCACGGACGGTAAGCGACATTCGCCGCGATCCGAATGTCGGGCTGACTTACCAGGCGAAGTCCGGAATGCTTGGGATGAAGCCCTTCTTTATCACTGTCGAAGGCCGGGCAGAGCTGATCCAGGACAAAGCGGAGTTCGCCGAGCATTGGACGAAGGACCTCGACGCCTGGTTCAAGCAGGGCATCGACACCCGAGGTCTTACGCTCATCAAGGTTGTCGCGGAGCGTCTGCACTATTGGGATGGTTATGATTCCGGTGAGATCGCGCTGAAGGAGCGGGCCACTGCCTGATCTGGGGAGAGTGGAAGCCCTGCCTCTGGGGAAGGCGAAGGGTCGGGCAGGGCTTCCCTGACGCTGTGTCCACTGGTCCTGACCTCGCAAGGGGAGGAGCGTTATCAGGACAGAATTCGATATTTACTCTTCCAGCCTTAAGCCTGTCCGAAGGATGACGGTTAACGGCTTGGTCAATTCCTCACGTTGATGAAGTCAGGATGCGGTGCAACCAACCGCCGCCATGATCCGCGATGTGACAGAGGAAGACGCAGAAGCGATCGCCGCAATCTATGCGCACCACGTTGCTCATGGCACAGCATCGTACGACATTGGTGCTCCATCAGTAGACGAGACTAGTGCGAAGATCCGCCGCATCATCGGTGCGAGCTGGCCGTTCATTGTCGCCGATGAGGGTGGGTCCGTCGTCGCCTATGCCTACGTCACGCAATTTCGCGACCGGGCGGCATATGCCTGGACTTGCGAGGACAGCATTTATGTCCATCCGGATTGGCAGGGCCGTGGAATTGGAAAAGGGCTGCTGCAGGAGCTTCTGCGGAGGGCGGAGGCTTTTGGCTTCCGGCAGATGGCCGCGGTGATCGGCGGAGCGGAGCCGGCATCGATCCGGCTTCATGCTGGCTGCGGCTTCCGTGAAGTCGGCAGGCTGCATGCGGTTGGCTGGAAGCATGGGCGTTGGCTCGACAGCGTCTACATGCAGATCGCGCTCGGGGAAGGGTCGAGCGAGCCGCCGAATATCTGATCTGGGAGGAGGTGGAAGCCCTGCCCTCTGGGGAAGGCGAAGGGTGGGGCAGGGCTTCTCTAGTCGTTCCGGCAGAGCCGCTCCAAAAAACGCCGGGGCAACGCTGCTGAGGACCTTATTTACCGGTCACCGCTTAAGCTGGTACCAAAGCAATTGGTTACCGAAATCCTCATATTTCGACTGGCTTATCGGGCCTGGACGCGGACGAGAGGACGGGTCCAGCCGCGGCGGATCGGCGAATATTTCAGGCGCACGGTCTCGATGTCCCCGCGGTTGCCGGCGAGGTCGATGTTGCGAGTGCAGGCGCCAGCGCCGATGCGCTGGCGGACGCGGACGTCCTGATGCCCGCCATTCTCGAAGCGGACGTCGAAGTCGCGCATGACGATCGGTGCGTTGAAGACGCACAGGCGAACCTGGCGATAAAGGGCATGGCCCTGGACGGAAATCCGGTCGGTGTCGACGCCCCCGCTGACGGTCTTGTAGCCGATGGTGCGCCAGGAGGAGCCGCCGTGATGGCGCTGCTGTGCATCGGCGGGGACGGCGGCGACCATTCCTGCGGCGCCGAGGGCCAGGGCGGACATCAGGACATATGTTCTCATTATCTGATCCCTCCTTCGGATCTTGACGGTGAGAACGGACCTGAGTCCCGAAGCGTTGCACGGCCTGACGGCTCGCTCGCGTCGGCCCGTCCTATGTGAACGCCAGCGAAACGAAGGCTGAATCACTGCTGGATGATGGTCGTTTCGTAGTCGATGCGGATCTGCACCCACTCGCCGATCAGCTCCTTCCCATTCTTGCGGGGCGGCCTTACCCGGAACTGCCAGGCGGCCTGCCGGACCGCGCTCGCCAGGTGAGAGCCGCGCGGCGACTGGCCCAGCTCGATGCAGTCATCGACACGGTTCTGCGGAAGGGTTCTGCAGGCGATCAGGCCGTAACCATCCGGAGCGTTGCGGGGGAGGTAACCGCGAAGCTCGGCGGAGGTCGGTTCGCGAGCCCATTCGGCGGCGTAGAGTACTTCGCCGTTCGGGCCACGGCCGACCGTCCGCGAATCGCCGGCACCGCCCGAGCCCGATCCGGAGCCCACGGCCTTCGGAAGCCGAGTGATTTCCGCCGCCGCCAGTTCTTCCTTGGTCATTGGAATGAGGTCGAGTGGGCGTTCATCGGGGATGGGGGGCTTGATCGGAAGGACGTGGGGTAGGCGGGGACGGGGCGGGGTGATTTGCGCCGTGGGTTTCGGCCTCTCCGCCTTCTCGGCTTTGCTCGACGCTCCGCTCGATTCGGGCACGAGGTTCACGATCAGTGCGTCGGATGGCTTCAGTGGCGGGCCAGAGCGCAGGGCGCCGATCCCCAGCAATACGATGATGAGCACCACGTTGATCGCGACCGCGAGCGCGATTCCGGACGCGCGGCGTCGAAGCGGCGTCTCGTCATACGCGGAGCGGAGGCGATAGGTGGACAGGATCTGGTCTTGGTTTCAGCGTCGCGAAGAACGCCACTAGCCCGAGCGAAGTTGAACCGCGAGTGAAAGTCGCTCGGGCGAGCAGAATGGCGGTTGATTTCCTAAGCCGCGCCGCGAGCACGCATGCGGAGCGCGCGTTCTTCGCGGGGAGTTGGGGACGCCAGCATGCGCGTCACGGCTTTCTTAAGCGCCGTGTCGACCCGCGTGACATCATCTGCTCGATCGTGCGCCCGGCGAAACGAATTGCGGGTGTGGGGGTTGTATGTGGTCAAAGGGTTGATCCCGAAACGAGAATTGGAGACGTCACTTGGCGGAGGCCGAGCAGAAAGCCCAATTGGGCGTGCAGGGACTGGACGATATCACCGCGGGAGGCCTTTCCCGAGGCCGCTTGTTCCTGCTGGAAGGAAGCCCGGGCACGGGCAAGACGACGATTGCCACGCAATTCCTCATGGCCGGCGCCGCCGCCGGGGAAAGCGCGCTCTACATCACTTTGTCCGAAACGGAGGACGAGCTTCGCGCCAGCGCCGCGTCGCACGGGTGGTCGCTGGAGGGCATCGACATCTTCGAGCTGGTGCCGCCTGAGAGCCTGCTCGACGAGGACCAGCAGCAGAGCCTGCTTTATTCCTCCGACCTGGAACTTGGTGAGACGACCAAGCGCATTTTCGAATCGTTCGAGAATGTGAAGCCGAAGCGGGTGGTTCTCGACAGCCTGTCGGAGATTCGCCTGCTGGCGCAATCCTCGCTTCGGTATCGCCGCCAGATCCTGGCGCTGAAGCATTATTTCGCCCGAAGCGGCGCGACCGTGCTGATGCTCGACGACCTTTCGAGCGAGGCCAACGACCGCACGATGCACAGCGTCGCGCATGGCGTCATCCGCCTGGAGGAGCTCTCGCCCGAATATGGAGCGGAACGCCGCCGGCTTCGCGTCATCAAGTATCGCGGACAAAGGTATCGCGGCGGCAATCACGACTTCGTCATCGACACCGGCGGGGTGCGCGTGTTCCCACGGCTGGTGTCGTCGGAGCATCGCCGGCCATTCAAGCGCGAGGTTGTCCCGAGCAGGTCCGCGGAGCTGAATGCGCTGCTGGGCGGCGGCGTGGAGCGCGGCTCCAGCACGCTGATCCTGGGCCCGGCCGGCACCGGGAAGTCCCTGCTGGCGCTCAATTTCGTCGTCGGCGCGTTGAGCCGCGGCGAGCGGGCCGCGATGTTCGTGTTCGACGAGGAACTCGGGCTGTTGTTCGAACGCGCCAAAGGGCTCGGGATCGACCTTCAGGCAATGGTCGACAGCGAGCGGCTGTTGATCGAGCAGGTGGATGCGGCGGAGTTGACGCCGGGCGAGCTTTCCGAGCGCGTTCGGTACTGCGTCGAAGACAGCGGCGCGCGAACCGTCGTCATCGACAGCCTCAACGGATACCAGGCGGCGATGCCGGAGGAGCAGTCGCTCATCCTGCACATGCACGAGCTGCTCCAGTATCTGAACCGCAAGGGCGCCTCGACATTCCTGACCGTGGCCCAGCATGGGCTGGTCGGCGACATGAAGTCGCCGGTCGATGTGACCTACCTCGCCGACACGGTCATCCTGCTTCGCTATTTCGAAGCGCGCGGGCGGGTTCGGCGCGCCATCTCGGTAATCAAGAAGCGCACGAGCGCCCACGAAGATACGATCCGCGAATATCGCATCGGCAGCGAGGGAATCACACTGGGTGAGCCACTGATGAACTTTCAGGGCGTGCTTCGCGGCGTCCCTGAGCTCGTCGGCAAAGGGGAATCGTTGCTCGAGCCCGCTACAGTATGATTCCACACCTCTCGGAACGAGCTCTGATACTGGCTCCGCAGGGGCGTGATGCTGCGGTAGCGGCCGCGATGCTGCACGAGGCTCGATTGCGAAGCCAGATCGTCGGCGACCTCGGCGAACTGATCGCCAATCTGGATGCCGGCGCCGGTTTCGCAATCGTAACGGAGGAGGCGTTGGCTGGTTCGCCTCTTCATGGCCTGTCTGACTGGATCGCGGGTCAGGAGGAATGGTCCGACTTTCCGTTCGTCCTGTTGACGCGGCGCGGTGGCGGGCTCGAGCGAAACCCGTCGGCCGCCCGCTATCTGGAGTTGCTGGGCAACGCCACGTTCCTGGAGCGGCCGTTCCACCCGACGACTCTGGTCAGCCTGGCCCAGTCCGCACTCAGGGGGCGGCGCAGGCAATATGAAGCGCGTGCAAGGCTCAAGGAGCTCAATGACCTGGCCAAGGATTTGGAGCGCCGGGTCGAGGAACGCACGGCCGAGCATGAAGCGGCCGTGGCCCAGCTGCATGAAGTGCAGAAGCTGGAAACCTTGGGCCAGTTGACGGGCGGAGTGGCGCACGACTTCAACAATCTGCTCACTCCGATCACCGGCGCCCTCGATATTCTTCACAAGCAATATGGCGATACGGACCCTCGCTCGGCGAGGCTTCTTGGCAATGCGCTGAAAGCGGCGGACCGGGCCAAGACGCTTGTTCAACGGTTGCTTGGCTTTGCGCGGCGTCAGACGCTGCAGACCGAGGCGGTGGACATCGTTCGTCTGATCACGGGAATGCGCGACCTTATTGCGAGCTCAATCGGTCCGACCATTGAAATTCGTTTCGAGCATGAGGCTGAGCTTCCGGGCGCCGTCGTCGACCCGAACCAGCTCGAACTCGCGATCCTGAACCTTTGCGTGAACGCGCGTGACGCCATGCCCGACGGCGGCCATCTTACGATCGCTCTTCGACAGGAGTCTGTGCGCGCAGGCGAAGTCCCCATGCTGGCGCCAGGCGATTATGTTCGGCTGTCGGTCATCGACGACGGTTGCGGCATGTCCGGCGACACGCTCGCCCGCGCGATCGAGCCGTTCTATTCTACCAAGGAGGTTGGACGAGGGACCGGGCTCGGCTTGTCGATGGTTCATGGTCTTGCCGCCCAGCTGGGTGGTGGATTTTCCATCTCCAGCGAACTGGGCGAGGGGACGTCCGTCGATCTCTACTTCCCGATCGCGGCCGAGCAGGCCTCCGAGACGGATATTCCCTCCGCCGGCACGTCGCGACCCAGCCAGCGCAAGCTGTCGGTACTCCTCGTCGACGACGAGGATCTCGTCCGGTTTGCAACGGCGGAAATGGTTCGTGAGCTCGGCCACAGGGTGACCGACGTTGGAAGCGGCGTCGAAGCCTTGGAGCAACTCCGTCAGGGTCTGGAAGTCGACGTCGTGATTACTGACTACAAAATGCCGCGGATGGATGGAGCCCAGCTTGCGCAGCAAATCGGCGAGACGCGTCCATCGGTCCCAGTCCTGATCATCACCGGTTACACGGGTGTAAGCGGCGACGCCCTGAACCTGCCGCGGCTGGCGAAGCCCTTTGGCCAAGCCGAGATTGCGGCCGCGCTGGCAAACCTTACCGCCGGAGACGAGAAGGTCGTTCGGTTTCCGACGCGCGCCAAGACAGGCGCCTAGCGGCTACTGGTCCAGGAAGCTCCGCATCTTCCGCGAGCGGCTTGGATGCTTCAGCTTGCGCAGCGCCTTCGCCTCGATCTGACGGATACGTTCGCGGGTCACGCTGAACTGCTGCCCGACTTCCTCCAGCGTGTGATCGGTGTTCATGCCGATGCCGAAACGCATGCGCAGCACGCGCTCTTCGCGTGGGGTGAGTGATGCGAGGACTCGCGTCACCGTTTCCTTGAGGTTCGACTGGATCGCCGCGTCCACCGGGATGACGGCGTTCTTGTCCTCGATGAAATCGCCGAGGTGGCTGTCTTCCTCGTCGCCGATCGGCGTTTCGAGGCTGATCGGCTCCTTGGCGATCTTCATCACCTTGCGGACCTTTTCGAGCGGCATCGAAAGGCGTTCGGCGAGTTCCTCCGGTGTCGCTTCGCGGCCGGTCTCGTGCAGGAACTGGCGGCCCGTGCGGACGAGCTTGTTGATCGTCTCGATCATGTGGACCGGGATGCGGATGGTCCGCGCCTGGTCGGCGATCGAGCGGGTGATCGCCTGCCGGATCCACCAGGTGGCGTAGGTCGAGAATTTGTAGCCGCGGCGGTACTCGAACTTGTCGACCGCCTTCATCAGGCCAATGTTGCCTTCCTGGATGAGGTCCAGGAACTGCAGGCCGCGGTTCGTGTACTTCTTGGCGATGGAAATCACGAGGCGGAGGTTGGCCTCGACCATCTCCTTCTTCGCGATGCGGGCCTCGCGCTCGCCCTTCTGCACCATGTTCACGATGCGGCGGTATTCGGGGAGCGAGGTGCCGACGGCCTGCGCGATTTCGCTGATGTCGGTGCGGATACGCTCGGCGCTTTCGCGCTCGGCGGTTGCGAAGGCCGCGAACTTCTTGTCGATTCCGGCGGCGCGGTCGAGCCAGCTGTCGTCGAGCTCATTGCCCGTATAGCTGTCGAGGAAAGCGCGGCGCGGCACGCGATGCCGCTCGGCAAGGCGCAGCATCTGTCCGCCCAGTGCCATTAGGCGGCGGTTGTAGCTGTAGAGCTGCTCGACGAGGAACTCGATCTTCGCGTTGTGGAACTGGACGCTCTCGACCTCGGCGGTAAGCTGCTCGCGGAGCTTTTGGTACTTCTTCTCATCGGCGGGCGGGAATTCCGAGCCGCTCTGAAGCGCATCAAGGCGCGCGGCCTGGAGCTTCGAGAACTTCTTGAAGAGCGAGGTGATGGTCGCGAACTTCTCCAGCGCCTGTGGCTTGAGCTGCTCCTCCATCTGGGCGAGCGACAGGGCGTTTTCGTCGTCTTCCTCTTCGACCTGCGGCTTGGTGCGGCGGTCGACCATGTCCTCGTCGTCTTCGTTGGTCCCGGCCTCGGGCTCATCGGCGACCTCGTCCTCTTCCTTGATGGACGGGCCGGCGGTCTTCTCGCTTATTTCGCCCTCGGCTCCGCCTTCATCGCCTTCCTCGCTTTGCGCGATCTGCTCGGCGGTCGGGCCCTTCGACAGCATGGCTTCGAGATCCATAATCTCGCGCAGCTGCATGCGGCCCTCGTTGAGGGCGTTCGACCAATCAATGATGGCGTTGAAGGTCATGGGGCTTTCGCAAAGGCCCCAGATCATGATGTCGCGGCCCGCCTCGATGCGCTTGGCGATGGCAATCTCGCCCTCACGGGAGAGGAGTTCCACTGCACCCATCTCGCGAAGGTACATGCGGACGGGGTCGTCGGTGCGGTCGGTAGGTTCCTTCTTAGTCGCGGCGGCAGGGCGCGGGCCGCCGTCGTCGAGGGGATCGACCTCGTCTTCGGTCGTGTCCTCTTCCTGCTTGTCCTCTTCGTCGTCCGAGGCTTCCTCATTCTCGACGACGTTGATGCCCATGTCGTTGATCGCGGACATGATATCCTCGATCTGCTCCGAGGACATCTGGTCCTGGGGCAAAGCTTCGTTCAGCTCGTCGATGGTGATGAACCCGCGCTTCTTCGCACGGGCGATCATCTTCTTGATCGACGCGTCGTTGAGATCGATCAGCGGTGCATCGCCGCTGTCCTGGGTCTCGGTTTCTACTGCTTCGTTTTTCGCCATGTGTGCCGCCGCTTAGTCACTGCCGGCGAGAGACGCCAGCCGCTCCTTGATTTCCTCACGTTTCGAGTGCAGCCGACGCTGCTCCTCGAACGCATCCTCTTCGCCTTCCTTCAAACGCTCGGTCGCGGCTTTCAGGGCCGCACCTATCTCCCCGTCCGCCATCAACGCATCGATCGCGGTCCCGAGGTCGCGTACGGCCCGGTCTGGATCCGTGTCGCTGCGGGTGAAGGAAAAAGCCATTGTTCCGGTTCGGCGCGCTTTCTCGAGGTCGGCCGCCGCTCCACTGTCGCGCAATATGGTAGCAAGTGCCTCCCGATCAAGCATTTCGCCGGAAACGGCTGCATCGACCAGCCGGTCGCGTATCCGTGCGAGGGTCGCCTCGCCGATCGGAAGGGAGGCCAGTTGCTCGCAATGATGCTCCAGCGCCTCCGGAAAATTAACAAAACCGAGGACCAGGGCGCGGGCCATGGTTCGGTCGATGCCAGTCGCTGCAATGGCGCGTACGGCAGGGCCCGCGGGAGGCTTGGGCGGTACCCAGCGCGCGCCGCGCTGGTTTGGCTGGCCAGAATATCTGGACTGAAACTCGCGGCGCGGCTGGAATTGCGGGCGGGCGGGTGTGACCTCATCGTGGAATCGCCGAAGCCACTCTTCGCGGTAGAGGCGGGCAAGCGCCTGGTCGCCGATCGCCTGAGAATGCTCGATCAGGCGCTGGCGGAGACCGGCTCGGGCCTCGGGCGTCGTCAGCGGCTGCGCCTGGAGCTCGTGGCGCCAGAGGCGGTCGACCAGCGGCTCGGGTTCGGCAAACAGGGCTTCCAATGCCTCGCGGCCGCCGTTGTTGACGACGTCGTCCGGGTCCTGGCCCGCCGGAAGCTCGACGAACCGCAGGGTCCGTTCAGGGCCGAGGTGGGGAAGGGCGCGGGTTGCTGCGCGGATGGCGGCCTTCTGGCCTGCGCTGTCGCCATCGAAGCAGAGGATCGGGTTCGGATCGAGCCGCCACATCCGCTCGAGCTGGTGCTCGGTGACGGCGGTGCCGTTGGGCGCCACGGCCTCGGCGATGCCGGCTCGGTCGAGGGCGATCACGTCCATGTAGCCCTCGACGACGATCAGGCGCTTCGCCGAACGGGTCGCCGGGCTGGCGAGATCAAGGTTGTAGAGGGTGCGGCCCTTGTCGAAGAGCGGTGTGTCGGGGGAGTTGAGGTACTTGGGCTCGCCGGCGCCCAGGATGCGGCCGCCAAATGCGATCACCCGACCACGGGCGTCGCGGATCGGGATCATGATCCGGCCGCGGAAGCGGTCGTAGGTCTCGCCCTCGTCATTCTTGACGAGCATGCCCGTCTCGACGAGCTTGTCCTCGCCGAGGCTCGATAGTCCGGTCTTGAGCTTGTTTCGTCCCTCAGGCGCTAGACCGATGCCGAAGCGGGCGACGGTTGCTGGGCCGATGCCGCGGTTTTTCAAATATTCGCGGGCCTCTGCGCCTTCGATCCCGGCGAGTTGCTCGGCGAACCATTTCTGGCACGACGCCATGACGTCAGTCAGCGTTGAGGTGCGCTCGGATCGTTCGCGTGCTTGTGGGTCGGGGGCAGGGACTTCGAGCCCGGCCTTGCCCGCAAGCTCCTTCACCGCATCCATGAAGGGCAAGCCCCGCGCATCGGTCAGGAAGCGGATCGCGTCGCCATGCGCGCCGCATCCGAAGCAGTGATAGAAGCCCTTTTCGTCGTTGATCGTGAAGCTGGGCGTCTTCTCATTGTGGAAGGGGCAGCAGGCTTTCCATTCGCGGCCAGCGCGGATCAGCTTCACCGACGGCGAGATAACCGCCGACAGCAAGGTCCGGGCACGAAGCTCGTCGAGGAAGGCGGGACTTAAGCTCATTGGGCGACCGGATTTTCTCGCATCCGACTCGGCGCGCGGCAAGCGCATGAAGGCGATTTATCCACAGATGAGGTGGGCCGATTTTGCAGGTGAAGATTTGACCATGCCCGCAAGGGACGGAATCGACGGGATTATTTCTCCTGCGGAATGAGCGGAAATAGGGTTAATCTCTTCTTTGTTCCGAAGTGCAGCGGTGGGGAGCCGCTGCGCGGAACGAATTGGAGGGGTTACCATGATGAACAAGGTCGGCGGGCTTGCCCGCGCAATCTACATCGTCCTCGCGATCGTGGCTGGATTTGTCGCCATGGGTGGGTTGAATGTTGCGTTGATACTTGTCGTCCTCGGCCTGATCGCCGGACTCTCGATGCCCAGGGAAAGATTGGTGCTTGCCATGGTGGCGGTCGTCGCACTGCCGATCATAGGCACGGCGCTTTCGACGATCCCGGCCATCGGCGCCCAACTCAGTGCCGTGATGGGCAATCTCCAAATGGGTATCGCCGGCGCAGCCGCCACCGCACTTGCCATGCTGATGTATGAACTCGTCATGGAAGGGGTGATGGGCCTAACCGGCAGCGCCGCCGCAAGCGGAACTGCCGCAACCGCAAGATAATCTTCGAACATTTTGAGAGGCTCCGCCGCTTACCGCGGCGGGGCCTTCTTCGTCAGACCAGTGCAGTCCTGACCATTGCGCTGGCCCGCGCCGGATCGATCTGGCCGGCGAGACGCGATTTCACCTCGCTCATGACCTTCCCCATGTCCTTCATGCCCGAGGCGCCGGTCTCGGCGATGATCGTCTGGATCGCCGCGCTCGCTTCCTCGTCGCTCATCTGCTTGGGCAGGAAGCGCTCGATAACCGCGATTTCGGCCTCTTCGGTCGCGGCGAGCTCCTCGCGGTTGCCTTTGCGGTAGAGGTCTGCGGATTCGCGGCGCTGCTTGATCATTTTCTGGAGCACGTCGGTGACGACCAGGTCGTCGTCCGTGGTGGCAGTGGAAGTCCGAAGCTCGATGTCGCGGTTCTTGATAGCCGACTGGATGAGGCGGATCGTGCCCGTCGCGGCCTTGTCGCCACCTTTCATCGCCGTGACCAATGCCGCCTTGATTTCGTCGCGAATCATGCTCGCCCTGTGCCCTTTGGTGGAAAGGACAGCCCGTAACGCGGAAATTCGCGATTTTACAGCGTTGACCTCAAGTCCGCTGGGGCCTAGCGGCAGTGTCTTAGCGACATCGCTGCAAACTCTTTGACGGAAGGCTTTCCCGCCCATGGCCGACGCTCGACCCTTGTCCGCGCCTCAACCGAAAGGCGCGACGGGAGTCGTGGTCTTCGCCGATGGCCGGGTCGTGTGGGGCAAGGGCTTCGGGGTCGAGGGCGAAGCCGTCGGCGAGCTATGCTTCAACACCGCCATGACCGGCTACCAGGAAGTGATGACCGATCCTTCCTACGCGAAGCAGGTCATCGCCTTCACCTTCCCGCACATCGGCAATGTCGGCGCCAACGACGAGGACGTCGAGGCAGGGGAAGCGCACGCGCTCGGCTGCCTGGTGCGCGAGGTGGTCACCGAGCCGAGCAATTACCGGGCGAACCAGGGTTTTTCCGACTGGATGCGGAAGTGGGGCCGGATCGGCATTTCCGGAGTCGATACACGGGCGCTGACGAAGCTCGTCCGTGAAGAGGGGCCGCCCACGGTCACGATCGCGTACAACGCTACTGGCGAGTTCGACCTGGAGCGGCTTCAGAAGATGGCGGCGGATTGGCCGGGTCTGGAAGGCATGGATCTGGCGAAGGACGTCAGTCGGCTTCAGGTCGAGCGCTGGACCGGCGGCAAGTGGGTCTGGGGCGAGGGCTATGAAATGGGTGGGGACGATGACGAGCGTCCGCACGTTGTCGCCGTCGACTATGGCTCCAAACGCAACATTTTCCGCAACCTGGTCGAGGCCGGCGCGCGGGTTACGGTGGTACCGGCGAGTGCGTCATTCAACGAGGTCATGTCGCACAATCCGGACGGCTTCTTCTTGTCGAACGGGCCTGGCGATCCGGCGGCGACGGGCGAATATGCGGTGCCGGTGATCCGCAAGATGCTGGAAACCGGCAAGCCGCTGTTCGGTATCTGTCTTGGTCACCAGATGCTTGCGCTCGCGGTCGGCGGCAAGACCAGCAAGATGTTTCAGGGCCACCGCGGCGCGAACCATCCGGTGAAGCGGCTCGAGGACGGTCAGGTCGAGATCACCAGCATGAACCACGGGTTCGCAGTCGAGCGTGAAGGCCTGCCGGACAATGTGCGCGAGACGCACGTCTCGCTGTTCGACAACAGCAATTGCGGAATTGAACTGAAGGACCGCCCGGTGTTCAGCGTGCAATATCACCCAGAGGCAAGCCCGGGGCCGCAGGACAGTTTCTACCTGTTCAAGAAGTTCGTCGGGGCCATGAAGTGAGGATGGCGGCTCTCGTTTGCACTGCTCTTGCTTTACCCGCCTGTGTCACTGCCCGCATGCACACCCAGGCCGAACTCAACGACGTCGGCCAGAATTGTGGTCTCGCCGTGGGAGAGCTGTTCCAGGATGAGAGCGAGAAGCGCCTCATCTTTCTGTTCCGTCCGGATTCCTCACCCGAGGAGCGCGCCTGCGTTGCCAAATGGGCGCGGAAAAACGGGCTCAAGACCGTCTTCGTCAACGCCATCAATTATCCAGCGAGCTGATGCCAAAACGCACCGACATATCCTCCATCCTGATCATCGGCGCCGGCCCGATCGTCATTGGCCAGGCCGCCGAGTTCGATTATTCGGGAAGCCAGGCGGTCAAGGCCCTGAAAGAAGAGGGCTACCGGGTCATCGTCGTCAATTCGAACCCGGCGACGATCATGACCGATCCGGAGCTTGCGGACGCGACCTACATCGAGCCGATCACGCCAGAGTTCGTCACCAAGATCATCGAGAAGGAGAAGCCTGACGCCATCCTCCCGACGATGGGTGGTCAGACAGCGCTGAATACGGCGCTATCGCTCGCGAAGGACGGCACGCTGGAACGGCTTGGGGTTGAGCTGATCGGAGCCAATGCCGAGGCGATTGAGAAGGCCGAAGACCGGCTCAAGTTCCGTGAGGCGATGGACAAGATCGGGCTGGAAAGCCCGCGCTCGGCAATCGCGCACAGCATGGACGACGGCTGGGCGGCGCTCGAAAGCGTCGGGCTGCCGGCGATCATCCGCCCGAGCTTCACACTTGGCGGGACGGGCGGGGGCATCGCCTACAACCGCGAGGAATTCGAGGCGATCGTTAGGGGCGGCTTGGAGGCCAGCCCGACCACCGAGGTGCTGATCGAGGAATCGGTGCTCGGCTGGAAAGAGTTTGAAATGGAGGTCGTCCGCGACCGCGCCGACAATGCCATCATCATCTGCTCGATCGAGAATATCGATCCTATGGGCGTTCACACCGGCGATTCCATCACTGTCGCTCCGGCGCTGACGCTGACCGACAAGGAATATCAGCGGATGCGCTCTGCTTCGATTGCCGTCCTTCGGGAAATCGGCGTCGAAACAGGCGGTTCTAACGTCCAGTTCGCAGTCGATCCGAAGACTGGTCGCATGGTCGTGATCGAGATGAACCCGCGCGTTTCGCGGTCCTCGGCGCTCGCGTCCAAGGCTACCGGCTTCCCGATTGCCAAGGTCGCGGCGAAGCTGGCCGTTGGGTACACGCTCGACGAGATCGCCAACGACATCACGGGCGGCGCAACGCCCGCGAGCTTCGAACCGACCATCGATTATGTCGTGACCAAGATCCCGCGCTTTGCTTTCGAGAAATTCGCAGGTTCTCCGGCGCTGCTAAGCACGTCAATGAAGTCGGTCGGCGAAGTGATGGCCATTGGCCGTTCGTTCGCGGAGAGCCTCCAGAAGGCGCTTCGCGGGCTGGAGACGGGCCTCACCGGTCTCGATCGGGTAATGCAGTACGACGGCGCCGACCCGGTGGTGATCGAGAATGCGCTGGCGAAGGCGACTCCGGACCGTCTACTGGTGGCTGCCGAAGCTCTCCGTCAGGGCTTCACAGTCGAGCGGATCGCCCAGATTGCTGGGTTCGATCCCTGGTTCCTCCAGCGCTTGCAGGAGATTGTGGACGCGGAGGCGCAAGTCCGGCGCGACGGCCTGCCGCAGGACCCGGCGGAGATGCGGCGGCTGAAAGCGATGGGTTTCTCGGATGCGCGCCTTGCACAGCTGGCGCTCCGGTCGGCGCACGTTGAGCGCGAGATGAGCGAGATGATCGCCGGCGGTTCGGGCATCATGCACGACGCGCTGAAGCACATGACGGGTGGCGTTACCGAGACGGAAGTGCGGGATCATCGGCACAAGCTCGGCGTCAGGCCAGTGTTCAAGCGGATCGACAGCTGCGCCGCGGAGTTCGATGCGGCGACGCCATATCTCTACTCGACCTATGAGGCTCCGCTGTTCGGTGAGCCCGAGGACGAAGCGGAGATCAGCGATCGTAAGAAGGTCGCCATCCTTGGCGGCGGACCAAACCGCATTGGGCAGGGCATCGAGTTCGATTATTGCTGCTGCCACGCGGCGTTTGCGCTCGGGCGTGATGGGGCGGGGTTCGAGACCATCATGGTCAACTGCAACCCGGAGACGGTGTCGACCGACCCTGACACGTCGGATCGACTCTATTTCGAGCCTCTGACAGCGGAGGATGTGCTCGAGATCCTGCACCGCGAGGTGGAGAAGGGGGAATTGCTGGGCGTCATCGTCCAGCTGGGTGGCCAGACCCCGTTGAAGCTGGCGGCGAACCTGGGTGCGGCGGGCATCCCGATCCTAGGCACCAAGCCGGATTCGATTGATCTGGCGGAAGACAGGGAGCGCTTTGCCCAGCTCGTCGACAAACTGGGCCTCAAGCAGCCTGAAAACGGGCTTGCGCGAAGCCGGGAAGAGGCAATCCAGGTCGCTTCGCGCATTGGGTATCCGGTGCTCCTTAGGCCATCGTACGTGCTCGGCGGCAGGGGCATGGAGGTGGTCGACGGGCCGGAGCAGCTCGATCACTACATTGCGACCGCCGTGGCTGTGTCGGGATCGAGCCCTGTCCTCATTGACCGTTACCTTCGAGATGCGATCGAGGTGGACGTTGATGCCATCTGCGACGGAACCGACGTCGCGGTTTGCGGAATTCTACAGCACATCGAAGAAGCCGGTGTGCACTCGGGCGACAGCGCCTGCTCCATCCCGCCACACAGCCTTTCAGATGAGGTGGTGACGGAAATCGAACGGCAGGCAAAGGAACTTGCCCTGGCGCTCGACGTCCGCGGGCTGATGAATGTCCAGTTCGCAGTGAGGGAGGACCAGGTCTACCTTATCGAAGTCAATCCGCGTGCCAGCCGTACGGTGCCGTTCGTCGCCAAGGCGATCGGACGTCCCGTTGCCAAGCTTGCAGCACGGGTCATGGCCGGTGAGAAGCTGGCCGACCTAGGCGGCATTGACCGCGCCATCGACCATGTCGCAGTAAAAGAGTCCGTCTTCCCCTTCGCCCGGTTCCCGGGTTCCGATCCCGTTCTCGGACCGGAAATGAAGAGCACTGGCGAAGTCATGGGAATTGACAGGGAATTCGACCTTGCTTTCGGCAAGGCCTTGATCGCCGCAGGCATCAGCCTTCCGAACAAGGGAACGGTTTTCGTATCGGTAAAAGACGCCGACAAGGACAATATCATTCCTGCCGTCGAGAAGATGATTGAACTCGGTTATTCGATCATCGCTACGGGCGGCACTGCCGATCATCTGGCGGGCAAAGGCCTACCGATCGAACGAGTGAACAAGGTTGCCCAGGGACGTCCGCACATCGTCGACAAGCTGATGGATGGTGAGGTCCAGATTGTCTTCAACACGACCGAGGGTTGGCAGTCGCTGAAGGACAGCCATTCGATCCGTTCGACGGCGCTTATCAGGAAAGTGCCATACTTCACGACGGCGGCAGGGAGCCTGGCTACGGCACGGGCAATCGAAGCGCTGAGAGGACATGCGCTTGAAGTCCGCTCCCTCCAATCCTATTATTCCGCCTCCGAAAGCTGAAATTCACCATACAATCCGCCTGAAGCTTCGCGAACCCTGGTCAGGGCGCGGCAGGCGGCGTTTTGAAGAGGAAGGCCATTGACATGGCGACTGCCGAAAAGGTCCCGATGCTGGCCGAGGGCCACCGCAAGCTCAGCGAGCAGGTGCGGCACCTGAAAACGGTCGAGCGCCCGGCGGTCGTCGAGGCGATTGAAGCCGCTCGCGCGCATGGCGACCTGTCCGAGAACGCAGAATATCACGCGGCGAAGGAGCGTCAGGGTCAGATCGAGGCGATGATCGCCGACATCGACGACCAGCTGAGCCGCGCGATGGTGATCGATCCGACCACGCTTTCGGGCGACAAGGTGGTGTTCGGCGCCACCGTCACCCTGCTGGACGAGGACGAGAAGAAAGTTCGCTACCAGCTCGTTGGCCAGGTCGAGGCCGACGCGAAGGATGGCCGCATCAGCTACAATTCTCCCCTCGGCCGCGCTTTGATCGGCCGCCACAAGGGTGAGGAAGTGGAAGTGTCGACGCCGTCGGGTGACCGCTACTACGAGATCAAGAAGATCGAGTTCATCTAGGCCGTGACGCGCTGATGCGCCTACCACGCACCGCAACCGTCACTATCACCGTCGTGACGGCCATCGCATGGCTGCTCACGGCCCTGCTCGGTGCAGACAGCCGGGCAGCGGTGATAATGGGCGTGATCCCGGCCCGTCTAAGCGGCCTGATCGACCTCACGCCGGCTGTTCCCGCCTGGTTGACGCCATTGACGTCAACTCTGGTGCACGGCGGTGGGCTTCATCTGGCCCTCAACATGCTGATGCTCGTATGGTGCGGAACGCAGGTCGAGCGCATTCTCGGTCCGGGACCTTTGGTCTTCCTCTATGCAGTCGGTGCCTACACGGCCGCCATCGCGCAGTGGCTGGTCGATCCGGCCTCGGCGACGCCAATGATTGGTGCCAGCGGTGCGATCAGCGCGATTATCGGCGCGTTCGCGCTCAGCTTCGGCCAGCAAAAGAAGATCGTCAGCTCGGCGGCTCTCAACCGATCGTTGAATGCCTTATGGCTGCTCGCTGCCTGGGTCGTGCTTCAGGTCATGACCGGGTTACTCGCCGGCACGCAGGGGTTCCTGCTCGCGACGCCCGCACACATTGGCGGCTTCGTGGCCGGTCTGCTTCTGCAGCGTCCCTTGCTGATCTGGCGGTACAGGAACGCCTAGGCGGCCGAGGCGGTGCCGCTGTCGCTCTCCGGCTCGAGCAGCCGGTGTAGGTGGACGACGACATACTTCATTTCCGCGTCGTCCACGGTCCGCTGGGCCCGGCCGCGCCAGGCCTCTTCGGCTTCGGTATAGCTCTGGAAAAGGCCGACGAAGTCGATGTGGTCGAGATCGACGAAGTCCAGGCCGCGCGGGTCCTTAACGCGGCCTCCGAAAACGAGATGAAGCTTGCTCATGGCGCGCCCGCTAGCAGGATTCTAAGGCCATGCGAACCGGCTCTCGGACGATCATTCGCCGCGTCGGACAGTGCCCAGCGCCGCCTGCGCCGAAGCTTTCGCAGCGTCGCCCGCGCCCTCGAGGATTGAACGGATGACGTCTGATCCCTTCTGACGCGTGAGGCCGAGCTCATCGAGCCGGTCCTGACCGGCATCCTTGGCAGCCTGGACCGCAGTGCGGGCGGTTTCCCGCGCACGATCGGCCACCGGTTTGACGAGCTTATCCTCCGCCCGGGTGCGCGGAAGCAGTGCGGCGATGGCCGCACCCGCAGCCAGCCCGGCGGCCAGCACGATCAGCGGAGCTTCTTCGATCGTCTCGCCTGCGCGGCGTCCGGCGTTCGAGACCCGGTCGCGGGCGTTGCCATAGGCCTCAATTGCCCGCTGGCGGGGCGTTGAGTGGCGAGCTTCGTCCCGATTGGAATTGCGATTCTCGGTCATACGGGATTCTCCGTGGATTTGGTTCGTGTCCTAGGCTTTGGTCTTGGCTTTGGCTGGGTTGTCTTCGGCACTTTGCGCTTCACGCCGTTGGCCACCTTTCCTGCGAGATCCATCAGCGGTTCGCGGGCGAGGAACAAGGCAATTGCGGCGACAACGCCTGTCGCGGCGACAGGTCGCTTGCGAACTGCGTCGACTGCATTTTCCGCGAGATCCGCGCCCTTGTTCTTCGCATCATGCCAAGCGTTGGAAGCAAGCGTGCCGGGACTCATCCGCGCCTGGAGGCGATTGGCCGTGCTCATCAGTTGCAAGCGGGCGCGCTCCGCTTCGAGCTTGGCGGCAGTCACTTCCGGCAATTCGCGGGTCATAGATCCTCCCGCAAACGCTTGGCGCCGTACCAGCCGAGGCCGCCGGCAACGGCCGCCAAAAGGAGGAAAGCGACAATTCCGCCGGCTAGCGGTCCGATCAATGTAGCGAGACCCATAGCCACGCCGACGGCGAGGGCGGCGATCGCCGCCAACGCAAGTAGGAACGCCATCCCGAACATGATGGACGGGATTTTCAGCGCATTGGCCTTCGCGGTGGCGATCGCCCTGATCACCTCCGCCTCTGCCCGTGCATAGGCCTTGCCGTCCTCGATCAGTTCGTGGACGAGCTCGCCAATCGGGCGCTCATTGTCGCCCGTCGCTCCTTCGGGTTCGTTGGGCGGCTTCAGCAAGTCCGGTTCGCCCCTAGCTATCGTCTTCCTCGTCGCGGTTCAGTCCGGACTTGAGCAGCCGAGCGACGACGAAGCCGACGATTGCGGCTCCCGCAACGGCGAGTCCGGGACTGTTGCGAACGAAGTCGCGGGTGTCCTCGATCAATTCATCGGGGTTCTTGGATGCGATCTTGTTGGCCGTATCTTCGATCGCTGTTGCGGCGCGGCGAGCGTAGTCGCCATATTCCTGGCCGAGCCGTTCATCGAGGCCGTCCGCGGTGTCGCCGACCAGCTTGCTGACGTTTGCAAGGGCTTCGGCCGAACGTTCGAGTCCCTGGCTGACAAGGCCGCGGGCGCGATCGGTTGCTTCCGTGGAAAGCCGCTCTCCGCCCTCCCGAATGCGCTTCCGCAGGTCCGGATTGCTTCGAGTTGCGGGAGTTCTCGTTTCAGTCACCAGGCCTGTCTCCGTTGTATCCACGTTCGTGGTGTCGTCCGTATTCGATGCGCCCGCAAGTATCGTGTCGGTGCCTTCGGGAAGGTCGGTTCTGTCGTCACCCATGGCGAGTCTCCTTGTCCTTCCTCAACCCTGAACCGTTACCGTCGTTCCTGACTGCTGAAGCGAAAGTTGCACGCTCCGGCGCGCCGCCTATAGGTGCTGCGCACACCAAAATCATTACGCCTGCGCAAGAAGGATTGCCATGACTGCGATCGTCGACGTCCACGCCCGCCAGATCCTCGACAGCCGCGGAAACCCAACCGTGGAAGTTGACGTCACGCTCGAAGACGGAAGCATGGGCCGTGCCGCGGTCCCATCCGGCGCCTCTACGGGGGCGCACGAGGCGGTGGAGCTTCGCGACGGCGACAAGAGCCGCTGGGGCGGGAAAGGTGTCGAAAAGGCGGTCCGGGCCGTCAACGACGAGATTGCTAACGCGGTGCTCGGCCTGGATGCCGAAGAGCAGGCGGAGCTGGACCGAACCTTGATCGACCTCGATGGCACTCCGAACAAGTCCCGGCTCGGCGCCAATGCGATCCTTGGCGTAAGCTTGGCAGCCGCAAAGGCTGCGGCGGATGCGCTCGGGACGCCGCTTTATCGCTATGTCGGTGGAGTAAGCGCCGACGTGCTTCCGGTGCCGATGATGAACATCCTCAATGGCGGCGCCCACGCGGACAATCCGATAGATTTCCAGGAATTCATGGTCATGCCGGTCGGCGCTCCGACCTTTTCGGAGGCCCTGCGTTGCGGCACCGAGATCTTTCACTCGCTGAAGTCTGCGCTGGCCAAGGCGGGCCTCGCGACGTCCGTTGGGGACGAGGGCGGATTCGCTCCGAACATTGCTTCGGCCCGTGAAGCGCTCGATTTTATCCTCAGGTCGGTGGAAAGCGCCGGATACAAGGCCGGAAGCGACGTCGTTCTCGCTCTTGATTGCGCTTCGACCGAGTTCTTCAAGAACGGTAAGTACGAACTGGAAGGCGAAGGCCGAAGCCTCTCGCCGATCGAAATGGCAAGCTATCTCGCCGAGCTCGTGGACGCCTATCCGATCGCGTCGATCGAGGACGGGATGGGAGAAGACGACCTGGAGGGATGGAAAATCCTGACCGACATGGTGGGCGACCATGTGCAAGTCGTGGGCGACGATCTCTTCGTAACGAATGAGAAGAGACTTTCGCAAGGCATTGAAAACGGGCTTGCAAACTCGATCCTGGTAAAGGTCAACCAGATCGGCACACTGACCGAGACCATCAACGCGGTGCGGCTGGCCCAGACCTCCGGCTATACGGCGGTCATGTCACACCGGTCGGGCGAAACCGAGGATTCGACGATCGCCGATCTCGCGGTCGCCTTGGCCTGCGGGCAGATCAAGACGGGCAGCCTTGCGCGGTCCGACCGGACCGCGAAGTACAACCAGCTGCTCCGGATCGAAGAAGAGTTGGGTGATTCGGCCCGATATCCAGGAATTGCGGCCCTGAAGGCATACAAGTCCGCATAATCCACAGCATTATCCCCCAAAGGGCTCTTTTTCCTTGCCTTCATGACTCCATCGTGATTCTTAGAACTTATGGGGGGTGCTGCTCGCAGTTTCGGGTTGATGCGTCGGGCGTTTTGGCCCGCGCTTGCGCTGATCGTGGTCGGTAATTTTGCCGGCTATGCGGTTGCCGGACCCAACGGCCTGCTCGCCTGGGGCGGCTATCACCGCGACCTTCAGGCCCGAAAGCTAGAGTTGGCACAACTTGAGGCCCAAAAGCAGCAGCTGCGCCATCGTTCGGCACTGTTGGATCCCCGCAAGGCAGACCCGGACATGGCCGACGAACTCGTGCGCCGCGACCTCGGGCTTGTCCGGCCCGATGAGGTTATCGTCCCGCTCGATTGACGCTACGGCTGCCATTGCCGCCTG
Source organism: Sphingomonas sediminicola (assembly GCF_049991885.1). Classification (NCBI taxonomy): domain Bacteria; kingdom Pseudomonadati; phylum Pseudomonadota; class Alphaproteobacteria; order Sphingomonadales; family Sphingomonadaceae; genus Sphingomonas; species Sphingomonas sediminicola. The sequence continues at coordinate 927,476 of NZ_CP178916.1, forward strand.
AAGCGGTGCAACCTATAGACGCGCCGCTCATTCCATTAGCGCGATAAAGAGGGATAGACGTGGCGCGTTCCGCGAAGACCAAAGCCGCTGCAAGCGCAGCACCGCAAATCCCGAACAGGGAACGCCCCGCGGAGCCCAAGCGCTACAAAGCGACCAAGGACGAGCTTCTACAATTCTACCGCGAGATGCTGCTCATCCGCCGCTTCGAGGAGCGCGCGGGCCAGCTTTACGGCCTCGGCCTGATCGGCGGTTTCTGCCACCTTTACATCGGCCAGGAAGCCGTCGCTGTCGGCCTCCAGTCGGCGATGACCGTCGGCAAGGACAGTGTGATCACCGGCTATCGCGACCACGGACATATGCTCGCTTACGGCATCGACCCGAAGGTGATCATGGCCGAGCTGACTGGACGCGCCGCCGGCATTTCAAAGGGCAAGGGCGGCTCGATGCACATGTTCAGCGTTGAGCATGGCTTCTACGGCGGCCACGGCATCGTCGGCGCGCAGGTATCGCTCGGGACCGGCCTCGCACTCAAGCACAAGTATAGCGAGGATGGCGGCGTCTGCCTCACCTATTTCGGCGATGGCGCGGTCAATCAGGGCCAGGTCTACGAGAGCTTCAACATGGCTCAGCTGTGGGACCTGCCGGTCATCTACGCGATCGAGAACAACAAGTACGCCATGGGCACGAGCATCGAGCGCTCGTCGTCCGAGCCTTTGCTCTACAAGCGCGGCGAGAGCTTTCGCATTCCGGGTATCCAGGTCGACGGCATGGACGTGCTTGCGGTTCGCGGCGCGGCCGAAGTCGCGCTCGAATGGACGCGCGCCGGCAAGGGCCCGATCATCATCGAATTCCTGACCTATCGCTATCGCGGCCACTCCATGTCCGACCCGGCCAAATACCGGTCACGCGAGGAAGTGCAGGACTATCGCGAGCATCACGATCCGATCGACCGCGTCTCCAAGGAACTGGAGGCGATGGGCGTGAAGGAGGAAGAGCTCAAGGCGATCGACAAGGAGATCAAGGACATCGTTGTCGAAGCCGCGAAGTTCGCCGAAGAGGCGCCGGAGCCGGATCCTGGCGAGCTCCATACCGACGTGCTGGTGGAGACCTACTGATGGCGACCGAGCTGAAGATGCCGGCGCTGTCGCCGACGATGGAAGAGGGCACGCTTGCGAAGTGGCTCGTCAAAGAAGGCGACGACGTGAAGTCGGGCGATATTCTTGCGGAGATCGAGACCGACAAGGCCACAATGGAATTCGAAGCTGTCGACGAGGGCAAGATCGCGAAGATCCTCGTTCCAGAAGGCACCGACGGCGTGAAGGTCGGCCAGCCGATCGCTCTGCTCGCAGCGGATGGCGAGGCAGTGAGCGATGCTCCTGCGGCGCCAGGGAAGGCCGAAGAGCCGGCTGCTCAGGCACCGCAGCCCGCGGAGCAGAAAGAGGAAGCAACCCCGACGCCGCACGTCTTCGAGACAGCAGCACGCGACCTGGTCGCCGACGTTGCCAATACCGTCGACGAGCCGGAAGTCCTTGAAGGCACGCCGCTGGTCAGCACGACCGTCCGCGAGGCCCTCCGTGACGCCATGGCGGAGGAGATGCGCAAGGACGATCGCGTCTTCGTGATGGGCGAGGAAGTCGCTCAGTACCAGGGCGCCTACAAGGTGACGCAAGGCCTGCTCGACGAGTTCGGTCCGAGGCGGGTCATCGATACGCCGATCACGGAATATGGCTTCGCGGGTCTCGGTTCGGGTGCCGCGATGGGCGGCCTTCGTCCTATCGTGGAGTTCATGACCTTCAACTTCGCGATGCAGGCGATCGACCACATCATCAATTCGGCCGCGAAGACGAACTACATGTCCGGCGGCCAGATGCGCTGCCCGATCGTGTTCCGCGGCCCGAATGGTGCCGCGGCGCGGGTGGGTGCCCAGCACAGCCAGAACTATGGCCCGTGGTACGCGAGCGTGCCCGGCCTGATCGTCATCGCGCCGTACAGTGCGTCGGACGCCAAGGGACTGCTCAAGGCCGCGATTCGGAGTGAAGATCCGGTCGTCTTCCTCGAGAATGAATTGCTCTACGGCCAGCATTTCGACGTGCCGCAGATGGACGATTACGTCCTTCCGATCGGTAAGGCCCGCATCGTTCGTCCGGGCAAGGACGTTACGATCGTCAGCTATTCCATCGGCGTCGGTGTCGCTCTGGAGGCCGCGCAGGAGTTGATGGGGCAGGGTATCAATGCCGAGGTCATCGATCTCCGCACTCTGCGACCGCTCGATAAAGCGACGGTGCTGGAGAGCCTCAAGCGTACCAACCGCATGATTGTCGTCGAAGAAGGCTGGCCGACCTGCTCGATCAGCTCGGAGATCATCGCCATCGCGATGACCGAAGGGTTCGACGACCTTGATGCGCCGGTGTTGCGCGTGACCAACGTCGATGTGCCGCTGCCCTATGCCGCCAACCTTGAGAAATTGGCGCTGATCAAGGCGTCGGACGTTGTCGAGGCCGCAAAGGCTGTCTGTTACCGCTGACGAGGAGCTAGCGGCTGCGATCGGTGGCGATCGCGTGCTTATGCTCCGTCAAGTCCCTGCTGAGGTTCGCGCGGCTACCGAAGCCTTGTGGCAGGTCGATGCTGCGATGGGCGATGTGGTCGCGCGAGCGACACAGCCGGCGCTTGCCGCCATCAAGCTTGCCTGGTGGCGTGACAGGCTGGCGGAACTCGATACTGGGCCGGCTCCGGCCGAGCCTCGACTGCAGGCAGCTGCCGAACATTTGCTCCCCGCGAACGTCACCGGTGCAGAGTTGGCGGCACTTGAAGACGGTTGGGTGGCTCTGCTGGAGGAGCATGTCGATGCGGCCCGTGTGGCGGAGCGTGGGATAAAGCTTTTCCGCCTCGCGGCCCGGTTGCTTGGTGCCGACGAAACCCGGACCCTTGAAGCGGGTGCACTTTACGCTTTGGTCTCAGTCGTCCGACGTGGCGTTCTGGAACTGCTGGATGAGGCCGAGACCTACGCGCCAGCCCTTGTGAGGCAGCGCTTCCCGCAACCCCTGCGCCCTTTGACGGCCCTAGCCAAGCTTGCAACGCGCGACCTGAAGCAGGGCGCGCCGTTCGAGATTGAGGGCTCACCGCCGCGTTTGGCGGCGATGCTTCGGCATCAGCTGACAGGACGCATTTAATCGCCGCTGAGACCGTCCGTTCCCGACGCAAGTTTTGCCATGCCGAATCTCCTTATGTTGAAGGAGAACCGCATTAGCGCGTTTCCTAACCGGGGCTGCGGCCTGTTTCCTACCCCTGACCGGAGCCTTCCTCTTCTGGCAGAGCCGAGGCGCCACAGCTTCCCCCTGCACCCCCAGCGCGAATGGCATCGTCCGGCGTGCAAGCGCCGAGCTTGCCCGCGCCGCCCGAAGCGTCCGCCAAGAGCCGCGAGGAGAAGCGATCTTCTCGCGCCGACAAGGACAAGAAAGAGCGCATCGAGCGCGAGGAACTGCTCGCAAGCCGTCGCAAGGCCTCCGCCAAGATCGACAAGAACGGAAACGGCTCGCTGTCGTTCGACGAATGGGCCGTGAAGACGATCGACAAGTTCGCTGGGGCCGACAAGGACCGGTCCGGATGGCTGAATGCGGCCGAATATGCGACTACGGCAGCCCTTCCGCCGAAGAAAAAGCGCTGTTCGTGTTAATTATGTCTTCAACCCGACGTTACCGCTTGAGACTGGCAAAAATGCGGCTAGCGATCAGGTATGCAGTTGACTTCGGTGACGTACACAAGCCTTGCCCGTCTCGACCCTCAATCCTCCGATTTGGACCAAATTCACCAGGTATCTAGAACCAGAAATTCGGCCGACGGGATAACCGGATTGCTGGTATTCAACGGCACGCATTTTCTCCAGATCATAGAGGGATCGGAAAAAGCGATTGAGGATCTGGTCGATCGACTGCGAAAGGATAGTCGTCATTCGGGTTTCGAAATCCGTGACAAGCGCAAGATCGAGAGACGGAGCTTTCCCGATTGGCGTATGGAACTGGTTCAGGTGAACCCGAGCTTCTTCGAGGCCAGGGATGCAATTGCTGAGCGGCTGCCCGAGACCGTCCCCGAAGCGATCAGGGCGCGCTTGCTTCGGATGACGGAGCTGATCTCGACGATTGAGTTCCCCAGTTAGGCCGGCTCGGCGACCGGCTCGCGCTCCAACCACCCGGCCAATTTCTCTCGCGCACGGTCGGTGTAGGCCTTCTTCCGCTCGGCCTTCTTCTGACGCCCGGAGAGCGGAGGCATCAGTCCGAAGTTGATGTTCATCGGCTGGAAACTCTCGGCATCGGCGCCGCCGGTGATGTGACCGAGGAGAGCCCCCAGAGCCGTCTCGGGAGGTGGCGGAGGCAACGTTTCACCCGTCCGTTCCGCGATGGCAAAACGTGCTGCGATCAATCCAATCGCGGCGCTTTCGACATAGCCTTCGCAGCCGGTGATCTGGCCGGCGAAGCGGATGTTGGGCTTCGACTTCAGGCGCAGTTCGCCGTCGAGCAGGCGAGGGGAATTGATGAAGCTGTTGCGGTGGATCCCGCCAAGCCGTGCGAACTCCGCATTCTCCAATCCCGGAATGGTGCGGAAAATCCGTACCTGTTCGCCATGCTTCAGCTTGGTCTGGAATCCGACCATGTTCCATAGGGTTCCGAGCGCATTGTCCTGCCGAAGCTGGACGACGGCGTAAGGCCAGCGTCCCGTTCGCGGATTATCGAGGCCGACGCCCTTCATCGGGCCATAGCGAAGCGTGTCCAAACCGCGCTCCGCCATCACCTCGATCGGCATGCAGCCTTCGAAGTAGGGGGTGTCCTTTTCCCAGTCCTTGAACTCGGTCTTCTCTCCGTCGCGAAGAGCCTGGACGAAAGCTTCGTACTGCTCCTTGTCCAGCGGGCAGTTGATGTAGTCCTTGCCGCCCTTGTCCCACCGCGCGGCCATCCAACAGATGTCCATGTCGATGCTGTCGCGATGAACGATGGGCGCGATGGCGTCGAAGAAGGCAAGGGCACCCTGGCCGGTTTCGGCGGCGATCGCCTCGGCGAGCTTCGACCCGGTCAGCGGCCCGGTCGCAATGATCGTCGGATGATCGGGAAGCGCATCGATACGCTCGCGGACGATCTCGATGTTCGGATGACCTTCGATTGCTTGCGTGACTTCAAGAGCAAAGGCTTCGCGGTCGACGGCCAGGGCCGAGCCGGCGGGAACGCGGTGTTTTTCGGCGGCGGTCATGATCAGCGAGCCGAGCGCCCGCATCTCCTGGTGAAGGAGGCCGACGGCATTGTTCTCGGCGTCGTCGGAGCGGAAGCTGTTCGAGCAGACCATCTCGGCAAAGCGATCGGTTTCATGCGCCGGGGTCATGGCGCCACCGCCACGCATCTCGGAAAGACGGACTCGGAGGCCCGCTTCGGCAAGCTGCCAGGCTGCTTCGGATCCGGCGAGCCCGCCGCCTATGATGTGGATGTCGAAGGACATGGAGGGCTGTTAGTCGTCCCGTGAGGCGCTATCCAGCCGCCATGCGCATCTTCACCATCGGCTATGAGGGCGCGACGGTCGCTGAATTCCTGGCGGCGCTTCAGAAAGCAGGCGTCGAACGGATCATAGACATCAGGGCCGTGCCCAATTCACGGCGGCCCGGCTTTTCGAAGACGCCATTGCGCAATGCGCTCGCCGAGGCGGGGATCGACTATGTCCACCTGCGCGCCCTTGGGACGCCCGCGGATGGGCGCGCCGCAGCGCGAGCGGGTCGGAAAGACGAGCTCAAACGCATCTACGCAGGACAATTGGAGCTGCCCGAAGCGATAGCCGAGAGTGGGAAGATGCTCGACCTCTCCCGCGAGAAGCCGAGCGCTCTCCTTTGTTATGAGCGCGATCCCGCAGCGTGCCATCGCACACTGCTGCTCGAAGCCGTGGCGCCGGACGCGGAGATCGAGGACCTCTTCGCCTGACAATTTCTGTGGACGTCAGGCAGTCTCGCTGACTTGAAATGTTACGACCCAGTTTCCGACCGATCCTTCAACGCGGCCAAAGGGGTTGACCGTCAGGTGGAAGACTTCGCCGGTCCGGCGATTGATGCCCTGCAGGTGAGTCGTGCCGGTATCGTCCACCGTTTCGGAATAGCGGCCGATCTCATGCGCGTCCTTCGCGTTCACCGGCTGTACGATCCCATCCTTGCCGATTGGCGCCAGTCCAAGCGCGACGGCTACGATCGTCGTCATTATCGTCATTCTTGTCTCCCTTTTTGCGCAGCGGGGGCGCTGCAGGGAGATCACTTCAAGAACCATGCCAACTCGACGAGCACAGGGGATTGGCCGACAAATCGGCCAGCGGCGGGACGAGCGAATGGGATCAGGTGCTATATATTAGCAATACACCACAGCCTCAGGCCGGGGGAGCTCCCTCGCCGACGAGCAACTCCTCGATGTCGGGAATCGGGCGATCCGTCATTTCCTTGTTGATGGTCACGACGATGCGTTTCTGGACTTCCTTGTGGAGGCACTTCTTGAGGACACCGAGCGCCTTAGGTGGAGCGATGACCGCCAGGGCATCGAAGTCATTCCGGAGAGCGCGCTTCTTCAATTCGTCCGCCGCGTCCTTCACCCAGCGGTCTTCCTCCTGCTGGTGAAAGTCGGTTTCCTCCATCGCAGCGCGGCCAAATCCCATACTCTGCTTCGTCGCGCCGGGCGCGTCCGTCTTGATGTCGCTGTCCTTGCGGTCCTTGCGAGCATCGTGGGATTCTGTGCGCAGGTCGATCTGGTTCTGGTCACCGTGATTGCGAAGGAAGAGAACCTTCTTTCCGTCGGCGACAAGGACCAGAGCGCGATGGGGAAGGGCCATGAATTTCTCCTTGCTTTCGTTTCAACAACGAACGCGAGCTAACCCACCGTCGTTCCTACTGTTCATCCGCAATCTTACGGGGTTCGGATGCTACGCCCCAAGTTCCGGATCGGCCGAGCGATCGAGCTCGCTCTCGCCCACGACGGCGCCTTCCTCCGGCGCTTTCTCGTCGCCCGCGTCAAGCTCAATCTCGTCCTCGTCGCTCTCATCGATGCGAGCGACACTGACGACGTGCTCGTTCTCGGCGACGCGGAAGATGGTCACGCCCTGAGTATTGCGGCCCATGACCCGGATGTCGCCGACCGTCGTGCGGATCATCTTGCCCTGGTCGGTGATGAGCATGAGTTGCTCGCCGGTATGCGCCGGGAAGCTGGCGACGACGCGGCCATTACGCTCGGACGTGTCGATGTTCGTGATGCCCTGGCCGCCTCGGTTGGTGCGGCGGTACTCGTAAGCGGACGAACGCTTGCCGTAGCCGTTCTCGGTAACGGTGAGGATGAACTGTTCCTTCTCCGCCATTTCGGCCACGCGCTCCGCGGGTAGCGAGCATTCGACGTCCTCGCGGTCACGCCATGGCGGGCACTTGAGGTAGGCCTCGCGTTCTTCCTGAGTGGTGCCGACCCGGTGGAGGATCGACATTGAAATGACCTCGTCGCCGGCGAGCAGTCGAACGCCGCGTACGCCCGTCGAGGTGCGTGACTGGAATTCGCGGACGTCGGTGGACCTGAAGCGGATCGCTTTGCCGTTGCGGGTGGCGAGGAGGACGTCGTCTTCCTCGGTCAGAAGCTCAACGCCGATGAGGCGGTCGGAGAGGTCGGACTGCTCTTCGCTGTCATCGCCGTTGTCCGCGCCTTCGACCGCCGAAGTGCCGAAGCGCATCGCGATCTTGCCGGCGGTTGGGATGTTCGTGAACGCCGCCATGCTGTTGCGGCGCACCGTGCCGTGCGCGGTCGCGAACATGATATGCAGGCCGCCCCACTCGTTCTCGTCCTCGGGCAAAGGAAGCACGGTAGAGATGGTCTCGCCTTCCGCAAGCGGCAGCAGGTTGATCATCGGACGGCCCTTCGTATTCGGGCCGCCTTCCGGGAGGCGCCACACCTTCATTCGGTACACGCGCCCTAGGTTGGAGAAGAACAGTACCGGATTGTGAGTCGAGGTGACGAACAGGGTCGTCACGGCATCCTCATCCTTCGTCTGCATTCCAGCGCGGCCCTTGCCGCCACGCTTCTGCTCGCGGAACAATGCCAGCGGAGTGCGCTTGATGTAGCCGGTCATGGTCACGGTCACGACCATGTCCTCGACCTCGATGAGGTCTTCGTCTTCGATTCCGTCGGCGGCGGGCGCGAGCTCGCTCATGCGCGGCGTTGCAAACTCGGCTTCGACCTCGTCGAATTCCTCGCGCATGACCTCGTAGAGTCGGGCGCGATTGGCGAGGATTTCGAGCAGCTCGCCGATCGAGTCCGCGAGCCCAGCAAGCTCATTGCCGATCTCGTCGCGGCCGAGCGCGGTTAGGCGGTGCAGGCGAAGCTCGAGGATCGCTTTCACCTGCGCTTCGGAGAGCTGGTACGTCTCCGACTTGCCCTGCGGTTCGACGGCTTCGACCAAGGCAATGTAAGGGCGGATTTCGGCGCCGGGCCATTTGCGGTCGAGCAATTTTTCGCGCGCTTCCGCCGGGCTTGCCGACCCGCGGATCAGCTTCACCACCTCGTCGAGGTTGGTGACGGCCACAACCAGGCCGAGCAAGATGTGCGCGCGCTCGCGGGCCTTCAGCAGCTCGAACTTCGAGCGGCGGGTGATGACCTCTTCGCGATACTTGACGAAGCTCTCGATAATGTCGCGAAGCGCGAGAGTTTCCGGGCGGCCGCCGCGGATCGCGAGCATGTTCGCCGGGAAAGACGACTGCGCTGGCGTGTGCCGCCAGAGTTGATTGAGGACTACGTCCGGCGTCGCGTCGCGCTTCAGGTCGATGACGATCCGGACGCCTTCGCGGTTGGACTCGTCGCGGATGTCCGAAATGCCCTCGATCCGCTTGTCCTTGGCGGCTTCTGCGATCTTTTCGACCAGACCTGACTTGCCGACCTGGTACGGGATTTCGGTGAGGACGATCGAGCGGCGGTCGTTGCGGCCTTCTTCGATCTTGTAACGCGAGCGCATCATGATCGAGCCGCGGCCCGTCGTGTATGCGCTGCGAATTCCGGCCTGGCCGAGAATGAAGGCGCCCGTCGGGAAGTCGGGGCCCTTTACATGTTCCATCAGGCCTTCGGACGTGATTGCCGGATCGTCCATGTAGGCGCGGCAGGCAGCCAGCACTTCACCGAGATTGTGCGGCGGAATGTTGGTAGCCATGCCGACGGCGATGCCGCCTGCGCCATTGACGAGCAGGTTCGGGAAGCGCGCCGGCAGGACCTGCGGCTCTCGCTCCGACGCATCATAGTTCGGCTGGAAATCGACAGTGTCCTTGTCGATGTCCGCGAGGAGGAAGTTGGCGACCTTGGCGAGCCGGGCTTCCGTATACCGCATGGCGGCTGGCGGATCGGGATCCATCGAGCCGAAGTTGCCCTGACCGTCGATCAGGGGGACGCGGAGCGACCATGGCTGTACCATGCGGGCGAGAGCATCGTAGATCGCGCTGTCGCCGTGTGGGTGATATTTACCCATGACGTCACCGACGATGCGGCTCGATTTGCGATACGGCCGCCCGGCTACGTAGCCCGCTTCTTGGCAGGCGTAGAGGATTCGGCGGTGGACCGGCTTTAAGCCGTCGCGCACATCCGGAAGCGCGCGACTCACGATCACGCTCATCGCGTAATCGAGGTAGGAGGTCTTCATCTCCTCGACGATGGAGATGGGCGCAATGTCGTCGGTCTGGCCGGGAAGTTCTGCCGGCGGTTCGGTGGCCAAGTGAAAGATCCTGTGGGTTCTGTTTATGCGAATACGCAGGGAGAATCGCCGCTTTGCGCGGCGCTGCCCCCCAGATAGGGAGGCCTAGCCCAGTTTGAACCCTCGCACCAGTGCGCGCGCGGGCGCGCGCGAGGCTAATTCATGCGAAAAAGGCGACCCGGCAGCAGAGTGGAGGGATGCCGGATCGCCTTTGTCGGGTGGGACCCGCCAATTCCTGAGGTGTCGATGCCAAGGGATGGCGAGCCCCGTGCAATAGATACCCGCATGCACGATTACCTTTGTAGTTATCAGAAGTTAGCGCGCGGGCGCGGCCTCGAGTTCAAATTCGGTTCAGGCAGAATCTCGCAGCGGCTTGGCGATCCAATCGGCGGAGTTTATTGCGCCGGCACCACATTCGGGAAGCGCCATGTAGGGCGCGCGGGAGACCAACAGTGAAATCAACGATCAAAACGCTTGGCATTGCCCTTGCCGCTTCGACAGTCCTTGCAACCGGCGCGCAGGCGCAGCGCGATTATGGTGGGGGAGGACCGCAGACGACGGATCCTCAAAGCCGCAGCGAAAAGGCGGCAGAAAAGCAGGAGAAGGCGCCTAAGGGCAGCGCGACTGTCACGCTAGGCGACAAGAAGATCAAGATCTCGGCGGCATTCGCCAAGGCCTACCAGGACCTGGTCACGGCTGTCGAAGCAAACGATACCGCAACGCTTCCGGCCAAGGTCGCCGCCGCGCACGCAGCGGCGCAGACCAAGGAAGAGCATTACCTGGCTTCTCAGGCGCAGCTGAAGGCGGCTGTCGCGACGAAGAACGACGCCGAGCTGGCGACCGCGCTTGAAGCGTTGATTTCTTCGGGGATGCTGGACCAGGGGCAGATGTCCAACGCCTATCTCAACCTCGGCAAGACCCGCTACAACCTAAAGCAGTTCCCGCAGGCGATCGCCGCCTTCGAGAAGGTCCAGCAGCTAGAGCCGGGTAACCAGGAGATCATTCCGCTGCTCGCACAGGCCCGCTCGATCGGCGGCAATCCGGCAGACGCCGTAGCAACGCTTCGCCAGGCGATTGCCCAGCAGAGCGCGAACGGAGCCAAAGCGCCTGAAGATCTCTACAAACGCACGATTTCAGTCGCTTACAAGGCGAAGCTCCCGGTAACTGCGGAAATCAGCCGGCAGTGGGTGGCCGCTTATCCGACGGCTGCGAACTGGAGCGATGCGATTCGCATCTATCGCAACCTCAACAACACCGACGAGGCCGCGACTCTTGACCTCTTCCGTCTGACCCGCGCCGCCAAGGCGATGAAGGACGACGGCGATTACGACCGCTACGCCTATCTGGCTCTTAGCAAGGGCTATCCAGGCGAGGCGAAGCTCGTTCTCGAGGAGGGCGCTGCTGCGAAGCTCGTCGATCTCAGCAAGTCGCCCTTCAAGGAGGAAATGGAGCAGGCCAAGGCGAAGTCGGCCGGCGAAGCTGCGACTCTCGGCGCGGCGGCCACGAAAGGCCTTAACGCTCCGACCGCCAAGGCGGCGCTTGCGAACGGCGACCTCCTTTATGGCTATGGCGAATATGCAAAGGCGGCCGAGATCTTCCGGGCCGCGCTCAAGAAGCCGGGTGCCGATGCGAACATGATCAATCTCCACCTGGGAATGGCTTTGGCCAGGGCGGGCGACAAGGCGGGTGCAACCGCAGCTCTCAATGCCGTGACCGGACCGCGCGCCGAAATTGCCAAATACTGGCTGACCTACGTCTCGACGCTGGCTTAAGCCACGTTGAGTTTCGGGAGAGGGCGTCCGGCTCCGGGCGCCCTTTTTCGTTTGTTCTTTCTGCGTTTAGGCCTGTGCCATTTCGGGATAGTTAAGCATCAGCCTCTTCCTTAGGACTGTGCACCACGTGAACGGTGCATCGACCGATCTTGAAGGAAGCGGATGTAAGCGGTGCGGTTCGATGATCGCCTGGATACCGTGTTGGCACAGCCTGCAGCCAACCCGCACGACCGCGCCGTCCGCTGGCGTCAGTTGGTGGAGTTGCTTGCCCGCTCGAACGATCTCTCTTCGCCGTCCGCTCAAAGAGCGCTCGAGGAAGTCCTCGCGCAAGCAGCCCTGATCGATCCGCAATTGCGGGCTGCCGCTGCGCGCTCGGTCGCTGGTCCACACTTGCCGCTGCCACTGGTGATCGTCTTTGCTGCCGACAATCTTGCAGTCGCCGCGCCGGTGTTGTCGGCGTCTTCGCTCCAGCCGTCGCAATGGCGGGACGCCCTTGCAACAGCGAGCCCAGATAGCCGCCGGTTCATCGCGTCGCTCTATCCCGATCTGTCCGCCTGGGCGCTTGCTGCAGCGCCGCCGGCAGAGGCGGTCGTTGCCGTGCCTGAGCCCGAGCGTAGAACCGAGCCGGCAACAGCAACGCCACCAGAACCGCAGCCGGAGCAGGAACCGGAGGCTGAGCCGACGCCACCTCCGGCAGCTCCGGCGGCGCCGAGCGGGCCCATTCCATCGATCAGCGAAGTCCTCGCGCGGATCGAGCATCTGCGGCAGGAGCGGCACGTCGTTCGCCCACAGCCTCAAGCGCGTCCGCAGCCCGCCTTCGTTGCAAGCTCCGGATTTGGCGCTGCGCCCCTGTTTCGTTGGGAATGCGGACCATCCGGCGAAATCGCCTGGGTCGAGGGGGTTCCGCGCGGACCCTTGATCGGACGGTCCCTCGCAAACCCGGGCGAGCACAATGGCGTAGACCAGCGGATCCAGCGTGCCTTCGCCGTGAGGGCGCCCTTTCGCGACGCGATGCTGACCGTCTCGGGGGACGGACCCGCCGCCGGTGACTGGAAGCTTAGTGGTGTGCCGGCATTCGAACCGGCAGACGGCCGATTTGCCGGCTACCGCGGCGTTGGGATCCGTTCGGCCGACACGGACGAGGAGGAACAGCCGTCGGCCGAAGCTGATGAGGAGCCGCTCGACGAAGACGCCCTGCGCGAGTTGATTCATGAGCTCAGGACGCCCCTGAACGCGATCATCGGGTTCGCAGAGATCATCGACGGCCAGTATCTTGGCCCCGCCGATCACAGTTATCGCGAGCGCGCCGCCGAGATCGTCAGCCAGGCGCGGTTGCTACTTTCGGCGATCGAGGATCTTGATGTTGCCGCGCAGCTACGTTCGTCGTCCGCATTCTCGGATACGTCGACCGACCTAAACGAGTTGCTCACGGAGTTGACGCCCGAGTTGAAGGAACGGGCAGGCGAGCGTGGAGCAGCACTCGCGGTCACGACCTCACGTGCACCGGCGATCTGTTCGCTCGACCGCGCCGTGCTCGAGCGCTTGATGCGGCGATTCTGTTTCGCGCTTGTCGATGTAGCTTCGTCTCGCGAGCGCCTCTCGATCGCGGTCGATTGCGACGTCGGGCAATGCCTCGTTACCATGAACCGTCCGCAGTCCCTGAGCGGCCTTAGTGACGCGCAATTGTTCGGACGAAGTTCCGACAGTGCGGACGTGCTCGCCAGCAGCTTTTCGCTGAAGCTGGCACGCGGAATCGCGCAGACCGCTGGCGGCGATCTCCGGGTCGCCGGCGACAAGCTGGCGCTGGTTCTACCCCGGCGCAGGACCTAGCTTGCGCCCAATGCGGGGCGGGGGCTAACGCTTCTGAACCGGGGAGGGCCTGTAGCTCAACGGTAGAGCCGGCCGCTCATAACGGCTAGGTTGGGGGTTCGAATCCCTCCGGGCCCACCAAACCCCGAATTCAATCCCTATCGGGTTTCTTGCCGATCAGGCTGCAAGTTAGAAACTTTCCATGATGCTCGGTGAGCAGAGCGGACTCGCCAATGCTGTGTGCCGCCATGATCATGGCAATCTTGTTAAGCCGGTAGTTGTTCATCTGCATCCCCGGTGCGTTCCAGTCACGACCGGCGCAGATGTTCTGCCAGATCTTCACGCCGGGAATGTGGTGGCTAGCCCACCAGAGGGAGCGGGATGCCAGGCCGTCCGATCTCAGCGAGAAGTGGATATGAAAGCCGCCGCCCGGGCTCACCTTGTCAATCAGTCGCGAGATGATCGGCAGTCCGCGGCGGACCGGTATGTGCTGAAGGACCATGTAGCTGGTGACGAAGTCGAACTGCCCCAGTGCATTTGAAAGCTCATCGTCGGCGAGCAGGAATTGCACGTTCGCTACGCCGAACTGTTCGGCATTGGTCCTAGCTTCGGCAATCATCGATGGTGAGACATCGAGTCCCAATACATTTTCGAATTCCTGCGTAAGCGGCAACGCAAGCCGGCCGACGCCGCAGCCATGATCGAGAGCGCGTCCCCGAGGAAAGCTACCGAAATGCGTCTCATATCGCTTGATGATGTGGGCAATTGTCTGTCGGCCCGTTTGGAAGAACTCGTCGCGATTCTCGAGGATCTTGTTCATCGAGAACTTCTCGTCCGCGAGAACGCCGAAATAGGGATCGCGCTTCCCTAATTTTTCCCACGCTTTGTCGGTATTGAGCATCGCGTCCACCACAGCCGACCCGAGCATCGACTGCAACGGTGTTTTACGGAAGACTGGTGCTCCGGCCGCGCGGTGAAGTCGCGACCGGAGCGCTCGGTGAAAGCTTAGGCTGCGAGGCGCAGGGTTTCCCCAACCGCCTGCTTGATCGAGCTCTCCCGCTGTTCGGGGCTCACGGCGAGACCGTCGGCGGCAACGAACTCCGGCTCGACACCGATGAAGTTGAAGACCCCACGGAGGTAGCTCTCAAGATGTTCGAGCGACGCGGCCGGCGAGCCGTCATCGTAGAAACCGCCCCGGGCGAGTGCGACGATCACGCGCTTGCCCTTGACCAGGCCTTCGGGGCCTGTCTCCGTGTAGCGGAAGGTCTTGCCGGCGATCAGCAGCCGGTCGATCCAGGCCTTGAGCTGGGTCGGCAGAGTGAAATTGTACATTGGCGCGCCGACCACCACCGTGTCCGCTCCTAGAAATTCGTCGAGGACTGTCCCGTCGGCGAATGCATCGAAGGTCAGGTGGGGCAGGGGGTCAGACACCAGGTCGCGGACGACAATATCGGCCTCGGGCGTCTGAGCGCGAAGCCGATCGACGATGGAGCGGCTGACCGCGCGGCTGGCGCTGTTTTCGCCACTGATGCTGCTGTCAATATGCAGGATGGTCACTATTGCCTCCTTGGTATGTATTTGTTACCGAGGCACCCTAAGTAACCACATGAAAAGCGCTGGCAAGAACGCACTTTTTTGTGGCGGACGAACAAATTTGTGAGCCGGGAACATTGAGGTGACCACGAGATGAAAGATCCAGCGAATCCAGTCTGCCGGACGATCAGCACCTTGCTTTCGCGCATTGGCGACAAGTGGACCGTGCTTGTCGTTCAGACGCTCGGCGATGGATCGAAGAGGTTCAACGAGCTTCGGCGCGAGATCCCGAGCGTGTCCCAGCGCATGTTGACGCTTACGCTACGCAACCTGGAGCGGGACGGGTTGGTCAACCGGACCGTTACTCCGACAATCCCGCCGCGGGTCGACTATGAGCTGACCGAGCTCGGCAAATCGCTTCAGAAGCCGATTTGCGGTCTGGCGACCTGGGCCATGGAAAATGTCGACGCGATCCATGGTGCCCAGGCGCGCTTCGACGCGGAGCAGGACGCGCGCGACGCGGCCTAGGAGATCGGCACTGGCGGCTGCGGACGCAGCTTAGTACGAGGGCGCCCATTCCACGGAATGGGGAGAAAACGCGGATGAGAGTGATTGCGACTGCCGACGTCGGTGGAACGCATGCGCGTTTCGCGTTGGCAGCAATCGACGACTGCCAGGTGGTCGACCTCGGCGAGCCGGTGACGGTCAAGACCGGTGAATTCGCGAGCTTCCAACATGCGTGGCAGGAATTCGGCCGTCGCATCGAGCAGCCGCTTCCCAAGGAACTGGCGATCGCCTTTGCGGGCCCCGTCGGCGGCGACGTGCTGAAGCTCACCAACAATCCGTGGGTCATCCGCCCCGCGCTTATGTTTGAGAGGCTCGGCGTCGAGCGCTTCGTAATCGTCAACGATTTCGCTGCAATCGCCCATGCCGTCGCGGGGCTGGATGCATCGGCTTACCGTCACGTTTGTGGCCCTGAGCGGGGTCTGCCCGACACAGGCGTGATCACGATCGTCGGACCCGGCACCGGCCTTGGCGTTGCGAGCCTGCTAAAGCGTGCAGGCGGATATGAGGTCATCGCGACCGAGGGAGGCCACGTGGACTTCGCACCTCTCGACTCGCTCGAGGATGGGATCCTGCAGCATTTGCGGGAGAACTTCCGGCGCGTGTCGGTGGAACGGCTTGTGTCGGGCAGAGGCCTTCTCAACATCTACGAAGCGCTCGGAACGATGGAGAAGCGCCAGTTCACCCTCCGCGACGAGAAGGACCTGTGGACCGCGGCCTTGTCTGGGAGCGATACCCTCGCGTCCGCGGCGCTCGACCGCTTGTGCCTGACCTTCGGGGCCGCCGCCGGGGACTTCGCACTCGCGCAGGGCGGGCATGCCGTAGTTCTTGCGGGGGGACTTGGCTTGCGGCTCGTCGATTATTTGCCGAAATCGGGCTTCCGCGATCGCTTCATCGCCAAGGGGCGCTTCGAGCGAATGATGGATGAGATGCCGGTCAAAGTGATCACCCATCCACAGCCTGGCCTTTTCGGCGCTGCAGAGGCGTTCGCGAGCGGCCACGGCGTGATCGAGGCCAATGCTTAGCGCCAGCACGCTTTCCGACCGCCGGGGCCTGGTGGCCTTCGGTATCGGCGTGATCGCCGTTACTGCGGGCGTGCTCCTTCACGCGCCCATGTTCTGGATGGGCCGGAACCTGCATTTCATGCTCGCGGGCATGCCGATGGGCGCGGACATGATCGCCGGTATGTTCCTCATTGTCGGCGGGGTCGGTGTCGCGGCTTACGGGCTGTTGCCACGAAACGTCTCGGGTATCCTGTCGGCCTCTCAGGACATTGTCGTATCTCCGCCCGAAGACGCGCCATTGTCTCGAGCACACTGGGTTTTGATGGGCGTTCTCGTTCTCGCCCTCGTCATCGACATCATGAAGCCCGCGAGCCTCGGATTCACGATCCCCGGAATGATCGACGAGTATCGGGTTCCGAAGCAGACCGCTTCGATGGTACCCTTCTTCGCATTGGTTGGGACGGTCGTAGGCTCGATTGTCTGGGGAATTCTTGCCGACATCTATGGCCGAAAAGCTTCCATTCTGCTCTCGGCTGTGATGTTCGTCGGGACCTCCATCTGCGGCGCCATGCCATCGCTCGCCTGGAACATCGGCATGTGCTTCATGATGGGCGCGGCGGCGGGCGGCATGCTGCCGGTTACCTACGCGCTTCTCGCCGAAATGATGCCCAGCAAGCACCGCGGCTGGGCGCTTGTGCTCGTCGGGGGGCTGGGTGCCGTGGGCGGCTATTTCGCTGCGAGCGGCTTTTCCGCGCTCCTCCAGCCTTTCTTCGGATGGCGCATCCTCTGGTTGCTGAACCTGCCGACTGGATTGTCGCTCGTTTTGCTCGGCGCGTTCATTCCCGAGTCCGCGAAGTTCCTCCTCGCTCGCGGCCGTCGCGAAGAGGCGAGGGCGGT
Organism: Sphingomonas sediminicola; assembly: GCF_049991885.1. Lineage (NCBI taxonomy): Bacteria > Pseudomonadati > Pseudomonadota > Alphaproteobacteria > Sphingomonadales > Sphingomonadaceae > Sphingomonas > Sphingomonas sediminicola. The sequence goes on from NZ_CP178916.1 coordinate 944,778, forward strand.
GATGGCGCGCTTCGGGTCGGAGGCGCGCAGCACTACCCGCGCCGAAGAAGCCGCTTTTACGAAAGGGCCGTCGGTCGCTCTGACCGGCAAGGCTTTCTTCGGCAAATTGTTCGCACTGAGTCTTGCGGCTATCTGCTACGGTCTCATCAATTTCGGGCTGCTCCTGTGGCTGCCCGCGGACCTCGTATCGCGGGGCTACAGCATGGAGGTGACCAGCAAGCTGCTGGCGGAATCCGCTCTGATCGCATTCCCGACGGTGTTCATTGTTGCCTATCTGTACAGCAGCTGGAGCACCAAATGGTCCGTTGTCGGGTCCATCGCGGTGACTCTTGCCGGGCTTGCCGGCGTCCTCTGGCTGGAGTTCACCGGAAGCGGGAGCCCGGTCCTTCCCGTCGCGCTCCTGATCGTCGGCACGAACGGATTGATTGCGATGCTGCTCCCGTATGCGGCCGAAAGCTTCCCGCTCAGGATTCGCGGCAGGACAACCGGCACGGTGGCGGCCTGCACGAAGGCGGGTGGCATGTTCGCGCAATTCCTGGCGATCCTCGCGCTCGTCCCGCCGCTTGATGTCGTGTCGCTGATCATCATCGTTCCGACGATCGGTGCGCTCGTCCTCGTAGCCATGTTCGGCAAGGAAACACGCGGCCGCGACCTTCGTGATCTTGATCCCGATGGCCATACATTTGCGGCGACGGGTGTGTAGTCCGGTGTAAACGATTGGCGCCTATTGCGGCGCGCGAGCTGAGTGACGGAGGGGGAATGACCCGTGAAGCTCATCTGGCCTTGGAAGTTGGCGCCCAGCTGGGCGAGGGGCCTGTCTGGGTAGAGCGCGACCAGGCGCTCTGGTTTACGGACATCAAGCGCAAGAAGATCCACCGCTACGATCCCGAAAGCGGCGACCATCACAGCTGGGATACGCCAGAGCAGGCCGGCTTCATCTTCCCCGCAAAGAGCGGCGGTTACATCGTCGGACTTCAGAGTGGCCTTCATCGGTTCGATTCGAAGAAGGGAAAGTTCAAGCTCCTGGTTGCCGTGGAACCCGGTAGCCCGGACAATCGGTTGAACGATGGCGTAGTCGATCCGAAAGGTCGCCTGTGGTTCGGCACGATGGACGACAGCGAAAAGTCCAAGACGGGCGCCTATTACTGCTTCCATCGCGGCAAGCTCACGCGAACCAATGTCACGAGCATCGCGATCACGAATGGCCCGGCGGTCTCCCCCGACGGGGCCATCCTTTATTGGGTCGATACGCTGAGGGGCACGATCTCCGCGTGCGAGATTTGGGGTGATGGACAGCTGGGGCCCTCCCAACTGGTGGTAAGAATCGACCCGCGGGAAGGTCATCCGGACGGTCCGACCGTAGATCGCGAGGGCGCGATCTGGATCAGCCTCTATTCCGGATCGGAAGCGCGTCGATATTCGCCCGCAGGCGAGCTGCTGGAGCGGGTTCGTTTTCCCGTCTCGAACATCACGAAGATTGCGTTCGGAGGGCGAGACCTGAACACGGCCTTCGCGACCACAGCCCAACATTTGCTGTCACCCGAAAAGCTGCTGAGGGAGCCGCTTGCTGGGTCGTTGTTCGCCTTTCAGGCGGGTGTGTCGGGAATCCCCACGCCGCCGATCGCAGACTGACGATCAATGTCATGCCACGGAGCGCGAATGCGTTGACAACGCCATGCGTTCCTATGCACCCATGGTCTTCAAGGTCGCGCCATTCGGCGGTGCCGGCAGAGAGGGAGCATCCGCAGAATGGTTATCGCAACTGGGATCGGCGAAGGCGAGGCCAATGCAACTCCGCTGGAGTTGCCGGACGGCGGAGTGGACGCTCCGAGCCTGCGTTATTTCGTGTTCGCGCTGTTCTTCATCTTCGGCGGCATCACCAGCCTCAACGATGTGATCATCCCGAAGCTGAAGGAGCTGTTCACGCTCAATTACACGCAAGCGATGCTTGTCCAGTTTTGCTTCTTCACGGCCTATCTCGTGATCGGAATTCCCGGAGCTCAGCTCGTCAAGAAGATCGGCTACATGCGTGGAGCAGCGGCGGGCCTGCTGATCATGATGGTGGGATGCCTGCTGTTCATTCCGGCATCGCGGACCGCGACTTACGGCCTGTTCCTGCTTGCTCTGTTCGTCCTCGCCAGCGGCGTGGTCGTCGTGCAGGTGGTGTCCAACCCGCTCATCAGTCTGCTTGGCCCCGCAAAGACGGTGCACAGCCGGCTGACCTTTGCCCAGGCGTTCAACAGCCTCGGCACCACCATTTTCCCGCGTGTCGGCTCGGCGCTCATTCTCGGTGGTCTCGCCGGCGTGTCGGCTTCGCAGCTCTCGGGCGCGGCGCTCGACCAGTATCGGATGGAAGAGACCCAGGCGATCGTCTCGACCTACATCGGCCTCGCCGTCGCTCTCGCGGTGATCGCTGCGGTGGTCTGGATGTTCCGCGACAAGCTTCCCGGTGAAAAGCACGATCACAGCTCGCCGCTCGCGGGCTTTTCCCTGCTGAAGCGCCCTCGCTTCGGCTTCGGGGCGTTGTGTATCTTCCTGTATGTTGGCGCGGAAGTGTCGATCGGGTCGCTGATCGTCAATTACCTGATGCAGAAGCACGTGCTCGGAATCTCCGATGCGGCCGCGGGCAAGCTGATCATGTATTATTGGGGCGGCGCGATGGTCGGCCGCTTTATCGGATCCTACTTCCTGCGGGTCATGAGCCCGGGCAAGATCCTGGCCTCGGTTTCGACGGGCGCGATCCTGCTGATCGCGATTTCGGCCAACACGACCGGCACGCTGTCTGCTTACAGCCTGCTCGCGATCGGGCTCATGAACTCGATCATGTTTCCGACGATCTTCAGCCTGGCGTGCGAAAAGCTCGGTCCGCGTGCTGCGGACGGCTCCGGTATCATCAATATCGCGATTTTCGGCGGGGCCGTAGTGCCGCTGGCGACCGGCTTCCTGGCCGACCAGTCGGGTAGCCTGCAGTTCGCGCTGCTACTCCCCGCGCTCTGCTACGCGATCATCGCAGGGTTCGGCATCTTCGCCCGGCGTCCGGCGGAAGGTCCGGTGATGGCGCCGCTCACCGCCTGAGGCGCGCTCGCCACTGCAGCTAGCCGGAACTCGTACGCCGCGAGAATTGGACGCTCGTGGCCGCACGAAATGGTGAGGATGGTCGGGGAGACAGGATTCGAACCTGCGACCCTCTGCTCCCAAAGCAGATGCGCTACCAGGCTGCGCTACTCCCCGACGGCGGCCTGCTACACGGCAGCGCCGCCAGGAACAACCGCCTGAATCCGCCTATTGTTGGTTGGTGTGCTCGTCGTCCTTATGCGTAACATTCACGTCGACATCGACGTCACCAACCTTGTTCTCGACCTTTGCGGCGGTCTGATCGGCTTCCTTGGCGATTGCGCCACCCAGGTTCTCGGCGGCGTTTCCGATGTCTTCGGCGGCATTCGCGGCAACGTCTTCATTGAACGACAAGGTCGTCGAATTGTCGTCCTTCGTGACTTGGCAGGCACCGAGCAGAAGAAGCGGAACGGCAAAAAGAACTCGCATAGTTTCCTCCCTTTTGGGGGCTCAACGCCGCTTGGCCCGTTTCGGCTCCGGCTCGATTCCGCCCGACAGCACGCCAAGCATGGCGGTCCATGCCGCGACATTCTGGCGAAGCGCCTCCGGATCGATCTTGTCGAGTGTGTCGTCGGGCGTGTGGTGGATGTCGAAATAGTGAGTGCCGTCCTGACTCAGGCCGACACCTGGCAGGCCAGCGTTCAGCAGGGGCTCGATGTCGGATCCGTCCGCTTTCTCAAGCGAGCCCGGCACGATTCCTAGCGGTGCGAGCGCGATTTGAAGCGCCTTGGCCTCCGCTTCGCGGTCCTTGCCGAGCTTGCTGTCGACCTTCCAGATGCGGTCAGCGCCGAAGTCGCTCTCTGCGATCGCATAATGCAGCTCGGTGCCATGCTTCTTCTGGTAGTCGATGCCGCCAAAGAGGCCGACTTCCTCGGCACCGAACCAGACGATGCGAATGGTGCGGAGCGGCCGCCCCGCGTCCATGATGCGTTTTGCGGCGGCGGTCGTGATGGCGACGCCTGACCCATCATCTATAGCGCCGGTGCCCTGGTCCCAGCTGTCGAGGTGGCCGCCGACGAGGATGAAGGGTGCCTTGGGATCTCGCCCCGGGACCTCGGCGATCACGTTGCCCGACTTCCCCTGGGTTACCTGCGAAACGAGCGTCAGATGCATCGTCACCGGTTGGCCACGCTTCAGGATGCGCTGAAGCTGCTCCGCGTCAGGAATGCTGAGTGCTCCAGCGGGAATCGGCTTCACACCATCCGCGAAGGTCTGGACACCCGCGTGCGGGTTCCGGTGATAGTCGGTGCCGATCGAGCGCACGACGATTGCGATGGCACCTTTCTTGCTCGCGACGGTCGGGCCCTGCCGGCGAGGCCCTCCGAAGAAGCCGTAGCCCGAACCGTCCTGCGTTCGCGGCATCGCGTGGGAGACGAAGACGATCCTTCCGCGCACTTCGTCAGCCGGCGCGGCTTCGAATTCGGCCATCGAGTTGAACCCGACGATTTCCCCGGTGATCCCTTCAGGAGGCGTCGATGCGCTGTTGCCGAGCGCCGTGATCACCATCCGCTGCGGGAACGGTGTGAGAACCTCCGCGCCTTCCGCGCCCCGTGTCCAGACAGGCATATCGAACGGCTCGATCCGGACATTGGCAAAGCCCATCGCCTTGAGCTTCTTCACCGCCCATTCGCGAGCGCGCGCCTCGGCCTCGGTTCCGGCCATCCGGGGGCCGACCTCTGTCGTAAGGCCTTCGACGATGTCCCAAGCATAATTGTCCTTCAGCGCGTCATCGCGAAGCTGGGCAACCTGCGTAGGCGCAGGCTGAGCGAGGGAAGGGGCGGCGGATGCGAGCAGGAACGCGGCGAACAGATGCTTGGTCATGGGCGATTGCCTAGGGCAGGGACGCACGCCAAGTCACCATGCGCTTCGATAAAAAGCATGCGGCACTCCATCAAAGAAGGCGAAGCTGGTTGCCTTGAGGCGGTTGGAACAGGTCGCGGCGAAGGCCGAACTTCGATCGCTGCAGGCCATAGCGAGCGGCCGCCTTCTCAAAGCGAGTCCGGATGAGGTCCGCCCACGGCCCCTGACCCTGCATGCGGCTGAAGAAGTTGGGATCGTTCTCGCGGCCGCCGCGCAGCGACTGGATGGTTGACATCACCTTGCTGGCCCGATCGGGAAAATGCTCGTCCAGCCATGCCCGGAACAGTGGCGCCACCTCATGCGGAAGCCGCACCGGCAAATAGAAACCTCCGCATGCGCCGGCTCCAGCTCCCGCTTCGACGATCGCCTCGAGCTCGTGGTCGGTGATCTGCGGGACGACCGGGGCAATGGCGATGTGGCATCGGACGCCCGCCTCATTGAGCGCCTTGATCGCCGCGATCCGCCGATGTGGGGTTGGAGCGCGAGGCTCGAGCGTCCGGGCGATCTTCGGGTCAAGTGACGTCACCGACAGCGCGACCGATACGATCCCGAGCTCGGCCGCGGGCTTCAGCAGGTCGAGATCGCGCAGAACGCGATCCGACTTGGTGGTGATCGTGAATGGGTGCTTGGTTTCCACCAGTAGTTCTATGATCGAGCGCGTGATCCGCCATCTTTCCTCGATCGGCTGGTAGGGATCCGTGTTTGTCCCCATTGCGATCGGCGCGCATTCGTAGCCCGGCCGCGACAGCGTTGCGTGGAGAAGCTGGGCGGCTTTGGGCTTCACGAACAGCCGGGATTCGAAATCCACGCCCGGCGACAGGTCATGATAGGCGTGCGTCGGCCTGGCGAAGCAGTAGATGCAGCCATGCTCACAGCCGCGATACGCATTCACCGATCGGTCGAAACCAATGTCCGGCGAGCGATTGCGGGTGAGGATCGACTTCGGATGCTCGATCGTGACCGTCGTTCGGCGCTTCGGAACTCCATCGAGCGCCTCTACGCTGTCGAGCCATTCACCTTCGACCAGCCGCTCCTGAAGATTGAAGCGCTTCGGCGTTGAATTGCGCGTCGCTCCGCGCCCTTTGATCGACTCGACCGGCATGCCGGCAAACTACGCCGACAGTAAGAACAGAACAAGAACAAATGGGCGATCAGGGCTCGCCGGTGGGTGCCATCTGAGTTGCTGCGGCAAGGTTGGTCTGCGCCGTTGGGAAGGCAGGCCAGCGATGTTGCGAAAGAGCGCTCAGCGTCGGCGTGTCGGCTTTCGCGAGACCCTGATAGACCCACAGGTTCCGGAACACCGCCGGGACGTAGTAGCGCGTCTCCCAATAGGGGATGGACTCGATCCAGAGCAGGGGATCGCCCTGACCGCCCAAGGACGTCGACCAACGAGCGACGGGCAGTGGACCCGCATTGTAAGCCGCGATGATCTTTGGAAGCTGACCTTGCGTGGACGTCGAAACGCGCATCGTCTCAATGAAGCTCTGGCCGTACTCGATGTTGGCTGTGGGGTCGAACAGGCTTCCGGCGTCATAGCCATTCCGCCGGGCCATCGCGTTCGCGGTGGTCGGCAGTACCTGCATCAGTCCGACCGCTCCAGCCGGGCTGACCGCATCGACACGGAAGTTCGATTCCTGCCGCATATGCGCAAGCGCAAGCGCCGGATCGATCCGCCAGCCGCTGCGCGGCATCCAGCGCGGGATGGGGTAGCGGTCGACCGCATCGACGACGGCGCCGTACTGGCCGTTATGGGCGAGCCAATATTGCGCCGACGGCAGATCGAGCTTTTTCGAGAGCTCGATCAGCGAGTGATGGTCCTGGACGCGCCCGATCTGCGCCTGGTGCTTGATCAGCGCTTCCGCGAGCCAGGGCTGGCCGATCTGAACCAATTCTTCGGCGCGGCGGACGTTGGGAAGGTTTTCGATGCGCCCAATGCCGTTGTGGATATCCGGCGGAAGCCTCTTGTCGATGCCGAGGGTCTCGCGCGCCAGAAGGCCGTAGAAGCTCTCGGGCGAGTTGGCGGCAACCTTTAGCAAAGGCGCTACCGAGTTTGGTCTGCGGCATGCCTGTTCGGCGCGGGCCGCCCAGTAGTAGCCGGCCGCAGCCAGCTCCCGCTGCTGTGCCCGGGATCCGACCTCGCGAAAGGCAATGGACGCGGAATTGCAGTCGTTGAGCCGCCAGGAGGCAAGGCCCGAAACCCATGCCGACTGGCTCGCCCAATCGCCGCTGGCGCCAACCCGATATGTATCGGCGACCCGGCGGGCATCGGCATCGCGGCCAACGGCGAAATAGGACCAGGCGACCCGCTGACCCGCTTCCGCACGCGCTTCGTAGGAGAGGAGCGGCGTTGCCTGCATCAGCAGGAGCTCCGCGTTGACGGCGTCGTCCACCTTGATGAGCGGATCGAGCTGCGCCCGGAGCGCATCTGCTGCTGGCTCGCCGGTGACGGCCTTAGCCTTGTACCGGCTGGGAGAGTTGCCTAGCCAGGTCGTCGGGCGGCGCGTGACATATTGCGGAAGCGTCGTTGCGCCACGCGTAAGCGCCATTCGCGCAAGCTGCTCCGCCTCCGGGAGCTCCGGCGCCTCAGCAAGAAGGGCCTGGATCTGTCCAAGCGACACGACCGGTGATCCCTTGGCGGTATAAAGCTCGGCCTTGGCCACGGGGGTAAGGATGCTCTGCGGAAGCGTCGCGATTCCGATCTGCGCTTCGGCCCAGCGGCCGCCGCGAATTGCGGAGAAGACCTCTCCGTAGTTGCGGGGAACCCGGACCGCGACGACCGGTGCCGTCGGCGGAGGAGCAATTACGGGCGGGACGACGGTCACCGGACCCTGAGCGACGGGATCGGAAGTTACGTTCGATTGGGCCTGCTCCGTTCCCGCCACAGGAACGAGGACTGGAAGCGGGCTAACTGACGGTTGTGACGGAAGCGGTGCGAGCGGGTCCGAGGCCTGGCCCTGCACCGCCGCGGCTGCAGCTGCTGCAAGAAACAGATGAATGCTCAAACCTCTTCCTCCATCAGAAGTAGAAGGTCACGCCACGCCAGCGCCTTGTTCGACGGTCGATCGAGCAGGAACCGCGGATGGAAGGTTGCTACCGCACGCACCCCTTCAACTTTGTGAACATGACCGCGGGCGACTGTGAGCGGCTTTCCGAGCAGTGCCCGGCATGGTGCATCCCCCAGAAGCAGCAGTCGCTTCGGCTTGGCGAGGGCGACGTGCCTTCGCGCAAGTGTCGCGCAGGCTTCAAGATCGTTGCCGGAAAGGCGGGTGCCCGGGCTATGGAAGCAGGTCAGGCCCGAGACATAGGCCTGGTTGCTATCGAAGCCGATCGCTGCAAGCATGCGCTGGGTGAGTTCCCAAGCCGGCCCCGCGATGGGTTGTCCTTCGGCAACATCCTCGGGCGTAGGCATATCGGCAAGAAGCATCACCTCGGCCGCTTCAATTCCTATCGGAAGAGCACGACGAGCATTGGCCTTTGCCAACGGAAGAGAAGGCGTCTCACCGAGCCAGTGTCGAAATGCCTCGAGACTTGCAGGAAGTTCCGGGGTTGGCTCGGGAGCGCCGAGCGTGTGGGTCTCGACAGAAGTCACGGCCGCGGTCGCGCCGAGCCAGGCGCGCGGTTGCTCCTGTATCGCAACATCGACTCCCGCCTCGATCCACCAGCCAATGACGCTGGCAGCCTCGGCCGCAGTCAAGCGGTCGTGCTCCCCACCCATGATTTGATTAGGCCTCAGCATTGACGCCGAGGTCAAGGAAAAGCAGGGCTAGCGCGGGCAAGGCGCCCTGCCTGCACGACGAGGGGAACGATGAGCGAACGCGAGTCCATGGCTTATGACGTGGTAATCGTCGGTGCGGGACCCGCCGGCCTGTCCGCGGCGATCCGGCTGAAGCAGCTTGCAGCGGCCGCGGGACGCGAGATTTCGGTTTGCATCCTTGAGAAGGGTAGCGAGGTCGGCGCGCATATCCTGTCAGGTGCAGTTGTCGACCCGAAGGCGCTCAACGAGCTGGTCCCGGACTGGAAGGAACGGGGAGCGCCGCTCACAGTGCCGGTGACGGAAAACCATCATTGGGTGCTCACGAAGACCGGCAAGTGGGGCATGCCGCACTTCGCCTTGCCGCCGTTCATGCGCAACAAGGGCACCTACACGCTGAGCCTAGGCAATTTTTGCCGCTGGCTTGCCACGCAGGCCGAAGAGCTAGGCGTCGAAATCTTCCCAGGATTCCCTGCCGCCGAGGTGTTGTTCAACGAGGACGGCTCGGTGAAAGGGGTGGCAACCGGCGACATGGGCATCGCCCGCGACGGCTCTCACCGTGCCGATTACCAGCCGGGCATGGAACTCCATGCGAAATACACCTTCTTCGCGGAAGGTGCGCGGGGCAGCCTGACCAAGGAGCTGAGCCGACTTTTCGGTCTTCGTGACAAGTCGGGACCGCAGGTTTATGGCCTTGGCGTCAAGGAGTTGTGGGACGTTCCTGCCGACAAGCATAAGCCCGGCCGAGTTATCCACTCGCAGGGCTGGCCGCTCGAGGACGCCTGGGGTGGTGGCTTTCTCTACCATCAGGAAAACAACCAGGTCGCGCTCGGCTTCGTCGTCGCGCTCGACTATGCGAACCCGTACATTTCGCCGTTCGAGGAATTCCAGCGGTGGAAGACCCATCCGGCTATTCGCGCCGAGATCGAGGGCGGCCGCCGCGTCTCCTATGGCGCTCGCGCCATCAACGAGGGCGGCTGGCAGGCCATTCCGCAACTGGCTTTCCCGGGCGGAGCGCTGATCGGTTGCTCTGCCGGCTTCGTGAATGTTCCACGCATCAAGGGCACGCACACGGCGATGAAATCGGCGATGCTGGCCGCCGAGGCCGCGTTCGATGCTCTCTGCAAGGATCGGTCTGCCGATGTCCTCGAGGCCTACGAACCGGCTGTCCGTTCGAGCTGGATCGACAAGGAATTGCGTCTCGTTCGCAATGCCCAACCGGCAGTGGCGCATTTCGGCGGTTTTCTCGGAACGCTCTATGCGGGGTTCGACATGTGGCTTGGCCAATTCGGACTCCGACTGCCGTGGACGCTCAAGCACAAGGCCGACAACACGACCCTCAAGCGGAAGGGCGAGGTCCGGAAGATCGATTATCCCAAGCCCGATGGCGTGCTGACCTTCGATCGCCTTACGTCAGTGTTCCTGTCGAACACCAACCATGAAGAAGACCAGCCCGTTCACCTGACGCTAAAGGATCCAGCCATACCTGTTGAGGTGAACCTCGAACTCTATGACGGGCCGGAGCAGCGTTATTGCCCGGCAGGCGTTTACGAGTTCGTCGAGGAGGCGGATGGGAGGCCGCGGCTGCAGATCAATGCCCAGAACTGCGTCCATTGCAAAACTTGCGACATCAAGGACCCAACCCAGAACATCAACTGGGTTACTCCGGAGGGCGGTGGAGGACCCAATTATCCGAACATGTAAGTCACTTCCCGCTGCTGCCGTCATTCTAGCCGCACTCTGGCCGTCACCAGCGCTAGCAGTCCGAACGTCGAATGCAGCCTGGACGTACATGGAAGCCCGTGCAGCGGCGATCGAGGGAAATCACCTGCGCTCGGCGGAGCTGCTTGCGCAACTGGTCGACGCCAGTTCGGCCAATGCGGACATCACGCGCGAAGCGGTTTCGCAGGCTATCAGCGCCGGCGACATGAAACTGGCGCTTCGCCTGGTCCGAGGACTTCCCGCCACCAGCACGCCGATCGAAGCGCAAATGCTTCAGGCAGCGGACGCTCTGCGCTCCGATGATCCGGCTCGGGCGATCTCCCTTCTTCAGAGCGGATCGGCGGCGGGAGATCTCGCTTTCGTGGCGCCATTCCTACGGGCTTGGGCAGCTGCGGACGCGAAAGATCAGGCTCGCGCGCTCACGGCTCTCGACGCCGTTTCGTCGCGAAACCTTCTGAGTGCCCTGGTGCCCGAGCATCGGGCGTTGATTCTGCTGAAGTTCGGCCGGACCGCAGAGGCGCAGCCGTTCGTCGACCAGGCGATCAAGGTGAGCGGCGGCCGTGAGGCGCGCCTTCGCCTGGCCCTTTCGGACGCCTACCTGCGGGCCGGAGACAAAGCGCGTGCGTCCGCGATCGTTCAGGGCATGAGCACGGAATTGGGCAAGGCCGGCGACAAGGTGTTGCAGGGCAGGCCCGGCGGAATCCGCATCGACAATGGCCGGCGGGCTTTCTCCGAGCTGCTCGTGGTGCTCGCTGCAGAGCTGAACCGCCTTCGCAATGAGAAGATGCCGGTCGCGCTGGCTCAGGTCGCGCGCTACGCGGCCCCCGACAATAGCGCGGCTTCGGTGATGCTCGGCTTGATGCTCGGCAGCCGCGACAGGGTCGATGAGGCCGTAATCGCGCTGCGAACCGTGCCCGATTCAGATCCCTTGTCGCCTCAGGCAAGGGATGCCGAAGTAAGGACCTTGCTTGGCGCAAAGCGTCAAGGGGAAGCGCTTCAGGCTGCGCAGCGAGCCATCTCCGGAGGGAATGCCGGGGTTGCCGACTACGCTCGCCTTGGCGACGTCCTCGCGAACATGAAGCGCAATGACGAAGCCGCCGCAGCCTACGGACAAGCGCTTCAGCTGGTGGGGCAAGGCCGACCGGAAGATCGGTGGCCGCTCCTCATCCTCCAGGCTAGCGCGCTTGAAGAAGGCAATCGCTGGCCGGAGGCCCGCGGGCTCCTGACACAGGCGCTCGCGCTCGCGCCGAACGAAGCCGTCATCCTCAACTTCCTCGGCTACGCGAAGCTCGAGCGCGGCGAGGACATGGATTCAGCTGAAGCGATGATCCGCAAGGCCAGCGCGCTCGCTCCGGACGACTCCTCGATCACGGATTCGCTTGGCTGGGCGGTCTACAAGCGCGGGCGGATCAAGGAAGCGATCGAGATCCTCTCCAGGGCAGCAAAAGGGGATCCGGCCCAGGCCGAGATCCACGAGCACCTCGGTGACGCGCTCTACCGGGCCGGAAACCGCTTCGAGGCGCGATATGCGTGGTCGGCCGCTTTGCAGACCGCCGAGGATGAAGTCGCCACGCGGCTGAAAACGAAGATCGAAACCGGCCTGACGCCTGCGACCGCTGCACCCTGATGCAGCTGGAAGAGCTAGCACCAGCCAAGATCAACCTGGCCCTCCATGTCCGCGGGAAGCTGCCGGATGGCCGCCATCGGCTGGAGACCGTCTTTGCCTTCTGCACGGACGGTGATCGGGTCGCGGCGGGTCCAGCCGAAGAAGTGTCGTTGCAGGTGAAAGGCCCGTTTTCCGGCGAATTGGGCGATCCTGACGATAATTTGGCGCTGAGAGCCGCCCGTGCGCTCCGGGAGGATGCAGGCGTCAGCGGAGGCGCGTCTCTCGTGCTGACCAAAAACCTGCCGGTTGCGTCGGGTATCGGCGGCGGGTCGGCGGACGCTGCAGCCGTCCTTCGTCTGCTCACGCGCATGTGGAGCATCGACCCGTCACACGCGTCCGCCGTTGCTCCAGCGCTGGGTGCCGACGTCCCGGCGTGCCTGCTGAGCATGAGCGTCCGGGGCGACGGCGCCGGTGACGAGCTCAAGTCGGTCGATGCCGGAGTGAGCGGCACGCCAATCTTGCTCGTAAATCCGCGCGTTGCGGTCTCGACCGCAGAGGTGTTCACAGCCTGGAGCGGTGAGGACAAGGGCCCGCTCGACGATTGGCGGGCGGGACGGAACGACCTGCAGGAAGCAGCCGTGAAGCAGTTTCCTCTGATCGGCACCGTCCTCGCGTGGCTTTCGGTTCAGCCGGGGGCTCATTTCGTCCGCATGTCGGGCAGCGGCGCGACCTGCTTCGCCTTGTTCGATACGGAAATTGCGAGGGACCAGGTCGAAATCGCTGTGCCTCGCGAATGGTGGCGGCTCTCGACCTATCTGCGCTAAGGCGCGCCGCGTGAGACCAATTCTGACCGCCGAGGCCATGAGGGCCGCCGAGCAACGCGCAATCGCTGCGGGGACCAGCGTGGAAGCGCTGATGGAGCGAGCGGGGGCTGCGCTGGCGGAGGCGGCCTACTGCCACGCTGGAAAAATGCCCGCGCTGATCCTGTGCGGCCCCGGCAACAATGGCGGTGATGGCTACGTGGCCGCGCGACACCTGGCCGACAGGGGCGTCGAGGTTCGCATCGCAGCGATCTCCGAACCGAAAAGCGAAGCCGCCAAATGGGCGCGGGGACAGTGGCGTGGCGAGGTCGAGGCGCTGAACTCTTCGACCGGTCCATCGCTGCTCCTGATTGACGCTTTGTTCGGGACAGGTCTCAGAGAAGGGCTGGAAGATGCTCTACAGAAACAGTTTTATCGCCTGGCTGCAGACTCACAGATGCGGATTGCCTGCGACGTTCCGAGCGGCGTCGACAGCGATTCCGGAGTTGAACTGAGCTCAGTCCCAGGCTTCGAAATGACGGTGACATTCGGGGCGCTGAAACCTGCGCACCGCCTCATGCCTTCGATGGGCAAATGCGGTAGGGTCGTGCTGGCCGACATTGGGATCGAGGCGAGCCCAGAATGGCATGAGCTTGGGCAGCCCGTTCTTCCGGCGCTCGACCCTGGTGGTCACAAATACTCACGCGGACTTGTTCATGCCCTCGCAGGCAAGATGCCGGGCGCGATCGCGCTCTCCGCGAAAGCGGCCGCCTATTCGGGCGCAGGTTACGTCCGCGTCAGCACATCGCGGAGCATCGACGGCCTGCCTTCCGCTATCGTCCAGACCGACACAGCTGAGATCAACGATGGGAGGATCGGGTGCTTGATCGTCGGTCCGGGCATGGGGGACATCCCGCGGGTTCTAACCCTCGCTCTGACGTCACACGCGCCCAAGGTCATCGATGCCGACGCGATCACTCATCTGGGCGAACCAGAACGGCTTCGTGGGCAGGACGCGATTATCACCCCGCACCAAGGCGAGTTCGAGCGTCTGTTTGGCAAACTCGAGGGTTCGAAGGCAGATCGCGCGCTCGAAGCTGCGAAGCGTTCCGGGGCGGTTATTGTCTATAAGGGACCAGACACCCTTGTTGCCTCCCCTGACGGGCGCCTCGGTTTCGCTCCGCCGGCCCCGGCCTGGCTCGCCTCCGCCGGAACTGGTGACGTCCTTGCCGGAATGATTGCTGCCATGCGTGGCCGCGGCCTGGAGGCATTCGAAGCCGCGAGCGCCGCCGTCTGGCTCCACGGGCGTGCTGCCGAGATCGCGGGTGCGCAGATGATCGCCGACGACCTCGCCGCGGCCATTCCACAAGCGCTCGCACTACTGAATGACTGAGCAGATCGTTCGCATTGCCGCACGGGGCGATGGCGTCAGCTCGACCGGCAGGCATGTGCCTTTCGGCGTTCCGGGTGACATGCTGTTGGGCGACGGGACCATCGCCCCCGGTCCTCATCACCAGCAACCGCCATGCCGTCATTTTCCCGAGTGCGGGGGATGCCAACTCCAGCATGTCGATGACGATGCCTACCGCAATTACCTTGTCTCGCGGGTGGTGACGGCGCTTGCGCAGCACGGCCTGACGACCGATATCCGCGACCCGCACCTGTCGCCGCCGCGGACACGCCGTCGAGCGAGTCTTCGCGCGCTGAAAGTCGGGCAGGGAGCCGTGATCGGCTTCAACGCGGCTAAATCAAACCGCGTCGTCGACATGCGCGAGTGCCATATCCTTCGGCCCGAACTGTTCGACTTGATCGCCCCTTTGAGATCGCTGCTTGGAGGCCTGTTGCTTCAGCGCCGGACGGCCGAGGTCCAACTCACGCTCGTCGAGCAGGGCGCGGACGTTCTGCTCAAGGGCGTCGAGCCTGAAGGCTATGAGGCGATGGAGGGCCTTACCAGCTTTTGCGAGAGCAATCGGCTGGCGCGGCTGTCGGTCGACCAGGGATTGGGGCCGGAGACGCTGTACGAGCCCTTCCCGGCGACGATATCTCTCTCTGGCGTGCCCGTCGGATTCCCGGTCGGTGGCTTCCTCCAGGCGACCGAGGACGGCGAAGAGACGCTCGGCTCATGCGTTCGCGAAGCGGTTCAAGGGGGCGAGCGTATTGCCGACCTGTTCGCTGGGCTCGGTACCTTCGCTCTTGCCCTGCCCGGAAAGGTCTATGCTGCCGAGGCGTCTCGCGACGCGGTTCAGGCGCTGAAACGTGCCGCGCCCAATATCGCGGTCGAGCATCGGGACCTTTACCGCCGTCCGCTCGACAAGGACGATCTGAAGAGCTTCGACGCAGTTGTTCTCGATCCGCCGAGAGCAGGGGCCGAGGAACAGGTGAAAGAGCTCGCATCCTCGGGCGTCGCGAGGATCGCTTATGTCAGCTGCAATCCTGCGACCTTCGCCCGAGACGCGATGATCTTGGCCGATGGTGGTTACCGGATCGATTGGATACGCCCGGTCGGCCAGTTTCGCTGGTCGACCCACGTCGAGCTGGGAGCCGCCTTCAGCCGTTAGTGGACGAACAGGCCTCAGCCCAGGCAATCGTGAAGTATGCGAGCGCCTGCGTGCACCGTCAGGCCGAGCAGGCACAATGAGGCCAAGGCGAATATCGTGAACCGGTAGAGGACGATGTTCACAGTCGACTGAATGAGGCTGTGGAGGATGCGCAGGCCGACATAACCCCAGGCGAGCCAGTAGTTGATGCCGTGGCCCATGCCCATCAGTGCGAGGGTCAGCGCGATCGCATAGAAGATCGTCGGCTGTTCCATCAGGTGCATGTAATTGTGGGATTTCCACTGGACTTCGTCAGGTAGAACTCCGTCGAGGTTCGCGCCGCGCCCACCCCGGCGAGCTGTGCCCAACGTTATCCCCGCCTTTCTCATTGCCGGGATGCGGGTCACGACCATCCAGACCATCACCACGAGGGTCCACGCGACCAGCGCCACCACCGGTACGAGAATCGGGCTGTATTCCATGAAAAAGCCTCCCCCTGCTTCCAGAGGGAGGCTGCTTCAGTTCGTTACGGTTGGCAATCGATTAGTCGAAGAGCTTGGCGAAGCGGCGCTTCTCGCGATTACGCCATGCTCCGCGGTGCCAGGCGTCGGACGCCAGCAGCGGAAGGACACTAGTCGCTTCGGCGAATACCATCTGCTCCATGGCGGTCGAGACCTTGCCCCAGCTCGCCGCTTCCTGAAGCGTCGAGGAGGAGCAGGCACCGTCGCGGACGTCTGCGACGGTGATCTGCACTGCGTACTTGTGCACCTCGACATCGTCGTGACCGAGGATTTCGGCGCAGACGACAGTGTCCTGGGTGAAGTTCTTGGGAACGCCGCCGCCGATCATCAGCAGGCCGGTCGTGCCCGCCTTGATCTTGATATCGGTGAGCTCGCGGAAGTCCGCGATCGCGTCGAGCACCATATAGTGGCCGCCGCGTTTCATCGCGTCGACCTGGTGCTTCACAAGGCCGAAGCCGGCCGAGCTGTCGACGAACGCCGGGCAAAAGATCGGCACGTCATGCTCGTAGGCTAGCTGGACGAGGCTGCCCTGCTTCTTGGCATTGCCCTCGCTCAGCCACTTGCCCATCTCGCGGATGAAGGCGCGGCTGGAGTACGCGCGCGGCTCCAGGCTGTCGGCGATCTTGCCGATGGTGAAGTCGCAATCCTGTAGCTGCTGCTCGTCGATGTAGGTGTCGTAGATGCGGTCGATGTAGAGCGAGCGCAGCGTATCATCGTCAGGAATTTCATTGGCTTGGTAGTGCTTGTGGCCAAGTGCTTCGAAGAAATCCATGTCGACGATCGAGGCGCCGGTGGCGACGATCGCGTCGACCATATTGGACTTCACGAGCTCAGCATAGAGATCCATGCAGCCGCCGGCCGAGGTCGATCCGGCGATCACCAGGATGATCGAGCAGTCCTTGTCCTCCAGCATCGTGTTGTAGATGCCGGTGGCGCGGGACAGGTCGCGGCTGGTGAAGCTCATCTTGCCCATTGAATCGATGATCGGGCGGGCATCGAACTTGGTGATGTCGATATGCTCGATCGGCGTCGAAAGAAGCTCGGACTTGCGCGTGTCGTTGATGCGCTCGGCGTCCTGAACCTTGTTCAGCGTATCGGTCGTCATTTCATGCTCCAATGGTTGCCGCGCCTATAGGCTCGACATCGGAAAAGGGCATGTCGTTTTGTTAGCGGGGGACAGCCTCACCCCATTCCCCTCCTACGCGAAGCAGGAGGGGAGGGTTCCTTACAGCGTCACGACGTTGGAGCGCTTGGTCTCGCCCGCATAGAGCGTCGCCATCGGCTCATCGTCGACGATTTCGGTGCGCTCGGCGCCGAAACCGTTGAACGCGGTGCGCATGGCGCAACCGTATGCGCCCAGCATTCCGATCTCGATGTAATCGCCGTTGGCGACATCGCCCGGAAGCTGGAACGGTCCCGTCATGTGATCGAGGTCGTCGCAGGTCGGCCCGTAGAAGCTAAAATCCATCGGGCGTGTGTTGGACCCGCCGTCCCGGATCAACCGTACGGGATAACGCCAGCCGATGTGCGCTGCATCGAAGAGGGCGCCATAAGCACCGTCGTTGATGTACAGTTCGCTGCCGCGGCGCTTTTCGACACGCACGAGCAGGCTCGCATATTCGGCGCAAAGCGCACGGCCCGGCTCGCACCACAACTCGGCCGAGTAGCTGATCGGAAGTGCTTCGAACGCCGAGTGGATGACCTCGAAATAAGCCTCCAGGGGCGGAGGCTCCATGCCGGGGTAGGTCGACGGAAAACCGCCGCCAACATCGACGATGTCGACGGTAACCGCTGCTTCGACGATCGCGTCGCGAACTCGGGACATCGCCTGGGCGTACGCCGAGGGAGTCATTGCCTGGCTTCCGACGTGGAAGCAGATTCCCAAGGCATCGGCAGCCTGGCGAACTGCGAACAGAAGCGCCTTTACCTCATCGGCCGCAGCGCCGAACTTGGCTCCCAAACTGAGCTTGGCGTGTTCGTTGCTCACTTGAAGTCTAACGAGCAGGTTGAGATCGGTCGGCGCAACGCCATCCCTCGAGGTCGCGCGAACGATCTTTTCCAGCTCTTCGAGCGTATCGAGGCTGAAGGTCTTCACGCCATGCCCGAAATAGGCCTCTGCAATGGCTTCCTCGGCCTTCACCGGGTGCATGAAGCAGAGCACTGCCTCGGGCAGCGTCTCGTGAACCAGTCGCACCTCGCCGATCGACGCGACGTCATAGTGAGTCACGCCCTCGTCCCAGAGGATCTTGAGCAGTTCCGGCGACGGATTCGCCTTCACAGCGTACAGCGACCGTCCCGGGAACTTGTCCACGAAGAAGCGAGCCGCGCGGCGCGCAGCATGCGGTCGGAGAAGCGTCACCGGCTGAGCGGGTCGGCTATTTGCGATATCGGCAACTGGATTGCCGAGAGGGGTGGCAGCTAGCCCCAGCGCGCTATGGTGCTTGTGCAACTCAAGGGACCTCCAACTGGTAGTTCGACAGAGAGAGCTGCCTTGCGGTTGGAAGTCCCATGGGGCAGCGGACGCGCGATATATGTATGGGGTATCCTCAAGTAAAGAATTTTCCGAACAATTAAGGCTCGAAGGAGAACTTTTGTCCCCTTCGTGCAACGGTTGGTCGAAACGGTAGGAAAATCAAAGTCTTGAACGACACTCAGACGGTGACGCGAACCGACGTTGTCGAGGCTGGAAGACGCATTGCAGCCTCGATCGAGCACACTCCACTGATTGGATCCGACCTGGATGGCCGGACGATCTGGCTCAAATGCGAGTGTTTACAGACGGGCGGCGCCTTCAAGCTGCGCGGAGCGAGCAATCGGCTGCTCCAGCTATCGGAAGAAGAGCGGAAGAGCGGGGTGGTGGCATTTTCTTCGGGAAATCATGCCCGAGGGGTCGCAATCGCGGCCAGACGCCTCGGGATTCGGGCAATAATTGTCATGCCGAAGGATGCGCCGGCAGTGAAAGTCGACGGCACCCGGGCTGAGGGCGCCGAAATCATCTTCTTCGACCGCTATCGCGAAAGCCGCGAGGCGATCGCTGAGCGAATCTCCAAGGAAACCGGTGCAACTGTCGTTCCCAGCTTCGACGATGCACACATCGTGGCCGGACAAGGCACGGTCGGCCTCGAAATACTGGAGCAGATGCCGGAAGCACCCACGCGCATTGTGGTGCCCTGCGGCGGCGGCGGGTTGGCATCCGGCATAGTGCTGGCATGTCCGGACACGGAGATCGTCATCGTCGAGCCGGAAGGCTGGGACGATATGAAACGCTCGCTGGAGGTCGGAGAGATCGTCCCCGTCAGCTCCGATGCGTCGCCCACGCTGTGTGACGCGCTCCAGACGCCGCGAGTTTCGCCGATTACGTTCGAAATTCTGCGCAATGGGGATGCGAAAGCGCTGTCAGCCAGCGAGGAGGCGGTCCGCAAGGCGATCCGCTGGGCCTGGGAGAGGCATCAATTGGTCGTCGAGCCGGGAGGTGCAGTCGCGCTTGCTGTATTGTTGTCGGGCCAGGTCGAACCTGCCGATGGAACTGTTGTTGTGCTGTCCGGCGGAAATATCGATCCGGCGCTGCATGCCGAGATCGTCGCTTAGGCTGCAGCCGTCTTGTATTCGCCGGGCTCGACGTGGACCGGGCTGCTGCGCTCCACGGCGCGGGTGAGCTCTTCGAGTTCGGCAGCGAGGATCTGCAATTCGGCGGCCAGGGCTTTCGGGTCGGTCTTCGCGACGCTTTCCGAGGCTTCGAGCAACGTCTCCAGCATCATTGCGATGCAGGGGAGGATCGTTTCCTCGATTCGGTCGAACGCCTCTTCCAGGCGTGCCTGCTGCTCTTCGATCGGCATGACGCCTGCCTTAAGGCAGCAGCAGTTAAGTCTTGGTGAAACGGGAGCGGAATTTTGGGGGGCTTAGGTTCGACTTTGATGGCGATCGTGATGATCGCCGCCTTCCTGCTGGTCATCGGCGGGGTCCGGATGCTCAGGCGCAAGGAAGACCGCGGCCGCGGACTCCTGATGCTGGGAGCCGCGGCCGTCTTGGTGGCGAACGTCCTGATCTGGACGGTTTGAGCTTTAGCGCTTGGTGATCGCCGGAGCCGGTTTGTCGGTTGCCAGCCGCATGTCGAGATAATCGTCGACGCTCTTCATCAGCAGATCGAGTTCGTTCGCGAAAAAGTGGTTCGCGCCCGGGATCGTGTCGTGATGAATGGTGATGTGCCGCTGGGTGCGGAGCTTGTCGACGAGCTTCTGGACAGCGCTTGGCGTCACGACTTCGTCCGCCTCGCCCTGGATGATGATGCCTGAAGAGGGACATGGCGCTAGGAAGCTGAAGTCGTACATGTTCGCCGGCGGAGCGATCGAGATGAAACCGCGGATTTCCGGACGGCGCATGAGAAGCTGCATGCCGATCCAGGCACCGAAGCTGACGCCGGCAACCCAGGTCGTCTCGGCCTCCGGGTGAATCTGCTGCACCCAGTCGAGGGCCGAAGCTGCATCGCTGAGCTCTCCGATGCCGTTGTCGAACGTGCCCTGGCTCTTGCCAACGCCGCGGAAATTGAACCGCAGGGTCGCAAAGCCGCGCTTCACGAAGGTTTGATAGAGCAGCTGGACGATCTTGTTGTTCATCGTGCCGCCGGCCTGCGGATGTGAGTGCAGGACCATGGCGACCGGCGCGCGCGGGCGCGTGCCGGGATGGAAACGACCTTCGAGGCGGCCCTCGGGGCCAGGGAAAATGACTTCGGGCATGGAATTCCGTGAGTTCGCGTATAGCTTTGGCCGCAACTGCGGGTGCACCGCGGCGGTGGCTCCTATATAGGTGCGGCCGTTCAACTGGCAATCGGCAGGAATCCGAGCGTTTTGACCGTCAACGACCGCCTCTATCTCGACCATGCAGCGACTACTCCCGTTCTTCCGGAGGCGAGAGCAGCCATCGCCAATGCACTCGACTCATGGGCGAATCCGAATTCGCCTTATGCCGAGGGACGCGCTGCCCGCGGGCTGCTCGAGCAGTCGCGCGGCACAATCGCCGAGGTTCTCGACTGGCGCCATGACGTCATCTTCACATCAGGTGCGAGTGAGGCCGTGGAGATCGCGGGCAGCCGCGCGCGAATTCCAGGGCGGGTCTACGGGGCGACGGAACATGCAATCGTCCCGCATGCCATGGGTGAGGCATCAAAGGTCATACCGGTTGGTTCGGACGGTCTAGTCGACGAGAATGCTCTCGACGCGATCATTGCCGATGGGCCGGCCCTCGTCGCGATTCAGCACGTGAACAACGAAACGGGGGTCGTCCAGCCGCTGGAGCGATTGGCGCCGCGTATTCGTGAGGCGGGATCGTTGCTTCTGGCCGACTGCGCTCAGTCAGCGAGCAAATTGCCGCTTCCCGATGCCGACTTCATCGCGGCCTGTGCTCACAAGCTTGGCGGACCACCTGGCGTCGGTGTGTTGCTGGTCAGGGATCTCGCAACTCTTGAGCCGGTCGGCGGGCAGGAGAAGGGCTATAGGCGCGGTACCCAGGATGTTCCGAGCGCAGCTGGTTTCGCTGCGGCACTTGCAGCGAAGCCCTATGACATGGACCGCCTGACCGCGTTGCGCACTCGCCTCGAGGACGCAATCGTATCGGCAGGTGGTACTGTCATTGCCGGCGACAGTCCGCGCAATCCGACGATCGGAGCCTATGCGATGCCGGGCGTCGCCAGTTCGAGCCAGCTGGTCCAGTTCGACCTAGCCGGAATAGCAGTGTCTGCGGGTAGCGCCTGCTCATCGGGGAGCATGAAGCCGAGCCGGGTTCTCGAGGCAATGGGTCTGCCAGCGGAAGTCGGCAGCTGCTTCATCCGCATCAGCTTCGGTCCGCAGACGAATGAAGCGGATATCGATCGCTTCCTTGGTGAATGGCGGCGGATATACGAGCGAGCCGCGTCCAGGGCGGCATGATCTACCTCGATTATCAGGCCACCACTCCGGTCGCTCCGGAAGTCGCGGACGCGATGCGGCCCTGGATCGAGGAGAAGTTCGCCAATCCTCACTCGCCCTCGCGCTGGGGCCGTGAGGCCGCTGCGGCCATCGAAATGGCCCGTAAGGAGGTTTCAGAGGCGATCGGGCTCACTGGCGGACGCCTGGCGTTTACCGGGAGCGCGACAGAGGCTCTCAACTGGGCCCTCAAGGGCACGCTGGAAAAGACGAAGGGCCGCAATCGAATCGTTACGGTCGCCACCGAGCATGCCGCGGTCCTCGATACGTGCGAGTGGCTCAAGGGGAGGGGCTTTGACCTTACGCGCCTTCCCGTCGGGGCCGACGGCCTGCTCAATCTCGAAAATGTGAAGGCCGAGTTGGATGACCGCGTTGCGATTGTCGCAGTCATGCTCGTCAACAATGAGATCGGTGTGATCCAGCCGATCGCCGAAATTGCGGAGCTCGCGCATGAGGTTGGAGCGCTGATGCTTTGCGACGCGGTTCAGGGGCTTGGGCGTGTCGAAATACCGGAGGGACCCGATCTCGCCGCCGTATCTGCCCATAAGATTCACGGGCCGAAGGGCATCGGAGCGCTTTGGATGCGGGACGGCGTTGAGCCGGCGCCGTTGATCCATGGAGGCGGGCAGGAGATGGGGTTGCGTTCAGGAACCTTGTCTCCAGCACTGTGCGTCGGATTCGGAGTTGCGGCGAAGCTGGCCACGGAGCGCCGCCAATCCGATCACGAGCATGTCGAAGAGCTTTGGATCGCAGCCGGTTCTTCACTGATGACCGATTGGATCATCAACGGCAGCATGACCCAGCGCTACCATGGGAACCTCAATATATGCTGGCCCGGCGTCGACGCGGCTCGGATCATCGCCGAGCTTCGGGATGTTGCTTTTTCTCTCGGTTCAGCCTGCGCAAGCGGATCTGGCCGCCCGAGCCACGTGTTGCGCGCCATCGGTCTCAGTGATCGCGATGCCCGCTCATCCATCCGGCTCGGGTTCGGAAGGTACACCAGCAAGGAAGAGGTCCTCGACGCCGTGAACCGCATTGACGCGGCTGCCCGCACCCAACGAGGCCTGGCCGCGTGATCAAGGTGCGTTTCCACAAGCCGGACGGCACCCTCGACAAGGAAGTCGAGGCCAAGTCCGGTCAGCGGCTGCTCGATGTCGCCTGGGCCGCGGGCCAGCCCATTGAGGGTGCCTGTGAGGGCGTCATGGCCTGCTCGACCTGCCACGTAATCGTCGACAAGGTGGATTTCGAGAAATTGCCGCATGCAAGCGACGAGGAAGAGGACTTACTGGATCTCGCCGCCCACGCGACCAGAACGTCTCGGCTCGCCTGCCAGATCATCCTTACCGAGGACATGGAGACTTTGGGCGTCCGCATTCCAGCGGGTTCCAAGAATTGGCTGTACGGCTGAAGAAGGCGGATTAATGGATTGAGGGCACGGGTCCCCGAGGACCTAGCTCCTCTCTGGCAGGGGAAGACCGATTCTCGTGTCGGGGGCGTTCTTGGGGCGCTTGACGCGCTTTCCCTCTTTCGGTCGGGACGGCAGAAGCACTTTGAGGTTCTGCATTGAGAGCCGGCCCGAGCGATCGTTGTCGAGCAGTTGAAAGCGATATGAGGCAGCGCGCCTGAATTCGTCCAGCGAAACGAATCGGTCGAAATCCGCATCCGCGCCCGCGACGGGTTCCGGGAGATTGAGTAAGCCGTATCGGGCCGCACCCTGCAGGCCGTCCGGTTGATATCCGTCGATGTCGTTCGCCCATCGCCGGTGCCGTTCGCTTCGTTGCGAATCATCCCCCAACCAAGGCTCTGCAGTGCTCTCCTGGCGCCTGCGCTTCCACTGTGAGCCGGACTGAACCTCCGGTGCGATTTCCGATTCGTAAGTCATGCGTTCCTCGGAATCGATTCTGCCGTCCTGATTGGCGTCGATCCTGGCAAAGAACCGCTCCGCGTCGCTACGCATTTCGTCGGCTGTCAGCATTCCGTCCTGGTTTCGGTCGGCTTGGTGAAACCAGCGTGCAAACGGATCATCATCCGGCGCGTGCGACCGAAACGGCTCTCCCATCGGGCTTATGAACGGCGCCCAGGGATATGCTCTGACAATGATCGGCGCCGTTGGTTCCTCCGCCTGCGTTGCGGAAGCGAGAAATGAAATCAAAGCGAATAGGAACATGCAGGCGCCTCCGGCTCGGCTATCGCGACATCCTGCAGGCTGCGTGAATGGTCGATGAAGGGGCATGATACGCAGCAAACTTGCGCGCCCCCAGGTCTTAACCCATATGCGCCGCGGGAGTCGGGCGGACGAGGCTGTCGCCAACCTGGTCAGATCCGGAAGGAAGCAGCCACAACGATTTCGTCTCGGGTCGTTCCGGCTCCCACCTCCAGCCCTTGGCGCGGACCCCACAGCGCCCCTAAACCACAGCTGATGGACGAATCCGAATCGCCTGGCCTGGGCCTCGACTTGCCCGAAGTGCCTCAGAAGGCTGCCGCCTCTCCGTATCGCGTGCTTGCGCGAAAGTACCGCCCGCAGGATTTCTCCGAGCTAATCGGGCAGGATGCCATGGTGCAAACGCTCGCCAACGCGATCCAGCGCGGCCGCATTGCCCACGCATTCCTGCTCACCGGCGTCCGAGGGGTCGGCAAGACCTCGACCGCGCGTCTCGTGGCCAAAGCGCTCAACTGCATTGGGCCGGACGGGCAAGGCGGTCCGACCATCACGCCTTGCGGCATTTGCGAACAGTGCAAGGCGATCGCGGAAGGACGACATATCGATGTGATCGAAATGGACGCCGCATCACACACGGGTGTGGACGACGTCCGGGAGATCATCGACGCGGTCCGCTATGCCTCGGTCAGCGCGCGCTACAAGATCTATATCATCGACGAAGTCCACATGCTTTCAAAGAGCGCTTTCAACGCGTTGCTGAAGACTCTTGAAGAACCGCCTGAGCATGTGAAATTCCTTTTCGCAACGACCGAAGTGGAAAAGGTTCCGCTCACTGTCCTGTCGCGGACCCAGCGTTTCGACCTCCGGCGGATTCCAGCTGAAAAGCTCGCGGCTCATTTCGCGGAAGTTTCGAAGGCCGAGGGTGTCGAAGTGGACGAGGACGCGCTCAGGATGATTGCACGGGCAGCCGAAGGTTCCGCCCGCGACGGTCTCTCTATCCTCGACCAGGCGATTGCTCACGGCGGCGGTACCGTGACCGCCGAGCAGGTCCGTGACATGCTCGGCCTCGCGGATCGTGGCCGCATTCGTCGATTGCTGGAACATGTGCTTTCCGCAAACGCGGGAGCGACACTCGCCGACCTCGATGAAGCGCATGATCTTGGCATCGATCCGGGCTCGCTGATCCGTGGGTTGATGGAAGAGTTGCATCTGGCGACTCGGACCAAGGCTGGGGCCTCTGCCGAATCTCTTCCAGTCGAGCAGCGCGAATCGGCTGAGCGGCTTGCCGAGCAACTCGGGTGGGGACAGATCCACAGAGTTTGGCAGATGCTCCTGAAGGGTCTCTCCGACGTCCAGGTCGCCCCGGATCCCCGGGAAGCGGCGACGATGGCGCTTCTTCGGCTGATCCACGCGGCCGACTTGCCCGATCCCGCAAGCGTCCTGTCGCGCCTGTCTGGTGAGGCGGGGGCTGTCCCGGTCTCGGCGCCCGCGACGTCGCGGCCAGCCGGGCCGAGAGCCCAGCTTCCCGCTGACTTCCCGGCTCTCATCGCTTCGCTTGAAAGGTCGGGAAGGCATCAGCTTGCCGTGCAGCTTCACGATCAGGTCGGCCTCGTTCGCTTTGCGCCGCCAGAGATTGTTCTGAGGCCGCTGCGTCCGCTTGGCGGCGATTGGCCGCGTGACCTAGCGGCTGCCCTGAAAGATGCTACGGGCGGCAACTGGCAAGTGTCGCTTTCTGACGAGACGGGCGAGCCGTCGCTGCTGGATCAGGAGAAAATCGCCGAGGAGCGCGTTCGCTCCGAAGTGCTGGCCGATCCGGCGGTGCGCGCTGCGTTCGAAGCGTTTCCGGATGCCACGCTTGAATCCTTTGTTTCCACGAAAGGCGCCTGAAACATGCCCGACCTAGACCTCAACAAGCTCATGGAGATGGCGCAGAACGCCCAGAGCGAGCTTCAGAAGGCTACGCAGAACCTCGAAAGCATCGAGGTTGAAGGCATCGCGGGCGGGGGCTTGGTGAAGATTCGTGCGACTGCCAAGGGCACCATCCTCGGCATCGATATCGACGAGAGCCTGCTCCAGCCGTCCGAGAAGGCGATGGTAGAGGATCTGGTCGCCGCTGCCATCAATGACGCCCGCGCCAAGGCTGACCAGGCGGCGAATTCGGAAATGCAGAAGGTAACCAGCGGCCTGCCCCTGCCGCCGGGAATGAAAATGCCCTTTTAAACAGCTGATTTCCGTAGCGAAAACGAACCAGTTGTCGGTTTCGAACTGAAAGTACACACTGCTCCCGCTGCAGTTGGGGAGAGAACGGTGCGGCTTGGGGCGATGCAAGACTGGTCGCTGCGCGTCACGCGGCTGATCGATCATGCCGAACGCGAGCATGGCGACGGGGAGGTTGTGACCGCTTGGGCCGATGGACGGCTGACACGAACGAACTGGCGCAACGTCGCTCGCGACGCGCGGAAAATGGCGCAGGCCCTTGAGCGGCTAGGGATCAACCGAGGTGATCGCGTCGCCACTCTCGCGATGAACCATGAGCACCACTTGATTGCCTGGTACGGCACGACCGGCATGGGTGGGGTGCTTCACACGATCAATCCGCGGCTGTTCGACGACCAGCTGGACTATATCGCGAACCACGCCGAGGACCGCGTCCTGTTTTACGACCGGGTCTTCACGCCGATCGTCGAGCGGATGAAGCCGAAGTGGAAAACGATCGAGCATTACATCTGCTTTGACCCGGAACCAGGCCAGCCGGGTTTCCGTGAATGGATCGATTCCGAAGACGGCAATTACACCTGGATTGATGGCGACGAGCGCGAACCGATCGGCCTTTGCTACACGAGCGGCACCACGGGGAATCCCAAGGGCGTGCTCTACGAGCATCGCTCGACGATGCTTCACACGCTGTCCCAGCTGAGCCCCGACATCATGGGCATTTCGAAGCAGGCGATCGTGCTTCCAATCGTCCCCATGTTCCATGCCAATGCCTGGGGCGTGCCTTGGGCTGCGCCGGCCGCAGGTGCGAAGCTCGTCCTGTCGGCCGACTATCGTCCGGAAAAGATGTGCCAGCTCTTCCGCGATGAAAGGGTCACCCATTCAGCCGGCGTCCCGACCGTCTGGCTGACGATGATCGAACACGTCGAGCGCACAGGAGACACGTTCCCCGATCTTCAGCAGGTCACGATCGGCGGATCCGCTGCTCCAAGAGCGATGATCCGCTGGCTTCGCGAGCGCGGCGTTAGGGTTGGCCATGCCTGGGGAATGACCGAGACGTCGCCGATCGGAACTTGCGGAGCGCCTCCGCAAGGATTCGATGAGATGAGCGACGACGAACAGGTCGAATATATCGCGCGGCAGGGACGAGTGCCTTTCGGCGTCGAGCTTCGTATCGTCGACGACGAGGGCAATGTTCAGCCGCGCGACGGCAAGTCGTCGGGCCGGCTTCAATGCCGCGGACCGTGGGTCATCAAGCGCTACTTCAAAGCCGAGCAGGACGCGACCGACGAAGAGCAATGGTTCGATACCGGCGACGTAGCCGTCCTTCATCCCGACGGTACGATGCAGATCACCGACCGGTCGAAGGACGTGATCAAGTCGGGAGGCGAATGGATCAGCTCGATCGAGCTTGAGAATGCGGCGGTTGGTTGCGGCGGGGTCACAGAGGCGGCTGCTATCGGAATTCCGCACCCGAAATGGGACGAACGGCCGCTCCTATGCGTCGTCCGTGCCAAGGGAAGCAGCATCACCGAGGGTGAGATCCGCGATCATATGAAAAAGCATGTGGCATCGTGGTGGATGCCGGATGCCATCGAGTTCGTGGATGAGCTTCCGCATACGGCGACAGGCAAGCTTTCAAAGCTCCAGCTCCGGCAGCAGTTCAAGGACTATCGCTTCCGGAATGCCGAGGAGATGGTCGGGCGCGACTGACGGGGTGGAAATCCCGCCGTTCATCGCCTAACTCGCGGTCAAATCCCGAACTCGAAGGAAGCTTGCGACCCAATGGCCGCCCAATACGCATTTGTCATGAAGGACATGACCAAGTCCTTCCCCGGCGCCCAGAAGCCGGTGCTGAACCACATAAATCTGCAATTCTATCACGGCGCCAAGATCGGCATCGTCGGGCCCAACGGCGCCGGCAAGTCGACGCTGATGAAAATCATGGCCGGCATCGACAAGGACTTCCAAGGCGAGGCCTGGCCGGGCGAGAACGTCACGGTCGGCTATCTGCCGCAGGAGCCGCAGCTCGATCCGAACAAGAACGTGCTCGAGAACGTCAGGGACGGCGCCCGCGACGTCGCCGATATGGTCGAGCGCTTCAATGCAATTTCGGCCGAAATGGGCGATCCGAAGGACGACACCGACTTCGATGCGCTGATGGAGGAAATGGGCGAACTTCAGGGCAAGATCGACGCGGTCGACGGCTGGACGCTCGACAACCAGCTCGAAGTTGCGATGGAAGCGCTGCGCTGCCCGCCGTCCGACTGGTC
Organism: Sphingomonas sediminicola; assembly: GCF_049991885.1. Lineage (NCBI taxonomy): Bacteria > Pseudomonadati > Pseudomonadota > Alphaproteobacteria > Sphingomonadales > Sphingomonadaceae > Sphingomonas > Sphingomonas sediminicola. The sequence continues at coordinate 973,294 of NZ_CP178916.1, forward strand.
GGTCGAAAACCTCTCAGGCGGTGAGAAGCGCCGTATCGCTCTGACAAGGCTCCTGATCCAGAAACCGTCGATCCTGCTGCTCGACGAGCCAACCAACCACCTGGACGCAGAAAGCGTTCAGTGGCTCGAGGCGCACCTCAAGGAATATGCGGGCGCGGTCCTGATGATCACCCACGATCGCTACTTCCTCGACAATGTGGTGAGCTGGATCCTCGAAATCGATCGCGGGAAGTATTTCCCGTACGAGGGTAATTATTCGACCTACCTGGAGAAGAAGGCCAAGCGCCTTGAGCAGGAAGAGCGTGAGGAAACCGGCCGCCAGACGGCAATCCGGCACGAGCTCGAGTGGATCCGCCAGGGCGCCAAGGCCCGCCAGACGAAATCCAAGGCTCGTATCGCCAAGTTCGACCAGCTCGTGGCTGCGCAGGAAAAGCACGTCCCGGGCAAGGCCGAGATCCTCATCCAGGTGCCCGAGCGTCTCGGTGGCAAGGTCATCGAGGTGAAGAACGTCAGCAAGGCGTATGGCGACAAGCTGTTGTTCGAGAATTTGTCGTTCACCTTGCCGCCGGGCGGAATCGTTGGAGTCATCGGTCCGAACGGCGCCGGAAAGTCGACCCTGTTCAAGCTGATCACTGGCCAAGAAAAACCGGACTCAGGTGAGATCGATATCGGGCCCACGGTGCACCTCGGCTACGTCGATCAGAGCCGGGACCACCTCGATAATTCGAAGAACGTCTGGGAGGAGATCTCGGACGGTCTCGACTACATGAAGGTCAACGGCCACGATCAGTCCACTCGCGCCTACGTCGGGGCCTTCAACTTCAAGGGCCAGGACCAGCAGAAGAACGTCGGCAAGCTGTCCGGCGGTGAACGCAACCGCGTCAACATCGCCAAGATGCTGAAGCGCGGTGGCAACGTCCTGCTGCTCGACGAGCCGACCAACGATCTCGACGTCGAGACTCTGGGTGCGCTCGAAGAAGCGATCGAGAACTTCGCCGGCTGCGCCGTGGTCATCAGCCACGACCGCTTCTTCCTCGATCGTCTCGCCACACACATTCTGGCGTTTGAGGGCGACAGCCACGTCGAGTGGTTTGAGGGCAACTTCGAGGCGTACGAAGAGGACAAAGTCCGGCGCCTGGGTGAGGAAGCTACCCGCCCGCACCGGATGAGCTACCGCAAGCTGACCCGGTAATCCGATGCCTGGGGGGACCGCGCATGACCACGATCATGTCGTTAGCGGTATCCTCTGCAGGGTCGGGTCGGGGGTGAGCTTCTCGACCATGGGCGCCTTGCTCAAGCTGGCGTCCATGGAAGGGCTCAACGCGCCGGAGCTCGTCTTTTATCGCTCGCTCTTCAGCTTGCCGGTCGTCCTGTTCTGGGTGCTGAAACGCGAGAGCCTGACATCGTTGAAGCCGAACCGGCCCTTGGCCCATGTCTGGCGAAGTTGCCTCGGGCTGCTCTCGATGGGTCTGACCTTCCAGGCCTTGATCCTGCTCCCGCTCGCTGACGCCACGGCGATCAACTTCACCGCGCCGATCTTTGCCACCATCCTTTCGTTTCTCATCCTGAGAGAGGATGTCGGCCTGCATCGCTGGGGCGCCGTGGTGCTTGGCTTCATCGGAGTGCTGATCGTCGCGCGCCCGGGCGGTTCGAGCCTGCCAATCCTCGGCATCGCGATCGCGCTGGTCGGCGCAGTTGGGCAGGCCGGTGTCACGACCACCCTGCGGCATCTTCAGCGAAGCGAGAATGTTGCGGCGATCGTGTTTTGGTTCGCGATTGCGGGGATAGTCGTGGGCGGGCTTCTCATGCCTTTCTTCGGGCGGCTGCACGGATTGACCGCCTTGGCCCTGGTGGTTGCGGGCGGTCTTGCCGGAGGTGTCGGCCAGCTGCTCATGACGTCATCGCTGCGCGCTCCCGTGTCCGTCGTATCGCCATTCGATTATCTCCAGATCGTCGCGGCCACGATCTACGGCTGGCTGCTGTTCTCCGACGTGCCGAGCCTTCACACGATCCTAGGGGCAGCCCTCATCGCCGGCAGCGGCATTTACACCGCGCTTCGCGAGCATCGCCGGCGATTGAGGGAGGGCCCGACCGCGGTGCCGGCAGTATGATCAAGCTCACCGCGACCCTTTGGATCTGGAGCGGTGAGAGCGCGACCTGGCATTTCATGACCGTGCCGGAGGCAATGGCCGGCGAAATCCGTGCCGAGAGCTTCGCTCGGCGGGGCGGGTTCGGATCAGTCCGTGTCGAAGCGACGGTTGGTGACGTGACGTGGCGCACGTCCGTTTTTCCGCAGAAGAGCGGAGGCTACATCCTGCCCGTGAAAGCGGACGTCCGTCGCCGCGCCGGAATTGCCGCTGGAGACGAAGTCGAGCTGGTCCTCGAGATTCTCTAGCTGTGCTGGAGAGATTGGGCAGACCGGTCATAGCCCGCGGCCATTGAGCGCAGGATCTCACGCGCGGACAGATCTTCGGTCGAGTTGGCGAGCCGCCTACAACGAGCGGCCTGCTCCTTGAGCGTTTCGGCCTGCTCTTCGCTGATATCGATCAGCATATTGATTGCACCCTGGAGATCACCTGCTTTGTCGAATAGAGGTGTGGGGTATGGGCGGAAGGCCACCCGGCTTCCGTTCGGGCGCAGGGCAATCGCGATCTCGGACCTTACCGACCGTCTTTCCCTGATTGCCGTCGCCATGGGGCACTCATCGTGGGGTAGGGATTCGCCTTCCTGCGTGAAAAGTCGCCAGGTTACGCACCATCGATCTTCCCCGAGTTGAGGTTCGCGGCCCGCGAAATCGACGCACGCCTGGTTCCAGTAGGTGACCCAGCCGTCCGCATCTGTGGTGTAGATTGGAATCCGGATCTTATCGAGCTCAGCGCGGTATCCGTCGCCGTCTTCTACAGCGGCAAGCGCGCTGTTGAGCAAAGCCTCTGGTTGGCTCGTTTCCAGCATTCAAAATCCCGGTCTAGCCCACGTCCCTCTTCGGCGAGGGACAACCTTCGCTCGGAAATTATGTTCCTAAGTTGCTTGTGGGAAACGCAGCTTTCGGAATCCTGTGTCAGTCAGGCAACAGTCCGAATCTAGCGGAGCCTCTTCACTAATAAGCTGCCGTCGGTAGCAGTTCGCACGTCGAAATTCGGGACCGAACGAATGAGGTCCGACAAGCGCGTGAACCCGTAGTTGCGCGCCGCGAAGCTCGAGACCGCGGTTGCTCGCTGTCCGAGCTCCGACAGGGAGGCATAGCCGTCGTCGTCGCGCTTCGAAGCTTTGTAGGCTTGTCCAAGCAGATCAATGAGTTCGTCGTCGACCACGCCAGCTGAATCATCCGCTGACTTTCCGGCGGCCTCAACGTCATGCGGCAAGTGCAACGCCGCGACATCGAAGAAGCGGGTGCAGGCCTGGCGGAAGCCCAATGGCGTTTTCGCTGTGCCGAAGCCGTAGACCGGAAGGCCTTCCTCGCGAATACGCTGGGCCAACGGCAGAAAATCGCTGTCGCTGGACATGATCCCAAATCCGTCGACATGGCCGCGATAGAGGAGATCCATCGCATCGATGGTCATGCGCATGTCGGTTGCGCTCTTACCCTTGGCAACGTCGAACTGCTGCATCGGGACGATTGAATGGATGCCGGTGAGATTGCCCCAGCCCTTGAGGCTGGTCTTTGCCCAATTTCCGTAGGCCCGGCGCACGTTTATCGCACCTAGCTCGCCGAGGACGAGCAAGACCTCGTCCAGGTGCTCCGGGCTCGCATTGTCAGCGTCAATGAGCAAAGCGATGTTGTCTTCGCGCTCTTCGAGCCTGTCATTCATGTTCGGAATCCATTCATGTTACCGTACCGTAATAGATCGATGCGGGAACGAAACGCCTGTTCGAGCACTGAACCCGCATTGGGAGAGTAACGGGCTTGGAGGATCAGTCGATGAAGAAGTTTGCAATAACTGCCGCCCTTGCCGCGAGTTTCGCTGTGAGTGCGTGCGCTACCAATCCGTACGGATACAATGACCCGTACTACAACGGCCAGAGCAACGATCAGGCTCGCCGTGCCGCAACCGGCGCCGCAGCCGGCGCGGTTGCCGGCGGCGTCCTGGGCGCTGTCGTTCCGGGCGTGAGCACGGTCGAAGGTGCTGTCGCTGGCGCTGTCCTCGGCGGTGTTCTCGGCGCTGTCGTCAATGGCCGTCAGTATTACCGCGATACCCGCGGCTACTGCTACTACGTCGACCAGTACGGTCGTCCGGTCTACGACTACAACACTCGCTGCTAGGCGAACGTGTCAGGCGGGGCGGAAAACACCTTCCGCCTCGTCAAGCACGTAAAGTTTTCCATCGTTGATGGAGAAGTGACAGCCGTGAAGCGCGAGCTTCGCGGCTGTTTCGCGTTCCGCGATCCATGGGAACGTACGAAGGTTGGCGAGGGACACCTGAACCGCCCTCAGCTCCATCTCTAGAAACGCCTTAGGGTCGAGATGAGAGTGCTCGGCCGTCACGGCATCCCGGGCCCCATCCAGCATCCTCACCCAATTGGCGATGAATCGGCCAGCGCCGTGTTCGGCCTCGTCGAACTGGCCGGTCAAAGCCGCGGCACAACCTCCGCATGAACCGTGGCCCATGACGACGATCTCTTCCACTTCCAGCTGGGTCACCGCAAATTCCAACGCCGCCGAAACGCCGTGGTGGCCGGGCGTCGTCTCATATGGTGGGGCGAGAGCGGCGATGTTGCGCACCACAAACATTTCGCCGGGCCGTGCGTCGAAAATGATCGCAGGCTCGACGCGACTGTCGGAACAGGCGATGACCATCACCTTCGGGCTCTGACCGTCGGCTAATTCGTTCCAGCGTTCCCGTTCGTCTTGCCATTCGTTCGTGCGGAAGCGTCGATATCCGTCGACCATGTCGGTGAAGCGCGTCATACGTGCCCGCTAGCGTCACGAGGGCAGGGGTGGCAAGCGGCTCAGCCAGTCGCTATCTGGCCCGCATGACCGAGCCCGCACAGGTAATTCGTCAACGCAAGCCGGACTGGATCCGGGTAAAGGCGCCGACCAGCCCAGGGTATCATTCGACGCGCCGATTGATGCGCGACCTTGGACTAGCGACGGTTTGTGAAGAAGCCGCTTGCCCGAACATCGGCGAATGCTGGACCAAGAAACACGCGACCGTGATGATCCTTGGCGACACTTGCACGCGAGCCTGCGCCTTCTGCAACGTGAAGACGGGGATGCCGCGCGCGGTCGATCCGCTTGAGCCTGAGCATGTGGCGATCGCGGCCGCCGAGCTTGGTTTGGAGCATATTGTCGTGACCTCGGTCGACCGCGACGATTTGCCGGACGGCGGCGCGTCGCAGTTCGTGAAGGTGATCGAAGCTCTTCGCAAACAGACGCCGAACACGACCATCGAGATCCTGACGCCCGACTTCCGGAACAAGAGCGAAGCCGCGGTCGATGCGATCGTCGAAGCCGGTCCGGACGTTTACAATCACAATCTGGAGACGGTACCGAGGCTCTATCCGACGATCCGCCCGGGTGCTCGATATTATGCGTCGCTGCGGCTCTTGGAGAGCGTCAAACGGAAGGCGCCGCATATCTTCACCAAATCGGGCGTGATGGTCGGCCTAGGCGAGCAACGCCTTGAGGTGCACCAGGTCATGGACGATATGCGCTCCGCCGGCGTCGATTTTCTGACCATGGGCCAATACCTGCAGCCTACTCCGAGGCATGCGAAAGTGGAGGAATTCGTCCCTCCTCAGGCTTTCGACGCCTATGCGGCGATCGCTCGTGCAAAGGGTTTCCTGCTCGTCGCAGCATCGCCGCTGACGCGGTCGAGCTATCACGCCGGCGACGACTTCAAGAAGATGCAGGCGAACCGTAACGCGCAACTGGAGCGGGCGAACGGCTGATGCCGCGTCACAGCGAGACGAAGCATCTTCCATACTCACCCGAGCAGTTGTTCGAACTCGTTGCGGACGTTGCCCGGTATGACGAATTTCTGCCCTGGGTCGTCGCTGTTCGCGTGCGCTCATCGAGCCCAAGGGAAACAGTCGCCGACCTCGTCGTGGGCTTCAATGCCTTCAAGGAGCGCTTCACCAGCCGCGTGGTTAAGGAGCGGCCCGGCCGAATTTGCGTCGATTATGTCGAAGGCCCGCTCAAGTATCTTCACAACGAGTGGAAATTCGAGCCTGCGGACGACGGCGGCACGAACCTCTGCTTTTCGGTGGATTTCGCCTTTCGGTCACGCATCTTCGAAGCGCTTGCGGGTCAGATGTTCGACAGGGCTCTTCGGCGGATGACGCGTGCCTTCGAGGAGCGCGCTGCCGTCCTTTACGGCATCAACAATTCGAGCGCGCAAAGCGCAGCCTGAAATCGGACGCCGGCCCGGTTTGGCTCGTCGAAGAACTTCTGGTCCGCGACGATCTGAGACGGGTCCTTTCCGCGCTCCGCCTTGGCGAAGACGACAGTGCCTACCGGCTTGCTCGGCGAGCCGCCGCCGGGGCCGGCAACGCCAGTGATAGCAACCGCAGTATCCGCCTCCGAGGCTTGGAGCGCACCTCGAGCCATTGCCCAGGCGGTCGCAATGCTGACAGCGCCGAACGTCTCGACGACTTCCTGGCTGACGTGAAGGTCGGCGATTTTGGCGGCGTTCGAATAGGTGACGTAGCCAGCCTCGAATACGTCTGATGAACCCGCGATCTCGGTGATGGCGGCGCTCACCAAACCGCCCGTGCAGCTTTCTGCCACGGCAATGCGCTTCCCGGCGGCGCGATTGGCGTCGACCACCTGCTGCGCTTTTTCGACAAGTTCTTTGGGGAGCAGGGCGTCAGGCATTGCGCATCATCCGTATGCTGGCAACGGCCTGTGCCGCAATGCCTTCGCGGCGGCCAGTGAAGCCCATGCCCTCGGTCGTCGTCGCCTTGATGCTCACCTGATTCTCACCAAGCTCCAGGATCTCCGCGACCCTCGTTCTGATCGCAGAACGATGTGGGCCGACTTTCGGCTCCTCGGCGATGATCGTAACGTCAACATGATCGATGATGCCACCGCGCTCGCGGATCATGCCAGCAGCGTGCTTAAGGAACAGGTCCGACGATGCGCCTTTCCATTGGGGGTCGGAGGGCGGAAAGTGCTGGCCAATGTCTCCAAGCCCTGCGCAGCCGAAAAGGGCGTCGGTGATCGCGTGCAAGGCGACGTCGGCATCACTATGCCCGGCGAGGCCGCGTCCGTGCGGGATGGCGATTCCGCCGAGCATGATTGGTCCTTCACCTTCGAAGGCGTGGACGTCGAAACCCAGGCCGGTCCTTGAAACGAAACGCGATGACAGGATCGCTTCGGCACGGGACCAATCCGCCGGTGTGGTCAGCTTCTCAAGCATTGGATCGCCTTCCACCGTCGCCACCTTCAATCCAGCCGCCAGCATCACCGTAGATTCATCGGTTGCGGAATTACGACCCGCTTCCTCATAGGCGTAGATCAAGTCTTCCACATGAAATGCCTGCGGGGTCTGCACGCGAAAGAGTTGTTTGCGATCGACTGGCTCATCGAGGACGCCACCGGAGCCCTTCCCGAGCGTGTCGGCCACTGCAACAACCGGAACCGCCCCGTCGCAGCCTTCCAGGGCGCCAAGCAGGCGGTCGATGACGTCAGTTGGACAAAAGGGCCGAGCCGCATCGTGGACGAGCACCGTACCTTCGGCGATCGCCATGAGGCCGTTGAGAACGCTGTCCGACCGTTCCACGCCACCCTCAATTAGTTCGCCAACCGGCAGGCCGCTAAGCGCCGCCTCGGCAAGATCGCGCTGGCCTGCTCCGATCACCACGCGAACCTGGTTGATCAAAGGGTGGCGAACCATCGCCTCGACTGCCCAGCGCAGCACAGGCTTTCCGCCGATCGGACGGAACTGTTTCGGCACGTCTCCGCCAAGGCGCTCGCCCTTGCCGGCGGCCACGATGAGAGCGGTAACGGTCATGCGGCGGGCGCCTTACGGCGGCTTGCCTTGTCCGCCAAGGGCCGTTCCCCTAAATGCGCCGAACTCATGACCGAGCTGAAGCCCATATCGATCGGCCCCGTCCAGATCGCGTCGCCAGTGATTCTGGCGCCGATGACTGGCGTCACCGACCTCCCGTTCCGGAAGGTCGTGAAGCGCTATGGCGCCGGTCTGACCGTCAGCGAGATGATCGCCAGCCAGGCGATGATCCGTGAGACGCGTCAGTCGCTGCAAAAGGCTCTGTGGGACCCCGCGGAGGAGCCGGTATCGGTCCAGCTCGCGGGGTGCGAGCCTGACGTCATGGCTGAGGCCGCGAGGCTGAACGAGCAGCGCGGTGCCGCGATCATCGACATCAATATGGGCTGTCCGGTCAGGAAGGTCGTAAACGGCGATGCCGGCTCGGCCTTGATGCGCGACCTGCCGCTCGCTGCTGCGCTCATAGAAGCTACGGTGAAGGCCGTGCAGGTGCCTGTCACGCTGAAGATGCGCATGGGTTGGGATCATTCGAGCCTTAACGCGCCCGAGCTCGCCCGCATCGCCGAGGACCTGGGCATCAAATTGATCACCGTCCACGGACGCACGCGTTGCCAGCTGTACAAGGGCACCGCCGACTGGGCGTTCATCCGCAGCGTGAAGGATGCCGTTTCGCTCCCGGTCATCGTCAACGGCGACATTTGCTCGATCGAAGATGCGCGAGAGGCGCTTCGTCAGTCGGGTGCCGACGGTGTCATGATCGGCCGAGGCGCCTACGGAAAGCCGTGGCTGCTGGGCCAGGCGATGGCCGAGCTGGGCGGAGGAGGGGGCAAGCCCGATCCGGAGCTGGATGAGCAACTTTCGACCATGCTCGAGCAGTACGAAGACATGCTCTCGCTCTACGGCACGCACACGGGAGTGAACCTCGCCCGCAAGCATATCGGCTGGTATACCAAGGGGCTTCCGGGGTCGGCCGAGCTTCGAAACAAGATCAACCAGCAGGACGACCCGCGGGTAGTCATTGAAATGCTTCGGGAATTCTATTCGCCCTGGTTGTCCCGGGCCGCAGCCTGAAAAAGCGGCAAATAGGCTTCAGTAGCTGTGTTTTTTGTGCAACTGCCGTGCTAGGCCGCCCCCGTGGACGCGCCTGCATCCGAATCGAATCTGACCAGGTCTGACTTCGCCGCTTGGCTCGCTCGCAATCGAGCGAACGGCCGAGTGACCCGTTACGCGACCTGGGGTGTTGCGGCCGTCCTGGTCGTGACGGTGGCGTTCAGTGTCTGGGCTTTGACGCGTAGCTCGGTGCCGGGGTCGCTGCTTTCACCGCCCCTGATAGCGCTCCTGCTGGTGGCAAACCTCATCCCCGCTATCGCCCTGATGGTCCTTTACTCTCGCCGGGTCGCTCGGCGTCGCGCGAAGAGGGAGGGGCTGGGAAGCGGAAAGCTTCATGCCCGGCTGGTGACCCTATTCTCAGTGCTCGCCGCCGTTCCGACCGTATTTGTGGCGATTTTCGCTTCACTGCTTTTTCAAAGTGGCTTGGAGTTTTGGTTCTCGGATCGGGCTCGGTCGATGCTCGAGAACACGGTCCAGGTCGCACATGCCACTTATCGATATGAACTGGGCCGAGTGGGCGCTGAGGCGACTGCGATGTCCGGAAACGTCGGCGATATTCTGGAACAGATCACCCTCGACGACCCTCGTTTTCAGCAAGCGTTGGCTCAGCAAGTCTATCTCCGTTCGCTGAACCAGGCGGCGCTTCTTGAAATCAGGCAAAACGGGCAGGTTCAGTCGCTGGCTGTCGTAAATGGCTACGACGGGATGATCGACGAGAAGCGGATCAATAGCGCCGTCCGGAAACTCAAGGGCACGCCGCCAGACACGGTGGTCGATGCAGACACTCCCGACCGAATTTCTGTGCTCACGCGCCTATCATACGGGCCTAACAGCTATCTCTATGTCGCACGCGACGTTGACCCGGAGATCGCGCTTCAGGTCGGTCGAGCGAATGAAGTGCTTGATGATTATCAGGCCCTTCTCGCTCGTTCTCGAACGAACCAGCTTCGTTTCAACGGCGCTCTGCTGGTCGTCGCCTTGGTCATCGTGGGACTGGCGATATCTGCGGCCCTGAAGCTCGCGGACCGGCTCGTTCGACCGGTGGGTCAGTTGGTCACTGCTGCAGGGCGCATTGAAGAGGGCGATTTCTCAACGCGCGTCCCGGTCGCGAAGACTGAGGACGAGATCCAGACGCTGGCCAGCGCTTTCAACCGCATGTCCGGGCGCTTGGAAGAGCAGACGGGCGCCTTGATGTCCGCGAACGCTCAGCTCGACGCTCGGCGGGCGTTTACCGAGGCCGTGCTTTCCAGCGTGACCGCCGGTGTCGTCGCCCTGGATGCACACAATCGAATTCTGCTGATCAATCGTTCGGCCGAGAGCCTGTTGCAACATGAGCAGGAGGGGCTGGAAGGCGTTCCGCTGGCCGATGTTTCGCCGGAGTTGGGCGAGTTCATGGCGGGTGAGCAGCGTGAGGCCGATGTGCTTGTGGAGTCCAAGTCCGGCGAGCGCACGCTGGCGGTAAAGCGTGTGCGTTATCAGCAGGGTGCGGTCATTACCTTCGACGATATCACAGATCAGCTTTCGGACCAGCGCCGCGCCGCCTGGTCGGATATCGCCCGCCGCATCGCGCACGAGATCAAGAACCCGCTGACCCCGATCCAGCTTGCCGCCGAGCGCCTGCAACGGCGCTTCGGCAAGGAGATCGCCTCGGACAGCGAGACGTTCGAGCGGCTGACCGGAACGATTGTAAGGCAGGTCGGCGATCTTCGGCGGATGGTCGACGAATTCTCGAACTTCGCACGAATGCCGAAGCCGGTGTTCCGGCGCGAAAATGTGCATGAAATCGCGCGTCAGTCGCTGTTCCTGCACGAAGTCGCCCATCCGGGAATCAGTTTCGCGCTCCAGCCGCCGCAGGGCGACTTCGAGATGGTTTGTGATCGCCGACAGCTGGGCCAGGCGCTTAGCAATGTCGTGAAGAATGCGGTCGAAGCGATCGAGGCTCGGCGGAGCAGGGGCGAACACAACCTTGCCGGCGATCGCGTCGATTTGAAGCTGCATAAGGTCGGCGGGCAGCTGATTTTCGACCTCACAGATACGGGAGTGGGGCTACCTGAAGAGCGCGAGCGACTGACTGAGCCGTACATGACCACCCGAGTGCGCGGGACCGGCCTGGGCCTCGCGATCGTCAAGAAGATTGTCGAGGAGCATCACGGCGAGATTGCCTTCCTTGATCGACCGGGCGGTGGCACGCACGTGCGAATTGCTTTCGATGCGGAGCAGCTTGCTACGCTTGAATCGGAAGCACCAGCGGACTCTTCCGCGGAAAACTCACCTGTAGGGGGTCAACAGGGGGACAGCGATAATGGAGTAATTGATGGCGCTTGAAGTGCTCGTAGTCGACGATGAGGCCGATATCCGGGACCTGGTAAGCGGGGTGCTGGAAGACGAGGGCTATTCGGTGCGCTCTGCCGCCGACAGTTCCGCCGCGCTCGACGCAATCGAAGAGCGCAGGCCTTCGCTCGTGCTTCTCGACGTCTGGCTTCAGGGTTCTCGCATGGACGGTCTGCAGATTCTTCAGGAGGTAAAGCGCCGCGACCCGAATCTGCCCGTGTTGATGATCTCCGGCCATGGCAATCTGGACACGGCCGTCGCCGCCATTCGTGAAGGAGCGATCGACTTCATCGAGAAGCCCTTCGAGGCCGAGCGGCTCGTCCATCTGGTTGCGCGAGCTACGGAAACCGACCGGTTACGGCGCGAAAACGAAAATCTCCGCCAGCAGGTGGGGCAGGACGACCAGCTTCATGGCACTTCAGTCGCAATCAACAATGTCAGGGCAACGCTGAAGCGCGTTGCCCCGACTGGAAGCCGCGTCCTCATCACCGGCCCCGCAGGCGTGGGGAAGGAGATTGCGGCGCGGATGATCCATCAGTGGAGCCCGCGCGCGAAGGCGCCTTTTATCGTGGTGTCTTCAGCGATGATGAGCCCGGACAGGGTCGAGGAGGAGCTTTTCGGCAGCGAGGTGGACGGTGTCGCGCGGCCTGGCCTTCTCGAGCAGGCTCATGGCGGGACCCTGTTCCTCGACGAGATCGCCGATATGCCGCTCACCACGCAGGGCAAGATCCTGCGGGTGCTGACGGATCAGAGTTACCACCGGATCGGAGGCCAGCGGCCGATCAAGGTCGACGTCCGGGTTCTCTCGGCGACCTCGCGAAACCTGGCCGACGAGATCACCGATGGCCGCTTCCGCGAGGATCTGTATTACCGGCTCAATGTCGTTCCCGTTCGCATTCCCCCGCTGCGCGAACGCCGTGAAGACATTCCCGAGCTTGCGAACCACTTCCTGACCCGCTTCGCCGCGGAGCGTCGCATTACCCCGCCAAGCTTTTCCGAAGAGGCCATCGCGGCGCTGCAAGCCCACGACTGGCCGGGCAACGTCCGCCAGCTTCGTAACATCATCGAGCGGACAGTGATCCTGGCGCCTGGCGACGTTTCGTGCATCGACGTCGATCTCCTGCCGTCGGAGGTGCTCGACAACCAGGGGGCGGCGGGTCTTTCGAGCGCGACGCTCACGATCATGGGCAGCCCGCTTCGCGAAGCGCGTGAGTCTTTCGAACGCGAATATCTTAAGATCCAAATCCGCCGCTTCTCCGGCAACATCTCCCGCACCGCATCGTTCATCGGAATGGAGCGATCGGCGCTTCACAGAAAACTCAAGGCGCTGGGCATTGCAGACAAGCGCGACGGAGAGGATTGAGCTCGGGCGATCGCAAATGCCGGACAAGCCCCTCAGCCTCCAGGATCAGTTTTTGAACAGCGTCCGGCGATCCAAATCGCCGGCGGTCGTCTTTCTTGTCAAAGGTGTGAAGCTTCAGGGCGTAATCACCTGGTTTGATGCCTTTTCTATCCTTCTGCGGCGCGACATGTCTTCGCAGCTTGTCTACAAGCACGCGATTTCGACGATCATGCCGCAACGCACTCCGACGGACCTGCCGAAGGGGTTTCTTGAGCCGCAAGGAGGCCGGGGGAGCCTGCAGGACATCTTTCTTGCTGCCGCCGCCCGCGAGAAGGCGCCAATGACCCTGTTTCTCGTCAATGGCGTCATGCTGCAGGGTCATGTGGCCGGTTTCGACCAGTTTTCCATGTTGCTCGAACGCGATGGACAATTGCAGTTGGTATACAAGCACGCGGTTTCGACCCTGCAACCGCCGCACGCGCTGGATCTTGGCGATCAGGGCGCGACGGAAGAGCCGAACGCGTGACCTTCTACGACCCCGTCAACGATGTTGCCCGCGGCGAACGAGCGGTCGTCGTCGTGCCGGAGCGCGTTGGCGAGGGATCCCGCCGCTCAACGGAAGCGCGGCTGGACGAAGCGGAAGGGCTGGCCGGTGCGATTGGCGTCGACGTGGTCGCTCGCAAGGCGTTTCGCCTCCGGCAAGTTCGTCCGGCAACTTTGCTCGGCAAGGGGCAGGTGGAGGAAATCGCGGAACTTGCCAGTGAAAGCGACGCAAAGCTTCTAATCGTCGATGCGGCGCTGTCGCCGGTTCAGCAAAAATCACTCGAAGAGCAGGTCGGTACAAAGGTGATCGATCGCACGAGCCTCATCCTCGAAATCTTTGGGGAAAGGGCGGCCACTGCGGAGGGACGGCTTCAGGTCGAACTTGCCCATCTCGATTATCAGGCGGGCCGCCTAGTGCGAACGTGGACCCACCTCGAGCGGCAGCGCGGTGGTTTCGGTTTCCTCGGCGGCCCGGGTGAAACACAGATCGAGGCCGACCGTCGGCTGATCCGCGACCGCATGGCGCGTATTCGGCGCGAGCTGGAGCAGGTCAAGCGAACCCGCGCTTTGCATCGCGGCCGTCGTCAGCGCGCACCATGGCCCGTCATTGCGCTTGTTGGATACACGAACGCCGGGAAATCCACCCTTTTCAACATGATGACCGGTGACGGCGTGCTTGCCGAAGACATGCTCTTCGCGACGCTCGATCCAACGATGCGGAACGTGAAAATCCCGGGCTTCGACAAGGCCATATTGTCTGACACGGTCGGCTTCGTTTCCGACCTTCCGACCGAGCTGATCGCTGCCTTCAGGGCCACGCTGGAAGAGGTCGCGTCGGCCGACCTGCTAATCCACGTGCGTGACATGGCGCACCCGGACCACGAAGCGCAGGCAGAGGACGTCGAAGACGTGCTGTCTTCGCTTGGCATCGGGGAAGGGGAGGGTCCGGCCCGGATAGAGGCCTGGAACAAGGTGGATCTCCTGGACGAGACCGACCGGCGGGCGCTCTTGGCCGAAGCCGAGCGGCGAGCAGATGTCGTTCCAATTTCAGCGCTTAGCGGATGGGGCGTCGACCACATTAGAGAAAGGATTGCCGAAGCCTTGCAGCAGGACACGCAGGTCCATGTGATCCGGCTGAGCTCCAGCGAAGGAAGCCGGCTCGCCTGGCTGCACTCGCGTGGAGAAGTCCTCGAACAACGCGTTGACGGCGATGAGATCGAGCTTTCTGTTCGACTTTCGCCTGAGAATTGGGCGCGTTTTCAGGCGAGCGAGTCCGCCTGATCAGCCTTCGCGCGCCTCCAAAGCTCTTCCATTTCACCCAGCGTCATATCGGAAAAGCCGGGTTCCTGCTCGATAGCCCGAAAGCGCCGCTCGAACTTCCGATTGGCCTCACGGAGAGCAGCTTCCGGCTCAATGTTAAGCTTCCGTGCGAGGTTAACGACTGCGAAGAGGAGGTCTCCCATCTCCTCAAGCATGCCCTGATGCTCGGTTTCGAGCTCCAGCTCTTCCAGTTCCTCATCGATCTTCGCACGAGGCCCTGACGCATCGGGCCAATCGAAACCGGTCCGCGCAGCGCGTCGCTGGAGCTTTGCCGCTCGTTCCAGCGCCGGGAGAGCCAGAGCAACACCCGCGAGGGCGCTCTTGTCTTCGCTTGCCGAGCGTTCTTCGGCCTTGATGATCTCCCACAGGTGATGGCCGCCGTTCTCAGCGTCGCCGAAGATGTGCGGATGCCGGCGCTCCATCTTGTCGCATATGCCGTTGATGACGTCGTCGAGCGCGAAATGGCCGGCTTCCTCAGCCATTTGTGCATGGAAGACGACCTGGAGCTGGAGGTCGCCGAGCTCGTCGACCAGCGCGCCCATATCATTGCGAGCAATTGCGTCTGCAACTTCATAGGCTTCTTCGATCGTGTACGGCGCGATCGTTGCGAATGTCTGCACGCTGTCCCATTCGCAGCCGGTCGAGGGGTCGCGAAGCCGCTTCATGATTGAAACGAGCCGATCGAGGCTAAAGGACGTCCCCACGGCGATTTCCATTTCTACCTCGTAAGTATGATAATATGTATTATGTAAAGTTCCCGAGTAATCAGGGGACGAGGATCAGCCATCGCCCTTCCACTCCCCAACGCTGCAAAGAGGACAGGAAATTCATTCCGAGGACGTTCAAGTCCTCATCGTCGGCAATGTGCAGCGCGAGATCCCGGCGCTCAATGTCGCCGACTTCCAGTTCTTGCGCCGTACCTGTAGCCACACGAATGAATCCATTTCCGGTCCGGACGATCTGATTGCGTGTTGGGCTTGCCCGGACTCCGACCTCAGCCGCAGTTTCCCGCCCGATCGTCGTCATGGTCGCACCGCTATCGATCAGGAACTTCACCTTTCTTCCATTGACCAGTCCGTCGACCCAGAAATGGCCGTCCAGCGCCATCGGAATGCGAATTTCCCGTCCTTGCTTGACGGGCTCGCCTGTCGCTTCGGCTCGAAGCCTTTGCCCGACATAGCCAAGATCGTCACGAAACGTGAAGACGACGAAACCGCCGGCAAAGATTGCAATCCAGGCGAGCACCATGGTCAGTTTCCGGGCAAATGGCTCCCGCCGGGCCATAAGGCTCCCCAGCACCAGCATGATCGCCATGACCAGATAGACGCCGCCCAGCATGAGGCTGTTCGTCATCACGGCTGAAGCACCAGGTAAGTACCCTCGACACGCCAACCTTGAAGCGACGACAGGAAGTTCATCCCGAGTAGATTGGTGTCGTCGTTCTCATTGATATCAATCGGAAAGTCGGTCTTCTCGATGGAGCCGATCTGAAGCTGTTCCGCATATGCCTTGGTCGCACGCGCCGGTCCGTTCGCAGTGTTCACGATCACATGCTCGTTGCCGATTGGAACTCCGGCCGCGACAGCGGTTTCCCTGGATACGGTCGTTACCGAAGCTCCACTGTCCACCATGAAGCGCACATCACGTCCGTTCAGCTTGGCCGCGACCCAGAAGTGACCGTCATCGGCAATGGGTATTCTGATCTGCCGGCCGTCGAGGATGGGGGTGCCCATGGCCTCGGCCTTCAACCGTTGGCCAACGCCGGAGAATTCGCTTCGAAACGAGAAGAGAAGGAATCCCACCCCGAAGATTGCCACCCAGGCCAGGGCTATCTTCAGAGTTTTGCCGATGGGCTGGCGCATCCCGATGAGCGAACTGGCGACGAACACGGCCGCCACCACATAATAGATGATGTAAGGCCCCCGCTCTTCCATCAGAGTTCGATCTCCAGTCCGTCATGCGCCGGTGCCGCCCAGGACGGCAGTTCATCGACCAGCGTTGTGTAGTCCATGCTGTTGTTGAGGTGCGAGAGGTAGAGCTGCCCCACCTTCATTTCCTCCGCCCAGCCAAGGACAGCGTCGAGGTGGGTATGCGTTGGATGCGGTCGCCGGCTGAGGCAGTCGCTGACCCACACGTCCACACCTTCATACAGTGTCCGCATGTCATCGGTCAGCTCATTGAAATCTATGGCATAAGCCAGTGACCGCGAGCCGATGTCGATACGCAACCCAAGCGACGTGATTCCTCCGTGCGGCTGGTCGACAAAGCGTATCTGTGCGCCGCCGAAGGTCAATTCCGAACCGACTTCGACCGCTTCGCCTACCGCACGATAGAAGCTCGCCGACTTGAAGATGTAACCGAACCGTCTCCGGAGCCGCTCAAGCACGTCGGCTCGGCCATAGAATGGAACCGGCTTGCCCAGGGTCTGCGAGATTGCCCGCAATTCGTCGATGCCATGGCAATGGTCGGCATGATCGTGGGTGATGATCACGCCCTCGACCGTCGCAACCTGCGCCTGGAGCAGTTGCTCGCGGATGTCGGGCCCACAGTCGACAAGGAGCCTGCTGCCCCCACCCTCGAGAAGGATCGATGAGCGTAGGCGTCGATTGCGCGGCTCAGCTCGATCGCATTGGCCCCAGTCATTCCCGATCCGCGGAACACCGAATGACGTTCCACAGCCGAGAATTCTTACCTTCACGCAGAGGCCCGGGAGAACAGCCGGAAGAAATTGGCAGTCGTCGTCTCTGCCAGCGCTTCGGGCGGTTCGCTACGCAGTTCAGCAACGAACCGGGCCGTGTCGGCCACAAAGGCCGGCTCACACGTTTGCCCGCGGTGCGGGACAGGAGCGAGGAATGGCGAGTCTGTCTCGACCAGCATGCGATCGGACGGAAGCCAGCTGGCCGTTTCCTGCAATTCCTTCGCATTCTTGAAGGTCACGATGCCCGACAGCGAGATGTAGAAGCCAAGGTCGAGGGCTTTGCGGGCAAGGTCGGCCGTACCGGTGAAGCAGTGGAGAACGCCGCTGACGCCCCCTTCCCGCACCGCGCGGGCGAGGATTTCCGCCGTGTCTTCCTCGGCGTCTCGAGTGTGAACGACCAACGGAAGGCCGCTCTGGCGGGACGCGTCAATGTGGGCTTCGAAGCGCTCCTTCTGAGCATCTCTCTCAGAATTGTCGTAGAAATAGTCGAGCCCACATTCCCCGATGCCGATCACACGCGGATGTGATGCAGCCTCGACCAGCGCCGAGGCGCCGAGATCGGGATGCGCATCGGCCTCGTGCGGATGAACGCCGACGGTGGCCCAGACGTCCGAGTTACGCTCGGCAGCGCCAAGCACATCGCCCCACTCGCTCTGGCGCGTGGAGATATTCAGGAAGCCCGTCACGCCGTTCGCCCGAGCGTTCGCGAGTACCTCGTCCTGGCGCTCAGCGAGACCCGCGTAATTAAGGTGACAATGGCTATCGATGAGTCTCAAGCGGCTGCCTCCTCGTCCTCCGAAAGCTCGAGGCGCGGGAACAGCGGCTGAGGCTGGGCGATCGGCTGGCCGGCTTTACCGCTATCGATATGGGCCAGCAGCTTTTCCGCCGAGGCCGGAATGACGGGCGCGACCGCTTCAGTCAGCTTCCGAACAGCCACGACCAACGTGCCGAGAACCGCCATCATGCGCTCCGGGTCGGTCTTGCGCAGCGCCCACGGCGCCTGAGCGTCGATATAGGCATTGCAGGCGAACACAGCGCCCATCCACGCCTCTAGCCCCACTGAGAACGCGTAATCGCCGAAGCGCTGCGTCAACTCGGCACAGGCCTGATCCACCTTTTGAAGCAGGTCCTTGTCTTCGGCGGCGTCTCCAGCAGCCGGAATGATGCCCTCCAAATTCTTGAAGATCATCGAAAGGGTGCGCTGCGCGAGATTGCCGAAGCTGTTCGCCAACTCCGCATTCACGCGATTGACGATCGCTTCCGCGCTATAGCTGCCGTCCTGGCCGAAAGTGACCTCGCGCATCAGAAAGTAGCGCAGCTGGTCAACGCCGAAGCCCTGGGCCAGCGCCAGCGGGTCGACGACATTACCTACGCTCTTGGACATCTTCTCGCCGCGGCTGAGCAGGAAGCCGTGACCGTAGATCATCTTCGGCAGATCGATCCCAGCCGACATCAGGAACGCCGGCCAGTAGACCGCGTGGAACCGGACGACGTCCTTGCCGATCAGGTGGACGTCCGCGGGCCAATACCGCTTCCAGAGCTCGGTTTCGTCGGGATAGCCGAGGCCGGTGATGTAATTCGTCAGGGCATCGAGCCAGACGTACATCACATGGTTGTCGCTCCCAGGCACCGGCACGCCCCAGTCGAAGCTGGTGCGCGAGATACTGAGATCCTTGAGGCCGCCCTCGACGAAGCGGACGACCTCGTTGCGGCGGCTATCGGGCCGAATGAACTCCGGCTTTGCAGCGTAAAGGTCGAGCAGGGGTTGCTGATATTTCGACAGACGGAAGAACCAGCTCTCCTCGACGGTCCATTCGACCGGCGTTCCCTGCGGAGACAGCTTTTCGCCGTCCTCACCGGGAACGAGCTCGTCTTCCTCGTAATAGGCCTCGTCGCGGACCGAGTACCAACCTTCATAGCGGTCGAGATAGAGGTCTCCCCTCTCCTCCATCGCCTTCCAGATCGCCTGGCTTGCGCGATAATGATCGGGCTGAGATGTACGAATGAAACGATCGTACGACACGTTAAGAGTGTCGCACATCTCTCGGAAAAGGAGTGACATTCTGTCCGCAAGTGCGCGCGGCTCAATGCCCTCGGCACGGGCAGTCTGGGCCATTTTCAACCCATGTTCGTCGGTGCCGGTTTGGAAGCGCACGTCGCGCCCCTGCGAACGCTGGAAGCGCGCGATCACGTCGGCGGCAATCGCCTCATAGGCGTGACCGATATGCGGCGGGCCGTTCGGGTAGCTGATTGCGGTGGTGATGTAGAAAGGTTCGGACATTCCTCACCGCCCTAGCGGCGGCGGTTGGGCGCTTCAAGGAAGCGGGTCGGCAACCGATGCCAGGATCCCGCCAAGCTGGAACACGGTCGACGCGGGATCGAGGGACAGCCGGGGAGCAATCGCCACCAATTCGCGCGTGCGAGCATAAGCGTCGACTGCCCGCAGCCGAGGCGCGCCGGTTAGCGATCGCGCCTCCCTTGCGATTACGGACGGCAGCATTTCCAGGAAGGCTGCATAGCGATCGCCGGCGCCGCGTTTCCCAAGCTCAAGAGCCAGATCCGATCGGCGGCCGTTGGTCGGATCGCCCTGCCGCAGGATCTTGATTGCCTTGTCTTCGAGACTGACGAGGTCGAGCCCGGCCAAGGCAATGGCCCTTCCCGCCGATCCGTCCGCTGCCGCAATGACTCGCGCCCGCTCGAAATCCTTTTGTTCCGGCAATGCCTTGGCGAGAATTGACGTCATGGCGTCGTCATCGAGCGACTGAAAATCCAGCCTCCTGCAGCGCGAGCGAACGGTCGGCAGGAGCCGACCCGGTGAATGGCTGACGAGAAAGAATATCGTGTTCGCGGGCGGCTCCTCAAGCATCTTCAGGAGCGCATTCGCAGCAGACTTTTCGAGGTCGTCGATGGAGTCGATCACCACGACGCGCCAAGGCGACAGTGCCGGCGTGAGGTCGAACAGGTCAGCGAGCGACCGCACCTGGTCGACCGTAATATTGCGGGCGAGGTTGTTCGTCTTGTCGTTCACCAATCGCTCGAGCCAGCGCAGGTCCGGATGGCTGCCTGCTTCCACCAGCTTTGCGATGCGATGATCTTCAGGCGTTTCCAGCCCGGGAGCATCGACTTGCGGCCCTGCGGCGTCCGCGAGAACTCGCGTCGCCGCTTCGCGAGCGAAAGTCGCTTTCCCTACCCCCTTGGGCCCTGCGAGCAGCCACGCATGGTGCAGCGCGCCGCGCTTCCACGCGTCCGAGAACTGTCCTACGGCGCGATCCTGGCCGACGATCACGACAGAAGATCCTTCAGGCCGTCGAGCAAACGCTGCGTAACTTGCTCTGGAGTGCCGGATGCGTCGATCAACCGAACGCGCTCAGGCTCTTCCGCGGCGATGATCCGGAAGGCCGTCTCGACCTTATGGTGATATTCGGCCGAGCGGCCGCCTATTCTGTCGGCTCCGTCGGTGTCGCGGGCACGGGCACGCTCCGCGCCCTCATCCAGAATCAGGACCAGCGTGCGATCCGGCAGGAAGTCGCCGCACGCGAAACGATAAAGATCCCGCACTCGCTCGATTCCGAGCCCGCCGGCACCGCCCTGATAGGCAAGCGAGGAATCGAGGAAACGGTCACTAAGCACCCATTTCCTTTGGCTCAGCGCAGGGCGGATCGTCTTCTCCACATGGTCGGCACGTGCCGTTGCGAAGAGCAACGCTTCCGATTCGGCCGACCAGCGCGCCTCATCTCCCGAGAGCAAAAGCGCTCGAATGGCTTCGGCTCCCTCGCTTCCGCCCGGCTCGCGGGTGACGACGCAGTCGACACCGCGCTGGGCCAGCGCAGCTTGAAGAGCCTTCAGCTGGGTCGACTTGCCGACCCCTTCACCGCCTTCGAGCGTGATGAAGCGTGGGGTCGGGTTCACGCCATCCCGAACAGCTGCTTGAGCCCGATCCAGATGCGTCCGAAGAAGCCCGCTTGTCCGACGTCCTCACCAGCGACCAGCGGCATGACCTGCTCGCCGTCGGGCATCACGACAACCAGGTCAGCGATGTGCTGCCCCTTGGCAATCGGCGCCTTTACCGGCCCCTGATAGCGGATCTTCATCGCTCCGGTCTTCGAAAGGATGCCTGCAGGAATGGTCAAGGCAAGGTCGCGCGGTGCGATCAGCGGCACTTCGCTGCTGCTTCCCATCTGAACCTTCGCCGAGCCGATATTGGTTCCAGACTTGAAAAGCGGCTTCGACTGCCAGGCGTTGAAGCCCCACTGCATCAGCCGCACCGACTCCTGAATCCGCCCGTTGTAACTGTCGAGCCCGGCGACAACCATGATCAGGCGGCGCCCGTTCTGCTCGGCAGATCCGGTGAAGCCGTAGCCGGCCTCTTCGGTATGGCCCGTCTTCAGACCGTCGGCACCCGGGACCTTGCCCAAGAGCGGATTGCGGTTGGCCTGAGTGATCGCGGCGCCCGACCCCAGCGTCTGGCCGTGGGTATACTCAGTCAGGCTGTAATATTTCTTGTAGAGGTCCGGATAGTTCTCGATCTCGGCGCGAGCGAGGGTCGCGAGGTCGCGCGCAGTGACATAAGTGCGACCCTCATCCGGCCAGCCGTTCGAGTTGCCGAAGTGGCTGTTGGTAAGTCCCAGCCGCTTCGCATTCTCATTCATGATGTTGGTGAATGCCTCTTCGGTGCCGGCAATGCACTCAGCGAGCACCACCGACGCGTCATTGCCGGACAAGGTGATGATGCCCTTGAGCAGCTCATCGACCGACACCTGCTCGTTGGGGCTCAGGAACATCGTCGAGCCCGCCTGCGGACCGTGCCACTTTTGCCAGGTCTCGGGCCGGACCGTGCACATTTTGTCCGTCTTAAGGTCGCCCTTCTTGATGAGCTCGAAGGCGACGTTGGTCGTCATCATCTTCGCCATCGATGCCGGCGGCATTCGGACGTCGGCATTTTTGGACAGCAGGACCGCACCGGACGAAAGGTCGATCAGATAGGCGACCCTCGCTGGCGTATCGAACGGGGGTGCCTTGGCCGGAGCAGCGGTGGAAAGTGTGAGAGCGGCGGCTGAAGCGAATAGTATTGCGCGTTTCATCGACTCGGGGTTCGTCCTGCTGGGCTTATTGGAACACCCTCCTATCGCCGCGATTCCACTCGCGCGAGGGGGTTCAGCGGCGGGTTATCGCGTTTGCTAGAAGACCGACGGACAAAGCGTAGAAATTCGAGCAGTTGTAATCGAGGATCGCGCGATAGTTGCCGGTCAGCAGATAGGCCGTTCCGTTCGGCCCGTCCGGCTCCAGCAGGGTGGCCACCTCCTGGTCGGAAAGCGACGAACCGTACGGCACGACTCCAATCGATCGCCATTGGCCAACCGTGAGCCATCGGCTGTGCCGCGCATACACGCGCTCGCAGCGCGGGGCCCGAAGCGTCGACCGGATAGCTGCTCGGTTCAACGTCGGCGAAACCCGGGCCGCGACGCCCCAAGGCACGCCCGGCTTCCACCCGGCATTGCGAAGATAATTGGCGATCGACGCGAGACCGTCTGATTCACTTCCCCAGATATCCGCATAACCGTCTCCGTCGCCGTCAGCACGAAGCCGGACGACGACCGAAGGCATGAATTGGGGATATCCCGTCGCGCCGGCGTAACTGCCCTTCAGGCGCCATCGCGGAACACCCATGTCGATAAGCCGAAGCGCGGCGATGAACTCGCTCTCGAACATTGGGCGTCGACGTCCCTCGTAAGCGAGGCTCGCCAAGGCTTCGAGCAGATCGAATCCGCCGGTGACCGCGCCATAGCTGGTCTCGTGACCGTAAATGGCCATGAGAATGCCCGGATCGACGCCGTAGCGCGCCTGAATCCGGGCGAGATTGCCGTAGATCGAAGCGTAGCGATCCTGCCCGCGCCGGATCAGGGTCGGAGTGACATGGTCGCGCTGATAGGGCGCGAACGGCGGGATGTAGCTGCTGTTCGGCGGCCCGCCCGGCTGAGACTGGTCGAGCTGGATGGCTCGCCGGTTCAAATCCAGGCCCAGGACATTCGCCTGGATCGTCGCCTCACGTATTCCTGCGCTACGCGCCCGCCCCGCCAGGTACAGCTTGTAGGCGTCGAATCCGGTCGGTGCGGCGTAAGTGGGTCGCGTGACGTATGTTTGAACCGGCTGCATGGAGACCGGCTGGAGCACGGCAGATGACTGCGCAGGCTGAGGAAGAGGCCCCAGCGGGTCGGACTGAGCACGCGCAGGCCACGAGGCCAGCACCGCTCCAGCCGCCAGAATCCAGGCACCAATCAACCGCAATTCGACACTCCCTCCACCGCGTGACGCTACGGGCTAAACGCTGTTTTAGGCCAGCCGTGTTCGCCGCGCGCCTTGCACGTCCCATCCCGACACGCGATAGCGGGAAAAGCTGAACGAAGGATGGGTGGCCGAGTGGTTTAAGGCAGCGGTCTTGAAAACCGCCGTGGGTGCAAGCCCACCGTGGGTTCGAATCCCACCCCATCCGCCAGCGACTTTAAAGCTTATTTTCTAGTACTTGGTCGGTATTGTTGAGACGATTAGATAATCGTCGCCAAAGTCCTCGTCGATAATCTCGCCGCTCCAGCGCTGGACGTTCATTCCCTCTTCGCCGTCAGGTGTGAAAGCCTTTCCACCATTGGCGACCGCAACCATGCGCTCGAGAGTTTCGAGGATTAGGCGATCGACATCGACGATCACCGCCGCTCTGAAGTCGTGGCCCAACCTTGCCGTGCCGGGACCGTAGGGGACATAGAGCCAACCCTCCCCCTCCGGCGACGGAACCACGGCGACTGCTCGACCACAGGTGAAGGCAGGGTCGATGAGCATCCGGTATGCTCGCTTTGGCATCTGCTGGGTCCGCGAGAGCAAGTCCGCCACCTGCATCATCCCGAAGGGCTGAAGCTCAAGCCCGAATGCAATCGTGAGAATGTCGCCACCCGTGAAATGCCTCCTACGGCCCTTCCCCGGGTTCTGCTCGCCCGAAAGCGTTAGCCACTTCCTTGAGACCCAGTTGTGAAGCTGGTGATCGGCAACACCCGTGATGGCAGCCACATCCGGCCGAGTGAATCGGGGAAGCTCCAGAATGCTGTGTGCCTGCTCTCCGCTGCCGACGATCGCACGAAGATTCGCAACCTTATCGGCCAGCGACATGGACTCTCCCCCGTTGCGCCGAGTGTAATTCACTTCGTGCATTTCTCGAAATGCGGGAATTCACCTGATGCATTTCGCGACGGCTCCCCTTGTCCCTCCGTCTAGCCGCCGATGCTTCTACCAACGGCTCTGGTCGATCCGTTTGTCGATTGATCGAACCATCGTCGCTCCCTGAAAAGCCGTGCCCTAGCCGCTCCTCCATCGAAACATGGGGGATCTGGATGGTGCGGGCCTATTTGCTCGGAAGTATCGCCGTAACGGCCTTGGTGAGCTCCCCTGCGGCGCTCGCCCAAACCCCGAGCCCCAGTGATTCGCAATCGACCGCTGCGGTCGCCCAGAATGGCACCGGAAAGCGAACGACGTCCTATGACGCGGCCTATTTCGCTCAATACGCGCCCCGCACCGCCCTCGACATCGCCCGACGCGTGCCCGGTTTCCAGCTGGATCTAGGAGCAACCCAGACGGACCTGGGCCAGGTCGACGTCCGCGGCTTTGCGGGAACGGCGGGCAATGTTGTCTTCAACGGTGCGCGCCCGACGTCCAAGGCGGAAACGCTCGAAGTCACCCTCGCCCGTATCCCGGCCCAGCGCGTTATCCGTGTCGAAGTTGGCCCTGGCGATCTCTATGGCTCCGACTATTCGGGCAAGAGCCAGGTTCTCAACGTCATTCTCTCCGCCGCGTCCGGAATTGACGGAAATGTCACTGCCGCCGGTACCCGACGGTACAACGGCTACATCAATACGGACATTTCGGGCTCGGCCGTCATCCGCAAGGGAGCCTCCACCTTCAATCTGTCGGCCGGAACGGGCCGCAATCGGCAGATTGAAGAGGGAACCGACACACTCACCGACGTGGAAACCGGGGAGCAGGTCGAGTTCCGGCGCAAGCACAACAGTTATTTCAATCGAGATCCTTATGTTTCGGGGAGCTGGGCCCTCGAGCGCGCATCGGACAGCGCCTACCGGTTCAACGTCCGGTATCAGCCCAGCCGTTTCGACCTGCACCAGGACAATCGCGTCACGACCGCTGACGGCCAGCGCAACGACAATCTAGACCAGCACTTCCGAAATCCGCTGATCGAGATCGGCGGTGACGTCACGCGACCGCTGGCAGGCGGCGCCATCAAGCTTGTCGGCCTGGCCACGCGCAGGAAGCGCGACGACACAGAAACCTATCTGCTCCGCGATGGCCTGATCGAGGACGGTGGCTCGGTTGTCGGCGGCTTCGACCAGAATATCGAGGCAAAGCGCAACGAGACGATCGGTCGGCTGAGCTGGACGCGCTCGAACCTCGCCGGCTTTTCCGTGGAAATCGGTGCCGAGGCCGCACTCAATACGCTCGACAGCACCGTCGAGCTTTTCGCCTTCGACGAGGACGGCAACAGGAACCGCATCGACCTGCCGCTCGACGACGCCACCGTGAAGGAGAGGCGAGGCGAGGTCTATTTCAGCATTGGCAGGAACCTGTCGGACAAGCTCCGGATCGACGGCGGGCTGAATTACGAATTCTCGAACCTGAAAGTCCGTGGCGACACTCGCGCCGACCGGACGCTCAAGTTCCTAAAACCGAATTTATCGCTCGACTGGCAGCCCGGCGGGGGGTGGCACGGTCGTCTGTCGGTGCGCCGCACGGTTGCCCAGCTCGATTTCTACGACTTCATCAGCGTGGCCGAGCTCTCGACCGATCGCGTCAACGCCGGCAACGAGAACCTGGAGCCGCAGCGCACCTGGGAATTCCGCCTGACCGCTGAACACCCATTCCTCGGCGACGGCCTGATCAAGCTGGACCTCGGTCATGACCGCATCAGCATGCTCCAGGACCGGATTCTGATCTTCGACGACGAAGGGAACGGCTTCGATGCTCCAGGCAATATCGGCGCCGGCAACCGCAGCTTCGCCGAGCTCACGGTCGATGCACCGCTTGGACAATTATGGAGCGGACTTCGCGCCAAGTTCACAGGCACGATCCAGCGTACGCGGGTCGAGGATCCGATTTCTGGAGATATGCGCAAGTTCAGCGGCTTCTTCCCGGCCTGGCAGTGGCGCGTCGACGTCCGTCGCGATGCCGGCAAATGGTCGTACGGCTTCAGCGTGAACGACAATCAGCGCTTCACCTTCTACCGCACCGACGAGTTCGATACGAATTTCAACGGCGGCCCGTATGGAACTGCTTTCATTGAATATCGTCCGACGGCCAAGACCTCCATCACGTTCGACGTCGACAATGTATTCGAAACCAGCGGGAACCGCACGCGGCGCCTGTTCCTGCCGAACCGCGCAGCGCCCGAGGACGTCATCGACGAGGTCCGCGAGCGTAATCGTCACCTCAGCTTCGGCCTGACGTTGAAGCAGAGCTTTGGAGGCTCAAGCGGTACCGGGGTGGCGAAGGCGGACTGACAGGGGTAAGGAGCCGGCGACTTCTTCAATCGCAGGGTATCCACGTGGCCACTTCCCTCAAGGCGGACGCTCACAACCACGAGCCCGCCATTTTGCCGTTCGACTGGGCTGACGCCTATGACCTCGAGCATCAGTTAACCGAGGAGGAGCGCCTCGTCCGCGACACGGCCGAGAATTATGCGCAGGAGAAGCTGCAACCGCGTGTGACCAGCGCCTACATGGAAGAGCGCTTCGATCGCGAGATCATGAGCGAGATGGGCGAGCTTGGCCTGCTTGGCGCGACTGTCCCAGAGCAATATGGCGGAGCCGGCCTCGGCTACGTCAGCTACGGCCTCATCGCCCGCGCCGTCGAGCGCGTCGACAGCGGCTACCGATCCGCTTGCTCGGTCCAGTCCAGCCTCGTGATGTATCCGATTTTCGCCTACGGCTCCGAAGAGCAGCGCATGAAATATCTGCCGAAGCTCGCCCGCGGCGAGTTCGTCGGCTGCTTCGGCCTCACCGAACCGGATTCCGGCTCCGATCCGGGAAGCATGCGCACCCGCGCCGAGAAGACCGCGAATGGCTACCGAATCACCGGCACCAAGATGTGGATCACCAACTCGCCGATCGCCGACGTCTTCGTCGTCTGGGCGAAGTCGGATGCCCACGGCGGCAAGATCCGTGGCTTCGTGCTCGAAAAGGGCATGCCCGGCCTATCGGCGCCGAAGATCAAGGAGAAGCTCTCGCTTCGTGCCTCGATCACCGGGGAGATCGTCATGGACAATGTCGAGGTAGGGGAAGACGCCCTCCTCCCCAACGTTGAGGGCCTCAAAGGCCCGTTCGGATGCCTCAATCGCGCCCGCTATGGCATTGGCTGGGGTTCGATGGGCGCCGCTGAAGCCTGCTACGCCGCTGCGCGCCAGTACACGCTCGACCGCAAGCAGTTCGGGAAGCCGCTCGCCGCCAACCAGCTCGTTCAGCTGAAGCTCGCCAACATGGTGACCGAAATCACGCTTGGCCTGCAGGCGGCGCTCCGCGTCGGACGCCGGCTCGAAGAAGGCACGCTGATCCCGGAGACGATCAGCCTCCTGAAGCGCAACAATTGCGGCAAGGCGCTCGATATCGCGCGCGTCGCCCGTGACATGCACGGCGGCAACGGCATCAGCGCCGAATTTCACGTGATGCGCCACGCGGCGAACCTCGAGACGGTGAACACCTACGAGGGCACGCACGACGTGCACGCGCTGATCCTTGGCCGAGCGATTACGGGGCTCTCCGCCTTCTAGCGGGACCAACGGTAACCCTCTATGTTCGCTTCAAGGCAATTAGGGGGCTAATCGCATGGGCATCTTGGTTTGGGTCGTCCTCGCGGCCATCGTGCTGGTGCTGGTCCTGGCCGTCAGCATCTACAACCGGCTCGTCCGGCTGCGCGCGCTGGTGAAGGAAGCCTTTAGCGGGATCACCGTGCAGCTGCGGCGGCGCGCCGACCTGATTCCCAACCTGGTCGAGACAGTCCAGGGCTATGCCACCCACGAACGCGAGGTCTTCGAAGAGGTTACTCAGGCCCGGGCTGAAACCGTCAAAGCCGGAAGCGTGGAGGCGACGGCGCAGGCCGATGCACACATGACGGGAATTCTGGGACGTCTGTTCGCGGTGGCGGAGGCCTATCCGGAGTTGAAGGCCAATACGAACTTCCTCCAGCTCCAGGACCAGCTGGCAAACATCGAGGGCGAGCTTCAGAGCGCTCGGCGGTACTACAACGCGACCGTTCGCGACCTGAATTCTACCATCCAGAGCTTCCCCCCGGTGCTAATCGCCCGGCCTATGGGGTTCACCGAAGAGGCGTTCTACCAGGACGACGACCCGGCGATCCAAAGCGCCCCGAAAGTGGCCTTCCAGCGCCCGGGCGCTTAATGATGTCCCGCTTTTGGCGGGCCCTCCCCGCCTTGTTGCTCCTGCTGGCCGCCACGCCCGCGCCCGCCGAGGAGCGCATCCAGCGTTTCGTCTCCGACGTCCAGATCCAGAAGGACTCATCGCTTGAAGTCACCGAGACGATCGACGTCCGCGCCGAGCACAACGCGATCAACCGCGGCATCTATCGCGACTTCCCGACCCGTTATCGGGGACCGCACGGCTCTCAGGTACGGATCGGTTTCACGTTTCGGGACGCAACGCTCGACGGGACGCCGGTGCAGGCGTCGACGGAGATGGTCTCGAACGGCGTCAGGATCAGGCTCGGCGACCCGGACAAGTTGGTCGACATTGGCGATCATCGTTACGTCATCCGATACAAGACCACGCGGCAGGTCGGCCGCTTCAAGGATTTCGACGAACTCTACTGGAATGCGACGGGCAACGGCTGGATGTTCCCGATAGACGTTGCGCAGGCTCGTATTCGCCTTCCCTCCGCCGTGAAGTTCGGCCAGCGGTCCGTTTACACGGGCGCGCAGGGATCGACGGCATCCAACGCCCGAGTGATCGAAGAAAAGCCGGGCGACATTAGCTTCCAGACGACCGGAGCGCTCGGACCCTATGAAGGTCTTACGGTCGCGGTCGCTTTTCCGAAGGATGTGGTCGCCGAACCGACCGAGTCAGACCGGACCAAGTGGATACTTGCCGATTACGGCCCGCCCGTGGTCGGTGTGATTGCCATGCTTGGCCTCGGAATATTCCTATACTTCGCCTGGGCCAGGGCCGGACGAAATCCGCGAGCAGGCACGATCGTCCCGCTCTTTTCTCCGCCGGCCGACCTTACGCCTGCCGGGATGCGTTACATTTGGAAGATGGGCGCGGACAATCGCGCTTTCGCGGCCGCCCTCGTCGACATGGGTGTCCGGGGTCACATCAGGCTCAGCGAAGAGGATGGCGGCTTCTTCTCGCGCGACAAGACGGTTCTCGAGCGCCTGCCCGGCGCGAATCCTCTTCCGCCAGAGGAAGAAGCCGCTCTTCGAGAACTGGCGAAGACGGGCGAGCAGATTGTGATGGAGCAGAAGAACCATCAAAAATTCTCTGCTGCACAGAAGAGTTTGGGAGATGTTCTGAAGAATACCTACGAAGGCGTGATGTTCAACCGGAATTGGGGTTGGGCGGTTGCCGGCGTCATCCTGTTCATAGCCGCCTTCTGGTTGGTCGCGGCTGCAGTGGTTGCGACAACCGACGGCGCTGCGATCTGGCGGATCCTGGTAACCCTTGGCGCGGCAGTCGTGGCCGCAATGCTGGCAATGGTGATCCATGGCTCTTCAACGAGCGGGAAATGCCTGCTCGTGCTCGGCATGTTCGGTGCGGGCGCGGTAGCACTCATGACCGGTGCTACAGTCCTGATTGAGGCGCTGAACACGGGCTGGTGGCAGCCGCTTGTGTTGCCGCTGCTCGGGCTGCCCCTCGTAATCTCTGCCTTCTTCTGGATAGCGGCGCCGACGAAGGATGGCCGCAAGGTTCTCGACCAGATTGCCGGCTTCAAACAATATCTCTCGATCACGGAGCGCGAGCGGCTGGACCGCATGCATCCCCCTGCGGACACGCCGGAGCTGTTCGAACGCTATCTGCCCTACGCAATCGCGTTGGGCGTCGAAAACCGGTGGGCGGAGCGGTTTGCGGGTGTCCTCGCGGCAGCCGCCGCGCAGGGTCAGCAAGGCTTTGTTTGGTATTCGGGAACACGCGATCCCTGGAGCGACCCCGGCCGATTTGCAGAAAGCGTCGGCTCTTCCCTGGCAAGCACGGTCAGCTCGGCTTCAACGGCGCCAGGCTCGAGCAGCGGGTCCGGCGGAGGCGGGTCGTCGGGTGGCGGCGGTGGTGGCGGCGGAGGCGGCGGCTGGTAGCGCTCAGGCCGGACGCAACCAAATGGTTTGTGGCTTCTCGCGATACGTCCCGTCGGCCTGACGCTGAAAGCCCAGCTTCGATGCGAGCTTCATTGAAGGGTCGTTCCCGGGCGAAATGAGCGCCCAGATTGGCTGTCTGCCAAAATGCTCTTCGAACCAGCCTAGAGCGGCCTCGCAAGCTTCGCTGGCGTACCCTTTGCCGTGTGCGACGGGAGCGAGGATCCAGCCCATCTCGGCCTGCCCCTCGATCGAAGGCTCGCATCCGCGGAGGAAGTCGAAGAACCCGACGTGGCCGATCGCAGAACCACCGCCCCGCTCGGCAACGGCCCACATGCCAACGCCGGTGAGGTGCCACAGTCCTGCGCCGGCAAGCATTCGGCGCCACGTATCTTCGCGGCCGCTAGGCCCTCCAACATGCTGGCTGGCTTCGGCGTCCGCGAAGAAACTCAGGAAATATTCGAGGTCGCGCAGCTCGAAGTCGCGCAGCACCAATCGCTCCGTCTCGATCCGAGGAGCGGACGGAAATCGGTGGGCCTGGTCGTGAAACGGAAGCAGCTTCAGCGAGCCTGCTTACTTCTTGCCAAGCGAGAGTCCGCCGAAACGCTTGTTGAAGCGCGCCACCTGTCCGCCCGTGTCGAGCATCTGGCCACGTCCGCCGGTCCATGCAGGGTGTGACGTCGGGTCAATCTCGAGGTGCAGCGTGTCGCCTTCCTTGCCCCAGGTCGAGCGGGTCTGGAAGGTCGTGCCATCTGTCATCTGGACGGTAATGGTGTGGTAGTCGGGATGGGTACCGGATTTCATCTTCAGTTCCTTGAAATGGCGCTGGTTTCCGACCAGCAGCCGGGAATGCCGGGCGCACTTAAGCGAGAGAGCCCCGATTGACAAGGCTCGCGGCTGGCTCCTAGTCCCACCCCCGGACCGAGGTCCGGCGGTTACGGCTGCCGGCCAAGAAGGAAGCCGGTGCAAAACCGGCGCTGTGCCCGCAACTGTATCTGCCCGCCTGGGTGGGAGTCAGACACTTGCCTTGGTCCGTCGTCCGTTTCTCCGGCCGGGACCAGCCGTAGTGCGTGGGTGCTCCGCATCCTCTGCGACGACATGTTCGTCAAAGGAGGATGAATTGATCGACGCACTTCCAACCACCGAAATCATCGTCACCGCGGAGCGCGCGCCCGAGAAGGCCGAAGATACGCCCGCGAGCGCGGCCGTCATCGACAGTGAAAGTATCGAGCGGCTGGGCGAGCCGCTGGTCCCTGCCCTGCTGCGCCTTACGCCGTCGGTATCGGTCGCCACGTCGGGTCCAGCGGGATCGTTGACGGAGGTCCGCATCCGCGGGACCGAGAACAACCACACATTGCTGTTCGTAGACGGAATCCGGGCGAACGACCCCGCGACCGGCAACCAGCCGCGCTTCGAACTGCTCAACGCCGACGTTACTTCGCGAATTGAAATCGTCCGCGGACCGCAATCGGCGCTCTGGGGATCGGAAGCCGTCGGTGGCGTCGTCGCGGTAGACAGCGTTGCGAGCGAGCGAAGTTCGTTCTCGCTGGGCAGTGAGATTGGCTCGTTCGGATTTCGCAGGGGGTCAGCATCCGGATCGTTCACGAGCGGCAAGTCGAGCCTGGCGGGCGGACTCGGGTGGCAGCGAGCCACTGGCATCGACGCCTTTGACGGAAACGGCGACAAGGATGGCTACCACAATCTCTCTGGACGGGTTCGCGGAACCTTGGAAGTCACTCCGGCCATTCGACTTGGCGTAGCGGCGTTTGCAATGTCCGGACGGAGCGATTTCGACGGGTACGACCCGATTACGTTTCTCCATGCCAACACGCTCGACAGCAGTCGCAATCGACTCAGTGCCGTAAGGTTGTGGGGTGATTTCGGAGATCCCAAGTCGGCCTGGAGCGGCAGTCTCGGCGGCGCCACCCTCTCCTCTCGCAACCGGAATTTCCTCGCCAGTGACGAGATAAACCGAACGTCAGGGCGCAGACAGACGCTCGACGCCCAGGTCCAACACCGTTTTAAGACGTCCTCGGTCGAACATCGTCTGATCCTGGCGCTCGATCACGAAAGTGAGGAGTTCAAGGCGCGCGACGTCAATTTCGGCGGATTCACCGATCAGGACCGCGATCGCAAGCATAACGCCGTCACCGCAGAATGGCGGGCGGACGCCGGACCAGCAACTTTGGACCTCGCAGTCCGGCGCGACGCCTTCAACCAATTCAAGGATGCGACGACGCTTCGGGCCTCGTTGCTTGCGAAGGTCGGGAAGGGCTTCTCAATTGCCGGTTCCTATGGCGAAGGCATCGCCCAGCCGACCTTTTTCGATCTCTATGGCTTTTTTCCCGGCAGTTTCGTTGGAAACCCGTCGCTTAAGCCGGAACGTTCACGCGGATTCGAGGCATCGCTTAGGTATGCAAATCGGACGTTTGCGGCATCCCTCACGGCATACCAGCAACGTCTTCGCGATGAGATCGTCGATACTTTCGATCCCGACACCTTCCTGTCGAGCACTGCCAATCGATCCGAGACTAGCAGGCGGTCGGGTGTCGAGGCTCAAGCCAATTGGTCTCTACATGAGGGACTTAGGCTCTCGGCGAACTACGCCTATATCAAGGCGAGCGAGCCCGACGACCTCGGATCTCACGTTCGCGAAGCGCGGCGCCCGAAGCATATCGGCTCCGTCGCCGCCGATGGACAGCTGGGCCGCATCTCCTACGGGCTCTCTATTGCCTACACAGGTTCGCGCCTCGACACGGACTTCGAGACGTTTCCGTTCCAGCGTGTGAAACTCGGCGCCTACTGGCTCGCCGGCGCCCGCGTGTCTTACGAGGTTGCAGAAGGCGTGCAGATCTTCGCTCGTGCCGCAAATGCCTTCGATGAGCGCTATCAGGACGCGCTCGGTTATCGGACCGAAGGGAGGAGCATTTATGGCGGCATCCGCCTTGCTCGCGGCCGCTAGCGTCGCATCCCTCAATCTATGCACCGATGAGTATCTGCTGCTGCTAGCCAGGCCGCAGGAGATCGCGAGCGTCAGCTTCCTCTCGCAGGACCCGCAGGAATCCCCGCTCTGGAAGCTGGCGCGCAGGCATCCTTCGAACCGAGGCTCGCTTGAAGACATCCTCGCGCAAAAGCCCAGAATCGTCCTGACAATGGGTGGCGGAGGACGAGCGACCTCGCTCATCGCTAACCGAATGGGCATTCGCGCGATTGACCTTCGCCCCGCGAGCGCGATCGAAGACGTCGCTTCGAACTTTAAGGCAGTCGCAAGTGCGCTGGGAGACCCTAAGAGAGCAACGCTGTGGCTGAAGCGCCTGGCCAGGCTTCGCGCCACTGCACCAATCAAGGCCCGAGATGCAATCTGGCTTGGTGGCGCCGGCCAGACGATCGGCGTTCCATCGGTTGGCGCCGACTGGATGCGTCTTGCCGGGCTCGCACAGAGACCGCTGAAGGGCGATCGCATATCGCTGGAAACGCTACTCGTCCGTCCTCCTTCCGTGCTCGTTCAGAGCACCTATCGGCATGGCGAATTCTCTCGCGGCGCACAGTGGCTTGATCATCCGATCGTCCAGAATGCGAGAGCCAAGTGGCTGCGCGCCGACGGGCGCTCTTGGACCTGCATGGGGCCGCTGGTCATCGGTGAGATCGAACGCTTTCGATCGGAGCTTCGATGAGCCGCAGCTGGTCCGCATCATTGATCGTCATCGTCGCCCTTATCGCGGCACTTAGCCTGCTGACGCCGCTCAGCAGCCTGCTGGAGCTGCGAAGGACTGATCCAGATCTGGCGTTGGCGTTAATCGAAGAACTCCGGCTTCCTCGGACCCTGCTGGCTCTTGGTTACGGTGCGGTACTGGGGATGACCGGCGCAGCGCTTCAGGCAACCTTCGCCAACCCCCTCGCTTCGCCCGACATCACGGGTAGCAGTAGTGGAGCCGCGCTTGGCGCCGTGGCTGGATCCTATTGGTTGGGAATTACCGGCCCATTGGCCCTCGCCGCATGCGGCGCTGCGGGCGCCGCGCTGGCGCTGGCTGCACTGTTCGCGATTGCAGGGCGTCGGAGCGAAACCGCGACCTTGCTTCTTGCCGGCATTGCCATCGCGCTCGCCGCCGGAGCGGGCACTAGCCTTCTTCTCGCCCTCGCTCCTTCGCCTTTCGCATTTTACGACAGCTTCGAATGGCTGATGGGGAGCTTTGTCGATCGGAGCCTTCCGCAGGCAGCGGCGGCTCTGATCCCAGCGGCGATCGCATGCGGTCTGCTCGCAAGTCACGGCAAAGCGCTCGACATGATGGCGCTTGGCGATGACGTCGCCGGCTCGGTCGGTTATCGACCACGCCGCCTCGCCGTCGACGTCGTGGCCCTCAGCGCGATTGCCGTAGGCGCGTGCGTGTCGGTCTGCGGGGCAATCGCCTTCGTCGGCCTTATCGCTCCTTATGCGGCACGCACGATCACGCGGGGACATCCGGGTCAGGCGTTGCTGCCAGCCGCGGCGATTGGTGCAATCCTCCTTCTTCTCGCGGATCTGATCGTTCGCGTGGCTCCAGCGGGCCGATCGATTCCGGTCGGGGTCATCACGACAGCAATCGGCACGCCACTGTTCATCTGGATCGTCGTTCGGATGCGCCGGACGGTGGCGTCATGACGTCGCTCCTGGAAGCGCGAGACATTGCGATTGCCGGTCGGCTCAATCCGACGAGCGTCGATGCCGGGCCGGGTAGCCTGATCGCCCTGATTGGCCCCAATGGTGCGGGGAAGACGAGTTTGCTGCGCACGCTCGCAGGCATTGAACGCGAGATGGGCCAGATCCTGGTCGACGGCGAGCCGATCAACGAAGCGCCTCCAGCGCGTCGGATGCGTCTGCTGTCATTTCTTCCCGCTACTCGAAGCCTGGTCTGGCCGATCGCAGCGCAGGATGTGATCGCGCTCGGTCTGCCCTCACCGGATCCAGCGAGGATTGTAGAGCTCGTCGAACTCCTCGAGCTTGGCAATTTGGCAGCTCGCCCTGTCAATCAATTGTCGACTGGCGAGCGGTCGCGGGTCCTGCTGGCCCGGGCTCTTGCGGCCAGGCCCCGGCTGATGCTGCTCGACGAACCCTTGTCGAACCTCGACCCTTATTGGGTCCTTCGAACGCTGCAGATCCTGCGCGGCGAAGCCGACACCAGCGGGTGCACCGTGCTGGCCTCCGTCCACGACCTGAGCCAGATCATGGCCTTCGATCGAGCATTGCTAGTCGATCGTGGCGGAATAGTCATGGATGGATCACCGGCAGTGGCCCTGGAATCACCCGAGTTTTCCACCGCCTTTCGTGTCGAGAAGGCGGGCTCGGCCTGGCGAATTAGCGATAAGTTTTAGGCCGACGGCGGGTCGGCGATCATCGCCGTAAAATTTGCTTCCGCAGCCAGCTTGCCTTCGATGGTTGCACGTCCGGCGAATTTACAGACCGTGGAGCGTTTCTGGACGAATTCAACCTCAAGCTTGAGAATGACGCCTGGCTCGACAGGCTGGCGGAACTTCGCGCCGTCGATAGCCATGAAATAGACGAGCTTGCCGCTGTTCGCGAGGCCGAGGGATTCGACCGCGAGTACGCCCGCCGCCTGGGCTAGCGCCTCCACGATCAGCACGCCCGGCATGATCGGCCGCCCGGGAAAATGCCCCTGGAAGAAGCCTTCATTGATGGTCACGGCTTTGATCGCGACGATCTTATGGTCCGGCTCGATGCTCTCGACCCGGTCCACGAGCAGCATTGGGTAACGGTGCGGAAGCGCCGCCATCACCCGCTTCACATCAAGCGGTCCGATAGCGGCGCCTTCCGTCATTCGCTTAGCGGCCCTGCGGCTGCTGCTGCGCCGGAGCGGCCGGAGCAGTCGTCGAAACGCTCGGCAGCTGCTGATTCAGGGCGGCCAGGACGTCATTGGTGACATCGAGATTTGCACCCGAGGCCAGCGTTGCACCCGCCTCGAGCATTACGTTGGCGCCGCGGCGCTGCATGACCTGCTGATAGATCGGGCCGAGCTTCGTGCTGATCTGCTGCGAAACATAGGCCTGGTTGCGCTGGATCTGGTTCGTCTGACGAGCAATCTCCTGAGCGCCCTGCTGCTGCTTGGTCTGGAATGCCTTGATGCGAGCCTGCAGCGCCGCATCGGGCTCCTTGCCCTTGAGGGCCTCGACAGCCGCCTGAAGCGACTGGCCTTCGGTCTTCAGCGGAGCTGCGAGGGTGGCTTCACGCGACTTCAGGGCAGTCACCTGGCCTTCGAGCGCGGTTTTCGCGGCCTTGCAGGCGGTGCACTCGCTGCTGACCTTTTCGAGGTCGACAACTGCGATCACGGCGCCGGGAATGGCCTGGGCAGAAACGCCCACGGGAGTGAGAACCATCGCTGCGAAGGCAGCGGTCATTGCAATCTTACGCATTAGAATTGTGTTCCTACGTTGAAGCTGAAGAGTTTTGTGTCGTCGCCTTCCTGCTTGAGGATCGCCTTCGCGAGGTCGATCCTGAGCGGCCCGAAAGGCGAAACCCAGTTGACGCCTACACCTATGGCCAGGCGCGGCTTCGGCGAATTGCCGACGAAACGTTCGCGATATCCCGACGTGAACGTATAGCCCGAAGCGCAATTCGCCTTCGTCTGACCCGGATCGAGCGTTACCACCGATCCTGTCGTTCCGCTCGGCGGCGAGCAGAAGCCCGGAATATCCTGCAGCGCCGGACTCTTGAGTCCCCAGACCGAGCCGACGTCGACAAATGCGGAAGGTCGGAGTCCGAAGCTCTTCAACGCGGAACTGGTCGGGAATTCTAGTTCGACGCGGCCCATATAATAGGCTCGCCCGCCGAGCGCATCGCTAACACGATTGCTGGCAGATACGAACTCGCCGTTCTCGTCGTAGTCCTCACGCAGGATACGCGGGCCGATGCCGCGGATGTCGAAACCGCGAAGCTGGGTTCCGAAAAAGCGGTCGGTGATGCGGATCGCGTCGCGGCCCGGTCCCGGCGCCTTCTCGAGCGGATGGATATACCCGCCCTCTGCACGAGCCGAGAAGACCCAGCCGCTGCCAAGGAATGGCGGCTGCCAATATTTGATGCCGCTGAAGCGCGACCGCACGTAGCGAACGTCACCGCCGAGGCCCGCGAAGTCCTGTGAAACGACGAGTGACTGGCCGCGCGTCGGGCGGATGCCGTTCGTATCGTTATAGACGATCGAATAGCCGACCGACGACGTCAGGCGCCTCCCGAGCTCGTCGCATAGATACTGACCCGCCTTCTTGGGGTCGCACGCCGCCGGCAGCGGGCCATTACTTCCAGTGAGAGGCCCGCTTCCATCCGGATCTGCAACAAGGTCCGGATCGGTGAAGAAGGTGCCCTTATCGAGGGTGATATTGTCGAGGATGAGCGAGTAGCGCGTGCCCAACGTAATATATTCGGTAATCGGGAATCCGAGGCGGAGCGCGGTGCCCGTGCTCGTCTGCGAATAGGTCGTGTTCCGCTGATTTCCGACGAAATTGAAGCTGTTGTAGTCGCGCCGAAAGATGTCGCCGCCGAGCAGGATCTGCTTGTCGAACAGATAGGGTTCGACGAAGCCAAGCTGGATCGACTTCGAATAGCGCGACCAGTTCACGCCCGCGTTGAGCTCCTGGCCTTTGCCCATGAAGTTCCGCTGAGCGATCGAGAATGCCAGGATGAATCTCTCGAGGCTCGAATAGCCGGCGGATAGCTGGAGCTCGCCCGTCGACTTCTCTTCAACGTTGAGGCCGAGAACGACCCGGTCCGGACTGGAGCCTTCCGTCTGCTTGATCTCCAGGTTCTCCTGGAAGAAGCCGAGCGACTGCAGGCGATCCTGCGAACGCTTCACCTTCAAGGCGTTGAAGGCGTCGCCCTCGTTGACGCGGAACTCGCGGCGGATGACCTTGTCGCGCGTTGAGGTGTTGCCCTGGATATCGATGCGCTCGACGTAAGTGCGAGGCGTATCGCCAACCCGGAAAGTAATACCCATCACGTGCTTTTCGGCATCGCGATTATAGGCCGGATTGATGTCGGCAAAGGCATAACCGAGGCCGCCGGCTTCCTCATTCAGCTTGGTGACGGCATCCTCGACCGCCTTGGCGTTGAACCAGTCGCCTTCTTTGAGGTTGACCGTCTGGACGATCTTGTCGGGCTGAAGGTCGCGAAGCGCGCTTTCGGCTTCGATCTTGCCGAAACGATAGCGCGGGCCCTCTTCGACCACGTAGGTGATGACGAAGTCGCGGCGGTCCGGGGTTAGCTCGGCCAGCGCCGAGACGACGCGGAAATCCGCGTAGCCTTCGGTCAGATAGAAGGCGCGAAGCTTCTGCTGGTCGGCCGCAAGACGGTCGGGATCGTAGCTGTCATTGGACTTGAGGAAGCCCAGGACGCCGCCGGCCTGGCGCGTGTACATCTCCTTGCGGAGCCGCCCGTCGTCGAACGCATCGTTGCCGATGATGTTGATGCTGCGGACCTTGGACTTGTCGCCCTCATAGATCTCGAACACCAGGTCGACGCGGTTCTGTTCGAGATTGACCACCTTCGGCTCGACGCGGGCGGCGAAGCGGCCTTGGCGCTTGTAAAGCTCGATGATGCGCTCGACGTCTGCCCGGGCCTTGGAGCGCGTGAAGATCTCGCGAGCCTTCAGCTTGATTTCGGGGAGGATCTTGTCGCTCTTGATCCTCTTGTTGCCCTCCAGAACGATCCGGTTGATGACCGGGTTTTCCTGGACGGTGATCACGATGTTGCCAGTCTCGGCGCCGGTGATGACGACGTCGGAGAATAGCTCAGTCCCGTAAAGGTCCTTGAGCGCCGTATCGAGCGTCTCGGCGGAATAGCTCTGACCGGGCGAAAGATTTGCGTAGGAGCGGATCGTCTCCGGCTCCAGGCGTTGGTTGCCGCGAACCGCGATGGAACGGATCGTTCCCTGCGTTGCCGGTGCAGGAGCAACGGACACCGGAGTTGGTGCAGGTGCCGGTGTCGCGGGCGGATTCTGCGCCGGTGCCGGAGCGGGCTGCGCCGCGAGCGGATCCGACTGCTGCGCCTGCGCCAATACGGGTACCGACCAGCCGCCCAGGATGGTTCCGGCGAGGAAGACCGCGCCTGCGCGATTGCCAATAAACTTACGCTCTGAAGTCACGCGTCCCCGCCTTTTGTGCAAGAATCAGCGGCCGCCCCTCAGCGGTCCGCAGGAATGGTGTGCAGCCCTGCCCTAACCGTCCTAGCCAATCAAGCGCCCAAGCCGTTCCCACAAGCCGAACGACCCCAAATCGTTGACGGTTGTGAAGATGAGCAGGGCCAGGATGAATGCGAGACCGCCCCGGAACGCCCAGTCCTGAGCACGCGGGCTGACCGGGCGACGCTGCACGGCCTCGATTCCGTAGAATAGGAGATGTCCACCATCCAGCATGGGGACTGGCAAGAGGTTGATGAATCCGAGATTAATTGAAAGCAAAGCGAGCAGGCTCAGGAAGTCCACAAGCCCCAAACTCGCCTGCTGGCCCGCGACCTGAGCGATCTTGAGTGGACCTCCAAGTTCCTTGACCGAACGTCTTCCGGTGATGATCTGCCCCAGCGCCTCCAGCATCGTCCGAGTCATCTGCCAGACATAGGACGTGGCAGCTGGTACGAGCTTGAGTGGCGGCACCGGCTCGAACACGATCCCGACGGGCGACACGCCCAGCAAGCCCCTTCGATAGGTCTGCCCGAACCTGTCCCTTTCGACGTCAGTGCCCAACGTCACCTGGATCGCTCGAACCACTTGCTCGCGTTCAAGCTCGATAGTGACCGTCTCGCCGGGGCGAAGCATGGCGTAGTTGCGAAGCTCTTCAAATGTCGGGGTCGGACGTCCACCGATAGACAGGATCCGGTCGCCCGGCTGGATTTGCGCGGTCGCGGCCGCGCTTTCCGGCTGGACCTCGCTGACGATAGGAGGCGTCCTTGGTGCTCCATAGATCGCGAAGAAGGCCGAAAAGATAAGGATCGCGAGCAGGAAATTCGAGACTGGGCCGGCCAGCACGATCAGAAACCGCTGCCAGATCGGACGCAGGTGAAAGCTTATCTTCTGCTGCTCAGGCGTAAGTTGTTCCTGATCGGCCGGAGCGCTCGCAGCATGTTCGTCGCCGACGAACCTCACGTAGCCACCCAGCGGGAGCCAGCCCACCTTCCACCGTGTACCACGCTTGTCTGTCCAGCCCGTGACCTCGTGCCCGAATCCGATTGAGAAGATCTCGGCGCCGACCCCCAGCCAGCGAGCGACCAGATAATGGCCAAGCTCATGGATGAAGACGAGCGGTCCGAGCGCGCAGACGAACGCGATCAAGATCAGCCAGATTGGCGGTTGCGACAGCATCAGGCGCAGCGCCCTTCGATCATTGCGGTCACATCAGTGCGGACTTTCCGGTCGATTTCAAACACATCTTCGATGGATCGCGGAGCCGGGCTTTCATTTTCTTGAAGAGCCATATCGACCAACTTGCTGATGTCCGGGAAGGAAATCTTGCCGTCGAGGAAAGTCGCGACGGCCACTTCGTTTGCGGCATTGAGCGCCGCCGGCGCCGACCCACCTGCCTCAAGTGCTTCTCGCGACAGTCGAAGCGCCGGGAAACGCTCGAGGTCGGGCTCCCCGAAATCCAGTCTCGCTATAGCGGCAAGATCGAGGCGCTGGGCTGGCGTCGGCATGCGTTCCGGCCAGGCCAGCGCATAGGCGATCGGAATCCGCATATCCGGCGAACCTAGCTGGGCCAGCACAGACCCGTCGATGAATTCGACCAGCGAATGGATCACCGACTGCGGGTGGACGAGAATGTCGATGCGCTCGGACGGAAGCCCGAAGAGATAATGCGCCTCGATCAGCTCGAGCCCCTTGTTCATCAGGGTCGCCGAATCGACCGAGATCTTTGCTCCCATGGTCCAGTTCGGATGCGCCACGGCCTGAGCTGGCGTGGCGTTGCGCATAGCCTCCGCCGAAGCCGTCCTGAACGGTCCGCCGCTGGCAGTCAGGATGATCCTTGAGACCTGGTCGATGCGGCTCCCCGCAAGCGACTGGAAAATGGCGTTATGCTCGCTGTCGACGGGAAGCAGGGTGGCGCCGCTGGTCTTTGCGGCTTCGGTCATCAGGTCGCCAGCGGTGACCAATGCCTCCTTGTTGGCAAGAGCGACGGTCTTCCCCGCCTCGACAGCCGCCATGGTCGGTCGCAGCCCCGCACAGCCGACGATAGCCGCCATGACGAGATCGGAGTCGCCCGTTGCTGCTCCTACCAGCGAATCGGCGCCAGCGGCCGCCTGGCAACCGCTACCCTGAAGCGCATCTTCCAGGTCGCGAAGCCGGCTCTCGTCCGCGATGACCGCAAGCCTGGCGTTAGTCCGTCGGGCTGCGTCGGCGAGCGCGTCCACGTTCACAGCCGCCGTCAGGGCCGTGATCTCGAACTTGTCCGGCGATCGCTCGATGAGGTCGAGCGTCGATTTCCCGATCGAGCCGGTGGAGCCGAGAATTGCGACTTTCTTCACGCTAAGCCCGCTGCCTGCGCCGCAACGGTCAGAACCGCAACTGGAACTAGGCCATCAAGACGGTCCAGGAGACCGCCGTGTCCCGGCAGCCATGACCCGGAATCCTTGATCCCGGCCATCCGCTTCATCTTGCTCTCGAACAGATCGCCGGCCTGCGCGGCAACGGCGAACAGGGGTGCGAGTGGAAGCAGAGCCCAGTTGAGATCCGTTGAGAGAACCCAGGCTGCTCCGAGCAATGCTGCAGCGGCCATTCCGCCCCACAGGCCCTCGACCGTTTTGCCGGGACTTATCGTGGGTGCGAGCTTGCGCTTCCCAAAGCGCCTGCCCGCGAAATAGGCGCCGATGTCGGTCGACCACGTCACAACGAAAACCCACAGCAGCAACGATAGGCCCTGATCGCCGCTCCGGTCGCGGATCCAGAGAAGGGCGAGTGCAGGCAGCAGGCAGTAGAAGAAACCGCCGACTGACCAATGAAGGCCCCAGCCCCGGACAATCCGCATCCATTCGTAGAACATGCCCGTGGCCGCAGCGGCGACCAGGAATGCGAAATAATATCCACCCAGCACCGCCGCCATGAGCGCGACGACGACCATGGCGATTCCAGAGATGACACGGGTTGTTAGCTCGTTCACCGGCCTCCGAACCGCCGCTCACGGGCGGCAAACTGCTCAATCGCTTTGACTAGCTCGGCCTCATCAAAATCGGGCCACAACGTCGGCGTGAAGACCAGTTCCGCATAGGCAGCCTGCCACAGCAGGAAGTTTGACAAACGGACTTCGCCGGAAGTCCGTATCAGGAGGTCGAGTTCCGGAAGGCCATGGGTCTGTAGATGTGATCCCAACGCCTCCTCATCGATCGAGGCGGGTTCGATCTCCCCTGATACTGCCTTGGTTGCGAGCTT
Organism: Sphingomonas sediminicola; assembly: GCF_049991885.1. NCBI lineage: Bacteria > Pseudomonadati > Pseudomonadota > Alphaproteobacteria > Sphingomonadales > Sphingomonadaceae > Sphingomonas > Sphingomonas sediminicola. The sequence goes on from NZ_CP178916.1 coordinate 1,016,324, forward strand.
CCGGGCTGCGGCGGCGATTTCTGCACGCGACCCGTAATTGAGCGCCACGACGAGCGTCAGCCGCCTATTCGACTGAAGGCTCGCCATCGCCTTTTCAAGGCGTTTCGACAGATCGGGCCCGAAAGCCTCGTAATCCCCGATCAGCCTGAGCTTCACGCCCTCTTTGGCGAGCGAATCCAGCTCGCGTTCAAGATAATAGCCGAGCAGCCCCTTAAGGTCGGACACTTCCTCCTCGGGGCGGCGCCAATTCTCGGACGAAAAGGCATAGAGGGTAAGGACTTCTACGCCATTTTTGACGGCAGCCCGCAATGTTCGTCGAACAGCCTCTGCGCCCGCCCGATGGCCTGCAACACGGGGCAGCCCGCGCTTATTCGCCCAGCGGCCGTTGCCGTCCATAATGATGGCGACATGGCGCGGAACCGACCCGCCTTCTTTGGCCGGCCGCTCAGCTTCGTTCGGAGCGGCGGCAGGCGTCACTTGCCGAGGATTTCCTTTTCCTTGGTTTCTGCCGCCGTATCGATCTCCTTGATCGTATCGTCCGTCAGCTTTTGTACCTCAGTCTCGAGGCGCTTGCGCTCGTCCTCGCTGATGTCGTGCTTCTTCTCGTCAGCCTTGAGATGCTCCATGCCATCGCGGCGGACATTGCGAACGGCGATGCGCGCCTTTTCCGCATATTGGCCAACCAGCTTGGCAAGCTCCTTGCGACGCTCCTCCGTGAGTTCGGGGATCGGCAAGCGGATCATCTGACCGTCGGTGATCGGGTTGAGGCCGAGTCCGGCGGAGCGAATTGCCTTCTCGACGGGCTGCACGTTCGAACGATCCCACACCTGGACCGAAAGCATGCGCGCCTCTGGCACGGAAACAGTCGCTATCTGGTTCAGCGGCATGTTCGCGCCGTAGACCTCGACGTGAACGGGATCGAGCAAAGCCGTCGATGCGCGTCCTGTACGAAGGCCGGCGAGATCATGCTTCAGTGCTTCGAGCGCGCCGTGCATTCGGCGCTGGAGGTCGGATTTATCGATGCTCGTCGTCATGCTTACTCTCCCTGGACGACCGTGGCGGTCCCGCGGCCCTCGATGATCTCTGCGAGATTACCGGGCTGGCGGATGTTGAAGACCACGATCGGAATATTGTTGTCGCGGCACAGCGCAACTGCCGCTGCATCCATGACCTTAAGGTCGTCGCTCAACACCTTGTTGAAGCTCAGGCTTTCGTAACGGGTAGCGTCGGCTTTCTTCTTTGGGTCGGCAGTGTAGATCCCGTCGACGCTGGTGCCCTTGAACAAGGCGTCGCAGCCCATTTCGGCCGCCCGCAACGCTGCGGCGGTGTCGGTTGTGAAGTAAGGATTGCCCGTGCCGGCGGCGAACAGGACGATCCGGCCCTTCTCGAGATGCCTGAGTGCCCGGCGGCGAATGTAGGGCTCGGAAACGCTGGCCATCGGGATCGCCGACATCACTCGGGTATCGACACCTTGCTTCTCCAGTGCATTCTGAAGTGCCAGTGCGTTCATGACCGTTGCCAGCATTCCCATGTAATCCGCGGTCGCCCGGTCGAAGCCTTTCGCCGCTGCAGCCATGCCCCGGAAGATGTTGCCGCCGCCGACGACCAGGCACAGTTCGTGACCCTTGGCCTTTGCCGCGGCAATTTCGCTTGCCAGTCCTGCGGCAGCTTCCGGGTCGATGCCGAACTGGCCCTGCCCCATCAGCGCCTCACCCGAGAGCTTCAGCAGGATCCGGTTGAAGCGTGGGCGGGTCATTCGGGCGCAACGTCCTTCAGATATGGAAAAGGCGGACACGCTTTAGCGCGCCCGCCTCATTTTCCAACAGCCAAGACAAAATGTCTTAGGCGACCGGTTCAGCCTTCGAGGAGCCGGCAGCCGCCGCGACTTCCGCCGCGAAGTCTTCCTGCTTCTTCTCGATGCCTTCACCGAGCTGGAAGCGGGTGAAGCTCTTTAGGACGATGCCCGTGCCGGCTTCCTTCGCTGCCTGCGCGACGACGTCCGCGACCGGCGTCTTGTTGTCCATCACGAACAGCTGCGACAAGAGCGCATTGTCCTTGCGGAACTTGCCGAGGCCGCCTTCGACCATCTTCTCGACGATGTTCTGTGGCTTGCCACTTTCCTTCGCCTTTTCCATCGCGATCGCGCGCTCACGCTCGACCAACTCCGGATCGAGCTCGTCCGCGTTTAGCGCCAGCGGGTTCGCAGCCGCGACATGCATCGCGATCTGCTTGCCAAGGGCGGTTAGCGTTTCGGACGGAGCAGCGCTCTCGAGAGCGACCAGCACGCCGATCTTGCCGAGGCCCGGAACGACCTGGTTGTGGACGTAAGGAACGACAACGCCCTCCTTCACTTCCACGACCGCGGCGCGGCGCAGCGACTGGTTCTCGCCGATCTTGGCGATGTTGTCCGTCAGCGTCTCGGCAACCGTTCCACCCGACGGGTAAGCAGCGCTCGAGAGCGCCTCGATGTCAGAGCCGTCCTTCAGTGCGATCTGTGCAACGTTGCGGACGAAATCCTGGAAGATCTCGTTCTTGGCGACGAAGTCCGTCTCCGAGTTCACCTCGACAACCGCACCACGAGTTCCTTCGACGGCCACGCCGACGAGGCCCTCTGCGGCCGTGCGGCCTGCCTTCTTGGCGGCAGCCGCGAGGCCCTTGGCACGCAGCCAGTCGATGGCGGCTTCCATGTCGCCATTGGCTTCAGCAAGCGCCTTCTTGCAATCCATCATCCCGGCGCCGGTGCGCTCACGGAGTTCCTTCACGGTCGCGGCCGTAATCTCAGCCATTTCTCTAATTCCCTCTAAGGGCCCCCGCGTGTCGCAGGAGCTCGTTCAAGCTTGAATGTAAGTACTGCTCCCCCGCTTCGCGAGGGAAGCAGACTTAAGCTTCGAGCGCGGCTTCAGCCGGCGGTTCGGCCATCGCACCGATGTCCTCGCCACGGGCAGCGGCATTGCCGGTACGGCCGTTGCTGACAGCCTGGGCAACCGCGTCCGTGTAGAGGCGGATCGCGCGGCTGGCGTCGTCGTTGCCCGGAACCGGAAAAGCAATGCCGCTCGGGTCGCTGTTCGAATCGAGAATCGCGACGACCGGGATCCCAAGAACGTTGGCTTCCTTGATCGCCAGTTCTTCCTTGTTGGTGTCGACGACGAACATGATGTCCGGCAGGCCGCCCATGTCGCGAATGCCGCCAAGCGACTTTTCGAGCTTGTCGCGCTCGCGGGTCAGCTGAAGGACTTCCTTCTTGGTGAGGCCGGCGGTGTCGCCCGAAAGTTGCTCTTCAAGCGTCTTGAGGCGCTTGATCGAGTTCGAGATCGTCTTCCAATTGGTCAACATGCCGCCGAGCCAGCGGTGATTGACGAAGTGCTGGCCCGAAACCTTCGCGGCTTCAGCGACGGCATCCTGCGCCTGGCGCTTGGTGCCGACGAACAGCACCTTGCCGCCGCGCTGGACGGTCTGAGTGACGAAGTCGAGCGCGCGGGAGAACAGCGGCACGGTCTGCGACAGGTCGATGATGTGAACCCCGTTGCGGTCGCCGAAAATGTACGGCTTCATCCGCGGGTTCCAACGGTGGGTCTGGTGGCCGAAGTGCGCTCCGGCTTCGAGCAATTGCTGCATTGTGACGACGTTGGTCGCCATGGGTAGTCTCCTTCCGGTTGTGCCTCAGCGGAGCCATGTAACCAGCCTTACGACTGGCACCGGTATGTTAGCTCCGCCTGTGGGATGGCGGGCCAGTTAGCGGAAGGAGCTATTTCTTTCAAGGGCGCAGGCGCGCGTTCAAATTGCCACTTGACGAACCAGAACAAAGCAGGAACATTGTTCCGTCCCAGCAGCTTGGCGCAACCCGAAACGGAACAAAGCGAGTTCGTTACGGTTGTGCCACCAAACAAGGGACGTCGCTCATGCTTGCACCGCTCGCTACCTTGGCTTTCCTGTCGGCACTCTGGCTGACCGCAGCCGTTTTCACCGAAATGTTCGTACGCACCGGGTCGCGCATCGCCGCGGCCCTGCGTGGCGAAACACCAGCCGTCCGTGGAACGTCTCTGGTTATTCGGTCGCGACCGGCTCGCGCGCGGATTGCGAAGCGGAAGCCGATGCGGGCGCAGCCGCAATTGCGCGCCGCCGCCTGACCCGCTGATACGACGCGAAGGCAAACGGCAGCATAGCCAGATACAGTAGTGCGACGATCAAAAGCGTGACCCATGGCGCGCGGATCAGGGCGGCGCCGAGCAGCGCGACGCCCGCAAGCGCAAACAAACGCCAGCCACTTCGAATTCGGATCGACGACCAGCTGTAGGTTGGAAGGCTCGAGATCATCAGCGCCGCGATGAAGAGCGTCCACGCCATCACCGGCTCCCAGCGGCGGAACACCTCGTCGCCCGTGATCAACCAGAGAAAGATTGGGACGAAAGCCAACCCTGCCCCGGCGGGAGCAGGAACCCCTGTATTGAAGCCGGCGGACTTGTGCGGCTGCTCGGTGGCATCGATTCGAGCATTGAACCGGGCGAGCCGAAGAGCGCAACAAACCGCCAAAGCGAGCGCAGCGATCCATCCGAATCTTGGTGCCGTCTGAAGCGACCAGAGAAACAGGATCAGCGCCGGAGCAGTCCCGAAGGCGATATTGTCGCTGAGCGAGTCCAACTCCGCACCGAACCTGCTCTGAGCCCTCAACAGCCGGGCAATGCGGCCGTCAAGCCCATCCAGCACGCCGGCGAACACGACTGCGGCCAGGGCCTTCTCCCATTCAGCGCCGATCGCGAAGCTGACTCCGGTCAGTCCGAAGCACAGGGCCAGCAGAGTGATCGCGTTGGGGATCATCGCACGGAATGGAATACCGTGCCGCAGGCGTTGCTCGGGCTCGTCCATCACTGGCTGAACCCGATCAAGTCCGGCTGAGCTCCGAGTTCGGCGATCACCGTCTCACCCGCAATCGCCCTCTGTCCGAGCAGGACCCGAGGCCCCGTACCCGCAGGCAAGTAGACGTCGACGCGGCTTCCGAAGCGGATCAGCCCTACCCTCTCGCCCGCTTCGACCTGGTCGCCTTCGCGAACGAAAGTCAGGATCCGGCGTGCAACCAGCCCGGCGATCTGCGTGAAACCGATGCGGACGCCCGCTGCGGTCTCGACGACGACATGCTGTCGCTCATTGTCCTCGCTGGCCTTGTCCAGATCGGCATTCACGAACTTGCCGGGGATATAGGCAACCTTGCGGACGCGCCCGCCGACCGGCGAGCGATTAATGTGCACGTCGAAGACGCTCATGAAGATCGATACGCGCGTGTATTCCGCGCCGTCGAGGCCGTCCGCGCCAGCGAGTTCTGGCGGCGTGGGCACCCTGCTGATCATCGTGATGAGGCCGTCCGCCGGTGCGATTACGATATTATCGCCGCGAGGCGTGGTTCGGATCGGGTCGCGAAAGAAAGCGAAGATCCAGACCGTCAGGCCGACCAGCAGCCATGCGATGAACTGCCATCCGAGCAGGAAAGCGAATAGCGTCAGCGCTGCCGAACCGGCGGCGAACTTGCGCCCTTCAGGGTGGGTTGAAGGGAAGCGCCATTTGACGGTGGTTGGGGTGGTCAGGGCGCCATTAGGCTTGTCCAGAGAAGGCATGCGCACTCCCTTAAGCGCGGCTCCCCGGCTGCACAACGCTGCGGTTGCCTGATCGCGGGCCGCGTCCTAATGCCCCGCCAAACCCGGAAAAGCAGGACAATAATGACCAAGATCAAGGTGAAGAACCCGGTCGTCGAGCTCGACGGCGACGAGATGACCCGCATCATCTGGCAGTGGATCCGCGAACGGCTGATCCTGCCTTTTCTCGACGTCGACCTGCTCTACTACGACCTTGGCATCGAGAAGCGCGACGAGACCGAGGACAAGATCACCGTCGACGCCGCCGAAGCGATCAAGAAGCACGGCGTCGGCGTGAAATGCGCCACGATCACTCCTGACGAAGCCCGGGTCGAGGAGTTCAGCCTTAAGAAGATGTGGAAGTCGCCCAACGGCACCATCCGCAACATCCTAGGCGGCGTCGTATTCCGTGAGCCGATCGTCATCGCCAACGTGCCGAGGATCATCCCGGGCTGGACCGACCCGATCGTGATCGGCCGTCACGCATTCGGTGACCAATACAAGGCGACCGATTTCCTGGTCCCTGGCCCCGGCAAGCTCACGATCAAGTGGGAAGGCAACAGCGGCGACAAGCTTGAATACGAGGTCTTCGACTTCCCGAGCGCCGGCGTCGCCATGGGCATGTACAACCTAGACGAGTCCATCCGCGACTTCGCCCGAGCCTGCTTCAACTACGGCATCAACCGTAAGTGGCCGGTCTACCTGTCGACGAAGAACACGATCCTCAAGGCCTATGACGGTCGCTTCAAGGACATCTTCCAGGAGATTTTCGATAGCGAATTCAAGGCTAAGTTCGATGAAATTGGCATCGAGTACCAACACCGCCTGATCGACGACATGGTCGCCTCTGCTCTCAAGTGGAGCGGCAAGTTCATCTGGGCCTGCAAGAACTACGACGGCGACGTCCAGTCGGACCAGGTCGCGCAGGGCTTCGGTTCATTGGGCCTCATGACCTCGATCCTAATGACTCCGGACGGCAAGACGGTCGAGGCGGAAGCAGCCCACGGCACGGTTACCCGCCACTACCGCATGCACCAGCAAGGCAAGGCGACCTCGACCAACCCGATCGCGTCGATCTTCGCCTGGACGGGCGGCCTCAAGTTCCGCGGCAAGTTGGACGAAACCCCGGACGTGGTCCGCTTCGCAGAGACGCTCGAGCGAGTCTGCATCGATACGGTGGAGGCCGGTCACATGACCAAGGACCTCGCGATCCTCGTCGGCCCGGATCAGCCGTGGATGACGACCGAGCAGTTCTTCGACACGATCGTGAGGAACCTAGAGACGACTATGGCTTCGTGGGAGAAGGCGCCGCAGGCGACTGAACCCGCTCGCGCCTGACGCCGAGCCCGACGATCCGACCCGGAATGCGCCGGAGCAACGGAAAGCGATCGAACAGCCGAATAATCAAAGGCGCCTGACGAATGGGCTCTGTGCCCTGAAGCAGGCGGCCGATGATTCGGTCCTGCGCTAGCTTCTGTCCGCCCTGGATGACGCGGGTCGGAAACATTCGGCGCTCCTGCACCCTGGCAAGCAGCGGATCCAGACTTTCTCCACTGGCCAAGGGTCCAGCAAGCGCGTTTGCCGCCGCTACAGCGTCCTGAACCGCCAGGTTGATGCCAATTCCGCCGATTGGCGACATCGCGTGAGCTGCATCGCCGATGGCGAGCAGGCCCGGCTTGTGCCAGGTCGTCAGCCTGTCGAGCTTCACGGTCAGCAGGTGAAGGTCGGAAATCTCGTCGAGCTCTGCCAGGTCAAGGTCCGATGGGGCGGCTGCGGCTACTTCCTCCCGGATCGCGTCGATTCCTCGCTTTTGGTAGGCCTCGGCAGCACCCTTCGGGATCAGGAAGGCGCATTGCCAATAATCGCCGCGATCGATCATCACGAGAAGCCTGCCCCGTTCGACGTTCCCGCGGAGTCCTCCTATCTCCTGCCTCGGCTTGGCGACACGAAACCAGAAGACATCCATCGGCGCCCCAAGATCCTCCAGCGGAAGCTTTCCGCGAACGATCGAATCCCGCCCATCGGCAGCGATCGTTAGTGGAGCGATGACGTCGCGCCCGTCCTTCATCCGGACACCGAGGACCTTGCCTTCTTTTTCGATGAAGCTCTCAACAGGAGACTCCATCTCGATATAAAACCCGGGGAAGGCTTTCCCCTCGACTCGCAAGAAATCGAGGAACTCCCACTGCGGCATCATTGCAATGAACGGCGCCGGGGTGTGGAGGTGCGACAGATCGCCGATCGTCCACTCCCGCCCGGCGAGGCGCAGTTCCGCCCGATCGACTTTGTTGTGTGGCCGATGAAGAAATCGCTGAAGCATCCCGAGTTGGTCGAGGATCTCCATCGTCGACGGGTGGACGGTGTCTCCACGAAAATCGCGGAAGAAATCCGCATGCTTCTCGAAAATGCGGACATTGCAGCCCGCGCGGGCGAAGAGCAGACCCGCCATCACGCCCGCCGGCCCTCCGCCGACGACGATTAGGTCTGCATCACGCTCTGACGTCATGCGGTCGCGCTTACAGCCCTTGCGCGCTCAAGTCAGCGCTACCCGGCAGGGTGACAGATTCTCGGGCACCTGCTCTAAAGCCGGCATGGCAGGCGAATTCGGCACTTCCGGTTACAGTGATGCCTTAGTCATCCTGGGTGCGGCCGGAATCGTCATCCCGGCCTTCGCCCGACTCCGCATCACGCCGGTCATCGGGTTCATCATGGTCGGAATGATCGTCGGTCCCGCCGGTTTGGGTGGGCTGACCGACGAAATCCCGTGGCTGAATTACCTTACTATTTCCACTCCCGAAGCGATCGATCCGTTCGCGGAACTGGGCATTATCCTCCTCCTGTTCGCGATCGGGCTTGAACTGAGTTTCAGGCGACTGGTCGCCATGCGGAAGATGGTGTTTGGCATCGGCGCCGCGGAGCTGATCGGTAGCGCCGTCCTGATCGGCGGAGCTTTGTACGTGATGGGTCAGCCCGCGGCGAGCGCTGCCTCCCTTGGGTTTGCGCTGGCCATGTCATCAACAGCACTGGTCTTGCCGATCGCCGGGACGACCAGCCCAGTCGGGCGCGCGGCGCTCGCCATGCTGCTGTTCGAGGACCTCGCCCTCGTCCCCTTGCTGTTCCTCTTCGGAACAGCCGCAGCCGGCGCAGCTTCCGGACTGGTGGATGTTGTTTGGAAGGGCGCACTCGTCATCGCGGGCCTCTTGCTGATTGGACGGCTGGTCCTTCCGGCGCTTTTTGCACAGGCAGCGCGCACCAAGAGCCCTGAACTCTTCCTCGCCGTCAGCTTGTTGGTCGTCATTCTCGCCAGCATCGCGACGGGCGCCGTCGGCCTTTCGCCGATTCTCGGCGCGCTCATCGCAGGCGTCCTGATCGCCGAAACCGAATATCGAAGCGAGGTCGAAGTGGTGACCGCGCCATTCCGCGGCCTCGCTCTCGGCATCTTCCTGATCACCGTCGGTATGCGCATTGATTTCCGCCAGCTGGCTCAAATCTGGCCGGAGCTGCTCGTGGCGCTGGCAGGTGTACTGTTGGTCAAAGCGCTGGTCACCGGCACATTGCTTCGCCTCAGTGGCTCGCGAGAGGGCGTCGCGGCGGAAACCGGCCTCCTGATGGCTTCACCGTCGGAAACGACGCTCATCCTCCTCGGAGCAGCCGCCGCAACCGGCGTTGTCGCACAGGATACGGCAACCTTCTGGCAGGCGGCGACGGCCGTCGGACTCACCATAACCCCCTTGCTCGCAAAACTCGGTCGTCTCGCGGCAAGACGGGTCGATCCGCAGGCGATGGATATGCCTGACAATGAAGCCGCAAAGGGTCGCACGATCATCTTCGGGTTCGGCCGGGTCGGCAGAATGGTCGCCGACATGCTGCGCGAGCACGGACGCCCCTATCTCGCGGTCGACAGCGACATCGACAATGTCATGGCCTCACGAGAAGGAGGCTATACGATCCTGTTCGGTGATGTCGCCCGAAGCGAGCTGGTCGAAAAGCTCCACCTCGGCCACGCGGCGGCGCTCGTGCTGACCATGGACGATCCGGTGCTCGTGGCGCGCCTCGCCCGCCGCCTCCGAAACTCGTTCCCGCAGCTGGCCATCATAGCCCGAGCAAGGGACACGGATCATGCGGCCAAGCTCTACGAGGCCGGCGTGACCGATGCAGTGCCCGAAACGCTGGAGGCCTCGCTTCAGCTCTCCGAAGCCGTGCTTGTCGACATCGGCGTGGCGATGGGACCGGTGATCGCCAGCATCCACGAGAAACGGTCGGAACTTCGCTCCGAGATCATGGCCCAGGCGGAAATGGAAGCGGAACCACGTCTCGGCCGCCGGCGGCTACGTGATGCCGGTTAGGCTTCCGACACCGGCTCGAAGCGGAGCACGCCCGCCGTGTAGGTCCTGTGCTCCGGATTATCGCCAGGATGCCGTTGCCCGTCGAAGACCACTACCTCGGCAAAATCGAATGGCGAGACACCTTCGAGGCAAGCCACATTGACCCCGAGCTGGTCTGGGCTCGAGCGCCGCTTGTGGTGCGTGTAGATCCCGCAGGTGGTGCAGAAGTGATGCTCGGCAGTCTTCGTGTTGAAGCGATAGGTCGCGAGCTTCTCCTCACCCTCGGTGATCCGGAAATGCTCGTCCGTTGACGTCACCGCGATCGCGCCGCGCATCCGGCAGATACTGCAGGTGCAGCGCCTCGCGGAAGAAAAACCGAACGGCAGTGTCGTTGTGAACTTCACCGCGCCGCAGTGGCACGAACCGTCGAGCGTAAGCGGTTCGCTGGCTGCGGTGTCGATCACGCTGCAACCTTCTCCAGCGCGTCCCTCACCGCCTCGATCGCCTCCTTGGCCCTTGAGCCCTCCGGGCCGCCTCCTTGGGCCATGTCGGGACGGCCGCCGCCACCCTGCCCGCCGAGTGCTTCAACGGCGGCCTTTACCAGGTCAACGGCACTGATGTGGCCGGCTAGATCGTCGGTGACTCCCACGGCAACACTGGCACGGCCTTCGTTGACAGCCACGAGAGCCGCGACGCCCGAGCCGATGCGCTGCTTCATCGCATCAACAGTCGAGCGCAAGTCCTTGGGATTCAGTCCGTCCACCACCTGGCCGAGGAACTTGTGGCCGTTCACCTGCTCTGGACCGGCCTCGTCGGACTTGGCTGAGCCGCCGCCCATTGCCAGCGCCTTCTTCGCATCGGCGAGTTCGCGCTCGAGGCGCCGTCGATCCTCGACCAGCGACGCTATGCGCGCGGGCACTTCGTCCGGAGACGATTTCAGCGTGGCCGCTGCCTCGCGAAGCTTGGCGTCACGACCGACAAGCCACTGCCTAGCGGCCTCGCCCGTCAGGGCTTCGATACGGCGAACGCCGGATGAGACGGCGCTCTCGCTGATGATCTTGAACAGCTGGATATCACCCAGCGCCCGAACATGCGTGCCACCGCAGAGCTCGACCGAATAATCGGCCTCCGGAGTGCGGCCCATGGAGAGAACCCGGACCTCGTCGCCGTACTTCTCACCAAACAAGGCCATGGCCCCGGCCTCGATCGCTTTATCCGGAGTCATCAGACGCGTCGTGACCGCCTCATTCCCGCGAATCTGTGCATTCACATCGGCCTCGACCTGCTCGATCTCATCACGTGACAGCGCCTTGGGATGCGAAAAGTCGAACCGGAAGTAATCCGGCGCGACCAGGCTACCCTTCTGCGTCACGTGAGTTCCGAGCCGGTGGCGCAGTGCCGCATGAAGCAGGTGCGTCGCGCTATGGTTGGCGCGCACGCGATTGCGGCGATCAGCGTCCACCGATTGGTGGATTGTCTCTCCGACCGTCAGTTCGCCTGCGGCAACCCTGGTTCGCAACACATGAAGACGTCCTAGAGGCTTAATTGTATCCTTAACTTCGCCCTGGAAGCCTTTGAGTGTGGTTAGTTTTCCGGTGTCGCCGATTTGCCCGCCACTCTCGCCGTAGAAGGGCGTCTGATTGGGAACCAAATCCACCGTTTCACCGATCTCGGCGCTTTCAACGCGCTTGCCGTCCTTAACGATCGTCAGGACAACGCCCTCGCCTTCGTCGCCGGAATAGCCGGTGAACTCAGTGCTTCCGAACTCCTCGGCAATGTCGAACCAGAGATCATCTGAAGCGCGATCGCCCGAGCCCCTCCAGGCGGCACGGGCGGCCGCTTTCTGCTGCGCCATGGCCGTGTCAAAGCCCTGGCGATCCACGCCCAGCCCGCGGGCACGCAGCGCATCCACTGTGAGGTCGTAAGGGAAGCCGTAAGTGTCGTAGAGCTTGAACGCGGTCTCGCCCGGGAGCGTGCCACCCTCGGCAAGGTCTCCCGTCGCCTCGTCGAGAAGGCGCAAGCCGTTCGCCAGAGTCTGACGAAAACGCGTCTCTTCCTGTGCCAGGGTCGCCTCGATAAGTGGCTGCGCACGGACTAGTTCCGGGTAGGCAGCGCCCATTTCCGCGACGAGCGCCGGAACGAGCCGATGCATCAGCGGCTCCTTGGAGCCAAGCAGGTGCGCATGGCGCATCGCTCGGCGCATGATGCGGCGAAGGACGTAGCCCCTGCCCTCGTTCGCCGGCAGGACGCCGTCGGCCACCAGGAAGCCCGAAGCGCGAAGATGATCGGCGATCACCCGATGGCTCGCCTGCCGGTCCCCCTCGGCCCGCGTCTTCGTCAGCTCTTCGCTGGCCTCGATCAACGCACGGAACATGTCCGTATCGTAATTGTCATGCACACCCTGAAGCACCGCAGATACGCGCTCCAAGCCCATGCCGGTGTCGATGCTCTTCTTCGGCAACTCCGAAACGATCTCCCCCGCCGCCTGCTCGAACTGCATGAAGACGAGGTTCCAGATCTCGACGAAGCGATCGCCGTCCTCGTCAGGGCTGCCCGGGGGTCCACCCGCGATGTGATCGCCATGGTCGTAGAAGATCTCGGAACAGGGACCGCAAGGACCATCGTCGCCCATGGCCCAGAAGTTGTCCTTGGTCGGAATGCGGATGATCCGGCTGTCCGGGAGGCCGGAGATCTTCTTCCAAAGGTCGAAGGCTTCGTCGTCGGTGTGATAGACCGTCGCGGTCAACCGGTCTGCACTTATTCCCCATTCCCTGGTGATCAGGTTCCACGCGAGCTCGATTGCGCGATCCTTGAAATAATCGCCGAACGAGAAATTCCCGAGCATCTCGAAGAAAGTGTGGTGCCGGGCCGTGTAGCCGACATTGTCGAGATCGTTGTGCTTACCGCCGGCGCGGACGCACTTCTGGGAACTGCTCGCGGTCGAGTACGGCTTGGTCTCCAGCCCCGTGAAGACGTTTTTGAACGGCACCATGCCCGCGTTGACGAACATCAGCGTGGGGTCGTTCTGCGGCACCAGCGGCGCCGAGGGCACTCGCGCGTGTCCGTTCTTCTCGAAATAGTCGAGGAAGGAGCGGCGGATGTCGTTCGTCGAGGTCATGTTGAGCGGCATGTAAATGGGCTGCTGCACTGCGGCAAGGAGCCGCCGCTAGACAGCGCACTGCCGAGTGCTAGCTTTCCCGCGGGGAGATTTGCTCGATGAGATATTACGCGCTCGCGTTCCTGACGGCTGCCTCGGCGCCGGCCCTTGCCCAGATGGACATACACCAGGGCCATTCCATGAAAGAAGCAACGGCCAAACAGACTGTCCTGCTGGAAGGTTACGGCTCCGGAGGCTTTCCGATCTCAACGGCTAATCGCCAGGCGCAAGCCTTCTTCGACAACGGAATGCAGCTCGCCCATGCCTTCGCGCACAAGGCTGCGGTCGAGGCGATGCAGGAAGCGGTGCAGCTCGACCCGAAGTGCGCGATGTGCCTGTGGGGTGAGGCATGGGCCGACGGGCCGACGATCAACTTCAACAAGACCGAGGACGAGGTCGCGAAGCTTAAGGAATTGGCCGACAAGGCCGCCGAACTCGCGAAGGACCACGGCACCGAGCGCGAGAGAGCGCTCATTCATGCTCTGCAACTGCGATACAAGAATGGTGGCGGCGGCAAGGATGGCGACCTCCATTTCGCAAAGGCGATGGCCGCGCTCGCGAGCAAATACCCGGACGACAATGAAATCGCGGTGATCGCCGCGGACGCCTGGCTGATGACGCACGCCGAGACCGACGAAGACTGGAAGCTCAATGCCGGGCTGGCGATCCCGCTTCTCGAAGGAGTCCTGAAGCGCAAACCGGACGATACCCCGGCAATCCATTTCTACATTCACGCGACCGAAATTGCCGGGCACCCGGAGCTGGCGGAGCCTTATGCGGACAAGCTTGCAGCTCTGGCACCGAACGCCAGTCATCTCGTCCACATGCCCTCGCACACCTATTACTGGGTCGGCCGATACGAGGATGCGGCCAAGGCAAACATGCGCGCCGTCGAGATCGGAATCGACAATGCCAAGAGACTCGGCCTGCCCGAGCCTGCTGGCGTGTGGGGACTGCCCTATCACTCGCACAACGTGACATTCGGGCTTGGAGGAGCGCTCGAGGCGGGCGATGCGGATATCGGACTGCGGTTGGGCAGACCACTGGTCGCCCGGGCGCAAGTCCAGAAGGAAGGTGGGCCGTACAGCCAAATGATCTCGGGCAACGGCTATTACGCACTGGCGCGCTTTGCCGAGCCAAAGGAGGTCCTGGCCTTGCCAGAGCCCAAGCTACCTTTCCTCAACGCGGCCTGGCATTACGCGCGTGGCGAGGCATTCGCCAAGCTGAACAACATTGATGGTCTCCGCAAGGAAGCGGCCGCGATCCGTGGCGTCTCCGGAGAGCTAAGCAAGGATGACGGCTCGCTCCAGGCGCAAACAATGACGTACATCGCCCGGAATGTCCTCGCCGGCCGGGCAGCGATGATGGCGGGCCGCCCCGACGAAGCGGAAATTGCTTTCGCGCAAGCCGCAGAAATGCAGGAAAGCAACGATTTCTCGTCTGTCTCGGACCCTCCAGCATGGCACTATCCGGTTCGCCGGGACTTGGCGCTCGCCTTGTTGCAGCAGAATGACGTGGCTGGGGCGCGCCGCGAAGCCGCAGCGGCACTGAAGTACCGCCCCAAAGATCCGGGAACCCTGACGTTGTTGTCCAAGCTTGAGGCGCGCTCGGACGCCCGCTAGGCGCTGCAAATGGCGAGACGACCGAAGTCGAATATTCCCCGCTACAAGCGCAGGCGTACGAGCAAGCGCTCCCCGTTCGGACGCATTGTCGGATTCATCGTCAAACTGGTGCTGATTTTCGTGATCGGCTCGGTGCTTTGGGTTCTCGCCTACCGGTTCGTGAACCCGCCGATCACGGCCACCATGCTCGGCGACCTGGTCGCAGGTCGCGGCGCCACTCGCGACTGGATGAGCATCGAAGAGATTGACCGCGACATGGTTCGCGCAGCTATCGGTGCTGAAGACAGCAAGTTCTGTTCGCATAATGGGTTCGACGTCGAAGCCATTGAAGATGCTATGAAACGCAACGCATCCGGGGGCCGGATTCGGGGCGGCTCGACGATCAGCCAACAGACCGCGAAGAACGCCTTCCTCTGGCAGGGCGGCGGCTATTTCCGCAAAGGCCTGGAAGCTTGGTTCACGCTGCTGATGGAAAATCTCTGGCCAAAGCGCCGGATCATGGAGGTCTATCTCAACCTCGCCGAGACCGGGATCGGCACCTACGGAGTTAACGCGGGGTCGCAGCGCTACTTCGATCATGACGCTAGCGCGATGAGCCGGACCGAGGCTGCACGGATCGCGGCCGTCCTTCCGCTGCCGAAGAAGCGCGGCGCGGTCGCTCCAAAGGGCTTCACCAGACGCTACGGGAATTCGATAAGCTCACGGATCAGCATCGTCGCACGCGATGGCCTCGACGCCTGCGTTTATCAGGACATCATACCACCGAAGGAAAAGACGCCGCCGGCCACCGCGAAGCCGCAGAAGCAACTTCCGGGCGAGGAATTCGAGAGCGCGAAGCCGCTTCCTCCGCTAAATGAAGCGGTCGACGAACTGCCACCTGAGTCGCAAGAGCCCCTGGCCACAAACCAGCTCTCACCGGCTTCAGAAACGCAGTCCGTGGCAAACCAGGCGACGCCTCCCGAGCCAGGGAACGTGGAAGCCCCGCCTCCGCCGGTCGGTCAGTAGCTTAATTCGTTGATCGCCTGGCCTTTTGCGTTCGGCAGAGGAACGCCGGGCTGTAGCCCTCCGTTCATGCCGCGAACCCAAAACGGAGGACATGTGATGGCTACACGTACTCAGAGTCGATCCTCATCCAGCAATCGTTCCGCAAGCGGCGGATCGGGTGGAAGCGAGAACGGCCGGACCCAGTCGAGAAATCGCACCGCCATCAACCGAAGCGCCTTTTCATGGACCGACAACGCTGGCCCACTGCTGGGCGCTGCATTCGCCGGTGCAGCGATCGGCTTTGCAGCCAACTACGGCCGCAAGTTCCTGATGCAGGGCCTTGAAGCGGCTGCCGGCGATTGGGACCAGATCCTCGCCGCGGAACATGAGGTGGCGCTCGGCATCTTCGACAAGATGCTCGAAACCGACGAAACGCAGACCTGGAAGCGCAGCATGCTTCTAATGAAGCTTACCCATGCGCTCGACAAACATGCGCACCAGGAAGAGATGGTCGTCTATCCGGCGCTCCGCGAGGCGAACATGGCTGTCAATGCGGACGAACTCGAAGGCGAGCACGGCTACATCAAGACTTTCATTTACGAACTGAAGAACATGGGGCCCGAGGCTCCGAACTGGCTTGAAAAGGTCCGGGAGTTCCGAGCACTGGTTTCCAAGCATGCGCACATGGAGGAAGAAGAGGTCTTTCCATCCTTCAAGCAGAGCATGACTGACGAGCAGAACGCCAAGGTTACCGGCCTGGTGAACGCCGACGGTTTCTGGATGGCGTGAAGACTAGCCGACGAGGGCGAGTCTCGGCGGTTCCTGAACGGAAAGGTCGACACTCCCCTCGCCGGTAATTCGCTGGATGCGTGCCTGGAGCTCGGCGTCGAGCGCGAAATCGCGGCCAGCGATCACCACTGCTTCTCCGCCCTTTGAAAGAGGGAGCAGCAGGCGAACGACTCCGCCTCCGCCATGCGCTCCGGCAAGCTCATGCGCGATCGCAGGCACTAGCAGGGGCGAAGAGACCCGCACTTCCATCTGCAGACGAGTCCGCTTGGCAAGACCCTCCAGCGGCTGGAATCGCTTGATCGCCACCCGAGGAATTTCGTCTCCGGGACGCTTGTCGAGTTCTACCGTCAGTAGGCCGCACGTTCCGGCGCGGGCTGCAGCCTCGATGGCGGCGCTGGCTTCATCGTCAAAAATGCTGGCCTGGAACTGGCCGGACGAGTCGCTCAAAGTGGCCATGAGGTAGCGGCGGCCCTTCGCAGACGTCCGCCAGCGCGCTTCCTCGACGAGGCCCGCCATGACCGCGCCCGCGCGACCTTCCGCCGGCATCGGGATATCGGCGAGCTGCGCAAAGGTCTTCGCCTTGTTCGCTTCCAGCAGGTGGCGGTGCGCGTCGACGGGATGGGCGGAGAAGTAAAAGCCGAAGGAATCCCGCTCGGCCGCCATTCGCTGCGCAAGCGACCATTGCTCGACCTTGGCGAGTCGGATCGGGGCGACCGAGGCCTGGCTGCCTCCGAACAAACCGTGCTGACCGCTCGTGCGCTGTTCCGCGGCGCTAGCCGCGTGAGCAAGGATGGTCTCGGCAGATGCAAAGACGGCCGCGCGGTCAGGAGCGATGGCGTCGAATGCGCCAGCGGCCGCAAGGCTCTCGATCTGCCGGCGATTGAGAAGGCGCGGATCGATGCGTTCCGCGAAATCGTCCAGCGACTTGAACGGCCCCCTCTCCTCGCGCTCGGCCACCAGCGCTTCCATGGCCTTTTCGCCGACGCCCTTGAGCGCGCCGAGGGCGTAGCGGACCTTGCCGTCCGCGACGGAGAAGGCGGCCTCGCTCGCGTTGATGCAAGGCGGCAAGCACTCGACTTCGCCTCGACGCATGTCTTCGACGAACAGCGCGAGCTTGTCCGTCTGCGTCATGTCGAAGCTCATCGACGCCGCGTAGAATTCGGGTCTGTGATGCGCCTTCAGCCAGCCCGTATGATAGGCGACCAGCGCGTATGCGGCGGCGTGCGACTTGTTGAAGCCGTAGCCTGCGAACTTGTCGATCAAGTCGAACAATTCCGATGCCTTCGCCGACGTGATGTTGTGCGAAGCACAGCCTTCGACGAAGCGGGCGCGCTGCGCGTCCATCTCCGACTGGATCTTCTTGCCCATGGCACGGCGCAGGAGATCCGCTTCGCCGAGCGAATAGCCAGCGAGCACCTGCGCCGCCTGCATGACCTGTTCCTGATAGACGAAGATGCCGTACGTTTCCTTGAGCACCTCCTCGAGCATCGCGTGCGGATATTCGATCGCCGCGCGCCCGTTCTTGCGGTCCCCGAATAGCGGAATGTTATCCATCGGGCCGGGCCGGTAGAGCGACACGAGCGCGATGATGTCGCCGAAGCTTGTCGGGCGGACGGCCGCGAGCGTCCGGCGCATGCCCTCCGATTCCAGCTGGAAAACGCCGACGGTGTCGCCCCGCTGGAGGAGCTCGTAGACCTCTTCATCGTCCCAGGTGAGCGCCGAGAAATTGACGCTCACGCCCTGCTCGCCGAGCAGCCGCTCGGCCTCCTTGAGGACGGACAATGTCTTGAGACCGAGGAAGTCGAACTTCACCAGGCCCGCAGCCTCGACATATTTCATGTCGAACTGCGTGACCGGCATGTCCGACCGGGGATCGCGATACATCGGGACAAGGTCGTCGAGGCGCCGGTCGCCGATCACCACACCCGCAGCGTGAGTGGAGGCGTGGCGTGGCAGGCCCTCCAGTTTCATCGCAAGATCGATGAGGCGGCGTACGTCGGAATCGCCTTTGTACTCGGCCGCCAGCTCCGAGACGCCGTTCAACGACCGTTCTAGGGTCCACGGGTCGGTCGGATGGTTCGGGATCATCTTCGCGATCCGGTCGACATGGCCGTAGCTCATCTGGAGCACGCGCCCCGTATCCTTGAGCACCGCGCGCGCCTTCAGTCGCCCGAAAGTGATGATCTGCGCGACCCTATCGCGACCGTACTTCTGCTGGACGTAGGAGATCACCTCGTCGCGCCGTGTTTCGCAGAAGTCGATGTCGAAGTCCGGCATCGAGACGCGTTCAGGATTGAGGAATCGCTCGAACAGCAGGTTCAGCGCGAGCGGGTCGAGGTCGGTAATCGTAAGCGCCCACGCGACCACCGAGCCCGCGCCAGAGCCACGGCCCGGCCCCACCGGGATGTCGTGCGCCTTCGCCCATTTGATGAAATCGGCGACGATCAGGAAGTAGCCCGCGAACCCCATGCGGGTGATGACGTCGATCTCGAAATCGAGCCGTTCGCGGTAGCTTTCCTTCTCCTCGTCGGTCCGGCCCGTCAGTCGCGAATCGAGGCCCGCATGCGCGTCAGCCCGAAGTTGCTCGTCCTCGTGATCCGACAGCCGCGGCAGGATAGGCCTACGCTTCGGAGCGCCGACAGAACAACGCTGAGCTACAATCGCCGTGTTCGCCAAGGCCTCGGGCAGGTCGACGAACAGCTCGGCCATCGCCGCTGAATCCTTGAGCCAGGCTTCCGGCGAGGACGTGTGGCGATCGTTGCTCTCGATGTAGGCCGACTGGGCGATGCAGAGCATGGCATCGTGGGCGGCGTGGAAGCTTGGATCGGAATAGGCGGCTGGATTGGTTGCGATGAGCGGGAGGTCCCGTTCGTAGGCAAGCTCGATCAGTGCTTCCTCGGACGCTTCCTCGACCGGATCGTTCCGGCGGATGATTTCCACATATAGCCGATCGGTAAAGCATGCGTGCAGGCGATCGAGATAGGTCGCTGCCTTGCCCTTCTGGTTTTCCGACAGAAGCCGGGCGAGCGCGCCTTCCGAGCCTGCGGTCATTGCGATGAGGCCATCGCTCATCGCTTCCAGAGCCGAGAAGGGCACGTGCGGATCGAGTTCGACCGGGCGATCGAGATGGGCCGACGAAACCAGGTGGCAGAGGTTCGAATAACCCTGCTCGTCCTTCGCCAGCAGGACCAACCAATCGACCGCGCTTCCCATCTGGGACGGTCGGGCGACAGCGAGCATTGCGCCAACAATAGGCTGTACACCCTTTGCTACGCAGGCTTCTGTAAACGCCATGGCCGCATAGAGCCCGTTGCGATCAGTCAGCGCGACGGCCGGGAAGCCCAGCTTCGCGGCGCGCTCCGCGATGACTTTCGGCTCCATCGCCCCTTCCAGCATCGTGAAGGAGGAAAAGATGCGAAGCGGAACGTACGGCTGAGTCACACTCGAACTATGGCGCTCCGCGGCACGATTGGAAGGCTCGCAGCCCCCGCTTTCCACAGATTATTTGGGAATTGCGACGGGCTTATATGTGAAGTCGAAAAATGGCTGCCAGGTCACGCCTTTGTTGGTCGAGATTTGGCCTTGTTGACGCACCGCCCCACCTTCTAGGCGGCTGTACGTCATTCGGACCAGGCTCTCTTCTCCCGGTTTGCGAGCGCCCTTCCAGGAACCGGTCAGCACCATCTTTCCGTCCACCAGGTCTCCTTCGAACAAGACCCGCGCATTCGCTGCGTCCATCCAGACCTGGTGCCAATGACCGTCTTCCGGGTCGTATGTGTTGAGGCTTCCACCGGCTGTCCCAGTCAGCGGCGTCCAGTTCTCGCGAATGACGCACCCGCCGTAGAGGTTCTCGACTACGCTTCGCGCGACCAACCTGTCCTGCCCGGTTGGAAAAACATCCCATGTGCCGACCCAGAAATCGAACTGCCGGTGCTGCGGGGTCTTGCAACCGGACGCAACCTGGGCCGCCGAAACTGACGGAAGCGCCAAGGCCGCAATTCCAGCTATCATCAAGTAACGAATGGGAATCACGGACCCTTCTCCACTGATTGCAGAAGCGCCCAGTTCGTCAAATCTGACAAGCCCAAATCGACGAAACGCTAATGCTGCGGAGTCCACCTGCCGAGCATGATGTCGCGGATTTCGCGCATGCGCCCTCGATAAGTCTCGGCGATGCAGTCGTTGCTCGTGCAGCGGTCCCGATAGATCAGGAAGGAATCACGCGTGCGGGTCAGCAAGCCCCGCTGCTTTGCGTCGGCTTCCGACATTGCGCTTCCGAACTGCGCCGCCATGCGGCGATCGAGGATCGCAAGCCGGTAATCATTGCAGACCGCCACTTCGCCGCTCGTCTTGGCATTGGAGCAGTTGAAGCTCGGAGTGACGGTCGCGGCATTCGAAGCGTCCGCGCCTTCCGACTGCTCTACGGGCGGAAGCACTTCCACCGAATTGTCCGGTTCCGCGGGTGCAACTTCATTTGCGTTGGGCGGCAGCAAATCGCTTGTGCGCGCGTCCGCAGTTCGTGCGAGCGTCGTGAGGGGCGTAATGATCTCATCGGCGTTGGAGACGGTCACCGCAGCGCCATCAACGGTGTAGAGAATGTCCGCGCCGAGCGAACGACGACCGCCCGCAACAGCAACCCCAGGCGGAAGGTCGAGCGTGAGTGTGCCGTTACAGGTTACGCTTCCCCCGCTTTCATCGCGTAAGACTGGCGCTTCCATCCGCACTGTCGAAAAGGATGCGATCTTGTCAAACGCCTCCTGGTCGCTGCCTCGGGCCGCTGCCGCCTGACGGAACAGCTCGCGCTTGATCTGATCGTATGTCGTTTGGCTTCCGCAGCGTTCCGAAGGCTCTTCACTGGATAACGTAACCTGGTTGCCGGTCAGGCGATCGTCTTCGCTCGACCGGTTGCCCATCACGATCATGATGACGATGAGCAGGACCAGCGCTCCGAGCGCAATTGTGGCAAGAACTGTGGGGTTTACGCGTTGCATCGGGCCGCTAACGCGCCCGTCGTCTTCCGGCTCCACTATCCAAGCAGTCCCTCGTGGAGCCGAACCACTCGGTCCATCTTTGCGGCGAGGCGCTCATTATGGGTTGCCACAAGGGCGGCACTACCCTCCCCCCGCACCAGACCAAGGAACTCGGCAAGGACCGTATCGGCGGTTGCCTCGTCAAGGTTCCCGGTCGGCTCGTCGGCGAGGACGAGCGGCGGCTTGTTGGCGAGCGCCCGCGCAACGGCGACCCGCTGTTGCTCGCCTCCGGAAAGCTTCGAAGGCCGGTGATCGAGACGAGCGCCAAGGCCAAGCGCTGTCAGCAATTGCTCCGCGCGACCCAGGGCAGCCTCGGTTTCGGCACCGTGGATTAGCTGCGGAAGGACGACATTCTCACGCGCGTTGAACTCGGGCAGCAGGTGGTGAAACTGGTAGACGAAGCCCAGCGCGTTTCGGCGAAGCTCCGTCCGACCTTCGTCGTTGAGCGACGCGGCCTCCCTACCCGCGATCCGGATCGAACCTTCGAAGCCGCCCTCGAGCAGGCCCACGGCCTGCAGCAGCGTCGACTTCCCAGACCCCGACGGGCCGAGCAGCGCCACAATCTCGCCGGGCTGCACATCGAGATCGACTCCACGGAGCACCTCGATCGTCACGTCGCCCTGCGTGAAGCTGCGCTTCAACCCGCGCGTCGAAAGGACCGGTTCACTCATAGCGAAGCACCTGCACCGGGTCGGTGCTCGCCGCCTTCCATGCCGGATAGAGCGTCGCGAGGAAGGACAGGATCAGCGCGATCAATATGATCGCCGTCACCTCGAATGGATCGGTCTTCGATGGCAGTTCTGACAGGAAGCGCACAGACGGGTCCCAAAGATTCTGCCCCGTGATCAGTTGGATGAAGTCCACGACCGCCTGGCGGAAGAAGAGGAAGATGGCCCCGATGATGATCCCGAGCACGATCCCAAGAGAGCCGATCGTAACTCCGACGGTCACGAAGACCTTCATCATGCTTCGCCGGCTCGCCCCCATGGTCCGGAGGATGGCGATGTCACGGGTCTTGGCGCGCACCAGCATGATCAGCGATGACAGGATGTTGAAGACGGCGACCAGGACGATCAGCGACAAGACGACGAACATCGCGACGCGCTCTATCTCCAGCGCTTCGAACAAGGCCGAGTTCATCTGCTGCCAGTCGACGATGATCCCGCGCCCCTGAACCAGCGGTCCAAGCGGGGCGAGGATGATACGGGCTTTGTCCGGATCGCTCGTCTGGATTTCGACCATGCCGACCTGATCGCCAAGCATCAGCAATGTCTGCGCATCCTGCATCGGCATGACGACGAACGCCTTGTCGTAGTCGTAGACGCCGACTTCGAAGATCGCTCCGACCTGGTA
Source organism: Sphingomonas sediminicola (assembly GCF_049991885.1). Taxonomy (NCBI): domain Bacteria; kingdom Pseudomonadati; phylum Pseudomonadota; class Alphaproteobacteria; order Sphingomonadales; family Sphingomonadaceae; genus Sphingomonas; species Sphingomonas sediminicola. The sequence continues at coordinate 1,039,208 of NZ_CP178916.1, forward strand.
CGACACTATGCGCGGGACCGTCCCGACAACCGTCGACCGGCCTTCGGGGCTGATCAGGCTGATCTCGCTTCCGACATAGGCACCAAGCGTCTCGGCAAGACGCGATCCGATCGCGACTCGATTGCTGCCCGGCGTGATCGAGGCGATGCTTCCGGACTTCACGTTCTGGGTGATGACCGGGTTGTTGCGGATATCCTGAAGCCGCATTCCGCGGACGAGAACGCCTTCGACGCGCCCGTTTGCCGAAGCCATCAAAGGCTGCTCGATCAATGGCGTTGCCGAGGTGACTCCAGGCAACTTGCGCGCCTCGTCGGAAATCTGCTGCCAATTGGTCAGGCGGCCCTCATAGCCTTGCACGATCGCATGCCCGTTGAGGCCGACGATCTTGTCGAACAGCTCCGCGCGGAAACCGTTCATCACGCTCATGACTATGATGAGGGCAGCAACACCGAGTGCGACGGCGAACAGGCTTATTGAAGCGACGAGGAAGATGAACCCCTCGCCCTTGCCGGGAAGCAGGTATCGGCGAGCGACCGTGCGCTCGTACCGGTTGAGGATCATTCGGACATTCTCGCGAGGGCGGATTCCACGCTCAGCTCTTGCTTCTCGCCAGATGAACGGCGCTTGAGTTCGACCGTGCCCGCGGCAATTCCGCGGGGACCGACGATGACCTGCCACGGCAGACCGATCAGGTCCATCGTGGCGAGCTTGGCCCCGCCACGCTCATCGCGGTCGTCGTAGGCGGTCTCGATGCCGGCGTTCCTGAGGTCCGTGTACAGGCCTTCCGCGGCCGCCACGCTGGGCTCGTCGTCCTGACGCATCGTGACGAGGCCAACTTTCCACGGCGCAACGCTCTCCGGCCAAATAATGCCCGCATCGTCATGGCTCGCCTCGATGATGGCGCCGACGAGGCGGGAGACGCCGACTCCGTAGCTCCCCATCATCGGAGTGACCGGCTTCCCGTCTGTGCCGGAGACTTTCAGTCCCATCGCCGCCGAATATTTGTCACCGAAGTAGAAGATGTGGCCGACCTCGATGCCACGTCCGGTGCGCTTGCGGTCGTCGGAAATCGTCGCCCAACGCGCCTCATCGTGGGTCTCGTCGGTCGCCGAGTAAGTCGAGCCAACGCGATCGAACAAGGCCTTCAGTCCTGCGGCATCGCCATACTGGAGGTCCGACTGCTGCCAGTCGAACTCTTCGAATGCGGCATCGTAAAAGACCTCGCTCTCGCCCGTCGGTGCCAAGACGATAAACTCGTGGCTCAGGTCGCCGCCGATCGGGCCCGACGCAGCTTTCATCGGCACGGCCTGAATACCCATGCGCTGGAAGGTGCGCAGATAGGCTAGAAGCTGGGTGTAGTAGCTCTGCCGCGCACCTTCTTCGTCAAGATCGAAGCTGTAAGCGTCCTTCATGAGGAACTCACGTCCGCGCATCACGCCGAAACGCGGGCGGACTTCGTCGCGGAACTTCCACTGGATGTGGTAGAGCGTGCGCGGAAGCTCACGATAGCTCTTCAGCTCGTCGCGAACGATCGCCGTGAGCATTTCCTCATTGGTGGGCCCGTAGAGCATCTCGCGATCGTGCCGGTCGCGAATCCGCAGCATTTCCGGTCCGTAAGCGTCGTAGCGCCCACTCTCGCGCCACAGGTCCGCCGCCTGGATCGTCGGCATCAGCATCTCGATCGCACCCGCGCGATCCTGCTCTTCGCGGACGATCTGCTCGATCTTCTTGAGGACCCGATACCCGATCGGCAGCCAGGCGTAGATCCCCGCCGCCGTCTGGCGGACCAGCCCTGCGCGCAGCATCAGCTTGTGGCTGACGATTTGCGCGTCCGAAGGACTCTCCTTCAGAACCGGCAAAAAATAGCGGGAAACGCGCAACTTCAGATGCCTCCAGAGGACCGTGGAGCCGGTGCCCTAGGGCGCTAAGCAACAGAGCGCAATCGGGCTCGACCCCCGGCTCGATGTTGCCGGGCAGCCACAGGGTGTGCCCAAAACCTGCCGCACATTGCTTATGCAGGTGACAAGCCACGGCGCCGCGGCATAACTTGCAGTCCTTCCGGCGGGCTGCCCCTTGGGGCCGATGTCGGAAGCTTGAGGCGACGCGCGAAAGCGGGACGCAGCAAGCATCCAAGGGGGCTGACGAGCAATCGTCACGCAGGACGCCCGGATCGCCACGCGGTCCGGGCGTTTGCGTTTCGATTGCGCACTCTTGGAAGTGAGTCGCATACGGTGGTATTGCGCCCTTAGCGCTGCTTTCAGCGCTTACACAGGAGGGCACCATGCGAACACGGTGGATGCTCGGCATGATCGTAGCGGCGGCATTGGCCGGTCCCGCTGCGCAAGCGCAGGAAACCAACGAGTCCGGTATCCGGACCGAGACGCAGGAACGTCTGCGTAGCGGCCCGCCGAAGATTGACTGGTTCAATCTGCTCGGAGCGTTGGGCCTGCTCGGGCTGCTGGGCCTTAAGAAAGAACATGGCGAGGACAGTTACCACCCGGCCTCAGTCGAATAGCGCCGACTAAAGGGGAGTTTGAAGATGCGGAATGTGACTTGCTTCCTGCTGGCCGCCGCTTTGGCATCAGCACCTGCGATGGCCCAGAACGAGCCCGCGCCTGCCAATGCGGCCGACGCGAACGCGACCATGGCCATGCCAGCCGACAATTCGATGATGGCTGGAAACGACATGGCTGCGGCCCCTGCGCCCGTCACGACGGAAGCGCCGGAACCCGCGCCGGCTCCCGCTCCGGCCCGCAAATCCGGTGGCGGACTCCCTTGGGGAGCGATCGGGCTTGTCGGGTTGATTGGGCTTCTGGGTCGCAAGCGCCGCGACTGAATCCGTCGCGGCGTGGTAGCGGAGGAGGGACTTGAACCCCCGACACGCGGATTATGATTCCGCTGCTCTAACCAGCTGAGCTACTCCGCCCCAGGAAGGCATGGTATTCGCGACCCCGCGAGGCGGGACGCCGCGGCCATATAAGTGCGCGACCAGTGTCGGTCAACGCGAGGAACCGCTTACGGACGTTCACGTTCAAGCGGCATAATCGAAAGGCACTTTGATGGACCCGTTGACCCCGCTCGAAACGCTTTGCCGGATCATTCTTCGGGCGCGGGAGTACGAGGCCCAAACGCCAACGGACTATGACGGCAACGAGACCGCCGACAATGTCGACGACGAAGAGGAAGGTACCCTTTCCGTCCTCGACGACACGATCAACGACAGTGTCGAGGAAGAGCTCAAGGCCGTCTTCGAAGATCTCGGCGAGGACCAGCTCGCGGAAGTCGTCGCATTCTGCTGGGTCGGCCAGGGAACGTACGACGTCGGCGATTGGGAAGAGGCGATGGAGGAAGCCAACGACCTTACCAAGAACGGAAGCGACGCCGCGATCGACGAACTTATGGACATGCCGATGCTTGCGTCGGTTCTCGAAGCAGGTCTCGCGGCGTTCGATCTCAGCTGCGACGGAATCGGCGAACTCAGCTAGCCCCTGAAAGAGAACTTCCGCAGGGTCTCCCAGGGACCGCCCAAATAGCGGTGCAGGCCTACGCCAGAAATGTGGATCGGCCGTCGCAAGAATTGATCGCCCAGTGCATCTATCAACGCTCGCGCCTCTCGCGGCGGCGCCTTGTTCTGGATCGTGACATGGGCTGACCAGCCCGCCGAGTCCTGAGCGGTCAGCAGTCCCCGCAGTCGCTCGGCGATCTCCGCCCGGATAGCGTCAAGTTCTTCGGACGCCACCCGAAGCGCCACTCCTCCGCCGAGATTCACGATGCTTCTGATGCACGCACGAGGAGGAGGCCGTCCGGCCATGGATTTCAGGATTTGCCGCAATTCGTCTTCAGCGGACGGTGCGATGGCGTGGAAGAGGGTCAAGTGTGCCAGCACTTGGTTCCGTTCAGCGGGATAATGGCGGCGGCGCAAGGCATCGAGCCAGGCGAAATCTTCCGGTGCAAATTCGGCAGTGACGATTAGCGGACCGGCCATTCCTTGCCCGTGATTTCCTTCAGTTCATCCACGCAATCAAGGATCAGCCTGTCGGCTTCAACCTTCGTCGCACCCCAAGGCAGCCGATGGAGCGTCTCCCCCACGCCGCCGACTCCTCCCTTCGCTACGACAACATAGTGCAGTCGACCGCTAGAGCAGCCGGCCATGCCGTCCACGCAATTGCCGACTTCATCTCCGGAATGGCTTTGAACTGGCGCCTTAAGCAGTGTCGAGACCGGGAACAGGGCTTCCCCGGGAGTGCGCTCGCTTTTCTCCGCGGCGAGCGAGGCGCCCTCCTCTATCCGCGACTGCCGCCCGAGCCAGCGCCAGACGCCGAAGAGATTCAGGCCTGTCAGCAGGATATTCGTCCACAGCAAAGCGGGCTGGTTCGTCAGGAAAGCCAGCGCCAGCCATGCCACGGAACCGACGGTAAAGACCGCGAAGCCATAACCGGTGATTCGAGAGCCGAGATTCGATGCCGTTACCAACGCCGCTGTAACCGTCGCGATCGTTGCCATCCAACCGATGAGATCTTCCATGGCTGCCGCAACACACGATCAGCCGCGAGGTTCAGATTTCGACCTGGCTTCCCAGTTCGACGACGCGGTTGGTCGGCAGCTTGAAGAACTCCATCGCGCTTTCCGCATTGCGAAGCATCCAGGAGAAAAGCTTCTCGCGCCAGATCGCCATGCCTGGGCGCGACGAGGCAATCAGCGTCTGCCGGGCGAGGAAGAAGCTCGTATCCATCATCTTGCAGGCGGGTCCGCAGCCTTCGAGCTTCGACAACTCGGCCGGAATGTTGACCTCTTCCATGAAGCCGTAGTGGATGATCACGCGATAGAAGCCCGCGGAATAATCCTGCGTCTCCGCGCGCTTTTCCTCGGACACGTAAGGCACGTCCTGAATTTTCACGGTTAGCAGGATCACCCGCTCATGAAGGACCTTATTGTGCTTCAGGTTGTGCAAAAGCGCATGGGGCACGCCGCTTGCGGAGCTGGTCATGAAGACCGCGGTTCCGGGCACGCGGGTTGCGCTGGTAGCCGCCGACTTGATGAAGATTTCCATGGGCAGGCTGGCTTCGTCCATCCGCGCCAAAAGGAGCTGGCGGCCCTTCGCCCAGGTGGTGAGCAAAGTGAAGGCAATCGCCCCGATGAGGAGCGGGAACCAGCCCCCGGCGGGGATCTTCAGCAGGTTCGCGCCGAGGTAGAGACCATCGACCGTGAAGAAGAGCGCTAGGAGACCGATCGCGAGGTAGCGGTTCCAATTCCACAGCTGCAGCAGCACGACGGAAATGAGGACGGCGTCGATCAGCATCGCGCCCGTAACAGCGATGCCATAGGCCGCAGCCAGGTTCGACGAGCTGCCGAACATGATCACGAGGAGGATGACCATCGTCATCAACGCCCAGTTCACGACCGGAATGTAGATCTGGCCGGCGGCGCTCTCGCTCGTATGCGCGATTCGCAAGCGCGGAACGAAGCCCAGCTGTATGGCTTGCTGGGTGACTGAAAAAGCTCCTGAAATCACTGCCTGGCTAGCTATGATGGTCGCCATGGTCGCAAGTAGGACCAGGGGCAGGCGCAGCATGTCAGGAGCGAGGTAGAAGAACGGGTTCTTGACCGTTTCCATCGCCTGCGCAGCGCCCATGTTCATGAGCATCGCGCCCTGCCCCATGTAGTTGAGCAGCAGCGCGGGCATGACGAAATAGATCCACGAAACACGGATCGGCTTGCGGCCGAAGTGGCCCATGTCCGCGTACAGCGCCTCGGCGCCGGTCACCGCGAGGACGACCGAGCCGAGCGCAATGAATGCCCGCAGCGGCTCGTCGAAAAAAAACGTGAACACGTGCACCGGGTTGACCGTTGCGAGGATCACCTGCGGACGGTCGACGATGTGCATCACGCCGAGCACGGCGATGACCGTGAAGTAGAACAGCATCACCGGACCGAACAACGCCCCCACTCTCGCCGTCCCGTGCGACTGGATCGCGAAGAGGCCAATCAGGATTCCGACTGCGATCGGAATGACGAAAGGCTGCAGCCCGGCATTGACGGTCGTCAGGCCTTCGACTGCGGACAAGACCGAGATCGCCGGGGTGATCATGGAATCGCCGTAGAAGAGCGCGGTCGCGAAGACGCCGAGAAGGACTATCCCCGCTGTCCATCTCTTCTTCCCGCCCAATTGCCGGTTGATGAGGGCCAGCAAGGCCAGGCTTCCGCCCTCGCCCTTGTTGTCGGCGCGCATAATGATGGTGACGTATTTCAGCGTCACGATGATCATCATCGACCAGAAGATCAGGCTAAGCACACCGTTGATGTGCATCTGGTCGACATGGAGGGTGTGATGACCCGCGAAGGTCTCACGGAATGCGTAGATCGGCGACGTACCGATGTCGCCAAAGACGATGCCGATCGCACCGACGGCCAGCTTGGCCATCGATCCCTGCCCGTGAGCATGCCCATGCGAATGATCTTGCGGGGCTGCTTCAGCTCCGCCGGTTGCTGTTACGCTCATGGAATCGAAAACTGCCTGGACCGACTGCGAACCCGCATTTCTGGTGCCCCCGCACCGCCGCCGGAGCAGCGGCGCGCCGCACTAGCACCAGTGAACAATGGCCGCAAACCCTGCCGTAATGTGGGGGGACAAGGGCGTTTTGCCAGTCTATAGGCGCGCGCAATCACCATCAGCGGAGCGAACGAATAATGCGGGTCGGGGTGCCTAAGGAAATCAAGGTGCATGAATATCGGGTCGGTTTGACCCCCGCTTCGGTGGCCGAGCTGGTATCGGCCGGGCACGAAGTGTTCGTCCAGGCTGAAGCCGGCAACGGCATCGACTGCCCGGACGGCGCTTACAAAAAGGCCGGAGCGCAAATCCTTCCGGATGCCGAGTCCGTGTTCAAGTCGTCGGACATGATCGTGAAGGTCAAGGAGCCGCAGCAGCAGGAAATCGCCCTGCTCGAGCCGCGGCACATCCTGTTCACCTATCTCCACCTCGCTGCCGACAAGCCGCAAGCCGAGGGCCTGATGAAGTCGGGCGCGACCTGCATCGCCTATGAGACGGTTACGTCTCGGACGGGTGCCCTTCCCCTTCTCAAGCCGATGAGCGAGGTCGCTGGCCGCATGTCGGTGCAGGTCGGCGCGCACTATCTCGAAAAGGAGCAGGGCGGTCGCGGTGTCCTCCTTGGCGGCGTTCCCGGAGTCGCGCCGGCGAAGGTCGCGATTCTCGGCGGCGGCGTAGCCGGCGTGAATGCCGCGCAAATGGCTACCGGCATGCGCGCGGACGTCACCATCTACGACATCAACAATGATCGGCTGGCCGAGCTCGACATGTTCTTCTCGAGCCAGATCAAGACGGCCTACGCCTCGCGACGCGCGATAGAGAATGCGGTGCAGGAAGCCGAGCTGGTCATCGGAGCGGTCCTCGTTCCCGGTGCGGCCGCTCCCAAGCTCGTCACGCGCGACATGCTCAAGACGATGAAGCGCGGATCGGTGCTGGTCGACATCGCGATCGACCAGGGCGGCTGCTTCGAGACGTCGCATGCGACCACCCACGCCGATCCGGTCTACGAGGTCGACGGAATCATCCACTACTGCGTCGCGAATATGCCGGGCGCGGTTGCCCGGACCAGCGCCTTCGCGCTCAACAATGCGACGCTTCCGTTCGCCCTGAAGATCGCGAAACTGGGAGCGGAAGAGGCGATGCGGCACGACCCGCATCTCGCAGCCGGCCTCAACGTTTCGGGCGGGAAGATCCGCCACGAGGCCGTCGCCGAAGCGCTCGACCTTCCTTACGAGCCGGTAGCAGCCTGAGGCGGTCGCCGCGGTCCTTCGAGGGCCGCGACCGCATCCTCGACGAAGGGGCGCCAGCTGGCATCGGCTGGCGCCTCCGCGAGAATTTGCCGCCAGAGGATCAGCGCATCCTTTGGATCGCCCGACCGGGCGAGCGCGAGACCGTAGAAGAAACGCGGTGCAGGATAGTGAGGCGCAAGCTCCTGCGCCCTGCGGAACGCCAGCTCGCTGGCCGGCGTCAACGTTCCAGCGTGGTCGGCAAGGGCATTGCCCAGACCGATCCAGAGCGCCGGATCGCCGGGGTGCTCCCGCACCGCCGACTGGAGGATTCCCGCAGCTTCCTGCGTCCTCCCTCGGCTTGCGAGTGATTCCGACATTACGAGCCAATGCTCGGTGGGCGTGAATTGCCCAAAGAAGGCATGGCGCAAATTCGTCAGGGGGATAGGCGGCTGCCGTTGCTCGGCGCTTCGAGGCGACGACGGCAGCTCAGGCTGGCCCAGGAAGGCATAGCCGGCTGACCCGAAAAGCAGGGCCGCAACGGAAAGGTGCATCATTGGCCCGCGAACGCTGAGCGCCCACAGCAGGCCAAGCGAGGCCGCAACTAGCACGAGCAAGCCGACCCAGCCGCTCATCGCCGCTTCCTCCTGAGCCGCCCCGCAGCGACGGCTGCGCCGAAGATCAGCAGAACGACCGGAGCGGCCCACAACGGCCACGCAATCGGCTTTGCCGAGGGGCGGTAGCTGATCCAGTCGCCGTAGCGCTCGATCAGCCAGGCCCGGATCTGATCGGGCTTCTCGCCCGCCGCAATGCGCCGGCGAACGAGGTCGCGCATGTCGCCTGCAAGCTCGGCGTCCGAGTCGGCGATCGACTGTCCCTGGCAGACAAGGCATCGGATCTCCTGCATCAGCTCCTGGGCCTTCGCCTCCTGCTTCGCATCGGGAAGCTGGCGATAGGCCCAATAAGACGGCGGCAAGTTGGAATCCGCAAAAGCTGGCGCCGCCAGCGCGATCAGAAGAGCAACCGCGAGAGGCCTCACCGCACCTTCTCCAGCTCTTCGAGAACCTTCGGAACATCCGCCGGTCCGATCGGACCCACATACTGGAGCCGGATGACGCCCTTGCCGTCGATCACGAAGGTTTCCGGAACTCCGGCGGACCCGAGCGCGAGTTGCACCCGGCTGGTCGGGTCGCTCCCGATCCGGGTGTACGGATTGCCATGGCGGTCGAGGAATGCGGCGATTCCGCCCGGAGTGTCGCGGATGGCGATACCCTCGATCTTCACGCCCCGCCGCTTCAGTTCCTCGAGGACCGGAGCTTCAGCGACACACGGCACGCACCAACTTGCGAACAGGTTCAGCAGGCGCGGCTCGCCGGTCGCGAGGTCAGTAGAACGCAGCGCCGGAACATCTGGCGCAGCCTGCGCCAATTCGAACGCAGGGACCGGCCTGTTGACCAGCTGGGAGCGAACGGTCGGATCGTTGGGCGCGACCAGGCGCCACGCGAATGCGATCAGGATCCAGATCAGTAGGACGATCGGAATGAGGCGGAGGCCGCGGCTCATAATGCTGCCGCCCTGCGTCTGCGCCATACTCGCATCGAGTGGCCGATGAGCGCGAGCAGTCCCCCGAGCCCGACCAGCATCCCGCCGAGCCAGATCAAAGTGACCATGGGCTTCCACCAAAGACGCAATTGCCAGCGGCCTTCCTGATCGGACTGGCCGAGGACCGTGTAGAGCTGGCCACCAAGGACGGTCTGGATCGCAGCCTCGTTGGTCTCGGTGGGCGGATCGGTGAAGAAGCGCGACTGCGGACGAAGCACATGCACTCCGCCTCCACGCGACGCGCGGAGCTCCGCCTCAAGAGCGGTCCAGTTCGGGCCGGCGACTGGCGACAGATTCTCGAACCGAACCAGCCACGGCCCGACATCGACCGTCTCGCCGAGCCTGACCGCGGTCAGCTTTTCGGTGGTAAACGCGCTGTCTGCGGCCATCCCGGCGACGGAAACGGCAGCACCCAAATGAGCGATGATCATACCCCAGGTGGCGAGCGGCGTGCGCAACGGATTACGACCGATCAAGGGGAGGATCACCGCCGGGATCAAGCCGGCGGCCAGCGCCAGCCCAAAGCGGGAGAGAATGCTTGCTTGCGGCATGGCAAGGAAGGCGATGACCAGAGCGGTCGCGGCACAAAGAGCCGGCGGCGCGAGCTTGCGAAAGATCGGCCGCTTCTCCTGCCTCCAGCTAAGCAGCGGACCGAAAGCGAGAAGAATGCCGAGCAGGATCGCAAGCGGTCCGGCAACCGAATCGAAGTACGGCGCCCCGACCGAAAGCTTCTCCCCGGAAAGCGCCTCCGCCATCAGCGGATAGAGCGTCCCGATAAAGACGATTCCGAGGATGACCGTCAGCAGCAGATTGTTGACGACGATCCCCGCCTCACGGCTGACAAGTTCGAAGGGTGCCCCTTCGCGCAATGAACCGGCGCGGAAGGCGAAGAGCACGAAGGCCGCGGTCACGTAAATACCGAGCAGGCCCAGGATGAAGGCGCCGCGCGTCGGATCGACCGCAAAGGCATGAACCGACGTTAGAATGCCGGAGCGCACCAAGAACGTGCCGACCATCGACATGGAGAAAGCGATGACCGCAAGCATCATCGTCCACGCCTTGAGTGCGTTGCGCGCTGCAAGCACCGCGACCGAGTGCAGTAAGGCGGTGGCCGCAAGCCAAGGCATGAGCGAGGCGTTCTCGACCGGGTCCCAGAACCACCAGCCGCCCCAGCCCAGCTCGTAATACGCCCAGTAGCTGCCTGCGGTGATCCCCAGCGTCAGGAAGATCCACGCACCGAGAACCCATGGGCGCATCGCCCGCGCGAGATGACGATCGACGTCGCCCGCAAGCATGGCGCCGACAGCGAGGCTGAACGCGACCGAAAGCCCGACATAGCCGAGGTAGAGCGTTGGCGGATGAAAGGCCAAGCCCGGGTCCTGAAGCAGCGGATTGAGGCCCCTGCCCTCCACCGGCGCCGGGTTCAATCGCGCGAACGGATTGGAGGCGAACAGCAGAAAGGCGTGGAAGCCCAGCGCCAGCGCCGCCTGAGCGCCAAGGGCCGCAACAAGCGTCCGGCTCGGAAGTTGGCGGGAAAAGATTGCCAGAGCCGCGCCCGACACGCCCAGCACCGTGACCCAGAGAAGCATCGAGCCTTCGTGATTCCCCCAGGCTCCGGCAATCTTGTAGATCAACGGTTTGGCGCTGTGGCTGTTCTCGGCGACCAGCGCCGCCGACAGGTCCGTCCTCGCGAAGACGAGCATAAGCATCGCGAACGCGAACAGGCAGAGCACGCCCTGCACTATCGCAAGCGCCCGGACGGGCCGATCCGCTTCCAGCTTTCCGCGAACGTGCGCGATGCTCAGGAACAGCCCGAGAAGCGACAGCGCAGCGGCTAGCCAAATGGCGGCAAGGCCTGCCTCCGGGATCATCGCTTGAGCGTACGTCCCACTTTGTGCTCGGCGGCCTGATTGCCGAGTTCCGGAGGCATGTAGCGCTCATCGTGCTTGGCCAGGATGTTGTCAGCGACGAACGTCTGGTCCGGCGCGAGTTTGCCTTCAGCGACGACTCCGCTGCCTTCGCGGAACAGATCGGGAAGGATGCCGCGATAGGAGACCAGCACACGCGCCTCGCCGTCCTCGACCATGAAGCGCGTCGTCACGCCGTCGCGATCGCGCTTGACCGAGCCGCGCTCGACCATTCCGCCGAGTTTGACGGCCTTTCCGGCCACCGCCTTGCCCGCAACTACATCCGCGGGCGTGTAGAAATAGGCCGCGCGATCCTTGAGCCCCCACATGGCGAGCAAGACCGCGCCCAGCACCGCCAGGAGCGCGAGGACGACAAGGACGAGGCGCTGGTGCTTCGGGCGGGCAATCATTGCGGGCGCTTCAACCCGTCCGCAGCGGCCTCCGCCTTACGCATTGTCACGTATGCCCAGGCGAGCAGCCCGGTCGTTCCAAGAACAACGACGGCGTACGCGGCCGTTACGAATGCCCAATGGTTCATTCCGCGGCCGCCCGGCGCATGCGCGCCTCGACCTTGGCTTCCGCGAGTTCGGCCCGCATGCGCATCAGGACGGCGGCTCCGAACAGGCAGGTGAAGCCCAGCGCAGCGAGCGGCAGCGGCCAGAGGATCGATGAATCGATGCTCGAACCAGAAACTCCGATGCTCTGGCCCTGATGAAGCGTGCGCCACCACAGGACCGAATAATGGATAATTGGGAGGTTGATCGCGCCAATCAGGCCGAACAGGGCCGCGATGCGCCCTTCGCCTCCGCGCTCTCGCTCTGCGCCCGCCAGTGCGATGTAACCGAGATAGAGGAAGAACAGGATGAGCATCGACGTAAGGCGGCCGTCCCATTCCCACCAGGTGCCCCAGGTCGGCCGACCCCAGATCGAGCCCGTGAGCAGGCAGATCGCGGCAAAGGTCGCGCCTGCCGGGGCCAGCGCGCGACCTCCAACGGCCGCCAAGGGATGACGCCAGACGAGTTGCGCGATCGAAGCACCGGCAATGCCTGCCCAGCCGGCCATGCCAAGCCAGGCCGCCGGCACATGGACATACATGATGCGGACCGTCTCACCCTGCAGGTAATCGGGTGGCGTAAGGGTCAGGCCTCCAATGAGCCCTGCAGCCGTCAGCAACAGCCCAATAGCCAGCAGCCAGCCAGTCGCGGGTCGCGCGAATTTCAGGAACCTTGCCGGGTTGGCAAAGCGGTGCACGGCCTGCCTTAACCCCTGCCGATCAGCCGCTGCGCCATCGCATCGGCAACCGACGCGGGGTCGCGGCCAGACTGGGCGCTTTCCGCCCAGATCTGCTCGAGCCGGTCCGGAATGCCCTCGATCCGCTTGCGCACGAGGCTTGCATCGCCGTCGCGAAGATATTCGGTGCAGACATTGATGATGCCGCCGGCGTTGATCACATAGTCCGGCGCATAAAGGATCCCGCGCTCATGCAGGCGTTGCCCGTCCTCCTTTTCCGCAAGCTGATTGTTCGCGCCGCCCGCTACAACCGGCACTCGAAGCGCCGCAATCGTCTGCTCGTCGAGGATCGCTCCCAGCGCGCATGGGCTCAGCACGTCCGCCTCGATTCCCAGGATTTCTTCGGTGCTGACAACCTTGCCGCCGGTAGCATCAGCCAGCTTCTGAGCCTTCGCCGCATCCACGTCCGCGATTGAGAGCCTCGCGCCTTCCGCCGCCGCATGGACCGCGACGCCCGTCGCGACGCTGCCCGCGCCCTGCAGCGCGATGTGAAGACCGTTTACGCTATCCTTGCCGAGCGCGCGCCGAACCGCGGCCTTGAGGCCGAGAAAAACTCCAAGTGAAGTATGCGGCCCAGGATCGCCGCCCACATCGCCACCTTCGACCGGAAGACCAGCAACGAACGGCGTCTGGCGACGGATTTCGATCATGTCGGCAACGCTCATGCCCACGTCTTCCGCGGTCACGTAGCGGCCGCACAGATGATCGACCGCCCTGCCGAAGCAATGCAGCATTTCCGGGGTCTTGGTACGGTTCTCGTCGGCGATGATCACCGCCTTGCCGCCCCCGAGCGGGAGGCCGGCCATAGCGTTCTTGTAGCTCATGCCGCGTGACAGGCGCAGCGCGTCGGTCAGACCTTGGGCAGGATCCGCATAGTGCCAGAACCGGCAGCCGCCCGCGGCCGGACCCAAATGGGTCGAATGGACGGCGATGATGGCCTTGAGACCGCACTCTTCGTTCCAGACGAAGTGCAGGTCTTCATGCGCGTCGAAATCTTCGAAGCCCCAGGGCGTATTCATAGGATGGAAAAGGTCCGATAATCGTCAAGAAATGGGGCGATCGACGGGACTTGAACCCGCGACCCCCGGTACCACAAACCGGTGCTCTAACCAGCTGAGCTACGATCGCCATGATGCGTCCCATGGCATCTCTCCCCGGGGCGCGCGCGCTCCTTAGGGTGGCAGCCTTGCGAAGGCAAGCGAACCGGGGAGGCGTCGTCGCGTTGGCAGCCTAAGTGCCTTTGCGTAGTTAATATGGGCGTGAATAGGCCCATTTTAAGTTTGCTAAGATCGTTTCAGAGGCGCAATTTGTCTTGGGGAGAACGAAGATGTTGGCGAGTCGCCGCTCGGGGCCAGTCGCCGGATCTGGCGTTTCGCTACGCGACACGTTGATTGCGGCCGGACTGAATGAAGAACTTGTCGATCTGCTTGATCATATGCCGCACAGGGTCATCCAGGTCGATCCTCGACGGCCGTTCCGCGAGCCTGGGGTTCCGCGCGACGAAGTCCTGTTTGTCCGATCGGGTCTGATTTCCAAATTCAAGGTCGATAGTTCCGGGCGACGCCAGATCGTTGCCTTGAGGTTCCCGGGTGAAGGTGTGCTTCCTCGCGACGGCCTTGCCAGCTACGGAATTCAGGCGATTGTTCCCAGCGAAGTCATGGTCGGAAGCTCCAAGGACCTCGGCTCGATCATCGAGGCCCATCCAGAGATCCAGCAATTCTTCTGGAGGCTGACGCAGCGCAATGAAGCGATCGGCTACGAATGGCTGGTCAATTGCGGCCGCCGGGATTCGACGGCTCGCGTTGCACACCTGCTGTGCGAAACGGCGGTGCGGAGCCACACGAAGGTGCCGGACGAAGCGCTGCACAATCCTTTCACGCAGCAGCAGATCGCGGAGATTACCGGCCAGACGTCGGTGAACGTGAACCGCGTCATGGCGGACCTGGAACGGCAAGGCCTGATCAGGCGCAAGGGACGCGACATCACGTTCATGGATTGGTCCGAGATGCGTCGCGTCGCCAGCTTCCAGCCAGCTTATCTCGAATAGATTTCGGCGGATTGGCTGCGCTCGGACATGGTGGGCGCGACAGGGATTGAACCTGTGACCCCACCCGTGTGAAGGGTGTGCTCTACCGCTGAGCTACGCGCCCATGCCCGTTCAGGAAGTCGCGGATATAGTGCCGGCTTCCGCCGTGTCCAGCTTACTGAACAGCATCCTTCAAGACCTTGCCCGGACGGAACTTGGGCTGGGCGCTGGCCTTGATCTGCATCGGCTCCCCAGTGCGTGGATTGCGCCCGGTGGACGCCTTGCGGCGAGTGACCGAGAAATTGCCGAATCCTACGAGCCGAACTTCGTCGCCGCGCTTCAGCGCGGACGTCACAACTTCGAGCATCGTCTCCACGGCACGAGCGGCGTCGTTCCTGCTGAGACCTGCGCGATCAGCGACATGTCCGATCAGTTCCTGCTTGTTCATCGGTTCGGCTCTCCCCGGAATTCTACGCGAGACTCACCCGCGACCGCCAAATCCTTAAGGCAAGAGTCTAAACACAAGTAAAGGTCAGTGCCGCAGGGACGCTTCACCTTCCGACGAATGGCCAGGAACTCGGTGTTCGGCCGCATGCTCGTCCGCCTCTGTCCATTCGATCGGCTGCATCTTCTGCGTCATCGCGCGGGCAAGCACCTCATCGACATGCGAAACCGGCACGATCTCGAGGAGATCGCGGACGGTCGCCGAAATATCGACCAGGTCCTTCTCATTCTCCTGCGGAATGAGAACGGTTGTGATCCCGCCGC
The DNA here is from genome assembly GCF_049991885.1 of Sphingomonas sediminicola. Taxonomy (NCBI): domain Bacteria; kingdom Pseudomonadati; phylum Pseudomonadota; class Alphaproteobacteria; order Sphingomonadales; family Sphingomonadaceae; genus Sphingomonas; species Sphingomonas sediminicola. Next base: position 1,054,571 of record NZ_CP178916.1, read on the forward strand.
GAAGAGCCGCGAGCAGCTTTTCCTTCAGGCCGCCTATCGGAAGAACACGGCCACGAAGCGTAACTTCGCCGGTCATCGCGACGTCACGCCGGACCGGAATGCCGGTGAGCGTCGAGATCATCGCTGTGACCATGCCGATGCCCGCGGACGGGCCGTCCTTTGGTACCGCGCCTTCCGGCAAGTGGACGTGGATATCCTTGCGGGCGAAGATCGAGGGCTTCACGCCGTAAGCCGGCGCGCGAGCCTTCACGAAGCTCATCGCCGCCTGGATCGACTCCTGCATCACCTCACCGAGCTTGCCGGTCGTCCTGATCTGTCCCTTGCCGGGAACAGTGACGGCCTCGATGGTCAGTAGCTCGCCACCGACTTCGGTCCAGGCGAGACCCGTAACGGCGCCGACCTGATCCTCTTCCTCGCCAACGCCGTAACGGAAGCGGCGGACACCGAGGAAATCGTTGAGGTTGTCTTCGGTTACGACGACGCTTTCGAACTTGCCTTCGAGAATCTTGCGCAGCGCCTTGCGGGCAACCTTCGCCAACTCGCGCTCAAGCGTTCGGACGCCGGCTTCGCGGGTGTAGAAGCGCAGGATTCCGCGCAGCGCTCCGTCAGTGAACTCGAGTTCGCTGTCCTTGAGACCGTGCGCTTCCATCTGCTTCGGGATGAGATGACGACGCGCGATCTCGACCTTCTCGTCCTCGGTGTAACCCTCGAGCCGGATAATCTCCATGCGGTCGAGCAACGGCTGAGGCATGTCGAGCGAGTTTGCGGTCGTCACGAACATCACGTCCGAAAGGTCGTAATCGAGCTCGAGGTAGTGGTCCTGAAAGCGCGAATTCTGCTCAGGGTCGAGCACTTCGAGAAGCGCGGAAGCCGGATCGCCTCGGAAATCCTGGCCCAGCTTGTCGATCTCATCGAGCAGAAACAGCGGATTGGACGTGCCGGCCTTCTTCAGGTTCGACACGATCTTGCCCGGCAGCGACCCGATGTACGTCCGGCGGTGGCCCCGAATCTCGGCTTCGTCACGGACTCCGCCCAGCGACTGGCGAACAAACTCACGTCCGGTCGCACGAGCGATCGAGCGGCCGAGAGACGTCTTGCCGACGCCGGGAGGCCCGACGAGGCAAAGGATCGGGCCCTTCAGCTTGTTGGTACGCGCCTGGACCGCGAGATATTCGACGATCCGGTCTTTAACCTTTTCAAGGCCGTAGTGATCCTCATCGAGGATGCTCTGCGCCTCCGCGATGTCCTTCTTTAGCTTGGACTTCTTGCCCCAAGGCAGTCCGAGCAGGACATCGAGATAATTGCGAGCAACAGTCGCTTCCGCCGACATCGGCGCCATCGCGCGGAGCTTCTTCAGCTCGGCATTGGCGCGGTTGCGGGCTTCCTTGGAAAGGCGCGTCTTGCGGATCTTGTTGGCGAGTTCCTGGAGCTCGTCGCCGCCCTCCTCGCTCTCGTTGCCGAGCTCGCGCTGGATCGCCTTCAACTGCTCGTTCAGATAATACTCGCGCTGCGTCTTCTCCATCTGACGCTTCACGCGGCTGCGGATCTTCTTCTCGACCTGCAGAACGCCAAGCTCGCCTTCCATGAAGGCGAACACCATCTCGAGCCGGCGCGACGGGTTCATCTCACCAAGCAGCGCCTGTTTGTCGGCAACCTTGATCGACAGGTTCGACGCGACCGCGTCAGCGAGGACGGAAGCGTCCTCGATCTCGCTCAGCTGGATGCCTGTTTCCGGCGGGAGCCGCTTGTTGAGCTTCGCGTAATTCTCGAACTGATCGATCACCGAGCGCATGAGCGCCTGGACCTCCGGACCGTCTGCGGTCTCCTCATCCACTTCCTCCACCTCGGCTGCCATGTAGCCGTCCTGGGGCACCAGCCCGGTCAGCCGGGCCCGCTTCGCGCCCTCGACAAGGACGCGGACTGTGCCGTCCGGCAGCTTCAAGAGCTGCATCGCAGTCGCGATCACGCCGAGATCGTAAAGAGCGTCGCGATCGGGATCATCCTCGCTCGGATCAAGCTGGGCGACGAGGAACAGCTCCTTGTCCGCGGACATGGCCGCTTCGAGGGCGGCCACGGATTTTTCGCGGCCAACAAACAGCGGAACGATGCGCTGCGGGAAAACGACGATGTCGCGCAGGGGCAGGATGGGAAGCAAACGTGTCATAGATGAGCTATATGGGCGGCGCCCGTTCAAGGCGCAACAAAGGGCGGAACAATCGCGCCGAGCGGAGCGCTGAATGCCTCAGCCGTACAAAGGAGTGCGAGCAATGGCCGACGATAGAGAAAAGATCAGCACTGGGCCGAATGACAGGCCGCTCAACGAGACGATCGCCGGGACCGGGCCGGGTATTCCGGACGAAGCTCTGGTTCCTGGAAAGGAGCTCCCGCAACCTCCGACCGAGGAGCAGGAGAAGCGCATTCGGGAGCGCCTCGGCGTCGAGGAAGAAGTCGATACCCTGCCGCTCGAAGGCGAATGATTAGAGCATGTGCCCCGTCGCCAGCATGAGCGCCGGCGGAAGATTCTGGAGCGCGTGAACCGTCGCTGGGATCGCGAAGGCCGTCAGCAGTGACCGGCTGCGCCAGGTGACGAACAATGTCGAGAAGATCAGAAACGGCCACCAGATCACCAGACCCCACGTTGGGTGAAAGCTCGAATGGAATAGTCCCCATCCAATCGAACTGATCATGATAGCGACTGCCGGGTTCACGAAGCGGAGCAGGATCAGCAGCGCCGTTCCCATCATCAGCGTCTCGACGACCGGTGAAAGGATCACGATCAGAAAGATTTGCATCGCCGGCGACACCGGGAAATCCGGCTGCGACGCGTTGGGGAAGATCAGGCTGATTAGCGCGGCCAGGGCAATGCTCGGGACGAAAGCCATGAGCCAACCGACGCCGATCGCGACAAGCGGCCGGCGTGGTTCGCGGATCGGTCTTGGCAGGATTTCGAGTGGGCCGAGCCCTAGGCGGCTTGCGTCAGCGGACAATTCAGCCGTCACGCGGCGTCGCCCGCCTTACCCTTCTTGGCGTAGACCCGGACGGGCTCCTTAGTGCCCATAACGACTTCCTTGTCGACGTGGACCTCGTCGACGCCGTCCATCGACGGCAGGTCGAACATCGTGTCGAGCAAGATGCCTTCGAGGATCGAGCGGAGTCCGCGCGCGCCGGTCTTGCGATCGATCGCTTTGCGGGCAACCGCGCCGAGCGCGTCCTCGGTGAACTCCAACTCGACATCTTCCATGTCGAACAGCTTGGCGTACTGCTTCACCAGCGCATTCTTCGGCTCGACCAGAATCTTGACCAAGGCCTCCTCGTCGAGGTCCTCCAGCGTCGCAATCACCGGCAGACGGCCAATGAATTCGGGGATGAGGCCAAACCTCAGCAGATCCTCGGGCTCGGTATGCTTGAGCGTCTGGCCCGTACGCCGTTCTTCCGGAGCCGCAACGTGGGCGCCAAAGCCCATCGACTTGCCCTGCATGCGGTCGTCGATGATCTTCTCGAGTCCTGCGAAAGCGCCGCCGCAGATGAACAGAATGTTCGTCGTGTCGACCTGCAGGAATTCCTGCTGCGGGTGCTTCCGGCCGCCCTGGGGCGGGACCGAGGCGGTCGTGCCTTCCATGAGCTTCAGAAGCGCCTGCTGCACGCCCTCGCCAGACACGTCGCGCGTGATCGAAGGATTGTCAGACTTGCGCGAAATCTTGTCGATTTCGTCGATGTAGACGATGCCGCGCTGCGCCTTCTCGACATTGTAGTCGGAGGCCTGAAGCAGCTTCAGTATGATGTTCTCGACGTCCTCGCCGACGTAACCGGCCTCCGTTAACGTCGTCGCGTCGGCCATCGTGAACGGCACGTCGAGGATGCGGGCGAGCGTCTGGGCCAGCAGAGTCTTGCCACAACCGGTCGGGCCGATCAGCAGGATGTTGGACTTCGCGAGCTCGACTTCCTGGCCCGTTTTCGCGCCGTGGTTGAGCCGCTTGTAATGGTTGTGAACCGCGACCGAGAGAACGCGCTTCGCACGGTCCTGCCCGATGACGTAGTCGTCGAGGACCTTGCAGATCTCCGCCGGCGTCGGAACGCCGTCGCGGGTCTTCACCAGAGCGGACTTGCTCTCCTCGCGGATGATGTCGTTGCAGAGCTCGACGCACTCATCGCAAATGAACACCGTCGGCCCGGCGATCAGCTTCCTGACCTCATGCTGCGACTTGCCGCAGAAGGAGCAGTAGAGGGTGCTCTTGCCGTCGCTGCCTGAAAGCTTGGTCATCTAAGTCCTTGTTCAACCGGTCTCATGGACCGCCTCTCGAAGGCCATGCTAGCCTTCTTTATTGCACAATCAATCTTGGTTCAGGGTTAACGTCAGCCCCAATCGATCGCTTCTGTCCCGAATATGGATTGCGTCGGGACGCGCGGCAAGGGCCGCGAGCGCGGCTTTCGTGCAACAAATTGCTGAGACGAACGGCTTTTCCCGCTTGTCAGTCTAGAACAGGGTCGTGAACCAGTAGAAGAGCGCCGCAACCGCAGCCGATGCGGGAATGGTGATGATCCAGGCCGTCATGACGTTTCCGGCAACCTGCCAGCGCACCGCCGAAGCACGCCGGGCCGCGCCTGCGCCGATGATGCAGCCCGTTATCGTATGGGTCGTGGAGACCGGAATTCCGAGCCAGGAGGCAGTGAACAGCATCACCGACCCGCCGAGGGACGCGCTGAATCCCTGATGCTGGGAAAGTTTCGTGATGCGGATGCCCATGGTCTCGATAATCCGCCAGCCTCCTGAAAGCGTGCCGAGACCCATCGCTACGTAGCAGCTCAAGGCAACCCAATGCGGCACCTGAAATTCGCCGTGCAGATAGCCCGTCGAATAGAGCAGCACTGCAATGATTCCCATCGTCTTTTGCGCGTCATTTAATCCGTGCCCGACGCAATAGGCCGCTGCGGAGCTAATGTGTAGAACACGGAAACTTCGCTCGGCTCCAGCAGCGGTCGCCCGCACGCCTAACCAGCTTGTGACCAACATGATGAGCATCGCAAGGACCATGCCCAGTGTCGGCGAAAGGACGATCGCGACCAACGTCTTGTTGAGCCCGCCCCACTGTACGCCGTTCAGCCCAGCATGGGCCACGCCTGCACCGATGATCCCGCCGACAAGCGCATGACTGGACGACGAGGGAATGCCCTTGAGCCAGGTGACGACGTTCCAGAACATTGCCCCGACAAGCGCGCCGAACACCACGCCAGGCGTGACGAGATCCTTGTCGATCAGGCCCTTGCCGATCGTGTCTGCGACCTTGTGGAGTTCCGGGACGGCCAGTGCCAGGAAATAGGCGGCAAAGTTAAAGAAAGCCGCGAACGCTACCGCCGTGACAGGCTTGAGGAGACGGGTCGCAACGACCGTCGCGATGGCATTGGCTGCGTCGTGCAGACCGTTCAGAAAGTCGAACGCCAGCGCAATAAGGATAAGGCCAACCAGAAGCGGAAAGGCGAGCTCGTGCATGTTCCTGCCTCAGCCCGCCTAGGAGTGGTCGATCACGATGCCGTCGATTTGATTGGCGACGTCCTCGAATGCGTCTGTCACCCGCTCCAGGTGCCTCAAGATTTCCCGTGTTACGGCAAATTGCAGGGGGTCCGTCCTCGCAATCTCCCGGAATGCGCGCCTGAGACCGGCTGCGTGAATATCGTCGGCCTTCCCTTCGAGGCGAACGAGCCGTTCGGTCAATTCATGGAGCTTTTGGCCGTTCCTGCTGACGTCGCGAAGCAAGGGAATCGCATCGTTAGTCACGCGGGCCGCCTCGGCGATGACCGCGACGATGTCCTTCATCTCCGGCCTGAGTTGCTCGACTTCGTAAAGGTCGATCGCCCGGGCCGCGGCGAGCATTTCGTCGATTGCATCGTCCATCGCCCCGATGAGGGACGTGATCGCGCCACGGTCGAATGGGGTCAGGAAGGTCTTACGAACGGTCGTAAGGACGTCGCGGATCACATCGTCCGCAACATGTTCGCGATCCTGGATCGTCCTGAGGCACTTCTCGGTAGAACCGCCATCGCTTGCCAATTGCTTGAGGGCTTCGGCCGCTGCGACGAGCATTGCCGAATGCGCTTCGAACATGCCGAAGAAGTCGCCCGTCTTGGGCAGCAGGCGCTGGAACCAGCCGAGCATTTACGAAATCCCTGGACGTGACAGTTCTGTGACGGCTCAATGACAGGGATTTCGCGAAGCGCAAGTCGCCGCGGCTAGCGAACCAGCTCACCTGCCTTGATCACGGCCCCCACTTTCTCAAGCGCTCGGATATCGGTCAACGGATCGGAACTGACTGCGATCAGGTCACCCCAGGCGCCCGGCCGAAGCGTCCCCACCTCTCCCTCCTTTCCGAGGGCACGAGCCGCCTCCGTTGTCGCAGATTGGATGGCCTGCAATGGGCTCATCCCGTAGCGCACCATGTAGGAGAATTGCCGGCCCCCGAGACCGTAGGGATAAACCGCAGCGTCCGTCCCGAACGAGAGTTTCGCGCCCGCTTTCACCGCCGCCGCAAAGCCCTGGCGCTGGATATCGGTCGTCTCGCGGTTCTTGCGGAGATACTCGGCGGGCCAGCCCTGCTTGGTGCCGACCTCCTCGATCCAGTCGCCGTTGTAGATGTCCATGTCGAGCCAGACGCCGCTCTTTTTGGCGAGAGCGATGCCCTCTGCGTCGAGATAGCTCGCATGTTCGATCGTGCGCGCGCCGGCCCGGATCGCGGCCTTGATGCCTTCCGCGCCATGCGCATGAGCGATGCAGTATGAACCGCGCAACTTCGCCTCGTCGCAGGCCGCCCTCATTTCTTCCGGACTTAGCTCGAGCGCGCCGGGTTCGCTTCCAATCGCCAGGACGGCCCCAGTCGCGATCAGTTTGATGAAGTCCGCGCCATGGTCGAGCAGGTAGCGCGCCTTGTCTCGTGCCTCCGAAGCGTTTCGCACTTCGCCGATGCGAAAGGTTTCCGGGACCGGGATGTCTGGCGCCAGTGCGTCGATCTCGCCCCCGCCACCCGGCGTAGTGATGTAGCCACCGGCAACGAACATTCGTGGGCCGATGATGTCACCCGCATTGATCGCGTCTCGAAGCGCTACGTCCGTAAGCCCGCGATAGACCCCGACGTCCCTCACCGTCGTGAAGCCGGCCCGGAGCATCGTCCTGGCCGCCGGGACGGCCTTCAGGATAGTCGCGGATTCGCTGTGCTTGAACGGCTCCGCGGGATCGGCGCTTTCCGTTGCGCCATCGGCGATGTGGGTGTGAAGATCGATCAGGCCCGGAAGGACCGTAAGGCCGGACCAGTCGACGGTGGCGGGTCCGTCGCTCGCCCGCCACGGAGTGACCGCCGAAACCTTTCCGTCGACGATGCGGATGCGCTGGTCAGTCGAAACCCGCCCAGTCTCGGGATCGATCAGGCGCCCGGCGTGGACGTCGACCGTCGCCGCAAAGGCAGGGGACGCAACGGCAATCGCGCAGGCTAAGGACGCTAGTCGAACCGCCATGCCCCCTCCCCTTGTTTTCATCTTAAGACGGCGAAACGTCTCCAGCTCCGGTGCCGGCATCTTCGCCCTGTTCCGGACGCTTCTCGAACACCTCGTCGATCAGGCCAAATGCCTTGGCCTCATCCGCCTCCAGGAACTTGTCACGGTCCATCGCCTTCTCGATCTCCTCGATCGCCTGGCCCGTATACTTTGCGTAGAGCGAGTTGAGGCGCGAGCGCATGCGCAGGATCTCGCGGGCCTGGATCTCGATGTCCGCGGCCATGCCCTGCGCACCGCCTGAGGGCTGGTGGACCATGATCCGGCTATTGGCGAGCGCAATACGCATTCCGGGCTCTCCGGCGGCAAGCAGGAAGCTGCCCATTGAGGCCGCCTGACCGATGCAGACGGTCGCAACCTTGGGCCGAATGTACGCCATCGTGTCGTGGATCGCGAGGCCGGCAGTAACCACCCCGCCCGGCGAGTTGATGTACATGAAGATGTCCTTCTTCGGGTTCTCGGACTCGAGGAAGAGAAGCTGTGCGGTAACGAGCGAGGCCATGTGATCCTCGATCGCTCCGGTGATGAAGATGATCCGCTCGCGAAGCAGGCGCGAATAGATGTCGAAGCTGCGTTCGCCGCGGTTCGACTGCTCGATGACGATCGGAACGAGCTGCGAGACGATGTCCTGATGATTCATTGAAAAACTGCCGGTCCTTTTGCTGATGTGACCTACATCGGCGCGAAATGCGGCCGGTTCAAGCGGGCTCGGCAAAACTGAAACGGGCGGCCGGATGAACCGACCGCCCGCCAGGATTACAAAGCCTTGTTAGGGCTTACATTTTCACGGAGGCCCGCGCGTAATAGTACCGGCCCGGAACGTCGTAGACGGTCGGGTCGAAGTTGTTGATGTCGCAGGTCACGCAACCCGGCGCCTTGGTCTTGAACAGGTTGTTCACGCCGACCGCGAAGCCGAAGCGCTCATCCCAGAACGACGGAGTGAAGCGCAGCTGGGCGTCGGTGTAGAAGCGTGACTTCATCACGTTTCCACCCTGCTCCTTCAGCTTCGAGACGTAACGACCAGTGAGCGTTGCGCCAAAGTTCGCGCCATCCCAATCCAGAATGCCGATCGACTTCCACTTCGGGAAGCCCTGCGAAGGGCTGCCCTGCTCGGTACCTTCACGGCTGATGATCTGGGTCCCGTTCGCGATCGGAACGATAACGTCATAGTTCTCCAGGAACGTATTGTTCCAGGTGAAACCAAACGTACCGACCTGTGTCTTGGGCGTCCGATAGGTCGCGTTGACGTCCCAGCCCTTGGTCTTGATGCCCGCAATGTTCTGCAGCAGGCCCGAGATCTGGGTCAGCTGCCCGCCACTGCCAGCACGAGTGACCAGCGCACAGGCCGTCGGGTCGTTGTTGACGACGCAGTTGGTCAGCGTGACCTCTGCGTCGACCGTCTGGATCGCACCGTCGATTTTGATGTTGTAGTGGTTCACCTCGACCGAGAGACGCGGCATGAATGACGGACTGTACACGCCGCCGAAGACCCAGCTTGTCGACGTTTCAGGCAACAGATTCTCGTTGCCGCCGACTATCACGGAAATCTGCGGGTTGGCTTGCTGATAACTTCCGTCAGCCGGGACGCCTGCAGCAATACAATTTGCCCGAACCGTTGCATTGTTCTGGAACCGCTGCGGCGCTGTATTCCCCGCATCAGACGAGCAAGGGTCGTCCAACTGCTGGTCGAAGCGCGACGCCGTTCCAAACAACTCGCCGATCGACGGAGCACGGAAGCCTTCCGCATAGGAACCGCGCAGACGCAGGTCCTTGATCGGCTTCCAGTTTACGCCGCCCTTGAAGGTGGTCGTCGAGCCCGACGTGGAATAGTCGGACACGCGAACGGCACCGTTCAATTCGAGCAGCTCCGCGAAAGGCACGTTGGAAAGCAGGGGAGCATTGAGCTCTGCATACGCCTCCTTGACGTTGTACTTGCCCCGCGTCGGTAGCGCCGGAATGTCGGAGCTAAAGCCCGCGGCCACGACCGGATCTGGATCGAAACGTCCAGAGAGCTTGCGGAACTCTACGCCCATCGCCAGGCCGAGCGGTCCGCCCGGAAGCTGGAACAGGTTGCCGGCGACGTTTCCGGTGAAGTCCCAGGTTACTTGCTGGCTCTTGTCGCGTTGGATGAACGTGACGTAATCTATCATGTCTTGCGTGATGGAGCCCGCGCCGCCGAAGAAGTTGAACGGCACGCAACCCGCGGTAGCCTGGCAGACCGCGAGCGGTCCAAGGGCGGTGCGAAGGTTGCCGGAGTTGATGTTTCCGAGCATCCGCTGATGGGCCTTGTTCTGACCCCATGCAGCGTTGACATCCCAGTACCAATCTCCGCTCAGGATTGAGAACTTTCCGTCCAGGGTCGCCACGCCGTAGGTCGTGTTGACGGTCTGGAAGAAGCGGCGCGGTCCACCTTCGACGAAGCGGCGCAGGATGAAGTCGAAATTCGTCGAATCCAGCGTCACGCCGAACGGATTGTAGGGGTTGGTCGCGTCGATCGTCGTATTGTCGAGGACCGGCGTGATACCCGCGGCGACACCGATGCCGAACGGCAGCGGCGCGGCCTGGTTGCGTGACTTGCGCTGGTTCCAGATGCCCTTGATCGTCAGATTCACGTTGTCGGTGAGCTCGGTCTTGACCGTTCCGAAGAGGCCAAAGCGCTCGAGCGGAATTTGGAGGAAGTTGTACGGACCGAAGTTAAATCGGTCGTCAGGGCTCACGAACGGCCGGAAGTCCGCCGGCGTCGAGGTCCGGTTGAGCACCGGCGCGATCAGGGTCGCATCGCCGCCCGGGAAGAGCGAGCCCGCGTAACGGCCGTTGGGCAGGAAGCCCGAGCAGCCGCCGTCGGCGCATGTCGTCGAATACGGTGCCGGGAAGCGCGAGATCGCGCGATCGCCCGCACTGATCGAGCCATTCTTCACATAGTTGGCGCCAAGAACGACCTGCAGCGGACCGTCGCCGCCATTACCCCAGCTCAGCTGGTAGTTCTGCGTGCTACCATCATCCTCGTCGAGGTAACCACCAAGCTGCGCGGAAGCCATGAAACCGGCCTGCCGGTGCTTGGTGATGATGTTGACGACGCCAGCGATCGCGTCCGAACCGTAGATCGCCGAGGCGCCGTCCTGCAGCACTTCGACGCGCTCGATGGCGCTTTCCGGAATGGAGTTGAGGTCGGTCGAGCCGGGGACGCCGCTGGCCGACGCACCGTTCACGTAACGGATCCCGTCGACGAGGACGAGGACGCGGCGCGATCCGAGGTAGCGCAGGTCGATTTCCGCCGCGCCGGCGCCGACGCCGCCGCCGTCAGGCGGGTTGCCGAGGTTGCCGGAGTTGTTGAACTTGCCGTTCAGGCCGCCGCCGGAGCTCGGAAGGCGCTGGAGAATGTCGTTGACCGAGCTTAGGCCGGTCTTCTGCATGTCTTCCTGGTCGACGAAGACGATCGGCTGGTCCTGCGAAAGCGGATCACGGCGGATGCGCGACCCGGTGATGACGATGTCACCGCCCTGGGTCGTCTGGTCGCTGGCAGTAGCCGGCGTCTGTTGCACATCTTCCGGCGGAACGGTGCTCTGCGCGCCCGCGGAAGACGCGATGGCGACAGCGACGAGAGCCGTCCCGGCCCTGAGTGCAAACGGAATGCGAGTCATTAAAGGCCCCCTATTTGTCACGGCCCGATCGATTTGATGTCGGGCCGAAACGACATATCCAACTAAAGAGGGCTGCAACAGCAGTAGTCACCGAAGCGTAACAGATTTGCTCGGAGGTGATGCAAATCGTCTACAGTTGAGTTGCTCCGGGGGCCGGCAAAGCGAGGTACGCGAGGCGGCGCACTTCCCGCCTTCCCCGCGTGACCGTGTCGAGGATCAGGCCGGCAAAGAATGACAGTACCGCCACGATCGTCATGCCAGTGGCCAGGATTGCCGTCGGGAAGCGCGGCACAAGGCCGGTTTCGAGGTAAGTGAAGACTAAAGGCACGGCCAGGATCAGCGCGGCAGCGACGAGAATCGCGCCAATTCCACCGAAGAAGAGAACAGGCCGCTCGATGCGATAGAGCGTGACGATCGTCTTCAGGATCCGCCAGCCGTCCCGAAAGGTCGACAGCTTCGAATGCGAACCTTCGGGCCGCGCGAGGTAGCGCGTCTCGATCTCGCCAACCGGCATCCGAAGCTCGAGCGCATGTACGCTCATCTCCGTTTCGATCTCGAATCCCTCGGACAGGACCGGGAAACTCTTCACGAAGCGGCGGGAGAAAACGCGGTAGCCGGAGAAGATGTCGGTGAAGCTCCGCCCGAATAGCCCGGAGAGCAGACGGGTGAAGATCCTGTTCCCGATCACATGCCCGCCCCGGTAGGCTTCGGCGGCGTCGTGCTTGCGAGTGCCGACGACCATGTCGAGCCGGTCCGCGGCGATCATCCGCGCCATTTCGGGAGCTGCCTCGGGATCGTAGGTCAGGTCGCCGTCCGCCATAACATAAACGTCGGCCTCGATGTCGGCGAACATGCGCCGTACGACATGGCCTTTGCCTTGCTGCGTTTCGGTGCGGACGACCGCGCCTGCGGCGGCGGCAACTTCCTTCGTCCCATCGCGGCTGTTGTTGTCGTAAACGTACACGGTCGCGCCAGGGAGCGCCTTGCGGAAGCCCTCAACCGTCGCGCCGATTGCCGCTTCCTCATTATAGCACGGCAGGAGCACGGCGATCCGCGGCGACTGCTGGCTGTTCACGCTTCCCCCCTCGACTGGTCCTGCGCGGCTATAGAAGGGAACCGCCGAAAACTTCTAGCCCAGCTGAGCGCTCGTAACATGCAATAACCGGAAGTCGTCCGATCCGTCGCAAATGTTCCAGGACGCTCCGGGCGGGATCACGAACGCGTCGCTGGCGCAAAGCTCGAAACCATCCTCGAAATCCAGAAGAGCTGATCCATCAAGGACGAACCCGAACACAAGCTCGCCGTGATGCATGGGAAAGTCGATCTGGCTCCCTCGGATTGTCCTGACTTCTGCGAGTCCACCCGTGGCGTCGCAAATTCCTGTCTCCCGCGCCTCTCCGCCGTGGAAATTCGTCCAGGGCGTTCTTGCCGCAACATGATGCAAGAAGCGTTGCCCGCCGAACGTGCGTTCCGCATTTATCGCGTTCGGAAGGACCATCTCATGATCGGCAAGCGTTTCGTGGAGTGCCGGACATCCGAGCTCGACGACCTCCAGCCCGGCTGAGCTTTCCAGGACTCGATGCCTGATTTGTGGGGGCTGCAGGACGAGGTCGCCGGCCCGCATGACGAATGGCTCGCCCTGGTTTTCGTAAACTACGCGGACCCAACCGCTCCGGACGTAGATGAGCTGGAGCGCGATCCGATGGAAATGCACCCAGTCGGCGACGGGACCGCCATTCGGGATGCTGATCAGCGACGCGATGTAGCGTCCGCCCGAGCGGCCGGGGATCAAGTCGCGATATAGCATTCCGGCCCGGCCTGCGCTCTCGGAGCTGTCGCCGCGCGCCAGGAGGAAGCCGGGCTGAAATGGAGGAAGTCGGCTGGTCGGACGCGAAGCATCGGGCCGGCTCGTTAGCCGGACCTGTTCCCCCTCCCGAGTGAGAACGGCGGTATGCGGATCGTCTGCGGGGTAGATCGAATCTAGCCGGAACCCGGCGCCGCGCCAGGTTTCCAGCGCGGCGTCCAAGTTGGGACAGACGATTTCCCGGTCGTTCAAGCCTTCTTGACGGGCTTCTTGGCAGGCGCCTTCTTGGAAGATGCCTTGGCCTCCGGAGCCTTAGCTGCGGCGGCCTCCTTCACCGGCTTGGCCTGCTTCGGCTTGTCGGCCTTCTTCTCGACGGCACCCTTGGCCGGCTTTTCAGCCTTTGCCGCGACTTCAGCCTTGGGCTTCGCAGCCTTGGCCTTCCCCTTTGTAGTCTTGGCTTCCGGGACGTCGTGGCCGCAGCCCGGGCCATGCACATGGCCTTCCTCGGCCTCGAGATCGGCTTCCAGCTCCGCTCGCGTTGCCGTGCGGTCGGTGATATCCGCCTTCGAGAAGAGGAAATCGACGACCTTGTCCTCGTAGAGCGGGGCACGAAGCTGGGCGGCAGCCATCGGCTCCTGCTGGATGTACTGGATGAACCGCTCGCGATCCTTGCCCTGGTACTGGGAAGCAGCCTGGCCGATCAGCTGGTTCATCTCGCGCTGGCTGACTTCGACGCCATTTGCGGCGCCGATTTCCGAAAGCAGGAGACCAAGCCGGACGCGGCGTTCGGCAATTCCGCGATATTCGGCGGCTTCGCTCTCAATTTCCTTGAGCGCGGCTTCCGGATCCGATTCATGGCTGGCCTCATGGCGAAGCTGCTGCATGATGTTCTCATATTCGGCGTCGACCATCGACCCCGGCACCTCGAACGAATGCCGCGAGGCAAGCTCATCGAGCAGCCGGCGCTTCATGTGGGTCCGCGTAAGGCCGTTCAGATCCTGCTGCTGCTGGTCCCGGAGGATGCCGCGAAGCTGCTCGAGATCCTGTAGGCCGAGCGACTTGGCGAACTCATCATCGAGCTTGCTCTCGCCAGCAATCTTCACGGACTTTACCGTCACGTCGAAGGTTGCGTCCTTGCCTTTGAGATTCTCAGCCGGATAGTCCGCCGGGAATGCGACCTTCACCTCGCGCTTGTCGCCCGCCTTCGCGCCGACGAGCTGATCCTCGAAACCCGGAATCAGCTGGCCCGAACCGATCTCGACCTGCATGTCCTGGCCGGTGCCGCCGTCGAACGGCTTTCCGCCAACGCTGCCGGCGAAGTCGATGACGACCAGATCGCCGGTCACGGCTGCATGGCCCTTCTTCGCGTCAGTCCAGTTCTTGTTGGCGCTAGCCAGCCGCTGAATCTGCTCTTCGATCGCACTCTCGTCAGCATTGACCGTAAGGCGCTCGAGCTTCAGGCCGTCGAAACTGGGAGCCGGGATTTCCGGGAGAGCTTCGAGGCGAACCTTAACCTGGACGTCCGATCCGGGTTTGTAGTCGTCCTCGAGCGCAACTTCCGGCTGCATCGCCGGACGAAGCTTCTTGTCCTGCAGCAGCTGCTGGACGCCCGCCTGGACCGCGCTGTTCAGCGCATCCTGCTGCAGCGATTCGCCGTGCATCTTGCGAATGAGGTTCGGCGGTACCTTGCCAGGACGGAAGCCCGGCATGCGGATTTGCGGAGCAATCCGCTTGACCTCCTGCTCAACGCGGGCGTCGATATCCTCCGCCGGGATGGTCAGCATGAATGCCCGCTTCAGGCCTTCGTTTTCCGTCTCAACCGTCTTGATCACTGTTCAATCCCGTCAAAAGAATTTCGTCTTTCCCGCGCGGCCGAAGCTGCGCGTGGACCGCCGTGCTCGCCAGTCCCCGGGACTAGCTTCACGCGGCGGTGGTGCGCGCGGAGGGAGTCGAACCCCCACGTCTTGCGACACTGGAACCTAAATCCAGCGCGTCTACCAGTTCCGCCACGCGCGCGGACAAGGAGCGGCGCTATAGCAAGGATCGCCGCAGGGGCAACCGCTTAAGGCTTAGCGGCGTTTGTGGAGGCGAAAGGAACGACCATATGACCCAGCAGACGCCGCCTGAAACTCCGCCGCCGCAAGAACCGCCGCAACCCTCTCAGCCCGGACAGCCTACGCCCGTACCGCAGGAAACTCCTGCACCCTCGCCGGACGTGGACGTGCCGACACCGGGCACGACACCGTCGCCTACCCCCGCATCACCGATCGGCTAGGAACTGCGAATCCGGGCGTTGTTTGCCATTACCTCGAAGTCGGGAAGCGCGTTTCCGTAATAGTGCGAGCGCGTCGCGTCGAAGAGGATCAGGTAGAGGCGGCCCTCAACGACAGCGCCAACCGCCCTGCCCTTGCGCCACAGCTCGTCATTATCGAGATGCTCGAAATCGAACTGGAAACCCGGATAGCCTAGGAACTGCCGGGGCTGCAGGCCAAGAGTCCGGAAATCGACGGCACCGCCGCGCACCCTGAAAGCCGTTTCCAGCATCGCCGCAACTTCCGGCGCAGTCATGTCCGACCGGAACTTCGGCACTTGCCGCTCGTCGCTCTTGCGCTGGCGGATCAGATATTGGCCGCTCGGCAGCGCCGTCACGAAGGTGATCCCATCGAGATAAGGGCCGTTCAGCGTCCAATCTTCGACCCAGCGGACGCTGTCGAAGAAGAAGAACCGCCTTTGCTTGTTCCAGGGCCGGGGCGGGACGACCGTCACCGAGCCATTGCCCACGTTCGTCGGCTTCGACCGGACAAGGGTGTAGAGCCCGAAATCGGTGCCCTCGCCAACAGTACTGCAAGCAGCGAGCGGGAGCATCGCGGCGGCAAAGACAAGCTTGAACTTGCGCATTCGAATGCTCCTCAACCAGCCATTTGCCGGATGAACGGCGCGTCCGGCGCCGCGGGCTTCATCTGCAGGTAGCGGCCCAGCGCCGCCTTGCCCTCGCCGCTGCGGCCTTCCTTGATCAGCGACAGCCCATGCCAGCGCCAGGCCTCCGCGGGCGCATCGGGATAAGCGACCGCGACCGCATAGCTCTGCGCGGCGCGGGCATCGTCACCAGCCCGATTCCGCAGCCGCCAGACCTCGCCCTCATAATAACGTAGCAGGCCATTCCATCCGTCCAACGCCAGCGTGTTGAGCAGGTATTGGCTTGCGCCCGGGTCGTTCAGCTTGACCTGGTCTTCGAGCAGCATCTGGCGGACCGAACCGATCTTCGACAGATAGTTCGTCCGGCGGCTGTCATAGGGACGCCCGGCGACAGTAACCTCAGCCGCCGAAATCCGGAGATCGGCCATTCGCGAGGTCGGCGACGGATGGGTATCGAAAAGCGTCCCGCGACGACGGCGCTTGCGGCGATAGCGAGCGCTCGCTTCTTCCTCGCCGATCAGCTGCTCCCAGACATTCGCCATCTCGATCGGCGGATATCCGGCTTCCTCGATCAGCCGCGCACCCATGGCGTCGGCCTCGGCCTCCATCGCCCGGCTGTATGCGAACAGCGACAGGATCGTGCCAAGCTGCGCAAGCTGGACATAATCGCCCAGGTAAACCCCGGCACCCGCACCGGCGACCCCCGCCGCCATCGCGCCGATGGCGAAAATGTCGCTCTTCCGCCTGGTGTCGCGCCACGAACGGATCATGTGGCGGCGAAGGAAATGCCCGGACTCGTGAGCGATCACGCCCGCGAGCTGCGCTTCGTTCCGCATGCGCAGAAGCAGCCCTGAGAAAACGACCGCGAAGCCCGACGGGAACATCATCGCGTTGAAGTCGGGGATATGCGCGAGATAGATGCGCATGTCCTTCGCGGCTGGCCCACCGACAGTCCCGATTATGTTCTGGAGATAGGAGACCAGCTCGGGATCCTTGATCAGCAGGTTCGAGCCGGAAATCTCTTCCTCGGCCCGGTCCATCAGTTGCCAGAGACCTTTCTCGTCAGTGTCCGTCGGGCGAAAGCCGGGACCAATCAGCGGAACCATGTCGGCGGGGCGAACGCGGGCCTGTGCAATTCCGGTCGCCATCGTCGCGGCAAGCGCTCCGCCTCCGGCGAGAAGCGAGCGGCGGTCCAGTTCGAAGCAGCGTGAGCACATCAGCGCTTCTCCATCGCTTCGCGAACCTCGCGGCCCGGCTTCATTCGACCGACGAGGCGCTCGACCATCTGGGCGGCGCCCTCGGGCGTGCGGATATCGCCGAACTTGACCCCGGGAAGCTGGCTCCCGGTCTGGAGGACATTGAACCAGACGACCTCGCCCGACCTCAGGTCGACGAGCGACGCATAGGCGAACTGGTTACTCCCGCCGCTCGGAGCGCAGAATCCGATGAAGCAACCGGCAACTCCCAGGACCTGCAGCGCCGTGCGTCCCGTCGATGCGATATTGTCCTGGGCATAGAGAAACAGCGCGTAATCGTAGCCGGTCCGGCGGCCGAGCGAGACAGCGTCTTCTCCCAGCGTATATTCGATGCCCTTGCCGCGCTTGGTCGGCAGTGCGGCTCCGGAATATTTGTGAAGAGCGATCGAATTGCCGACCGCATAATGAAGCCGCTCGAGGTCCGCGATTTCTTCCGCGCTGACGTTCGGCAATTCATTTCGCCGCGCGAGAATCAGAACCTTGCCGCCCCGGTCGGCCTGCTCGGCACGCAGCGCGCTGACAATGTTTCCTCGCGCCTGCTCCGTCCAGTCCGCTCTCGGCTCGGCCATCCCGCCGGTCGTAAGCGAGTTCACGGTCACGTCCGGGCGCATGACCAGTAGGCGATAATCGCCCTTCGGCGGCGTAAACTGGACGTCCGCATATTGCCGCGACTGCACGCACCCAGAAGCCGCCACGCTTGCCGCAAGCGTGAGCGCTATCCCGAATCTCCGCATTGCCAACTCCCCCGGCGAACGCCGTCGCCCGCCGCCTGCGATGCACCCTGCCCCTCAATTCCTGAACGCCAAATTAAAGACAGGGAAAAGGTCAAAGAATTGAATGGCCTAGCGGACCGGGCAAGCGACTCCCTCAACGCCATTCAGACATCTTCCGTCCAACTGGGTCGGAAGCGCAAGGCCTATCTCGGCCGCGATCGTGGGGAGGATGTTCACGGTCGAGATGTGGTCCTGCCGATCGGAGGGGCGCATGCCTTTCCGCCACATCAGGATGGGTACACGGCGATCATAGTCCCAGACGCTCCCGTGCGTCGCGACGTAGCCCTCACTCGGCTTCGTAATCGGTGAGACATACTTCTTCAGGACGACATAGAGGTCGCCGGAACGCTGGGCGTCAAACGAAGCGCGAATTTTCTGCGCCGTCGTCCATTTATCGGGCGATTCTGTCGGGATCGGCAGCCTCGCTATCTGCCTTGAGGTGAATACGGCCTCGACCTGCGGGTGCGCCTTGAAGATCGCGATCGCTTCACGCTCAACGCGAATTCGATCCCGCGGCTTCAGCGAACGATCGATCCACACGTCATTGGCGAGGTCCCCGAGCAGCACGGGTCCGGACAGCTTGAGCTTCGCCGCAATCGCCTTGCCAATCTCGGCAGTTCCGAGCGCGGGATCAGCCCGTGCCGCCTGTGTAATCCCCTTCGCCCGCAGGCGCTCCGGAATGTCCATCCCGCCATGATCCGCGGTCAGGACGACGGCATAGTCGATGCCTTCAGCGTCCAGCACCCGGAAGAAGCCGGCGAGATCGCGGTCGAGCGAAAGCAACTGGAGGCACATTTCGCCCCCGCCCGCGCCGAGGCTATGTCCGATGTAATCGGTGGCCGAGAGCCCGACCGAAATGACGTCAGGCGCGGCATCCGTGCCGAGCTTCATCTCCTGAATGAGACCGGCAGCGATTGCGAGCACGGCGCCGTCGAACTCCGGCGAGGCGCGAAAGCCCCTGATATCGCCGCCGGCGCGGGCGAAGCGGCCCGATCCGACCGACATTTCCGGCGATACCGCAACCGGCGCAGCCTTGACCTGGCACATCGGCGGGACTTGCAGGGGCTCACGAGCCGTTGCGATCGCTGCTGCGATGGCACTCTTCGCCCGAGTGATCGTCGCGGGAACCGCAGCCAACTTCAGGTCGGTCGCGAAGGTCTTGCCATCCCAGTACCAGCGCTGGTCGACGTTGTGCCCGCTCATCATGACTGCCGCGCGGTCCTTGCCGGCAACCGCGACGTTCATGCTCTGTGGCGACTGCTGCTTCAGCAGGTCGCCGAGCGTTGAAACGCGAAGATGCATCGGCGAGACCGTGTAGCTCGTCGTCGACGATCCCGGAACGCGCTCGTCTTCGGCGCAGTAAACTGTCCTGTCTGACCGCGTCAGCGACTGGTCGACCCAGGTGTTGCCGATAATGCCTGTATGCGTCGGATGCGATCCCGTCAGGATCGTCGAATGGCCCGGGCAGGTCTCCGTCGCTGCGTGCGCCTGGTAGCCGTTGTGGAAGGCCGTGCCGTTCGCAAGCCGCGCGAAGCCGCCAGTGAAATGCGGGCGGTACTCATCGAAAAGGTCGGCGGAGAACTGGTCAACCGAAATAACAACGACAAGCTTTGGAGCACCCGCCTTCAGCGGTACTGGCGGCTTGGCCGGAGCGGGCGCGGCGGCAAACAAGCCGAGAATGAATGCTACCAATCCCAGCATTCGGCGTCCCTCCGACATCAAGCTAGTCCAGCTTAGCCCGCAGCCGCTCGTTCACAACCTGCGGGTTGGCCTTGCCCTGCATCGCCTTCATCGTCTGGCCGACGAAGAAGCCGAACAGCTGCTGCTTGCCGCTCTTGTACTCGGCGACCTTGTCGGCGTTCGCGGCGAGGATTTTGTCGATCTCGGCATCGATCGCGCCGGTGTCCGACGTCTGCTTGAGGCCGCGCGTCTCCACGATCTCAGCGGCGCCCTGGCCGGTTTCGAGCATGATCTCGAGCACCTGCTTGGCGATAGTGCCTGAAATCGTCCCGTCGGCGACGAGCCCGAGAAGTTCGCCAGCCTGATTCGGAGAAACGGGTGATTCTTCAATACCCTTGCTCAGGCGGTTGAGCGCTCCGAAGAGCTCCGCAACGACCCAGTTTGCCGCCTGCGTCGGCTGCGCGCCCACTTCGAGCACGGCGTCGAACCAGCGCGCCGTCTCGACTTCTGCGGTAAGGACGCTGGCATTGTAAGGGGTGATGCCGAGGCCTTCGTAGCGCTTGCGCTTGGCGTCCGGCAGCTCCGGAAGCGACGAACGGCATTCCTCGATGAAAGCCTCATCCAGTTCAAGCGGGAGTAGATCCGGGTCCGGGAAGTAGCGATAGTCGTGTGCGTCTTCTTTCGACCGCAGCGTCCGCGTCGTTCCGCGATCCGGGTCGAACAGCCGTGTCTCCTGCGCGACCGAGCCACCCTCTTCAAGCAACTCGACCTGGCGCCGCGCCTCGTACTCGATCACCTGCATGACGAAGCGGACCGAATTGACGTTCTTCGTCTCGGTACGAGTGCCGAGTTCGCCGCCGGGTCTGCGCACGCTGACGTTGACGTCGGCACGCATGGAGCCTTCCTCCATGTTGCCGTCGCAAGAGCCGACATAGCGCAGGATCGCCCGCAACTTCCGAAGGTAAGCTCCTGCTTCGGCGGGCGAACGCATGTCCGGACGCGAGACGATCTCCATCAGCGCGACGCCCGCGCGGTTGAGATCCACATAGGACATGGTCGGATGCTGGTCGTGCATCAGCTTGCCGGCGTCCTGCTCGACATGGATGCGCTCGATGCCGACCCGCTTGGTGCTGCTTTCGTCCTTCTCATCGAGCAGGATCTCGACCTCGCCCTCGCCCACGAGCGGATGGAAGAGCTGGCTGATCTGGTAGCCCTGCGGAAGGTCGGCGTAGAAATAGTTCTTCCGGTCGAAGCGGCTCCAGCGATTGATCACCGCTTCAAGCGCCATGCCCGTTCGGACGGCCTGGCGGATGCACTCACGGTTGGGAACCGGAAGCATCCCCGGCATAGCGGCATCGATCAGCGACACCTGCGTATTCGGCTCCGCCCCGAACGCGGTCGCGGCCCCCGAGAACAGCTTCGATGCCGTCGCGGTGATCTGCGCGTGGACTTCGAGGCCGACAACGACCTCCCACTCGCCGGTTTCGCCCTCGACGCGATAGGGTGCGGTTGCGGCAGCCATTACCACCACCTCGCCGGCTTCGCGGTGAAGCCCGCTCGTTCTTCGATCGCCAGTCCCGCATTCAGCACGCCCTGCTCGTCCAGCTCACGTCCGATGAGGTGCAGACCGAGCGGAAGCCCCTGCTCGTCGAGCCCGCCTGGAACCGACATGGCCGGAAGCCCGGCAAGACTGGCCGGAACCGCGAACACGTCGTTCAAATACATCGACAGTGGATCGGCCGTCTTGTCGCCAAGCCCGAACGCCGCCGACGGCGCAGTCGGCGTCAGGATCAGGTCGCACTGCTCGAACGCCTTCTCGAAGTCCTGCTTGATCAGCGTTCGGACCTTCTGCGCCTTGGTGAAATAGGCGTCGTAGAAGCCCGCCGACAGCACGTAGGTGCCGATCATGATGCGGCGGCGTACCTCCGCGCCGAACCCGGCAGCCCTCGTCGCCGCGTACATGGCGTCGAGATTGCCTCCGTCCGGAACTTCCCGCAGGCCGTAGCGGACGCCGTCATAGCGCGCGAGGTTCGAAGACGCCTCTGCCGGAGCGATGATGTAGTAGGTCGGCAGCGCATATTTCGTATGCGGAAGGCTGATCTCGACAATTTCGGCGCCCGCGTCGCGCAGCCATTCGATACCGCGATCCCACAAAGCGCCGATGTCGGCCGGAACGCCGTCGATCCGATATTCCTTGGGAATCCCGACCCGCTTGCCTTTGAGATCACTCGACAATCCCGTTTCCCACTTGGGCACGGACAGGTCGAGAGATGTCGAATCCTTCGGATCGAACCCAGCCATTGCCTCGAGCATGATAGCGCAATCGCGAACCGTCCTCGCCATAGGCCCCGCCTGGTCGAGCGAGCTTGCGAACGAGACGATGCCCCAGCGCGAGCAGCGCCCGTAAGTCGGCTTGATCCCGCAAATGCCGGTGAATGCCGCCGGCTGGCGGATCGAACCGCCCGTGTCCGTCCCGGTTGCCGCAGGAGCGATCCCCGCGGCCACCGCGGCAGAAGATCCACCCGACGATCCACCCGGCGCAAGCGCTGCATTGCCACCGTCGTTGCGCCGCCACGGCGAAATCACCGGACCGTAAGCGCTCGTCTCGTTCGACGAGCCCATCGCGAACTCATCCATGTTGAGCTTGCCGAGCATCCCCGCCCCTGCCTTGCGCAGGTTGGCGGTGACCGTGCTCTCGTAGCGCGGCTTGAAGTCCTTGAGGATGCGGCTGCCCGCGGTCGTGTTCACGCCCCGCGTTGCGAACAGGTCCTTGATGCCCAGAGGGATACCCGCCAACGATCCCAGCTCCCCCCCGCCGCGCGCCTTGTCCGCAGCGTCGGCGGCCGCGAGGGCGTCGTCCGGCGTCTCGACTGTATAGGCGTTCAGCGCACGCGCAGCATAGACAGCCGCATTATACTGCTCGGCAATCTCGCGGGCGGTGAACTCGCCAGAGCGGAAGCCGTCGCGAAGCTCGGCAATCGACAATAACGTCAGGTCGCTCATTCGATCACCTTCGGCACAGCGAAGAAGCCATGCTCGGCGGCCGGCGCATTGGCGAGAACGTCGTCCCGACAATCGCCGTCGGTAACCTTGTCCTCGCGAAGCCGCAGCGTGTTCGGGATGACCGCGGTCAGCGGCTCCACGCCGTCGGTATTAACTTCGCCGAGCTGCTCCACCCAGCCGAGGATATTATTGAGCTCGGGCACCAGCTGCTCCAGCTCGTCATCGCTCATGGCGATGCGGGCGAGCCTGGCGATGTGCCGCACCTGTTCGTTCGTGATTGACATTGTGGCCGCGCGATAGCCGCGAGGGTCAGGAGCGGCAACCCGTTCGGGGACATCTTGCGGCGGGCAGACCAACCGCGACTTCCAGAAATCTTCTCGAGCTGCTCAAAGGATTTCCAGCACACCCGCGTCTCAGGATCGGGCGGAGCGTTTTTGTACCGCAGTCTGAGGGAGATAATCGTGCCAGTTAGCAGGTTTCTGAAAATCGTCGCCTTCTCAGCCGTGATAATGCAGTCCGGAATGGCGTTGGCCCAACAGGCGCCTACGGCCAGCATTTCCGAAATGGCCAGCACGCCGCTTGTGCGCGTCAACATCGCGGAGTCTTTGAGGACGCCTCCCGACGAGGCAAGCATGACGGTCGGAACGCAGGCGAAGGCGCCGACTGCGACGCAAGCGGTCGCAGCCAACAAGGTAAAGACCGAAAAGCTGCTCGCGACCATTCGCGCGGCCGGCATCCGCGAGCGTGATATCCAGACGCAAGGCATTCAGCTGCAACCGGATTACCGCTGGGACAATTTCCCCGGCAGTCAGGGACGACAGACGCTGATCGGGTACATCGCCAACAATTCGGTGCTGATCAAAACCCGCAACATCGACAAGCTGACGTCCCTACTCGACGCGCTGACGACCGCAGGTGCGGATTCCGTCTACGGTCCGACTTTCTCGATCGCGGACCCCGCGCCGCTGAGGAAGGAAGCGCGCATTCGCGCGATGGCGCGAGGCGAGGCGGAAGCGACCGAATATGCCCACAACAACGGCTACACGTCCGTTCGGCTGCTCTCGGTCGAGGAAGGCGTCTCCTATAGAGGCACGGAAGTGATCGTGACGGGCTCGAGAGTCATGAACGCATCCGCACCGCCGCCTCCCCCACCGCCCGCGCCTGAGCGCGGCGGAGACATCGTGGCTCCAGGTCAGCTGGAAACAGGCGTCTCGCTCAACTTGCTTTACCGGATGGAGCGCTAGTCCGGATCAAGACGCGCTCGCCGAGTTGCGGTCATAAAGAGACGGCAACACGAAGGCCGTTCGACGTATATTCCGTGATTGTGACCTCATCGTCCGACGCGTCGTGTCGCGCTAGTACCGCGGAGTATCACGTGCGCGGATTGTTCCGGAAAGCATCCGAAAGGCCGGGAGCGTTCTTCATGATTAATTGGCTCAATCCTTGGAGAAAAAGCGGCTCGACCGTGCCCTGCTTACGGAACAATCAAAGCGACAATTGCCAACACTGCGGCAACGGAGCTTAAGGCGAAGGCCAAAACTAACGTTTTCATGGCAAGCTCCGCAGGACCATCATTCGACGCTCGACTCCCATCGAGCCGCTGTAGCAGCGGACCTCGGAGTATTTTGCCCCAAATGGTCGCGGACACCGCCAAGAGTATCACTGAGATGAGAGCAAGAGTGCGTGCTGCCTCAAGCATGACATGCTTCCTTGGTATGGCCGTTGGCAGCACCGGCGCAGATAGCGCGCGGAAACGAGCCGTGCGTCTCCGCCGAACGAGCCTTCACACTATAGCGACCGGCAAGATCATAATGAATCAATCGAGCCTCGGAGCTCACCGCGTCATGCGCCGCCTTCAGAGAAGCCCTCTCCCGGCTGAGCCAATATATCTGTTCCATATCCATCTCCTGCGAGCGAGAGCACGAACTTGTCTCTCTGTCACAGGGCGCCCGGTTGCGATCTCAGGTGATGGATACTTGTAGCACACCTTCATGAATGACGCGTGACGGTAATCGCTTAATGTCCGCAATGGGTCGGAAGCTGCCACTAGGTCGCTGGCGAGAGGAATGAGTGGAGAACGGATGATACGGTGAACTCCGTATTGGCGTATCCCCCCGCAGACCCGAAGATGAAAACTGGCGCTGCTGGGCGCTGGGTGAAGGAGCGCTTTCGTGGCGAAACCACTTAGGAAAGCTGAACTACGCAGCAAGTACGGCGTGAAACCTGTTACCGAACCTGAGGCTTCTGAGCGGACAGCGCAGGAACGCGCGCCCGATGAAGACGATCTGGACGCGATGGTCAGGCGAAGCATTCAGGAACACGGGCCGTGACTCAAATGGTCGAAGATTGAAACCCGCTCCACCTTGCGGGGCGAAGCGGGTTGACGGGGTATCCCCTGAAAAACACAACAACTCAGACGGGCGTCGAAGAACCAACGTTCGTGCCACCACGTCGTTCCGCTCGCAAACGTGCCGATGTCTCTCAGGCTGACGCGCCTCCTAGGCGGCCAACTTCTCCATGCGCATAGCGATAGTTACGACGAGGCCGGTTTCCTGCCAATCATAGGTGAGTTCGCCGCCAAGCTGACTTGACACGGTCCGAGCGATTAAGCGGCTGCCAAAGCCTGACAGCTCGGGATGACCGACAATTGGGGGACCTCCAGTTTCTGCCCAGATCAGGAAAATCCGATCTCCCTCCGTGCGGCTTGAGAGGTCCAAGAAGCCCTCGGCAGAAGACAACGCACCATACTTGACCGAGTTAGTAGCCAGCTCATGGACCGCCATAGCCAAGGTAGAAGCCGTGCGTTCCCCTATACCCACCCGTGGAACCGCGACGCGGATACGCCCGGAGAAGGCCGCCGTTTCGTCGTAAGGAGCGAGCAAGACTGACAGAAGGTCGCCGAGAAGCGCTGCCTTGCCCTGCTCCCCTGGGAGGGGCCGGACGATGTCGTGAGCGCGGCCGAGGGCGGTGAGCCGCTCAGTCAGCTCGCCAGTCATTTGCGCCACGGAAGACGCGGATCGCCCTGTGAACTGCGTCAGGCCCGCAGCGATGGACAAAAGATTCTTGACCCGATGACTCATCTCTCCCGCGAGGAGCTCGCTTCCCTCTTCGGCCTGCTTTCGACCTGTCACGTCGAGGAAGATGCCAAACATTGCGCCGTCGACAATCCCTGCATCGGCGCCTTGCCCTCGGGCCGAGATCCAGCGGACTTCCTCCCCCACTAAAATGCGGAAATCGATTTCGTAAGAACCCTCGACAGAGCGCGTTGCATTGAACGCGGCGCGAACCCTGTCCCGGTCAGCCGGGTGAATGTTGACCGACAGCTCCTCGAACGTAACTTGCTCGGACCAGGGCAGCGCCCAAAGCTCAAAGCCACGTTGGTCCATGGCGAACCGATCGTCGTCAACGTGCCAAGACCACAGAGCGACACAAGCCGCCTTAACCGCCAGTCGGAGGTGATCCTCGTGCCAAACTGGCGCTGCAGTTTTGTCCAAGACCAATCACGTGCCCTGCCGGAGGATTGCCGTGACTGACCCTGTGCCACCAAGCGACGGCACGCAAGCTGCTAATCCGGACCGGGACGGGTAATGTCCGCAATGGGTCGAAAGCCGACATCAGCCCCCGACGACAATTCGCTATCCTACAGACCCAACCCTGTGCTTGCGCCGCTCAGAGACACAGTCATCAGCGCAGGATCGCCATTTTCTTCCACTCTCCTGCCCTCCCTCTCCGCCCGCGCCGTGATGGCGAATGGCCCGGCAACAGGGCCGTAACCTCATTGTCACCCTCGCCGCGCATTGCTCTGTAACTCTCGCTGCACGGGAGGCGGGAATGAGCCGCAAGTCCGCCTACACCCTCAAGGCTCGCGATCCCGACTTTGCGGCGGCCTGGGATGCGGCGCTTACATGCGCTCGGAACATTCGCCAGGTTGACGAAGTGCAGGAAGTGCACAACTCCCGGACTTCACTCAGTCAGGGCGACAAGGCACGCCGCGGCGCGCCGTCGAAATCGTCAACCGCCCAGCTGCGCCGGATCGACGAGCTCCGCCGGGATCGGTTCTTCGCGGGGCTTGCCGCGACTCGGACAGCCTCCTCCAAGGTGAGGGGAGTTAGGAGTTGCCCGGCCCTCTTCCGCCCAATAGAGCGCCCAGCCAATGTGCGCCCGCCGGTTCCTTATCTTCGTCTTCATCCTGATCCTGCTGTTCGTCGCAGGGGCCTTCGCCATATACCAGTTCGGCCAGCAGGTGCTGATCAAGCAGGCGACGCCGCAGGGCCACTTCGAAGCGCCGTCTAACGGCAAGCCGGATTATTCGAAGGCGGAGAACTGGATCGCGTCCGAGGATCTGCCCAATGACCCATCGCATTGGCGGCCAGCGAACGACCAACCTGTCGAGCCGATCGCGATCGATGCACGCGTCTTCTACGTTCACCCGACGACTTACCTGCGCCGCGACCATTGGAACGCGCCCCTCCTGCCGGACTCCGACACCGAGGCCCGGACCCGGCTGTTCGTTCAGAGCGAGGCCAGTGCGTTCAGCCAGGATGCGGCCGTCTGGGCTCCCCGCTATCGGCAGGCCGCATTCGGCGCCTTCCTGCTTCGAAACGCCGATGCACAAAATGCGCTGGACCTCGCATTCTCGGACGTTTCGGCGGCCTTCGACGAATTCCTGAAGCGCAATCCGACTGGCCCGATCATTCTCGCCGCGCACAGCCAGGGTTCGCTTCACATCTCGCGGCTGCTGCGCGAACGGGCGCCGCAGCTCAAGGACCGGCTGGTGGCCGCTTATGTCGTCGGCTGGCCGCTCAGCGTCACCGCCGACTTGCCCGCGATTGGTCTGTCGGCCTGCACCTCGCCCGATCAGACTGGTTGCGTTCTTTCGTGGCAAAGCTTTGGGCAGCCCGCCAACCCGGACCTGATCATCACTGCATGGGAAGGCACGAAGGGCCCGACCGGCATCAAGCGCGAGCGCAAGGACATGCTCTGCGTCAATCCGCTCACCGGCACCAAGGACGGCGCCGCGCCTCCGAACGCCAATCCGGGCACGCTCGTTCCGAACGGCAGCATGACCGGTGCGCATCTCGAGCCCGGAAGCGTCGGAGCGCATTGCGATAAGGGTCTGTTGCTCCTCGATGGGGCCATTCCTGCGCTTGGGCCATTCGCCCTGCCGGGCAACAATTATCACGTTTACGACTACGCCTTGTTCTGGGCTGCGATCCGGAATGACGCGGCACGGAGGCTCAAGGCTTGGCGTCAGTGATCACCAGCAGCGCCGCCGAGTTCGGCGAGACCGTTTTGCACGGCAAGCTTGCCGGGCTCGACGTCGGGACGAAGACCGTCGGACTGGCGGTCTGCGATTTGGGCTGGAGCTTTGCCGGGCCATCCGAAACGATCCGTCGGACCAAGTTCACGGCAGACCTCGAAGCACTTCGAAAATTCGTTGAGCGCGAACAGGTTACGGGCCTTGTCCTGGGACTGCCCCTCAACATGGACGGAAGCGATTCCCCGCGGACGCAGTCCGTCCGCGCCTTCGCCCGCAACCTGGCTCCTTTAAACATTCCGATCCTCCTCTGGGACGAGCGCTGGTCCACCCAGGCGGTGGAGCGGGCGATGATCGAAGCGGACGTCAGCCGGGCCAAGCGCGCCGAGAAGGTCGACGCCCTCGCGGCCGCTCACATTCTGCAAGGCGCAATCGACGCGCTGGCGAATCTGGCGCAGCGCCATTAGGCGACGGGCTCGTGGACCTGATTTCAATCGATTCGCTGAGCGACGGCCAGATCGAGACCATACTCGATCGTGGTGAGCGCTGGTTCGAGTACAACCGCTCGAATTCTCGGGGGCAGGACAAGAGCCTGCACGACAAGCTCGTCTTCAACCTGTTTTACGAGAACTCGACGCGAACGGCGATGTCCTTTGCGACCGCCGCCCATCGGCTAGGCGCTTCGCCCGTGTTCCTCCCCGTCGAGCAATCCTCGATCAAGAAGGGCGAGACCTTCGACGACACGGCGCGGACGCTCAATGCGATGCGGCCGGACGTCATCGTGGTCCGGCATCGCGAGAACGGCGCTCCGGCCCGCATGACCGAGTTGATGGATTGCGCCGTCATCAATGCCGGCGACGGCACCAACGAGCATCCGACTCAGGCCCTGCTGGACGCGCTTGCGATCTCCATCCGCTTCGGACGGGTCGAAGGACTTAAGATCGCAATCTGTGGCGACATTCGCCACAGCCGCGTCGCTCGCTCCAACGCCAAGCTCCTGCCACGCCTCGGCGCTGAGGTGAGGCTTGCTGGGCCGCCTTCCCTATTGCCGAGTGATGCCCCCGCCCTGTCGATCGACGAGGCGATCAAGGGTGCGGACGTGGTCATGATGCTCCGCGTCCAGCGAGAGCGGCTCGAGGAAGAGCTCGGCGATGCCCCCGGCGAATATCTGTCTCGCTACGGACTGACTGTGGATCGGCTGGCCAAGGCCGCGCCGGGGGCCGTTGTCATGCATCCGGGCCCGATGAACAGAAACGTCGAGATCGCCGACGATGTCGCCGACGATCCCGAACGTTCCTTGATCTTGCTTCAGGTCGAGGCCGGAGTGGCCACTCGAATGGCCTGCCTCGAGCTGGTGACGTCTAGCTGATCAGCGCGACGCGAACTGGATCGGCGAATCGCCGGCAGTCGAACGCACGAAGCAGCTTCCGCCTTTGCCACGCAGGATCTGGCAGCGCGAAATCGCTTCCTGCTGGTTCGCGAAACCGCGGATCGACAGGCGATAGACCGTGCCGCGCGGACCGTCGAAGCGAGCGCTGACCGGCGAATAGTTGCGAAGCGTCGGGAAGCGACGGGTCAGCTTGTCCCAGGCGAGCGACACCCGCTCCTCGGAGCTGAACGCGCCGAGCTGGACGACGCCCTTGGCACTGCCGAGGCTCGGACGGGCCGCGGCGGGCTTCTTGGCCTTCGCCGGCTTGGGCTTCGGAGCAAAGTTGGAAGCCATGGCATAGGCCGCCGGAGCTTCCGGCGAGATGGCTGCTGCCGAGGCGACTGCCTCGCGAACGGTCGGCACTTCTGGTGCAGGAGCAGGAGCCAGTGCATCCGGTTGCGACACCGGGGTTTCGTAAGTCGGGACGTTCGCAGCCTCGGCGACGACCTGGACAGGTGCCGGAGCCGGAGCGGCCTCAGCAACGCGCGTATCGCCTTGCACGAGAGCGAGACGGACCGGCTGGCCCGGATCGGCCGCCGCAGGGCTGACGCCGACAAGGGCGGCAACCTGGTCGTAGGCGTGAGCTGGCTTCGCGAGCGCCATCCACTGCTGTACACGTGCGTCGACGAGGTCGGCGGAGAGATCCTGCGCCGCAATCGTGCGGGCGGCAGCCCAGTCACCAGCGAGCGCATGGGCCAGCGCCAGGTTCTGACGGACGCGAGAGTCGGCACCTTGTGCACGGGCCGCGGTTTCGAGGACCTGGACTGCGTCATACGGCTGGCCCGCAAGAGCGAGCGCGAGACCGTAATCGGCCGGATCGATCATGCCCTGAGCAGCCTGCAGCGCGGCAACTGCCTCGCCGTTCTTGCCTTGGGCGATCTGGACGAGCACGCGCTTCAGGATGATCTGCGGCTGACCCGGAGCCAGCGCGAGCGAGTCATTGTAGGCGGCTTCAGCAGAAGCGAAGCGCCCGGCACCGAAATAGGCGTTGCCGAGGAGGCCACGAATGCCGGCATCCTGCGGGCTGCTCTCGGCAGCGCGCTCGGCGAGATCGACGGCCGAAGTGTAATCACCGGAGCCGATGGCCATCTGCGCCCGCAGAGCATAGGCCAGATTCGCCTTGCCTTTCGCGACCGAAGCATTGCGAGACATTGGAGCTGCGCATCCCGCCAGTATGCCGGCGAGAGCGACGGCCGATACTGCGGTTCCCAAGCGAAGCGGTTTCATTTGCCTTACCCCTTGCATTCGGCCTCGCCAGGCCAGTGCTTACCCGTTGCGTTTGGCCTTTTCGGCCATTGCCTCCAGCTCAGGCATTCCATCGAGGAACAGATCGAGAGCGTCGGTTACGAGAAGCTGAGCCGAGCGCCCGTTGAGGGCACAGGCCAGACGCAGCTTCAGATGACGCTCGGGATCGAGCCGGAGGGTGAACGCAGCCTTCCCCTTGCTGCCCGGAGCCGCGCGCGGACTCGGAGCACGACGAGCGACCGGAGCCGGAGCAGAAGGCACCACGTACATGGGTGCCCGGGCTTCGACAGGCTGCACCGGCAGCTCATCAGATTCTTCGACGATCTCGGCGGTGTCATCGACCACTTCGCCTTCGTCCGTCGCGCCTTCCGGCTCGTTGAACCGGTCTTCGATTTCCGCCTGCTGCGTATGCACCGGCGAATTCACCGGCGTCAGGCCAGCGTGGCCATGGAGAGCGGGATGCTCGGCAATCGGCTCACCGAAGGCATCATGCTCGGAGTCGCGCGGAGCCTCGGCAGGCTTTGGTGCCTCGAACCCCATGTCATTCCAGCCAAGATCTTCGAGATTTCCGCCGATCTGACCAAATCCCTGGGGCCGCATCGCGGGGCGCGCACCGCCCTTGCGAGCCAGCAGGCCGGAAGAGAGAGAAGCGAAAGGCTTCGGTTCGGATTTCACTTACACGGCCTCCTTACTGGCCGGCCACACGACGGCCGAAGCCGCCAACCGGGCGAGGCGAAACTGGAGCCTGAGCTCCGGGGGCCGCAAACACGGTACGGCGGAAATTCTTTTCGAGGCGATCCGAGATGTAGTCCCACAGCTCGATCACTTCCTGGGCCGAGCGCCCCTTCGGATCGATTTCCATGACCGTGCGGCCATCGATCATCGAGGCCGCATAGTCGGTGCGATGGTGAAGGGTGACCGGCGCGACGGTGCCGTGCTGCGAAAGCGCAACAGCCGCCTCGTACGTGATCTTGGCTTTCGGAGTTGCCGCGTTGACGACAAAGATCAGTGGCTTGCCGGCACGATCGCAGAGATCGACCGTGGCGCCGACGGCGCGAAGGTCGTGCGGGCTCGGCCGGGTTGGGATTACGATCAGTTCGGCAACGGCGATAACGCTCTGAATGGCCATCGTGATGGCCGGCGGAGTGTCGATGACAGCGAGGCGGAAGCCCTGCTGGCGAAGGACTTCGAGGTCCGAAGCAAGGCGAGCGACGGTGGTTTGCGCAAAGGCCGGCATTTCGGCTTCGCGCTCGTTCCACCAGTCGGCAAGGCTTCCCTGCGGATCGATGTCGATAAGGCAGACCGGACCGGCCCCCGCTAGCTGCGCCTGCACCGCAAGATGTCCGGACAAAGTCGTTTTACCCGACCCGCCCTTCTGCGATGCCATAGCCAGAACGCGCATGCTTTTCCCCTCGCCGTATGCCGTCAATTCAGCGCCGGGAGTGACACTCAAGGCTCTAAAATCTGGTTAACATCCTCAAGATACTGTTGCGGCTTGGTCGCGCTTGATTACCCTCCGCGGTTACGGGGAGTCGCGGACGTATGCGGTCGAAGTATTGGAGCGCAGCTTTATTCGGTGCGTCGCTTGTGTGGGCGGCCCCCGCAAGCGCGCAAAACGTGAAGGCCGGTATCGATGCCTGGCAGCGGGGCGATTATGCGGGCGCCGTCGCAATCTGGCGCCCTCTTGCCCAGGCAGGCGATCCCGACGCCTCGTTCAACATGGGCCAGGCCTATCGGTTGGGTCGCGGTGTGTTGGTCGATCTGGGCACGGCGCAGACTTGGCTCGAGCAGGCCGCGCGAAAGGATCACGTGGACGCTCAGACCACGCTCGGGCTCCTCCTCTTCCAGAACGGTAATCAGGCAGAAGGCCTGAAGTGGCTGAAGATGGGTTCCGAGAAGGGCGATCCGCGTGCCATGCTCGTGTACGGGACCGCGCTCTTCAACGGCGATGGCGTCGCGCAAGACCCGGTGCTCGGGTACGCCTATGTAAGCCGCTCGGCCGCCCAAGGGCTCGAGCCGGCCAGGAACACGCTTGCACAGATGGATGAGATCATCCCGCTGGCGCAGCGGAAGAAGGGTGTGGCCCTCGCTCTTCAGAAGGCGAAGACCCAGTCGGTTGCGAAATCTGCTCCAGAACCGACGCAAAAAGTCGCCCAAACCACCGCTCCGAGAACGAAGATCCAGCAGGTCGCCGCTACAATCCCAACAAGTGGAGCATGGCGGATCCAGCTCGGAGCGTTCTCGCAGCGGTCTTCTGCAGAAGCCCTCTTCAGGAAGCTGTCGGGAAGCGCACCGGTCGCAGGTCGCCAGCAGTTTCTAGTTACAGCCGGAACCGTGACTCGCCTTCAGGTTGGCCCCTATTCCAGCAAGACGGCGGCTTCAGCCGCATGCGGCACATTGTTAGGACGCGGCCAGCCCTGTTTCCCAGTCGCCGCGAAATAATTCCTAGGCCTTCACCCAGTCACGATTCCGAATACCCTGCACCCAAAGCAAGGCGTCCAATCCGTGATGGTCGAGGCGCGCGTCGGCGACTTCGGCCAGCGCAGGCTTTGCCCGGAAGGCAACGCCGAGGCCCGCTTCCTGCACCATCAGCCGGTCGTTCGCGCCGTCGCCGATGGCGAGAGTCTCTTCGCGTTTTAGCCCGAGCTCCTCACGCGCCTCGATAAGCGCATCGCGCTTGGCTTGGGCATCGACGATCGGATCCTCGACCGATCCGGTCAGCAGGCTGCCGTCGAAAAGCAGCCGATTGGCCCGCACAGCGTTGAAGCCGAGCAGCTTGGCGATCGGATCGGCAAAGGAAACAAAGCCGCCCGTCACGAGAATAGATCGCGCTCCGCCGACGCGCATCGTTCGGACGAGCGTCGCCGCGCCTGGGTTAGGAACGACGCGTTCGGCGAGACAACGGGAGATCGCATCTTCGTCGAGACCCGAAAGCATCGCCACGCGCTCACGCAGCGCAGCCTTGAAATCGAGCTTTCCCTGCATCGCCCGCTCGGTGATTTCGGCGATCTCGCGTTTAAGGCCCGCGAAGTCGGCCAGCTCATCGAGACATTCCTGACCGACGATCGTCGAATCCATGTCGGCGACGAGTAGCCGCTTGAACCTGTTCTCCTCGGGCTGAACGAAGACGTCGACGTCCTGAAGGCCATCGAGGGCCCAGCGTATAGCCTGGATGTCTCCTGATACGCGAAGGTCGACCGCATCGCCCTCGTCGATCCATGCAGCGAATGCAGCCTTGGGATCGATTTCCCGAAGCGCGCCGAGAGCGCGGTCGATCAGCCTGTCATCAAGGCGTCCGGCTGCTATCAGCGTCGCAATGGCCATACGGGTCGAGAAACCTCCTGTCGCTTTAATTGCTGGGCCGACCGCCAGCGGCAAGTCGGCTTTGGCGCTTCGGCTTGCAGAGCAGGTCGGCGGGGTGATCGTCAACGCCGACAGCGCACAAGTTTATCGCGATCTTCCGATCCTGAGCGCGGCTCCCAGTCCCGGCGAGCTCAAGCGTGCGGACCACCGGCTGTATGGAATGCTCCATGGAGTAGAAGCCTGTTCTGCCGCCGACTGGGCAGAAATGGCAAAGCGCGAGATTGCCGACGTTCACGTTTCGGGCAGACTGCCGATCCTGGTCGGCGGCACAGGGCTTTACCTGCGGACACTGCTCAACGGGATTGCGCCCGTCCCGTCGATCGATCCCGAGGTGCGCAATCAAGTGCGTGAGCGCTCGGTCGAGAAGAATCGCACCAAGTTGAAGGAGTTGGACCCTGAAGCTGCCGAGCGCCTCAATCCCGCCGACACGACGCGAATCGCGAGAGCGTTGGAAGTTGTCCTCTCGACGGGGAAGACGCTTCGCAAATGGCAAGAACAGCGTGAAGGCGGGATCGGCGATCTGATCGCGCTCAGGCCCCTGATCCTGCTTCCACCGCGCGATTGGCTCTACGAGCGCTGCGAAGAGCGTTTCGCACAAATGGTCGAACTGGGTGCCGCGGACGAGGTTCGGGCTTTGATCGATCGAGGGCTCGACCCTGCCCTTCCCGTAATGCGCGCAATCGGTGTCCGTGAAATCGCCTCCTGGCTGAAAGGCGACGTCACTCAGGAAGAAGCCATCGCCGCCGGTCAACAAGCTACACGGCGCTATGCGAAACGGCAGTACACCTGGTTTGCCCATCAGCCGCCCGCCGAATGGCCGCGGTTTCGCGAACCCATGACGCATACGACTTTGAGCGACGCGCTGGCGCTGCTTGGAGTGAAGAGTTAGTCGAAGAAGCATGGAGCTTCTGCGCGACGCAGATATCAACCCCGCGCCCTTGAAGGGGAAGCGCGTCGCCATTCTTGGCTACGGCAATCAAGGTCGTGCCCAGGCGCTCAACCTCAAGGACAGCGGCATCGATGTGGTCGTCGGCCTGCGCGGGGCCTCCGGAAGCGCCAGGTCCGCCGAAGAGGCCGGTCTCGAGGTTGCCCTGGTCGATGACGCGGCAAGCTCAGCCGACGTCGTCATGTTCCTCGCCCCAGACGAAGCACTCGCCGGCATCTACAAGGAGGTGGAGGCGCGGATTCGATACGGCGGGGCGATCGGCTTCAGTCATGGACTGACCATCCATTTCGACCTTATCCGGCCTCGCCACGACCTCGATGTCTATCTGGTGGCTCCCAAAGGGCCGGGAACGGCGCTCCGGTCGCTCTACGAGCAGCGCAAGGGCATGATCGCGCTTTGGGCTGTAGCGCAGGACGCGACCGGCCATGCGAAAGAGATTGCACTCGCCTATGGCAAGGCGATCGGGTGCGCGCGGGCCGGTCTCATCGCGTCATCCTTCGCCGAAGAGTGCGAGGCCGACTTGTTCAACGAGGGCGCGGTCGTGTGGGGCGCGGTCCCCGAAATCCTGACGGCCGGGTTCGAGACGCTTGTCGAGGCGGGCATCTCGCCGGAAGTCGCCTTCCTTGAATGCGTCGGCGAGCTGAAGCTGATCGCGGAACTGATCGAGGCGCGCGGCATCGCGGGAATGCGCGAAGCCATTTCCAACACCGCCGAACTTGGAGCCGTTCTTGGCGGACCGCGCGTCGTCGACGATCATGTTCGCCAGAAGATGCGCGAAGTGCTGGATGAAGTCCGCAGCGGCCGCTTTGTCGAGGCGCTCCGCGAGGAAGCCGCCGGCGGCTATCCGCTTCTCGAAAATGCGCGTGCGCAAGCGCGGAAGTCCGCGATCGAGCAAGTGTTCAATGATCTGAAGAAGCTGGGCGGGTCCTAGCCGACCTCTTCCGGCACTTCGGTGATCCGGCCCCCGATCGATGCGCGCTCTGTATAAACGCGCTGCAGCCTCCGGTGCGCTTCGGCTGCGTCATGGTCCTTTGCGGACAAGGCGAGATCGAGCTCTTCGGCTGCACGCTGGGCGAAATAGGCCCGATCGCCGGTGACGTTGCTGGAGTCTTCCATGATCCGTCTCCTCCGGACGGAAAGAACGATAGCAGTCGAATTGCTCAATGTCGCCCGGAAATGGCGAAATTCAGCGCCTTCCGAACAGCTTCTCCATTTCCGCATGGCCCAGCTTCACCCAGGTGGGACGGCCATGGTTGCACTGTCCGGATCGCGGCGTGACCTCCATTTCGCGAAGAAGGGCATTCATCTCTGCAACCGAGAGCACGCGTCCGGCCCGCACCGAGCCGTGACAGGCGATGGTTGCGGCCACATGGTCGAGCTTTTCCTGGAGCGAAAAGGCGCTGCCGAGCTCGGCGAGCTCTGAGGCTATGTCCGCCAGCAGCCCGGAAACCTCCGTCTTCCCAAGTGCAGCCGGCGTCGCGCGAACAAGGATCGAGGTCGGTCCGAAACGCTCGATCTCCAAGCCCAGGCCTCCAAGTTCCTCGGCGGCGGCGGCGATGCGATCGCAGTCGGTCTCCTCGAGATCGACAACCTCCGGCATTAGCAAGGGCTGCCTGGCGACCGCCGCTCCTTCCCTTGCGGCACGCATTCTCTCGAGGACAAGGCGTTCGTGGGCCGCATGCTGGTCGACGATGACCAGGCCGTCCTCAGCTTCCGCGATGATGTAGGTTGCCGAGACCTGGCCACGCGCGACGCCGAGCGGATACTTCGGGATTTCGGCGACAGCGGGCTCGGCGCGGGCAGCGGGGGGGGCGTGATCGAACAGAGCTCGAGCCTCTTCGAGGACGGCGGTGGCGCCGGCGGGCATCGATTGTGGAGATGTGGGCAGCGCAGAAATTCTCCCGGGCTGCTGGTCGTAAGTAGCGCTTGTCGTCCAGAGGACCGGTGCGGCAAGCTGCTCGCGTGTCGCGCTCTTCTGGCTGGCTTCGTCCAGCGCGGCCCGAAGCCCGCCGACGATCAGCCCACGCACGGCGGTCGGGTCGCGGAACCGGACTTCCGTCTTCGCCGGGTGCACGTTCACGTCCACGTCCACTAGCGGCACTGAAAGGAACAAGGCGGCGATCGGATGGCGATCGCGGGCAATCAGGTCGCGATAGGCACCGCGAAGGGCACCGACCAGCAGCCGGTCCTTCACCGGTCGGGCATTGACGAAGAGATATTGCTGGTCGGCCAGGCCGCGATTGAAGGTCGGAAGGCTGACCACACCCGTCAGGCCCATCCCGTTGCGCTCGCAATCGATGCCGATCCCGTTGCGGTCCAGCTCGGCGCTGAGAAGCTCCGCGACCCGTTGCGGCGGGGTTGTCGGCTGCAACGAAAGGATCCGGCGGCCGTCATGCTCCAGGACGAACGCCACGTCGCTTCGGGCCATCGCCAAGCGCTTCACCGCATCGAGACAAGCGGCATATTCAGCGCGAGGACTGCGCAAAAACTTGCGCCTTGCCGGTATCTTATCGAATAAAGCTTCGATCCGCACGCAGGTTCCGGGTGGCAAGGATACGGGTCCCTCGCCCACGGTCGCGCCGTGGTCGATTTCGATCCGCCAGCCGTCCGCGCCGCGAACCCGGCTCCCCAGGGTGAAACGCGATACGCTCGCAATCGACGGCAGAGCTTCGCCGCGGAAGCCGAAGCTGGTCACGCGGTCCAGGACATCGTCCGGCAGCTTGGAGGTTGCGTGACGCTCCAGCGCGAGGCGCATTTCGTCCGGCGACATCCCGCAACCGTCGTCGGCTACTTCGACCAGCTCGAGGCCGCCCGCCGTCAGCCTGATTCGGACCGCTTCCGAGCCGGCATCCAACGCATTTTCGACAAGCTCCTTGAGGGCGCTCGCAGGGCGTTCTACGACCTCGCCAGCAGCGATGCGATTCACGAGCTCGGACGGCAGCCTTCTTATTGACATGTTAACCGTTCCTAGCCGATTACCACTGGGCCAGCGAAGCGCTGATTTGCGACAAAAATTCAGTTTGCATTCAATGGGATAATTTTAATGGCCGGTTAAACTCCAGGGTCTGTCCTGCGAGATGACCGAGCAAAGGGCGAGAGACGGGGAAGAATGTTCTGGACGCGCTGGTTCAAATGGATGTCGCACGACATGGCGATCGATCTCGGAACCGCCAATACTTTGGTTTACGTACGGGGTCGCGGCATCGTCCTGAACGAACCGTCCGTAGTCGCGATTGAAACCATCAACGGGGTCAAAAAGGTCAAGGCGGTCGGGGAAGACGCCAAGCTGATGATGGGCAAGACGCCCGATCAGATCGAGGCGATCCGCCCGCTCCGCGACGGGGTCATTGCCGACATCGATGTCGCCGAGCAGATGATCAAGCACTTCATTCATAAGGTGCACGGCGGCAAGATGCGTGCCTGGCGCTTCCCGGAAATCGTCATCTGCGTTCCCTCGGGCTCGACATCGGTTGAGCGCCGCGCGATCCGCGACGCCGCGTCGAACGCAGGCGCCAGCGCCGTCTACCTTATCGAAGAGCCGATGGCGGCCGCCATCGGTGCGGACATGCCGGTAACGGCTCCGATCGGTTCCATGGTTGTCGACATCGGCGGCGGGACGACCGAAGTCGCTGTGCTTTCGCTCCGTGGCCTCGCCTACACCACGTCGGTCCGCGTCGGCGGCGACAAGATGGACGAAGCGATCAGCTCCTACGTCCGTCGCAACCACA
Source organism: Sphingomonas sediminicola (assembly GCF_049991885.1). Taxonomy (NCBI): domain Bacteria; kingdom Pseudomonadati; phylum Pseudomonadota; class Alphaproteobacteria; order Sphingomonadales; family Sphingomonadaceae; genus Sphingomonas; species Sphingomonas sediminicola. Next base: position 1,093,148 of record NZ_CP178916.1, read on the forward strand.
ACCTCCTGATCGGTGAAGCCACTGCCGAGCGGATCAAGAAGGAAGTCGGAATCGCCAAGCCGCCGACTGACGGCATAGGCAAGACAGTCCACATCAAGGGCCGAGACCTCGTGAACGGCGTTCCCAAGGAGATTTCGATCAACCAGGGCCAGATTGCGGAAGCGCTTTCGGAGCCGGTTGGGACGATCGTCGAGGGCGTCCGCATCGCTCTGGAGAACACAGCGCCGGAACTGGCCGCCGACATTTGCGACCAAGGTATCGTGCTCACTGGGGGTGGCGCACTGCTTCAGGGCCTCGACGAGGTCCTGCGCGACGAGACCGGGCTTCCGGTCACGGTTGCCGAGGACCCGCTGACATGCGTTGCGCTTGGTACTGGACGAGCGCTTGAGGAAGAGCAGTTCCGCGGCGTTCTGCAGACGGCCTAGGGAGTACTGACTGATGGCGCCGCCAGGGGGGCCGCGCCCAGGTTGGTCCCGGCGCGCCCAATATGGGCTTTTCTTCAGCTTCCTTGCCGCGGTTGCCGGTCTGGTCATCGGCTTGGTCCTCCTCGGCCTGTCGCTCGTTGCGCCGAAGAGTTATGCTGCCGTTAGAGGTGTTGCGCTGGACGCGACCGCTCCTGTTACGTCGGGCCTAAGGGAGGTCACCGCGACCGTCGGCGGAATCTTTACGGGCGCCGGCAATTATTGGGATGCCGCCCACCAGAACGCGCGCCTCAAGCGCGAGCGCGAACTGATGCTGCAGCGGATCATCGAAGCCAAGGCAATCTCGCTCGAGAACCGCGAGCTTAAGGCGACGCTGCAGTTGCGGGAGCACAGCCGTGCGCCCGTCGCCATGGGTCGCGTCGTAGGATCATCCTTTAGCAGCCCTCGCCGCTACGCGATCTTCTCCGCTGGAACCTCCGACGGCGTACGCGTCGGCATGCCGGTCCGCACTGCCCAAGGCCTAATCGGCCGAGTGATCGATACCGGCGCTTTGGCGTCACGCGTCCTGCTTGTTTCCGACCGGGCGAGCATCATACCTGCTCGGATCCTCCGCAGCGGCCAGCCCATTATCAGTCAGGGCCGCGGCGACGGCACGATCGACCTCAGGCCGCTGGAAGTCGGCCGCAACCCGTTCAAGCCGGGCGATATCGTCATCACGTCAGGGACCGGCGGCCTCTATCCGCCACTGGTGCCCATTGCCCGCGTCGTCAGGCTCGACGACGACGGCGCCATCGCCTTGCCGCTGGCCGATCCTGCCTCAACCAGCTTCGCCATGGTCGAGGAGCCATACGAACCGGAGGCCGTCGCGGAGGAAGCGGGCGGCTCAACGGATACGCAATAATGGTCCGCGCCGCGCTCGCCCAAAAACGCAATATAGGCCAGGGCCCACTCCCCGGGGCACGCTTTGTGCCGGCAATCTCGGTCATCTTCGCTAGCCTCCTGACCGCCCTTCCGATCGTCTCGACCAGCGGCTGGTATCCGGATTTCGGCTTTCTGGTCCTAATCAGTTGGCGGCTCCTGCGCGCCGACGCCTGGCCTGCCTGGTGGGCTGCGCCACTTGGCTTCTTCAACGACCTGATGACGGGGCATCCGCTCGGCTTTTCCGTCGCCCTCTGGACCGCATCCATGCTCGTCCTCGATCTCGTCGACCGGAGGACCATGTGGCGCGGCTACTGGCTCGAATGGGCCCTTGCGACGCTTCTGCTGTTTGGGAATGAGACGGCGGAATGGCGGATCGCCCAGATCATGGGCGCATCGCTTCCCTTTGCGACCATCATCCCGCCGCTCCTGATTGCGGCCCTCGCATTTCCCGTCTTCGCCTGGCTTGCGGCACGACTGGACCGCTGGAGGCTCGGGCGATGAAGATGGAACGGCGGTTCACGTCGGTACACCAGTCGCTGACCTTCTCGCGGCGCATGGCCATTGCGGCGGGCGCCCAGACCGCGGTCGGCGCCTTGCTCCTCAGCCGTTTGGGCTGGCTCGCAATCGCCGAGAACGAGAAATACTCGCTCGAATCCGAGAGCAACCGGGTCCAGCTAATAATTGTCCCGCCCCGGCGAGGCTGGATTGTCGATCGCCACGGCAAGCCGATCGCAATCAATCGAAGCGACTTCCGTGTCGACATCATTCCCGACCAGCTGGAGAATCCGGAGGCGACGCTGCGGGAGCTCAGCCAACTGCTCTCGCTGAGCCCGGATGACGTCGACCGCATCCTTCGCGACTTGAAGGCGGCGCACGGTTACCAGCCGATTGAAGTCGCCGAGAGCGTGCCGTTCGACAAATATGCCGCGGTCACCGTCCGCTTGCCTGAACTCCCGGGCGTCAATCCGATGCGCGGCTTCTCGCGCTTTTATCCGGACGGTCCGGCGGTCGCCCACCTTGTCGGCTTCGTCGGAACGGCTTCGGCCGCCGATTATGAGAAGGACAAGAACCCGCTGCTCATCACTCCGGGATTCAAGATTGGCAAGGAAGGCCTTGAAAAAACTCTGGAACCTCGTCTTCGCGGAACCCCGGGCGGGCAGCGCGTGGAGCTTACTTCGCGCGGCAAGCTCGTCCGCGAGCTCGAGCCCAAGCCGGATCGCAGCGGCAACACCGTCCAGCTGACCATCGACGCCGGGCTGCAGCAATATGCCGCCCGGCGAATGGGCGACCAGTCGGGTGCCCTCGTCGCCATGGACGTGTCGAGCGGCGACATGCTTGCATTCGTCTCAATGCCGGCGTTCGACCCCAATAGTTTTAGCGATGGTATCGGCCGAACCGAATGGAAAATGCTGTCCGAAGACGACCACATTCCATTGCTGAACAAGGTGGCCCAGGGCCTCTATCCGTCAGGATCGACAATCAAGCCCGCAATGGCGCTCGCGTTCCTTCAACAAGGCATAGACCCCAACAGACGCGTCCACTGCCCAGGCGGTTATCAGATCGGGAATCGGTACTTCCGATGCGACGCGGTGCATGGGTCGATGGATATGCATTCCGCGATCGAACGAAGCTGCAACACCTATTTCTGGGCCACGGGCCTTATCACCGACCCCCAGAAGACAACCGAGATGGTCCAGTATCTGGGTTACGGCGAGAAGTTCGACCTTCCGATCCCGAGCCAGCGCTTCGGCACAATGCCGAACCCGAAATGGCTGAAAAAGAAGTATAATCGCGAATGGCAAGGGTATGATTCCGCCAATACCTCGATTGGCCAGGGATATGTGCTCGTCAATCCGATGCAACTCGCGGTCATGCCCGCACGACTGGCGTCAGGAAAGCTACTCAAACCCCGCTTGCTGATGGCCGAGAAAGGCCAGGCGGCGCCCGACCTAAATGCCGACCCGGGGCATCTGGAAATCATCCGCAAGGCAATGGCTGCGGTCGTCAACGGCAGCGGCACCGCGGTGGCGTCAAAGCTACCGCTCGAAGGAATCCAGATGGCCGGCAAGACCGGCACGGCCCAGGTTTTCCGTCTCGGCGAACGCGGCCACCAATCCAACTGGGCGCTTCGCGACCATGCCCTATTCATCGCCTTCGCACCGGCGGACAAGCCGCGCTTTGCCATCGGCTGCATCATCGAGCACGGAGGCTTTGGCGCCTCGGCAGCTGCGCCGATCGTACGCGATTCAATGACTTACTTGTTTGACCAGCAGAAGGCGTTCGACGCACTCGCTCCGCTCGAAAAGCAATGGGGCGGCACGCTGGCCGAGCGAAACGCGCGCCAAGCTGCTAAATTCGAGGCGATAGCGAGAGCGTCGGCGTCGGCCGCGCCGACTCCAACGCCGCCCGCGGGGCCGACGACATGATCTCGTCAGCCATCATTCCCCAGCCGCTGGCACGGCTTCCGTGGCGCTTGATCTTCCTGATCGCCGGGATCTCCGGGATCGGCATCATCACGCTTTATTCGGCCGCCGGGGGCTCGGCGCAGCCTTGGGCGACGAAACAGGCCATCGTTATCCTCTTCTTCCTGGCCATCGCCATCACGATGTCGTGGAGTAGCGAGGCCACGATCAAGAAAGTGGCCTTCCCGCTTTACGGCGCGGTTCTCGTGATGCTCGTCGTTGTCGAGGCGGTCGGTTTTGTCGGCAAAGGCGCTCAGCGCTGGATCGACCTTGGCATCATCCGGCTGCAGCCGAGTGAATTCATGAAATTGGGCATCGTCCTGGTGCTCGCGCGCTTCTACGAGCTGCTGCCAGCTGGCGACATCCGCAAGTGGCGAGCGATCTGGCCTGCCGCCGCGCTGATAGGTGTCCCGGTAGGCCTGATCATTCTTCAGCCGGATCTCGGTACCGCGCTGATGATCTCGTTCATCGGGGTCACCGTCATGTTCATTGCGGGAGTGCCGATGAGGGTCTTCCTCATTCCCGGCGCAGCGCTCGCGGTCGCGATTCCCGTCGTCTACCAGCTGCTGCACGGCTATCAACGCAAGCGGATCGACATCTTCCTCGACCCTGAAAGCGACCCGCTAGGCGCCGGCTATCACATTACCCAGTCGAAGATCGCGATCGGATCCGGAGGCATCTTCGGGAAAGGCTATCTGAACGGAAGCCAGAGCCACCTCGACTACCTCCCCGAAGGTCATACCGACTTCGTCTACGCGACCATGGTCGAGGAATGGGGCCTGATGGGTGGCGCCCTCCTGATCTTCGCCTTCGCCTTCGTCATTCGCTGGGGGATGCGCGTCGCCAACAACGCGCGCAGCCGCTTCGCCCAACTCACCGCGGCCGGACTTTCCGCGACGATTTTCTTCTACGTCTCGATCAACCTCATGATGGTAATGGGTCTGGCCCCGGTCGTCGGGGTTCCCCTCCCCCTCGTCAGCTACGGCGGATCGGCCGTCATGACGGTGATGTTGTGCCTTGGTTTGCTTATGGCGTTGGAGCGTCAGCAGCGAACCACGTCGCGAGTTCTGTAGGCAGGTTGAACTCCGGCGGTTGCGCACCAAGTTTCACCGTGCTACCGGCCCCGCCGCTCAGGGTGAGATTTGACCGCCAGAGCATCCGCCGAATGGCAGTGGACGCATAGCTCAGTTGGTAGAGCAGCTGACTCTTAATCAGCGGGTCCTAGGTTCGAGCCCTAGTGCGTCCACCATTCCTTCCTTCAAATAGAGCTGCCTGCATGCAGGGGAATTCTGCTGGCCCGGTACATCCGTGTCTGGGACGCGGACTTCATACGCCGTAAGGAGCGCTGATGATCTTCGACTTACCACCGTCCGATCCTTCGCTGGAGATCAGCGTTGCGAGCAGAGGTTATTCGAAAGGCCTCGCGCAGACCGACGGTATGCAGGTCCTCATTCGCCCCGAAGTGGCGTTTGGCTCGCTTCGCTTGGGCGCCTACGGAAAAAATATTACCTCTAACCAGTACGATGGAGAGGCCGGAGCGTCCGTCGGATATCGAAAATCGTTCGGCAAGATGGAGTTGGGCGCCAGCGCGACTGTCAAGCATCTCTACGGCGCCGATCCGGACGTCGATGATGTCGCGCTCGAACTGAATTTTGCGGCGTCGAGATCATGGGGCGCACTAAAGCCGCGGGTCAGCCTGACTTACAGTCCCAATGACCTTGCTGGAACCGGGCGCACGGCATTTTGGGAGGCCGGTTCGTCTTACCAAATCGACAAGAAGACTAGCCTTTCGGCGGGAATCGGAATCCGTAGAAGAACAGGCGGGCCTGACTATACCAGCTTCACGGCAGCGCTGAGCCGCACGCTCGGTGGGCCGTTCACCGCAGAATTCCGCCTCTACGATACGAACCGAAACGAACTAGGCGAGAACTATCATCGAAGGATGGTCGTCTCCGTACGAACGCGGATCTGACAATGCTTCTAGCCAGAGTCAGTGGCTCATACTCCTGAAGCGGTCCCTCGCGTTCCGCAGATAATCGAGGGTGGCGTTACGCTCCCGATCGTTTCGATAGTCGGCGCGGCTGCCAGCATCGGCGACGACACGGTCGAGCCAGGCAGCGAAATAATCTGCATCTGAGGGCACCGATGAAGGGCCGCCCGGAAGGTCGAGATAAATCGGGCTTGTGGTGGCGTAAGGATAAAGATCGAGCACCTGCGGATCCGATCCGTCATTCCAGGCGCGCAGGACCAGCCAGCCACCTGTGTCGACCTGCAGCTCGCCCGCTGTGTCAAAATTCCGCCGATCTCCTTTGAGGGCGAAGGCCTTCACGACCCTTCCGTTCTGGACAAGCTCGAGGTGGTCGACGGCAACCGGCGAGCGAAGCGCAATTCGGAAACGCAGCTTGCCAGCGGTCTTTCGACCAACGGTATCGCCCGGATGTTTGCCTTCGACTTCAAGGCCGAGCAGCGGTCCGTTGCTTGCAAAGGTGCGGCCTTCCTTGAGGGCCTTGCGAAGCGCCGCGGGGCTAAGCTCGCCGCCGGTGTCGAGAAACACACGATTCATGCCGACCGGCCCGCGCAAGGAAGCGTAGTTCGCCATCGCATCCGTGCCTGCTCCCGCCGGAAGCCGGAAGCCCAGATTCAGCAGCCGGTACCAGATCTCGGCGGTCGATTTGTGGTCGGCGAACCCGACGATCTCGATGTAGTCGACCTTCCCATTGATCACGTCGGCCGGAAGCTCGTTGCTGAGCGATTCCTCCTTAGGCGGATCGATGGCCCAGTCGAACGGGTGCACGTAACCGACCAGGGCACCCTGTGCATGAGCGAGATCAGCGACCACGCCATTGAACGGGTAGGGACTGGCGAGCGCAGTGTGCTGATACGCCGAGAAGTCGGGCGTCAGCATGTGATCTGACAGGTGAAGCAGGCCTAGATGACCCCAATAGCTGGTGTGAAACTCTTGCGAATGCATGATCAGCGTCTCGGCGCTGCCCGCCGGGTCCGGAGTTCCGCGGAAGTATCCGATATCCGGGACCCTCTCCTCCTTGTTGACGATCACGTTGTAGATGGCGTCCAGATCCTCGGCCTGGGTCTGTTTGGCGAGATGTTCCGGCGTATTTCGGTACGCTCCGCCGTAGTTCATGTGGACGTGCAGGTCGGCGCTCCGCCATCTCCCGAACGACGAGGGCAAGTCGTTTAGGTGCAGCTTCACAGGAACTGCCCTGTTCTCGCCTGCGGCCAGCTTCACGGTCTGTCGCCACGGAAGATAGCGAAAGCCGTGCTGAACCCAGATGGCGGTATCGCCTGCCGGCGCCTCCAATGTGCATAGCGACGGACAGTGAAAGTAATGCGTCTCGCTGGCTTGGAGCGCCCGGTCGAAACCGTCGTCCGCGTGCATCCAGGACGACGTCGGCGCGGCAGCCCGTCTGTCGCTTCCCAGGACCGCGACCCGTGCCGGAACGCTGCGTCCCTGCTCGTCGCGGATGTCGAGTGTCAGCCGGGCCTGAGTGCTCTTGTAGTGCCGTGTCTTCGCAACGATCTTCGTCGTTGCCCCACCGATGAACTCCCGAACAGCAAGGCTCGTGTTTCCGCCCTCATTGCTGACGTAAGCGACACGCTCGCCATCGGGTGACCAGCGCGCGCTCGAAAGATCGAAATCGCCAAAGGTCAGGGGAAGCGGCGCAACACCGTCAGGCGTGGTCAACCACAACTGGCGCCACTGCCTGCCGTGATAGCTCGCGAAGAGCACCTGCTTGCTATCTGGGGACATTTCCGGACGGGCGCTCCAGCTGGTCTCCTCGCTCAGTATTTTCCGGCGGTCACTTGGGTGATCCGCCGCCACCGACCAGATATCGCCGGTGCCCCACGCGACCTCGTTATTGGTGACATAAAGGATGCGCTTTCCGTCCGGCGTCCAGGACGGGTTCAACGCATGGTCGTAGGTCGAATAATAATATCGCGAGATCTTGCTCTGACGCTCGCCAAGAAGCGGCCGAGCGTTTCGAAGCCCGTCGGGCCCGATGTCGGCGATGAACAGGTTGAAGTGGCCTGTGCCCTGCGTGGAAACCCAGGCGATGCGCTTGCCGTCCGGCGACAGGCGAGGCTCGACGTTCACCGCGTCGCCCGAGGTCAGTCTCTGCTCGCCACCGGTGCCGAGATCGAGGCGCCACAGTTCCAGCCCAGCCCCGTTATAGCGGCTGAATACGACGCTTCTTCCATCCGGCGATACATCCGGCTGGTAGTCATAGGCTCCGATTGGATGCGTCAATTCGACGGCCTCGTCAAAGCCGATCGTCTGGCGCCACAGTGAACCGCCCATGCTGTAGATCAGCGCTTTGCCGTCGGGCGTGAAGACGGCGCTCGAGGGTCCCGTGGTCAGCTGCGGAATGTACAGCTCGCGCCAGTAGTAGGTGTGCGGAAGATCGACTTGCTTGAGCACCGCCTCGCGCTCGGCATTCGCCACGCCTGCCGGGCCAGGCAGCAAGGCCGCCAGAATTGCAAGACCTCGCCACCCCTGCATCAATCCTCCTTATTCGCGTTCCCTTATGGTCAACTTCTCGACGCGCTTCTCGTTGATCGTGCACTTCACGATGCGGTGCACGTAAATCCCAGGGGTGTGCACGCAGTCGGGGCTGATCTCGCCCACATCGACCAGTTCCTCGACCTCGACCACCGTTGTCTTTGCCGCAGTCGCCATGACCGGATTGAAATTGCGCGCCGTCTTTCGGAACTGAAGATTGCCTTCACTGTCTGCCCGCCACGCCTTGATAATCGCGAGATCGGCACGCAGCCATGTTTCGCGGATGTAAGGCTGACCTTCGAACTCCTCCTGCAGCTTCCCGTCCGCAACGACCGTCCCGACACCGGTTGCCGTGTAGAAGGCCGGAATTCCCGCGCCCCCTGCCCTGATGCGCTCCGCGAGAGTCCCCTGAGGATTAAGTTCGAGCTCCAGTTCGCCAGTCAGGTACTGCTGCTCGAACAGCTTGTTCTCACCAACGTATGACGAGATCATCTTTCGAACCTGCCGCGACTGCAGGAGGTGCCAAAGGCCGAAGCCGTCGGCCCCGGCGTTGTTCGAGATGATCGTCAGGTCTTTCGCGCCCGCCGCCTTTATCTCCGGGATCAGGCTTTCGGGATTTCCTGATAGCCCGAAGCCGCCGGACATGATCGTCATTCCGTCGCGAAGCAGTCCGTCGAGTGCAGCTTTGGGTGAATCGTAGAGCTTGTTCACGGCGTGCAAAACACAGTGTGGCTCTGCTCACGCATGAACTGCGGGACGTACCAGCTGCCAAGGCCGCCTTTCCCGGTCGTGCCGGAGCCCTTCCAGCCGCAAAAGCTCTGAAACCCGGGCCAGGCGCCGGTCGTCGCACCCGCCGCACGGTTTGCGTAAAGCACGCCCGCCTCAATCGTGCTGAGGAAGAGATCGAGTTCCTGCTCATCTTGCGCATACACGCCGGCCGTCAGCCCGAAAGCGCTGCGGTTCGCGTCGGCAATCGCCTCGTCCAGACTGTCGAACGGAAGCACGCTGACAAAGGGGAGGAAAAGCTCATCGCGGTTGATCCTGTGGTCTGCGGGGAGTCCGGTGGCAATCGTCGGTTCGACATATGGACCGCCTTCGAAAATGCCGCCTTCGAGGCGCTGGCCTCCTCTTAGGATGGAGCCGTCATTCTCAGCCGCGCTCGCGGCCTTGGTGAAGCGGTCGAGCGCAGCGTCGTTGATGACGGGTCCCATGAACACGTCCTTGTGACGAGGATCTCCGACCACGATTTTATTAGTCGTTTCAAGGAGGGCGCTAAGGAAATCGTCGTAAACCGAGCGATGCACATACGCCTTGGAAGCAGCGCTGCATTTCTGCCCTGACAGACCAAAGGCGGAGCGCGCGACACCCGTAGCCGCCAGGGCCAGATCAGCGCTCGCCGTCACGAATGCCGGATTCTTACCGCCCATTTCCGCGAGCACCGGGCGTGTTGCCTGTGCAGAGACGGCGTGACGAAGGATCGTCATTCCGACTGCGTTAGAACCGGTAAAGGCGAAACCGTCGATGAGGGAGTGTTTCGCCAGCAACTCGCCTGTTTCGCGACCACCCTGGATGAGGTTCAAAACGCCGTCGGGAAGTCCGCCGTCGATTAAAGCTTCGACGACCAGGCGACCGGTCAGCCCGGCAGCGTCGCTAGGCTTGAATACGACCGTGTTCCCAGCAACAAGCGCCGCCGACATCATCCCGACCGACAAAGCGACGGGAAAATTGAACGGCGCGATCACCGCGAAGGCGCCATAGGGCCTTAGAACCACACTGCACTTTTCGGCGGAAGAGGCGCCGGGCCGATCGTCGCGGAAGCCGTCGGTTCGCTCCATCTCGTCGCAATAATGGCGGATAAGATCGATCGCTTCTTCGACCTCTCCAACCGCCTCCAGCCGGGACTTGCCCACTTCGATCAGGCAGGCGACGGAGAGGTCCCACTTGCGCTCTTCGATCACGTCCGCTGCGGCTCGAAGGATTTCGATCCGTCGCGGCCAACCCATCGCCCGCCACGACGGATAAGCAGCACGCGCTGCTTGGACAGCATCGTTGACCATGCTCTCGTCAGCTTGCGGGAACTCGCCTAGAACTATGCTGTAGTCGATCGGACTTCTGACGCTGACGTTTCGACCTTGCGGGCGATCTTCGCCGCCAATGAAGCTGGGCCGAATGTTCCCGAGAAGGCGCGCTTCAGCATCTGGAATAATCCCGTCCAGATAAGCGTGAACACCTGAGAAATCCTCGCCCGTGTTCGAATAGGTGACGCGAGGCAGGTTCATTTCGTGACCTCCAGCCGGTTGTAGCGCTTCAGGATCGAGCGAAGCTCGTCGTGCGGAATACCAAAATAGCGCGCCCCGTTGGCGCCGGTCATCGTCTTTGCAGCGACCAGCGCATTGGTAATGGCCTCTTCCGTTGCCTGAGTCGCCGCTTCGAAAATCGGATCGACGTTGGCGTTCGCAATCGCCTGAATCGGGCTCGGCTTCGCCTGATCCTCATGATTCACTTCCCCCGGCACGGTCGAGAAAGCCAGGATCAGGTCGCCCGATGAATTGCCCGAATAGGAACCAAGCCGCGCCAGACCCATGGCAGCGCGCTTGGCAACGCGGTCGAGCTGCTTCGGCATCAGCGGCGCGTCCGTTCCAACGACAATGATGATCGATCCCTGGTCAGGCGGGGCAACGCCCTTCGAACCATCCTCCGTACATGGGGGAAGATTTTCTGCTTTCGCTGCCAGCTTTCGGTCGAAGCAGGGCAACCAGCGATTGGCGAGCGCTGCACCGACCGGTGCACCCGCAATTCTCAACACCCTCCGCGCACCGGTATTGCACTGGACGAGCACGCCGACGGTATAGGACTCGGACTCAATCGTGACGACACGTGAAGCAGTGCCGATGCCGCCTTTGAAGCCGAAGCAGACCATGCCGGTCCCACCTCCGACATTTCCTTCCTCTACCACTCCCGGTTTTGCGGAATCGAGCGCCGCGACGGCGGTTTCGGGTGTGACGTGGTAGCCTTCGAGGTCGCTGAGGTAGCCGCTCCAGGTTTCGGCAACAACCGGCCAGGTGGCGCTTCCGAAATGCTTCGAGTGCCACTGCTGGATGCCGGCATAAACCTGGCCGACACCATTCGTGTCCGTGATCCCGACCGGGCCCTGGACGATGCCGAAATCGTCGAGATAAGCGCGGCCGGTCATTTCCCCATTGCCGTTCAGATTGAAGAAGCCGCCATAGACCGGGCGAGCGTCCGCTTTGCCTCGCGGGAAGATGACGGTGACGCCGGTCCGTACCGGTCCAACTCCGACCTTTAGAGCGCCTTCGCCTTCGATCAGCGTCTTCTGACCGACTTCGACCCCACGGATATCAGTGATCGCGTTGAGGGGGCCCGCCTTACCTTCGAACGGAATTCCGAGATCGCGTGCCCGGGCATCCGCCTGCGACGCGAGCGCCACCGCGAGAAGCGCGAGCGCAGCCTTCACAGAGCCACTTTCACCCGACCCGACTCGATCATCGGCAACTCGCGCGGAATAAGCCCTTCGGACTCTTCATCGAGGCCACGCGCCCACTTGTGGCCCGTGTAAACGGCCTGCTGAATGGTGCTCGGCGCCCAGCAGTCTCCGATCCGCGTAATCGAAGCGATACCCGCGTTTCCCCATCGGTCGCTCATCTGATCGAGCCCGAGGTATAGTGCATCGACAGGTAGACGCGCGGTGACAGTCACCAAGGCGCTGCACGGCAGTTCGCTTTCCGCGCCAGTCAGGGCACTGACCAGCCGCACCTTCGACCCATCGAAGCCTATGACACTGGCATAAGTGATTACGTCGATTCCAAGCCGGGCGATCTTCTTCGCAATCGGAACGGCCTCTAGAGTGTTGACCGTCCAGGCCGAGAGCGTCGCCGCCGGCGTCACCAACGTCACGTCGAGCCCGGCCGCGCGACATCGCTCCGCGAGCACTCCACCCATGTAATAATGGTCGTCGTCCCAAATGATGACGGGTCCTCCCGACGGGACACGACCGCTCATCAGATCGTCCGGTGAATAGACATTGGCACCATCGAAACCCGGGACCGCGAAGCCGGAATCGCGGCCGATGCCATCGCTTCGCCAGGTCGAGCCGGTCGCGATCGCCACGTGGCGCGCGCCAAACTCAAGAACGTGCTCAGGCTCGAGCGCGCTTTCCCGGTAGATCGAAACGTTCTCCAAGCGCTCGAGCTGCGAGACCCGCCAGTCGCGAACACGCGCCCATTCGGAGAGGCCTGGCAGTTTGCTCTCGCGGGTTACACGGCCGCCGAGTTCTGAGGTCGCTTCAGCGAGATGAACTTCAAAACCCCGGCGGGCGGCGGCGAGAGCGGCCTCAAGTCCAGCAGGACCTGCGCCAACTACCAGCACCGAGCCGTCCGACTTCTTCGGCGGAATGCTTTCAGGGTGCCAACCCCGGCGCCACTCTTCGCCCATCGTCGGGTTCTGGGTGCAACGCAGGTTCGTCGACGTGTAGTCGCTCGACACGCACATGTTGCACCCGATGCACTCGCGGATATCGTCGATCCGGCCTTCCTCGATCTTCTTCGGAAGAAATGGATCGGCAATCGACGGCCGAGCAGCGCCGATGAAATCGAGGATTCCGCGCCGAATCTGCGAAACCATCGTATCCGGCGACGTAAAGCGCCCGACGCCCACCACCGGTTTGGTCGTGAGCCGCTTCACGAAGCTGGTGTACTGCTCCTGAAATCCTTCCTTTGCGAAGCGAGAGGTCTGGCTGTCGTTCGGCCAGGTCGAGATGTTGACGTCCCACAGGTCGGGAAGCTCGGCGAGCATTTCGATAACGTCGCGAGCCTCGCCATCGTGCGTCAGCCCTGCGTCGCCCAACAGCTCGTCTGCAGCAATTCGAACCGCAACTGCGCAAGTGTCTCCGACCGCTTCCTTGGTGTCCTCGATCAGTTCGCGAAGCAGCCGGGCGCGGTTCTCCAGGCTTCCACCATATTCGTCGTTTCGGTCATTCTTCCGCTTCTCGAGGAACTGCTGAGCGATCGACAGGTCATGGGTCGCGTATACATAGACGATGTCAAAGCCGGCCTTCTTCGACCGAATTGCCGCGTCACGATGCCATTTGCGAAGGTCGCGAATGTCCTGCTTGTCCATCGCTCGCGCCTGCACCGGCGAATAATAGATGATCGGACGGTGCGACGCCCCCAGCGGCGCCAGCCGCGTTCCCCAGTTCGCCGCCGATGCGCCGTGGTGCATGATCTCGATGGCCGCGAGGGCACCATGCTCGTGGACTGCGTCGGCCATGATTGCCATCGCCGGAATGTCCCGGTCGTCCCAGAGGCGCCCCTCATGGAAGGGCTCGCAGTCGCCCGTCGGATGGATTTCCGTCTCTTCCGTGGCGACAACCGCCCAGCCTCCTTCGGCCTTGATCCCTCGAAGCCGGGCCAAGGTCTCTGGCTGGGTCCAGCCAATGCCCGTGCAATGCGGCACCTGGTAGAAACGGTTACGCGCCGTCACCGGGCCAATGCGGACGGGTTCGAATAGAATGTCGTAGCGGGGATCGCGGGTCATGACGGCAGGATCGAATCCAATGTTTGAGCGAGGAGATCGACGATCATGGCGAGTTCGTCGTCGGTGACGTTATAGGGCGGCGCGAGAAGGATGTGGTCGCCGTTCCGACCGTCAATCGTTCCTCCACCGGGGTAGATCAGCAGCCCTCGATTGAAAGCGTCGGCCTTGGCCCGCTGGTGCATCGCAAGCTCCGGATCGAACGGAGCCTTCGTCTGCCGGTCAGCGACAATCTCCAACGCGATGAGCAATCCCCGGCCGCGGATGTCGCCGATATTGGGATGATTGCCGAAGCGGCTTCTCAGTAGCGACGAAAGGTAATCACCAGCCTCGTTGACTCGGTCGAGAAGCCCGTCGCGCTGGATGACGCGCTGAACCGCCAAACCGGCCGCACAGCCCACCGGATGCGCATTGTAGGTTTGACCATGCTTGAGCGCGCCAGAGCCCCGCGCGACAGCATCATAGACTTCGCTAGTGCAGATCACCGCCCCGATCGGCTGGTATCCGGCGCCCAGCCCCTTCCCGAGCGTCACGATGTCAGGGACCACGCCATCCTGCTCGCAGGACAAGAAGGTGCCCGTCCTGCCCGAGCCACACATAACCTCGTCGAGAATCAGCAGGACGCCGTAGAGGTCGCAGATCTCACGGACATGCCTGAGGTATTCGCCTGCCGGGGGGACAGCGCCGGCAGTCGCTCCGACCACCGTTTCTGCCAGGAATGCGATGATCGTCTCCGGGCCGAGGCGAATAATCTCGTCTTCGAGCGCCCGCGCGGCCCGCCGGCCATAATCTTCCGCGCTCTCGCCCGGCTCGGCGAAGCGATATTCGAAACATGGATCGACGACAGAGACGTCGATGAGGAGCGGCTCGTAAGGTGCGCGCCGCCAGACGCTCCCACCCGCCGCGAGAGCGCCGAGCGTATTGCCGTGATAGCTCTGGCGGCGTGCAATCACGCGGCTGCGTGCAGTGTCACCCCTTTCAAGATGATATTGCCGCGAAAGTTTCAGCGCGGCCTCAACCGCTTCCGATCCGCTTCCCGTAAACCAGACGCGGTCGAGTGAGCCCGGCGACATGTCGGCCATGACCGTGGCGAGTTCTTCTGCGGCGTCGGTCGTGAAGAAGCCGGTGTGAATGAACTCCAGTCGCGCAGCCTGCTCGGCAACCGCTGCAGCGATTTCAGCATGTCCGTGGCCGAGGCACGACACGGCTGCACCCCCGCACGCGTCGACGAAACGGCGACCCTCACTATCGGACAGGTAAATGCCTTCGCCGCGTGTGGCGATGGGAGGGCGCGCGGACGTGAACCGATGAAAGACGTGCCCCGCGTTCATTACGCTAGACTAACGTCCGCAGCTTTGGCTTCAATGCCGCCTGATGAAAGCGATCCAGATTCTCTTCGCGACAGCCGCACTGACGATCGCTGCGCCGGCCTCGGCGGAACTCGACCTCAGGCGCGCCGACGTCAGCCATCTTCCGATCGGCCTCACGGTCATCATGCTGGAAGACCACAGTTTTCCGGTCGTCAGCGTCCAGATGCTCTACAAGAGTGGTTCTGCCGCTGAGATAACCGGCAAGACCGGTCTTGCACATTTCCTCGAGCATCTCGCGTTTCGCGGAAGCGCGAACTTCCCGAAGGCTGGCGCGACCGAAGCGATCTACGACGCGGGCGGCGAGTGGCACGGCTACACCGCGATGGACCAGACGACCTACTTCGCGACCATGCCGAAGGGCGATCTCGAACTGCTCCTGAAGATAGAAGCGGACCGGATGGCGAGAACCGTCATCGACCCCGCATCGATCGAAGCCGAAAAGGGCGCGGTCATCACGGAACTCCACAGCTACGAGAATGACCCCTCGGGCGTCCTGCAGGACGCCGTCGTTCGGACCGCGCTTCAATCTCATCCTTATGGGAGTCCGATGGCCGGATATGTGAGCGACGTCGAACGCCTGACCATCAGTGATGCCCAAGCCTATTACGCCAGCCATTACGCGCCGGGAAATGCGGTCCTTGCGATTTCCGGCGACATCGATCTGAAGCGGGCGAAGGCGCTGGTCGAGCGGGCCTTCGCCAATGTCGCAGCCAGGCCAATCGCCCAGCCTCACTATACAGCCGAGCTTCCCCAGCGCGGCGAGCGCCGCACGCAACTGCTCGGTTCGGTCTATCGGCAATATTTCCAGCTCGCATTTCCCGCCCCGGCTGCGTCCAATCAGGACTTTGCTGCTTTTCTTGTCCTCCAGCAGGTCTTGGCAGGCACTCCCGGCGTGAACCCGCGCCAAAGCGGCTGGTCCGGAACGCGTGCAATTGAAGGTTCTCTCCTTTTCGGAACGACGCGTGACATCGCGACCTGGCTGCCCGCTACTCGTGATCCATTCTTGTTCATGATCAGCGGGTCGATCGAGCCGACAGCGGATTCGGGAAAACTCGAACGAGAGATTGCAAAACGGATCGATGGGCTTCGCGATCGTCCAGTCTCTCCGGCTCAACTTGCCAATGCCAAGGCTGCGGTCGCGCGCATCCTCAGGGCAGATGTCCTGACCACCGAAGATGCCGCACATCAGCTCGCCTACTTCGAAGGAATTGGCGCTCTCGATGCGCTGCTCGACATGAACCGTCACGTGCAATCCGTCACAGCTGCGGATCTGCAACGCGTTGCACGGAACTATTTCGCGCCCGATCGGCTCACCGTTGGCTGGATGGCCCTTGGCAATTTGCCCGTTGAAGCCCTCGGATCCGGCAATCCGAAGCCGGCGGCCGATCGAAACGGCGCGCCGGCAAATTCGGAAACCACGACCCAACCGGAGCTGCGCCGACTTCCCGGTGGTTTATCCGCCATCGTTCAATCGAGCCCGCTCTCCGACACCGTAACGGTCGAGCTCCTTCTTGATTCCCCGGTCAAGGACGGTGAGCGGCCCAGTGATCTGCCGGGCCTCGGAACCGTTTCTCGCTCCGGTGAGCCGTCTGAGCTTTCTGACCTGTTGGACGAGGTGATCGCGGCTTCTCGCAGCGGGCCGGCGTCAGCTGAGAGCAAAAGCGACGATCCGGAGACACGCATCCAGCAACTTATCGCGGCCCAGATCGGTGATCCGACCGGGAGAAATGGTCGGCCTCTCGCCGTGATCGTCAGTGGGAATATCGACACCTCAACGGCTTTTGGGAAGCTCGAACAGAAACTTGGTCAGGCGGCCCCGGGGAAAATCGGCCCCTCTCCCTCCCCAACGCGCGGACCCAACGTCGTTCGGGAGCGTATCGGGAAGCCACTCTCACAGGGTGGACTTGGCTACGTCGTCGATGGGCCACCGCCGGGCACGCGTGAGGCACTTGCGTGGCAAATGATGCTCTACGTTCTCACCCATGATTATTCCGGACGGCTCGGCCGGTCGGCGATCACCGAGAAAGGCCTCGTCTACCACATCTACAGCTCGCTGCGGACGAATGGCCGGCAGACCTGGGCGACGATCTGGACCGGGGTCGATCCCGACAAAGCCGATGCGCTGGAGATCGAGCTACGCACTCAGATCGCCACTCTGGCGAGCGAACCACCGACCGCCGCAGAAACTGAGGCGGCACGCAACCACATCCTCGGCCGCGACGTCACCGCCGCCCAAAGCAATGACGAACTGGCCACCAAACTCATGCGGGAATTTGTCGAAACTGGCGGTGGCCGGTCTCACGAACAGCTGAGACTCGTACTCAAGACGATTACTGCTAGGGATCTCGCCAAAGCTGCCAAGACATTCACGAAAGGCACCATCCTTCGCGTGGACGTGGGCGCTCCCGGAAACTGACCATTTTAGAGGTTCGATTCAGGCTCCTGGTCGGGTTGCGCACCCTCATCGGAATCTTTCGCAATCATGGCCTTGTAGTTTGCCACTACGGAACGGCAGCTCTTGAGGCCCTCCGCCAACCGGCTGTGCGCCTCTTCGATTTCCTTCTCGCTTGGCAATTCGGAACCAGACACCTGTTATCCCATTTCCGATTCGTCGTTTGTCGACCTAATGCATTCGCAACGGCAGAGTTTCTCGGTTCGCCGCTCTGATTTCTCTATTCGGGAGATACCGATCGGAAGGTGCTCAAGTCGCAACAGCTGCCGGATTGCAAGCGCGCGCAATGGCGTTCTCGAGGGCTCGAGGCCTGAACGGCTTGAGCAGGATGCCGACCTTCTTTGGTAGATCGGCCACCGCTTCGGTTTCCGCATAGCCCGTTATGATAAGGGCCGGTATTCCGGGATGAAGCTCGCGAGCCCGCCGAACGAATTCCGTCCCGGACAGGTGCGGCATCGCATAATCGCTGATCAAAAGGTCACACCTGCTCGACCCGTTCTGCAACGCGGTGAGCGCCTCCTTGCCGTTGGCAACCTCGACAACCGAGTGGCCTAGCTCCTCGAGCATTGCTGCCGTGGTGGTTCGCACCTCGGGATGATCGTCCACGAGCAAGATCTTGAGCGGTCGTGTAGCCCTTTCGCCGAGGGGCTCGTCTGTTGTGGCATCGTAGGGCTGATCGGATGCGTCATACGGAGCACGTGGTATCCACAGTTCGGCTGCGGTCCCTCGACCCAGGCTGCTGTCGATACGGAACGCGCCGTTCGACTGCTTTGCGAAACCGTAGACCATCGGAAGGCCGAGCCCGCTGCCCTTCCCCACATCCTTCGTAGTGAAGAAGGGCTCGAGCACCTTCTCCAGATGCTCCGGTGCGATCCCGCTGCCCGTATCCGAAACGCAAATGCGAACATATTCACCGGCTGCAAGCCCTGGCAGTTCTTCCTCGGCTGCACGGCGGCTTTCGATCGAAACCGTTACGGTGCCTCCGCCCGGCATCGCGTCGCGGGCGTTGATGATCAGATTGACTAAAGCAAGCTCGAGCTGTGCTTGGTCTGCAAAAGCATCGGGAACCTCGCCCTCGACGCGCCAATCGAGGTCGACCAGGCCGCCCAGTGTGTGGGTGAGCAGGTCGGACACTGCATTCCGAAGTGCGGCGATCCCGATCGGCCGCGGTTCGAGTGCCTGCTTGCGGGCAAAGGCGAGCAATCGACGGACCAGCTCACTGCCCTGTTCGGCGGCGCGCTTCGTCATACCCAGGATTCGAGCCTCGCCTTCAGCAAGGTTCGCGCGCTTCTCGATAAGCCCGAGCCCGCCGATCACCGCCGCAAGCAGATTGTTGAAATCGTGCGCAATTCCGCCGGTCAGCTTGCCGATCGCGTCCATCTTCTGCGCCTGAACCAGCTTCATCTCTAATGAGCGTTGTTCGGTGACGTCCGTAAGCGTTCCGGCGAATTCTAGCGGACGACCGTCGCTGTCTTTCAGGAGCACCGCCTGGTCTAGGAAGTGCCGGTACGTCCCGTCCGCGCACTGCCATCGATATTCGACGGAACTCCGCCCGCTCTCGCGGCGCATGCCAAGCGCTGCATCAACCGTGTCGCGATCATCAGGGTGAAGCCGTTCGGACCAAATGTCCGGCTGCTTCTGTACGTCTTCGAACGAGAATCCAGTGATCGCACGAAGGTCGCCGCTGACATAGTGGGGCCAGCGCCGTTCCGAGTCATAGGGTTCCAGATAGAGAACCATCGGCAAGGACTGGATGATCGCGGCCTGCCGTTGCTCGGCGCGGCGCAATTCCTGCTCGGCCTTCAGTCGCTCCGCGTTCGCTCGGATCGTCGCGTCGAGGAGAGCCTGCTCCTGCGCGGCCTTTCGCTCGATCTCCTTGGTTTTCGCGAACAGGTCGACGAAGACGGTGACCTTGGACCGCAGGACGACCGGGTCGACGGGTTTGAAGACATAATCCACCGCACCCATGGAATAACCGCGGAGGAGATGTTCGGTTTCCTTGTTGACCGCCGACAGGAAGACGATCGGAATGCCCTTGGTCTGGTGGCGGCTGCGGATGATCTGGGCGGTCTCGTAGCCGTCCATGCCCGGCATGTAGACGTCGAGCAGGATGACGGCGAACTCGCCCCTCAGCAGGTGCCTGAGAGCTTCCTCGCCCGATCGCGCCAGGACCACTTCGCCGAGATCCTCAAGGACGGTCGCAACCGCGAGAAGGTTCCGCTCGTCATCGTCGACCAGAAGGACGCGTGGCCGCCCCCTCTCGGAAGCGAAGGCCGCCGCTCCTTCTTCCGCCAGTGGATTTACCGAAACTTCAGTCACAGGACGGATCATTCCTTACTCTGCCGCCTCCATTGGAGCGGAGGATGCCGAGGCTTCGCGCGCCCGCGCCACCCAGACCCGGAGCAACGCAAGCAGCAGCTCGATATCGACGGGCTTCGCGATGTAATCGGATGCGCCGGCATCGAGGCACTTCTGGCGATCGCCTTTCATGGCCTTCGCGGTGACGGCGATAAGCGCCAAGTCCGCCAGCTCCGGGCGCCTGCGGATCTGCTGCATAGTCTCGTAGCCGTCCATTTCCGGCATCATGATGTCGATCAGCGCCGCATCGACGCCCGGCGTCTGCTCCAGGATCAAGATACCGTCCTTACCCCGCTCCGCATGGAGCACTTCAACATCGTGACTTTCCAGAACGCTTGTCAGGGAGAAGATGTTGCGAATGTCGTCGTCGACGATCAGAACTTTCGCTCCGGCAAGCTCAGGAACCGGCCGTGTCGACGGCAGGGGCGCATCGCCGAGTTTCTTGCGCCGACGCGGCTTCTGCTTCTGCAATTCCTCGACCAGCGGACGGAAGATCCGGACCAATTCGTCGCGCTCCGCAGGCTTCTCCGTCACCCCCGAAGCGCCCATGCCAATAACCGACCGGCTTCGGTCGGCGCCGGAAATCACATGCACCGGAATATGTTTGGTTTCAGGGTCGTGCTTGAGGAGATCGAGGAGCACGAAGCCGTCGATATCGGCTAGGCCCAGGTCGAGCGTTATCGCCGTTGGTTGAAGCTTGCGCGCCATGTTGAGTGTGCCCGCCCCCGCAGTCGAGACGACACCCTTCAATCCAGCCTCATGCGCCGCATCAAGTAGGATGGATGCGAATGTTGGATCGTCCTCGACGATGAGCACGAACGAATCCTTGCCGATCCGGTCCCGATCGTCGCTGACCTCGAACTCGGTCGGCAGGGCGGTGGGAACGACCGCACCGCTGTTGTCGTAGCGCGCAGGCGTCCCGATCGCGGCTGTGGAGGTCAATTCCGCTTCGAGCGGCACGTAGAGCGTGAAGGTCGAGCCTTCGCCTGGCTTCGAACGCACCTGAAGCTCACCCCCCAGAAGGCGTGCGATTTCGCGGCTGATCGAAAGCCCGAGGCCCGTACCGCCATATTTGCGGCTCGTCGTGCCGTCCGCCTGCTGGAAGGCTTCGAAGATGAGCTTCTGCTTGTCTTCGGGAATACCGATGCCGGTATCCGTGACCGAAATCTCCATCGCGCGGTCGGCATTGCGTAGTACCGGATGGTTGGGACTCCAGCCGCTCTCGGCACAGCTGATTCCAAGGGTAACGCTGCCTTTCGAGGTGAACTTGAAGGCGTTCGACAGCAGGTTGAGGACGATCTGCTGCAGCCTCTTCTCGTCGGTGCGGATCGTCTGCGGCAGCTTGCCTTCGACCTCGACGTTGAAGTCGAGGCCTTTGTCCGCGGCGAGCTGACGGAACGTGCGCTCCATGTGCTGCTTGAGGTGCTGCACGGGCATTTCGCCGACCTCGATGGTCACCGTTCCGGACTCAATCTTCGAAAGATCGAGAATGTCGTTGATGAGGTTGAGAAGATCCGAGCCGGCCGAGTTGATGGTCTTCGCAAACTCCACCTGCTTGTCGTTGAGGTTCCCCTGGGCGTTGTCGGACAGGAGTTTCGACAGGATCAGCAGCGAGTTGAGCGGCGTCCGCAGCTCGTGGCTCATGTTCGCCAGGAATTCGGACTTGTACTTCGAGGTGAGCGCAAGCTGCTCGGCCTTCTCCTCGACCGCTCGGCGGGCCATTTCGATTTCGATATTCTTCGCTTCGACCTGCTTTTTCTCGTTCTCGAGCAGCTGCGCTTTCTCCTGAAGCTCCTCGTTGGTCGCGTGGAGTTCCTGCTGCTTGCGGGTGAGCTCAGTCTGTCGAGCCTGAAGTTCCTGCGTGAGCAGCTGCGACTGCTTGAGGAGCCCCTCGGTGCGCATGGTCGCAGCGATCGTGTTCAAGACGATGCCGACCGATTCCATCAGCTGGTCGAGGAAGCTTTGGTGGGTTTCGTTGAACTCGTTGAACGAAGCGAGCTCGATGACCGCTTTCACTTCGTCTTCGAACAGCGCGGGCAGGATGCTGACGCTCGCGGGACGGGCATGACCAAGTCCGGAGCCGATGCGGATGAAATCGGGCGGTACGTCCTTAAGGAGTATGGGCCGGCGATCCGCAGCCGCCTGACCGATCAGGCCTTCGCGAAGGCCGAATTCCTGCTTCAGTTCGTCCTGACTCTCCGCTCCGTAGCTGGCGACCAGCTCGAGCTTGGTCTCGTCGTCCTCGCGCTTGGAAACGTAGAACACGCCGTATTGCGCGTTCACCAGCGGCGCGAGCTCGGACATGATCAGGTTCGACACGGTCGCGAGATCGCGCTCGCCCTGAAGCATGCGCGAGAAGCGGGCGAGGTTGGTCTTCAGCCAATCCTGCTCCGCATTCTTGAGCGTCTGCTCCTTCAGGTTGAGGATCATCTCATTGATGTTGTCCTTGAGCGCAGCCATCTCGCCCTGCGCCTCGACGGCGATGGAGCGGGTAAGGTCGCCCTTGGTCACCGCGGTCGACACTTCGGCGATCGACCGCACCTGGTTGGTCAGGTTCGCGGCGAGCTGGTTCACGTTGTCCGTGAGGTCGCGCCACAAGCCTGCGGCGCCCGGCACCCTCGCCTGCCCGCCGAGCTTGCCTTCGATGCCGACCTCGCGGGCCATGTTCGTGACCTGGTCGCCGAACGTCGAAAGCGTATCGATCATGAAGTTGATGGTGTCGGCGAGGGCCGCGATTTCGCCCTTGGCGTCCACGGTCAGCTTCCGCTTGAGGTTGCCCTGAGCAACCGCGGTCACGACTTCGGCGATGCCGCGGACCTGATTGGTGAGGTTGGTCGCCATCAGGTTCACGTTGTCGGTAAGGTCCTTCCACGTGCCGCCGACGCCCGGCACCTGCGCCTGACCGCCGAGCTTGCCCTCGGTACCCACTTCGCGAGCCACGCGGGTCACTTCGGACGCGAAGCCGTTGAGCTGATCGACCATGGTGTTGATCGTGTTCTTGAGGGCGAGAATTTCGCCCTTAACGTCAACGGTAATCTTCTTCGACAAGTCGCCCTTCGCGACCGCGGTGGTCACGTCGGCGATGTTGCGGACCTGGCCGGTGAGGTTCTCGGCCATCAGGTTCACATTGTCGGTGAGATCTTTCCAGGTGCCGCCGACGCCGCGCACCTGTGCCTGACCGCCGAGCTTTCCTTCCGTTCCCACCTCGCGCGCCACGCGCGTAACTTCCGATGCGAACGAGTTCAGCTGGTCCACCATGACGTTGATGGTGTTCTTGAGCTCAAGGATCTCGCCCTTCACATCGACGGTGATCTTCTTCGACAGGTCGCCGCTGGCCACGGCGGTCGTCACTTCGGCGATGTTGCGCACCTGGCCCGTCAAGTTCGCGGCCATGGCGTTCACATTGTCGGTGAGGTCCTTCCAGGTGCCGCCGACGCCTTCCACCTGCGCCTGACCGCCGAGGCGGCCCTCGGTGCCGACCTCGCGGGCAACGCGAGTCACTTCCGATGCGAACGAGTTCAGCTGGTCCACCATGACGTTGATGGTGTTCTTCAGCTCAAGGATTTCACCCTTTACGTCGACGGTGATCTTCTTGGATAGGTCGCCCAGCGCCACGGCCGTCGTCACCTCGGCGATGTTGCGGACCTGACCCGTCAGGTTCGCGGCCATCAGGTTCACGTTGTCGGTCAAATCGGCCCACGTGCCGCCGACGCCTTCAACCTGCGCCTGACCGCCCAGCTTTCCTTCCGTTCCCACTTCGCGGGCCACGCGGGTCACTTCGGAGGCGAAGGCGTTCAGCTGGTCCACCATCGTATTGATGGTGTTCTTCAGCTCGAGGATTTCACCCTTCACGTCGACGGTGATCTTCTTGGACAAGTCGCCCTTGGCGACGGCGGTGGTCACTTCGGCGATGTTGCGGACCTGACCGGTCAAATTGCCGGCCATCAGGTTCACGCTGTCGGTAAGGTCCGCCCAGGTCCCGGCAACGCCTTCCACCTGCGCCTGACCGCCGAGCTTGCCTTCCGAGCCCACTTCGCGGGCCACGCGGGTCACCTCGGACGCGAACGAGTTGAGCTGGTCCACCATCGTGTTGATGGTGTCCTTCAGCTCCAGAATTTCGCCGCGCACGTCGACGGTGATCTTCTTGGACAAGTCACCGCGAGCCACGGCGGTGGTCACTTCGGCGATGTTACGCACCTGGCCGGTAAGGTTCGCGGCCATCAGGTTCACGTTGTCGGTGAGATCCTTCCACGTGCCTGCAACGCCCGGCACCTGCGCCTGTCCGCCGAGGTTGCCTTCAGTGCCGACCTCGCGGGCCACGCGAGTCACTTCCGAAGCGAAGCCGTTGAGCTGATCCACCATGGTGTTGATGGTGTTCTTGAGCTCGAGGATCTCGCCCTTCACGTCGACGGTGATCTTCTTGGAGAGGTCGCCGCGAGCCACGGCGGTGGTCACCTCTGCGATGTTGCGGACCTGGCCGGTGAGATTCTCAGCCATCAGGTTCACATTGTCCGTGAGGTCCTTCCACGTACCGGCGACGCCTTCGACACGCGCCTGACCGCCCAGCTTTCCTTCCGTGCCCACCTCGCGAGCCACGCGGGTCACCTCCGACGCGAAGCCGTTGAGCTGGTCCACCATGACGTTGATGGTGTTCTTCAGCTCCAAGATCTCGCCCTTCACCTCCACGGTGATCTTCTTGGACAAGTCGCCGCGGGCAACCGCGGTGGTCACCTCGGCGATGTTGCGGACCTGACCGGTAAGGTTGGTGGCCATCGCGTTCACGTTGTCGGTCAGGTCGGCCCAGGTCCCGGCGACGCCTTTCACGCGTGCCTGGCCACCGAGCTTGCCCTCGGTGCCCACTTCGCGGGCCACGCGCGTCACTTCGGAAGCGAAAGACGCGAGCTGCTCGACCATCGTGTTCACGATCTTGCCGATACGGAGGAATTCGCCCCGCAGCGGACGTCCGTCGATCTCCGTGGTCATCGATTGAGAAAGGTCGCCCTTCGCGACCGCGCCGATCACTCGCGAAACTTCCGCGGTCGGCTGCACCATGTCGTCGATGAGCTCGTTGACGGCTCGAAGCTTGCTGTCCCACCCGCCGCTGGCACCACGAACACGGGCGCGCTGGGTGATCTTGCCTTCCTTGCCGACGACCTTCGACAGGCGCTCGAATTCCTCGGTGATCGCCTCGTTCATGCCGACCACCTCGTTGAAGAGGCTGGCAATCTCGCCGTCGATTCCATCGACGGCCTCGGGCAAACGAACGGTGAAGTCGCCCCGTCTCAGCGCACGAAGAGCGCTGACGAGCTGGCGGCGGTCGATAAAGTCCCGCTGGGCTTGGACGTTCACTCTTACTCTCCGGTCGGTTTTACTCCCCCCGCCCGGTTGAAAACATGCAGCCCCCCGGCTGCGGCGAACAAGACACTAGTCGACCGAATTAGTTTCCGCTTCATAAAAATGAACCTCACTTTGGATAGGTCATTTCGGCGGTTGCGTGAGCACGCATTGGCTCGCTAGGGCCGGTCCTATGTCTGGACTGCTCATTCCCGACAATCCGAAGTGAGTCCTTCCGAAGACCTTCTCCGGTTCATCGGATCCAGCTTTCGGTCGGTATGGGCCCTCGAGCTCCTACTCATGCTCAAGCGCGACCAACGCGTCTGGTCGCGGGACGAGCTGGTTGCCACCATGCGGGCGAGCGAACTCGTGGTCAGCAAGGCTCTCGACGCGCTCGTATCGGCCGGTCTAGCGTCGACCGAAGCCGAGGGGGCAGTATACATGCCGGTCAACGACGAGGTCGCCGCCTGCGTCGATCAGCTCGAGCAGGTTTACACCGTCCGGCCCGACGCGGTCCGCCGCGCAATCGTCTCCTCGACGACCAGCGGTGCTGCGGCGTTCGCAAACGCTTTCAAACTGCGGAAGGACTGAGGATGAGCGAAGTCTTCCCGGCAGTCGTTTACGTCCTGTGTTTCCTGACGAGCTCCGCCTGCGCGTGGCTACTCGGGCGCAGCTACAGCCGCTCAAGTATCCGCTTGCTGTTGTGGAGCAGCATCTGCTTCGCATTCCTCGCGCTGAACAACCTGGTCCTCGTCCTCGATCTCGTGGTCTGGCCCCAACCCGAGACCGACCTGCGTTTACCGAGACTTCTGCTGGCGCTGGCGGCGGTCGTCTCGCTGATTTGGGGCTTCATCTGGGACGCTGCAGAGGACTGATCGATGACCCTGTACGACTTCCTATCCGGCGCCGTCGCCTTTGGCTTCCTGGTCTGCGGGCTGTTCTTCCTGCGCTACTGGCACCGTTCGCGGGACGGGCTGTTCCTCGCCTTCGCTTTGGCGTTCGCATTGCTGGGGGTGGGCCAGTCGATCCTCGCGCTGGCAGACATTCCGACAGAGGAAAGAGGAGCTATCTATCTCTTCCGCCTTACGGCATTCCTGCTGATCCTCTTCGCGATCTACCGGAAGAATCGCGTCTCTGCCGGCAATTGAGCCGCTCTAGGCGGGGTCGACGATCCGGATGTGAAGCTCCTTGAGCTGCTTCGGCATGACCGTCGCGGGGGCGTTCATCATCAGGTCTTCCGCCTTCTGATTCATCGGGAAGAGGATGACCTCGCGGATATTGGGCTCGTCGGCCAGCAGCATGACTATGCGGTCGATACCCGGAGCCGATCCACCGTGCGGAGGTGCGCCGAACTTGAAGGCATTGATCATGCCCGCGAAGTTCGTGTCGACTTCTTCCTTGGAATAGCCGGCAATCTCGAACGCCTTGTACATGATGTCCGGACGGTGATTCCGGATCGCCCCGGAACTCAGCTCTACGCCGTTGCAGACGATGTCGTACTGCCACGCCAGGATATCGAGCGGGTCCTTGGTCTCCAGCGCCTCCATCTCACCCTGCGGCATCGAGAATGGATTGTGCGAGAAGTCGACTTTCTTCTGATCGTCATTGTACTCGAACATCGGGAAGTCGACGATCCAGCAAAAGCGGAACGAGTCCTTCTCAATCAGGTCGAGCTGCTCACCGGCGCGCGTACGAGCAGCCCCCGCGAGCCTCGCTGCGTCATCTTCCTTGCCGGCAGCGAAGAAGAGGCCATCGTCAGGGCCGAGGCCCATCGCCTCGGCAATGCGGTTCATGCCCTCTTCGCCATGGTTCTTGGCGATCGGGCCGCCCCACTCGCCACCCTTGCGGGTTGCATAGCCGAGACCCGCGAAGCCTTCGCTCCGTGCCCACTCATTCATGTCGTCGAAGAATTTGCGGCTCTTTTCGGCGGTGCCCGGAGCCGGGACCGCGCGGACGACTGCGCCCTTCTCGACCAGGCCGGCGAACAGGCCGAAGCCCGAGCCTTTGAAATGCTCAGAGACATCGGTGATTAGCAGCGGATTACGGAGATCTGGCTTGTCGCTGCCGTACTTTAGCAGCGCTTCCTTATATGGGATGCGAACGTACTCTCCGGCCGGAGTGACTGAGCGACCGTTCGCGAACTCCTGAAACACACCCGAGAGCACCGGCTCGATCGCATTGAACACGTCCTCCTGGGTGACGAAGCTCATCTCGAAGTCGAGCTGGTAGAATTCGCCCGGGCTACGGTCGGCGCGAGCGTCTTCGTCGCGGAAACAGGGCGCGATCTGGAAATAGCGGTCGAAGCCCGCGACCATGATCAGCTGCTTGAACATCTGCGGCGCCTGCGGGAGCGCATAGAACTTGCCCGGGTGGACGCGGCTTGGGACGAGATAGTCGCGCGCGCCTTCCGGCGAGCTGGCGGTCAGGATCGGCGTCTGGAACTCGGTGAAGCCTTGGTCGATCATGCGGCGACGGATCGAGCTGATCACCGCCGAGCGAAGCATGATGTTCGCGTGTACCTGCTCCCGGCGAAGGTCGAGGTAGCGGTACTTGAGGCGGATATCTTCCGGATAGTCCTGCTCACCAGCGACCGGCATGGGCAGCTCGGCTGCGGCCGACTGGACGACCACTTCACGGGCAACGACCTCGATCTCACCCGTCGGAAGCTTCTTGTTCACGACCTCCGGACCGCGAGCAACGACATCACCAGTGATCGAGACAACCGATTCGGCGCGCAAAGCGTCCAGCTGCTCGAGCATCGGGCTTCCAGCGGCCGCCACTACCTGCGTGATCCCGAAATGATCGCGAAGGTCGATGAACAGGACGCCGCCGTGATCCCGCTTCCGATGGATCCAGCCGGAGATACGGACGGACGAGCCGACGTCGGAAGCGCGGAGCTGCCCGCAATTATGAGTGCGATAAGGGTGCATTTGCCTGCCGATAGCGATGTTCGGAAATTCGCGGCGGCACTCACTGGCGCAAAGCCTTTTGTCAACCCGGCCACTGGCCGCTAATGCCGCCCCAGACCCATGCGAATCCATCCTTTGATCACCCGGTCCGATGACCTGGTTCCCCTTGTCGAGCGCCTCTCCAAGCACCCGTTCGTCGCAGTGGACACCGAGTTCATGCGCGAGAACACCTATTGGCCGGACCTCTGTCTGATCCAGATCGCGAGCCCGGAAGAAGCCGCGGCAATCGATCCGAAGGCGGATATCGACCTCGACCCTCTCCTCAACCTGCTCGTGAAGCAGGAGGAAGTCCTGAAGGTCTTCCACGCGGGAGGTCAGGATCTCGAAATCATCTACAACCTGACCGGCAAGACGCCCTCGCCCCTGTTCGACACCCAGATCGCGGCCATGGCGCTCGGGCACGGTGAGCAGGTCGGTTACTCCAACCTCATCGAATCGATGCTCGGTCACAACATCGACAAGGGGGCGCGCTTCACCGATTGGAGCCGCCGGCCGCTCGACAAGCGCCAGATCGACTATGCAATCGCCGACGTAACCCACCTCGCTACCGTCTTCCCGAAGCTGCTGAACCGGCTGAAGAAGACGGGCCGCGGTGGATGGTTGGACGAGGAGATGGAACGGCTCGCGAATCCGATGAGCTTCGCGTTTGAGCCTGAAGACGCGTGGAAGCGCCTGAAACTTCCGAGCCGAAATCCTGCGGTGCTCGGTCGCCTAAAGGCGCTCGCCGGATGGCGCGAGACCGAGGCACGGACGAAGAATATCCCGAGAGGCCGGATCGTGAAGGACGATACGCTCGGCGAGCTCGCCGCACACCCTCCGAAGACGCAGGATGACCTTGGACGGGTACGCGGGCTCTCCGCGGGGTGGCGGACAAACGATATCGGCGCTCGCCTGATGGCTGCCGTCGAGGCGGCAGCTGCTTTGGAGCCGCACGAGCTTCCCGATCGCGAGCCGCGTCGGCCTGGCCTTACTAAGGACGCCGCTTTGGTTAGCGACCTCCTCAAGCTGCTCCTCAAGATCCGGGCGAAAGAAACCGGTGTCGCTCCGAGGCTGATCGCGCGATCGGACGACCTGGAAGCTCTCGCGGCCGGCGTTCGCAAGGATTTGAACATATTGAGTGGCTGGAGGTTCGAGGAATTCGGCCGAGACGCGCTCGATCTCGTCGAGGGCCGGCTGGCTTTTGCGATCGAGAACGGGAAGCTGAAGATGAGCCGCGTCGTGGAGCAGGAAACGGTCGATGCGTAAGCTGGTCGTGTTAGCCCCGCTCCTAGCTGCTGCCTGCAGCACCGTCCCAGCAGATGGACCCGCTCTCGCCGGCTCCTGCAGCAACAAGGGGCTGAGCGCTTTCGCCGGACAGGACGCGACCGCCGACATCGGTGCCGAGATCATGAGCAAATCGGGCGCTCATGTACTGCGCTGGGTACCGAACGGCTCGGTCGTCACGATGGAGTTCAGCGCCGACCGGGTGACGATCTATCTGGACGCCAACAACAAGATCGAGCGAGTCAGCTGCAGCTAGGCCGCGTCGCCGATCATTCTTGCCTGTGACAGCGCACGCCGGATGGTGGGCATGGTCACCCGCGCCCGCTCGGCAATGGCGAAACGGTCGACTTCCTCGACGGCGCGCTCCGCTGTCCAATATTCGCGACTGAGCCGCTCGGACATAAAGCGGAGAGCATCGGGCGGTACATGCAGCCCGCGATCCGCGAACAATAGCTGAATCAACGCCCCGAACAGCTTGTCGTCGGGCTGATTGACCCTCGCAATTGGGGTGATCGCCAGCCGAGTGCGCAGATCGGGAAGCCTGGGCGCCCAAGCCGGGGGCGCCTCGTCAGCGACCATCACCAACGGAAGGCCACTGTCCTGGGCGTCGTTCCATGCGTGGAAAACTTCCTCCTCGTCCCGGGTGTCAGCCTGATCGATCAGGCGACCGCCGACGCGCTCGGCGAAGGTTCGCGCGAGCAGAGTGCGGCCGGACCTTCGAGGGCCCGTCAGGACCGTCGCCTTGACCGGCCACATGCTCCAGTGACGGAAATGTTCGAACGCCTCGCGGTTGGCGTCGGAGACGATGAAGCGCGATTCGCCTTCTGTCTGGGGCCAGTCGAGGGGAAGCGCGATCTGGTCCGCGCCGCGCTTCATTCATTTCCCCTGGGTGGGTTGGCCGGAGGGGCCTGCGCAGGCTGGGCCGGCTGAGGCGGGGCGGGCGGCGCCAGAGGCGGCGGCCCCTTTCCAGAGGAAGTCATACGCAGAACGAATCCATTCTGCTCGACGCTCCAGCCGCGAGCCGTCAGGGCCGCACGAAGGGCTGGCAGTTCGCCGCGGAAGGTGACGTTCACATAGCTGACGCCGCCCGGATTGATGCTCACCGGAACAACCTGGTCGACGCCGCCAGTCGTGCGAAGGTGGGCCATGGCAAAGTTATAGATGTTCACGTCGGGCGAGACGATCTGCACCTGGTATGTCCACGGCCGTCCAGCGACCGGCTTCGGCGCCTCTTCAACGACTTCCGGCGGTGGCGGAGGCTCAGGAATGTCGAGGCTGCGATCGCGTACCAGCCTGCCGTCGGCAAGCGCCTCTGCAAATATCTGATCCATGCGCTGCACACCTGCCCGCATGACCTGGAGCGCGCTTGCACCGGCAGGCGCTGAAATGGTGAAGGCGCCGACCGGCTGCCTGTCCGGCCCATGATAGCCAACGAATTTCGCGAAGACCGGTCCACCCGGGTAGAGGCGCTGGAACTCCACCTGCGCCACCAGGATGTCCGCAGCTCCGTACAGGTCGATGATGTTACGCCACCAGCCGCGACCTGGCCGATCCGTCTGCGCCGCATTCACCAGCAGCGGATCAATTCCGGAGCCGGTGACCCGGACGTAATCGATCGGGCTTTGCGAAGTCCGGAACTCCGCCCACGCCCGCTGCCAAGGATTGCGAAGTTCGACGGAGGTCTCTGAGCCTGCTGTAACGAGGACCGGCACAAGAATCATGGGTGCCGAACGGCGGACGTCTCCGCCTACGCCGAGTATTTCCGCCGAGCGGGCCCGGTCGAAGAGGATTCCGAGGTCGGCGATATAGCGATTCGGCCCGATCTGCTCACGTTCGACCACAATCGAGCTCACCAGTTCGTCCAGAGTCGAATCCGGAACGGTCGGTGCCTCGGTCACAGGGCGGTTGTGCGCCTTGGCCCAATATGCCCTGAACCCTTGCCGCTGGGCGATGC
The DNA here is from genome assembly GCF_049991885.1 of Sphingomonas sediminicola. NCBI lineage: Bacteria > Pseudomonadati > Pseudomonadota > Alphaproteobacteria > Sphingomonadales > Sphingomonadaceae > Sphingomonas > Sphingomonas sediminicola. The sequence continues at coordinate 1,124,722 of NZ_CP178916.1, forward strand.
GCCAACCTTCGTAGCGAGCCGACTGGCCGTCCTTGCCCATCACGTCGACATGAATTCCGGTGACTTCAAGCGTCCCCGAGCTGTCGATCGGCGCAATGCCGCGCTCACCCGCTTCCATCTGCGCGTAGAGCACCCCCGATAGACCGAGGACCGCGGAGAGCAGGATCAGAAGGGAAACGAGGCGGCGGCGGAGCATTCGCGCTGCCTTTTGGCGACAACGGCGTGGAAATCCAAGCGGCTTGTGGCTAGGCGGCCCCTGATGTCCAACAAGCCGCTGACCTATGCAGACGCCGGAGTGTCGATCGACGCGGGGAACGCGCTCGTCAAAACGATCGGACCGCTCGCCCGCTCAACCGCCCGGCCGGGGGCCGATGCGGAGCTTGGCGGCTTCGGCGGATTCTTCGACCTGAAGGCGGCAGGTTACGATGATCCACTGCTGGTGGCCGCCAACGACGGCGTCGGAACCAAGCTGAAGCTCGCGATCGAGGCGGGCAATCATCGCGGCGTCGGCATCGACCTCGTTGCGATGTGCGCCAACGACCTGATCGTCCAGGGCGCCGAGCCGTTGTTCTTCCTCGACTATTACGCGACCGGAAAGCTCGACAATGCCATCGCGGCCGAAGTTGTCGCATCCATCGCCGATGGCTGCCGCCAGGCAGGCTGCGCGTTGATTGGCGGCGAAACGGCCGAAATGCCGGGCATGTATTCCGAAGGCGACTACGACCTCGCGGGGTTCTGCGTTGGCGCCGTCGATCGCAGCAAAGTGTTGACCGGGAAGGAAATCGCGCCGGGAGACATGGTTCTCGGCCTCGCCAGCTCAGGCGTCCACAGCAATGGCTTCTCGCTCGTTCGCAAGATCATCGCGGATCGCAATTGGGATCTCGACGCGCGCTACCCTTGGGCGGAAGGCCGAACGTTAAGCGAAATACTTCTCGAACCGACCCGAATCTACGTGCGGTCGCTGCTCCCGCTCGTCCAGCAGGGGCGAATCAAAGGATTGGCGCACATCACCGGCGGCGGGCTGCTGGAGAACATTCCGCGCGTGCTTCCGGCCAACCGGCATGCCGTCATCGATGCCGGCGCCTGGGTCCCGCTCCCGGTTTTTGAACTGCTCCGCGAGGGAGGCAACGTCGATCCTGCGGAAATGGTCAGGACTTTCAACTGCGGCGTCGGGATGGTCGTTGTTGTCGCTGCCTCCGAGGCCGACGGCGTCACTGCGCTTCTCGAACAGGCAGGCGAAACCGTCTCCCGAATTGGCCGGATAGACGAAGGCCCGCGCGGCTGCACCGTGAACGGTCCCGAGGGCAGCTGGACCGCAACGCATAATGCGTGATCCCCGCCGGGTCGCTATCCTCATTTCCGGGCGCGGCAGCAACATGCAGGCGCTCGCCGAGAAAGCGACCGGCTTTGAAGTCGCGCTCGTCGCCTCCAACAAACCGCAGGCGGCTGGCCTGGATTGGGCCCGTGAGCGGGGCCTTCCGACCTGGGCCTGGACAGCAAGGGAGTCGACAAGGAAGAGTTCGACCGAACATTGAGCGCGGCCCTGGAAGAGCACCGCGTGGGCACGATCGCCCTCGCTGGTTTCATGCGAATCCTCTCTCCTTGGTTCATCGGGCAATGGCGCGGGCGAATCCTCAACATCCACCCTTCCCTCCTTCCCAAATATCGGGGCCTGGATACGCACGCCCGCGCGCTTGAAGCCGGCGACGCGGCCGGGGGCTGTTCGGTGCATATCGTTACTGAGGAACTCGATGCGGGCGAAGTGCTCGGCCAGGCTGAAGTACCTGTCGAGCCCGGCGACACACCTACGACGCTAGAACAACGCGTCCTGGCGGCCGAGCATGAGCTGTATCCGAGAATTCTCAGCGAGTTCGTGAAGCGATGACGAAATCATTGGACCGCGTGCGGCAGGCGGCCCTGGAACTGCCCGAGACCGAAGAACGACTCTCGCACGGCCAAGCGACTTTCTTCGTTGCCGGAAAGCAGTTCGCGCAATTTCGCGACAATCACCACAGCGACGGAAAGACGGTCGTCTGCGTTCGAACCAGCAGTCTCGACGAACAGGCGATGCTGCTTGAGAGTCATCCCGAGACCTATTCGAAGCCGGCTTACCTTCATCATGCGGGCTGGATTTCGGTGAATCTGACGGGCGAAGCGGTCGACTGGGGCCATGTCGCCGACCGCATCGCGGAAAGCTGGGAGCTTGCGGCGCCGCGGCGCTTGCTCGAAGCAGGTGGCCGATGAACGATTCGCCTTCGAACGAAGCCAAGAGACGATCGCGCCTCCGCTGGGTAACCCTCGGCGAATCGATCGCGATCGCAGCCCTGCTCGTCTCCGCCGTCGGAGTCTGGATCAGCTGGAAGACCGATAGCGGCGACAAGGGCCCGACGACTGTCGTCGAAAAGAGGCAGGCGATTCCGCTCACGCTCCGCGGCAAGGTGCAAAGCGACGGGCGAAGCCTGGAAATCACGCCCGTCGAAGACAGCCATGCGCTTCAATCGCTGACCGTCGCGCTTCCCGAGGCCGACGCCATCGAAGTCGGAAGCGACGGCCAACTCAGCGCTAGCGATGTCGAATCCGCCCTCGGAAAGTCGGCAGCCGACGGAAAAGGCACGCACCGTGTCCGCGCCCGGATGGTCGCCAAATATGTAGAAGCCGGCGCCGACAAGTCGGCCACCGGCTCCTACGTAATCAGTTATCGGTGGGAAGGCGGCGGCCTGTTCGGCGGCCGCTCCCTGCGACTAGTCAGCCTGAGCCGTTAGCCGACGATTTCTTCGGGCTTGAAGAAGAAGTCGATTTCGATCTTCGCATTTTCGTCGCTGTCCGAACCGTGGACCGAATTGGCCTCTATCGATTCAGCGAATTCCTTGCGGATCGTGCCTTCGGCGGCATCGGCGGGGTTGGTCGCGCCCATCACTTCGCGATTGCGAAGGACGGCGTTCTCACCCTCGAGGACCTGAACCACGACCGGACCCGACGTCATGAAGGCGCACAGGTCGTTGTAGAACGGACGCTCTTTATGAACGGCGTAGAAGCCTTCCGCCTGATCGCGGGTCATGTGGATCCGCTTCGAAGCAACGACGCGGAGACCCGCATCCTCAAGCTTCTTGGTGATCGCACCGGTCAGGTTGCGGCGGGTGGCATCGGGCTTGATGATCGAAAAGGTGCGCGTAGCGGCCATGGCCGTGCGGTCTCCTGAAACAAAGGGTTGGGATTAGCCGCAGCGCCTAGCGGCACGCGGTAGACGGGGCAAGGGTCAGCTCTTCTGGACCCATTTCCCCTGCTCGTCCTGAGCCCAGTAACGGCGCTCGATCCCTTCCCTGCCTGCGAGCAGCTTCCAGGCCACGCGCGCGCCTTCCAGGGTCGCGGCATCGAACAAGTAGAATGCGCGATCGAAGGTCAGCGCCACTTCTCTCCACTGGCCGTCGGCGATCAGCACGTTCCGAGCGAGGTTAGGCGCATCGTTACTGTTCGACAGCAGGATAGGCTGGCGGGCGTCATCGCTTCCGCCCGAAGGCGCGTGGGGCAGGAAGCTGGTCGCCCCCTGATCCCAGAGCATGCGGTCCAGCCTCCCCAGCAGATTTTCGTCCTCCGCGACGATGAGCAGGCGCTTCCTCTCCACGAGGAGCCGTTGCGAAATCGCGGAAATCACCTGCTCGAGCGGCGTTCGTCCGAGCTGGTAGAAGTCGACCTGCATCCAGGCGTCAGCGTGCCTCCACCGACGCTTCGACGAAGCGATCGATGAGCCTTACGCCATAACCGGTCGCGCCCTTGTCGTACGTGCTGTTCGGCTTGTCCGACCAGGCCATGCCGGCAATGTCGAGATGCGCCCACCGGGTGCCGTTCTCGACGAACCGGTGGATGAACTGGGCGGCGGTGATCGAGCCGCCTTCGCGGGGACCGACGTTCTTCATGTCGGCGATCGGCGAATCGATCAGCTTGTCGAACGACTCCGCCATCGGCTGGCGCCAGAGCTTGTCGCCCGACGACTTGGAAGCGTCGAGCAGCTGGTTGGCGAGGTCGTCGTCCGGCGTGAACAGGCCGCCGAACTCGTGACCAAGGCTGATGACGATAGCGCCCGTGAGCGTCGCGAGGTCGACAACGATCTTCGGCTTGTAGTTGCGCTGGACGTAGGTGATCGCATCGGCAAGCACGAGCCGACCTTCCGCGTCGGTGTTGATCACCTCGATGGTCTGGCCCGACATGCTAGTCACGACGTCGCCGGGCCGCTGCGCATTTCCGTCAGGCATGTTTTCGACGAGTCCGCAGATTGCGACGATGTTCGCCTTTGCCTTGCGCTTGGCGAGCGCGAGCATGGCGCCCGCGACTGCTCCGGCGCCGCCCATGTCCCACTTCATGGCTTCCATGCCGGCAGCCGGCTTGATCGAGATGCCGCCGGTGTCGAACGTGACTCCCTTGCCGACGAAAGCCACGGGCGCGTCGCCGTCCTTGCCGCCGTTCCAGCGCAGGATGAGCAGGCGCCCGTCACGGACGGAGCCTTGCGCGACACCGAGCAGCGCGCCCATGCCCAGCTTCTTCATCGCCGCACCATCCAGCACTTCGACTTCAAGGCCGGAACCTTTGACGGCGGCCTGGACGCGCTCGACGAAGGTCTCGGGGTAGATGATGTTCGCAGGCTCGGTCACCAGTTCGCGAGTGAGGCCCACCCCTTCGTAAACGGGCTTCCAGCGCTTCTCCCAGATGCCCGCCGAATCCGCCGGCGCACCGACAATCGTCAGCTCCGTCAAGGTCGGCTTCTGCTTGTCCTTGAGCTTCGTCCGGTAACGGTCATACCGCCAAGCCCGGAGCGCTGCGGCAAGCGCGACGCGAGCGGCCGAATCCGCATCATAGTTAAGCCCCGAAAGGTCGAGCACGGCCTGCTTCTCGCCAGAGGTCAGCAGGCGCCCCACGAGGGCGCCGCCAAGCTTCTCGGCTGCCTCGGACGGACCCGTGCCATCACCGGTACCGACGACGATCAGGCGCCGAACGCCACCGTCGGCGGGAATGAACAGCTCGGCCGCGCTTCCGGAATCCCCCTCGAACCTTTGGCTCTTCAGCGCGGCGTCGACCGCAGACCTGTCAGCGCCCAGGCTGTCGAGCGCGATACGGTTCTTACCCGAGACTGGAAGCACGAGGGCGAAATCGCCTGAAGGCCGGCTGTCGGCAAAACGAATTTTCATCAAGGAAAGTCCTGCGAATGTCTTGATCTGACGGATATGCAGCGCCTCTTAAGACCCACCCGCCGCAATAGCAAAGGCCTCCCATGCAAGGCGGATTGTGGACTGCCTGCCAAGGTGCGATAGGCTGGCTGGGCTTGAAACCAGGGTTGAGCGGCGGGACCATCTTTTGCGTATGAGATTTGCCTGGTGGACGGCTCTCCCGCTCTCGCTTGCTCCCGCGATTGCCACCGCCCAAGAGACCGCACCGGCATCATTGCCGGCCGCCGAGGCTCCGCCGTCAGATGTCGCACCTCCGGAAACCGATGAGGTCGTCGAATTCAGCGCCGACCAGGTCACTTACGACAGCGAAGCCGATCTCGTCACAGCGATCGGCCAGGTAAGACTTTCCCGCGACGGCAATTACGTTGCCGCCGACCAGGTCGTCTGGGACCGCAAGTCGGGTCAGGTCCGCGCCCAGGGCAATGTCGTCGTGGTGAACCCTGAGGGCGACAAGTTCGTCGGCGACAATGTCGTCCTGACGGATACCTTGCGCGACGGGACCGTGGAGAACCTGCTGATCGTGCTGGAGAGCGGTGGCCGCATTGCTGCGACTAGGGGGCGCAAGACCGGCGAAATCACCGTGCTCGACAACGCGATCTACTCGCCTTGCCCGGTCACGACCGAAACGGGCTGCCCGCGTAACCCCAGCTGGGCGATCACCGCCGCCCGCGTCGCTTACGATCCCAAGGCCGATCGGGTCCGCTTCCAGGGTGGACGGATCCGGATTTTCGGCGTTACGCTCCCACTGCTCCCAATCTTCAGCCTGGCGACGGGCGGCGATGGCGGAGGGATTAGCGGTTTCCTCGTCCCGGACATCAGCATCTCGCATCGCCGGGGCCTCAAGCTCGCCTTCCCCTATTACAAGAGGTTCGGGCCGAACCGCGATCTCACCATTACTCCGCACCTCTATACCGGTCTGCTGCCTGCCATCGAGACGCGCTACCGGGAACTCAACCGCCTCGGCGCATTCCAGGTCGGCGGCTTCCTCACCTATGGCCGGATCGAGCGACTGACCGAGCTCGGCGAACCGGAGAAAACCGAGAACAGGGGTTTCCGCGGCTACTTCGAGGCGAACGGGAAAGCGCAGGTCGATCCGCTGTGGAGTGTGACGAGCTCGATCCGGATCGCGACCGACAAAACGGTGACTCGCCGCTACGACATTACCCAGGACGACCGCCTCCGCAGCTTCATCAACGCAGAGCGGATCAGCCCGAATAGCTACATCTCCATCGCCGGCTGGGCTTTCGAAGGTCTGCGCGTCGACGACGTCCAGAAGCGCATTCCGATTGCTTTGCCCGCTATCGATGCGCGGTTCCGGCTGGACCCGCCGATGCTCGGCGGAACGCTGGAACTACAAGCGAACAGCCTCGCGATCCTCCGCATCGAAGGCCAGGACACGCAGCGTGCCTTCGCAAGCGCGCGCTGGGACCTGCGACGCCTGACCAACTGGGGCCAGGAAGTGACCTTCACCGGCTATGCGCGCGGGGACATCTACCACACGAAGGACGCCGCGAGCACCGAAGTCCCACTTTATCGCGGCGAAGACGGATGGCACGCGCGGGGAATCGGGGCGCTTGCAGCGGACGTAAAATGGCCGTTCGTCGGTCCGCTCTTCGGTGGAACGCAGAAATTCTCTCCGCGCTTCCAGGTCGTCCTGACGCCGCCGACTCCGAATCTCGACATTCCGAATGAAGACGCCCGCGCGATCGAGTTGGAGGACAGCAATCTCTTCGCGCTCAGCCGCTTCCCCGGATACGACCGCTGGGAGGACAGCTCGCGGATCACCTATGGGCTCGACTGGTCCTACGACCGGCCCAAGCTGTCGATCATGACCACGATCGGTCAGAGCTATCGGATCAAGAAGAAGGGCGAGATCTTTCCTAGCGGAACGGGACTTGCTGATCGCGTCTCGGATATCGTCGGACGGACTCGGGTCCGCTACGGCCGGCTGATTGACATCACGCATCGCTTCCGGATCGACAAGGACAACATGGCTTTCCGCCGGAACGAGATCGACCTGACCGTCGGCGGCGAGGAGACCTATGCCCAGATCGGCTATCTCCGCCTCAACCGGGACATCGACGAATCAATCGAGGACCTTCGCGACAAGGAAGAGCTTCGCGCCGCGGCCCGGATCAAGTTCGCCAAGCATTGGTCGGTGTTCGGCGCGACCGTCCTCGACCTGACCGACGCAAGCGAGGATCCGCTATCCGTTTCCGACGGATTCGAGCCTGTCCGGCACCGCCTGAGCATCGATTACGAGGATGAGTGCATTGCGCTTGGCGTCTCGTGGCGGCGGGACTATGAGCGAATTGGCGGGTTCCGCGAAGGGAGCACCTTCTCGTTCCGGGTGTCGCTCAAGGGGCTCGGCCGCTAAGCCTGCGTTCAGCGGGGCTGAATAAACGCTAATCCGCTCATTCAATTGAACTACAAGGGATTTCCGCACTTGTTCGCAGCATCCGATTTTTTCCCGGCCCGCGCTCGTTATGCAGCAGCGGCGCTCGTACTGGCCGTAGCGACTGCAGCAGCGGCGCAGGATGCGGCAGACTCGCCTCCAGCCACAAGCAGCGCCAGCGCGTTGCGGCTGCCCGACAATCCCCAGATCTTCGGCCAGGCCATGCCGTCGGTCGTCAAGGCGACTGCGATCGTCAACGGCGAGGTCATCACACAGACCGACGTGGACCAGCGCCTCGCGCTCTTGGCAATTGCGAATGAAGGCAAGCTTCCCAGCGACCAGATCGACCAGCTTCGTCAGCAGGTTCTTCGTAACCTGATCGACGAGACCCTTCAGATCCAGGCCGCCAAGACCGCAGAGATCAAGGTCACGGACAAGGACATCGACCGCACATTCGGCCGCGTTGCCGAAGGCGTGAAGATGAATTCCGATCAACTCAGCGCCTACCTCAAGACGCACGGTTCATCGGTGCGTTCGCTCCGTCGCCAAATTGAGGGCGAAACCGCCTGGCGGCGCCTTCAGCAGGCGAAGATCGAGAATACGATCAGCGTCGGCGACGAAGAAGTGAAAGCCGTCCTCGAGAGACTGAACGCCTCGAAGGGAACCGAGGAATATCGCGTCAGCGAGATCTTCCTGTCGTCGACCAGCGACAAGATGCAGCAGACGATGGCCAACGCCAACCAGATCATCGGCCAGCTACGTCAGGGTGCATCCTTCGCCGGCTATGCCCGGCAATATTCGGAAGCTTCGACGGCGGCGGTGGGTGGCGACCTCGGCTGGGTCCGCCCGGAACAACTTCCCGAGCAGTTGGGGAACGTGCTCCGGAGCATGGGCGCCGGCCAGGTCAGCGCGCCGATCCCCGTCCCGGGCGGCGTCTCGATCATCGCGATCCAGGATGCGCGCAAAATTCTTTCTGCCGATCCCAGGAATGCAGTCCTGAGCCTCAAGCAGGTCTCGATCACTTTCCCGGCCGGCACAACGCGTGCCCAGGCCGAAGCTCGCGTGGCGAAGTTCGCGGAAGCGGCTCGGAATGTCGGCGGCTGTGGCGGAGCAGATCGCATCGCCGGCGAATTCAATGGCGAAGTCGTCCAGAGCGACCAGATCCGGCTTCGCGAGCTCCCGCCCGCGCTCCAGGAGATCATGCTTCCGTTGCAGGTCGGCCAGGCCACGCGTCCGTTTGGATCGATCGAAGAAGGCGTCCGCACTCTAGTGATCTGCGGCCGCGACGAAGCCGATCCGACCGCACCGACCTTCGACCAGGTCTTCAACCAGCTCAGCGAAGAGCGCGTGAATCTTCGTGCCCGCCGCTACCTCCGCGACCTGCGCCGCGATGCGGTGATCGAATTCCGTTAGGTTTGAGGATCCACGAGCGGGGCTGATGGTGCAAACTCCGTCCCGGCCACTTGCAGTTTCCTTGGGCGATCCCGCCGGGATCGGACCGGAGGTCGTAGCGAAGTGCTGGGACGGCCGCGCCACTTTCGATCTTCCGCCGTTCGTGGCGATTGGCGATCCACGGTCGATCGCGCACGTCTGGGACGGCCCGCTCGAGCTCATCGACGATCCACGGCAAGCGGACTCGGTCTTCGATTATGCACTGCCGCTGATCCAGATCTCATCGGCTGACGGGGATTTGCCTGGACGTCCGAGCATGTCGGGCGCCCATTGCTCGCTCGATTCTCTCGAAATCGCTGTAGGGCTTGCCCGTTCCGGCTCCGCGGGAGCGGTAGTCACTGGTCCGGTTTCCAAAGAGCAGCTTTACGGCATCGGCTTTTCCCACCCTGGGCAAACCGAATTCGTCGCCGAGCGCTGCGGCGTGTCTCACGGCAATGTCGCCATGATGCTTGCTGGGCCTACCCTTCGGACAGTTCCTGTGACCACGCACGTCCCGCTAGCCGAAGTTCCGCACGAGCTATCGGCCGCTCTAGTCGAGGCACGGGGGCGTACGACGCTTCGCGGCCTCCAGCGAAACTTCGGGATTGCCGAACCCACGCTCGCCGTTTCCGGATTAAACCCCCATGCCGGCGAAGGTGGCATGCTCGGCCGCGAGGAGGTCGAACTGATCGAGCCTGCGATTGCGGCGCTTCGGGCGGAGGGATGGCGAGTCACCGGCCCCCATCCTGCCGACACGATGTTCCACGCTGCCGCTCGTGCCCGCTACGACGCGGCGCTCTGCATGTATCACGACCAGGCGCTTATCCCTCTGAAAGCCCTGCATTTCGAAGACGGCGTCAACGTCACGCTGGGGCTGCCGATCATCCGGACTGCACCGGACCACGGCACAGCATTCGACATTGCGGGTCAGGATCGGGCCGACCCGAGGCCGATGGCGTCGGCAATCCGGATGGCCGCGTACTGCTCGGCGAACCGGGAACTCGTCGAGTGATTGAAGCAACGGAGCCGCTGCGCGATGTGATCGCGCGGCATGGGCTCCAGGCAAGCAAGTCGCTGGGCCAGAACTTCATCCTCGACCGCCAGTTGCTGGCCCGCATCGCCGCGGTTCCAGGTGCCCCTGGAAGGCCTAACCGCCTATGAAGTGGGTCCGGGTCCCGGCGGCCTTACCAATGCTCTTCTTGAAGCCGGTGCCTCGGTCGTCGCGGTTGAGCGCGACCGCCGCTGCATCCCGGCCCTCGCCGAGCTGGAAGCGCGGCACAAGGGCAAGCTCCGGATTATCGATGCCGACGCGTTGACCATCGACGAGCCCACCGAGGCGGGCGAAGGCGCGCACGTCGTCGCGAACCTTCCCTACAATGTCGGAACAGCCTTGCTCCTGCGTTGGTTAAGCGGGCCGTGGCCGCCGTGGTGGCGCTCGCTGACGCTCATGTTCCAGAAAGAGGTGGCGGAGCGAATCGTCGCGGCTCCCGGCAGCAAGGACTTCGGACGTCTGTCCGTTCTGTCCCAGTGGAGATCGGACGCCCGGATCGTCATGAATTTGCACCGCTCGGCCTTCGTCCCGCCGCCCAAGGTCATGTCTGCGGTCGTCCACATTGTGCCGAAGAACATGCCCGGGGGCGTGAAGGCTGCCGTGCTCGAACGACTGACGGAGGCTGCATTTGGCCAGCGGCGAAAGATGCTGAGGTCGAGCCTGAAGAATCTGCCCGGCGCGCTAGAAGCGCTGCAGCGTCTCGGCATCGACAGCTCTCGGCGCGCTGAAACGGTCAGCGTCGCGGAATTCGTTGAAGTCGCGCGCGAGCTTTCGGCCCGCGCCTAACGTCTAGTTGCTCTTCGGAACTTCCGGCGGCTTGGCCGAAGCGACCGTCGGACCGCGATTGATCGTCGCGGAGAGCTCTGCGAGCTGAGTGCAGCCCGTCGGGCAAAGCTTCTGAAGCTTTACGAGGTTTTCCTTCGCGCGGGCCACGGCGCCCAGCTCGACCATTGCCTCGCCCTGGATGGCGATTGCGTCGCGATCGTTCGGCTCAAGGAGAAGCGCTTTCTTGGTGAAGCGGATCGACTGGCCGAACAGCTTCTGACGCTGCGCGACGCGAGCGAGCGCATTGTAAGCGGCGCGGTTGCGCGGATCGACTGCGAGCGAGGTTTCGAACGCCTCGTCTGCCTCGACAAAGCGACCCGCCGCCAGGTGCGTCTGACCCTGGCGGAACAACTCAACCGAACGCGGAGAAAGCTGATCGTCAGGCCGCTGGCCGACCGCTGCGGTCGCGACCAGCGCTGCTGCGATACCGGCAATCAAAACTGGGGGCAAAAGGCGCATCCTCATCTCCTCGGGCCCGGCGGTTCTAACATGGGCTAACCAGCCGCGCGACGAAAAAGCCATCGGTGCCGTCGTGACCCGGAGTCAAAAGCTTTCCGACATCATCCCAACGCCCGGCAGCGATTGGCGTTTCCTCGACGATCCACGATGAACGGCGGCTGAGGAAGTCCTGAATTTGGCCTGCCCCCTCGCGGGACAGCAGAGAACAAACCGCATAGACGATCCGCCCCCCCGGCTTGACAAGCTCGGCCGCGATATCGAGCAAGCGCGATTGAAGCGCCACGACCCGGTCGAACCTTGCCGGCGTCAGGCGCCAGCGGCCTTCCGGATTGCGCCGCCAGGTGCCGCTGCCTGAGCAAGGAGCGTCGACGAGGACGACATCCCCCTGCCCCACCCAATCGGGAAGCTGCGACAGCTCTTCATTGGGATTTAGCAGACGGGCCTCAATCCTCGCCTTTGCTCGATCTGCGCGTCGCACGAGATTGGAAAGCCTGGCGCGGTTTGTATCTGTCGCAACGATGACAGCCGAAGGTTCGGCGGCTGCGAGCGCCAGCGCCTTTCCGCCGGCCCCTGCACAAAGGTCGAGAATACGTTCACCCGGCTTTGGCCCACAGGCGAGCGCGATGAGCTGGCTGCCTTCGTCCTGAACTTCGATCAGACCATCAGCAAATGCCGGATTATCGTCCAGACGCGTTTCTGTGATCAGGCGGACGCCCCACGGGCTCAGCGGAGTCGGCTCCGCATCCTCGAATTGGGCAATCAGATCTTCGCGAGCAGCTCGGGCGATGTTCACCCGAATATCGAGCGGCGCGCGATCCAAAAGCGCGGGCCATTCCTCCGGTGCGACGAGCGGTGACAGTTCGTCCTGCAACCAACCGGGAACATATCCAGTCTCGGCACTTGCCTCGCCGTTAACAAGTGGCTCCGGTCCGCGAGGCTCGCCGAACAAATCGAGCAGCTCTGGATCCTGCTGTGTGAGCGCCAGGACGACCGCGCGTCCGCTCTCCGGACGATCCGCAACTACGCGGATCGCGCGGAAAACCAGTTCCCGAACAGCACGGCGATCCTTTGACCCCGCGTAACGGCGTGTCTTGAAATAGCGCGTGACGATCGTGTCCGCGGGCGGCCCATCGTCGCGCGCGGAGACGATTACCTCATCCAGAACTTCGATCGCCGCCTGAAGTCTCGCGGCCGGTGTCATAGCTTAGCGTGTCGGATAATTGGGCGCCTCGCGAGTGATCGCGACGTCGTGGACGTGACTCTCCGACAACCCGGCATTTGTGATTCGAACGAACTTCGCACGCTGCTGCAGGTCCCGAATGGTCTCAGACCCCGTGTATCCCATCGCCGCCTTCACGCCTCCGACAAGCTGGTGAACGATATCGCGAACTGGGCCTTTGTACGGGACCTGCCCCTCGATCCCCTCCGGCACCAGCTTCAGCTGGTCCTTGATATCCTGCTGGAAATAACGGTCGGCCGAACCGCGGGCCATCGCCCCGACCGAGCCCATGCCGCGGTAGCTCTTGTAGGCTCGGCCCTGGTACAGGAACGTCTCACCGGGCGCCTCTTCAGTGCCTGCCAGAAGAGATCCGACCATCACGGTCGAAGCGCCAGCGGCCAGAGCCTTGGCAATGTCTCCGCTGGTGCGAATGCCGCCGTCAGCGATCACCGGCACACCCGCTTGCGAGGCTGCACGCGCGCTTTCCATGATCGCTGTCAGTTGCGGGACGCCGACACCCGCGATGACACGCGTCGTGCAGATTGATCCCGGTCCAATGCCGACCTTCACTGCGTCAGCGCCGGCGTCGACGAGCGCCTTGGCGGCATCTCCAGTAGCGACGTTGCCGGCGACAACTTGCACCGAATTCGACATGGTCTTCACTCGCTCGACGGCGCGAGCGACTTCCGTGTTGTGGCCATGGGCCGTGTCAATGACGATACAGTCGCAGCCCGCATCGATCAGGGCCTGCGACCGTTCAAAGCCCGCATCCCCTACGGTGGTCGCGGCGGCTACTCGAAGCCGACCTTCCGCATCCTTGGTTGCGTGGGGAGCCGCCACCGCTTTCTCGATGTCCTTGACGGTAATAAGCCCAACCAGGTGGTTACGGTCGTCGACGACCAGTAGCTTCTCGATTCTTCGTTGGTGAAGGATCCGGCGGGCGACCTCGCCGCTTGTGCCGAGCCCAACGACAGCGAGATTTTCCTTGGTCATAAGCTCCGAAACCGCCTGGTCAGGGTGCTCAGCGAAGCGAACGTCGCGGTTGGTGAGAATGCCGCAGAGCCTTCCGGACTTCTCGACGATTGGAATGCCGCTGATCCGGTTCGCCTTCATCAGCTCCAGCGCCTCGGCTAGCTTCTGATCCGGCGTCATCGTGATCGGATTAACGACCATGCCGCTCTCGAACCGCTTCACGGCGCGGACGGCGGCAGCCTGTTCTTCAGCGCTAAGATTGCGGTGGAGCACGCCGATGCCGCCGAGTTGCGCCAAGGCGATCGCCATGTCGGCTTCGGTGACCGTGTCCATCGCCGACGAAAGCAACGGAATGTTGAGCGGGATTTCGCGGGTGAGCTGGGTGCTAGTGTCAGCCTGGCTCGGCAGGACCGAGGATTCAAGCGGCTGCAAGAGGACGTCGTCGAACGTCAGTCCGAGCGGGATTTCGGGGGAATCGTTGTGTGGGGCCATATCGGCCCATGCCAAGGTTCCGTCGATTCGCCAAGGGGCGGGCTAGACGAGCGGCCCGACGGAATTCAGCCAGCGGCGGGTTTGAGGCGATAGATTGACAGGCAGGTCGTTGAGCGGCGCGTCACAGACCTTCTCAACTTCCCAGCTCCAGCGCCTGGGTCGGTATTCCACGTCACGGACGACCACGAGCGAGCAGTTATCGCGCTTGAAGTCGACCGATTCCTCTAGCTCGCACGATAGTTTGACCTCGCCATGCGAGGTCATCCCAATCTCTTCGCGAAGTTCGCGAAGGGCGGCGTCTGCCGCCGGCTCGGCCGCATCTCGTCCTCCGCCCGGCAGCCGCCACCCTGGCGCATACCAAAGCTTCACCAAGATCAGGCGACCATTGGGCGTAAGTGCGATCGCGTGAGCGCCAAACGTTCTTGGTCGGCGGAAGAACCATCCAACCGTGAGCATCTTGTGAAAGGCCCTCGCTCCGGCCCGCAAGAGGCGGTTCAGCATTCGGTTAGGGCTGTCCTGCGCGTTCGAGAACGCGCCGCGCGGCCTCGACGTGCATGCGTTCGATCATCCGATCCTCGAACCGCTCGGCGCCGCCGCTGAAAGCTTCCACCAGCCGGCGCGCGCTTTCCACTTCGTCCTCGCTGGGGCCAAAGGCCTCGTTGCACGGTCCGATCTGGTCGGGATGAATCAACGACTTCCCGTCGAAGCCGAATGTACGTCCATGGATGCACTCAGCGATGAACCCGTCGATATCGCTAAGGCGATTGTACACCCCGTCGAACGCCGGGATGCCGTGCGCTCGTGCTGCTAGGACGATTAGCTGGAGTGCCGTCGAAATCGGCTCCCGCGTCGCATCGAGAGGCAGGCGAAGGTCGGTTCGGAGATCGTTCGTTCCGGCGATCAGCGCCCCAACTTCGCGCGCGATCTCGGACGCCGCCAGCACTCCCGCGGCCGTCTCGATCATCGCCAACAGGGGCTTGCCAATGGCCTCCCTGACATCGCGGACAAGATGACCAGACGAGGCACGCGGGAGAACTGCAACGTCGCATTTCGATCGGGCGACCGCGTCGATATCGAGCGAATGCCATTCGGTCCCTACTCCGTTGACGCGAATGGCGACCGGCATCGGCCAGTCTGACGTCACGGCGTCGACCGCCGCAGCCCGCGCCTCCCTCTTGTCAGCCGGTTTGACCGCATCTTCGAGGTCCAGGACGATCAGGTCCGCCGCACTCTCTCGCGCCTTCGCAATAGCCCGAGGGTTCGAGGCAGGCAGAAACAGGATCGAGCGCATCGCGAACAAGTCCGAAGTCACCTCGATTTTCCTTTCGTTCCGCTTCCAGCCACATCAATATGCCGAGAATGATGTTTTGGGGGATATGATGCTGACTACGTTCATGACCGCAGTTGCAGTTCTAGCGCTTCTTTACGTCATGATCGGCGTCAAGATCGTCCACCAGGGTTATCGCTACACGATCGAGCATTTCGGGCGTTTCGTTCGCGTCGGGCAACCCGGTTTCAATTTCGTCCCTCCTTTCTTTTACCGCGTTGGCCACAAGATCAACGTCATGGAGCAGGTGGTCGATATCCCCGGGCAGGAAATCATCACCAAGGACAATGCGATGGTCGCCGTTGACGGCGTCGTATTCTTCCAGGTTCTGGATGCCGCAAAGGCCGCCTACGAGGTGAGCGATCTTTACACGGCGATCATGGCGCTCTCGACGACCAATCTTCGTACGGTGATGGGTTCGATGGATCTCGACGAGACTTTGTCGAAGCGCGACGAGATCAACGCGCGCCTGCTTGCGGTCGTCGACCATGCGACCGAGGCGTGGGGTGTGAAGATCACGCGGGTCGAATTGAAGGACATCCGTCCTCCGCGCGACATCGTCGATGCCATGACCCGCCAGATGAAGGCTGAGCGCGAGAAGCGCGCTTCCATCCTCGAATCGGAAGGTATGCGCCAGTCGGAGATCCTGCGCGCCGAGGGCGAGAAGCAGGCCAAGATATTACAGGCGGAAGGCCTGAAGGAAGCTGCCTTCCGGGAAGCCGAGGCGCGCGAGCGTGCGGCAGCTGCCGAAGCCAATGCAACCAAATCGGTAAGCGACGCGATCGAAGGCGGATCGAGCCAGGCGATCAACTATTTCATCGCTCAGAAATATGTCGAGGCGCTGGGGAAGTTCGCAACCTCGCCTAATGCGAAGACCATCTTATTCCCGGTCGAAGCGACCCAGCTGATGGGGACGCTGGGCGGGATCGGCGAATTGGCGCGCGAAGCCTTTGGCGCAGGCGGCGAAAAGGTGAGTGCTGCACCGCGGGTCAAATCGGAGATCAAAGCAAGTCGCGGCGCGCCGCCTTCCGTCCCCGGCGCTCCGAGGATTGAAGGCTAATGATCGACAATCTGGAGCCCGGCTGGCTGTGGATGATCGGGGGTATCCTGCTGCTGATCGCCGAGATCATCGCGCCGGGATTCTTTCTCGTCTTCATCGGAGTGGCGGCGCTCGCCACCGGAGCATTCACTTTGCTGTTCGGGATGCCGCTGGCGTTCCAGCTGATCCTGTTCACGATCTATGCGCTTGTTGCGGTGATGATCGGCAGGAAAGTCTACGCCAACCAGGCCGCGGATAGCAGCGACCCGCTGCTCAATGATCGGGTCGCGCGCATGGTCGGTAAGAGCGTCACGGTCATCGAGACGGTCGACGAGCATTCGGGACGCGTCCGCGTCGGCGATAGCGAATGGTCGGCGCGTGGTGGCCCCGGTCGTCCTGGCGAGCGCGTTCGCATAACGGGGGTTGATGGAAACTGCCTCCTCGTCGAGCCTGAGCGTCAACTTCCCCCCAGCTGACGGAGTTTAATTTGTCAGAATTGTTCCTGAGCCGCCGCGAGGCGGTTGCAGCCCTTTCGGCCAGCGCCGCCCTTCCGTTCTTGAGCGGCGGTCTCTCGCCGGCCTTTGCACAGACAACATCCGCCGACGCCCAGGCCTCGGCGCTTCTCGATTCAATTGCCGAGAACCTGCTTCGCCAGTCGCCAGAATCCGCCACGTCACTGGGAATCGACAAGGGCGAGCATATCGCCCTTCGTTCGCAGCTCGGCGACCGTTCGGGCATCGGGCAGCAGAGGCTTGCACAGACGCTCCGCGGCGACCTCGCACGGGCCAATGCAATCGACGTTTCCGCGCTTTCGCACTCGGTTCGCACCAGCGTCGAAGTCGTCCGGAGTGCCTACGCGAATGCACTTGAAGGCTTCATGCAGCCTTATGGCGACGTTGCCGTCGGCAGCTGGCGGAACACGCCCTACGTGGTCATCCAGAATGTGGGCGCCTACCTCGACACTCCGCGCTTCCTCGATTCCGAGCATCAGATTGCGACACGCGACGACGCAGATGCCTACATCGCGAGGCTCAAGTCCTACCCCGAGCAGCTCGACAATGAACTCGGGCGAGTGATCATGGCCCGCTACAAGGGCCTGATCCCACCCGACTTCCTGCTCGACAAGGCGCTGAAGCAGCTTGGCCAATCGCTGGACGGTGCCCGCAGGGGCGGTGGGCTGGTCGAATCCATCGAACGCCGCACCCGCGAGAAGAACATTTCGGGCAATTGGGCCGAGCAGGCCCGCGCCATCGTCCAGCAGCAGGTTGCGCCCGCGCTAGAGCGCCAGATCGCCGAACTCACGCTCCAGCGCGGATTGGCCAAGAGCGATCCCGGAATGTGGGCACGCAAGGACGGCGATGGGTACTACGCCTGGGCTCTGAAGGCTTCGACGACCACGACAATGACGCCCGATGAGGTCCACCAGATGGGCCTGGAGGAGCTTCGCGCCCTGCAGGCCCGGATGGACCCGATCCTGAAAAGCCTTGGCTACACCAAAGGTTCGGTCGGCGAGCGGATGCAGGCGCTTGGCAAGGATCCGCGCTACAAGTTCTCGCCCGGCGACAAGGGCCGCGCTGAGATCCTCGCCTTTATCAACGAGCGGCTGCGGATCATCCGCTCGAAGCTCCCACAGATGTTCAACACGATGGTGAAGGGCAATCTGGAAGTTCGCCGTCTTCCACCCGAAGAAGAGCCCGGCGCACCTGGCGCCTATGGTGGAGCAGGGTCGATCGACGGGTCTATCCCCGGCAAGTTCTGGATCAATCTGCGGACGACCGAGCTTCACACCAAATTCGACCTCCCCGACCTCACCCATCATGAGGCGATACCGGGCCATGTCTGGCAGGGCGAATATGCGAACAAGCTGCCGCTCATCAGAACGTTGCTGTCGTTCAACGCCTATTCCGAAGGCTGGGCGCTCTACGCGCAGCAGCTCGCCGATGAGTTCGGAGTCTATGACGACTTCCCGGCCGGCCGCCTGGGTTACCTACAGGGCATCGCCTTCCGAGCCTGCCGCCTGGTCGTCGATACGGGCCTCCACGCCAAGCGCTGGTCGCGCCAGCAGGCGGTGGACTTCTTCGTCAACGAGAACGGCTCGAAGGCCGAGGAAGTGGCAAGCGAAGTCGACCGATACTGCAGTTGGCCCGGCCAGGCATGCGGCTACAAGGTCGGTCACACGACCATCAACCGCCAGCGCGACAAGGCGAAGGCGGCACTTGGCTCGCGGTTCGACATCAAGGCCTTCGACGATGCCGTCGTCCTTGGCGGCAACGTCCCGATGGACGTGCTCGCCAAGAACGTCGACGAATACATAGCCAAGGCGCGCGGCTAAGGAGCGACCAGCTGGCTGCTGCCGTCTGAGCGGGAGTTGCGATCTCCCGCCCATGGCTGGTTCGATCTTAGCTCTTTGCTGGAGCGGGCGGTCCCTGCTCGGACCTCCCGCCCGTCTTCCATAGCGAATAGCCGACGCCGGCCGCGAGGATTGCAAAGGTCACCGACAACGACAAGAGTGGGGGAACCTTTGCGATGCCGAGAGCGTCGGCAACGAAGATCTTGGAGCCGATAAATACCAGCAACACGCTAAGGGCGTACTTGAGGTAGTGGAATCGGTGCACCATCGCTGCCAGCGCGAAATAGAGGGCGCGCAGGCCGAGCACGGCGAAGATGTTCGAGGTGTAGACGATGAAGGGGTCTGTCGTGATCGCGAAGATGGCGGGTACCGAGTCGACCGCGAAGACGACGTCGACGACTTCCACCATCGCCAATGACAGGAACAAGGGCGTCATGAACAAGCCTGCGTTTCTGCCCTTTCCAGAAGGCAGACGAACCCAGAAACGGTTGCCATGAAAGGCATCCGTGACGTTGAACCGCTTCCGGACCCAGCGGAGCACCGGCGAGGAACCGACGTCATATTCCTTGTCGGCGAACACCCACATCTTGATGCCTGTGACGATCAGAAACGCCGCGAAGATGTAGAGCACCCAGCCGAACTGACTGACGATCGTTGCGCCGAGCCCGATCATGATCGCGCGAAGGACGATTACGCCGATTATGCCCCAAAAGAGCACCCGGTGCTGATATTCGCGGGGAACAGCAAAGTAGGTGAAGATCATTGCGATGACGAACACATTGTCCATCGCAAGGCTCTTCTCGATGACGAAGCCGGTAACGTAATTCATGCCGGCGGTCGGCCCCATGTACCACCACACCCAGCCGCCGAAACCGAGGCCGAGCAGGATGTAGAACGCGGACATAAGAATGCTTTCGCGCGCGCCGATCTCGCGTTGCTTGCGGTGTAGCACGCCAAGGTCGAGCACGAGCAAAGCGACGACCACGCCGATGAAACCGAGCCACATCCAAAGCGGCTTACCGAGCCAGTCGAAGAACAGAATTTCCATTTTCAGGTCCCTTTGTCAGCGCTCCGCCATGGAGCGTTCCCGTCCGACATCACGGACCAATTCGTCCGCCAGAGGGGCCCGGATGGGATGAGAGGGCGCCACCACCGCCAACCGGCGGCGGCGCCCCCGGTCAGTCAAACAGCTCTTCGAGAAAGCTCTTCCGTCGCTTGCCATAGTGCCGGCCGTGATGACGATCGTCATCCCAGTGCCGATCACCGGAGGTTTCGCGAACCGGCCGGGCAGGCGCGCTGGCGCCGCTTCGCTCGACGATCTTGTCGAGCTCGCCGCGGTCCAGCCACACGCCCCGGCAGGACGGGCAATAGTCGATCTCGATCCCCTGCCGTTCCGACATAGTCAACGGGGTCGCACAAGTCGGGCACTGCATCTCAAGTCCTCCCTGCCTGGAGGGACTGCCGACGGATCAGGTCCTTCACGCGCAGCTTCAGCTTCTTCAGTCGCGCGATTCTGAACCAGTCCTTCCAGCGGCGTTGCTGTTCGAGATGAAGTTGGCCATCGATGCGCTGGTGCGCCTCGAGCAGCGTGTACAGACGCGAATTCATACGTGTCTCCTCTTCCTTCAAACCGAGGTTTGATCGGAGACCCGATTGTGCTCTGGGAATGCTGACAGCCCATCGAACGCACCGGATCAACCGATGCGGTCCGACATCACGAATGTCCCGAAGGACAGCCGCCAGAGGGGCCCGGTCCGCAAGGCTTACATATTTGCTGCTGTTCGCTAGTTCAAGAGGATTGGGATGGAGGCTGCGACTTATGCGCGCCTTGGCAAGGGGTTGTAGCGGAGTAGTCCATTCTGAGGCCTTCACCATCCTGAAGATTGCGAACATTCGACCTTCAATGCATGACCGCGAGGTCGGGCGGTACGTGCCATCGCCTCGCTTCGACGGAGAATAGAAGCTCACGGCTATAGAATCTGAGCGGCCAGTCTCGACGCCCCATTGGAGAGATAAGCAGCTCGTTGACGAGCATGTGAAGCGGCTCGCTCGTATCAGCGCGCTCAAGGAACAGGCGAACGCCGTGCAGGAAGCTTCGCGTGATTGTTTCGTGATAGCCTTCGGTATCGCTGTTCACCCCGCCCACGCTTTTGTTGAAGCGACGGATGATGCTCGGAAGTTCGGCATCGAGATGAATGTCGAGCCGTCGAAGCAGGAGGTAGGTCGTCGCGGCTAGGTGAGCTTCGTGTGTCCAGGCTTCGCGGGGCAAGGTGCATGCGAGAAGCCCTTCCCCGAGATGCTCGATCTCGGCGTCAGCCGAAAAAAGTCGTGGCGAATATTCGGTCATTAGATCGGGTCCTGAAATTGGGAGCCCGATCCTTGATGACCGGGCAATTATGCGGCGGCGGGAACCTTGGGCGCGGCTTGTCGGACGCCCTCGTCCACTTGGTCGGCAAACTGCGCGAAGTTCTCGACGAACAGGTCGACTAGCTTGGCCGCGGTCCGGTCGTACTCGGCCGTGTCATCCCAAGTGCTGCGGGGATCGAGAATGTTCGTGACGCCGGGCAGCTCAACCGGGACGTCGAAGCCGAAGTTCGGATCCTTGCGGAACTCCGCGTTCTTCAAGCTGCCATCGAGCGCCGCATTGAGCAGCGCGCGGGTGGCCTGGATCGGCATGCGCTTGCCGACGCCATATTTGCCGCCGGTCCAGCCGGTGTTGACCAGCCAGCAGTCGACATGGCCTCTGGCAATCCGCTCCTTGAGCAAATTGCCGTACACCGACGGATGGCGAGGCATGAACGGTGCGCCGAAACAGGTCGAGAAAGTCGCTTCCGGCTCGGTGACGCCGATCTCCGTTCCGGCGACCTTGGCGGTGTATCCGGACAGGAAGTGGTACATTGCCTGGTCGGGAGTCAGCTTCGCGATCGGCGGCAGGACGCCGAACGCGTCAGCCGTCAGCATCACGACGTTCTTCGGAACCGGCCCCATGTTCTTGTCGGAGCTGTTCGGGATGAAGTCGATCGGATAGGCGCCGCGGCTGTTCTCGGCATATTCCGCGCTGTCGAGATCGAGCTCACGCGTTTCGGGGTCCATCACCACGTTCTCGAGCACCGTGCCGAAGCGCTTGGTGGTCGCATAGATCTCCGGCTCGCTCTCGGCCGAAAGGCGGATCATCTTCGCGTAGCAGCCGCCTTCAAAGTTGAAGACCGCCGTGTCCGACCAGCCATGCTCATCGTCGCCGATAAGCGTGCGGTTCGGGTCAGCCGACAGGGTCGTCTTCCCAGTGCCGCTGAGGCCGAAGAAGATCGCGGTATCACCCCTTGGGCCGATGTTGGCAGAGCAGTGCATCGGCATGATGCCGTCCGCCGGGAGCAGGTAATTCAAGATGCCGAAGACGGACTTCTTCATCTCGCCGCCATATTCGGTGCCGCCGATCAGGATCAGCTTTTCGCTGAAATTGACCGCGATCACGGTCTCGCTGCGGCAGCCATGACGCTGAGGGTTGGCACGGAAGCTCGGAAGGTCGATGATCGTGAACTCGGGCACGAAGCCGGCGAGCTCGCTCGCCTCTGGCCGCACCAGCATCGTGCGGATGAAGAGGTTGTGCCAGGCGTATTCATTGATGACGCGAACGTTGACCCGGTGCTCGGGCTGCGAACCGCCGAACAGATCGGCGACGAACAAGGTGTCGCGACCCTTCAGGTGATCGAGGAAGTCGGCCTTGAGCGCCGCGAACGCTCCCGGCTCCATCGGCTTGTTCGACTTGCCCCACCAGACGGTATTTTCGGTCTCGGCATCGCGGACCGTGAACTTGTCGTTGGCGGAACGGCCGGTGTGCTTGCCCGTGCGGACGACGAGGGGACCGTCCTTCGCCAGCTGGCCCTCACCGCGCTGAACCGCGGCCTCGACCAAAGGTGCGGTCTGCAGGTTCCAGTGGACCTCTGCACTCGTCGCGATACCCTGGTCGTTGAGGCCGAAGCGCGGCACCCGGTCAGTCACGTAAAATCCCCTTCGTTCAATAAATTAAACGGCGGCGACCGGGCTGGCCTGCCGCCGCATACGTATGCGTACGGCGCCTATAACTCCGAAAATCTCGCCGCGTCAAAGCGGTTCGCCGAGTCTGTATCAGCCGGATACAATGGAAGCGCTTCCAATAAGCAGTTGAAATTTCAGGGCCATTATTTTGCCGAAACGTCGCTCGTCGGGGCCCCGCTTGTTTAAGGGGATTGGCCTATCTATCCGTCGCGGATGAGCCACGAGATCGCGCTGGTCGACGACGACCGCAACATCCTGACTTCCGTCTCGATCGCATTGCAGGCGGAAGGATTCGTGACTCGGGTCTACACCGACCCGACGGTCGCCCTAAAGGCCTTTGCGGACAAGCAGCCGGACCTCGGTGTGTTCGATATCAAGATGCCGCAAATGGATGGAATGGAGCTTCTCCGACGCGTCCGCGAATTCAGCCCGATGCCGGTTATCTTTCTGACGTCGAAGGACGATGAACTTGACGAGGCCCTGGGCCTCGCGATGGGTGCCGACGATTATATCGCCAAACCCTTTTCGCAGCGGCTTCTGGTCGCACGCGTTCGGGCAATCCTGCGCAGGCAGGAACTGGCAAAGGGCGTTGCGTCATCCGCTGCGCCGGAGCCTGAGCCTGTTCTGCTCGAGCGTGGCCGGCTGGTGATGGATCCCGCCCGCCACAAGGTCATCTGGGGCGGCAAGGATGTGACCCTGACGGTCACGGAGTTCCTGATCCTCGAAGCGCTGGCGCAACGTCCGGGGGTCGTAAAGACCCGGAACCAGCTCCTCGATGTCGCCTATCACGACGACATCTATGTCGACGATCGAACCATCGACAGCCACATCAAACGCATGCGCCGCAAGTTCCGCGCTGTCGACCCGGAGTTCGATGCCATCGAGACGCTCTACGGCGTAGGCTACAAGTTCCAGGATGAGTAAGCGTCGTCCCAACTGGTTCGGCCAGTTGCCGCTCACC
Source organism: Sphingomonas sediminicola (assembly GCF_049991885.1). Lineage (NCBI taxonomy): Bacteria > Pseudomonadati > Pseudomonadota > Alphaproteobacteria > Sphingomonadales > Sphingomonadaceae > Sphingomonas > Sphingomonas sediminicola. The sequence continues at coordinate 1,148,497 of NZ_CP178916.1, forward strand.
CGCCGCATCCTCGCGGTGAACCTGCTGACGATCGTCCTTCTGGCGTTCGGTGTTCTCTACCTGGACGCCTTTCGCAACCAGCTGAGCGAGGAAAGGCTGACGCTCATCCATCGCGAAGCCGAGATGACCGCCAGCGTGCTGGCCATGACCCCCGCCCCGGCGCGCGACTCGGTGCTGTTGTCGCTCGCCAAATCGACGGGCAGCCGCATCCGCCTTTACGGAAGCGACGGATCCCTGAGGTCCGACAGCTGGAAAGCGACCGGTCCGACCTACACGCTTCGCGATCCAACGACCCAGAAATGGAACAAGGACGCGGCGCGCGCTCTCGACCGGGGGTTCAACGCGCTCGTCGGCGCCAAGCCGCTTGACGACTTCATCGAGCCCGCGGAAGACAAGCTGCAATCCTGGTCGGAAGGAACGTACGCCAGGCAGACGGGACAGGCCGTGACCAAGGTCCGCAACGCCCCCGACCTCACTCCCGTTTTTTCCGCGGCGGCTCCTGTTGGCGAGGAAACTGTCCTCCTGACCACCAACGACCGTGAATTCACTCGAACAATTCGAAGCCAGCGGACCTCCCTCGCCATTGCGATGGCAATCGCGGTGGTCCTGTCCGTGCTTCTGTCGCTCTTCCTCGCCCGCACCATCGTCCGTCCGCTAAGGAGAATTGCGCTTGCGGCTCACCGCGTCAGGCTGGGCCGGGCACGGGAGGTAAAGGTCCCTCGCCTGCCATCCAGGACCGATGAGATCGGCCAGCTTGCCCGCTCCGTCTCCGACATGAGCCAGTCGCTCCGACAGCGAATGGACAATATCGAGCACTTCGCGGCCGACGTGACGCATGAGCTGAAGAACCCGCTCGCATCGCTCCGCTCGGCGCTGGATGGCCTCGACCGAGTTGAAGACCCGAAGCTGAAGCTGCAGCTCCTCGCGGTAGCGAAAGACGACGTCGTCCGCCTCGATCGCCTCATCGGCGACATCAGCGAAGCAGCGCGGACGGACGCTGAACTTGCCCGCGCCAAGTTCGAGCCCGTGGACCTCGGCCCAGTCATCGAACAGCTCGTGTCGTCCTGGGAGCACCGCCGCGAGAAGGGCGACGCGCACCTCGCTTTCGCCAGGCCGCGCAGGGCGACGGCCGTCGTGCTCGGCGATGCGAACCGCCTGGTCCGTGCGATCGACAATATCATCGACAATGCGATCAGCTTCTCGCCGCCTGGCGGACTCGTCGAAATCGCAGCGGCCCGCGTCGGTGACGAAGTCAGGATACGGATCGATGACGAAGGCCCCGGCGTGCCCGAGGAAGCGCGTGAAGCCATCTTTAACAGGTTTCACTCAATCAGGCCGGAGGAAGAACATTTCGGGCGGCACTCGGGACTCGGTCTGGCGATCGCCCGGGCGATCGTCGAAGGACACGACGGGGAAATTGACGTGCAGGACCGCGACGACGCTCCTTCGGGTGCCCGCTTCACCATCACCTTGCCGGCAACGGAGGCAGCATGAACCGCCTACTCTCTTCTGAAACGGTTCACGCGAGCACCGTCGCATCCGAAGGGCGCGCTATCCTGATTTCCGGGCCGTCTGGGTCGGGAAAGTCGGATCTCGCGCTTCGCCTCCTCGACCGCGGCTTCACCCTGGTCAGCGACGACCAGACCATCGTCCGCCGCGAGGGTGACAAGCTGATCGCCAGCGCTCCGCCGAACATCGCGGGAAAGCTCGAGATCCGGGGCATCGGAATCGTCGACATGGAAACGGTGAGCGATGTGCCCGTAGCCCTCTATGTGGAGCTCACCAGCGAAATCATGCGGCTTCCGGACGACCGCCGCGAGCGTCCGGTGCTGGGCGTGAACCTGCCGCTGGTCAGCGTCGACGCGCTGACCGCATCGGCCGCCTCCAAGGTTGCACTTGCTCTCGACCGGCTCGGGCTGAAGCTCTAACACATCGGCGGTGTCTTCCCGCCGTAGTCCCCCTCGCCTCCTGCTCGTGACCGGCATGTCCGGTGCCGGCAAGTCCAGCGTCCTCGACGCTTTGGAAGACATGGGGTGGGATTGCGTGGACAATCTCCCTGTGTCGCTGCTGAACAGTTTCGTTCACGGAAGCGGCGAGAAGGAATGCCGGCTGGCCCCGGCGGCCGTTGGAATGGACGTCCGAAGCCGAGGCTTTGACGCATCGGCGCTCACTCAGCTCATCCGATCGATCCACGGCGTACGAGGCGAGATCCTGTACCTCGACTGCGCCGGCACTGAGCTGATGCGCCGTTACAACGAAACGCGCCGGAGGCACCCGCTCGCTGCCGATCGTCCCGCCGAGGACGGCATTGCCCGCGAGCGCGATATCACCGCGCCGTTGCGCGCGGCAGCCGACAATATCATCGATACGACGGACCTCACGCCCACAGAGCTTCGTGACGAGCTCCGCCGCCGATATCCGAGCGACAGCGACGAGCCGGTGCTGACGATTGTCTCATTTGGGTACGCCCGCGGAGTCTCGCGAACTGCAGACCTGATGTTCGACATGCGGTTTTTGGATAATCCTCACTGGGTGCACGAGCTTCGCCCTCTGACAGGACTGGACATGCCGGTTCGCGAACACCTGGAAAAGGACCCGGCCTGGTTCCAGGCCATGGACCGACTTGAAGCGCTTCTCACCGACTGGATTCCCCGCTACTGGGCCGCCGGCAAAAGCTACGTCACCGTGGCTTTCGGCTGTACCGGGGGAAGGCATCGGTCCGTCCGCGCTGCGGAGGAAATGTCCGAACGGTTGCGGAGGGCGGGTTTTTCGCCAAATGTCCGCCATCGTGACCTGGCCTCGCAGCCGAGCGACACGATTGAGGAAGATCCGGGGCACGCCGCAGCCGATGTTTCTAGCGGCGATTCTGGAAGTGAGTTGAACGAATGATCGGATTGGTACTGGTGACCCATGGCCGCCTTGCGGCTGAATTCGTGGTTGCCATGGAGCATGTCGTTGGGCCGCAGGAGGCGATCGAGCCGATCTGCATCGGCCCGGATGACGACATGGAAGCCAGGCGTCAGGACATCGCCGACGCCATTGCCCGGGTCGACCGGGGCAAGGGCGTGATCATCCTCACCGACCTGTTCGGCGGAACGCCCTCCAACCTCGCCATCTCGTTGATGAAGACCGAGAACATCGAGGTAATCGCGGGCGTGAACCTGCCCATGCTCATCCGCCTCGAAGGCGCCCGCAAGGTCATGGGTGTCCACGCTGCGGTCGCTGCAGCGCGCGAGGCTGGGCGGAAATACATCTCGGTCGCTTCCGAGATCCTCGGGGAAGCGGCCGCTTGAACGCGCTGAGGCGCGAGGTCCAGATCACCAACCAGCGCGGCCTCCACGCGAGGGCGAGCGCTAAATTCGTTAATCTTGCCAGCGGCCTGGATGCGACTGTTGAGGTCGAGAAGGATGGAAACAAGGTCTGCGGAACCTCGATCATGGGCTTGATGATGCTCGGCGCGGCCAAAGGTGATTCGATCGTGATTTATGTCTCCGGCACGAATGCCGAGGATGCGCTCGAGAAGCTTGCGACGCTTGTCGAGGAGCGGTTCGGGGAAGAATAATGCCCCGCGAGGTCACCGCTTTCTCCAATGCGACCGTCAAGAGGCTCCGCTCCCTCCGCGACAAGAAAGCGCGCAAGGAAGAAGGGCTGTTCCTCGCCGAGGGTTTGAGGATCATCGCCGAAGCGCGGGACAGCGGCCGGTTGCCTGAAATCATCATGTTCTCGGCCGAAGGAGCACGCCATCCCCTTGCGTCCGAAATCATCGGCGCAACGGAAGCCGCCGGCGGCGACGCTATAGAAACGACGCCGGACATCCTCTCGAAAACATCGGGCAAGGATAACCCGCAAATGATCCTGGGCGCCTACGGGCAGCCGGAAACCATCCTGTCGGCGATCGACCGCTCCTCCGCACCATTATGGTTCGTCGCCCAGGCACTGCGCGACCCCGGCAATATCGGCACGATCCTGAGAACGGGCGACGCGGTCGGTGCCGGTGGGCTGATCCTTATCGACGACAGCGCCGACCCCTATTCCGTTGAGGCCGTCCGCGCATCGATGGGCGCGATCTTCACGCAGAAGGTCGCGAAAGCGCCATGGAGCGAGTTCGTGACCTGGCTGCGCGGGGGATCGGGCCAACTCGTCGGTACCAGCCTCAAAGCCACCAACGACTATCTCGAGGTCGAATACACGCGGCCCTGCTTCCTTCTGATCGGCAACGAGCAGCAAGGGCTGCCGGCAGCCTATGAGGAAGAGTGCGATACCCTCGTGAAGATCCCGATGGCCGGACGGGCAGACAGCCTCAACGCGGCCATTGCAGCGGCCGTCATGGCCTTTCAGGTTAGGGCAAGCTGGCGAGACCAATAAGGAACCGGCAATCAACTGCGAAGGCTGTTCCGGTTATGAAACTTTGGCTCGCACCCCTTTCCGCCCTGCTCTTGAGCGGCTGTCTCACCTATCCTCCGCCATCGAGCGCTCCTTATAGGGCCGTTGGACAGGAGCCGGGCTGGACCCTGGTCATCGACGAGCGCGACCTCACCTTCATTCCAGCGGGCGGACAGCCGGTGCGACAGCCGCGGCCGCAGGCGATCATCGGCATTGCCGGTGAGATCTATCAGACGCCGCGCATCGGCGTGAACATCGTCCATGCGCAGTGCACCGACGTCATGTCGGGGCAAGGCTATCGCGACCGGGTTCAGGTCGACATCGACGGACGCCGCTTCAATGGCTGTGGGGGCGATCCCGTAGCGCCCTCGGGACTGGCAGGCACCAATTGGCGCGTCGAAGCCGTGAATGGTCGCGTTACGCCTCCGCAAGGCCAGTATTACGTACAGTTCGAGGCCAACCGCATCGGCGCCAGGTTCGGCTGCAATGGCATGGGTGGAAGCTACAGCCAGAACGGCAATGTGCTGACGGTAGGTCCCTTGGCAGCTACGCGCATGTTCTGTCCCGATCCGGCGATGAGCTTCGAAAACCAGGGAGGCGCAATCCTCGCGCAGCCGGTGACGATCACCTCGAGTGGCGACCGCATGACGCTGAGCAATAGCGTCGGCCGGATCGACCTTCGCCGGACCTACTAGGCCAAACTACTCTGCTGCGATCTGCGGCTGCTCTTCGTCGTCGTTGTATCGCGGCAGCGCTTCGACGGGCTGCACGATCTCGATTTCGCGAGCTCCGGGCTCAATGTTGAGGTCGCGGAACTTGCGGGCAGTAACCAAAGATCGGCTCTCAAAAGATGAGACGAAGCTGTTGTAATTGTTGACAGCAGTGGTCAGCCCGCCGCCGACACGCTTGAGATCTTGCGCGGCTTTGGCGAGACGGTCGTAAAGCTCCTTGCCGAGCTCGCCGATCTGCCGTGCTTCCTTGGCCAGCTTTTCCTGACGCCAGACAGCCGCAACCGTGCGCGCGATTGCGATCAGGTTGGTTGGGGTCGCCAGAAGTACCCGGCGCTCGAACGCGTAATCCCAGAGCTTACTGTCCTGCTCCAGGGCAGCCGATAGGAAGTGCTCACCGGGGATGAACATCACGACATAGTCGGGTGCGTCGTCGAACTGTGCCCAATAGGCCTTGTTGCCCAAGGTGTTGACGTGATTCTTGATAGCTGCGGCATGGGCAGTGAGGTGCATCGCCCGCTCAGTCTCATCGACTGCTCCGAACGCATCCTGATAGGAATTTAGGCTGACCTTGGCATCGATCACCAGGCTCTGACCGCCCGGAACGCGCAGAGTGACGTCAGGCCTTAGCCGGCCGCCCTCTCCATCCGACTGGCTCACTTCGGTCTCGAAGTCGCAATGTTCGGTGAGCCCGCAGCTTTCGAGGACATTGCGAAGCTGCTGCTCGCCCCAGCGGCCGCGAGCCTTCGGGGCATTGCGAAGGGCGTTCACAAGCTTGGCGGCCTCCGCAGAAACCCGCTCAGTGCCGCTCCTCATCGCTTCGATGTGGCCGGTGAGCAGGCCGAAATCCTTGCGCCGCTCCTCCTCGACTTTCGTCACCACCTCTTCGTAACGCTGGAGACGATCATGAACCGGCTGCAGCAGTGCTTTGAGGCTCGTGCCGGCGGTTTCTTCCGACTGGCGGAATCGTTGGTCTGCCCGCTCCAGGAATTGTTTCTGCGCGCCCTCGAGGAGCTTGCCGCCAACTTCCGCGAATTGGGCCGACAAAGCTTCCCGCGCGGCTGTCAGCTCGGCGAGCCGCTCCTCAAACGCCCGCTCGCGCTCATCCTGTACTGCCTTGAGCGCCGCTAGCTCTTGCGCAGCACCGCGATTCGCATCTCGTTCCTTGACGACTTCATCCAGCTGCAGGCGCAGGCTATCAACGGTCTGCCTCGCGCCGACGCCGTCACGGCTGCCGATCAGCCAGCCAATTACAGCGCCGACTGCCAAAGCGGCGACAACGAATGCTACAAGCCCCACACCCATCTCGATTCCCCCACGGAACGAAATGTGAACTTACGACCGTCGGACCCGGTGCTCAAGCGGAACGTTGAGGGTCAGAGCGAGGAGAGAATTTCAATGTCCATCCGCAAGATGATCAGCCTTCACCCCGACGTTCACGGCCACGTGAATCAGCCACTAGGCGATGCCGTCCATCATCTGATGTACTGCGCGAAGATGTGCCTCAGCTGCGCGGACGCCTGCGCGGCCGAGAAGATGGACATGACGCAGTGCATTCGAAGCTGCCTCGACTGCGCTGATATTTGTGAGGCTGCATGCCGCGTCGGTTTACGCCGGACCGGGTCCAACGACGACGTTGTCCGCGAAGTGCTCGAACTATGCGCCCGAGTCTGCGAGGCCTGCGCCGCTGAATGCGAGAAGCATGACCACGAGCATTGCAGGCTCTGCGCGCAGATCTGCCGCGAATGTGCCGAGGATTGCAGGAATGCGGCGGCGTCGGTGACGCCGGTTATGGCCTAAGCCGCGACTTTTCTCTGCTTGGCGAGCTTGTTGAGAATCATGTTGCGCTTCAGGCGCGACAGATGATCGATGAACAGCACGCCTTCCAGGTGATCCATCTCGTGCTGGAGGCAGACGGCTAGCAGGCCCTCGATCTCTTCCTCGCGGACCTTACCGTCGAGTTCCATCCACCGGGCGCGGATGCGGTCCGGGCGGTCCACTTCGGCGAACTGGTCGGGCACCGACAGGCAACCCTCGGTGTAGGGCACATCCTGATCGGACGTCCGGAGGATTTCAGGGTTGATGAAGACGCGCGGGTCCTTGACCGGATCGCCGCCCTCCTCTTCCGGTTCCTGGAGGTCGATCACCAGCACGCGCTTGGGAACGCCGACCTGGATCGCTGCAAGACCGATGCCTGGCGCTTCGTACATCGTCTCAAACATGTCGGCGACGAGCGTGCGCAGTTCGTCGTCCACGCCTTCCACGGGCTTGGAGATCTCGCGTAGACGCGGGTCGGGAACTTCAACGATCGTTCGAATTGCCATGTCGGTGATTTAGTCTTTCAGCCCAGTCGCTTCAAGCAATGGGACGCCTTGCTCTAAGGGCCTGCGCGAGCGTGCCCTCGTCTAGATAGTCCAGTTCCCCACCCACGGGCAGGCCGTGAGCGAGCTGCGTGAGGCGGATCGGAAACTTTTCGAGCCGCTCGGCGAGATAGTGAGCGGTCGTCTGGCCTTCCAGCGTTGCGTTCATTGCCAGCACGACCTCTTCGATCCCTCCGAAATTCACTCGGTGAATTAAGCTGTCGATGGCTAAGTCCTCGGGGCGGACGCCTTCCAGCGCCGAAAGGCGGCCTCCAAGAACATGATAGCGTCCGGGGAATAGCCGAGAGCGGTCCAGCGCCCAGAGATCTGCAACTTCCTCGACAACGCAGAGGCTCTTCTCGTCCCGGCGCGGGTCCCGGCAGATGGCGCACGGGTCGGAGGTATCCACGTTTCCGCAGATCGAGCAGGTCGAAAGCTTCTCGGAGACGCGCTGGAGGGCCGACAGGAGAGGCTCCAGTGCCGTCTGGCGCTTCTTCATGAGGTGAAGCACCGCACGGCGCGCCGAACGGGGGCCGAGCCCCGGCAGCTTTGCCAGCGCGCCTGCGAGCGCCTCGATCTCTTCCGAAGCCATTGCAGCGGTGAGGTAGGCAAAATCCGTGGCGTCCGCCATAGGGCGCCGCAATGCGGATCATCTTCATGGGAAGCCCGGACTTTGCCGTGCCCGCGCTCAACGCGCTGGTAGAGGCGGGCCACGAGGTGGCGGCGGTCTATTGCCAGCCGTCACGACCCGCCGGGCGAGGCAAGGCCGACCGGAAGACCGCAGTTCATGAACGGGCGGACGATCTCGGTCTTGAAGTTCGCACGCCGAGGTCGCTGCGAAGCGAAGAGGAGCAGGCGAAGTTCGCAGCCCTTAACGCAGACCTTGCCGTCGTGGCGGCCTATGGCCTGATCCTGCCGAAGCCGATCCTCGAAGCACCTCGGATGGGCTGCGTGAATATTCATGCCTCGCTGCTGCCCAGATGGCGCGGCGCGGCGCCAATTCAGCGCGCGATTATCGCGGGCGACAAGAGAACAGGCGTCACGTTGATGCAGATGGACGAAGGCCTTGATACCGGCCCGATGTTGCTGGAATGGCCTATCGAAATCGATAGCAAGAATGCCGGGGAACTTACTGAAGAACTTGCAGTTCTCGGCGGACAGGCTCTCTGGCGGTGGCTCGCCGACACCGAACAATACCCACCCCGAGCACAACCTGCGGAAGGTGTTACCTACGCCTCGAAAATCGACAAATCGGAGACTCAACTCGACTTCACGCAGGACGCATACGCGGTCGAACGGCAGGTGCGAGCATTCAATCCACCCGGCGCCTGGTTCGAGTTCATGGGAGAGCGAATTAAGGTGCTATCTGCTGAGGTCGTACCGGGTAGCGGCCCGCCTGGCATCGTCGCCGACGATCATTTGAAGATTGCCTGCGGAGAACGAGCAATCAGGCCGATAGTCGTTCAGCGCGCCGGTAGAACGAGAATGCATCCGGATGAGCTGCTCCGCGGCTTCCCCATTCCCAAGGGAGCTCAACTCAATCCGAGAGGAAGCGAGTGACCCGCTGGCGTCTGACGATCGAGTTCGACGGCGGCCCCTTCATGGGCTGGCAACGGCAGGACCACGGTCCATCGGTCCAGCAGGCGCTCGAGGAAGCGATCCATCGGATGACCGGCGAGCTCATTGCCGTGCATGCCGCCGGACGCACGGATGCAGGCGTCCACGCACTGGCGATGGCAGCCCATGTCGACATCGCGAAGTCGCTCACCGAGCACCGCCTCCGCGAGGGCATTAATGCTCTCGTTCGACCGAATCCGATTTCGGTCACAGCAGTTCAACCCGTCGATGACAATTGGCATGCCCGCTTCTCATGTATCGGGCGCAAGTATCTGTATCGCATCCTTAATCGCCGTGCTCCGCCAGCGTTGGATCTCGGGCGCGTGTGGCACATCGCCGTACCGCTGGACGTCGAGGCGATGGCCGAGGGCGCGGCAATGCTCGTCGGCCGCCACGACTTCACGACCTTCCGATCGGTCAACTGCCAGTCGGATAGTCCGGTAAAGACGCTCGATCGGCTTGATGTGAAGCGTGTCGGCGAGGAGATTCACATCGAGGCGGCCGCACGGAGCTTCCTCCATCATCAGGTCCGCTCAATGGTGGGTTGCCTTGCGCTGGTCGGTCGGAACCAGTGGCAACCGAACGACATCGGTCGAGCGCTCGAAGCACGCGATCGCGCGGAGCTCGGCCTGAACGCACCGCCTGAGGGCCTATATTTCGTCGAGGCCGCCTACCCCTGAAGAAGCAGCTCGCGTGCGCGGGGCTGGCTCAGGAATTCCTGCGGGCTCGCGCTAAGGCCGTAGGCACCCGCGCAGAAAATCGCCACGAGATCGCCGACTTCCGCTCTTGGAAGCGCAACCTCATGCGCCAGCAGGTCGAGCGGCGTGCAGAGGCAGCCTGTAATCGTTGCTTCGCTGTCGGCTTCCGTTCCGAAGCGATTGGCCAGGGCGACAGGATAATTGCGGCGCAGGAGCTGACCGAAATTGCCGCTCGCCGCGAGCATGTGATGCAAGCCGCCATTGGTGACCAGGAAGGTCTCGCCACGGCTTTCCTTCCGATCGACAATGCGAGTCAGATAGACGCCGGCCTCTCCAACGAGCCAACGGCCAAGCTCGATTGATAAGCGGGTCTCCCCGAGGATTTTCGGGCGGCCTTCCAACGTCTTGGCGAGTGCCGTTCCTACGGTCTCGATGTCGAGAGGCTGGTCGCCCGGGAAGTACGGAATGCCGAATCCACCCCCGAGATTGACTTCAGGCGGAGGTGTTCCGGCCTGCTCCGATATTTCCGCGGCAAGCGCAACCGTTGCGGCCTGAGCTTCGATCAGCGCGTCCGCATGCAGCGCCTGACTACCGGCGAAGATGTGCAGGCCGCGCCAATCCGCCCCGGCGTCGATCAGCCGCCGAATAAGTGCGGGCGCCCGATCATGATCGACACCGAACTGGCTGGCGAGGCCACCCATCTTCATCCCGGCACCTTTCAGCGAAAACGGAGGGTTCACACGCACGGCAAGCTTTGGCGGCCGGCTTCCTTGAGCAGCAATGGCCAGAGCGCGTTCCCCCTCACCCTCACTTTCGAGGTTGATGGTGATGGCGGCTCGAATCGCGGTCTCGAGTTGCTGGTCCGTCTTGCCCGGGCCGGCGAAACTGATCGGGAGGCCCAGGTGCACGACCCGGCCGAGTTCGCCAGCGGAAGCCACGTCAAACCCGTCGATCTTGTCAGCAATCCATGACAGCAATGGCGTGTAAGGGTTTGCCTTTACGGCATAATGTAGTGAAATCTCAGGCGGCATAGCCGCCCGGAAGAGTCCGATCTTTTGTTGGATCAGACCCGCATCGTAGACGAACAATGGCGTGCCGCCCGCTTCGGCGACGAGATCGTCGGCGGTGCGTCCGCCAATCAGCAAGCGGCCCTCGACATCGGCTCCGAAGCCGGACGGGACGAGTCCCATCGCCTTCATGCGAATTCCTTCACGATCGCCGCCCGGTCAACCTTGCCGTTTGGCGAAAGCGGAAGAGCATCACGCCAGACGATCTCCTTTGGCTGCATATAGGCTGGCAGTTCCTTCGCGAAATATGCTCGCAGGCGTTCTTCGGCCCCTGCCCCCTTGGCGACCGCGATCAGCTTCACCGCCTGGCCTAACCGCTCTTCCTTTACTCCGATTGCCAAAACCTCGCTGACCGCTCCGCTGGCGAGAGCTGCTTCTTCGATCTCCGTCGGGCTCAATCGATTGCCGCTCACCTTGATCATCGCATCGTCACGGCCGCGGAAGCGGATGAGGCCGTCCTTGCCTCGAACCGCCCGATCTCCAGACCAGACAGCGGATCCGCCGTAGCGCGAGAATGACGGAGCCGGCTTGAACCGTTCGCCAGTCTTCGCTGGGTCGTTCCAATAGCCTTGCGCAACGAGAGGGCCGGCATGGACGAGTTCGCCCTCCTCTTCCGGCGCGGCTTCGCTACCATCCTCCCGGGCGATCATCACTTCGGCAAAGGGAATTGCAGTCCCGACGCTATCCGGATGCTCATCCGCCAGTGCCGGTTCAAGACTTGTCGAGCGAAAGGCTTCGGTTAGTCCGTACATCAGGTGCACGCGAGCTTCGGGGAAGAGTGAGCGCAGCTTCCGGAGGACCGTCTCCGGCAGATGCCCGCCGCTGTTGGTGAGAGTTCGCAGCGAGGCTCCCTCGCCCTTGGACCAATCCGCTTCAGCAAGCTGGATCCAGAGTGGGGGAACGCCCGCGAGAACCGTGACGTCATGGCGTCCAACCGCACGGACCACATCTCTCGGCAGGAGATAGTCGAACGCAATTGCGTGACCGCCGGCGGCCCAAGTCGAAAGCAGCTGGTTCTGTCCGTAATCGAAAGCCAGAGGCAGGACCGCCAGTGTCCGATCCTTGAGCGACAAACCGAGGTAATCCGCCACGCTGATTGCACCGAGCCAGAGATTGGCGTGGCTCAGCATCACGCCCTTCGGCTTTCCGGTCGAACCCGACGTGTATAGGAGCGCCGCAAGTTTATCTGGATTGTGGGAGGATGGCGGAAGGATTTCCTCGCCCGGCTGCCACTGTTCCATAGAGGCCAGGCTCGCCTCGGCGCGATCGCCAGCCTCGAGCGACTTCAGCCGTGCCTCATTGGCGATCAGCAGCCTCGCCCCGCTGTCCGCGAGGATGTGAGCCGCTTGCGCGCGTTTAAGGACGGGATTGATCGGCACGTGCATCAACCCTGCGCGGGCAGCGGCCAACGGTAGTACGCAGGCAAGTTTGGTCTTGCCCATCCAGCTCGCAATACGATCACCGGCTTGAAGACCTTGATCCAAGAGTGCCGCGGCCACCTGGCCAACCTCGCACTCGAGCTCTGCGTAAGAGAGCGTCTCTGCTCCCGCGGTCAGTGCCGGAGCATCGGGCGCGCCACGGCTCGTCAGCCGATCGAGCGGAAGAGGCGTCGGGTCTGGCGTCACGCCGCCGTCATCGCCGCCGGAGAGGCGCTAGGCAATGATGTTGCCGTAACAATGGCCTTCGACTAGGGCCGCGGGCGTGTTGAAAAAGGTCGAGAAAGCGCCCGACGAAGTCATCGCCGAGGTGACGCTTCGTGAACTGCTGTCCGAGGTTCTCGGGCTGGCCGAGGACCAGGTGAGCGGGTTTGCGGAGAGCACGGCCCTGTTCGGCTCGCTTCCGGAGTTCGATTCGATGGCGGTGGCAAACTTCCTGACCGCGCTCGAGGAACGGCTTGGGGTTCTCATCGAGGATGACGACGTCGACGCCGAGGACTTCGCCAGTTTCGGCAGCCTGCTGGATTTCGTGGAGCGGCTTCAGAGCCGCTAGTTACTCCGCGGCGAGCGCTTCGAACTCCTGCGCCGCCAGATATTTCTCCGCATCCAGCGCGGCCATACAGCCGGTTCCAGCCGCCGTCACGGCCTGTCGGTAGATCTTGTCCATGACGTCGCCACAGGCGAACACGCCCGGGATGCTGGTCTTGGTCGTACCGGTCTCGACTTCCAGATAGCCGTCGCTGTCGAGCTTGAGCTGCCCGTCGAACAACTCCGTCGCTGGCTTGTGGCCAATGGCGACGAAAGCGCCTTCGACGTCAATTCGTGACACTTCTCCGGTGAGGCGATTCTTGATGTCGAGGCCGATGAGGGCTTCGGGCTCGCCGCCGCCAACAAACTCGGTGACTTCCGAATCCCAGATGATCTTGATGTGCGAGTTGGCGAACAGCCGGTCCTGAAGGATCTTCTCCGCTCGAAGGCTGTCGCGGCGGTGGATCAGGGTTACGTCGTGGCTGTGATTGGTGAGGTAGAGGGCTTCCTCGACCGCGGTATTGCCGCCACCGATCACGGCGACGCGCTTGCCTCGGTAGAAGAAGCCGTCGCAGGTCGCGCAGGCGGAGGCGCCCCTGCCCTTCATATGCTCTTCCGACGGCAGGTTGAGCCACTTGGCCTGGGCTCCGGTCGCGATGATCAACGTGTCGGCAAAATATTGCGTGCCGCTGTCACCGGTCAGCCGGATCGGCCGGCTCTTCAGGTCGACCGCGGAAATGTGATCCCACACCATGCGCGTGCCGACATGCTCGGCCTGCGCCTGCATCTCCTCCATCAGCCAGGGACCCTGAATGACGTCGCGGAAGCCGGGATAATTCTCGACGTCGGTCGTCGTGGTGAGCTGGCCGCCGGGCTGGATGCCCTGGATGACGATCGGCGAAAGGCCGGCGCGCGCGGCATAGATTGCGGCAGTCAGGCCAGCCGGACCTGAGCCGAGAATTGCGACGCGGGTAGACATGGTATTGGTCATGGGAAGCCCGATTTAGTGCCTAAGCTGAATTAAACCAGACGCGACTGTTTCAGCGCGGCCTCTATGAAACCGGCGAAAAGCGGGTGCGGATCGAACGGGCGGCTCTTAAGCTCCGGATGGAACTGAACGCCGATGAACCATGGGTGGTCCGGACGCTCGACGATCTCCGGTAAACGGCCGTCCGGCGACATTCCGGAGAAGACCAGACCGCCCTTCTCCAGCGCATCCTTGTAATGGCTATTCACTTCGTAGCGGTGACGATGGCGCTCGCTGATCTCGTCCTTGCCGTAGATGCCGCGGACGACACTGTTGCCGTCGAGCTTGGCCGGATAGGCGCCGAGCCTCATCGTTCCGCCCAGGTCGCCACCTTCCGCGCGGGCCTGCAGGCCCTCGGGGCTCATCCATTCAGTGATCAGCCCAACTACCGGTTCCGATGTCGGGCCAAACTCGGTCGTCGAGGCTTCGCTGATCCCGGCGGTGTTCCGGGCGCCTTCGATGCAGGCCATCTGCATGCCAAGGCAGATGCCGAAGAAAGGAATCTCGCGCTCGCGGGCGAACTTTACCGAGGCGATCTTACCCTCGGACCCCCGTTCACCAAAGCCACCGGGAACGAGAATCGCATTCAGCGGCTCGAGCTGCGCTACGATGTCGGACTCCGGATGCTCGAAGATTTCGGCATCGATCCACTCGATGTTGACCTTGGTGCGATTGGCGATGCCGCCGTGGACCAGGGCTTCGCGCAGGCTCTTGTAGGCGTCGGGAAGGCCGACATATTTGCCGACGACGCCGATCGTCACTTCGCTCTCGTAATGATCGATGCGATCCATGATTTCGCGCCAGCGTGTCAGGTCCGGCGCAGGAGCATCCTTGATCCCGAACGCGTACAGGACTTCGTCATCGAGGCCGGCTTCATGATACTGAAGCGGGACGTCGTAGATGTTGCGAGCGTCGAGCGCCGGGATAACCGCGGATTTCCGGACGTTGCAGAACAGGGCAATCTTTTCGCGCTCAGATTCCGGAAGCGGCCGATCGCTGCGGCAAAGCAAGACCTCGGGCTGAACGCCCAGGCTGGATAGCTCCCGCACCGATTGTTGCGTCGGCTTCGTTTTCAGCTCACCGGCGGCGGCGATCCAAGGCACGAGTGTCGTGTGAACGCTGACCGTCTGGTCGCGACCGAGATCGTTCCGAAGCTGCCGAATCGATTCGATGAAGGGCAGGCTCTCGATATCGCCAACGGTTCCACCGATCTCGCAAATGACGAAATCGACGTCGTCCGTCTCCGCGAGCGCGAATTCCTTGATGGCATTGGTGACGTGCGGGATGACCTGAACGGTCGCGCCGAGATAATCTCCGCGCCGCTCCTTCGCGATGATGTCGCGGTAGATGCGACCGGTCGTAATATTGTCCGACTGGCGCGAGGACACGCCGGTGTACCGCTCGTAGTGACCGAGATCGAGGTCGGTCTCGGCCCCATCGTCGGTCACGTAGACCTCGCCGTGCTGATACGGCGACATCGTCCCCGGATCGACGTTCAGATAGGGGTCGAACTTCCGGATGCGGACCTTGTAGCCACGCGCCTGAAGCAACGCCCCGAGAGAGGCTGAGAGGAGACCCTTGCCAAGCGATGAGACCACGCCGCCGGTGACAAAAATAAACCGCGCCATGGGAGTCGGGGCTTAGGGGCGAACCGCTCGACCGCGCAACCCGCGATGCGAAAAAAATCTGGTTTCGGGCCCGTTATTGAGCGAGCGGGACCGCCGGCTGGCTCTGATTTTGCGTCGGCTGCGCTGGCTGCTGTTGCGGCGCCGCGGGTGCCGTGGTCGGCGCCGGAGCGACCTGGTTGGCGAGCGAAGTATCGACCTTGGTCGGCTCGCGCGTAGCGCCGGCAATCGCGGCAAGCACGATGGACAGCGTGATGAAGAGGCCGCCGAGGATTGCCGTCGAGCGAGTCAGGAAATCTGCTGCGCCGCGCGCCGTCATGAAGCCGGACGAGCTTCCTCCAACCCCCAGTCCGCCGCCTTCCGAGCGCTGCATCAGGATCACGCCTACCAGCGAAGCGGCGACGAGCGTCTGAACGATCAGAAGAAACTTGAACATGGCGGCCTTTCAGGGAGGTGCGGCGGGCATCTAGCGTTCGATGCCCGCCGTTTCAATGCCGTCAGCGTCTACTGCGCGGCAGGTGCCGCGACCTGCGCCTGCAATTCCTCGGCCGTCATTCCGATCACCACTTCACCGTTAGCTGCCGCTACTGCATTGCGAGGCAAGCGAACAAGGGCTCCGGATTGAAGCTTCAAGGTCACGAACTCGGCGTCGACCGCATCGATAGTGCCGACGACGGCGCCTGCGGATCCCTTAACGTTTGCTTCAGGAGCAATCAGCGCCGCAGCAGCCGCAAGGTTTTTCTCAACCTCGGCATTCAACTGCGCCTGGGTCATCCCGAACAGCAGCTTGCCCTCGTTCGGCGTAAAGCTAGTCTTGGGAAGCGCGACCTCATGCTTGTCGGTCTTGACGATGACGTTGCCGCCATCGACGCGAACGACCGTACCGACGGCTGCGCCGCTGGTGTCGATCACCTGCTGGCCAGCAGTCTGCGCAAAGGAAGGCGCCAGAGGCACCGCAGCGGTCAAAGACAGGACCGCAATCGAACGAAGAATGAGTTTCATGATCTCCTTCCCACAATGAACTTCAATCTTATCAATCATCTAATGATTGGAGGCTTGAACAGTCACCCGATTGATGCCGCCGCGATTACGATTGGCACGAATTTTTCGGCAGTCAGGCTTGCTCCGCCCACCAATGCGCCATCGACGTCGTCGACCGCAAAGATTTCCGAAGCATTCGAGGCACTGACCGACCCGCCGTAGAGGATGCGCACCTCGTTGCCCGCATCACCATAGGCGGCGACAAGCCGCTCGCGCAGGGCGCTGTGCATTTCGCGAATGTCGGCGGTTGAGGCAACCTTGCCCGTCCCGATCGCCCACATGGGCTCGTAAGCTATCGCAAACTTTGCCGGAACTCCCGCGGCCGCACCTTCACCATGCGGCAGCGATGCATCGAGCTGAGCTTGAACGGTGCTTAGCGCCTGCCCTGCCTCCCGGACTTCCAGGCTTTCACCGATGCAAAGAATGACATCCAGCCCGGCTCCTAGTGCAGATTCTGCCTTTGCGCGGACCTGCTGGTCTGTTTCGCATTGCCCGGCGCGGCGCTCGGAGTGGCCGACGATCGTCAGGCTCGCACCGGCATCCAGAAGCATCGGGGCCGAGACGCAGCCCGTGTGTGCGCCCTTAGCTTCCTGGTGAACGTCCTGCCCGCCGAATGAAAAGCCGGAAACAGACCGTACCGCCCGCTCGATCAGGGTTGCTGGAAGGCAGAGTGCGACATCGACATTTGATGATTCGGCTGCAGCCGATGCAATGCCCGAAATCTCCAAGATGTCGGCCGAGACGCCATGCATCTTCCAATTGCCAACGACATACTTCCGCCGAGCCATTCATCACCCCTTCTTGCGAGCCGTCGCACCTAGC
Organism: Sphingomonas sediminicola; assembly: GCF_049991885.1. Taxonomy (NCBI): domain Bacteria; kingdom Pseudomonadati; phylum Pseudomonadota; class Alphaproteobacteria; order Sphingomonadales; family Sphingomonadaceae; genus Sphingomonas; species Sphingomonas sediminicola. The sequence continues at coordinate 1,165,829 of NZ_CP178916.1, forward strand.
GGCGGCGAAAGCTTGTGGGAAGCGACGCTTGATGGTCTGGAAAGCCGCACCTAAAGCGGCACTTCCACATCGGCCTCAGGCGAGACCTCAATGCTTGCTTCATTCCGCCGGCTGTCAAAGTCGACCGTCGGCACCGCCATCATGGCGATTATCTTGATTCTGATCCTCGTCGGTTTCGCCATGGGCGACATCCAGAGCGTGCTTTCGGGCGGCGGTTTCGGCGGCAGCAGCGACACACTGGTCAAGGTCGGCTCCGACAAGGTCACCGACCGGGAAATCAGCAAGGCGATGGAGCGCCGGCTCTCGCAAGCCAGGCAGCAGAATCCCGAGGCAGATTACCCGACCATCATGGGCGATTTCGACCAGCTGCTTAGCGCGCTTGTCGACGCGAAGACGCTTGAGGCATTTGCCGCCAAGCTGGGGCTCAACCTGTCGAAGCGCCTCGTCGATGCGCAAATTGCGAATATCCCAGGAGCCAAAGGTCTGAACGGACAGTTCAGCGAGCAATCCTACCGTTCCTTCCTCCAGCAACAGCGGATCACCGACGAGGAAGTTCGGATGATCGTTCGCAACGGCCTTCTCCAGCAGTTGTTGATCGCTCCGGCCGTTGTGAACGCACGTGCTCCGGTTGGCATGGCGACGCCCTACGCATCGATCCTGCTCGAGGCTCGCCAAGGCGAGGTTGCGTTCGTTCCGACTGCGGCATTCCGCGCCGGGCTGAACCCCACGCCGGGGGATATCCAGGCGTACTACGCCGCGAACCAGCGGCGTTATATGGTCCCCGAGCAACGCATCATCCGGATTGCCAAGATCGGGCCCGAGCAGGTCGCGAACGTCCAGCCGACTGACAAGGAAATCGCCGACTATTACAAGGCGAACCAGCCGACCTATGCAGCCAAGGAATCAAGGGTCATCACGCAGGCCGTCGTTCCAACGCAGACGGTCGCCAACGCGATCGCCCAGCGGGTAAAAAGCGGTCAGAGCTTCGTCGCTGCGGCAGCTCCAGCCGGACTGAGCGCCGAGGACATTTCGGTGGGCCCGCAGACCAAGGCCGAGCTGACCGAGCTTGCCGGATCGCAGATTGCCAACGCCGCCTACGCCGCCAGCAAGGGCGCGGTCATCGGACCGGTGAACACCGATCTCGGATGGCGGGTCATAAAGGTCGACGACATCTTGCGTGAAGGCGGCAAGTCGCTCGATGCGGCTCGGGCGGAGATTTCCGCCAAGCTCGTCGCCGACAAACGCAAGGAAGCGATTGAATCGCTCGTCGACACTGTGCAGAATGCGATCGACGAAGGTTCGAGCTTCAGCGAGGCGGCGGCCGCGGCAAAGCTCACCCCGATCGAGACCCCGCCCCTCACCAGTAGCGGAACGTCGCGGACCGATCCGAATTATCGCCTGCCTGCCGATCTTGCCCCTGCGCTCAAGGGTGGCTTCGAGCTTGCGGAGAACGACGCCCCGGTCGTGGATCCTCTGCCGAACAATGCCGGCTACGTGCTGGTCGCGCCGGCGCGCATCATTGCGGCGGCCCCCGCCCCGCTTGCGAGCATCCGCGAGAAAGTCACGGAGGATTGGATCGCCAGCCAGGCCTCGAAGCGCGCCCAGCAGCTGGCACAGAACATCGCCAACAAGGCGGGCACTGTTGCGCTGACCGAAGCTGCGAAGGGCTCAGCCCAGGTCCGGGTCGAACCGGTAAGCGCGCGCAGGATTCAGCTGAGCCAGTTCCAAGGCAATGTTCCGGCGCCGATCGCGATGCTGTTCAGCCTCGGCCAAGGGAAAGCGCGCATGGTGGCGGGCAGCCAGGGCGAGGGCTTTTACGTCGTCAAGGTGAACAGGGTCATCCCGGGCAATGCGCTGAACCAACCGAGCATCATCGGTCAGACCCAGCAGCAGATGTCGGATCCGCTCTCGCAGGAATATGGCCAGCAGTTCCTCAATGCGATGCGCGGCATGATTGGCGTGAAGCGGAATGAAAAGGCCATCCAGGCCGCGAAGGCGCGCATTTCGGGCATCGGAAGCTAAGGCCGGGCGCCGCTTGACTGGCGGCATTTTGTTGCCTACACGTTCCCCGTATGTTCTAACGGGGGATTGGCAGCAACATGCTCACCGCCAAGCAGCACGAATTGCTCCTGTTCATCAACCAGCGGCTGAATGAATCAGGGGTTTCGCCAAGCTTCGATGAAATGCGCGAGGCGCTGGACCTCAAGTCCAAGTCGGGCGTGCATCGGCTGATCTCTGCGCTGGAGGAGCGTGGATTCATTCGGCGGCTGCCCAATCGGGCGAGGGCGCTCGAGGTGCTGAAGCTTCCGGAATCCGCTGCTCCTGCTCCCGCAGTGCCGCGTCCGGTCGTTCCCGCCGCGGCGAACGACACGATCGAAATTCCCTTGCATGGCCGCATTGCTGCCGGAACGCCAATCGAGGCCTTGCAGGGCACGGACGGATTTGCCGTTCCCGCTGCCTTGCTCGGCCCGGGGGAACATTATGCGCTCGAGGTTTCCGGTGACTCGATGGTCGAGGAAGGCATTCTCGACGGCGACTTCGCCCTCATCCGCAAGGCCGACACGGCACGTGATGGTGAGATCGTGGTGGCGCTGATCGACAATGAAGAAGCCACGCTGAAAACTTATCGGCGCGAAGGAAGGACCGTCCGACTGGATCCGGCGAACGCCCGCTACGAGGCTCAGCGTTACGACGAGAGCCGTGTCGCAATCCAGGGTCGCCTGGCGGGCCTGATCCGTCGCTATTGAGAATGGCCGGACCACGCATCGATTATGTCGAATTGCCGAGCGTGACCGCGCACGAGCTGACGCGGGGCTTCTACTCCAGGGCGTTCGGCTGGAGCTTCACCGATTTCGGCCCTGACTATTCGGCGATGACAACTGGCGACGTAGACGTCGGGTTGAACGGGCAGCGGGAGGAAGCGCTTGCTGCGCCACTCCCCGTCATCCGCGTCAACGATCTCGAAGCAGTGTTCGACGCTGTCACCAAAGCCGGCGGAATCATCGCGAAGCCGATTTTCTCGTTCCCGGGCGGCCGTCGATTTCACTTCATCGACCCGTCAGGAAGCGAGCTCGCCGTCTGGCAATCCGCGGAAGAGTAAGGACGCCCTACTCCGCCGTAGTCGGATCGATCATGTTCCTTACCTGGCTGATCTTGTTCGCCGGGAAGCCGCCACGCTGAGCATGCTCGCGAATGATGTCTTCGTTGGGCGCCCGATAGATGCAGTAGATCTTGTCGTCGGTCACGTAGCTCTGCACCCACTGGATTTCCGGCCCAAGCTCACGAAGCACTGAACAGCTGGTCTGCGATGCGCCCTTGAGTTCATTTTGCCCGAGTGACCCAACGCCGGGCATGTCCCGCTCAATTACATACTGAGGCATTCACCGTCTCCCCTTTACGAGGCCAAGCGGCATAGCCGATTTTCCTTTCGGCGTCAGTGCCCACGGATGTCGGCCAAGATGTTCGGACACCTTGTCAACGCGAGAGTATTGCCCAAGGCGGATAGCGACGCCGCCAGTTTGCTCGAGCGCCTTGCGGTCTAGCTTAAGCCAACGGGGTGCACAGGCCTTGGCTAACCAGCGCTCGGACACCACGATGTCGGCATCCGCACAGGCTTTCACGAGCGACTGCCAGTCGATCCGCGCCATCGAGCGCATTGCCAGAAGCCGATATTCGCGCCCGTCCTCGCTAATTCGTCTAATGCGAGCATCGCGCGTTGCGTGAAAACGTACCGTCCAATAGCCCCGAGCGCGCTGTGGAAGAAGCGCACCCGCTATGTTAGGGGCGCTCGTCCGTTGCATTGCACAATTGAAAAAAGAGGAAAGCGCGCTTGAGCGCAAGCAGTTCTGTAGTCACCCGCTTTGCCCCGTCGCCGACCGGCTTCCTGCACATCGGCGGAGCGCGCACCGCATTGTTTAACTGGCTCTTTGCCCGCCATCACGGCGGCAAGTTCCTGTTGCGCATCGAAGATACGGACAAGGCGCGTTCGACCACGGAGGCGATCGACGCGATCCTGGACGGGATGCGCTGGCTGGACCTCGATTGGGACGGCCACGAATATTACCAGTCGCAGTTCTGGTCTCGCCATGCCGAGGTCGCCCACAAGCTTCTTGAGCGCGGGCATGCCTATCGCTGCTACATGACGCAGGAGGAGCTCGCAGCTCAGCGCGAGAAAGCACAGGCGGAGCGCCGTCCTTTCCGCATCGAAAGTCCATGGCGCGACGTGACCGACGATCAGGGCGACAAGCCCTTTGTCATCCGCCTTAAGGCGCCTCGAGACGGCGAGACGGTGATCGAGGACAAGGTCCAGGGCCGTGTTGCAGTGCAGAATGTGGAGCTCGACGATTTCGTCCTGCTCCGTTCCGACGGAACACCCACCTACATGCTGGCCGTCGTTGTCGACGACCATGACATGGGCGTTACCCACGTCATCCGCGGCGACGATCACCTCAATAACGCTTTCCGTCAGCTCGCCATCATCCGCGCGATGGGTTGGCCCGAGCCGATCTACGCACACGTCCCGCTGATCCACGGTCAGGACGGAGCGAAGCTTTCGAAGCGTCACGGCGCCTTGGGAGTCGACGCCTACCGGGACGAACTGGGCCTGCTCCCGGAAGCGGTATCAAATTACCTGCTCCGCCTCGGCTGGGGCCATGGTGACGACGAGATCATCAGCCGCGAGCAGGCGATCGAATGGTTCGACCTCGCCCACGTTGGCAAGTCGCCGTCGCGATTCGACTTCAAGAAGCTCGAGAACCTCAACGGGCACTACATACGCGAGGCGGACGATGCGCGGCTCGCTGAGCTCGTCGCTCCCAAGCTCGGCCTAGACGCCGGGCAGAAGGGCCTTCTCCAGCGCGCAATGCCGGAGCTGAAGGCGCGAGCGCACGACCTGAACCAGCTCGCGGAAGGCGCCCGTTTCCTTTTTTCAAGGCGACCCCTCGACGTCGACGAGGCCGCGTCCGCATTGCTGACGCCGGAAAGCCGCGCGCTTCTTACGCACGCGCACAAGGCGCTCGGAACCGTCGAATGGAACCATGACGCGCTCGAGCAGTCTGTGCGCGAGGTGGCTGAAGCGCAGGGCGTGAAGCTCGGAAAGCTTGCCCAGCCGCTGCGTGCCGCGTTGACCGGCCGGACCACAAGCCCGGGAATTTTTGACGTGCTGGCGCTGCTCGGTAAGGGCGAAAGCCTGGCGCGAATTGAAGATCAAATATTGGAGCCGAACGAATGAGCGATACGTCCGTAACCCTGAAGACCTCCGCCGGAGACTTCAACTATCCGGTGCTGGAAGGCACGGTCGGGCCTGACGTCATCGACATCCGCAAGCTCTACGGCCAGACGGGCATGTTCACCTACGATCCCGGCTTTACGTCGACCGGGAGTTGCCAGAGCGCGATTACCTATATCGACGGCGAGAAGGGTGTCCTCCTCCACCGCGGCTATCCGATCGATCAGCTGGCCGAGAAGTCGACCTTCATGGAGGTCGCCTACCTGCTCCTTCATGGCGAGCTTCCGAAGAAGGACGAGCTGGACACCTTCGTCTACACGATCAGCCGCCACACCATGCTGCACGAGCAGCTGGCGACGTTTTATCGCGGCTTCCGCCGTGACGCGCATCCGATGGCGATCATGTGCGGGGTCGTCGGCGCGCTTTCGGCCTTCTATCACGACAGCACGGACATCACCGATCCGCAGCAGCGGATGATCGCCTCGCACCGACTGATTGCGAAGATGCCGACGATCGCGGCGATGGCCTTCAAGTATTCCATCGGCCAGCCGTTCCTCTACCCGGACAACTCCTTGTCCTACACCGGCAATTTCCTGCGCATGACGTTCGGCGTCCCTGCCGAGCCATACGAGGTCAATCCGATCATCGAGAATGCGATGCGCCGGATCTTCATCCTCCACGCCGACCACGAGCAGAATGCGTCGACCTCGACCGTCCGCCTCGCCGGATCGTCGGGAGCAAACCCGTTTGCGTGCATTGCCGCGGGCATCGCCTGCCTGTGGGGCCCGGCGCATGGCGGAGCCAATGAAGCAGCCTTGAACATGCTGCGCGAGATTGGCGACGTGAAGCGGATCCCGGAATATATCGCCCGGGCCAAGGACAAGGACGATCCGTTCCGGCTGATGGGCTTCGGCCACCGCGTCTACAAGAACTTCGACCCGCGCGCGAAGGTCATGAAGGAGACGGCGGAGGAGGTCCTCAAGGAACTCAACATCTCCGATCCGGTCCTCGACGTTGCCCAAGAGCTTGAACATATTGCGCTCAACGACGAATATTTCATCGAGAAGAAGCTCTACCCGAACGTGGATTTCTATTCGGGCGTGATCCTCAACGCGATCGGCTTCCCGACCGACATGTTCACGGCATTGTTCGCGCTCGCCCGGACCGTCGGCTGGGTCGCCCAGTGGAACGAAATGATTTCCGATCCCGAGCAGAAGATCGGCCGCCCGCGCCAGCTCTACACCGGCGCAACGCAGCGGGACTATGTCCCCTGCAACGAGCGCTAAGGGGTCAGGCTGACGGCAGGGAAAGCGTGAAGCGCGCGCCCTGCCCCGGCTCACTGACCAAGCTGATGTCGCCACCCATGGAGTGAGCGAGCCGGCGAGCAATCGCCAGGCCGAGACCGGTGCCGCCTTCTGCACCCTTCGCGCGCTCGAACCGCTCGAAAATGCGCTGCTGGTCCTCCGCGGCGATTCCGGGTCCTTGATCGGCGACGTGTGCGCGGGCGAATCCATCCGTTCGATCGAAAGTAATGGTGACCGTCCCACCCGGCGGTGAGTGACGGACCGCATTGCCCAAAAGGTTCACTAGGATCTGGATCACACCGCGAGCATCGCCATGCGCGGAGACCTGGCGGCTCGGTTCCGAAACGATTGTGACTTTTTGATTTCGGGCAGTGGATTCCAAGAGCCCAATCGCTTCCGTCGCCAAAGCGACCAGGTCGACGCGATCCTGGTCCTGCTCACCCTCATTGTTCATCGATCGGATGACGGAGAGGAGATGCCGCGCGGCGGCCGCGATGTCGCTCGCATAATCGGCATAGTCGGTGCGCAGCGGTCCGTCGGACTGTTGGACGATCCGGTCCGCGCTTTCGATGATGCGGTCCAGCGGCGAGCGCAGCGCTTCGTCGATGATCTGGTCGAGCTGGGCAGTCATGTCGCCCGGCATTGCCTGGGACGCTCCGGATTCACCGATCGCTTCCCCCTGAAAGCCGGCGAACCGGCCGTCCTGTGACAACACCGGCGTCCCACGAAGAATCAGGACCTCCTCACTGCCTCTACGAGGCCGAGCCCGCTGACCATCGAACTCATTTCGTGAAGTCGCGGCGACCAGAAGCGGCAGCTCTCCGTCTTCATTTTCTTCGAGCTTCAGGAAACGTGTCAGCGGCTTGCCGATCGCTTCCTCGGGCGTCGTGCCGAGCTTTTCCGCCAACCCGGAGGAGATCGAAACGATCGAGAGGTCTTCGTTTGCCGCCCATTCCTCCGGTGCGCTTCCCAAATCGATCTGCTGCTCATGCGGGACCAAAGTGTTGAGACGCGGCGATGCGGCTGGACGGTAGATCCAGCGCTCCAGCGTCAGAGCGATCTCATCGCCATCGGGAGAAGCCCGGACCCACAGCTCGACATCATGATCCGCGCCGGCCGCAATGGCGTTGCGATAGATCGGCACGCCGAGCTTCCGGGAGAGCCGGGCAATCGAGAGGATCTGCGGCAGCGCAAGCTGCGACCCGATGTGCGATCCCGCCTCCGTTTGCAGCGCAACGAGATCCGGATCGGCGGAGATCAGCCGGTCCATCGCGTCAAGCCGCCCGTTCACTGGGCCGCGATCAGAGGGTGCCGTCGCCACCGCCGCCCTCCAAGGTCCGCAGTGCTGCGCGATACCCCTGATCCAGAATCAACCACTCGTTAACCGATCGCGCTTGCGCCTCGTCCAGTGCATCGAAGCGCCCAATCTCGGTGCCAAGGTCCGCAATCCCGACGAGGTCGCCGAGAAGTGCGAGAAGCCTGGCTGCAAACTCTCTCGAGACTCCCGAGAGCCTCAGCAGGAGGACGAGCCGGCCATCGTCGCCATCGGCGAGATAATCCCACGCGCCGCTCCCACCGATTCCCGCCCGCTCTCCCAGGGCGTTCGCGAGGAAAGCGACGTCGCCTTCGTCCGCAGCGGCCTCCAACAGGCGCTCGTCGAGAAGGCCGGCCTGATTGAGAATCTTTACGAGCGACGAAGTCAGCCGGTCGATCGCCTTGGCTTCCGCCCGCGATTGCACGAGCACCGCCGCCGCTTTGCCAAAGGGCAAATGTCCGTCCTTGGCTGCGAGACCCGGGACATGCTGGCGAAGGGCCGCAGCCACCGAATAAGCAAGCGTTCGCGCGAGCGATACCGGCAGGTCCTCGAACTCGATGCGAGGCTGACCAAGCCTGTCACGGCGGCGGCCGCGGGACAGGATCAGCGCCATTGCTGCCGCGGAGATCGTCTCGTCCTCGTCCGCAATCAGAGCCTGCAGGAATCCGCCGCGCGGGTTCGAGCGGGCGCGAATGGCGTTGGCGATCCGCTCCTCATCAGCACGACGGAGCAAGAGAGCGATCAGATCGGCATGATCGAGCAAGCCGGCCGAGCTCAGCTCACGCAGCAATTGCTGACTGTCTTCGTCATTCGCCGGAACCAGGTTCGCCGGAAGCGCTGCGCGAATTTCATCGGCGATCGTGCCGAGCAATTCGGCAAGCATTGCCGTCATGAGCGCCCGCTCCTGTTCGGTCAGGCGGTCTCGCGGATCGAGGAAAAAATCCTTGCGGACGGTAGGCAAGCGCCGTCGGCCCGCGGGTCGTGCAGGATAACCTCCGTCATCCTCAGACGGAGCCTCGACTGGCCATTCATCTGCCGCCATTGGATTTGCATTATCCGATTGAGGTTAATGTGGCGTCAATTCTGTGCGTATTCGGTGCACCAAATATTGGACAAAGAATAAGGAGATAGCGGCGTAGGCGAGGACCGCGATCAGAAAGCCGGTCCAGGCATTTCCGATCGCGAACGGGAGCAAAAGAAAGATCGAATTGCGGCGTGATACGAGCCACGGCGGGAGCGTGACGTTCGTATGGGCTCGTTCTAGTTGGTACGCCTGCCCAAACGCGGCCCCACAGATCGCGCAAACAAGGGCTCCCCAGCCCCCTCCATGCCGGGCTTCCCACCAGCTCAACGCCACAAGGGCCAGGCCTGCCGCGGGCCACAACAGCAGCTGGGAAAAATTGTTGGGCGGAATCGGTCGAAGACGAAGCATCCCGAGCCTCCGCGCAACCAGGTCCAGCGGTGTCGACAGCAGGAGCATGACGACGCCGGCCCACAACCAGCCGCGTGTGAATGAAAAGGCGGCCGCCAGAGTTAGGCCGAGCGTAAGGTGAAGGAGCCAGGTGGGACGGACCGCCGTCTCCATCAGCTTCTCCGTCGCGAAATCTTCGACGAGCGGAAGGATATACTTGCTAGCCAGGTCTGTCCGCTCCGACCGGCTATTTGCGATCAGCGAGCGCTCGAAAAGCTGGAGATCGCCGGGGTTATGGACCAGCAGCGGCTCCCTTTCGGGCGGCACGGGCGCCTGGCGGGCGCCGGCCTGAAGGGTTCGCCGCAGCAAGGTCGACGGTAAATCCCAGTCGCCCAGAACGGCCGCGGTCGAACCGAGCGTGCGTCCATCTACAAGCGCGATTCCGCTCCAGCGGCTGACGCCGTCGATGCGTTCATTCGCTTCATGCTCTGCATCGTCGGGCACCGTGAACACCAAGGGATCCGCCTCGTCAGCGAGGCCGGACAGGAGGTCGAGAGGCGGAGCAACACCGTCGCCGACCACCAGGATCAGCTCGCCAGCCTCGAACCTGGTCGCCGCCTCATTGGCATCGCTGACGAGGATGAGGTTGAGGCCCTCCTGCCGCAGGCGCTCGAACGCCTGATTCAACGCGGCCGGTATGCGCTCGACGAGAACGACGATCGGAGATGCCCCGGCGGCGGCGGCGCAACGGACCTGATATTCGACGAGTGTTCGGCCGGCGAGCGGAAGCAAAGCGGTGAGACCGCCGGAATCATCTTCCTGATAAGCTCCGATCAAAGCGCCGAGCGCCAAACGTCCCCTCCCCGTCTTTCCGTCGCCAGCATCCAGGAATGCAGCGCCGAACCGCATCTGTAACGGCTTTCGCGCCGGGACAAAGATGATAAACTGCTTGTATGAACCCGAGCCCGCAGCGCGCCGAAACGACCACAACCCTTAAGGATTACGTCGATCCGCCCGCCGAGCCGGAGATCTCGGGCGCGTTCGACCCCTACACCTGGAGGGAATCGGAAGCTCAATCCGAGTTTCGCGGAGCGGGTGGTCGTCAGGTCCTCGGCAGCGCGCTGGTCATACTCGCGGCACTATGGCTCGGCTACATTGCATGGGCAGCGGGCAAGGCGTTGTCCGGCCAGCCGCTTTCGTCTCCAGCCATTGCCCAATGGCTGGCGCTCGCTGCTGGGCCGCTGGCGCTGCTGGGTCTCGTCTGGATCATGTTCGGCCGCACCCGGCGGAAGGAAGCCGAGCGATTCACCCGATCGGTCATCGAAATGCGGGCCGAGGCGCGGTCGCTGGAAGGTCTCCTCGCGGTCCTGACACAACGGATCCAGGACAGCCGGACCGAATTGACGATGATGGCCCAGCACCTCATGCAGCTTGGCGACGAGACCACGGGCAAGCTTGGCGGAATTACGCGCGAACTGGATTCGAGCACAGACAAGCTGACGAAACAGGGCGTCGCCCTTGATCGCGCAGCGGAGTCCGCCCGGAACGACATTGCCGTGTTGCTCGACGATTTGCCGCGGGCCGAAGCCACCGCCTTGAGCATGGCCGAGCAATTGCGGGCCGCCGGTTCCGAAGCGCAGCAGCACGCTGCGACCTACGCCGAGCAAGTTTCGACGCTCTCGGAGAGCACGAAGGCCGCTGAGGAAATTGTCGCGACCGCGGTGCAACGCCTCACCGAGCATCTGGGTCGCGTCGAAAGCTCCGGCTCCGCTGCTTCAGCTTCGATCGGAGAAGCCAATATAAAGCTGTCGACCACGGCCGACGACCTGATGAGCCGAGCCGCTGCGACCCTCGAGCAGATTCGTTCAGGGATCGATGCCCAGGCTGCCGCCGTTGCCTCGCTTGTCGAGCAGTCTTCTGCCGGTATCGGTCGCACCGGTGCCGAAGCGGCAGAGGCGCTGGCGACCAATGTCACCGGCGCCAACGTTGCGATCGACGGCCTGACTGCGCGCATCGCCGAGCAGGAGCGTTCGTCCCGGCGGATCGTCGCCGAAACCAGCCGCGCCCTCGCCGAGCTCGATCGTCACTTCGCCGATCTTGCCGAATCTGGCGACCAGCGCGCGATCGCTTTCACCCAGTCGATCGGCCGTGCGCGCGGCGAGTTGCAACAGCTCTCGCAGGAAACCGGCGCGCAGGACAATGCGGTCGAAGCGCTAGCCGAACGAGCGGCCGCCCTGCAGAACCACGTTGGTCAGTTGACCAGCGACGTGAAGGAGCAATTGTCGCTGGCAATTAGCGACGCGGAAGCTGGCGCGAATCGGTTGATGCGAGCGACCGAGACCATCCGGCCGGAGCTCGACTGGATGCGTGAGGCAGCGATCGAGGCTAGCGACCGCATTCGGGCGTCTGCAACCAGCATTGCCGAGCAGCAGGACCGGTTCACGACCCTGCTCGCGACTCTCGACGAAGGTGTGGGAACGGCCGGCGAGCGTCTGACTTCGCTTGCTTCGTCAATTTCCGAGGCACAGACCGAAGCATCGCGCCTGAGCCAGGAAACCGGTCCTGCCTTGATCGATGCGATGGTGCAGGTGAAGGAAGCCGCTGCGCATGCCGCCGAACGCGCCCGGGAAGCGATCGCCAGCGTGGTGCCGCAGAGCGCGCAAAGCCTGTCCGAAGCGACCCGCGATGCACTTCAAAAGGTCATCCACGAAGAGATCGAACAGCGGCTCGCCGACGTTCAGACGACCGCCGCGCTCGCCGTGGAAGCTGCCCGCACTGCATCCGATCGCCTGACCGAGCAGATGCTTACGCTCGGCCGCAGCGCCACGGCGCTCGAACAGCATATGGAGCAGATCAGTTCGGAGCAGCGCGAGAAGGACAGCGAGGCCTTTGCGCGGCGCGTGGCGATGCTCATCGACTCCATGCACTCGGCATCGATCGACGTGGGGAAGATCCTGTCCGACGAGGTCGACGACAAGGCGTGGGATTCCTACCTCAAGGGCAACCGCGGGGTGTTTACGCGTCGGGCGGTTCGCTTGCTCGAGGGCTCAGAAACTCGCTCTATACGGGCGCATTACGAAACGGATGCGGAGTTCCAGCAGTCGGTTAATCGCTACGTGCATGATTTCGAAGCGATGATGCGCCGAGTGGTCTCCGACAAGGACGGCGGAATCATCGCGGTGACGCTCATGTCGTCGGACACCGGCAAGCTTTACGCAGCGCTTTCGCAGGTCGTGGACAAGAAGCGCTAAGCCGTTGGTTTAGTTATAGAAGTCCAGATCGTCGGCTGTGATCCAGCCGTACGTCCAGTTCACGTAGTAGATCCCAAACAGCACCAAGGCGAGCAGCGCCGCCTTGAGCAAGTGGCGTTTGAGATCGAACTTGTGCGGCGCGCTATCCGCCTGCCCCGGCACTTTCTTCGCTCCCACCTCTTCGTGAGTTCTCACTCCGAACGGGAGCAGAAAGAAGGCACTCGCCGCGAAGAACAGGAAGTAGATGGCGGAGATCGACGTCCACTTCATCAGTTGGAACGCACCAGCATCACATCCACGACCGGTTTCTTGCCAGTCCAGGCCGTCGCGCATCGGCGCACCGCGAGCCGTACCGCTTCCCGAAGCTGATCTTCCGATGCCGACGGATTGAAAGCGCGTTCGGCGGAATCCGTCGCATCGATGATGAAGTCTTCGCGGTCTTCCTCGATCGGAACGCCGAAAGGCCGAATGATTGGCTTCCCGGCAAGCTCGCCATTCGAGCCAACCGGAACGGCTACTGAAATCAATCCGCTGAATCCGAGCCGCCGGCGCTCGGTAATAGTGGAACCATCGGCGGGCAGGATTACGTCGCCATCCAGGACCAGGCGCCCGACCCGAACTTCGCTCAATTTTGTGGGACCATCCGGCGCGAGGCGGACGACGTCGCCATTCTTCTGCAGTGCCGCCTTCGGTACTCCATGGGAGAGCGCGAAACGGGCATGCTCCGCCATGTGCCGTGGCTCGCCGTGGACCGGGACGATAATTTCCGGGCGGATCCAGTCATACATCTGCGCCAGTTCCGGCCGGCCGGGGTGCCCAGACACGTGCACATGCGCCTGACGGTCGGTGACGATGATCACGCCAAGGTCGGAAAGCGCATTCATGATGCGGCCGATCGCCGCCTCGTTCCCGGGAATGATCTTCGACGAGAAGATCACGGTGTCGCCCTCGGTCAGCTTGATATCGTGGTTGCCGAGGGCAATGCGGCCGAGCGCTGCGCGCTGCTCGCCCTGGCCGCCAGTCGCCATGATCAGCACTTCCTTGCGGGGCAGCCGCATGGCCTCATCGAACCCGATGATCTCCGGGAAATCGAGAAGATAGCCGGTAGCCTTCGCTACGCGCACGATGCGGTCCAATGACCGCCCCGCCATGCAGACTCTTCGGCCGGTCTCGTTCGCTACCCGGCCAATCGTCTGCAAGCGGGCGGCGTTCGACGCGAACGTGGTGATGACGACGCGTCCCCGCGCTCTGGCAACCTCGTTGCGAAGTCCTTCGTGCACGCCTGCCTCGGACCCCGACGGAGCGTCCTGAAAAACGTTCGTGGAATCGCAGACGAGGGCAAGAATGCCTTCCTCGCCAACCCGCTCCAGCGTCTCATGGCTTGACGGCTCCCCAAGGACAGGCGTTTCGTCGATCTTCCAGTCGCCCGTGTGGAAGATGCGCCCGTGCGGAGTGTCGATCAGCAGCCCGTTGCCCTCGGGAATCGAGTGAGCGAGCGCGATGTAGGTCAGCTTGAATGGGCCGATCTCGAAGCTCGCATCGCGGGCAATGACATTGAGCTTCACCTGCCCGGTGAGGCCCTCTTCCTCCAGCTTTTCGGCGATCAGCCCAGCGGTGAAGGGCGTCGCGTAGAGCGGTGCCTTCAAGTCGGCCGCGAGATAGGGGATCGCGCCAATATGGTCCTCATGACCGTGCGTGAGGACGATGCCGGCCAGCATGTCCCGCCGCTCCTCGATGAAATCGAGGTCTGGCAAGATGAGGTCGATGCCCGGATAATCGGGATCGGCGAAGGTCAGGCCGAGATCGACCATCAGCCACTGGCCCTGCGTACCGTAGAGATTGACGTTCATGCCAATCTCGCCCGACCCGCCGAGCGCGCAGAACAACAGCTCTTCGCCTGGAGTCATTTAAGCCGACGCAACCTTTTGATGCAGCAGGCTCAACCCCTGGATGGTCAGGTCGGGCTCAACCGCGTCGAAGAGATCGGTTTGCTTGTCGAACAGCGTCGCAAGCCCGCCAGTGGCAATGACTCTTACCGGCCGCCCGATTTCACTCTTCAGGCGCTCCACCAGCCCTTCCATCATCGCGACATAGCCCCAGTAGATGCCTATCAGCATCTGGCTGTCCGTAGTTCGGCCGATGACAAACTCATCCGCCGGAACCTCGATGGCAATGCGGGGAAGCTTGGCCGCAGCGTTCACCAGTGCATCCAGAGACAGGTTGATACCAGGAGCGATGATTCCGCCTTTGTAGGCACCGTTATAGTCGACGATGTCGAAGGTCGTGGCCGTCCCGAAGTCGATGACAATCACGTCGCCCGGACATTTGTCGTGTACGGCAATGGCATTGAGAGCGCGGTCGGCACCGACGTTCTGCGGCTCGTCGACGTCGAGCGCAATCGGCCAAGCCGCCCTCCCCTCGCCCGCGATGAGCGCCTCGACACCAAAATACTTGCTGGCGAGAACCTCGAGATTGTGGGTCGCTCGTGGAACAACCGTCCCGATTATTGCCGCCGTGACGTCAGCCTTCGAATAGCCTTCGAGCTCAAGCAACTGATGAAGCCAGACAGCATATTCGTCACCCGTCCGCCGGGGGTCGGTCGCAATCCGCCAACGCGTCTTGATCTCGCGCCCAGCGACGAGCGCGAAGACGACATTCGTATTGCCCGCGTCGATGGCTAGCAGCATGGTTGCGCCCTAGCCGCACCGGCTATTGTTCACAACTTGGCGGTGGATCGAGATGAACCTGCCCGACGACGCGCCCTATCATGCGCATATCTACTTCAAGCCGGATCAGCAAAGCACGGCCGAGGAACTGAAAGGCCGATTTGAGGCTGAGCCGGACATAATCTTCGTGGGCGTCATCCAGGACAAGTCCGGGCCTCACCCGCTTCCACAGTTCGAAGTGCATTTCCGAAGACAGTCGCTTGCACGTGTTCGGGAACTGATCCTCGCGTCGGGCTCGCGGGCGTTGGTCCATCCGCTTACTGAAGACGATCTCGCCGACCATACCAGTCTTGCGGAATGGTTTGGGGAACCTCTCGACCTCGATCTCACGACACTCGATCCGCCCGGAATGAACAAGGGTATCGAACGTTTCGGATCCGCGGCTTGAGGCTTGCGGTCATCGTCGATGGAGGTGCTGTCCAGCGCTTCGCCCTCAATGCGCTCGACACGGTCCGGAACCGACGAGATCTCAGTCTACACCTGCACTAATACTCGAATTCGCAAGCGCTGGTTTCGCCACGCCGCGTATTACGCGCTGAATCTGATTACCGTCCGCAACCGGCTAACACGCAGCGTTCCAGTCGGATGGGAGGCAGCACCATCGAGCAGGAGGGCCGCCTTTATTTCGGCCGGAAAGATCCGCTTCTATCTCAAGCATGCCCTGAACCCGGAGATCCTGCCGGTCTCCGAGCCGGCCAATCGATATTATCCGTACCTGATTGCAATCCCGTCGGATCGAAAGGACAGATTCGATCTGACTTAGCTCTCAAGCGCGCGGATGGGCGTGGCGATAGACGTCGAGCAACCGTGCAGCGTCAACGGCAGTGTAAATCTGTGTCGAAGACAGGCTGGCGTGTCCAAGCAGCTCCTGAAGGGCCCGAAGGTCCGCTCCCCGTGCGAGGAGATGCGTCGCAAAGCTGTGGCGCAAGGCGTGCGGCGTAAGCGTGTCCGGTAGCCCCAGCCGCTTGCGCGCTGCCGCGACCGCCCGGCGGACTAGATCAGGATTGAGCGGCCCGCCGCGGGCGCCGACAAAAAGAGGCGCGTCACGCTCGATTGGCCAAGGGCATTGCCTCACATAGTCCTCAATGGCCTCGCGAATGGCTGGCATGATCGGGACCACGCGTGTCTTGGACCGCTTGCCGGTCACTCTCAGGGCCTGGCCGATGGGGCGCACCCCGCCGGTAAGCGAAAGCGCCTCGGCCACACGGAGTCCGGCTCCGTAGAGCAGCAGCAGGATCGCGAGGTCACGCGCCCCGATCCACCCTTCCGAAGCGGCCTCCGATGCATCTTCTGCGAGCGCGACCGCCTCGTCGGGTGCGACCGGGCGAGGCAAGGTTCTCGGACGGCGCGGAGCGCGAGTGCGCGGCAGTTGCGGCAATTCGCCTTGCTGCTCTGCGGCGTAAGTCAGGAAGTTGCGAACTGCCGACAGCTCTCGAGCGGTGGAGGACGCGCCTAAACCCTGTCGGCGGCGTTCGGCAAGGAATGCGCGCAGGTCCTGAGCATTGATCGTCAACAGATCGCCCTCGCCGATCGCATCGCCGCGGTAAGTACCGAGAAACTCGATCAGCCGATGCGCGGTCGCGACGTAGGCGCGGCCGGTGTGCTGCGAGCGCCTGCGATCGTGGAGGAGATACCCTTCCCAGCGCACGACCAGGCCGCGCGCCGGATGATCGGTCAATTGTCCGGGTTCACCAGCCACCGGCGGATGATAGCGGCAAGGCTCCGGCCTAGGAACATCAGTAGTTCAGACCCGTGACGCGCATCGAGATCCAGCTCGGAACGCTGGCCCAGCGCGATCAGACCGACCGGAAGCGGCGGGTCGCATTCGATGCGGATGAGGGCTTCAGAG
Source organism: Sphingomonas sediminicola (assembly GCF_049991885.1). Taxonomy (NCBI): domain Bacteria; kingdom Pseudomonadati; phylum Pseudomonadota; class Alphaproteobacteria; order Sphingomonadales; family Sphingomonadaceae; genus Sphingomonas; species Sphingomonas sediminicola. Next base: position 1,182,912 of record NZ_CP178916.1, read on the forward strand.
CGGATCAGGTCGCAGGCAGGGCCGAACAAGGGATGCCCATGCTCCACCTTACGCATCGAGACGCCCTCGACCCGTTCAATCGAACGGAGAAGAAGCTGTGGCTCTACCTCATGAATGCCATTGCCATCGGCGCGAAAGGCCTTGTCCCCTACAATCAGGGCTAGCGCCACAGCATCGATGCCGAGGATCAGCGGCCATTCCTGCGTGACGACGTGAAGAAGATCGTCGACGCTGTCCGCTTCGATCGCTGCGAGAACCGCCTCATGAATCGCGGAAACGGCGCCCGAATGACCACGCGCGAACGCGATCAGGTCCTGATTGGCTTCCTCGACCGCGCCAAGACGGGCGCGCAGACGCGCCAACGCGTGGTCCTTGAAGGGGATCACCGATGCCATACCCATAATGGTACGCTGGGGACGGTTAATTTCCTACAACCCGCCCTTGAAGGTCAGCGAGCGGCAAGCTTGGCTGCTTCCCGGGCCTCGACGACCTCGGCACGCTTGCCCTCGCCTCCCTTGGTCACGTCCGCAAGCTCGGCGTAATAACGGCTGGCTTTCGCCGTATCGCCCGCAAGCTTCGCGGAGTGCGCAGCGCCGTAAAGACCGGCAAGGCGGCGCGGAGCGCGCTTCAGCGACGCCTCATACTCGACCAAGGCGTCCGCCGGGCGGCCTGCTTCAATCAACATTTCACCGAGCTGCTCACGTGCAGGAAGGATGTTCCCCGGCGTCACCGGATGCTTTTCGGTGGCGTCGTCGAGGTCTGCAGCGGCACGCATGGCTGAAAGCGCCTCGTCCTTTTTGCCGTCGGCATATGTCGTCCAGGCTCCAGCGATCTGGCGCTCAATGGAAACCTGCTTCCGCCAGTCATAGGTTCCGGAGGGAACGACGAGCGTGTCCTCGATTGCCTTGAGCTTGCCGACTTCGTCTCGAGCAAGCGCAACATCTCCGCTTCGAGCCGCACCAATCGCACGGCCGAAATGAATATGTGCCTGACCCCACCGGAAATTCTCGAGCGGAGAAAGCTTTAGGACGTTGTCGGGTATCTGCAGGGCCGCAGCTTCCTTCCAGCGTCGATTCTCGAGCAGGATACGGACTGGAATGGCCGTCGCGGCGTAAGCGACCGAAAAGATCGGCTCATCGACCTTCTGCATCCGGCTCAGATCGCCAAGGACTTGCTGGGCTTTCGCCTCTTGGTCCGTTTGAAGGTAGGCGTAGGCTAGATAATCCATCGCGTGCAGCTCTTCCCGGGACGCCCCGACGAACCCCTTCTTCTTCATGAGCTCGCGGGCGGCAGCTTCAGACTTCAGGTTCGACGCAATCGAGTCATCCCACATCCCAAGCCTCGTGAAGATATGGGAAGGCATGTGCTGCGCGTGAGGCGAGTCCGGAGCGATGCTCGCGTATCTCTTCGCCGCCGGGACCGCCAACTCAGCAAGCGGCGGATAGTCGAAGCCGTGGATCAAGTAATGCGCGACGCCGGGATGGTCCGGCTCCTCCTTCAGCACGGCGTTCAGGATCGCCGCAGCATCCTTCTCGCGCGTGAAATTGGGATCATTGTCCAGCGTTCCGGCAGCAATCTGCGAGAGGGCGTAGAAGACTGCCGCCTCGCGGTCGGCGGGGTAATGCCGATGCACTTCCGCCATGGCAGCGTTGTAGGCAAGCGCCCGTGTCTTGTGATCGGGCTTGTCTGAATCCCGATAGAAGCTGGCGATCGCGGCGACATATTCGCGCTCTCGCTCGGTCTTTGCCGGTGTTGCCTGTGCCGCGGCGACTGCAGCACGGCCCCGCTCCATCTCGGCCTTCGTCGGAGGCGCCCACAGCGGGTGGTAGAGGCTCATCGCGGCGCCCCAATGCGCGATCGAGCAGGACGGATCGGCCGCCGCGGCCTCGTTGAACGCGGCTTCCGCCTGCTCGTACTCGAAGGAGTGAAGCCAGGTTACGCCGCGCTCGAAGATTGCGTGCGCTTGCGGGCTGCAGCTGGTCTGGAAGCTAACTCGGCCGATCTGCTCCGAATGGAGGTGCTCGTGATCGTGCGGAACCGCCTGAGCAAATGCCAAAGCGGAGATGAGAAGAAGCGCGTTCATCGGCAAGACCTCCCGCGCCGCCGATATCATAGCGCGGGCCTTGCCGTCAGTGCTTAGCCTATCTTCTGGCCGGTCTTTTCCCAGTCGGCGAGGAAGCTCTTGATTCCGCTGTCGGTCAGCGGGTGCTTGAACAGCTGGTGGATAATCTTCGGAGGCGCCGTCATGACGTCAGCGCCGATCTTTGCCGCTTCGACAACGTGCATCGGGTGACGAACGCTCGCGACCAGAATCTGAGTCGCATAATCGTAATTGTCGTAGATCAGCCGGATATCGGCGATCAGCGCCATTCCGTCGAAGCCGACGTCGTCGTGGCGGCCGACGAATGGAGAAATGAAGGTCGCGCCGGCCTTCGCCGCGAGCAGCGCCTGCGCCGCCGAGAAGCAGAGCGTGACGTTGACCATCGTCCCATCACTGGTGAGCGCCTTGCAGGTCTTGAGACCGTCCTCGGTCAGCGGGACCTTGATCGCGATATTGTCCGCGATTTTCCGAAGGACTTCAGCCTCGCGCATCATCCCCTGATGATCGAGCGCGACAACTTCGGCCGAGACGGGGCCCTCGACCACGCCCGCGATTTCCTTCACAACTTCCAGGAAGTCCCGCCCCGACTTGTGAATGAGCGACGGGTTCGTCGTCACGCCGTCGAGCAGTCCCGTGGCTGCAAGGTCGCGGATTTCTGCAATCTCGGCGGTGTCGGCGAAGAACTTCATGATTTGCTTCAATCCCGGCTTTAGTGAATTTGGGGCCGCATAGCCGGTGAAGTCGGGTCCGTCACCCGATTCGGACCGGCGCGGGAGGGCCCAATGAGCGAGCACGTCCTGGTCGAGCGAAAAGGCGACGTCCTCGCGATAATCCTCGCCCGGCCTGATCGGCGCAACGCGATCACCGTTGCCATGTATGCAGCACTCGCCGACGCCGTCGAAAGCGCCGCTGGCGATGACAATGTTCGCCTGATCACGCTTCGTGGCGAAGGACAGGACTTCACCGCCGGCAACGACCTCGGAGATTTCATGGCCGAGCTGCCCCGCGACGGATCCGACATTCCTGTCTGGCGCCTGCTGCGGGCGCTGGCGAAGAACCAGGTGCCGATCGTCGCGGCGGTCCACGGCAATGCGGTGGGCATCGGCACGACGATGCTGTTCCATTGCGACTTCGTCATCGCAGAGGAAGGCACTCGTTTCTTGATGCCGTTCGTGGACCTGGGTCTGGTTCCGGAAGCCGCGAGCTCGCTGATCCTACCGAGACTGGCGGGACGTCGGAGGGCGGCGCGCTACTTGCTGCTCGGCGAGCCCTTTGGACCGGAGGAAGCGCTTGACTTCGGCCTGGTCAGCCACGTCGCTCCCGCCGGTCAGCTGCAATCGATCACCGAAAAACTGGTGGCAAAGCTGAAAGCCAAGCCGGCGGAAGCGCTCCGCCTGACGCAGCGCCTACTTCGGCGCGGGAATACCGACGAATTGCTCGAACGAATGGAGCTCGAGAACGGTCATTTTTCGGAACGTCTGACCTCGACGGAAGTCCGCGACGCGATCAACGCCTTCTTCGCCGCGAGGGCGAAGCCCGTCAGCTGACGGTGTAAGCGCGCTTCGAGCGGGTCAGCGTGACCGTCGGGCCGTTGAAGAAAATGAAGTTCATCTTCTTCGTGTAGGTGATCGACAAATCCTTGTATCCCGCACCGGTAACCGGATCGGCGACGGTGAAGGCGCCGTCTCCCTTGCCGAACAGCTTCGTCGTCATCCGCGACTTGATCGCAGCGTCGGTCGGCACGTTATTCGCCGTGTAGCGCTCATAGAGCGTTGCCATGCGCGCGCCTTCACCAAGGGCGTGCTGCATGCCGGCATTCGCCTGGTAGAGCAGGCCGACCTGAAAGAGGCCGTAGATCATTGAGACGAGGATGGGCAATGCCAGCGCCATCTCGATGGCAGCGGCACCGCGGTCGTCCCGCTTCAGGCGCAAGAACTTCATCATTGCGTCCTCATTCCTGTCTTGCCCGTGATCGTGAACGTCCCGTCGGAGTTCGCACGCGGATAATATTTCGACCGGAACATTGGCGTGAAGGTGCCCCGCACGGAGACCGTCACCCAGCGGGCGTAGGTCTGGCCGCTCGTGCAGACCGACTCGTAGTTCGAAGCGCGCGCTCCATCGCACTCGAGCCAAAAGTCGATGGTGACATTGCTCGTTGGCACGCCCGCGGCCGTGGCAGCCTCACTCTGCAGTGTGCCGTAGGTGCTCGTACTTGTCTGGTAAGCCTGGACCTTCTCGATCGCACGCTGCGCGGCCTGCTCCAGCTTGAGCTTGTAGGAATAGGCGCGGCTGAGATCGACCATGCCGATCAGCAGCGAGGCCAGAATGGGTGCGACAAGCGCAAGTTCGATGATCGAGGCGCCGCGGTCATCGCGCGCGAGACGTGCGAAGCGGATCATTCGACCATCCTTATCTTTTTGCCGGTGAAGGAGGATGCTCCGGACCCGGCGGGGCAAGTATTCGAAACTGCGCTATTCCCCGTGAACTTGACCGTCCAGGACACGATCTGCAGGCAGTTCGTATTCATTCCGGACGTGCCGTTGAAGGTGAGGTCCGCCCGCGGGAAGTACAATGCACCTTCAAACTTGGACGCACTGTTACCGTTCACGGTCTGCGAGTTACTTAGCGTGGCCCGCCGATCCTGGTAGAATAGAATTCCTTTGTAAGTCCCTGACGTGGGTGCCACGATATTGATGTTCGCCCCGCCGTTCATTTGCACGCCGCCGATGGTGGCGGTGGAGCTGGGGTCGCGGTTCGTCAAAACAAATGTGCAACCAGTGCAGCTGACGCTGGCTTGCGAGGTTGTCGTGATTGAGCCGGCATCGAGAATGTAGACTCCCGGATTGAGAGTCACATTTCCCTTGAGGTTCAAGCTGCTGTAGCAGCCAGGGTCCAAGGTCGCACTGTTGTTCGGATTTACCGTAACGCTCGGACAGGCGCCCGCCGGGAAATCTGACGCCGAAGGCGCCGGCACGTTCGCGAACGGATCATCCTGCGCCAGCGTAAATGGTTGAAGAACCGTGCCCGTGCCCCAGTTGTCGCTGGCCGGAATGCCTCCAACTGCCGCGATCGGACTTGCTGCTACGCTCGCATTGCCCGTGGCAACGGCGGCCGACATTGATGTCGAATTGGTAATCATGCCGCAGCCCAGGTTGACTACGGTGCTGCCCGTCGCATCGATTCCGGTCACCGGCAGGTTCACGAGGCTCTTCACGCAGTAGTCGCCGCTCGGGACGATCGTCGCCGTGGCCGTTGCAGTGATTGTCGGAGCCGCGTTCATGAACATTCCGGAGAAGCTCAGCTTCTTCTGGATTGCGAGCGCGACCCGGACGGCATTTGCGTCGGCCGTGTAGCCGCCGACCGATGGAGGATTCGTGACCGTGCAGGTTGTCGGTATGCCGACCTGATTGTTCTTCTTCAGGTCGTAGGCAACCGGATTTGCGTAGGTCGAACCAGCAATGTCCGCGCAGGTGCCGACCGCTTTTCCGGAGGCAATGGCATAGACGCCCGCTGCAGCAGCGGAATCCGCCGCGCGCTGAAGCTGCCGCTTCCAGAGCGTCCACTGGATCGTATCGCTCGCCAGACCTGCGGAACCCAGCACGAGCGGGAGCGCAGCGCCTGCAATAGCCAGAGTGTTCCCGCGGCGGTCGCGCCAAAGGCGCTTGAGTGACGAGATCATTCGAAGATCCTCAGGCAATCGGTGCGCATTCCACGCCTCTACGACCGTCACGGTGATCGAAACGTTCAAAGTTTCGGTTAACGAGAGCTAACTCTGTTGTGCTTCCAGCGTCGCTTGAAGAGCGGCGTATTATGCCTATAATACAGTGGAAGTTGTCGCTTGCGCGGCGTAGGGCAGATGTTCACACCCTGCCCACTCGCGCCGGCGACTGGATGACGAGGAACTTGAGATGGCCACGGAACCCACGACCGAGACCAAGACGGACACGACGCTGAAGCTCGATCCGCCGGAAGCGTTAAACCCGATTGCGCCAGCGGAGGCGGCGGGGCTCGTTCCACTAAAGGCTGAAGAGACGACCGAGCTCGACAAGCGGGTCGCGCAATTCGTTGCCGAGCTGGCGGCGCTGGACTCCAACAGCCCCGAATTCGGCAAGAAGGTCGACCAGCTGACGGCGATGGGCCGCAAGGAGATCTCCGAAGCGGCAGGCGCGTCGAACCGTTTCCTCGACCGGCCGGTGAAGGCGATCGACAAGGACACGGGCATTGGAGCGGACCTGACCGAGCTCCGCCGCACCGTCGAGTCCCTGGACCCGAAAGAAGCCACCAAAACCCGCAAGCTCCTCGGGATCATTCCCTTCGGCAACAGCGTCGATCGATATTTCGACAAGTATCGCAGCTCCCAGACGCACATCTCGAAGATCCTCGGCAGCCTCGCCAATGGCAAGGACGAGCTGCTGATGGACAATGCGGCGATCGACACCGAGCGCGCGGGCCTGTGGAAGACCATGCACAAGCTCGAGCAGATGGTTCACATCTCCAAGAGTCTCGACAAACAGCTCGAGGAGAAAGCCAACGAGCTCGACGCGACCGATCCGGCCAAGGCGAAAGCCATTCGCGAAAGCGCGCTGTTCTATACGCGCCAGCGCACGACCGACCTGCTGACGCAGACGGCGGTCACCGTTCAGGGCTACCTCGCTCTCGACCTGGTCAAGAAGAACAATGTCGAGCTGGTGAAGGGTGTCGACCGCGCGTCCACCACGACCGTCTCCGCGCTTCGCACGGCCGTCACCGTCGCCCAGGCGATGACGAACCAGAAGCTCGTCCTCCAGCAGATCACGGCGCTGAACACGACGACCGCGGGAATGATCGATTCCACCGGCGAGATGCTCCGCACCCAGACTGGTGCGATCCACGAGCAGGCAGCCTCGTCGACTATCCCGATCGAGACCCTTCAGCGCGCCTTCCAGAACATTTACGAGACAATGGACCAGATCGACCGGTTCAAGCTCCAGGCGCTCGACAACATGAAGCAGACGGTCAACACGCTCTCGTCAGAAGTCGAGAAGTCGAAGGGTTACATCGCCCGCGCAGAGGGAGTGAACCAGGCGAAGCTCGAGGGTGCCCCCTCGCCGCTCACGCCCATTGAAAGCAAATGAGCACAGAACGCTTCGACAAGGTCATCGCACGCGCTGACCGCGTCATGCGGCAGCTCGACGAGCGCGACGGCGCCGTACGGGAAGCCGCGCGGCGTGAGCGCGAGCGGGTGAATGCCGACATGATGCGCCGGATCGGGCGAGTTGGCGTCGCGATCGGCGTGATCAGCCTCCTCACTATTGTCATTGGAATCATCACTCCGATCGGAATGTTCGGCTTTCTCGCGGCCGTGGGCGTCGCGATCGGAATTGCCGCACTTCTGGCCTTCATGCCGAGCGGCAAGAGCAATGCGACGGCACCGACGGCGGATCTGCCGAATGGCCAGATGGTCCAGCGCTTCGATTCCTATATCTACCGGCAGCGTCCGGCTCTCCCTGCGCCCGCACGCGCGGAGTTGGACGCGATCAGCCGCATCCTGCCATCGCTGAAACAGACACTCGAGCGGATCGACGATTTGAACCCGGATGCGCAGGACGCCCGGCGATTGATGTCCATGCACCTCCCGGGCCTGATCGACCGCTACGTCAACGTGCCGCCCGCCTACCGCAACCAGCGCGATGGCGAAGACGTGAGCGTCGACGAACGTCTGGTCGAGGGCTTGCACGCGGGCCGCGGCGCGCTCGAGGAGATTTCCGAGAAGCTTGCCCGGTCGGATGTCGCAGCCCTCGAAACGCAGGGCCGCTTCATCAAGAGCCGCTACGGCCAGGAGCGCATCGACAGTTAAGGCCTGCTGTTCCCCCGCGGGCCTCGTGCTATTGAGGTTCTGGGGCAGGTAATGGGGGCATGACACTGGCATGGCGACAGATTCGGTAGCTAGCGCCGACGCTGTCCGCCTTTCCCCGGCGCGGCTGCCCGACAAGATCCCGGATCTGAGCCGTCGTGGGCTTATTCTTTTCCAGCTGATCTGGATTCCGGCTCTGCTACTGGCGGTTGCTGGGCCACTTGCCGGCATATGGTTACGCTTTGACCAGTCGGGCGAGAATTCCGCGCTGATAGTCGGCAGTCGCATTGGACTTGGACTTTCCGAAGACGACCTGACCAAGGTCCGCTTCCCGATCGGCAAGGCTGCGAAGGCCGCGGGTGTGAAGGCCGGAGACGACATCGTTGCGATCGACGGCACGCCGGTCGCGAGGGTCGTTCCCATCTCGAAGCGCGGGCTCGCTCAGCCGCACGATGCGACGGACATGGACTATGCCTTGTTCACCCCGATCATCGAGGGCGGAGATGAGTCCGACTATACGATCCGGCTTCGATCCCGGGACGGTAGCGAAAAGAACTTTCGGGTTCGACCGGGTGAGGATCACATTGGACAGGCCGCCAGCTCCGTCGGCTTTCCGCCGGTCCTCCTGAGCGTCGTCGACCTTCTGCACCTGCTCACCTACCCATTCCTGCTGTTTGCGGCGTGGATCCTGCATCGGCGAAAGCCGGAGGACCTGATCAGTTCGGTCCTGTCCCTCGCGATCCTCCTGACGATTGCCGCTGAACAGCCAAGCGCCGGGTTCCTGACGTTCGTCCTACACCTGCCGGAATGGGCCCATCGCACGCTCTACGACGTGGGCAACATCTGTTTGCTCGCGGGCGTGCTGCTGTTCCCCTTCGGGCAGCTTCGTCCGCGCTTCGTGATCGTTCCACTTGCCCTATTGCCGGTCCTCTTCCTGCTGGAAGGCGAATGGTACCGGGCGGTCTTCATGCTGTTCATGGCGGTCGCCGTAGCGACCTTGTTCGCCCGGCTCCGCGAGACGCCACCCGGTGATGCCCGTCAGCAGATCAAATGGGCCCTGTTCGGCTTCTCCGGCTATGCGGTCTTCCTTGCATCGGCCCTGGCCGCGGACGCCTTCAAGCTCCAGGTCGGATCGTTTGGCAGCCAACTCCTGCTGGAGCTCCTCGGTGGCCTCAGCTTCGGCCTCGCCTTCCTTTGCCTTCAGCTCGGGCTAATGGTCGCGCTGCTGAGGTTCCGGCTCTACGACGCCGAGGTCGTGATCAGCCGGTCGGCAACGTTCGCGCTGGTGACAGTGTTCATCGGCGGGATCTTTGCGGCGAGCAACGAGGCCGTGAAGGTCTTTATCCAGGGCCTCTACGGGCCGAACGCGGGACAGTCTCCGGGCATCTTTGCGGCGGCCGTCGCTACTGTCCTTGTCACCCCGGCGCAGGAGCGCATCCAGCGCTGGTCCGAGCAGCGATTCCAGCGCAATCTCGTCAGGCTTAGGGAAGACCTCCCATCGTTTCTGCGCGAACTTCGCGAGAGCGCCTCGATCCAGGAACTGCTCGACGACACGCTTAAACGGATCGAGTCCGGGGTTCGGACGACGCGCATTGCAGTGCTTGTCGACGGCGCGGTCGCTGCCGCGCGCGGGATAGACGCCAAATCGGTGAAGCAGTGGCTCAAGGAATTCGACCCGGACTCCTGCCGCGATGCTCTGTGCAGCACGTCGGACAAGACCTTTCCCGTGCGTGTTCCACTCCAGGCGCGAGCGGACGACGGCGAGTGGATCGGATGGCTCCTCGTCGGACCGCGCCCGGACGGCTCGCTGCTCAGCAAGGACGAGCAGAATGCGCTGGTCGACGTGGCGGCCCCGATCACCAGGGCCGTGCGGATCGTCACTCGACGTGAACTGCGTGAAAAATCGCTGATCGAGAGGATCGAGGCAATCGAAGCGCAGCTTTCGAAAGGGCCGCCCCGGTTTGCTCCGAAAAGGGAAAAAACCGTTAATCGCTAATCGATTGACCGGGTTATAACCGAGGCATAGTTTGCCGTCTGCTCTGGGGGTCCCGAGTCATGTTTCGCGTATCCATCATTGCGGCTCTGCTGCTGGCTGCCCCAGCGACGCTGACGATTCCAGTCGGCGCCGCGATTGCCCAGGCCGACGGGCAGGAGCCCGGCCAGGAGCAATGCGCCGACAATCCGCAGAAAAAAGCCAAAAGGTCTATGTTCGGCAACGTCCTCGGAGGCATTGCCGGAGGCATTCTCGGCCGTGCGGGTGGCATAGCAAGCAGCCTGGTCCCGGTAAGCTCGATCGTCGCGGACGAATTGCTGAAGCTGCTCGACTGCAAGGAGCAGAAACAGGCCGCGGACGCGACCAACCAGGCCATTGAGGGGGGTGTCGGCACCGAAATCAAATGGAAGAGCGAGTCACGCAAGAACGTGACCGGCTCATCCAAGGTTACGGGTTCTCAAAAGCTGGCGGACGGTAGCCAGTGCATGACCGTGACGGACGTGGTGATCATCGATGGTGAAGAAACCACCGTTCCGAAGAAGATGTGCCGCGGAAAGGGCGACAGCGGCTACAGGAAGGCGTGACTTGGCAGCGCTTTCGTTATTGATCGCGGCGGCGCTCGCAAGTGCGAACGCGGAGGCCGCGGTGGGTTCGACGCCCCGCGATCCGCTCAACCCGACTTGCCCAAAGGTTCTCGACTGGTCGACCTATCGCCAGATGCGCTTTTCGCTGTTCGAGACGGAAGCACGTCGGATCCTGAGGGCGGAAGGCATGATCGACGCGGATGCCGCGACACGGCTTGCGGACGCGCTGAAGCAATATGAACCGGTCGATGAAATTTGGCTTAGATCGCCGGGCGGTGACGCGCGGGTCGGCAACAAGGCCGGTACGATCATCCGCAAGCAGGGCATACCGACCAGGATACCACCCGGGTGGGCTTGCTTCTCGGCCTGCAATTTCATGTTCATGGGCGGGCCGATCCGCTTCATCGACGACGGCGGCCTGTTCGTGGTCCACATGTTCACGCATCTCGCCGACAAGGATGCGGTCCATGCGGAGATCTCTCAGGGGGCCGACAAAGCGACGGCGTTGATCGGCGATGTCGAGCAGGACTCGGCCATGCTCGCGAGCGAGGACAACGACTTCCTCATCAAGATGGGCGTGTCGCGAAAACTGCTGACCGAAGTGATGTACCAGCAGAAGGCGGTCGCATCGGACGCCGACAGGTCAACCCGACGCTGCCTGACCGCCAAGGAAACAATCAAGTACAATGTCGCGAACGCCCAGTGAGGCGTCGCGGGGGGAGGCGCACGATGACGTGGCGAACACTTCTGACTGCTTGGACGACGGGTTGCTGCGTGGCGATCGCGGCCCCTGCCCTGTCGAAGGCGTTGGTCGTCCGCTCGGCAGGTCCGTCAGCAAATGCCTACCCGCCGGGCAAGGCATTGCCGGACAGCGCCAAGATTTCGCTGAAGCCCGGCGACAGCGTCACGATTCTCGGCCCGAACGCCACCAAGACCCTTCGTGGGCCCGGCACTTTCCCGGCGTCCTCATCGAGCGCGGAAGGGCTTGCGATGGCGGCCGCCCGCCGCACGCGCTTCGGCGCCATGCGCTCCGGCGACCTCGCTCTCAATCCGAGCCCGTGGAACCTCGACATCAGCCAGAGCGGGACGATCTGCATCGCCAAGGGCAGCCCGCTCAAGATGTGGCGGCCGTCGTCGGAGGACGCCGCGAAGCTCATCATCACGCTTTCGTCGGGCAAGGCAACGACGGTCAACTGGCCGGCCGGCAAGTCGACGATAGATTGGCCCGCTGCACTGCCGATTAGCGAGGGCGTGGATTATCAGCTGGCACTGAAGGACGGTCCAAGCCCCGAGAGCGTCCGATTTTCGCTGATGCCTGCCCTCCCGTCCGACGCAGTGGATACCGCCGAAGCGCTCATCCAGCGCGGCTGCCAGAACCAGCTGGACGTTCTGGTCGCCGAGCTCGGCGACGGCGAATAGGCTAGCCGACCACTCCAGCCGACCGGAGCCGCTCGACCTCCGAGCCGTCCAGCGCCAACGACTCAAGAACTTCCTCTGTGTGCTCGCCGAGCGCGGGCGGTGGCAGATCGGTATCCGTGCGGTCTCCATCAATTCGCATGGGTGAGCCAATGAGCGGTATTCCCGTCATGGTACGGATCATGTGCCGGTGCCGAGCCTGAACGTCCGCGAGAGCCTCGCTGATCGTGTTGATCGGACCGGCGGGGATGCCCGCCGCGTCGAGCTGCTCGAACCACTCGGTCGCCGGCTTCTGGCGAATGCACTCGCCGATCAGCCGCACCATCTCGGTGCGATTGCCGACGCGGGCGGCGTTGGTCGAAAAACGCTCGTCCGTCGTCCATTCCGGATGGCCGCACAGTTCAGCCAATTTCCCGAATTGCCGATCATTTCCGACGGCGACGATCAAAGGTTTGTCGGCGGCCTCGAACGGCTGATACGGAACGATATTCGGGTGCGTATTGCCCTGCCGCGGCGGGTCCTTGCCAGACACCAGCGCGTTCGAAACCTGGTTGGCGAGCACTGCGATCTGCGTGTCGAACAGAGCCATGTCGACATGCGCGCCCTCGCCCGTGCGCTCGCGGCGAAACAGGGACGCCAGGATGGCGGTCGCGGTGTACATGCCGGTGAACAGGTCGACCACCGCAACGCCCACGCGCAGCGGCCCGCCGCCCGGCTGCCCGTCAGGAAGGCCGGTAATGCTCATCATCCCGCCCATCCCCTGGATGATGAAATCGTATCCGGCGCGGTCGGCGTAGGGCCCATCCTGACCGAAGCCGGTTATCGACGCGACGATCAGGCGCGGATTGGCTGCCCGAAGGCTTTCGGCGTCGAGCCCGAACTTCTTCAGGCCCCCGACCTTGAAGTTCTCGACGACGATATCGCTCCGCTCGGCGAGCTTGCGGACGAGCGCGGCGCCCTCCGGCTTGGCGAAGTCGATCGCAGCCGACTTCTTCCCGCGATTGGCGCTCAGAAAGTAAGCCGCGACCCGCTCCTCGCCTTCACCGTGCCACGGCGGACCCCAATGCCGCGTGTCGTCGCCTGCACCCGGCCGCTCGATCTTGATCACTTCCGCGCCGAGATCGGCGAGAAGCTGCGTGCACCAAGGCCCCGCGAGAACGCGCGAGAGGTCTAGGACCCGGATGCCTGCAAGCGGCGCTGTCACGGTTTCCGTCTGCTCCAGGGCTTGCGGTCGGCGAGAACGGCCTGCGCGGCGTTGTGGCCGGGAGCCCCGGTAACGCCGCCCCCGGGGTGCGCGCCCGATCCGCAGAGATAGAGGCCCTTCAGAGGCATGCGGTAATCCGCCGCACCGATCATCGGCCGAGCGCTGAACAGCTGGTCGAGGCTCATCTTGCCGTGGAAGATGTCGCCGCCGACCAATCCGAACCGGCGCTCTAGGTCGAGCGGCGAGTGGATTTGCCTTCCGATGACCGACTTGGCGAAGCCCGGCGCATGGGAATCGACCGTCGCGATGATCGCGTCCGCCGCCTTTTCGCGTTCTTTGTCCCAGCTTCGGCCCGGGCCGAGGTTGAAGCGAAAATGCTGGCAGAATAGCGACGCGACGTGCTTTCCCTTCGGCGTCAGCGTGGAGTCAAGCGTCGACGGGATCAGCATTTCCACGACCGGCTGCTTGGTCCAGCCGTTGTTCTCGGCATCCAGCCAGGCCTTGTGCATGTAGCCGAGGCTCGGCGCCATGATGATGCCGGCGGTCAAATGATCGCCCTTCTTCGGGAGCACCGTGAACTTGGGCAGCTCCGACAGGGCCACGTTCATCCGGAAAGTCGCGCTTTCGCCCTTCCAGTGATGCATGCGGTTGTGGACGTCCGCATCGACCGCTCCCTGCGGAACGAGCTTGTCGAACAGCAGCTTCGGGTTGACTCCGGCGACGACCGTATCGGCGCGCCAGGCCTTGCCTCCCGCCACGACGCCGACGGCCTTGCCGTTCTCGACAATGATCTCTTCGACTGGCGTGCCAAGCAGGATGTCCGCGCCCTTCTCACGCGCAGAACGGGCCATGGCCTGGGTGATCGAGCCCATGCCGCCGATCGCATGACCCCATGCTCCTGGAACGCCCGCGGCCTCGCCGAAAAGGTGGTGCAGCAGAACGTAGGCGCTGCCAGCCGCGTACGGAGACGCGAAGTTGCCGACGACACCGTCGAAACCGAACAGGGCCTTCACGATGTCGGTCTCGAAATAGCGGTCTAGGACCTCGCCCGCGCTTCGAAGGGCGAAATCATGAACGACGCGCGTCTCGCCAAGCGACAGCCCGGCCATGTCCTTGCCGAGCGTCAGGATCTTCGGAATGGCACTGAGTCTTGCACCAACATTCGGCGGGGAACGCAGGAGCCATTTCTTCAGAAGATCGACGACCGCATCTAGGTCCGCAATGTAGCGGTCGTACCCTTCTGCATCCTTCCTCGAGTGGCGGGCGATCTCCTTGCGGGTCAGGCCATTTCGGCCGGAGAGCAGATAGTCGCCGTCGCCAGGTAGGAAATTATCAGTCTTGCGGAGCACTACCTTGAGGCCGTGGCGTTCCAGATCGAGGTCGCGAATGACCTTTGGGTTCAGCAGGCTGACGGTGTAACTCGCGGCCGAGTTGCGGAAGCCGGGCAGGAATTCGTCCGTGACCGCCGCACCACCGACCGTGTCGGACGCCTCGAGGACGGCAACCTTCAGCCCCTTCGCTGCGAGATAGTAAGCGCAGGTCAGGCCGTTGTGGCCCGCGCCGATGATTACAACGTCGTGCATCAGATCCCCACCGGTGTTCGCCAGAGCCTATAGTGAGGCCCCCGCGCCGCCGCCAGTCGAAGTCTCCGTGCCAAAATCTGGCACGGTCGGGCCTGTCTTTGCGCACCACGCGCAGGCGTATTAGTCTAATAATACGCCAGACACGATTTCGGAGCGGGAAATGAAGATTATGACGGCACTGGCCGGCGCGGCAGCGCTCGCACTGATCCCAGCGAACGCCGGCGCGCAGGCGCAGGAGGCGACGACCGCAACGCAACCCTCGATCGATGCGAAAGCGGTCGTCGCCGATGTCCGGCGCATCCTCAACGAAAACTACGTCCTGCCCGAACTTCGGCCTCAACTCGATGCCGCCCTTGCGAAGGGCCTGGACGACGGCCGGTACGACGTGACCGACGCGGGGGCGCTGGCCGAACGGATCAACTCCGACCTGGAGGCGGTGGCGCACGACCATCACCTTGGCATGCACTTCGATCCCAAGCAATCGGCGGAGCTGGCCGCTCGCCCGGCCGGGGCCGGCGCGGACGACGCCCCGCCGAGCGCGGAGGAAATCCGGTTCGCGGACCGCCTCAATCACGGAATTCTGCAGCTGAAAGTGCTGCCCGGCAACATCCGCTACATGGAAACGATCGGCTTCTTCTGGGGCGGCGATAAGACCAAGGAAGTCTACGACAATGCGATGCGCTTCCTCAAAGGGGGCGACGCGATCATCATCGACATGCGCAAGAACGGCGGCGGAAGCCCCGACGCGGTCCAGTACATGATCAGCCACTTCCTCCAGCCGAACACTCCGATCGTGACATTCTACATGCGCGGCCAAAAAGGCGACACGTGGAAGAGCCTCGGCTCGCTTCCGGCTGGCAGCCTGGCTGGGAAGCCGCTGTACGTGCTGACTGGCGGCCGTAGCGCCAGCGCGGCGGAGGAATTCATCGGGCATGTGAACGGCTTTAAGCTCGGCGAACTGGTCGGCGAGAACACTGCCGGCGCAGGCTATCGGAACGAGTTCTTCCCGGTCGCGGGTGGCTACGTCATCAGCGTTTCCGTCGGACGGGCCGTGCTCGCCTCGACGGGGAAGGACTGGGAAAAGGTCGGCATCGCTCCAACGATCAAGGCGAGCCAGGACAATGCGCTCGAAGTCGCCCAGGTGAACGCCCTCCGGAAGCTCGCGGCAAAGGCGGCGGGACCGGACAAGACCATGCTGGAGGGAAGTGCCCAGGTTCTCGAAGCGCAGCTCACCCCTGTCTCAACCGCTTTGCCGCTGCCGCAATATGTGGGCGTCTATGGGGTCCGCCACATCACGAACGATGACGGTGCTCTCATTTTCCAGCGCGAAGGCGGACCGAAGGGCAAGCTCGTAGCGGTTGGGCCCAACGAATTCGCCTTCGCTGAAGACCCGATGCAGCGCGTGAAGTTCAAGGTCGCTGGAAACAACGCGACCGAGCTGGAGCTGATCCGGGGTGATGGCAGCAGGGTGGTTGCCGCCCGCAACCCCTGATTATCTCATCAGGACGAGCTCTTCCGACATGGTCGGGTGCAGGGCCACGGTCGCGTCGAAGTCGGACTTCTTGAGCCTTGCCTTCACCGCGATCGCGGCGGCCTGCATGATTTCCGGAGCATCCGGGCCGATCATGTGGACGCCTACGACCCTGTCGGTCTCGCCGTCGAGCACGAGCTTGTAGAGCGAGCGCTCGTTCCGACCGGCGAGAACGTTCTTCATAGGCCGAAAGTCGGAGGTGAAGGTCTTTACGGTGCCCAGCCGGTTGCGCGCCTGACCCTCGGTCATTCCAACTCCTGCCAGCGGCGGATGGCTGAACACCGCGCTCGGAATGCAATCATAGTCGACCTGGTGCGGCTTCTTGCCGAAGAAAGTGTCGGCGAAAGCCTGCCCCTCGCGGATCGCTACTGGCGTCAGCTGAACCCGGTTGGTCACGTCGCCGACCGCGAAGATAGACGGCACATTTGTGCGATTGTCTGCGTCGACCTTGATCTCGCCCTTCTCGCCAACGTCGACTCCGGCCGCATCACAGCCTAGGCCTTCGGTGTTCGGCTGCCGTCCGACCGCAAACAATATTTGGTCCGTGTGAATATCGTCGCATCCGGTCATGCGGACGTGGAGCGAGCCATCGTTCCGCTTCTCGATCGCCTCGATCGTCGCGTGAAACTTGAACTCGATCCCCTTCCGGATGGAAATCTGGATCAGCCGGTCGACGACCTGCTGGTCGTAGCCCCGAAGCAGGACGTCCGTCCTGTTCACCAATGTCACATGGCTTCCGAACTGATGGAATATCCCCGCGAACTCGTTCGCGATGTAGCCCCCACCGGCAATGATGATGCGCTTCGGCAGCTTCTCCAGATGAAAGGTCTCGTTCGAGCTGATCGCATGCTCGATGCCCGGAAGCTCAGGCATCAGCGGACGCGCACCGGTCGCAATCAGTATCTTCTCGGCGGTGATCGTCTTGCCGGAAGCGAGCCGAACCGAATTCGACCCGATCAACGTCGCGCGCTCCTTGAAGATCGTCACGTCATGGTTGGTCAGCGTTTCGGTGTAAGCGCCTTCCAGCCGGCCGACCTCGCTGAGGACGTTGTCGCGCAGCACCGCCCAGTCAAAGCGCTTTTCCGGCACGTCCCAGCCGAACATGGCAGCGTCGTCGAGGTCCTCAGCGAAGTGCGCGCCGTAGACGAGCAGCTTCTTCGGGACGCAGCCCCGAATGACGCAGGTCCCGCCGACCTTGTGCTCCTCGGCAATTGCGACGCGCGCGCCGTAGCTCGATGCCACGCGCGCTGCACGCACGCCGCCCGATCCGGCCCCGATTACGAACAGGTCAAAGTCCGCCATTCCATTCCTCCGATGCGGCTCGTTCTCGCGGAGAACGAGCGGACGCGCCAATGACATCTATGCATCGGTGCGATGCGTTGCGACCTAGAGCCCGGCTCTTTCGATGAGCGTCTTTGTTGACGGGTCGAAGCTTTCATCGTCCGCGGACTCGTCGAGCTTGCGGGCGATTTCCTTGCCCAGCTCGACCCCGAACTGATCGAACGGGTTGATGTCGAGCAAAATGGCGTTCGCGAACGTGCGGTGCTCGTAGAAGGCAATCAAAGCGCCAAGCGTCCGAGCATCCAGCCGATCGAGAAGGATGGTCGTGCTCGGGCGGTTTCCGGGATAGCTGCGATGCGGATCGTCGCTCTTCTTTCCCCGCATCAGCGCAGCGCCTTGCGCGAAGGCATTCAACAACAGCTGACGGTGGTGATCGGGCGGCAGGCTATCCTCGGCCTCGGTAACCGCCAGGAATTCGACGGGGACGAGCACTGTGCCTTGGTGCAACAGCTGGAAGACCGCGTGCTGCGCGTCCGTGCCCGTTCCGCCCCAGGTCACCGGCGCGGACGGTTGGCCGATCGGCGATCCGTCGAGCCTCACCGACTTGCCGTTCGATTCCATCTCGAGTTGCTGGAGGTAGGACGGCAGCAGCCGCAGGCGCTCATCGTAGGCGAAGGCGGCACGCGTCTGGCATTCGAACTTGCGGACGTAGAGACGGTCGATGAATGCAGAAACTAGCGGCGCATTGCTGGCGGGCTCGGCGTATCGGAAATGCCGGTCCATCTCGGCCGCGCCTTCAAGCAATTCCTCAAACGAACTCCAGCCCAGCGCGAGAGCGGCGGAGAAACCGACGGCGCTCCAAAGCGAATAGCGACCCCCTACCCCCTCGCTGAACTGAAGAATGCGCGTCTCGTCGACGCCCGCCTCGACCGCGGCTTCGGGATGAGCAGTCACCGCAATCACTCGGCCAAAGGGATCGTCCACGCCACCCTCTCGAAGCCAGCCAATCGCGGCATTCAGGTTGGACATGGTCTCGGCCGTCGTGAACGTCTTCGAGGCGGCGACGATCAGCGTCGTTTCCGGATCAAGCGTCGAGACGGCATCGTCGAACGCCGCGCCATCGATGTTTGAAAGAAAACGAACCTCGGCCCGTGAACCGTTCCGGCCAAGCGCGTCCACGAGCAAAGCCGGCCCGAGAACGGATCCGCCAATGCCAATGTGAAGAACGCCGGTAATATCGCCGAACGCGCCTGCTTCGATCGCATCGAGAAGGGCGCGCATCCGGCCGCGGCGGCCTGACGCCAACTCGACCGCATCGGGCGCCCCGGTTCCTCGCTCAGCCACATGCTCGGCGGGCCGACCCTCCGTCGCGTTCACGATCTCCCCTGCAAAGAGGGAGTCGCGGGCCGCGGCAAAGTCCTTGGATTCGGCAATTGCGACGAAGCGTTCGAGCAATCCCGCGTCGAGATGCGTCTTCGACCAGTCGAAATAGAGACCGCCGAGTTCGAGCGAGAACGCCGAAAGCCTTCCTTCATCGCGCTCGAAGAGAGCTTCGAGCGATTGCACCTCGTACGCGTCGATCGCGTTCCAGTCTTGGCCTGCCATGGCCGGCGTCATAGTCGGGCTACCCACAAAAACCATCCCCGCTTGACGGCTGGGCCACAGGCGGAAACAAGCACGCGCGATGGCATTAAGCTATGCTCGGCGATCGGGCTCAAGAACCAGCAGAAGGGAGCGCCGCGGCAGCTTGCCGCGTCTTATCGTCTCTGTCCTTCTGCTGGCCTGGGTGATCCGAAGCTTCATCTTCGCGCCGTTCAATATCCCTTCCGGTTCGATGCTGCCCGCCCTCTACATCGGTGACTATGTGATGGTGTCGAAGTGGCCGTATGGCTTCTCCCGCTACAGCTTTCCCTGGGGTTTCCCATCCTTCGACGGCCGCATCTTCAGCAGCTTGCCGGAACGGGGCGACGTCGTCGTCTTTCGTGCCCCCGGCACGGAGGAAGACTTCATCAAGCGCGTGGTCGGCCTGCCCGGCGATACGGTGGAGGTTCAGGGCGGCATGCTGATAGTCAACGGCAAGCCGGTGCCCCGTGAGCAGGCGGGGACCTTCACGATGCCGATTTCGGCAAACAGCCCCTGCCGCGTGGTGGCGGGAGCGACGCCGATGTTCGGGCGAACGGACGGCGGCGCTTCGGCATGCCTTTATCCGGTCTATCGGGAAACGCTTCCGGGCGGGCGGAGCTATCAAGTCATCGACCAGGTGAGTAACCCCCGCGGCGACGACGTAGCGCCCATCAAGGTTCCCGGCGGCCACGTCTTTCTGATGGGCGACAACCGTGACGACAGCCTCGACAGCCGCTTCAGCGTCAAGGAAGGCGGCATCGGCTTCGTCCCGATCGAAAATCTGGTGGGTCGGGCGGCATTCATCTTCTGGTCCACCGACGGCACTGCCGAATATGCAAAGCCGTGGACCTGGTTCACGGCACTTCGCGGCGGTCGCATCGCGAGCGCCCTCGACGGACAGTCCCAATGACCGAACTTCGCGACTTCCTGCGCGAGACGCTGGGCCACGATCCAGATGATCTCTCGCTTTTCGAGCGCGCGCTGACGCATGCCAGCGTCGGGAAGGATAGCTACGAGCGGCTGGAATTCCTTGGCGATCGAGTGGTCGGGCTGGTGATCGCTCGCCTGCTCTATGAGCGCTTTGAGAAAGAGCCCGAGGGTAAGCTTTCCCGCCGCTACAATGTCCTCGTGTCGCGAGAAACCTGCGCGGAGATCGGGCGTGGAATGGGACTTCCGGCCTGGATCAGGCTCGGCAAGCAGGCCCGCGACGACGGCGCGAACCAGAGCGAGAATGTCGTGGGAGACGCGGTCGAGTCCCTGGTGGGAGCCCTCCTCATCGACGGCGGACTGAAGAAGGCGGACGCGTTCATAAGACGGGCCTGGGCGCCTTTCGTGGACGCTCAGGGCAAGGCTCCGAAGCACCCGAAGTCGGCGCTCCAGGAGCTTGCTGCAGCGCGCAACTGGGCTGCCCCCGAATATGAAATTGCCCGAAAGAGCGGCGCGCACCATGCCCCCCGCTTCACGGTTAAGGTCGGAATCCGGAACGTGGGCGAAGCGACCGCCGAAGGCTCGAGCAAGCAGGAAGCGGAAACCGCGGCCGCATCAGCACTGTTGGACCAACTGAAATGACCGAGAAGACCACACGCGCCGGCTTCGTCGCCGTGATCGGCGCCCCGAATGCCGGCAAATCGACGCTGGTGAATGCCCTTGTCGGCCAGAAGGTCGCGATCGTCAGCGCCAAGGCTCAGACGACGCGCGCCCGGCTGATGGGCATCGCGATTCAGGACCAGTCCCAGATCCTGCTAGTCGACACGCCCGGGATCTTCGAGCCACGGCGACGGCTCGACCGGGCAATGGTCGCCGCGGCCTGGGGCGGTGCCGGGGACGCGGATCTCATCCTGCTCGTCATAGATGCCTCGGACGGCCTCAATCGTGAGGTCGAGCGCATCATCGACAATCTTGGGCATCGCGACCACCCCTTGTGGATCGCGCTCAATAAGGTCGACCTCGTCAAGAAGCCCAACCTGCTGACCTTGTCGGTTGCGCTCACGGAGCGGCTGAACCCCGATAAGGTGTTCATGATCAGCGCAGCGCAGGGAGATGGCGTGCCCGACCTTAAGGGAGCGCTCGCCGAAGCGATGCCGGACGGCCCCTGGCTATACCCGGAAGACGAGGTCTCCGACGCGACCGATCGAATGATTGCCGCGGAGATGACCCGCGAGCAAATATTCAACCAACTCCATCAGGAATTGCCCTATTCGTCTGCGATCGAGACCGAGAGCTGGGAGGACCGTCCCGACGGATCGACCGTCATCCACCAGCAAATCTTCGTCGAGCGCGACAGCCAAAAGGCGATCGTGATCGGCAAGGGCGGATCGCGGCTGCGGACCATCGGCGAGAAGGCCCGCGCGGAGATTAGCGAGCATCTCGGCCGCAAGGTCCACCTGTTCCTGCACGTTAAGGTCAATCCACGCTGGGGCGAGGACCGCTCTCTCTACGAAGACATCGGCCTGGAGTGGTCTGACTAGGGTCCGATCATCTCCGCGACCCACGTCGGCACCAGCTTTCCGGCAGGTCCAAGCCGGCTCTCGTCGAAGAGCGTGCTGCCGATGCTTGGATCCAGGTTCATCTCGAGCGTCCGGGCGCCGCAGCAGCGGGCGGTCTGCACGAAGCCGGCGGCCGGATACACCGCGCCTGAGGTTCCAATCGACACGAACAGGTCGGCTCGCCGCAGCGCTTCGTCGATGCGATCCATGTCATAGGGCATCTCGCCGAACCACACGATGTCGGGACGGACTTGGCCCACCTCTCCGCATTGCAGGCACGACGCGCCTTCGCCCATCGGTCCTTCCCAGGCGAAACGCTCGCCGCACGCGAGGCACCATCCGCTGGTCAACTCTCCGTGCATGTGCAGCAGGCGCTTCGAGCCCGCGCGCTCATGCAGGTCGTCGACATTCTGGGTAACGAGCAGGAGTTCCCCCGGCCATTCGGCATCGAGCCGCGCTAGCGCCTTGTGCGCGGCGTTCGGTTCGACCTCGCAGAGACGCGCTCGCCGCGCATCGTAGAAGCGATGCACCAGGACTGGGTCGCGCCGATAGGCCTCTGGCGTCGCAACGTCCTCGACCCGGTGATCTTCCCACAGACCGTCCGCCGCCCGGAATGTTGCGAGGCCGCTTTCCGCCGACACGCCGGCCCCGGTCAGGATTACGATGTTGCGTATTTCGCGGCTCATGATCGCGGCGTATCTCCGGCGGCAGAACTTTCACATAGGTTAGACGGCAGAGTTAACGAGATCGTCGGTGACATTCGCTTTCTGACTGATAATAATCGTTTTCCGGTTCGGGCTTCGAGCCATTCCTGGGGGCGACAATTCGCAAGATACTTTACTCGCGTCTGCCGCAGCGCTGGGCCCATCGAGCCCCGCCGCTGCTCGTCGAATTGTCGATTGGAATCATCGCGGCCATTCTGATGGTCTGGGTCCGAGCTCAGCTCGAACCCATCGCCAACGATCGTGCGCCTTACGCACTGAACTTCCTCGCGGTCGTGACCGCCGCCATGCTCGCCGGCTGGCGAAGCGGGCTGGTTGCCTTGGTCGTGGGTCAGTTACTCATCTGGTACGCGATCGTTCCCCCGGCCTGGAGTTTTAGCATTCCGGACGCCGAACGTGCAGGGGGATTGATCATTGCCACGTTCTCCCAGCTCCTGGTCCTCCTCGTAATTGGTCTTTATCAGCGCGAAGTCGACAAGGGCACGGCGGAGCGTGAACGCCGCATGGAACTGTTGAACCACGCCCTCAACGAAATCGACCACCGGACCCGCAACAACCACCAGACCGTCCTGGCGCTCGTCCAGCTTCAGGCTCAACGGTCCAGCGACGATAATGTCAGGGCCGCGCTGCACCAGGTCGCCGATCGCATCCAGGCGATTGCTCATGCAAGCGAGCGCCTTGCCCTTCGCAGCGGGGACCTCGAGCACGTCCGGCTGGACGACCACCTTTGCGGCCTGTGCGAGCAAATCGAACGCGGACTTTCCCGGCAGCACGTCAACGTCAGCTGCGACGTCGAGGAGATCACGACCAGCGCCGACAAGGCAATCCCGATTGCCATCATCGTTAATGAACTCGTCACGAACGCCCTCAAACACGCGTTCGATGGCCGCGATGAGGGTCAGGTCTTCGTGAAGGGCCGCATGAACGGTGAGCTCAAATTGACGATCACAGACAACGGCGTCGGCATGAAAGGTCGGTCAACGGGCAAGCGCGGCGGACTCGGCACGAAACTCGTCGAGAATTTCGCCCGACAGCTCGGCGCCCGGCATGAGGTGGTCTCGACCGAAACGGGAACTACGCACGCTTTCACCATCCCCACTGCCGCCTAGCCCGGCATGCCGTTATAGAGCCGGCGATTATGGCTGGCGCGAAGCAAGGTAGGATCAGGATTGGAATCGGCGGGTGGACCTACGAGCCTTGGCGCGGCGTATTCTATCCGTCCGACCTGCCGCAGAAGCGCGAACTTGAATATGCCTCGCGGCACCTCGGCGCGATCGAGATAAACTCGACCTTCTACTCGCGCCAAAGCCCCAAAAGCTGGGCCGCCTGGGCGGCCGCGGTGCCCGACGACTTCCAGTTTGCGGTGAAGGCGTCCCGCTACTGCGTGACCCGGCCGAAGCTCTGTGATGCCGGCGAAGGGATCGGCAACTTCTATGCCCAGGGTCTTTCGGCGCTCGGACCGAAGCTAGGCCCGACCCTCTGGATGCTTGCGAAGCACCGCAAGTACGACCGCGAGGACATCGCAGCATTTCTGAAGCTGATTCCCCGCGCGCTCGACGGAATTCAGTTGCGCCACGCACTTGAGCCGCGACACGAGAGCTTCCGGGACGACGGCTTCTTCGATCTCTGCCGCGAGCACGACGTGGCAGTCGTATTCGGCGACGACGACGAATTTCCCTGCATCGATGCGGACACGGCAAGCTTCCGATACGCCCGCCTGCAGCGGATGCACGAGGAGCTTCCGACCGGGTACGACGACGAGGCGCTCGACGGCTTTGCAGGACGAGTCCAGCACTGGGTCGCGAATGGCGACGATGCCTATGTCTTCATGATCAACGGCGCCAAGGTCCGTGCACCTGCCGCCGCCGCAGCCCTCCAGCAGCGCCTGGTTGTTTAATTTACATTAGGACCGACTCGGTAACGAGGTCTATGAGGCGCGCCGGAGCGACGCCGTCCAGGCGTTCCGCCGATAGGCGACGCCGCTCCCATTAGCCGGAAACACTCGGGTTTCCGGACCGGGGAGCATCTCAATGCGTAAGACTATGATTGCCGCACTCGGTGCGGCTGCAATGCTATTATCTACCCCTGCCGTATCGCAGGATTTCCCAGTCAAGGGCGGCGACTATTGGACCGTTGCCGAAATCACCATCGATGACGGCCATTTCGGCGATTACGCCGACCACCTTGCCGGCCTCTATCGCAAGTCCATCGACTTCCAGAAGTCCAAGGGCTGGATCAAGGCCTCCTACATCCTTTCGAACGTCAACAAGCGCGCCGGAGAGCCGGACCTTTACCTGGTGACGATCGCCGATCGGCCCACCACTCCGGCGGAAGACGACGCGCGCGCAAAAGAAACCAACGCTTATCTCCAATCAAGCGCACGCCAGTCGGACAGCCAGAGTGGCGAACGCGCAAAGTATCGCAAGCTCGGCGGCAACATGCTGCTCCAGGAGCTGGTCTACCGGAAGTAGGTCTTGCGGGCCCGGAACCGGTTTCAGTCGGGTCCGGGACAGCCTGTCTAGCGTGAGCGCCGGTCATCTGCCGGCAACTTAGGGGATTACAAATATGCGTAAATATCTTATCGGGGCTGCAGCGTTGGCCCTAACCTGGTCGCTTCCTGCGTTCGCTCAGGACAGCGCGGTCAAGGCCGGTCCGTTCTGGCAAGCAAACCGCATCTACGTCGAAGACGGGCAGTTCGAAAATTACATGGACTGGTTGTCGAAGACCTGGACAGCCAACCAAGAATACGCGAAATCTCAGGGCTGGCTGCTGGAATATCATATTCTCAACAGCGTCAATCCACGGGACGGCGAGCCAAACGTCATCCTGCTCACCCGCTTTAACGACGTCCCGTCCGCGGCGGAATCAGAGCGCCGCAACGCGATGATGAACCAGCGCATGCAGCAGACGGACAAGAGCGCCGACGCCGCCAGCGGCGACCGGACAAAGATGCGCAAGTTGATGGGCAGCGCTCTTTACGTGGAGATGCTCAAGCGTTGAGCCGAACCGCGGCGCCGGCGCCTGTTGCGCGGGCACCGGCGCTGAGCCATCAGTGCCAGCATGCGCACTGACGAGCAGCCGACCCGCATCAGCCTCTTCGCACCGAACGGCCGAATGGGCCGCGCCATTGCGACCGCGGTCGCCGACGATCCTGGCTTCGAGATCGATGCTGACCATGGCGACGTAATCGTCGATTTTTCGGCTCCGTCTGCGCTGCAGGCGAGCCTCGATCGCGCGCTCGCAGCGGCCGTCCCGATCCTGGTCGGAACGACTGGGCTAGACGATTTCGCGAGCCGAAGGATTTCAGCGGCGGCAAAGGACATTGCCGTCCTCCGCGCAGCGAACACTTCCTTGGGCGTCGCCCTGCTTTCCGACCTCGTCGAGCGCGCGGCGAGCGTACTTGGCCCCGAGTGGGACATCGAGATCCTAGAAATGCACCATCGGCAAAAAACCGACGCACCGTCGGGGACTGCACTGGCACTCGGTGACGCCGCGGCCCGCGGGCGCGGAACGAAACTGAATGCAGAACGTGGCCGTAAGGGCACCAACCTCAAGCGGGAGGAAGGCGCGATCGGCTTCGCCTCGCTTCGCGGCGGTACGGTCGCCGGCGACCACGATGTCATTTTCGCCGGCCCCGAGGAGCGCCTGATTCTTTCGCACCGGGCCGAGAATCGCATGATCTTCGCGCGGGGCGCGCTTGCTGCCGCGAAGTTCCTCGTCGGCAAGCCAGCAGGCATCTATTCGATGCGCGACGTCATCGACGCACTGTGACGCGCGAGCAGGTTTTCGAGTTTTTCCGCAGGCTTGCCGAGGAGAACCCCTCGCCAACCACTGAACTTGAGTACGAGAATCCGTACACATTGCTCGTCGCCGTCGTCTTGTCCGCCCAGGCGACCGACGCCAGCGTGAACATCGCCACCCGGCCGCTGTTCGAACACGTGAAGACGCCGGAGCAGATGGTTTCGCTGGGCGAAACGAAGGTCCGTGACGCGATCAAGACGATCGGCTTGTTCAACACCAAGGCGAAGAACGTCATCGCTCTTTCGGAAGCGCTGATCCGCGACCACGGGAGCAAAGTGCCCGGCAGTCGCGAAGAGCTGGAAAAGCTACCCGGCGTCGGCCGGAAGACCGCTAACGTGGTGCTCAACACGGCCTTCCATGAAGAGACCTTCGCGGTCGACACGCACATTTTCCGAGTCTGCAATCGAACCGGCCTTGCGCCTGGCAAGGACGTGCTCAAGGTCGAGCTGAAGCTCGAGAAGGTTGTCCCCCAACCCTTCCGGCTTAACGCGCACCACTGGCTGATCCTGCACGGCCGCTACATCTGCAAGGCACGAAAGCCAGAATGCTGGCGGTGCCCGGTGATCGACCTCTGCCGATACAAGCCGAAAACGCCCGAACCGGGGTCTAAGGCCAGCGCCTCTCGAAACGCGAGCCCAAGGTCGTCAGCAGTTCGTACTGGGAAAGCCCAGAAGCCTCGGACGCCGTAGGCAGGTCGTAATCGATCTCGACCCACTCGCCTTCCCTAATATCAGGGGTCGCATCACAACGCACTGCAATCAGGTCCATCGAAACCCGGCCGAGCACAGGCAGCGCGAATTCGCCAGCAAATGCCGTACCCTTCGAGGAGAAGCCTCGGAGATAGCCGTCAGCATAGCCAATGTTCAGGATCGCGGCCTCGGTGTCCGCATCGGCGACGAAGGTCGCGCCATAGCCGCAGCTTTCGCCAGCCCGGATTGTGCGCCGCTGCACAATTTGCGCTTCGATGTGCGCGACTTGCTGGATCTGTCCTTCGGCCTCCTGGCGAGGAATGCCGCCGTAGAGGGCCAAGCCCGGCCTCACGAGGTCGAAGCTGTAGTCGGGGCCGATACAGGTACCGGCAGAATTGGCCAGGCTGTAACGCTTGGCCGGCACCTGTGCGGCCACCTCGCGAAAGCGCTGCAGCTGAGCCGCGTTCAAGTCGTGATCCTCGTCGGCACAAGCGAGATGGCTGTGCAGCGTATCGATGGAGAGACCGTTCAGGGCTGCGATCTCATCCGGCCGAAGGCCGAGCCGGTTCATGCCCGTGTCGATCATCACGTCACAGACGCGACCAGGCGCAGCCTGTTTCCAGCGCGAAACTTGCTCGACAGAGTTGAGAACTGGCCGCGCGGTAGAGGCCAGAGCCGCCTCGACGTCGTCAGGGCCAACACCGTGCAGCACTACAAGGCTCGCGTCGCCTGGAACCGCTCCAAGCTCTTCCGCTTCCGGCCAGACGGACACGAAGAAGTCGCGGCATCCAGCACCGTGAAGCGCCCGCATCGTCTCCCGCGCGCCAAGGCCATAGGCGTCCGCCTTGATCGCCGCTCCCGCCGGAACTCCGGCGCGATCGGCGAGCCAGCGCCAGTTATGAACAAGGGCCGAGCTATCGATGGTCAGGCGTAGCGGACGATGCATCCGACGCGCCTAGCCGCCCGCCTGTTCGCCGTCGAGGCGCGCCTTTGCGTTCTCCCAATGCCTCCCGTTGAACTGTTCGATTTCGAGTTCGACCGCTTCATCGAGGCAGTTTGCGTTGACGCTCCACGCATCAGGATGAGACCGCGGCTGATAGAAGCTCTTCACCCCGCAATTCGAGCAGAAGAGGTGCTCCGCTGAGCCGGTGCCGAAGCGGTAGCTCGCCAAGGCGTCGCGTCCGGTCAGCAACTCGAACTCCGAGTGCGGGACTATGACGTGCAGGAAGCCCGTCATCGAGCAAATCGAGCAATTGCAGTCGAGTGCGTGCACCGGCGCGTCGGGCATCCTCGCCGTGAAACGCACCGTGCCACAATGACAGCCGCCTGAAACCTCGATCATGTGTCGGCTCTAAGTGTGGCGCCTGCACCAGACAAGGCGAAGGGCGCCCCGGGGAGGCCGGGACGCCCTTCTTGGAGAGCTCGTGAAACTTAACGGCTGGCAGTGATCGCGATGACCGCTCCGCGGTTCGCGGCGGCGAGCAACGCTTCTCGCTCGGCGGCGGCACGCTGGATCGCTTCGTCGCGGCACTGGCGGACCTTGTTCTGGCCGACGAGATCGGAGTCTGAAGGAACGCCGCAGACTTCGCGTGCCGCCTGGGCAAGCCGGCGATCGAGAGCCTGCTGACCACGCTCGCTGGTGAGGTTGAGGTCGGCTGTCTTCACATAGCTGACGTAGGTCTGCTCGACTGCCGGTGTCTCGGCGAGGGCCGGAACTGCCTTGATCAGACCAGCGGTGATGATCGCGGATGCAATCGCAAGAACGAATGGGTTTCTCATGTCGCTACCCCTTGTTTGTCTGGGACCGGAGCTTACCGGCGCGACCCTTCAACTAATCCCGAAAACCGGTTCGTGTAAGCAACGATATCGTGCTATGATTCTGCAAAATTGCAGAACGGAAATAGCGCCTTTAGGCGCTAAATTGCAGCCCATGCTCGATTGGAACGACCTCCGTTATTTCCTCGCTGTTGCCCGTGACGGCAGCACGCTTGCGGCAGCGCGGGCGCTGCGAGTGAGCCAGACGACAGTTGCCCGACGGATCACGGCGCTGGAGGAAGCGCTTGGTGTTAGGCTCTTCGAAAAGCGCCAAGCCGGCTACACTCTGACGCCTGAAGGGCAGAGCCTGCTTGGCCAGGCCAAGACGGTCGAATCCGCCCTCAACAGCTTCGCCGATGCCGCCTCGGCCCATTCGCGAGATGTCAGCGGCACCGTGAAGATCACGACCGAGGAGGTCTATGCGATTACCATCCTCGCACCCCTGCTTCGCGAGCTTCACGAGGCCTTCCCGGAGATAGTTATCGAACTGGATACGTCGCAGTCCGTCCGCGATCTCGGTGCTGGAGAGGCAGACATCTCGCTACGAAGCACAAAGGCCGAGTCTCAGCTGTCAGCCGGCCTGGTCGGCCGCCAGCTCTGCATCGACGACTGGGCGCTTTACTGCAGCCGTGACTATGCGGCTCGAAACGGCGTCCCGCGGAACAGGGCGCAGCTGAAGAAACACTCGTTCATTGGCGGCGGCGGCGGCAATCTGTGGATTCATTATCAGAACTGGCTGCAGCAACTTGGGCTGGAGCAACAGGTCGCCATGCACCATGCGACCTCGGGCGGTCTCCTGTCCGGAGTGAGGTCCGGCTTCGGAATAGCAGTGCTGCCCTGCGTAGTCGCCGATGGCGATCCGGACCTCGTCCAATGCCTGACGCCGCGCAGCGATCACGGACGCCTGTTGTGGCTCTTCACGCATGAGCGGGTACGCCATACGCCGCGGGTTCGGGCCGTTGTCGACTTTCTCTACGACAAACTCAGCAAGCACGTCCGCAAGCTCGAGGCGACGCGCCAAGCCGCCTGACTACTCGATCGGTCCGCCGCGCCAGGTCGGCATCGGCCGCTCACCGATTGCGACTTCCACCGCGGCCTTCGCGAGCAATTGCGTCGATTCCAGCGTCGGGAGCGGCGAGACGTCCTTCGTCACCAGCAGCGGAATCTCCGTGCAGACAAGCGCAACCGCATCGCAGCCATCCCGCCGCAGCTTCTCGATGATGCGGACGTAGGCGTCGCGCGAGCGCTCGGTGAAAACGCCCAGGCAAAGCTCGTCGAAGATGACATCGTTGACGAGCTTCTGGTCCTCCGCCGAGGGAACGGCCCAGCCGATGCCGCGGCGTCCGAACGCACCGGGATAGACCGGACCGTTCATCGTATATTTGGTTCCAAGGATGCCGACCTTAATGCGACCTTCCCTCAGCGCTTGGTCGGCCACCACCTCGCCGATATTGAGGCCGGGGATCGGGAAGGCATCTCCGGGTGATTCCATCGCGATGTGCGCCGTATTGTCCGGAAGAACGAAGAAATCCGCGCCCGCCGCTGCGAGCTTCTTGGCATCCTTCATGAAGAATGAGCGGAGCGTTTCATTGTCGCCGCTTTCCCATGCATCGAGGACCAGCGCCATCGGCGAGCAGGTCATGATGATCTCGGGATGCATGTGCGGCCCGAGCCGGGCGACGCCCTCCAGGCAGGCGGAATGAAAACAAAGGGTCGCGCCTTCGAAGCTGTGAGCCAGAATGCCGATATGTTTCACAGCCGGTGGTGCCTCTTCCAAAGTTCCTGTGTTGTCTGCACGAAGGCATCGAAGTCCGCGCTGGATGCGAACGCGCGTCGCGGGATGATGAAGGCCTGGCGGCGGGTCGAATAGACGAAGAGGCGCGGCTCTTCGACGTGGATGCGGGGAATGGCCGACCAACGAAGCTCAGTCTTACCGCGCGTCGATTCCGCCCGGAAGCAGTCGTCGGCCACCGTCAGTCGTTGCTCACGGAGCAGGTCGTCGCGCCTCGCGACGCGATCGATCGCCCAGGCGCCGATGTGTGCCCCGTAGCGATAGAGCAGCAGGTAGGCGACCAAGATAATTGCGAGAACGGGCAGATAAATCAGGACGCGCGAGGAGCCTGCAAGAAGGCAAATTGCGATCAGCACGCCCGCCAGGGCAAACAGCGCCCACGCCAGACGAAAGAGCCAGCTTACGATGCGGGGCCGGCCGAGCTCCGCGAGCGCGACGAAATCGGAACGGTCATATCTGAACGGCAGCGTCTGAGGCTCGCCGGCCATGTTCACTCGACCGTGACGCTCTTCGCGAGATTGCGCGGCTGGTCGACGTCCGTGCCCTTCAGGACCGCCGTGTGATAGGCGAGAAGTTGCACCGGAACCGCGTAAACCAGCGGCGCGATCAGCGGATGGACCTCCGGCATCTCGATCGTCGCAATGCACCCCTCCCCGGCATCCTCCAGGCCCTTGGCATCGCTGATCAGCACGATCTTGCCGCCGCGCGCGCGGACCTCCTGCATGTTACTGACGGTCTTCTCGAAAAGGGGCCCCGACGGCGCGAGCACGATCACCGGCACGGCTTCGTCAATCAGGGCGATCGGGCCGTGCTTCATCTCACCGGCCGCATAGCCTTCGGCGTGGATGTAGCTGATCTCCTTGAGCTTCAGCGCGCCTTCCAGAGCCAGGGGATAGTCGGGCCCGCGGCCAAGGTAGAGCACGTCCCGGGCGGGCGCGATGAGGTGGGCCATCGCCGCAATGTCGTCGTCGTGGCCAAGCGCGGCGTTCAGCGCTGCCGGCGCCTCCTGCAGGTGCGCAACGATATCCTGCTCTTCTTCGCGTGTTAGGCGACCCTTGGCCCGCGCCAGGTTTGCGGACAGGGCCGCAAGAACCGCAAGTTGACAGGTGAAGGCCTTGGTCGACGCGACGCCGATTTCTGGCCCCGCGTGCGTTGGAAGTAGAAGATCTGCCTCGCGAGCCATCGAGCTTGTCGGCACGTTCACCACAACCGCAATGCGCTGCTTCTCGCTACGGGCATGACGAAGCGCTGCCAGTGTGTCTGCAGTTTCGCCAGACTGACTTATGAAGAGCGCCAGGCCGCCCGGCTCCAGCACCGGTTGGCGGTACCGGAACTCGCTTGCGACATCGATGTCGACCGGAACGCGAGCAAATTGCTCGATCCAGTATTTGGCGACCATTCCGGCGTAGAAGCTGGTTCCGCAGGCAACGATCGTGACTCGGCCGACGGTTGCGAGGTCGAGATCGCCGGTGGGGAGCGCGACTTCGCCTTCGAAGGGACGGACGTAGCTCTGGAGAGTCTGGGCAACTACGATCGGCTGCTCGTAGATCTCCTTCTGCATGTAGTGGCGGTAATTGCCCTTCTCGACCGGGGCCGAAGATGCGCCGGACTCGACAATCTCGCGCTCGACCGGCTCGTTGTCGCGGTCGAAGATTTCGATGTTCTCGCGACGGACAACCGCCCAGTCGCCCTCATCGAGATAGGCGATGCGCTGGGTCCAGGGCGCTACGGCAAGCGCGTCAGACCCAAGATAGTTTTCGCCGTCGCCGTAACCCACGGTCAGCGGCGCGCCCATGCGAGCGCCTATGATCAGGTCGGGATGGTCGCGGAACAGGAACGCGATCGCGAAGGCGCCCTGCAGGCGAGGCAGCACGGTCGCGACTGAGTCCTGCGGCGAGGCTCCGCCCTCGACCTCGCGGGCTACAAGGTGCGCGACGACTTCCGTGTCGGTCTCACTCTTGAACTCACGACCGTCGGCAATGAGCTCCTCACGGAGTGGCTTGAAATTCTCGATGATCCCGTTGTGGACGATCGCGACAGGCCCAACGATGTGCGGGTGGGCATTGTCGACTGTGGGCGCGCCGTGCGTCGCCCAACGCGTGTGGGCGATGCCGATGGTCCCGCCGAGCGGCTCCTGCGCGAGTTCGCGCGCAAGATTTTCGAGCTTTCCTTCGGCTCGACGCCGAACCAGCTCGCCATGGTCAATCGTGCAGATGCCGGCACTGTCATAACCGCGATATTCGAGGCGCTTCAGGCCATCGAACAGGCGCTGAGCGACCTCACTTTTGCCGACAATTCCAACGATTCCGCACATAATCCCTCACTGGACGATCACGTCCGACCCGGTCGCCACCGCCCTAGTATTTTCGGCTTGTAAGTAAACCAGTGGGCGCAGCCTGAAATTATTCCAAGCTCGGCATTAGCCTGCGGCCCTTTTCGCCAGCATTCGATCGCGGAAGCGTTTTGCCCAGCCGGCGATCCCCCTCTGCTCGCTGCGTTCGACGGCAAGGCTGTCGGGCGCGACGTCCTTGGTGATGACCGAGCCAGCTCCAACGATTGCGCCCGGACCTATCGTCACCGGTGCGACAAGCGCGGTGTTTGAGCCAATGAACGCGCCCTTGCCGATCACCGTATTGTACTTGCCGAAACCGTCGTAATTGCAGGTGATCGTTCCAGCGCCGATGTTCGCATCCGCGCCGACGTCCGCATCCCCGATGTAGGACAGGTGGTTGGCCTTCGCGCCGGGGCCCAGCACCGCCTTCTTCACCTCGACGAAATTGCCGACCTTCGCCTTCTCGCCGATCTTCGCGCCTGGGCGGAGGCGGGCAAACGGCCCGATCACCGCCTTGGTCGCGATAGTCGCCCCCTCGATGTGGCTGAATGCCTTAATCGTCGCTCCGTCGGCGACCTCGACGCCCGGGCCAAAGACGACATGCGGTTCGACAGTGACGTCGCGGCCGAGCTTGGTGTCGGCCGCGAACCAGACGCTCTCGGGATCAATCAGGGTGGCGCCGTCCTGAAGCGCTTGCTCACGGCGGCGGCGCTGCCAATCGAGCTCGAGATGGGCGAGCTCGGCGCGACTGTTCACGCCGGCAGTCTCGTAGGGATCGCCTTCGATGACGACCGCGTCGCGGCCTTCCGCGGCGGCGATGTTGACGACGTCAGGCAGGTAATATTCGCCCGCCGCATTGTCGTTCCCGACCTGGTCGAGCCAGCGGAACAGATCCTTCGAACGCAACGCCATCATACCGCTGTTACAGAGGCGGACGGTCCGCTCCTCTTCGGTCGCGTCCTTGAACTCGACCATCTTGGCGATGTGATCGCCTTCGCCGAGGATGATGCGTCCGTATTTCAGCGGATCGTCCGGCGTGGAAGCCAGGACGACGACGCCAGGCCCGCCTCCGCCATCAAGGCGGTCAAGCATCCGCTTCAGCGTCTCGGGCTCAACAAAAGGCGTGTCGCCATAGAGGATGAGGACCGCACCCTCATAACCTGCAAGCGCGTCTTGCGCCTGCTGGACAGCGTGGGCGGTGCCCTTCTGCTCCACCTGATGCGCGATACTGACATCGCGACCTTTCAGCGCCTTCTCGACCTGGTCCCGGCCCTTGCCGACGACGACGACGCGTTTCTCGGCACCCAGACGGTCGACGCTGTCGAGCAGGTGCATCAGCAGCGCCTTGCCGGCGATCGGATGCAGGACCTTGTGCGTGTCCGAGCGCATGCGGGTGCCTTGACCCGCCGCGAGGATCACGACTGCGAAATTGGGTGTGTCGCTCATGCGGGTCGGAGCAATGGCACCTTAGCCCAGACCGGCCAAGTGCCTTTGCCGAAGCGCGTCGATCGGCTGAAGCGCCCCAGCTTCCTCGACATGCCAAAAGCTCCAGCCATTGCAGGAGGGAGCGCCCTGCAATGCAGCGCCGACCTTGTGGATTGAGCCCGCATGTGCCTCGCAGGCAATCGATCCGTCGGCGCAGACTTTCGCCTGCCACCGGCGCTTGCTGTCGGTAAGCACCGTTCCGGGTGCGACCATGCCGTACTCAACAAGAAGTCCGAATGCGACCCGCGGCGCAGAGCGCTTGTCGGGAGCCACCTGCATCGCGCTCTCGTCAAGGGGCAGGGTCGATGCGATCCGTTCACGAGCAACCTTCACATAGGACGGCTCGCGCTCGATGCCTATCCAGCGGCGGCCGAGACGCCGCGCAACCGCGCCGGTCGTGCCGGTCCCGAAGAATGGATCGAGCACGATATCGCCCGGCTTCGTGCAGGCGAGCAGGATGCGATAGAGCAAAGCCTCCGGCTTCTGCGTCGGATGGGCCTTGATGCCTTCGTCGTCCTTAACGCGCTCCTGGCCGCTGCAGATGGGCAGCACCCAGTCGGACCGCATCTGAAGGTCGTCGTTGAGCGCCTTCATCGCGCGATAGTTGAAGGTGTAGCGCGCCTTCTCATCCTTCGCACACCAGATCAAAGTCTCGTGGGCGTTGGTGAAACGAGTGCCGCGGAAGTTCGGCATCGGGTTGGCCTTGCGCCAGATCACGTCATTCAGGATCCAAAATTCGGCATCCTGAAGCAGTGAGCCCACGCGGAAGATGTTGTGATAGCTGCCGATCACCCAGATCGTGCCATTGTCCTTCAGGATACGGCGCGCCTCGGCGAGCCATTCGCGGGTGAAATTGTCATAGGCGGCGAGGCTGTCGAACTTGTCCCACTCATCATCGACAGCGTCGACGCGGCTTCCTTCCGGCCGGAACAAGTCGCCGCCAAGCTGCAAATTGTAAGGCGGGTCCGCGAAGATCATGTCGACGGACTTGTCGGGGAGGCGCGCCATTTCGGCGATGCAGTCACCCATCAAAATCTCGTCGAAAGGAAGCTCGCGCTTCGGCTTTGTACTTGCACGCGGGCGCAAAGCGCCCTTGGTCTCCGCGATGCGGGCAATAAGATTCATGCGACTGTGCCCCCTTTGCGTCGAAGGGTGAGTCAGGCCCGACTCGCGGTCAAGCGAACAGAGGTTAACGCGCTTTGGGGACACGACGGAACGAAGAGAGTCCGCGAAGACTCGACCACAAGATGTTGAGTCCGCCCGGACTCACGAGACTCAACCTGTGGTGGTGTGACTCAAAGGACTCGCGACGGCGATTTCCGGAAGCTCGAGCTCCGGTTGGGCGGCTGCGGCGATCATGTCACGGACCAGGCCAAAGCTCCGGCGGTGCAGCGGCGTCGGTCCAAGCTCACGCAAGGCGCGACGGTGATCGGGGGTCGGATAGCCGCGATTTCGCTCCCATCCGTAACCAGGATAAGTCTCGGCATGAG
This sequence comes from Sphingomonas sediminicola, assembly GCF_049991885.1. Classification (NCBI taxonomy): domain Bacteria; kingdom Pseudomonadati; phylum Pseudomonadota; class Alphaproteobacteria; order Sphingomonadales; family Sphingomonadaceae; genus Sphingomonas; species Sphingomonas sediminicola. Next base: position 1,218,673 of record NZ_CP178916.1, read on the forward strand.
CTGCCATCATCCGGTCGCGAGTGACCTTGGCGATGATCGATGCCGCAGCGATAGAGCGACATTTGGCGTCGCCGTCGACGATAGCCTTCGACGGCCTCTGCCACTTCGGCGTGGCATTCCCGTCGACTAGAACCCAGGCTGGCTCGATGCCAAGCGCCTCTACCGCCCGGGTCATCGCCAGCATGCGTGCCCAGTAGATATTGATGCTGTCGATCTCCTCGACGCTGGCGATGCCGACTCCGAACGCCGCTACCTTGGTGATCTTGGCGTAGAGCGCCTCACGCTTCTCAAGCGGCAAATTCTTGGAATCGTCGATCCCGCGCGGGAATTTGTTGCGGTCGAGGATGCAGGCCGCCGCAACCACCGGCCCTGCCAGCGGCGCGCAGCCCGCCTCATCCACGCCGGCCAGCGGCTGGGGGAAATCCAGCTCGATCTTGAAGGAACAGCGGCGAGGCATTTGCGCCTAAGCCTATGGAGACCCTCGGTGAGTCGCCAGACGACGACTCACAAAACTGTGGATTTATTCGACGCGCCAGGGCGGGAAGCGCCGTGCCTCCCCGGCTTTGTAGAGGAAGATGATGTTCCCCGACGGGTCACGGAGGCGAGCCTCGCGCCACATCCACGGCTGGTTACGCGGCGCGTGTTCGAACAAAATTCCAAGGCGCGCCAACCGCTCGACGCGCGCGTCAAGGTCGTCGCACTCGAGATAGACTGCGGTAGTCGGCGAGATCTTCTCTTCCGGGTCAGCCTGGATCGACAAAGTAGCACCGCCGTACGTCTCGAAACGCGCGTACGAATTCTCGGGGCTATCGACGATCTGCTTCAGACCCAGCTTCGAGTAAAAATCGACGGACTTGGCGTAATCCTTCACGGTCAGCGTGACCTGATTCAGCCGCGGTCCGGGACCAACATCGAGACGGACGTTGGTCGATCCAACGGGTCCGGCGCCATGCCCTAGGTCCGGAGCAGCGTAGAGGGAAACGCGAACAAACGTGCGCGCGCGTTCTACCGCCGAGGTCAGGCTATCGCCCTGACCGAGCAGGCAGGCGATCGCGCTCGCTAGAGTGCAGCCGGTTCCGTGCGTGCTCTTCGTGTCGATGCGCTGTCCCTGCCAACTGGTGATATTGTCTGTCTCGATCAGGGCGTCGGCAAGCGTATCACCCTCGTCGTGCCCGCCCTTGATGAGCACCGCGCAGCCATGCTCTCCGACAAGCCCGAGCGCAGCGGCCACGGGGTCTTCCTTGTTGCTGAGCCGAGCGAGCTCCGGAAGGTTTGGGGTGGTGATGGTTGCAAGGTCCATCAGCGGACCGAAAGCGGCAATCGTCGCTTCATCCGCGAGCAAGGAGCCACTGGTCGCGACCATCACGGGATCGAAGACAATCGGAAGGTCGGGATTCTCCGCCTTCAGCCTCTCAAGCCTCAGCGCGATCTGCCGGGCCGCGAAGACGCTTCCGATCATCCCGATCTTCACTGCGTCTACGCCGATGTCGTCGACCACCGCATCGATTTGCGCGAGGATCACTTCGGCCGGGACCGGATGCACGGCCGTGACGCCAGTCGTGTTCTGGGCGGTGACGGCGGTGACGGCGGTCATCGCGTGACCGCCGAGCATGGTGATCGTCTTGATATCCGCCTGAATGCCTGCGCCGCCGCCGGAGTCGGAACCGGCGATGACGAGGACTCGCGCGGGTTTCGCGGTCATCGCGGCACTTCGGGCGCCGTACGGGGCGAAATTGTCCATGCGCACAACATTGGGGTTTCGCGGCAAATTGCGAACAAAGGGTTCACGCCGCGCTTTTCACGGCCTCACAGATGTCGTCGACCAGTCGTTCGACGAGCTTGGAATCATCGCCCTCGGCCATGACGCGGATGAGCGGCTCGGTGCCCGACTTGCGGATCACCAGGCGACCGCGGCCTTTCAATTCTGCCTCGGCGGCAGCGATGCGTTTCTGGACCTTGTCGGATTCAAGGGGTGCGTTACCGCCGTTGAACCGGACGTTCTTCAACAGCTGCGGTACCGGGTCGAACAGGTGCAGCACTTCGCTCGCAGGCTTGCCGCTATCGACGATTGCCGCGAGCACCTGAAGCGCGGCGACGAGGCCATCGCCGGTTGTCGAGTGATCGCTGAGAATGATGTGGCCGGACTGCTCGCCCCCGACGTTGCATTTCTTCTCGCGCATCGCCTCGAGCACGTAGCGGTCGCCCACCGCGGTGCGGATCAGACCGATCCCCTCCTGCTGAAGCCGCCGCTCTAGCCCGAGATTGGACATGACCGTAGCCACAACCGCCCCACCACGAAGCTCGCCGCGCCGCTGCAGGTCGAGCCCGACCAGCGCCATCATCTGGTCGCCGTCGATGATGCGGCCCTTTTCGTCGACGAGGATCAGGCGGTCCGCGTCTCCGTCGAGGGCGATGCCGATGTGGGCCCCACTCGCGACGACTGTTTCCTGGAGTAGCTGAGGCTTGGTCGATCCGCAGTCCGCATTGATGTTGAGGCCATCCGGCTTCACTCCGATCGGGATGACGTCCGCACCGAGCTCCCAAAGCGCTTCGGGCGCGACATGGTAGGCCGCTCCATTTGCGCAATCGACAACGATCTTCAGGCCGTCGAGGCGTAGCTGCTCCGGGAACGTCGACTTGACATGGTGGATGTAGCGACCGCGGGCGTCGTCGATGCGGCGGGCGCGACCGATCTTCTCCGCCGAAACGAGCTTTACCCCCTTCTCGATCTTGCTCTCGATCGCCTGCTCGGTCTTGTCGCTGAGCTTGTAACCGTCCGGCCCGAACAGCTTGATGCCATTGTCCGCAAACGGATTGTGCGACGCGGAGATCATCACGCCAATGTCGGCACGCATCGACCGGGTCAGCATCGCGACTGCAGGCGTCGGCATTGGACCCAGCAATACGACGTCCATGCCGACCGAGGTGAACCCGGCGACCATCGCCGATTCCATCATGTAGCCAGACAGGCGGGTGTCCTTGCCGATCACAACGCGATGGCGGTGATCTCCACGAAGGAAGTGAGCGCCCGCCGCTTGCCCTACGCGAAGCGCAGTCTCCGCCGTCATCGGCTCGCTGTTGGTGAGGCCGCGAATGCCGTCCGTGCCGAAGAATTTCCGTGTCATTGATGACGGTTTAGCGCGCCGCTGCCGGCAGCGCGAGTGGTCAGCCGATCCAACGCCAAATGCCGACAGGGAAAGGATGCAGCCAGGTCGCAACGAGGAACAGGAGGGTGCCGCCAATGAAGGCGGCCGTTCCCGGCCACGCTACGCCCCGGCTGAACGGCACGAACGCAGTTTGGGCGGCCCACTCGTGGAAGCGCTCGCCCATCAGCTTTTCTTTCTTGGCGTCCTGCCCGATCGACCCGGCGATCGCGAGGAAGATGAGGGCGCCGTCGAAGACCATCGCTTTTGCGGTCCCGATGACCGCCAGGTGCACGGCGGCCCAGGTCGCAAAGCCCCACATCATCGGGTGGCGCGTGATTGCGAAAACGCCGGCGGGCACCTTGCCCCGGTCCAGTTTCGCGCCGGGGAGCGCAGGATTACCAAGGAAAGAGCCGACGAACAGGATCGCGCCCAGCCACATTACGAGCACGGCAACTGCCCATACCCACTCACCCGCCGTCCAGACCGGCTGCTCTCGCCCGATGGCCCGGTAAAAATAGATCATCAAGCCGAACGTCAGCAGGGACTGTACGGAATAGAATCCCTGGAAGTCCTTTTCTCCCAGCCTTCCGACGAGCGGAGCGCGGAGCGGATGGGACAGGAGGAAATGCAGGCCGACGAAGGCAATGGCCGACAGGAAAAGGCCGGCCTGCGGAGTCACCTTTGATAGGCCTCCGGAAGCACGTCGCGGCTCAAGTCCTTGTACCGCTCGCGAAGCTTGGTCTGCCTGGTATCCAACGGCTGCTGAACCCCGTCGATGAAAACAGCGTCGGCGTTGCTTGTAACCTGCAACGGATCGCCGGACCATATGACGACGTCTGCACGGCGGCCCGGTGCGAGGCTGCCAATCTCCCGGTCGAGTCCAAGAACCTCGGCAGGTCGCGAAGTGATCATCGCCAGCGCCTCACCCCAGCGGACTCCGCTTGCGCCCGGTACATCGGTCAGTGCGACGAGGTTTCCGGCATATTGGCGCTCGTTGAAGAGATAGCGGGTGTCGTTGTCGTCGATCATGCCGATCGCGACATGCACCCCGGCATCGCGCATGCGGCCTACATTCGACTGCGTCGCTGCGAGCTGCTCGAATGTCGCCGGAAGGTCGTTCACAGCCGATGCTATCACGGGAATTCGCGCCGCCGCGATCTTGTCCGAGACAAGCCAGCCTTCCGATGCGCCGACCAGCACCAGCTTCAGCGAAGGATAGGTGCGCTTGAGGTCGAGCACGTTGAGGATGTCACGGGCTCGCTCGGCATGAATCACGAGATATTGGCGCCCCTGAAGCACCGGCACGAGCGCGGCAGCGTCGAACCGGGTCAGCATGACATCCTCGCTACGCCGGGCGTCAGGGCCGTATTCGCGAGATTCGTTTGGATTGCGGACTTCCGGCGGAAGCCGGCTTTCGCCTCCACGGGTCGAGGAAATTGACGGCGCGTAGCGACGCAGCTCCGATGCTTCCTTCAGCGCATTTCGGAACAGGACATAGGCAGACGCTCGGGAGCCGCCCGCTGTATCGGCGCCGGTCTCGCCAAACTCGACGAACTGGAACAGACGCGCGTGCGTAATCGGTTCCATGTCGGCACCGAGGTCGATGACCGCGCCCTGCCCCGCGAAGATGCTCTTCGCGGCGTTGGGGGCCACGACCGCACGCGTTACGCCGTCGGCGCGGTTTACTGCGATCGTCGAGCTTGCGGGATTCACCGCGGGAGCGACGTCGATTGCTGCTCCGAACGGCCCGCCGCTTGCCTTGTCGTCCGTGACTCCGTCGTCCCCGAGATCGATCTCGGAAAGGCCGATCCGGGAGAATCCCGCGACGATTCCTGGCGTAACCCACTTGCCGCGCGCATCGATAACCTGCGCGCCGGGAGGAACGCTGACATGGGTACCTGCAGCGGTGATGCGGCCGTTTCGGATGATGACCGTGCCGCCGGGTATCGGGTCCGACCCATCGCCCAGTGCAACCGTGCCGCCGGTAATCGCGATCGTCTGCGCTGCGGCCGGCAAAGCGGTGGCAAAAAGCAGTGCGGCCATGAAGGAGCGGATCACTTCACGTCTCCTTCACCGGGCTGGCCAAGCTCGAAGTCGCTGACCGGCCGCAAATGCGGATTGCCGCTGAAGTACATGAGCGCGCCGTCGATCCACACGCGTTCGGGCCGTGCGTAGGTGCTGAACGGATTCGCGTTCCACAGCACCACGTCAGCCATCTTGCCGGCTTTCAGGCTGCCGGTCTTGTCGGCGATCCCGAGCGCCTTCGCCGGATTGTAGCTTAGCCAAGTCCAAGCGTGCTCTTCGCTGATGTTGAGGCCCATGCGGCGACCGTCCGCGAGCGCCTTTGCGGCTTCCTGGTTCAATCGCTGGATGCCGTTCGGATCGTCCGAATGGACGATTGCGCAGGCCCCCGCCTTGTCGACCAGCGGAATGTTTTCCTTGATCCCGTCATAGGCCTCCATCTTGAAGCCCCACCAGTCGGCCCACATCGCCGCGCACGTCCCGTTCGCGGCCAGCAGGTCGGCAATCTTGTACGCCTCCACGGCATGGTGGAAGGCCGTGATCTTGTAACCAAACTCCTTGGCCACATCGAGCATGATGGCCATCTCGTCGGCGCGGTAGCAGTGGTTGTGAACCAGGATCTGCCCGTTGAGCACGCCCATCAGCGTGTCCATCGCGAGATCGCGCTCCGGCATGTCACCGCCGATCTTGTTATATTTGTCCCACTTGCGCTTGTAGGCCTGCGCCTTGATCCAGGTGGCGCGAGTGACCGCAATATTGCCCATGCGCGTCTGCGGCATCTGTCCCTTCGAGCCGTAGACACGCTTCGGATTCTCGCCGCAGGCCATTTTCAAGCCGTAGGGCGCCCCTGGGAATTTCATCCCCTGCATGGTCCGTGCGGGCACATTCTTCAGCGTCACCGACCGGCCGCCGAAGAGGTTCGCGGAGCCGGGCAGGATCTGGAGCGTCGTGATTCCGCCATTCATCAGCGCTCGGCTGAAGCCCGGGTCTTGCGGCCAAACGCTATGCTCTGCCCAGACTTCAGGACGAACCGGACTGGTCGCCTCGTTGCCGTCGCTCTGCGACTGAGTGCCGGGCGAGGGATAGTCTCCAAGATGGCTGTGCACGTCGATAACGCCCGGCGTTACATACTTGCCTGCGCCGTCGATCTGATATGCACCCGCGGGAATTGGCGTGTCCGGTCCGCCAACCGCCTGCACGACGCCGTCGGCCAGTACGACCGTCCCGTTATCAACGCGGCCGCCTTCACCATCGAATACAGTCGCGCCGAGGATGGCGGTCACTGCCCCCGGATAGCGATGATAGGTTGAAGGATACGGGTCCTGGTTGATGCGGACCGGCGGCGCCAGTTTTTTCGGCGCCTCGGTCGCGCACCCGGAAATACAAAAGGAAACGGCGGCAATCGCCGCCGTCACCCATTTATTTGACACCGTGCATCCATTTCTGGAGCGGCCAGCTTAGCAGGAACAGCACGACGCCCGCGCCAATAGCGATCCACGCAATCGTCGTGAATGTCGAAGTGTAGGTATCCAGGCTGACCTTCAAGTTCGTCACCTGGCCACCGACCGTTTCGACGCTCGCGAACTGAGCGACGACACCCGCGACATATTGCGCGACAGAGATCGAGAGGAACCAAACGCCCATCATCAGGCCGACGACCCTGGCAATGGATAGCTTGGTGATCATGCTCAATCCGACAGGCGATATGCACAATTCTGCGAGCGAATGGATCAGGTAGAGCCCAGCGAGCCACCAAAGGCCAACCTGCCAATTGTTCTCAGGTCCGGCGAAAGTGGTTCCGAGAACGAGGAACAGGAAGCCAGCACCCACGCCCATCAAGGCGATCGAGAACTTGACCGGGATCGACGGCTCGAGACCGCGCTTGGCCAGGCCCAGCCAAAGCAGGCTCATTAGCGGAGCGAAGACGACGATCGAGATCGGATTGAAGTTCTGCGTCTGCGGCGCGGACATAGTGAACAACCCGAACACGTCGCGATCCGTGTTACGGTCGGCGAACAGGGTCAGCGATGAACCGGCCTGCTCGAAGAGCGTCCAGAAGAAGACGTTGAAGACGATGAGGATCATCGCCGCCGTCATCATCTGCGCTTCCTGCTTGGTCCCCTTGGCGAAGGACCAAGCGAGGATGCCGGGTACTGCGACGATGAAGGTTCCGAACAACAGTTTGCCCATCAAAGGCAGGGAGGCGATGTAACCGATGAAGCCCGAACCAGCCTCCGCCTCGGTGGCATTCATCAGGTTGCTGAACAGAAACACGAACACCGGCACCGCGAGCAATGCGCAAATGTAGATCGTGATGTCCCGATTCTTTGCGGTCTCGGGCCGCTCGCCGTAACCGGCCAGGCGTCCGCCATCGAACTGGATGAGCGCATAGCTGATCAACATGCCGACACCGGCGAGACTGAGGCCAGCCCACCAGCCAAACCAGTCCGCGAGGAATGGGCAGAGCAACTGGCCGCCAATCGATCCCAGGTTGATACCCATGTAAAAGATCGTGAAGCCGGCATCGCGACGGCGATCGCCCTGGTCGTAGAGCGCGCCGACGATGGTCGAGATATTCGGCTTGAAGAAGCCGTTGCCGACCGACACCAGCGACAGTGCAACCAGCATTATGATCAACGTCATCTGATCGCGCTCGCCGCCGAACTCGATCGAGCCCTTGGGAAGGCGCTTTGCCTCCTGCCCACTGTTCAGAAGAGAAACCGACCCGTCTTCATTGCCACGGATCTGCAGCTTCTGCCCGTTCTCCACGAGGAAGCGAGCCTCGTTCGGATCGCTCGTTGGCCGGTCGACGAAATTATCGACGACGACTTCATAGCGGTGGCCATTGACCTCAGCGTACGGCTTTGCCGGGGACCCTCCGAATGCGAGCGTGAAATAGCCGATCGCCATCAGGATGGCGCCGAACTTGATGGATCGCTTGGAGCCCAGATATTGGTCGGCGATGAAGCCGCCGACTAGCGGGGTCAGGTAAACGAGCGCCGTGTAACCACCGTAGAGACCGGTTGCTTGCTGATCCGAGAAGAGAAAGTGCTTTGTCAGATAGAGCGTAAGCAACGCCCGCATGCCGTAGTAGCCAAAGCGCTCCCACATCTCCGTGGTGAACAGGCGGGCGAGCTCGCGCGGATGACCAAACCACGTCTTCTTATCGGCGGGATTGGTTCGGCCCGATGCGGGCGAAAAAGGTTCTTCTACGGCCGGTGTATCGACCATCCGGTTGTCTCCCCTCGCGGATGCGAAAAAATTTTTGCGACCCTAACGGGCAAATACGGCTTGTGAAGCGGATTGTTGCAGGCGTGCCCCTCCCCTAGATGACCGGCCACATGTTGAATGACCGTTCCTCAGCTTTGTCGCTCCTCAAGACCCGCCGCTCCGGCCGACCGCGTGAGATGGTCGCCCCCGGCCCGTCCGACGACGAGCTTCGCCAGATCCTCGAAATCGCAATGCGGGTCCCCGATCACGGTAAACTCGCGCCATGGCGTTTCGTGATCGTCGGAAAGGACCAGCGTGAGCAGTTCGCGCTACTCCTGCGCCGGGCGCTCCAGGAGGAAGACCCCTGCGCAGGCCCTGCGCACCACGAAAAGGCGGATCAGTTTGCACGTCAGGGCGAGGCTCTCGTCGTGCTCGTCTCCACGCCGGTCCCGGAGCACAAAATCCCGGTCTGGGAGCAGGAATTGTCCGCCGGCGCCGCGGCCATGAACCTGCTGCACGCCGGGCATGCGATGGGTTACGTCGGTGGCTGGATTACCGGCTGGGAGGCCTATTCGCCGAAGGTCAATGCAGCCTTTGCGAAGCCCGGCGAGCGTATCGCAGGTTTCATCTATTTCGGCTCGCCCGGACGCGAGTTGGAGGAGCGGCCGAGGCCCGATCCCTCGGAAATTGTTCGGAAATGGGACCCACCTTCCGATTGACCCAAACTGCGCAGTGCTGTATTAGAACAGCATGACGCTTAAGACGAGCCACGAAAAGCCGGTTTACGTCCGCCTTCGCGAAACGATTGCGGACGCGATCCTCTCCGGAAAGTACAAGGACGGGGACCCGCTTCCGTCGGTTCGTGCGCTTGCGGCGGAGGAGCAGGCCAATCCCCTCACGGTCGCGAAGGCCTATCAGGGATTCCAGGATGAAGGTCTGGTCACTGTACGGCGCGGCGTCGGCCTGTTTGTTGCGCCGGGCGCCCGCACTCGCCTGCGCGACGGCGAGCGCAAGCGCTTCGTCGAAACGGAATGGCCGGCGATCCGCGACCGCATGGCTCGCCTCGGAATCAATCCCGTCGAACTGCTGGACCGCGAGAGCGCTTAGGCGAGCTCTTCCGCCGGGGCGCGATAAAGAAGCTCCGTCGTGGCTGCCGCCCCCGCCCCAAGTCCGAGAGCTTCGGGAACAACGATCGACAGAAAATATGCGACTGCTGCGCTGCGCCCCGCATTGCCGGCGTCCGCTTCTCCAGCGTCGATTGCTCGGCCCAGTCGTTCGATCAGCCATCCGGCCGTAAGAACTGCGGCCATCGTCATGAGAGGATAGCTCGCGACCAGCCGGTCGCCGGGCTCCGCATTGCGGGCCGTTGCGACCAGGATTTCCACCTCGTCCGCAAGCGCGATAAGCTCTTCATGAAGAGATTCCGCTCGAATGTCCGCCATCAGGGCGTCGAAGGCACCGCCACCGTCAAGGCCAATCTTCCGCTGGACGAAGTCGGCGGCCTGAATACCGTTGGTTCCTTCATAGATCGGAGCAATGCGCGCATCGCGCAGGTGCTGCGCAGCGCCAGTTTCTTCGATGAAGCCCATTCCCCCGTGGACCTGGATTCCGAGGCTGGCGACTTCGCACCCAACGTCCGTGCACCACGCTTTCACCAGCGGCGTCAGGACATCCGCACGAAGGCCAGCTTCGCGGTCGCCGAGGATATCGCGATCGAGCTGGCCGAATGCGTAGTAAGCGAGCGCTCGTGCGGCCATGGTGAGCGCGCGCATTCGCACCAGCATCCGTCGCACGTCGGGATGGTCGGCGATCCGGATCGGAAGACCAGAGCGCTGCCCCTGCTTCCGTTCCAGCGCATAGGCGACCGCCCGTTGCGTCGCCCGCTCGGCCAGACCGACACCCTGCAGCCCGACGTTGAGGCGCGCATGGTTCATCATCGTGAACATCGCACGCATGCCGCCAAGTTCCTCGCCAACGAGCCAGCCGGTCGCTCCACCATTCTCGCCGTAGCCCATCACGCAGGTTGGCGACGCGTGAATGCCCATCTTGTGCTCGATCGACACGCAATGGAGATCGTTGGACTCGCCATCCGGCAGTATCTTCGGAACGAGGAAGAGCGAGATGCCTTTCGTCCCGTCCGGTGCGCCTGGCGTTCTGGCAAGCACCAGGTGGATGATGTTGTCTGTGAAGTCATGCTCACCGTACGTAATGAAGATCTTCGTGCCGGTGATCCGCCAGCTGCCGTCACCCGTAGGCGTCGCGCGTGACTTGAGAGCTCCCACGTCGCTCCCCGCCTGCGACTCTGTGAGGTTCATCGTCGCCGTCCACTCGCCGCTGACGATCCTGGGAAGATATTGGCGCTTCAGCTCCTCTGAGCCGTGGGCCTCGATCGCCTCGACCGCACCGAGGCCCAGCATCGGGCAAAGCGCGAACGCGACGTTGGCCGCGTTGAAATCCTCCATCATCGCCGCCGACAGGCTGTTCGGAAGTCCCTGCCCGCCAGCTTCGACTGGCCCCGACAGGCCCATCCACCCGCCCTCGACGAACTTTGAATAGGCCTCCCGAAAACCCGGAGGTGTGGTGACCATGCCGTCCGACCATCGCGATGCCGTCCGGTCACCAATCTCATTGAGTGGCGCAAGTTCGCCCTCCGCAAACTCCGCCGCAGCTTCGAGCAAGGCATCGACCGTCTCGGGCGTCGCTTCGGCAAACCGGTTCGATTTCGCCAGCTCGGAAACGCGAACAACATGGTTCAACACGAGGCGTTGGTCGCTGACGGGACAGGCGAAGCTCATTCACGCATCCTTGGCTGTTGGCTCACAGCGTCTATAGCGGCGGCGCTATGCCCGAGGCCACCCGCATACTAACGTTCAGCGACGAGGCCATCGACGCCGCTGCACGCCTGATCGGCGAAGGTTTTCCAGTCGCGATCGCGACGGAGACTGTTTACGGCCTTGCCGCCGACGCCACCAATGCTGAGGCAGTCGCTCGCATCTACGAAGCCAAGGGAAGGCCAAGCTTCAACCCGTTGATCGTGCACGTGCCCGATCTCACGGCTGCCGAGCGCATTGGCGAATTCAGCAACGAGGCGCGGGCGCTTGCGGATCAATATTGGCCGGGGCCCCTGACCTTGGTCGTTCCGCTCCGCGCCAACGCCGGCATTTCCTCGCTCGTCACGGCCGGCCTTTCGACCATCGCCCTTCGAGTGCCTGCTCATCCCGCCATGCAGGCCCTGCTTCGACGGACTGGCAGACCTCTCGCCGCCCCTTCTGCCAACGCCAGCGGAAGGATCAGTCCAACGAGGGCAGAGCATGTTCTAAAAAGCCTCGAAGGCCGCATTCCGCTGATCGTCGACGCGGGGCCGACCGAGCGCGGGCTGGAGTCCACCATCGTTGCAGCGACGGACGGGCAGATAAGGCTACTGCGGCGCGGGCCGGTCTCGGTCGCGGGCGCGATTGAAGCGGTAACTGCTGAGATCGAAGCACCCGGCCAACTCGCCAGCCATTATGCGCCGTCGAAGCCTCTGAGGCTGAACGCGGCCGAAGCAACGCAAGACGAATTCATGATCGGCTTCGGAAAGGCGGGCGGAGACGTCAATCTCAGCGCGAATGGCGATCCGGTCGAAGCCGCGGCACGCCTGTTTGAGTTGCTTCACGTCGCGGACGGCTCCGCCAAACCGCGGATTGCGGTCGCTCCGATTCCCGATGAAGGTCTCGGCGCCGCGATCAACGACCGCCTGCGCCGCGCCGCGGCCCCACGTGGTTGACGGAGCGTCGTCCTGTCGCGAGGTATCGCGGCAATGAGCGACCGAGGAGGTCGGCTACCTCCCGGAGGTGACCCTGTCGGGGCGGCGGGTGAACGACAGAATGGGCACTGCTGGAGCGAAGGGCGTCGCCAAGCTGCTTGCAGCGAGCGGTAAGCCACCACCTCAGGCGCGCGTCGGAATCCTCGGCTTCACGTTCAAGAGAACGTACCCGATATCCGGAATTCGAAGGTCATCGATATTCACACGGAGCTACGCAAACTCGGTGCAGAGCCCATCGTTCACGACCCGACGGCCGACCCGGACGATCTCAATCGCGTATGGCATCGAAATGGAGGCGATCGATGAATTTGCCGACTTGTCGGCGCTCATACTTGCCGTACCGCATGCAAAATTTGATTCGATAACGGGCGAGAGCATCAGGCATGATCGAACATGGAGGAGTGTTCATCGACGTGAAATCGTGCGTTAACCCGGCATCGCTCAGATCCGACATCACCTATTGGAGCCTTTGAGGCCAGAACGGAGCGGGACAGTTTTGAACGCAACCCTGCAAAACTTACTGGCTCGCGAGAACGCCACCTGGCTCGTAACCGGCGCCGCCGGCTTCATCGGTTCGAACCTGGTCGAAGTCCTCTTGCGGGGCGGCCAGAAGGTGGTCGGCCTCGACAATTTTGCGACCGGGCATCAGCGCAACCTCGACGAGCTTCAACGGCTGCTTCCCGAAGTTTATGCTGGCAATTTTCGGATGGTCGAAGGGGACATACGGGACCGGGAGACCTGCCGATCGATCGTTGAAGGCGTGGACTTCATCCTCCACCAGGCGGCGCTTGGTTCCGTACCACGCTCAATCGACGATCCCGTGACGTCACACAACGTGAACGTCACCGGTTTCGTCAACATGCTGGACGCGGCGCGTCAGGCGGAGGTCAAGCGCTTCATCTACGCAGCCTCGAGCTCGACGTATGGAGATTCCACCGAGCTCCCGAAACGAGAAGACCGGATTGGCCAGCCCCTATCGCCGTACGCCCTGACCAAGCTGGTCAACGAGCAATACGCTGCCGTTTACGCCCGAACCTATGGGTTCAAGGCGACGGGCCTCCGCTATTTCAACGTTTTCGGTCCGAGGCAGGATCCGAACGGCGCATATGCAGCAGTCATCCCGAAATGGGTCTCGGCGATGATCACTGACGACACCGTCACGATCAATGGCGACGGACTGACGACCCGGGATTTCTGTTACGTCGCGAATGCGGTTCAGGCGAACATTCGGGCCGCGCTTGCGCCGGACGAAGCGCAAGGAGAGGTTTACAACGTAGCGGTCGGTGACCGCACCAGCCTGCTCGACCTGTTCCAGCTGTTGCAGCACGGCCTTGCTCAGCACCAGGTTCACTATCATCGCGACCCGGTGATGGGCCCGTTCCGGCGCGGCGACGTCCGCGACACCCAGGCCTCGATCGAGAAGGCGCGGCGCCTCCTGGACTATTCGCCTACGCACAACCTCGCGCAGGGCCTCAATGACGCTTTGCCCTGGTACCTCAACTTCTTCCGATCTGAAGCGTCGCCAGCGCCGTAGAGGTTAAGCGGGAGCGCCTGCGCCTTTCACGCGCGCCTGGAAACTCTTGCGGAGCTTCTGAAGCTTCGGCGGGATCGTCGCGATGCAGTAGGGATTCCGCTGGCCTTCGCCTTCCCAATATTGCTGGTGATAGTCCTCCGCAGGCCACCATTCGGATTTCGGCTCGATCGTCGTCACCACGCGGCCATCGAGGTCGGCATTTGCGCGATCGAGGCCCGCGCGGGCCTCCCGCTCCTGCTCCTCGTCCTGCGGGAAGATCGCCGAGCGATACTGGGTTCCGACGTCATTGCCCTGGCGATTGAGCTGGGTCGGATCATGGGTCGCAAAGAAAATGTCGAGCAGGTCGGCGTAGCTGAGCACGTCCGGATCGAAGGTGATGCGGATGGCTTCGGCATGGCCCGTGTCTCCGCCGCAAACCTGTTTGTAGCTGGGGCTCGGGACGGATCCGCCCGTGTAGCCGCTCTCGACCTTTTTCACGCCAACGACATCGTTGAACACGGCTTCGGTGCACCAGAAGCACCCACCTGCAAAGACAGCGACTTGTTCGGCCATGATCCGCTCCTGCTGATTGGAGCGTCTAAAATAGGAAGCGTCAGCTGTTTTGGTAAGCCGCCTTCAGGCTGGCGAGCTCCAGCCGCTTTCCGACCCACTCGGCCAGATCCTCGAACGACAGCGCGTCGTCGAAGACGATGCCTGCCTTGCGATTCGAGTACCAGCGGACCTCGCCACGGATAGGGCGGAGGCTCTCGACGACCACGACGACCTTCTTGCCGAGACAATATTCGTCAATCGGCTCGACCTTCATTCCGCCGAGCGAAATGTCGTGAACGTCCACAGTGTAGTAAGTCTTGTCGACGCGGAGCGACGCCTTGCAGCTGACGTCCAGCCGCGGCGGGCGGGCGCGGAAACCATGACGCGGCTTGCGGCCCGCGAGCAGTTCCCCAAGGTCGATATTCTGGTCGAACTTCACGCCGACCGTTCCGTCGCGAATCCAGACAACCGATCCGGGGATCTTCTGCGAAGAGAGTTCGACGGTAACTATGTCGCCCACCGAGACCGGTTGGCCGATTTCGGCCATCAGGCCGCCAGCTGAGACGTTACGGACGCGAATGAGCTGCACACCCGAAGGACCATCGAGCTTGGCAACGCGAAGCATGGGCGCCACCCGCTCTTCAGTGCGGCGCTCGCTTGGGCGCGGAACGGCGGTGCTAAGCGAGAAAGTCGTCGAATCGAAACTGCCGTCTTCCGGATTTGGAAGGCGGGTTTCTTTCCGGCGAATGAGCGATCCGAACATTCAAGCGCCTCCAAACGGCACATTTCGAGCGACGAATGTAACTAACTTGCGGTTAAGAACCGGTTTCATTTGTTTGACGTCCATGGGCATTCGAGCGCACACTTGCGGTCACGGTGTCGGCAGGAGTTTTCGCCGATGAAGCGGCCTCAGCTGCTTCTTATTGATGACGAGCCGGCGCTTGCCGATTTCGTTGCGAACGCGGCACGCGAGTGCGGCTTCGATCCTACTGTCACCTCGAATGACATGGCTTTCCGGGATGAATTCCGCGCCGGGCGGCCGGACGCCGTTGCGATGGATTTGGGCATGCCCGTCGATGGAGTCGAACTTCTGCGCTTCCTTTCGGACGAGCTCTTCCAAGGTCCGGTCCTCATCATCAGCGGCTTCGACCGCCGCGTCCTGGAGTCTGCGTTCCGGCTTGGAGAGGCCCAGGGCCTCAACATGGCCGGACCGCTCGAGAAACCCGTCCGGCTCGAGGAGCTTGAGGACTTGCTCAAGCGCCTCAAGCCGGTTGTGCCTTCATGACGGCAGCCGACCGCAAGCTGCTTGAAAGTTTCGGGCGCGCTCTGGCGACCCAGAAACTTCGCCTTGTTTATCAGCCCAAAGTCAGTCTTAAGGATGGTCGGCTTACACGAGTTGAGGCGCTCGTCCGATGGGACGATCCCGAGCTCGGTCCTGTCTCACCCTCCCGGTTTGTTCCTCTCGCCGAACAGCACGGACTGATCGACCCGCTGACAGAGTGGGGGTTGAGGACGACACTCAAGCAATGGCGAAAGTGGCGCGAGCAGGGTCTCGAGACGCGCCTCGCCTTCAATATTTCCGCCGTAAGCCTTCAGAGCCTCGATTTCCCCGACCTTGTCGAGCGAATGTGCCGCGCAGTGGGCGTTCCGACCGATCGGCTGGTGCTCGAACTGACGGAGGGCGCAACCCAGCCGCTCGTTCGCCTGATGGACACGCTCACCCGGTTCCGGATCAAGGGTATGGGCTTGGCGATCGACGATTTTGGGACAGGCTATTCATCGCTCCTGCAGCTTCGCCAACTGCCGTTCACGGAAGTGAAGATCGACCGCTGTTTCGTCAAAGACCTTCCCTCAGCGCATGATTCACGGCTGATCGTGCGGACGATCGTGGACCTTGCACACGGACTAGGCCTGGTTGCCACAGCAGAGGGCATCGAGACGATCGAGCAGCTCCGTTGCGTCCGCGAGCTCGGCTGCGATGTCGTTCAGGGCTTTCTGGTTGCGCCACCGCTCGATCCTGACGACCTGATCGGGTGGGACCGCGAGTTCAAGAAGCTCTGGCCAGCCCTTCTCTCCGACGAAAGCCTCGAGCTATGGGGCGATGTCGAAGCGGATACCCTGCGCCAAAGGTAAGTCGGTCCCGTAGTTCACCGTATTGGTCTGCCGCCGCATGTAGGCTCGCCAGCTGTCCGAACCACTCTCTCGGCCCCCGCCCGTCTCCTTCTCGCCGCCAAACGCGCCTCCGATTTCGGCCCCTGACGGGCCGATGTTGACATTGGCGATGCCGCAGTCCGATCCGGCTGCCGAAAGGAAGCGCTCGGCCTCGCGCAGATCGTTGGTGAAGATCGCGGACGACAGGCCCTGCGGCACCTCATTGTTCAGCCTCAGCGCTTCATCGAACTCTCGATACCGCAAGGCATAGAGGATTGGCGCGAAGGTCTCCTGGAGAACCGTCCCAGCCTGCGCTTCCGCCTCCACGAGTGCAGGGCGAACGTAATAACCACCCGAAATGGCGTCGACACGCTCGATCCGTTCTCCGAGCACCCGCTTCATTCCGTCGAAGGCGGATTCATCGATCAGCGGTCCGACAAGAGTGTCGTGCTCGCGAGGGTCGCCAACCTTCACATGGGCGAAAAGCTGCTTGAGCCGAGCGACAAGTTGGTCTGCGACCCTTTCATGGACGATCAGGCGCCGGAGCGTCGTGCAACGTTGTCCCGCCGTTCCCGCCGCCGAGAACAGAATTGCCCGCTCCGCCAGCGCTAGATCAGCCGACGGGCAGACAATCATCGCATTGTTCCCGCCAAGTTCGAGCAGCGCGCGCCCAAACCGCTGTGCGACGCGTGGCCCGACGGCGCGGCCCATTGCCGTTGAGCCGGTCGCGGAGACGAGTGCGATGCGGGGATCGTCGACCAGCTGCTCGCCAATCTCCCGGCCGCCCTGAACCAGCTGGACCAGCCCCTCCGGTGCATCGCCGAACCGCTTGAGCGCACGTTTCATAAGCGCAGTCACAGCTTCGGCCGTGAGCGGGGTCTTCTCGCTCGGCTTCCAGATGACCGGATTGCCGCAGACCAACGCAAGTGCGGCATTCCAAGCCCAGACGGCGACAGGAAAGTTGAATGCACTGATGACGAGCACCGGCCCAAGCGGATGCCACTGCTCCATCATCCGGTGGTTGGAACGCTCGCTGGCGATGGTGAGGCCGTAGAGCTGGCGCGAAAGACCGACAGCGAAGTCGCAGATGTCGATCATCTCCTGGACCTCGCCGAGGCCCTCCTGGAGGATCTTGCCACTTTCAAGAGTCACGAGCTTGGCCAGCGGCTCCTTGGCCGCGCGAAGCTCCTCGCCCAGCAGGCGAACGAGCTCACCGCGTCGCGGAGCTGGGACGGTTCGCCACCGCTCGAAGGCCTCTACGGCCGCACGTGCAGCCTCGGCCGGATCGGCAGTGCGGACTCGGCCGATTTCACTCCCGTCGATCGGCGACGAGCTGACAAGATCGCCGCCGTCGGCATTCACTCCCAATTCTTTCAGGATCGATGCGGCTTCCTCTGCCGGGCTCATTTGAAAAGCTCCCTTGCGCGCGCCATCGCTTCTACGCCCGCGTCGATCGTTTCGTCACGCTTGGCAAAGCAGAGCCGGACAAGATGTCGTGATGGATTGTCCTCGGCGAAAGCAGACACGGGTATCGTGGCAACGCGCGCTTGCTCGACCGCTGCCGTGGCGAACGTCTCGTCGTCCGCGTTCAGGCCCGACGCCTTTAGGTCAACGCACAGGAAATAGGTCGAAGCCGGCTCGAGAACCGCATAGCCCTCGTTGATCAATCCCGTGCGCATCCGCGCAAGCGCTCGGGCGAAGCGCTGCCGCATGGGCTCAATCCACGCATCACCCCCTTGCAGACCGAAAACCACGGCCGACTGTAGGTTCGGAGCCGTCGAGAACGTGAGAAACTGGTGCGCCCGCGCCGCAACCGCCGCATTCTCCGGCGAGGCGATGATCCAGCCCACTTTCCAACCGGTTAGCGAGAAGATCTTCCCGGCCGATCCCGCCTTCAAAGTCCGCTCAGCCATCCCGGAAAGCGTCGCGAGCGGCGTGAAGCGCTCATCATGAAGCAGGACGTGCTCCCAGACCTCATCGCTGATCACCATCAGGTCGTGCTCGATCGCGATGTCGGCGACGATCTGGAGTTCGTCTGGTCCAAACAGCCGGCCAGTGGGGTTCTGAGGATTATTGAAGATGATTGCGCGCGTCTTGCTGGTGACCGCCGCGCGAAGAGCGCCCCGGTCGATCTTCCATCCGGGCGGCTGAAGCGCGACTTCGCGAGGCTTCCCTCCTGCCCTCCGGATCATCGGAGCGTAGCTGTCGTACGCGGGCGTGAAGATGATCACTTCATCACCCGGCTCGACCGTCGACAGGATCATCGCGCCAAGTGCCTCCGTTGCGCCGCTGGTCACGCAAACATGATCCGGGTCGAGCTGCTGGGCGAAATGGCGCCCGTAATGGTCGGCGATTGCCTGCCTGAGCTGGGGTAACCCACTCGACGGGGCATATTGGTTGGAGGTCTCCTTCAGTGCCCGCGCCGCTTCATCAAGGATTTCGTCCGGCCAGCCGAAGTCGGGAAAGCCCTGCCCCAGGTTCACCGCGCCGTGCTTCGCGGCGGCGAGGCTCATGCGCTCGAACACGCTGACTTTCATATTCTCATAGAGCGGGTTCAAAGCAGCACACCCTCCGTCCGCAACCGCGCGATCTCGTCCCCGGAATATCCCAGCTCGCCGAGAATGACGTCTCCGTCCTGCCCCTCGCTCCTCGGCGGATCGGGTCGGTCGATCTGCGTCGCCGAGTATCGAGGCGCCGGCGCGGGTTGGAAGACGCCGTCCACGTCAAGAAAGGTGCGCCGGGCGATGTTGTGCGGATGAACCGGCGCTTCGCCGAGATCGAGCACGGGCGCGACGCAGGCGTCAGTCCCGGCGAAGTGGTTCACCCAGGCATCGCGCGTCCGGCTCTTGATCACGGTTGAGATTTCTTCTCGTGTCGCGCCTGGATTGAGCGCCAGTCCCTTGAAAAGGGCGTGCTGGAACTGGGGCTCAATCGCCCCGATCGCCAGGAACTTACCGTCAGAGCAGCGATAAATCCCGTAGGTCGCGGTCCCACCATCCAGAAGGTTCGCCTCCCGCTCGTCTTTCCAGAGCCCAGCGGCGAGCAGGCCGTAGGTCATCGCCCCGATCAGGGCCGCTCCGTCGCTCATTGCCGCGTCGACAACCTGACCGTCAGCGCCGCCCTTAACCGCTAGCAGCGCGCTGACCATGCCGAACGCCAGCATCATTCCGCCGCCGGCATAATCCCCGAGATAGTTGATCGGCGGTACGGGCCGCTCTTGCGGGCCGATGCCGTGAAGAAGCCCGCTCAGTGCAATGTAATTGATGTCGTGGCCGGCAGTCTGAGCGAGAGGGCCGGTCTGGCCCCAGCCCGTGACGCGGCCATAGACCAGCTTTAGATTCGTCCGAAGCAACTCATCCGGGCCAAGGCCGAGCCGCTCCATTACGCCTGGCCGATATCCTTCGATCAGACCGTCGGACTTCGCAGCGAGCCGCCGCACAATCTCGCAACCTCCCGGCTGCTTGAGGTCGAGTGAAATGCTTCGGCGCGACCGTCGAAGGGGATCGTTCTCGAAACCGATCATCCCGGCACGCTCGACGCGGATCACGTCAGCACCATGATCCGCGAGCATCATCGCGGCAAAGGGCGCCGGCCCGATACCGCCCAGCTCGACTATCCTGACGCCCTTCAGCGGCCCTGCCATGGCTGGCGTGCATGCACGTCAGATAGTGTCGTTTGCAAGGCTACGAACGCCGCCTCCCGTCCGTCACCTCTGCTCAATGCAACGATGAAATGCCTTCGAACTGAAGTCAGGTAGGCAAACGAAAGGGGAGCCGGCAGAAGCCGGCTCCCCTCCGTTAGTTCGCTGCTGCTTAGCCGCGCTCTGGAGCAGGCGGTGGCGGCGGCGGCGGCGGCGGCGGGGCCGGGCAGGCCTCGGTCGCCAGGATTACCGAACCGTCCGGGCACGTCTGAGTAGCAGGCGGCGGCGGCGGCGGCGGCGGCGGCGGCGGCGGCGGCGGCGGCGGCGGAGCCGCTTCCTGACCGCCGAAGCGGACACCCGCGCCAATCAGGAACGCAAGACGCGAGGAGTTGGTGCGGTAGTTTGAGTACCGGCCTTCGCCCTTCAGGTAGAACATGTTGCTGACGTCTTGTTCGATACCAGCGCCAACCTGCCAACCGCGGGTGCGGTAGTGGTTGTAGTAATCACCGTATGCGTCGTTGACCGGGATGCCCGGAGTGGCGACGGGATCGGCGTTGAAATACTTGCGCTGCTCGTTGATGACCCAGCCGCCCTTGACATAAAGAAGGGTCGACGGAGTGATCAGGGTGCCGGCGCGAAGGCCTGCGCCCCACTCTTCGAATGACTTGCGGTACGCAACTCCCGGTCCGTCACGAGTGACGTTCTCACCGCGCGCATTCCAGAAGCTGCCATACGGACCCACAATGAACCCGCCGAGATCGAAGTCGGCGCCGATTTCGCCTCCCCATCCGACATGGTTGTCGTGATTTCCTTCCGAATAGAAGCGATCAATGCCGACATCCGCCTCAGCGCGAATACCGTGCAGAGACTGCGCGTTCGCCTGCTGAGCGGCGAATAAGGCTAGCGCCGTGAAAGCGCCTACGCGAACTAGCTTCATCTTATCCCCTTTCTGTGTGGATACGTATTAATTGGAGTTCCCCGTCGGAAAATCGGGAACGTTCACTATGTTCCCTATCCGTCGCGTTAATTTTCATCATATGATAACGGAAGTTTAATGATCAACTGACGAAATACTTCTTCAAGATGATAACTCGTGAAGAATGGACCTCCTTACAACTAAATGGCAACAGAATAGACCCTCCGTAGTCAAGCTTGGTTCCGTGAGTGGCGCTTGATTTAGACGGGTATGTTGCGGGTTCGCAACAACTGCATATCCCTTAATTGCAGTATGCGAAGTTCCGCGATATGAGCCGCCCATCTTATGTTTAAGGCCTTGTAAACTGGTGCGTTCTGTGTCGGGTCAGCGACATTGTCACGTTAACCTGCTTCAGCCTTGTGCATGCAGAGTTGTTAAGATTTTGGGACGGGCATGAATTTCGACAGTCTTAATGGGATGGTTGCGAATACCGACAAGAGGCAAGAGAGTTCCCTTTGCGGTGACGTCTCGTCGTCTCGCGTGGCGCCCATCGTGCCTGTGGTGTTGAGCGGCGGGGGCGGAACACGGCTGTGGCCTTTCTCGACGGCCGAAATGCCCAAGCAATTCCTGCCGCTCGTGGGCGACAGTTCCCTTTTCAAGCAGGCATTGGCGAGGGTGAGCGATAAAGGCCGGTTCGCGTCAGCCATCGTTGTCGGAAGTGTTCGCCACGCTGAGCACTGCGAACAGGAATTGTCCGACTTCGAACAGTCGAGACTTGTCCTGGAGCCTTGTGCACGAAATACGGCGCCCGCAATCATTATGGCAGCGATGGTGGTCGACGAGATGCATGGGCCGGACGCGCTCCTGCTCGTGATGCCGAGCGATCACGTGATCGAAGATGTCGGCGCCTTCCATGATGCGATTTCAAAGGCAGTTCCTGCTGCACTTGCAGGCCGCCTGGTAACGTTTGGTATCCGTCCTACCGGTCCGGATATCAGCTTTGGCTATTTGCATATGGGAGCCGAGCTCGAGCCAGGCGTGATGGAGGTCGTGCGGTTCGTAGAAAAGCCGACTCTCCATGTCGCGGAATCGATGGTCGCCAGCGGAGATCATCTCTGGAACGCAGGTATTTTTCTTTTTCGGGCGGGCACTCTGCTGGAAGAGGCTGAGCGAGTGGCACCAGAGATCGCGCGGTGCGCGAAAGGTGCCATCGGCGCTGCGATCAGAGAAGGACACCGGATCACGCCGGACGTCGCTATTTTGTCGGAATGCCCGAGCGATTCCATCGACTATGCAATCATGGAACACGCATCGAATGTCGCGGTTGTTCCAATGTCGCCTGGTTGGTCGGACCTTGGAAGCTGGGACGCACTAGCGGACCTCGTAGGCTCCGATTCTACTTCCGGGCACGTCACGGCGCTGGAGTGTGATGATTGTTACATCCGCAGCGACGGGCTAGAGATCGCGGCGTTCGGCTTGCGAGACTTGATCGTCGTGGCCTCGGGGCGGCGCCTGCTGGTGCTTCCGCGAGGCCGTTCGCAAGAAGTCAAACAGCTGTTGTCGGCGATGGAGTCGACAGCTGCCTAACTAAAGGCGTGGCATTTTGCTGCGGAGCATCGGTGCGGAGGACACCTCAATAAACGTGTATCAAGACCTCACCTCAAGGTGGTCGATTTCCACCTTGCGAGTTCGCGAACGAATTCGGAAGATCAACTGGCTATTCTTAGCCACTGTTGTCGTGCCGACCGGTGTTGCGATCGCATACTACGGATTGCTTGCTTCGGACGTTTACGTTTCTGAATCCAGCTTCGTCGTGCGGAGCCCGGATAAACCTTCGACAAGCGGATTTGGCGTGCTCTTGAAGAGCGCCGGATTCAGCAATGCAAATGATGAAGTGTTTGCCGCGCAGGATTTCATCCGTTCGCGAGATGCCCTCCGTGCAATAAACAAGGGGGGCGCCTTCAAGGCTTCCTACTCTGCGCCCGACATTTCCGTCTTCGATCGTTTCAATCCGACCGGAATGCGTGGATCATTCGAGGACCTCTTCGACTATTTCCGCAAAAAGGTCGACGTGAACTTCGACAGTTCAAATTCGATCACCAAGCTGACCGTACGCGCCTATAATTCTGAAGACGCGTACCGGTTTAATGAAGAGCTGCTGCAGCTCGCCGAGCATACGGTCAATCGGCTGAACGAGCGCGGTCGGCAGGACCTCATCGGGTTCGCGCAGGCGGAGGTCAATCAGGCCAAAATCGAATCCAGAGAGGCCGCTGCCAAGCTCGCCTCGTTCCGCAACCAATCCGGTGTGGTCGACCCGGAAAAGCAAGCGGCAGTTCAATTGCAGATGGTTTCGAAGCTTCAGGACGAGCTCATTGCCACGCGAACTCAACTTGCCGAATTGCAGCGCTACGCGCCTGAGAACCCGCAGGTTGAATCCTTCCGAATCCGGATCGGAAGTCTCCAGCGACAAATCGGCGAAGAGTCAGCCAAGGTTGCTGGGAGCCAGCGCTCGCTGGCTGGGACTGCTGCCCAGTATCAGCGTCTGTCACTCGAAAGTCAGTTCGCCGACAAAAACCTGGCCGCGGCAATGAGTTCGCTGCTCGAGGCGCAGAATGAAGCTCGCCGAAAGCAAGCGTACGTAGAGAGGATTTCCCGACCGAACACTCCGGACGAGGCGACCGAGCCTCGACGACTTCGCGGAATTCTGGCGACCTTCATCCTGGGTCTCGTTGCCTGGGGCATTCTGTCGATGTTGCTTGCCGGCATTCGCGAGCATCGGGACTAGTCCGAGCCGCCGTGATCAAACTTACCAACGTCAGCAAGACCTATGAGACCCGTACCGGGCCCGTCACAATCTTCAGTGATGTGAATCTGAGTGTAACTGCAGGCCAGAAGGTCGGCGTCCTAGGTCGAAACGGCGCCGGAAAATCAACGATCATTCGCCTAATCAGCGGAGCGGAAATGCCGACCTCGGGCCGCGTCGAGCGACGTATGAGCGTGTCGTGGCCACTCGCATTCGGCGGTGCGTTTCAGGGCGCATTGACCGGGCTTGATAATCTCCGCTTCATCTCGCGTGTCTACGGGGCGAACGCGGAAGACAAAGTCGGCTTCGTCGAGGACTTTTCAGAGCTTGGCACCTATTTCCGCGAACCTGTTCGAACCTATTCTTCGGGCATGCGCGCCCGCCTTGCGTTCGCTATTTCGATGGTTGTCGAATTTGATTGCTTCCTCATCGACGAAATCGTTGCGGTCGGCGATGCCCGGTTCACCGAGAAGTGCCGTCACGAACTCTTCGAAAAGCGCGGCGACCGAGCAATGATAATCGTTTCACACGACCGCGAATTCATCCGTCAGCATTGCGAGCAGGCGGCCGTGCTGACCGGTGGTCATCTTCATCAGTTTGCGAGCGTTGAAGAAGCCTATCAGTTCTACGGGGAACATCAGCAGTGAATCTCGCGGCCAAAAATCGCTGGCCCGCGGACGAAAAGGTGGGCTTGGGCGATGCCGCAAAGGTGGCGCCAGCGCCGTCCCGTCAGCTACTGCTAGACGTCTCGAACATCGCGAAGAACGACGCTCGCACCGGGATCCAGCGGGTTGTCAGAGCTGTTGTGGCCGCACTCCAACATGTAGACCTCCAAGGAATTTCCGTTAGGCTAATCGCGGCGGATAAAACAACATTCTACCGGCGCCTCCCCGACAATTGGCTCCAAGAAGCAAGGCCCGGCCGGGAACTCCGACTACTCGATCACCCGCCAGTTCGAGTGCGCCGGGGCGATATATTCTTTGGTCTCGATTTCACTTCGTCAATCCTTCCTCATCACGAGGACAGGCTGGCCGCGTGGCGCAGTGAGGGCGTGGAGATCCGGCTGGTCCTGTACGATCTGCTCCCGCTGACGCATGGGCGGTGGTTCACCATGAAGATGCGGCGCAATTTCCGCCGGTGGCTCAATCTCGTCGAGCGTCGCGCAGACCGAATCGTGGCTATTTCGGAATCCGTTGCGAATGAGTTTGCTGCCTGGCAGCGCCGTCCGCGCATTCGCGCGCGCCGCAACATCCCTGTTTCGACGGCACGATTGGGCAGCGATATCTCCGCCTCTCTACCCAGCAAAGGCTTGCCGGGAGACAGTGAATCTGTCCTGTCATGGATGAGGCAGGGCCGCACTCTGTTGATGGTCGGGACCATCGAGCCTCGGAAAGGTTACGAGCAGGCAGTCGCTGCGTTCGAATGGCTAAAGCGCGAAGGAGACAAAGCAACTCAATTCCTGGTGATCGGGCGAGGCGGCTGGAAAACCGAACAACTGCAGCAGAAGATGCGAATGTTATCTCAGGCCAACAGACAGTTCCGATGGATCGATTCTGCCAGCGACGAATTCCTGGAACATATCTATCGCCGCGCGTCGGGATTGCTCGTCGCCAGCGAGGGCGAAGGCTTTGGACTTCCAATTGTTGAGGCACTCTCGCACGGCAAACCAGTTCTCGCGCGTGATCTCGCGGTCTTTCGTGAGCTTGAAGGTCCGGGCGTCAGTTTCTTCGAAGGCCGCACCGGGGCGCAACTGGGCAATGCGATCGTAAATTGGTTGGAAGAGAATGCTCGTGATGGAACCGCTGTACTGCGCCGCACCGCAAGCTGGACCGAAGCAGCCGCGATGCTATCCGATCTACTTATTTCTCCAAGTACCCAGACCGAAACTGAAAGGCCTGGTCGATGAGTGAGAAGAGGAAGCCGGGCGCCAATAACCTTGCCGAACTCCTGTCCAGTTGGGACAGCGAGTTCGTCGAGAAGGCTTATTGGACCCTGCTGGGCCGCGCACCTGATCCTGACGGAGGAACTCACTACCTAAACCAAATCAGGTCCGGTGTGTCGAAGCTCACAATCCTGCTTCGACTTAGCGAGTCTCAAGAAGGTCGCGCTCAGGACCACCAGGTCGATGGCTTGGACGATGCCCTGAGAAAACATCGGCAGGCTATACGGCCCTTCACAGGTGGTATCGTTCGAATGATTACCGGTCGCGCTGGAGACACTGGACAAGAACGAACGCGACGCGCGATCGTGAATCATCTCGCCGCAATCAATCCTGAAGCAGGGACAATGACGGATGTCGACGCGAGAGACCGGCATGCAAACTTCCCGTCAGCGAGTGTCGGTGCCCGAACGGAATTCGGAATGGTCGACCATCTGCTGATGAGAATGGTGCGGGTTGAAGCCTCGCTTAAACGCATCGAGGACCGGCTTAAGCGAATCCCTCCTCCTAAGGGCAGTGAGAAGGTAGCTCGACGAAGCTGAGGTCAATGCCGGAGCGCTTAAAGAGGGCGACTGGCTATGCTGCAGAAATTCAATCGTTTCGGTCAACGCTCAAAGTCCATTGAGCCAGAACCTTGTCAACGCGTCGGAGAATTTAATGTGGACTGAGAGTCAGAGCAGTGAAACGAGGGGCGCTGAAAGCCGCACGCTGCTGACAAGTGGTGATAAAGCGAGCCCAATGAAGTCTCGATCAATAGGAACAGTCGGCATCTGGATCGAAGGTGTCGATCGCCTTGGTGCGGCGTACGAAGGTATCTGGCGTGTTATAAAGCGCTTCATCATCTCGTCTGACGGCACGAGGACGCGCTTCCGATTTGTTGCTCCGGCGCGGTTCGCAAGCGAAATTCGAGAGTTTCTCTCCGATCTACCGCCTGAGCTATGCGAAAAGGTTGAAATCGACGAATTCGGCAGCCGGTCCGATGTTCACGACGCCAACGAGGCGGTTCGCCAAGCGAGCTTCGCCAACAATATTGAAGTTGATACTTGGCTGGTCCCGAATCCCATGTGGAGCTCGGCCAAATACCTGATACGGCCTAAACTGGTTTGGTTTCACGACTTCCTTCTCGTCGAGTTTCCGCAAAGCTACCCGCGGAAGCTGTTCCTGGAATTCCAAAGCAATGTGAAGGACTTCGTCTCTGCCGGCGCCTTCTTCATATTCACATCGCCCTACGTAAAGGAAAAGCACGGCCACGAATTCTGTGGCATTCCTCGCGAACAATCGGCCCTGATCCTCAATTCGCCGATCGATGGGCTACCTGCACTGGAAGGAGCTTCCGCCGATCCGCGCGATGCCGGCGACTTTATCCGCGACGAGTTGAAGGGAAACCTGAGGCGATGGTGCTCCCCTGCCCACGCGGAGCTCTTCTTCCATCACATTTCGTCCTATCCGTTCGAAAAAGTCCCTTACTTCTTCGTCTCGTCGCAAAATCGCGAGCACAAGGGTTTTCTGCGTCTTGCGCAGGCGCACGCCGCACTCCTTCGTGAACGGTATTTCCAATATTCGATCTTCACGACGGCGCTAGTCGACGTCGCTGGCTCCTCGGCGCTCGAGCAGTTCCTAAGAGCCAAACTTCTGCTCGGCGATTTCATGAGCGTGGGCAAGGTGAGCGAAACGACGCATGCGCTCCTTTACAAATTTGCGAGGCTGACGATCCACCCGTCGACCTTCGAAGGAAACTTGCCCCTGCCCTTTGCAGAGTCCGTTTCCGTCGGAACCCCTTGTATTATGCCGTACAGTCGCGCTTACGCGGACTATCTAGATCCGGCCCTGCATCCCTGGGTTTTCTACAATGCGACGCAGACCGGGCTCATCGACAAGGTCGCCGAGGTTGAGGAACGGCGCAGCGACTTTATCAGCGCACAACGAGACGTGCTTTCCCAGCTTCGCAAGCACAGTCTGAAGGATTTCTTCAAGCTTCATGCGGAGGCCTTTGACAAGGCGCGCGAAGTCAAACCGCAATCGGCCGAATTTGTCGTAACTTCTCGACAAAGCAGTTTTGCGCCGATCCGCAAGGGATTGCTGAAAGGTCTGTTCGCCGCGCCTTCGAATGAGGCCTTCGCCGATACAGGGTCGCTGATTCAGACCCGTCTGTGGAGTTCTTTCGAGCTGGAGCGCAGTGCGGAAGCTGACGGAGAGGACGCGCCCGCATTACATTGGGCAGCATATCTCGGATCCAATCATCCGAAAGGGGATTCCTACTTCCTGGCTGGGATCGGCGAGCGTCGACCGACCCTCAATCCGGCGGACCTGGGCCTCTTCGCGGAAGTCGGGTCGTGGCTGAACAATGAGTATAGAGTCGCAGACAGCCATACTTTCCGCTTCGACGGACTCGAAGGCTTGCCGCAAATATTCCGGGAAGTCGCCCAGCAAACGGGAGTCGTCGCGGCTTTGGGCGGCGCTCAGCGCATTGGCTGGGTAAGGCTGACCTGGAACCAGGGCATCATTCCCGAACTAAGAATCGGCGGCAAAGCGCTGAAGAGCGGCTCGGCAGTCAGTGCGAGGGCAGCGAGTTTATTCCGTAGCCCGACATTGCATCCCGATTTCGAACAGAGCCTAAGCTGATTTTCTCCGGCCCACTCTCGAATGTTCCTCCAAATAAGGATGGATTTGTGTCCAGTTTCGTACCGACCCACATCGACTACCGCGACAAGACGATCATGGTCGTCATGCCCCACCCGTGGAAGGGTGGGTTCTTCCGTGTCGCGGCGGCGATCTGCAACGCACTCGATGAGATAGAAGTCGATGGCTCGCGCTTCCGCGTAATTCTGGGGGTTCCTGCCGAGTATGAGTGCACGGAGGCGTATCTACTCAACAGAGGCGTGACTGTGGAGCAAATCGGGTACGAGGCCGTCGATCTGTACGACACTCGATACGTGGATCCCAACAAGGTCGAGCGCCTTAGCGGGCTACCATTGGTAACGCCCGCCAAGACCCTCCCTTACGGAGACACGGGGACGATCGGCGAGGTCGACGCCTATGTGTTGCTGTCGGCTCTCTATTTCGAAGGGGTCTTCGTCAGCCGCAAACCTTACTCGGTCTACATCGCAGATTTGATCCAGCGATACGTGCCGGAGATCTACAGCGACGCCGGAGCCAACTATCAGGCTCCGCCCTGGAAGATGGATCGGCATCAGCGCGCCGCCATCAAGGAAGCTGCGTGCGTTTTTTCGACAACGGAACAAACTCTCAAGGACACATTGCATTACGCGGGCGCTGACCCGGACAAGACCATGTTGTTCCCGATGTTTGCGATGGACATCGCCGACCGCCAGGACACCGAACGCGGCCCCGGGAAGCCCGCCCGGCAGTCATACGAGCTGATGGACCTGATTTCGAACAAGACGTTCAAGGTCGAACGTCGCGGGTACTTCCTATGGGTGACGAATGCGTCGGCCCATAAGAACCACGTAGCTGCCTTTCGGGCGCTTCGTCATTACTACGAATCCTTGGGTGGACAGCTAAAGTGTCTGATATGCGGCCCAGTGACGGACATGCTGATTCCGGGCCAGCTCGAGAGCCCATATCATGCAAAGGTCTACAAGGAACTCCGGCAGTGGACCTCGTACAACGATAATGTGAAGGTTCTTGGCTATCTGAGCGACCATACTTATCTGTCGTTGCTGAAGGATGCTCAGTTCCTCTGGCACAACGTTATCTACGACAACGGGACCTTCTCGATCATCGAAGCATCGAGTGTCGGCACGCCGGTGCTATCTAGTTCGTATCCGCAGATTGAGTTCATCGACCAGCAGTTCAAGGTAGGCAGCACCTTCTTTGACGCCCGCGACCCGATTGAGGCGGCGACGAAAATCCGCGCCATGGAATTGAAGTCCAAGAGATTGCCCGCTCGAAAGGTTGGCGGCGTGAACACCGTATTGTTTCGGGCGTCGCTCAAGGAGCTTGTTGAGCGGATGTTCGAAGGTAATGCTGCATCCAGAAAGCCGTCGCCAAGGAAGAAGGCCGGGCGTTCCGCGGTGATCGGCTGATCGGGCATTACGTCGTGCGCTTCCACGGCCAGTTCGAACCTCCCCTCGACCAATACCTTTGGGAGACGTTTTTCATCGAGAAGAAGGATCCCGGATTCTTCGTTGAGTGCGGAGCCTTCGACGGTGTCTACGACAGCAGCTGCCTGATGTTTGAAGAATCGCTGGGGTGGACTGGCGTGAACATTGAGGCGTCGCCGGTCATATTTCCGTTGCTGGAGAAACAGAGGCCGAACTCGACGAATCTTCAAATCGCACTGTCACGGAATTCTGGCACCGCAACTTTTCGACACGTCAGCGACGCTGTTCACGGGGATTTTCTGGGATGGGGCTCGCTAGAGCATCAGCCGGCTCAGGCAGCTGAAATCTCCCAAGAGAGGATGCTTGTGACAGAATGGCAGGTCCAAACCTGCGCCTGGCGCGACTGTGAAATTCTGCAGACCGCTGGGAACATTGACCTTTTCGTCCTCGACGTGGAAGGACATGAGATCGCGGTTATCGACGGAATGGCAGGAGCGGCCGTCCTTCCGAAGGTCCTGTGTGTTGAGCATGGTCAGGTTGGGATAGAACTGCTGAAGGGCAAGCTTCTCGAGCTGGGCTTTGAATTCGTGTCGAGTTTGCACGTGAACAGCTTCTTCGTGCTCAAACTCTGAAACAAAGATATCGAGCGAGCAACTGGAAGTCGCTTCCTCCAATTTTGGTAAGAGACTGTAATGACAACAGAAGGACGGCGCGGAAGGATGAGCGCCATCTATGGGACCGGACACTCGATGCGGGTCGAGGGGCGGATCATTCACGCATTGTTGATGCGCGAAATCCTGACCCGTTTCGGCCGTCACAACATCGGTTTCATGTGGATGTTCGTCGAGCCGATGATCTTTACGCTCGGCGTTACCGCGCTTTGGACCATCACCAAGAATCTTCACGGCTCCAACCTGCCGATCGCCGCATTCGCGCTAAGTGGATACTCCAGTGTGCTCCTCTGGCGAAACATGCCTTCACGCTGCATCGGAGCGGTCGAGCCAAACCTGGCCTTGATGTATCATCGCAACGTCAAGGTTATGGACATCTACGTGTCCCGCCTAATCCTGGAGGGCGGAGGCGCGACCACGTCTTTCGTGGTTCTTTCGGTTGTCTTCATTGCAATCGGTCTGATCCAGCCCCCTGAAGATTTACTCCAGGTGTTCTGGGGGTGGATCATGCTTGCATGGTTCGGTGTCTCCCTCGCGCTCTTTCTGGGCAGTCTTTCCGAAGACTCAGAGATCGTCGAAAAACTGTGGCACCCCGCATCTTACCTCTTGTTCCCTCTTTCGGGCGCTGCCTTCCTTGTGGATGTCCTACCACCGCAGGCTCAGAACTTAATCCTTTACCTCCCGATGGTGAACGGCGTGGAGTATCTCAGAGAGGGGTTTTTCGGATCGAGAGTCATTGCGCACTACGACATGGGATATATGGCGCTTTGCAATTCGGTCATCCTTCTAATGGCCATGGCTCAAATTCGTAAGATTAGCCGAACAATCATCCCCGAATGACGGCAATTGCGTTTGCCAGGCCTAAAGCTTTTGGTTAGCCGCACCAGGTCGGATTTCTCTTCTTCTGCGTTGGATAATTGACATGATTCCTGTGTATTCGCCTGATCTTAGAGGAAACGAGCGTCGTTATGCCGATGACGCTGTCGCAACGAGCTGGATCAGCAGTCTTGGTCCCTACATCGATCGATTCGAGACCGCCTTGCGCGATACTATCGGCACGCGGCATGTGGTCGCCGTCTCAAATGGTACCGTCGCTCTCCATCTGGCGCTCCATTGCCTCGATGTGGGACCGGGCGACGAGGTGATCGTCCCGACGTTCACCTACATTGCCTCGGTGAACGCCATTAAGCAGACGG
Source organism: Sphingomonas sediminicola (assembly GCF_049991885.1). NCBI lineage: Bacteria > Pseudomonadati > Pseudomonadota > Alphaproteobacteria > Sphingomonadales > Sphingomonadaceae > Sphingomonas > Sphingomonas sediminicola. The sequence goes on from NZ_CP178916.1 coordinate 1,250,301, forward strand.
GCGCCACACCGGTGTTGGCAGACGTGAGACCGCAAGACTGGCTTCTCGATCCCGATCAGGTCGAAGCACTGATCACTCCGCGCACGAAGGCCATAATGCCTGTGCATCTCTACAGCGGCGTCTGCGATTCCCGTATCAACGAGATTGCACGTTCGAATGGGATCAAGATCGTTGAGGATTGTGCGGAGGTTCTTGGCACCCGTATCGGCGATCATCATGTCGGAACCACCGCCGATGTCGCAACCTTCTCTTTCTTTGGAAACAAGACCATTACGACGGGCGAAGGCGGAGCCGTGGCAACCAACGACGACGCGCTCGCGTTGCGGCTGCGCAAGGTCAAAGGCCAGGGACAGTCGCTCACACGGCGCTACTGGCACGATGAGCTTGGCTTCAACTATCGCATGACGAACATTTGCGCCGCGATTGGAACAGCGCAGATGGAACGCATCGACTCAATCCTCGATCGCAAGTCGCGTATCGCGAGCATGTACCGCGACGCACTCGGAGGATCGGGCGTCGAGTTCCAGAGCGTCGCGCCCTATGTAAAGAGCAGCGAGTGGCTCGTCACGCTGCTCCTTCCCAAGGGCGCCGACCGCGATCAGGTGATGGCCGGACTTACCGATCTTGGAATAGACACGCGCCCGGTATTCTTCTGTGCGCATCAGATGCCTATGTACCGTTCGGACAAGCCCTACCCCGTCGCCGAAGACATCACGGCCCGGGGAATTTCCTTGCCATCGTATCCGGGCTTATCGGACGATCAGGTTGCGCAGGTGTCCGACGCTTTGCTGAAAGTTCTTGCGCAACGCGACGTCGCAGTCGCTTAGCCTCACGCTCGCTCAACGTTGGACCCATAACGAATGAAAGTCGGAGTACTGCTCCCGTCGGCAGTTGACTTGGGTCTCCTTCGCCGCGCCCAGCGGTTGTCGCGGATAATCGCCGGCATTGAGGATGCGGACGGCACATCCTGGTCGGTTGCGATCGGAGTGCCGGAGGACTCCGAGGAGGGCTGGCGCGCGATCGAGCGTGAGCTACGCGGAGTCGAGCCGAGCGCGATTGTCCGGCATCTCAAGTGGGAGACCGTGCCGGTTGAGAACGCCCGGCGTATGTTCGCGAAACTATCGCCCTCACTCGATCTAAGCGGTATCGAAGACGTCGTCGTTCCCCGCGACTGGGGCTGGAATTTTCAGGACTGCGATGTCCAGATCGTCTTCGCGGATCCTGGATTGGGCGCCGTTCTGCCGCTCGTTCCGACCTTGTTCTACTGCCCAGACCTGGCTGTACGGATCGTTCCAAAGATCGCAGCCAAGTCGATCGACGACGAATATTGGACCAGGCAGACCGATGCATTCCGAATCTGGCGACAGGCCGGTGTCGCGACCGCCGATCCTTTCACGATCGAGGACATCGTCGGATTTGCGGGCGTTCGCCGAGAGAAAGTGTCTCTCTTCCCGAAGCTTCTGGACACCGGTATCGCTCAACCTTCGGATCCTGTCGGCAATCGATCCCAGGCCCTCGCGTGGCTGATTCAATCTGCAGCGATCAGTGACGTAGAGAATGCCGCCAAGGGATTGCGAACCTATATTTCCGAGGGAGGCGGGCTTGAGCCTCTTCTCGTAATCGACGCGGTTCGGACGAAGGGTGCTGACGCCTCCTTGTTCTACGAAGAGGGGCTGCCCAAGTCGGTCGCGGATTTTCTCTACGGCCTTCCGAGCGAAACCGTAGGCTCGGAGCGGGAACTCATAAGATTACTCCGGCGGACCTCCGCAATCTGGTCAAGTCGCCTCGCTGGCGGCGAAGGCGAGGCACCATCGCTCGCGACGGAGATTGGCATTCCATTCGTTGGCGCCAATTACGGCGCGAACCGAGAACCCCTGCAGTCCGAAATAATACCTTCCGTTCTTTATGAACTGAACAATCCGCTCGCGATAGCAGACGCCTTGCATGAAATTGAGAAGCGAATCGATACGCCGGCAGTAGGCACAAGGCCCCAGGACCTCACGTCGAAGCGTGCTGAAATCAGAGCACTCCTTGAGCGCCTGCTGGATCCCCACGGTGGGGGTTGAAGGGCGGGTCCCGGTCGGGATTTGGTCTGAGCTCGGACCGGGCGCGCGCTGGGCGAACGAGGGCGTCTCGCGCGTCGTAGGCTTCCTTATCGAAGGCGCAGCGGCGGGCCGCAAATACACTTTCCACATCCTCGTTCCGCACGGGATGGGCGAAACTGTAAGGGAGGACTTGCGGCAGCTCTCTGCGGTTGAAGACCGGGACTGGGTTGTCTGGGAGCCGCCTGCACCTGCGCATGGGGAAGCACTTTCCGAGCTCGCCGATTTCGCGAATCGGAACGTGCCGGTTGAGGCTTGGATCGTTACGTTCCCTCATTTCTCCGGCTCCCTGCACCTCACCAAACCCAAAGCGACGCTTTATCCGGATGCCCTGCCCTACGACTTCCCGCTTGGCTGGAATGAAGAAAATGCGTGGGGGCCGGACGGTAGTTGGCCGAAGTGGCGACGCACCGCCACAAACGTCATGGCCGAGAGCGCTGCGGTAATCACCTTCTCCAGGCACGTCGCCGAACGGCATGCTGGCCCCCTTTGCGACGTTCCTTTGAAGAAAGTCCGCGTGATACCGTTGGCGCCACCGGATCTCGCTCCACTTCTGCCTTTCGTCACAAACCGACAGCAGACGGCCGAAAGCCGCTCAAGGGCCGCGGATATTTTGCGGAAGCATGCGACCGAGCAGAGTCTAGATTACCTTCGTGGTTTTCCATTTGAGGAAGTCAATTTCGTTGCGGCTGCTACGCAGGACCGGCCGACGAAGAATCTTGGGCTGACCGCTGAAGCAGTGCGGAGAGTAGTTCGCGAACGGCGCGGGAATTTGAAGTTGTTCATGACCGCACACCTTCACGTCGGGGCGACGTGGACAAAGCTTCCGGAAATTGTTCGGCGTGGTCAGTTCCACCACGATCTAATGTCACTGCCAGACCTGCCGCGAGACGTTCACGCAGCGCTTTTCCACTGCGCGACTGTTGTTGTTCACAGCAGCTTCTTTGAAGGAATCATCGGCTCACTTCCCTTCTATGAAGCGGCCAGCGTCGGTACACCCAGCCTTCTCGCTCGAGGGCCACACATCGATGAGCTGCTCGAAACGGAGCCGACGATCGAACCTTTTGTGTACGACCCCTATGATATCGATCGATTGGCGGATTTGATCGTGGACGTAGCTTCGAACCGCGAGACCTATGTCAAAGCGCAGGCGGAGGTATTCGGGCGACTGGTTCAACGCAGTTGGTCGGAAGTAGCGACAGAATATGCTCAGGCAGCGCTCTCGGGCGTTGTCGCAAGGTCGGCCTGCTGATGATGATCGATCGAATCTCCATGAACAACGACCGGCCGGCGATTGGTATCTGGGCCCAATGGCCGGACGGAAGTCGTTGGACCAATGAGGGGATGACGAGGCTTCTAGGTTTTCTCGTCGAAGGAATTGCGCAAGCCGGGACTCACGTATTTAGGATAGTCCTGCCGGATAGTATCCGCGACGCGGCCGAATCGGACCTCCGTACCTTGAATGCCAAAATCGGCCGTGATTTTACGCTCCACTCACCTCGTGATTATTCGACACGTGGTGGAGATATCTCCGACTTGCCGACTTTTGCCAATCAATACGTCAATGTCGAAGGTTGGCTAAGTCTCTTTCCAAATTTCGCCGAAGCGGGAGAACTCAACGCTCCGATTACGGTAATATTCCCCGACGCAATTCCTAAGGTTTTTCACCAGTTCGGCGATGACGCGTGGGGTGAAGAAGGAGCTCATTTTCGGTGGGAAAATGACGTTCGACACTTGCTTGCGCGTGCCCGGGCCGTGGTCACGTTTTCGAACCACGTAGCTCGCGAGCATGTCGGCGGAATATTTAATTTCCCGGCCGACCGCCTCAGAGTGGTCTCCCATGCAGCACCGGACCTGAAACCGCTTCTTCCTTTCATGGACGGTCGTCAGCGAACCCAGGAAAGCCTCCGACAGGCAGCCGAAATCCTCCGAGAGGAGTGCCGAAACCGCAATGACTCGTATTTGGGCGACTTTCCGTTCGAAGAAGTTCCATATGTCGCGGTTTCAACTCAGGATCGGGTAACGAAGAACATCCAGCTGATAGGCCGCGCTATTCAGGTTCTGGTGAGGGAACGCCGGAAGAGCTTGAAACTCCTGACTACGGCCCCTTTGTCGTACGTTGAGCGATGGGCTGTGCTTCCGAAAATAGTGAAGGAAGCCCAAGCCCAGTTTGACGTCGTCTCCATCCCGGACCTTCCGCGGCAGGCTCATGCGGCGTTCCTGCATTGCGCGTCGCTAGCTGTGCACCCATCGATTTACGAGGGCGGGCACGCTCCGTTCCCTTTTTATGAAGCCGTGAGCGTAGGTACGCCCTGCATTATGGCCCTGGGCCCGCACATCGCTGAACTTGTCGAGAGCGAGCCCTCGATCTCGCAGTTTTGCTTTGACTCGAATGATTGTGACGGGCTTGCAGACTTGATTTGCAAGACAATGGAGTCCCGAGTGGACGTGCTGACGGCGCAGCAAGACATCTACTCCAGATTGCAGGGGACGGACTGGTCGAACGTGGCCCGAAATTATGCGAGCGCAGCACTTTCTTCGGCGCATCGATAGAAATGAAGGGAATAATGAAGTCCGAAGTGATTCACAGTCTGGGATCCGACCTTGACAGTGCTGTGGTGGTCATTGGCGCTGGAGGACACGCGAAGGTTGCTATCGAGGCCCTTAGGTTCTCCGGCTGGCGAGTGATTGGTTGCACGGACTTCGACCCCTCTCCTCGAACCGTGGTCGGCGCTGAATTGTTGGGAGGAGATGAAATACTTCCGGACCTAAGGTCAGCGGGAATTCGTTACGCATTCGTTGCGCTTGGTAACAACAATCTTCGCCAGGCCAGAGGGGAAGATTTGCTCAATGAAGGCTTCGAATTGCCGGCTGCTATTGGCCCCAATTGCTCGATATCTCCGACTGCAAAGTTAGGTCGAGGTGTCGCCATTTTTGGCGGGGCAGTCATAAATGCCGACGCCCAAATCGAGGATCTTGCGATCATCAACACCAATGCGTCGGTGGATCATGACTGCGTGGTTGGAACGGCGGCGCATGTGGCTCCGGGCAGCGCGTTGGCGGGCTGCGTCAAGATCGGAAATCGCACTTTCCTGGGGGCCGGCACGACCGTGATCCCGGGCGTAACCATTGGCGCAGACTGCATGATCGGGGCGGGAAGCGTCGTCGTTCGCGACCTGCCCGACCTAGTCACTGCTCTCGGTGTGCCCGCCCGCGTCCGATCGTCTTAAAGTTGGGGACGAAGTGCTTTGACGTTCCGGGACGATCTGCTATCGCCGCGCGGCAGGATGAATGAATCCTACTTCAATTCAAATTGAATGTAAGTCGCTGGCTCCTGCCTGCGTATTTATCCACATTCATTTATCATTTATCTTTGAGTAAAGGCGTCCAGTTCGAATGAAAACGGCAGTCATTACTGGAATTACTGGGCAGGATGGCGCGTATCTTGCTGAACTGCTTCTTGAAAAGGGTTATCAGGTCTACGGCACTTATCGCCGTACGAGTTCGGTTAATTTCTGGCGCATCCAGGAGCTTGGGATCGCCGATCACGCGAATCTTCACCTGGTCGAACATGATTTGCTCGATCTCGCGTCCTCTATCCGACTACTGCAGCAAACTGGCGCGAAGGAAGTCTACAATCTCGCAGCTCAAAGCTTCGTAGGCGTTTCCTTCGACCAGCCTGTGGCAACGGCGAAAATAACGGGTGTAGGTGCACTAAACCTACTTGAAGCAATTCGGATCGTCGATCGTGGCATCCGCTTCTATCAGGCAAGCACGTCTGAGATGTTCGGGAAGGTTCAGGCCGTCCCGCAGAACGAGTCGACGCCCTTCTATCCGCGCAGCCCTTACGGCGTCGCCAAGCTCTACGCGCACTGGATTACGGTCAACTACCGCGAGAGCTACGACATTTTTGGAAGCAGCGGCATTCTATTCAATCACGAAAGCCCGCTTCGTGGTCGCGAGTTCGTGACTCGCAAGATCACGGACGGCGTCGCCAGGATCAAGCTCGGGAAGATCGAGAGCCTTGCGCTTGGTAACCTCGACGCTCAGCGCGATTGGGGTTTCGCTAAGGAATATGTCGACGGCATGTGGCGAATGCTTCAGGCGGATGAACCAGATACGTTCGTGCTTGCGACCAATCGCACCGAGACCGTCCGCGACTTTGTCACGATGGCGTTCAAGGCCGCAGACATCAGCATCGAATTCTCCGGCAAGGAGAGCGAAGAGACAGCGATCGACACGGCGAGCGGCAAGACCGTAGTTCGGATCGATCCACGTTTCTATCGTCCAGCGGAAGTTGAGCTGTTGATCGGCGATCCGTCCAAGGCGACCGAAACCCTAGGCTGGAAGCCGAAGACCGCACTAGAAGAACTTTGCCGGATGATGGTCGAGGCAGACCTGAGGCGGGTTCAGACCGGCTATTCGTTTTGATTGTCCGCGTGCCGGTTGAATTCCTGATCGCCCCGCTAGCATAGAGCGCAGATGAAACGCGTGCTCGTTACTGGCGCCCATGGCTTCACGGCGCGCTACCTTGTGCCTCGCCTGGTCGAGCGGCGAGTAGAGGTTCATGGTACGGCCCGGCCCGGCGTGGCTGGGCCGTCTCCCGATAATCTGCATTTGCATGATGTTGATCTGACCGACTTGCATACGCTCACTAGACTTGTGGAACGGGTGCAACCTGACACGGTCATTCATTTGGCCGGGATCTCGTTCGTCGCCCACTCGAACATCCGCGATATCTACGATTCCAATCTGGTTGGTAGCCGCAATCTTCTCCAGGCCCTCACCGACGCAAAGGTGCAGCCTGGCGCAGTCCTCTTAGCCAGCAGTGCGAACGTTTATGGCAATCAGCGACAAGGCATATTGCGCGAGGACACTCCGCCGCAGCCAGTGAACGACTATGGCATCAGCAAGCTGGCGATGGAATATGTTGCTCAGCTTTTCATGGACCGCCTGCCGATTATCGTGACGCGACCGTTCAATTACACTGGGGTCGGTCAATCGACTGATTTCGTAATCCCAAAAATCATTGATCATGTCCGCCGCCGAGAAGCCACGATCCAACTCGGGAATTTGGACGTTGAGCGAGACTTTTCGGATGTCCGGGGCGTGGTGGATTGCTATCTGCGTCTTCTCGCTCTCCCTGCAGCAATCGGCCAGACATACAACGTTTGCTCGGGCAAGGGGCGCACGCTGAACGAGGTTATCGAGCTCGCGCAACGTCTCTCAGGCCATTCTCTACAAATTGAGACAGATCCCGCGCTGGTTCGCGGCAACGAGGTTAAAACCCTTTATGGAGACAACGAACGGCTTGTCGCGGCGATTGGCGATCTGGAAATGCCGCAACTGGAAACCACGCTGAAGTGGATGATTGAGGCCTAGCCTGTCCATTCGATTAGGTCTTTCAGTCGAAGCCGTTGAGCCTGAACTTACCGGCATCGGACGATATTCGCTTGAGCTCGCGCGGCGGCTCCCGCGGCACAGCTCGATCAGGTCTTTGACACTTTTTCGTGGTCTCGAAACCCTCAGCGATGTCGAGACGCTAACGCGTATGGAGCTACGGCGCAGACGGGGTCATCGCCTCGTCAGCCAGGTCTCGCGAGCCTTAGCCAGACACCGTATCAACCTGTTTCACGGCCCTAACTATTTCCTGCCGGATTGGGCGGAGCAGGGGGTCGTTACGGTCCACGACCTGTCCGTCTTCAGGTTCCCCGAGCTTCATCCAACCGAACGAGTTTCCGCTTTCGAACGCGGCCTCCGCGCAAGCATCGACAGGGCAAGTCATCTTATCACGGATTGTGAAACCATTCGCCGGGAGGTCATCGACTTTACTGGATTTTCACCCGACCATGTAACCGCAATACCGCTCGGGGTTTCGAGCAACTTTCAACTCGTGCCTGCGGAAGTTCGGCAGGCGGTCCTCGCGCGCCACGGTCTTCCGGCGGGTGGTTATGGCCTCACTCTTTCCAGCTTCGAGCCTCGCAAGCGGATTGCAAGCCTCCTCCGCGCATGGCGACTTCTGCCTCGTCCCGTGCGCGATCGGATCCCCCTGGCAATCGCAGGCGCAAGTGGCTGGAAGAATGAGACTCTTCATGATGAAATCCGGGAGGGAACGCGGGAAGGATGGGTAATTCCGCTTGGCTTCGTCCCGGACGAAGATCTTCCCGCACTATATTCAGGTTCGACGCTGTTCGTCTTTCCATCCATTTACGAGGGCTTCGGTTTGCCGCCGCTTGAAGCCATGGCTAGTGGCGTTCCAACGATGGTTGCTTCATCCTCGTGCCTGGAAGAAGTGACGAAGGGCGCAGCAATGCTTTGCCAGCCCGACGATATAGACGCATTTGCAGACGATATTGCTCGGGCGCTGGAGGATGAGCCTTGGAGACAGCGAGCGATTTCAGCTGGCATTCAGGTTGTGAAGGATTACACATGGGAGCGATGTGTCGATGAAACTGTCGGCGTTTATCAACAAGTTATGGGTAAATTGGCCGACAGGTGAACTCATGAGAGCGTCCTTGAATTTCTCGATTCGCAACTTTCGAAGAGCATCGATTCTGATGGCGGGAGTCTCGCTGACGGCCTGCGCCTCCGTTGGTGCCTCCGGGCCGTCCAGAAACCAGATCATGAAGGCTGGCGAGCAGACGATCGAGTCCGCGGGCATCAAGATCGTCGACGTGAACGATACCGTCGCGCGTCAAGTTTTGAATGCAAACCAGACCCCCCTCTTCTCTCAAGCGCTCGGCGAAGGCGTTGCCGAACCGACGGTGATTGGGCCGGGCGACGTGGTGGATATTTCCATCATCGAAGCGCCCCCAGCCGTGCTTTTCCTCGGCACGCTCCAGAGCACTCAACTGTCCACCAACGACGCCGTTCGGCCAACCACCGTATCGAGCGGCCTTCAGCTTCCGCAGCAAATGATTGATCAGAACGGCCGGCTTACCGTTCCCTTCGCCGGATCGGTTCAGGCCACTGGACGGACCCCGCAAGAGATCGAGCGCGATATCAGAGCTCGGCTCCGCGGCAAGGCTCATGACCCCCAGGTGGTCGTCCGCCGAGTCACAAACGCCACTTCAACGGTGACGGTACTTGGAGAAGTAGCGCAAAGCGGGCGCGTTCCGTTATCGGCAAAGGGCGAACGCCTGCTTGACGTCCTTGCGACAGCCGGCGGCTCGACCCAGCCCATCGCAAAGAGTGTAGTCCAGGTCACGCGGGGCGATCGAACCCTCGCACTGCCCCTCCGAACAGTCGTGAGCGACTCACGACAGAACGTCATTCTCGAGCCGGGCGATGTCGTAACCGTCTTCTACCAACCTTATACGTTCACCGCCCTCGGTGCGACTGGAAGCAATGCAGAAGTTCCGCTCGAAGCCACTGAAGTAAGCCTCTCTCAGGCCCTCGGCCGCGTTGGCGGCCTGCAAGACAATCGTGCCGATGTAAAAGGTGTATTTGTCTTCCGATTTGAAGATCCGCGAGCTCTTGATCCTTCGCTGTTGGCCGGAGCCAGAACGACCCCTGATGGTCGAGTACCAGTGATCTATCGGGTAGATATGACGAATCCGGCGACTTTCCTCGTCGCGCAGAACTTTCCGATCAAGAACAAGGATGTCCTTTACACTGCGAATGCACCTCTCACGGACTTCGTGAAGTTCGTGAACATCATCTCATCGATGACCTATACTATCGTGAACTTGGGCACGTCGGTCACCCGATAACGTTCTGACGACGGAACGATCTGACTGAGACTGGCAAATCTCCGGACCTTGATCCGCCCGTTCAGGAAATCTTTAGTGGCTTCGTTCATTTTGTTGCATCGAGGACACATCTGCACATTTAACTTTTGGTAATTCCTATTGTTAGCTTGCGTTGTCAGCCCTCGGTCCGGGGCAGGGCCTTGACTGCACCTACTTGAGCTTTAGGGGTGGTGCGGCTCGGGTGAGGGAACCATGGTTGCGTTTGCCACCGCTATCGCTTTGAGCGTGCGCGATAATTTACGACGTGAGCGTCTTCGTGCTGGGGGCGGGGCAGCCCTGCTTGACCAAATTTCCGGCGCTCAAGACGGGGTTGAGGGGGGGCGAATGCGGAGCCAGAACCGGCACTTGCTGCGCATCCCGCCTTTTCCCGGCGCAATGACTTCAAATCTCGCCCGTCCGGCAGCGGATGTTGAGTTGGGACGTGGTCGGGTTGAAGCGCTCGTGGACCGCATCCGTAAAGCGCGGGTTGGCGGAACGTACTGGGCAGCTCAACCACGACTTTCAGCAAGCTATGTGCTGGCACGAACGCCAGACGCGCTCGCTACTGCGAAACGTGTTCTTAGCGATGCACCTATCGTGCTTTGGAGCACCCAGAAAACGCCACACACCGGGTTCACCGTAACGGGCGATTGTGATCCCTGGCACATGCTCTCTGGGGCGCTGGGCTTGTTCACTAACGACGAGGACAACGAAATCCTGACGATCGCAGCGATCTTAGGGGTGCCTACCTACGTCCGGGGCAAATCGCGTGACTTCGAACTGGAGGGGCGGGATGCGGCTTCCAGGCTGCAACTGGCGCTCCGGAACACGATCTTCACCGATCCATTCACGGGCACGGACCTTGGCATCGAAGACGCGATCGAGCTTTGCAGCTTTTGGCGCAATTTGATTGACTCAAACAGGCCTATATCTTGTGCCCTCGGCTTTGCGTTTTGGAAGCGGGAGAACGTCGCTCCACTTCTTTGGAGTGGCTCCGGCCCCGTAAGATTTGACGAACCCAAGGATGGCCCCAATGGGCAACCAGTTGCGATCTGGCGCTCCAAGGTGCCCAACGAAAGCGCCGCGGCGCTGGAGCACTCCAAGACACCATTGATAGAGGTCGAGGATGGCTTTCTACGGTCGAAAGGTCTTGGTGCCGATTGCGTCCCGCCACTGTCGATCACGGTAGATCGCCTCGGACCTCACTTCGACCCTTCAAAGCCGAGTGAACTCGAAAACTTACTGCAGTTTGGCGTCTTCAGCGAGGAGCTGCTCGGACGTGCTCGATCCCTTCGAGAGGTTATCGTCAACGCAGGTCTCGGCAAGTACGAGGCCGGCGGACTTCCGCTGGACCGCCCCGCTCGAGCCCGCCGCCATATTCTGGTCCCGGGGCAAGTCGAAGACGATCGATCCGTTTTGCTAGGCGGCTGTGGACTGAATTCGAATATCGACTTGCTTGTTCGGGTTCGAAAGCATGCTCCCGATGCTTTCATCATCTACAAGCCTCATCCCGACGTCATCGCCGGTCACCGAAATGGCTCCATTCCGGAACGAATGGTTCTGCAATTCGCGGACGAAGTAGTGATCGATCAACCGATCGTACCGCTTATCCAGATGTGTGACGAGGTTCACGTCAACACCTCGCTCGCCGGGTTCGAGGCTTTGATGCGCGAGAAACTGGTCACTACATACGGAGTGCCGTTTTACGCGGGTTGGGGCCTCACAACTGACCTTGGCCCCGTTCCCGCTCGCCGCAGCACCGAACTGTCGCTCGACGAACTCGTTGCCGCAGTGCTTCTTTTGTATCCGCGCTATCTTGATCCGGTAACGGGTCTTCCTTGCCCGGCAGAAACCGTGGTTCGCCGCCTCGTCGATGGCTCAGCCGCGCAGGATAGCCTAGTAGTTTCGATGCGTCGTATCCAAGGCAAGGTCATGCGCCGTTTTCGGGAACTGGTGCGATGAACAAGCCGCTGATCGACTTCCACGGCCCGGCCAGTGATGCCATCGTTGAGCAGCGGAAGTCGGAACGTGTCCGCCCGCGCCCTGCATCTCGGCTAATCGATCACCGCGCGTTTGTATTTCTCCAAGGTCCGCCAGGTCCGCTCTTTCATCAACTCGCTCAATCCATGCGCGGCAAAGGAATCTTCGTTGAGCGGATCAACATCTGCGCGGGTGACAGCGTCGACTGGCCCGAAGCGGCAACCAATTTTCGCGGTCGTTTCCGCGACTGGCCCGTCTTTTTCGACAACTTCCTTCGTAAGCACCAGATTACTGATGTCCTCCTCTTCGGCGATTGCCGCCCATATCACGTATCCGCGCGGCGGATTGCGGCGCTTAGAGGCATTCGAACCCACGTGCTCGAAGAAGGCTATCTGCGTCCACACTGGATGACTCTCGAACTTGAAGGCGTGAACGGATATTCGCGGCTCCGCCGAGACAAGGATTGGTTTTTCGAACAAGCCCAGTTACTTCCTCCAGAGCCTTTCCTGCCGCCGGTGACATCGAGTTTTCGTCGTCGGGTACGCGATTCTGCCCGACACTATGTCGCCGTTCATTTGGGAAGGATTGCCTATCCATTCCATCGCACTCATCGGCCCGAATCTCCGCTGCTTGAGGCTGTTGGATGGGGTTGGAAATATCTGAGGTCCAAGCGCCGCAGGAATACGACGGACATGACCCTGGATCGGCTAAATGGCCATTCGTTCTTCCTTCTGCCACTTCAGCTCTCCGGCGATTATCAGATTCGGAATCATTCTCCCTTTCCGGACATGCCGGCGGCGGCCGCCTACGTATTGGAAAGCTTCGCTGCGCACGCCCCATCCGAAGCAAGGCTGGTCATTAAGGCGCATCCGCTCGACTCGTCGTTCTTTAACTGGAGTCGTTTTGTTCAGAAGAGAGCGCACGGACTTGGGATCGCTGACCGCGTCTATTACATTGACGGCGGCGACCTCGACAATCTTGCCGCAGGTGCTGAAGGCATGGTTTGCGTAAACAGTACCTCGGCGACGCTGGCGTTGGCAGCAGGGACGCCAGTCTGCACGTTAGGCGATGCAGTCTACAATGTCCCGGGCCTGACATTCGATGGGCATCTTGACGATTTCTGGGATGACCCAGAGCCGCCGTGCCCCGGTCTGTACGGCGCGTTCCGTCGAGTGATCGTGGATCGCTGCTTGGTCCGCGGAGGATTGGCTAGCGAGTCCGCGGTGAAGACGCTTGTTCAAAGCATGATCGAAAAGCTTTGCGGGAGATCCCCTTTTCAGAGCCCTGCCAACCAGGATTCGACCTTCGCGAAGTGATCCGTCCATGTCGGGGGTTTGAATTTACTCAGCCGCTCCAATTGAGTGCGGCGGGCTACGCTCGTCTTCTCAGAATAAGATAGAATTGCACGCTCCCAAGCTGGGCCATCCAGCGGATGGACAAATTCGGGAATACCCTGGCCAATTTCTCGGAAGACGGCCAGATCGCTCGCGATTACCGGCACCCCTGCCGAAAGCGCCTCGATCAGCGGCATTCCGAACCCCTCCGCCAGGCTTGGGAATAGCAACGCGCGAGCCGAAGCAAGATGGCTTGCGAGTTCCGCATCTCCGCAACCGGCAATCTCGACTAAAGAGTCACCGAACGCGCCGCGTTCGAGGAGATCAATTGCCTGCTCGCTTTCCCAGCCCCTCTGCCCGATCACCAGCAACCGAGGTGAATCGGACCCCATTTGCCGCGCCAAGCGCGTCCAAACCTGCAACAGTAGCAAATGATTCTTCCGAGCCTCGATCGTCCCGAGCATGACGAACGTGGGGCGTGCGGAGAGCTTAGGTTCGCTACACGGTAGTTTCGTCGACCCAAGCCAAGCGGCAATCTCCGGTCGATTGGGCAGGTTCTCCCGCCGGGCGAAGATGGACAATTCATCGAGCGTCGCCTGGCTGTTCGCAATAATGCCTTCGCCAGTTTCCAGGACGGTTTGCATCCGCAATGCATGGCGTCGAGCCTCTCCGGCGCGGCAGTATTCCGGATGCGTAATCGGTATCAGATCGTGAACGAAGTAGATCGGCCTGACATCGGAACTGACGACCCAACGCCGAAAGCCTGGGTCGTTGAGGCCTGTATGCCCTATGTTCAGATAGGGCCGCCGCCGCGCCCCGCAAGCCGTTGACATCCCACGACGAATAGCTCCCAAAGCAAGCCGGCCTCGAAAGTTATCGGACCCTTCGGAAAGTAAGGAAAACAGAGCTTTGGACGCATCGACGTCAAGGATGCCGCGATAGTATTTGTGCTGAACCACGGCTTGGGCCTGGGTCCCAAAGTGTTCGAGATAGGCTAGGCAAACCCGGTCGACACCCGTGGGGTGCCGGCCGACCCATCGGCGCCAAACAAGCCGCGTTACATCCAGCAAGAATGGGGCATCGTTTAACAGATTTCCTCACTAAGTCTTTGCGTTGCTTGTGGTGTGAAGCGGACGCCCACCACTCCAAAGAAGGTTTGAAGGCACTGTGAAAGCCGAGCCTCGAAAAGCAGCCCGCCCCTTCAGCAAAGTCTTAGAGCCAGTAGTCCGAGTTTGATAACGCGACATAAACGCCACTTGCCCCGAATCCGACGATATCAACGAAGCCGTCGTTGTTGACGTCGGCGAGGTGCCGCGGGAAGGTGTCTTGGCTTCCCCATCCTCCGGCCTCGGGACCGGCCCCGAAGTTCCCCGAAACGACCTGGGAAGCAGCGAAGGTGCCGTTCTGCTGGCCGAGAGCGACATAGACCGCGCTCTGGCCAAAGCCGACAATGTCGGCACGGCCGTCACCGTTTACGTCCGCAAGTTCGCGATAATAGACCTCGTTCGAAGTCCAGCCGCCAGCCGGCGCCGACCGACCAAATTCGCCAGTCGCGACGAAGGCCGCTCCGAAAGTGCCGTTTGTCTGCCCCAACGCAACATACGTGCCTCCCTCACCGAACGCGACGACGTCCGCTCGACCATCGCCGTTCACGTCGGCAAGCGTACGTGGATAAATGTTGTCCGAGGTCCAGCCTCCGGCACCCACGTTGTAACCAAAGTTTACCGAAGCGACCTGGGCAGCGCCGAACGTCCCGTTGGAATTGGCCAAAGCAACGTAGACGCCGTCATTGCCAAATCCGACGATATCGTCCCGATTGTCTCCGTTCACGTCAGCCAATTCGCGATGGTACCGATCGTCCGAAGCCCATCCCCCGGCTCCGACCGAATGTCCGAACTGGCCCGTTGCGACGAAGGTCGCCCCAAACGTACCATTAGCCTGCCCCAGCGCGACATAGGTGCCACCCTCACCGAAAGCGACGATGTCGGCGCGATTATCGCCGTTCACATCGGCCAACTCGCGCGGATAGGTATTGTCCGAAGTCCAGCCTCCCGCACCCGGGTTGAAACCGAAGTTAAGTGAAGCGACTTGCGACGGCAGGAATGAGCCGCTGTTGTTAGCGAGCGCGACAAAGACCCCGTCGTTGCCAAATCCGACGATATCCGCGCGGCCGTCACCATTCACATCGGCCATCTCGCGCGGATAGCGATCGTCCGAAGTCCAGCCGCCTGCACTGTAACCAAACGCGGTCAGTACCAAATTCTCGGCGCTGAATGGCGTCACTTGGATGGCCAATTGAACCCCACCCCCCTGTGCAGCGCTGGCAACTATCGTTCCGCTGACCGGCGCGGACAGCGTCAGCGAGCCGCCCGAGTAGGTAAGCGTGTTGCCGGAGAGGTTGAAAGTGAACCCGTTCAGAACCGCATCGGTGAACACGATCTTATCACCAACCCCGAAGTCCGTGATCGTATCGCCGTTAAGGCCGCTCTTTAAATCCCGGAAGGTGTCGTTGCCGGCGCCGCCGGTGATCGTATCGCTGCCATCGCCGCCAGTCAGTACATTTGCGACGCTATTGCCGATGATGCTGTCATTGCCTCCGCCACCGATCGCATTCTCGATGGTCGTCCCTCGGGCGATGCTGACATTTCCATCGAGAGTACCGACGCTCGAAAATGATTCGGCATTCAGATTGAGTACCTGGGCGACGTCGTACCCAGAGAAATCCATCGTATCCGTGCCGCCAGTATCGAAGATGGTGTAGGCGACATTGAAGAGAACCGCAGCGTTATACGGATTGCCCGCATTTGAGTTGAAGCCGTAGGTCGTGTCCCCATTTCGGGTGGTCGTCGACAACCCGTACATCTGCTGCATAGCCAGTATGTCGGCTACCATCGGCGTAACCAGGTACGCGCTGTCGAAGCCTTGACCCGCGAAGTAGGTGTTCTCGGTCTGGCTGAAGTACGACATGACCGACGTCGACCAGGCGTCGTTCTGGTAAAGCGCGTCGTACGGATAATTTGCAGTCGTATTATAGTTCCCGGCGTGCCCAAGACCGAGTGCGTGCCCGATTTCGTGAAGATAGGCCTGATATGCGTAGCCCCCCACGCTTGAGCCGTACGTCGACAGCCAACCAGCATCGATATTGACGTGCGAGTCCGATATGTCTGCGCCCGAGTAGTTGGAATCGGTGAATGCGCCCCCTGCCGGATCATTATCGGTGAAAGTGATTTGCGCTGCACCGGAAGTCTGGACGAAATTGATGCCAGTGATGCTGCTCCATTGCTGAAGAGCTGTCAGAGCGAGATTCTGACCGTTCAGGTCTGAGATTCCACTGATGTTGACTGTAATCGTCCTAGTTTGGTCTAGGACGAAGCGATGCATGCCGTCGCCCCAATAACCTGAAACCAACTGCTGGGCGATCTGATCATTGGTCCAAACGGGAGGTTGGGTCCAAGCGGTGACGTTCAGCTGATAGTCGCCGGTAACGCCCGGATAACTGGCATTTGGATTTTGCGGATCCGCCCACGCAGCGGCATCTATGTAGTAAGTCCCCGATTGCGTCGCCTGAAAGCTTATCTGCGAGTTGAGACCCCCGAAATCATCGTTTTTGAAGACGACATTCCCACCAGCATCCAGAATTCGAAGGTATGGATCGCTCAACGTCACTCCGTTCAGCGAAACGGTGATTGCTTGGCCTGCCGTTAGGGTTATCCGGAACCAATCGTGATCCCCGATCGTGTCAATCGTGCTGGTGACTGACCCGCCAACCGAAATGGTTGCGGTCGTCGACGCATTGCCCGCGATAGTATCGACCAAGTTCTCTGCTCCCCACAAGCGCCGACGGGATTTGTCCGGTTATTCGGCGACACCAAATTCCGAATAGATTGCTCCTAAGTGCTTTCCGTTTCCTTCAGCACCGGAACTATGATTTGCCGGACCCGGCTTTCGCCAGTTCCATCGCGATTGCCGAGGCAAAGCTTTGAAAAGCCCCCATCGACAGGGGCCTGTCCATCCTCACGAAGTTCTTCTCCGGGAGTTTGCGACCGTCGCTCATCGTGATCGCCGCCGACAGACGCGATCTCGGCAGAACCCGAACTTCGACGGTGTAGCCCACGCCTGGAGCGTGCTTAGCCGCGGCGACCGCAATTGCGTCGCAGAGAGCGGTCTCACCGCCTGAATTGGGAGGGAGGAGCTCACCATCGATCACGCGGCAACCGGCAGTCGATGGCATGGAAGTGCTCATCGCACAGGCACTTCCGCCCGTGAGCAACGCGGCGCTGGCCAAAGCTGCCAACCTTCCGAGCATCGATCCTCCACCCTCACCGCGACCTCGTCCCCATTGTTCAAATTGCCGACAATCGTAATTCTGTCAATGACTTATGCACTGTAAAATTAACCTAGAATTGCAGACTTTTATGCTGATACAGGCCTCGGCGCATCCGGATTGATTGCGCTGTCCCAAATCGTTTCAGATCGGAAAGGGCTAACATCTGGACCGCGGCTCGGATTCGTCTCATCGCCATCCGCCAAGCGAGCATTGGAAGGACCTATTGTGAAGCTACAGAGAAGCGCAGTGGAAAAGCCATGGGGTCGAACGGATCTCGATCCCGTGTTCGGTACATCCTCAGCGCAGAGAGTTGGCGAAATATGGTTCACTCATGCGGAACTCGCGGACCCGCCGCTGCTCGTGAAGTACATCTTCACTAGCGAAAACCTCTCGGTTCAGGTCCACCCGAGCGATGATGAAGCCCGCGCTCGCGGCCTGGCCAGCGGCAAGAACGAATCTTGGTACATCCTCAATGCCGATGACGGCGCGCGACTGGGCTTGGGGCTGAAGGCAGCGGTCACGGAGGATGAATTGCGGGCGGCCGCAATCAATGGCTCAATCGAACAGATGCTGGACTGGCGGCCCGTCGAGGCCGGGGATTTCTTCTATGTTCCTGCTGGCACGATCCACGCGATTGGCGCCGGAATCGCACTCATGGAAATACAGCAGAACGCCGATGTGACCTACCGACTTTACGATTACGGACGGCCGCGCGAGCTCCACCTCGACGACGCTGTCAGCGTTTCGCAACGGAAGCCGTACGTCGGCCACTCGATAATCAACTCGAGCACCTCCAATGATCGTATTCTAGTCGATGAGGCCAGTTTCAGTGTGATTCGCGCCAGTTCAACCGAAGGCATTCCTCAATCGCTGGCATCGCGGCAACGATGGGTAATGCCGCTTCACGGATCCGCTTCCTCCGGTACCGAAGGAGCCTCGATTGGCGAGTGCCTGCTTCTTCAGCCGAGGGCGCCGCTATCGTTGTCGCCCGATGCGCTTGTCTTGGTCGCGGTTGCGGGGCGGATCTGAGTTTCATTCACTATCAATCCGTAAATGCATGCATTCCCGCGATAATCTGACCGCCTCTGAAATCTTTACCCAACGTTCGGACGTCGAACAACTCCTTGAAGGAATAGCTTCCGCTCAATTCCCGGCCTGGAGAAGTCGCTCTCCATCTCACCGAATAGGACCAGCATTGCCCCTCCGGGGCCGTTAACGATCAACTTCCATGAGGCGGACAGGCGTTGAAAACAGGAGACGCAACTCCTCGGCCGGGCCGCTAACCGAGGATCCGGCGGCGGGCGTTGAGCTCACCAGCGGCGGTTGTCTTAAGGTAGTCAAGGAGACTTGAGCAGTAGGCGAGATACAGGCTGAGACGGAAGGCATGCGCTGCCAACAGTTGCAAAGGCATTGAACGGTTCAACGGCATTCTCCCCTCCACAAACGGCTAACCGCGTAAAGCGCTTGCAGTTCCGTTCTGGGACAAACCGGTGCCAGCACCGCGACTTGCTGACTTGCTTTAGGCACGCGCAACAACTTGTTACGAGTGCGAGGCGACTGCAGGCGGAGTAGTGTTGGGCCGTGACGAAGGAAGGGAGCTCCGAACCCCAAAGGCCATCGCGCGCGATTCTCGTCGGTGCAGGGCTGATGGGACGCTATCACGCGCGCGCCGCGGCCGCCGCTGGTGCAGCGATCGTCGCCATCGTCGATCGGGATGCGCAAGCTGCGTCGTCGCTTGCGAGTCAATTCAGATCTGCCAGGCCGTTTGCCGACTTCCGTAAGTCCGTCAGAGCCAGCGAGGCGGATGTCGTTCACATCTGCACGCCGGCTGGCACACACGTCGAACTCGCCCAGTTAGCTGCCGACGCGAGACTTCACGCGCTCATCGAAAAGCCGCTCGCAGCAACGGCCGAGGACACGCGGCTCGTCCTCGACAATTTCGCTTCGGCCGGGCGCTTCGCCTGCCCAACCCACCAATATGCGTTCCAGCGTAGCGTCTGTTCGGCGATCGAAAGCTTTCCGCGGCTCGGCCCGGTTCGGCACATCGCTTTCGACATCTGCTCGGCCGGCGCAGATCGCGGTGGAATGGATCTCGACGAGCTGGTCGGGGAAATTCTGCCGCATCCGCTAGCGATGATTCAGACGCTCCTCCCGACTTCCGATGTCGGCGCGCTCGAATGGTCCTGTTTCCGGACGGGCCCGGGCGAATGGCAGATGTTTGCCCAGTCCGGAGATGTCGCTTTGACGATCGCGATGAGCATGAGCGGACGCCCAACCCGCTTCCGAACGACAGTGACGGCAGACCGGGGCACGGTCGAGCTCGACAACTTTCACGATTACGCAGTCCTTCTGCCCGGAAATGTCTCGAGGGCGCAGAAGATGGCCGCGCCATTCATCCGCGACGGGCTGGGGCTGTTCGCTGCCGGGCGAAACCTCGTCCTCCGCGCGATCCGGTCGGAATTGGCCTATCCCGGACTGACGAACTTGGTCGATGTCTTTTACCGGGCAGTTCGAGAACCGCGGACGGTCGCGCCTCCGATCACTGCCGAGCAGGCGATTGCCGTGGCGACCGCCCGCGACCGCCTTATCGAGTTGTCCGGAAGTGGCTGACGACCTCACCGTCATCATCGTCGCTCTCGTCGGAGGAGAGGCGCTCGCGCGCTGCGTGGAAGCTGCGAGATCGCAGGCACCTGCCCTACTCATCATTCAGCGCGGCGGGACGATCACAGATGCGTCCGGCCGCGTGGTCGGACGAGCCGACAGCCTAGACATTCCATCGAAACGCAGACGGGCCGTGGAGCTGGCGACAACCGGGCTGGTCGCGCTGGTCGAGGACACCGTGATTGCCGCACCGGGCTGGGCGAACGCGGCGGTCGAAAAGCTCGGTGGCGAGCGAGCAGCGGCCTGCGGCGGACCAGTCCGAATCTCTGCCGGCCTTCCGGCTTCGACGCGAGCTCTAGCGATCTCCGAATACGGGAGCTTCAGCGACCGCAAAGCGGCTGGCGAGACACTTACCCTGCCCGGTTGCAACTTCGCGTTCCGCCGCGATGCCCTTTTGAAAACGATGAAGGGTTCAGAGGGTCTCGTCGATCAAATCGTCTTCCGCGAATTGCGCAAGGACGGTCGGGTCGTTTGGTCGTCGGATATGGCCGTGACCTACGCCCACGCGTACCCCGAAGGCGCCCGACTCCGGACGCGGTTCGATCACGGCCGCATCTACGGCAGCGCAGAGGCAGAGCATGCGGAGCTCGCCGGCCGCATCGGCAGGGCCGGCAAGGCCTTCCTCCTTCCACTCGTCCTGACGCTTCGCAGCCTTAAGACCGCAACCGCCGCCGAACGTCGTTCCCTTCCAACGCTCGGCTGGCTGGCGCTTCAGCACACAGCCTGGGCGGCGGGCGAGTTCGCCGGTGCTCTGGCGGGCCCGTCCCACAAGGGTCTGGAGCATTGGCAGTGACCGGCCACCTGTCCATCGGCGTCGACGCGACGACGTGGTGGAACAAGCGCGGGTTTGGCCGCTTCACGCGGGGCCAGCTTGGAGCGATGCTCGACGATCCGCGCGGCCACCGGTTCGTGCTCTTCGTCGATCAGGAACCAGTCGACGAGATGATCCGCCCGAACGTGGATATCGTTCGAGTGGAAACGTCCGCGACCGTCACGGACTCGGCGGTTGCGGACGGTAGCCGCAGTGTCGGAGACCTGCTCTCGTTTCGGCGGGAGGCATCGAGCCGGCCGCTTGACGTCTTCTGGTTTCCTGCCGTCTATTCCTGGTACCCGGTCAGCGGCAGAATTCCGACCGTTGTGACGTTTCACGACGCGATCGCCGAGCATTTCACGAGGCTCGTCCTTCCCACGCTGCGCGGACGACTGTTCTGGAATCTGAAGGTCTGGCTGGCGAAGCGATCTGCGCGGCACATTGCGACCGTCTCCGAAGCGGCCCGCGAGGAGATCGTCCGCTATCTCCACATCCCGCGGCGGAAGATCAGCGTCATCCTCGAGGCCGCCGATGAGCAGTTCCATCCGATTACGGACGAGCAAGAGCTGCGAGCCGCGCGGTCGAACCTCGGGCTTCCGCTCGATCGACGCCTCCTCCTCTACGTCGGCGGCCTAGCGCCTCACAAGAATCTCGCCGGGTTGATCGAAGGTTTCGCCAGAGCGATCGGGAACGGCGGGCTGGACGATCTCGACCTGGTCCTCGCCGGCGATCCCAAGGGGGGCGGCTTTCACTCCAATGTTGAGGAATTGCGCGCCCTGATCGCCGAACACGGGCTGGAGGACCGCGTTCATTTTCCCGGCTTCGTACCCGAACCGGTGTTGCCCGCGCTTTATTCCGGCGCTGTCGCCGTGGCCATGCCGGCGTTCAGCGAGGGCTTCGGACTTCCTGCGGCGGAAGCCATCGCCTGCGGAACGCCCGTGATCGCAACCGAAGGCGGAGCAGTTTCGGAAGTCGTCGGACGAGCGGGGCTGTTCTTCGACCCTCGCAATCCGGACGACATTGCAGAAGCGATTGCGAAGATTGCCGGGGACCCAGCACTGCTTGCTCATCTCAAGATGGAGTGCCTGCCGCGTGCCGCCGAGCTGAGTTGGAGCCACAGCGCGTCAGCAATGATGGACCTCCTCGAAGCACACGCGAGGGGGAGAGCCTGATGCGCTTCGGGATGGTCACCACCTTCTATCCGCCATTCAGCTACGGCGGCGACGCGACCTACGTGCGCAGCCTCGCGAAGAGCGTCGCCGCACTGGGCCACGAGGTCGAAGTCATCGCCTCCACTGACGCCTATTTCGTTCGCAGTTCGGACCAGGGTCAGCCCGACACGACTGTCGAGGATGGGATCAGCGTACACCGGCTTCGCCATCCCGCGGGAATTCTTGCGCCGCTCGTAAGTCATCAGACCGGCCGTCCTGCGCTGAACGCCCCGGCGTTGGCGTCCTTTTTCGCCGAGCCGTTCGACGTCCTCCATTTCCACAACATCTCGTTGATGGGCGCTCCGGGCGTGCTCGGCATGGGCAAAGCTCGGGCCCGCCTTCTCTCCCTCCACGACCACTGGCTGATCTGTCCTACCCACGTTCTCTGGAAAAACCGGAGCCACGCCTGCGATCGCCGGACCTGCTTTTCATGCTCGATCCGCTCCGGGCTTCCGCCGCAACTCTGGCGATACACGGGCCTGAGGGATCGGTGTCTCAAGCGAATGGACCGACTGCTCGCGCCCAGCCGCTTCACGTCGGAGATGCACCGGGAAAACGGCATCAGGGCACCAATCGAGGTCCTGCCGCTCTTTTCCTCCGTCGACCGTCCGACGAAACCTCCCGAAGTCCGACCAAACCGGATTGTCTTCGCGGGCAGGGTCATGACCCTGAAGGGCATCGCCAGCCTGGTCCGCGTCGCCGCGGACATGCCCGATATCGAGTTGGTAGTAATCGGCGAAGGCGAGTTGAGGTCCGACCTCGCGGCCAGATACGCCGGCCATTCAAATATCCGCTTCGTTGGCAAGATCGATCAGGAAGCCTTGGCCGAACATTATGCGAGTGCCGCAGCAATCGTCATCCCGTCCATCGTGCCGGAAACCTTCGGACTAACCCTCGTCGAAGCGGCCGCCTGCGGAACGCCCGCGATCGTCGGCAAGGGAACCGGAGGCGCGGCCGAGATCGTCCAGGTCACCGGCGGCGGCCTACTCTACGACGGAGACGAGGAGCTCGCC
Organism: Sphingomonas sediminicola; assembly: GCF_049991885.1. Taxonomy (NCBI): domain Bacteria; kingdom Pseudomonadati; phylum Pseudomonadota; class Alphaproteobacteria; order Sphingomonadales; family Sphingomonadaceae; genus Sphingomonas; species Sphingomonas sediminicola. The sequence goes on from NZ_CP178916.1 coordinate 1,273,470, forward strand.
GAGGCCATTCGCCAGATGGTCAGTGACCGCCCACTTCGCGATCGGCTGGGCGCCCTGGCACGCGCTGGCTACGAAACGCGCTATACTCGGGAACGGCACGTCGCGGACTATCTTGCGCACGTCGAAGAAGTGCTGGGCAAGCGAAACTGAGATGCGCGCAGTTCTCACCTTCCACTCGATCGACGACCTGCCCGGCCCACTATCCTATTCGCCAGCCGGCCTCGAACGAATGCTCGATGCGCTGGACGAGGCGAGATTGCCGGTACTCGATCTCGACGAACTCCTTGCCGATCCGGACGCGAATGGCGTCGCGTTGACCTTCGACGATGGCATTTCGACCGTCTTCAAGACGGCGATGCCGATCCTCGCCGAGCGCAAGCTGCCGGCGCATGTCTTCGTCATCACGAACTGGGTTGGCGGCGACAATCGCTGGCCAGGTCAACCCGATCGCGCGACACCCTTCAACCTCATGGACTGGAGCCAATTGGAGGCCATCCAGAGCGGCGGTTTCAGGATAGAAGCGCATACGGCAAGCCATCCTGACCTGCGCAAACTGACCGATGCGCAGATCGACGCCGAGATGGAGGAAGCGGATTCCGCTATCGAATCTCGTTTGGGCAGGTGCCCGCGCTATTTCGCTTATCCCTACGGTTATTATGACGGCCGGGTCCGAGCGATCGCCAGCAAGCGTTACCGCGGCTCCTTCACGACCAAGCTCGATTATCTCGATCCTCGCTCGGCCGCGGACGCTCTGCCTCGGCTGGATACACATTATCTGCGGTCTCCGACCTTCGTTCGTGCGTTGGCCGGCGGGCCTGCGCACGCGTACATCGCACTGCGGCGTGCGCTCCGACGACTGCGTGGCTACTGATGACCGAGCCAACGCTCAGCATTGTCCTGGCGGTAAAGGACGGAGCGGAAAACGTCCCGGCGTTGCTCGACGCCATCAAATCCCGCGGTGACGAGACGGAAGTAATCCTTTGCTGCGCCGGATCAATGCCAGACGCCAGCAGTGGAATAGGTTGCCATGCGTTTCCCGAAGAAACGCTGGTCCCAGTGCTGTGGAGCGAGGGGATCAAGCGTGCCCGCGGCGGCCGGGTCGCGCTTACAACCGCGCAGTTCGTCCCCGATCCTCGCTGGATCTATCATTTGCAGTCGGCGGATCTCGATCGCTGGGCCGGAGTGGGCGGAGTGATCGATAATGATCCCCGGTCGTCCGCCCGCAACTGGGCGATCTTCTTCCTGCGCTATTCCGCGTTCGCACCTCCTCTCAAGGCGGGCGAAACGAACGAGATCGCCGCCGACAATGCTATCTATGACCGCGCCGCCATCTTCGAGCATCCGGACCTGCTGGAGGAAGGATTCTGGGAGCCATCCTTTCATCGCCGCTTCCATGCTGCGGGACGGAAGCTTTCAATCGATCCTGGTTTGGTCGTCGTGCACCATGGCACGGTTTCGACCGTTAGCTTTGCACGTCAGCGCTTCCTCCATGGACGCGCCTACGGGGTCGAGCGCGCGGAGCGCGGGAGCTTCCCGCACAACTTGCTCCTGCTACTTTCGAGCCTGCTGGTGCCGCCTCTCCTGCTGGCGCGCATCATCTCCAGGATTGCGAAGAAGAGGGCTTATCGCGGCAAGCTTTTCGCCGGATTTCCGTGGCTATTCTGGTTCACCCTAGCTTGGTCGGCAGGTGAAGCCGGCGGTTACGCTTCAACATTGACCAGAAAGCTGCGCGGCAACGCCGCTGGCCCGTCGAAAAGGCACGCTTGAATGAGTTCGGGGGAAAGCATCGCAGTCGTGCTCGGGCGCGTCAGCACCGAGGACACGGACCGCGTAATCGAGACGATCGAAGCGCTCGATCCCGTGGTCAGCGGAGAGCGCTGCGAAATCGTCATCGCCGACCGATTGCAGGACAAGCTCACCGACGTCATCCGGCGAGTCTATCCGCATGTACGGCTGATCGATTGCCCACCCGGCATGACGCTGACCGAGATGCGAACCCTGGCCTACGAAGCGAGCAGCGCGCCGATCGTCGCGGTCACCGAGGACCATTGTGTTCCAACTCCGGGCTGGGCGCGTACTATCAAGCAGGCTTTCGACCAGGGCGGGCCCGAACTCGTCGCGGTCGGGGGAAGCGTCGTCAACGGCGTCACGGACACCGGCCTCGATTGGGCAACCTACCTTTGCGAATACAGCTTCTTCTCTCCGCCCGTTGCGCAGGGCGACAGCGCGATTCTGCCGGGCATGAACGTCGCCTACCGGCGCAGCGCGCTCGAAGGCATTCCGCGCGAGCTGCTGACGAGCGGATTCTGGGAAACGACGGTCCATCCGCTCCTGCTCGAAAAGGGCGGACGCTTCCTGTCACTCAACGAGCTGGTGATGTTACACAAGAAGCGGTTCTCGTGGCGTCTCTTCGCGTCCCAGCGCTTCATCTATTCGCGCTATTTCGCCGGCCTACGGTTCGGCCATGCGGCATTGCCCAAGCGGGCTTTGGCCTCGCTTGCGTCGCTAGCGCTGCCGCCCCTACTGCTCATGCGAGCCGTTAAAGCCGCCAAGGCCAAGGGTCTCGGCAAGGAAATGCTGCGGGCGTCCCCCTACCTCCTCACGCTCTATTGCGTCTGGGCCCTCGGCGAGAGCGTCGGGGCGCTTCGCGGCCCGGGCGACGCCCTCGCGATGATCGAATGACCGCGCTGGCACCGATCGAATTCATTTGCCCCGCGTGCCGCTCGCCTGTTGAAGCGAAGGACGGCGCTTACCGCTGCGGCCCGTGCAATCGCGACTTCCCGGTGTTGTTCGGGATCCCCGATTTTCGCTTGGGCGGGGATCAGTATCTGTCGCTCGAGGACGAAAGGGCGAAGGCCGGCAAGCTTCACGCCTATGCTCTGGATCATGACTTCGCCTCACTGGTCGCTTTCTATTACTCAATCACGGACGATGTCCCCGACCGGCTCGCGCAGCATTTCACAAACTACGTCATGGGAGCGGCCGATCGTGCTGCGCCCGCAATGCACTTCCTCGCACCGGCCGGAGGGCGTTCGCTCCTCGACCTCGGTTGCGGGAGCGGTGGCGCGCTCGTTGCCGCAAAGGACGGTTTCGAACGGCGAACCGGCGTCGACATCGCGCTACGCTGGCTAGTCATCGCCCAGAAGAGGCTGAAAGATCTCGGCTTCGAAGCCCTGCTCGTCTGTGCCGACGCCGAGGCCCTACCCTTCCGCGATCAGCTTTTCAGCCATGTGATGGCAAGCGACCTTCTCGAAAACACGCGCTCCCCCGACGCCGCCATGCGCGAGTCTGGTCGTGTAATGGAGCAGAGTGGCCGTCTCTACGTCTCGTCGAGCAACCGGCGGTGGGTCGGGCCCCATCCGGCGACCGGCGTTTGGGCGGCAGGCCTGGTACCCGCCGGATTGCGCTCAAACATGCTCAATCGCCGCCACGGCGTCGATATCCTTCGCGCGGTCAGCTTCGTGAGTCCCGGCTCGGTTCGGCGGATGGCGAAGTCAGCCGGGCTTCGGCAGGTCGATCGAAGACCATTGGAATTCGACGCATCCGGGCTCAAAGGCCGCTCGAGGCTCTTCAGATTTGCAGCAGGCCTGTACTCCGGGCTCGCCAAAGTGCCGCTGCTTCGTACAGTCCTGGTCGTGGCCGGACCCGTGTTCCAATCCCTGTTCGTGAAGGAAGAAGCCAGTTGAGCGAAGTCATGCGGTTCGGGCTCATCGGAGCAGGGGCGATCGGAAAGATCCGTGCGGACGCCCTCACAAAATCCAATTCTTGCGAGCTCGTAGCGGTCAGTGACCTTGATGGGGCCCGAGCCCGCTCGGCCGCGCCGGAGGCAATTTATTACGCTGACGCCAACGAGTTGGTTGCCGCGAAGGACGTGGACGCAATCATCATCTCCACACCTCCTCCACTTCACGAACCCCTGGCGGTCGCTGCGGCTTCAGCGGGGAAGCACGTGCTGGTCGAAAAGCCGATGGCCGCCACTCCCGATGCCTGCGAACGCATGATCCTCGCGGCGCGCAAGGCTGGCACGCTGCTCACCGTTGGATACAACCACCGCTACTTCGATGCGCTGAAGCTGGTCAGGGACGTCGTCGCATCCGGCGACATCGGAACGCTCTCTCATGTCCGCGCCTACACCGGGCACAGCGGGCTCGCTGAGTTCAAAGCACCCTGGATGTACGACAAGGAAGTCATGGGCGGCGGGGCGCTCATGGACAATGGCACGCACGTGATCGATCTCGTCCGTTACATGATCGGAGATCCGACCGAGGTCTTCGGTTTCGCTACCAACAAGGTCTGGAAGCTGGGCGTCGAGGACGAGGGCATCGCACTGCTTCGGACTGCGGAAGGGACGACCGCTTCGATCGAAGCCAGCTGGCACGAATGGCGCGGCTACCGCTTCCACATCGAAGCCTACGGCGATCGCGGATTGGCGCGAGCTTATTATGCTCCGATGATGGCCACCGTCGTGAAGCTCGACAAACCGGGCGGCAGCAAATCGGTTCAGCGCCATTTCTATCCGAAGGCCATCCTTCGAGAGAAGGTGAAGGGCTGGCAGAGCACGGTCATCCAGACGTTCGTCGAGGAACTCGCGGACTTCGTGGCAGCCGCGAATGGCAAGCCGCACAGTGGGCGACTGGCGGTCGCTGCCGATGGATTGCGCGCCGTCCAGATCGCCCAGGCGACCTATGCGAGCGAAGCCACCCGCGACTGCGTCAAATTGCCCGCCCTACCCTAGTCGAGCTGGGACGGATCGCCCGGGCGGCCGGTGACGTAGCCGACCAGCTCGCCCGCCGACCAGCAGGTCTCGGCGATCAAGATCCGAGGGAACCAACGCAGCCAGGAGAGGCCGCCCTGCCGATGCTGAAAAGCGTGGGCAAGAATACGGTCCGTCCGTACCGCCGGCAGGACAAGGGTCATCGGGATGGTCTTCAGAAGCGAGAGCTTCGGCGTGCGCTTGGCCGCATAGGCGCGGCCATGGCGGAAACGGCGCCCGCAATATTCGGCGAACCGGTAGGAACGGGCGTATCGAACGCGAGCCTGTTCTACGAGCTTCGGTGCAAAGCCTTCGCCAAGCAGCTTGGTCTTGGAAAAATCGTCGCCCGGGAATCCCAGTCTTTGTCGAGGCAATACGAGATTGCTTCCAGGGACCTCTTTCATGTCGATCGGGATCGGCCAGCGGAACTGGACGTACTCGGTGAAGTACCCGACCGTACGAGGATCATCTGGGCCGAAATCAGGCTCGACGGGGCCCCAATAGCCGTCGCTCCAACCTTCCCGCTCGATCGCTTCTGCCATGGCGGCAAACCAGCCAGGTGCCGGGAGCGCATCAGCGTGAAGGATGGCGACCCACCCGGCCTTGGTTCGGTCGATCGCCACACCCCACAGCTCGAACAGCGATTTGCCATCTCGCAAGTGGATCGTCAGTCCTGTTGTAGAAGTCGCAGGCACAAATTTGGGATCGCATGCGACATGGATTTCGACGGAAGGCGGGACTCCCGCCTTTCGAATGGCAGACAGCAATGCGTCCGGATCCCACTCGCCTTTGGTAGCGATCGCGAGGGCCAAGTCGGTCAAGACCGTCGTGCCTCCGCCTCCGCATAGGAGCGATAGACCAGATCAAGCGTGTTCCGCGCCTCCGCGATGCCGTTGGGCGGTTCTCGCCCTTCGCCGATCGCGTCGAGGAAATCCCGAAAGAGGCGTGCGGTCGCGTCGGCAAAGAGGTCCAGCGGAGCCTTCGCCAGGGTCGTGTAGCGATCTCCATGATAAAGCCGTGCCACACCGCCCATGTGGACACCCAGATCGACGAAGGGTTTGCGCCCCTGAGGCCTCAGGCCGAGGGTCACCTCCGCGCTTCCCCCGATACTGGTCTCGATCGTTCCCTTCTCGCCGACGAGCCGAAGATCGAGGTAATGGTGCCGTCCCTTGGTCAGTCGGTCGAGCGTGATCTGTGCGACGCGATCGCCGCTGAATTCCAGCTGGACCAAGTTGAGGTAATCTGGGCCGCCTGCCGCAAAGGGGCGAGGCATTCGCACCTGCATCGCCTTCGGCTGCTCTCCGAAGAAAGCCTTGCACAAGTCGATGACGTGGGTCCCGAATTCCTTGAAGGTCCGCTGAAGGTCCTCGCCCCTCCAGCCGGCCTCCGTCTCGTCAGTCACGACGAAGGTCTGGCGCGCTTCCACGAACAACAGCCGCCCGAACCGGTCGCTCCCGATCTCGCGGGCGGCTGCGAGATGCGTCGGCATGAACGGGAATTCGCTGTTCACGCAGACAAGTCGTCCGGCCGCTTTGGCGGCAGCGGCGATCTCGTCAGCTTCCTCGACGCTATTGGCGAGCGGCTTCTCGCAAAAGACGTGCGCCCCGGCCTGCAGCGCTGCAACCGCGATCACAAGATGCGCGGCTGGAGGCGTTGCGATGACAACGATTTCGGGCTTGAGCGCAAGCAGCTCATCCAGCGACGCAAAGACCGGAAAATCCATATTCTGCGGCACGGGGTCGTAACCGCCTATGACGCTAACGTCCGGCAGCTTCCGAAGCGCCGGAATATGAATGGCTTTGGCGGCCCTGCCGAGGCCCGCGATGGCGACCCGAGTTTTCGGCATGTTGGAGATCGTAAACTGGCCGGCGTTACTGGGCTAGTTCGGCGCGCTTCAGCGGCACCGGCGTGTTGCGGTCCGCGTGACGCCGGAGCCCAATCCGGGTCCCCAGCATCACCAGCGCGTACGTTACGCTCGCGTATAAGTGATAGAACCAGTGCATCGCGGCCGCGCCGGCTAGCTGAAGCGGATTCATTCGGCGGGTCAGGACGCCAAGGAACTTGCGAATACCGAACAGATAGAATGCGATAAGCGCTCCAGCTCCAATCCAGAAGTAGCTCTCGAATAATCCGCCAATCACAAACACGGGAATGGAGAATGCCGTAAGCGCCAGGATTCGCTCCTTCCTGGCAAGGTTGAGGTCCGGCACCGCCAGCTGCCCATCGGCAATAAGCCGAGACCACGGAAGCGCCCGGCGCACAACGTCGGTGTGCCACACCCTCCAGAGCGTCCAGTCCTTCCAGTGCGTGCCCTGCGCTTCGGGCACCAGTCGGATCGTCTTACCCGAATTGATCAGCCTCATCCCCAGCTCGACATCCTCGATGCTGGGATGCGCGAACAGGACGTCGTCGTAGCCGCCAAACTCCCGAAACGCCTCGGTCTCGATCAGCCCGATGCCCGTCCAGAAGGTCGTCGCATCGCGATTGCCCGACTGATGCACGAAGTGATGCCGCAAGTTTGCGTAGAGCGCCGGCAGCCGCCTCGAGCGCGGATGATCGTCGTATGATCCGAACGCCGCGACAGCGCCTGTCCGCTCAACCTCTTCAGCCAACTTTTCGATCGCATCCTTGTGGATGATCACGTCAGCATCGACGAACATAATGTAGGGCTGGCTTGCGTGGGCAGCCGCGACATTGCGGCCGTGCGCAGGGCCTTTCGGGGAGCCTGCATTACGGACAATCTTAGCTCCGGCTGCCTCGGCGATACTGCGCGTCGCATCGGTCGATCCATCGTCGAACAGCATGAGTTCGTCCCCGGGCCGCATCGCCGCCCGCAGAGCGCTCAAGCATTCGGGAAGGGTGGATTCAGCGTTGTACGCCGGAACGATGATGGAAACCGGCTGACGCACAGTTCATTTCGCCCCTGCGAGAATCCTGGTCGGCTGAAGCCTCTCGGAATGCCCCATCGCGCGCTGCTCTGATTCCTCGGGCTCCCTGACCTCCTCGTGATACTCCTCCTCGACGTTCACGGCCCACAGGTCGTGATTCTCGCCAAGGATGTTCTTCACGGCCAGCATGGCGGTGAGCATCGAGTGGTCCTGGTTGTTGTAGCGGTGCATCCCGTTACGGCCGACCGCCTGCAGGTTCGGGATTGTCGCCAGCCACTCGCGGATGGTCTCGAGCGCGTCGCGATAATCGCCATCGTAGAGCGGATAGGCCTTGCGCTGGCGGATCACCTTACCGTCGAGCACGGGAGCGTCGCCGACCAGGTTCAGCGTGCGCAGCTCTCGCTCCGCCTGGGCCAGAAGCTCCTTATCATCCTTGTCCCAGAGTTCGTCGTTCTCGTTGCAGAAATACTCCATGCCGAGGCTCGAACGGTTCGGCTCCGGAATCATTTCCTCGGACCAGGACCGGAAATTCTGGATCCGGCCGACCTTCACGTCCGGCGAGTGAATGTAGATCCAGTTGTCCGGGAACATGTTCTCGCCCTCGATGATCAGGGTGACCATCAGGAAGTCGCGATAACGAAGCTTCTTGGCGGCTTCGCGGACGTGGTCTGGAGCCGGCGGAACCATATTTTCGACCAACGCTGAAATCGGCATGGACGAGATGAATTGGTCCGCGGCGAACTCGTAGGTTGAGCCGTCGGCATTCTCGACCTCAACGGCGCGAACCCTGTTCTCGTCGCGGAAGATCCGGCGGACCTTCTGCTCCATCCGGACCTCGCCGCCCTGGTCCTCGACACGGTCGCGGAACGCTTCCCACATCATGCCCGGGCCGAGGCGCGGATAGTCGAACTTCTCGATCAGGCTGTGCGTGTCGTTCGAGCCCGAAAAGGCATTCCATATAGCCTTGCGAAGCGACAGGTTCTTGATGCGCTGGGCCGCCCAGTCGGCACGGATCTCATTGCAGGGGATTCCCCACACCTTCTCTGTGTAGGACTTGAAGAAGTGCCAGAAGAGGCGTCCGCCGAAGCGGTTGGTCACCCACTGCTCGAAAGTGACTTCCTCGCGGCTCGGGCGAACCTTCCACTTCGCATAGCTGAGCATGATCCGCATGGACTCATACGGACCCATATTCAGAAGCGCGTTGAGTGGTTTCAGCGGGTAGTCGTAATACTTGTTCCGATAGAAGATGCGGCTCATCCGAGGGCGCTGCAGGAAATCGTTTGGCAGCACTTCCTTCCACAGGGCCTCAACCGACTTCACCTTGGTGAAGAAGCGATGCCCGCCGATGTCGTAGCGATAGCCCTTGTACATTTCCGTGCGGGAAATGCCGCCAACCTGGTCGCTCTCTTCGAAGACCACGGGGTGATACGCTTCGCTGTGTTTCTGAAGCTCGTAAGCAGCAGTAAGCCCCGCTGGGCCCCCACCGATAATGGCAACCGTCGACGCTTCGGACTTGCGACCGACATCATCGGCCGCGCCGAACGAGCCGGCTGGGTGGAGATTCATGCTCGGGCCCCGCATTTCTAAATCATTGTTAATTTAACGAAAGTTGGCAAGCCTAACAATGGCCGAGTCCCGCTCGTCCCAATTTGAGGCAGGGCGCACTCCCCGTCCAGTTCAGTCAGTTGTTCCGAGTTTGCGCGTGCATCGCAGGGGCCGAACAAGTATCACGCGTTTGGACGGTGGGCTGATGCAGCGAGGAACGCATGCGTCGAACGGCCGCGTTTCCTGTTCCGCTTAGGCGATGCCCGGCTTGCAAGGGCGTCCTCAAGAATCGCGCAATGTGGTTAACCTGCGAAGGCTGCAATCGCGAATTCGACGTCATCGACGGCATACCGGATTTGAGACTGTCGATCCCAAGTTGGATCGACGCTATCGACGACACCAAGACTGCGCGCGAATTGTCGGCTGCCCATCTCCCTCTCAAAGAGCTAGTCACCGAGGTGTACTCTCGCCGTCACGGGTGGGACGAAGCCAGGATCGCTCGTCGGTCGCGGGAAGTCCTTCAGGGAAGCGCCCAACTTCGGGAGGACCTCAAGAGCTGGCTCAGGCCGGTCGTCGCTGACGGCCCATTCCTCGATCTCGGTTGCGGCGGCGGCATGCTCATGGCCGCGGCAGCAAAATTGCAGCCCGGTCGATGTTTGATCGGGATCGACGTGTCGATGACCTGGCTGGTCGTTGCCAAGAAGTTCGTGAGCGAATGCGGCGGGAGGCCGATGCTGGCCGCCGCGATGGCAGAGGCCTTGCCGTTGGCGGACTCTAGCGTGCCTGCAGTCGTTTCGCTCGATGTCATCGAGCACGTCCACGATCCCGACGCCTATCTCGCCGAGATCGATCGGGTCCTTCAGCCCGGCGGCCGCGCCGCATTTTCCACTCCAAACCGGTTCAGTCTGACCGCAGAGCCTCACGTCTTCGTTTGGGGCGTGGGATGGCTGCCGCGATCACTGCAGGCGTCGTACGTCCGGTGGCGGAGCGGCAAGGTCTACTCGGACACGGTCCTGATGAGCAGCTTCCGGCTAGCCAGGCGCTTGCGCCGGCGTACCCACCTTCAATTCAGCATCATCGTTCCGACAGTTCCCGAGGCACATATCGCCTATTTCAACAAGGCGAAGGGTAAACTCGCACGGCTTTTCAACGCCGTGTCGCAATCCGCTGTGCTGCGTCCACTTTTCCTGATCATCTCGCCATATTTCCGGGTTACCGGTGCGAAGGTGTGGCTTCATTAGCCCCAGGCCAGGACGCTTTCAGCGCTCCGCCGAATAGATGATCGCGCCCGTACGATACACCAGAGAGGCGCCCCGGTCTGCAAGGACCTTACACTCGCTGACGAACTTTCGCTTCAGCTTCTCCGCCTCCGCGTCCGGCAATGCGGTCAGGCGTTCCCTGGCTTCGCTGTCGAAAACCGCCTGCACGTCCCAGAATTCCTCCGGCGTCAGCTGGAAGCGCTCTCCCCACCATTCCCGGCGGATGTTCTTGAATCCCACTGCCGCGAGCATCCCGCTCACATCTTCATTTCCGTGGTGCGCGGCATGTCCCCTGCTCGACGGCACTCCTTGTCGGTCAAGAAACCTGCGCAGGAACTCGGGCGACAGCGCACGACGCCCCACCGCGGCGAACAGGCGGTCTGACAGGGCGCCAATTCCCGATGCTACGGCGCTCGCCGAGAAGGGGGTCGGTCTCGCGCCAACCGCTGCGACCAGCTTTCCACCGGGTCGCAGGATGCGATGCAGCTCACGGCAGGCGGCTCGAGGATTGGGCAGGTGTCGCAGGACATACAGGGTCGCCGCGACATCGAATGAGCCGTCTTCGAACTGGAGCGCTTCGGCATCCATGACCTGGAAGGTCGCTAGCTTGGCCTTCAACCGCGCTCGGTCGAGCATCCCTTCCGAGTGATCGATCCCGACGACATTCGCCCCCCGTTCGGCGGCCAGCCGTGCAAGAAGGCCGGTTCCGGTACCCAGGTCGAGCAGTCGATCGGATTGTTCGACCTTCACGACGGCCAGGATCCGCGAGGCGATCCCCGTCGAATATCGATCCGTGAGATAATCGAAATCCGTCGCGGTTGCGTCGTAACTCGCGGCATCGGCTTGCTTCAGTCGGTTCGAGTCACCCGCATCGTCGCCCATGCCCGCCCCTCCGCTGGATGGCAGGCACACTTGATCATGCCACCCGCTGTGGCAACCCCTCGGAGGGCATTCTCTTCAAGCGCCGGTACTTAGAACCAGGTCCTGAGGCCGGCCACGAACTGCCAGCCACCAGGACTTTCGCCATCCTGCGTGCGAAATCGCCGGGTGTCGCCGAACGCGCGTTCGTAGTTGACGCCGACATACGGGGCGAACTGGGGCACGATCTGGTAGCGGAGCCGCAGACCGAGCTCGGCCGAGGAAAGGCCCGATCCGATTTGCTGGCGCGGGATATCCTGCGCTGCAAAATCGAGTTCGACGCGAGGCTGGAGGATGAGCTTCTGGGTCAGTCGCATGTCATGCTCGACCTCGACTCGTGCGGTGACGTCGCCCTTGTCCGAGAGGAATGCGGCCGCGTCGACCTCGATCCAATACGGCGCGAGACCTTCGACGCCGAGGACGAGATGCCCGCGCGTATCGGGCCGCGCATCAAAACGCGCTCCGGCCTGGAGATTGAACCACGGGTCGATCGCATGGCTCCAGAGTGCCTGGAACTCGGCCTGCTCTGCCTTCCGTCCGTACTCGCCTTCTATCTCGGTCTTCAGCCACAGCTTGTCGATGTCGCCGCCGTACCAGGCTTCGGCGTTTAGATAGTAGCCGTCGCGCCCTCTCCGGGCGCGCGTCTCTAGCTGATCGATCAGCAGCTTTGACGCCGGCATGCTTCCATGCTCGCGCAGGAGCACCGCGCGCGAGGAATCCATCGCCCCATGCCCCCAGACCGTGTCCGCCGCATACTGGGGACCGCTGAGAGCCTCGGGCGGAGGCGGTGCGACCGGCGGTTCGGCCGCCATCGCCGTCATGTCGTGACCTGCATGGGCATCCGGCGTCGCGGATTGCTCTGTCGGCATGACATGGCCGGCGTGAGGATCGGTCTTCGACGTTTCAGCGGGCATCTCCATGCCGGGCATGCTCGACATGTCGTGCCCTGCATGCGAGTTCGCCGCGGGCTTTTCGACTGCCTTCTTCACGGTCTTCTTTGGGGCCGCCTTCTTCGGCACCGCCTTCTTTGCCGTTTTCTTCTTCGCGGTTGTCTTTTTGGCCGCGGCCTTCTTGGCGGCTGGCTTCTTCTTTGCTGCGGGCTTGGACGGCATCGGCATCGTCATGCCGGGCATGTTGTGCCCCGTGTGCTGTGCCAGGGCCGGCGATGACGCGAGCGCCGATGCGGCGAGGAGCAGGATCAGGCGCTTCATGCCGCCTCTCCTTCCAGTGGCCGGATCTTCACAACGCGCATCATCCCCGCGTGCATGTGGTAGAGCAGGTGGCAGTGAAACGCCCAATCGCCCGGTGCGTCCGCGGTCATGTCGAGATCCACGTAGCCGCCGGGTAATACACGCACGGTGTGCTTCAGCGGCTGATTGGCGCCGTGACCATTCACCAGCTGCCAGAAATGCCCATGGATGTGCATCGGATGAGTCATCATCGTGTCGTTTATGAGCCGCATCCGCACCCGCTCGTTGCGCGCGAATCGGTACGGCTCCGGGTTCTCGCTCAGCTTCTCGCCGTCCATCGACCACATGAAACGTTCCATGTTGCCGGTCAGATGGATGTCGATCCGGCGCGTCGGCGGGCGCTGATCGTGAAACGGCTTCAGCGCCACGAGATCCCTGTAGGTGAGAACCCGGTGGCCGACATTGTCGAGGCCGATGCCCGGATCGCCGGTGCGGTCCATCGGCATCGGGGCGATCATGTCGACCCCTACGCCGACGGGGAATCTCACCTTGGACTTGTCGCGCATCTTCATGTCGCCGTGGTCCATCGGCGCGCCGGGCACAGGCACGCTTCCATGTCCCATCGCCGAATGATCTATTGCGCCGGTGCTGCCATGCCCCATGGCCGAATGGTCCATGGGCTGGGCCGAGGCGCCGTGATCCATGCCCATGTCCTTCATTCGAAGGATCGGACGTTCGCGAAGGGGTGGGACTGTCGAGCGCATGCCTTCGCGCGGAGCGAGCGTCGCGACGCCCATGCCGGACCGGTCGATCGTCTCGGCGACAAAGGTGTAGGCACGGTCTGAGGGCTGGACGATCACGTCGTAGGTCTCTGCATTGCCGATCTGAAGCTCGTCGACCTCGACGGGCCGGACGTCGGTCCCGTCGGTCGCAACGACCGTTATCGGCAGGCCGGGGATGCGCAGGTTGAAAATCGTCTGCGCGGCCGCATTGATGATCCGCAGTCGGACCCGCTCGCCGGGATGGAAGAGACCCGTCCAGTTTTCTCCGGGCGTGTGGCCGTTGATGAGATATTTGTAGGCGGCCGCGGTCACGTCCGAAACGTCGGTCGGGTCCATCCGCATCCGCGCGAACATGGCGCGTTCCTCGGCCGTCAACGGATTACGGCCCTTCATCCTGTCTTCGAGTGTCAGCTTCTGCCGGTTGAAGACACCAGGCTGCTTCTTCAGCTGGGTAAACAGCGCGTGCGGGTGGAGGAAGGTCCAGTCGGACAGCAGGATCACATGCTCGCGATCGTAAGCAACCGGATCCGGGCCGGCAGGATCGATAATAATCGGCCCGTAATGTCCCACCTGCTCCTGCAGGCCGGAATGGCTGTGATACCAGTAGGTGCCGGACTGCCTGACCGGGAATTCGTAGACGAAGGTCGAGTGCGCCTTGATCCCGGGGAAGCTGACGCCCGGGACCCCGTCCATCTGAAACGGCACGAGCAGCCCGTGCCAGTGGATCGACGTGTCCTCGCCCAGCTGGTTGTGCACCGCGATCCGGACGTTCTCACCTTCCTTGAGGCGAACGAGGGGGCCCGGGATCGTGCCGTTCATCGCGACGGCGAGTCCGACGCGGCCGTCAACGTTGAACGAATGCGGCGCGACCGTGATCGCCAGGTCGTTTCCGGCAAGCGTGCCGCTTCCTTTTGCAGCAGTGACGCCGGGGCTCATGCTCATGGCCCAGGCCGGAAAAAGTCCGGCCACGCTGGCGGCGGCCGCGCTGCCGGCGAGAAACGTCCGCCGGTTGAGTAATGTCAGTTCATTCATGAAAATGTCCTCGCCCGACGAGCGGGCGTCGATCCTGTTCCCTGGAAAGGTGGCGCCGCCCGCGTGGAGCGGCGCCTCTTCGATTAGTGGGCGTGGCCTTCGTGGGCCTGCGCGGACGCGTCGGGCGCTGCCGTCTTGGCATCCGCCTTCTTGTCCATGCATTCCATCTTGCCGTCCTTGCCCTTCATCTTCTCACAGCACTCCTTGCAGTCATGCTTGCCCTGGCTGTGCTGGCTATGGTCCATCTGTCCCATCTGGGAATGGCCCATCTTGGAATGGTCCATCTGGGACGACGGAGCGGTCTGGGCTGCGACCGGTGCGGCAATAATGAGCGCGATCGCGCCAATAAAAGTCTTCATGTGAAATTCTCCAAATGCTGTGTTGGATCGAAAACTGAGAGTCAGTCTTCAGGCCAGCCTTGGAGGGGGTGTCGCGATCTCGGGTTTGGTGTCGGAAAGGGCGTTCATCGCAGAAATGCGCGCGGGCGCCTGCGGCTTGAGTTCGGGGACTGCCGTCGGTTCGATCGCAGGCAGCGCCGCGCAAGCTGCACAGTGCATGCTCATCTTGGCCGGCGCGTCGGCCGGCTTCTGATGTTCGTCGCAATGGCCGGCAGCGGCGGTGGAAGCAGTTGCCGCCACCGCAGGCGCGCCTGTCATGCCAAGAGGCATGAACGCCAATGCGATCAGCATGATAAGCCTGAGGAGCGCCGCGGGCATGCGGGCGACATAGGCCCCGCCAGCTTGCGCGGCAATGACCAGGGTCATTTTCCGTCTCCCTCGAGCCCGCCGAGGATCGGACAGTCCGGTCGGTCGTCGCCATGGCAGCGAGCGGCCAGATGCTCGAGCGAACGGCGCATCTCGTCGAGCTCCTTTGCCTTCCTCTTCAGCTCGGCTGCCCGCGATAAAGCGAGCTGCTTGACGTCCGCGCTCGACCGGTGCCGGTCGTTCCAAAGCCCCAGGAGCGTGCGGATTTCCTCGATCGGGAAGCCCAGATCGCGGGCTCGACCGATGAACCGCAAGGTATGGACATCGCGTTCGTCATAATCCCGGTATCCGGAATCTCGCCGCGATGCCGCGGGGACGAGACCGATCTTCTCGTAATGCCGGATCATCCGCTGACTGACGCCGGATGCGATCGAGGCCTCACCGATCTTCACAGCCGGGCGCTCCTCAATCGCAAGGAATTGCCGATGACCGCGACTGAGCTGAAGGCCATCGCGGCCCCAGCGATGATCGGCGACAAAAGCAGGCCGAAAGACGGATAAAGGACTCCGGCGGCGATAGGCACGCCCGCACCGTTAAAGACGAACGAAAAGAACAGGTTTTGCCGGATGTTGCGCATCGTTGCGTGGCTGAGGCGGCGAGCGCGGACGATTCCGTTCAGGTCGCCCTTCACCAGGGTCACCGCTGCGCTTTCCATGGCGACGTCGGTTCCGGTCCCCATTGCGATGCCGACATCGGCCGCGGCCAGCGCGGGGGCATCGTTAATGCCGTCGCCAGCCATTGCGACACGGCGCCCTTCGCTGCGAAGCTTTTCAACGGTTGCCTGCTTCTGATCGGGGAGCACCTCGGCGGCGACTTCGTCGATGCCGACCCGGCGGGCGACGGCTTCCGCCGTTCGGCGATTGTCGCCCGTCATCATGACCAGGTGAATTCCCTCGCGCTGTAGATGGGCGACGGCTTCGGCGGCGCTGGGCTTGATGGGGTCCGCGACAACGATGAGGCCGGCCGCACGGCCGTCGATGGCGACGAACATGACGCCCTCGCCCTCCGACCGATGTTCATTCGCTAAGACCTCAAGCACGGTGACGTCCGCTCCGAGTTCCGCGAGCAGGACATTGTTTCCGAGGGCGACCTCTCGGCCGTCTACTGTCCCGGAAACGCCCTTGCCCGTGTGGCTCTGAAAATTCTGGGCCGCCGGCAGGTCGAGGCCGCGCCCCTCAGCACCTTCAACAATCGCCGCCGCAAGCGGATGTTCGCTGCCCCGTTCGAGGGCGGCAGCAAGACGAAGCACCTCGCGATCCTCGAATCCGCTTTCCGCTTTGACGGTGACGAGCCTGGGCTTGCCAAGCGTCAGGGTCCCGGTCTTGTCGACGACGAGTGTGTCCACCTTTTCCATCAGCTCGAGCGCCTCGGCATTCTTCACCAGCACGCCCGCCGTCGCTCCGCGGCCGGTACCGACCATGATCGACATCGGAGTTGCTAGGCCAAGAGCACAGGGACAGGCGATGATCAGCACGGCGATCGCGTTGACCAAGGCGTGGGCAAGACGCGGCTCGGGGCCGACGAAGCTCCAGACGACGAACGCGATGACAGCCACCAGCGCAACGCCTGGAACGAACCAGGCGGAGACCTTGTCCGCGAGCGCCTGGATCGGAGCGCGCGATCTCTGCGCTTCAGCCACCATGCGCACGATCTGGGAGAGCATAGTGTCGCGGCCGACGCGCTCAGCCCGGACGAGCAGGCTGCCCGTCCCATTGACCGTCGCTCCAACGACCTTGTCGTTCGCGACTTTCTCGACCGGCACGGGTTCGCCGCTGATCATGGATTCGTCGACCGAGCTGTGGCCCTCGACCACGATCCCATCGACGGGCACTTTCTCACCGGGGCGGACGCGCAAGAGGTCGCCGACATGGACGTGCTCTAGCGGAATATCCTCCTCGCTGCCGTCGTCGTGGACCTTGCGGGCTGTCTTCGGAGCAAGTCCGAGCAAGGCGCGGATAGCCTTGCCGGTTGCCGACCTAGCCCTCAACTCGAGCACCTGTCCGAGCAGCACCAGGGTCGTGATGACCGCGGCAGCTTCAAAATAGACCGGGACCGACCCGCCCATGGTCTTCAGCGACGCGGGGAATATCTCGGGCACCAGTGCTGCAACGACGCTGTAGCCGTAAGCAACGCCGACCCCGAGCCCGATCAGCGTGAACATGTTGAGATTGCGCGACTTCAGCGATGACCAGAACCGCTCGAAGAACGGCCATCCGCCCCACAGGACGACGGGCGTCGCGAGCGCAAGCTGCACCCACACGAGCGTCCGCATCGGCATGATTTCCAAGCCGAACAGCTCTGCCGCGATGACCAGCACGGCAAGTGGCACGGTGAACGCGGTGCTGGCCCAGAAGCGCCGGGTCATGTCGATCAGCTCGGGGTTCGGCCCCTCCTCGAGGCTTGGCTCGAGCGGCTCGAGCGCCATGCCGCAGATCGGGCAGCTTCCGGGACCGTCGCGACGGATCTCCGGGTGCATCGGACAGGTCCAGATCGTACCCGCAGGGGCCGAGACCACCGGACTATGGCCGGTCGGGTTCAAATAGGTGTCCGGGTTCGCTCTGAACTTCTCCAGGCAACGCGCGCTGCAGAAGTAATAGGTGCCCTCACCGAGCTCGAATCTGTGCTCAGCGGTCGTCGTATCGACCGTCATCCCGCACACCGGGTCGGTCACGAACTTTCCGTGGTCGCCCGCCGCAGCGTGGTGGTGATGTTCGTGCGCATGATGGCACTCGGCCATGACGCATTCCTCGCCTTCTCGACTCGTCATGTGGGCGCTTTTGGACCTTGACACAATGTCAGGGTCAAGAGCGCCGAGTTCGGCGATATTCGTACTGGCTGGGGCGGCAGGATTCGAACCTGCGAATGCCGGTACCAAAAACCGGTGCCTTACCACTTGGCGACGCCCCAGCAGGCGGCCCGTCGATGCGGGGAAGCGCGCTTATACCCGCCGCTTCTCCCAAGGGAACCCCAAGCTTAGCCTTTGGCTCCGCCTCTGCTAAATGGCGCGCCATGAACGCCATCCGCGACTTTCACGCCCACATCTATTTCGATGCGGACCAGCTCGACCGCGCTCAAAAGCTTGCCGAAGCTGCCCACGCAAAGTTCGGCGTTCCAGTGGGGCGCTTCCATACGAATCCCGTCGGTCCCCACCCTCGCGGAAGCTGCCAACTCACGGTGCGTCCGGAGCAATTTGGGGATTTCGCGCAATGGATGGCCCTCCACCGCAACGGGCTGACGATCTTCGCGCACACCAGCACCGGCGAGGACTTCGCAGACCATACCGAGCATGTGATCTGGTTCGGCCCGAGCGAAACACTCGACCTGTCGATCTTCGCCGAAGCGCTCTAGCGGATCAGAGTACCCGCTCGGTCCAGCCGTACGGGTCGGGAGCATGGCCGCGCTGGATGTCGACCAGTGCCGAGCGCAGGCGCATGGTCAGCGGGCCGACCGACTGACCGCCGATGGTGAACTCGCCGTCCACGCCTTTTACCCGTCCGATCGGCGTGACGACCGCGGCGGTTCCGCAGGCGAAGGCCTCCGTCAGCCGTCCGCTTTCGGCATCCGCCTTCCACTGCTCGATCGAATAAGGCTCCTCGCGAACCGGCGCACCCATGTCGCGAGCCAACGTCAGCAGGGAATCGCGGGTAACCCCGTGCAGGATGGTGCCGTCCAGCGGCGGGGTCCGGATCGATCCGTCGTCGAAGACGAAGAAGACATTCATTCCGCCAAGCTCTTCGACCCAGCGCCGCTCGATCGCATCCAGAAAGACGACTTGGTCGCATCCATTGCGGATCGCTTCGGCCTGCGCGATCAGGCTGCCGGCGTAATTGCCCCCGCACTTCGCTTCGCCGGTCCCACCGGGCGCAGCTCGCACATATTCCCGCGTGACCCAGAGCGACACGCTCGGCGCATTGCCTTTGAAGTAGGCTCCGACCGACGATGCGATAACGGCGTAAATGAACTCAGTCGAAGGCCTCATCCCAAGGAACGAGCCGTTCGCAATCATGAACGGGCGAAGATAGAGGGAACCGTCTTCCGTCTCCGGAATCCATTCCCGGTCCGCACGCACGAGCCCACGAACGGATTCCAGGAACATCTCTTCCGGCAACGGCGGCATAGCCAAGCGAATGGCCGATTTGGCGAACCGGCGCGCATTTGCGTCCGGGCGAAAAAGCGCGACGCCGCCGCCCGGCCTGCGATACGCCTTCATGCCCTCGAAAATTTCCTGGGCGTAATGAAGTACCGGCGACGCCGGATCCATTTTGAAAGGATGGCGGGCGGTGACACGCGCGTCGTGCCAGCCCTTGCTCTCATCATATTCAATGATCGCCATGTGATCGGTGAAAACCCGGCCGAAACCCGGATCGGCGAGGAGCTTGGCGCGCTCGTCCGCCGGAACGGGCTTCGTCGTGGGTTCGAAGGCGAGACGGCTTTTATCTTCCACGTAAAGTTCGCCGATCATGTCATGGCCCCTGTTAGGCTTTGGCGACTAGGACGGTGAGTTCTCGTCGGCAAGCTGAGTGCCCTTCGCTTCCGCTGCGAGTTCGCCGGCACGACGCGAAGCTGCGGCGGTTGTCAGCGAAACGAGCTTGTCGAGCACATCATCCCGGCCAAGCACTGCGAGTCCGGCCGCCGTCGTGCCGTCCGGGCTCGCGACGCGTTCGACGATCTCGCCCATTGTCTCCCGCGTTGAGGCGGCCATCCATGCCGTTCCGAGCACCGTTTCCAGCGCAATCGTCGAGGCCGTCTCGCTCGACAGGCCGCGATCGACGCCCGCCTTCGTCAAAGCGTCGATGAACTTCGCAACATAGGCCGGTCCGGCGCCAGCGACCGAGCCGATCGCCACGAGATTGGCCTCGGTATTGGTCCACATTGCAAAACCTAGCAGTGCGAACAGCTGCGACAGCTCGTCATGCACCTCGCCCGGCAGATCGTCGCCGTACAGCGCGACCACGCCGCGACGCACCGAGACGGGAAGGTTCGGAAGTGCCCGGACGACCGCTCCGGCGGTCCAGAATTTCTCGCGCAGTGTCGCAACTTCGACACCGACAAGGATAGACACGACCACGGTCTGCGCGGTCAGGTGCGCTGAAAGCCGGGTGACGACATCGTCCAACTGCTGCGGCTTGCATCCGAGGATGACCAGCCGCGGCGGCGGGCCGGCCTCGGCATAATTCGTGATGACTCGAAGACCTTCGACAGGCTTGCCGCTCGGGCGAATGACGACAGCATCGCTCAGGTCGGCGCCGGCAGTGCGCCAGCCTTCGATCATTGCTCCGGACATGTTTCCGCAGCCGATGAACCAGATCGGTTTCAGTACCAGTTTAAGCCTCCCCGTGGGTGTCGATCAGGGCCGCGGCGATGGCTTCGCCCGGCGATTTCCCGCCCCAGAGTACAAACTGGAAGACGGGGTAGAAGCGCTCGCATTCCTCGAGAGCGGCTTCGATAATGGCTTCCGCCTGGTCGAGGGTAAATCCATCGCTTTCGCGCGTGTCCAGGATGGTCGCGTGACGGAACACGACCAGGCCGGAGCCCGACCACATCTCGAAATGGCCGAGCCACAGCTGCTCATTGATGAGGCCCAGGCTCTCATAGATCGCCGAGCGCTTCTCCGGTGGCACCTTGATGTCCGGGAACGCCAGAAACTGCAGAACCTGATCTTCCGGCCGCCAGACGCCGCGAAGCTCGTACTGGGTCCAGCTACCGGTCGCAGACGCTACGATTTCGCCTTCGCCAGAGCGTTCGCACGCCCAGCCGCGAGCCTCGAAATATTGGTCGAGAACTTCAATCGGAGCGCCGTCGTCGCGCTCTTCCTGGGCCTCTTCGTCGCTCAGGTTCACGCCTCCGGGCTGCCCTTCGGCCTCGGCGCTCTCTTGGTGCTGGCAGCCGCAGGAGTCGCCTTCGCTTCCAGAGCGGCGATCCGGGCCTTCAGGGCCTCATTCTCGTCGCGGGCAGCCGCGGCCATCGCCTTTACAGCCTCAAACTCGTCACGGCCGACGAAATCGGCACCGGCCATCCATTCGCGCGCCTTCTCCCGCACGGACGCTTCGGCCTCGCGGCCTACTCCGGCCATGGTTCCGGCAACGCCGTTCACCATTTTCACGAAGTCGTCGAACAGCTTGTTCTCGGACTGCATACTAGTCTCCTCCGCCCCGTCAGATGGGCTCAGCTACGCATTTAGACAATGGAACGCGCCGCCTGCAGGAGGCGCGAAGCACATCGACGTCAAATAGGGAAGCCCGAATGCGCCCGCCAGAGGGCGGCGTCAGCGAAGTGCAGCTACCATCCTGGTCTGGAGCGCGCCCTCTTCGGGTAGGACGACCTTCAGCTTCTTGCGATAGAAATCGATCGATACGCGGTCGAAACTCCGAAGGGCATTCATGCCGAGGAGAAGCGCCGGCTTGTCGTTGAGGCCGAGCCGCTTGAACGCGTGCGAGTCCGCAAAGACGATCGGAAGCTTTTTGAGCGTGATGCCGCCCACGGTGAGCTCCCGAACGATCGTATATTCGCCCGCCAATTTCTCGCCGGTCACGGATTGCAGCTCGACCGGTCCCGTCCTCTTCACACTCCCGCGGCTAAGCTTTCGCCGGAGCGCCTCATTTCCGATCGAAATCTGCGCACCGGTATCGACCACCAGCGTCAGGGGAGTGGACTCAGCGCGAGCCTGGGTCAGGATCAACCTGCCGTTCTTCACGCGCGCGGTGACAACGATAGTATCCTTGTCTTCACGAACGTAAGTCTCGGAAGGAACGATCGTCAGAGTCTGCTTCTTGAAATCGAACAGGACGCGCTGCGAACGAAGCGAGTCCAAGCCCAGGATGCCGTCGGCGCCGATATGCGCGGAATCAAGGAGTGCCGCGTTGACGTTCTTCACCTGTTTCGCCGCGACATCGAGAACCGAAACGTTTGCAGTCTCGATGTCCGAAGCGCCGGTCACGCTATGAAGGACCACGTGATCGCGATCGTGAAGACTTAGGCGTTGGGCCAGCTCCGACGAGATCGCAGTCCGATCGGCGCCCGTATCGACCAAGAAACGGTACGGCCCGGCCCCGGCGACGCGAACCGGCACGGTCATCCTGTCGTAATCGTCACGATTGAACTTTAGCTTCGTGGCTTGGGTGGTGCTGTCGACCTGATCCGACTGGGCGATGGTCTCGTATTGCTGGGTCCGGACGGGAGAAACGGGAGCCTCGACCGCAGCAACCGGTAATTTCATCGTCTGCGCCGCCACTGGCAGCGCCGTCCCGAGGAGAAGTAGTCCTGCAGCAGGTAGGAGTCTCATCATCCCGCACCCTTCTTTGGAAGGGCGCTTATACCATGAATGACGGACCGTGCGGGATATTCGACGAACGTCGTCCTGGCGCGGCTAAACGCTAGCGCCTGGATTGAGCCGGCCGATTGCGGAATTGAGCGTCGCCGCGAAGCAGAGCCAAAGCAGGTACGGCACCATCAGGTAACCAGCGAGCGGCCGGATCCGGCGGAACTGGCCCGCGGTGAAAGCGGCGAGCGCTGCCATCACGACAATTACGCCAAGTGCGATCTGGATCGCGTGTGCCGCGAAGAAAATCGGCGACCAGGCGAAATTGAGCGCCAACTGCGCGAAAAAGGCCAACAGTGCGTTGCGGCGGCGGTCCGACGGCGGTTCGACCAGGATCAGGGCAAGCGCGATCCCGAGCAGTGCGTAGAGGATCGGCCACACCACGCCGAACGCCCAGCCGGGCGGCATGAAGAACGGCTTTGCGAGGCTGTCGAACCAGGGATTCCCGAAACCGGAATTGGATAGCCAGCCGCTGGCGGACCCGGCAATTATGATCGCCGGAACCGTGACAAGTGCGATCTTCCACCATTCTCGACGCTCGACAGCTTCAGCCATTCTTCTCCGCCCCCAGCAGGAACTCAATATTGCCTTCGGGCCCGGTGATCGGGCTTGGTGTCACGCCAAGCACGGTCCAGCCTTGGGACTCAACCCAGCCTTTGGCCTGTGCACAAACGCGCTCGTGGACTTCCGGGTCACGAACTACACCACCTTTTCCGACATCTTCTCGACCTGCTTCGAACTGAGGTTTCACCAGAGCGACCAACTTGGCACCCGGCCCGACAAGCTTGAGCGGCGCTTCGAGGACCTTCGCCAGCGCAATGAAGCTAGCGTCGCAGACGACGATGTCGATCGGCTCCGGAACCTGGTCGGCGGTCAGGAAGCGCGCATTGGTCTGCTCGTGGACGACAACCCGCGGGTCCTGCCGAAGCTTCCACGCCAGCTGATTAGTGCCGACGTCGATCGCGTAGACCTTGGCCGCACCGCGCGACAGCAGGACGTCCGTAAAGCCACCAGTCGACGACCCGACATCGAGCGCCACCGCGCCGCTCACGTCGAGGCAGAAGTGCGCCAGCCCGTGATCGAGCTTGATACCTCCGCGTGAGACCCAAGGATGGTCTTTACCGCGCACTTCCAGCGGCGCGTCCTCGGCGAGCATATCGCCCGGCTTGGCGAGCTTCCTCTCCCCACTAAACACCGCTCCAGCCATGATCAGCGCCTGAGCCTTGGTACGGCTGTCGGCGAGCCCGCGGCTCACCAACAACTGATCGGCGCGGACCTTGGCTACGCCCGCACCTCTTCGACGCCGGCGCTGTTCACGCGAAGCGCCTTGAGCACCATCTCGACGATATGCGGGGCGTTTAGGTGCGCCTCGTCATATTGCTTCTCGGGCTTGTCATGCTCCTGGAAGGCGTCGGGCAGGCGCATCGTGCGGATCTTGAGCCCCGCATCGGTCAGGCCTTCGTCGCTGGCCATCGTCAGGACATGGGCGCCAAGTCCACCGATCGAGGCTTCCTCGATCGTCACCGCGACTTCGTGCGTCGTCAGGAGCTTGCGGATCAGCGCCTCGTCAAGCGGCTTGGCGAAGCGCAGGTCCGCCACGGTCGTCGACAGACCCTTGGCCTCAAGCTGATCGGCCGCCTTCTCCGCCTCGGCCAGACGCGTTCCGAGCGACAGGATCGCGACCTTGCTGCCCTGGCGGACGATCCGTCCCTTGCCGATCTCCAGCGCCTGCGGGGTTTCCGGAAGCGCAATCCCGCGACCCTCGCCGCGCGGATAGCGAACCGCGATCGGCCCGCTGTCGTGGAGCGCCATGGTGTGAACCATGTTGACGAGCTCCACCTCGTCCGCAGCGGCCATCACCACGAAATTCGGCAGAGTGCAGAGATAGGCGAGATCGAAGCTACCGGCGTGGGTCGCACCATCAGCGCCGACGAGGCCAGCGCGGTCCATCGCGAAACGAACCGGCAAATTCTGGATCGCCACATCGTGGACGACCTGGTCGTAGGCGCGCTGAAGAAAGGTCGAGTATATCGCGACGAACGGGCGCATGCCCTGCGCCGCAAGCCCGGCGGCAAAAGTAACACCATGCTGCTCGGCGATACCGACGTCGAACGCCCGCTCGGGATGAGCGGCCGCGAATTTGTCTACCCCGGTTCCGGAAGGCATCGCAGCCGTAATCGCGCAGATTCGGCTGTCGGTTTCGGCCAGCTTGGCGAGGGTTTCGCCGAAAACGTTCTGATAGGACGGAGGACCGCCGCCGGGTCCCTTATCCTGCTTGCCGGACACGACGTCGAACTTGACGACACCGTGATACTTGTCCGCTGAATTCTCCGCCGGACCGTAGCCCTTGCCCTTGTGAGTGACGACATGGACCAGCATCGGCCCGATATCGGCGTCGCGGACGTTCTCGAGGACTTCGACCAGCGCCTCGACGTCATGCCCGTCGACGGGGCCGACGTAATAGAAGCCTAATTCGTCGAAGAGCGTGCCGCCCGTGAACAGGCCGCGCGCATATTCTTCGACGCGACGTGCCGTGCGATGGAGCGGCTCCGGCATGGCGCGGGCGAGTTTCTGCGCCAACTTGCGAGGAGCAAGATACTTGCTCGAGCTGACCAGCCGCGCGAGCGCGTTGCGCAGACTTCCGACCGGCGGCGCGATCGACATGTCATTGTCGTTTAGAATGACAACCAGCCGGTTGCCGGCCGCAGCGGCATTGTTCATCGCCTCGTAGGCCATGCCTGCGCTCATCGCCCCGTCGCCGATGACCGCGATCGCCTTACCGGATTGGTGGGCTAGCTTATTGGCGATGGCGAAGCCGAGAGCCGCCGAAATGGACGTCGAGCTGTGAGCCGCACCGAAGGGATCGTATTCGCTCTCGCTCCGCCTAGTGAAGCCGCTGAGCCCTCCGCCTTGGCGAAGCGTACGGATGCGGTCTCGCCGACCGGTCACGATCTTGTGCGGATAGGCCTGGTGTCCAACGTCCCAGATCAATTTGTCGTCGGGCGTGTTGAAAACATAGTGCAGCGCGACCGTCAGCTCGACGACGCCCAGGCCCGCGCCAAGGTGACCGCCCGTCACGGAGACGGCGGAAATGACTTCCTGTCGCAGCTCATCGGCAAGCTGCGAAAGCTTTTCCCTGTCGAGCTTGCGGATGTCTGCGGGATACTGAACCGTATCGAGCAACGGTGTTTCTGGCCGGTCGGACATGGAACAGGCCTTATCCGGAACCCGAAACCTTGTCACGAACGAGTCCCATTCTCAGCAATTGCTCAGAAAATGCTCAGCTGCGGTCATCCCCGCAGTCGCCGCAGGTTCCACGGACCTCGATCACCGGCCTGGCGGATGAGAAGCCGGCGCTTGCAGCCGCCTTCCTGACCCCACCCGAGAGCGCATCGTCGTCGATGTGCACGGCCTGTCCGCAAGTGTCGCAGATCAGGAAGATGCAGTCGTGCAGGCAGTCCGGATGGGCGTTGGCGACATAGGCGTTGGCGCTTTCAACCCGGCGGGCCAAGTTCGCGCCGACGAACAGGTCGAGGATACGATAGACGCTGTTCGCTGCGACCCGCCGCCCCTGCTTGCCGGAGACGGCCTCGGCAATGTCATAAGCGCTTGCCGGACGGTCGAACCCTGCCAGGGCCTCGAACACCGCGGCCCGCATGTCGGTCCACTGCTCGCCGCGGCTGGTCAGCTGCTCGCGCGCCGCTTCCGTCAGCGACTCGCCTTCGTGCAAGTGGTGGTGATGCGCGCCCATAGGTAGGGGAAATAGTCCTCGGTTGGTGAGGCCGCAAGGCGGCCCGCTCCTAATCGCCTAGTCCGCAGCGATGCTGTTGAGCTGATGCCCGAGCGCAAGAATGCCGACGCCGATCACCGTGGTCAGCGCTTCCGATCCATTGTGCGGCAGGGTCAGCGCACCGCCCATCACGCCAAGACCCAGGCTTCCGACCGCACTCGGCATCATGAAGCCGTGCTCGATGATTCCTCGTCCAAGCGCAAAAGCACCGACAATCATCGCCAGGCCGAGGCCCGTCTCGTGTATCAGCGGCGATCCGAGGAACCCGCCGGCTGCCGAAAGCATCCCGAGCAGGATAGCGGTGGCAAGGCAATGGACGAGGCAAAGGCCGGATAGGCCAATGGCCATCCGGTCCAATCCGCGTGTCTGAACTGCCATTGCCATCGGGCGAGAATATAACGCGCCATTCGTCAGGTTACAACATTACATAGAGAGAATCTCGACGGGGTGGATCGGCGCAACCGAAGCACTTGGCAAAGCTCTCCGGCCGCCCGATACGCCCCCGCAAATGGACTCGACCCTCACCGCATCCCGCGAGCAGGCTCTGCCGACGAAGCGGCCGCTAGCGATCTCCAACTGGCTCCTGGCCGTTGCCGCCCTGGTCTTCCTGATGGTCGTCGTGGGCGGGATTACCCGCCTCACCGAGAGCGGCCTCTCGATTACCGAGTGGAAGCCCGTCTCCGGCGCGATTCCGCCGCTGAGCCACTCCGACTGGCAGCACGCTTTCGACCTTTACAAGCAGACGCCGGAATATTTGGAGATCAACGGGCCAGCCGGAATGACGCTTGCCCAATTCAAGTTCATTTTCTTCTGGGAGTGGTTCCACCGGTTGATCGGCCGCCTCATTGGCGTGGCCTTCGCTGTTCCCCTGATCTGGTTCGCGGCGAGGCGGGCCATCCCGCGAGGCTATGGGTGGAAGCTGGGCGGCCTTTTCGTGCTCGGCGGGATGCAAGGCGTATTGGGCTGGTACATGGTCATGTCCGGGCTCGTGGATCGCACCGACGTCAGCCACTTCCGGCTCTCGGCGCACCTTCTCCTAGCCTTCGCGATCATGAGCGCCCTGATCTGGGTAGCCCTCGATTTGCGACTTCTTGCGCGCACGGGAGAAGACCGCCCTGCCCACTTCACCGGCGCTGCATTCGCAACGATCGCTGTCCTCTTCATCCAGCTCCTGTTCGGGGCCTGGGTCGCCGGCCTCAATGCGGGGCAGGTCGCCAGCGACTGGCCGTTGATGCAGGGGCGCATCTTCCCGGAAGGTGTGGATTGGTCGAACGGCGCGTTCTTCGCGCTCACGCATGACCCATTCTTCATTCACTTCATCCACCGCTGGTGGGCCTGGGTCGTCGTCGCGGCGCTCGTGATCTTCGCGCGACGGATCAAGCCACGTGAGGGCGGGCGGTCCGCGTCGATCGCCATCCATTCCGCCTTCGGGACGCAGATCCTGCTGGGTATCCTGACGGTGCTCACCGGCGTTGCGATCTGGCTCGCGGCCCTTCACCAGGCCGTCGGCGCGCTCGTGCTCGCCTCGACGGTCTGGGGCGCGCATGTGCTGGGACGCCGCGAGAAATGAGCGTCGTCTCGGTCTACTGTGTCTTCGCCAGTGTAGAGGAGGCCGAGCGCATTGGCCGGACCGTCGTCGAGGAGCGTCTGGCGGCCTGCATCAATATCCTTGGACCCTGCCGTTCGATCTACCGTTGGCAAGGCGCTGTTGAGACTACGGAAGAGACGCCGGCGATCCTCAAGACGACCGTAGAGGCCGCCGACGCGCTGATTTCGCGCATCGCCGGCCTTCACAGTTACGAGGTGCCGTGCATCGCCGTCTGGCCAATCGACAAGCTTCTGCTCAGCTATGCCGAATGGGTCGAGCAGAGCATCGGCTTGGTCGGCAACGCCTAGAGCGGCTCGATCGGGGTCTCGACCCCGGTCGGATGGGCAATGCGGGCCCGACCCGCCGAAAGCGCGAAGAACAGCAGGATGCCGTAGCAGATCGCCGGAACGATCAGCGCCGTGACATAGTCCGTGTTCTGCGAGACGAGACCTACGAGCGGCGGAATTGCCGCGCCGCCGATGATCGAGAAGCAAAGGAACCCGGACGTCGCTTCTTCCGACGCAGTCGACCGTTCCAGCGTGATCGTGAAGATCACCGGGAACATGATCGAATTGAACAGGCCGATCGCCAGTGCGACATAGCCGGCGCTAACGCCGCCTACCGCGAAGACGTAGACGCACATGGCGCAAGCCATCCCGGTAAAGACCGCGAGCAGTCTCGGCGCCGGAACCTTCGTCAACAGTCCTGACCCGACAAGCCGGCCGACCATCGCACCGCCCCAATAGAGGCTGACATATTTGGCGGCATTCTCGAGCGGGATACCCCAGACGCGATCGCTGTTGAGGAAGAAGGACATCTGGGTCCCGATCGCCACCTCAGCTCCGACGTAGAGGAAGATGGCGAGCCCACCGAATAATGCCCAGTTCGACGAAGTCGCGTCGCGGAAGGTGGCAGCGACGCCTCGGCGTGCGGTCTCCTGGGGTGCCGCGGGAGCGGAAGCGCTGATCACCTTGCGGCCCATCCAGATTATTACGCCGACCAAGATGATCAGGCCTGCAATCCAGAAGAAGGCTCGGTCGATTCCGGCCAGCGACTGTGCGCGCACCTCGTCGGTGAGGACCGCGCCATGCTTCACCTCGACGCCCTTCAGGAACAGTACCGCACCGAGGTACGGGCCGATGAAGGTGCCGAGGCTGTTGAAGGTCTGGCTGAACGTCAGCCGGAAGTGGCTGCGATCTGGCGGCCCAAGCGCGGCGGCCAGCGGGTTCGCGGCGACCTGCAGGATCGTGATACCGCTAGCGAGGACGAAGAGCCCAAGCAGCACAAGCTCGTAGACGGCGATGTTCGCAGCGGCGAGCATGATCATGCATCCAGCGACCATCAGCGCCAAAGCGATCAGGACGGTGCCGACGGCCTTCCTTCTCGAGAGCAGGACCGCGGCCGGGAGGCTCATCACGCCGTAGGCGATAAAGAATGCCGACGCGCTGAGTTGGGCCTCGACGTCACTGAGCTGGAAGATGCCCTTCACCGCAGCGACCAAAGGGTCGACCAGCGAGGTGATGAATCCCCATGCGAAAAACAGGCATGTGACGATCGCATAGGCGCTAGTCACTGTTGCCGAACGGCTATCGGTCTGCGCCACTCGTCGCTCTCCCTAACTGATGGCGGCGCCTTGGTGGCAGCTAAGGACCGGTGTCACAAGCCCGGAAGTCTCGGATTTCAGCGAGCGGCTGCGGCGTCCATTGCAAGCGCGATCGATCCCATCGGTCCGGCTTGCGCGCCGAGTCCGGGAGCGACCACGTAATCGGCGCGAGGCAGGTCGACATAGTCGCCGAGGCTATCGACGAGCGCCTTCTGGACTCGCGGAAGCAGATGCGGCTGGCGCTCCAACACGCCTCCGCCGATCGCAATCCGCTCCGGGCAAGCGGCGCAGACGAGCGTGTGACAGAGCTGAGCAAGGGCGCTCACCACACTTTCCCATACCGGATCGTCCTCGGCGATCTCGCCGATATGCCGCGACTGGAGCCTCGCCTTCAGTGCCGTTCCGGAGGCCAGGCCCTCGACGCACGCGCCATGGAAGCTGCACGCGCCCGGCCAATCGTCGCCCGGCAGCCTCACCGGCCGTACATGCCCGAGCTCGCTATGGCCGAACCCGCGCGGTGGAAGCCCGTTGACGATCAGCCCGACGCCGATACCCGTTCCCACTGTGATGTAGGCGAAGTCGTGAAAGCCCCTGCCCGCGCCCCATTTCATCTCAGCAAGAGCCGCGCCGTTCACGTCCGTATCGAAAGCGACGCTCGTCCCAGCCGCGCGAGCGAGCCGCTTCGCGACGTCCGTGTTTGACCATGCCGGCTTCGTCGTCTTGGTAATGTAGCCGAAGGTCGCGGATTCCATGCGCAAGTCGACCGGGCCGAAACTGTTGACGCCGAGTGCCGCGATGCCACCCCCGGACCATTCGCGCAGCAAAACCTCGATCGCTCCAAGCGTCTCGCCCGGCGTGGTGGTCGGCACGGTTTCCTGTCGAAGGATGTCGTTAGGTGAGTTTGCGAGCGTGCAGACGCATTTCGTCCCTCCAAGCTCGACTCCGGCGAACGGTAATCCCGCCAATGCGTTCTCCATGACGACTTCCACCTTTGAACAGCAACGCTACACTCCTATTGAGGCGCGCAACAACGAGGAGCCATTTTGGCCGAGGGCCATCGACAGTTGATCGAGACGGTCGGCGCATCGCCGCTGGCGATGGTCGTCAGCAACCCGCGCCTCCCGGACAATCCCATCGAAGTCGCCAACGCGGCCTTCTGCAATCTCACCGGTTATGCAGAATCCGACATCGTTGGGCGCAACTGCCGGTTCCTCGCCGGCGAAAGCACCGAGCCATGGGTGACCGGAGAAATCCGCGCTGCGCTTCGCGATCGACGGCCGCTCCTTGTCGACATCCTGAATTACAAGAAGGACGGCACGCCGTTTCGCAATGGCGTGATGATCACGCCCTTGTTCGACGCGGAAGGCGGCCTTGCCTGGTTTCTCGGCTCGCAAGTTGACCTGGGAGAACCCTCGGCGGATCGGTTGTCAGGGCGCCGCGGAAGGGCCGCGGCGCTGGTTGCCGATCTCCCGCCGCGCCAGAAGGAAGTGCTCGAATCCATGGCTCGCGGCCTGCTCAACAAGCAGATCGCCTGGGAAATGAAGATCAGCGAGAAGACGGTGAAGATGCACCGTGCTCTCCTGCTCGAACGCCTCGGCGTGGCAACGTCAGCGGAAGCTATCCGCATCGCCGTGGAAGCCGGACTCTAGCTGCTCGTACGGCTGAAAGTCCGTATCGCTTCAGCCCCGCCGCCAGCCTACTTCCGACCAGTAAAAGGGCGTCCGGCGCATTTGGTCCCTCCTGAGCGCCGGGCGCCCGACTTCGAAAAGGATTCCCCCATGCGCGCCATCAACACCATCACCCTGCTCTTGCTGATTATCGGCGGCCTCAACTGGGGCCTGGTCGGCCTGTTCGGCTTCGACCTCGTTGCGACCATCTTTGGCGAGATGTCGGTGCTCAGCCGGATCGTCTACGTACTAGTGGGCGTCTCCGCGATCGCGCAAATCGTCCCGCTCATCAGGGCCGGCGACCAGCGCTAGCCCCTATCCGAGCGCGGAGCTGATCTGCAACATCGGCGCGGCGAGTGCCTGCTCGACCGCGCCGAAAGCCGTCATCGCCAGCGCGCCTGCGATAAGCGCCAGGCAGGCAAACTCCATCGCCCGGCCTGCCATGCGGCTATGGTCGTGTTTCTGCTGAGCAGCCCGCGGCGCACGCCGGCGCTCGACCGGCTGGCCCGCACCAACGCGCGGCGCCGGCGCGGAATTGTCGTTTACCAATGCCCTTATGAAAATCGCATCCTGTGAGCGGAGTCCGGCGCGATGGCCCTTTGCCCAGACGACCCTCGCAACGATCGACTGGGTTCCTCGGCAAATCTCGACATAAGTCCCGCGGGACGGCGGCTCCGAAGTCTGGATCCCTAGACCGTGCAGGGACAGGTTGACGATGCAGACGTCGTTCCAGGAGGCGTCGCTACGCATCCTGGCTTTGACCATCACCTTCTGCCGCTCTTCGCGAGGCTTCATCGACACTGCTTCCGCCGCGCGCCGTTCCCCCCTTGGCGCGGCAACACGCGCCGGAGAATTAAGCCCGCAGCCAACTTCGCATGCTTAAGCATTCCTCCGTTCCGGAGCAGGTTGACTATAACGATCCGGTATTATTTTACCCGTCGCCAAACAGGCGGATTTGCTTGACGAATTTGGCCTCTGCTGCCATTGGCCGCTCCGACGGCGGCGCCATTTGGGTGCCGCTTTCCCGTTTTTGAAAAGAGGCAAACGCCATGAAGGCGCTGATGAAGACGACCAAGTCGGCCAAGCCGGCCGAGGTCGAGAAGAAGTGGCACCTGATCGATGCGGACGGGCTGGTTGTCGGCCGCGTCGCGACGATTATCGCCAATATCCTGCGCGGCAAGCACAAGCCGAGCTACACCCCGCACGTCGATTGCGGCGACCATGTCGTCGTCATCAACGCGGACAAGGTTCGTTTTACCGGCCGCAAGCTCAGCCAGAAGATCTATTACAAGCACACCGGTTATGCCGGCGGCATCAAAGGCATCACCGCGGGCAAGGTCCTCGAGGGCCGTTTCCCCGAGCGCGTGCTCGAGAAGGCGGTTGAGCGCATGATCCCGCGCGGCCCGCTTGGCCGCGACCAGATGCGCGCTTTGCATCTCTACAACGGCACCGAGCATCCGCACGGCGGCCAGGACCCGCAGGTCCTCGACGTCGCGTCGATGAACCGCAAGAACAAGGTGGGCGCATAATGTCCGACAATCGCCAGTCCCTTTCCGATCTCGCCGAGTTGACCGGCCAGCAGGCTGCCCAGCCCGCGCCGGCTCCGTCTGCAGAAGCTCCGGCTGAAGCCGCTGCTCCGCCGCCACCTCCGGTGCAGGCCGAGACGCCGCTTCGCGAGCAGCAACTCGACAAGTTTGGCCGCGCCTATGCGACCGGCCGCCGCAAGGACGCCGTTGCGCGTGTCTGGCTGAAGCCGGGCTCGGGCAAGATCGAGGTCAACGGCCGCGACCAGGAAGTCTACTTCGCGCGCCCGACGCTTCGCCTGGTCATCAACCAGCCGTTCGACATTACGGACCGCAAGGGCCAGTACGACGTCGTCATCACCGTCAAGGGTGGTGGCCTCTCGGGCCAGGCCGGCGCTGTGAAGCACGGCATCGCCCAGGCGCTCAGCCGCTTCGAACCGGCGCTCCGCACGACGGTCAAGCAGGCAGGCTTCCTGACCCGCGATCCGCGCGTCGTCGAGCGCAAGAAGTACGGCCGGGCCAAGGCACGCCGCAGCTTCCAGTTCTCGAAGCGCTAGTCGCTACGGCAGCAGTCAAGCGAAGGGCGGTCCGGACTTTCCGGGCCGCCCTTTTCTTATGCGCGTTTAACTGTGCTAATCCGCGTCGCCCAGTTGCGTAGGGTCCACATCAAGGAGCTACGCTCATGCCAAGCGACCGTAAGAACTTGCAGCGCCTGGACGGTAAGTGCGCGGTCATCACTGGCGCGACGGGCGGGATTGGTGAAGCGACCGCCAAACTCTTCCTCGACCTTGGCGCGAAGGTCATGCTCGTCGGCCGCAACGGCGACAAGCTGGCCGAGACGTGCGCAAGGCTCGGCGAAGGTGCGAATTGCTCCACGGCAATCGCGGATTCTACCGACGAAGCCGCGATCGCGGCCGCTGTGAACGCGACCCTGCAGCAGTTCGGCTCACTCGACATTCTGGTCGCGAACGCCGGGACGGAAGGCGTCCTTAAGCCGATCGAGGCGCTCAGTGTCGAGGATTTCGAGGAGGTCCTCAGGGTCAACGTAATCGGGGTCTGGCTAGCGATGAAATATGCCGCCCCAGCCATGAAGGCGGCCGGGAAAGGATCGATCATCGCCCTATCTTCGATCGCGGGCGTCATCGGCTTTCCTGCGATGGCCCCCTACATCGCGAGCAAGCACGCCGTCGCGGGGCTCGTGAAGACCGCGGCGCTGGAGTTAGGCTCCTCTAACGTCAGGGTGAATGCTGTCGCTCCCGGCCCCATCGACAATCGAATGACCCACTCGCTCGCGGATCAGCTTTCGCCCGGCGACGAGAAAGGATTCCGCTCCTTCGTCGAGGAGAAGATCCCCATGGGCCGATACGGCACCAACGAGGAGATCGCGCATCTCATCGCGTTCCTGGCGAGCGATGCCGCAACCTATTGCAGCGGCGGCCTCTACCTGGCGGACGGAGGCTATGTTGCGGGCTGACATTGGGCCTCGTATCCGCTCTACTTGATGCCCCGCGCGTACACCCGGGCCGTGAGCCCGAGACTTGCCGATTGTGAGCTGACTCACTTGGAGCGAATGCCGATCGACCCGACGAGGGCCGACCGTCAGCATTCCGCCTACGAGCGGGCACTCGAGGAGGCTGGGTACGGGATCGTCCGCCTCCCCGAACTCCCGGACCATCCCGATGGCGCCTTCGTCGAGGACACGGCCCTCCTGCTCGACGACCACGCGGTCATTCTTCGGCCTGGCGCCGCATCGAGGGCTTCCGAAACCATCTCAACCGCCGAGGGTCTTGGCGCTCATTTCGAGCTGCATCGCGTGGCCGATGGGCATGTGGACGGCGGCGATGTCCTCAGGATCGACCAGACTCTCTATGTCGGGCTTTCAAAGCGCACCGACGCTGCGGGCATTGCCGCGCTAACCGATATTGTTCGCCCGCTCGGTTTCGAAGTCGTCCAGGCCCGGCTGAAGGACTGCCTGCACCTGAAGACCGGAGCAACGCTCGCAGGCCCTGATCAAACCGGGAGCCCGGTGCTTCTCTATAATGCCGCCAGCGTCGACCCCGCGCAGTTCGCCGGCGTCGAGCCCATTGCGGTCGATCCTCTGGAGCCCGCCGCGGCAAACTGTCTCCGCGTAGGCGCGCGGCTGATCCTGCCGTCGGGCAATCCGCGGACCGCACAGCGCCTGCGCGAACGAGGCTTCTCCGTCGTCGAAGTCGATGTCTCCGAGCTTCAGAAGGCCGAAGCCGGCGTCACCTGCATGAGCCTGATCGCCCACTAGCGGCGGGACTCAGCTAATGTCTGCCTTGGGTGGAAGGCGGACATTAGGCTAGAGGCACCCGCCTCTCGATTAGCGTCAACGAAAGCGTCCTGTCCGGAGATCGACGGGACAGGTCGCCTTCCAAAGCAGAGAGCAGGCAAAGCAACTTTCCGACAAGTTAAGTTGGCACGGAGTGTAACGGGCAAGCGGCTTTGGTCAGTCAAACTTGCGATCATTTGCAAGAAGGCGTCGAACCCCACTCGACGTTCGACGCCTTCATCTTTCAGAGCTTAATGCGACTTGCCGTGGTGGCAATTATTGGGCTCGGACTGGTCTGTTCTGAACGGGACGCCCGTAGGATTGAGCCTAATCGCAATGAACTCAGAAGCATGGTCCGTTGGATTTCGCGCGTTGTGAGTTCGAAGGGCCGGCTCGATAAAGGACTGTCCAGCGGTGTAAGATTTCCAAGCACAGATCGGATCGCCTCCATCGAACCATTGGATGGTACCCTTGGTGACGGTTACGAAAACCGGCGCTGGATGGTTGTGCCAGCCCGTGTAACCACCCGGCTGCAAGGTCAGCCTGTCGGAACCGACGTCCGTGGCATCGGTCGATTTGACGTGAAAATTCCAATTGCCCACCGGTCCGGCGCTCTGATCGATCGTGCCGAATTGACCATTCACGACCGGTGACACCGCAATTCCCGAACCTGGGGTAGCCGTCGCGGGCGAAATCGCGAACCCGGAAGCAATTAGGGCGACCGTCGCTCCCGCCCCCGGTACCAGCATGTGGATCTTTCGCATGTCGTGCCTCCAGTGCGACACCGGAAAACACCACCCCCTGATCAACCAGACAACTGCGATTATGCGCTCGTTTCAAGCCTTTGGATATAGCTGCACATTCATGTGGACGATTAGCCTTTATCAAACGCTCGAACTTGGTGCAGCGCACGATGGTTGATCTATCAAGAAGAGCGCTAATGTCCGGAATGGATCGAAAGCGGACACGTCCGTGCCAGCGCTGAACACTATCAATTTGAGCTTCGGCGCCTGAAAGTCCGTGAACGCGCTTTGATCTTGCGGGAGAGAATTACCGGGTGCGGGCCTTAGACGATGCCGCGGTGCCTTAGCCCAGCCAACTCTTCGGCCTCAATTCCCAGCAGTTCGGAATAGACTTCGGCATTGTCTTGTCCGATCTTCTGCGGGGCGACGCGCCGGACGCCCGTCGGCGTTCGGGACAGCCGAGGAAATGCATTCTGCATCTTGAGCTTGCCCCAGCGAGGATGCGGCACTTCAATAATTGCTTCGCGCGCGGCAAAGTGCGGATCTTCAAGCATGTCCTTGGGGGTATAGACACGCCCGGCAGGGATCGCGTGCCGGATCATCAGATCTTCCACCTCTGCCAATGACTTCGTTGAGGTCCAGGCCTCGATCAGCGCATCAAGTTCGTCCTGGTTGCGACCGCGAGCGATATGATCGACGTACCGCGGGTCGGACGCAAGTTCGGGCTTGCCCATCGCCTTGCACAGCCGTGCGAAAACGCTGTCCTGGTTTGCTCCAATCAGAAGCTCGCCGTCCTTGCAGCGGTAAACGTTCGATGGCGCGATGCCCGGAAGTTTGCTTCCGGAGCGACGCCGGATGTAGCCGCTTGCCGCGTATTCCGGGACCAGGCTTTCCATCACCTGCAGCACCGCCTCGTACAATGCGCTGTCGACGACCTGCCCTTCGCCTGTTCGGTCCCGGTGATGGAGTGCGGCTAGCGCGCCCATGCATCCGTAGGTCGCGGCAAGGCTATCGCCGATCGAAACGCCCATTCGGCTTGGCGGCCGGTCAGGGTCCCCAACGATGTTGCGCCAGCCACCCATTGCCTCGCCAATTCCCCCGAAGCCGGCACGATTCGAATAGGGGCCAGTCTGACCGTAGCCGGAGACACGGACAATGATCAGGCGCGGATTCTCAGCATGGAGCTTCTCAGGCGCGAGGCCCCACCTTTCGAGTGTGCCTGGGCGGAAGTTCTCGATCAGGATGTCCGCCTTGCCGATGAGCCTCCGCGCGAGATCCTGCCCCTCCGGCTCGCGAAGGTTTGCTGTGACGCTCTTCTTGTTTCGTCCTACGACTTCCCACCAAAGCGGATAGTCGCCGCGACCCCAGTCGCGCATCGGGTCGCCACCCTTGCTCTTGCTCGTGGAGGGCGGCTCGATCTTGATGACATCCGCGCCCATGTCGCCGAGCAGTTGGCCGCAGAAAGGCCCGGCAATCAGTTGCCCCATCTCAACGACGCGGATGTCCTTGAGTGGGCCCCTGTTCTCGCCGCTCAGAGTCATGCTGCCGCCATGGGAATTACATCCCAGCGTGGTGGCAGCGGCGCCGGCAGCCCCGTCTCCTTCTCGCATCGTGCCCGAAGCTCTTCGATCGTGCCGCCCCGGTCGAACAACTCGTTCGCGCCCTGTCCTTGCATCGAGCTGCGCAGAGCTCGAGTTGCAGTTTCGTCCAGAAAGCCTTCGGCATCGCAAACGACGCCATACTGGCGCGCCCCCGCTGGACTGACGAGGCCTTGCCTCACTTCCTTCGCGACCAGCGCTGGATCGCGCTCCAGCGGGTTACCCCAACCGCCGCCTCCCCAAGTGATAAAGTGAAGGACATCGCCATCTTCGACTGTCAGGCTATCCTTCTTGTTCGGGACCGGAACCCTGGTGCCGTCGGCTTTTTCAAGGATCTTGCGCGCGCGTTGACCCGGTTTTCCACCGTTCACGCCCCACGGGTATGTGAACCATCGATCGTCGTGGATCGACACCGTACCGCTCGCCAAGAAGCGATAGCTCATAAGAATGCCGTTCCCCCCCCGGAACTTTCCCGGCCCGCCGCTATCGGCCAGCGCCTCGTAACGCTCAATCCTGAGCGGGAAGTAGCGCTCGAGAAACTCGTTGGGGACGTTCGTGAAGCCGGGCCACAGCGAGTGGCCGTCCGGACCGTCCCCGAATGGCTTGCCGGGAATGCCTCCGAAGCCAATCTGAAAAAGCTGGAACCAGTCACCCTTTTTGTCGCGTCCCGAATACATGAGGTGCGGCGAGGAACTGAAGCCCGCCGCGCAAAGGAATTCCGGCGTTCGTTGGCCGAGGAGGCCGCCCAGAATGTCGAAGATCCGGCCCAATGCGTGCGTTCGCCCGGATAGCGCGGCTGGAAACCTCGGTTTCAGCAGCGATCCCTCCGGTATCCGCACTTCGATGAGGTCGTAGAACCCGTCGTTAAACATGATCTGTGGGTCGAAGACCATGATCATGTAGATACCGAAGAACATCTTGAACATGTTCTCGTTGAGATAGAAGTTGATCGACGCGGCCGACTGCGGATCGGTGCCGTCGAAGTCTAGGATCACCTTCGATCCCTCGCGGTGCATGGTGCAGGCTATCTTGTACGGACCGTATCCGACGCCGTCGTCGCACACGTAGTCTTCGAAGCTCACCGGGTCGGTGCCGACGCTGCTTTCAATCAATGCCTTCATGGCTCGGTAGTTGCGGTCGAGCAGCGCTTTAGTTGCGCTAATGTACGTGTCGTCGCCGAACCGAGCGCAAATCTCCTCAACGCGGCGGGCGGCCACCCGGCAGGAGGCAATAAGCGCGTTCAGATCGGCTGCGCACCAGTCCGGCTTTCGGGTCTGGTGCATTATGAGCTTGATCAAGTCTTCGTTGTAGACGCCCTTCGCATAGATTTTGACCGGCGGGATGCGCACACCTTCCTCGAAGATGGCGCGTGCATCGATCGGCATCGACCCCGCGACCTTGCCGCCGATATCGGACTGGTGCCCAAACATTGCAGTCCAGGCGACCAACCGCCCATTTCTGAAAACCGGCAGAAGCACCAGCCAGTCGTTCGAATGACTGATTGCACCCTCGCAGCTGTACGGGTCAGAGAGGAATATCATGTCTCCGTCTTCGATCGTCCCATCGAAGGCCTGAAGGAAGCCGTCGATGAAGCTCCCGAACTGACCGACGATCATCTTGCCCGCGGGATCGGCAATGAGAGGAAAGGCATCACCCTGCTCACGGATGCCAGGGGACATGGCAGTTCGGACGAGCGTCGCATCCATTTCTATCCGCGCATTGCGGAGCGCGTTCTCGATGATGTCGAGTGTGACTGGATCGATGTCTTGCGCAACGAATGGCGCGCTGTCGCTCTGCAGGATACGTGCGGGCATCAGCGTCCCTCCGGATTGATCAGCAGGTTCCCGAAATCGTCCACCGTGGCGAGGTGGCCCGAGTGAACGAGCGTCGTCGAGTCCATCTCCGTGATGATCGCTGGCCCGGCAATCCGATCGCCTGCGCGAAGACGCGCACGATCGTAGATGATTGCGTCCTGCTCGCGGCCGTCCATCCAGAGCTTGTGGTCATAGAGCTTCGCGGAAGCCGGATTGCCGGACCCCTTCTCAATCCGCTCCGCGCTGACGTTTGCCGCCTTCCCGAGCGCCACGACACGGATGTTCACAATCTCTTGCGGCACGGGAAGATTGAAGGTGAACAATCGAAGGTGCTCTGCGTCGAAACGGTCGACCAGTTCGGCAATCGTACTGCCCACGGGCGCCGAAAGCGGAACTTCGAACGCCTGGCCAGAATAGCGGAGATCGATTTCAACCCGGTGTTCCTGGTCGGCGGCGGTAACACCTTCCGCCTCCAGCTCCGAAGTGACTTGCGCGATGATCTCTTCGACCACCGCCTTCACTTCTGAATCGTTGGTCTGCGTGACCAGCCTGTTGAAGCTGCGCTGCGCGTCGACGCGCAGTCGTGTGGTCGCATCGCCATAGGCGCACAGCACGCCCGGCGAGGGGGGAATAATTACCGGCCAGCTACCCATCAGCATCGCCATGGCATTGCCATGCAGCGGCCCCGCGCCGCCAAAGGCCATCAGCGCGAAGTCTCGCGGGTCGTAGCCCTGCTGCACCGAGACGAGGCGAAGGGCACCAAACATCGTCTCGTTGACGATCGAAATGATACCGGCGGCCGCCTCCATCAACGAGAGATTGAGCGCGTCAGCAATTTTCTGGACAGCACGCTTGCTTGCCTCGCGGTCGAGGCGGAAAGTTCCGCCAAGCAAGTTCTCGGGGAGGTTGCCTAGGACCACATTGGCATCTGTAACGGTCGGCTCCTCGCCTCCGCGGCCATAGGCTGCAGGACCCGGCACGGCGCCAGCTGATTGCGGACCGACGCGCAACGCTTTGGTGAGCTCGGGCACGCTTGCGATCGATCCTCCGCCGGCGCCCACGGTCTTTACATCGAGCGATGATGCCCGAACGGTAAGGTGCCCGACGCTGGTCTCGCGCCTGAGCCGCGGCTGGTAGTCTTCAATGAGCGCCACGTCGGTCGAGGTTCCGCCCATGTCCAACGTCAGCACGTTTCGATGGCCGCTGTTCTTCGCGACCCAAACCGCCCCCGCCACGCCGCCCGCTGGTCCGCTCATCAACAGGTTCACGGGTGCAGTGCAGCTTTTGTCGGCGCTCATCAGACCGCCGTCGGAGCGCAACAGGCTCAGTTTCGCTTCGCTTCCCAATTCGTGAAGCTCGCGCTGGAGGTTCCCAATATAGCGGGAAACCGTTGGCCGGACGGCGGAGTTTGCCACGGTCGTCAGCGCTCGCTCATATTCCTGCATTTCCGGCAGGATGTCGGCAGATACGTTGACCGGAACACCGGGAAGCTCTTCGGCAACGATCTCGGCGATGCGCCGCTCGTGCGCATCGTTCACGTAACTGTTGATCAAGCAAACGGTCACTGCCTCCACTCGCTCTTCGGCCAGGCGCGCCAAGCTGGCCCGAAGGGCGGC
Organism: Sphingomonas sediminicola; assembly: GCF_049991885.1. Taxonomy (NCBI): domain Bacteria; kingdom Pseudomonadati; phylum Pseudomonadota; class Alphaproteobacteria; order Sphingomonadales; family Sphingomonadaceae; genus Sphingomonas; species Sphingomonas sediminicola. The sequence goes on from NZ_CP178916.1 coordinate 1,314,154, forward strand.
CTCGTCGAGCGGCCGAACAATCTCTCCGTTGGCGCCGATCCGCTCTTTCGCCTCGATCGTCGCTTCGAGCGGCGCCATTGGTTCGGGCTTCGGCCAGACAATCCACGCCGCAAGTCCACCCGGCACGAGGCTTCGCGCGATTTGAAGGATGTGACGATAGCCCTCGGTGACGATTAGCCCGACGCGGGCAATCTTTTTTTCCAGCACCGCGTTCGTCGCCACGGTCGTGCCGTGCAGGAATAGGCTCACTGCTTCCGGACTGACGTCAGCTTTGCTGCAGACGGCCTTCATCCCGGCGACGACTGCCTCGGAAGGGTCGTGCGGGGTTGAAGGAACCTTGTCGCGCCAGGTCCGACCGTTCGTATCGTCGATGACAAGCAGGTCAGTGAAAGTGCCACCGACATCCACGCCCAGCCGATAGCTCATGCACACTCCTGCTGCTTTTGGGGGTGAGGCGAAAAATCTCCGGCCCGGCCGACCCGGCTGGAAAGCGATCTGCCCATCCTTTCCGATAACCAACGATTGGCTGCGATCGCCTTCGTGAGATCGAGGCCGGTTGAAATTCCGGCGCGCTCGAACAGGTAGATCAGTTCTTCAGTTGCGAGATTCCCGGCCGACTTGGGGGCGAAGGGACAGCCGCCAAGTCCACCCAGAGCGCTGTCGAACTTGCGGCAACCTTCTTGCCAGGCCGCCCAGGAATTCGCCGGCGCCATGCCGCGCGTGTCGTGGAGATGGACCCGAATGGGCAGGTCGCCCAGCCTCTTGCGCGCGCTTGCAACCATCCTCCCGACGTTCGCCGGAACCGCAACTCCGATCGTGTCCGCGAATGCGATCTCGGTTGCACCCGCTTCGGCCATGGTCTCGGCCAGACCTAGTACGTGATCCTCGCCGACTTCACCCTCGTAGGGACAGCCGAAGCTGCCCGCGATCGTGACCTGTGCCGAGAGGCCGCCCGCATTGGCCGCAGCGATCATTGCGCGATTCGCTGCAATTCCCTGATCGACAGTCTGCCCTTGGTTCGCGATGCCGAAGCTGTCGGTTGCGACGAGAACGCACCCTATCTCGTCGAGACCGCGCGTAGCCGCGGCGGAGGCTGCCAGCGCACGTTCGACGCCGCGCTCGTTCAAGCACAAGCCGATGAAACGTGCGTCGCTGAGGACCGGTAGGCCCGCGACGACCGCCTCAGCATCGGCCATTTGCGGCACGCGACGAGGACTGACGAAACTCGTGACTTCGATGCGCCGCGCGCCGATGCCGATGGCGCGTTCGATGAGCTCCAGCTTTTCCGCAAGCGACAGGCCGACCCGCTCGTTCTGCAGGCCGTCGCGCGGGGATACCTCGACGACTTCGACGTCTCGTTCCATCCGATTTTGTATACAAACCAGTGTCGCGCTTGTATAGCGGTCTCAAACCGGTGATGCAGGTGCGATGAGCGTTCACGGGCGCGATCTCGAGAAGGATTATGCGGCGTCTGGGTTTGGCGGCAGCCTTCCCAGGGGACGCCGGCCCGCGCTCCTGCTAGTTGACTGGGCGCGCGGCTATTTCGAGGACGGCTCTCCGTTGCGGGCGCCTGTCGAGCGCTGCAGGGAGGTTGCCGCCGACCTCGCCGCCGAGGCTCGCCGACGTGATGTGCCTCTTGTCTTCACGCGCGTCGAGTACCCGCTCGACAGGAATGCGGAACCAGCCCGGTTGTTTCGCCGCAAGATTGCTGGCCTCACGTGCTGGGAAGTCGGAAATCCATTGGGGGATTTCACGCCAGAGCTGGCTCCGAAGGACGGGGACCTCATCGTGACGAAGCAGTTCCCGAGTGCTTTCTTCGGCACCGACCTGGCGCAGCAATTGCACGGCCGCGGTGTCGACACGGTCCTTGTTGCCGGGCTCACCACAAGTGGTTGCGTGCGAGCTACGGCCTTGGATGCCCTCTGCCACGGATTCGCGCCTCTGGTGGTATCCGACGCTTGCGGCGATAGGGATCCGAAGGTTCACGAAGCAAACTTATTCGACCTTCAGGCAAAATATGCCGACGTGATCACTGCCGCGCAGGCTCGCGACTATCTCGCTTCGCTCTCCTGATCGCTGCGGGCAGTGAAGGCATGAAAGGCCCGGCGGATATGCCCGGTCATCACCGCGTGAGCCCATTCTCCGTCGCGGGCCGCGAAGGCCTTAAGTAGCTCTCGATGCTCGCTTGCGGATTGCTCGAGCTCTTCGCGGCCGTAGTGCATTGCAGTGCGCCGAACGATTGGCTGCTCGACCAAGGTTGCCAAGGTCGCCAGGAGCCTCGGCGACGAAGCGCCCTCAATGATCGATCCGTGAAACTCCCGGTTTCGATTGAGAAACGCGACCACGTCAGGCTTGGCCTTTGAAACCGCCGTTTCGATCGCCCGATTGCACGATTGCAGTTCGGCGAGCCGGTCATCAGTCATCCGTTCGGCCGCTCGCCTGGCCGCATGCGCTTCCAGCATCGCCCGAAGCGCGAACATTTCCTCTACGTCTTCTCGGCTCCAGTCCGCGACGAATGTTCGCTGGCTCTCGCTGCGAACGACATAGAGCTCCGCCTCCAGACGGCGCAGTGCGTCACGGACGGGTGTACGCGACACGCCGCAGAGATCCGCCAACTGTTCTTCCCTTAGCGGCGAGCCGGGCGGCGCGTCACCTGAAAGGATAAGGCTTCGAATCTCGGCATATGCATGGTCGGATGCGCGCGACATTGCCTGCCTTGTAGCTCCTGCGGTCTGACGAGCAACTCGCTTGACGCTTCCATTTTGTATACATTACATCTCTCATGCGGAAGGGGGCTCTCCGTCCATGGCCGGCGAGTCGAAGCAGTACCGATTCCCTGTGCACATCAGCGGCGGCCGCGAGGCGCGCCACAAACGGAGGAGGGGCGGCGATGAAGAAATGGTGGAAGACGCACCTGGCTGTCGGTTGCGCGGCATCGGCACTGGCAATTCCAGCTCAAGCCCAGGATGTGCCCCAGCCTACGGAGCCTTCGCAACAGTCAGCTGCCGCAGAACCGCAGCCGGAAGAAATCATCGTAACCGCCCGCCGCCAGAACGAGCGATTGATCGACGTGCCGGCATCCATTTCTGTACTGTCCGCCGAAACTTTGGCGCGCACCGGAATTACGAAAGCGGAGAGCTTCGTCCAACTCACCCCCGGTGTCACCATCGTTACCGGCACCGCCGAGGCAGGCGATACGCAGATCAATATCCGCGGGATTAACGGAGCGCGTGACGCCGAGAGTTCGGTCGCGCTGGTCGTTGACGGGATTCTCAAGACGAACACCGCACAGCTTAACGAGTTGCAGGGCACTCTCCGTCAGGTGGAAATCCTGAAAGGGCCTCAGGGAGCGCTCTATGGCCGCAACGCCGCTGCCGGTGCGATCGTCCTGACGACCGTCCGACCGGGAAAGGAGTTTGGAGGAGCCGTCACGGGCATCGTCGCCGAGAACAGCACCTACGAAGCACGCGGTTACGTTGCTGGACCATTGAGCGAGTCCGTTGGCGTCGTGCTCTCCGCCAACTACCGCAAGACCGACGGTTTCTATCATAACTTCTTCCTCGATTGTGACTGCGTCGACAATCAGAAGAACTATGGGGTGGATGGCCGCGTTGTCGCTGCGCTCGGTCCAAACACGGAGATCGACGTCAAGGCTAGATACGCCAAGCTCAAAGGCGCTTCGATTGCTTTCAATTCGTCGTTCCACCTTCCCAATTTTGCTGGGGTGAATCCCGCCTTCTATGAGGACGTGAACGACCATCCTTTCGGTTTTTACGGGAATATTCGTCCGTCCAATGACCAGCGCACGATCGAGGCCTCGGTCAAGGTCGAGCATGATTTTGGTGCCGCCAAGCTCATTGCCTGGACGCTCTATTCCGACATCAAGCAGGACCTCGTCGCCGATGGTACGTCGGCCGACTTCGCCCGCTACATTGCTCCGGCGCTAGGCGCTCCGGCAAACCCCACAAACACCGCGGTTCAGAATGCCTGTTTTGCGTCCACCGCGGCTCTCACCGGCTTTCCGCTAAACCAGCCGGCGTTCATTGGCGCTATTCCGGTTCCCTTCATTTTCGCGCCGGCCAACGGCTCTACGTTCGGCGCGTATTCGCCGACCACGTGCGACGGGACGCAGTACCAAGTTCGCAATCAAAAGGACTGGAGCGCCGAGGTCCGTCTTGCGTCGGACACGGGCGGCCCGCTGAACTGGCAGGTCGGCGCCTACTATCTCCGGATCAGTCGGCTAGTCGGCGTCAGCCTCGCCGCAGATCTAGGCAGTGGCGTGATTCAGAATCTCTACAACGATCCAAGCTCGACCAACCCGACGTCGCAGCTTTATGCCGACAAATTCAACACCAACGTCTACGCCGGCTTCGGCTCGGTCGACTGGGCAGCTACCGAGAAATTGAAGATTGGAGTGGCGGCGCGATACGACGTGGAGGCGCGCAAGGTCTCGAACCGGGTACCATTCGTGACCGATCCAATCACTGGCGGTCCGCTGAATCCGGGCCAGGCATTCGGCCCGATTGAGGATCAAAAGAAGACGTTCCGACAGTTCCAGCCCAAGATCAGCGTCAGCTACCGGCCGGTGCCGTCGACCAACATCTATGCAAACTGGGGCATCGGCTTCAAAGCCGGCGGCTTCAACAACAGCGGGTCCAAAGCGACCATCGATGCCAGCTTCAATGACGGCGTGACGCCCGGAACCATCGACGCGGACGTCACCATCGAAGACCGTTATCGCAAGGAACGATCAAGCGCCTTCGAAGCCGGCATCAAGGGCGGGTTCCTGGACGGCGCGGTTACTTACGATCTCGCGGGATATTACACGCGCGTCACCGACATGCAGTTTTTCGAATTCTTCGTCGGCAGTTTCGGTCTGCTGCGAGTGGTCAGCAACATCGACCGGGTCGACATCAAGGGCGCTGAACTTAACGTCAACGTGCGGCCGCTTCGCGGCTGGACATTGTTCGGCTCGTTCAACGTGACCGATAGCAAGATCAAGAAGAACAGCTCGCGCCCGTACACGGTCGGCAACAAGTCTCCCTATACGGCAGATTACACGCTGAACCTCGGGACCCAGGTCACGCAGCCCATCGGCTTTGCGAGCCTGGTCGCACGAGCGGACTACAGGTTGACCGGACCAACCTGGTTCCACACGGTTCAGGGTGACGAGCGCCCTACCCTCTTCTCAGCACTCCTTCCGATCAGCGCGTTGGGACTGCCCGGGTTCGTCGGAAACGCCCGCTACGACGTGAACCGGCGCGACCGGTTCGGCGTTCTCAACCTCCGCGGCGGGCTCGAGGGCAAGAACTGGAGAGTGATCGCGTTCGTCGACAACGTGACGGACAAGAAATATCTCAACGAAGTCATCCCAGCGATCGAGTTCGGCGGCTCGTTCATTTCACCGGGCGGCCGCCGTCAATTCGGCGTGGAGGTCGGCGCAAGCTTCTAACGAAGGCGCGCGCTCAGAACTTCCCATTCGGGGATGGGCGGAACTCCAGGGAGATGACGTGTCTCGAACTCGGCGATCGCCGGCTCGAGCTTCAGCGACCGTCCGATCTCGTCCAGGCCCGAGAGCAATGCCTCGCGCTTCTCGGCGGGGACGTCGAACGGGAATGTTTCACCAGTTGCGGCGGTGACCTCTCCAGCCTCGAGATCGACCTTGAGCAGGCAGGTGGCGGGGTTGCCCGCGAGCGCCAGCAACCTCTCAACCGCACCGGCCTCAAGCTTCGCTGGAAGCAGCCCGTTCTTGAACGCATTATTGTAGAAGATATCGGCAAAGCTCGGAGCGAGTACAGTTCGGATGCCAAAGTCGGCCAAGGCCCAAGCTGCATGCTCGCGACTCGAGCCGCATCCGAAATTGTCGAGCGTCACCAGGATTTTCGCCTGCCTCCATGGCTCCCGGTTGAGAATGAAGTCCTGTTGCTCGCGGCCGTCAGGGTCGTATCGCAATGGCGCCAACAGCACCTTGCCGAGGCCGTCTCGGGTCGTTCCCTTGAGGAAACGCCCCGGCACAATCTGGTCCGTGTCGACATTCGCGATCGGAAGCGGTGCCGCGACGCCGGTCACAAGTGTGAACGGGGTCATACGCCGAATGTCCTAACGTCGACGATCTTGCCCGCGATCGCAGCCGCGGCGGCCATGGCCGGCGACATCAGATGTGTGCGGCCACCCGGACCTTGCCGCCCCTCGAAATTGCGGTTCGAAGTCGACGCGCAGCGCTGGCCCGGGTTCAGCCGGTCCTCGTTCATCCCCAGACACATCGAGCACCCGGCGTCGCGCCAGTCGAATCCCGCATCGAGGAATATCTGGTCGAGTCCTTCAGCCTCGGCAGCCTGCTTCACCATTCCCGAACCGGGCACCACGAGCGCTCGCACTCCCGGCGAGACGTGCCCTTCACGCGCAATCGCCGCCGCCGCGCGCAGGTCCTCGATACGGGCGTTGGTGCAGCTTCCGATAAAGACCTGATCGATCGGAATTCCAGCCAGCGGCTGGCCGGGCCGAAGGTCCATATAATCAAGCATTCGAGCAATTTGCGCGCGACGCCCAGCATCGGATGCCTCCTTCGGGTCTGGTACACGGCCGTCGATAGCCGTGACGGCCTCCGGGCTGGTTCCCCAGCTGACCATTGGAGCAATTTCCGGGCCCTCGATCACGACCTCGCGATCGAACCGGGCATCGGGATCGCTTCGAAGCCGCCGCCAACGACTGCAAGCCTCTACAAATGCCTCGCCTTGGGGCACCAGCGGCCGTCCCTTCAGCCATTCAAAGGTCTTCTCGTCTGGCGCTATCAGGCCTGCCCGCGCGCCCGCTTCTATCGACATGTTACAGACCGTCATGCGCCCCGCCATGTCCAGTCGCGCAATTGCTTCGCCGCAATATTCAACGACGTGGCCAGTCGCTCCCGCCGTGCCGATTTGGCCGATAATCGCGAGAATGAGATCCTTCGCTGTCACTCCGGTGCCGAGCGCGCCGTTCACCTGAATGCGCATGTTCTTCGCGTGCGACTGCACCAGCGTCTGGGTCGCAAATACGTGCTCGACTTCGCTGGTACCGATGCCGAACGCCAGCGCTCCGAACGCACCATGAGTTGACGTGTGGCTATCGCCGCACACAACGGTCATGCCTGGCAAAGTAAATCCGAGCTCAGGCCCGATCACATGCACAATCCCCTGCTGCCGGTGGATCAGCGGGACGTAGGGTATGCCGAACTCGATGACGTTCCGTTCCAGCGCCTCGACCTGGGCACGGCTTTCCCGATCGGCAATGCCGGCGACCCCAAGCTTCCGTCTTATCGTCGGCACATTATGATCTGCGACGGCAAGGGTGAGTTCCGGCCGGCGCACCTGCCGACTTGCTTGCTTGAGGCCAGCAAACGCCTGTGGACTGGTTACTTCGTGAATGAGGTGCCGGTCGATGTAGAGCAGCCAGTCATCCCCGCTCAACGGAGCGACCGCATGTCCATCCCAAATCTTGTCGTAGAGGGTTCGGCCAGAGCTCACGTATACATAATATGTCTAGGGTGCCCCGAGTGAAAGGCTAGAGCTTGAACTTGAGCGCCGTTACTAATGTCCAGAAAGGGTGGAAAGCGGACTTTGGCAAAGTGCTATCGAAAGGGGGCGACTTGCGCCGTTAGCCGTCAGCTAGGGACTCAACCTGGTTCTCAGAAAGCGTTCGACGCTCCCATTCGCGTTCGGTCGCCAAAGCTCGCTGCTCGTAGCCTTCAGCCATTCGGAGCAGTGCTGACCGGTCTTCTGGCTTTAACGCAAGCTCGGCCGACTTGCGGCATCGGGTTGCCAACAATCGGTAGCGCAAACCGGGGACATCCATCCGTCGACTCCGAACCCAACTGAGTGGGCAATTCCACCCGACCGTCTTGGCTCGGCTCTCTTCGTTTGGAGGGGGATGAGAGCCGAGCCTGGGGATGAGAGATGCACTCGCCGTTTATGGCTAGACCGAGGGCACGCTCTCGCTTGAATTCTGCCGCCGTGTTGGACGAGCCGGAATACGGGAGTTACCCTAGGGTCTCTTACTTACAGAAGGGGTCCGGGGCCTCCGAACAGAAGCTGGATTGCGCGACTGAGATCAGGGGGCGGGAGATGATGATCGGAGAGAACCAGCGCCACGAGGAAGCCGGTGCTGTCTACACCGCTATGATGGATCTCGCTGAAGAGCCCATTGAGCGAAGACGGTTCTTCGAAATGATCGAACTTAGCCCGGTCGCGATGCTGATCACAGATCCCACTCATCCCGATAATCCCATCCAGCTTGCTAATGCGGCATTCTGCGCACTCACGGGCTATCGGAAGTCTGAAATCCTTGGCCGAAACTGTCGCTTTCTGACTGGGCGCGCGACAGACCCGGCAGCCTCTGCCGAGATCAGGTCGGCTATCGAGCAAGAGCGACCGGCGCTTGTAGAGGTAATCAACTACCGAAGGGACAGGACTCCGTTCCGCAACGGTGTGATGATCACGCCCCTGTTCGACGCGAACGGAAAACTGAGATGGTTTCTGGGTTCGCAGGTCGATCTCGGCGCAAAGGAAAGGAGCGGGCTCACCGCTCGGGAAAGCGATGCCGCTCGTCGAGTTTCAACGCTGTCAGTCCGTCAGCGACAAATTCTTGCAAAAATGGCTCGGGGGTTATTGAGCAAGCAGATCGCTTGGGATCTGAAAATCAGCGAGAAGACAGTTCAAATGCACCGTGCGCATCTGCTCAAGAGGCTAGGCGTGGCCACATCGGCGGAGGCAATCCGGCTCGCGGTCGAGGCCGGCCTTTAGTGTCCGGAGTGGGTCGAAAGCGGACACTAAGGTTAAGGCAAGCTTTTGGTGAAAAGCGGACATGAGAGCGCTAGGTTGGGCGGATGCCGGATTTTTTCGCCTTCGCGTGTGAGCTTTCTGTAGCCGCCAGGCGCGAGACACTGCGAGACCTGTCCACCACTCTCGGATTGGAGAACAAGAACCCCGGCGGGCCTTTCGATCCAGTTTCGAATGCGGATCGGGGAGCCGAGCGTGCAATGCGCGAGCTCATTGTCGAAGCCTTTCCGGACCACGGTATTTTGGGCGAGGAATTTGATGATCGGGCGGGAACAAGCGTCTATCAGTGGAGCCTTGATCCCATCGACGGGACGCGTTCCTTCATTAGCGGTCTTCCAACTTGGACAACCTTGATCGCCCTCATGGAGAACGGTCATCCAATTATGGGGGTTATCGATGCCCCATACCTCGATGAGCTTTATGTAGGTTGCCTTGACTCGAGTTGGAAAGAAGTAGCCGGAGCGCGAACGTCGCTTCGCGTGAGCAATGTCAGGGAATTAGGCGAGGCGCGCCTCGCGACGACGGACCCGTTCCTGTTTGATGGAGATGCGGCCGCGGCTTTCAAGACCCTCTACGGCTCCGTACCTATAACGCGCTTCGGTCATGACGCTTATGCTTATGCGCGCCTGGCATCAGGCACGATCGACCTGGTCGTCGAGTGTGGGCTCAAGCCTCACGACTATCACGCTCTGATTCCCGTGGTGCGCGGCGCTACAGGTGTATTTGGAGATTGGTCGGGAGGCACTGACTTCAGTGCCGGCCAGGTCATCGCGGCAGCGACCCGTGAGCTATACGAAGCTGCAGTCGAAATCATGCGCGCTGCAGCTTCATCCGTGCCGCCGCCGAAGGACGGTGATTAGGTCTTCCCAACTCATATCCCGGGCCTGCAAAAGCACGGCGAGATGGTAGAGCAGGTCGGCGCCTTCTTCAGCGCATCCGGATGAGTCTCGCGTGACTGCCGCCAGCGCCAGCTCCACGCCTTCCTCGCCCACTTTTTGAGCAATCCGCTCAACGCCGCTGTCGAGCAACTGCCGCGAATAGCTTGATTGTCCGCCCGAAGCAGCGCGGTCTGCGACTATGGACGACAAGTCCGCCAGCCAACCGGGTCCTGTCAGGATTTGCTCCCCGAAGCAGCTGCGCGTGCCGAGGTGGCAAGTTGGACCTTCTGGCTCGGCAATGACCAGCAACGCATCATCGTCGCAGTCCGCGAACACTGATCCCAGGCGCAACCGATTGCCGCCCGTTTCGCCCTTCATCCAGAGCCTCTGTTTCGACCGGCTGAAGAAGGTGACGAAACCGCTTTCGAGTGTGGCGCCGAGCGCGTCAACGTCCATGTAACCGAGCATCAGCATGCGGCCTGAGGCGCGATGCTGGATGGCGGCGGGCAGCAGTCCATCCATCTTGTCCCACGCGAGACCGCCGATGTCCGCCGCGGTCAGAGGCGCATTTCGATCCCGCATGATACGAGGAACTCCTTCAGCTTGGGAATGCCGATGATCCGCTCGTGAAAGACGGTGGCCGCGAGAGCTCCGCTAGCGCCGATCTCGAAGGCATGGCGGAAGTGCTCTGGCGCTCCTGCCCCGCCAGAGGCGATCACCGGGACTGTGATGGCTTTGACGACGGCGGCGGTGTGCGGGATGTCGTAACCGGTGCGGACGCCGTCGCGTCGCATGCAGTTCAAGACGACTTCGCCCGCGCCTCGGTCGCACGCTTCGCGCACCCAATCGAGCGTCCGCCGTCCGGTGTCGCGGGTCGCGTCGGGGCTGCCGGTATATTGCTTCACCCAGTAGTCGCCGTTCGCTTCAAAGCTGTCGACGCCGAGCACAACGCACTGGCTGCCGAATTCGCGCGCCAGCTCCCCGATAAGACCGGGCCGTTCCAACGCGGGCGAGTTGATCGACACCTTGTCGGCGCCGCAGTCGAGGCAAGCAGCCGCTTTGTCGCGGCTGCACAGACCGCCCGCGACTGCGAAAGGGATGTCGATGGTCTCTGCGACCTTGCGCACCCATGCGAGGTCGACACTACGACCCTCGGCGCTGGCCGTGATGTCGTAGAATACGAGCTCGTCCGCGCCCTCGTCGCGATACCGCATCGCCTGCTCGACAATGTCGCCGGCGTCGCGATGGTCCCGGAACTGGACACCTTTAACCACGCGCCCATACTTTACGTCGAGGCAAGGGATGATCCTACGTGCGGACAAGGCGGAGAGCCTCCTCGAGCCGGATGCGGCCCTCCCAAAGAGCCTTACCGACGATCGCGCCGTCGGTCGTTAGACGTTCCAGATCAGCAAGCGAGGAGACGCCGCCCGAAGCCTGGATATTCAGGGGCGCCAGACGCTCGACGGCGTCTTCGAGCAGCTCGAAGTTCGGACCGGCTAGCATGCCGTCCTGGCCGATGTCGGTGAGCAAAAGGTGCCGCGCCTCAGGATATTCGGCCACCACTTTCCACAGGCTGGTGCCCGTGTCCTCGGTCCAGCCGGAGATGGCGACGACCGGCACACCATCCACCACGTTGACGTCCAGCGACAAGGTGATCCGGTCGGCGCCAAACTCGCCGATCCACCTTCGGACGGTGTCTGGCTCGCGGACGGCAAGGCTGCCAATGACTACGCGAGCAATGCCGGCGTCCAGCATGCGCGCAACCTGATCGCGGGTGCGGAAGCCACCGCCGACCTGCAGTCGCAACGATGACATCCGTGCAAGTGCAGCGATCAGCTCATGCTGGACCGGCTCGCGCATCCGGGCTCCGTCGAGGTCAACAATGTGCGTCCATTCGGCGCCAGCCTCCGCGAAGCGCTGCAGCGCCTCGAGGGGCTCGTCCGAATAGGTGGTGGCATCGTCGAATTTGCCCTGCTGCAAACGCACGATGCGTTCGCCCATTAGGTCCATTGCCGGGTAGATGATCATTGCGGTGGTGCAGTCACTGCAGGAAGCTTTGAAGAAACCGCGCGCCCGCCTCGCCGGACCGCTCGGGGTGAAATTGCGCACCCAACCAGTTGCCCGTTCGAACCACTGCAGGGATTGGCCGACCATAGTCGGCGCGCGCCACGGTCGCCGGCCCGTCGTCACACGCATAGCTGTGCGCGAAATAGACATAGTCGCCGGAGCGCAGGCCGAGGTCCTGGTTCCCAACATGAACACGGCTCCAGCCCATGTGCGGCACCGGGCGCTCCGGTTCTGGCTCCAGCGCGCGGACGGCACCGGGGATGATGCCGAGGCAGTCGACATCTTCTTCCTCACTGCGGTCGAACAGCAGTTGCATGCCAAGGCAGATGCCGAGCGCCGGTTGCTTCAGCGATCGCAGCGGCTCGCGCAGGCCGAGCGCTTGAATCCGTTCCATCGCGAAGCCGGCGGCCCCTACACCGGGCAGGACGACCTTGTCAGCGGCAGCGAGTTGCTCCGGATCGGCAGTGACAAATGGACTAAGTCCAAAGCGTCTAAACGCCAGCCGCACGGATCCGATATTGCCGCAACCGAGATCGACGATGGCCAGCTTCACAGCATGCCCTTGGTGCTTGGCAGCGCATCACCCTCTCGACGGACGGCTTGGCGGAGCGCGCGGCCGAATGCCTTGAAACAGGCCTCTGTCTTGTGGTGGTCATTCTCGCCCTGGACGCGGACGTGGACCGCGGCACCGAGGCCGTCGGCAAGGGAGCGGAAGACGTGAGGCGTCATCTCGGTCGGATATTCGCCGATGTGGCTGGTCTCGAACTCGCCTTCGAAACGGCTGAACGGACGGCCGGACAGGTCGATCAGGACCTGTGCTTCAGTCTCGTCCATCGGTAAAGCGAAGCCGAAGCGGCCAATGCCGCGCTTATCGCCGAGCGCGCGCCCGAGCGCCGTGCCCACGGCGATGGCGCAGTCCTCGATGCTGTGATGGCCGTCGATGTCGAGATCGCCATCGCAACTGAGCACGAGGCTGAAACCGGCATGCGCGGCGACCTGGTCCAGCATGTGGTCGTAGAACGGAATTCCGGTCGCGATGATCCGCGGCTCCGCCCGCTCCAGGTCGAGGGCGACCGCGATCTTTGTTTCCCTGGTCTCCCGGACGATCTCGGCGCGGCGCACCTTCTCGTCACTGCCGGGCACGCCGAAGGCCGCCAAGGCCGCAGCATTTTCCTGTTCGGTTCCGATGGTGAGGCGCACCCCGCCAGGCGCTGCATATGGCCGAAAGCGAACACGGATACCGAGACCGCGCAGTTTAGCTGCGAGCGCTGCCGGATCGTGGACTTCGAGGAAGAGAAAATTGCCCCCGCCGCTGCGCACCGACTTAACGATGGCCGATTGCTCCAGCAGCGGCACGAGCCGTTCGCGGTCGGCCTTGATGCGCGCAATTCGCTGCTCGTGGATGGGCCGGCGCGATGGCGCGAGGGCTGCCATTGCCGCTTCGATCGACAAGCTCGGCAGTGGGTATGGCGGCAAGGCCCGAGCGGCGAGACCGATCAAGTCGGGGTTCCCGATCGCGCAGCCGATGCGCGCACCGGCGAGGCCGAACGCCTTTGATAGAGTCCGCAGCACGACGAGATTGTCTCGCGAGCTCGCGTTGGCGGCGAGGCTCGCTGTCTCGGAGAATTCGAGATACGCCTCGTCGAGCACGATGATCGTGTTCGGCAGCGCGTCGGCGACGCGAAGCACCAGTGCCGGGTCGACCTCGTTCCCGGTCGGGTTGTTCGGCGAGCAGATGAAGGCCAGCTTCAGGTTCGGCTCGCCCTTCAGCACCTCCAGGTAAGCATCGGCGTCGAAGCCGAAGTTTTCGCTAAGCGGCACGTGGACGATACGGGCACCCTGCACACGGGCAAAGTGCGAATAAGCCGAGAAAGTCGGCTTGGGGATGGCCACGGCGTCCTGGCCCGGCCGGCAAAAGGCGCGCACCAGCATGTCGATCGCATCGTCCGCGCCGCGAGTGACGACGACATTCGCCGGCTCGACGCCGTAGAGTGCTGACATGGCGCGCGTCAGCCGCTCAGGCTGCGGCTCCGGATAGCGGTTGAGGCCCGCCGCGAGCGGACCCTCGGACAAGGGCGGAAAAGGATTCTCGTTGGCGTCCAACTTGATAGCGTCCGGGGTGAACGAGCCGTTTGCCTGCGCGGCGATGTCGAAGGGTTCGAGCGCCACGATCTCAGGCCGGGCGAGGCGTTGGGCGAGGATGCTCATCGCACCAGCTCCAGCCGCGCGTCGGCGGCGCGAGCGTGGGCTTCGAGCTGCTCGAGCCGAGCCAGTGCCGCAGCGGGGGCGGCGATGCGGCGGGCGGCCTCCGGACTAACTGTCTGCACGCTCATCGCCTTGAGGAAGGTGTAGGCTGAGACGCCGCCCCAAGCGCGCGCTGCGCCGTCAGTCGGCAGGACATGGCTGGAGCCCGCGATATAGTCGCCGAACGTCTCTGCCGCGAGTAGGCCTGCGAAAACGGCGCCGGCATTTCGAACGGCTGGAACGAGGGAGTCGGCATTTTCGACGGCAAGCGACAGATGCTCGGGAGCATAGAGGTTGGCGATCGCGACGCTTTCCTCGAGGTCCGCGACGAGGATCAGCCGCGCCGATGCCAGCGACGCACGGGCAATGTCGGACCGTGGCAAGTCGACGAGCTGCACTTCAACGGCTTGCGCAACGGTCTCGGCGAGCTGTTCGGACGGTGTAACCAAGATGACTTGAGCGCCGGCGTCATGCTCGGCCTGGCTAAGCAGGTCGGCGGCCACGATGCGCGGATCTGCACTTTCGTCGGCAATGACCAGCAGTTCGCTCGGCCCCGCAGGCATGTCGATGGCCGGTCCGCCCGGCAGGCTGGCGACCAGCCGCTTCGCTTCCGCAACCCACGCGCTGCCCGGTCCGCAGATCTTGTCGACCTTCGGGATGCCGCCAGCGCCGAACGCCAGCGCTGCGATCCCCTGCGCGCCACCGACGGTCCAGATACTCTCGATGCCGCATAATTCGGCGGCGAGCGCGATGAACGAGTCGAGGCTGCCGCCGGAGCATGGCGGTGTGACGGCAACGATCTCGCCGACCCCTGCGACCTGCGCGGGGATGCCGAGCATCAGAAGGGTCGAGAAAAGTGGCGTGTTGCCGCCGGGCACGTAGAGTCCGACACGGTCGATTGGTCGCCAGACCTTGCGTACGGTCAGGCCGGGTGCGGTCTCGACAGCAACGTCGCGAGGCAGGCTCGCCTCGTGAAACGTGCGGATGTTGCGGGCGGCAAGTTCGATCGCGGCGACTTGATCCGGGGACGCCCACTGCCTGGCCTTGGCCGCTGCCGGAGCGACTTTGAAAAGCAATGGCTCGGCGCCATCGATGCGACGAGCGGCGGCGCGCAGCGCATCCCAGCCGCCGACGCGCACCTCCTCGACGATGCCGGCCACGCTGGAGCGCAGCGTCGCGTCCATGCGCTGCTGCGGGCGAGCCAGGGCCGCGGCTCGCTCCGCCTCGCTCAATGTGTTCCACCTGAGCGTTCTCACATCATCATCTTTTCAATCGGGACGACGAGGATTGCCGAAGCGCCCGCGCCCTTGAGCTTCTGCAACGTTTCCCAGAACACCGATTCCTGGCAGACCGCGTGGACCGCGAAGTGCCCTGGTCGACCATGCAGCGGCACGATGGTCGGCGCTTCTGCGCCCGGCAGGAGCTGGGTGATCTGCTTCAGCGCGTCCTCGGTCGCGTTGAGCATTATGTACTTGGATTCCTTGGTCGCCAGCACGCCATCAATCCGGCTCAGCAAGCCTGCAGAGATCGCTTCGCGCGCCTCGTCGAGCGGCCTCTTCGTACGGATCAGGAGCGACTGGCTTTCCAGCACTGTCCCGACCGGCTTCAGCCCATTTGCTTCCAGGGTCGCACCGGTCGAAACCAGGTCGCAAATGAAACTGGCGATCTGCAGCCGCGGCGCCAATTCGACCGCGCCGTTCATTTTCACGACCGTCGCTTCGATACCCTGCTCTTTCAGATACCGGGTGAGCAGCCGCGGATAGGACGTGGCGATCCGCGTGCCGGCTAGTGATTGCGGCCCGTCGAAACGTAGGTTCTCGGGAGCAGCGAGACGGAGGCTGCAACGGCCAAAGCCCAGTTCGGCAAGCACTTCATAGCGCTGATCGGGCTCGCCCAAGGCGAATTCCTCCAACACGTTCTGACCAACGATCCCGAATTCGCAGACTCCGTCGCTGACGAAAGTCGGGATGTCGTCGTCGCGGACGAACATCAGCTCCGCTGGAAAGTTCTCGACGCGGGCTGTCAGGCTGTTCTTGCCCGATTGGATGCGAAAGCCGGCGTCGCGAAGCAGTTCGCGGCTCGCGTCGGCGAGACGCCCGGATTTCTGAAGCGCGATGTGCAGACGAGAACGATCAGCTAACACCGTTCGGCCTCATTGCGTCGATTGCCCGCCGATAGCCTTGGTGCGGCTCGTGGCGCAGAAACCGTCCGACGCGGACCACAGTCGTCGTGCTGACTCCCGTCGCTTCGTGGATGTCGCGATACGGCAGGTCAGTGCCGTCCAGCAGACGCGCCACATGCCACCGTTCCGAGAGCGTGCGGATCTCGGCGGGCGTGCACAGATCCTGGAGTAGGCACCGCATCTCGGCGCGACTTTTCGGCGTCAGAAGCGCATCGCAAAGGTCGTTCTGCAGAACCTCGAGATCGCGCGTCGGCTCTGGCGGAGATGAAAGAGTCATCGAGAGCTTGTTCCATCGTGTTAAAACGCTAAAACGCATTCGCCGCCTTGAGTGTCTGAGTCAACCCCGATGCAAGTTGTCAAAGTCATCTTCTTCCGAGTGGCGACGCCAGCCGAATGTCCGGAATGGGTCGAAAGTCGACATTCTTCAGCCTGCCGAAATCGCAGAAGCCCCCAATTCACGGGGCTTGGGGCGGTGTGCTATTGAGGTTCCAGCGGTGATGGAGAGTCAGCATGGTCTATTGGGAGTTCACCGGCCGCGAGCTGGTCAATTGCACGTGCGAATATGGCTGCCCATGCCAGTTCAATGCACTTCCAGACAAAGGCCATTGCTATGCGGTCGCCGCCATCCAGATTGATCAGGGTAAGCACGGCGACACGCGCCTCGATGGCCTGAAGATCGGCGCCATTTTCAAATGGCCGGGCGCGGTCCACGAAGGCAATGGCGAAGCATTAGCCATAGTCGATGAGCGCGCCGACGAAACGCAACGGGACGCGCTGCTCAGAATCATGACCGGTCAGGACACCGACCCGTTCGCCACCATGTTCGCGGTCTACGCATCGACCATAACTAAAATGCACGAGCCTGTGTTCGCCGCCATCGACTTCGAAGTGGACGTTGATGGGCGCGTCGGGAGACTGTCCGTCCCTGGTTATGTTGAGATGACCGGCGAGCCGATCCGCAACAAGGTAAGTGGTCAGGAATCGCGTGCCCAGATCGTGCTTCCCGCAGGCTTCGAGTATGCAGTTGCGGATATCGGCAGCGCATCAAGCCGCACGACCGGCGGACCGATGCAACTTGAGATCGAGAGCAAATACGGTCAGTTCGCCCACCTTCATCTATCGAGCCATGGGGTCGTCCGCGACTGACCTGACCAGCCGATTGCTGCGCCACGAGCGAGGGCTACTCGCTGGTAGCATCTTGCTGCTCGCCGCTCTGAGCTGGAGGTTCCTGATCGGCAACGCGGGAATGGAGCCGATGCGGCCACCGCTGACGGCTCTCATGTTGATGTGGTGGGTGATGATGGTCGCGATGATGCTGCCGTCGGCAACACCCGCAATCCTGCTTTATGCGCGGGTGCGCCACGTACGCGGCAGCGATGCGGCAATCGCCCAGCCATGGGTTTTCCTTGCCGGCTATCTTACCATGTGGCTGGTGTTCTCCATTGCAGCGGCCTTCGCGCAGCGCTCGCTGACGGGCCCCTCGATGGCGCTCCAAGGAAGCTTAGCAAAGGGCCTAATGCTCCTCGCTACGGGCGCTTATCAGCTCTCCCCGATGAAGTCGGCCTGCGTCAGCCAGTGTCGCTCCCCCGGGCAATTCATCAGCCATCACTGGCGTTCTGGGTTGACCGGCGCATTGAGGCTTGGGGTGATCCACGGCGCCTATTGCGTGGGCTGCTGTTGGCTATTGATGGCGCTGCTGTTCGTCGGTGGGGTGATGAACCTCTTGTGGATAACGGGTCTGACGGTTCTTGTGGCCGGCGAAAAGCTGCTTCCAAATGGTCGCTTGCTTCAGCAGGTGTCGGGAGCGGCGCTCATCCTTTGGGGAGGAACAAAGATCCTCTTGTGATCTCTCGGGCAATGTCCGCAATGGGTCGAAAGCGGACGCGCGGCTGGTGACTGGCAACTTTGAAAGCGGCCGCCTTCTTCCTATCTGATTGCGGGGGCGGGCCAACGACGGAGACGCGCCGATGAACATCCTGATGGTTCTCACAAGCCACGATCAGTTGGGTGATACGGGAAAGAAGACCGGGTTCTGGCTCGAGGAGTTTGCTGCCCCTTATTACGTGCTGAAGGACGCAGGACACCAGATTACTCTTGCTAGTCCCAGGGGCGGCCAACCACCTCTCGATCCCAAGAGCGATGAAGCGGCATCGCAGACGGATGCCACCCGCCGTTTCAAAGGCGATGCAGATGCTCAGGCGCAGCTCGCTTCCACCAAACCACTGGAGTCTGTGCGACCGTCAGACTTCGATGCACTCTTCTATCCTGGCGGTCACGGGCCGCTTTGGGACCTTGCGGAAGATCCAAAGTCGAAAGCGCTAATCGAGCAGACGCTCGCCGACGGGAAGCCGGTCGCGCTCGTTTGCCATGCCCCTGCAGTGCTGAAGAATGTTACAGCGCAAGATGGCGTGCCGCTTGTTGCCGGCAAGTCCGTTACTGGGTTCACGAATGAAGAGGAGGAGGCCGTCGGCCTGACCAAAGTTGTTCCGTTCTTGCTCGAAGATGTGCTCAAGCAGCTTGGTGCCAAGTTCAGCAAGGCCGAACCCTTCAAGCCTCATGTGGTACGCGAAGGTCTGCTCATCACAGGTCAGAACCCGCCGTCGAGCGAGCCCGCCGCCGAAGCCCTGCTGGAGGCGCTTGCAAAGGAACCGGCAGGCGTCGACTCCTGACCAGCGACAGACCCTCCTAGTGTTCGCAATGGGTCGAAAGCGGACACTCGGCTAACGTCAGCTTTGGTCGATGGCGGACGTCACGCTCCAGACTAACGTGGTTCGTTTTGGCTCGTTCGAGTGGCCCGCAGATGTCGGGAATAGTAAGAGTGGCGGCGCGGGCCCTCCCGTCGCTTTGACTTCCTCTATGGATTGGAGCGCTCGATGCTGATTCAGCTGTTCCTGGCGACAATCATGTCGCTCGTCACGGTGGTAATTCACCTGACCGGTCTCGCTTTCCTCGTGCGAATACTCCGGTCTCACCATAGATTGGTCAGGCCGTTGAAGAGTGCCCCTGTCGCAGTCCTGCTGGTCTCAACAGCCACTATCTTCGCAATTCACACCGCGGAGATATGGCTCTACGCGTTTCTCTATTTGCTGCTCGGCGCCCTCGGCACTTTCGAGGTGGCGCTCTATTTTTCAACCGTTACCTATTCGTCCGTTGGCTACGGCGACGTGCTGTTAGGCCACGAATGGCGGATATTCGGCGCCATCGAGGGTGCGACCGGAATCCTCATGATTGGTTGGTCAACCGCTTTCCTCGTATCAATGCTGGGGCAGCTCAAATTACTGACTCACGACTGGCTGACACCTGAGGCAGGTCCAAGTCTGAAGCAGGCGGCACGTTAATGTCCGCTTTGGGCCTAAAGCGGACATTCGCAGTGAACTTGATTCGAAGCAGACCGCCACGTAACCGGGCGTAATGCAGGGTTCGGCGGGTCACGTAGAGCTGAGAGAACTTCGCGCCTCTATCCACCGCACGCCAATCGCAACCATCGTCACCGACAATCGCGCAACGGACAATCCGATCGTAGAGGTCAACGATGCGTTCCTGAGGCTCACCGGCTATGAACGAGAGGAAGTTGTAGGGCTCAACTGCCGTTTTCTCGCCGGTCGGGGATCGGAGCCGGAAGCTCAGGCCGCACTTCGGGCGGCGGTCGCGAATGGCGCACCGACGATTGTCGAGATCACCAATTATCGGAAGGACGGCACTCCTTTCCGCAACGCCGTCATGCTCGCACCGGTATTTGGCGAGGATGGCTCGGTTGCCATGTTCATCGGCTCACAGATGGAAGTTCAATCTGGCGACGGAGCGGGGGCCGGACTGCGCGAGACACAGGCGCGCATGCTAGTCGGAAAGTTGACGCCGCGACTGCGGCAAACTCTGGAACTGATGGCGATGGGCTATCGCAACAAGCAGATCGGCGGCTTCCTGGGCATCGAAGAGAAGACCGTCAAAATGCATAGGGCACGGATGATAGAAGCGCTCGGCGTGAGGACCTCCGCCGACGCTATCCGGATCGCCGTGGAGGCTGGGATCGTCCCTAGCGGTCGCGACTGATCGCGAACCGGGCGATTGCAGCCAGAAGATCGGCGGCTTGTCCGAATGCATGGAGGTGCTCGATCGCTTGATCGACGAGAATTTGAGCTTGGTGACGGGCACGCTCCTCGCCGAGCAGTGTGACGAAGGTCTCCTTGCCTTGCGCCTCATCCTTGCGGAGGCGTTTCCCCACGGAAGAAGGATCGCCTGAAACGTCGAGCAAATCGTCTGTGATCTGGAAGGCCAATCCCAAATTCTGCGCATAGCCCCGCAGACTGGTTCGTTCCTCGGTCCCAGCACGACCGAGGATGGCGCCGCACTCAACCGACCACCCAATCAGGGCTCCCGTCTTCAACCTCTGCAGCCGAGCAATTGCCTCCATGTCTGCAGGCTGCTCCATCGGCATGAGATCGAGCATCTGGCCCCCCGCCATGCCGTAGGCACCTGCCGCGTGCGCAAGGTCTCTGACCAGCTCCACACGCACCTCCGCCAAAGGGTGGGTTTCGGGGTCGGAGAGGATCTCGAATGCGAGTGCGAGCAATGAGTCGCCCGCCAGTACGGCCGTCGCCTCATCGAATGCAACGTGCACTGTTGGCTTTCCGCGCCTCAGATCGTCGTCGTCCATGCAAGGAAGGTCATCGTGAATGAGCGAGTGCACGTGAATGCATTCGACGGCGAGTCCCGCGCGGACGGATAGATGCCGGGATACGCCGAAAATGTCGGCGGAGGCACACGCCAAGAGGGGCCGAAGGCGTTTGCCTCCACCTATTGCGGCGTGACGCATCGCATTCAGAAGTCGGGCGCTGGGATCGGAGGGTATAACCAGCACTCTTTCGAACAATGCGTCGATGTCCGCCGCAATCTTCGCAAGCGGTAGGTCTATTCGGGGTACATCCCGTGCAATTTCCGCTGTTCTCATGCGATCGCCATGCGTTTGAAGACGGTGGTTTCGGTCCCGGAGCCGAGCTCTTCCACGATCATGCGGTACCGGGCGCCCAGCGCGGACAGAATTGACTGCACGCTGGTCTCAGGAGTTGATGCGGCCGCAGTAATCCCAATCACTCCGCTCTTCGGCAGGCCGCTCCAGTCGATTTCATCGGACCCCGCGACCAGCTGCACATTATTGCAGTGGGCGCTCGCCACCTCGGCCAGCCGGCAAGCGTTCGAAGAGAATTGCTCTCCTGCAACGATGATCGCGTCGCTCTGCAGGGCCACTTCCCGGACGGCCGCCTGACGGTTGGTGGTCGCGTAGCAAATGTCGCTGGAAGCTGGGCCAACAAGGTCGGCGAAGCGAAGATGCAGAGCCTGAATGATGGTCCGCGCGTCATCGACCGAGTAGGTCGTCTGGACGGCATAGGCGGCCGGTTCATGACTTGAGATCGGCAAGTTCTCGACCTCGTCGACGCTGTTTACGACATGCTTGCGGACGGACGAGACGTGACCCAGGGTGCCCTCAATCTCCGGGTGCCCCTTGTGGCCTATCAGGATGATCTGACGTCCTCGGCGCTGGTGGCGCTCGACTTCGCGGTGGACCTTTGCGACCAGCGGACAGACGGCGTCATAAGCGATCAGCCCTCGCTTCTGGGCATCGGCCAGGATCGCCGGCGACACGCCATGCGCTGAGAAAACGACGACGCCGCCGGCCGGCACTTCGTCCAACTCCTGGACGAACACGGCCCCTTCCGCTTCCAGCGATCGGACGACTTCTAGATTATGGACGATTGCACGGCGCACAAAGACGGGGGTTCCATGCTTGGCAAGAGCATCCCGGACTGCGTCGATTGCCCTGCGCACCCCTGCACAAAAACCTCGCGGCGCCGCGAGAATGACACGGATTTCCGGCCTTTCTTCCGCAAGCAATTGGGAGCCTGGGGAAGTTCGGGGAATGTCGGTAGAACGCAAGTCGAGCATCGCCTTCCGAAACAGCATATACCCCCAGCATTGCAGGGTAAGTCTCTGAATTCCGCGAATCTATATGGGCTAAAGCAGGTATTGCATGCGCACGCTCGTGCGAGTGAAGCCGGACGTAAGTTCAATGCTCACCTTTTCGAAACGCGGCGGCCCGAAGCGGATCCCAGGATTTCGCGAGAAGCCGAAGCCCTCTCTTGGGATTCCGACCAGCGTATCGAGCTTCTGGTTGGCGTTTTCGTCATGAAAAACGGACAAGGCATAGCGACCGGCGGGCACCCCAGTGAACTGGATCCTTCGAATGTCCGCCGGAACAGATTGCTTGAACGCGTCGGGATCTGCCTTGCAGTTCGGGAAGTGCGCCGGGTTTCGGGTCATGCACAAGCGAATGGCTCCGTGCGTGTTACGAAGCGCCGTCAAATCGACTTCGACCGTAGCGGCAGGAGCAGTCGCCGAAATCAGCGGAATAGCGACCAGAAGCGTGGCAAATCGTGTCATTCGTCAATTGCTTATCAGCGGCCGGAGGATTTCGCCACGCGGGTGATGAAGTGAGCCGGATCATAATCGCAGGCGGAGGGCTCTCGGGTTCTCTCGCCGCTCTCGCGCTCGCGAGACGTCGACCGAGGACCGAGCTGCTACTCGTCGAGCAGGGCGAAACTTTCGGCGGAAACCACACTTGGTCGTTCTTCGAATCCGACGTCCCGCCAAAGGTCCGCTGGGTGCTCCAGGGAGTCGAGGCGACCCATTGGCCTGCGCACGAGGTCCATTTCCCCAGGCGCAGCAGAAAGATCGACGTCGGTTACACCGGCATTCGTTCGATCCACCTCGACGACGCCGTCCGCGCCGGGTTGCGTCCCGAACAGTTTCGCTTGAATGCGCGGATCCAGGCCGTGGAGCCGTGCGCGATTACGCTGGACGGCGAAACGATCGAGGCCGACGCGGTAATTGATGCACGAGGCCCGTCATCGATGTCAGGCCTCGAGCTGGGGTGGCAGAAGTTCGTCGGCCGCTACTACCGCTTCCCCCGGCCGCACGGCATGTCGCTCCCTATTATCATGGACGCGACCGTCGAGCAGGTCGACGGCTACCGCTTCATCTATCAGCTGCCGGTCAGCCCGACCGATCTGCTGATCGAGGATACTTATTACTCCCGCACCCCGGTTTTGGATCAGGCGGCATTGCGGGGCCGGATCGATCAGCTGGCCATGAGGTTGGGCGGGGGTTCTCCAGAGGTCCTAGATGAAGAGAGCGGCGTCCTGCCCATCGTGCTCGGCGGGGATGTCGAGACGCTCTGGCGAAGCGGACAGGTGGCGCGCCTTGGACTTCGCGGCGGATTCTTCCACCCGACCACGAGCTATTCGCTCCCCGATGCGGTCGCCAATGCTGCGCTCCTCGCCCAGCAAGATGAGCTCACGAGTGAGGCGCTGCACGCGGTTTTCCACAAACGGGCACAGCAGCTTTGGCAGGACAGAGCCTTTTTCCGACTTCTCAACCGCATGCTCTTCTACGCGGCCGAGCCTGATCAGGCGTACCGCGTTCTCGAACATTTCTACCGGCTACCGCCGGCGGTCATCTCCCGCTTTTACGCTGCCCAGCTCTCGGGCTTCGACAAGGTCCGCATTTTCAGCGGCAAGCCTCCGGTTTCGATCGGCCGCGCTTTGTCGGCTTTGCGCAGGAGCGCGGCATGAAGCGGAAAGCCGCGGTCATCGGCTCCGGCTTCGGTGGGCTGGCGCTAGCGATTCGATTGCAGTCGGCCGGGATCGACACGACGGTAATCGAGGCCCGCGACAAGCCCGGCGGCCGTGCTTATTCCTGGGAGAAGGACGGCCACGTCTTCGATGCCGGCCCGACGGTCATTACCGACCCAGCCTGCCTCAGGGAGCTTTGGGAGCTGACCGGCGCCGACATGGCGCGCGATGTCAGCCTCGTCCCGGTGTCGCCTTTCTACCGCCTTTCTTGGCCGGACGGCACGACGTTCGATTACGTCAATGACGACGAGGAACTTGGCCGGCAGATCGCTGCTCTGGAGCCCGCGGATGTCGCAGGATACCAGCGTTTCCTGCGTTATTCGGAAGGTGTTTACGCCGAGGGATACGAGAAGCTCGGCGCTGTTCCTTTTCTCGACTTCAAGTCCATGCTGCACGCGGCTCCGAAACTCGCGCGGTACCAAGCTTGGCGATCAGTTTACTCCATCGTTTCGCGCTTCGTCCGCAACGAGAAATTGAGGCAGGCGCTGTCGTTTCACAGCCTGCTCGTCGGCGGCAATCCGATGACGGCAAGCGCGATCTATACGCTCATCCACAAGCTCGAACGCGACGGCGGAGTGTGGTTCGCAAAAGGCGGAACTAACCAGCTAGTATCCGGCATGGTCAAGCATCTGGAGAGGCTTGGCGGTTCAGTTCGATTGGGCGACCCTGTCGCCGGCATCGCCACGAAGGAGGATCGCGCCACTTCCGTTCGTACTCGGAGCGGTTGGGAGGAATCGTTCGATGCGGTCGCCTCAAACGCCGATGTCGTTCGAACCTACGACATGCTTCGACATCGTTCGGCCAAGCGCAGCTCCGCCAAGCTCAAGCGCAAGCGCTTCTCGCCGTCTCTTTTCGTGGTCCACTTTTCGACTGATGGTAATTGGCCCGAGGTGTCGCACCACAGCATCCTGTTCGGCCCCCGTTATGCTGAGCTGCTGAAAGAGATTTACGGCGGCAACTCGCTCCCTGAAGACCCGTCAATCTATTTGCATCATCCGACCGCGACGGATGCCTCGATGGCGCCCGCCGGCCGCTCGACATTCTATGCTCTGGCGCCCGTGCCCCACCTCGGGCGGGCCGACATCGACTGGGAAGTCGAAGGGCCGGCATATTCGCGCCGCCTTCTAGAAATCCTCGAGCAGCGGATGCTCCCGGGTCTCAGGGACAGGCTCGGCGAAGTCTTTCATTTCGGGCCCGCCGATTTCGAGCACGAGCTTAACTCCCACCTGGGATCCGCGTTCAGCCTCGAACCAATCCTGACTCAGAGCGCCTACTTTCGGGTCCACAATCGCGACGACGTCATCGGCAACCTCTACTTCGTTGGAGCTGGGACTCACCCCGGTGCCGGGATCCCCGGCGTGGTTGGAAGCGCCAAGGCAACGGCGGGACTGATGATCAAGGACCTTGCCGCATGACTCGCGATGAGATCGTTGCCGGCGCGTACGAGGTCATTCAAAGCGGCTCCAAGTCCTTTCGCGCCGCCAGCCGGCTGTTCGACCGCACCACCCGCGAAAGGGCGTGGCTGCTCTATTGCTGGTGCCGGCATTGTGACGACGTCTGTGACGGTCAGACCTACGGTTTCGCCGGCGGCTTCCGTGGCAACGTCGCTGTCCTTCGCGGGAAGACGCATCGGGCGGTCGCGGGCGAAGCCACGGCCGAATTGCCGTTCCAGGCCCTGTCGCTGCTGCTCTCCGAATGTCCGATCCCCGAACGCTTCCTCGAAGATCATCTGCGCGGCTTTGCTCTCGATGAGTCCGGCTGGCAGCCCGTCACGGAACAGGATCTCGCGACGTACTGCTATTATGTCGCCGGCGCCGTCGGATGCATGATGGCCATTCTGATGGGTGTGCCGGCGGATGATGAGGAGACGCTGGAGCGAGCCGCCGACCTCGGGATCGCCTTCCAGCTTTCGAACATCGCGCGCGACGTACGCGAGGACCTGGAAGCTGGTCGATGCTACTTGCCCAGCGACTGGATGGCCGAGTTCGGAATTACTCGAACGACCCTTTTCGATCCGGAGAATGAGACGGCACTCGTGGCGATCGTCAAACGGCTGATCGACGGAGTTTCGATCTACGAAGAGAGCGCTCGTCTCGGGGTAGAAAAGCTTCCGTTCCGCTCACGCCTTGCGGTCTTGTCTGCGTTGCGCATCTACGGAGCGATCGGGCGTCGCGTCGGCCGACTGGGCAGCGCTGCCTGGGATCAGCGCGTGACCGTCGGCAAGATGCAGAAGCTGGCGTATGTCGTGCCTAGTTTCGCAGAGGCCGTGGCGACGGGTCGATCATAAATTCCCCAAGACCGCGGTCCGTGCCGCACAGTCGATCCCAGAACCGGAAGTACAATCCGTAATTGCAGAGATGTTTTTCATGATGTCGCTGGTGGTGGCTGGCGGTTATCAACCATCGACCGGCGGGCCCACGGACAAGCCAGTTCGGGAATAGCTCCCAACCCATATGATTGGTGACCCCCATCACCGTCATGATCAGCAGCACCGCGAGCAAGGCCCCATAATGGATCGGAATGAGCAGGACGAGCGAGGGGACCAGCACGGCCCCCGTAATGGATTCCCATGGATGGAAGCTCATCGCCGCCCACGCGGTTGGATTCCGGCTTGCATGATGAACCGCATGCATTCTCTTGTAGATGCGAGGCCGATGCATGAACCGGTGCGTCCAGTAAAACCAACTGTCGTGAAGCAGCAGGCAGACGACCACGGATCCTGGTAGCCACCACAACGGATAGTCTGTGACGTCGGCATAGATGCGCGTCCAACCACGCGCCTGCCAACCCCACGCAAGCAAACCAGCGGGCGCCGCATAGATGAAGGCGCTCGCAAGGGACCAACCGATTTCCTTGCGGATCTGATCGCTGCGGTCGTCGTAAAAGCCTGGCAACCGACGCTCCGTGAGCCACGCAAATGCTCCGCTGACCGCCAGATAGCGGACGCCAACGATAATTGTCATCGCGAACACGGAAAGGATCAGTGCGGTCAGCATGTTTTAGCGACGAGGCTCGCGGACAGTCGCTTGCTTGCTCTCGC
Source organism: Sphingomonas sediminicola (assembly GCF_049991885.1). Taxonomy (NCBI): domain Bacteria; kingdom Pseudomonadati; phylum Pseudomonadota; class Alphaproteobacteria; order Sphingomonadales; family Sphingomonadaceae; genus Sphingomonas; species Sphingomonas sediminicola. The sequence goes on from NZ_CP178916.1 coordinate 1,341,063, forward strand.
CAAGCTGCCGCTTCAAACGGTCCGCAGGCGGCGCCCACAGGAAGCCAAAGCTCACCGAGCCGTGCTTACCGCTGGTTGCGTGGTGCAATCGGTGCGCTTGAATGATCCGCTTCATGTAGGTCGAGCGCGCTACGTAACGATGGTCAATGCGTTGATGGACGATGACGTCGTGAAACCCGAAATAGATCGCGCCGTAGGCCGCGATGCCCGCACCCACCCACACGGCCCAGCTTCCCCAGCCAAGCTGCACGCCTCCAAGCAGAAGGACGATCGAGGGAATTGCGAAGATCAGCGCATACAGGTCGTTGAGCTCAAACAGCGTATCCCTACGGCGATGGTGGCTCGCGTGCAGGAACCAGCCCGGCCCATGCATCACCCAACGATGTGCCGCGTAAGCAACGGCCTCCATCGCAAGAATGGTGCCCAAAAACAGAAATATGCCGGCGACAGTCACTGGGCGTCCTATAGACCTGCCGACACCGGGTTCGAAGCGGTCTTTAGGCCGTATGAAACGCCCTTAGGCCGATCCGAATGTCCGCAATGGGTGGAAAGCGGACTTGGCGCCAATGACTGGACCGGGTGAAGTCCTATACTAGTGTGGATGCACTCTCCACTATAAACCAAGTAGGATTGAGGAGCGCAGCCAGGCTGCGCTCCTCGTCCTTCTTCAGAAGTCCATCGCGGGGACCGACGGCGATTTCTCTTCCTTGGGTACCTCCGCAACGAGCGCTTCCGTGGTGATCAGCAGGGAAGCCACGGACGACGCGTCCTGCAGCGCTGTGCGGACGACCTTGGCCGGGTCGATGACACCTGCCTTGACGAGATCCTCGTAGGTACCGGTGGCGGCATTGAAGCCCCACCCATACTCGTCGGTCTCCAGCAGCTTGCCAACGACGTAGGCACCGTCTTCGCCAGCATTCTCCGCGATCTGGCGCGCGGGAGCCCGCAGCGCACGGCGGACAATGTCGACGCCCGACTGCTGATCGTCATTCGCTGTCTTCAACCCGTCGAGCGCCTTGATCGCTCTCAGCAGCGGAATGCCGCCTCCAGGAAGGATGCCTTCCTCTACGGCCGCGCGGGTCGCATGGAGCGCGTCATCGACGCGATCCTTCTTCTCCTTGACCTCGACTTCCGTCGCTCCGCCGACGCGAATGACCGCCACACCTCCAGCGAGCTTGGCAAGGCGCTCATGCAGCTTCTCACGATCATAGTCGCTGGTGGTCGTTTCGATTTGCTGTCGGATCTGCGCAACGCGGGACTCAATGTCCGCCTTGGCGCCGGCACCGTCGATGATTGTTGTATTATCCTTGTCGATCGCGACCTTCTTGGCGCGTCCGAGCATGTCGATCGTGACGTTCTCGAGCTTTGTGCCAAGTTCCTCGCTAACGACGTTGCCGCCTGTCAGGATCGCAATGTCTTCCAGCATCGCCTTGCGACGATCGCCGAAGCCCGGCGCCTTGACCGCCGCGACCTTGAGGCCGCCGCGCAGCTTGTTGACCACAAGCGTCGCAAGCGCCTCACCTTCGACGTCCTCGGCTATGATCAACAGCGGCCGGCCGGACTGGACGACCTTCTCTAGGAGCGGGATCAGAGCCTGGAGATTGGAGAGCTTCTTCTCGTGGATCAGGATGTAGGGATCGTCCAGTTCCACCTTGAGCTTCTCAGAGTTGGTAATGAAGTAGGGCGACAGATAACCGCGGTCGAACTGCATGCCTTCAACCGTCTCCAGTTCCGTCTCCAGGCTCTTCGCCTCCTCGACGGTGATCACGCCCTCGTTCCCGACCTTCTCCATGGCCTCTGCGAGGATGCGCCCGACCTCTTCGTCGCCATTGGCGGAGATCGTCGCCACCTGCGCGATTTCATGGTTCGCGCCCACGGTACGTGCATGGCTCTCGAGGTCCTTGACGACCGCAGCGACGGCCAAATCGATGCCGCGCTTGACATCCATCGGGTTCATGCCGGCGGCGACCGCCTTCGAGCCCTCACGGACGATTGCCTGAGCGAGCACGGTAGCGGTGGTGGTACCGTCGCCAGCGCGGTCGTTCTGCTTGTTGGCGACCTCGCGCAGCATCTGAGCACCCATGTTTTCGAACTTGTCGGCGAGTTCGATCTCCTTCGCGACCGTCACGCCGTCCTTGGTGATGCGCGGTGCACCGAAGCTCTTATCGATCACCACGTTGCGGCCCTTCGGACCCAGAGTCACCTTCACTGCGTTCGCAAGAGTATCCACGCCACGCAGCATGCGATCGCGCGCGTCCGACGCAAATTTCACTTCCTTGGCAGCCATTCTGCCCAAACTCCTTTCTATAGTTTCAGCTTGTTGGAAGTCGCGAGGGTTAAGCCGCGCGCTTGAGCGCAGCTTCCACCTCGATCACTCCGAGGATGTCGCTTTCTTTCATGATCAGCAGATCCTCGCCGTCGATCTTGACCTCGGTCCCCGACCATTTGCCGAAAAGGATGCGGTCGCCCTGTGCGACCGACAGCTCAACGAGCTTGCCGTTCTCATCCCGGGCGCCTGGGCCGACGGCGACAACCTCGCCCTCCTGCGGCTTTTCCTTTGCGGTGTCGGGAATGATGATGCCGCCCGAGGTCTTTTCCTCGGCCTCGATACGGCGGACGACCACCCGGTCGTGCAAGGGGCGGAAATGCATGCATTAACCTCCAGTTGCAAAACGTGAATGTCATCGCCGGGCATCCGCTGAGGACGCCAGGCGGCGGCGGATTTTGGAGTTCGAAATCCCTCGTTCAAGACCCGGAACGAAAATTTTTGGCGCTCGTTGGCACGAAGTGCCAAATTCCGCAGGAACTCGCCCCGGGAGCGGCTCTTTTACATCTTGACGGGAGCGCCTGACGGACAAAAATTCCAGCGGGCCAACAGGCCCTTGAGCCTTAGGAGCGGCAGTTTGGAAGGAGGATTACAGTGTCGCGACAAGTCTTTCCGAGCGATCACCCATTCAAGGCAGAGTTGCGGCCAAGTTTCGAGCCCGAGGTCCAGCGTGCGATCCTCGCTCGCCTGACGTCCAGCGCAGCGCCACGTTCGCCGCGCAGCTTCGGCACCCCCGGGTATGATCTGGTTTCTAAAGGGCCCCACGATGGCACTGCGCCGGCATGACCGATCGCGCGTTCGTCGAGCAGATGGGCGGATCCGGGCTCACGACGGCGGAGATTTATTACTATCGGCCGGATGCGCAGTCACTGCTCCAGTTGTTCGTCTGGCAGGAGTATGATCTGGCGCCGGATTTTCCGGTCCTGTTTCAATTCCTTGAGAATTGGCAGCAGCAATTGGAAGGCGCACTTCACTCGGTCAGCATTTCGCACCAGAGGCTGATAAAGCCCGCCGAATTGCGCGCTGTCGGTGGAATTCTCAGATTACCATAATGCTCAAGCGGTCGACGGGTGGTTGTGGCAGCCGTGGCCCGATGCTGTCGCGGCAAGTTTGGGTGGAAAGGGACATTAGCGACGCTGTGTCGATAGGTGCGCAATCGCGATGGGTGAGACGCCAGGGGCTTTTGGAGCCAGCAGCGCGATTCAGGCTTGCTGTCGCTCGTTATCCTGTTGGCCTCGCCGAGCTTCGAATGTGCGAATGTCCGCTTCGGCCTCATCGGCCATTTGCCTGAGGACGCCTTCAGTGTGTGGATCATTGATCATCGCCGCAAGACGACGACACTGCGCCACCCGGTTCCGCGCCTTCTGAACTAGGTCTTCGTCACTCATCGCCCGCTAAACGCACTCGGCTTCGGCTTGTTGCAATGTCTGCTTTGGTCGAGGGCAGACATTGCAAAATGCATCGTCACTGGCTTGAGATGCTCAGGGCTAGGTGGCGTGGAGCCACTTCTGTGAGGTGCTTTGATGCTCTCTGTTCCGAAGACCCCAATGGAGGCACTCGCGATCTTCCGCAGCCCAGACGCAGAAGACTGGGAGCGCGACTATGCCGCTTTGATGATTGCTTCGCTCGATGAAGCGCTTCCTGACCTGGTGGCGATGGCGCGCGACAACACTGCAAGCGAGATGTTGCAGCAGAGAGCGGCAGAGGCTCTTTCGTTCGCTTGGAGGGATCGCGACATACTTTGGACAGCCGATATATCCGGCTTCACGCCGGCCGCTCGTCAGGAAATACTTTTCCGCCGAGGCGAGGGACCGCCGTTCCGAGGCTGATCCTCAATGTCCGCAATGGGTAAGAAGCGGACATGAGTTCACCGGTCAGACACATCTGAGCTTACGCGAATCTACTTATTTCGCAGCCACTCCGATTAGGGCCAACTAGCACACAGCGCCGGAGTTGTTGCCATGTCAGAGCACGAGAGGTTTGGGCTAGTTTCTCGCAGGGACCTCCTCAACATCGCTGCGGTCGGAGCTAGCGCCTTGGTCACATCGGGCGTGAGCTACGCTGCATCAGCAGCGCCCAAGAAATTCACGCAGAAGCAAGCCCACTATCAGCCGATTCCGAAATCCGGGCAGCGCTGCCAGACATGCGCGCTCTGGCAGCCGCCGACTGATTGCCAGCAAGTCGAAGGACCGGTCAGCCCTGCTGGTTGGTGCATCCTTTACGTTCGGAAGAGCTGAACATCATGGCCAGAGGGGCGGCGGCATGACGATACGGGTCAGTTGGGTATCGACCTTTCTCCCAGGAGCGGTCCTCTTCGGAATCGCCTTGGCATTCCATCGCCCGGCACAAGCCGTTCCCGCTTTTGCAGAGCAGACAGGACGCAATTGCGCCGCTTGCCACGTAGGCGGCTTCGGACCCGAACTCACTCAGTTCGGGCGCGAGTTCAAACTGGGCGGCTATACGCTGCGCATGCATAAATCAGTGCCACTCTCGGCGATGGCAATCGCCTCATGGACGCATACGCAGAAGGATCAGGTTCCACCGCCGGAGCACTTAAGTCGCAACAACAATCTGGTGCTTGATCAAGCTAGTCTGTTTGTCGCCGGCGGAATCGGTGAACATCTTGGCGGCTTTGCCCAGCTCGTCACCTATGACGGCGTCGAACATGCTTGGTCGTGGGACAACATAGACATTCGCGCCGTCACGAACGCCAAGCTGTTCGGCCAGGATTCGATCCTCGGGCTGACACTGAACAACAATCCGACCGCCCAGGATCCTTGGAATACACTACCGGCATGGGGATTTCCATTTACGGAGACCGCGGTCTCACAGACACCGGGAGCCGGAGAGTTGATCGACGATCCTCTGGCCGGAAACGCGTTGGGACTCACCGCCTATGTTTGGTTCGACCACAAATTCTATGCCGAAGTCGGAGGCTATTCGAGTCCATCCCGCGGGTTCCTCGATTTCGTCGGCATGGATCCGGAAGACCCCGGCTCGCTTCACGGAATCGCGCCCTACGGACGCATTGCCTATCAGGCCGACCTCGCTGGCGGGACCTTCGAAGTCGGGGCGAATGTACTTAAGGCGGCGATCTTCCCGGAGCGCGATCGCTCGAGTGGTTTAACCGACCGTTACACCGACTGGGGACTCGACAGCTCGTGGCTAAAATCGATGGGTAAATCCGACTCATTCAGCGCCCATGTCCGCTTCGAGCATGAGAGAGGCAACCTGCGCGCGAGCTGCGCGCTTGTACTCGTCGGCGACGGCACCGACACAAACTGCGGGCGTTATGACCTGAACGAGTGGCGTGCGGCGGTTCGCTATAACTGGCACGACAAGGTCGGTGTGACGGTGTCTCCGTTCAGCATCAGCGGCTCTCGAGACTTCGATTTGTACGACGGCAATGGCCGGCCCGATAGCAATGGGGTGCTCGGCCAGATAGACTTCACACCGTGGGGCGCCGAAAATTCCCCCCTGGGCCCGAGGTTCAATGCGAGATTGGGTGTTCAATACACGCTCTACGGCAAATTCAATGGCCGCCGGCACAACTATGACTTCGCGGGCGCTAACGCGCGTGACAACAACGCCCTCCGACTCTTCACTTGGGTCGCTTTCTAAAACAACGCCGGCGATGCGCGATAAGCCTAGCTCAGGATTGGTCGTTTATAGGCCGGCCCGGTAAGAGTTCAAACCGGAGTCAGATGTGAAGAAATTCAAAGGCGCTCCATGAGATAGCAGAAGCAGTCCTGCCTCACTATGCGCGGCACTACCGTGAGCATGGCGGGCACAGCTTGCTTGCGGAGTTTCAACTTGCCCCCGCTTGTTTCGAAATAATGCGCCGCTACATCGAGCCCCCTCTCATCAATCATCTGTAGCGGCATTTGATGCCGGGTTTCCCCCAACACTGTTCCGGGCTTCAACTCTCGGAAATTGTTCTTGTCGAGGGCCGGGTCGAAGCGAACTTCGGCCTCGCCCACTCCGAACCCGAAGCTTACGTCCTCTCTTACGCGAACAACGCCGAGCGTGTGGTAGAGCTCGAGCATAATCCGTTCATTTGCGCCGTTCGGCAACTCGTCGAGATTCAGCGCTTCGTCGAGGAAGCGGGCTCCTGCTTGTGCGTTGGCTGCTTCGCCCGGCAGTCCGCATTCGGCGGTGATTGCCGGGATTAGGCCGGCGAACGAAGCGGTCTGGCTGCCCAAGATGCCGCGGAAGCAGACCGCGCGCCGCGAGAACAACGCGGCCAGACCGAGCGTGGGAGGATCGAAATTGCAAACGACGGCATAATGTGGGTTGCGGCCTGTATTGTTGTGGAGGTCGATGGCGGCCACGGCGTGCCGAGCCAGCGCCCGCGCATGAACTTTGGCCATCATCCCGGCTTCCGGCGTGTCGCCTTGGTTCGGCGTTCCGGGCCAGATGCGATTATAGTCTGGCTGATCGTCCAGCCGGCGCAGCCCATGGCGCGCCGCCTCAACATTCCCGATCAGCAGCATCAGCGAGCGCGGGAGCACCCGACCCCGGTAGCCATTCATGACGCGCTGAATTGCGCCCAGGCCCGAGTCCTCATTGCCATGCAGCAGGATCGAAACGAACAGGGGTGATCCGCGTTCGCCCGCCAGCTCGATGAGCGTTGGCCCGTCCAACACCTGGTGCAGATCGCGCGCGTGGCAGTCGAGAAAGCCGTCGGGGAGGGCGTCGAGTATGGCCAAGCCGGTTGTCCTCGCCATGTCGCTTAAAGGGCCCATTCGTGAACCGGTCTCCCGGTCCTCTGGTTCTCGACATAAGCAGCCGTTAGCTTGTGGAGGTCTCCGTACCGATCGAAATGGGCGAGCTGCCAATCCGCACCATTGCGACCGCAAGCCAGCCGCGACGAGATGATATGGAGATAATGATCAATGAGGTCATCATCCATCCCCTGCGCGGCCAGTCCCTCGGCCGCCAGTGGGAGGATCTCGCTCAGAACACCGCGGATAGAGCGTTTCCCGGTCCCGTTCAGCCAATGAATTTCGGCGTCGAGACCGAAGCGAGCAGCTTCGTAGAAATTCTCCCGCATTGATGCAAAAGGCAGCATCGCTTCAGCATTGTCGAGCTCACGCGCGAGCACGTGGACTGCGCCGAAATAGAGTGCGGCATTGGCCATCATGTCGCGCACCGTTGGCCCGGCCGGAAGGACGCGCTGCTCGATCCTGATGTGGGGCGTTCCGTCCGGGTCAAAACCGACAATCGGCCGGATCCAGCGCCATATCGTGCCATTGTGCAGGCGCAAGCAGGAATAACAGCGCACGGGATCCTGGGGCTCGACCGGCAAAAGGACCGGATAATCTCTCAAATTCTCCTCGAACAACTCGGTGATATCGGTCCCAGCATACTTCGTTCCCAATGTGACCCGTTGGGGACCATGAGGCTGCTGAAGCGATTGCTCGAAAATCGGAATCCGTGTTTCCCTCCAGAGCGGCTGCCCGAACAAGAAGGGCGAGTTCGCGCCGATCGCGACCAGCGGGCCAGTCAACATCAGCGACGCATTGTAGGTGCGCGATATCAAGTCCGGCGGCACCTGGAGGTGGAGCTGGAATGACGTAGCTGCCGCCTCAAGCATCACGTGCTTGAAGCAAGCGAGGAAAGGATGGCCGCCGGGAAGCGCGCAATCGATGTCTACATTCAACGGCATGCCGCCCCTAAGGCGCATCGCTTCGCGGTTGAGGGCTTGGTAGCGATGGGAAGGCGTCATTGCTTCGAGTGAAAGGTCTTGCTGTCGAAGGGTCGGCAAGGTCCCGATCGCGATTACCGTGTCGATGTCGTCATGAGCGTTGGCGGCGCAACGACGCATAGTCTCCGACAGATGCTTGTGCATGCGATGGAAGCCGGGGCCTTCAAGCCGCTCTACAGGCGCATTGATCTCGATATTGAACTGCGAAAGCTCGGCAACCACGCATGGGTCGGCGAGGCGTTCGAGAAACAATTGATTGTGTGGCGCCGGGAAGAAATTGTGGTCGATCAGCCAGATTTCGAGCTCCAGACCAATGAAGGGTCCGGCGCTTGAGGATCGGCCGGCAGCGAAGGTTTCGCGCAGTGACCCGGTCTCTTGCGCTAGCCGCCTTCGAAACCGTGCGAGATCCTCTGCGGAAAACTCGCGACCCCGGATTTCCTGGCCCATGCTGTTCACTCTCTGATGGAGGTATAGACAATGATTCCGTGAATGTCCGCAATGGGTCGAAAGCGGACACTAGCCTGCTAATGTCTGCGTTGGGTGGGAAGCGGACATTGCCCCGTGCGGACACTCGAGAGGGGAACGACCAATCACGTTCATCGTTCGGCGGCGGTGAGACTGATTTCAAAACTGTTGGCACTTGGGGGTTTCGGCCTGGCTGCCATCGGCCTTGCGGCATGCTCGACCCTGGTTTCCCGGCACCCAATCGGGAACCGTTCCGTTCCACAGCCAAACAAGCCTGTCGATCTGCAGAAGTACCTCGGCCGTTGGTATGAGATTGCCCGTTACGAACAGAGCTTCCAGAAAGGATGCGAAGGCGTAACCGCGGATTATTCGCTCCGGGCGGATGCTAGCATCGACGTGGTCAACCGGTGCCGGAAGCCCGATGGCAAGTCGAGCGAAGCACGAGGTCATGCCAAAGTGGTTGATGACGAAACCAAAGCCAAGCTGAAAGTCAGCTTTTTCGGTCCGTTCTACGGAGACTATTGGGTGCTCGATCACGCTGACGACTATGGCTGGTCGATTGTGGGTGAGCCGTCCGGGCGATATCTGTGGATATTGACCCGCGAAGCGACACCGGCAGAAGCGGAAGTCCAGAAGCTGATCGAACGTGCGAAGGACCTGGGCTACGACACGTCGATGCTACTTCGCACCAAGCAACCCTGACTGCGTCGGTTGAACCCACCTGCCGCATAGCACGGAGGAAACCCTTTCCTACAGCGGGGTTTCTGTGTTCCACAGTAGGAATGGCCGGTTCCGTCGTATCTCGATCAAATCGTGAGTTCCGACTCGCGTTTGCGCCTGCCTGCGCGCGTTGGGGAGTGAACCTGGTGAACTTCCGAGCCTTCTTGGCGCTGATTTTCTTTTTTCTGCTGGCCTCGCCCGGTTTTGCGGGCCCTCAGGCGAATGGCGCGATCCTGATTTACTCAGGCACGACCGGATATCGTCACGATTCCATACCAGCGGGCGTCAAGGCGGTCAGTGCCATGGCCGCGCGGCGCGGGCTCGCGGTGATCGCGTCGGAAGATCCGACGGTCTTTTCCGCGACCAACCTGAAGCGCTTCAAGGCGATCGTGATGCTCAGTTGCACGACCGATCCGAAGAAGCCGGATTCGGAATGGCTGGTCGGCGATCGCCGCGATGCGCTCCAGCAGTTCGTCCGCAACGGCGGTGGCATTGTCGCCATCCACGCCGCGGCGGACTCTCACTACAGCTGGCCCTGGTACGGGCGGATGATCGGCGGTCACTTCGCCCGTCATCCCACCGGCACTCCGAAGGGACGGGTCACCATCGTCGCCCCGTCGGATCCGGCCGTCCAGGGACTGCCGCGAACCGCCGACCGTACGGACGAATGGTATTATTTCGAGGACTATGACCCCGTTTCGAAGGTGCTGGTGACGCTCGATCCCACTTCGATCGGTGAAAAGGACATCAATCCCAACCCGATCTCGTGGACTCGCCAGATCAACGAGGGCCGCGTCTTCTACACGGCGATGGGCCACACGACCGAAAGCTATTCGGAGCCGTACTTCCTCAAGCATGTTGCGAACGGACTCGACTGGGTGTTGAGGCGCCGATGATCAGGAAATTGCTTCTCGCGGCATTGCTCGTGGGTGCGGCCCCGGCGCAGGCGGACACGCTCCTGCTCAAACCTGCCCGCGTGTTCGACGGCGTCAATGCGCAGCCTCACGAGGGTTGGTCGGTGCTTGTCGAGGGAGATCGGATCGCCGCCGCTGGGCCCGTGGTCGCGGCGCCCGCCAATGCCCGCGTCATCGAACTTCCGGGCGCGACCCTTATGCCGGGGATGATCGAGGGCCACTCACACCTCTTCCTCCATCCCTACAATGAAAAGCTCTGGGACGATCAGGTGCTCCACGAGCCGCTTGCTTTGCGAACCGCACGTGCCGTCGTCCACGCAGCGAAGACGCTCGACGCGGGCTTCACGACCGAACGCGACCTCGGCACCGAAGGCGCGGGCTTCGCCGACGCGGGCCTCCGCCAGGCGATCGACCAGGGCATCGTCCCCGGCCCTCGCCTCCTCGTTGCGACCAAGGCCATCGTTGCCCGCGGTGCATACGGGCCGAAAGGATATGAGCCGGGAATGGCGATCCCGCAGGGCGCCCAGGAAGTCAGCGGCGTCGAGGAAATTGTGCGCGCGGTTCGCGACCAGATCGCAGGGGGCGCAGATGTCGTGAAATTCTACGCCGACTATCACTGGGGCAAGGGCGAGCCGAGCCGCCCTACCCTGTCGCAGGCCGAGTTGAGCGCGGGCGTCGCGGCCGCTCACGATGCTGGGCGCTCCGTCGCCGTCCATGCGACGACGCCCGAAGGCATGCGCCGCGCCGCTCTCGCCGGTACGGACACGATCGAGCATGGTTATGGCGGCACCGAAGAGGTGTTCCGCCTGATGAAGCAGAAAAACGTCGCACTTTGCCCGACGCTCGCCGCCTCGGAAGCCTATGCACGCTACTTCGAGAAGTGGGACGGTCAGGAACCCGCACCGCAAAGCGTCCAGGAGAACCGCCACTCTCTCCAGCTGGCGAAGAAAGCCGGCGTACCGATCTGCATGGGCGGCGACGTCGGGGTCTATTCCCACGGGGAGAATTGGCTGGAGATGGATGCGATGCGGCGCGCCGGAATGCGCACCGCCGATGTGCTGGTTGCGGCCACGTCCGGAAACGCGGCGATATTCCATCTCACCGATCGCGGCTCGGTCGGCCCGGGGCTTCTCGCCGACCTGGTTGCAGTCGATGGCGACCCGACCCGCGACATCTCGATGGTTCGCAACGTGAAACTGGTGATCAAGGGCGGAAAAGTCGTCCGCGCGCCCTAATTGCCAAGCCTTCGCCTCACCTCGTCCGCATCGAGCGCCACGGCAATTCGCTTGTGCCGGCTCGCATGTCCGCTGACGATATCGACATCCGAACGCGGGACTCCGAGAGCCTTCGCCAGCAGCTTGATGACGGCCGAGTTCGCAGCGCCATCGGTGGGAGCCTCCGAGACGCGGACCTCCAGCTCTTCCCGCCCGTCGGTTCCGGCCCGCCAGCCGCCGAAGCCCGGATTTGCGGAACGCGGCGTCACTCGGACTGCAATCTGGCACGACAAGGTCAGCTTCCCCTTCCGAACGCGCTTGGGCTAGGTTGCAGTCGATGAGCGACAAGAAGCCGATGCATCCGGACACAAAGCTCGTTCTAGGCGGCCGGCGCAAGGAGTGGCTGCGCGGCATGGTCAACGTGCCGGTGTCGCGAACTTCGACGATCCTTTTCGATAGCGTCGAGGAAATCCACGCCGCCTATCCGCCCGAGGACGGTAGGCTCAGCTACGGACGCAACGGAACCTGGACCCAATGGTCGCTCGCCGAAGCGCTGACCGATCTCGAGCCGGGCGCTGCCGGGACGCGCCTGTTCCCCTCCGGATCCGCCGCGGTTTCGATCGCGCTGACCAGCGTTCTCGGTCCCGGCGACGAGCTTCTGATGGTGGACAGCGCCTACGGTCCGACACGCCATTTCTGCGACCGTGAACTCAAGCGGCTGGGCATCGCCACGCGCTATTACGATCCGGTCGCCACGCCAGAAGAGTTGGAGGCGATGATCTCTGACAAGACGCGGGCGATCTTCATGGAAAGCCCAGGCTCGCTGACGTTCGAGGTGCAGGACGTGCCCGCCATCTGCGCCATGGCGAAGAAGCGCGGACTCACCACCTTGCTCGATAACACCTGGGCGACGTCCTTTTTTTTCCCGGCGATCGCCAAGGGCGTCGATCTCGCGATCGTCGCTTGCACCAAATACATCTCCGGACATTCCGATCTGATGATGGGCGCAGTCACCGCAGCCCCGTCGCATTGGGAACGGCTGAGCCGGACGGGCCGAAGCTTCGGCCAGTACGTCAGTCCCGACGACGCCTACCTCGCCGCTCGCGGGCTTCGGACCCTCGGCGTCCGGCTTCGGCAGCATGAGCTCGGCGCCGTGAAGGTTGCTCACTGGCTGAAGGACCAGCCGCAGGTAGAGCGGATCATCCATCCCGCCTTCGCCGATTGTCCCGGCCACGAATTCTGGCGCCGCGACTTCCTGGGTTCATCAGGCCTGTTCGGTTTCGCCTTGAAGGGGGGCGGAGACGCAGCGCGCGACCGGCTGGTCGAGAGCCTGGAGCTATTCGGCATTGGCTACAGCTGGGGCGGATTCGAAAGCCTCGCCGTCCCGGCAGAGCCCGATCCCATCCGCACCGCATCCAAACGTGATTACGGCGGTCCGCTGGTGCGCCTTCACGTCGGTCTCGAGGATCCCGACGACCTCATCGCGGATCTGGCCCAGGCCCTTGCCATTCATCCAGCAAGCTGAGGCCTCAATACGAAAAAAGGCGGCCCAGAAGGGCCGCCTCAAGAGGGTAGACGGAAAGCCGCCTTAGAACTTCATATAGGCTTCGTTGCCCACGAAGCCCATCTTTTCGACGTGGGCTTTCTTCGTGATCGCAAGCACTTGATCAACTAGCTCGTAGCGGGCTTCCGGCTCCGGCTGCAGGTGCAGCTCGGGAATCGGCTGAATCTGCTGCGAGAGCTCGAGATACTGACGCAGCTGTTCCGGTTGCACTGGCGTACCGTTCCACAGGATCTGACCACCGGCCGTGATCACAACCTTGTTCTTCACAGGGTCGATCGGCGGCGGGGGCGTGTTCGGCTGATCGACCGGAAGGTCGAGCTTCACCGCGTGCGTCTGGATCGGAATGGTAATGATGAACATGATGAGGAGAACCAGCATGACGTCGATCAACGGCGTCATGTTGATATCCATCATCGGCTCGCCACTGGTGTTGTCACTGGTGGTTTGCATCGCCATGGCGATAAGCTCCTAAATTACAGGCGCGTCGTCGTGCCTTCACCCGCGGGCGGCTCGGAAATGAAGCCGACGCGAGCGAAACCAGCGCGTTGCATAGCAAACACCGCACCGCCGATGCAGCGGTAAGGTGTGTTGATGTCACCGCGAATATGCGCTTCCGGCATATTCTCCTCGGTGATGTTCTCAACGCCGCCAACGTCCCTGATCGTGTCCTCAAGCTTTTTAACGGCGCGCTGCAGCAGCTCGTCGGAATTCACCTTAGTGAGATTCCAATAGACTTCGCACGTTCCGCCCGGGCCACCGCGAACCGACAGGTTCACGTTTTCCGGCTTCGTCGTCGTGGCTTCGTACTTAACCTTCGGAAGCGAGACGGGAACCGTCTGCAACACGACGGGAACCGCGATGAGGAAGATGATCAGAAGCACCAGCATGACGTCCACGAGAGGCGTCACGTTGATGTCAGACATCGGCGTGTCTTCTTCACCTTCTTGGGAAACGCCCATAGACATAGCGTTTTGGCCTTCTTCAATTCAAAGTCGTCACGAGTCCGTGCCGGCACCGGCCGGCACGGGATCCCGTAGACAGATTAGACGCGGTCGGCCGTGGTGGTCGCACCGGTGCGCAGCGGCTCCTGCGTGCGAGCAGTGGCGGCAGCGGCCGTGCGGCCGGCGTCAGTCTTCGGAGCTGGGCCGCCAAGACGCGGCTTAACGCGGCCTTCCGACATCAGGTACCCGTGGAGGTCGTTCGTGAAGGCCGCGAGGTCCTCCATGATCGACTTGTTGCGGCGAACCAGCCAGTTGTAGGCAAGCACGGCAGGAACGGCGACGACCAGGCCGAGAGCAGTCATGATGAGCGCCTCACCGACCGGACCGGCGACAACGTCGATCGAAGCCTGACCCGACGCGCCGATCTTGATGAGCGCGCGGTAGATGCCGATGACGGTACCGAACAGACCGATAAACGGAGCGGTCGAACCGACGGTCGCGAGGAAGGCGAGACCTTCACCGAGACGGGCGCCGATGGCACCCTGGCTGCGGGCGAGGCTGTTGCCCATCCAGTCGTGACGGTCGATCGGGTCGGTCAGCTTGTCGTGCTGCTCCTGAGCGATCAGCGCGTCATCGACGATCGCGCGATAAGCGCTTCGCGTTTCGAGCTTGGTCGCGGCTTCGCGCAGGTTCGGAGCATTCCAGAAGCTGGCGCGGACCTTGCGGCCCTGGCTGATGATCTTCTGCTGCTGCATCAGCTTGGTGAACAGGATGTAGAATGAGAAAATCGACATACCGACCAGGATGATGAACACCGACCAGGCGATGACACCGCCCTGCTGAAGCGCCTCCCAAAGTCCGTAAGGATTCTTGTTGGCTGCAGGAGCTGCGGCAGCGGCTGCCGTAAGTGCGAGAATTGACATATCCGTCTACTTTCCTCTCGAAAAATTCGTTTCAAATCAGCGCCGAAAGCTTAGCCCTCGAGACGCCAGGTAATCCGCTTGCTGTAGGTATCCGGCATCGGCTGGCCATTGCTGCCCTTCGCCGGGCTGAATCGTGCGCGGCTGCGCAGGATCCGGCACGTCGCGTTATCAAGCGACCGCGAGCCGCTCGACGAGGTTACAGTGCAACCGCTGACGCGGCCGTCCGTACCGATATTCAATGAAACGCCAACCGTACCCTGCTCGTCGTTGCGCTGCGCATCGGCGGGATAGTCGTCCCCGCTGAACAGCGACTGGAGATCGCCGCGAGCACTCTGCGCCTTTGTGACGATCGCGGGCGGCGCCGGAGGGGCCGGCGGCGCGGGAGGCGCAGTCGGCGTAATCACTGGTGGCGGCGCTTCGCGAACCGTCTGAACGATCGGCGGCGGAGCAATGTTGGTACGAACGAGCGGCGGCGGCGCCACGACCTGCGGAGGTGTCTCCGGCTGGTCCGGCGGCGGCGGCGGCGGCTCTTCGGGTGGCGGCGGCTCCTCTTCGACGTCGAACGTCTTGAGGTCCTCGGCCGCCTTCTTGATCACATTGTAGGCAAGGCCCGTGACGATTGCATAACCGAGCAACGCATGGATCAGTGCCACGACCACGATCGCGACCGTGCGGTTGCCGCTAAGCTGTTTGTGTTGGGCGTATGACATTAACGCGCAATTCTCCTGGACACCGCATCAACTGGTTCAGACTAGGCGGCACCCCTGCACCAGGCCTGAGGAAGGGACGCCGTCCATGTATCAACGTAACATGGGCGACAAGCGCGCCTCCTTATATTCGGCTCAAGTGCGGCGCAACGGATTTTGTTCCACACTTGTCACATTGTCTCACCGCTCAGGCGCGCCGCCGCTGAACGAAGCGAGTTCGACGCCGACCGCACGAGCTTCCCGATAGACGTCCGGCTTCGACGTAACGACGCGCAACGCGCGCACTCCGCGCAGCGCGGCGACGCGGTCGTAAATTGCATGTGCCAGAGATTCCTGGAGATTATATCGGCGGGCATTCGCCAGCTCTTGAACCTGCTCGCGAAGGAAATCGTAATCCCACGCGAAGGCCGGATCGTCGCAGTCGGCGGGCGGAATATGATCCAGCCAGATTTCAACTGACACCAACAAACGCTGTGGAACCCCGACTTCGAAATCATGGAATCCGATGTCCGCCATGACTTCAAGCGAATCGAGAAAGATTCGCGCGGTTCGGGGCCGGAGCGCTTCCGGGACCAGTCCCTGAAGCTTGGGTCGTGTATCGCTCATTAGTCCTCCAGGAATTGGACGTCTCGCGCTGGCGGCGAAAACCGCTGTCCGCCATCGATCACGAGCACCTCTCCGGTCACCGTGGGAACAGAGACGAGATATCTGATCGCCGACATGACGTCGTCGGGCTCCACGCCCCGTTGAAGCGGGTTGCGGGAGTGAACACGCTCGTAGTTTTCGTCTGTTTGCCCCGCCGACCGAAGCATCAGTGCGGGCGCGATTCCGTTTACTCGGATTCCCAGCGAGGAAAGCGCTCGAGCGGACAATTCGGTGAAGCCGGCCAGCGCCTGCTTCGACAAGGTGTAGCTGAGGAAGTCGGGATTCGGCGCGGCCAGCTTCGAATCGAGCAGATTGATGATGAGGCCGTCGTCGCCATCGTGCCTTCGGGCGAATGCCTCGGTCAGCAAGATGGGAGCGCGCAGGTTTACCGCCATATGGGCATCTAGCTCTGCGGCGCTCAATGCACCGAAGTCGTCCCGAACAAATCGGGCGGCATTATTGATCAACAGCCGGACAGGCGGGAGACCGTCGGCCGCCGAGAAGATCGCCCGTCCACATTCAAGATCGCCCAAATCCGCGACGGCGCTCACTGCCCCAACCGGAACCTCGTCCCTCTCGTGATGAACGTGCGCGACGACGGTCCAGCCATCCGCAATGAGTGCCGAGGCGATGACCGCGCCAACGCGCTTGCCCGCTCCAGTAACGATTGCCGTTCGCGGCTTGCCCTTCATGGACGCCCTGTTGTCATCGCGAGCCCGCCGAAGCAATGACGAGCCGTGCCCGAAAGCCGTCCCCCTATCGAATTGCAAGGCGTCAGCCTCTCCGGTCTTCAGAACCTGATCGACGAGCGGCGGCTGCCTCCGGTCGAGCAATGGAACCCTGAGCGCTGCGGACATAGCGACATGCGCATCGCGCGCGACGGCACCTGGTACCATCAGGGCTCGCCGATCAACCGGCCGGCGATGGTCCGGCTGTTCTCGACGGTCCTCCGGCGCGAGCCTGACGGCAGCCACGTACTAGTGACCCCTGTCGAGAAGCTGGAAATCGATGTCGAGGCCACGGCCTTCCGGGCAGTTGAGATGCAGTCCGAAGGAGAAGGCCAGGATCGGCAGATTGCCTTCAGCCTGGACAGCGGCGACGCCGTTATCGCGGGTCCGGAGCATCCGATCAGCATTGTCGTATCGGAGCACGGCCCCTCGCCGCGCCTCGGGGTCCGCCACGGGCTCGAAGCCGAGTTATCGCGCGCGATCTACTACGAGCTCGCCGAAATCGCCCTTGCCGAGAATCACGATCCGCCCGGCGTATGGAGCGATGGAGAGTTCTTCCCGCTATCGCCGCCCGAAGCATGAGCCTGATTGACCGCCTGCGCGAGGCGCTTACGCAGCCTTCTGTGTTGCCTTTGCTTGAGGGCGACCTACCGGAGGAGCGTGCTCTCGCGTCGGTCCCAGCAGCGGTTCTCGTCGGCATTACAGACCGGCCGGACCCGGGAGTGATCCTGACCGTCCGCCGCGAGCATATGCGGACGCATGCCGGGCAAGTCGCCTTCCCCGGCGGCCGCATCGACCCGGGCGAAAACAGCGTCGAAGCCGCCCTTCGCGAGGCCTGGGAGGAACTTGGGCTCGATCCGGGGGCGGCCGAGATCGTGGGGGCGATCGATCCTTACCGCACCGTCACGGGCTATGTCGTGACGCCCGTGCTCGCCGTGGTTCAACCGGACCAGCCGCTGAGCCCCCACGAGCACGAGGTCGCCGACTGGTTCGAAGCGCCGCTTGGGTTCGTCCTCGATCCCACGAACCAGCAATACAAGAGCGCACTGTTCCAGGGCCGCGAGCGACACTACTACGAGATCATGTGGGGAGAGCGGAGGATCTGGGGGGCGACCGCGTCGATGATCGTGAACCTGTCGCGCAGGCTGCAATGGAACTGAGGATCAATGCGTCAAAGTGGCGCAGGAAGCGCGGCGTTTCGCGGCTCCTCGATGCCCTCGGCGCCGATCAGGGGCTGACCCGTTTCGTCGGCGGCGCCGTCCGGGACGACCTTCTGAACCTGCCGGTCAGCGACGTGGACCTTGCGACGAGGCTGAAGCCGGAAGAAGTCGTCGAGCGCCTCGAAGCCGCAAAGATTCGCGCGGTGCCGACCGGGATCGATCACGGCACCATAACGGCCGTCAGCAGCGGCAGCCCGTTCGAGATCACAAGCCTTCGCCGCGATGTCTCGACCGACGGCCGGCGCGCGACGGTCGCATTCACCGACGACTGGCAAGAAGATGCCGCGCGGCGGGATTTCACGATAAACGCGCTTTCGGCGGACCCGGTCACCGGCGACATTTACGACTATTTCGATGGCAAGGAGGATTTGCTTGCCCGTCGAGTGCGGTTCATCGGCGATCCTCTCGAGCGCATCGCCGAAGACCATCTTCGCATCCTCCGATTCTTCCGGTTTCACGCGCGCTTCGGTGAGGGCGATCCGGACCCGGAAGCACTTGTGGCCTGCACGAGCCGTGCAAACGACTTGATGGCTTTGTCGCGCGAACGGATTGCCGATGAGATTCTCAAGCTGCTCGCAGTCGAGAACCCGGCAGCAACGGTGAAGGTCATGCTCGATCGAGATATCCTGCGGCCCGTCGTCCCCGAAATTGAGCGACCTGCGCTGGCGAGACTGGAATCACTCGTCGAAGCGGAGCGTAAAGCCCGCATGAAGCCCGACCCGCTCAGGCGTCTCGCCTCGCTATTGCCTCGCGATCCCGAGGTTTCGGGGCAGGTTGCCGCGCGGCTGAAGCTCTCCAACAAGGCACGCAAGCGACTCGCCTGCGCCGCTAGTGAAGAGATCCCCGCGAAAGTCCGCGAGCTTGCGTATTATAATGGCGCGGAATGTGCGGCGGATCGGCTGCTGCTGGCTGGAAAGGCCGATCTCGCCGCCGGCATCGCCCATTGGGACGCGCCTAAGCTACCGATCAGCGGCGGCATGCTTATTCAACGCGGACTTCCCAAAGGTCCCGTGGTCGCGAAGACCTTGCAGGCCATCGAGCGGCAATGGGTGGTACAAGATTTCCCTCAAGGCGCGGAATTCGAGCGGATCGTCGACCAGGCCCTTTTGTCCACGCGGGGCTGATGCAAGTCGTGTCGTAAATGCAACACCGGTGGCGCGAGACCGCCATCCTGTTGCGCCGCCACATATTCCGATGCATGACCGACCCAGCCCAACTTGGCCAAAAAGGGGTCTTTTCATGCGTAAATTATTGCTTGCTGCGGTCGCGACCGTGGCAATCGCCTCACCGGCAGCCGCCCGCGACGGCTCCGGCTATGTTGGCGTCGAGCTCGGTGGAATGCTCGCCGAAGACACGAAGCTCGACTTCGACGACGCTGCCACTCATATCAACAATGCGATCGCACCCGACTACGACACGGGGTTCGATGGCGACCTGATTGGCGGTTACGACTTCGGGATGCTCCGCGCGGAGGGTGAACTCGGTTACAAGCGCGCCAGCATCAACGAGGTGGTGCTCGGCCCGGGTGCTTGCACCAACATCAATAATTGCATTCTCGATGCTGACGGCCGCGGAAGCGTACTTTCGGCTATGGCAAACCTGCTGCTCGACTTCGGCGACGACAATGGCGTTACCGGCTACCTCGGTGCGGGTGTCGGCATGGCTCGAGTCAAGATCTCGACCGATTTCTCGGGCACCTTTCCGACGATCCCGGCAACGGGTTTAGGGTTCAGCGATTCTGACTCGGCTCTTGCCTGGCAGTTCATCGCTGGCATCCGCACGGCGGTAAGCGACAACATCGACGTTGGTGTGAAGTATCGCTTCTACAACACGCGCGAGCTTAAGTTCGCCGACAGCGATTCGCAGCTCACGGGTCACTGGCGTTCGCACAGCCTGTTGGCGAGCCTGATCTACAACTTCGGTGCAGCTCCGCCGCCTCCTCCGCCTCCTCCGCCGCCACCCCCGCCGCCTCCGCCGCCTCCGGCGACGCAGACGTGCCCGGACGGCTCGGTTATCCTGGCGACCGAGGCTTGCCCGGTTCCGCCGCCACCGCCACCGCCTCCGCCGCCCGCTCCCGAGCGCGGCTAAGCGTCAGGCGAACAGAAAGAGGCCGGTCCGGGGAAACCCGGGCCGGCTTTTTCTTTGTCTGAACATGGCGCGGAACGCGGCGCGGCTAGCGACGAACTCGGAGCGCTCTGACGACAGGGCGCCGGTTGGTCCGTCAGTCGAAACGGCCTTGGGGGCACCAAGAGGCCAGACCGGTCTTCAAAAGGCTTTGCGCGGATCAGTTGGCGGCGCGTGCGGCCGGGCTGATGTAGGTCGACGCGACCTGCGCACCGGGCTGGTCCCAGCCATATTCGTCCTTCACCCATGCAATCTGTCCGCCGCTGGTCGGCTGCGCAGTCAGGTAGGTGATGTAGATTGGAACGCCGCGTGGCAGCTGAACCTGAATCTCGGGCGTCGTTCCCGGGGGGCTCGGTTCACGGCCGAGCAGCCAGCGACCGAAGCGCTGAGCGTCCTCGAGACGGACGCAGCCGTTGCTGCGAGCGCGGTTCGCAAGGCTAAACGGCCCCTTCTCGGGGGTATCGTGCAGGTAGATGTCCTGCGGATTGGCGAACGGATATTTCAGCTGAGCCATGAAATTCTTGGGGCCCGGGTCCTGCCGAACGCGCACGTGTGTCTTGCCCGCCGCGACATCTTTCCAGTTCACGCTTTCAAAGGGAACGGTCGCTGAATTCGCCGACCAATCCGCCATCACCTGATAACCCATGCTGTCGAAATACTTCTTGCCGCCGGCCAGTGTCTTCGCGGCGATCGGCCCCTTCACCAGATGGTCGGGCGCGTTCCAATATGGGTTGTAGGTGATGTAATACATCACGCTGGCAATCATCGGCGTGGGCAATTTTGTATCGCCGACGATGACCTTCATCGAATCTACCGGAGCACCGTTTTCGTACATGAAGAGGCGCTGCGACGCGACGTCGACAAGCACGAAGCGGCCCCGCGACGGAATCGACCGCGCGCGTTCCAAATTAGCCAGGATCTTGGGATCCGGCGTCATCGTTCCAGCCGCTTGCATTCGCGCCCATTCCGCGTCTCGAATTCCCGAATAGATAGGATTCACCGCGGCGACCGAGCTGATGTACGCTTCCAGCGAGGGAGCGGCTGCGGCGCCCAGCAGAATCTGGTCGGTGCGACCACCCTGCGGCTTTAGCACTTCGTACTGATAGATCATGCCCGGCGTCGGCCGCTTGATCGTCTGGACGTAGAGGACCCAGGCCGAAGACATCAGCTGCTCGGCCGCGTCGACTGCCGCCGGATTGCCGTTCGTCGACCGCATCGCCGCCTCGATCTGGTCGGCCAGCTGCGGACCCGAACCGAGGCCATCCAGCGGCGAACGCCGAAGAATCTGCACCAGCTGAGTGGCGGCAACGGTGGGTGCACCGTTCCGGAACCAGATCGGCTTCATCTTGTACTGGTTATAGATGGCTGCCACGGATCCCGCCGTCGGGAGCGCGAGGGCCTGCGTGGCCGCGACTGGAACCGCCGCCTGGTCGGCAGCAACAGCGGCTCCCGGCGCAACAAGCGCAGCTGCGGACGCAAAGGTGATCGATTTCAAAAAGCTAATACTCACGATGTCCCTCTACCCAGCCCTAGCTGAACAATGCCCGTATGGTGTCGGAGGTTCAACTTTTTGACCCCCTCACGCAATTACGCAGACTGACTGTGTACTCGTGAACACAGCATTGCGGGGCGGATTTCAAGTGCCGGCGACTAGTGGCGCTTGCGGGATTTCCAGTATTCGAGCGCTGCCTCTGCCTCCAGCGGTTTGGCGAAGTAGAAGCCCTGCCCGCTTGCACATCCCAGCGTCGCCAGCGTCGTTGCAAGCTCGACGGTCTCGATGCCCTCGGCCGTCGTGGACATGCCGAGCGCATCGGCCAGGCTAAGCACGGCGCGGACGATCGCCACGCTGTCGGGATCGACCATCATGCCGGTGACGAAGCTGCGGTCGATTTTCAGCACGTCGATCGGCAGCCGCTGGAGATAGGCGAGGCTCGAATAGCCGGTGCCGAAATCGTCCATCGCGACCGTTGCGTCGAGCGACTTCAGTGCGTCGAACACACGGGTCGCGCGTGCGGGGTCTTGCACGATCGAGCTCTCGGTGAGTTCGAGGGTGAGGCGATCGCCTTTCAGTCCGCTCGACTTCAGGGCGCTCGAGACGACGGCTGCAATGTCGTCCCGGGCGACCTGAATCGCGGAAAGGTTCACGCCAACGTAAAGCGGTAGCGGCTCGCCGGCCTTGCGGTCCCAGTCTGCCAGCGTGTCCGCGGCGGTGTGCATCGCCCAGCGGCCTAGCTGCAGGATGAGCCCCGATTCCTCGGCGACGGGAATGAACTCCGTCGGACTGATCTCGCCGCGATCCTCATGCTCCCAGCGCGCGAGAGCTTCGAAACCCGCGACTTGGCCGGACTTGAGGTCGATGAGCGGCTGGTAAAACAGCTTCAGCTGGTCCTTGTCGAGTGCGCGACGCAGCTCCGTCTCGATCGAGAAGCGTCGGCGAGCTTCGCTGGCCTGCCTCGCTTCGTAGACTTGCGGTTTGCCGACCTGCTTCGCTTGCTTGACTGCGAACTGAGCGTTGCGGAACAACTCTTCGGCGTCCTGCCCCGCAGTCATCAGCGCGAGCCCGATGGCGCATTCGACGCGGATCTCTAGGTCCGAGATCTTGAACGGAGCCGCCAACACCTCCTGGATGCGATCGGCCGCTGCGAGAGCGTCGACAACGCCGCGGCGCAAGGTCACCAATACGCCGAATTCATTGCCCCCCGTGCGCGCCAGCACGTCGCCGCCACGAAGCGCGGACATCAACCTGCGAGCGAAGGTGATCAGAAGCTCGTCGCCGGCGAGGCTGCCCATGCTCTCGTTGATCCGCGAGAAGCGCAGCATGTCGACGACAAGGACGGCATGCTCGACGTCACGCTTTCCGTCGTGGTCGAGTTGCTCAACCTTTTCCGTAAAGGCGAGGCGGTTGGGCAGGCCTGTAAGGCTGTCGCGCAGCATTTCGGCGCGCAGCGAGCGTTCCGCCTGCGCTTCGACCGTGCGGTCGACGAGGCTCAGCAGGCAGCGAGGGAATGAACCCTTGCCTTGCGGCAATGGCGCAAGTTTCATTTTGAAATAGCGGGCCGAAACGCCCTCACCGTCGCGGAAATCCAGCTCCCCGGGCGACGAGAAATCACCAAAGAATTCGCGAAGGACCTCGGCGATCGCGCCATCCTTCAAACAGTCCGCATCATTCCAGTCGATTGCCCTGCAGGTCGACAGCTCGACGGTTTCCATGAACCGGTCGTTATAATCGAGGACTTTCAGGCAACCGTCCTGATCGCCGATCACGGCCGCAGCGATGGGCAATGCGCCGAGCAATGCCGCATCGTCACCCATCGCGAGGTGCGCCTTAGCATGGTGATTTTCCCCCTGCCGACCGGTTTTGCGGTTCGGCAGGCGGTTGACTGCAGCCTGCATAGAAGCCGGTTTACGGCGAGTAGGTTAATTCGGAGTATCCGGCGCAGAGGTAAACCGAGTTAACCCTGGTTAATATTGTCGGTCAGTCGAACTTGTTCGAGCGGGGAAAACCGATAGGTGGCATCCGCCCAGCCGCACCGCGCGCTGCGCGCCACGGGCTCAGGTCCGTTTCGGTGCGGGTTCGACCGCTTTCGCCACCCAGCGCCCAGCTCAGGCCGTCGGTGAGCCGGAATGCGATCACATCGGAGAGACCGCCGTCGCGGTATCGTTGAAGCGTTACGCCCTGTCCGCGTGCGAGCTCGGGCAATTCCGAGATCGGGAACACGAGCATCTTGCGGTTCTCGCCCACGACACTGACTGCATCGGCACCTTCCGGAACCTGGCGAACGACCGCGACCCTCGCGCCCGATCGCAAGTTGACGAGTTGCTTACCCTTGCGGGTCTCCGCGAGCGTGGCCTCGCCGCTCGTTAGGAAGCCCTTTCCGTCGCTGGAAGCGATCAGCAGCTTCGTGTCGGCCCGGATCACCATTAGCTCAACGATATCGACCTCCGCGTCGAGGTCGATCGAAAGCCGCACTGGCTCGCCGAAGCCACGCCCGCCGGGAAGCTTGTCGCCGCCGAGCGTGTAGACACGGCCATTGGCGGCGAAGAGCGCCAGCCGGTCGGTCGTCTGCGCATGAAAGATCGTATCGAGCGCATCGCCTTCGCGGAATTTCAGCGTCTCGGCGTCGTCTAGTGCGACGTGGCCGCGCATAGCCCGGATCCAGCCACGCTGCGACAGGATGACGGTGATCGGCTCCTTCTCGATCATTGCCGACCAGTCGATCTCCCGTGTCGCAGCGACTTCCTCGATGCGCGTGCGGCGATAGTCCCCGAACTGCTGCTTCAGGGCTTCAAGATCCTTCTTGAGGCGCCGCCGCTGGCGAGGGAACTCGGCGACCAGCTTGACCAACTCTTCCCGTTCCTTCGCGAGCTTCTCGCGCTCGCGACCGATTTCCATCTCCTCGAGCCGGCGGAGCGAGCGCAGCCGCATGTTGAGGATCGCTTCGGCCTGGCGGTCCGAGAGCGAGAACTCCGTCATCAGCACGGGCTTGGGCTCGTCCTCAGTGCGAATGATCTCGATAACCCGGTCGAGGTTGAGGAAGGCGATAAGGAAGCCGTCAAGGAGCTCCAGACGGTCGTCGATCTTTCCAATGCGGACCTGGCTCTTGCGGACCAGCACTTCGATCTGAAACTTGAGCCAGGCCGAGAGAGCCTCCTTGAGACTCATCACCACCGGCGTGCGGTTCTCGTCGAGCACATTGAGATTGAGCGGAAACCGCACCTCAAGATCCGTTAGCCGGTAGAGGCTCTCTTCCAGGAGCGCGGCGTCAACGGTTCGAGCGCGCGGCTCGAGGATGATGCGCAGATCGTCGGCACTTTCATCCCGCACGTCCGCGAGGATCGGCAGCTTCTTTTCGCCGATCAGTTCGGCAATTTGCTCGATGAGTTTGCTCTTCTGAACGCCGTACGGAATCTCGGTGACCAACAAGTGCCAGCCGCCGCCCTTCTCGGCGACCTTCTCAACGGTCGCGCGAAGGCGGAAAGAACCGCGGCCACTGACATAGGCGCGTTCGATCGTTTGCGGATCGTCAACGAGCTTGCCGCCGGTCGGGAAATCCGGACCCTTTACGATCTGCAGGATGTCGCGATCGTCGGTCTTGGGCTCCTCAATCAACTTGATCGCGGCCTCGATCAGCTCGCTTACATTGTGCGGCGGGATAGAGGTCGCCATGCCGACCGCAATGCCGCTCGCTCCATTGGCGAGCAGGTTCGGGAACAGGCCGGGGAAGACTTCGGGCTCTTCCTCTTCGCCGTTGTAGGTCGGGCGGAAGTCGACCGCTCCTTCGTCGATGCCGGCCATTAGAGCCATGGCGACGGGCGTCAGCTTGGCCTCGGTGTAGCGATAGGCAGCGGCGTTATCGCCGTCGATGTTGCCGAAATTCCCCTGTCCGTCGACCAGCGGATAACGAAGCGCAAAATCCTGCGCGAGGCGGACCATGGCATCGTAGACGCTCTGGTCCCCGTGCGGGTGGTATTTGCCGATAACGTCGCCGACGACACGGGCGCTCTTCTTGTACGCGCCGGCCGGATCGAGCCTCAGGAGACGCATCGCCCACAAGAGGCGCCGATGGACCGGCTTCAGGCCGTCTCGGACGTCCGGAAGCGAACGCGCGGTGATCGTTGAGAGGGCGTAGACGAGGTAACGCTCCGACAGAGCGGCGTCGAATGGGGTATCGATGACGGAGGATTCTGAATTCGGGTCCATCCGCCACGCTTAGCAACGGGATCGGACCGCCGTCACCCGTTAAGCGGCAATTGCGAGCGAACTTTTGATCGTTGCGGAGTCGAATTGAACCGCCTTTTCATTCGATGATACAAACGGCTATCGCCGGGGGGCGCAGGATTGGAAGCTTATCGAGTCTATTGTCTCGACGGGGCCGGAAAAGTTTGGGCCGCCGAATGGATTGACGCCGCGGATGACGCTGCGGCGCTCGAATCCGCTCGGCGTTTCAACCAGGCCGTGCACTGCGAGGTATGGCTAGGTCAGCGACTTGTCGGCCGTGTCGAACCCGATCGAAGAGACGACCAGGGCGACGACTAGCGCAGCTCAGATCTCCATCGCCGCGTCTGAAAGAGCGGGTTGCCTCGCCTCTTCCATGACCGCGAGCAGCCATTCACGGAACCGCTTCACCTTGGGCACCATGCGCCGCTCCGGAGGGAGCACCAGCCAATAGGCCCAACCGCGCGCCGAAATGCTCTCCGGGAACGGGACCACCAGACGCCCGGCCGCGACGTCGCCTTGCCACAGGAACGGTGTCAGCAGCGCGAAGCCCTGCCCCGCCATCGCCGCATGACCTTCGTTCGCCTGGTTGTCGAGGCGAATGCCGGGACGCCTAAGGGCTTTCTCGTCGGGAGCAACGCCATTGTCGCAGAACCATTGCTGCCACCAGTCGTCGCCCGGATTGATGATGTGCGCGGTCGGCATGTCCGACGGCTGCAGCTTCCGGCCCAACTTGCGCTCTTCGGCGGCCAGGCACTCCGGGCTCGCCATCGGCGTGAACTGGGACTCGAAAAGCTTATGGGTCTCGAGACCCGGCCAGTGACCGGGGCCTGCACGTATAGCGATATCTGCGTCGCCGGCTTTCAGGTCGACGATGTCGTTGCTGGTCGACATGCGAACGGCAAGCTCCGGGTGAGCCATCTGGAATGCGCCGAGCCGCCACGCCAGCCAGGTGTTCGCAAACGTATGGGTGGTCGTGATCGTCAGTAGGCTTTCGTCCTCCTCGCGCTGGGTCGTGAAAGCCGCCTCGATAGAGTCGAAGGCCTGGCTTAGCGTCGGAAGAAGCCGGTGGCCCAGCGGGGTGAGCCGGGCGCGTCCACGTTCTCGCACGAACAGTGGAGCACCGAGCCGCTCTTCCAATGCTTTAACCTGATACGAGACGGCGGCTTGCGTCAGCCCGAGCTCGGCCGCAGCAGCGGTGAAGCTCTCATTGCGGGCTGCGGCTTCAAAGGCCCGAACGGCAGCGAGGGGTGGCAGGCGTCGCATCCGTTTACATAAGCCCAGCTTATGCCCTTTGTCGAGGCTTTGATTGGCCCCGAAACGATCGAATCCGTAGATAGATCACAAGCCGCCGCCGGACCAAATGGGATCCTCTCCCCAACCCCCCGAACCGGCGGCGGCGAAAAAGGAGGACGCAAACATGGCTTATGGACTCAATCCACGCCTGTTCGTCGAGAACGGGCCCGCGCTCCAGGCGGCCGCAGCACATTCGCGGAGCTCCAGCGACGCGTTCCGTGCTTGGGCCGGACTCGATGCCGAGCACCGCCTCGAACTGATCGAGAAGGCGCTCAAGGAGGCCGCGAACGACAGCAGCGAGCTGCCGATCGCGCTCTAAACAGAAGGAACGAGGAAAGGGTGATCACCATGATCGATGAAATTTTCGACCGCCAATACCAGTCCGGTCGCAACGAATTGAATGCTGGTCTCGACCGGCTGTTCGCCACGATCGGTCGCGAAGTCAGCAAGAGCCTTGCCGCTGTGCACCGCTTCGAATGGAACGCCCCCTGGCTCGCAACGTCACGCCTTCGAAGGATGTCGGATGAGCGTGATGCAATGGTGAGGAACGCGGACTAGCACGCGCCGCGTTCCTCACTGTGTTTAATTCAGATTAAGAAAGACTCGCCTCCCCAAGATCTTGAGTGCAGAATTCGCCCCATCAATCTGAGGGGGCATTCATGCGAACAGCGATCCGAGTAACGTTTCTTGCGTCAGCGTTCGTCACTTCATCGACGCTCATTGCAGCCGAGCCTTCCGACCCGCCGCTGATAGAGCGGACCAAGCTCTTCGGAAATCCGGTCAAGGCCTACGGCCGCATCTCTCCCGACGGAAAATGGCTGAGCTTCACCGCTCCGCGCGACGGCGTCCTCAATATCTGGGTAGCACCTGTCGACAATATCGATGCCGCCAAGCCGCTCACGAACGAGCGTGAGCGCCCAATCCGCTCATATTTCTGGACCCCGGATTCGAAACAGATTCTGTTCATCCAGGACAAGGGCGGCGACGAGAACTTCCTGCTCTATGGAGTGGATGTCGCGACCGCAAAGCAGACCACCCTCACGCCGTTTAAGAAGACTCGCGCGGAAGTCGTTGGCATCTCGAGCCGGCATAAGGACCGGATCCTCGTCGGCCTGAACAACCGCGATCCCAAATGGCACGACGTTCACAGCCTGAACCTCAAGACCGGCAAGCTCACGCTCGTGCAGCGCAACACCGGCTACGGCGGCTTCCTTGCCGATAACGACCTTCATTTGAGGATGGCATTGAAGTCCCGCGACGACGGCGGCATGGACTATTACCGAATCTCCAACGGGAAGATCGAAACCAAGCCGTTCGCGACCGTTGGCCTCGAAGACGCGCTGACGACAAATCCCGCCGGATTCACCGCCGACAACAAGACGCTCTACTGGATCGACAGCCGCGGCAGGAACACGGCGGCCCTTATCGCTCAGGATGTCGCGAGCGGAGAAACGAAGGTTATCGGCGAAAGTCCGAAGGCCGACATCAGCGGCACGCTTACGAATCCGAAGACCCTTCAGGTCGAGGCTTATCAGGCGGAATATCTGAAGCCGGAATGGAGCGCGCTGGACAAGGACATCGGCGCCACGCTCGAATGGCTGAAGTACAAGCTGGGCGCTTCGCCGAACGTCCAGGCGAGGACCGACGCGGACGATAAGTGGATCGTCAGCGCGGACAAGGTCGTCGAGCCTTCCGCTGTCTATCTGTTCGACCGCAAGGCCGGGACCCTGACCAAACTGTACACCGGCCGTCCCGAGCTCGTCGGCGCTCCGCTCGTCCCGATGTGGCCAGTCGAGATCAAGGCTCGCGACGGGCTGACCCTGCCGAGCTACTTGACGCTTCCGGCCAGCGCCGACGCCAATCGCGACGGCAAGCCGGATCGCGCCGCTCCGATGGTGTTGTTCGTCCACGGCGGACCTTGGGCGAGGGACGAGTTCGGCTACAATCCCTACCACCAGTGGCTCGCCAACCGCGGCTATGCCGTCCTCTCCGTCAATTACCGGGCCTCCACCGGCTTCGGTAAGGAGTTCCTGGCGGCCGGGAACCTGCAATGGGGCAAGAAGATGCACGACGACTTGATCGACAGCGTCGATTGGGCGGTCGCGAATGGCGTCACCACGCCCGACAAGGTCGCGATCATGGGCGGGAGCTATGGAGGCTATGCGACCCTTGCAGGCCTGACCTTCACTCCGGACAAGTTCGCGTGCGGCGTCGATATCGTCGGGCCGTCGAACCTGTTCACGCTGCTCGAGACCATTCCGCCCTATTGGGAAGCCTTCAAGCAGCAATTCTATCAGCGGATGGGTGATCCGACGACCGAAGCAGGTCGAGCGCTCCTGAAGGAAGTGTCTCCGTTGACCTATACGGACCGGATCAAGAAGCCGCTCCTGATTGGCCAGGGCGCGAACGATCCTCGCGTGAACAAGCGGGAGTCCGACCAGATCGTGGACGCCATGAAGGCGAAGAACATTCCCGTTACCTACGTCCTCTTCCCTGACGAGGGCCACGGCTTTGCCCGACCAGCCAACAACATCGCGTTCAATGCGGTCGCCGAAAACTTCCTCCAGCCATGCTTGGGAGGCCGCGCAGAGCCCATCGGAGATGGGTTGAAAGGCTCCACCATCCAAGTGCTCAACGGAAGCAAGTATGTGAACACGCTCGATCAGTCGTTAGCCAGCAAGTAACGCAACTCTGCTTGATTGCGGGAGGGGGACGGCTCGCCTATAGCCGCCCCTCCCCGATCCCCGGGGGGTGGAGTAAAGCGACAGCAATGGCCCGGCGCCGCCAGATCTATGAAGGCAAGGCAAAGATCCTTTACGAGGGTCCCGAGCCCGGCACGCTCATCCAGTACTTCAAGGACGACGCGACCGCGTTCAACGCGCAGAAGCGAGGGACGATCAGCGGCAAGGGCGTTCTCAACAACCGCATTTCAGAGCACATCTTCCTCGCGCTGCAGACGATCGGAGTTCCGACGCACTTCATCCGCCGAGTGAACATGCGCGAGCAGCTCATTCGCCAGGTCGAGATCGTCCCGATCGAGGTCGTCATCCGCAATGTCGCTGCGGGGTCGCTGACGAAGCGCCTCGGCATTGAGGAGGGCACGCAGCTCCCGCGGACGATTATCGAATATTATTACAAGGACGATGCGCTCGGCGATCCAATGATCTCCGAAGAGCATATCGCCTGCTTCGGCTGGGCCAGCCAGGAAGAGATGAACGACATCGCTGACATGGCGATCCGCGTGAACGACTTCCTCAGCGGCATGTTCGCCGCGATCGGCATCCGCCTGGTCGATTTCAAGCTGGAATTTGGCCGGGTGTGGGACGGCGACTATGCCCGCATCATCCTCGCTGACGAG
Organism: Sphingomonas sediminicola; assembly: GCF_049991885.1. NCBI lineage: Bacteria > Pseudomonadati > Pseudomonadota > Alphaproteobacteria > Sphingomonadales > Sphingomonadaceae > Sphingomonas > Sphingomonas sediminicola. Next base: position 1,371,631 of record NZ_CP178916.1, read on the forward strand.
ATCAGCCCGGACGGCTGCCGACTGTGGGACGTCAAGTCGAACGAGAAGCTCGACAAGGACCGCTTCCGCCAGGATCTCGGCGGCGTCGAGGAAGCCTATCAGGAAGTCGCGCGCCGCCTCGGCCTGCTGCCGGCCGACGACGAGACGTCGGTCCTCGATTTCGACCAGCACCGCAAGAAGCGGGGCAAGTAGGCTTCAGCCTTCGATCACCTGAAAGTGCGTAACCTCGGGCTCCAGTTCGAGGAGGAAGTCGGGGTCGAAGTCGTAAAATTTCGCCTTCGCAATGTCGTCCCCGGCAAAGCGGTGGATCGCCCCGAGATCGTCCCACAGGGTGAACATCTCGACATGGACGACATCGCCCGCGCGGCGGTGCAGGCACCACGCCCCGCGGTTCCCTTCGGTTGATCGGTAATCGGCCAAGCCTACATCGTTCATCAGCCGGAGATATTCTCCGGCCTTCGAACCGGGCACCCGCCCGTGCCAGCGTCTTGCAATCATCGGACTAGTCCTCTTGTTAGAGGTCCTCGTCCCGCAACCCCGAAGTCCCCTTAGCCGATGAACCGCGCCCGTGTCGTTACCCTCAATGCAGCGCTCGGGCCGCTCGACTATCGAGTGCCCGACGACATGCACGTCGAGCCAGGGACGGTTCTGGTCGCGCCGCTCGGGCCGCGGCAACTTCTGGGCGTCGCCTGGGAGCCGGAGCGGCTACCGACTGAAGAGGTAGGTGACAATCGACTCCGGCCGATCATCGGAACCTTGGATGTCCCGCCGATCGCTACCCCGCTGCGGCGGCTCGCGGAGTGGACGGCGGATTACTATCTCTCGCCGCTCGCGTCGGTGCTCCGCATGATCCTTCCTTCGTCAAGTGCGCTCGAGGGCCCTCGACAGCTGACGGAGTACCGCCCGACCGGCTTTCAGCCCGACCGAATGACGCCGCAACGGCTTAAGGCCCTGGCCGCAATCGAAGGTCGCCAGGGCACCGTCCGCGAGCTCGCCGACCATGCCGAAGTCAGCGATGCAGTGATGCGCGGACTAGTGAATGCCGGCGCGTTGGAATCAGTCGCGGTCGAGGCCGACCGGCCCCTGCCCGTCCCCGATCCGGAATTCGCGCCGCCCGAGCTCAACGAGGAACAAGTCGAGGCGGCGGCAAGTCTTTCGTTCGCCATCGGCAAGGGCTTCGATCCGGTCCTGCTCGATGGCGTAACCGGGTCGGGCAAGACAGAAGTCTATTTCGAAGCGATCGCCGAATGTCTTAGGCAAGGGAAACAGGCGCTCGTCCTGCTTCCTGAAATCGCGCTGACCGAGCCGTTCCTGAAGCGCTTCACCAGCCGCTTCGGCTGTGAGCCGGTGGCCTGGCATTCGGACCTTCGCTCGTCGCAACGCCGCCGCGCCTGGCGTGCGATCGTCAGCGGCGAGGCCAAGGTTACCGTCGGCGCTCGCTCGTCGCTATTCCTGCCTTACGCGAAGCTCGGCCTGATCGTCGTCGACGAGGCGCACGAACCCAGCTTCAAGCAGGAGGAAGGCGTCCCGTACCACGCGCGCGACGTCGCGGTGATGCGCGGGAAGTTCGAGGACGTTCCGGTCATCCTTTCCTCCGCCACGCCAGCGATCGAGACGCGGCACATGGTCGAAATCGGCCGCTATCGCGAGGTGACGCTCAGCCGGCGATTTGCCGGTGCGAGCATGCCGGAAATCCGGGCAATCAATCTGACGGAAGATCCGCCGCTACGCGGGCGGTGGCTGGCGCCAAGCCTGGTGGCTGAACTGAAAGCCAATCTGGAACGAGGCGAACAGTCGCTGCTCTTCCTCAATCGACGCGGCTTTGCTCCGCTGACCCTCTGCCGCCATTGCGGCCATCGCTTCCAATGCCCGAACTGCACCGCGTGGATGGTTGAGCATCGGCTGATGGCCCGGCTTGCCTGTCATCACTGCGGGCACGTCATGCCGCCGCCCAAGGTCTGCCCGGAGTGCGGCGAGGAGGACAGCCTCGTTGCCTGCGGTCCCGGCGTCGAGCGAATTGCCGATGAGGTGGCGGCGCTCTTCCCGGATGCGCGGACCGCAATCGTCACGTCCGACACCATCTGGTCCCCGGCACGCGCCGCGGAATTCGTCGCCCAGATGGAAGCCGGAGCGATCGATATCGTGATCGGCACCCAGCTCGTCACCAAGGGCTATCACTTCCCCAACCTGACCCTGGTCGGCGTCGTCGATGCCGACCTCGGCCTTGCCGGCGGCGACCTCCGCGCAGCAGAGCGCAGCTTTCAGCAGATCCAGCAGGTCGCGGGCCGGGCCGGCCGCGGCGACAAGCCGGGCCGGGTGTTGGTGCAGACGCACGATCCGGAAGCTCCGGTCATTGCGGCGCTCGTTTCCGGAGATGCGCCCGGCTTCTACGCCGCTGAAACCGAAGCCCGCCGCGACGCCGCGATGCCGCCGTTCGGGCGACTGGCCGCGATCGTCGTGTCCGCAGAGGATTCCTCGCAAGCGGATTCCGTCGCCCGTCGCATCGGAAATGCCGCACCCAAGGTGGATGGAATGGCGGTCTTCGGTCCTGCCCCCGCCCCCCTCGCGATGCTTCGCGGCCGGCACCGCCAACGCCTTCTCGTTCACGCCGCCCGAAGTCTCGACGTGCAGGACGTCATCCGCGACTGGCTGGCCAAAATCGAATGGAGCCCGAAGGTCCGCGTGAGCGTCGACGTCGACCCCTACAGCTTCCTCTAGACAGCTGTTTTCGCTGCGCTAATTTCCCCTTGTTGATTGAGGGGAATCACAAATGTTTCTAAGGCTTGCAGCGTTGACGGCGCTCGCACTCGCGCCGTCGCAAGCACTGGCCCAGTGGAACGAGGCCAGAACCAACCACTTCATAATCTATTCCAAGCAGAAGCCGGATGCTTTGCGCGCCTATGCGACGGAGCTGGAGCGCTTCGACAGCGCCGTTCGGGCCGTGCGCCAGATGAAGGACCCGCCGCCCACCTCAACCAGCCGCCTTACGCTCTACACGCTGCGGGATTCGCAGGAAGTCTCGAACGTTACCGGGATCGGCGGCATCGCGGGCGTCTACTTCGGCCGCGCGTCTGGGCCCGTTTCCTTCGCCAACAGCGAACCGAAGCGGGATCGCTGGGATCTCGACGGCAGGACCGTCTTCTTCCACGAATATCTGCATCACCTGATGCTTCAGGACGCAACAGCCGCCTATCCGACGTGGATGGTCGAAGGCTATGCGGAGTTCTTCGCTCCGGCCGAACTGCTTCCGGATGGCTCGGTGGAATTCGGCGAGCCGCCGCATTACCGCGGCGCGTGGCTGCGCCTCCTTCGCGGAATGTCGCTGCCGGACATGCTCGGGGGCATCTATAATCAGACTACCGACGAGGAATGGATTTCCCAGTACAGCAGCGGCTGGCTGCTCGCCCATTATCTGGCGTTCGAGCCGTCGCGGCGCGGGCAAACGACCAAGTATGTAGACCTGATCCAGAAGGGCGTTCCGGCCCTTGATGCCGCGAAACAGTCGCTTGGGGATCTCAAGAAGCTCGAGAAGGAGCTCAACACTTATCGCGGTCGAGACACCCTGCCGACCCGCATCATCCCTGCTTCGATGATCAAGGTCGGCCCCGTTGAGGTGCGGACTCTTCGGGATGACGAGCAGGAAATTCTTCCGGTGCGCATGAAGCTGGAGGCGCAGATGGAGGATTCGGCTGCGGCTCGCATGGTGCTCGGGGGAGCAAGATCGGCAGCGGAGAAATTCCCCCGCAGTGCGATCGTAATGGAAACTCTCGCGCAGGCTGAATTCCAGGCAAGAAAATACGAAGAAGCATCGGTTGCCGCCGACCAGGCCCTGGCCTTGAATCCGAAGTCCTTCAAGGCGCTGATCTACAAGGGCCGCGCCGGGCTGGAGCTGGCAAAGAAAAATCCGAAGTCGGCGAATTGGACCGCAATCCGCAGCCATTTCTCGAAGGCCAACCGGCTGGACCTCAACTCGCCGGAGCCGCTCATGTACTATTACCAGAGCTTTGTAGAGGAAGGCGTGCCCCCGCCCGCACAGGCCATCGACGGGCTGCTGTTCGCGGTCGACCTAGTTCCCCAAGATGACGATCTCCGCCTGACAGCGGTCCGGCAACTACTCCGCGATACCGACGCGGCCGACGCGAAGGACCTGTTTGCCCCCATAGCCTTCAGTCCACATTTCCCGAGGGAAAAACGCCGTAACCTCGAGATCATGGAGAAGATCAAGGCGGGCGACGGAAAGGGCGCCCTCGTCATGCTCGAGGAAGACGAGAGAAAGCGACAGAAGGCGAAGCGTTAGCGTCCTCAGATCAGCAGCGGGTCGGCGCCCTCGGCCTTCAGAAGCTTACGCTTGCGGTCCAGGCCGCCGGCATAGCCGCCAAGCGAGCCGTCCGAGCGAATTACGCGATGGCAGGGAACGAGCACGGCGACCGGGTTCGAGCCGTTGGCAGTCCCGACCGCGCGCATTGCGCCCGGCTGACCGACCGCTCTCGCGATATCGGCGTAGCTGCGGGTCTGGCCGAGCGGAATCTTGCGGAGCTCGCGCCAGACGGCCTCCTGGAATGCCGTCCCACGCACATCGATCGGAAGCTCGGGAGCCGATTGCGGATGATCGATGGCGGTCAAAACACCTTCGATCAGGTCGGCCATCGATCCATCGTCCGCCACGAGATTGGCGTTCGGGAAGTTCCGGCGCAGCGCACTCTCGTCTTCCTCGAAAGTTAGGCGGCAAATGCCCTTCGGCGTCTTTGCCACCAGCAGCGGCCCAAGCGCACTGTCGACGACCGTCCAATGGATGGTTTCGCCACGGCCGCCATCGCGCCATGCCGAAGGAGTCATTCCGAGACGCTCCTTGGCGTCCGCGTAGAAACGGCTCGGACCGGAATAGCCGGCCTCGTAGATTGCTTCAGTCACCTGATCACTCTCCTCAAGAGCCTCGGCGGCGCGCTTTGCGCGAAGTCCCCGCCAGTATCCGGCTGGAGAGACACCGAGGGCGCGCGTAAAGACGCGCTGGAAATGGTGAGGCGCATAGCCGACGGCTTCGGCAAGGTCGGAAAGGCTGATCGCCTCTTCCGCCTGCTCGATCAGCTTCACCGCCTTGGTAACCGCAAGAGCCTCGCGACCCACCTCGTCCGGCTTGCAGCGCATGCAGGACCGATAGCCGGCTGCCCGCGCTCCAGCGGCGTCAAGGAAGAACTCGACATGCTCGCGTTTCGGGCGCCGCGCTGGGCAGCTCGGCTTGCAGTAGATGCCGGTCGTCCGGACTGCTCCGATTACTCGGCCATCCCAGCTGCGGTCGCGGCGCTCGAAGGCCGCCCAGGCCGCATCTGCATCTATGGTTTTCATCAACATGGACGTAGCATAGCGAGGCGGTCTAGGTCCTGCTTCCCATGGCTTGCTTTCAAACTAGGAAGATAGTGATCGCGGCGGTTGGCGCCATGACGATCGGTGCTGCGCCTGCAGCAAAAACCTGCCCTCCGCTGCGGGTGATGACCTACAACACTCGCCTCGATCTCGAATCCGACGGGATCAACCGCTGGTCCGCCCGCCGCGACCAGTTCATCGGACAAATCAAGATGATGAAGCCGGCTATCTTGGGGCTGCAGGAAGTGGTGCGGGGGCAGCAGGCCGACCTCGAACATGCCTTTCCCGATTACTCCTTTCTCGGGCTGCCTCGTGAAAGCGGTCCTATGGGCGAGTCTTCCAATGTCGCCTTCGATCGTACCGTCTTTCAGCTTAAGTCGAGCGGCACCTTCTGGCTCTCAGAGACACCGGACAAGCCGTCGAAAGGTTGGGACTCAGCTTACAGCCGTACCGCGACTTGGGCGCATCTCGTCCGGCGCAGCGACGGGAAGCGCTTCGTCGCGGTCAACACGCATCTGGACAATGAGGGGAAAGTAGCGCGCCTCGAAGGAGCACGGCAGATTCTTCGCTGGATTGCCGCGAAAAAGGCGCCTGGCGAATCAGTCATCGTCACCGGCGATTTCAATACCGAGCCGGGCACACCGCCCGTGCAGGCAATGACCCATTCAGCGCTCGGCCTTCGGGATGCGCACGACGCGACCCGCTCGATACCAGTGGGCCCGGAAGGAACCTGGAATGATTTCCAGACGCTTCCGAAGGAAAGCAGCCGGATCGATTTCGTATTCGTCAGTCCGCAGCTTAATATCGAACGCTACGCGGTGCTCGCCTGGCATTACGAAGGCGGCCGGCCGGCATCCGACCATTTCCCGGTCGTGGCCGACCTAAGCAGCTGCCGTTGAGCGCTCGATCCGGGCTGAGAAGCAGCCGCGGGTCGCGTTGTGCGCGTCAATGTGATCGACGGCTTTGTTGTCGAACAGGCGGCGGATAACGCCATCGGCCTCGCCCGGCTGGGCAAGCGCGGCATCGACCATCATTCCATTGTCGTCGAATGCGCGGAGTGAGAGGATTCGCTTTTCGAAGACGGGCGGGATCTGGTCGATATATTCAGCCGCTTCTTCTTCGCCTTCCGTGACAAAGATGGCGTGGGCGGCGCGGTAGGGATTGTCGACGTCGTGGCTGACATGATTGAGAAGAAGCACTGACTCCCCGATCTCGCGGTCGGTCAGGCTAACCCGGCACGGGAAGGTCGGGCTGCTGACCGTCATGCGGACGATCCCACGGCCGGCGAGCTCGTCATCGCTCATGCCGAACAGCGGCTTGTAGGGAGCAGGATCCAGGCCGGTAACGCGATAGGTCATCATCATCTCCTTGTTGGAGATCCATTACCGCCTGGCGCAGAGCGCTGCTTCCCGCCGATTGCGTTCAAACCGCGCCCACCCGCCTTGCATCCTGGAAGACCCCCTGCTAGTGGCGCGCCAACTCATGGGGGCGTGCGGGTCTAACCTGCGGCAGCGCCCCATTTTTCATGGGGCAAATTCCAGTTCTGGAGCTTTAAGCGCGGTGGAAACATCCAGCGGCATACAGGCTAGCTTAGCGGGGCGCTATGCGTCTGCTTTGTTCAACCTGGCTCGCGACGAACGGCAGATTGATGCGGTGGGTCAGAGCCTTGGGCTTCTGGCGCAGGCGCTGGTGGATTCGCGCGATTTCGCGGAGCTCACTTCGAGCCCGCTGATCGACCGCGCGGAGGCCGGGAAGGCGTTCGCGGCAGTCGCCAAGCAGCTCTCGCTCGATCCGATAACGGCCAATTTCCTCGGCGTGCTCGCCAGGAACGGTCGCAAGAACCAGCTTCAGAACGTGATCCGTGCGTTCCGCCGCCTCGCTGCCGAGCACCGCGGTGAGACCACTGCCGAGGTCGTGACTGCGCACCCGCTCAAGGACGACCAACTTTCGGCGCTGAAGCAGCAGCTTCGCGCTCGCGCCGGTCGCGACGTTGCGATCGAAACGAGCATCGACCCTGAAATCCTGGGTGGGATCGTGATCAAGATGGGCAGCCAGATGATCGACGCATCCATCCGCACCAAACTCAACAAACTCGCCGAGGCGATGAAAGGCTGAATATGGACATCCGCGCCGCTGAAATTTCCCGCGTAATCCGCGACCAGATCGCGAATTTCGATGCCGACGCGCAGGTATCCGAAGTCGGCACCGTGCTGTCGGTCGGCGACGGCATCGCCCGCATCCACGGCCTCGACAACGTCCAGGCCGGCGAGATGGTCGAGTTTGACGGCGGCATCAAAGGCATGGCGCTCAACCTCGAAGCCGACAACGTCGGCGTCGTCATCTTCGGTTCGGACTCCACCATTCGCGAAGGTTCGACCGCCAAGCGCACCGGCACCATCGTCGACGTTCCGATCGGCAAGGGCCTGCTTGGCCGCGTCGTCGACGCTCTCGGCAACCCGATCGACGGCAAGGGCCCGATCGAAGGCGCGGAGCGCCGCCGCGTTGAAATGAAGGCTCCGGGCATCATTCCGAGGAAGTCGGTTCACGAGCCTGTGCAAACCGGCCTCAAGGCGCTCGACGCCCTGGTTCCGATCGGCCGCGGCCAGCGCGAGCTGATCATCGGCGATCGCCAGACCGGCAAGACCGCCGTCGCGCTCGACACCTTCATCAACCAGAAGGAAATCAACAAGTCGGGCAAGGAGAGCGAGAAGCTCTACTGCATCTACGTTGCGATCGGTCAGAAGCGTTCGACCGTCGCGCAGATCGTCCGCGCGCTCGAAGAGAATGGCGCGATGGAATATTCCATCGTCGTCGCGGCGACCGCGTCCGAGCCTGCTCCGCTGCAGTTCCTTGCGCCCTACACCGGCGCCGCAATGGGCGAATATTTCCGCGACAACGGCATGCATGCCGTGATCGTTTACGACGACCTTTCCAAGCAGGCGGTTGCTTACCGCCAGATGTCGCTCCTGCTCCGCCGCCCGCCGGGCCGCGAAGCCTATCCGGGCGACGTCTTCTATCTCCACAGCCGCCTGCTCGAGCGTGCAGCGAAGATGAATGACGACAACGGCGGTGGCTCGCTGACCGCTCTGCCGATCATCGAGACGCAGGCAGGCGACGTGTCGGCCTACATTCCGACCAACGTCATCTCGATCACCGACGGCCAGATCTTCCTCGAGACGGACCTGTTCTACCAAGGCATCCGTCCGGCGATTAACGTCGGTCTTTCAGTCAGCCGCGTCGGCTCGGCCGCGCAGACCAAGGCGATGAAGAAGGTCGCCGGCTCGATCAAGCTGGAGCTCGCGCAGTACCGCGAGATGGCCGCCTTCGCTCAGTTCGGCTCGGACCTCGACGCCTCGACGCAGAAGCTTCTCGCTCGCGGCGCCCGCCTGACCGAGCTGCTGAAGCAGCCACAATATGCACCGATGCCGGTCGAAGAGCAGGTCGCCTCGATCTACTCGGGCACGCAGGGCTTCCTCGACAAGGTCGATACCAAGGACGTCGTCCGCTACGAGGCCGCGATGCTCAGCTACCTTCGCAACGAGAAGGCCGACATCCTCAAGGCGATCCGCGACAGCAAGGCGCTCGACGACGACACCGCCGCCAAGCTCAAGGACGCGCTGACCGAGTTCGGGAAGACGTTCGCATAAGATGGCCAGCCTAAAGGCCCTCAAGCTTCGCATCGGCTCGGTGAAGTCGACGCAGAAGATCACCAAGGCGATGAAGATGGTCGCCGCGGCGAAGCTGCGCCGTGCGCAGCAGAACGCCGAGGCCGGCCGTCCCTACTCGACCCGCATGAACGGTGTTGTGTCCTCGCTCGCGTCGAAAGTCGCTCGTAGCCCGCAGAGTCCCAAGCTCCTCGCGGGAACGGGCAAAGAAGACACGCATCTGATCGTGGTCGCCACCAGCGACCGCGGCCTGGCAGGCGCCTTCAACAGCAACGTCGTCCGCGCTGCTCGCCGCAAGGCCGACGAGCTAGCCGCCCAAGGCAAGACGGTCTTCTTCTACATCGTTGGCCGCAAGGGCCGTCCGGTCATCCAGCGCTTTTATCCGAAGGGCATCATCGCCCAGTACGATACGAGCGGAATGAAGGCCCCGACCTATGCGGACGCACAGGCGATCGCGAAAGACCTGATCGACCGCTATACGACCGACGGAATCGACGTGGTGCACCTCGCCTACGCGAATTTCCGCTCGACGCTCGTTCAGGAGCCGACGGTCGACCAGATCATCCCGGTCGCAGTGCCCGCCGCCAACGACGCAGGCACTGGCACGGCGTCGCTTGCTGCGGTCGAGTATGAGCCGGACGAGGAAGAGATCCTCGCCGACCTGCTGCCGCGCAATATCGCGATCCAAATCTATCGAGCATTGCTCGAGAACCAGGCCGGTTTCTACGGCTCGCAGATGACCGCGATGGACAATGCGACCCGCAATGCCGGCGACATGATCAACCGCCTGTCGATTCAGTACAATCGTCAGCGCCAAGCCGCGATCACGACCGAGCTCGTCGAAATCATCTCCGGCGCAGAAGCGCTCTAACCGAACACGAAGCCAAGGAAGACAGACATGGCAACCGCCGCTCCCGAGACCAAGCCCCGCAGCCGAGCCAAGAAGGCCGACGCGCCCGCGTCCGGCTCCGGTGCAGCTGCCGAGCAGCAGACCGGCAACCTCGTCGGCCGCGTCGCGCAGGTGATCGGCGCCGTCGTCGACGTCGCGTTCGAGGGTGAGCTTCCGCCGATCCTCGCCGCGCTTGAGACCGACAATGGCGGCAACCGCCTCGTCCTCGAGGTTGCTCAGCACCTCGGCGAGAACGTCGTTCGCACGATCGCCATGGACTCCACCGACGGCCTGACCCGCGGCCAGACCGTCAAGGCGACCGGTTCGCAGATCCGCGTTCCCGTCGGCCCGAAGACGCTCGGCCGTATCATGAACGTCATCGGCGAGCCGATCGACGAGCGCGGCCCGATCGGCAGCGACATGACCGCCTCGATCCACGCCGATGCTCCGGCATTCGTCGATCAGTCGACCGAAGCTGCCATCCTGGTCACCGGCATCAAGGTCATCGACCTGCTCGCTCCGTACGCGAAGGGCGGCAAGATCGGCCTGTTCGGCGGCGCGGGCGTCGGCAAGACCGTGCTCATCCAGGAACTGATCAACAACATCGCCAAGGGCCACGGCGGCGTATCCGTGTTTGCCGGCGTCGGCGAGCGCACCCGCGAAGGTAACGACCTCTATCACGAGTTCCTCGACGCGGGCGTCATCGCCAAGGACGCCGATGGCAACCCGACGCCTGAAGGATCGAAGGTCGCGCTCGTGTTCGGCCAGATGAACGAGCCGCCGGGAGCCCGCGCTCGCGTCGCTCTATCGGGTCTGACGCAGGCCGAATATTTCCGCGACCAGGAAGGCCAGGACGTCCTGTTCTTCGTCGACAACATCTTCCGCTTCACGCAGGCCGGTTCGGAAGTGTCGGCGCTTCTAGGCCGTATTCCTTCGGCCGTGGGTTATCAGCCGACCCTTGCAACCGACATGGGCACCCTCCAGGAGCGCATCACGTCGACCAATAAGGGCTCGATCACTTCGGTGCAGGCCATTTACGTTCCGGCCGACGACTTGACCGACCCGGCGCCGGCCACCTCCTTCGCCCACCTTGACGCCACCACGACGCTGTCGCGCGCGATTTCGGAACTGGGCATCTACCCGGCCGTCGATCCGCTCGACTCCGTCAGCCGTGTTCTGACCCCGGCCGTCGTAGGCCAGGAGCACTACGAGGTTGCTCGTGCGGTCCAGGAGACGCTGCAGAAGTACAAGTCGCTGCAGGACATCATCGCGATCCTCGGCATGGACGAACTTTCCGAAGAGGATAAGCTGGTCGTCAGCCGCGCCCGCAAGATCCAGCGCTTCCTGTCGCAGCCGTTCCACGTCGCCGAGGTGTTCACCAACATCCCGGGCAAGTTCGTGCAGGTCGAAGACACGGTCCGCTCGTTCAAGGCGGTCGTGAACGGCGAGTACGATCACCTGCCGGAAGCCGCGTTCTACATGGTCGGCGGCATCGACGAGGCGGTCGCCAAGGCCGAGAAGCTCGCTCAGGAGGCCTAAGGGGAATTGGCTGACCAACTTCGCCTCGAGGATTGCGTGAATGACGTGTGTCCCTGGTCGGGGAAGCCGGTCAGCTCCGACAGCCTGACGCTCTACAAGGGCAAGGTCGTCGGCTTCTGCAACACGGGCTGCCGCGACAAGTTCGAAGCTGCCGCAGGCGCGTTCGACGCCGCGATTGAGGGTAAGAAGTAATGGCCGATCTGAAGTTCGAACTCGTGACGCCTGACAGGTTGGTCATGTCGGACGACGTCTACATGGTCGTCGTTCCGGGCACCGAGGGCGATTCCGGCATTCTTGCTGGTCACGCGCCCTACATGACGACCCTGCGTGACGGCGACCTGTCAGTCTATCGCTCTCAGGGCGCCCAGCCGGAGAAGATCGCTGTGACCGGAGGCTTCGCAGAGGTCAGCGAGCGTGGCCTTACGGTGCTCGCGGAGAGTGCAGGCGCCTGATTGCGCGACCCGCTTCGGAAGCGGACAAGCTAAACGCGGTTAGCTTTTTCTAAAAGTTTGAGTCCTATTCACCAAACCTGATTTCGGCGGAACCGCAGGAAACGGGTAGAATGAACGCATTCGGCAAACGTGGCGGCGCGGGCGGCAACGGTCGTCCACAATTTGGTGTCGCCAAACCGATGAAATCCTCCGGTGGAGCGGCGGCAGCGCCATCCGTCCCGGATGAGGCCGAACAATTCCCGCCCGTCAGCGACCTGACCGCCAGTCTTGACGGCGGCCTTCAGGAGCCGAACGAAGCCGGCACCGCGGCGATGGACCGCCTGAACAGCCGCCAGAACGCCAGCGGAGACGCAGCAAGCAGCAGGTCTGAGGGCTTCGAAGCCTCCGTCCACCGAATCAAGGAGCAGGTTCTTCCGCGCCTGCTCGAGCGCGTCGACCCCGAAGCCGCCGCCACGCTCAGCAAGGACGAGCTCGCCGAAGAATTCCGCCCGATCATCAGCGAAGTGCTCACCGAGCTGAAGATCAACCTCAACCGCCGCGAGCAGTTCGCTCTCGAGAAGGTCCTCGTCGACGAACTGCTCGGCCTCGGCCCGCTCGAGGAGCTCCTGGCCGACCCGGCCATCAGCGACATCATGGTCAACGGTCCCGAGCAGTGCTTCGTCGAACGCAAGGGCAAGCTCGAACTGGCGCAGATCCAGTTCCGTGACGAAGAGCATCTGTTCCAGATCGCCCAGCGCATCGTGAACAAGGTCGGCCGCCGCGTGGACCAGACGACGCCGCTCGCCGACGCTCGCCTTCAGGACGGCAGCCGCGTCAACGTGATTATTCCGCCGCTTTCGCTTCGCGGCACCGCCATTTCAATTCGTAAGTTCTCCGAAAAGCCGATCACGCTCGACATGATGAAGGGCTTCGGCTCCATGTCCGAGAAGATGGCGACGGTGCTGAAGATCGCTGGCGCAGCGCGGATGAACGTGATCATTTCCGGCGGTACCGGTTCCGGTAAAACGACGATGCTCAACGCCCTGTCGAAGATGATCGACCCGGGCGAACGCGTGATCACGATCGAAGACGCGGCCGAGCTTCGTCTTCAGCAGCCGCACTGGCTTCCGCTTGAGACACGTCCACCGAACCTCGAGGGGCAGGGCGCCATCACGATTCGCGACCTCGTCATTAACGCCCTGCGTATGCGTCCTGACCGCATCATCCTCGGCGAGATTCGCGGCCAGGAGTGTTTCGACCTTCTGGCGGCAATGAACACGGGTCACGACGGCTCGATGGCCACGCTTCACTCCAACAGCCCGCGCGAATGCCTGGCTCGTATGGAAAACATGGTCATGATGGGCGACATCAAGATCCCGAAGGAAGCGATTTCGCGGCAGATCGCGGATTCCGTCGACCTGATCGTGCAGGTGAAGCGCCTTCGCGACGGTTCACGCCGCACGACCAACGTTACCGAGGTGATCGGCATGGAGGGCGAGGTCATCGTCACCCAGGAACTGTTTAAGTTCGAGTATCTGGACGAGACAGCGGACGGAAAGATCCTAGGCGAATATCGCTCGATGGGCCTACGTCCGTACACGCTCGAGAAGGCCAAGCAGTTCGGCTTCGACCAACCGTACCTCGAGGCCTGCCTCTAAGGCATCGTCTTTCGCTTATTGCTGTGCAACGCTGCGGCGGTTCTTGATGAAGGAGCCGCCGCATGCGTTTCTGGGTCGCCGTTGCTCTGGCTGCATTGAGCCTGCCTTCGGCCGTCGATGCGAAAAAGACACCTGCCCAGCCGCCGGCCGTCGAAGGGCAAACCGTGCAGGCTCCCGTCGCAGAAGGCGGCTTCCCCTACCTGCTGTTCATTCCCAAGGGCTACAATGAGAGCGGAGCGGACCGCTGGCCGCTGGTCATCTTCCTGCACGGATCGGGCGAGCGCGGGACCGACATCAATGTCGTCAAGAAGCACGGACCGCCCATGCTCGTGGAGAAGAACCCTGCCTTCCCCTTCATCGTCATTTCGCCGCAGCTACCCGAACAGTCGGACACGATTGGTGAATATTGGCCGGTTCCGCCGCTCGAAGCGATCCTCGATCATGCGATGAAAACCCTCAGGGTCGATCCTTCGCGGGTCTACCTGACCGGCCTCAGCTTGGGCGGAATCGCGACCTGGGAATGGGGCACAACCCATCCCGAGCATTTTGCCGCTCTGGCGCCCGTGGCAGCCTTCGGAGACCCCAAGAAGGCCTGCAATGCGAAGGAGGTCCCTGTCTGGGCATTTCACGGCGACCATGACGACGCCGTCGACACGCGCGGGGACTTTGAAATGGTGGACGCTCTCAAGAAGTGCGGAGCAGCGCCTCGCCTGACCATCTATCCCAACACCGATCACTGGTCATGGGTGCCCGCCTACAACGACCCGGCGCTTTGGATGTGGCTGCTGGAGCAGCGGAAGCCGTTACCGGCCAAGCCCGCTAAATAACCGGCGTCACCTCGAGGACGGTCGCTTCGACGACGATCGCTTCGGCCTCATCCCACATCTGTCTCAGCCCTTTCGGCAGCGCCTGTTTCACGTGGTCGACCTGACCTTGCGAGATATGCCTGGATAACGTCCGGAAGACCGCGTTGACCGCCTTTTCGGGATCGACCGGTCGAGTGTCGCTGAGCCACTCCGCGACCTCGTCCACGAACTCCTCGCGGGTGCGGCACACCGCCGGCATCTTCGCCGGCTCGAACTGGTCGTAATAGACACCGCGGATCAGCAGCGGCAGCTGGGCCCCCAGATGGGCCGCAAGGTTGATCGAAAGCCGGTCGCGCAGCTTGTGAAGGACGGTTGAGAGCACCTTCCAGGCGACCTGCTTATCCGGCCCAAGATCCGCCATGATCTCCTTCAGCCAGACGTGCGTGATATCCAGTGTCTTATCGAAGACTTCGAGGCCGTTCGCGCTCATGGCCCCCTCTCCTTCCACACGGTTGGTGAGATACGCCGAATTGCGAACGTTCAGGCGCAACGGCGCGTTCCGCAACCCGACGCATTTCAGACGCGCATTGGGGCGCGGTCAGAAAACGGTGTTGAAGGGAAAAATGGTGGGCGTGGCAAGGATTGAACTTGCGACCCCTGCGATGTCAACACAGTGCTCTACCACTGAGCTACACGCCCACTCTGGAGCGGGCATGTAGAGAGCGGCGGCGGACCGCGCAACCCTTCGCGAACAGTGTCTTGCAGTTGCGCGGCGAGCGCCGAGATGAGAGATGACCGCCATGGGCACGGTTCGCATCGAAAGACGGTTCCGGGGTCCGCCGAAGACCGGAAACGGCGGTTACGTGGCGGGTCTCGTGGCGGCTGCCCTTGGTGGCTCCAATTGCACTGTAACGTTGAAGGCGCCGCCTCCCCTGGACCGTGATCTAACGCTCGAGACTGACGGCATCTCGGCCTCCCTCCTGCAAGATGACCAAATAGTGGTGACCGCCGCGAAGGGGCCCGTCGAAATAGACGTCCCGCCACCGCCGACCCTCACGGAAGCGCAGGATGCCGAGCCGCGCTTCTCGGGCCATTCGCATCATATCTTCCCGGGCTGCTTCGTCTGCGGGCCGGATCGTGAAGCCGGCGACGGCATGCGAATATTCCCGGGCGCGCTCCACGATCACGCCAATCGTGTCGCAGCGACCTGGACGCCCGACGATTCGGTGACCGGCGAAGACGGACTGGTCCGGCCGGAGTTCCTCTGGGCCGCGCTCGACTGCCCGGGTTACTTTGCGACCGAGGACAAGGCGGGCCTGGCTCTGCTGGGACGGATGTCGGCGGTGCTTCATCGAGCCGTCCACGCGGGCGAACCGCTCATCGTGACTGGCTGGCCAATCGACAGCGAGGGCAGGAAGCACCGCGTGGGAAGCGCGCTGCACGACAAGGACGGTCAGCTAGTCGCTGCGGCGACCGCTACCTGGATTACCCTGAATGAGGCGAAAGCCGCTTAAAGGCGGCCGAGCACATCTGCTTAGAGACGGCCGTGCTGATCTTCCGTCTGGAAGATCCGGTCGACCTCGGCAACGAGATCCTTCAGGTGAAATGGTTTGGACAGCAGCTTGGCGCCAGGAGTCGTTCGCCCACCCTGCAAGGCGACCGCTGCAAAGCCCGTGATGAACATCACGCGAATCTCGGGGTCGATTGCCGACGCTTTCTGGGCAAGCTCGATCCCGTCCATTTCCGGCATGACGATATCCGTCAGCAGAAGGTCGAAATGGTCGGTTTCGAGGAGCGGCATGGCTTCCGTCCCACACCCTACGGCAGACACCTCGTACCCGACACGCTGCAGCGCGCGCTGCAGATATTCGCGCATCGACGTATCGTCTTCTGCCAGTAGTATTTTCGCCATGCGGGACCTTATGCTCGGAACGTTTAAGATTTTCCAGCGTGATGGGTTCCGGTTGACCCGAAACGCGACAGTCGTAGACAGGATTCATTGACGTCGATGCCGCTATCTCCGCCGGCCATTCATCCGTGCAACGCCGAAGTCCCGGTGCTTCTTTCGGTGCCTCACGCCGGTCGCGACTATCCGAACTGGCTGATTTCGCTGAGCAAGGGGGGTGAGACGGCCCTGGCCGGGCTTGAAGATCCACTGGTGGACGAGTTGGTCGAGAGCGCGATCAACAAGGGCGTGGGCGCGGTTGTTGCGCAAACCCCCCGAGCCGCGATCGACTGCAATCGAGCCGAAGACGAGATCGACCCGACGGTCGTCCGCTCCGGGCCTCTTCCCTCGCTTAGCCCCCGCGCCCGCGGCGGACTCGGAATTGTGCCGGGACGAACGGCTTCCCACGGCTCGCTGTGGCGGCAGCCGATCCCCCGTTACGAGCTGGAGGAGCGGCTGACGCAGGCGCATCGCCCATATCATCGTGCGATCGAGGAGCAGCTGAATTGCCTGCTCGACAGGTTCGGCTGCGCGTTGCTGCTCGACTGCCATTCCATGCCTTCACCGGATAGCGGACCGTCGGTGATCATTGGCGATCGCTACGGGCACAGCGCTGGCCCGTGGGTGACGTCCGAGGCGGTGAAGATCGTGACTTCGATGGGCTTCCGGGTCGGGGTCAACCAGCCCTTCGCGGGCGGGCATGTCGTTCAGCGGCACGGATCGCCCGGCCGAGCCGTTCACGCCTTGCAAATCGAGATCGACCGCCGCTGTTATCTTCAGTCCAACTCGGTGCGGCGAAGCTCTGGCTTTCCAAAGGTTGCTCGATTGTTTGATGAGCTGGCGATGCGGCTGGGCCAATTCCTGCTGGACCGCCGCTTCTCCGAAGCCGCCGAATAAAAAGGGCCGCCCCGGCCATGCAGGCGGGGCGGCCCAGTTCAGGGAGGAAACGCACCCGCTGGGCACGTGGTCCGCACACCGCAAGGAGGGGGGCCAGGCGGCGGCGAACGTCCTTCAGATGGTTAGGCTGGGGGCCGAATTCAATTCGGCCCGCCGCGCGTCATTCACGCCTCGGCTGGAACCGGCTGCGGAGCGGCGATCGGGCCTTTGCCCTGTGCGACCTGCCGAGCGAACACCTCGCGAATCTGCGATAGTGAGAAGAGGTGCGCGTAGATGAGCGCGAGCATGCCGCTCTGGTTCATCTTGCGAAGCTCGTCACCGCGAAGCTCGCGCAGCTTCTCTTCGTCGACCATGCGGAAACCGCGATAGACGAACGGCTGCGGAGCGCCTTCGGGCTGGATGGCGACTTCGCCGTCCATGAGAAGGTCGCTGTTCTTCAGCTCCTGGATGAAGGCCGCAGTGCGCTGGCCGGCCGTCTCGAACTGCTCGCAGAACTGCAGAACCGCCTTCGTGGCTTCGGACGGCTGCTCACCGTCGAACAGCGCCTCACCTTCGGCAAACTCGCCGACCGCACCCGACGTCGGGTCGAAGCACAGCGACAGCTCGTCGCTGTCGGGCCGCAGGCGCGCCAGAAGGAACGGATAGCGGCGCATGTAGGCCGGAATGTAGACGCTCGGATCGTGCGGAAGTCCGGTCGAATCCAGGAATGCGTTCGCACCTTCGTTGAGGCCCATGAGCGCCAACGGAACCGGCTCGCCGCCGACGGAGAAGACGATCGGGTAGAAGCGCTGCAGAAGCGCGAACTCATCGACCGTAACCGGAACCGCATGGGTAGAACCCATCTCCGGCGCGCTCTCGATCCGGCGGATCTTCATGTTTCCATGCTGTCCGGCATTCAGAGCTTCGAGCTGATTGTAGAAAAGCGGCAATTCCTGTGTGGGCGCGGCAGTCGCCATTTTACGAGTTTCTCCTGGGTGCCGGCCCGAGCGCGCAGATGCGCACTTCCATCGGGCCGTTGAAATCGTCGCCGCGCTGTACTCATGGCCCTTGGCTTTCGCAAGCGCCGATAGGGGAGAGATCGGCTCGGGCGTTACCCGGACAATTCATTGATTGTTCAACGGACTGCCCGCAAGACCATGTCCGGGGATACAACTATCTTAATGCCATTCGCGTTCTTTCTTTCGCTGCTGCCGGCGATGTTCGGCTTCGCAACCGCCGAGCAGTCGGACCATGTGCGCACGCTCGTCGTCGAGCAGGAGGTGATCATGCGGATCCCCGTCCGTCCGCGCCCCGTTCAGCCCTTCGCATTTGAAGAGAAGAAGGGCCCGAAATGCCTGGATGCGAGCAGCATCCGCGGCGCCGCGCTTTCGGGACGTGAGACGGTCGATTTCCTGCTGTTCGACCGGAGGCGGTTCCGGGCCGAATTGTCCGAGGATTGCCCGGCGCTCGATTTCTACAACGGCTTCTATCTGACCCCGGAGGACGGCAAGATTTGCGTCCGGCGCGACGGCATCCACTCGCGCATCGGCCGTAGCTGTCGTATCGAGCGTTTTCGCCGGCTCGTGCCGAAGTTTCCGCGCTGATTCCTTGACAAGATTGAAAAGCGCGCCTTAGCCCCAATCTCATGGGAAGTGCCGCAACGAATGCGGCTACTCATCGCTCTTCTTCCGGATCTTGCATGACTTTTGCCGACCTCGGCCTTTCTGACCAATTGCTCCGCGCCGTCGATGAAAGCGGCTATTCGGAACCGACACCGATTCAACGCGGAGCGATCCC
Organism: Sphingomonas sediminicola; assembly: GCF_049991885.1. Taxonomy (NCBI): domain Bacteria; kingdom Pseudomonadati; phylum Pseudomonadota; class Alphaproteobacteria; order Sphingomonadales; family Sphingomonadaceae; genus Sphingomonas; species Sphingomonas sediminicola. Next base: position 1,390,598 of record NZ_CP178916.1, read on the forward strand.
GTCGGTCCTGATGGGCCGCGACCTGATCGGCATAGCCCAGACAGGCACTGGGAAGACGGCCAGCTTCGTGCTGCCGATGATCGACATCCTCGCTCACGGCCGCAGCCGCGCGCTCATGCCGCGCTCACTAATCCTCGAGCCGACGCGCGAGCTTGCCGCGCAAGTCTCGGAGAATTTCGAGAAGTACGGCAAGTACAACAAGCTATCGATGGCCCTGCTCATCGGCGGCGTTCAGATGGGCGACCAGGTGAAGGCGCTCGAAAAGGGCGTCGACGTCCTGATCGCGACGCCGGGCCGACTGATGGACCTGTTCCAGCGCGGCAAGATCCTGCTTAACGGCTGCGAGCTTCTGGTCATCGACGAAGCGGACCGGATGCTCGATATGGGCTTCATCCCGGACATCGAGGAAATTTGCTCGAAGCTGCCGAAAAATCGACAGACCCTGCTGTTCTCAGCGACCATGCCGCCGCCAATCCAGAAACTGGCGGCCAAGTTCCTCAATGAGCCGAAGCGCATCGAGGTTGCTCGACCCGCTACAGCGAATGTCAACATCGAACAGCGCCTGATCAATGTTCGCGCCGACAAGAAACGTGAAGTCCTCCGCGACATCCTTCGTCACGAAGAGTTCAAGAACGCGATTGTCTTTTCCAATCGAAAGTCGACCGTTCGCGAGCTGGCGACAAGCCTGAAGCGCTCTGGGTTCGCGGTGGGCCAGATTCAGGGCGACATGGACCAGTCAGACCGCATCGCCGAGTTCGACCGCTTCAAGAATGACGAGATCAACGTGCTCGTCGCGTCAGACGTCGCCGCGCGCGGGCTGGATGTCAAAGGCGTCAGTCATGTCATCAACTTCGACGTGCCCTGGCAGCCCGACGATTACATTCATCGCATCGGCCGCACCGGCCGGGCCGGCATGAAGGGTATCGCGATCACGCTGGCGACTCGAGAGGACGCCGAGGCGGTATCCGCCATCGAGAAGCTGACTGGCGTGAAGTTCGCTCGCGCGGATGAACCGAAGAAGGAAGAGGCGGACCCGGCAGAGTCGAAGCGCAGCGAGAAGAAATCCAGCGATAAGAAGCCTGCCGAGAAGAAGCCGATCCGTACGAAGCGCGCGGAGCGGCCCCGACCCGAAGAGCGGGACCTGCCCGAAGAGCGCCAAGAACGCTCGCCGGTGGTCGAGGATATCCAGCCTGACTGGAACGGGCCCCTGCCGTCCTTCCTGTCGGTCGGCGCGCTCTAGCGCGCGACTCGATAGCGCTTCAGAAATTCGGCCGCGAAGGCGGACAATCGCGTTTCGGCGATTGCGTCACGAAGGCCCTGCATCAGCCGCTGGTAGAACCAGAGATTATGCTCCGTCATGAGCATCGCGCCGAGGATTTCTCCCGAGCGTACTAGATGGTGGACGTACGCCCGCTCGAACTTGGTGCAGGTCGGGCATGGACAGCCGGGCTCGAGCGGGTCCTGATCCTCGCCGAACTTTGCGTTGCGGATGTTGAGCGGACCGTCCGCGGTGAACGCCTGCCCCGTGCGTCCCGACCGCGTCGGAAGCACGCAATCGAACATATCTATTCCGCGCCGGACTGCTTCGACGATGTCATCGGGCTTGCCGACGCCCATCAGGTAATGCGGCTTGTCTGCCGGAAGCTGGCCCGGGGCATAGTCGAGGCAGGCGCACATCGCCTCGTGCCCTTCGCCCACCGCTAGACCACCGACCGCATATCCATCGAAACCGACGTCGATCAGCGCATCGGCTGAACTTTTGCGCAGTTGTTCATCGAGTCCGCCCTGCTGGATTCCGAAGAGGGCGGCGGACTCTGCATGCTCGCCGCCGCGGTCGAACTCGTCGCGCGAGCGCTTCGCCCAGCGCACCGAGCGTTCCATCGCGGCAGCCGCTTCCTCACGCGTCGCGGAGGCAGGCACGAGTTGGTCGAACGCCATCACGATGTCCGAGCCGAGCAGCCGCTGCACCTCGATCGAGCGCTCCGGCGAAAGCATGTGCCGCGTCCCGTCGAGATGGCTCGCGAAAGAAACGCCTTCCTCGCTCACCTTGGTCAGCTCGCTCAGACTCATCACCTGATAGCCGCCGCTGTCGGTGAGGATCGGCCGCTCCCACCCCATGAACCGATGCAACCCGCCGAGCCGGGCGACGCGCTCTGCCCCCGGTCGCAGCATCAGATGGTAGGTGTTGCCGAGAATAATGTCCGCGCCGGATGCGCGCACTTCCTGTGGCCTCATCGCCTTTACTGTCGCCGCTGTCCCGACCGGCATGAAGGCGGGCGTCCTGATCTCGCCGCGCTGCATCGCGATCGTGCCGGTACGGGCAGCGCCGTCGGTGGCGGAAATCTGAAAGGAGAAGCGAGACATTTCGCGCGCTCCTAGCGACCGCCGGACGGCGCGGCTAGGACCGCCGGATGATCGAGCCGTGGGTCTACCCCGCCCTGACCGTCATCGCCGTCCTGACCGGCTTCATCGATGCGGTCGCAGGTGGTGGCGGGCTCATCATGCTGCCGGCGCTGCTTTTCGCGGGTGCGTCGCCGATCCAGGCGCTGGCGACCAACAAGCTCCAGTCGATCTTTGGGACCGCAGTCGCGACGCGCAATTATGCGCGCGCCGGCCTTGTCGATTGGCACCGGCACAAGCTGACGATCGCCCTGGTCTTCGTCGGCGCGACCGCCGGCGTACTGCTCGTCCAGGCGATCGACACCAAGGTGCTGGGGCTGATCATTCCGCTGCTGCTGATTGCAGTGTCGCTCTACGTCCTGTTCAGCCCCCGAATGACCGACGAGGATGCGCATCACCAGGTTACCGAGCGAGGCTATGCACCGGTAGGCGGAGCGATCGGCTTCTACGACGGCTTCTTCGGGCCCGGCACCGGAACCTTCTTCAGCACCAGCCTTGTCGCGCTTCGAGGCTATGGCCTCACCCGCGCGACCGGCCTGACCAAGCTGTTTAACTTCACCAGCAATGTGGCGAGCGTCCTGTTCTTCACTCTCGGCGGGAAAATGTTGTGGCTTCTTGGCCTGTGCATGGCCCTCGGCGCGATGACCGGAGGCTGGCTGGGCTCGCACAGCGCAATCCGCTTCGGAGCGCGGCTCATCCGACCGCTACTCGTAGTGATCTCACTCGGACTGACGGCGCGGCTTTTGTCGGGCTATTTCGCCACCTGAGGAAGCAGAAGGCTCGCGTCGCCGTAGGAGTAGAAACGGTACTTCTGCTCCACCGCATGGGCGTAGGCGCGCTTCATCACTTCGAGGTCCATCAGTGCGCTGACCAGCATGAAGAGCGTGGAGCGCGGAAGGTGGAAATTGGTGATGAGGCCGTCGATCGCCTTGAAGCGATAGCCGGGGGTAATGAAGATTGCGGTATCGCCTTCGAAGGGATGGATGATGCCGCTCTCGTCCGCGGCGCTCTCCAGCAAGCGAAGCGACGTGGTTCCGACTGCGATCAGCCGGCCGCCCGAAGCTCGCACCGTGTTGAGCCGCTCGGCAGTTTCCTCGTCGATGCGGCCCCATTCGGCGTGCATCTTGTGCTCGATGGTGTCTTCCGCCTTCACCGGAAGGAAGGTCCCCGCGCCCACGTGCAGCGTCAGCGTCTCGCGGCGAATGCCGTTTTCCTCAAGCCGCTCGATCAGCGTTGGCGTGAAATGCAGCGCCGCTGTGGGCGCAGCTACTGCCCCCTCTTCCCGCGCGAACATGGTCTGGTAGTCGTCGCGGTCCTGCTGGTCCGCAGGCCGGCGCGAGGCAATGTAGGGCGGCAGCGGCATTCGACCTGCGCGCTCGAGCAGGATTTCGACGGGGTCCTCACCCTCGAAGTGGAGGAGAACGGCGCCCTCTTCGTCCCGGTCCGCAACGGTCGCGTGGACGCCGTTCCCGAATTCGACGACGTCTCCGACACGCAGGCGCTTGGCATTGCGTACGAACGCCCACCAATCGCGCGGCCCCTCCCGCTTGTGGAGCGTCGCTCCGATCCGGGCCTCGCCTCGGCGGCCTTCGAGCTGCGCCGGGATCACGCGGGTATCGTTGAAAACGAGCGTGTCACCCGGCCGAAGCAGGTTGGGCAGATCGAGCACGGCCTTGTCCGATATAACCTCGCCATCCACCAGCAGCAGCCGCGCTGAATCCCGCGGCCTGGCGGGCCTCAGCGCGATCAGCTCTGCAGGAAGGTCGAAATCGAAAAGGTCGACGCGCATTCGCGCGCTTTAGCCGCCCAGGGTCGCGCGGACGATCTTTGTCGGCTGCTCCGGCGGCTCCCCCGGTGCAATCGTGTCGACGGCCTGCATGCCCTCTATCACGCGACCGAACGCCGTGTACCGCTCGTTCAGCGTAGCATTTGGCGCGAACATGATGAAAAACTGGCTGTTCCCCGTATCGGGCTTGTCGGTACGGGCTGCGCCTACCGTGCCGCGCAGGAACGGTAGCGAGTTGAATTCGGCCTTGAGGTCGGGAAGCGGCGAGCCGCCATCGCCCTTACCGGTCGGATCACCGCCCTGCGCCATGAACCCGGGAACGACGCGATGGAAAATCAGACCGTTGTAGAAGCCCTGGCGGACAAGCGTTTTGACCCGCCCTACCATCTCAGGCGCGGCGTCGGGACGCATCATGATGACGACCCTGCCGCCCGTGCTGAGCTCCAGGATCAGCTTGTTTGAAGGGTCGTTGGCCACCTCCGCAGGCGCAATCACGCTAAGCATCGGCTTGGCCGGCGGATCGGCGGGCTTCGCCGCAACGAGCGCCAATGCTGAAATCGTAAACAAAACCCGGCCAATCATGCGCCCGCTTCTCCCTCGAGGTGCCTTCTCACGTCCGCCGCAACCAACGGCGTGACAAACTTGTCGATCGAGCCGCCATAGCGCGCGATCTCCTTAACCAGACGTGAGGCGATCGGCTGAAGCGACACGCCGGCCATCAGGAAGACCGTCTCGATATCGTCGTTCAGCTGCTGGTTCATGCCCGCCATCTGGAATTCATATTCGAAGTCCGCGACTGCTCGCAGGCCCCGGATGATCATCGAAGCGCCCTGCGATTCCGCGAAATCCATAAGCAGTGAGTTGAACTCGATGACCTGGATCTTGCCGTCGGCAAGACCGGCAACCTCGCGCCGAACCATTGCGAGCCGCTCCGAAAGTGAAAACATCGGCTCCTTGGACGGATTTGTCGTGACGCCGATGACGAGCCGGTCGACGAGGTGCACGCCGCGCCGGATGATGTCGATATGCCCGAGCGTGATCGGGTCGAACGTGCCCGGATAAACCCCGATGCGTTCCGTCATGCTACTCCCCAGTCCGCCTCAGTGGTTCCGCTCTATAGCGAACCGCGCGAGCGCCCGCAGCAAATCGGCTTCGGCTCCATGGTCCGCGAGATGCTCGATTGCCTGGCTGACGAGGAAGCGCGCCTGCTGCTCAGCGCGCTCGGGCCCTAGGACCGATACGAAGGTCGCCTTCCCCGCCTCCGCGTCCTTGCCGGTGCGCTTGCCGGCCGCGTCGGCGTCGCCCGCATGGTCGATGAGGTCATCGGCGATCTGGAATGCGAGCCCGATGTTGCGGGCGTAACCGCGATATGGCGTCCTCGCCTCCGAAGGCAGCCGGCCCATGATACAGGGCGCCTCGACCGCATATTCGATGAGCGCTCCGGTCTTCAGCTGCTGGAGCCTAGTGATCGCCGAAAGGTCGAGCGATTTTCCCTCGGCGGCGAGATCCATCATCTGGCCTCCCGCCATGCCCGAAGGCCCCGAGGCCTTTGCCAGCGCCAGGACAAGGTCCGACCGGACGAAAGGATCTTCATGGGTTTCGGGATCGGCAAGGATTTCGAATGCAAGTGCGTGAAGGCTGTCCCCGGCGAGAACCGCGGCCGCCTCGCCGAACATCTTGTGGACGGTCGGCTTCCCGCGACGAACGTCGTCATCGTCCATGCACGGAAGATCGTCATGGATCAGCGAATAGACGTGGATCGCCTCGATCGCTCCTCCGACACGCAGGGCCCGATCTCGCGCAATGCCAAACAGCCGCGATGCGGCAACCGTCAGGAGTGGTCGAAGTCTCTTTCCGCCACCGATCGCTGCATGGCGCATCGCCGCGTAAAGATCGTCGCGGCCATCGTTGCGCGACACGAGCAGACGTCCGAACAGCTCATCAATCTCGCCGCGAATCCGTTCGGCCTCGGCGTCCAGCTCGAGCCGCGCCCGGTCGACCGTCTCAACCGGCATCGAAGGGGGTGACGCCGGATGGCCGCCCGTCGGCCCCAAAGGCAATCTGCTCGATCCGTTCCTGAGCCGCCTTCAGGCGCGCCTCGCAATGACGGCGAAGCCGGTCCCCTTCCTGGTAAAGCTCGATCGACTGATCGAGCGGAGCCTCGCCACGCTCGAGCAGGCGCACGATTTCCTCAAGGCGCGCAAGCGCCGCCTCGAAGCTCAGTTCGCTCTGTTGTTCGGGCGCGTCCATGGACGAGGAATGACCCTCCGACAGGCTTAAATCAACGCTTGAACGGGTCGCGGATGCCCGGGACGATCTCGTCGGACGGAGCATCTTCACCAGCTTCGGCAGCCGCAAGCGCGGCCTCCGCGTCGCGATGATGCTGCTCGCGCTCGGCGCGGAGCTGCACGATCAGCGCGTCGCGGTCGCTCTCGAAGCGCTCGTCGGTCGGCGCCGCGCCGCCTGCGGCCTTCTGCGCCTTCGCGATCGCCGCATCCAGCTCGCGCTGGCTCGTCAGACCGAGCGTCACCGGATCCTTTGGCGTGATGTTCGCCATGTTCCAGTGCGAACGCTCGCGGATCGCGGCAATGGTCGTCCGGGTCGTGCCGATCAACTTGCCGATCTGCCCGTCGCTGACTTCCGGATGGTTCTTGATGATCCAGGCGATTCCGTCCGGCTTATCCTGACGCTTCGACACCGGCGTGTAGCGCGGACCGCGCGTGCGGCGGACCGGGTCCGGCGCCTTGTGCATCTGAAGGACGTAACTCGAATCCTTCTGGCCCTTCTCGATTTCCTCGTGGGTCAGTTCGCCTGCACGCACGGGATCCCGACCGGTCAGCTTGGTCGCGGCCGTGTCATCGGCAATGGCCTGGACTTCGAGGATATGCAGCCCGCAGAACTCGGCGATCTGCTCAAACGTGAGCGACGTATTTTCCACCAGCCAGGCGGCGGTCGCATGGGGCATCAGGGGCTGGGCCACTGGGTTTCTCCGGTCTTTAGAAACAATAAGGGCCGCCCCTTCCGGAGCGGCCAGCGTTGCGGGCGATGTAAACCGACCCGTGCCCTACGGCAAGGCAAAGACGGTCAGTTCGCGACATCCAGGACAATTTTGCCAACATGGTCCCCGGCTTCCATGCGCGCATGGGCTTCGGCGGCGCGATCGAGGGGGAAAATGCTGTCAATGACAGGCTTGAGCCGGCCGCCCTCGACATATGGCCATACGGTCCGCGTGATCTCGTCCGCGACCATCGTCTTGAACTCGACCGAGCGCGGCCGGAGCGTCGAGCCGGTCAGTGTCAGCCGGCGCCGCATGACATCCGGAAGCAGAACCTCGCCCTTCGCTCCGCGCTGGAAAGCAATGGAGACATGGCGTCCTTCCTCGGACAGCGAGGCGAGATTGCGGGGCAAATAATCGCCGCCGACCATGTCGAGGACGACTGCGACACCGCGCCCTCCGGTGAAGCTCTTCACCTCCGCAGCGAAGTCCTGCGTGCGGTAATTGATCGCGGCCGCAGCACCGAGCTCCAGCGCGCGCGCGCATTTCTCGTCGCTTCCGCAGGTCACGATGACCTTGAGATTGAACAATTTGCCGAGCGCGATTGCCATCGTGCCAATGCCGCTCGTCCCGCCGTGGACGAGCACCGTGTCTCCCTCCGCTGCATAGCCGCGCTCGAACAGGTTCACCCAGACTGTGAACAAGGTCTCCGGCATTGCGGCTGCTTCGGCCAGCGAAAGCGCTTCGGGAACGACGAAGCAGGTCCCGGCGGGCGCAACGCAATATTCGGCGTAACCACCACCGGCGACGAGCGCGCAGACCTTCTTTCCGATCAGATCGCCGGCCCCCTCACCCGCCTCGACGACCGTACCCGCGATCTCAAGGCCAAGGATGTCAGGCGCGCCAGGCGGCGGCGGATAAAGACCGCGACGCTGAAGGATATCTGGACGGTTCACGCCCGCGGCTGCGACCTGGATCAGGACTTCGCCTGCCCCGACCCGCGGGACCGGCCGTTCGACTACCGCAAGCTCCTCCGCGCCATCCGGCTGGGGGGCGACGATCGCCTTCATGGAAGCTGGAACGGCTTTGGTCACTGCGCGCGCTTATTGACACCACGGCCGCATCGGTCAACGTTTCACCGATGGACCTCGAGGAACTCTTCCCGAGCAAGCCGGGCGACCCGCTGGTAGAGCTTGCAAAGCAGGATCTCGACCCAATCTCGATCGAGGAGCTTCATGCCCGCATCGAGGCTCTGAAAGCCGAGATTGCCCGCGTCGAAGCCCATATCGACCGAGCCACGAAACACCGCTCCGCCGCCGAAGAGCTGTTCAAGAAGTAATGCGGGTTCCGGTCCTACAGGCCGGGATAACCTTTAGGCGCGATAAATTGGGGATAATGAGGCCCAAGCCTCTTGATTGCTCGTTTGCCGCGTATGACATTCGTGAAGAGCCCGGCCCATTCCGGGGACCGGGCAGGAGTAAAACCTAAATGCCCAGTTTCGCTCGCGAACTCGAACAGACCTTGCACAACGCACTGGCTGAGGCCAGCCGTCGCCGTCACGAGTACGCGACCCTTGAGCACCTTTTGATCGCCTTGATCGACGACGAGCATGCGTCCAAGGTCATGACCGCATGCGGCGTCAGCCGGGACGAGCTTCGCGCGGCCGTGAAGCATTATCTCGACAATGAGCTTGGGGCCTTGGTCGCCGACACCGGCACCGACCCGACTCCGACGAGCGGCTTCCAGCGCGTCGTCCAGCGCGCGATTCTGCACGTCCAATCGTCGGGCCGTGACGAGGTCACGGGCGCCAACGTGCTCGTCGCGCTCTTCTCCGAACGGGAGAGCTATGCCGTCTATTTTCTGCAGCAGCAGGACATGAGCCGCCTCGATGCCGTGACCTACATCAGCCACGGCGTCGGCAAGGGCGAAACGCCCCCCGAACCTCGCGAGGTCGGCGGCGCCGAAGAGAAGAGCGGCGAGAAGGAGGGCAAGAAGGAATTTGCCCTCAAGCAGTTCACCATCGACCTCAACGAGAAGGCCCGCGCCGGCAAGGTTGACCCGCTCATCGGCCGCAGCGCCGAGGTGGATCGCACGGTCCAGATCCTCTGCCGCCGGTCGAAGAACAATCCGCTCTACGTTGGCGATCCCGGCGTCGGTAAGACCGCCATTGCCGAGGGCCTCGCACGCAAGATTATCGAGGGCGACGTTCCCGACGTGCTAAAGGGTGCGACCATCTATGCGCTCGACATGGGCGCCTTGCTGGCGGGCACGCGCTATCGCGGCGACTTCGAGGAGCGGCTGAAATCGGTCGTTTCCGAGCTCGAGAAGCTCCCGAACGCGATCCTCTTCATCGACGAGATCCACACGGTGATCGGTGCTGGCGCCACCAGCGGCGGAGCAATGGACGCATCGAACCTGCTCAAGCCCGCACTCTCGTCGGGTGCAATCCGCTGCATCGGATCGACGACCTACAAGGAGTTCCGCAACCACTTCGAGAAGGACCGGGCGCTGCTCCGGCGCTTCCAGAAGATCGACGTCAACGAGCCGACGGTCGAAGACACGATCAAGATTATCGCCGGCCTGCGCTCCTCGTTCGAGGGCCACCACAACGTCCGTTATACGCCTGACGCCATTAAGTCGGCGGTCGAGCTCAGCGCGCGATACATCCATGACCGCAAGTTGCCGGACAAGGCGATCGACGTGATCGACGAGGTCGGCGCGATGCAGATGCTCGTCCCGCCGTCACGCCGGAAGAAGGTCATTACGACCAAGGAAATCGAAGCCGTGGTGGCAACCATGGCGCGGATCCCGCCGAAGTCGGTTTCGACCGACGACAAGCGCGTCCTCGAGAACCTCGAGGCCGACCTGAAGCGCGTCGTGTTCGGGCAGGACCTTGCAATCGAGAAGCTCGCCTCGGCGATCAAGCTGTCGCGGGCAGGGCTTCGCGAGCCCGACAAGCCGATCGGCAATTATTTGTTCTCCGGTCCGACCGGCGTCGGCAAGACCGAGGTCGCTCGCCAATTGGCATCGATCATGGGCATTCCGCTCCAGCGCTTCGACATGTCGGAGTACATGGAACGGCACTCGGTGAGCCGCCTCATCGGCGCTCCTCCGGGCTATGTCGGCTACGACCAGGGCGGCCTGCTGACCGACGCGGTCGACCAGCATCCGCACAGTGTGCTGCTGCTCGATGAGATCGAGAAGGCGCACCCCGATCTGTTCAATATCCTCCTGCAGGTGATGGACAACGGAAAACTCACCGACCACCACGGCAAGACGGTCGATTTCAGGAACGTCGTCCTGATCATGACCACGAATGCCGGCGCGTCCGACATGGCGCGTGAGAGCATCGGCTTCGGCGCCGCTTCACGCGAAGATGCGCAGGAGGATGCGGTCAAGAAGATGTTCACGCCGGAATTCCGCAACCGGCTGGATGCGATCGTTCCGTTCGCATACCTGCCACCGGCCGTTGTCGCCCGTGTCGTCGACAAGTTCATCCTCCAGCTGGAGCTGCAGCTTGCCGACCGCGGCGTCCACATCGAGCTGGACGACGAGGCGCGCAAGTGGCTGACGGACCGCGGCTACGACAAGCTCTACGGCGCTCGTCCGATGGCCCGGCTAGTCCAGGAGAAGATCAAGCAGCCGCTCGCCGAAGAGCTGCTGTTCGGCAAGCTGGTCAACGGCGGCGAGGTCAAGGTCCGCATCAAGGACAATGCCCCGTCGTTCGAGATCGTCCCGGCACCTCCGAAGGCTGCAAAGCCGAAGGGCGGAAAGGCGAAACCGAAGGCAACGGCCAAGGGCAAAGCCGGCGACGAGACTACGGCAGCCGAATAAGGCAAGTTTCAAATGAACCAAGGGCCGGGATCGTCTCCCGGCCCTTTTATCTTGCCTTCAAACGATCTCAGGCAGGCAATTTGCTGTCGTAATCGTCCTTCAGACGCTCCCAGTTCTGCCAGAACTCCGCCGGCCGTTCGCCAGCCGATACCGCCTCCAGCACGTCGAGGTGCGCGTGCCAGCCTGCTGCGACCTTAAGCAGCATGTCGCGGCTTGGCAGGCGCCGATGAGTGATGGTCAGGAGCACGCCGTTGCCATCGGGTTCGAGCTCGAATGTCACTCCGCCGGTCGTGCCCCACTCGAACGACAGCTTCTTCGGCGGGTCTACTTCCGTGATCCGGCTTTCCATGCGGTGCTCTTCGCCGAAGCCATTCGGCCGTTGTCCGGGCGGATCGGTGAGTTCGTCGTTGCGCCACACTAGCTCGAACGGCGCTCCGACCGCGAGCTCCATCTCGCCGGATGCAAGCCACTTTCTGCGCATCTCGCTGTCCGTAAGATAGCTCCACACTCGCTCGATAGGGCCGGGCAGAACCCGTTCTATCTTCAGCGTAGTGGGCTCGACGAGTACGCCGTACGCATCCTTGGTCGTCCAATCGATCATCGATTTTCTCCTTTTGATTTGGAATTGGGAGAAGCGACCTCTTCGCGAAGCAGGCGCTCCAGGGTGTCGATACGTCCAGTCCAGAAGTGCTCGTAGAAGCGCAGCCATTCGTCAGCGCTTGCAAGCGGACCGGGCTCCAGCCTGCACCAGTGGGTGCGGCCACGAACCTCGCGTCGGATCAGGCCGGCATTCTCAAGTGCCTTGATATGCTTTGACGCCGCAGCGAGGGAAATATCGAACGGCTCGGCCAGTTGACCGACGGTGCGCTCCCCACCCGCGAGCTCCCGGAGCATGACCCGACGAGTGCGATCGCCGAGAGCATGAAAGACGACATCCAGCCGCGGCTCATCAAGTTCAACCATTTGGTTGAATTAGGACCCGCCTATTTGATTGTCAACCTTTCGGTTGAACTTACTGAGCCGGGATCGGGTTCGGCATTTCGTAGCGCGCGGCTTCTTCCGACCCGCCAGTCGCATCACCTTCGCTGTAACTGTGCGCACCCGTGCCCGCGAGCTTGCCGCCCTGGACGATCAGATACTCATCGCGGATCGGCCGACCCTCGAAGAAGCATTCGAGGATTTCCCGGGTACCCGCCGCATAACGAGCCTGCGCTGACAGCGACGTCCCGGAAATGTGCGGCGTCATCCCATGATGCGGCATCGTCCGCCACGGATGGTCACGGGGCGCCGGCTGCGGGAACCAGACGTCGCCGGCATAGCCCGCCAGATGGCCGCTCCTGAGCGCGGCTGCTACCGCGTCGCGGTTCGCGATCTTTCCGCGCGCCGTGTTCACGAGATAGGCGCCTCGCTTCATCCGGGCGATCATTGCTTCGTCGAACAGGTTCTCCGTTTCGGGATGCAGCGGCGCATTGATGGTCACGACGTCGCAATGCGGGACCATGTCCGCAGCGGATTCGTGGAAGGTGACGCCAAGCTCCTGCTCGACCTCCGGCGGCAACCGATGCCGGTCGGTGTAATGCAGATGCACGTCGAACGGTTTCAATCGGCGAAGCACCGCCGATCCAATACGGCCTGCGGCGACCGTCCCGACGTGCATTCCCTCGATGTCGTAGGATCGCGCGGCGCATTCAGCGATGTCCCACCCGCCCGCCTTCACGTCTTCCCAGGACGGAAGGTAATTCCTCGCCAGCCCGAGGATCATCATGACGACGTGCTCGGCGACACTGATCGAGTTGCAGTAGGTGACCTCGGCGACGGTCACGCCGCGCTCGGCGGCCGCCTGCAGGTCCGTGTGATCCGACCCGATGCCTGCGGTCACGACCATCTTGAGGTTCCGCGCCTTGGCGAAGCGCTCGGCGGTCATGTACGCGGGCCAGAACGGCTGCGAGATGACGATATCGGCATCGACGAGCTCGCGCTCGAACACGGAATCCGGCCCGTCCTTGTCCGATGTGACCACGAACTGGTGGCCACCGGATTCGAGGAATTTCCTCAGGCCAAGCTCTCCCGAAACGCTTCCGAGCAATTGCCCAGGCTGGAAGTCGATCGCTTTTGGCGTCGGCAACGTCTGGCCGTCGGGATAGCGCTCGATGTGCGGCAGGTCGTCGCGAGGGTAGCTGGTCGGATAGCCGTCGGCGGGGTCGTCGTAGAGGACGCACAAGATCTTCGCCATGGATGTGCCTTTCATGGTCCTTGCGGCGGACGGCACAGGGATACTCTCGGGTCGTCCACGGCGGTGGCGCTGGCGGCGCGTCTCATACCAGCTTCAAGGAGCTTCGGCACGTTCGTTTCGAAGACGCTTGTCGCGGGCCCGCGAAAGTTGAATCGTGCGCGCCTTCATCCGGAGGGGAGCTCCTTTCATGCCCAATGCCCGCCGACTTGCGCCTTTCGCCCTCCTGCTTGCAGCGACAGTTCTAAGCCCGCCGGCGGCAGCCGCTCCGGCCGAAGGCCCGAGCCCAGTCTTCACCGGCCGCGACCTGTTCGACTTGAGCGCGGCGTCGGATCCGCAGATCAGCCCGGACGGCCGGACGGTAGCCTACGTGCGCCGCTCCGCCGACATCATGACCGACAAGGCGCGCTCGTCGATCTGGCTGATCAACGTCGCGACTGGAGAGCAAAGGCCGCTTGTCGCGGGAACGGGCGATCATTTCAGCCCGCGTTGGTCGCCGGACGGCCGCCGCCTCGCCTATGCCTCCACGGGCGAAGGCGGAGCGCCGCAGCTTTTCGTGCGCTGGATGGATACCGGGCAGTCGGTCCGGGTCACCGGGCTTCCCGATAGCCCGCAGGGCATCGCCTGGTCACCGGACGGCCGCCGCATCGCCTATCTCATGAACGTCCCCGATGAGGGTCCAAAGCTCGGCTCGGCTCCCGACAAGCCGGAGGGCGCGCAATGGGCCAAGCCGCTCGAGATCCTCGACAAGGTCACCTACCGAACCGACGACGCCGGTTACCTGAAGCCCGGCTTCGACAAGATCTTCATGGTCGATGCGAACGGCGGCGCACCGCGCCAGCTCACCTTCGGCGCGTACCATGACGGCGCTCCGGAATGGACGCCGGACGGTCGCGCGATCCTGTTCAGCGCGGTCCGCAAGCCCGACTGGGAAATGACCGTCGTCGACAGCGAGGTGTACAAGCTCGATCTCGACACGGGCAACGTCACCGCGCTGACGAGCCGCAACGGCCCGGACGCGGCTCCTGCGGCCTCGCCGGACGGCCGGAGCATCGCCTATCTCGGCTTCGACGATCACATGAAGGGATATGAGCAGGCCAGCCTGTACGTGATGAGCGCCAATGGCGGCTCTCCAAGACTGATCGCGCCGAACCTCGACCGTGGGATCAACCAGATCCACTGGTCCGCGGACGGCCGCGCAATCTACGCTGGATACGAAGAAGGCGGATCACTCACCGTGTCGCGCATCGGGCTGGACGGAAGCGTTCGGCCGATCACGCATGAAGCCGCTGATGCAGGCTATGATCGGCCTTATGCCGGCGGGGCGTTCACCGTCGCGAAGAACGGCACGATCGCCTTCACGACCAGCACGTTCGACAGGCCGGCGGACGTCGCGATCTCGAGCGGCGGGGCAAAGCGACAGCTCACCCGGCTCAACGATCTCAATCTCGGCGCAAAGAATCTGGGCACCTTGAGATCGTTCGTCGCGACCGCACCGGATGGCGCAAAGGTGCCGTCCTGGCTTCTCCTGCCGCCAACGTATCAGGAGGGTCAGCGCGTGCCGACGATCCTTGAGATCCACGGCGGACCCTACGCCGCTTACGGCCCGCACTTCTCGACCGATTATCAGCAATATGCCGCGGCCGGTTATGCGGTGCTCTACACGAATCCCCGCGGGTCCACCGGTTACGGCCAGGGCTTCGCGGACGGGATCGAGAAGACCTATCCGGCGAGCAATTTCGACGACCTCATGGCGGCCGTCGATGCCGCGGTCGCAAGCGGCGTGGCCGATCCCGACAACCTCTTCGTGACCGGTGGATCGGGCGGCGGCATCCTCACCGCCTGGATCGTGGGCAAGACCAATCGCTTCAAGGCGGCGGCATCGCAGAAGCCGGTGACCAACTGGACCAGCATGTCGCTGACCTCGGATGGAACGCCCTTCTTCGCCCCGTACTGGATGGGCTCGCTGCCATGGGAGAATTACCAGGCCTATTGGTCGCGCTCACCGCTCAGCCTGATGGCCAATGTGAAGACCCCGACGCTCGTTGTCGTCGGCGCGTCCGATTACCGCACTCCGGTTAGCGAGGCCGAGCAGCTCTACTCCGCGCTCAAGCTCCAACGCGTGCCGACGGCGCTCGTGAAAGTTCCCGAGGCGAGCCACGGCGGAATTGCGTCACGACCAAGCCAGTCCGCCGCGAAAGCGAGCGCTATCATCGCCTGGTTCGATCGCTTCCGGAAGAAACCCGACGCCAGCAGCGTCGTTTCGACCAACGGCACTTCCCCAGCCGCCGCGCAATAAGTATCGGGTTTGCAACTGTTTCGGCGGCTGGGTCATCTCCTGACGTGCCGCCGATTCCTGCCTTGTGCCTCTGGGGAGAGTGTGGAGTGAAAATCGTTCATCTGTTCGCCGCGACCGCAATCGCGCTTGTGGCGGTTCCCGTCGTTGCCGCCGACACGGGCAGCTTCAGCCCGCAGCGCCTGTCGCAGCACATCCAGACGCTCGGGTCGGACGCTTACGAGGGCCGCGGCGTCAATACGCGCGCCGAGGTGAAGACCATCGACTACATCGTTGGCCAGTTCAAAGCGGCCGGGCTCCAGCCGGGCGGCGAAGTCGTGAATGGCCAGCGCCAATGGACGCAGCGCGTGCCGCTTCTGCAGTCCGAGATTGCCGGCGACCCAATGGTGACGATCCAGAATGCCGGCGGCGGCATGCGCCTCACTCAAGGCAATGAGATTTCGGTTCGTGCGCCGCAGAATGGTCAGAACCAAATCCGCATCGACAATGCGCCCCTCGTCTTCGTCGGCTACGGCGTGTCGGCGCCGGAGCGCAGCTGGGACGACTTCAAAGGCCAGGACGTGCGGGGCAAAGTAATCGTCGTGCTCGTCAACGATCCCGATTTCGAGGGAGGCGAAGGCGATTTCGGCGGCAAGGCGATGACCTATTACGGCCGCTGGACCTACAAGTATGAGGAAGCGGCGCGGCGCGGCGCTGCCGGCGTCATGATCGTCCACGAAACAGCGCCTGCCTCATACGGCTGGAACACGGTCAAGAACTCGAACACGAACGTCCAGTTCGACATCGTCCGGAAAGACCCTGCCGCCGCACACACTCCTTTCGAGACCTGGATCCAGCGCGATGTCGCGGTGGAATTGTTCCGCAAGGCCGGGCTCGATTTCGAGCAGGCCAAGCAGGCCGCCAAGCGCCGCGACTTCCAGCCGCTCGACCTCAAATCGACGGTTAGCGCGACTGCAAACGCCAAAGTCGAGACAATCACGTCGCACAATGTCGTCGGGCTGCTTCCTGGAAAGGCGCACCCGGACGAGACGGTGATCTATTCGGCGCATTGGGACCATCTCGGCATCGGCAAGCCGGATGCGAACGGCGACAACATCTACAATGGCGCGCTCGATAACGCGTCGGGCATCTCGCACTTGATCGAGCAGGCCCGCGCCTTCGCCAAGGGCCCGCGTCCCGACCGCTCGGTCGTCTTCCTTGCGGTCACCGCAGAAGAGAAAGGTCTCCTCGGCTCGGAATATTATGCGGCCAATCCGCTCTATCCGCTGAGCAAGACGGTGGGCGTCCTCAACACCGATTCGATGGGCCTGAACGGCCCCGAGAAGAACTTCAGTATCTCGGGAACTGCCAAACTCGACCTGCTGGACGACCTGATCGCCGAAGGAAAGAAGCAGGGCCGCTATTTCACCGCCGATCCTCATCCTGAAAGCGGTGGCTTCTATCGCTCCGACCACTTCTCCTTTGCGAAGGCCGGCGTTCCGGCGATCAGCTTCAAAGCCGGCAACGATCTGGTGAACGGAGGAACGGCGCGCGGCGAGGCGATCGCTCGCGAATACACCGAGAAGCGTTATCACCAGCCGGACGACGAGTTTCAGTCGGTCTGGGACTTCCGCGGCCAGGCCGAGGACGCCCAGCTGCTTCACATGCTCGGTGAACGGCTCGCCAACTCGCGCGAATGGCCGAACTGGTCGTCTGACAGCGAATTCCGTGCAACCCGCGACCAGAGCGGGGCGGATCGCGCCGGAAGCGGCGGAGAACGCGGCTAAGAAACAAGCCTGCGCCGGGCTGGACCGTCCTCGGGATGAAACTTTCGGCGTCCATGCCCGGCAGACTTGAGCGTAGCCGCGCAGAGGAGTAGTTCGCGCTTTGTTCTAAATCAGGGAGAGCGGAAATGGCTGACCTCGTCTTCTACACCAATCCACAATCGCGCGGGCAGACGGTCCGCTGGATGCTGGAGGAGGTCGGCGCTCCCTACGACACGGAAATTCTCGACTACGCTTCGACCATGAAGGCCGAGCCCTATCTGTCGATCAACCCGATGGGAAAGGTTCCGGCGATCAAGCACAAGGGTAAGGTCGTCACCGAGGTTGCCGCAATCTGCTGCTATCTCGCCGACGCCTTCCCGGAGGCGAACCTGGCCCCACCGCCGTCCGATCGCGCGGATTACTATCGCTGGATATTCTTCACGTCGGGGCCAGTGGAAGCCGCCTTCAGCAACAAGGCAGCGGGATGGGAGCCGACGCCGGAGCGGCAACGCATGTTCGGCTACGGCAATTACGACCTAGCCATCAACACGCTGGAGAAGGCGCTGACGGGCCGCGAATATATCGCCGCTGACCACTTCACTGCCGCCGACCTTTTCGTCGGCGCCAACGTCAATTTCATGCTCGCCTTCAACCTGCTCGAGGCCCGACCGACCTTCGTCGATTATGCGCGGCGGATGACGGATCGCGACGCCTATCGCCGAGCCCGCGACATCGACAGCCAGCTGGTAGCCAAGGCCCAGCAGCCACAACCGGCTTAAGCGATGGACCCGCAGCTCAGGAAGGCCGCGATCGCTCTTTACGATCGCTTCACGCACGAGGGTTTCGACCGTCGTGTCTTCATGACGCGGATGGTCGCGCTTGCCGGAAGCGTGGCGGCCGCCGACGCGCTGATCGGCGCGATCGCCGCCTCCCCTGCTGCAGCGGCGATCGTGCCCGCAGACGACAAGAGACTTATCACGCGCACGAAAGACCTGGTCGGCGGGTACAAGGCATATGTTGCCGAGCCTCGGACCCGATCGCTGAAGGCGACGGTGCTCGTCATTCACGAAAATCGAGGCCTCAACGACTATGTCCGCGACGTGGCACGCCGCCTCGGCGTCGCCGGTTTCCGCGCGGTCGCGCCGGATTTTCTGTCGCTGTCGGGCGGAACGCCTTCGAATGAGGACGCGGCGCGAGATGCCATTGGCAAGCTCAATCTAGACAAATCGGTCTCGGATGCGGTCGCCATGCTCGACGAGCTCGCCAAATCGAGCCGCGGCGGGAAGGTCGGCGCGGTCGGCTTCTGCTGGGGCGGGGGTTTCGTGAACCGCCTCGCCGTCGCGGCCGGAGACAAGCTCGATGCCGGAGTGCCATTCTATGGCCCTGCCCCGGATCCGTCCGAAGCCTCGAAGGTGAAGGCTCCGCTGCTGATCCACGATGCGGGGCTGGACGAGCGAGTGAACCGCACGTCCTTCCCTTGGGTCGAGGCGCTGCGCGCGGCGGGCAAGCCGGTGAAGTTCTACCTCTATGACGGGGTGAACCACGCCTTCCACAACGACACGTCCGCGGAGCGGTACAACAAGGACGCTGCCGAACTGGCGTGGAAGCGGACGTTGGCCTTCTTCAAGCAGCATCTCGCCTAGCCCGGCGGCCTGCTGCTACGCGGAGCCATGGAGTTCCGCACCGAACGTCTTCTGCTGAGATCCGCCCGAGCGGACGATCTCAAAGGGCTGCACGCGATCCTCAGCGATCCGCGAGCCATGGCCTATTGGTCGTCGCCTCCGCATCAGAAATTGGATCAGACGCGCGACTGGCTCGCCTCGATGATCGCCATTCAGCCTTCGGAGGGCGAGGACTTCATCGTGGAGTTTGAAGGTCAGTTGATCGGCAAGGCCGGACTTTGGCGCTTTCCCGAGATCGGATTCATCTTCCATCCCGAGCATTGGGGACGCGGCTTCGCGCGGGAAGCGCTCGCGCCCGTGCTCGACCGTGCCTTTAGCGTTCATGGCCTGCCCAAGGTCGACGCCGATGTCGACCCGCGAAACGGCAGTTCGCTGAAGCTGCTTGGCCGACTGGGCTTTCACGAGACCGGACGGAAGGAACGCACATGGCTGATCGCGGACCAGTGGTGCGACAGCATCTATCTCGAGCTGGACGCCGGCGGCTGGCGCCAACGCCGCCCGTGAAAAAGGGCCGGCGGTTTCCCGCCGGCCCCTCTTATTTCTCGCTGCGAGCGATGCCTTAGCGGCGGTCGCCCATGAACTGCAGCAGGAACGTGAACATGTTCACGAAGTCGAGATAGAGGTTCAGCGCCCCCATGATCACGACCTTGCCCATCATGTCGGTACCCGCGACGTAGGCGTACATGCTCTTGATCTTCTGCGTGTCGTAGGCGGTCAGGCCCGCGAACAGCAGCACACCGATCGCGCTGATCGCCAACTGCATCGCAGGCGACTGTAGGAACAGGTTGATCAGCATCGCGACCAGAAGGCCGACAACGCCCATGATCAGGAACGTGCCGAAACCGCTGAGATCCTTCTTGGTCGTGTAACCGTAGAGGCTGAGGCCGAGGAAGGCCGCGGCCACCGCGAAGAAGGTCTGCGCGATCGATGTTCCGGTATAGGCGATGAAGATCGTCGACATCGACAGTCCCATCACCGTGGCGAACGCCCAGAACAGCAACTGCAGCGTGCCGGTCGAGATCCGATTGATGCCGAAGCTCATGACCATGACGAAGGCCAGCGGCGACAGCGTGATGATCCAGCCGAGGCCGCTGAGGCCACGACCGCTCGCGCTGACGAGAACGTCCGCAGCATAAGGTGCGAACAGCAGGGCGACGATGCCGGTCAGCAGCACGCCCGAGGCCATGTAGTTGTAAACTGACAGCATGTAGGACCGGAGCCCAGCGTCGCGGGCCGCGCGCGGAACACCAACCGTTGCGGTGGTATTCACGCCGGTCGTCGTGCGTGGGTCAAACTGGTTCTGCATTCTCTCTCCTATCGGACGGGCTAAGGGCCCGTGCTCCCGAAACGAATATCGTGGATACTAGAAGGGCTTTCAAGCGAAACCGGACAGATTGAACAACCGTTCATCTGGATGAAAGGAAGCAATGCACCGGTTGTTCGTAGCTATCCGGCCGCCCGAAGACGCCCGTGACCTGCTGATCGACGCGATGGACGACAGTCCTGCGCTGCGCTGGGTTGGCGACGAGCAACTTCATTTGACGTTACGGTTTATTGGAGAAGTCGAGCGTCCGGTGGCGAACGACATCGCCGCCGCACTTGATCGCGTTCGCTCGTCGAACTTCCAGATCCGCATCAGCAGCACCGGCAAATTCGAGAAGCGGAACGGCGGCGCTTTGTGGGCGGGTATCGAACCGAAAACGCCGGTTGTCGGCCTCGCCGCCAAGGTCGAGCGCGCGCTTCAGCAGGTCGGGCTGGAACCGGAGCATCGAGTTTTCTTGCCACACATCACGCTCGCACGCTGGAACCGCCGCAACTCGGAAGCGGTGGATGCCTTCCTGCGACGCACTTCCGACCTGCATTCGGAGCCCTTCGACGTCGACCGCTTCATCCTTTTCGAAAGCAAGCTGTCACGGCACGGCCCGCATTATGAGGAGGTGGCCGACTTCGCCCTGCTTTGAGCCATCACGAGATGATCATGAAAACATCGGCAGATCATCATCGTGGTCAGGCCGCGACCGCTATACCTCTCGAACTTCCGCATTGCGGGAGGACGAAATGGAAATTCGAGGTGCAACGAAGCTGTTCGCGGCCTCTGCCGCCTTGGCACTCAGCGCGTGCGGTGGCGGTGGCACCGGCACCGCGTTCCGGCCGGAGCCGACGCCGCTTCCTCCGCCGCCACCGCCTCCGCCGCCCCAGGCAGAGGCTGTCACGATCTTCACCAATCCAACGCCGCAGGATTACGCATCCGTCGGGGTCTGGTCCAACATCGGCGACCTCTCCACCCCTCCCTACGACGTTCAATTCACGGGGATAACGAGCGCGGAATCCAGTCAGCCGAAAATTCGCTACACAGCGGACGGTTTTTATGAAGTGCAGCTGCCCGGTGATGGATTCTCCCGGCTGATTCACGACGACTCCATCACCAATCCGACCTCCGGCAACACCGTCTTCGAGCTGCAATCGCAGATGAACCGGTCGTTCGTCATCACCGGTTCCCGAAACAGCGGCTACCGCTACTCGGAGATGGCGAAGTGGGCCCGGCCTGACCTGGACTTTGCTCAGACGGTCGACATGGGCTTCGTTGCTTTCGGAACGCCCACTCCCGCGGATGGTGTTCCCGTCACCGGCGCCGCAAGTTTCCAGGGTCAGATCCTCGGTGCGACAGACCTCCCGGCTACATCCTGCGACTGCGGTTTTCCTATCGCCGTCGAAGGAACGGTCGCGCTGAATTTCGACTTTGGCGCTGGAACGCTCGGCGGCTCCATGTCGATGGCCCTGAGTAGCGGATGGGGCCCGGTGCCAGTCGGCGACTACAACTTCGTCCAGACCGTTTTCTCACCTGGAAGCACATCCTATTCCGGTCGCTTCGACACCAGCCTGTCCGGCAACAACTTCTTCCTCGGCCGGTTCACGGGACCGAGCGCGGAGGAAACCATTGGCGCTTGGGCGGTCCCATTCAATTTTCAGGACGGCACTCATCAGGCGATCGGCGCGTGGATCGCCAAAAGGGGGCAGTGATGACGAGCAGGTCAAATCGCTGGATGTTCGCAGCAGCCGCGGGACTCGCCTTGTCGGCGTGCGGAGGCAGCGGTGGTGGCGGAACGAGTGTTGCGTCCACGCCTACCCCACCGCCTCCGCCTCCGCCTCCACCAACACCGCCGCCGGTCAGGATCTTCGCCAACCCAGCGCCAATCGAATATGCGTCGGTCGGAGCCTCGGTCGCTGGCCCGGGCGGCAACCTCGACACCTACGACAGCAAGACCGCGACGTTCGGACCGATCTCGACCAACGACGGCGACCAGGCGCACATCCGGTACAACGCGGGCGGCTATTACGAGATCGAGCTTCCGGGCGCCGGCTGGGACCAACTTGTCCACTACAAGGGCATCGTCGGCCCGACGTCGGACAACAATTACTTCCAGCCGCAAGACGTCGCGATGAACCTCGCGTTCCTGGTAACTACGAGCGCGAGGGATCGGGGCTTCACTTATTCTGAGCTCGGAAGCTGGGGCTCGTCCGCGGCCTCGCGCTGGGGTTACGTCGCGTTCGGCATCCCGACCCCCGAAGGCGCCGTCCCAACGACGGGCTCTGCAACCTTTCAAGGCTATTCCGCAGGTAGCACGGACATCATGGTCGCCGACAATCTTTACGGCGGCTATTTCCCGCTCAACGTAGACGGGACCGTCGAGCTGAACTTCAACTTCGGTGCGGGGACTCTCGGCGGTTCGATGACCCTCTCGCTACCCGACGGCATGAATCCCGTGGAGATCGGGACCTGGGCGTTCCGGGACACGGTCTATTCCGCGGGAAGCACGACATATTCGGGCAGATTCGACACCAATGCCCTTGGCCAGAACTTCTTCCTCGGAAGATTCACGGGTCCGTCTGCCGAGGAGACGATCGGCGCCTGGGCGTTGCCGTTCGTGTTCGACAGGGGCGGCGAGTCCGTTACCCCGGACGGCCAGACCCACCAGGCCTTCGGCGCCTGGATCGCCAAGCGGGGCAATTGAGGCCTGCCCGTGGAACCCTGGCTTGAACTCGCCGGTGCGGTCGCGGCCTTGGCAGCGCCAGCGGCTCCGGCCGGGGCCCCGCGCACGATCCGGCTCAACATGGAACAGGTCTTTTCGCTGGCGGATGCGGCGCAGGAACGGGGAGACATTCGCGTTGCGGAGGCAGCATACGAAGCGCTCGCGCACGATCCGAACAAGCAGGTCCGCGCCGAGGCCCTGTTCCGGCACGCCAAATTGCTGGCCAAGGCTGGGCAGTTGGAAAGCGCGGCAACCCTGTTCCGGACGCTCCTGGACGAGCGCCCGGACGCCATCGGCGCGCGGCTGGAACTCGCGCGCGCGCTCGACCTAATGGGGGACAAGGACGCTGCCTGGCGCGAACTACGCTCGGCTCAGGCATCAGGGCTGCCATCGAGGGTCGCTCGTCTCGTCGACCGATATTCGGATGCTCTGCGCAGCGCTCGCCCGATGGGCGCAAGCCTCGAGATCACGATTGCTCCCGACAGCAACATCAGTCGGTCAACCCGGTCGGACACGCTCGGGACAGTTCTCGGCGACTTCGAGATCGATGACGACAGCAAAGCCAAGTCCGGACTCGGACTCGCGCTACGGGGGCAAGCCTACCGCCGGTTCGGCCTCGGCGAGGGATCAAGCATATTGGTTCGCGCGAGCGGGTTCGCAGACCTCTACAAGAAGTCGGAATTCAACGACATTGCGCTCGACGTGGCGGCCGGGCCCGAGTTCCTTGCCGGCCGAAGCCGCGTCCAGCTGGAGCTTGGCGCTACCCAGCGATGGTTCGGGCAGGACCCGTATCTCCGCTCCGCACGGGTGAAGGGAACCTGGACCCTACCGGTAGATGGTCGAAGCCAGTTGCGGATCGGAGCGAGCGCGACGCTCAACAACAATCAGCAGAACGATCTGCAGGACGGCAAGCGCTTCTCGGGCGAGATCGCATTCGAACGCGCCTTGTCCGCGTCCATGGGCGCCGCGCTCAGTTTGTCCGCCGACCGGGAGGTTGCGAGGGACCCCGCATACTCCACGCGCGGCTGGCGAGCGGGCGTGATGGCGTGGCGCGACATTGGCCGAACGACATTTACGGCAGGAGTGGATTTCGGCCGGCTTCGGGCAGACGATCGCCTCGCGCTCTTCCCCGATAAGCGCAGCGACCGTTACTATCGGTTGAGTCTGGGCGCGACCCTGCGCCAGTTTACCTTCGCCGGCTTCGCTCCGGTCACGCGGCTGGTGATCGAACGGAATCACAGCACGATCGAATTTCACGATTTCAAGCGCACTCGGACGGAGTTCGGAGTGGTTCGTCCGTTCTAGCCGACCCTATCGCTTGATCCTGCGCGCCGCGACCGCGACTGCAACGCAAACGCCGGTCGGCACGATCCAGTCGAGCCATGGATCGGGCTTCTGCCAAACGCGTAAATCGAGCCCGCCCCACCAAGGCATGTTCGCGCGCAGCCCTCCGCCGAACTGCTCGATCCAGCGATACTCCGCTTGGGCGATCTCCCTCGAAAGGAACCAGGTGAATGCCGCTGCGGTGCCAGCGGTCCAACTTCCTGAAATAAATCTCACAATGAGTTGGATCAGGATCGCGACGATTATATGATCGATCATTCCTCAAATACTCGAACTCAGATCGGTACAGTGTTCAGTTCGGCCCGAATATTACCAGAACAATTAGAATCGGATGCTGGATCACTTCCTAAGGAAGCGATGGGCCCGATCAAAGTCGTCGCACTACCCGCACCTCCCGCGCGAGCCGGATCTCAATGGTGGCGTGCGCCGTTCTGGGTCCTGGCTTTGCTCACCGGGGCAAAGAGCTTCGCGGACAATCCGATCCTCGGTTCGCAGCGACTGAATGCCTCCGGACTGCATGTTTGGCGTCTCAAGCTGGCGCATGCTCTGGCCCGCTCGCGCCGTGCGCGCCTCGCCCAACGCCTTCCGGCCGACTGGAAGGAACAGTTCGACCGAAACGGTTTCGTCGTCGTGCGCGACTTCCTTCCGCCTCGCCTGCTCGAGGAAATTCAGACGGAATTGCTCGATCCCAGGCTGGAATGCCGCAGCCAGCAGCAGGGCGACACTGTCACTACGCGCATCCCGATCGGGCCGCGCGTTTTGCGCCGCCTGCCAGGCCTCGCCGCTGTCCTGGACAGCGCGAATTGGAAGGGCCTTATGGCCTACGTGGCGAGCACCCGAAGCACGCCGCTTTACTATCTCCAGGCGATTGCCGGGGGCGTTTCCGACGGCCCGCCGGACCCGCAGCTTCAGCTGCATTCAGACACGTTCCAGCCCTCGCTCAAAGCCTGGATATTCCTCACCGACGTGCCGGAGGACGGACGCCCGTTGACCTACGTCGCGGGCTCGCACCGCCTCTCGGACGAGCGGATCTCATGGGAACACCGAAAAAGCGTCGAGGTCCTGAAGACCGGCGATCGTCTTTCGCAACGCGGATCGTTCCGAATTTCGCCAGAAGAACTGCCTGAGCTCGGACTTCCCCAGCCGACGCATTTCAGCGTCCCCGCGAACACCTTGGTGGCGGTCGATACCTGCGGATTCCACGCACGCGCCTCGTCGGACCGGCCTACCCTGCGTATCGAGATCTGGGCATACAGCAGGCGTTCACCATTCCTCCCGTGGACGGGGCTGGACCTGCTTTCATGGAAGCCGATCGCCATGCGCCGCGCCGAGTGGTTGCAGAAGATCGTGGATTGGATGGACCGGCGCGGCTGGGCGAAGCAGCACTGGCAGTCCGCAGGTCGTTGGCCTCTATAGCCTAAAGGAAAAGGAAGCGCGCGGCCGACGATGCTCGACCGCGCACTCCCCTCGGCAGTCGGGGAACGAGCTGCCGATCACCAGATCCGGACGCGCTTGTCCGGGGCGATGTAAAACTTTGAATCCGGCCCGATACCGAATGCCGCGTACCAGGCGTCGAGGTTCCGCAACGGCCCGATGATGCGATATCGCCGCGGGCTGTGCGGATCGGACGCGACTTGCGTCTTGATTGACTCGTCGCGTTGTTCGCCGCGCCATCCCTGCGCGTATGCCAGGAAAAAGCGCTGGTCACCGGTGAGGCCGTCGATAACCGGCGGCTCCCTGCCGTTCAGCGACATCTTGTACGCCAGGTGCGCGACTTCCAGCCCCGACATGTCGCCGATGTTCTCGCCCATCGTCAGGTCGCCGTTGATGAAGACGCCAGGAGCCGCTTCGTAAGAGGCGTATTGCTTACCCAGCTCCGTCGTGAGCGCCTTGAACCGCTCGGCATCCGCTTTCGTCCACCAGTCCCGGACCGCGCCATTCTCGTCGATCTTGCGGCCTTGGTCGTCGAAGCCATGCATGATCTCGTGACCGATCACCGAGCCGATGGCGCCGTAGTTGACGGCGGCGTCCGCCGTCGGATCGAACAGCGGCGGCTGGAGGATTCCGGCCGGGAAGACGATCTTGTTCTCGAGCCCGCCGTTATAGGCATTAACGGTCGCGGGGCTCATGGCCCACTTCTTCCGGTCGACCGGCTTGCCGAGGTCCGCGAGCTGATACTCCCACTCAAATGCTGAGCTACGCTTCACGTTGCCGTAAAGGTCGTCGGGCCGCATTTCGAGCTTCGAATAGTCTCGGAATTTCTCGGGATAACCGACCATCACGTCCATCTTGGCCAGCTTTTTCAGCGCCGCCTGCTTGGTCGACTCCTCCATCCAGCTGTTGGCCTTGATGCGCTCGGCGGCAGCCAGCTTCAGGTTCTGGACGAGCTGCTCCATCATCGCCTTCGACTGCGCCGGGAAATACCGCTCGACATAGGTCTGG
The DNA here is from genome assembly GCF_049991885.1 of Sphingomonas sediminicola. Lineage (NCBI taxonomy): Bacteria > Pseudomonadati > Pseudomonadota > Alphaproteobacteria > Sphingomonadales > Sphingomonadaceae > Sphingomonas > Sphingomonas sediminicola. The sequence goes on from NZ_CP178916.1 coordinate 1,417,383, forward strand.
CCGAGAAGCTCGCCGAGGCGGCCGTCGACCTGGTCGATGCCGCGGCGCCAGCGTGGCCGAAGCTCCTTCGCGCCGGTCAGCACCTTCGAGAACTCGAAATTGCTGTCGACGAACCTCTTGGAGAGATAGGGCGCGGCCTGGCTCGCAACCTTGAAGCGCTGCCAGGTCTTGAGCGTCTCAAGCGGAGTCTTCGCGTAGAGGGCTGCCAGCGCCTTGATCGCGGTGTTGTCGGCGACGAGGATCTTCGGCGCCATCGTCTCGGACTCGGTCAAATACCGGTTCCAGTCGATCCCCGGCGCGTACGCAGCCAGCTGAGCCGGGGTCATCGGGTTGTTCAGCTTGTCGATGTCGCGAAGATCGGCCTGGCTCCACGAAAACTTCGCTATTTCCGTCTCGAAGGCCATGATCTGGTCGGCCTTGGCGGACGTATCGGCCGTGCCGACCAGGCCGAGAGTCCGCTCGATGTAAGCGCGATAGGCGTCGCGCTGCGGCTTGTACTTGTCCAGCAGATAATAATCGCGGTCCGGCAGGCCCATTCCGGACGTTCCAACGGCGAGGATGTTGATCGTTGGATTGTCGAGATCCGGGATGACCTGCAGGGTGAACAAGGTCGATCCGAAGTCCTTGACCGTCGACGCCATGAAGCTTCGGAACTGATCCTTGTTCTGGATCGCGTCAACGCGGGCGAGGTCGGTCTGCAGAGGCTTCATGTCGAGTTGCTCGAGCAGCGCCTCGTTCATGTAGCTCTTGTAAAAGGCGCCGAGCTGGCTGTCGGCTGGGGCGCCCATGACGATCTCGCGCAGCTGCTCCTGGTTGCGATCGCTCATCTCGGAGCCGATGCTGTTCGACGACTTGTCGGCAGGAATGTCGGTCTCGTCCATCCACTTGCCCGCGGCGTAGCGCTGGAAGTCGTCGCCCGGCTTCACCGAGAGATCGCGGGTCGAGAGGTCGACGCCCCAAGTGCCGAAGTGAACGCGCGCCGATCCTGCCATTTCGGTTGTGGATACGGCGGATGCCGGCGGTTGAGCCGACGCGGAAACCGCTCCGACGGCGCTGCACGCGAGCAGCATCGCGCAAAGACGCGGCGCACGGCGAGAAGAACGGAGAATCATGACTTGCCCCCAAACGCTTGATTTGATTGGAGCTAGTTCTCCACTCGAGCGCGGAGCCGCCACCCGCCGTCGACAAAGGTGCGGCTGGCGTCGATGAGTTGCGGAATCCATCCGCCGCACCCACATTCGGATAAGCCGCGTTGACCATCAGCGGTGGCTCGTTTAACCAGAACATAAACGGAACGAAAACCGGCTGATGCTGACCCATATTTCCGTCCGCGGCGCGCGGGAGCACAATCTGAAGGCAGTCGACGTGGACATCCCGCGCGAGAGCCTGACGGTCATCACCGGCCTCTCCGGCTCGGGCAAATCCTCGCTCGCGTTCGACACCATTTACGCCGAAGGCCAGCGTCGTTACGTCGAGTCCCTATCGGCATACGCCCGCCAGTTCCTGGAGATGATGCAGAAGCCGGACGTCGAGCATATTGACGGCCTGTCGCCCGCCATTTCGATCGAGCAAAAGACGACGTCGCGCAACCCGCGCTCGACGGTCGCAACGGTCACCGAGATCTACGACTACATGCGCTTGCTCTGGGCGCGCGTTGGCATTCCCTATTCGCCGGCGACCGGCCTCCCGATCGAGGCGCAGCAGGTCAGCCAGATGGTCGATCGCGTGATGTCGCTGCCCCACGGCAGCCGCCATTACTTGCTCGCGCCCGTCGTCCGCGGCCGCAAGGGCGAGTACCGCAAGGAGCTCGCCGAATGGCAGAAGGCGGGCTTCACCCGCGTCCGCATCGACGGTGAGTTCCACGACATCGAGGACGCGCCGGCGCTCGACAAGAAGTACAAGCACGACATCGAAATCGTCGTCGACCGCATCGTCGTCCGCGAAGGCATCGAGCCGCGCCTCGCCGACAGCTTCGAGACCGCGCTGAAGCTCGCCGAGGGCCTTGCCTATCTCGACCCGGCCGACCCGCCGGCCGAGCCCGAGCAGCAGTCGGGCATGAAGCTCGACTACGGCGCCCCCGGCCGCATCCTCTTTTCCGAGAAGTTCGCCTGCCCGGTCAGCGGCTTCACCATCGCCGAGATCGAGCCGCGCCTGTTCAGCTTCAACGCACCGCAGGGCGCCTGCCCCGCCTGCGACGGCCTCGGCGAGAAGCTGATCTTCGACGAGGACCTCGTCGTCCCCAACCACGCGCTCTCGATCAAGAAGGGCGCGGTCGTCCCCTGGGCAAAGTCTAATCCGCCCTCGCCCTATTACATGCAGGTGCTGAGCTCGCTCGCACGCGCCTACGACTTCGACCTCGAAACGCCCTGGGGCCAGCTTCCGGAGGAGGCGCAGGACGTCATTCTCCACGGCACCAAGGGCCGCGCCGTCACCCTCCGCTTCGTCGACGGCCGCAAGTCCTACGAGGTGAAGAAGCCGTTCGAAGGCGTCATCGGCAACCTCAATCGCCGGATGCTGCAGACCGAATCCACCTGGATGCGCGAGGAGCTCAGCCGCTACCAGGCCAGCCGCCCGTGCGAGGTCTGCCAAGGCGCCCGCCTCAAGCCCGAGGCGCTCAGCGTGAAGATCGCCGGCGAGGACATCTCCCTCTCCTCACGCCGCTCCGTTGCCGACGCTTTCGCCTGGTTTGGCAGCCTCGAGGACAAGCTCAGCCCAGTCCAGCGGGAAATCGCGCACGTTATTCTGAAGGAGATCAACGCGCGCCTCGGCTTCCTCCACAATGTCGGCCTCGACTATCTCCACCTCGACCGCACGTCGGGCACGCTCTCAGGCGGCGAGAGCCAGCGCATCCGCCTCGCGTCGCAGATCGGGTCCGGCCTCTCGGGCGTCCTCTACGTCCTCGATGAACCATCGATCGGCCTTCACCAGAAGGACAACGACCGCCTCCTCGAAACGCTGAAGCGCCTTCGCGGCCTCGGCAACACCGTGCTTGTCGTCGAGCATGACGAGGACGCGATCCGCCACGCCGACCATGTCATCGACATGGGCCCGGGCGCCGGAGTCCATGGCGGCCAAATCGTCTGCCAGGGAACGCTCGAAGAGCTTCTCGCCTGCACCACCAGCATCACCGCCGACTATTTGAGCGGCCGCCGCGAAATCCCGCTCCCGAAGAAGCGCCTCAAGGGCACCGGCAAGTTCGTCACCGTGAAGGGCGCCCGCGCCAACAACCTCCAGGACGTGACAGCGAAGTTCCCGCTCGGCACCTTCACCTGCGTCACCGGCGTCAGCGGCTCGGGCAAGTCCTCGCTGACCATCGACACGCTCTACGCCGGCGCCGCCCGCGTTCTGAACGGTGCGCGCATCGTCTGCGGCCCGTGCGACGGCATCGACGGCCTCGCCAACCTCGACAAGGTCATCGACATCGACCAGTCGCCGATCGGCCGCACCCCGCGGTCCAACCCGGCGACCTACACCGGCGCCTTCACCCAGATCCGCGACTGGTTCGCCGGTCTGCCGGAAAGCCAGGCGCGCGGCTACAAGCCCGGCCGCTTCAGCTTCAACGTCAAGGGCGGCCGCTGCGAGAAATGCACCGGCGACGGCCTGCTGAAAATCGAGATGCACTTCCTGCCCGACGTCTACGTCACCTGCGACGTCTGCCACGGCGCCCGCTACAACCGCGAGACGCTGGAGGTGAAGTTCAAGGGCAAGTCGATCGCCGACGTCCTCGACATGACGGTCGAGGATGCGGTCGAATTCTTCAAGGCCGTCCCCGGCATCCGCGACAAGATGCGCATGCTTCAGGAAGTCGGCCTCGGCTACATCAAGGTCGGGCAGCAGGCGACGACCTTGTCCGGCGGCGAGGCGCAGCGCGTGAAGCTGTCGAAGGAATTGTCGCGGCGGGCCACCGGCAAGACGCTCTACATCCTCGACGAGCCCACCACCGGCCTGCATTTCGAGGACGTGCGTAAGCTTCTGGAGGTGCTCCACCGCCTGGTCGAGACCGGCAACACAGTCGTCGTGATCGAGCACAACCTCGACGTCATCAAGACCGCCGACCACGTGATCGACCTTGGCCCTGGCGGAGGCGTGAATGGCGGGAAGATTGTGGTTGAGGGAACGCCGGAAGCGATCGCCGCGAGCGCGAACTCATTCACGGGCCAGTATTTGAAGCCGCTATTGGAACGCGCGAGCGTGAAGCCAGAAGTGGTTGAGAGCGCGCCGAAGAAGACGAAGCGGAAGACGGCGAAGGCGTTAGCGGATGAGGATCAGCCGGATTTGATTGCGGCGAAGTGAGAACCGCTGCCAGTTAGTCGAATGCAGAGTTGTCATTGGTCGTCAGTGCACGAACCAAGTCATCGAATATGGTATCGGCGCCCCAAGCTTGTGCGGCCGTAAATGCGACTTTGCGCCGCTCTTCACTGGTGAGGTCTCGGACTGGTTTGTAAACCAAATCGTGGTGAGCTTCAGACCAGCTTCGCTTCCTGACGCCCCTCGCTGCTTGGTTTAGACTGTTCGCTCGCATGCCGACCGGCGTTCAATGGCTCTACGCACTGGTTCGCATCTGCTACGGCAAAAGCGCTCGCCTGCGCTCGGCATTTCGTGTCAGGGGGAAGGAGACGATGAAGCTCATGATCGCGCTTGTCGCGCTGGCTGCGGCCACGTCCTGCTCACCGGCAAAGGAAGAAGCGCCCGCTGCGCCCTCAGCGACGGCAGAGCTTCGCGCGGCCGAAGCGAGGCTGATTGCCCATCTCCAGGGCAATGACCCGATGGCCTGGGTCGGCGACTATACGAAGGACGCCGTGTTCCAGGAAGGTGATGGAGCGCCGGTCACCGGCCGCGCCGAGCTCACGGAGGTCGCGCGCACGCTCGGCCCGCTTCACGACACCGCGATCAAGCCCATCCGCACCGAAATCCAGGGCAACCTCGCCTACGTCCAGATCCGCGCCCGCTACGCCGCCGGCAACGACCAGCCGACCTGGTATCGCGGCGTCATGATCTGGCGGAAGGAAGCCGACGGCCAGTGGCGCATGCTCCACGAAATGCTCGTGAGAGACCGCCCGGCACGGGAGTAAATCCCGGGAGGTGAGCTTCGGTCAGTTTCGCTTCCGGACGCGTCGCAGCGCGGCTCAGATCGTAGCGAGGTTTACGGCGTTGGGCATACCGTTGGTGTGGTGCACATCGTACGACAGGCGCTGGCCTGCCCGCGGCGGAGCTACGTGGGTCCAGGACCCCGTGCCTTGCGCGAACCGGAGAGCCTCGCCACCGGTTTCGGGAATGATGAAGCCGTGACCGGTTTTCTCGTCAAACGACTTGACGGTTCCAAAATATTTCATGGGAAAATGTCCTGATTGCCGAAACATTCCCGATTGAACGTCCCGTGGTCTGAAGGACAAGACAGCTTATCCAATCATTTGGATGCGTACTTATCAACAGATTACGAGGATGATATAAGGCATCTCGTACAGATTTACTAGTTATCTCTGAACGAACATGGATGAATTATATTGCGAGTTTGCTTGAATTTATTTTGGGATTGCCACTTGTCATTTGCCGAATAGAAGTCCATTTACGTGTGGCTACCAGTCGCAATCGACGGTTTTTGGCGCTAAGTCGCACCTTCCTCCCTCTTTAACGTCTCCTAGCAGGCACCGCGCCAATTTTGGCGTGTGCCCACAAAGGAACTCAGCATGAAGCTATTTGGCACCGTAAAGTCGTTCGACACCATCAAGGGCCACGGCGAAATCAAGCCGGAAGTGGGAAGCGACATCATCCCGTTCGAAAAGAGCGCGATTGGCTGGGAAAAGGATCGTCTCCCGACGGTTGGCCAGCGTCTCTCTTATGAGACGGGCACCAATAACAACGCTCCCTGTGCGTTGAATCTACAGACGGTCTAATCGGTCAGAGGGCGGGGGAAGTATTCCCCGCCCGCGTTCTTGCTCGCAAGGGGCCGAGCCCGGGCAGCTGCTGAGTGACTTTAGTCCTCGCCGCTGTCCGGGCTTTGTTGTTTTAGGTTCATGCATCTCTTCGTGCCGATGTTCGTTCTTTATTTGAACTCGCCGGCATTTCCTGGGCGAGACGAGGAATTTTTCCATGACAATGTTCACGAAACTCTTGACCGCAACTGCGGTGATTGGCGGCCTTGCGGCTCCGGCGATGGCGCAGACGCCCTACCCCTACGGCTATCCCCAGCAGCAGCCTGCCTACCCGCAGCCAGCTCCCGGCCAGCCGGGCTACGGATATTATCCCCCCGAACAGAGCTATCAGCAGGGTTATGGTCAGCAGGCCTATGGATATGGCTACCAGAACCAGAACCAGGGCGGTCTCGGCGCGATCATCGGCCAGCTGCTCGGCAATCGCTACAACGTGAGCGACCGCACCGCGGTTCAGCAATGCGCGAGCGCAGCAATGACCCAGGCCAACGCGCAGTATCGCCCGCAGAATGGCTACGGCCAGCCCTATGGCAACGCCTACGGCTACAACAACAATCGCGGTTACAACCAGGGCTACGGCATGAACATGCGCGTCACCGCGATCACCAACGTTGAGCGCCGCCGCAGTGGCCTCCGCGTCTCCGGCCTGATCGACAGCAACGGCGGATCCTATCCGCCCAATGGCCAGGCGTACGGCTATCACAACCAGGGCTACGCAGCGACCGGCGACCTGAGCTTCCGCTGCAACGTCGACTATCGCGGCGCCGTCAGCGAAGTTCGAATCCGCCGCGCCAACACCTACCGCGGTTAACCGCCTGTAACGCGTAAAACATGCGGCCCGGCCGGAGCGATCCGGCCGGGCCGTTTGCATGTCCGGACCCGAAAGAAATCCAATAAATCCGCCAATCGGCGACTCCTCGCAACGGCTCGTCGCAACCGGTCAAACCGTCTGCGTAACGGCTCGTTGGCCATCCGAAACGTCGCTTCGGCGGCACGGATACGAAGGTTTAGAACAGTGGGAACCTACAGGCTTTATTGCCTCGATGGGGTGGGGAAAGTCTCGTCCGCGGAGTGGATCGCCGCGGAGGATGACAAGACAGCGATCGAGGCTGCGAAAAACATGGTCGACGGGCACCCCTGCGAGCTCTGGGCTCAGTCGCGCCTGGTTATTCGCCTTGAGAGGAAGCGATAGATTTGTGCCGGTTGCGGCATGCCTCAACGATGCCTCAACCCACCGCAAAGACGAAAACAATCAAGTACTTGGCCGTTCAACCTCGCACACCTCGGAATTGAGGTGGGCAGAAGCGCGGGACCGTCCGCGTCTGTTCTTTGCCCAGACAGGAGTTGAACATGCGTAAGATGATTTTTGCCGCCGCGATTGCCGCGGCGACCCTTTCCGCTCCGGCAGTCGGCCAGGTTGGCAACTCGCAGGGCCTCGTCAACGTCACCGTTCAGGACGTGACCTTGCTCAACAATTTCCTCAACGACACTCAGATCGCGGCGCTGAACAACCTCAGCGTTCCTGTCACCGTACAGGCGCCGATCAGCGTCGCCGCAAACGTCTGCGACCTTTCCGTCGCCGCACTCGCCGAGCAGCGCAAGAACGGCGATGCGACCTGCACCGCCAAGAGCGGCTCGAAGGCGCTTGCGGACATCGTCAATCGCCAGAAACTGAAGCAGAAGAAATAATACACTTCTTCTCCCGAAGGGCCCGGCCGGCGCGATCCGGCCGGGCTTCTTTATTCGGCCGCCGGCTTCATCTGCACGATGTACGACCCAATCGTCTGTCGGGGCCTGATCGCCTGTCCGCCGACCGGCGTCCGGTTCAGATAATTGAGCTGCCCCCAAAGCGCGAAGTCGCAAAGATACGGCCGGTCGCCCAACAAATACGGTCGTGCCGCCAGCATCCCCTCGATCGCATCCAGGTGCCGCTCGAGGTCCCTGCGGACATGCTGCGGCGATTTGCGGAGTGTGCCCTGCCCTCGCACCTGCCCGAGGATCCGCCGCTGGTAGAACCAATAGAGGGCTCGCCCCGACAAGGACTGGCCGAACGCAGCCGGGATCGCCTTGCGTCCCTCCGCCTCGAACCACCGATAATAAAGCCCGATAAAATAGAGACTCTCGTCCGCCCAATCCTCCAGCGCATGGCAAAGCCCGCGCTCGCGCGCGTCCGTCGGCAGCAGCGGCGGGTCCGGAAAGCGCTCGTCGAGAGCATAGGCGATGTCTGTGGAATCGACGATCAACTCCCCGTCGATCTCGACGGCCGGCACCTTGCCCGTCTTCCCCCGTCGCCGAAGCTTCAGCATCGTCGAGCCGAGCGGGGTCACGCGCTCGTACGGCACGCCTTTGTAATCGAGGATCGCCCGCACCTTCATGCAGAAGGGCGAGTACTTCCAGTCGTAGAATTTAACCCGCGTCAGGCGGGCTACTTCACTTCGAGCACGACCGGCCCTGAAACCGGGTCGGTGTCACCCTCCAGCGTGTCGCGGAACGTCTCCAGCGTCTGCAGCATGAACGGCCGCGCATTGGCGAGGCTGTCCATGTCGTCCCATTCGCCGATGATGCAGTAGCTCTGGTCGCCGGTCTTGATGAGGTTGGCGTGCCTCAGGCCCGGCCAGTTGCGGTCGGCCTTTTGATGCGCATCCAGGAACTCCTGCTCGCGCCCGGGCTTCAGGTTGAATCGAACCGTGTTGAATGCGGTCATTGCGCACCCCCTTTCGATGAGGTCAGCGCCGCGCTTAATAGACCTCTGCGCACCCTCGCGAAAGACGACTCAGAGCACCGCGCAGGCGATGCGGTCGCCGCTGTTCCCGCTTGGGTCCGTTACCTCGTCGTCCGCCTTCGCGTGCAGCACCAGTGCCGTTCCATCCGCGTCGCGGATTCCGTCGAGAGTTGCTTCAGGCACGAGCAACGCGACGACCAGCTTTCCGTCCGCTCCGACGCCGAGATTCCCGAGATCGCCCATGTGGTAGCCGGCGGGATTCCGATGCCCGTGCTTCTTCTCGGTTGGGTTCCAGTGCGGCCCCGCGCTCGTGAACTTCGGCGCTTCGCACTTTCCGACCGAGTGGAGATGGACGCCATGCTGTCCGGCTGGAAATCCGCTCGCGTTGATGCGCAGCATGATCCCCGTCGGCTCGCTGAACATGCGCACAGTCCCAATCGCTGCTCCATTGCTGTCGAGAAGGTTTGCTGTCGCGACCACGGCATCTGGCGGGGCCATCGGAACGCAACCGGCCAGTGCAAATACAAGCAGACTCGAACGCAACATGGGCTTCTCCCTCAAGCAATAGGCCGGCTTGCGTTTCTGTGCCGCCCCGTCATCTTTGTCGAGTTCGTGAGGGAGAGCGCGAGCTATGAATAAGGAAGCTGGCGGCCCCCGTGTGACCGCGTACGCCTGGTACGCGCTCATCCTGTTCGTCGTCGTCTACGTCTTCAACTTCATAGACCGCCAGATCGTCTCCATCCTCGCGGAGAGCATCAAGGCGGACCTGAAGCTCGACGACGCGCAGATCGGCTTCCTCTACGGCACGGCCTTCGCGGTCTTTTATTCACTCTTCGGCATACCGCTCGGTCGCTTGGCAGATAGCTGGTACCGCGGCCGACTGATGGCCATCGGCCTCGCGCTTTGGTCGTCGATGACCGCAATGTCCGGCTTTGCCCAAAGCTTCGGCATGCTCGCCACCGCACGCATCGGCGTCGGCATCGGCGAGGCGAGCGCGTCACCCGCCGCCTATTCGATGATCGCCGACTATTTCCCGAAGGAACGCCGCGCGACTGCCTTGTCGATCTACTCCAGCGGCCTCTACATCGGCGGAGGAATCGCACTCCCCATCGGCGGGTACGTGCTGGCGGAATGGGGACGGCGATTTCCTGATGCGCTGAGCGCCCCGCTCGGTCTCGCGCCCTGGCAGGCGGCCTTTCTCGCGGTCGGCCTTCCCGGCCTCGTTCTCGCAGCCTGGATCTGGAGCCTGAGGGAACCTTTGCGCGGTGCGATCGACGGCCATCCATCCGACATTGTCCGCCCGAACGCGTGGAGTGAATTCGGGCGCGAACTCGCCGCGATCCTCCCGCCGTTGACGCTGATCAGCGCTGCGAGGCTCGGTGTCCTCGTTCCGAACCTCATCGCCCTCGCAGTTTGCGCTGCTGGCGCATTCGCACTTGCGACGCTGACGGGGGACTGGCCGCAATGGATCGCATGGTGGACTGGCATTTACGCGATTTTCAGCTGGACCCAGTCGCTGAAGCGCCGCGATCCTGCCACCCACAGGCTGCTGTGGGGAACGCCCATGGTCGTCACGCTGACCATCGCCTTCGGAAGCATCAGCTTCATGACCTACGCCGTGGCTTTCTGGATCCCGCCTTACGTCCTCAGGACGTTTTATACCGGCCCAACCGACGCAGCGATGATCATGCAAGGCGTTACGGCAGCGGAGGAAGTCTCGACCATCTTCGGCTGGAGCGCGGCAGCCGCATCGGCAATCGGAGTGATCCTTGGCGGAATCGTCAGCGACAAGCTCCGGCAGCGTCACGCCGCCGGCCGTCTCTACGTGAACATGGCCGCGATCATCCTTCCCGCACCCGCCGTCTTCTTCCTTTTCACGACGGACAATCTGGCGAACTTCTACATCGTTGCCCCATACGTCGGCCTTTGCAGCGCGCTCTGGGTCGGAGCAGCGATAGCAACGCTTCAGGACGTGGTTCTTCCACGCATGCGCGGAACAGCGGGCGCGACCTACGTGCTCGGCACGTCCCTGGTCGGTCTCGCGCTGGGGCCGTATTTCGCCGGGAAGGTCGCTGCGCTGACCGGGAGCCTGGCGACGGGAATCTTCTCGCTCTACGTCGTCCCGCCGTTCACACTGGCGGCGCTCTGGATTGCCTCGCGCAAGATCGGCGAACTGGAAGCAACCCGCGAACAGCGCGCTGCGACTGCCTAGATCACTACGGACCCGCTCACAGGCCGCGAGTCGGCAAAATCCATCTTCTTTCCCTTATCCGAGGATAACTTCGTCGTGATTCACGGAGGTGTAGAATGCGCACGGGACTCGCCGCCCTTAGAGCTTCGACACCTCCGATGGGTGCGGGTCCTACCCCTCGCAATTCTTGATTTTTGTTAGTCGCGACTTCCGTGGCCTTGCGCTACGGAATCGCCCGAGTCTCGCCACCGGCTCAGGAGGGCGGTGGCGCGGCTCCCCTTCCGTGCGTTGCCCATTGTAACGGTAGGGGAAGCGGTCCGGTCGGCGCCCCCAAATGGCGGTCCGGACCGCTTCGAAGGGCGCGGTCCAGCGCTCTGCTCCCATTAACTGTAGGAACTCTGGCGGATTTCAGGGGTTTTCGACCCCCGGATGCTTCCCATCCCCGTTGAGTAGCCTGGAGCGGCCCGGCCAATGCCCCCCCGGACCGGGCCGCTTCCTCTCATACGATCTTGATTAACCAGCCACTGCTATCCGACTTGATCGGAGGTCGCGATGGCATTTTCCCAAGAAGAGTTCGAAGCTTGGCACAAAGCGACGCTCGCCAAGGAATTGCAGCCGCCGGTGAACTATAGACCTCCACCGCTTGCGATCTGTGCAAGTTACCACAATTCCTTCGGGGTCAACGAGAGTGTGATTACCGATGAAGTCGCCATCTGCGACATCTGTTACGGTGATAACTGACTCGGTCCGACCTTAGAACTTCATCTTGAACCGCAACATCAGCCGGTTGGATGAAAAGCCTCCGACATCGATGCTTTCAGTCTCTGCCCCCGCGCTCACGCCGCCCGCAATCTTCACCTGCGCGTCAGGCAGCGCCTGGCGCTTCGCCGGCGGCAGTTCCCCCAACCTGTAAGGACTCTCACCCCGCTTCGCGCAAACGACGACCTCTTGGTCCGCCTTCGTCTGCTCGCACGGCTGAGGAATGGTGAGGTCGATGACGTCCGAACGCTGCACGGTTACGGTCTGCACGACGGCGGCGAGAAGAAAGATCATCGCTCACTCCAATCATCTCCTCCTTCCACAACCTTGATCAAGATTGCAAACTAAAGTGCACCATCGCGGAATTCTCGACCGCGTCTCGCCATCGCGTCCGCGCGATCCGGCGATCGGCTCCGGATCGACACAGACCACGATCCGATCGAACTGCTCCGGACGCGGTCTCAGACCGCAATCTTGAGTACCCGCGCTGTCTCCTGCCGCTCCCTGGCAAAATGCGCTTCGTACTTGGACCGCACGGCTTCGAACCCCGGATCGCCGCGGAGGGGAAGCAAGGCCGGCTCATCCTCCAGTTTTAGGAGATCAGTCCGCGTCGCGTGGACAGAGCCCCGACGCAGGGCCCGTTCAAGCGCAGCAACCGCGGCCGCGCGTTTACCCTGCAGGGCCCAGACACCGGCCGCATCGTCCTCGAACCACAGCGGGACCCTCCCACGAGCATAGGCTCGCCGGATCAGCCCATCGGCTTCGCGGAGCAATGCGTCGGCTTCAGGGCGACGGCCAACATCGCGCAGTGCTGCCGCGACAATGGCAGCGCTCTGAAGATAGCAGGTCCCAAGCGCCTGTCCGTGGCGCACGCCCAGCAGTCCCGTGGGCGTGTCAAACGTGGCGGCAAGTTCGCGCGCCCGTCCGGCGCGCAACATCAGCTTCGCGGCTATCACGTTCTGATCGCGATATACGAGTTCGGCGGCCCACGACCGATTCCGCTTTTGCCACTCCGCGGGTGACGGGGGAGCGGTTATCCAGATTCGCGCAGGTATTACACGGGCCTGTCCGACGAAGGGCCTTGCCGGGCGCGAAGGCCGGTCCTTCGATAGGTTCAGCATAAACAACGTATCTTGCAGGCTCAGCTTGGACGGCGACGCCCATCGCGTCTGCCCCTCTGCGAGCGCCGACCACCCACGCGCGCCTTCCGAAAAGTCGCCGACCAGGCGCGCGACCCGGGCAAGCGCGAATTGCCTGATCATTGGATCGTCGGTCATCCCTTCATTGATTACGGCTTCGGCGGCGCGACGGTCGCCCAATTGCGCCACATGATCCAACATGACGCGCACTGGGTCTGACCAGACGGGGTCTAGCTTATGAGCACGGCTGAAGGCTGCTGTCGCTTCCGCCCACTCGCCCGATGCTTGATGCGAGAGCCCGAGCCGCAGGAGACCCTCTCCGGACGTGGGATCGAGCGCCGCGGCACGTAGCTGGTGCGCGATGGCTTCCGGACCGTCCGAACCGAGCAGTATCGAGAGAATTGCATGCGCATCGGGATCGTTGGGATCCAGGCGCAAGGACCGACCCACCGCATCTCGGGCCTGCGGCAGCACGGCGACCAGCCCTTCGTCTCCCTTAGTCGAGCCATCGAGCATCAAGGCCTGCGCCAGGCTCGACCAGGCGGGAGCAAAGGTGGGATCCAACCGAATGACCTCACGCAACAGATCGACAGCGTCGCGGCCCGACTCCGGATTGCCCGACCGGAGAATGCCGCGCGCATTCAAATAGAGCGCGTACGCCTTGCCATTCACCCGCACGCGCGCGGCCGATGAATGGACCAGCGCTCTCCGAAGCTCGCTCGCCACCGCCTGGCCGATCGCACCCTGCACTTCCAGGATGTCGTCGAGCTTTCGGTCATACGTCTCGGACCAGAGCCGCACTCCGTCCTTCGTCTGGATGAGAGCGGCATTGATGCGCACCCGGTCGGCGTCCGGCCGCACGCTGCCCTCGAGGATATAGTCGACGTTCAACGCACGCCCGATTTTGCGCGGGTCGGCTGGGCCGCTGAACTGCGCCGCCGAAGCGCTGCCTGCGACGCGGAAAGCAGGCTCGCGAGCGAGCTGCCCCATGATCTCTTCGCCTACGCCCTCCGCGAAATAGGGCTCGCCGCTCGACAGGTTCCGGAACGGCAAGACCGCTATCGAGGCCGACTCCGAAGCGATCCCGCGCTGCTGCCAGAACACGAGCCCCGCTATAGCGACGAGGAACAGGACCAGCGCAGCCGCGGCCAGGCGCCATCGTCCTGATCGGCTTGTTTGCGGTGCCGCCTCCCGTTCGGCGCCGTTCTCGATCAGCCGGTGGCCAACGCGAGCCACGGTTTCGATCGCGAATGGCTGCGGATTGATCTCCTGCGCGAGATGGCGCAGAGCGAGAATGCAGCGGTTGAGTGCGTCGTCGCCGACGATGCGGCCTTCCCAGCACTGCTCGATCAGCTTGTCCCGGGACACGACCGATGGACGGGCCTGCGCAAGCGCAACAAGGACCTGCATCACCCGAGGCTGCAGCTCGTGACGCTCGTCATTGGCTATTACGGCAAGTTCTGCCGGTCTGATCCTAATATTTCCAATGTCGAAATCCCGCTCGTTGGCGAGATCGATGCGCGCGCTCGTCGTTGGATGTACAAGATCGTCCATGATCGGCAATAGATCACCAATAAATCATGCTGCCGACCTAGCAGATTAACATCCAGCAGCACAGTCTTCGTGACTGGAATTATGTGGGAGAGCAGCGATGAAACATCACCAAATCTTGCTTGCTACCGGAACCCTGCTCGCTTCGGCTTGGATTTCCGCGCCGGCGCTTGCAACCCCGGCCTCCGGCTTCAGCGCCGTGCAAACATTCAAAGGCGCCTTCCCACCGCTCGAGGTGAAGGGCGACAAGACAGACAAGTGGGACGTCAAAATCGACACGAAGGACGACTCCGACATCTACGTCGTCCGGAATTCGATCGCTATCGGCGGACAGAGCGGCTGGCACTCGCACCCGGGGCCGAGCCTGATCACGGTGACCCTCGGTGAGATCACCGTGTACGAAAGCGACGATCCCCTGTGCCAGCCGAAAATCTACCGCGCCGGCGAGGGCTTCGTCGACAGCGGTGACCATGCTCATTTGCTGAAGAATGAATCCGGAGCGGCTGCGGAAACGGTCGCGACGCAATTCCTTCCGGTTGGATCGACCAGGCGGAACGATGAGCCACAGCCGAACAACTGCTCATTCTGAGGGCGCTGAAGGCCTGCGGGGGCAGCCAAGGATACTCGTCGGCTGTCCCCAGAATTCGTCAAAGTCGCCACCGCTTTAACCTTTTCTAAGAGTCACGCGGGCAAACCATGCGCGGGGTAGATACGCGGAGGGTTCGATGGGTGCGCCCGTTGGCGACATGAAGGCAGTTGACAATACATCGGCCGAGGCGCTGTTGGACGCGTTCAAGGAGATTTCTCCTGCGGAACGGCGCCGGCACGCTACGGTCTTCAACTACTGGCTTTCCATTCGCGGAGACCGCCCGTTTCCGCCGATCCGCGACCTTGACCCCCTCGAAATCTCCGACGCGGGGCCCTGCAGCATCCTCCTCGAAGTCATGGGCGGCGGCGACGATGCCGATATCCGCCACCTTGGCCACGCCCTGAAGGACGGCAACCAGAAGATCGAAAGGATCAGCGAGGCTGCGCGCCCCTCCCTTCTCTCCTGCATCGCCAACCAGCTTCCGATCGTCGCCAGCTCACGCCAGCCGATCGCTTTTGAAGACAATTTCCCGTCAGGCGATTCGACGACGCATTGCTGGATCACGCTGCTGCCGTTCAGTTCGACCGGAAAGTGGATCGACTACGTTTATGGCTTCGTCAGCCTGAAAGGCGCCGGCGCTGCCGCCGAAGAGCCAGTGGCGGCCGAGGACGCCGAAGTTGCCGAAGTCGCCGAAGAGAAAATCGTCGAGCCTGTCGAAGAAGCGGCTGAACCGGCCGCTGAGCTGGTCGAGGAATCCGCCGAGCTCGAAGAGCCGCAAGCCGAGGTCGTCGAGCCCGAAGCCGAAGTCCTTGAAGCCGAGCCCGAGCCGGCGCCGGAACCCGAAGCGAAACCCAGGCGCCCTGGCTTCTCCGCTAAGATTTTCGATGCCCTGGCCGGCGTCGAGGGCTTCTACGGGAACATCGTGAAGATGGATCCGAAGCTCCCCTCCACCGAGGACGAGCTTCAGTCCGAGCCGGAAGCCGTCGAGCAGGAAGCCGAGCTGGAAGCATCAGCCGAACCCGAAGTCGCTTCGGAGCCGGAACCGGAAGTCGAGGCCGAAGAGGCATTCGAGGAAGAGATGGCGCCGGAACCAGAAGCCGTCGTGGAAGAAGTGGTCGAAGACCCCATCCATGACGAGGAAATTGCCGAAGAACCTGTCGAGAAATCTGCCGAAGCGATCGCCAAAGATGCTGTTGTCGTAACCAGTGGACCGGAGGGAACCTTGCAGAACAAATTGGCCGAAGTCCGTTCGAAGGCCGACGAAGCCCGGATGGCAAAGATCCGCAGCAACCTCGCTCTCTACGAAGGCCTGAGCGCAGCTTACGACTTCGCTCTCGATGCCGAGGAAAGCGCGGACGAATATCTCAAGCTCGTCGAAGACCAAGGGCTGAAGATCCAGCTCCGCTCGCCGATGAAGCCCGTCGTGAAGCTCGCTTTCGACGGCATGTGCGACGATGCGACCATCTCGCAGCTCGAAGCGGTCCTCGCCTGGGCGCTGAAGCAAGACCTGCCGCGCGGGTCGCTCGCCGCACGAATCGAGGAAGCAGGCGGAATCGCGCCGATCCTCAACGGGCAGGCAAAGGCCGCCTGATCACGAACAATTAAGGGCGTCGCTCACCCGGGCGGCGCCCCTCTTCTTTGTCCGTTATTACTTCCTGGAGTTGTTGGACTGCGCTTCGGCCTCGCCGAGCCGTAGCCCCTCGATCACCGCTTCGACCGCGCACTTGTCGGACAGCTCGGCGAGAAGTTCGGCGTCCGTATTCTTGTCCTTGTTCGCAAGGCGGTGAGTGCGGCTGGCGATGTCGCGCAGTTCGTTGATCGATGCCTCGCTCAAGTGATGCTGGTCGGACAGCAGCCGCTCGAGCACCGGCTCGGCCAACGGAGTCACGAATTCCAGCCCTGCAAATTCCTGGTGGCGCCAGACGACGCGGCAATATTGCGTCTCCAGCCCCGCGATGCTGAGCCATACCCACGTGTCGGAAGACGCGCCCGAAGCGCACTCGATCCGGCATCCGTGAGTCGAAATATCGATCAGCCGCGCCTGGACCCGGCTTCGGCCGGCTTCGCGCATCGTGGCGTTAAGGCGCAGGGCAGCGCGATTCGCCCGCCTGCGGTCGGTCTGCGGTTCAGCAAGTTGGACTGATAGAGTCATCTATATACGCTCTTCCCGCCTTCCTGATGCGCCATGAGGGTGAACAAATGGTTGTTGGCGGCCGGGATTTGCGATGATTGCCGGATTAGCCCTTCCAGTCGCGCATGGCCCGTTCGTAGCTCGAACGAGCCTGTTCCGCCTTTTCGGACAGCCAGTCCCGCTCGGCCTCATGCTTTCGCTGTAGATCGCGGCGCTTGCGCTCGAGCGCCTGCAGCTCATCGTCAATCTCGCGGAGCTTCTTGCGCTGCTTCTTCTCGGCCTTCTCGAGCGCTTTTTCGGCAGCCTCGAGCTCGTCCCGTTTCGGCTTCGGCCTGGACTTCGGTTTCGGCTTGAGCGCGACGACCTTGCCGCTGTCCTTCGCCTTCTTCGGCGCCGCCCGGTCCAGTTCGGCGAAGTGCTCGTCCGCGCTTGCCCGCACCCGTTTGATTACCTTGCCGGGACTGGCGAGCGGCCTTTCCATTAGCTTCGGGTCGGTGACCTGCTCCGCGATCCCTTGCGCGAAGATGTTCGAATCCGCGCCCCAAGCTTCGAGCGCGGCCTTCTGGCTTGGCGCCGCGACATAAGCGTCGTGGAAGCCGATCGGGGTCACGAAGACCTTCAGCTTCTGCTTGCGCTCAGGCTTCTTTGCCATGGCCATTCAACGCGGATTGCGAGGATGGTCTCCATGGGAGCTGCCGGACGGATCCCCCGAACCGCCCGGCGCGCCTCCCCAACTCAGTTGGTCTTGTTGGCCGTGCCAGTGACCTTCGAGCCGTCTCGAGGATCGCTGCTCACCCAAGTTAGCGACTTTCCGTCGGCCGATACCGTCGTCGCCGTCTCGTTCACGACCTTGCCGTCGCGGGTAAAGGTTTCCTTGAGCGCACCGCCGTCCTGAGTGACCTGGACGGTGGTTCCTCCGATGTCTCCCGTGATCGGAACCGCCGGACCTCCGATTTCAGCAGTGTAGGACTGTCCCTGGCCGGACCAGCTCACCTTGTTGCCCTCGATCTTGTACGTCGCGTTGAGCGCCTCTTCGGAATACTCGTTCACCTTTTCCGGCGTCCATTGACCCGAAATGGCATGAGCACCGGCCGGAGCAGGCCCAACCCGCTTAAGTGTCGACTGCCCGTCGACTGCGGGCGTTACCGTTGCATCGTGGAACTTTGCCGTTGCCGTATTGCCGTCGGCGGAGACCGTGAGGACGTTGGAAGAGACTTCCTTGTCGCCTTTCTTGCGATGGAACTCGACCGTCTTGTCGTCGACGACCTTCACCGACATGCTGTCGTAGTACGGCCGGTCCTTGACCGGATGGAATTGACCGTCGGCCGGCGTCGTCAGCGGCGGGATGCAGGTGTTGCAGCTGTAGCTGCCATCCTTCAGCAGATATTCGTCGGGCTTCTGCTCGAACTTCACGCTTTCGCGATCGGTTTTCCAGGTGCCGTTCAGCGCTGCAAGGCTGCCGGCCGCTTCGGTTGAAGCAGCTTCGTTGCCGGCGGCGCTTTCCTGCTGCTTACAGCCCGGAAGAGATAGGATCATCGCGGCGGCGATGGCGGTGCACGTCATCAATCTCATGTGGAAGTACCCCCTTCAGCTACACGAGGGGTCTGCCACAATTGGCCGCCCGCTCGGTTGGTCGGCCCCGTCATTTCGACAGGTGGGCGAGGTCGTCCGGCGCGGGAGATTATCTGTAATTAATCGAAAGTAAACGCGGATTAGTATCCCATCAGCGCGAGCACTTCGCGGCGGCTCCGCTCGTCGGCGCGGAAAGTCCCCATCATCCGGCTGGTAGTCATCATCACGCCGGGGGTTTGAACGCCGCGAGCGGTCATGCAGGCATGGCTCGCTTCGATCACGACCGCGACGCCCTTCGGCTGAAGATGATTCCAGATCGCGTCCGCGACCTGCGCCGTCAGCCGCTCCTGCACCTGCAGCCGGCGGGAAAAGCCGTGGAGTACCCGCGCAAGCTTGCTGATGCCGACCACCTTGTCGCCCGGCAGATAGGCGATCGACGCTTTGCCGATGATCGGCGCCATGTGGTGCTCGCAGTGCGACTGGAACGGAATGTCCTTCAGCAGCACGATCTCGTCATAGCCGCCGACCTCGTGGAACGTGCGGCTGAGATGGACCGCCGGATCCTCCTCATAACCCCGCGCATATTCCTTCCACGCCTTGGCAACGC
Organism: Sphingomonas sediminicola; assembly: GCF_049991885.1. Lineage (NCBI taxonomy): Bacteria > Pseudomonadati > Pseudomonadota > Alphaproteobacteria > Sphingomonadales > Sphingomonadaceae > Sphingomonas > Sphingomonas sediminicola. The sequence continues at coordinate 1,436,574 of NZ_CP178916.1, forward strand.
GCCGGGGAGTATCGAGTAGACCCTCGCGTTCGGGATCGTCGCCGGCCCAGCGGATGAGGGTCCGAATGGCCTCGCTCACGTCTTCCGGAATCTTGCCGGTTGAAGAGGATTCGACGAGGTCGCCGTCCTCCGGCTCGCCATGTTCGAACGCGCTCATCGCCCAAGCTCCATCGCAATATCGTCCGCGACCGCTGCCGCCTGCCCTCTGATATCGGGAACCGCGATGATTTCCCAATACCGTCCTTTGGTCAGCGGCCCCATCGCCCAGGCCCGGTTGGATCCGGCTACGCGCGACCTTTCGTCAACGTCGAGGGCAATCCCGAGGTTGTCGGGGCGGATCAGTCCATCGGCGAGCATTCCCTTGAGCAATGGATCCCGCGTGCGGGAAATGGTTCCCAGCGGCCCGGTACAGTTGATCATATAGGCGAAGCAGCCTTCGTCGAGCCGCGACGCCCCACGCCGCCGGTAAGCCACTGTCAGCCCAAGATCATCGTCCGTCACAGACTGGATACGGCCAGCGACGATTTGCAGCCGGCCTTCGGCAATCAGCCCTTGCAGTCGCTCAGCGACTTCCGGGGCGATGCGATGACGATGAACGTCCCACCAGGGCCGGGCGTGACGGGCAAATCTCTTCTGCTCGTGCAGCGGAAGGCTCTGCCAGAGGCGGTGGCTGTGCGGCCGGAGCCCGTCGACGGCCGAGCGCCAGCCGACTTCCGCGCCGCGCTTGCGGAGCCAGCGCCAGATCGTTCGGACATGACCGTGCGGTACGTCCTCGGCGGCGACCGGTGCCGGGGCGGAGTCCGTATGCCCGCGCGGTATCAATCCCCGCCGCGACAGCGCGACAATCCGTCCGCGGTGCCCGGCCGCGTCGAGCGAAAGCACGGCATCGACCATGGTCAGGCCGGTTCCGACCAGCAGGACGTCCTCGTTGCTCGCGGCCAGGTCCTCGACCGCCGCCTGGGCGTCCCCGCTCCACGGATTGTGAATGACCCGCGAGCTGTCACGTCCGAACGGCAGCGGCTCGGGCGGCTGGTTGCCTATCGCCAAGACGAGTCCGCTCGCCCGGAGCTCTTCGCCATTGTCCAGCTGGAGCGTCCAGCCGTCCTCGCCCGGCTCGGCTTCAACGGCCTGTCGCTCGACCAGCCGCAGGCAGCCGCTGTCGATCGTGTCCTTGAGGATTCCGCGCAGATAGCGCCCGAACTGCTGCCGCTGAACGAAGTCGCGGCGATGCCCGCCGTCCGCCTCCGCAACCCGGACGAAATGGTCGAGGTCGTGCGCCCAGGCGCTCATCACCTCGGCGCGGACGTTGAGGACGTGGGCTGGTTCTCGGGTTGAATAGGCGACACCGTGGCCGGCTCGGCCCGCGCCGTCGATCAGGACGGATTCGATGCCTTTGCGCGCGAGATGCGCCGCAACCATGGTGCCCGAAAATCCGCCACCGACGATCGCGACCGGCAGGTGCCGGTCAGATGTCATAGTCAGACCATTGCTCCGGGTTCTTCGCCCCTATGCGCCGCTTCTTGATGTGCTCGCTGAGGTCGACAATCTTCCTGCCTGCCGTTTCGGTGAACCAGCCCGGTACAATCGCGTGGATCAGGCAAGCACCCCCTACAGCCAGCAGCTCGAAACCGATCTTGGCCGCTCCGGCGCCATGCTGAGCCCACGTCATTCCGAGAGATCGTGGATGGTCAGTGAAGAGGTTTCCGCCCTTCGATTTGTGCTGTTCTACAGCCATTGCCCTGTCCGCTGTGAACCAATTTGGTGGCCCCGGAGGGACTCGAACCCCCGACCTGCGGTTTAGGAAACCGACGCTCTATCCTGCTGAGCTACGGAGCCGCCGAGCGCCGGAATAGGCAAGAGGCGCGGCTTTATCAATTCACTTGGCCGGGCGGCACCACCGGAAGCGGGAGAGGGAGAAGCGGCACCCCTTCCTCGATCAGCGACTTTGTCTCTTCGGCGGTCGCCTTGCCATGGACCGCGCGCGGCTCGATCTCTCCTAGGTGCATGGCGCGCGCCTGCTCCGGAAGCTTGTCGCCGACCCATTCCGAATTGCTGAGCATCTTCGTCTGCAGCGCTGCCAATTCGGCCATCATCCCCTTCACGTCCGAGCGCGGCCCATCCGACCGGCCGACGAGCGGCGCCATCGGCGCCTTCTCGACCTTCGCCGACCCGCAATAAGGGCATTGCAGCAACCCGCGCTCGGTTTGCTCGTCGAAGTCGGCACCGGAGCTGAACCAGCCCTCGAAGACTTCTCCGCCGTCGAGGCACTTGAGATCGAATACGATCATCGCGCGACCGCCTCGTGGATGGGCCGGCGATGGCTGAGCGCCGGGACGCGGCTGCGCACGTCCGTGATCCTGCTCAGATCGACCTCGACCGTCTTCACACCGGCTCCTTCGCCCATGTCGAGCAACACCTCGCCCCACGGATCGATGACCAGCGAATGGCCGTAGGTGTTGCGACCGTCCTCATGATGACCTGACTGCGCTGCAGCCACGATGAACACGCCGGCTTCGATCGCGCGCGCCCTCAGGAGCACTTCCCAGTGCGCCTTTCCGGTCGGGACCGTGAACGCTGCCGGAACTGCGATCACATCGGCGTTAGCCTCCGCAAGGCGAGCGAACAGCGCCGGGAAGCGCAAATCGTAGCAGATGGTAAGGCCCAGCTTTCCCACGGGCGTACCGTCGACGATCACCGCCTCGCTGCCATGCTTGTAGACGTTGCTCTCGCGCCAGCTCTCGCCCGTGGGAAGATCGACGTCGAACAGATGGATCTTGTCATAGCGCGCCCGGACCTCGCCTCGCGGGTCAATTACAAAGGCACGGTTGGCGAGCTGCCGTCCCTCGGTACGCACCGCGAGCGAACCGATGTGGACCCAGATTTCCTTCTCGCGGGCCGCTTCTCTCGCCGCGGCGAGCACTTCGTCATTCTCTTCGAGCCGCACGTTGTGCGCGGCCCGCTCGGGGTCGCGATCGAGGAGCCCCGACATTTCGGGCGTGAACAGCATTGCGGCGCCGGCGTCCGCGGCGCGATCGATTGCGTCCACCATGCGCGCGGCATTGGCGGCGGGGTCGATGCCCGTATTCGACTGGAAGAGTGCGATCTTGACCATCAGGCCGCCAATAATTGCTCCAGCTTGCCGTCGCGGTCCAGCGCATAGAGATCCTCGCACCCGCCGATGTGCTGCCCGTCGATGAAAATCTGGGGCACGGTGGTGCGTCCTTTGGCGCGCTGGATCATCTCTTCCCGCAATGGGCTACCCCAGGTCAGTTCGTGCGCTTCATAGTCGACGCCCTTCGATTCGAGCAGCTGAAGCGCCCGAAAGCAAAAGCCGCACGTCGACTTCACATAAATCTCCACCCGGGCCACTCGTTCGCTCCTGCTCAACTCAACTGCATCGGCTTGATCACCCTCGCCCAGCTGACCAGTTCGACGCGACCGGCGCCTGCCTGCTCAAGCGCTCGCGCACAGGCATTGGCGGTGCTTCCGGTCGTCAGCACGTCATCGACGAGAACGATGGTACGCCCCTGAAGGTCCGCCTCGGGTTTCATCTTGAATGCGCCCGCGACCAATTTCCGTCGCTGGCGAGGGCTCATGCCCTTGAGCGCCGGCGTCCGCTTCACGCGCTTCAGGAGGCAGGGATCAGTGCGCGGGCCGGTCATCTTGGCAAGTTCCCGGGCGACCAGCGCTGACTGGTTGATCCCGCGCGACCACAGGCAGCTTCGATGCAAGGGAACCGGCACCAGAAGAGGCTCACCATCCGATCGGACCAGCGGCGCCATGTAGCGCGCCATCGTTCGCGCAAGCGCGACTTTCCGCCCGTGTTTCAGGCGCAGCGCAATGCTTCGCGAAAGCTCGTCATAGGCGAGCGCCGCCCGTGTGCGCCCGATGCGAGGCGGCTTGGCGATGCAAAAGCCGCACGTGTCTGCGTCCGTGGCCTCCAGCGGGATTCCGCAGGTCGAGCAGCCGCTCTCGCCGAGGAATTCGACCCTGGTCCGACATTCCGGACAGAAGCTGTGCAGGTCGGCGACGATGGTGCCGCAGCCCGCGCAACGGGGTGGCAGGGCGAAATCCAGCACCTGCTTCAATGCGAACCGAATAGTCTCACCCGCCCTCACTCCGTCCTTGTCGCCGCTCATCCTCCGCCGCACAAGCGCCCCGTGGCAGACGAGCTATTCGAACAGAAGCTGCGGGCATTACGCCGGAAACGCGCGCTCCGGCGCGGGCTGGAGCTGTTCCTGCATGAACGTGCGTTCGAGGACATCATCGAGCGCCTGTCGTTAGTGCAGCGTCGGTTTCGCTCGGGGCTTCTGGTCGGTCCGCCGAACCCGGGCTGGCGAGAACGGCTCCTGCAGATCGCGGACCAGGTCGACCTCTTCGAAACGGATGGGCTGATGCAGCTCGAACCCGGCTCGTACGACCTGTGCGTCGCGGTCGGGGAGCTGGATACCGTTAACGATCTTCCGCGCGCGCTCCTGACCATCCGCTTCGCTCTGCGCGAGGATTCCCTGTTCATCGGTGCGGTTCCGGGGGGCGACACTTTGCCCGCCCTCCGATCCGCCATGCGGGCTGCCGATGAGAAGATGGGCGCCGCGACGCCGCACGTGCATCCGCGCATCGAGCCGGCCGGTTTCACCTCGCTCCTGTCGTCGGCAGGCTTCACAATGCCGGTGGTCGACGTGGACCGCGTCCAGGTGAGCTACAAGGGCCTGGCCGACCTTGTTCGCGACCTGCGCTCAATGGGAGCGACCAACATCCTCGCATCGCGCGCTCGTCGCCCTTTGACCCGCGAAGCGATCGCCGCGGCAAGCCGACAGTTCCTGTCCGGAGCCGAGGATGGCCGTGTCACCGAGATGTTCGAGCTGCTCCACTTTGCCGCCTGGACGTCCGCTGTTCCGGGAAATGGATGAAGCGGTATTAACCTCTGCGCCGCATCAGTTGTTAACCCGTAATGGTGTAATCGGCTGTCGTGGACGTGGACCAGAGGAGGGTGGCGTGGACGCTATCCGAAGGAATTTTCGGCGACTGCGCACCGACCAGAAGGGCGCAACGGCGATCGAGTACGGACTGATCGCTGCACTCATCGTCATCGCGATGATGGGTGGCCTTCGCGCAATGGGCGGCGGCGCCGGTGGCATGTGGAGCAACATCTCACAGGCAGTGCAGAACTCGTAACGGAGTTCCCGGCGCCAGGGGCCGCGTTCAGGCGCGCCGGGACCCATAAACGACCAGCTTCACTTTCTGGCCCGGCACCAGCCTCGAGTTGACGGCCAGATTATTGAGCGCCAGGAATCGATCGAGCTGGAAGGTCCGATAGGCCATTCGGCTCGCGAGCGCTTGCACCGTCTCGCCCGGCGCGACGGTATGCACGTCGATGATCCTCGGACGGATGGCGGCGGCTTCGTTTGGAGTGATCCGCCGGATCGATTCCACCATCGGCACGAACGGACCGACACCCTGCCCGCCGCGGGTGATCATCACGAAGTGATAAACCGTGTTCGGGCTCCACTGGTAGGCGAAGACGCTGACGTCGACCGTTCCTGACGACGTTGCCGCGCGCCCCGTCGTGTAGGCGGCGGGAATGCCATTGATCATGGTCCGCTGCGGCTGGGGCACGGAAAGCTGGACCTCGTTGCCCGCAAGCTCCCTGAGCAGCTGGGTGATGTAGTTTTCGAGCGAGCCGTTGTAGCGGCCGCCGCTGAATTGCGCCTTCCCGGCCGTTCCGCTGATCGAGACGGCGGTCGTGCCGTTCTGCATCAGATAACCCTGCGGCACTGCGAAAAAGATCCGCAGGTCGGGATGGGTGAAAGTCCGGCCTTCGATGACGCCCTGCGCGGGATCGTCATCGACGTAGACGCCCTCGAGCTGGCTCAGGAACTGGTCGCGGTTGCGAAGTCCGCTCCCCAACCGCCCGGTCTGCCGCGCTTCGGCGAGCGCGCGCTGCATGCGATTCACGCTGAGGGGGTGAGTGCTGGCCCATTCCGGCGTTTGGCGGCTGTCCTGGCCCTGCACTCGGGCTTCAAGCGCAGTTGCCCGGGTGATTGCCGAAAGGACTCCGGCTGCGCCGGCAGGGTCGTAGCCTGCCGAGACGAGGTACCTCAGGCCAAGCGTGTCCGCCTGATACTCCTGATCGCGCGAGAAGCTGAGCGTCGCCAGCTGGGAACGCTGTGTCGCCATTTGCGCAACCGCGCTTCCGAATCCGCCGCCGATTACGCTCCCAAGGATGGCACCAAGCACGCCGAAGATTCCGCTCCGCTGCGCATAGGATTCTCGCGCCTGCGCATGGTTGGCGGCGACGTGGCCAACTTCGTGGCCGAGCGCGAAGGCCAGTTCGGACTCATTGTCCATCAGCCCCATCAGCTGGCGAGTGATGTAGACGTAGCCACCGGGCACGGCGAAGGCGTTCTCGACCGCCGAATTGAGGAGAGTGAAGCGGTATGCGCCCGGGGACACGCCCGAATAGGCCGCGACGCGGCGGCCGACACTGTTGATGTACGCCGCGCGCGACCCGGTTTCGGCGCCGCCGAACTCCTCCACCAGCTTCGGGTGATCCTGCTGGGCTTCCTGCACATAGCGCGGATTGATCCCACGGCCGGCGATCTGGGCCGAGGCCGCTACGGGCGACGCCACCATCGCGGCAGTGCCGAGCAGGAGGAACATGGAACGCATAACCAACCTTTCACATTCGCTACGGCCACGTAACTGACCCTCGCGTCTTTGAACGTGAGATTAAGGCGGTGGGTTCCTGTTGTGACCGTCAGGTCATAGCCAGATATTTGGCGCGCCGCTGCCGCAGGAGCTCGCCCCCGCCCAGCGCGGAACAGCCTTTCAGCTCCTCGATAATCGCTTCCTTGAGGTTCCGAATCGCAAGGTCGGGATCGCGGTGCGCACCGCCGAGCGGCTCGGTCACGATCCGGTCGACGACGCCCAGCGCCTGCTGGTCCTGCGCCGTGATCTTCATCGCCTCGGCAGCGTCGGCGGCCTTGTCCGCGGTCCGCCACAGGATCGAGGCGCAGCCCTCCGGCGAGATCACCGAATAGACCGCATGCTCAAACATCAGCACGCGGTTCGCAGCCGCGATTGCGACCGCGCCGCCGCTTCCACCCTCGCCGACGATTACGGCGATCATCGGCACCTTTAGCTCGAGGCATTCCTGGGTCGAGCGTGCAATGGCTTCAGCCTGCCCGCGCTCCTCGGCCTCGACGCCGGGAAAGGCGCCCGGAGTGTCGACCAGGCTGACGACCGGCAAACCAAAGCGGTCGGCAAGTCGCATCAGGCGGATGGCCTTCCGATATCCTTCCGGCTTCGCCATCCCGAAATTGTGCTTCAGGCGCGAGGCGGTGTCGTCGCCCTTCTCATGGCCAAGCAGCAGGACCTTGCGGCCGTCGATCGTCGCGAGCCCGCCGACGATCGCGGGATCGTCCGCGAACGACCGGTCCCCCGCGAGCGGCACGAAATCGCTCGTGAGGCCCGCGACATAATCCTTGAAGTGCGGGCGCTCCGGGTGCCGGGCAACCTGCGCCTTCTGCCAGGGGGTCAGCTTGGAATAGGTGTCGCGCAGCAGCTTGGCCGACTTGGCCTCAAGCTTGCCGATCTCCGCGTCCAGGTCGAGCTCACCGGAGTTCGCCGTTTCCTTGAGCTCGGACACGCGGGCTTCGAGCTCGGCAATCGGCTTCTCGAAATCGAGGTACGTCTGCATTGCGCGTTCGGGTAGGGTGGAGGTTCCGTTACGTCAACGACGGTCGGCGAGCGGATGGCGGGTATTCACCAGTTCGATCAGCCGCGCGCTGTCGACGTGCGTGTAGATTTGCGTGGTCGCGATGTCGGCATGGCCGAGCAGCGACTGGACGACGCGAAGATCGGCGCCACCGGACAGGAGATGCGTCGCGAAGGCATGGCGAAGCACGTGCGGGCTAATGCGCTCGGGCGGGATTCCCGCGTCTGCCGCCATGGTTCGGACGATCTGGTAAAGGCGCATCCGGCTGAGATGGGACTTGCCGCTCGGGAAAAGCCAGAGCGACGACGACGGCACTTCCTCGCGCCAGCGGACGACCGCCTGCTCGGCGCGGCTGGAGATTGGGACTAGCCTTTCCTTCGAACCCTTCCCCTGCAGGATCAGGAACGGCTGACCGACGCGCACCGCACCGCGTGGAAGGCTGACCAGCTCGGTCGCCCGAAGGCCGGATCCATAGAGCAGTTCGAGAAGCGCGAGGTTGCGAAGGGCGAGATGCTCGCCGCTCGACGCGCGATCTTCGGCCGCCTGGAACATCGCCGAGACCTCGTCGGAATCGAGTATTTTCGGAAGCGGCCTCTCGAAGGCGGGGCGCGGAAGCGCGGCCGACGGATCGTCCTTTCTCATGCCCTCGTCGAACAGAAATCCGTAGAAGCGCCGCAGTGCCGCTGACCGGCGGGCCACCGTCGATGGCGCGAGGTCGCTCCATTTCTTGCCGAGCTCCGACAGCGCGCCGCTATCCGCGTCGCCAAGGACTCCGCCGAGCGATTCCGAGGTTCGTTCGAGATCCGTCCGATAAGCCGCCAAGGTGTTCCGGGATGCACCTGCCTCGGCAGCCATCATGTCGAGGAAGCGATCAACCAGCGCCTTGTCTTCGAGGTTCACCCCAAGGTCACGTGCGCGCGAGCGCTTCCGCCGCGATCATTCGCGCCGTGAACTCCAGCCGCGTGCGCTTCAGGGCGGCGACCGAGTGGAAGACGTGGGCGGGCGGGGTCTCGTCGAAGGTCGCCGACTGCATCCCGGTGCCGGTCAGGACGAGCACGGTCCCGGCCTGGCCGAGCGACGCCGCACGGTCGATCATCCGGGTCCAGATCGAGCGATGCCCGATTCGAAGCCCGAAACGGGTGCTCAGCCGGCTCGCCGTTTCCTGATCGATCCGTCCCAGCCCGGCGAGGCCTGCGATCAGCAAAGCGCTGCGCCTTTTCCCGTCGCTATTGTCGCGGTCGATGAAGGCATTGATCCGGCGGACACCGAGATCGACGGGCGTCCCGTCGGGAGCGCCAAGCGCCAGCATCGCCCAAGCCTGGTCCGCATATTGGTCGTCCATCTGGCTGACCGCGCGGGCCCAGCGGCCAGCGTCCTTGTCGTAGCCAGCGGCCAGCATCGATGCGATGAGGTTCGGAGCGTCCGACTGGAGGTCCGCGGTCGGCTCAACCATCGCTGACGCGCGGCCGAGCATGGCGCGTGCGCCCTGAAGCTCCAGGTAATCGGACGACGCGCTCCACAGCTTCCGCATCGCGCCGAGCCGCGTGTCCTGGTCCTTGCCGATGAAGGCCTGCCGCAGCTGGAAGGCTGCGGTTCCGGGAATGTCGTCCGGGTCGGTTGAATCGTAAATCAGCGCGTTGAGGTCGGCGAGCGACTGCGACGAGAAGACGCCGAGCCCCGCAGCGATCTGCGCCGATGCGAGACGGTCCTGCGGAGCGATCATCGGCGACGCCGCCTGCCAGGCGCGGATTTGGGTCGGGGCGCCCTTGATGAGCCGGTCCGGGAAGGTCATTCCAGTCGCGGTCGCGAGACCGAACCGCCAATTGTCGATGCGATCGACCGGGCCCCAGTCGATGTCCACTGCGCGATTCGTGTTCGCCCCGGCGCCGATGACCTTCTGCGCAAGCTCGAGATCGATGCCCTGCATCCGCCCGCGCCGCCGCGCTGCGTCGATCTGCGCGTTGGCGGTCTCCGGCTCGCCCGCGAGCGCTGCGCACATGGCGTCGACAATCTGGACGATGTTGCGATCGGTCTTCTGGATGCCATCCTGAAGCGGGCAGAGCGCCGCGGGATCCGCATTGGCCAGCGCGCTCTGCACCCCGACCTGGAACATGCGCGGAGTGAATCGGTCCGTGTCCACACCGGACACAACCATCCGCGCCGCGTCCGCCTCGCCCATCTTCAGAAGGAGCCAGGCACGCTCGGCGGCCCAGTCCACGGGGTTTATATTCCGCGGTGCGAGCGCTTTTGAGAGAAGCGCGTTGCGAAGTGCGATATGCGCCCAGCGCGACGCGAGCGGAGTATCCATCCGCCGCATCAGCGAGCCCAGAAATGCGCCACTCGCTCCACGCCACGGACTGGCGCCGAGACCAAGCTCGACCGGGTCGAGACGCCCCACGAGCCGCGGGTCGCGCCGTGCAAAGGCCGGATATTCAACAGGCGGAGGAGGCGGCTCGACCTCCGTCAGCTGATCGGCATTTAGCTCGACGACTCCGGTTTCGCTTTCACCTGCGGATCCCGGCGGAGCAGCCGGGCCCGGCGCAGGCGCAGGCGCAGGAGCCGCGGCGTTTGACTGCGGAGTCGCATCCTGTGCGAGCGCTGGAAGGGCAATTGCAGCCGCGGCTGCGGCCACGAGCAGTCGGCTAGCTGGCATTGGCCGGTGCGGTCACCTCGGTCTCGATGGTCTTGGTCGGAACTTCGCCTGCCCGGCTGGAGAAGAAGAACATCAGTCCAACGACGAGAAGGACGAGGACAAGGAGGACAATCACGGCTCGCGGCATCTTAACTCGCGTTTGCTTGGGTCGGGAATGCGACCGCTTTTGCCGCCCCGCCCGCCCGCTGTATAGCCCCGAGCGTGGGAAAGCTGACAGACCGCCTTGACCGTCCGATCGTTCTCGTTGGCCTGATGGGTGCGGGAAAGTCGACTGTCGGACGCCGCCTGGCGAAGCGGCTGGGCCTTCCCTTCATCGATACCGACGCAGCGATCGCCGATGCTGCAGGCTATTCGGCCGCTGAAATTTTCGACCGCTACGGCGAAGCTGATTTCCGGGACGGAGAGCGCCGGCTCGTAGCCCGCCTAATCGACGACGAGGTCAAAGTGATTGCCACAGGCGGCGGAGTCTTCGTCGACCCGCGCACCCGCAAATTACTCAACGAGCGCGCGATCACCGTCTGGCTCGATGCGCCGGTCGATGTGCTCGCCGACCGGACGGCGCGGAGGGACACGCGCCCACTGCTCCGCAACGGCGACCCCAAGGGGACGCTGGAGCGCCTGGCGAAGGACCGGGGTCCATCTTACGCGGAGGCGCACATCCGGATCACCAGCGGCGCCGGAGCGCATCACGACGTCGTCGAATCGATCGTCAGCGCGCTCGAATCGCACCTCGACGGCGCTGCAAAGCCCTAGGCGGGGTTCTTCGCTTCGTCCGAAAGGGGCCGGTCGACTCCGAAACTGCGGTCGAACTTCGCGTGCAGGTCGCCGGTGACCGTTTGCGCATCCAGCCGTTCGAGGTCCCGCTCCCGATATTCGCGCTCGACCCGTTCCGCCTCGCGACGGGGGATGCCGAGCTTGATCAGGGACTCCCGGCCCATCGAGATCGCGCTCTCGTAAAGCTCGCGCTCGCACACTGCGAGATCCAGCCCGTCGAACTCGATGACCTGCAGCCGGTCGTAGACCCGAACCATGATCGCGGCATGCGGGAAGGACGTGAACACGGCCTCCAGCTTGTCGCGGGTCAGTTCCTTCGGGTTCTGGCAGAACAATATGCCTTCGGCGGTTTCCGCGCCGGCCGTGCGGAGCAGGTCCACGCGGGTCCCGTCTCCGTAATAGACCTTGGTCCCGAATTCCTCGCTCAGCTCGATCTGCGACGGCTTGCTGTCGATGATGGTCACCGGAATGCGCTTGGCCATCAGCATCTGCGCGACAGTCTGGCCGAACCGGCCATAGCCAACGACGATGACGTTGGTTTCAGGCGAGAACTCGGGGCCGTCCAGATCGACCGCGGGCTCGGGCAGCCGCTCCAGGATCCACTCGATCACCCTCATCAGGAACGGAGTCGAGACCATGGTGAGGGTCACGACCGCCGCGAACAGCGACGCGGCTTCCCGGGTGATCAGCTGCGCGCTTGCCGCCTGACCGAACAGGACGAAGCCGAATTCGCCCGCCTGGCTGAGCAGCAGGCCGAGCCAGATCGCCCGGCCCTTTTTCATCCCGAACAAATAGGCGAGGCCGGCGATCACGATGGCCTTTACGACGATGATTCCCAGCGCGAGGCCGAACACGAGTCCGGGCCGCGCGGCGACGGCGTTGAAGTCGATCAGCATCCCGACCGAAAGGAAGAACAGCCCAAGCAGGATCGAGCGGAACGGCTCGACATCGCTCTCCAGCTCGTGGCGATAAGGCGATTCCGCGAGCATCACGCCGGCGATGAAGGCTCCGAGCGCGGTCGATAGATGCAGCCAGTGCATCAGCGCGGCGCTCCCGATCACAGCGAACAGGCTTGCGACGACGAACAGCTCGCGCTCGCCAAGGCGGCCGACCAGTCGGAACAAGGGATTGAGGAGGAACCGCCCGGCCAGGACAAGCCCGACGATCGCGCCCACAGTATAGAGCGCCAGCATTCCGCCCGACGGCGCGGTCGGATCCACCGGCGCCCGCGACATGGCGGCGATGATCGTGATCATCGGTACGATCGACAGGTCCTGGAACAGCAGGACGGAAAAGGCGCGCTCGCCGCGCGGATGGTTGAGCTGGCCCGTATTACGCAGCATCGGAAGCACCTGCGCGGTCGACGACAGGCCGAGCGGCAGGCCGATGGCAATGCTCGCTTCGATGCTGAACCCCAGCGTGAAATGGATGAGAACGGCCAATGCCAATCCGCAGACCATCACCTGCATCAGCCCGAGGCCGAAGATGTCCTTGCGCAGTCGCCAGAGCCTGCCCGGATTGAGCTCCAGTCCGACAAGGAACAGGAGGAGCGCGATGCCGATTTCCGACACCGCCATGATCGAATCCGCTTCGCCGATCAGGCCGAGCGCGTAGGGACCGATGATCGCTCCGCCGACGATGTAGCCGAGAGTCGCACCGAGCCCGAGCTTGCGGAACACAGTGACGAAAAAGAGCGCCGCTCCGAGCATAAGCGCGCCGTCAACCAGCAGGTTACCGGTGACGACCTCGGGAACGTCATTCATCCGCGGGCGCCCGTCATTGCGGCGGCCAGTGCCCTGAACGGAAGCAGGATTGCGCCATGCCGTGAGCGACGTGACCGCGCCGGGGCAAGCGCGTCGAGCCCGGGCCAGCTGCCGGGATCTACGCGGCTGCCCGAGAGCCAGCTTTCGAGGTCGGTCAGCGCCTCGACAACCTCTTCAGAAGATCTTCCCGCAGCGTTCGCAGCGAGGATCGATGCGGAAGCCTGCCCGAAAGCGCAGGCATGAACTTCCTGCGAGACTTCCGCGATACGACCCTGCTCATCGAGCTGGACCTGCAACCGAAGCGTGCTCCCGCAGGTCGGCGAACGTTGTTCAGATGTCCCGTCCACCCGATCGAGCTGGCGCGGAGTAGGCAGCGATGCCGCCAGCCGCAGGATGTCGGTCGTGTAGAGCGGAGCGTTCATTCCCTGCGCCAAGTAGTGCCGGAGGCCGAATCCTCCAACAGGATGCCGTCGGCCTTCAGCTCATCGCGGATGCGGTCCGCCGTCGCGAAGTCGCGGTTTTTCTTGGCTGCTGCCCGCTCGGCAATGCGGGATTCGATCTCGCCAGCGTCGCCTCCGCCCTGAAACCATTCGTCCGCTCTGGCCTGCAGCAATCCGAGCAGGGCAGCGCTGGCCTTGAGTACCGCAGGATCTTCGATCGCCGACAGCCTCGACAATGCGAGCGGCGTGTTGAGGTCGTCAGAAAGCGCATCGACCACACCGGCATCGACGTCGCCCGCCTCAGCATCGCCGACCGAACGATAGAGCCGATCCAGCGTCGCCTTGGCCTGCGCGACCAGATCGTCCGTCCAGGCCAGCGGCTGGCGATAGTGCGCCGACAGCAAGGCCAGCCGAAGCGTCTCGCCGCGATGGCCCTGCTCCAGCAGCTCCGCAGGCGTGATGATGTTGCCAAGCGACTTGGACATCTTCTCCGAGCCCATGTCGACGAAGCCATTGTGCACCCAATATCGCGCGAGGGGCTTGCCTTCATGCGCGCAGCGGCTCTGCGCGATCTCGTTCTCGTGGTGCGGGAAGATGAGGTCGAGCCCGCCGCCATGGATGTCGATCGTCTCGCCGAGATGCCGCTCGATCATCGCGGAGCATTCGACGTGCCAGCCCGGGCGGCCCCTGCCCCACAGCGAATCCCAGCCGATCACGCCCTCCCCGCTCGGCTTCCACATGACGAAGTCGGCCGGGTCGCGCTTGTAGGGCGCGACCTCGACTCGGGCTCCGGCGATCATCGCCTCGCGGTCGCGCTTGCTCAGCGCGCCGTAATCGGGATCGCTCGGGACGGAAAAGAGCACGTGCCCCTCCGCCTCATAGGCATTACCCGTCTCGATAAGCCGCTCGATCATCGCGACCATCGCCGGAATTTCCTGCGTCGCATGCGGCGCAATGTCGGGCGGGTTCACGCCAAGCGCGCCCATGTCGGCGAGGTAGAAATCCTCGTACCGTTTCGTGATCACCGAAGGGTCGACGCCCTGCTTCTCCGCCGACGCAATTATCTTGTCGTCGACGTCGGTGACGTTGCGGGCATAGACCAGGCTGTCCGCGCCATATTCGTGCCGGATCAGGCGCGCCAGCGTATCGAACACGACCGCCGGACGGGCGTTGCCGATGTGTGCGCGCCCGTAAACCGTTGGTCCGCAGACATACATGGTGATCCGCTCCGGGTCGGCGGGCTCGAACGCCCGTTTCTCGCGGCTCATCGTGTCATGAAGGCGGATCACTCTTTATTGTCCTCGATGCTTTTCGCGGAGCCCTTCCGCCGCGTTTCGACCCAGTCGACCACGGCGCGGCCACTGGCGTTCAGTAAAGGATAGGTGCGTGAGTTGCGCATCCATTCCGGCCTCGGCTCGTCCGGCCCGTAGATGAGGTCAGTCGCGAGGTTGGCGACCAGGAAGAAGAGGGTCGCGGCGAGCAGTCCCTTCAGCATCCCGAAGCCGCCGCCGAGCACCCGGTCGAACGGCCCGAGGACCGACGTTCGGCTTTTCTTCCCAAGCGACCGCGCGAGCAGCTTCATGAACAGGAAGCTCGGCAGGAACAGGATCACGAAGGCAAGCACCGCCCCGCCGGTCGGCGTGCCGACAGGACCGACCAGCGCTTCCGACACCGGTGTGTGGAACATGCGGAGCATGACGATCGCTACCACCCAAGCGAGCAGCGACAGCATTTCGTGCACCAGCCCGCGGACGAAGCCGATCATGGCTCCCCCACCCAGCAGGACGATGACGAAAATGTCGAGCGCGCTCATTCCAGAGCGCCGCTAGCGAAGTCTTTCAGGCAATGCGAGCCGTCGATCCCTCAGGGCGTAATCCTCTTCGTCGGTCAGCGACCCAGAATCTGGTCCACCAACGCTCGAACGTTTCCGAAGTGCGCGGTCGCGATGCCGTCTGCGCCCTTTACTCCGGACGGGACAAGCGCCTTCTCGAAACCGAGCTTTGCAGCTTCCTTGAGGCGGAGGCCGGAATGCGCGACCTGGCGGATCTCGCCAGAAAGGGCGATCTCGCCGAAGATGATGCATTCGTTGGGGATCGGGCGTTCGGACAGCGCCGAAATGAGCGCTGCGGCGACGGCAAGGTCGGCGGCCGGATCGGTCAGGCGGTAACCGCCCGCTACGTTGAGATAAACTTCCGCAGTAGCGAAACTGAGACCGCAGCGCGCTTCGAGCACGGCGAGGATCATCGCCAGCCTGCCGCTGTCCCAGCCGACCGCAGCGCGGCGCGGTGTGGCACCGCTGGCGAGGCGGACAGTCAGGGCCTGGATTTCGACCAGCACTGGGCGGCTGCCCTCGAGAGCAGGAAAGATACTTGTGCCGCTGACCGGCTCGCCGCGTTGGGTGAGGAACAGGACCGACGGGTTCGGGACTTCGGTCAGCCCTTCCCGCTCCATCGCGAACACGCCGATCTCGTCGGTACCCCCGAAGCGGTTCTTCATCGCGCGGAGAATGCGATACTGATGACTGCGCTCGCCCTCGAAGCTGAGCACCGTGTCGACCATATGCTCGAGCACGCGCGGGCCGGCGATGGTTCCGTCCTTGGTGACGTGGCCGACGAGCACGACGGCCGTGCCATGCTCCTTCGCGAAACGGACAAGCTCCTGGGCGGAGGCGCGGACCTGGCTGACCGTGCCGGGCGCGCCCTCGATCAGGTCCGAGTGCATCGTCTGGATGGAATCGATGACCAGCAGATCGGCACCGCCATTGTCGCCCAGGGTCGTGAGGATGTCGCGCACCGAAGTCGCCGCCGCGAGCCGGACCGGCGCCTTACCGAGGCCGAGCCGCACGGCGCGCAAGCGAACCTGCTCAGCTGACTCCTCGCCCGAGACATAGATGACGTTCCGGCCCTTCGACGCGAGATCGGCGCAAACCTGCAAAAGCAACGTCGACTTGCCGATGCCCGGATCGCCACCGACCAGCATCGCCGAGCCGGGAACGATTCCGCCACCGATCGCACGGTCGAACTCGGCGATACCCGTCGAGATCCTCTCCGGCAGCGCGACCGGATGATCGAGGCCGACCAGCTGAATCTGCCGCCCGCCGCCCTGGAGGTTGTGCTTGGCGGCAAAGATGCTGGAGACCTCGGCAGCCTCCTGCACCAACGTATTCCACTCCGCGCAGTCCGCGCACTGGCCTTGCCAGCGGGCCGTCACCGACCCGCAGGCCTGGCAGACGTAACGGGTCTTCGGCTTGGCCATCCTGCTCCTATCCTACTGGAACGAAGCAGGAACACAAGGCGTCAAAATACCGCCTCGGCCTTGCTGCCCATCATCTGCTGACGGACCAGCGGAATCGGCGGACCGCCGAAGCTGAGGAATTGGTCGTGAAACTGCTTCCACGCCTTTTGCCCGCCACGGCTGGCGGCCCAATCGTCGCGCAGCTTGCGGATCATCAGCTTGCCCATCGTGTAGTTGAGATAGGCCGGGTCGTAGGTCCCGCGCGCCGCCTGCTGCTTCGCATTGCCCTCGTCCTGATAGCATTGATTGCGGAACAGGTCGTAGCTCTGCTGCTGGGTCATCGAGCCGGTGTGCATGCCGATCGATGACAGGAAGCGGCAGTCGCGCAGCAGCGCGTTGGACAGCTGGCCGATCAGCACTTCGTCCTTGCCGTCGCCGAGACCCGACACGCGCATCATTTCCTCGGTGTAGTGCGCCCAGCCTTCCGCGAAGGCGTAACCGACGAACACCCGGCCGAACATGTTCTTCGAACGGTTGGCGTGGAGGAAGTTGAGGAAGTGACCCGGCCACACCTCGTGGACCGAAGTGAACAGAAGGTCCGACTTTCCAGGGATGTAGGCATCCTGCATCGCCTTGGTCCAGGTCGGATCGGGCGGCGCGATGTAATAGACCGACGGCAGGTTCTTTTCGTACGGCCCGGGAATGTTGATGTAGGCCGCGTTCTGCCGGTTGTAGGCTGGCGCTTCCTCGACCTTGGCTTCTTCCGGCCCGGGAATGGTCACGATGTCGTGGTCAACGATGAACTGCTTCAGCATCGGGAGTTGGCGCCGGGCCTCGGCGACCGGCCCGCCTACCGGCTTGTCGGAATTCATTTTGGCCATGCAGCCTTCGATGGTCGCCCCGGCCGCGTAGCGAGCGCAGGCTTCCTTCAGCAGCTTCTGGTTGGACTCGAGGTCCGCTCGGCCGATCCTCTCGAGCTCCGCGACCGGGGTCGTCACCATCTCCGTGTCGGCGAGCATGCGCTGGTACTTTTCCTTGCCCAGCGCGAAGTTCGGTTTGGCGGAGGCGCGCTGGCTTTCGACCCACGCTACGGTGTCTTTCATCGCTTTGACGGCATTGTCGGACGCGGTCTTCAGCGCCTTCTGGTCTTCGTCTGTGCCGACACCTTTCCAGGCTGCCGTTCCGTCGCCCGGATAATATTCGACGAAGCCGCCGAACGCCTTGGCCGCATAGTCGACGAAACTGGTCGCCATCGGCGTCTTGATGTTCGCGCGCATCTGCTCGGTCGCGCGAGGGACGTTCTGGAGGAACTTGATGTACGCCTTCAGCCGCTGTTCCTTCGGCGCATAGGGCACGGTGATGTAGACCGACGGGTCGATGTAATTGAGGTAGGCGGCCGGATTGTTGTGTAGCTGGTCGGCGCCGGCCGGATCGATCCAGAACAGCTGGCCCTTGGCCACCGCGACTAGGTAGTCGCGCTCGTACTGCTGCTCCTTGGTCAGCTTGTCGTTGGAGAAGCCTTCCGCGTCGGCGATCACCTTCTTCAGGCGGGCGACTTCGCCATCGATTGCGGCCTGCGACAGGTCCGCGATCTGACCGTCAAATTCGTGCCGGCCCTGCATTACCGCGAAACCGGGGTTGGCCTTGAACGCCGCCTCGATGAAGCCGTTGACGAAGGCCGGCCAGTCGCCGGACGGCGTTTCGGCCAACGTTCCGGTCTGATTGGAAGTCTCCTGCACCCGGCAGCCGCCGAGTGCCACGGCCGCAACAGCAGCCGACGCGATCAGGAATTTGCGCATTACACCTCTCTCCTTGGCGCGGCCCGCGTAGAGCCCGCCACCAGGGACGGCAAGCGCATGGGCAGATTGCGGCGTCGCACATCCGTCACTAGGGGCAGCCTCGTGATCCCTGCTCCGCTGCGTATCCCCGCATACCGTGCATTCTGGCTTTCGCGCCTGGCGACGACGATCGCGCAGATGGCGATGGTCATCGTGATCGGCTGGCAGGTCTACGATATCGCCCGCGAGACGATGGACATCCGCGAAGCGGCGTTCCAGCTGGGGTTAGTCGGGCTCGTCCAATTCGTGCCCTTGTTCGTTCTCACGCCCATCAGCGGATGGGCGGCCGACCGGCTCGATCGCCGCTACATCGCCCGGGCGGTCATCTCGCTGGAATGCCTGTGCGCGCTCATCCTGTTCAGCGCGACCTGGGGCGGGTTCATCAGCATCCCGATCCTGTTCGGGGTAGCCGCTTTGCTTGGCGTCGCGAGGGCGTTTGCGGGTCCTGCGCTCGGAGCACTGGCGCCCAATCTCGTCCCGAAAGCGATCCTCCCTCAAGCCATCGCCCTGAGCTCGGCCGCCTGGCAGACCGGTGCGATCGCTGGCCCGGCGATCGGCGGCATCCTCTACGATGTCACGCCCCATTTTCCTTACGCGTTCAGCGCAATCCTGTTTGCTTTCTCGACGGTCTGCCTGTTCACGATAGGACCGATCCAGCGCTCGGCGCTGAAGCCCGGAAGCCCGCTCAAGCAGATGGCCGACGGTCTAGCCTACGTCCGCCGCAATCGGCTGGTGCTCGGAGCGATCACGCTAGACCTGTTCGCGGTGCTTCTCGGCGGGGTAACGGCAATGTTGCCCGTCTATGCCCGCGACATCCTCCAGGTCGGCGCCGATGGGCTCGGGCCGCTCCGTGCGGCTCCGGCGGCGGGTGCGACGCTCACGGCAATCTTCTTCTCGATCCGCCCGCTCAGGACCGATGTCGGCGTAAAGATGCTGTCGGCGGTCGTCGTGTTCGGCGCGGCGACGGCGATCTTCGGTTTTTCGACCTTCTATCCGCTGTCGCTAGCGATGCTAGCGCTGCTCGGGGCGGCCGACATGTTCTCCGTCTATATCCGCCAGTCGCTCATCCAGCTCCACACGCCCGACGAAATGCGCGGGCGCGTTGCCGCCGTGTCCACGCTTGCGATTTCGGCTTCCAACGAACTTGGCGAGACCCGGAGCGGATTCACCGCCGCTTTGCTCGGACCGGTCGCTGCGACTGTCGCCGGCGGCGCTGCAGCCATCGTCGTCACCCTGATCTGGGCCGGCCTGTTCCCTGAGCTTCGGCGCGCCCGCACTTTCGAGCTTCCCGACGAACCTCCGCCCGAAGAAGCAACCGTCATTGCGGGCGGGGCCTGACTTGTAAGTAAAGAGCGTAAACCCGAACTAGCCGCCTCGAACCAGAAGGAGAGCCTCGGCATGAAGGCGAACAGCATCCTCGAGACCATCGGAAACACGCCGCACATCCGGATCAATCGCCTGTTCGGCGACAAGGCCGAGGTCTGGATCAAGTCCGAGCGTTCCAACCCCGGCGCATCGATCAAGGATCGTATCGCGCTTTCGATGGTCGAAGACGCCGAGCGCAGCGGCAAGCTGAAGCCGGGCGGGACGATCGTCGAGCCGACCTCTGGAAACACCGGCATCGGCCTCGCGATGGTTGCTGCAGTGAAAGGCTACAAGCTCATCCTCGTCATGCCCGACAGCATGAGCATCGAGCGCCGCCGCCTGATGCTGGCCTATGGCGCGAGCTTCGACCTGACCCCGCGCGAGAAGGGCATGAAGGGCTCGATCGCGCGCGCCCAGGAAATCATCGAGGCGATGCCCAATTCGTGGATGCCTCAGCAGTTCGAGAATCCGGCGAACCTCGAAGTCCACCGCCGCACGACCGCGCAGGAAATCCTCGCCGATTTCCGCGACAATCCGCCTAATGCCCTGATCACCGGCGTCGGCACCGGCGGGCACATCACTGGCTGCGCCGAGGTGCTGAAGAAGGAATGGCCCGGCCTGAAGGTCTTCGCGGTCGAGCCGACGCTTTCGCCCGTCCTTTCGGGCGGCGAACCGGGCCCGCACCCGATCCAGGGAATCGGTGCAGGATTCATTCCGGCGATCATGGATACGAGTTTGCTTGACGGAGTAATTAAGGTCGATCCGGCGGACGCGAAGGAAATGGCGCGCCGCGCCGCTCGCGAAGAAGGCATATTGGTCGGCATCTCGTCGGGTGCGACGCTGGCCGCCATCAAGCAGAAGTTACCGGAATTGGGCGATAATTCGCGCGTCCTCGGCTTCAATTACGACACCGGCGAGCGCTATTTATCGGTGCCGGACTTCCTTCCTGAGGAAAGTTAGTAAAGGGCCCTTAACCTTGTTCCTTAGCCGGGGTGTTAACGCCCTCCGGCTTAAAAACCTTCGTTAGCGGGGCAAACCCGCGATGAAGGTCCTGGAATGCGCAGAGCTCGGTTCGCGAGAGCGGTCGAAAATGTCGGAGGAGAAGCCCAGACGGTCTCCATAAGGGAGGCGCTCTGGTTTGGCGTGCGCGCGCCCGAAACCAGCGACGAAGCTTCGCTGTCCGACTGGCGCGTTGGCGGTCTCGATCATGTCGCCCTTCTGCTCGGCGTCACGCACCTACTCATCGTCGGCGCATGCACGGCGCTCTTCCAGACGCGTGTTTTCGGCATTTCCTCGGACAACCCCCTGATTCCGGCAGCGCTCGTCATCCTTTGCGACATCGTTGCGGCCGCGCTGCTGATGAACCGGAAGCGGCTCAACCTTTCATCGCATACGGTCGTTCGCGGCCTTTGCGTCTATCTCGCCATCGTCGGGGTGCTCTGGACCTGGTTCGGAATCTCGGTTCAGGACGATCAGTTTATCTATCCGATCGCCGCCGCACCGATAGCAATGAGCGCCGGCATCGCCATGGGCGCGGTCGTTTCCATCCAGTCCCCGCCACTGATCATCACCAACATGCTCACGTCGGCGTTCGCAGCCATCATGCTCTCGCAAGGCCCGCTAGTGCCGGTCGCGGTGGAGATCCTGTCGCTGGCGCTGGTTGCCTACAGCATTGCCGGTTCGCGCAGCTTCATGCGGGCCGGCCGCCGGAGGCTCAACCTCGATGCCGAAGCCCGCAAGGCGCTCAACTTCGTCGAGGAATTCGAAAACAGCGGCCGCGGCTGGTTCTGGGAAACCAACGCCGAAGGCACGCTCTCCTATGTCTCGCAGCAGCTTGCGGACGACTTCCGCTGCGAAGCGCCGGAGCTCCTGGGCCGGCAATTTTCCGACCTGCTGTCGGCGGAGACCAGCCACGGCAAGACGCTCGGTTTCCACCTCTCGGCGCGATTCCCATTCTCCGACGTGGTGGTGACGGCGGCCAGCGACGAGGACATTCACTGGTCGCTGTCCGGCAATCCGATCTTCGACGAGCGCGGCCGCTTCCTCGGCTTTCGAGGCATCGGCACCGACCTCACCGAGCAGCGCCGGTCCGAGCAGGAAATCACGAGGCTTGCTCGCTTCGATTCCCTGACCGGCCTGCCAAACCGAGCGATGATGCGGCAGACGCTCGACGAGGCGCTTCGCAACGCGTCGAGCCGGCAAAAAGGCTGCGCGCTGTTCCTGATCGATCTCGATCGATTCAAGAACGTCAACGACACGCTCGGCCACCCGGTCGGCGACGCACTGCTCCGGCAGGTCGCGGACCGGCTGAAACTGGCGATGGGTGATCACGGGCAGGTTGGGCGCCTCGGCGGGGACGAGTTCAAGGCCGTGCTCCCGGGCCAGGTCGACATCGGACTTCTGGAATCCCTCGCTCGGACCATGATCGAGCAGGTTTCGCGGCCTTACAGCATCGAAGGACACCGGGTCGTCATCGGCGCATCGGTCGGCATCGCCATCGGCGATCCTGGACGCTGCACAGCCGACAGCCTGGTCCGCGACGCCGATCTCGCGCTCTACGCGGCGAAGGATGCTGGCAGGGGCAAGCACTGCTTCTACGAGCAGGCCATGCACACGGAGGCATCGGACCGCCAGGTGCTCGAGAACGACCTTCGGCAGGCGATCGACAAAGGCGAGCTTTGGGTCGCCTATCAGCCGATCGTGCGCACCGCCGGCGAAGAGATCTCCGGCTTCGAGGCGCTGGTGCGATGGGATCACCCGGTTCGGGGCCGGATCTCGCCCGACAAGTTCATTCCGCTGGCCGAGGAATGCGGCCTCATCCCGCGTATCGGGACCTGGGTGCTCGAGACCGCGCTCGAGGAGGCGGCCCGCTGGCCCGACCAGGTGCGCATCGCGGTCAACCTATCCCCGATCCAGTTCAACGATCCGGGAATCGTAGAGATCGTGTCCAACGCGCTGACCCGCACCGGCGTCCGGGCGAACAGGCTGGAGTTGGAGATCACCGAGGGCGTGTTCCTCGCGGAAGGCGAGTCCACCGACGACACGTTTGGCAAGCTGAAGGATCTTGGCGTGCGCCTGGCGCTGGACGACTTCGGCACCGGTTACAGCTCGCTCGGCTATTTGAAGAAAGCGCCGTTCGACAAGATCAAGATCGACCAGAGTTTCGTCCGCGGCGCGGCGTCGAAAACGAGCAGAAACAGCGCCATCATCCGCGCAATCGTCACGCTCGCCGACAGCCTGCAGATGGAGACCTGCGCAGAGGGCGTCGAAACCCATGACGACCTGCACCTGATACGAGATCTCGGTTGCAGCCACATCCAGGGCTACATCTTCGGCAAGCCCATGGAAGGGGAGTCGGCGCGCGCGCTGGCCTCAAAGACTACGGTAGTTCCCGACGGCTATCAGTCCCTGCGCGAGCCCCGCCAGCGGCTAATGCGCCGGGCGATGGCGTCGATCGACGGAGAAGTCTGCGAGGTCAGGCTCCGCAACATCTCGGCGATGGGCGCGCTGGTCGAATGCAGCCGCGCGGTCGCTCCGGGCACACGCGTTGCGATGGACATCGTCGGCGCAGGCCCGATCGAGGGCACGGTCCGCTGGGCTCAGTCCGGCAAGTTCGGCGTGCAGTTCAACGACGTCTTCGTGATGTCGAGGCTCGCTCCGAAGAAGGAAAAGCTCAACGACGTCCAGATGCTCCAGCCTTGGTACGTCGGTCAGAAAGCAGCGTCCTAGAAGGCCTCTTCCGGAAGCTTCATGATTGCCTCGGCGCCAGCCTCGACCTGACGGCGGAGCGCAGACGCTAGCGGAAGCTCACGCTCGGCATAGAAGCGCGCCGTAATCAGCTTGGCCTCATGGAAGTCGCGATCGCCCGAGCCGTTGGCGGCGAGCGGGCCAGAGACCTGCACCATCTTCAGCCACATCCAGCCAAGCACGACGAGGCCCATCAACTCCATGTACGGATAGGCGCCCGCCCCCGCATTGTCGGGATCGGTCATTCCGTTCTGGGCGAGCCACATCGTCGCACGCTGAAGCTCTCCGACTGCCGGCTCGAGCGCGGCTGCCATACCAGCCGGGTCGCCGGCTGCCTTCGCGACGGCGATGTCCTCCGCCAAGGCTGCAAAAAAGGCGCGCACAGCACGGCCGCCGTCCTTGGCCAGCTTGCGTCCGACGAGGTCCATCGCCTGGATCCCGTTGGTGCCCTCGTAGATCTGCGCGATCCGGGCATCCCGGACGAACTGCTCCATGCCGTGCTCACGGATGTAGCCGTGGCCGCCGAACACCTGCTGCGCGAGCACTGCAGCCTCGAAGCCCTTGTCGGTGAGATAGCCCTTGATGACCGGAGTGATGAGCGAGACGAGGTCGTCGGCCGCCTGCCGCTCTTCCTCGGTCGGCGCCTTGCGCGACAGATCGACCTGCAACGCTCCCCACAGGATCAGCGCACGCGCTGCCTGGTTGAACGTCCGCATCTCCATCAGCATCCGGCGGACGTCGGGATGGACGAACAGAGGATCGGCCTTGGCGCTCTGATCCTGCGCGTCCTTGTGGAGCGCCCTGCCCTGCCGGCGCTCGCGGGCGTAGGCGACCGCATTCTGGTAGGCGACCTCGCCCTGCGCCAGCCCCTGCAAGCCGACGCCAAGGCGCGCGGCGTTCATCATGATGAACATGGCGGCAAGGCCCTTCTCGGCCTCACCGACCAGCCAGCCTTTCGCCCCATCGTAGTTCATGACGCAGGTAGAGTTGCCGTGGATGCCCATCTTCTTTTCGATGGAACCGCAGGAGACGCCGTTGCGCTCGCCAAGGCTGCCGTCCTCGTTGACGAGGAACTTGGGCACCAGGAACAGCGAGATGCCTTTAACATTGTCCGGTGCGCCGGCGATCTTGGCGATCACCATGTGGATGATGTTCTCGCTGAGGTCGTGCTCGCCCGACGAGATGAAGATTTTGGTGCCGGTCAACGAATAGCTGCCGTCCGGGTTGGGGTCGGCGCGCGTCTTGAGCAGGCCGAGGTCGGTGCCGCAGTGCGGCTCCGTCAGGTTCATGGTCCCGGTCCAGCGGCCATTGACCATGTTCGGAAGATATTTCGCCTTCTGCTCGTCGGTACCCTTCACCAGCAGCGCTGCAATCGCGCCCTGCGTCAGGCCGTTGTACATTTCGAAGCTGTGGTTGGCCGAGCAGAGAAACTCGGAAATCGCCGTCGAGACGACGTGGGGCATGCCCTGCCCGCCGAACTCCTCGGGAGCCGACAAAGTCGTCCAGCCGTTGGCGACGAACTGATCCCAGGCATCCTTGAAACCGGGAGGAGTCGTCACCGACCCGTCGTCGTTGCGCTTGCAGCCTTCTTCGTCGCCGACGCGGTTCAGCGGCTGGAGCACTTCCTCGCAGAACCTGCCGCCCTCTTCGAGGATCGCCTGGACGATATCCGGCGACGCGTTGGCGAAGCCCGGAAGGTTCGAAAAGCGCCCGATCTCCAGCACGTCCTCGAGGATGAAGCGCGTTTCGCGCACCGGAGCTGTGTAGGTCGGCATGTCTAGCTGTCCTTCTGGTCGAGGCGTTCGTCGAGGAAGCCGCAGAACTCTTCGAGCTCGGCGATCGTGGCGTCGATGTCTTTCTTCTGGCGGCGGAGCGCGACGACCCGCTCGCGGCAGCGGTCGCGGGTGGCGAGCATTTGCGTGTGCTGCTGGTCCCCGACATCGTAGAGGTCGAGCAGTTCGCGAATGTCGTTGAGGCTGAAGCCGACCGACTTGCCGCGGAGGATCCAGGTCAACCGGGCGCGGTCGCGATCGGTATAGAGCCGCGTGGTGCCGCGCCGCTCGGGCGCGATCAGCTCTTCGTCTTCGTAGAATCGGAGCGCGCGGGCGGTGACGCCGAACGCGTCGCACATCTCCCCGATCGAATAGAAACGCCTCTCCGCGTCCATGGCGGCGCTATGCTTTACGTTCACGTAAACGTCAACTGGCGTGAGGATTTCAACTGAGGTTCAGGCAGGGGGCGACAAAGCGCCACCCCACACCTATATGACGGCTCTAGCAGCGCTGGCTCGGGGACGATGCTCACCACAAATCCGTTCGAACCCCTCGACGGGGACACACTGCACGAAGAGTGCGGAATCTTCGGCATCTGGGGTGCCGATAACGCCGCGAGCTTCGTCGCGCTTGGGCTTCACGCCCTGCAGCATCGCGGCCAGGAAGCGGCGGGCGTCACCAGCTACGACGGCGCCCATTTCCATTCGCACCGGGCGATGGGGCACGTGGCCGGCAATTTCGACAAAGACGATATCATGCGCAAGCTGCTCGGCCGCGCAGGCATCGGGCACGTTCGCTATTCGACGACCGGCGAAACCGCGCTCCGAAACGTCCAGCCCCTTTACGCCGAGCTGAACGACGGCGGCTTCGCCGTTGCCCATAACGGCAATCTCTCCAACGCGATGAAGCTGCGCCGCACGCTCAACCGCCGCGGCTCCATCTTCCAGTCGACCAGCGACACGGAGGTGATCATCCACCTCGTCGCGACATCGCAGGCCGCGAGCCCTACCGACCGGCTGATCGACGCGCTGAAGCAGGTCGAAGGCGCCTATTCGCTCGTCGTCCTGACGGAAGAAGGCCTGATTGCCTGCCGGGACCCGCTGGGCATTCGTCCGCTCGTCATGGGCAAGCTGGGCGAAGCGACCATCTTCGCTTCGGAAACGGTCGCGCTCGACGTGATTGGCGCAAGCTTCATCCGTGAGATCGATCCCGGCGAGCTAGTGATCGTCAATGGTAGCGGCATCCGCTCCTTCCGCCCGTTCGAGATGGCAGAGCCCCGCCCCTGCATCTTCGAGCACGTCTATTTCTCGCGCCCGGATTCGATCGTCGACGGCACATCCGTCTACGAAGTCCGGAAGAAGATCGGCGCGGAGCTTTCCCGCGAGGCCCCGGTCGAAGCCGACCTCGTGGTTCCGGTTCCGGACAGCGGAGTTCCGGCAGCGATCGGCTTCAGCCAGGAAAGCGGCATTCCGTTCGAGCTTGGCATCATCCGCTCGCACTATGTCGGCCGGACCTTCATCCAGCCGAGCCAGGAAGTCCGCCACTTGGGCGTGAAGCTGAAGCACAACGCCAACAGCGCGCTTATCCGCGGCAAGCGCGTCGTCCTCATTGACGATTCCATCGTGCGCGGAACGACCAGCGTGAAGATCGTCCAGATGATGCGCGATGCCGGGGCCCGTGAAGTGCACATGCGCATCGCCTCGCCGCCGACGCGACACAGCTGCTTCTACGGCGTCGACACGCCGGAGCGGGCGAAGTTGCTCGCCGCGCAGATGAGCGTCGAGGGCATGGCCGATTACATCAACGCCGACAGCCTCGCCTTCATCTCGATCGATGGCCTGTACCGAGCGCTTGGCGACCAGCGCAACGCTCAGCAGCCGCAGCGTTGCGACGCCTGCTTCACCGGGGAGTATCCGACGCGGCTGACCGACGCTGAGGAAAACGATCCGGGCTCGACCCTGTCTTTGGTCGCCGCGCGCTAGCCGCTACACGCGCCTCCATGTCTGATTCGAAACCGCTTTCCGGCAAGCTTGCGCTTGTCACCGGCGCAAGCCGCGGCATTGGCGCCGCGACTGCCGAAGCTCTCGCCCGAGAGGGCGCGCACGTCATCCTCGTCGCCCGCACCGCCAAGGCATTGGAAGAGGTCGAGGACCGCATCCATGCGGCTGGCGGGAGCGCGACGATCGCGCCGCTCGACCTCACCGACGGCGAAGCCATCGGCAAGCTGGGCGCAGCCGTGTCGGAGCGGTGGGGCGCTCTCGACATCCTCGTCCTCAACGCGGCCATGCTCGGCTCGCTCACTCCGGTCGAGCATATCGACCCCAAGGAATATTCGCGGATTCTGACGCTCAATGTCGGCTCCAACCAAGCGCTGATCGCCGCGTTCGACCAGATGCTGCGCAAGGCCGAGCGGGCGGACGTGATCGGCGTGACGTCGAGCGTCGGCCACGAACCGCGAGCCTTCTGGGGGGCCTACGGCTCTTCCAAGGCAGCGCTGGAGAACCTTCTCGGCGCTTATGCCGACGAGACGGAGCATACCGGCAAGATCCGCGTGCAGATCGTCGACCCGGGCGCGACCCGCACCCGCATGCGCCAGCTAGCCTTCCCCGGCGAAGAGCCGGAGAGCGTGAAGCCGCCTGAAGCCGTCGCGGCCTTCATCCTGGAACGCCTGGCATCGGTTGCGCAGACCGGCGAGCTGGTGCGCGCGCCCTAGGGCTTGCCAACTTCCTCTTCGCAAGCGCACGGTCCCCGGAGGGGGCAAGCATGCACGAGGAAAGCAGCATCACGGGCAAGACGCTCCGTGGCCATCCGCCCGGGCTTGCGATCCTTTCGGTAACCGAACTCGCGGAGCGGTTCTCCTATTATGGCATGACTGCGCTGCTGGCGCTGTACATGGTCAAGCAGCTTCTACTTCCCGGCCATGCCGAGCACGTCATCGGTCTTGCGACGCTCCGCCATGCTTTCGAATTCCGCGGGCCGATGTCGGATCAGGCCTTCGCATCCCTCATCTACGGCTGGTACGGCGGCCTCGTTTACTTCACGCCGCTTCTCGGCGGCTGGATCGCGGACCGGTTCATCGGGACGAAGCGAGGGGTTACGCTTGGAGCATTGCTGATGGCGGCCGGCCATCTCGCAATGTCGCGGGACGATACTTTTCTGCTCGCCCTGCTGCTGCTGATCGCCGGGTCCGGTTTCCTCAAGGGGAATATCTCAGCGCAGGTCGGCAAGCTCTATCCGCCCACTTCCGAATCCCTTCGCGAACGCGGCTTCACGATATTCTCGACCGGCATCAACATCGGCGCAGTCGCGGGCCCGCTTGGGACCGGAACGGTCGCCGCCATCTACGGCTGGCATGCCGGGTTCGCCCTCGCCGCAGTCCTCATGCTTGTGGCTCTCGCCATCTATCTCGGCGGCCAGCGCTATTTGCCCAACAGCAAAGCGGAAAAGTCCGCGCGATCCAAGCTTCCGCCGCTCACCACCGCTGAGAAGAAAAGGGTTTGGGCGATCCTGTTCCTGATCGCGACGTTCATCCCCGCCCTGATATCCTACACCATGATCTGGAACGTCGGGATCGTATGGATCGACGAGAAGGTCAGCCTCGGTCCGATTCCGGCAAGCTGGTTCAATTCCGTCGACAGCTTCGCGAGCATCATTATCGCGCCGGTCCTCGTCGGGCTCTGGGCGTCGCAAGCGCGCCGGAACGTCGAGCCGGAGGCCCTCACCAAGCTGCTCATCGGCTTCGCGATGACGGGCGCATCGGCGCTCTTATTCGTCGCCGGCTGCCTCATGGCGGATGCCGACGGCAAGGTCTCGGTCTTGTGGGCGCTTGCCGGCTATTTCGGAATGGGCTTTGCGTTCATGTGGTACTGGCCAGTGGCGCTCGCGATCATTTCGAAATCCGCTCCTGCGAAAGTCAACTCGACCATGATCGGCGGATCATTCCTCTCCCTCTTCTTCGGCACCGTGCTAATGGGATGGGTCGGCAGCTTCTACGGGGAAATGAGCAACGTCGCCTTTTGGACGCTAGTCGCTGGGATCGCCTTCGGCGGCTCCTTGCTGATCCTCGCCGTGAGGAAATCGTTGGCGACGGCGCTCGGCCTCTGTTCCAACTGATCGTCTAACAGCGGTATCGGCGAGACGCTCCGCCAGTAAGACCGCTCGAACTTCACTGCAGTGCAGCAAGGCGTATCGTGGCCCTCAAGTGGAGGTCACATGAAAATGGGTTGGATGATCGGACGGACGGCGGCGCTGTCGAATCCGGAAGCAGCAAGGCGCAAGGCAATCGAGAAGCTGCGGGCACTCGCGGAACTGGATGACCCCGAGAGCGTGGTCGTCCCGATCCTGCTCGACGCGCTGCTGATGGTCGAATCCTATCGCGGGGCACGGCACCAGATCAGCTTCCTTCCGGAGTTGACCGAGAGCGTCGACGCGCTCCTTCGCGAGGTGACGATCGTCGAGAAATCGAAGGAATGGGCGAAGGCCTGAGCCCGGGGAATGCCCGAAGTGCCGTATGGCTGGGGCGGCCAACGAGTCATAACTGGGAACCTCCGAAGATAATTCTGGAGACTTCCCAATGTCGTTATCCCGCTATTTCGCAGCCACAGCGGCTGCCGCCTTGATCATCTCAGCTCCGGCATTCGCCGGCAGCGGCTCACCCAAGGGCAACATCGTCGCGGCGGCTTCGGCCTCGCCTGACTTCAAGACGCTGGTAACCGCGGTAAAGGCTGCGAAGCTAACCGATACCCTTGCCGGCAAAGGACCGTTCACGGTCTTCGCGCCCACGAACGATGCCTTCGCCAAGCTCGACTCGGGAACGGTCGAGAATCTTCTGAAGCCGGAAAATCGCGATCAGCTTGCCAAGATCCTGACATATCACGTGGTGGCCGGTGAGGTGACTGCCGCCGCGCTCGTGCAGCAGATTCAGGCCGGCGGCGGCTCTGCAAAGCTCACCACCGTCGAAGGCTCGCAACTTACGGCGAAGCTCGACGGCGACAAGGTCATCCTCGTCGACGAGAACAATCGCACTGCAACCGTAACCAAGACGGACCTGATGCAATCGAACGGCATCATCCACGTCATCGATACGGTCGTTCTTCCGGGCTGAGCTTAGCCTCCCGCCGCGTGGTGAGCGGGCTACGCGGCGGTCAGGCCTTCACCATCGTTACCTGCGCGACGTCGATTGCGCCGCCGCGGAAGCCGCCCTCGCAATACATGAGGTAATAGCGCCAGAGGCCGTGGAAGGCGGCGTTGAACTCGTGCAGCTTTCCGGCCGCTACGGCGGCGTCGTAGCGGTCGCGCCAGCGCTTGAGCGTCTCGGCATAGTCGAGGCCGAATCCCACGCGCGCCTCCCATGAGAGGCCGCGCTGCTTCGCGAGCGCTTCGAACCGGGGTTCGTCGATCAATTGGCCGCCCGGGAAGATGTAGGTCTGGATGAAGTCGGCGTTGCGTGCGTAGCGGTCGAACAGGCCGTGATCCATGCTGATGAACTGCAGCGCGGCTCGGCCGCAGGGCTTCAGGTTGCGGGCGATGCAGTCGACATAGGCGCCCCACCAGCGCTGGCCGACCGCCTCGACCATCTCGACGGAGGCGATGGCGTCGAACTGCTCTGCGACCTGGCGATAGTCCTGCAGCCTGATCTCTACCTTGTCGGCGAGGCCCGCTTCGCGGATGCGCTGCTCCGCCCAGGCCTTTTGCTCGGCGGACAGGGTCAGGCCGACGACTTGCGCGCCGCGCTTCGCCGCCTCGATCGCAAGCGTTCCCCAGCCCGAACCGATCTCCAGGAGCCTCGACTGCTCGCCAATTCCGAGCCGGTCGAGCAGGTCGTGAACCTTGCGGAGCTGGGCGTCCTCCAGCGTCTCTTCAGCCGACCCGAACCGTGCCGAGCTGTAGGTCATCGTCTGGTCGAGCCAGGCCGAATAGAAGTCATTGCCAAGGTCGTAATGGGCGGAGATGTTCTCCTTCGCTCGGCGCGGGTCGTTGTCGCGCAGGCGGTGGGCAAGCGCGTTGATCCAGCGGAACGGCCCCTTTGCCCTGCCGAGCTCGCCCAGCGAGACGGCGTTCGAGCTGAACAGCTGGAACAGGGGCACCGGGTCCGGCGACGTCCATTCGCCAAGCTCCCACGCCTTGTACCAGCCGACCGATCCGGAAATGGCCAGGCGCACGACGGCGAGCCAGCTCTTGATCTCGATCCGCGCTGCCGGGCCGGCCCCACGGAATCCCAACCGCCGGCGCGTACCATCCGGAATAGTGGCGTCGATGCCGCCGCTCTCAAGCTTCCGGTCGATCAGGTCGAGGACGGTGGTGAATCCGGGCGCAAAAAGCCGCGCGAGCAGGCCGCCGCCTGTCGTGAACCGCTTGTCGCCCTGCACCAGATGCGCACCACGCGAGCTCATGACGCGCCAGTTATGAATTCGAGCGGCTATTGTCGAGGTTTTGCGCGCAGCCCGGCGCGGCGACCGGCAAGACCGTCTCACGCGCAAGCCGCGACCGCCTGCCCTCTCCGTAACGGGCGTCGCCGATCGCAACGCGGACCTGGCAGCGCTCCCGGATCGTATCGGCCTGCGGAAGGATCGACCATTTCAGGAACTTCCGAAGCCGGGGATCCTGCCGGATAGCCTCGCGAACAAGCGGATCGCCCATGTTCGTCGGCTGACAGGTGGTCACCATCCCGAACCCGCCACCGAGCGGATCATATTTGCTTCGGTGGTAGCAATTGCCCTCTCGCCAGACGAGGTCGCGGCGCCAGAACTCGACCGGCGGCGGCGAGGCGAAGATCGCTTCGACCGGGCGGCTCCCGGCCCATTCCCGGACCGAGGCATTGGCCCTGTCCGTGATGACGAGGTTCACACCGACATAGGATAGCACGAACGCAACAGCGATCCGCGCCGGCCGCGTCCACGGACGGCCTTTCTTCTCCTTCACCTTGGAAATTCCGATGCCGAGCGCGAGCGCGAGCCAGACCCAGACGTCGATGATGAACAGGCCGTCGGCGTGGTACCAACGATTCGAGAAAGGCGAGAGCAGCTGAACCGAATAGGTCGTCAGCATGTCGAGCAATGGATGCGTGGCGGCGCCGATGTAAGACAATGCGAGCAGCCAGCCGAAGTGCATCGTCAGCCCGCTTTTGAAGCCCTTGCCGCGGCCGACCTGCCAGCGGTCGAGCAGCCACAGCAATCCCGCGAGGATCGGCGGCATGACCAGCACTCCGCCGATGATTCCGTGCGTGAAGCCGCGGTGGATCGCCAGCGGGTCCCACGGAGCATTGCCGAAGAAGACATCGATGTCCGGCATGTTCGCGCCGAGGATCAGCGCGGCGAGGCCCTTGCGCGTCTTCGTCTTGAGACCGGCCTGGCCCAGCGCCCAGCCGGCCATCGAGTGGGTGAGATTGTCCAAGCTGGGCTAGCGGGTCAGAGCTTGTGCGGCTCTTTCTCGACCTGCCAGGTCTGGCCCTTCGAGACCAAGGCCTGAAGATCGGCCTTCTTGCCCGATGCGGCGGCGGCGTTCTGCTCGATTACCGCGCTTTCGAAGGTCGGAGCGGGGTCTTCGTAGATGACGCCGAGCGCAACCGGGAAGCCCTGCGGCATTTCGATCAACATCGCCGCAATGCCCTTGTTCTTCGGATCATGGACGATGACCGATGGATCGCTGCCATCGACGATCTTCAGGCACAGCCGGTCGCAGTCGAGCGCGAGGCCCTTTTCGCCGTTGGCGAACAGCATCTTCTCGCCGGGCTGCAGCCAGAGCTGCTTCTCCTGCGCGACGCTGCGCTCGGTGAAGCTGGCGAAGACGTCGTCGTTGTAGACGACGCAGTTCTGGTAGATTTCGACGAAGCTCGCGCCCTTGTGCGCGTGAGCCGCCTTCAGCACGTCCGGCAGGCTCTTATGAACATCGATCCCGCGAGCGATGAACCGCGCACCCGAACCGAGCGCAAACATGCAGGGCGTCACCGGCCGATCGACTGATCCGAACGGCGTCGAGGGCGAGCGCGTGCCGACGCGGCTGGTCGGCGAATATTGACCCTTGGTCAGACCGTAGATTTCGTTGTTGAACAGCAGGATCTGGCAGTCGAGGTTGCGGCGAAGCACATGCATCGTGTGATTGCCGCCGATCGACAGGGCATCGCCGTCACCGGTGATGACCCACACGTCGAGCTCCGGATTGGCGAGCTTGATCCCCGTCGCGAAGGCCGGAGCGCGACCGTGGATCGTGTGGAAGCCGTAGCTTGCCATGTAGTAGGGGAAGCGGCTGGAGCAGCCGATGCCGCTGACGAACACCGTCTTCTCGCGCGCGACGCCAAGGTCCGGCATCGTCCGCTGCACGGCCTTCAGAACGGCATAGTCGCCGCAGCCCGGGCACCAGCGGACCTCCTGGTCGCTCGCCCAGTCCTTGGCGGTGGTGACTTTGGTCAGTTCGTTCATCGGTACAGTACCCAGTAGATCAAGACGCAGACGAGGATCAGCATGATGATCATCGGCCAGGGATTGATCGGTTTCATGACAGCGCCTTCTCGATCGCCGCTTCGATCTCGGCGATGCGGAAGGGGTGGCCGCTGACCTTGTTGAGCGGCTTCGCGTCGACGAGGAACTGGTCGCGGAGCACGGTCTTGAGCTGGCCCGTGTTCATCTCCGGAACGATGATCTTGTCGAAGCTCTTGAGCAAGTCGCCCATGTTCGACGGCATCGGCCAGATGTGGCGGATGTGCACGTGCGCGACGTCCTGACCCTTGTTCAGCGCGCGGCGCACCGCCTGGTGGATCGGCCCGAAGGTCGAGCCCCAGCCGACGACCGCAAGCTTCGCGCCCGCCTTGCCGATGCAGACGTCCTGATCGGGAATGCTCTCCGCGACCTTGTTGACCTTAGCCGCGCGTGTGTCTGTCATCTCCTGGTGAGCGGCCGGCGAATAGTCGATGTTCCCGGTGCCCGGCTGCTTCTCGATGCCGCCGATGCGGTGCTCGAGGCCCTCGGTACCGGGCTTGATCCACGGACGTGCTAGGTCGCCGTTGCGGGCGAACGGCATGACGGCCTCACCTTCCGCCGGAGCCTTGTCGAAAAAGCTGACTGGAAACGGCTCGTAGCCGCTCATGTCCGGCACTTTCCACGGCTCCGCCGCATTGGCGATATAACCGTCGGTCAGGAGCATGACCGGCGTCATGTAGCGCGTGGCGATACGCACCGCCTCGATCGCGCATTCAAATGCGTCGGCTGGCGAGCGCGCGGCGATGACCGGCAGCGGAGCATCCGCGTTGCGGCCGTAGACCGCCTGGTAGAGGTCGGATTGCTCGGTCTTGGTCGGAAGGCCGGTAGACGGCCCCCCGCGTTGCGAATTCACCACGATCAGCGGAAGCTCGGTCATGATCGCAAGGCCGAGCGCCTCGGTTTTCAGCGCGATGCCCGGGCCCGACGACGAGGTAATACCAAGCTGGCCGGCATAGCTCGCGCCGATGGCCGAGCAGATGGCGGCAATTTCGTCCTCCGCCTGGAAGGTCGTGATCCCGAATTCCTTCAGGCGCGACAGGTGATGCAGAAGCGCCGACGCAGGCGTGATCGGATAGCCTCCGAAGAACATCTGCAAGCCTGCAAGCTTCGCACCCGCGACGAGACCGAGTGCAAGCGATTCCGCGCCGGTGACGGTACGATAGAGGCCGGGCTCCGCAGGCGCGGGCGCGACATGGTGCCGGTGGACGCCGCCGATCTCGACCGTTTCGCCATAAGCGTGGCCGGCATTCAGCGCCGCGATGTTCGCCTCGGCGAGCTCCGGCGCCTTGGCGAACTTGGCGTTGAGCCAGTCGACGATCGGCTGCCGGTCGCGGTCGAACATCCAGAGCGCGAGCCCCAGCGTCCACATGTTCTTGCAGCGCAGCGCCTCCTTGTTGCCGAGGCCGAACGGCTTCACGGCATCGAGCGTCAGCTGCGAAATGTTGAAGTGGACCAGCTGCCACTTGGCGAGGCTGCTGTCCTCCAGGGGGTTCTCTGCATAGCCCGCCTTGGCGAGGTTGCGCGCCGAGAATTCGCCCTCGTCGGCGATGATCAGCCCGCCCTCGCGAAGCTGGTCGACGTTCACCTTCAGCGCCGCCGGGTTCATCGCGATCAGCACGTCGGGCTGGTCGCCCGCGGTCTCGATCGCGGTCGAGCCGAAGTTGATCTGGAAGGCGCTGACTCCGAACGTCGTCCCCTGCGGAGCGCGGATCTCCGCCGGGAAATCGGGGAAGGTCGCGAGGTCGTTGCCCGCGAGCGCCGTCGAGAGTGTGAATTGTCCGCCGGTGAGCTGCATGCCGTCGCCGCTGTCGCCCGCGAAACGGACGACGACGGCCTCGGCGCTTGGGTGCGAGGCGGCTTCTTCCTCAGTGATGAGATGGGTGGCGGTGGCCACGTGCGAGTCCTTACAAACGCTGAGAGTTTCTTCTGCGCGCCTCTTTAAGACTCTGACGCCTCTTTCGCCACTTCTAATGCTCGCGCTAAGGCGGGTTCATGGCCGACGACGATCATCTCTACCGCCGCGGGGTCGGCGTGATGCTGCTCAATAGCGAAGGGAAAGTCTTTGTCGGGGCGCGGATCGATAATACGGACGATGCCTGGCAGATGCCCCAGGGCGGCATCGACAAGGGCGAAGAGCCCTGGGCGACCGCGCTACGCGAGCTCGAAGAGGAAACTGGGATCCCGCCCCGCCTTGTCGAGCGGCTGAGCGCGCATCCCGACCGGCTCCGCTACGATCTCCCCGAAGAGCTTCGCGACAAGCTTTGGGGCGGCAAGTGGAAGGGCCAGCTACAGGACTGGTACCTCGCGCGCTTCCTTGGGGAAGACAGCGACGTGAACATCGCCACCGAGCATCCCGAATTCCGCGACTGGAAATGGATCGACCCGGACCACCTCCCCGACCTGATCGTGCCGTTCAAACGCGACCTGTACCGGCGCATTCTGCAACATTTCGCGGACTATCTCTAGCGCCAGCTTTCGACCCATTTCTGCCATTAGCAAAATCGATCCCAGCTTTGTTGCGCAGCCGTATCGCTCACACTTATACGCTAGTTCCTGAGGGTTGAGTCGCCTGTTCTGCGTCGCTGGCATGGTGCGGGGTGGCAATGAACCGTTGGGCAGAGTTTTCTGGTGGTGCAGGCTCGAGCGAAAGCTCGCCTGTAGGGCTAGGCCCTCCGCACTCCCTAACGGCCGCTAAGACACCGCTATTTCGCCAGTTCATCATCGGTGGCGTAGTAGGCGCAGTAGCAGTGGGTATCCGATGGCTGCTTCCGTTTGAGCCTGACCTGCTGCCGACCTTCTCGGTTGTCATCGGCGTTTGCGTCGTGACGATGGCAGCGGGCCTCTGGGCAGGTTTTACGACGATGGTCGTCGGCGGTGCCCTGGCGTGGCGCTTCATCCTTTGGCCGGAAACGCGGACACTTGCGCCAGACGACATCATCGCAATGACGGGCTACTTCATGGTTACTTCCGTCATTCTCGGCACGACGGAACTGTATCGGCGCAGTGAACAGCGCAGATTAGTCGTGGAGCTAGCTCATGCGAAGGAGCGAGCCGAAAATCAGCAGCTGTTTGCCTCAGAACTGTCGCATCGACTCAAGAACTCGCTCTCGATTGTGCAGTCAATGGCGCTTCAGAGTTTTGGGAGCGAAACCCCAGAGTTCCTCAAATTCGCTGGTCGGCTGCACGCGCTCGCAGCAGCCAACAAACTTCTGAACAGTCACGTGGCGCGCCCATCCGCCGATGTTAGGGAGGTAGTTGAGGCTGCTGTTCAGCCATTCAGAGGTCAACAAGATCCATTCTGTCTTTCCGGACCCGCGCGCTCATTGGGAAGCCAGGATGTGGTGTCACTGACAATCGCATTGCACGAACTCGCCACCAATGCGGTCAAATATGGGGCGTTGAGCGACCCCAAGGGACGCGTCGCTGTGACTTGGACCACAAATGACGGCACACTTGTGATCGAGTGGAAGGAGCATGATGGCCCACCCGTTACACGTCCGACCACGAGTGGTTTCGGCTCGCGGCTTTTGAAGCGCGCCGCAATGGGCGCTGAGTTGGAGTACGAGGCCGACGGCATTCGATGCACGATCCGCGCACGTTAGTCGCTGCATAAGGAGTTAGTGGCGGCTTTCCACCCGAAAGGGACGTCCGCTTTCGACCCAAAACAGACATAAACTGCCCGCCTCGTCTCATACATTTTCGGACTGGCAATCCACTGTCAGGCATTCTTTCTCCCGTTCGGCCTTGAGCGCTACTGGCGACGCTCGCGTTCTAAGGCGTCCTGAATATGCTCCGCTAGCCTACGCGCGGGCGATGAGATGTTCGGCCGATTGAGTAGGGCAACTTCCGTTTCATAGAGCTCCGGCAGGCCCGCGTCGGCCGGCACGGCAATCAACGACTTTGGGATCATCTCCCTCGGTAATACCGTCACGCCCAACCCTGCTTTGACCGCGGCCTGAGCACCTCCGAGACTGGTGGATGTGTAGGCAATCCGCCAAGGCCGCCCGACCGCATCCAGCGCCATGGTCGCGCGTTTGCGATATACGCACGGCTCGGGCGAGACGACCAATGGGATCACCTCTCCGTCACGGACGCGGTAGCCTTCCCTGGCCACCCACAGGAGCGCTTCGCGCCACACGCGCACGCCTTCGATCGGCGCAGCGGGTTCGCGCTTCACGAGAACGAGATCGAAGCCGCCCCCTTTGAACCGGTCGAGGAGGTTCAGGGTAAGGTCGCAAGTCACCTCGAGCTCGATCAAAGGATGCGCTTCGGCGAATTGCTGGAGGACGTTGGGCAAATGTGCGGTGGCAAAATCCTCTGGAACGCCCAGCGTGACGGTTCCGGCAACTTCCGGCTCGAGAAGATTGGCAATCGTCTGGTCATGAAGCCGGAGAAGCTCGCGGGCAGGACCGAGCAGCCGCTCGCCGTCAGGCGTCAACTTCAGCAACCTTGGGCTTCGCTCGAACAGGGTTCGTCCAACCTGTTCCTCGAGGCGCTTCACTTGGAGGCTAATAGTCGATTGTGTCCGCCCTAGCCGAACGCCAGCGCGCGTAAATCCCCCCTCCTCAACGATGATACTGAAACAGCGCAGGAGATCGAGATCCAAGTTCCTCGCGAGCATCAGCATCATTTACGTCATCAATCATTGGCATTGCAATAACTCGTTTGTTCAATTGTAACTTCTGAGCGACCTGCTGTCGCATGATCCAGTTCATCACCCGCATCGATTGGCTGACGGTCGCATCGCGAGTCAGCTTTGCCGCTCTGATCCTGGGCTCATTCGCCTTCGCCGGCGTGGCTGCGGCGGGCCAGGCCGTCGACATCCTTGCACTCTCGATGTCTGCGCTGACGCTGTTCATCAGCACGGTGGTTCTGCAGTTCTCAGAGCGACACATGAGAGCTGACGCCCATCAATCCCGCTACGCGCTTCTCGTGGCATGCTTCGTAGCAACGTTGCTTGTGCTCGCCTGGGCACCGAACATCATCGCGTTCGCATTAGCCTGGTTGGTCAGCGGTGCCGTTCTCGCCAATCTCGTGGGGCATGTCGCGGGCTGCAGTGAAGCGATGCAGGCGCGT
This sequence comes from Sphingomonas sediminicola, assembly GCF_049991885.1. NCBI lineage: Bacteria > Pseudomonadati > Pseudomonadota > Alphaproteobacteria > Sphingomonadales > Sphingomonadaceae > Sphingomonas > Sphingomonas sediminicola. The sequence continues at coordinate 1,475,427 of NZ_CP178916.1, forward strand.
CGTAGATGTAATGTTGCATTCGCTGTTTCGAACGTCGCGCTCCTTGGGGCACTCGCGCTGCTTTACTGGAATTCCGGTTCGCTTGAGCTGGGCGTGGCTGCAGCAGCGGCGGGGGGCAACCCGCAAATCGCCATAACCGCGAGCCTGCTGATCCTGATTGCCGCCATGGCGCGCTCGGCTCTGCCCCCGTTCTCCGGATGGCTGCTTGGTTCGATGTCGGCTCCAACGCCGGTTTCCGCACTCATGCACGGCGGGTTCGTCAACGCTGGCGGCTTCCTGCTTATTCGCTTTGGTGACGTGCTTCAGGCGACGCCGATCGCTCAGTTCGCCGCAATCGCAGCCGGACTGCTCGCGGCCATTTACGGGACGGGCATCATGCTCGTCCGAGCCGACGTGAAGGGAGTGCTTGCCGGATCGACCGTCGCGCAAATGGGCTTCCTGGTGCTCTCTTGCGGCCTCGGCGCATACGGCGCGGCGCTCTGGCACATTATCGGCCACGCTTTGTTCAAATCGTGGCTCTTCCTCAACGCGGGTTCCACGATCGGCCTGCCTGTGCGGCGCGACCGCGCTGAGTTCAGTGCCAGAACCGCAGTGCTCGTGCTGCTCGGCGCCTCGGCCGCCGCTACGGTGATGTATCTCGTTACCCCGCTCGAGCAGGTCAGCCTCGTGGGCATGTTCCTTGCACTGATGACGCTCGCCGTGGCGATTTTAGCCGCCGGCAAAACGCGATGGGTGGCGATCGCCTTGGTGGTCCCTCTGCTCGGAATGAGCCTGCTGGTAGCGGAGACACTTGATAGCCGCCTGGAGGGGCCTGCATCGCACCAGATGCCCATCGCCGTTCCGATCGCCATCGCGGCGGTCATCGCGATCGGCTGGATTGTCCAGCAACGCTTCGCCGCCCGTGGCCTTCCCCGACCTCTCTACCTCGTCCTGCTGAACGCGGGCGTGCTTCACGCCCGGTAAAACGGAGACCCTATCATGAACAAACCGATCCCCGCAGGCAATTTCCAGCATTTAGCTGCCGCGCCCGATGTCGCCAGGCTGGTCGAAGAAGCTGGGCGGATCGTCCCGCCACTATGGCCGCTTCAATCCGCAATTGCGGTCAATCCTCTGTGCTCGTTTGAGGATCGCCCCTTTGCTGAGGCCGTGAAGGATGCGGCGCGGACGTTCAATGCGCGAGCGACGCTACCGCTCAACTCTTGGCGTCAACTGGTCGAGAACGGGCGGATCGACCGCTCCGCGCTACGTGATGTTGCCATCACGCGGCTCGGCGGACTCGAACAAGCGTTCGCCCTGATCGGTCCCAATGTCTCGAAACTTGACCTGCTATTGGCTCGGCTGCTGGACATCGAGCCGCGCTCGCAATTTGAGGACGAGGACCGCTTCGCTCCCGCCGACGCGCTGATCGCCAAATGGTGCGGCGCCTTCTTCTCCCAGACCTCAGGTTCTCTGATGCCCGGCCGTCGCGCGGGTCTCTATCGAGCCGTTATCCCGCTTCTGTCAGCCGATAGGCGCCTTGCGGAGATCGTCACCGACGCATCTCCCCCGGGTGAGTTTGCTGAAGACCCCCTCCGCGAGATTGAAGCCGGTCTGCGCGAACTCGGCATCCCCTTTCATCAATGGGGCGCCGTGCTGAAGAAACTGGTCGCACGCCTCCCTGGCTGGGCTGGCCACATTCGTTGGCGGAATGAGTACGCGGGTCGAGACCTGGTCGAGGATGCGCCTGCTTCCGCGGCGGATCTACTTGCCTTGTGGACTTTCGTTCTGCGCAGCGCACCCGATCGCTGGACTTGGCGGGCGGACGAGCTTCATGTCGATGCAACCGAGGAACTCTTGGGCCATTTCGACATCGGCGCGGACCAGCGGAGCCTGCATGCGGAAGGCCGCTGCGCACTGCGGGAAATTGGATCTCTCCATGAGGACGACTTGGGTCTCATGTTCATGGAGGCGGCAGAGCGCACGTTTCGAGGCTCTATCGTCCAGCGTATCCGCGGCAGCGCCAGCACTTCGCCTGCCGATGGCCGGCCGACGGCGCAGCTCGTCTTTTGTATCGACGTTCGTTCGGAACCTTTCCGTCGTGCCATCGAAAGCCAGGGCACCTACGAGACGCTGGGCTACGCCGGGTTTTTCGGTCTTCCAATATCGCTGACGTCTGCCGATGGGGCCTCCAGCCGGAATCTGCTCCCAGTCCTCCTCAGGCCCGCGCACGCGGTCGTCAAAGGGCCTGCAGTTGGGCAGGAAACCAGAGCCCGGAAATCATGGGCGAAAAAGCTCAGACGATCCTCTGCACAGCGCATCTTCGACGCGATCAAGAATGGGATCGGAACATCCTTCGCCGCTGCCGAGGCGACCGGGCCGCTTGCAGCCGCGCGGATGGTCGAAAGCTGCGTCGGTCCCTCCCTGAAATCGCTGAGCGGGCGTGATGAGAGTTGCTTCGCGCCAGACCGAAGCAGGATCCCTCTTTCCGACCAGGTCGACTATGCTCGGTCGCTCTTCTCGATGACTGGCCTCGGAACAAACCTGGCTCGGCTTGTCGTCTTGGTCGGTCACGGAAGTCACGCCGTGAACAACCCGTTTGCGAGCGCCCTGGACTGCGGGGCCTGCGGCGGACATCGGGGCGGCGAAAACGCACGGCTGCTAGCGGCAATCTTGAACGATGCGGACGTCCGCAAAGCTTTGGCGGAAGACTCCGTCGAAATCCCGGCTGACACCGTATTCGTTGGAGCCGAGCACGACACGACGCGCGACTTCGTGAGAGTCTTCGATACGCAGCTCATTCCCGCGACCCACGAGCAGGATCTGGCCAACCTCAAGGCAGACCTTTCAACCGCCGGCGACCGGTGCCGGGAAGAACGCGGCCAAAGGCTTGGTCGCTCCGCTCGCGACCTGCTCGTCGGATCCCAGCATTGGGGCGAGGTCCGTCCCGAGTGGGGCCTGGCAGGCAATGCCGCGTTCATCGTCGGGCCGAGAGAACTGACCAAAGACGCAAATCTTGAGGGACGGGTGTTCCTGCACAGCTACAACTGGGCGAGCGACCCCACTGGAGCTGCACTCGAGGTCATCCTCACCGCGCCAATGATCGTGGCTCAATGGATCAATTGCCAATATCTTTTCTCCACCGTCGACAATAGCCGGTTCGGGGCAGGCGATAAGATCACCCACAACGTCCTAGGTGGGATTGGCGTCGTGCAGGGCAATGGCGGCGATCTTCGGGTTGGGCTGCCGCGGCAATCGCTCTACGATGATCAGGGCGTACCTTATCATGTCCCGCAGAGGCTGCTGACCATCGTCGAGGCGCCGCTCGACCGGTTGGAGGAGATCATCGATCGCAACGCCATCCTCCAGCGCCTGTTCGGCAATGGTTGGGTGCAGCTCATCGCAGTCGAACCGAACACAGGGCGATTTCGCTGCTGGCGCACAGTCAAAGAGTTCGCGAAACCGGGCCTGAAAATCGAGGAACAGGAAGGCGAAACCCTCGGTGCGCGACTAGTCGACGCGTGAACGCGCTAAGCCATCTCAATCGGCTCGAGGCAGAGTCCATTTACATCTTTCGTGAAGTGGTCGCCGAGGCGCAACGACCCGTTCTGCTCTACTCGGTTGGCAAGGATAGCTCGGTACTGCTCCAGCTCGCGCTGAAAGCATTCTACCCGGCACGTCCGCCGTTTCCATTCTTGCACATCGCATCGGGTTGGGACTTCCGCGACCTGCTCGCGCACCGCGACCGGATGGCGGCCGCGCATGGGCTGGAACTGCTCGTAGAGTCGAGCAACGAGGCTGCTGAGCGGGGAATCAACCCGTTCGATACGCCGACATCCATCTATGTCGACAACATGCTTACCCAGCCGCTGAAACGCGCGATCGACCGGTACGGCTTCGACGCGGCGTTCGGCGGAGCTCGCAGAGACGAGGAGAAGGCCCGAGCCAAGGAGCGCATTTTCTCACTCCGCACAGCCACACATCGCTGGGATCCGAAACGCCAGAGGCCCGAGATCTGGAACGTTCTTAATGCCAGGAAGGCGAGAGGCGAATCGATCCGCGTTTATCCATTGTCCAATTGGACCGAACTTGACGTCTGGCTCTACATCCACAGGGAGAGAATCCCGATCGTACCGCTTTACTTCAGCCAGGAGCGCCGGACCGTCGAGCGTGGAGGGAGCATTATCCTGGCCGACGACAATCGCATGCGTCTCGAGCCTGGCGAAACGCCGCGTGCTCGCAAGATTCGGTTTAGGACGCTCGGTTGCTATCCTCTGACCGCGGCGATCGAAAGTCCGGCTATGACCGTGGAACAGATCATTGCGGAGACCTTGATCGACAGAACCTCTGAGCGTGCCGGCCGCCTGATCGACCACGAGGAGGCGGCAGCAATGGAGCGGAAGAAAGCGGAAGGCTACTTCTAATCGATGGCTACTTGTGAGCTTCAGCCAGCTCGATGGGAATGAGTACTTCGTTGCGCCTTAGAGGCCCGGGGATGAAGGGCGAATTATAGAAGGCGTACTCGGCGGGCGCGCTTGCGCGAAGGGCGCGCGATGACATCCACTTTCTCAAGGTAGATTCCATCTGGGCGACCGCATTATCGTCGGCACGGCCGCTGAAGCGGATGACCGCCACTCTGCGGGACGGTAACTCGCTGATTGTCACGCCTTCTGGCGGCTGTGGCAGCGTTTCACGGTGGTGACTTGCGGGCATGATGAACCGCGTCCGCCAACCGTCTTGGCCTGCTTCATCCTGCATGACAGGAGCGGTCATTGGAATCTTTTCACGATCCTGTACCACCGGCGCAGTCATCGGGATTTTGTCGCCGCCCCGCGACTTCGCGAAGATATAAGCGGCGAGCTTCTGAAAACCGTTTTTGAGGGCGCCATTTCGGGAGCCGCGCGACACCGTCTCCGCAACCAGGAGTTTCGGATAATCCCGGATTTCAAAGCGCCCATCCTTCAGGATGAGTTGAAAGCTCGGCTGCTCCGTGTTCCGCTCATACAGATAGTAGCCAATTCCGCCAGCGAGTGCGGCCGCCGCAGTCCCTGTTATGACCTTACTGAGAGGATTCACTGTCAAGTTCCACTTTGCTGGCGAGATCGAGATGGGTGCGACATTGCAGCCGTGCAATACTTATAAAGGTGGAGAAGGCTTCGTGGAGCCTGCGTTCCGTCCCCAAAAACAGTACGGTGTCTAAAGTCTGCCTTCGACCCATTGCGGACATTAGCGAAGATCCCTTTCAATCCATTGCGACCACAAACGCTTCTGTTACGCTGCCGCAACGCTTGAGGGCCCGAGCGCATGCGCATTCGTCTTCCACGTCCGTTGAAAGGCTGGCGCGTTTTCGCGGGTGAGGTTGGCGTTATCGTGCTTGGCGTCTTGCTGGCGCTGGGCGCGCAGCAGCTTGCCGAGAATTTGCAAATGCGTGCCGAAGTCCGCGAGTTCAGGCGGACCATCGATCACGAGATCGGCCTGAACCTGTTCGTCTACGACGTTCGAAGCCGGGGAAGCGCCTGCAATATGCGGCGTATCAAGGAACTGCTGAACTGGGTTCGAAAGGCGCAGGACGGTCAAGAATTGCCGCAAATCAGCGTCTACGGAGCCCCAACCATGGCGCCCTATCGCAGCGCCTGGGACTCTCGGGATGGAACCATCTTCGCCTATGTGCCGGCGAAGGCCCGCCAGAAATATGCCGAGTTCTACGACGAGCTCGACGGCAATTCAAAGCGCCTAGAGGAGGAGGGCGAGGCATGGCTCGCTATCAAGGGCTACGAACTCGCCGGGCCGGTGTCGATTGACGACCGACGGGCGATCTACCGCAATCTGGCGATGGCATATTCGGTAGATCGAACCTGGGCAGGGAACATGCCTGTTTCGAAGAAGATCGCCGACGAACTGGGAATCAGCCCAGTCCAACCCGACAATCTGACAAAGGAATTCCTCGCCGAGATCGATCTGTGCGAGTCCATCTTTGTTCCGAAAAGGGCGATCGATTCCGGCAGCGGTGCCGCCAAGAGCTGAAGCTTCCGAATGTCTGTTTTCGACCCAAAGTTGCCATTAGGCGAGCGTCCGCTGTCACCTCCGAGCTGACTTCAGGAGCGGCTATTTTTGCAAGCGAGCGCTGGTATCTAATCCCACGACTTTGGACGAGCATTCGCGCAGCTTCTCGACCGCCTCTGATGCGTTAAGATAGCGGGCCATCATCACGGTTGGCCCCAGCCATAACGCCAGCATCTCGCTGGAACCGAGATCGCGAAGAAAGCGGTCGCTGTCTGCAGAGCCCTTAAAGACATGGCTATATCTGTATTCATCGCCGACCTTTTCGATTTGAAATGGCTGGCTTCCCCACGTCTCGTTCAGCGACGATCCTTTCCGGCTAAAAGAGAGGTCGAAGTCGAGCGAGTCACTGAGGGGCGGAAGCTTTGGTTTGCGGGTGCCCCATCCGAGCACGGCGCCTTTCTTTTGCGCATCGTAGAAGACGACGAGTGTTTGCTGGTCACCGTTGTCTTTGAGTAGATAAGAGCGCTGCATCACGCATGCTCCGTGGTTTCCCGCTGTAATTTCCCACTCACCGACGGTCGCATAAGTTTCGCTGACTGGTTCCGCCCGCGCGGCACCGGCGCTTAGCAGCGCACACACGCCGAGTATCCGACCATTCATCTCACAAACCCCTGAGTACGCGTGAAGGTGGAGGGGCTCTAGGCGCGCAAGGGTTAAGGATCAGCGCACAGTTCAACCGTCTGTTTTCCACCCAAAGCAGTTTATGACTGAAAGGGCATTCGTGGAAATGCTCTGTTGCCGCTCGCGCGATCTCCGAAATGACTTTTGCCGACTCCTCCGATGACGCTGTTGCATCTGCCACGAGCACCGTGATCGGAATCGTCCGCCCAAGAGGGGCGATGATACCAACATCGTTCGTGGCGACGTTCAGCCCTTACGAGATCCAGGGGTGGTCAGTTGCGAGACTTCACCCCAATCTTCCCAGAAGGAAGAGCGGCCTGCCGAAGTAGCAGGCCGCCCTAACCGCCATTAAAGCCGCGGGTGCAGGACCAACAGATCAGCCCTTTTGCTTAGCCGGTTCGGTTGGCCGTGCAGCTTTGCGGTGCTTCATATGCGAGCCCTGCCTGCACTTTGCCTCGGCACGGTTCCGCGTCGAGCCCGCCTCGTACTTCGAGCGCGCATTCTTAAGGCACTGAGACTCGGCCCGGCCCATCTTGGCCGACGGCGTCTTGCTGGTTGAGGCGGCTTTCTCATGTGAAGCGGTTGCGGGCTGTCCCGCCCAGGCTGCGGCAGCAGGACTCGCGAGCAAGGCCAGCGCCGCTGCAGGAATTAGAAGCTGTCTCATTTCGAAAACTCCTTGTTGGACCAATCGCCGGTGCAGCCTATGCGCTTTTCATTCTGGCGCGGCGCTGGAACGCGGATGAAAACGGGTTCATTTTCGCCGCAACTTGCAGCCCTCAGTCGCCAATCAGCCGCGCGGTGTCGAGGAGCGATAGCCATCCGCGCCACCCGCCGAGCGTTCCGACGTACCGGCCTTCCCACTGCGGCCGGAATTTCTGCTTGAACTCACGAAGGCCCTTGAAGCTGTAGAGGCGCTGCCCGTGCCGATAGACCGTAGAGCCCAGCCGCGCCCAGCGAGGCGCCAAGGGCCGATTAGCCAAGCCCGCGAGAGGCGCCACTCCCAAGCTGAATCTCTCGAAACCCTGCTCGGCCGCCAGCATGATGCACTTGGCGATCAGGAACTCCATCGTTCCCGCGGGCGCATCATGACGGCGGCGCATTAGGTCGATCGAAGCTTCCCGATGGTTGGGCAAAGTCCACAGATTCGCGAAGGCAACCACGTTGTCGTCCTTGCGCACGACAGCACAGTCGAAGTGGCGAAGGTAATCCGTGTCGAACCTGCCCAAGCTGAAGGTCTTCTCATCAGTGTGCTTCTGACTGAGCCAGTCGTCCGACACGTCCTTGAGAACAGGAAACCAATGATCGAGCTCGGCTGCCGGGAGGACTGCGAACTCGAGACCTTCCCGTTCGGCCCTGTGAATCGAGGAGCGAACGGAGCGCGAGAAACGGGGAGCGCACCGCGTGTCGATCAGAGCTTCCTCGCCATACTTGATGGGGACCAAGCCAAGATCAACGATGATCGGAAGCATGCGGTCGGAGATCTCGTAGAAACACACGAGGCCCGCTTCACGGTCGGCGCTCTCCCTCAGCCGCCAGGCCAGGTCCGCCCACCTCTCCTTAGGGCCGACTGGGTCACCCATGACGACCCAAGTGCGCCGTTGCACCCGGTACATCAGAAATGCGTCCTGCTCCGGAGCAACCAGGAACTGCTTGTCCCCAGTGAGAGCGAGCATGCCATCGGTGCGCTCCGCCCCGGATAATGAGCGTTCGAGCACTTTGTCCGGAAGCAACGGTCCGGACCCGCCGGGTGCGGGTATCGTAAGAAGCTGCCGCAAGCCGACAGCGCCGAGCAGGATTGTTGCGGCAAGCAGGCCTCTCAAAGACCGCGATGCTTCGTGACCGAATTCAAATGACCACCAGGTGAGTTCAGCCACACCACGCAATTGCGTGGCGAATAAAGTCACTCCCACAATGGCGACGGCGGAGAGCACCACCCCCCACCATAGTGCTCCGAGCGGGGCAGTGCCGATACCTGCGCTCCGGTAAAAGCTACCAGCGTTCATCTGCAGGAAGGCTGCAACGATGACGAGGACGATGCCCTCCTCATAGTCGATGCCCTTGGTGAAGCAGAGGAGCGCGCCGGCGACCAAGAGGCCGGTCGCGAGTATCAGCGCACTTCGAAGGCGAGCGAACAATGCCGGGCCCAGCAGAAGCAGCACTGTGCCGAGCAGGCTGATTAGAAAGTGCGACGTCTCCACGAGCAAAGGCGGGATGAAGCGCTCGACGAAGACGAGGCGATGGGGGACGGCAGGCGTGGCAGCAGATAGAAGCAGTACGATACCTGCGAAGGCGGTGAAAGCCGCTGCTAATGCCGGAATCGACGTGCGTCCGAGACGCGCTACGGCGGTGGCTGAAGCCTGCGTGGTCGGAGCAATGCGCGGGACCCATCGGGCACCCTGAATGATCAGAGCGACCGTGAGCGGCAGAAGGTAGTAAATGAGGCGGTAGAGCAGAACCGCCGCGAACAACTTCGCCTGTTGCCCCCCCGCCAGCAAAAGGAAGGATGCTTCGAAAACACCCATGCCGCCTGGAACATGGGACGCGACGCCGGCGACGATCGCGAGAGCATAGGCCAGAGCCAGCTGTTGCAGGTCCGCGCTGTCACCAGCGACGAGGATGAACAAGGCACCCGCAGCGAAGAGTACGTCAACAATAGCGACAGTTTGAAGTGCGATCAGTGCCGCGTGGTCAATTTCGCCAGTGCCGAGGAGACACCGCCGCACGCGCTTCACACCGAATGCCAGGCACCATGTCGCGACCAGCACGAACAGCATGGCCAGGGCAACCGTCTGGAGTCTGACGTCCAAGGGCGCCGGTAAAGGGGCTCTGTGCCCCGGTGGCCCCGTTAATAGAACCAGGCTGCAGAGTAGCAAAAGCGCCGTCCAGAAAGCTCCGGAGCAGAGCAGAACAACGCGTGTGATCTCGCTCGGGGTGAGCCCGAAGCGGCTGTAGTGCGCGTAGCGGGCAGAGCCTCCGGTAATCAGCGCGAGTCCCAGATTGTTGCTAATGGCATAGCTGGAGAAGGCGGCGAAGCGCGTCTGCCGCCAACTTAGATTGCGCTTGAGAAGCCTGAAGGCGAAAGCGTCATAAAAGCTCAGCGTCACGTAGCTGGCGCAGGTGAGCATCAACGCCGCGGCCACGCGCCACGGCCCAATTGCGCCTATTGCGTGGCGGAGCTCAGCCGGGTGCAGGTCCCGCGCCATGTGATCGATCACTTCGAACGCGAGAAGCGCGATCACCGAAGCAAGTATCAAGGCGCCGACCTGCAACGTCAGTCGTGGGGGCGCGAGCTTCGGTGCGGCGCTGCTCAAGGCACAGGTCTCACTGCGGCGCTTCCAAGCCCCTCCTCCAGTGCCGTCGCGAGCCGGCTCATATCATGATGCAGTGCATGCCCACCGGGAAGCGTGATGACCCGGACGTTAGGAGCGGGCCGGGCGGGACAGGCGCTATCCGTTTCTTGCTCACCCTTGATGCAGGTAATCGGAACCCATCTAACGGACCACAGCGGATCGAGCTCGGCGTCGGGTGGTCCTCGGTATGAAATTCCCGTGGGGTCGGCTCTCAGGTAGATGGGCTGACTTGGCACGATCAGTGCGACGGCCGTAAGTGAGTTCCGAACGTCCGGTGCGAGTTGCGGCACGGCAACTCCGACCGCGTCCGCCCCGAAACTGTGACCGACCAGCAGAATGCGGTCAGCGCCGTACCTCCGTTTGGCGGCACGAACCGCATCGTTCACGATCTGAGCAGTTTCTGAGACGCTTTGCCGTTCCCTGAATTCCGCCAGGGAAGAGACGCCATATACCGGGAGCCCGAAGCTCTCGAACACTCCGGCGACACTTCTTCCTTCGCCCAGGAAACCGGCGTCGCCGGAAAAAAAGACTGCAGCCTCTCGCTCGCGCCTCTGCGTGACGCGGTCCTCGAAACCGATGTGATGCGTATTGAAGAGAACGAGCAACAAACCTGCGCTGCAGAGCACAATCAGCAACGCAGCCAATCCTGCGGCTCGGAAGCGTTCTCGACGCACAGCTGCCTCATCGTTCGATGATGGCACCACAATTCGCATGGAAGGCGATGAGCGGCGCATAGCTCAGTATGTATATCACGTCGGTCCTCGAGTATTGCGTGGAGTTCCTCGCCTCCTCTGAAGGGCCTCCTCGCTGGCAGTGTCCGCTTTCCACCCAGCGTTGCCATAAGCGTAGCGTCAACTTTCAACTCATTCCGGACATTGGCGACTTAGGCCTGCTTTCGCTCTGAACGACGTGATTGGCTAAGACTTACCCGGCAGTGATCCTGCAAGCCATTAAAAAAGCGCGATTCTGACCAACTGGATCGTTGTTGCCGTGAAACCTTGGAGGATTAATCAGTGACACACGATACCCAATCAGCACCTGAGGTGAGCCAGGCCGTTCCGGCTCACGTCGAGGATACGATCCAAGCGGTTGCTCGCTTCCACGCCACGCATGAGGCGGATGCTACGCGCCTACAGCGTCTGATCGAGCAACTCACCCGGCGTGCCGGGCAGCCGGCGTTCTTGGCACTGCTGACACTGTTGGTCCTCGGGTGGATTGGGATCAATCTTGGGTTGATTGACGCTGGGCGAAGGCCGCTAGATGAACCTCCGTTCTTCTGGCTGCAGGGCGCCGTGACGCTCACGGCTTTATATATGACGGTCCTCATCCTCACGACCCAGCGCCGAGAGGACAAGTTGGCCGGACTACGCGACCAACTCACCTTGGAGCTTTCGATCCTCAGCGAGCAAAAATCCGCGAAGATTATTGGACTTTTAGAAGAGCTGCGCCGCGATGACCCGAGCATGCCCAACCGATCGGATCAGCATGCTGACGCTCTCTCTGCACCTGCCGACCCGGATGCGGTGCTGGAAGCCCTCAAAGACACACAGGAGCCAGTGTCCTGAGGTCGTCCGCCCACCCATTCAGGACCCTTAGCGTCTTTTAGGTCTGCTTCCGACCCATTGCGGACATTAGCTGTGCTGGGTTTGCTCCCGTCTGTTTGCGGGCACTTGTCTGCATCTTGCGCACATGAGCAGTCACGCTCCCAAGATGGTCACGCCAGCCAGGCAGTGGTACTGCACAGTATCCGGCCGGAGGTAGCGCATGTTCACAAGAAGTCTGGTGATCAGCGCCGTGGCGGGATGGAGCGCCTTTGCCTGCGCTCCTGCCGCGTCCGCTAGGGCCTCGACACAGCCGAGTAGCTTTCGCGATTGCTCTGGCTGCCCCGAGATGGTGGTTATTCCAGGTGGCAAGTTCATGATGGGCTCTGCGGCTTCGGACCCGGCCGCCGACGCTCTCGAACAGCCGCGTCACGCGGTAAGGGTGCGCAGCTTCGCCGCAGGCAAGTTCCACGTGACTCGTTCCGAATGGGCTGCGTTCGTACGGGCTACACGGCGCGCGACGCCGCTCGGGTGCCAGTGGACGGGCAAAGAGGGCCCAGACGGCGAGAAGAAAGCCTCTTGGAATGACGTCGGGTTCTCGCAGACCGATCGAGATCCCGTAGTTTGCGTCAGCTGGCAGGATGCCAAGGATTATGCACGCTGGATAAGCCGCAGATCGGGCAAGCGTTACCGACTGCTCTCCGAAGCCGAGTGGGAATATGCCTCCCGCGCAGGGATCACTACTTCCTATCCCTGGAAGGCCGGTGCTAGCCATGAATTTGCCAACCACGGTACTGAGGAATGTTGCGGCGGTCTGGCGAGCGGAAGGGACAAGTGGGTCAATACCTCGCCCGTCGGTGCCTTTCCCGCTAACGCCTTCGGGCTCCACGACATGCATGGGAACGTCATGCAATGGGTCGAGGATTGCTTCGCTCCCAATTACGCGCAAACGCCAATAGATGGCTCGGCTTACGTCAACTCGGAGCACATTGAGGCCACGGGGGATTTGGCGGATCTCAACGGCAAGCTGACCTGTGCTCACAGGGTTTTGAGGGGAGGCGATTGGGCGCAGCAGGTCCGCTGGATCCGTTCAGCCGCACGAAGCTTTGCTCCGCCGCCAGGACCAGGGCCCGCCCTGAATGCCTACCGTAGCGGCGGGGTCGGGTTCCGTCTTGCACGAGACGTTCGCTAATAGTGCCTCAATGTCCGCTTTTCACCCAAAGCGGACATTAGGAATTTACCGAACCAGTCGGATCACGCCTTTTTGTCCGCCGTGAAATAGCCGATCCCGCCGCCGACGATGGCGCCGAGAATCGGGCCGATGAATGGAAGCGGGATGGCCACGACTGCGCCGATGGCCGCTGCAATCGCCGTCCGTTTCGCTACCGGGTTCTCGAGCATCGAATTGCTCCTTTCAAAGTGTATTATAGTGATAACACACTGGGGAGTCCATAAGCTCGGTCAGACGGCGTCGCTATTTCTTCTTTGCGCCGCCCTTCTTCGGCTCGTCAGCCTCCACGCCGATTGCGTCGATGCTTCGCCGCGCGACATCAAGCGCAAGCTGCCAGAGCGCTCCGCCATCCACCCCGGTCTTTGCGGCTTTCTTGAGGTCGTCGGCGGCCTCGACGGCGAGGGCCTGGGCCCTCTTCGGATTCCGAAGCGCGGCGGCTGCTGCGACCAGAGTCGCGGCAACAATTTCCGCAGCCATGGGGTTCTGGGCGATCTTCTTCGCGCCCTTCAGGACCTTCGCGACCTTCGCCTTGCCGTCGGCCTTTTTCTTTTTCGACTTCGACTTCTTCTTGTCGTCCTTGTCCTTGGCCACGGTTGCTTCTCCTTCTGACGCACGCCTATTTTCACACCGTCGTCACACGTTTGTAATGTCACTCTGTTTCAGTTCAGCGACATCCACCGCCCGGCCTGTTAATACCAACATATGCCGGCAGTTAAACGCGAGAGGCGAATGGCTTCCACGGCGCCGACGGAAATGCCCGTTGCTGCGGCAGAACCTGCAATGTCGGAACCGGTCTATTTCAACCGGGAACTGAGCTGGCTGGCGTTCAACCGCCGGGTCCTCGAGGAATCGTGCAACGCCAACTATCCGTTGCTGGAGCGACTGCGCTTCCTGTCGATCTCGGCGAGCAACCTCGACGAATTCTTCATGGTCCGTGTCGCGGGCCTCAAGGCGCACCAGGCTCTCGGGGTCGAAGAACATTCCGCCGACGGGCTGACGCCGGGCCAGCAGCTGGCCGCGATCGAGAAAGAGGCCGACCGGCTGCTCGACGACCAGGAAGAGGTATGGCGCACCCTCCAGGCGGCACTCGCGAGGTCGAAGGTCGTCGTGATCGGCGACGAACCGCTCGACAAGAAGGCAGAGGACTGGCTCGATCAGCATTTCCGCGAGCAGATCTTCCCGTTGCTGACGCCGCAGGCGATCGACCCTGCGCACCCCTTCCCGTTCATCCCGAACAAGGGCTTTTCGCTGATCTTCGAGCTGAAGCGGGGGAAAGCGCATATGCGCGAGCTGCTGATGCTTCCGGTCGCGGTCCCCCGCTTCATCCGCATCCCCGGCCACGAAGCGCGCTACATCGCGCTGGAGACGCTGATCCGGCGGAAGACCGAATATCTGTTCCCGAAGTATGAGCTGCTTCGCGGCGGCGCGTTCCGGGTCATCCGCGACAGCGACATCGAGGTCGAGGAAGAGGCGGAAGACTTGGTTCGATATTTCCGCACCGCCATCAAGCGCCGCCGTCGCGGCCGCGTCGTCCGGCTGGAGATCGAGCCGGACATGCCGGACGGGCTGGTGCGCTTCGTCAAGGAAGGTCTCGATGCAGGAACCGCGATCATCTCCGAGACGCGCGGCTTCATCGGAATGACCGACCTCGCGGCGATCGTCGAAGAGGACCGCCCCGACCTCAAGTTCACGCCGTTCGATCCGCGCTTCCCCGAGCGCATCCGCGAGCATGGCGGCGACTGCTTCGCCGCGATCCGCGAGAAGGACATTCTCGTCCACCACCCCTACGAGAGCTTCGAGGTCGTGGTGGAGTTCGTTCGGCAGGCGGCCGCAGACCCGGACGTCGTCGCGATCAAGCAGACGCTCTACCGGGCAGGCAAGCAGTCGGCGATCATCAAGGCGCTGATCGACGCTGCCGAATCCGGCAAGGCCGTCACCGCCGTCGTCGAGCTCAAGGCGCGGTTCGACGAAGAGCAGAACCTCATGTGGGCCAATGCGCTGGAACGCGCCGGGGTGCAGGTCGTCTACGGCTTCATCGACTGGAAGACCCACGCCAAGGTGTCGATGGTCGTGAGGCGCGAAACCAAGGGCTATCGCACCTACTGCCACTTCGGGACGGGCAATTATCATCCGGTCACCGCTCGCATCTACACGGACGTCAGCTATTTCACGGCGGACCCCAAGCTTGGCCGCGATGCCGCCAAGCTGTTCAATTACATCACTGGTTATCTCGAGCCGAAGAACCTGCGTCAGCTCGTCATCTCGCCACAGGGAATGCGAGCTGAGCTGCTGAAGCTGATCGATGCCGAGATCGCCGCCGCCAGGGCCGGGAAACCGAACGGCATCTGGGCGAAGTTGAACGCCCTCGTCGACCCGATGCTCATCGACAAGCTTTACGACGCGAGCCGCGCCGGGGTGAAGATCGACCTTGTCGTCCGCGGCATCTGCTGCCTTCGCCCGGGCGTTCCCGGAATGTCGGAAAACATCTTCGTGAAGTCGATCGTCGGGCGCTTTCTGGAACATGCGCGCATGTGGTGCTTTGCAAACGGGCACGAGCTGCCGCACCCGCAAGCGCGGGTCTACATCAGCTCGGCGGACTGGATGCCACGCAATTTGGACCGGCGGATCGAATATATGCTCCCCATCGAGAACCCGACCGTCCACGCCCAGCTGCTCGACCAGGTGATGGTCGCCAACCTCATCGACAATGAGCAGAGCTGGCGATGTCTGCCCGACGGATCCTACGAGCGCTTGCGGCCCAAGCCGAACGAGGCCTTCAACCTGCACGAATATTTCATGAGCAACCCGTCGCTGTCCGGCCGCGGGCAGGCGCTGAAGAAAGGCCGCAAGGTTCCGAAGCTGCGCTTCCAGCGGGGCCGGTAGCGGCCTTGGCGCGCAAGCCCGTCGCAGTTGTCGATATCGGTTCGAACTCCGTGCGACTTGTCGTCTATTCCGGGCGGCAGCGCGCCCCCACACCGATCTTCAACGAGAAGGTGATGGCGGGACTGGGCGCGGGCCTTCGCGACGACGGAAATCTCTCCGACGACAGCGAGCGAAAGGCGCTCGCGGCGCTGAGCCGGTACAAGCTCCTGCTTCGGCACATGGGCGTGAAGGACGCTCGCGTGGTCGCCACCGCGGCCGTTCGCGACGCCGGGAACGGTCCGGACTTCGTGCGCGAGGTCGAGAAGCTCGGCCTCAAATGCGAGATCGTCAGCGCGCTCGACGAGGCGCGCTATTCCGGCTTGGGCGTATTGTCCGCCTTCCCCGGTGCCAGCGGAGTGGTCGGAGACCTCGGCGGCGGCAGCCTTGAGCTGACGGAAGTCGGCGATGGCGAAACGGGCCACGCGACATCGCTTCCGCTTGGCGTGCTGCGCGTCGGGCTCGGCAAGTCCGGCGAGCAGGCCGCGCGGGACGTCCTTCGACGGGGAATCAAGGACGCCGGGCTCCTGAAGTCAGCCCGTGACAAGCCCTTCTACATGGTCGGCGGCTCGTGGCGTGCGCTCGCGAAGATGGACATGATCACGACCGATTTTCCACTGCCAGCGATGCACCATTATCGAATGAAGCCCGAGCGCGCGGCGGAGCTTCGCAAGCTGGCGGATCTCGCAACCATTTTCGAGGGCGGCCTTTCGAGCGCACGTCTCGCAAGCGCTCCGGTTGCGGCCATGTTGCTTGAGCAGATCGTCAGGACGCTGGAGCCGAGCGAGTTGATCGTTTCGGCATTCGGGCTGCGTGAAGGGCTGCTCTACTCGCAGCTCGATGAGAAAATGCGGCAGCTCGATCCACTGGTCGAGGCCGCTCGCGATGCGGGCGGCGGCGAGCGTCGCTTCGGCGAGCACGGAGGCCTACTCCACGAATGGATCTCACCTCTGTTCGACGATCCGCCTAAGCTAAAGCGACTGAACCTCGCATCATGCCTGCTCGCCGACGTCGCATGGCAGGCCGCGCCGATGTTCCGGGCTGACCGCGGCGTCGAAATGGCGCTCCACGGCGACTGGACCGCGGTCGATGCGCCGGGCCGGGTGATCATGGCGCAGGCTCTGTCGTCGAACTTTGGGCGTGAACGCCTGCCAGACTCGCGCCTGACGCAGCTCTGCAAGCCCGAGCAACTGGAGCGCGCGCACTGCTGGGGGCTGGCGATGCGGCTCGGCCAGCGGATCAGTGGCGGCGTTGCCTCGGTACTGGAAAAGACCAGCCTCAACCTCAGCAGGACCGCCGTCACATTATGCGTACCGCACCGCGAGGAATCGCTCGCGGGCGATGCTGTCCGCCGGCGGCTCCAGCGGCTTGCCGACGCCCTCGATCGGAAGGCGGAGGTCGCGGCGTTCATCTGACCGGTAAGTGGTGTGGCGTTCGCGCGTGCCTCCCGCTAGGAGCCTCCCGCATGGGGGCGCTTACTTCCACTGAGCAACAGGCCGTTGGACGAGCATCCGCCGAGCCGATGCTCGAGCAAGTCCTTGCATGGTCCGCAGTCAACAGCGGCTCGCGCAATCTCGACGGGCTTGCGCGGATGGCAAGCCTGCTCGGCGATGCCTTCTCGGCCCTTCCTGGAAGCGCGGTGCTTGTCGATCCCGCCCCGGTCGACGCGGTGGACGCGGCGGGCAAGACGATCGCCATCGCCCATGGCCGCAACCTGCACCTGAAAGTGCGGCCCGAAGCTCCGGTCCAGCTGCTGTTCACCGGGCACATGGACACGGTGTTTGGGGTTGATCACGCGTTCCAGGAAACGCGCTGGCTCGACGAAGGGGTTATCAACGGACCCGGCACAGCCGACATGAAGGGCGGCATTGCGGTCATGCTCGCGGCGCTGAAGGCGATTGAAACAAGTGGCGCGACCAACCTCGGCTACGAAGTCATCATCAACAGCGATGAGGAAGTCGGCTCGCTCGGATCGGCTCCGCTGATTGCGGAGGCAGCGCGCGGCAAGAAGGCAGCGCTGACTTACGAGCCATCCGCTTTGCCCGACGGTACACTCGCCGGCGCACGGCCGGGCAGCGGCAATTTTGCAATCACCATTCACGGTCGCTCCGCCCATGCCGGCCGCAATCCCGAGGATGGCCGCAACGCCCTGACCGCCGCTGCGCATCTCGCTTTGCTGTTCGAGGCGATGCGCCAACCGGGTCTGTCGGTAAACCCGGCACGGATCGACGGCGGGTCGCCGTCGAACGTCGTCCCCGATATCGCCATCCTGCGCGTGAACATGCGTCCCGCGACGCCGGAACTTCAGCGCATCGCCCAGGCAATGATCGACGAGGCGATCGCTCTCGTTTCGAGCGAGCGCGAGGTTCAAATCCACATTCATGGCGGGTTCGCCCGTCCGCCGAAGCCGATGACTCCCGAAGCGGAGGCTTTGTTCGGCCTGGTGAAGCAGGCCGGTTCCGACCTCGGCCAGGCCATCGGCTGGCAATCGACCGGCGGCGTTTGCGACGGCAACAACATCGCCGCGTGCGGCGTGCCCGTGGTGGACACAATGGGCGTGCGCGGTGGCAAGATCCACAGCATGGAGGAATTTCTGATCGTCGAAAGCCTGAAGGAGCGCGCGGCCTTGTCGGCGCTCACCATCCTGCGGCTTGCCGGAGGCGCGACATGACGTTCCGCGTTCGTCCCGCAACCCCCGACGATTTCGGGGCAATCTACGAAATGGCGAAACTGACCGGCGGCGGCTTCACCAACCTTCCGCCCGACCGCGCGACCCTGGTCGAGAAGCTCGCGCGGTCGGAGGAAAGCTTCTCCCGAACCGAGGACATCCAGTCGGACGACCTCTACGTCTTCGTCCTTGAAGACCCCAAGGCCAAGATCATCCGGGGCACCTGCCAGGTGTTCGGACAGGTCGGGGTCCGGCAGGCCTTCTATTCCTATCATGTGAGCACCCTGACCCAGACCAGCCCCGAGCTGGGCAAGACGTTCCGTAACCAGATGCTGACCCTGACGACCGACCTCGAAGGGTCATCGGAAGTCGGCGGCCTGTTCCTCCATCCGCAGGCGCGTGCAGGCGGCTGGGGATCGCTGATCGCGCGAAGCCGCTACCTCTTCATCAAGCAGCATCGCGCGCGCTTCGGCGATCGCGTGCTCGCCGAGCTTCGCGGGGTCATGGACGAGGGCGGCAATTCGCCGTTCTGGGATGGTCTCGCCGGCCGCTTCTTCGACATGACCTTTCCGGAGGCCGACGAGTTCAATGCGGTGCACGGGACTCAATTCATCGCCGATTTGATGCCGAAGACGCCGATCTACGTGTCGCTTCTGAGCGAGCAGGCGCGGGCGGTGATGGGCCTTCCGCATCCGACCGGCCGGGCGGCCCTGCGCATGCTCGAGGAAGAGAATTTCGTCTTCGACCGCTATATCGACATCTTCGATGGCGGCCCGACGGTCACCGCGCACACCGACGACATCCGGACCATCGAGGAATCCGACGAAGAGACGATCGAGGAGATCGCGCCGGGCGGGAAGACGAAGATGCTCCTCGCACTCGGCCGGCTCAAGGACTTCAGGGCCTGCCTCGCATCGACGCGTCGCGCTGGCCGCAAGGGTCTCTGCATCGATCCCGAGGCCGCCGAACTGCTCGGCGTCAAGGAAGGGGACACGGTCCTCGCCGTGAAGCGCTGATGGCCCTGCGCGAGATCAATTTCGACGGGATCATCGGCCCCTCGCACAATTATGCGGGGCTGAGCTTCGGCAACCTCGCCTCGACGAAGAATGCAGGCCAGATTTCTCAGCCGCGCGCTGCTGCGCTGCAGGGCCTCGACAAGATGCGCGCCAACCTTGCGCTCGGGCTTGCGCAGGGGATCTTCGTCCCGCTTTCACGGCCGAACCGCGATTGGCTCTCGGCGCTCGGGACGACAATCGAGGAATGCGAGCCGGTGCTTGCGGCGGCCGCCATGTCGGCGTCGGCGATGTGGGCCGCGAACGCTGCGACCGTCTCCCCTGCACCCGACACGAACGACGGCAAGACGCACCTGACGGTCGCGAACCTTCGCACCATGCCGCACCGCAGCCACGAATGGCCGGGCACGCTTGCGCAGCTCCGCATCGCGTTCGGTGACCGAAAGCATTTCGCGGTTCACGACCCTGTTCCGCCCGCGTTCGGCGACGAGGGCGCGGCCAATCACATGCGGCTGACGTCGAAGCATGGCGAGCAGGGGCTGGAGCTTTTCGTCTACGGCGTGACTGGCGGAGCCTTCCCTGCCCGCCAGCATCTGCAAGCCTCGAAGGCCATTGCACAGCTGCACGGGCTCGACCCGGATCGCACATTGTTCGTCGAGCAGTCCGAGGAGGCCATCGCCGCCGGCGCCTTCCACAATGACGTTGTCGCCGTCGCCAACGAGAACGTCCTGTTCGCGCACGAATTGGCGTTCGCGGATCGCAACGCGGTGCTCGCTTTCTGCGAAAAGCGCCTCCCCGGCTTCGAGCTGGTTGAAGTGCCGTCGGCCGACGTTCCGATCGGCGATGCGATCACATCCTACCTCTTCAACGCGCAGCTGGTGTCGCCTCCCGACGGCGAGATGACCCTCGTCGTCCCGACCGAGGCCCGCGAGACTCCGACCGTCTGGGCCTGGCTGGAAAAGCATGTCGCCAGCAACGGTCCGATCCGCCGCGTCGAGGTCGTCGACGTGCGCCAGTCGATGGCCAACGGCGGCGGCCCCGCCTGCCTGCGCCTCCGCGTCGTCGCGGACCCTGAAACCGTCGATCCGCGCTTCATGGTCGACGACGGCAAGCTGGACCGGCTCTCCGAGGTCGTCCGCCGGAATTGGCCGGTCGAAATCGACACAGCGGACCTGCAGAAGCCAGCACTCATCAAGGATGTTGAAGCCGCTCGAAAGGCGCTTCTTGAAGGGCTCGATCTGACCCAGCTCGCCTGAATCCCGAAACGAGACAGAATCCCCTTCTTAACCCTATCGTAACCCTGTTCATTAGGGTGGGAACGGCTCAAAACTGCGCCTGACTCGTTCAGGTGTTAATGATGACGATGCTCAGCAAAATTGGTCGGTTGTTCACGATCAAGACCCGTACCGAAGCCTGGCTGGTGACCTACGCAATCGCTGTGGGTGCTGTTGAACGGGCTCGCCATTATCTCGAACTCTATCCGGGCAACGGCGGCGTGCTTCTGGCGATCGCCTGCACGGGCG
Organism: Sphingomonas sediminicola; assembly: GCF_049991885.1. Lineage (NCBI taxonomy): Bacteria > Pseudomonadati > Pseudomonadota > Alphaproteobacteria > Sphingomonadales > Sphingomonadaceae > Sphingomonas > Sphingomonas sediminicola. The sequence goes on from NZ_CP178916.1 coordinate 1,496,332, forward strand.
TCGTGTTCATCGCCGGCGCAAAGCTTCTGGATTCGGTGACGCCTGCGCCTGCTGCCCTGAAGATTGGCCGTCACGCGCCGCCGGTTGCGCGGCGGCGGCATCAGCTCATTCGTAATCGACCCAAATCGCGCCCGACGCGTTTCGGTTCAGGATCACGGTTTTTACTTCGCAGAGATTGACGCCGGACCAGACGACCGGGCCGACACCTTGAAGCGTCGCCTGGATGTCGAACGCGCAATCGGGATCCTTGAAGTTGATGGTCCCCCGCCCGCCCGGTGACGGAGCGGTGCCGAGGTTCCTCCACCCCTCAGTGCCGTAACGCCTGATCGTCAGGCCGGACATGTTGAGGCCGGTCGCGTTGACGACCGAGAAGCCAGACGCACCTTGGGCCACGGCGGGCATTGGCGCCACCGCGGCCCAAGCTGCAATCGTCAGGGCGATAAGCCTGTTCACGCGGGCAATATAATCGCGCCCGCGCTTAACAGGAAATTACTTCAGCGACTCAGGCCGCCTGCAGCTCCTGGTAGCTGGGGCGCGAGCTCCAGCCGATGACCGTGGCGCGATTGCCGTTGCAATAGGCTTCCTGCAGCGGAAGCGCGGTTCCGCAGAACGCACATTCGGCGAGCATGCGGCCAAGATACCAGTGCGTGCGCCCGCAACCCGGGCAGTGATTCACTTCATTCTCCCGGTACACGGCGTGATAGCCGCGAACAGCGGGGTTGAACGGGTCGCGGCGGGATTCAATCGGATTCAACATCTTCATTCCTTCCAGCCTTTCGCCTTCCAACGAGCGATGAGTCGTTAGGTTTCGGGGATAATCCGCAATTGCGGCAGTATTGTCGCCCCTCCGCCACAACCTGTGTCAGGGCGGGACGAAACCGGCGGTTCGTCGGACTCCCTGTGGATATTAACTTAGTCTTAGTGATCCGTACGCATCGTGCATCTGTGGGGAAGGAGCCTTTGGGGAGGCGTGGACCATGGAGTCGAACGAGCGTTACTATCGTCGCAGGGCAGTTGAAGAGCGTATGGCGGCACAACGAGCAATGACGGAACAGGCCCGTGCCTGGCATTCCAAGCTCGCCGCGGATTTCGCGGAACGTGCCCAGGTTTATGCGATTATTCCTGCCAGCGCCTGAAAGGCCTGCAGAAACTTTCTAATAAAAGATCAGGTGGCGTGTGCAGTTTGAGGCTGCTCGCTCGGACGCCATCCTGACGGCGTAACCCGCCAGACCACATTCCCGAAATCGTCAGCGACCAGCAAAGCACCGAATCTGTCGACCGCGACTCCCACCGGCCGGCCGAATCCTTTGTCCGCCTTCGCGTCGACGAAGCCGGTGACGACATCGACCGGCTTTCCTGACGGCCGCCCGCCCGAGAACGGGACATAGACGACCTTGTAGCCGTACGGCGTGTAGCGGTCCCAGCTTCCGTGCTCGCCGATGAAGGCCCCGCCCTTGAACTGGGGCATCAGGTCGCCCGTGTAGAAAGCGAGCCCCAACGGAGCGACGTGCGAGCCGAGCGCGTAATCCGGCTTGATCGCCCTTGCGACCATTTCCGGATTCTGAGGCCGCACGCGCGGATCGAGGTGCTGGCCGTAATAGGAATAGGGCCAACCGTAAAAACCGCCATCGCGGACCGAGGTCAGGTAATCGGGAACGAGATGCGAGCCGAGCTCGTCGCGCTCGTTCACGACAACGTAGAAGGTGTTCGTCCCCGGATAGAAGGCTGGACTGTTGGGATTGCGGAGCCCTCTCGCGAACTCGCGCGCTGCACCGGTCTTCCGGTCGATCTCCCAGACGGCCGCCCTGCCCAGCTCGGCGTCGAACCCGTTTTCGACGATATTGCTGTTGGATCCGACCGTTGCGTAGAGCTTCGACCCGTCCGGGCTTGCCACCAGACTCTTGGTCCAGTGGTGATTGATGATCCCGGCCGGAAGCGGCGTCAGCATGCGGCCGGGACCACCGACCTTCACCTGCCCCGGAACATAAGGATAGGCCACCACGCCATCGGTGTTGGCGACGTAGAGCGTGCCATCGACCCAAGTGACCCCGAACGGCGCGTTCAGATTGTCGAGAAGCGTGGTCTCGAGCTCCGGCTTCCCGTCGCCGTTCGCGTCGCGGACGAGAGTGATCTTGCTGGCCGGCTGCGCCCCGCCCTTGCTGGTTGCGGCACTTCCCCACACCCAGTTGAAGACGATATCCTTGGGTTTCTTGACCGGCTCGGATGGCGGCTTCGCCTGCACGACGAGTATGTCGCCGTTGGGCAGGACATACAGGAATCGTGGATGACTGAGCCCCGTCGCCAGGGGCTTCACCTCAAGGCCAGTCGCAACGTCGGGCGTATGTCCTTTCTCCCAGCCGGGTCCCGGGATGACGTTGATCGGCGGGACCAGGAACTGCTTCGGTTCGGGGAGAACGGGGTTCGAGCCGAACTGGCTCGAATCGTCGAACTTGGGATCGCTGCAAGCGGCGAGCGCCGACACGGCGAGCCCGGCCAGCAACATGCTTCGGATGCCGATCATGCCGCCCTCCTCGACGTCACGACGCCCAGGAAGGCCGCAACGATCAGCAGCAATGTCGTGACGCCGGAGAGGATGATCCCCTCGGGTACGACGGCGGTCCAGCCGTCCCGGCTGTGGACGAAGGCATTGAGGAGGCCGAGAAGCAAGGCGGCGAGCGTCAGGAGCATATGCCATCCCGAGCCTCGCGCACGGGTCGAGCGGCGGCTAGCCAGCCAGTCGAAGATGCCGATGAGGACCGCGAGGCCGCCCGCAACCAGGCCGGCGACGATCAGCCAGATCGAGAAGATCGGCCAGATGAAATAGGTCGAGCGGACGTAGGTCACGTCAATCAGGAAGGCCAAAAGAAAATAGGCGATCGGAAGCGCACCCAAGAGCGCATGAAGCGTGTCGAGCGCGCCGTGGCTAACCCGAACGGGCTCATCCCCGGGAAGATACTCAGCCATACACATCGCCTCTCAAGTGGCGTGCGCACTACGGCCAAGCCGCCTAGCGGTTCCAACAACAATGACGTGAGGAAAATGGCGCGCCCGGAACAATTCGAACGTCCGACCCTCAAATTCGTAGTCTGATGCTCTATCCAGCTGAGCTACGGGCGCGCGGCCGTGGAAACGGCAGGGGCGCGACATAGGAGGCTGATGCCGGAGAGGCAAGCCCGAGATTGCAGGCGATGAGGCCCGCTCCTACAGCATGGCCCATGCGGACCCGCTTTTCGCTCGTAATCGCGTCGTTTGGCCTCGTCAGCGCTTGCTCGACCTCCCCTGAAGGCCCGACGCCATCGCTGGCGCCGCGGGCCGCCGAGGCGATCGATCCGCGCATCCCGATTCCCAGCGAAGTGCAGGTCGGACCGGCCGACGCCTCTCTTTCCGCCCATCTCGCCTTCCTGGTCGACCAGGCGCAGGCGGGCGATTCCGCCTTCCAGAGCGCGGTGGGTGATGCCGAGCGGCTCGCCGAGGCTGCCGGCAAGCAACAGAGCGAAAGCTGGATCGCGGCGCAGCAGGCCCTGTCTGCCGCACAGGCCGCGCGAGCGCCGACGACTCGTGCGCTGGGGGACATAGACGCGCTCGCGTCCATCGCTCTCGAAACGAAGGGCGGGATTCCCGCGGGCAACCTCGCCGCGATCCAGCAGGCCGCGAAGACAGTATCGGCGATCGACCGCAACCAGTCCGACCGCATCGACGCGATCGAGAAGCGCCTCGGCCTCTAACCGAGTGCAGCGGCCCTGGCTGCAGGCCACTCATCCGCATCAATTCTATAGGTGATCACCGGGTTCAGCTCCGGGGGCATGTCGGTGCTCTGGAAGTCCATGTCTTCGCGGCGGTTCATGCGTAGGCGCTTCATCAGGCCCTGGCTGGCCTCATTCTGCCGGACGGTGAGCGCCACGACGTGCGGTGCTCCGAACGTCTCAAACGCGAGGTCGAGACTCGCGATTGCGGCTTCCTTCGCATAGCCCTGCCCCCACGCATCCTCGCGCAGGCGCCAGCCCACCTCGAAATCGCCGGGGTTCGGAGCGCCTTCGCTGTTCACCCTCTTCAACCCGCAAAAGCCGAGCAGAGCGCCATCGAATTTTCGCTCGACGATCCAAAAGGTGTGGCCGAATTCGCGCTGGTACCGTTCGATGCGGCCAAGCGCGGCCTCATGCTTCTCACGCGGCCAGACGCCGCCGAGCCACCGCATGACCGGTTCGGTGTTGGTGTGGCGGACGAACTCGTCGAGGTCTTCCGGATCCCATGTACGCAGGCGGAGCCGTTCGGTCTCCGCGACAATCTCAGCCATTCAGTGTTTTCACTCCCTCGACAATGGCATCTATGGCCTGGTCCACATGCTCGACATGCGTGCGAAAGCAGAGGATCGCGCAGCGGATGTAGTAGGTGCCGTCGATCCGGGTGCCGCTCATCATGACGCGGCCTTCCTGCTGCAGGTGTTTGAGCAGTCGCTCCGTGAATTCGTCCGCATCGCCGCCTTCAGGCACATAGCGGAAGGCGACGACGGACAGGTCCGGCGCCGGACCGGGATCGAAGCCGTCGATCTCGGACAGCCGCTGGTGGAAATATCGGGCGAGCGCAAGCTTCTCCGATTGGGCGGCGCGGAAGGCGGCGACGCCGGCGATCTGCAGCGGAAGCCAAAGCCTCATTGCGCGGAAATGGCGCGTCAGCTCGGGTGACAGATCGGCGGGCGACGGCCCGACTTCGGACTCGCCGAGAGGGCTGATGTAATGGGCGGTGGCGCTGAAGGCCTCGGTCAGGTGCCTCCCGTCGCGGACCAGCGCTGCGCCTGTCCCGTAGGGCAGGAACAATGTCTTGTGCGGATCGAGCGCGACGCTGTCGGCCTGGTCGATGCCCTGGAGCAGCTCGCGGCCCTCGTCACATAGCGCGAACAGCCCTCCGTAAGCCCCATCGACGTGAAACCATGCGCCGTATTTGCGGCAGAGTTCGGCAATCTCCGGCAGGGGATCGATTGCGCCCGTGTCGACCGTCCCGCCCGACGCGACGACCAGCCACGGGCGGATGCCGTTGCGCACGTCCGCCTCAAGCGCTTCCTCGAGCGCCGCGACCGACATGCGGTGGCTCGCATCGGTCTCGATCTGCCGGCGAGGCGATCGGCCCCTTCCCGCGATGTGGAGCGCCTTTTCGATGCAATAATGGGCGAAGCGGGTCGTATAGACCGCGCCGCCGCCGTCCGGATCGCGAGCTTCTCGCGCGGCGACAACGGCGGTCAAATTGGCAATACTTCCGCCGCTGGTCAGCGTCCCCGCCGCGGTCTCTGGATAGCCAATGACGCTCGCCAGCCATTGCGTGCAGGCATTCTCGATGCGCACCGCACCGGGGCTTGCCGAGGCGAAACCCGAATATTTGTTCGAAGCGGCCGCAAGCAAGTCGCCTAGCGCCGAGTGGAACAGTCCCCCGCCCGGGATGTAGGCCATGAACCTTGGCGATGTGGTGGCGAAACCCGGCCGGTCGACGCATTCCGCAACGTAATCGAGCACTCGTGCCGGATCGCGACCCTGCTCGGCAAACTCGGGCTCCAGATGCTGCGAGAATACCTCCGACCAGGGCCGGTTGGTCGATGCCGTCTCGACCTGCTCGAGATAGGCCAGGGCATGATCCAGAGCCTGCTTTCCAAGCGAACGGCGAGCCTCGGCGTCCGGCTCCAGCGGGGAAGCCGCCTCGCGCAACCGGAGGATTGCGGTGCGCAGGTCTTCCGGCATCAGCTCTGGATCAGCCGCGCGGCGTCGAGTGCGTGGTAGGTAAGAACGCCGGTAGCTCCGGCGCGCTTGAAGGCCATCAGCGTTTCCAGGATCAGTGCGTTGCGGTCGCCGGCGCCCGCAGCAGCGGACGCCTCGATCATCGCATATTCGCCGCTCACCTGGTAGACGAAGGTCGGCACTCCGAACGCGTCCTTCACGTGGCGGACGACGTCGAGATAGGGCAGTCCCGGCTTCACCATTACGAAGTCTGCGCCTTCCGCTAGGTCCAGCTCCACCTCCCGCAGCGCTTCCTCGATGTTGGCGGGGTTCATCTGGTAGCCGCGCTTGTCGCCCTTCAGCCGGCCGAGCGAGCCAACCGCCTCTCTGAACGGTCCGTAAAAGGCCGAAGCGTACTTTGCCGCATAGGCCATGATCGCGACGTTATGGTGTCCGCCCTCTTCCAGGGCCGACCGGATCGCGGCGACGCGTCCGTCCATCATGTCCGACGGCGCGATGATATCCGCGCCAGCCTCGGCCTGCACGACTGCCTGGTCGACGAGGATCGACACGGTATCGTCGTTGATGACCCAGCCGGTCTCGTCGACGATCCCGTCGTGACCGTGCGCCGTATAAGGGTCGAGCGCGACGTCGGTCAGGACCCCGATCTCCGGCACCGCATCCTTGATCGCCTTGGTCGCACGGCAGATGAGGTTGTCGGGGTTGAGAGCTTCACGCGCATCTTCGGTGCGAAGCTCGCTCGGCGTGTTCGGGAACAGCGCGATGCACGGGATTCCGAGGCTCGCTGCTTCCTTGGCCTTGGCGGTGATCCGATCGATGCTCCAGCGGCTGACGCCCGGCAGCGACCCGATCGGTTCTTCGCAGCCGGAGCCTTCGCAAATGAAGAGAGGCAGGATGAAGTCGCTCGGATGCAGCCGATTCTCGGCAAGCATGTCGCGCATCCAGGGGCTCGAACGGCCGCGGCGCATGCGCAGGGCTGGATAGGACGCTGTCATTGCGCGCGCAGATAGACTGGGAGTGCGGGGGAAAGAAAGGGCACGCCGAACATTGAGGTCACGGATGGGCAAATCTCTACCGAAGCAAGCGATCCTCGTGGTCAACGCGGGGAGCCGCAAGGGCGCCGACCTCTTTGCGGAGGCGCGCGACAAGCTGATCGCCGCCGGGATCGAACTGCTCGCCGCCAAGAAATGCAAGACCGCCAAGTCCATGGAGACAGAGGTCAAGCAGGCGCTGGAGAAGGCGCCGATGGTGATCGTCGGCGGCGGCGACGGGTCGCTGTCCTCGTTCGTCGACTATTTCATCGGCACGGACGTGGTGTTCGCTTTGCTTCCGCTCGGCACCGCCAACAGCTTTGCGCGGACGATGGGCGTGCCGCTCGACCTGGACGGCGCGGTGGACGTGATCGCCAAGGGCGAAGCGCGGGAGATCGATGTCGGCTGCATCAATGGCGATTACTTCCTCAACGCAGCGGCGATGGGCCTGGCGCCAAAGGTCGCGGAAAGCGTGCCGCACGGCCTGAAGCGCACCCTCGGGCGGCTCGGCTACCTCATCTGGGCCGGATGGTCGGCGGCCAACTTCCGCGCTTTCCGGGTCAAGCTGGAGGACGGCAAGCGCACGGTGCGCATGTGGGCAACCGAGGTGCGCATCGCCAATGGCCGCTTTCACGGCGGGATCGAGCTGATCGAGAATGCCGACCTCAAGAGCGGCGAGATCGTCGTACAGGTCGTCACCGGCCGGAGCGTAGCCAAGCTCGGCTGGAGCTATTTCGCGTCTGCCGTCAAACTAAAGGCACGGCACCAGACGGTCCGCGAATTCGTCGCCAGCGAGTTCACGCTCAGCACTAAGCCGAGGATGAAAGTCTCGATCGACGGCGAAGTCGGCGCCGAGACTCCTCTCAAGATCAGCGCACTGCCGGATGGCGTGACGATCGCTGCCCCGCGCGATTAGCCTGCCGGATTGAGCGCGCCGCCCGGTTCGCGAGTGGCCTCCGCTTCTTCGATGCACTCGTCCACGCTCGGCTGGACGGCCATTCGCGCCTTTCGCCAGCCGCCCTTGAAATAGTAGGCGACGGCCAGAAGCATATTGGCAGCCGAAGCAACCGGGAAGCTGCTCCACAGCGCGTCGGCACCCAGCCATTCGTAGGTCGCGAGGATCCATCCGAACCTGACCGCCACCAGGCCGACGGCGAGGATGATCAGCGGCGCCCACACCGCGCCGTTCGCGCGCACGGTCCCGAACAGAACCATCGTCACGCCGAACAAAAGGAAGTTCCAGGTCGCCAGCATGTGAATGTGGCGGGCGATCGGCAGAGCGGGACTGTCGCTACCCATGAACAGCGCCAGCACGGTACGATCCGCCAGCGTCAGAAGGACGATCAGCGCCCCGGTGATCAGCAATGTGTAGATGACCCCCGACCGTGTGATCGCATTGACCCGGTCCCAGCGGCCCGCGCCGATGTTCTGCGCAGTCATCGCGCTAACCGCAGCACCGAGAGCCATCGCCGGCATCTGCACGTAGGTCCACAGCTGCATCGCCACGCCGAACGCTGCGGTCGTATCTACGCCTTCACGATTTACGAGGCTGACGAGCGCCAGTGCCGACATCGAGATGACGACCATCTGAATGCCCATCGGCAGACCCTTGGTGACAATCGTCCTGAGGATCGCAAAATTGGGCCAGAGGTAGCAAAGCTCCCGCCCCCGCAGCCGGAGCGGTAAATCCTGCGCGTACATGTAGATCAGTAGGCCGATCAGGGCGAGGTAATTGCCGACGAGCGTCGACATGGCCGAGCCAGCGATTCCCATGCGCGGGATCGGGCCGAGGCCAAGGATGAAGACCGGATTGAGGCCGCTGTCGAGGACGACGGCGACGATCATGAACCAGAGCGGCGTCAGGCTGTCCCCTGCCCCGCGCAGCGCCATCATCAGGAGGGTCAACAGCAGCAGCGCCGGCATGGCGAGGAAAATCACCCGCAGATATTCGAGCGCGAGCTGCTCCGCGTCGCCCGGCGTCCCGAGCGCGTGGAGAATGGCTGGAGACAGGAACCAACCCGCTATCGCTATGAGGATGGTGATGATCCCGAACGCGCCCGCGGCGGTGCCGAAGATCTTGCGCGCCTCGTCGACGTCCTTCCGGCCCCAATACTGGCCGATGAGGATGGTCGAAGCCATTCCGAAGCCGAACACGAAGGCGGTCAGCAGGAACATGACCATGTTGGCGTTGGACGTCGCGGCAAGCGCGTGCTCGCCGAGGAAGCGGCCGACCCAGATCGCGTTGATCGTGCCGTTCAGCGACTGGAGGATCGACGAGGCGAGCGTCGGGATGGCGAACTTGAGCAGGGTCGGACCAATGCTGCCCTGCGTCAGGTCGCCCCGTCCGCGCAATGCCGCGTCCGCCATTCAGAAACTCCTCTAGCCGAGCCGCTCCAACGCAGCGCGGTAACGTTCGGCCTCAGCGGACTTCTCGGCATAGTCGGAACGGGCCTTATCGACGGCCTCCGGCTTGGCGCGCTCGGTGAAGGCCGGGTTATTCAGGCGTTGGGCAAGATTGTCGCGTTCCTTTTCGGCGGCTCCTACGGCTTTCAACAGGCGTCCGCGCTCGGCTGCGAGGTCGATCACGCCTCCCAGCGGAAGGGCATAGGTCGTTCCTCCAACCACGACCTGCGCCGCGCCAGCACCGTCGAACGGCGAAAGCTGGATCGATTCCAGCCGCGCCAGACGCGTCAGCATGGCGTGAAGGCGATCGAGGCGATCGGCGATCTCATCCGGCGCGTTCGTCGCGAATAGGTGCAGCTTGGCCGACGGCGGCACGTTGAGCTCGGTGCGAGCTGAGCGAACCTCGCTGACGACATCGATCAGCCATTCGATTTCCGCCTTCGCGCGCGGGTCACCTTGAGCCTGCGGCTCCGGCCACTTCGCCACGATCAATTCGTAAGGCCGCTCGTTCGCGTTCCACAGCTCTTCGGTAACGAAGGGCATGAACGGGTGGAGCATGACCAGGATCTGGTCGAACGCCCAGGCGGCAACACGCTTGGTTTCCTCGTCGAACGCGCCCTTCACCAGCTCCAGGTACCAGTCGCAGAAGGTGCCCCAGGTGAAGTGGTAGATGGCGTTCGCCATGTCGTCGAAGCGTAGCTCGTCAAACGCCTTGTCGAGCAGGGCGAGCGTTTCGACGACCTCGCCAATGATCCAGCGATTGACCGGAAGCTCGACCTCGGGCGCGGCGATGCTTTGGCTCGCGCCAACGCCTTTCATCTGCAGGAAGCGCGCGGCATTCCACAGCTTGGTCGCGAAGTTGCGATAGCCTTCGACCCGCTTCTCATCGAGCTTGATGTCCCGGCCCTGGCTTTCCATCGCCGCCATCGTGAAGCGCAAGGCGTCGGCGCCGTATTTGTCGATCAGACCCAGCGGATCGACCGTATTGCCCTTCGACTTCGACATCTTCTGGCCTTTGGCATCGCGGACCAGGCCGTGGAGGTAGAGCGTCTTCCACGGGCGCTCGCCCATGAACTCGAAACCCTGCATTGCCATGCGGGCATCCCAGAAGAAGATGATGTCGAAGCCGGAAATGAGGACGTCGTTCGGGTAGTGTCGCTTCAGGTCGTCGGTCGCATCCGGCCAGCCGAGCGTCGCGAACGGCCACAGCGCCGAGGAGAACCAGGTGTCGAGAACATCTTCGTCCTGGCGGAGCTCGACGCCCTCGCCAGCCTGTTGTTGCGCTTCTTCAAATGTTTCCGCGACAAAAACATTGCCACTTGCATCGAACCATGCCGGGATGCGGTGGCCCCACCATAACTGTCTGGAAACACACCAGGGTTGGATATTTTCGAGCCAGTTGAACCAAGTCTTCTTCCAGGTCTCCGGCACGACCGCGATGTCGCCCGACCGCACTGCCTCGATCGCCGGTTTCGCCAGCGTTTCGGCGTCGACGTACCACTGGTCGGTCAGCATCGGCTCGATCACCAGCCCCGACCGGTCGCCGAAAGGCTGCATGATGAGCTTGTCCTCGACCGTTACCATCAGGCCCTCGGCGTCGATGTCGGCCACCACGGCCTTTCGAGCGTCGTAGCGATCCAGCCCGCGATATTCCTCGGGCACGAGGTTCAGCGCGTCCACCTCTTCGGGGCTTGCCGTCGCCCCGCGAGCGATCTCGACGGCACGCTTCGCGGACTCCTCGTAGGACGGCCCGTCGCTGCGCATGTGCGCGGTGCCGTCCATCAGCCGGTACATCGGAATGCCGTTGCGCTGGGCGACGCCATAGTCGTTGAGGTCGTGCGCGCCGGTGATCTTCACCGCGCCCGAACCGAAATTGGGATCCGGATAGTCGTCGGTTATGATCGGGATCAGGCGGCGATGCTCCTTCGGCCCAACCGGGATTTCGCAAAGCTTGCCGACGATCGGCCGGTAGCGCACGTCGTCCGGATGAACCGCAACCGCGCCGTCGCCGAGCATGGTCTCGGGTCGTGTGGTGGCGATCGAGATGTAGTCGCGTGTCTCCTGGAACGTGACGTTCCCGTCCTCGTCCTTCTCGACGTAGGTATAGGTCTCACCGTCGGCGAGCGGATATTTGAAGTGCCACATGTGGCCCTGCACTTCGCGGTTCTCGACTTCGAGATCGCTGATCGCTGTCTGGAACTTGGGGTCCCAGTTCACGAGGCGCTTGGCGCGATAGAGCAATTTGCGATTGTAGAGCTCGACGAAAACCTTGATGACGGCCTTCGAAAAGCCCGGGTCCATCGTGAACCGCTCATTCGCCCAGTCGCATGACGCGCCGAGACGGCGAAGCTGGCGAGTGATCGAGCCGCCCGATTGCGCCTTCCACTCCCAGACATGCTCAAGGAAGGCCTCGCGGCCGATCTCAGCGCGCTTGACGCCCTGGCTTTCGAGATTGCGCTCGACCACCATCTGCGTGGCGATTCCGGCATGGTCCGTCCCGACCACCCAGAGCGCGTCCTTGCCGCGCATGCGTTCGCGCCGGGTCAGAACGTCCTGAAGCGTATTGTCGAGTGCATGGCCGATGTGCAGCGAGCCCGTGACGTTGGGCGGCGGCATGACGATCGTCCACGGCTCCTCGTCCGGCCGCGCGGGCCGGAAGAGTCCTTTGGACTCCCAATGCTCATACCAGCGCTGCTCGATCGCGGACGGATCGAAGGTTTTCGGCAATTCGCTCATGCGCGGCGGTTAGCGATGCCGCGCTGCAGCATCAACCTTACTGCGCGGGCTTGCCCATCCAGCGGTTCATCCAGCCGAACACCTCGTCATACCACTGGATCGAGTTCTTGGGCTTCAGCACCCAGTGGTTCTCGTCCGGGTAAATCAGCAGGCGCGACGGGATGTTGCGCCGCTGGAGCGCCGTGAACGCCGCAATCCCCTGCGTATAAGGGACGCGGAAGTCATTCTCGCTGGTGATAACCAGTTGCGGCGTCTTCCAGGCGCTGACGTAATTGACCGGGTTCCACTGCTCGAATGCCGCGGGATCCTCGTAGTACGGCTTACCGCCGTGCTCCCATTCGTCGAACCACAACTCTTCCGTCTCATAGGCCATGGCGCGAGCGTCGAAGATTCCGTCATGCTGGACGAGGCACTTGAACCGGTCGGGCCAGCGGCCTTCGATCCAGTTCATCATGTAGCCGCCGTATGAGCCGCCGAGCGCGCAGGCATTGCCCGCGTCGAGCTGTGGTTCATGCCCAGTGACGTAGGCGAGCCCCTTCTGCAGGTCCTCCAGCGGCCAACCGCCCCAATTCTTGTTGATGGAGTCCGTGAAGGCCTGGCCGTAACCGGTCGATCCGTGGAAATCGACTGTGACCACGCCATAGCCCGGCCCGGAGAAGACGCGCGGGTTCCAGCGGTACGACCAGCTGTTGCTGAACGTGCCCTGCGGTCCGCCGTGGACCAGCAAAGCGATTGGCAGTTTCCCGGTCGCGTCGGCCGGCTTCAGGGTCCAGCCCCAAACCGTATCGTTGTTGGCGCCGGCGAAGCTGAACTTCTTGAAAGTGACCGGGTCGAGCTCAGCGAGGAGCGCGCCATTGGCATTGGTCATCTTCACGGCCTTGCCGCTGCGATCCAGGCGGTAGATCTCGTCCGGCGCCATGATGCTGTTCATGGTCGCGACTGCGCCGCCGTTCGGTAGCGCGCGGACGTTGCCGAAGTGCCCGTCGCGGGTAAGGCGCGTCACCTTGCCGCTCTTGGCATCGACGCGGAACACTGGCTGTTCGAGCGTGTCCTCGGCGGTCACGAGCAGGCTCTTTCCGTCGCGGGCCCATTCGATCGAGCCGACCGAGCGGTCCCAGCCTTGAGTTAGAGCGCGCGTCTGGCCCGTGGCGAGGTCGCGGAGCTGGAGAACTTGGCGGTCGGCTTCGTAGCCTGCGCGGGCCATCGCGAAGTAGGCGAGCGTCCGCCCGTCCGGCGAGACAGCGGGCAGGTTATCCGTGCCCTCGTTGGCATCGGTCAGGTTGGCCGGCGGAGCGCTGCCGTCGGCAGGGCTCGCGAAGATGTCGAGATTGGTCGAAAGCGGCTCGATACGACCGGCCTCCCGAAGCGCGAAGTAAACCGTCCTGCCGTCGGGCGCGAACGCGATCTCCTCGCCGCCGCCCATGGGCTTGGACGGCGTATCTCCCTCAAGATTGTCGGTGAGACGAACACCCCCGCCCGTCAGCTTTCCGCCCTCGATCGGGAAGGAATAAATGCGCGACCTGGTGCCGGGTTCGGCCCAGCTATCCCAGTGCCGAACGAACAATTTATCGTAAGTGCGACCGGTGCCCGCAGGCTTTGCCGGGAAGGTCGTCGCCGCGCAGGCGAGGTCCGGGCAGTCCTTCTGGTCGGCCCAGACGATCACGCGGTCGCCGGTGGGAGCGAGCTTGAACCCGGCAACGTCGGCGCCGAAGTCGCTCATCTGCTGCGGAGCGCCGCCGATCGGCATCCGGAAAAGCTGGTCGCGCTCGCCGACCGCCATCAGGAAGTAGAGCGCGCCGTCCACGCCGAACACGGCGTCGTGACCCTTCTGCGCGCCCGTCACGGCTTTCGGTGCCGCTCCCGACATAGTCAGGTCGAGTAGATAGAGGGTGTTGTTTCGCTTGTTCGCCGCCAAGTCGGTGTCGGAAATGGTGAACACCGCCCACTTGCCGTCCGGCGAGAGCTCCGGAGCGCCAACGCGATGCATCATGTGCATGTCAGTGGCGGTCATCGGTCGGGCAGTGGCAGGCGAAGTGAGGGCGAGAGAGGCGGCGGAAGCGGCCACGAACAGCGACGTCTTGATCATGCCGGAGGCGTAGCAAAGCCTCCGCGTGGCGCAAGAGTTAGACGGGCCGCCCCGTGATGCGCGTGATTTCGCGGCGAACATGCTCGTCCACCAGTCGCGGCAGATGATCATCCAGCCATTGCTTCAGGATCGGGCGGAGCATCTCGCGGATCATCTCTTCGAGCGGATTGGCCTGTGGCGGGGCAGCGGGCACGGACGCAGCGACCGTGCTCAGCTGGTCGAACGCGCTGCGGCTGGCGGCGGCTGCGGTATCCTTGAGAAGCGGCGGGCCGAGGTCCGCCGTGGGCGCTAGCTCCTCATTGAGTTCGAGGACGTCTTCACCTTCGTGCTCATTGTCCTGTTCGATCTGATCTGCGGTGGTTTCCGCAGCGCGTGCATCCTTGTCCTCCGCGATCACCTTTTTGATCGACGCGAGGATTTCTTCCATCGAAGGTTCGCGGCCAGACGCAATCATTTAGCCGATATCGCTTATTGCTTCGGCGGAGTCACGCTCTGCGTCGTTGGCGGCGGCGTGACGGGCGTTCCAGCCTGCTCGGCCGGAGTGACGGTGCGGGTCGAGACTGGCGCCGTGACCTTCTCGCCAGCCCAGTCGTTCCAGTTGCCCGCGACGCGGCGATAATTGCCGAGCGGATCGTAGAGCGGACCGCCGTCGAGGCCGAGGTCCTGCGCCTCCGCCTGACCCATTGCGTTCAGAAGCTGGAAGCCGGCGACATAGGCGTCGCGGCGAGCCGTCACGAGTGCGACCTGCGAGTTCAGAAGCTCCTGCTCTGCGTTGAGGACGTCGAGGACGGTGCGGGTGCCGACGCTCTGCTCCGCGCGAGCGCCTTCAAGCGCAAGCTCGTTCGCAGAAACGGCAGTCTGGTTCGACTGGATTGCCTCCTGTGCAGCCATGTAGGCGGCGAAGGCCGAGCGGGTGTTCGCAACGACCGTGCGCTCCGTTCCAACGGCCTGCTCGAGGATCTGCGACTGGATGGCCCGAGCCTGACGCACACGTGCTGCCGGCAGACCTCCCTGGTAGAGCGGAATACGCGCCTGGACGCCCGCACTCGTCGCGGTCGTGCTTCCAGCTGCGAACGGACCGAACTGGTCCTGCTCGGTACCGAGATAGTCAGTGTAGCGGCCCGCGCCGAACGCTTCGACCGTCGGCAGGCGGGTGGCGCTGGCAACGTTGACGTCGAGCCCGGCTGCGCGAGCCTGCTGGTTGATCGCGATCAGATCGGGATTGCTCGCCAGCGCGATGTGGACCGCTTCTTCCGGCGACTTGGGGAGCGGCGGAAGCGGCGGCGGAGGCGCCAGCGTATCCGGCGAATGGCCGATCACCCGGCGGTAATTCTCCTCGCTCCCGGCGGAGCGCGAGCGAGCAGTCGCGAGGTTCGAGCGGGCGAGCTCGAGGCGCGCCTCCGACTGTGCGACGTCGGTTCGGGTGAGATCGCCGATCTCGAACCGATCCCGCGTCGCCTGCAGGTTGGTCGACAGAACCTGAACCTGGTTGGTGTTCAGCTCGACGATCGCGCGGTCGCGGATCACGTCCATGTAGGCAGCGACCGCCTCCGTGAAGACATCGCCTTCGACGGCTCGAAGCGTCGCCCGGCCCGCTTCGACACGGGTCTTGGCGGCCTTGATCTGGCTACTGACGCTACCGCCGTTGAACAAAGGGTAGCTGACATCGACTCCGGCCGAGAAGTTGCGGCCGTTGCCGCCCCCGGTCTTGGTCAGATCCTGGTTGAACCCGGCGGTTGCGCTGACCTGCGGACGGCTCCCCGCCCGGGCGATCGCGACAGTCGCGTCGGTGCCCTTCAGGGCTTCACGCTGCGCCATGATCGTCGGATTGGCATTGTAGGTCGACACGAGCGCCTCACGCAGCGTGTCGGCCGACGCGGTGCCGGCCAGCAAGGCCGCGGCAATCGTTGCGAAGGCGATGTTGCGGATCACGTGTCGCGAAGCTCCAGAATCTAGAATGTGAAGGCCTTGGGCCGCTCGAAACCGGGAAGGACCGGAGTCGATGCATCGGCGATCGGTTGAAAGCCGAAGCCCCCGCCTACCCTGCGCCCAATGAATAGCCGGGTAATGCCCTGCTCAACAATTGCCCCGCCGATCCGTCCGCCTTCGACCAGCTGGTCGACCAAGGCGTCCGGGATTTGCTCGACTGCTCCGTCGATCAGGATGAGGTCGTAGGACGAAGCCTTGCCGTGACCCTTGGCGAGCGGCCCCTCGACCGCTTCGACGCCATTGCCGCGAGCGATCGCTGCCAGCGCAGCCGATGACTCGAGCGCAGTGACCTTCAGGCCCATTTTCGCAAGGACCGCGGCGGAATAACCCGTCGAGGCGCCCACCACGAGCGCGCGTTCGCCGCGCAGGGCGGTCAGCGCAGTCAGCAGCCGACCAAGCACGGCCGGGGGCGGCAGCGCCCTCCCGTCGCCGAGCGGAATGGGGCCGTCGACATAGGCCAACGGCTTCTGCTCGTCGGGCACGAATTTCTCGCGCGGGATGGCCGACATCGCCTCGATCACGGCGGGATCGTTCACGCCGACGGGGCGAAGCTGGGAATCGACCATCGCCTGACGCGCGGCCGCAAAATCTGGAACGGGAGCGTGAACGGTCATGACTGTTATATTATGCTAATACACCTTGGATGCAAGGCTGGTCTTATCCGCCCAATCCCTCATCGCCAAGGGTAGCCGGTCGCCGTTGGTCGAAAGTGGGGGCGGACTGGTGGATCGGCTGCGTTTCGACACGCCATCGCCGCGCGGAGGGTTGACCAGCTTCGAAAAGGCGGGGAAAGGCAGCGCTCCGGCCCGATGGCGGAGTGGTTACGCAGAGGACTGCAAATCCTTGCACGCCGGTTCGATTCCGGCTCGGGCCTCCACTTTTCCCTAAGCGCTCCAGCCCCCGCCCAAGGCACGGAAGAGGTTGATCTGCGCGGACGCGACTTGGCCGTTGATGTCGGCGAGCTTGGCTTCCGATTCCGCGAACGTCCGCTCGGCGTCGAGCAAGGCGAGCGAATCCACCTGCCCCTCGCGCTGCTGGGCGCGGACGATCTTCGCTGCGACTTCGGCCTCGTTGCGCGCCGCCTGCAGGGCCTCGCGCCGGCGGAGTGCGTTGGCATAGATCGACAGGGCGGTTTCCGTTTCTTCGAGCGAGCGAAGCACCGTTCCATCGAACTGAGCGAGCGCTTCCTGGCTGCCTGCTTCGGCGCCCGCCACGCGAGCACGGGCTCGCGCATGGTCGCTGAACGACCAGCTGATCAGCGGGCCGAGCAGGAAACCGACGGGATTGCTGAAGAGATTGCCGATGCTTCCCGCGCTCGAACCGAGCGATCCGCCGAGTGTGATCTGCGGATAGAGCTCGGCGGTGGCGACGCCGATCCGCGCGGTTGCGGCCGCCAGCCTCCGCTCGGCCGCACGGATGTCCGGGCGGCGCGCAAGCAGCTGTGCTCCGTCGCCGACCGGGATCGGATGGTCGAGCTTGAGCGATGACGTGCGCGCACCGGCGGTGGCGGGAAGTTCGGATGGCGCGCGTCCGGTCAAGGTCGCCAGCCGGAACAGCGCGCCGTCGCGCTCTGCGGCGATCGCTGGGATCTCTGCCTGCCGCTGGTTGCGGAGCGCGGCGATGCGGGCGGTGTCGAGCCGCGTCGTCTGGCCGATCTCGACCTGCTTCTCGGTGAGGCGCAGGGACTGGTCGAGCAGCTCGACGATGTGCTCCGCGACCGCGAGACGCTCGGCAGCGCTCGACGCGTCGGCATAGGCCCGCGCCGTGTCGGACACGATTGCAACACGAACAGCGTCCGCATCCGCTTCTGCAGCACCGACGTCTCCGCGCGCTGCTTCAACACCGCGAGCCACGCGGCCGAACAGGTCAACCTCGTAGGCGACTTCGAGGCCCGCCGAGTAACTGGTCGAGGCGTCGGAGTTACCCTCATCGCGGCCGCGTGTTGCCGAAGCATTCACTCCGCCCTGTGGCAGGCGACCCACCTTGGTTTCCCGAAGCGACGCCCTGGCTCGGGCGAGCCGGGCTACCGCAGCGCGGACGTCCGTATTGTGCGCCAGAGCGTCGGCGATCAGGCCGTCGAGGACTGGGTCGTTGTAAAGCCGCCACCAATTGTCCGGCACCGGCGCGAGCGGCTGGATCGCCGGCGAATTGGCCGCGACGAACGGGCCGGCCTTGGCCGTCGTGCCGGCCGGGCGGACATAGTCCGGGCCGGTGGCGCAAGCGGCCAAGGCGAGCGCCGACGCGAGTGTCGCAAACGTCTTCATTGAGAGGTTCCTTTATTCCGCCGGAAGCAGCGTCAACTGCTCGTCCGAGGGCCGGTCGCCGCGGCGGCGCTTCAGCATTTCGCCGAGCGACCGCGTCGCGGCGTAGAACACCGGGGTGAACACGAGGCCGAAGGCCGTCACTCCGATCATTCCGAAGAAGACCGCCGTTCCGAGCGCCTGGCGAAGCTCCCAACCCGGCCCGCTCGCGATCACCAGCGGCACGGTGCCGAGGATGAAGGCGAAGCTGGTCATCAGGATCGGGCGGAGCCGCGAGCGCGCCGCTTCGACCGCCGCATCGATGACGGCGAGACCGCGCTCCTCCGCCTGCTTGGCGAACTCGACGATCAGGATCGCATTCTTCGCGGCGAGCGCGATGAGCACGATCAGGCCGATCTGCGTCAGGATGTTGTTGTCCAGCCCGCGCAGGTTCACACCGGTCATGGCCGCAAGCAACGTCATCGGCACGATCAAGATGATCGACAGCGGAAGCAGAAGGCTTTCGAATTGCGCTGCCAGCACGAGGAATACGAACACCACCGACAGAGCAAAAATCACCGCGGCAATGCTGCCCGCAAGCTTCTGCTGGTACGCGATGTCGGTCCATTCCGTCGCGAAGCCTTGGGGTAGACCGGAAGCTAGCTTTTCCATCGTCTTGAGCGACTGGCCCGAAGAGTAACCGGGCGCGGTGTCGCCATCGACCTCGACCGCGGGGTACAGGTTATAGCGCGTCACGCGATACGGGCCCGTCTTGTCCGAGAAGGTCGCGACCGTCCCGATCGGCACCATCGCCCCGCTGTTCGAGCGGGTCTTCAGCTGGCCGATGTCGGACGCGTCGTCGCGATACTGGGCATCCGCCTGCGCCGTCACGTGGAAGGTGCGGCCGAGCAGATTGAAGTCGTTGACGTAGGCCGACCCGAGATAGACCTGCAGCGCTTCGAACACGCGCTCAGGTGGGACGCCGAGCATGTCCGCCTTCGCCCGGTCGACGTCGGCATAGACTCGGGGCGTCGCCGTGTTGAACAAGGTGAAGACGTTGGCGAGGCCCTTTTCCTGGTGCGCCTGCCCGATCAACTGCTGGGCAGCTTGCTCGAGCGCCTGGTAGCCGGCGCCCTGCCGGTCCTGGACGATCATGCGATAGCCGCCGCCGTTGCCGACGCCCTGGATGACGGGCGGCGGGATGACGAACACGAACGCCTCGTCCATGTCCGCAAGCGCCGCGCGCATGTCATTCTCGATGTTGAGCTCGGTGCGGTCGGTCCCTGCCCGCTCGTCGAACGGCTTGAATGTGACATAGGCTGCGCCGGCGTTGGACGCCTGGGTCCCCGACGCTCCGTCGAAGCCCGAGAACATCACGGCCTGGTCGACGCCCGGCACCTTGAGCAATTTGTCGACGGCCTTCTTGAGCACCGCGTCCGTACGTTCGATCGAGCTTCCGGGGGGAAGCTGGATGGCGGCGAGCGCATAGCCTTGGTCCTGCGCCGGGATGAAGCCCGACGGCGTGTACCAGAAGACGGCCAGCGTCAGTCCGACGAGGCCCGCGTAGACGGTCAGCGCGCGCTTTGGAGCGTTGAGGATCCGGCGCGTGAAGTTGCCGTACCACTCGCTCAACCGCGCAAAGTTGGTGTTGAACCAGTCGCCTGCGCGATGGACGAAGCCCATCACACCCGCTTCAGCGCGATGATCGCTTCGCGGCTTCAGAAGCCGTGCGGCAAGCGCCGGAGAAAGAGTCAGCGACAACAGCAGCGAGATGATCGTCGAGGCCGCGATCGTGACCGCGAACTGGCGATAGAATTCGCCGGTGATGCCGGTCAGGAAGGTGACCGGAACGAACACCGCGCAAAGCACGAGGACGATCGCGACGAGCGCGGCCGACACCTCGTCCATCGAGCGGTGCGCCGCTTCCTTCGGACTCAAGCCGTGCTCGAGATTTCGCTCGACGTTCTCGACCACGACGATCGCGTCGTCGACGACGATTCCAATGGCGAGCACGAGGCCGAACATCGACAAGGTGTTGAGCGAGTAGCCGAGCGCCGCCAGCACCGCGAAGGAGCCGATCAGCGAGACCGGGATGGCGACGATCGGGATGATCGCCGCTCGCCAGCTCTGCAGGAAGACGATGATCACCAGCACGACCAGCAGCATCGCTTCGAGGAGCGTTTCCTGGACGGCCGTCATCGATTCACTGATGAATTCGGTCGGGTTCCAGATGATCCGGTATTCGAGGCCCTTCGGAAACATCTTCGAAGCCTCGGCGAGCTGGGCCTTGACGCCTTCAGCCGCCGCGAGCGCATTGGTGCCCGGACGCTGGGTAATGCCGAGGATCACGGAATCCTTGCCGGAGAGGTAGGCGTTGACGCCGTAATCCTCGGCGCCGAGCTCGACCCGGGCGACGTCGCGAAGTCTTGTGATCGCGCCGCTCGGATCGGTCCGGATGATGATGTTTGCGAACTCGTCGGCCGTTTTGAAACGGCCCTGGGTCTCGACGTTTAGCTGCTGCGCCGCGCCGGTGTCGAACGGCGGCTGACCGACGGTGCCGGCGGCAACCTGCACGTTCTGGCTGCGCAACGCGTCGACCACTTCGCCGGCCGTTAGACCGAGCGTGGAGGCGCGGCCCGGATCGATCCAGACGCGCATCGCATAATCGCGGGCGCCGAAGATCGAGACGTCGCCGATGCCGTCGACGCGGGAAAGGCGATCTTTGAGCTGGGTCAGCGCGTAGTTGGACACATAGCCGCGATCGAGCGAGCCGTCGGGCGAAAGCACGTTGACGGCCATCAGCCAGGACGGCGAAGTCTTGCGGACGACGACGCCCTGCCGGCGCACTTCCTCCGGAAGGCTCGGCTGCGCCAGCGCAACGCGGTTCTGGACAAGCACTTGCGCCGTGTCGAGGTCGGTGCCGAGCTTGAAGGTGACGGTGATCGTCACCCGTCCATCGCCGGTCGATTGCGACGACTGGTAGAGCATGTTGTCGACGCCGTTGATCTGCTGCTCGATCGGCGCGGCGACCGTGTCAGCGACGGTTTCGGCGGACGCGCCCGGATAGTTGGCGCTGACCGTCACCGTCGGGGGAACGACGTTCGGAAACTGCGAAACCGGAAGTCCGAAATAAGCGAACAGGCCGACGATCGTAATGATGATCGCGATCACGCCGGCAAAGATCGGGCGCCGGATGAAGAAGTGGCTGAGCTGCATTGGAGGGCTTCTTTTATCTGGCCGCCAAAGTCGCCTGTGAGGCGCTCGGGCTGGATGGGGGTGCGGCCGCCGGAGCTGCGCCTTCGGCAACGCGGACCTGCGTGACGCGCGGCTTTACCTTGCTGCCGGGCATGGCGAACTGGACACCCTGGATGACGACGCGGTCGGCGCGGGTCAGGCCGGACCGGATGACGCGAAGGTCGCCGACAAGCGGGCCGGTCTCGACCGGCTTGGCGGCGACGGTTCCGTCCTTGCCGACCGTGAGCACGATCTTGCGCGCTTGGTCGGTGCGGATTGCCGCATCGGGCACCAGCAACGCCGGAGTCGTCCCGCCATCGGCGAGACGCATGTTTCCGAACATGCCAGGCGTCAGGAACAGGTCGGGATTGCGAACGACCGCGCGCGCCCGGATCGTTCCCGAATTCTGGCTGATGCCATTGTCCGTGAAGTCCAGTTTTCCGCGCCAGTTGTAGGTGGCTTCGTCCTGCAAGCGGATTTCGGCGACGTCGCCCTGAGCTCCCGCCCGCCGCTCCCGCGAATCCTTCAGGTAGAGGGATTCCGGAACGTCGAACGTGAAGTAGATCGGATCGAGCGCATTGATGGTCGTCAGCAGCGTACCGCCGTCGACACCCGACGCAACTAGGTTTCCGGCGTCGATCTTGCGGTCGGAGATTCGGCCGCTGATCGGAGCGCGGATGCGGGTGAACTCGACGTCGAGCGCTCGCTGCTGGACCCGAGCCTGGGCCGCCGCGAGGGCAGCGCGGGCGGTCTGCACCTGAGCGGTAAGCTGGTCGACATTGGCCTGCGACACCGCGTCCGCTTCGAGCAGGCGACGGGCGCGGCCTAGGTTGGTCTCGGCGAGGTTGAGCTCGCTGCGTGCGGTCGCAACCCCTGCCCTCGCCTCGGCGAGCGCGGCCGTGAACGGACGCGGATCGATCGTGAAGAGCAGCTGGCCCTTCTGGACGATCGCTCCGTCCGTGAAGTGCACGGCGATGATCTGGCCTGAGACGCGCGGACGGACCTCGACGCTTCGGCTCGGCTCGAACCGGCCGACATAATCGTCCCACAAGCTGACATTCTGCTCGAGGGGTGCCGCGACCGTCACTGAGGGGAGTGGTGGAGCAGCTGCGGGGGAGGGATCGCTGTTCCAGAAGGTGACGGCCGCGGCTAGGGCGACGAGGGGTGTTCCGATGAGCCCGGCGCGTTGCCAGAGAGGGCGGCCTGCGAGCTTCACTCGCAGGGTGCGCTGGAGGCCGTCGTCGGCCTTCACTTCGGTGAACATGTTCATGCGGGAATCCTTCGCGGGCTGCTGAGGGCCGCATTGATGCTGGCGGCCATCAGTTCGTATTGGTCCGGCGAGAAGCCGGCGGAGATGAATTCGGAGACGTCTTCACCGGGGACGGTGAAGCCGAAATGCCATGTGAGGACGGCCATTCGGCGAAGCGCCTCGAGCTTCGGATTGGCGAGCTCGGGATTTCCCCGGCCCACGAACCAGTTCCAGAAGCGGCGCAGGCGGCCGGCGGTGCGGATCGTCCACAGCCGGTCGATCCGGGCGAGACGGATGATCGACCATTCGAGAGGCGAGAAGTTCGGCCTCGTATTGTTGTTTGCCGCGATCGCAGGGAGCGCGACCGGCCGTGAATCCTGTGTTTCGATCTTTGCCAGGTAGGCCATGCTTTGCTCCTCTCACTAGCGGCGGGCGAGCACGGTCATTCGCCGGAGCGATGCTCCCGGCGGCCGGCTCTTCACAGCGCGCAAAAATCCCGTTCGACGAAGCGCCAGGCTTCGACGTGGGTCAGCTATGGTTCGTTACGAAAACTGGCGGGTGTCAGCCCCGCGGGAAGACTGGAAACCTGTTCAGACGCATCGCCCCTTTATCTGTCGATGGGTCAAAAGAGCGGTGCCGGAACATGGCTCCAATCTTTCTGTACCGTTCAGTATAAAGCCAGGTAGGGCCCGTCAAGCGATAATTCTATACTGACCGATAAAAAATCTTTTGGGAGGTATAAATCAGGCGCTCGGCCAGAGGGCGAGGCCGCTTTCGACGAGCTTGTCCAACTCCTCGCGGGTGGCGCCCTGGTTGGCCTGGACAGAGATCCCCTGGAGCATCGCGATGAGGACGCGCATCAGGCCTTCGGCATCGACGTGGGCCGGAAGGTCGCCTTCCTCCTTGGCGCGCTCGAAGCGTTCGATCAGCGCTCTCTTCGCCACTTCGCCGCGCTTGACGACTTCCTCCCGCACCGTCTGCGACTCCGGCCCACAGGCAACCGAGGTAATGACGCCCATGCAGCCGTGGGGCTCATTGGAGCTCGTCACATTATCGACCGAGCCGCGCAGCATGACCTCGGCGACGCCCCGCGCAGTTGGCTGATCCATCGCGCGCCGGATGTAGGCGAGCTTCTCCGTCTCATAGAGATCAAGCGCCTTGCGGAAGAGCGCTTCCTTGTTGCCGAACGCGGCATAGAGACTCGGGCGGGTAATCCCCATCGCCTCCGTCAGGTCGTTCAGCGAAGTGCCGTCGTAGCCCTTTTCCCAGAATACGCGGAGCGCCTGCGCCAAGGCCGCATCCACGCAAAATTCGCGCGGACGCCCACGGCAGGCGGGAGCGCAGATGGAAACGACTTCAGGCTTATTCATATCGCACGGTACATAATATGCCCGCGCCGAAAATCCAGTTGTTTCTTTTGTTTAACACGGAGCAAAGGAAAACGGCGCCCCACCCGAAGGTGAAACGCCGCCCCCTTTTTGCTTGTACCGAGGCTTAGAATGCCAGGCTGAGCGTTCCCGAAATCGTGCGCGGAGCGCCGATCTGGACGAAGTTGGGGTTGCCATAGTTGGTGCCGCTGAACGCCTGGTTCAGGCCGCCGTTGAACCCGCCGACATAGAACTCGTCGAACAGGTTGTAGACGTTGAGCTGGAAGTAGCTCTTCTCGAGACCCTTCAGCATCGTCAGCTTCATCCGGGCATCGAGATTTACGAGCGTGTAGGCCGGCGCCTTGGCCGGGAAGATCTCGACGGCAGCCGCGCTTCCGATCGCACCGGAATAGGTCGGCACATTGGTGTCGAACACGTACCGCGGGCCGGTCCGCTTCACGGTCGCGCCCAGCTCGAAGATGCTGAAGCGGCCGACGGCGGAACCGCCGAACGAATACTTTGGCGAACCGGACTCATAATTGCCCTTCGTGAAGGCGCAGCTGCGAATGATGTCCGCCGGAGCCGCACCTGCCGGGACGTTGTCGCAATCGGTGACCTGGTTCGCACCGGTTCCGAAGCGCCCGATCTGGATGTTCTCCTTGATCTTCGAACGCATCCAGGAGCCAAAGGCGTAGAGCGTCAGTTCGCGGATCGGCTCGTACGCGATCTCGCCGTCGATGCCCCACTTATCCACGCGTCCGAGGTTCCGGTAGACGGTCTTGTCCAGTTCCGGGTCGTAGGCCGAGGCCAGCCGATCGTTGAACTTGGTGTACCAGCCGGCAAGCGACGCCTGGATCTTCGAACTGCTGTAACGCAGGCCCGCATCCCAAGAGTCCGTCGTTTCCGGAGTCGGCTTCGCCTGCGCCGTTCCCGCCGGGAAGTAGAAGGCGTTGTACAGATTGTCCGTACTCGGGACCGAGATGTTCTTGGTGTAGCTCGCGAAGGCCGAAACGGCGTTCGTCACGTTGTACACCACGCCGACGTCCGGAAGGAACTTGTGGTACTTCAGGACGCGGTGGCCCGGAGGCGCGAAGCCGGTGATCACACCGGTGGTCGGGTTGAACGAGTAGGGATTGTTGGCTGCGATGACCGCATCGAGCGCTTCGTCCTGTCCGCTGCACTCGACGAAGCCGCTGGCCGACGAGGTGAAGCAGAAGTTCTCCAGGTCGCGCTTGAAAAACGGCATGCTGGCGCCGATCACCACGCGTAGCGGACCGAACTGGCCGCGATACTGGGCCGCGAACTTGTCGAGGATGGCGTAGGACTGGCGGTCACGCTTCTGGAGGTTGACGCCCGACGCTGCCGCGATCGGATCGTTCACCGGGAAGACGTCGACCGGCTCGCCATTGGCCTTCACGAAACCGACCTGGCCCGTCTGGCGATGGTTCGAATAGTCGTGCGTGTACGTGACGCGGACGACGTGGTCGTTGCTGATCTCGTACGCGAGGCCCGCGACGACCGCATAGCGGCGCGTGCGGGTCTGGCTCGGCGTCAGGACGGTGACCTGGTCCAGCGTGTCGCCGTCACCATTGAGGTCGACGCCATTCAGGTACGGGCTGCCGCCGAAGTAGCCGCCGACGCAGTTGATGTTCGCGTTCGGCGCCGCAGTCGAGCAGTTGGCGCGCCCACCGGTCGGATTGATGTCGTATCCGAACTCACGCGCGGAGGACGTGCCGCCGCCGTTGGCCTTGGTGTACTGGAAGCTCGGGTCGACGGTCAGGGTCAGCTGATCGGTAATCGAGAACTTCGAGTTGCCGCGGATGTTGATGCTGTTCGACGGGTTGTAGCGCCGGTCGAACTCGGTGCCGCAAGTGTTAGGAGCATCCGGGTCAACGTAGCCCGCCACGCGGATCTGGGCGACGGTTTCGAAGCGGGGCGCGGCCGTGGTGCACGGATAATTGATGTCATACTCGCGCTCGTCGTTGTTGCGCGGGAAGCGGTTGCCCGTTCCCGAACCGACGGTGCGGCTCGGATCCCAGCGCAGCGGCAGCGAGCCGAAGAAGTTGTTGCGATCCTGGTTGTAACGGCCCGCGATCGAGACGAAGTCGCCACCGGAGCCCAGCGGCTGGTAGATCTTCGCATTGTACTGCTGGCGGTCGAGCTTCCCGTAATTGTTGAACGGGTTGTCGTACTTTGACGTGCTGCCCGCGATGAAGGCGCGCGTGCCCCACTTCGTGAACGTGCCGGTGTCGACCATTGCGAACAGGCGGCGATAGTCGAACTCCCCCAGCGAGGCGTTGATGAGGCCGCTCGGGTTTTCCGACGGGACGCGGGTGCGCTGGTTGATGGTTCCGCCGACGGCCGATGCGGTCGGCGAGTTGACGTCGGTCGAGCCGAGATTCACGTTGACCTGCTCGATGAGTTCCGGATCGATCGAGAAGTTCGAGTAGATGTTGTAGTTACCGCTGTCGTTCAGCTGGATGCCGTCGAGCGTGTAGCTGATGCGTGTCGAATCGAAGCCGCGCATCGTCAGCGTGCCGCCGGAATTGCCATACGCATCGTTGTTCTGGAAGCTCACGCCGGGGACGATGTTGATCGTGTCGAGAACCGTCTGGCCCGGACCGCTGCGGCTGATCATTTCCTGGGTGACGACCGCCTTGGACTTCGCCGCGTCAGGCGTCTGGATGCCGCCGACGTCCTTGGTGCGGCTTCCGGTAACGACGATGGCTTCCTTGTCGAATTCGACCGAGCCGGTGGACTGAGCGTAAGCCGTGGCAGGCATCATGAATGCCGCCGTGGAACACAGCAGAAATGCTTTCTTCACGTAAGACCCCGATGAAAAATGAACTTGCAGACCCGAGGCTTACGCCTTGGTGCGACCCCCGCCGCTAAGGGCCCTTTAAGACAGCGGAATGACAGCCGTAACCTGCCGACTCTCGAATCTGGGAGACTGTTGTAGATTCGACACGTCGCCATGAAACCAAGGCCGTCGTGGCGGGCCTCAGCGGGCGTCGAGCCTCCGCCCAAGAGCGACGAAAGCATAGACCGCCGGCGGCACGAGAACGGCCGATAGAACGACTTTGGCGATCATTTGGCCCATCAAAAGCTCTGCGATCGGGAACACACCGTAGAAGGCGACGGTGATAAAGATCAGCGTGTCCACGATCTGGCTAAGCACGCTCGCAATCCCCGCGCGGAGCCACAGGAGCTTGGCCCCTTCCCTCGCCTTCAGGCGGCTGAAGATAGTGACGTTGAGGAACGTCGAAATCCCGTAGGCGAGGATTCCGCCGAGCCAGATCCGCGGCGTTCCGCCCATGATCGTGTTGAACGCATCGAGGCGGTCCGGCGCCATGTCGGGCGATGCCGGCACGGCAAGCACGATGATGCTGAGTGCGAGCGATACGAGAAGCGGAATGAAGCCGATCAACACCAGCCGGTTCGCGGTCTCTCGGCCATGAAGCTCGGCAACCGAGCTCGACGTCACGACCAGCAGCAGGAAGGCGAAAATACCCGCCTCGACCGCAAGCGGGCCAAGGGCGACCTGCTTGTTGCCGAGAACGCCGGCGATGCAGACCATGCCGCCATAGAAGATGGCGAAGGCGAACAGCGACAAGGGGATTGATCGGGCGGACTGCGGCGCATTGGCAGCCGCCTGGACTTCGGTCGTCATGGCGCGTTGGCCTAGCCGGTTTGCGCGGAACTTCAAGAACGGCAATTGACCGAACGGCTTAGCCGCCGCTACGCGACGCCCCCGTGAATCCCGGAGCATTGGACATTGTCGCAATCGGCGACGCGATCGTCGACGTGATCGCGACGTGCGAGGATTCCTTCCTCGACGCGAACGGACTCACCAAGGGCTCAATGCAGTTGTTGAGCCCGGAACAGGCTGAAGCTTTGTATTCGGCGATGGGCCCCGCGCGAGAGATTAGCGGAGGCTCGGCCGCAAACAGCATGGCGGGAGTCGCAGCCCTTGGACTCGACGCGGGGTTCATCGGCCAGGTCGCGGATGACCAGCTCGGCGCAATCTTCGCGCACGACATGACTTCGCTCGGAGTCCGCTTCGAGACTCCGCCGATCAGCGATGGCCTTCCGACCGGCCGCTGCCTGATCCTGGTCACACCGGATGCGCAGCGCACCATGAACACGTGCCCCGGAGCGAGCCATGAGCTGGCTCCGCAACGGCTCGACGAGCAGATGATCCGGTCCGCCTCGATCACTTTCCTCGAAGGCTATCTCTGGGGTCCCGAGCGCCCACGCCACGCAATGCTCCGCGCAGCGCAGATCGCGCATGAGGCCGGGCGCACGGTGGCCTTCACCTTGTCCGAGAGCCTGTGCATCCCCGGCCGAAAGGAAGGCGTGCTCGGGATGATCGACGGGGGGATGGTCGACGTGCTGTTCGCCAACGAGGACGAAGCCATGCTGCTTGCCGGCGCGGGCGATCTCGATGGCGCACTCGCCAAGCTCTCGCCATTGGTCGCGACCCTTGTCGTAACACGAGGTCCCGCAGGCGCGATGGCGATCGAGGTTGGGAGCCGTGTCGAGATCCCGGCGGCGCCGGTTGAAAAAGTGGTCGACACCACCGGCGCCGGGGATCTTTTCGCCGCCGGTTTCCTCGCCGCGCGTTGCCGGGCACGTCCGCTCGAACGCTGTCTCGAGGCCGGCGCCCAAGCGGCTGCCGAAGTCATCTCGCACTTCGGTGCGCGGCCGGAAGCGAATCTCAAAGAGCTGGTCCAGCTATGAACAACGTGAAGCGCCTCGCAGTCTATTGCGGTTCGGCGCCGGGGACCGATCCCCTTTTCGCGGACGCGACGCGTGCGACCGCCGCGGCGATGGTCAACCAGGGTGTCGACCTCGTTTACGGTGGCGGCAGGCTGGGCCTGATGGGACTGATCGCCGACAGCGTGCTCGAGCTCGGCGGCCACGTATACGGGGTCATCCCGGATGCGCTGGTCGATCTTGAAGTCGCACACACGGGTATCAGCGAGCTTTTCCGCGTGCCCAACATGCATGAGCGCAAAGCGAAGATGACCGACCTCGCCGACGCCTTCATCGCGCTGCCAGGCGGCATCGGTACCTTTGACGAATTATTCGAAGCGTGGAGCTGGAATGCGCTCGGCTATCACGCCAAGCCGTTCTGCCTGCTCAATGTTGCCGGTTTCTGGGACGGGATGATCCAGTTCATCGACCATGCAACCGAGAGCGGGTTCCTGTCCGCTTCGCGCCGGAAGCAGTTGCTGGTCGCGACGACGCCGGAAGAAGCATTGGAATTGCTGGACGAAGCCGCCGGGCGCGCTACGCAAGGCATGGTCTGGTAAGAGTTTTTTCGGTGCTCTGGGGAGGGGCCGCCTAGTGAATCAGAATCTGATGAGCATCGCCGGGATCGCGGCGATCCTGGCCATCGCGTTTCTGTTGTCGTCCAACCGCAAGGCGATCCGCCTGCGCGTCGTCGGCGCTGCGTTCGCGCTGCAAGCTACGATTGCGTGGCTCGTGCTTTGGACCAGCTGGGGGCGCGCCGGGATCCATTCGCTCTCTGCAGGCGTCGCGAACCTACTCGGCTATGCGAACAGGGGCACCGAATTCCTGTTCGGCCCGAGCGCGAGCAACCCCCTCGCCAACACCTTCGCGATCGCCGCTCTGCCGGTGATCATCTTCTTCGCGAGCCTCGTCGCGATCCTCTACTATCTCGGCATCATGCAGCGGATCGTCCGCTGGGTCGGCGGGGCGATCGGCTGGGTGACCGGCATCAGCCGCGTCGAAAGCTTGAGCGCTGCGGCCAACATCTTCGTCGGCCAGTCGGAATCGCCGCTGGTGGTTCGCCCGTATCTCGCGGCCCTGCCCCCGTCGCGGCTGTTCACGGTCATGTGCGTCGGCATGGCCGGCGTCGCCGGGACCATCCTCGCCGCCTACGCGAGCCTGCTCGGCCAGAGCTACCTGCCCTACCTCCTCGCGGCGGCCTTTATGTCCGCCCCGGGTGGAATCCTGATGGCCAAGATCATCATGCCGGACGAGCTTGGCGACAGTGAAACCGCGGAAGACGCGAACGTCGACGTGGCGGAAACGTTCGAAGAGGGCGTGAAGCCGGCCAACATTATCATGGCCGCGGCCCAGGGCGCTCAGACGGGCGTGAAGCTCGCCGTCGCCGTCGGCGCAATGGTGCTCGCGTTCGTCGCCCTCGTCGCGCTCGCCAACGGCCTGCTCGGCGGGCTTGGCAACATGGTCGGGATTCCGGACCTCAGCTTCCAGCGGATCGTCGGCTATCTGTTCCAGCCGATCATGTTCCTGATCGGCGTTCCGTGGGAACAGGCGAACGCGGCCGGCGGCCTGTTCGGCACGAAGCTGGTGCTCAACGAGTTCGTCGCCTTCATCGATCTCGGCCAGATGAACGCCGCTGTGCTCAACGACCGCAGCCGGGCGATCGTGACCTTTGCGCTCTGCGGCTTCGCAAACTTCAGTTCGATCGCAATCCAGATGGCGGTGACCGGCGGCCTGGCTCCGAACCAGCGCCCCGTGATCGCAAGGCTCGGCATCCGCGCCCTGCTGGCCGGTTCTCTCGCGAACCTGATGAGCGCCGCGCTCGCGAGCCTGATGCTTCCTTGATCTTCGTCAACGCGGAGCACGGGAAGCGACGCAATTCAGCATTACGCCGCCGTTCCGCACTGCTTCGCTTCGGCCGCATTGGAGTTTAGAGGACAATCATGGCCACCATTACTGCCGACCAGATCGCGTCCGTGTCGCTGAAGGACGCCGATCGCAACCCCGACGAATTCGCCAAGAAGCTCGGCCGCAGCTTCGAGGATTACGGGTTCGCGATCATCGCCGACCATGGCATACCCGACGAGCTCATCCATCGCGCCGAGGAGAAGGCGAAGGCTTTCTTCGCCCTGCCGGAAGAGACGAAGAAGAAGTATTTTCTGACCGACGGCGGCGGGCAGCGCGGCTACACGCCGTTCGGGATCGAGACCGCCAAGGGCGCCAAGGCGCACGACCTCAAGGAATTCTGGCACGTCGGCCGGGACCTGCCGGAGGGGCACAAGTTCCGCGGGCACATGCCGGACAACGTCTGGCCATCGGAAGTTCCGAGCTTCAAGGACACGTTCAGCGAACTCTACGCGACCTTCGATCGCACCGGTCTAAAGGTGCTTCGCGCGATCGCTCGCTACCTGAAGATCGACGAGGACTATTTCGCCGACACGGTTCGCGACGGAAATTCGATCCTGCGCGCTCTCCACTATCCGCCGCAGAGCGAGCCGACCGGCAACCACATCCGAGCCGGTGCGCATGAGGATATCAACACGATCACTCTCCTGCTCGGAGCCGAGGAAGCGGGCCTCGAGCTGCTGACCAAGGACGGTCGCTGGATCCCGGTGTCGCCGAAGCCAGGCGAGTTGGTGATCAACATTGGCGACATGCTCCAGCGGCTGACCAACGGGCGCCTGCGCTCAACCTCGCACCGCGTGGTCAATCCGCAGCCTGATCGCGCTAGCCATGCGCGCTATTCGATGCCCTTCTTTCTGCACTTCCGCTCGGATTACCTGATCGAGCCGCTGCCGGGCACGGTGCCGGCCGGCGAGCAGCCCAAGTGGCCTCCGATCACTGCGGACGAATATCTCAAAGAGCGTCTGCGCGAGATCAAGCTGGTCTGATTTTCAACGTTTCGTCCCACTTCGGGACGAGCCACCATATAACGGCATGGACTCAGGCGCCGTCGAGGGTCATTCCGCCCGCTTCCGCGAAGCAGGACGGTGACGAGTCTGATGTACCGGCTATCCGCTTGCCTGTGGGCCGTTGCGGCCATGGCATCGCCAGCACTAGCTGCAAGGCCGTCGGATGTCCCGGCGCCGCCTCAAGCGCGCCTCGACGTCTCGAAGGCCGCCGCGGTTGCCGCAAGCTTCGGCGCGATCACGAGCATCTATCGGAGCGTCGAGCACAATCGCCAGGTTGGCGGCGTCGCCAACAGCTATCACCTGCAGGGCCGCGCGATCGATGTCGCCCGCAAGCCGGGCGTGACTCACGGCATGATCGCCGCCGCCCTCCAGCGCGCGGGCTATGTGATGGTGGAATCCCTCGATGAGGGCGACCACAGCCATTTCGCGTTCGCAAACACCTCGATCGTACCGATTCAGCCTGAAGTGACGGTCGCCGCGGCGATGGTGAAGCAGCCCGAGAAGCCGAAATATCCGGAAATCCTTGCCGACGATCACGGCACGCTGCGGATCGACCTTCCGCCGCCGCAGCTTGCGGAACGCTAGTCGCTAGATCGACAGCGAGGGATCGCCCTCGATCACTTCCTGCTTCAGCCGAGGCCGTTCCCCCGACTTCCACAAATCCGCCGTGTGCCGGACGCGATAGCGAAGCGGACCGCCGTCGGGCGTGGTCGCGCGAGTGACTGGACGCGGAATGCAGACGAACTCGGTCTGCACCCTGTCGGTCGTTGCGGTGACGACTGAATAACCGTGGCCGCCCATGTCGATGAACTCGAGGTGCGGCGCATTGTCGGGATTAGTCAGGCGGCGAGCCGTCTCGATGTCACCCGACTTCGCATATTCGAGCGCGCTGCGGACGCCCCGTTTCAGCGTCAGATTGCAGGTCGCTTCGTACCTGCCTCCTTCCCGCTGGACGGCGAACAACGGCCGCAGCGGATGCTTCTTGAGGCCATATTCCATCGCTTCCGCCATGCCCGGCGCGGAGATGGAACCGGTGATGAATGCGATACCAATCGGCTCGAACTTCTGCGGCGGAAGCGCCTTGGCCGAATAACCGGCCCAAAAACTGTGGCGGTCGCCCGACACGGTGACCAGCCCGCCGATTTTCCGGTCGCGGACGAAGTCGTAGAGCTCTGCCCGCTCGTGGTAGCTGCCGCTCATGTCGCCTCCGCCGGAGCAGGCGTAGCCGGTGCTCGGCCACGGCTTCGTCGCAAGCCCGGGTGGAAGGTTCTGCGGATCGGCGCGGAAGTCGAGCGTGCCGTTCGTCGCCGCCCAGATTTTCCAGGTCGCTTTGGACTCCGCGAGCTTGCTCTTGAACCAAGCCTTCTGCTGCCGCCCAAGCAAGGTCATCGGCGGCTCGTCCTTGCGGAAATTCGGGACCGCCTTGTCGCCCACCATGATGACTTCAGGTGGCTTGCCGCCGTTGAACACAGTTCCGCCGTCCAGCACTTCCAAGATGTCTTGCGGGAACATGTTCGGGAAATCCGGAGGGTCGAGCGCCGCGACCTCCGGGCGAGAGGTCGGATCCTTCATCATGTAAGCGTGCATGTCGGTGATGATCAGCTCGACGTTTCGACCGTACCGAAGCGCGCGATAGGCGGTCATGCTGGCTAGTGCCGCGACGTTGTTCGGCTCATCTCCGAGGCCGTCAACGTCGAACTTGGTGATTGGCGCGTTCTTGACCTTCGGCCCCTTGAACGCCTCGAGACCCGGTCCCGATGCCTTGCGGACCCGCGACGGGATATATTCCCACCACGCCTGATTTGCGGCGACGCGCAGCTCCTGCGCAGGCTCGGGATCGCCGTCGTACTGGATGAAGCTCTGGTAGCCTTTCCACGAGAATTCGTGATTGTCGCCCATGCAGACGAACGGGAAATGCGCGCGGGCATCTTGGATATCCGGATCGCGGATGTGCGCCTGATAGACCACGCGATAGCCAGCGAGATCGGTCGGAACGTGGAAGTTGTAAACTTTCCGCGAATTCGGGATCTTTCCGATGTCGTAGACGGTCCGGCCGTACCGGTGCGCCACCTCTTCCGGATATTCGACGACTTCGTAGATGAAATCGCCAAGGTGGAGGACGAAGCCGAGGCGCTCGGCTTCTGGCTTTCGCTCGTCCTCCCAGATCATCCGGCGATAGGCGTTCTGAGCGCCCTCGTTGACGCTCTGGCAGGAGACGAAGGCGAAGCTCACGGCACGAGCGTCGTCGTCGGTCGGCGCAGTGATCGTCCGGCCGATGCGGCTTCCGGCACCGCTCTCATCGGTGAAGCGATACCAGTAGACGGTCGCAGGCCTCAGCCCCGCAGCGAGCACGCGACAGGTCCAGTCGGATTCGGCGAGCACCGGCGCGCGCGCCGTCGAGACGACCCGCTTGAAGTCGGGATCGAGCGCGACTTCGGCAACCAGGAGGTGCCGATCGCCGCTCTCGAACGGACGTCTCGTCCACAGGATGACACTACGATCGTCCGGGTCACCCGAGGCGACGCCATCCGGATAGAGATCGCGCCGTTCGGTCCAGTTTGTGCGCGATTTCGCGGCGGCGGTTTTTGCCCAAGCGAGCGTTGCGCCGAGCGCGCTTGCGGAGGCAATGAACGAGCGTCTGTCGAGCTTGGTCATGGGGCGATGCTAGTCACAATTGCCTCGAGCACAGCCGGCTTTCGACCAACAGCCGACTTCATGCTTCCAGTGCGCGAAACGGCGTGGCAGCCGGGTGAGGATTTACGGGAGATGCGGGGTCCCGCCGCGCTCGCGGAATCAACGCCCGTCGCGGTGAAGGCGACGCCTACGAGTTCATCACCGACTGACGTCCTAGGAAACTCACGCAGGGTCCATGCGCTTTCACACCAATGGAAGCTACAGAACCTTGGACAATTCGGCCTGGGCCGGGCCGCATCGTCGCGACCGCGATCCATGACGGGCACGACCTCCGGCCGGAAATCTCGGAGGCCGTAGCGCTCGGCGATGCCGAACGGCTGCGCGAGGAAGATCCGTTCACCGGGCAGGCCGTGTTAGACGTGCCCGCGCACACAATCGTCCATCGCTCGCGCTTCGAGTTCGACCTCAACCGTCCGGCGGAGGGCGCCGTCTATTGCACGCCTGACCAATGCTGGGGCCTTGAGCTCTGGAAGCCCGGACAGCCCGATGACGGCCTGGTCCAACGATCGCTCGACCTGCACGCCGACTATTACCGACAGCTGGGTGAGATGCTCGACGGCGTCGCGGAACACCACCCTCGCTTCGTTCTGCTCGACATCCACAGCTACAACCACCGGCGCGACGGGCCCGACGGCGCTCCGCAGCTGCAGGAAGACGCACCCGACATCAACATCGGCACCTTCTCTATGCCGCGCGATCATTGGGCGTTCCTGATTGACCCGCTGATGGAGTCCCTGCGGGAATTCGACTTCAACGGGCGAAAGCTCGACGTCCGCGAGAACGTCGCTTTCCAGGGCAAGGGCAACCAGACCCGCTTTGTCCACGAGCGCTACCCGGAACGCGGTTGCGCCATCGCGGTCGAGTTCAAGAAGTTCTTCATGGACGAATGGACCGGTGAGCCGGACCCCGCCGAGCTTGCCGCAATGCGCCGCTTCGTCGCCTTCATGGCCGAAACCTCGGACCGGCTGTTGGGATGACAGGCAGCGCCGCCCTCCGCCTGGCGTCCGACGGGTTCGCGAGCTTCGGGCCCCGTGGCGAGTTGCGCAAGAAAGTCGGCGAAGCCGGCCGCATCCACCTCGACCGCTGGCTGCCCTTCATTGTCCTCCACCGCTCATCGGACCCCGAAAACGGCATTGCCCGCCGGATGGCGATGAACAGTCCCTCCTATCTGATCTGGTCTCCGGATGAAGATGCGGAGGCGCGTGCGGCGCTCGATGCCGTTCTTCCAGCCATCCGGGAAAAGCTCGGCCCGGTCATCGTTTTCGAGCTTGCCGACGAAGACTGGAAACCGCACGCGGAGGATTCCCCCCGGCTCCCCGACTTCGATGTTTGCGTGGGGCATTCCGGAAGCAAGGGGGCGCGGGTCGCCTTCAACACGCTTTCGAAGGCTATCGAGAAGATCAAGGTCGAGCTGCGCCATCCGGACGTGAAGGCGGCCCACCTTAAACACAGTCTGTTCGGGGAGCTGGACCACACAGATCGCATCCACCTGTGTATTCCCCAAATCCACCGGGCGCCCGATGGCACTCTCTATCCGCAGCTGACCCACGACCTTGCGATCGCACTAACCGATGCGATCCTTCGCTCCGCCGCGGCCTATATGGCAGCCGCTGGATCCTCGCCGCCGCTGCACCATCGTTCACTCGGACGAAGTGCATTCCTCAAGGCCGCCCTGGAGGCGGACCGGAAGCTCGACAACATCGCCAACAGCTTCGATTTCCTGCTGTCGCTGTCGCCGATCAACTCGCAGGACGCGATGGCGCGCTTCTTCGCCCAATGTGAAGAGAAGCCGCCCAAGTTCCGCTACCGGCCGCTGACGGTCGACCCGGACATCGCCAAGCGCGAGCTTTACGAGATCGACCTGTCGCGCCTCGAGGACCCTTTGCTCGAGCGTCTGCTCAGCGAGAAAAGGCGGGAGATCGACTACCAGCTCACCCTGCTGGCGACCCGCAACACGCCCGGGTTCCGGCCCGCGTCGATGCTCCTGTACGGCACCGTCAGTCGGCAGTTGCTGAGCGATGCACACGCCGTCCTCGGCGCAGTGAAGCCCGGCATGACTCGCGGGAAGAAGATCGGCGCGCATGATGTCGCCGCCGCGGCCAATGATCTCGTCAGCCGGTACCGTTCCATCGACGAACGCTTTCAAGCGAAGGTCGAGGTTCGGGACGACGTATCTGGTTTGCTGGTCTCCGGCGACCGGCTGCTGATCTCGAGCGCAACGTCGATGGCTGAATCGCGTCTCGACGCCCTTCTTTCCCATGAGGTCAGCGTCCATTTGCTGACCTACTTCAACGGCTCAACCCAAGGCCTTTCGATCTTCCGCACCGGTCTCGCGCAATATGAGGGAATCCAGGAGGGGCTCGGCGTCTTCGCCGAATGGGCCGTAGGCGGGCTGACCAGCTCCCGGCTGCGGCTTCTGGCTGGCCGTGTGGTCGCCGTTGAAGCGATGATCGAAGGCGCGGAGTTCATCGACGTCTATCGCCGGCTGACGAACGACCTCGGATTCAGCAAACGGGTCGCGTTCGATCTGTGCGCACGCGTCTTCCGTTCGGGCGGGTTCGCGAAAGACGCCATTTATCTCAAGGGTTTCCGGGCGGTGATGGACCGCGTCGCAACCGGCGCGTCGCTCGACGCGTTCTGGTTGGGCAAAATCGCGCCGGAGCATGTCGATGCCATTGAGGAATTGCTTCTGCGCGGACTTCTTCACGCGCCGGTATTCGTCCCCGATTTCCTTGAACGGGATGATTCAAAAAGTCGGATCGCCCGGCTTCGCGAAGGCCTCGCCTTTGACCGGCTTCTCGATCCGGAGTGAACCCAATTGCTGATTGCTTTCTTCGTCAACGACATCGAGCGCGAGTACGAGAATTACACAACGACCGTGCTCGCCCACCAGGCCATGATGCGGGGCCATGGCGTCTGCTACATCACGCCTGAGGATTTCGTCCTCAATCCCGATGACACCTTGTTCGCGCATGGGCGCTTCCTGCCCAAGCGCAAGTACAAGGACCGCGGTGAGTTCTTCAAAGCGCTGAAGAGCAGTAATGAAAGCAAGATCGAGCGCGTCGACCTCGGCGACGTCGACGTGATCATGCTCCGCAACGATCCGTCGATCGACAGCGATCGGCCATGGGCGATGGAGCCCGGAATCCTATTCGGACGCGAGGCTGCCAAGCGCGGCGTGATCGTGCTCAACGATCCGGACAGTCTCGGCCGGGCGATCAACAAGCTCTACTTTCAGAGCTTCCCGACCGAAGCGCGCGCGGAGACACTCATCACCAAGCATGCGTCCGACATCAAGGCGTTCGCCAAGGAGCACAAAGGCAACATCATCCTGAAGCCGCTACAGGGCTCCGGCGGGTCGGGCGTGTTCAAGCTGGATCCGAACAACGCATCCAACCTCAACCAGATGATCGAGGCGATCGGCCGCGACGGCTACATCATCGCGCAGGCCTATGTCCCCGCCGCGAAGAAGGGCGACATCCGCCTGTTTATCATGAACGGCAAGCCGCTCCAGCGTGACGGCAAATATGCCGCTCTCCGCCGTGTCGCCGCCAAGGACGACATCCGCTCGAACATCCACGCCGGCGGAAAGGCTGAAGCGGTAGAGATCGGCGAGACCGAGCTGAAGGTCGCGGAAATCATCCGCCCGAAGCTGCTGGCCGACGGCATGTTCCTGGTCGGAGTCGACATCGTCGGCGACAAGATCCTCGAGGTGAACGTCTTCTCGCCCGGAAACCTCGAATCCTGCTCGAAGCTCGCCGGCGTCGACTTCTCGGAGACCGTAGTCGAGGCGATCGAACGCAAGGTCGATATCGCCAGCCAGTACGCGCAGACATTCGACAACCGGCACCTGGCGATTTTGTAAGCTCACTTAGAGTGGCATGTTGTCCAAAAATGACACACTCGAATCATGTAATAACAGCGGGAACTTAGATGGTTAACGACTGTTTACTGGCGCGGCGGGCCCTCTCTCTGGGGACGCTTGTATCGGTGTCCAGTGAGGAGGCGTGATGTTGCGTCGCTTAATGATCGGTCTGTTATCCGCAGCCGCTGTCGCGGTTTCGAGTTCCGCTTACGCCAAGGAAACCCGATCAACCCTTCCTGATCGAAGCGCTTCCAGTCTCCTTTCGGTAACGAGCGTGTGCGACGCGACGATGACGAACCCCGACGCCCTTGCCTGCTCGGGCTATTTCGCTGGCAATCTCATCAATGGCAGCCCGACAGACATTGCGAACGCCCAGGACGCGATCGAATTGCTTCCCGGTGACTTCGAATGGGATGGCAATTGGGCGGCAGTTGACGCCACCAAGATCATGCAATTGGTGAGCGGCAACGTGCTCGACTTCGGGCAGACGCTTTTCGGCCTGACCATTATCGGCGCGCATTTCGGAAACGTTGACGGTACCGACGGTAATGTGTCGGTCTTCTGGCTGTTCGACTTCGGCACCGAGGGCGCCAGTTCGATAATCCTCGACCATCCCGAGGGCTTCTCCAACGCAGCCATCTACACCCCTGGCGCACCTCCGGTCCCGGAGCCCGCCACCTGGGGGATGATGCTGTTCGGCTTCGCCATCGCGGGTTACGCACTTCGGCGCAATCGGCGCCCGAACTTCGCCCAACTGGCGTAGCGAGCCGTTTCCGAAGGGTGTGTCGAAGGCAAAGGCGGTCCACCCTGTCGGACCGCCTTTGCTTTGTCACCGCTGAGGCCTTCCAGCGCCGTCGCGACGGCCCTGAAGGCTAGTGGTTGCGCCGATCGAACCATCTGCTGCCGAGAATTTCCTCGATGTGGTCGGTGATATAGAACTGACCGTCCGATGCATTGAGATCGCATGTCCAGGCCTTTGTCAGGAAGCTCGACGCTTCCCCGGCCGTGTCGAAGAGCTGAGGAAAGGTTTCGACCAGCCAATCCTGCTCGGCATTGCTCATGCTCGCGCTTGCAGCTTCGCAAGCTCCACGGCTTGAAAAGCCTGTTGCCGTATCGTGAGCCATGGCAGCAGTTCCGAGCACGGCCGCTCCGCAAGCGATCAATAGTCCAAGCTTTCTCATCATATCCTCCTTCGCCCGACCCACGACTGATTCCGGCGCTTGGTCGAGCGGGAGCAGAGGGATGGAAATTGCTTTGGATTGCGATGATCATCTAGAAACCAACTTGTGATCATACAGTGATCAAGGTGGGCCGCCTGGCAGCGAACCGCAAATGCTGAAACTAAGAGATCTCGCCGTACGATCCGATTTTCAGATCGGGTCTTTACACGTGAGCCCGTCGCGGCGGCTGGTCGCGGGACCAGCGGGATCGATCCACCTCCAGCCGCTGATCATGCAGGCCTTCCTGCTACTGCTCGACGCCGACGGCGATGTCGTAACGCGCGACCAGCTATTCGACCAATGCTGGGGCGGCAATCTCGTGGGCAATGAAAGCCTTAACCGCGTCATGGCCCGGGTGAAGCGTATCCCGGCCGCCGTCGCGCCCGGCTTTTTCGAAATCGAAACCATCCCGCGGACCGGCTATCGCATTTCCGGCGATATCCTGCCCCTTCTGCAATCAACTCCCGCACTAGTTCCCCCTTCGAATTTCTCGCGGCGCGCACTGTTCGCCTCGAGCGCTGCTGCCATCGCCGCAGCCGGCGCGGCAGGAATATGGTTGACCGGCCGCTCTGGATCGGATCGCGAGTTCGAACGCCTAATGAAGCAAGCGCATGAGGCGGTTCGAAATCTTCGCTTCGACGACGGCGTCGCCCGGAGCCTTGAGAAGGCCGTTGCGATCCGACCGAAGGACGCAAAGGCATGGGGCCTGCTGGCGCTCGTACGCAGTCTGCACGCTCAAAGCCTGTCCGGTGGACCGGAGGAGCGTCCTTGGATTCCCGCAACCGAGGAAGCGATCCGGAAGGCGCTCTCTATCGATCCGCGAGAACCGAACGCGCTGCTCGCGATGTTCGAGCTGCAGGGATCCACCCTAGACTGGGCATCGAGAGACCGAAAGCTTCGGCAGATCATCACTATCGACCCTTCGAACGTGATCGCGATCACCGAGCTTGTCGGATTGTTGCAGTCGGCGGGTCTCAACGCGGAATCATGGAGCTGGAACGAGCGTGCTCTGAGGATCGAGCCGCTTTCGGCCGATTTGCTCGGTCGGCGAGCACTGAAGCTCTGGATTGCCGGGCGAGTTGCGCAGGCTGACAAGGTCGTGGACCAGGTGCGGGCCCTCTATCCCGCAGACGGTGGGACGTGGTGGGTTCGGTTCCTGATTCTCGCGCTGACGGACCGTGCGCAAGCCGCGTTGGCGATGCTCAAGGGTGAGCCGAATATGCTCGACCCCGCCTTGGCCACGTTGTGGGGAGCGTGCCTCCCCGCGCTGGACCAGCGATCAGCGATGACGATCACAACGGCTCGCAATGCGTGCCTCGATGCAGCCAGGAAAGCTGGTGAACTTGCCGCACATGCAGTCATGATTCTAGCGGCGCTCGGTGAGGTGGACGCCAGTTTCGAAATTGCCGACGGATTCCTTCTCTGGCGCGGGAAGATCGTGCCCCAAAGTGAGGGTGGCAAGGAAATCGCCAACGACACAGCCTGGCGTAACGGAGTCCAATGGCTCTTCACCCCGCCTTGCGCGAGCATGCGGAGGGATCCGCGCTTCCTCGCACTATGCAACGGAATCGGTCTGACGGAATACTGGCGCAGTCGGGGTGTCAGACCCGATTATCTCCTGCGTTAGAAATGCTTTTCAGTGTCTGCTTCCCGCCGAAAACGACCATTCGAACCGCTGCTCAGTCTTGTTGCACGATCGCGGGATCCCAAAAGGTAGACAGCGCTACCGATGCCACGATCACCGCTTCGCGGTCCGGCCCGCTTCGCGGGACATACAAGGTCTTGTTGAGACCGTTCAGGTCAACCGCACCGATCTCACGGCCGTCAGCCGAGAAACTGTACCCCAGCGCAGTGGAGGTGGGCAGGCCTCCGGCAATGTCCCGATGGATCGAACGGACAGCTATCTCCCGCCCTTCATAGACGAGCATTCCAGTGCGCTCGTCGCGTCCATGCAGCATTCCCAGCGCCGACTTCGGGTCGGCGATCCTGAAAGACGCATCAATGCGACGTCCGCCTCGCGCGAAGTCACAGTGGAAAACGAGCCGGCCAGGCGTGACCGATACGGGGCCGGCGTTCACGATGCCCTCGCGATAGGAACAGCGGCCGGCCAGTTCGATCCCGTCAGTCGACTCTCGAAGGCGAAAAGCGCCTCCGCCGCGGTGCCTCACCAGCAGGGGGTCGAAGACTCCGAGACGCTCGGCGGACCTGGTGAATGTTCCCGATCCTTGGCCGAGCTGAAAGTCCCCGCTTCGGCCTCCTCCCATCCCAGTCAATTCGATGCGCTCAGCAGATTCAGCCAACCCGGGCGCGAGTGCGATCCGCGCTTCCCGGACCATGCAGCCGGACAAAACTGTTGCAACTCCCAACGCCGCAACAACCAACCTGTGCATCGATGATGCTCCCTCTCTGTAAAACCGCTGTGGAGCGGCCTCCAAAGCATTGTGCTGCTGTCGCACAGCTGAATATTGGAACGGAAGCGTATCGGTTTCACGGCCCCGTTGTGCTCGTGGCCGCTCCCCGCTTAACCACTCCGCCTTGCCCCCGGCCCAAGAGCCGCTACAGCCGTCGCGATGGATTCGCGTAAGAGGCCCAGTCGGCTGACCATTAGCTGATGCAGGACTCCCTTCACCTACTGCGCACTCGGCGATTCCTGCCGATCTTCACGACGCAGTTCCTTGGCGCTTTCAACGACAACCTCTTCCGCACCTCGATGGTGTTGCTCGTTATCTACGGCATCTACCGCGACGCGGAGCAGGAAGCGGCGTTCAGCGCGATCGCGGGCGGCCTCTTCATCCTGCCATTCTTCCTGCTTTCGGCCCTGTCGGGACAATTGGCCGACGCGATGGACAAGGCGAAGATCGTTCGGATCGTGAAATCGGCCGAGATCGCCATCATGCTTTTCGGCGCGGGCGGCTTGTTGCTCCACAACATCCCGCTGCTGCTCGTTGCGCTGACCGCGATGGGCGTGCACTCGACCTTCTTCGGGCCGATCAAATATGCGATCCTGCCGCAGCATCTGAACAAGGATGAGGTGCTCGGCGGCACCGGGCTGGTCGAAGCCGGAACCTATATCGCCATCCTCGGCGGAACGATCCTCGGCGGAATCCTCGTGGTGCAGCGCCCGGACGGAACCTTCCACGCAGAGTTCGCGGCCGTCGGTGTCCTGCTGGTCGCGCTGATCGGCCGGATAGCAGGCGGTTTCGTTCCTC
This sequence comes from Sphingomonas sediminicola, assembly GCF_049991885.1. Classification (NCBI taxonomy): domain Bacteria; kingdom Pseudomonadati; phylum Pseudomonadota; class Alphaproteobacteria; order Sphingomonadales; family Sphingomonadaceae; genus Sphingomonas; species Sphingomonas sediminicola. The sequence goes on from NZ_CP178916.1 coordinate 1,539,042, forward strand.
AAGCCCTTGCGGCTGACGATGCGGAAATTCCCGGCTATCCGCATAGAGGCATGGACTGGCACATCGTGCGCGCCTCGGTCACGCTGGTGAGCGCGACGCTGCACGTCAGGAGGCTTTTCCTCGCAATCCTTTCGATCAGCTTCTTCTGGGCTATGGGTGCCGTGCTGGCGGCTCAATTCCCGCCCCTGGTGAAGAACGTCTTCTACGCCAACCAGAGCGTCGCCACCCTTTTCCTCGCGGTTTTCTCGGTCGGCGTCGCAATCGGTTCGGTCGCAATCAACCGCATGTTGAAAGGGCAGGTTTCCGCCCGTTTCGCGCCTTCGTCCGCATTGATGATGGGCGTCTTCGTCCTGCTTCTTTACGTGTTGGCCAAGGACTGGTCGGCATCGCCCGAGCTCGTCGGCACACGCGAATTCCTGCGCCATCCGCTCGGATGGGCGGTCGTTCTCGACCTGCTCGGAATCGCGATCGCCGGCGGAATGTTCGTGGTCCCGCTCTACGCCTTCCTCACGACCACTGTCCCCAAGTCGGAGACCGCGCGGACCGTTGCTGCCAACAATATCGTCAATTCCGGAGCGATGGTCGTTGCCACATTGATGCTCACAGGCCTCGTTCTTGTCGGCGTGTCCGTCGCGGAAACACTGTTCCTGGTGGCGCTCGGAAGCATCGTGGCAGCCTGGCTGGGATGGAAGCTCCACCTCGCCTGCGACTGAGCGAGTGCCCTTACTGGCGGAAGTGAAAGAACTGGCGCCGAAGCGAAGAATCTTCCGGTACGAAAAGCATATCGATCTGGGCGAGATCGACACCGTTGGGCCGGCTGAACCCGCTGATGTCCAGCGGCGTGAAACCGCGATCGGCCATATAACCGAGGGTCTTCATGAGCGGCGGCGCACCCTCATTGTAAGCCACGAACGGCAATTCCAGCTGCACAAGGCCAGAACGCGCAAGCGTTGCCTGCCCACCCTCGAGAACTTCCAGTTCGGCCCCCTGCACATCAATCTTCAGGAACAGGCCGTCGGGCAATCCGGCCGTAAGGTCGTCGAGCGTTCGTGTGGTGAGCGTCGTGACCGTCCGCGGCACGTCGCTCCGCTCGGGAAACATCGATGAGCCGGTTTCCATCTCGTAGAACTCAACGGACTTGCCAGATTTTGCGCCAAGGACAGCCATTTCAAACCGTAGGCCGCTTTCCTTGCTGCAAAGCGCCTCGAGATACGGCCGCTTGCTCTCTTGGGCCTCGACCATCAAGCCGGGCGTACTGGCCCACACCCGGCGAGCAAGACGCGTCCAATCTCCTTGATAGGCGCCGACGTCGACGATCGCCTTCGGCCGCCAGCCCTTGGCTAGCAACCGGCGGTAGGCTTCCTCTTCGGGACTGATGTATCGCCTACGGGAAAGAAGCCGCCGCCAATTCATCCTTGCAGGAGCTTCCCTTCTTGCCGGTCGGCGAGGCTACCCGGCCTGAAGGCGCACTTTCGAGCTTCTTCGGGGGATTGCCTCGACAGCCGGTCATTACCCACCAATCGGTTTCGTCCGGCTCTCTTACCATACCCCACAACCCCCGAAAGCAACCCGAGTATCACGGGCATAGCTCCGACGCGGCGGACCGATCGATTACATTTATCAAGCAGGGCGTCTTGCGCCGCAATGACAGTCTCAAGCCATTACCGCCGCCCGCGCGGTCAACGGATCCGCCTTCAGCTGAATCAGCGAACTACGCTGGCTTCGAAACGGCTCGGGATCAAAAGATTAGGACGGAAACGAACAGGAAGCCGATCGCGAAGGTTGTCGCGAACAGCTTGAGATCATCGCTGATGACCAAGCCGCCTTCTTTGGCGCTGCCCAGGATGAAGCCGGGCATGCGCCTGCCGAAGAGGCGTGGGTCGATTGCAATCGCGGGACGCAAGGTACGCATGGGAACTTCTTAAGATGCTTTTAACCATGCACACAACGCCCCCGCGCAGACATGCGCTCCCGCCGTTTCGAAACGGGACGTTCTTCAGGATTGCGAAATCGGGTTAGGCGGCTCGGGTCGAGCTATTCGTCGCCTTCGTCGACGGCTCCGACCGGCGGGCAACGAGCTGGGCCGCCTGGTCCGCCTCCATCGGCTTTCCGAAGTACCAGCCCTGTCCGCTCGAACAGCCGATCGCCAGCACCGCGGCGTGCGCCGCCTCGTTCTCGATGCCCTCGACGAGGATCGGCACTTCGAGCGCGTCGGCGAGCGTGGCCACCGCGCGAACGATCGCAGCGCTCTGCCCGCTCTCGTGGATGTTGGTCACGAAGGATCGGTCGATCTTGATGATGTCGAACGGAAGCGAGCGCAGGTGAGAGAGCGACGAAAAGCCGGTCCCGAAGTCGTCGAGCGCCAGGCGGATGCCCTGGTTCTTGAGGCTTGTGACGATGCTCCGCGCGAGATCCATGTCGCCGAACAACGACGTCTCCGTAATCTCCACCACCAGCCGATCGGCCGGGAAATTACACTCGGTCAGGATGCGGACGATACGCTCGGCCAGCCAGCCATCCGAGAATTGCGACGGCGAGATGTTGACGGAGATCTTGATCGACGGATCCCAGTCCCGCGCCGCGATCAGCGCCGACCGGATCACCTGCTCGGACAAGCGATCAATTACACCGATTTCCTCGGCGACCGGGATGAACTGGTCCGGCGAGATGATGCCCGCGAGCGGGTGACGCCAGCGTGCAAGCACTTCGAAGCCGGTGATCTCGCTGGTGCGCAGGTCCACCTGCGGCTCGAAGAACGGCAGGAACTGCTCGTGCTCGAGGCCGAAGCGGATGCCCTGCTCGATCTCGCCGTGCGCCATCAGCGCCCGCTCCATTGCGGAATCGAACCAGATCGGCCGGACGACGCGTCCCGACTTCGCATCATCGAGGGCGATATCCGCGCGCCGAAGCAGGTCCGGCACACGCACCTCGCCCGGACGGGCCGCGGCCATGCCGGCAAATGCGCCGACCTGGATCATTTTCCCGTCAATATCGAACGGCCGAGTGGTGAGCCTGAGCAAGGACTCGACACGCTTCTCCGCTTCTTCGCGAGCCTCACTCTTGAGGAGGCTGGCGATAGCGAATTCGTCGCCGCCCATGCGCGCGACCACCGTGCCCTCCCCCGCATTTTCCAGGATCGTCCCGGAAATGCCGCGGAGCAGAGCGTCGCCAGTATCGTAGCCGTGCCGGTCATAGATCGACCGGAAACGATGCAGCTGCAGGGACACGATCAGGAGCGATGCATTCTCCTGTTCGGCCTTCTCGAGAAGATCCTCGGTGCCGTCAGCGAAGCCTTTGCGATTGAGCAGGCCAGTGACCGCATCGGTCGACGCCGCGATAGCGGCTCGCCGCTCGCCCTCGATGCGGCGCTCCGTTTCGTGCTGCAGGTCGACGTAACGCCGCCAGCCGAACAGGATCAGGGCGACGTTCAACGTCAGCGCGATTGCCGCGACCTGCGCACCAGGGCCGAGAATGGCCTGGGCTCGCGCCAGCTCACGGAAGAACGAAGTGCCGTTACCGATAAGCAGGACGACGGCCGCGATGACCGTCCCAAGCACGACCCAGTCGTGGCGCGCGCTATCCAGCGGCGCGCGGCTTCTCAGCGAGAGCGAACGCGTGAACACAGACGGTTCGTTACGCGCACAAGATTAATAATTTACGTTGAGAGGCGGGCACAAATGCCCCTTCTCGCCATCCGACGGAGCCTCGAAATCGTGATGCCCCCGGCATCACTGGATTTCGATGCTGGTGCGGACGGTGGGAATCGAACCCACACTCCCGTTACGGGAAGAGGATTTTAAGTCCCCAGCGTCTACCGTTCCGCCACGTCCGCTTGTCCAGCCGCGGGTACGGTAGGGCGCCCCGGCTACTCGGCAGTAACCTCGCCTAAGTTCAAGCGCTCGCGCATTTCCTTGCCCGGCTTGAAGTAAGGCACGCGCTTGGCGTCGACCGACACCGGGTCGCCGGTGCGCGGATTGCGCCCGACACGGGCGTCGCGCTGGCGCGTCGAAAATGCACCGAAGCCGCGAAGCTCGACACGGCCGCCCTTTGCAAGCTGGTCGGTAATGGAATCGAACAGGGCACCCACGACGCCTTCGACCTCACGTTGGGTCAGGTCGGGAAAATCGCCGCACAATTTCTGCACCAGTTCCGAGCGAATCATCTCATCCCCGCAGGTATGTTTTCGAATGACTGACGCCTCTCCCCAAGAGGCGGATGCACGCTGTCAGGAAAGGGGCGGCGGCGCAAGTGTCGCCGCCCCTTACACTGTTACTTCTTCTTCGAGGTCTTCTTCTCGGTCGCAGTCTCGGAAGCAGCCTGCTTTTCCTTCAGGGCCGCACCGAGGATGTCGCCGAGCGACGCGCCGCTATCCGACGAGCCGTACTGGGCAACCGCCTGCTTCTCTTCGGCGATCTGCATCGCCTTGATCGAGAAGTTCGGCTTCTTCGAACGATCGAGACCTATGATCATCGCGTCGAACTTCTGGCCGACCTGGAAGCGCTCCGGACGCTGCTCGTCGCGGTCGCGGCCGAGGTCGGTGCGCTTGAGGAAGCCCGAAGCGCCGCCCTCGGCGATCTGGACCTCGAGCCCGCCGTCCTTCACCTCGAGAACCTCGACGGTGACGATCTCGCCCTTCTTGGCGCTGCTGCCGCCGGCCGCACCGGCCGAAACGCCGCCCCGCTCAAGCTGCTTCATGCCGAGGCTGATGCGCTCCTTCTCGACGTCGACGTCGAGCACCTGCGCCTGAACGGTCTCGCCCTTGCGGTGCAGCTGGAGAGCTTCCTCGCCCGACACGCCCCAGGCGATGTCCGACATGTGAACCATTCCGTCGACTTCGCCCTCGAGGCCGATGAATAGGCCGAACTCGGTTGAGTTCTTGACCTCGCCCTCAACGGTCGAGCCGACCGGGTGGGTCGCCGCGAAAGCTTCCCACGGGTTCGCCTGGGCCTGCTTGAGGCCGAGCGAAATCCGGCGCTTCTCCTGATCGACCTCGAGCACCTTCACTTCGACTTCCTGCGAGGTGGAGACGATCTTGCCCGGGTGGACGTTCTTCTTGGTCCAGCTCATCTCGGACACGTGGACGAGGCCCTCGATGCCGGCCTCGAGCTCGACGAACGCACCATATTCGGTGATGTTCGTCACGCGGCCCTGGAACACGCCGCCGACCGGATACTTGGCCGCCGCGCCTTCCCACGGATCCGTCTCGAGCTGCTTCATGCCGAGGCTGATGCGCTGCGTGTCACGGTTGATGCGGATGATCTGCACCTTCACCGTGTCGCCGATGTTCAGCACCTCGCTCGGGTGATTGACGCGCTTGTAGCTGATGTCGGTCACGTGCAGCAGGCCGTCGATTCCGCCGAGGTCCACGAACGCGCCGTAATCGGTGATGTTCTTGACGACGCCGTCGATCACCTGCCCCTCTTCGAGGCTCTGGATCAGGCCGCTGCGCTGCTCGGCGCGGGTCTCTTCGAGGATGGCGCGGCGCGACACGACGATATTGCCGCGGCGGCGGTCCATCTTGAGCACCATGAACGGCTGCGGGACCTCCATCAGCGGTCCGACGTCGCGGACCGGACGAATGTCGACCTGTGAACCGGGCAGGAAGGCCACGGCGCCGCCGAGGTCGACGGTGAAGCCGCCCTTGACGCGGCCGAAGATCACGCCTTCGACGCGGTTGCCGGCTTCGAATTCCTTTTCGAGGCTGTCCCAGGCGGCTTCGCGGCGAGCGCGGTCGCGCGACAGCATCGCTTCGCCCTGCGAATTCTCGACGCGGTCGACATAGACCTCGACTTCGTCACCGACCTTGATTTCCGCTTTCTGGCCGGGCGCGGCGAACTCGCGCAGCGCCACACGGCCTTCGGACTTGAGCCCCACGTCGATCACCGCGAGGTCGTTCTCGATCGCGGTCACCGTGCCCTTGACGACCTTGCCCTCGAAAGTCTCGTTCTCTCCGCCGAGCGACTTGTTGAGGAGCTCCGCGAAATCGTCGCGGGTCGGAAATGTCGTGGTTGCCATAAAGTGGATAGTCTTTCGTATTCATTCGGCCTGCCGCGAGCGCGCCACCATGGCGAGCCTTCACATGCGGACCTGGTTCAATGCACTGCCGCCGCGGGCTCATCCCGTGGTGGCGTCCTTTGGAGCGGCTGGTCCCGAAGACAGCCCATCATGCAAAAAGCGCGTTCCGGTGCCGGAAAGCCGGTTCACCGCACGCGCTCGCCAATTGAGACGGGCTGTCCAGAGGGGAATAGCCGCCCGCCGGACGCCGGGGGCCTTACTCTAGAGGGGGCGTGGGGGCAAGGAGCGATGCGCGCCGGTGACGGCTTGCGGAGCGCGGGAAGCCATTGCGGACACTGAACATAGCCGCATAGGGCTTTGTCCATGCCGAAAACCAGCTCGTTCGACGCAATCATCATCGGTGCCGGAGCGGCTGGAATGTTCTGCGCGGCGCTGGCCGGCCAGCGCGGGCGCCGCATCCTGCTCGTCGATCACTCGCCGGAGCCTGGCCGGAAAATCCTGATTTCCGGCGGCGGCCGCTGCAATTTCACGAACATCGGTGCAACCGCCAGCAACTTTCTCTCGGCCAACCCCCATTTCGCCAAGTCCGCGCTCAGCCGGTTTACGCCAGCGGATTTCATCGCCCTGGTCGATCGGCACGGCATCGCTTGGCATGAGAAGACGCTCGGCCAGCTCTTCTGCGACGGCTCATCGAAGCAGATCGTCGCGATGCTGCTCGACGAATGCGCCGCCGGAAAGGTGGAGACCGCATTCGGTCAGGCGGCGACCGTCGAGCACCGTAACGGATCGTTCCAGGTCAGTCTCGGCAAAGACGTGACGCAGGCGCCCGCACTCGTGCTCGCCAGCGGTGGTCTGTCCATCCCAAAGCTCGGTGCGACCAGCTTTGCATATGACGTGGCACGGAGCTTCGGCTTGAAGATCGTCGAACCGCGCCCCGCGCTCGTCCCACTGACTCTTTCCGGGGAGGAGGCGCTGTTCAAGACGCTATCCGGCGTTTCCGCCGAGGTCGTCGCCCGCGCCGGAAACGGAAGCTTCCGGGAAGCTGCCTTGTTCACCCATCGCGGTCTGTCCGGGCCCGCCATCCTGCAGGTTTCATCCTATTGGCGGCATGGCGATCCTGTGACGATCGACTTCCTGCCCGATCTTCGCCCCGGCTGGCTTCGTCAGGCAAAGCGCGACGATCCGCGTATCACGCTTCGCCGGTTGCTCGGGCGCACGCTTCCCGACCGGCTTGCGGAGACGCTGTCCGACCAGCTCGGGATTGGCCTTGAGCTTGGAAACATACCCGACCGCGCACTCGACGCCGCCGAGCACCGCCTCGCCGAGTGGCAATTCGCGCCTAACGGAAGCGAGGGCTTCGCCAAGGCCGAAGTCACGATCGGCGGCATCAGCACTGCCGAACTGTCATCGCAGACGATGGAGTCCAAACGCGTCCCCGGCCTTCTCGCCATCGGCGAAGCGGTCGACGTCACCGGCTGGCTTGGCGGCTATAATTTCCAATGGGCCTGGGCCAGCGCGCACGCCGCTGCGCAATCTCTCTAGTCCCCTACCGCTCCGGCGCGATTCCGCGTAGGCGCTGGCGCCATGCAACATTCAAGAATTCACTCCGCGCTCGCGGAGGCATTGGCCGCGCGCGGTTATGACACGCTGACGTCGGTCCAATCGGCGGTCATCGAGGAACAGGCTGATGGCCGCGACCTGATCGTTTCCGCCAAGACCGGTTCGGGCAAGACCGTGGCATTCGGCCTGGCGATCGCGGATCAATTGCTCGAAGGCGACAAGGCACCATGGAGCCGCGAACCGCTCGGCCTGGTGATCGCGCCGACCCGCGAACTCGCAATCCAGGTCAGCAAGGAATTGCAGTGGCTCTACGCGCCGGCGGGAGCTCGCGTGGTAACTTGCGTCGGCGGTATGGACCCGATGAAGGAACGTCGCGCGCTGCAGGGTGGCGCTCACATCGTCGTCGGAACGCCCGGCCGTCTTCGCGATCATCTCGAACGGGGCGCGCTCGATCTTTCCGCCTTGCGGGCCGTAGTCCTCGACGAGGCCGACGAGATGCTCGACATGGGCTTTAGGGAAGAGCTGGAGGAAATCCTCGACGCAACGCCCGATGAACGCCGGACCTTACTATTCTCCGCCACCATGCCGCGACCAATCGTGGCGATGGCGCGCCGCTACCAGAAGGATGCGCTGCGCATCGAGACGATCGGCGAGAGTGAGGCTCATGCCGACATCGCCTATCAGGCCGTCGCGGTATCCCCAACCGACATCGAGCATGCGGTGGTCAATTTGCTTCGACTGCATGAAGCCGAGACCGCGATCCTGTTCTGCGCGACCCGCGACGCGGTCCGTCGCCTTCATGCAAGCTTGACCGAGCGCGGCTTCCACGCCGTCGCTTTGTCGGGGGAACATAGCCAGAGCGAGCGCAACAATGCACTCCAGAGCCTTCGCGACAAGAAAGCGCGCGTATGCGTCGCGACCGATGTGGCCGCCCGGGGCATCGACTTGCCCTCGGTCTCGCTGGTCATTCACGTCGAGCTTCCTCGCGATGCGGAGGCGCTTCAGCACCGATCCGGCAGGACCGGCCGAGCCGGGCGGAAGGGCATCGCCGTGCTGATGGTCCCGTTCCGCCGGCGCCGCGCGGTGGACGCAATGCTGAAGCGGGCGCGCATCGACGCCGAATGGATCGAGCCACCGACCCCCGACCAGATTCGCACGAAAGATCGCGACCGCCTCCTCGAAGCGCTCTCCGCGCCGGTCGAGCTTGATGAAGAAGACCAGCAGCTTGCCGCGCAGCTGATGGAAAAGCTGACCCCGGATGCAATCGCCGGCGCGCTCGTTCGAGCGCTGCGCACCGACCTTCCGGCACCCGAGGACATCCTCGCATCAGGCGGAAAGGAAGAGCGCGAGCCGGGTCCACGAGCAGGGTTCGAGGGATCGACCTGGTTCGTGATCAACGCCGGCAGGCGCCACAACGCCGACCCCCGCTGGCTGTTGCCGGTCATCTGCCGCTACGGTCATATCGGCCGCAACGACATCGGAGCGATCAGGGTGGCGGCGAACGAAAGCTATTTCGAGGTAACCCAGCGCGCGACGCCGGGCTTTATCAAGGCGCTGCGCCGGGCCACGATCGCGCCAGAGGATGAAGGCTTGGTGATCGAGCAGGCCCCGCCTCGCGGAGGAGCGCCAACGCCGCAGGTGCGACCATCAAAGAGCCACCCGCGCGTGAAGCCCAAATGGCAAGCTGACAAATCAAGATAGAAGTCGCGGTAAGTGCAACGGCATCGAGTCCGCTTTGACGATGTCCGGCTTGGCGCGTTATGGTCGGGTCCGGGTCGCGCCGGGTGGTCGAGGGACACTGAATGAAGCTGCCGCTGGTTGGCATTGCCGTCGCCCTGGCGTTCGCCGGGTCGGGCGCCGATGCGAAGCTTCCGCCCCTTCGCGATCCCGTCTTCCTGAACATCGGCTTCGTCTGCCAGTGGCAGGAGAGCTGCATCGAGAAGCAGCAGCGGGCGATGAAACGCTCGCTCGGCTTCGTGAAGAAGAACAAGCCGCCCGCGTGGAAGGTGCAGTTCTGCAATCGCCGCGCCTCGTTCCGGCGGACCGGGCGCATCGACTGGATCAGCTATTACAACTGTATTTCGAACCGGAGTCTTGGCCAGGCATCGGCCGGCGGAAGGCGGACTGCTCGCTAAAACGGTGGATAAGTCAGTTAGATAGCTCCGAAAGAAAGAATTCGTTAACCATTTCGGGCCGATTCTGGACGGGTCCCGAAGCGGGATGACCTCCGCTCCGGGCTGGAGATATCCCGTGCCGTACTACAGGTTATATTTCCTCGATCGCCGGGGTCGCTTCGGCCGGGTCGAGGGGTTCGCCGCACAAGATGACGCGATCGCCATCCGTCAAGCCGAAGGGCATGGCGAGACGGTCAAGGAATTGTGGTGCGGCGGACGGCGCGTCAAGCAGTGGAGCGGCGGGGAGAAGGCGGCCTAGGAGGGGGGCCGCCTTTACCAGCTGCGGCGGATCTTCGGGCGAGCCTCTTCCTCGCTTTCGGAAGGAGACTCGCGGCCGTCGTTGCGCTCCTTCATATCAAGGAACGTGCGGACGGTATCGGCGGAGAGCGGACGGCCGAACAGATAACCCTGCCCTTCCGCGCAGCCATACTTGCCGAGCTCGTTACGCACCTGCTCGGACTCGATGCCCTCGGCGGTAATCGGAACATTGAGCGTGTGGCCAAGGCTGGTGATCGTGTTGACGATCGCCGCGGTCTGCTCGCTCTTCACGATGGTGCTGATGAAGCTCTTGTCGATCTTGATGCGGTCGATTGGCAGCGTGTTGACCTGGGAAAGCGAGGCGTAGCCGGTGCCAAAATCGTCGAGTGAGATGCTGATTCCGACATTCTTCAGGCTGCCAATGGTCGCCAGCACCTGCTCGCGGTCTTCCAGCAGGGACGCCTCGGTGATCTCGACTTCCAGGCGGTGCGCCGGGAAACCGGCCTCGGTCACCACCTTCATGATGTGCTGGGCGAGCTGCGGGTCGCGGAACTGCACCGGCGAGACGTTGATCGCGATCTTCAGGTGCGGCGGCCAGTCCCGCGCTTCCTTCAGCGCCTGCTCGACCACGCTGATGGTCAGCGGGCCGATGAGGCCGGTCTTCTCCGCCGCCTCGATGAAAGTCTCGGCCTCCAGGAATCCGCGGGTGGGCGAACGCCAGCGGGCCAGCGCCTCGAACCCGACGAGCTCGCGAGAGGTGAGGTCGATCAGCGGCTGGAAGAACGGGACGAATTCGCCGTTCTCGATGCCGCTGCGAATGTCTTCTTCCAGCTGCACACGGTCGGTGAGCTCGCGCTCAAGCTCCGGATCGAACCAGGCGAAGCAGTTCCGGCCTGCACGCTTGGCGGCGTACAGTGCGAAATCGCTTTCGCGCAGGACGTCCTCCTCCTTCTGAAGCTTGCGGACCTGCGACAGGCCGATCGAAGCGGAAACGAAGACCCGGACGGTGCCCAGGTCCACGGGCTTCGACAGCCGCGACAGAATGCCCTGCGCGACCTTCTCGGCTTCCTTGGCGCTCGCGCCGTCCAGCAGGATTGCGAACTCGTCCCCGCCGATGCGGGCGCAGCAGCTGTCCGCCGGGGCTTCGTCGACGAGCGCATCGGCGACGATCTTGAGCAGCTTGTCGCCGGCAAGGTGACCGTGAAGGTCGTTGACACGCTTGAAGTGGTCGAGGTCGAGCAGGAGCAGCACACCCGAGCTTTTCGCCGCCAGCGAGAGTTCCAGCGCGCTCATCAGCTCGCGGCGATTGGCGAGGCCCGTGGCAGGATCGGTATTGGCGTTGCGTTCCGCCAGCCGCTCTGCCTTGTCATAGGCATCGAGTGCTTCCTTCAAATCCTTCGAGCGCCGCCAGCCGAACAGGATGATGGCGATGTTGAGGATGAATGCGACCGAGAGCGCATTGTCGTGGGCCTGGACCTGCAGGCCATCGAAGGCCGCGGGCACGACCTGGCTGCCGAGCGCGACAAACAGGATGATTGCCGCCGCGGTGGCGCAGCTGGTTATCAAATGGCTGCTTGCTATCCTCACAGCCTTGCTCCTCGAATCCGGCACGTCCTGGCCTCTTTTCACTCAGTCCACCGCTCCGGAATTACCGAACATAGGTGAAAATTCTGCTACTTAGGCGCTAGGAATTTTCCTATTGCAGATATGGAACATATAGGGAACAAGGGCGCGCGGAGTCGGTGTCGGGCTCTGAAAAGGAGGTCCGGAGTGCTCGTTCTCGATCCGCCCGCCCTGCTCGCGATTGCGGCACTGATCAGCAGTGTCTCGGCGCTGGTGTGGGCGGTTCGGCGCAAGCCCTAACGCGACTTCCGACCAGCAATGATGTCGCCGATCTCTCGCAACCGCGCCACGTAGGCGGTCGTCAGGCAGTCGGGAGAAGCACGGGCATCGCGCCGCACATTGAATTGCTGGCGCGTCCCCAGCAATAGCCCGCGCTTTCCTTCGTCCGCGCGATCCCACGATTGGCGGTAGAAGTTCGACAATTGCATGACTGATCCAATCCTGCTCAATTTCCTTCGGAAGCCGGGATTCGCGAGCGAGTCCCGAGGGGAGGATATCGCTTTGCTCGTGACGCTCATGCGGCGGACGTGTGTCCCGCAACGTTGCACTGCAGACTCTTGAGGAACTCTCTTTCCCGACCAGTGGTTTATCCGCGGGGATGGATGGAGGATCGCGCATGGCGCGCTTGAGGATCCTGGCAGTTGTAGCGACAGTCGCGTGCACCGCCCCGGCGGCCGCAGAGCCCGCCGGCAGCTCCAACACCAGCGCGCTTTCTTCTCTTTCGCGGGTCGGCGGCGAAGCTCCGATTCAGATCGCGAGGCGGGGTTTCTCGTTCCCCGTCATCGATTATGCCGAGCCCAATGGCATTTGGCAGCAGCGGCGCGGGATCATCGCCGGCAAGGAAATTGCGCGCGGCACCGTGCTCGGGCTCGGCATCTTCCAGACCTCGCCCAAGATGCGCGGATATGTCGGGGACGTGCCGCAGAACATGGCGCCCAAGCGCAACAAACGGGCGGCCATCGGCCTTTCGATGAAATTCTAGGAAAGGCGCCCGGCCGAAACCGGGCGCTCCGGCTTCCCCTTATTTCAAGCGATCGAGCATCTGGGCAGCCGTCAGCGGCCCAACGACGTAGGTGTCCGTATGCGACTGGATGTGCTTGCGGAGCTCGAGGCCCACTTTCGGCCCGCTCGGCAGTCCCATCTTCGCAGCGGCGGCGTCGGCGGCCTGATCCTGGGCATCGGTCGTCACAGGAGCGATCATCAGATAGTCCCAGCTGTCGCCATCAGTGTGCGCATAGATCTGGCTCGCCGGAATGCCCGCAGCCGCTGCGATGCGGTCCTGCTGAGCGAGCCACTCAAGAAGCGCCTGCTGATGTCCGGGCGCTGCATGATAGATGGAGATGATTGCCCGAGGTGGGCTCGCGGCTTGGGCATAGGCAATTGACGTCGCGGCGATTGCCCCTGCCGCCGCTGCGGCCGCATATTTCATCAAGTATTTCATTGGCTTTCCCCTGCTCGAATGGACGCAGGTGGGGAGCACTACCGGCGCAGAATTCCCCCGAACGCGCCGGCGGACGTGCTGCGCCTCAACAGCAGGAGAGTCAAACGGAGTTCAGGCGTTCGCGAGCTTGTGCTCGACCAGCCGGATAGCCTCCGCAATGGCCTGCTCGGCGGTAAGGTCGCTGGTGTCGAGAAGGTCCGCATCCTGAGCCTGGAGGAGCGGTGCGATTTCGCGCGTGGCATCGCGCTCATCGCGAGCACGGATGTCCAGCAGCACGTCATCGTAATGGCCCGGCATCCCGCGCTCCAGCAGCTCGCGCACGCGGCGCTGGGCCCTGACTTCCGCGCTGGCCGTCACGAACAGTTTGACGTCCGCCTCAGGCGCGATGACCGTACCGATATCCCGGCCGTCGAGCACTGCCCCGCCCTCCTGCGCGGCGAAATCGCGCTGGCGCTGAAGCAGGGCATCCCTAACCGAGGCATAGGAAGAAATCTTCGAAGCGATCCGGGATATCGGCTCGCTCCGCAGCTCTTCGTCGTCCGGGTCGAAGCCGAGATTGTCGCACGCCCGGAGCGCCTCGAACTCGATGTTCGGATCGCCGCCCCAGCGCCAGATCTTCAGAGCCACGGCCCGATAGAGAAGGCCCGTGTCCATGTGGGGCAAGCCGAAATGCTTCGCGAGCGCGCGGGCAATCGTGCCCTTGCCGCTTGCAGCCGGTCCGTCGACGGCAATGACGAACCCCTTGCGCGACCCGTCCTGAATTCCGAAATTCCTATTCAAGCGGGCGCTTTGACAGGGCGGATAGCCTATGGCAAGGCGCGCGCCCGAACGCTGCCGCCGTTTCGCGGCCACCTGAATTTGACTGGAGTTAGACCCACATGGTGAAGCCCGAATGGGGCACCAAGCGCACTTGCCCCAAGTGCTCGACCCGTTTCTATGATCTCGGCAACGAGGAGCCTGTGCATTGCATTGAATGCGGCACCGAATGGGTTCCCGAGCCCGTGCTGAAGTCCAAGCAGCCGATGCCGTTCGAGGCTGTTGAGGCGAAGCAAAAGGAAGTGGCGACCGACCAGGACCTCGAGGCCGAGGATCTGGCAGTCGACGAGGAAGAAGAGCCCAGCGCGGACGAGGAAGTCGACCTGGACACCGGCGACGACGATCTTGGCGTCGAGCCCGTCTCCGAAGACGACGAAAGCTAGAAAGTCGCGCCCGGGGAAGCCAAATTCCCCGTTTTCAGGCGTGAAAACTTCGCCTAAGGCGCGTGAAGGATCGGGGCCGTAGCTCAGCTGGGAGAGCGTCGCAATGGCATTGCGAAGGTCAGGGGTTCGATCCCCCTCGGCTCCACCATCCTTCTGATACAGGATAAAAAAGGGCGCTTTCATCGGCGCCCTTTTTCCTTATCGGCCTAATGTCTGCTTTGGGTGGAAAGCGGACGTAGCTCCGGCCTCATTTCCGTCCGAGGGACCGGCTTGATCAACCGGGTACAATCCTTAGCACCTCCCCAGGTCCTTCTGGCAGAGAGGGTGCGAAACCCAGACCTTTGGTTGAGACGTAGAGCGCGCCGTCAGGACCGATGGTCAGGCCGGTAGGAAGCACCAGCCCGTCTGCTATCAGCTCTTTCTTCCCGAATCCGGTAATGCGTACGATTTGGCCCGTCCCCGGCGTCGGGAACGGCGCTCCGACCGTCATCTCCAGAACGTACATTCGGGCTCGATTGTCAAAGGCGACGCCAAGAACCGTGGTAAGGTCCCAGACGACCGTGTCGATTTGACCGGACGGGGTGATCTTCAAGATCTTGGAAGAGCCCGTCTGGATCGGGAAGGTGTTCAGGTTGCCAACGTAGAACACGCCATGCTGGGCAATTGCCGTTGGAACGATATGACCCTGACTCGCGCTGATATCGACGACGCGCGAAATCTTACCATCTGGTGTGATCTTATCGAGTTCGCCGTGGTTGGGCTCAACCGCATAGAGTGCCCCCCGCACCGAGATCATGCTGTACCACGTGCCGTCGGGCTCGAAGTCATCTGCTTCCGGGTTCGCGACCGGATTCGACTGCTGGTAGGCGCCAAGATCGGCGACCAGGGTCGTCGATCCATTACTGCTCACTCGGTAGATGCCGTTCGGATGGTTGGCGATTCCATGCGAACAGCCCCCACCGGCCACGAGCGCGTACAGAGTGTTACCGATCCAGTCGATGTCGGCGACGCCCTCGACGTCACCACCGATGATTTCATTGGCGGAGCTGCTGGGAAGGCGGTCCGTCACCGTCGTACGCACGCCATTGACGACCTTTGAGATTCGGCCGCCCGTGGCGCTTCCCTTGTACGGACCGACCGGAAAGACGACTTGGTCGCATTGCCCGACGGTCGAACCTGTGCCGCCTGGACCACCCTCGGCAACATAGAGATTGCCATCCGGACCGAACTTGAGCTGGCGCGGATTGTTGAAGCCGGTCGCGTAGATGCTGATGCTTGCGACGCCTGCGTGCTTCGTGATTGGCGCTGCGAAAGTCGGCGAGCCGATGGCGAGCAAAGACGTCGTGGAAATTGCGGTCAACAAGACACGGCGCGAGATTCGATGCCGGTTGAGCATGATAGCCCCCTTCCTCTTGCGAGGATGCACGGGGCCAAACTCCGCGACACCGGTCACGTGCATTCAGCGCGGACGCCGTGTCTCACCAACGGCGTGCGCCAGCAACTTGTCTTTAGTTAAGTTGCAGCGGTTCGCGGTCATCAGCCGTCGCACTTAACTACGGTTAGGAAAGGAAAGGCTACCCAACGACGACCGCTTCGGCGCGCGAGTGGCCGCCGGGGTACTCTAATGTCCGCAATGGGTCGAAAGTGGACGCTGGCCGACTATCTTGTTCGCCTTGCCTAGCGGAGATGCGCTCTGTAGGCACGCGCGCTGAAATTCGGAGGAAGAGATGAACCAGGACCGGAGCCGCACCACCTTGCCCTCCATGTCTGTCCGGGTTCCTCATGTCCGCTTTACTCACTCTCGACTCCGTTTCGCTCTCCTCGCCTGACGGGCGGCTGCTTTTCTCCGATCTGACCCTGGCGCTCGGATGCGAGCGCGTGGGTCTCGTCGGGCGGAACGGGGCCGGAAAAACCACGCTGCTCCAGGCGATTGTCCAGGGAGCGAGGCCGAGGTCAGGCTCGATTTCGGTCGGAGGAAAGATAGGAGCGCTGCGCCAGATCGCTGAACAGGGATCCGGCCGCGCAGCAGACCTTCTGCGGGTGGCGGAGCCGCTAGCACGTCTTGACCGGATCGAGCGGGGACAGGGAACGGCGGAGGATTTCGCCGCCGCCGACTGGCTCTTGCCTCAGCGCATCGGCGAGGCGCTGGCGGGCGTCGGACTTGGTTCGCCATCGCTCGATCGGCCGATTTCCAGCTTCAGCGGCGGCGAGCGAATGCGTCTCGCGCTCGCAAGGCTTCTGCTGGAGGGGCCGGACCTGATCCTGCTGGACGAACCGACGAACGATCTCGACGCGGCTGGCCGGCAAGCCGTGTCGGCAATGCTTGCGAACTGGAGCGGCGGAGCGCTTGTCGCCAGCCACGATCGCGCGTTGCTGGAGCAGATGGACCGCATCGTCGAGCTTTCGCCGGTCGGCATCCGCGTGGTTGGGGGCGGCTGGTCCGCCTATGAGGCGATGCGCGGTGCTGAGCGCGACCGCGCCGAACAGGCAGCCGAGCGCGCGGAGTCCGAGCTTCGCGCGGCCAAACGGGCGGCTCAATCGGCACGCGAGCGGCAGGCGCGCCGCGACTCCAGAGGCCGCGCCTACGCCGCCAGCGGAAGCGCGCCAAAGATCTCGTTGGGACTCGCCAAGCGTCGCGCGGAGGCGACGGCGGGCCGCTCCGAGCGGGTCGTGGCCCGCGGCGTCGGCCAAGCGGACCAGGCGCGTGACGTCGCACGGGCCGCGCTGGACCGGATAACGCCGTTATCCTTTTCGCTCCCCACGTCCGGGCTACCGGCGAGCCGGGTCGTTCTATCGCTCGAGGAGGTCGTGCTCCAGATCGGCGACCGCCACTTGTTGGGCCCGCTCAGCTTCAGCATGACCGGCGCCGAGCGCGTCGCGATCCACGGAAAGAACGGGGCGGGGAAGAGCAGTCTCCTCAAGCTAATCACCGGCGCTCTTGAGCCCAGCGGAGGCGCCGTGCGGACTGGCGTTCCTCATGCCTATCTCGACCAGCATGTCAGCCTGCTGCGCGACGATCGCTCGTTGCTCGAGAATGTGAAGCGTTGGCAAGGTCTTTCGGACCATGACGCGCATCGCGTGCTGGCGCGGTTTGCGTTCCGCAATCAGGACGCGCTGCGCTTAGCCAGCTCTCTCAGCGGCGGAGAACGGTTGAGGGCTGGGCTGGCGTGCGTGATGGGCTCCGCGCCGCCGCAACTCCTGCTGCTCGACGAGCCCACCAATCATCTGGACGTATCCAGCATCGAGGCTCTGGAATACGCGATTTCACGATATGATGGCGCTCTTATCGTAGTCAGCCACGACCGCTCGTTTCTCGACAAGGTCGGCATCGAGCGCGAGATTTGCTTGGGCTGAGGAGAGCGATTCAAATGTCCGCAATGGGTCGAAAGCGCACATGAGGCACTAGGGCAACAGAACCGCCGCCCCTTCGAGTTCTCCTCTTCGCAGTCGGTCCAGGGCCTCATTCGCCTTGCTCAATGGAAACACCGTGGTTTGCGTCCGGATCGGCGCCTTCCCGGCGAGTTCGAGGAATTCGATGCCATCCGTCCGGGTCAGATTGGCGACCGACAGGATGGATCGCTCGCCCCACAGGTCCTCGTAGGGAAAGCCGGGAATGTCGCTCATGTGGATCCCGGCGCAAACGACGCGCCCGCCCTTGCGGACCCGCTTCAGCGCCAGCGGGACGAGCGGTCCAACCGGGGCAAAGATGATCGCCGCGTCCAGCTCTTCGGGAGCGTTCTCGTTCGAGGAGCCGGCCCATTCACAGCCGAGCGAGCGGGCGAACTCCTGGCCTTTCTGGTCGCCGCTTTTCGTGAAGGCGAAGACGCGCCTGCCCTGCCAGACGGCCAGCTGCGCGAGAATGTGGGCAGCCGCTCCGAAGCCGTAGAAACCGAGACGCTCTGCGTTGTCCGCAAGCTTGAGCGCGCGGTACCCGATCAGGCCAGCGCACAGTAATGGCGCCGCTTCCACGTCTCCGAACGATTCCGGCAACCGAAAGCAGTAGCGGCTGTCTGCGACAACATGGGTCGCGAACCCACCGTCCCGGCTGAAGCCGGTGAAGGTCGGCGCATCGCAGAGATTTTCCTGCCCTCCCAGGCAAAAGAAACAGTGTCCGCACGTCCCTCCGAGCCACGGGACTCCGACACGATCGCCGATGGCGAAGTCGCCGGCCTCGGGGCCGATCTCGATCACTCGTCCGACAATCTCGTGGCCGGGAACGATCGGCAAAGGCCCGTGAATGTCGCCGTCCGCGACATGCAGATCGGTCCGGCAAACCCCGCAGGCGGCCACTTCCAGAAGCAGTTCGTGATTCCCCGGTTTGGGGATAGGCCGGGATTCCAGGGCCAGCGGCTCTCCCGCTCTCCCAAGCACCATTGCGGACATAGCCGAAATTCCCGCCATGACCCGCGTATAGCCGCGCGCGTTACGGCAATCGACAGCAGGCCCCTGCCCCGCGACCGGTGGCGGAACGGCAAACGTCTCAAGTCATTGATTCTGAAGGGTGTGGCGGTTCGCAAACGGGCTACCTAGCCAGATCCAGCAAGAGAAAAGGAGGACAACATGCCTCGTCAAGACTGGCGCGACGACGACTTCATGACCCGCGAACGCGACTATCGGGACTTCGACGAAAGGGACCGCGGCTCCGATCGCGCCTTCTTCGGCGGAGAGCGAGACGAACCGAGAATGCGGCGGCGCTCAGGAAGCTGGGGAAGCCTGCTCGGCGATGAAACTTCTGGCAGTCGGAGTCGCTATCGTAACGATCGCTCGTTCGGGTCCGACGATTACAAGAGCGGCATTCCGACCGACGAGACCGAGCGGCTTATCTCCTCGAACAAGGTGGAGGGCACTCCGGTCTACGCCCGCAACGGAGAGCGGCTGGGGTCGATCCATAACTTCATGGTCGACAAGTTCCGCGGGCGCGTCGTTTACGCGGTGCTGAAGTACAGCAGCGGTTTCCTGGGCCTCGACGACCGCTACTTCCCGATCGAATGGGATCAGCTGAAGTTTGACACGCGGCTCAGCGGCTATCACGTCGACATGACTGAGGATCAGCTGAAGCGTTCCGGCAGCTGGGACAGGAACGAGCGCTGGCAGGATCGCCGTGACATCGGGTCCGACCGTAGCCGGGCGTACGATCGGGAACGGATGCGCGAAGCCTGGTAGGCTGAAAAAAGAAACGGCGGCGTCCGCGAGGACGCCGCCGCTCACTTGGTACGTTTGAAGCTCTTAGAGAGCGTTCGAAACGTTGCCGAACGTCGTGTTCAGCTTGGTGCCGATGCCCTGCATCGCACCGATCGCTGCAACCGCGATGAGGGCCGCAATCAGACCATATTCGATGGCCGTGGCACCCTTCTCATTCTTGATCAGTTTCAGAAACTTCGACATTTCCGATCTCCTGGGTCCACTAGGGACTGACACGCACCCAACCCGCAGACGCTGCGTAGGTCAGCCATGGGTTTAGGGCGCGGGGAGTTGAAAAAGCATTAAGCGCGCAGGTTAGCGCGCGTTAACCGACAAAAAGAAGCGGCGGCGCCTCTCGACGCCGCCGCCCGAACTTTTCGAAAACAGCTCTTAGAGAGCGTTCGAAACGTTACCGAAAGTCGTGTTCAGCTTGGTGCCGATACCACGCATCGCGCCAATCGCCGCAACGGCGATGAGAGCTGCGATCAGGCCGTATTCAATGGCCGTTGCACCCTTGCTGTCGTTCATCAGCTTGACGAAGCGCTTGAACATCTCTGGTCTCCTGTCCTTGTTTCCCGGGAACTCGTCGTTCCTCCACCCTCGCAGTCCCGCGAAGGTTGACAGCAGAATTAGAAGCCGTGGGTTGAAAAAGACTTAAAAGGACAAGTTTCCAAAAGTTAATTATTTCGCGTCATTCGAATAGCTTCTCAATCTCGCGAAGAACCTTTCGCAAGGGCTCGGCTCCCTTGCTCCATTCCTCTGGAAGCGGGCTTTCGCGCTCCTTGCGCGGCCTGACCTGCTCGGGGATCTTGAACTCGCCAGGTAGCGGCGGCCCGGCTCGACCGTCGACCGCCACGGCCGAGACCATGAAATTGTGCCAGATCTGCGCCGGGACCGTCCCGCCGCTGATATTGCGGCCAAGCGGCTTGTCGTCGTCGCGGCCGACCCAGACGCCGACCACGAGATTCCCTGCGAAACCCACGAATAAGGCGTCGCGATTGTCCTGGCTGGTTCCTGTCTTTCCAAACGTTGGCACCGCAAGCGCGGCGCGCCGGCCGGTGCCGTTGTTGGCAGCCGCATAGAGAAGGTCGAGCATCGGCGCCCAGTCGCGACGGTTGTCCATTCGCCCGCCGCCCTGAAGCAGCCCGGAGAAGCCCCCGGCCTCCTCGTCAGCGGGAAGCCCTCGCGCGCGAATCGGATAACGCCCGCTGGCGACGGCGGCGTAGGCCGATGTCAGCTCGAGCAGGTTCACACCCGCTGTCCCGAGCGCGACGCTCGGACTGTTCGGCAGCGGAGTCGTAATGCCGAGCTCGCGCGCTGCCCGAAGAACGTTTGCACGGCCGACGCTTTCAGAAAGACGTACCGTTGCCGCATTGCTCGAGCGGGCAAAGGCCTCGCGTAGGGTAATCTCACCCCGATAGACACCGTCGCTGTTGGCCGGAGTCCAGCCATCGATCGTGATCGGCCGATCCTCGATTTTGCTGTCGGGCGTCCAGCCAGCGCGGAGGGCGGCGAGATAGACGAACAGCTTGAAGGCCGATCCCGGCTGCCGTCGCGCCTGCGTTGCGCGATTGAACGGACTGTCACCGTAGTTCTTGCCGCCAACCATCGCGACGACGCGGCCGTCGGGACGCATGGCCACGAGAGCCGCCTGCATGTCGCCGGTCGCTGCCCGGGAAACGGCGCGAACCGCGAGCCGCTGGAGGTCCGCATCCAGGGTAGTCTTCACCTTTACTTCGCCAAAGTCGGATTCGAATGCATCTCGCGCTTCGGGCGCCACCCAATCGGCGAAATATGTTCCGGTCGGAATCTTGGAGGAGCGATAGATCGGGCGAGCCGGCCACGTGGCCTTTGCCCGCCCGCGGCCGATCACGCCGGTGTCCGCCATTGCGTTCAGGACGAGCTTGCTGCGCGCCTGCGCGAGCTTGAGATTGTTCGTCGGCGCGAGCCGCGACGGAGCCTGGACCACACCGGCAAGCATCGCCGACTGCGCGAGGCTCAGATTCTCCGGCTCCCGGCCGAAATAATGCTTCGAGGCGGCACGTAGCCCGTACACGCCGTCGCCGAAATAGACGCTCGAGAGGTAGCGGGAGAGGATTTCCTCCTTGGTCAGCCAGGCTTCGAGCCAGAAGGCGATGATCACCTCCTGCGCCTTCCGCTTCATGCTCCGGTTCGAAGACAGGAAGCTCGTCTTCGCGAGCTGCTGGGTAATGGTTGAGCCGCCCTGGCGGACCCCGCCAGCCTGCATATTGGCGACCAAGGCCCGCCCGATCCCGCGCGGATCGATGCCCCAGTGGCTGTAGAAGCGGCGATCCTCGATCGCGACGAAAGCGGCGGGGGTGAGCTTGTTGAGCTTGGTCACGTCGACCGGCGCTTCCTTGATCGCGCCACGGCGGGCGATCGGCTGTCCCTCCTGCGAAACGAGCAGGATCGCCGGATCATCGAGCGGCTCGAGCGCTCGCGACAAGGGAGCGGTCACGATCAGCCAGATGAGGGTGACGAAGAAGACTGCCGAGATTGCGTACAGCACGAGCGGCCAGCGCCGCCGGCGCTTGGGCTTTTCCTGCGGAAGGCCATCGGGGCCGACACGGGGTGGTGCACCGGCCGGCGCGAAGGGATCCGGCAGATCCTCGACGTTGGAGCCGCCGCGGCTCCAGATCCCCTCATTATCGACCACGCTCGTTCCCGAACCCGCAAAACCTCAGGTGACTTACATTACTAAAACAGTCGGGCGGGTATATCCAGAGATTTGCTGAATGCGGCCTTACAGCTAAACGGCAGTCATGCGGTTGCCGTTATTCCGCCGCGCCTGTGCTGCGGCATCGCTGATCCTCGCGGCCATTTCGGTCGCCGGCTGCCAGAGGGCGGACCGCGGAGAGACGAAGGTCGTCGTCATCGGCGATCCTCCGACAATCGTCGACCCGTCAAACGGTCCGTTGACCGAGCCGCAGTCGGTGCTTCTTGCAAACGTCGCGCAAGGTCTCGTTCGCTTTGATGCCTCCGGTCAGATCGTCCCTGGCCTCGCAGAGCGCTGGAACGTCACCGACGATGGGCTGAGCTACATTTTCCGGCTGCAGACGGCGGAATGGCCGGACGGGCGCAGGATCACTGCGCAGCAAGTTGCGCGGCTGCTTCGCCGCCAGGTCACGGCCCGGAGCAAAAATTCACTCAAAGATACTTTGGGCGCGATCGAGGAGATCGTCCCGATGACCGACCGGGTCATCGAGATCAGCCTAAAGGCGCCGCGCCCGCATCTGCTCCAGCTCCTCGCGCAACCCGAATTCGCAATCGTCCGCGAAACGGTCGGGACCGGACCGTTCCAGATCGCCGAGGACAGCAAGCCCAATGCGCTCAACCTGGTGAGAACTACCTCCAACGAGGATGAGGAAACGACCGCGCGGGAAGAAGTGACCCTGTCCGGCAGGCCGGCCGCCGCGGCCGTCCAGGCTTTCCTGAAAGGCGACACCGACCTGGTGGTTGGCGGCACGTTCGGGGACCTGCCCTACACGCGCGCGGACGAAATGCCGAAGAACGCGCTTCGGTTCGACCCCGCGGCCGGCCTGTTCGGGCTGGTCCCGGCGCGGGCGAGCGGCCCCGCCGCCGATCCGGAGATCCGTCGGCTGTTGAGCCAGGCGATCGACCGCCAGGCGATCATCGACGCACTGAACGTGCCCGGCCTGCTGCCAAGGGCAACGCTGCTCGAGCCCGGCCTCGATGGGCTTGCGGACCCAGCCGTGCCGCAATGGATGGCTACGCCGATCGACCAGCGACGCGCGGATCTCGCCTCAAGAGCGGCAAAGATGTTCGGGCGGCTCGACAAGCCTGTCATCCGGATCGAACTGCCCAATTCTCCCGGAGCAAAAATTCTGCTGAGCCGGCTGGCAAGCGACTGGGGTGCGCTCGGAATCACGGTTGAGGCCGCGGCTCCCGGACGGGCAGCGGACTTCAGGCTGCTCGACGCCGTGGCTCCGTCGATCTCGCCGGCCTGGTATCTTCGCTCGTTCCGCTGTGGCGAAGTTCCCGTTTGCGATCCGGAAGCCGACAAATTGCTGGAGGGCGCACGGGTCGCGACGGTCGCCGCACAGCGCAACGCCCTTCTCGCGCAGGCCGGCCAGCGGATGGACGAGGAGCAGTTGTTTATCTCGCTGACGGCTCCGATTCGCTGGTCGCTCGTTTCCGATCGCGTGCAAGGCTTCGCAACCAACCGTTTCGCGCTTCATACGCTGACGTCGCTTGGCGAGCGACTGGGCCGGGAGCGCGGAGAATGACCGACAAGAGATCGCCGCTACGCCACCTCGGAACGGATCCGGCGTCGGTGCGGCAACGGGTCGAAGCGCTCGAGAAGATCATGGAGCGCCTGTTCGTCATCCCGGGGACCAAGAAGGCGGTCGGTCTGGATGTGATCCTCGATCTCGTGCCGATCGCGGGTAGCACCGCAGGCGCGGTGCTCGGCGCCTACATGACCTGGGAAGCGCGCAATCTCGGCATGACCAAGTGGCAGATGACGCGCATGGCGGGGAATGTTGGCGTCGACTGGCTGCTCGGGTTAATCCCGTGGGTTGGCGCGATTCCGGACTTCTTCTTCCAGTCGAACACGCGCAACCTGCGGATCATCAAGCGCCATCTCGACAAGCACCATCCGGCCGGCGCGACGGTCAACGCCGAGGCGACCCGCTCCTCCTGACGGAAGAGCAGTTGTGCTATGAAGCCGGCCTGCTTGCGGGGGCCGGCACATGACCAAGGATCAGAAGACCGTCGCGATCGGCGCGCTTTCGGGCGTCGTCGGAATGGTCGCGCTCGTCTGGGCGATTGCAACATATTTTCCGGAGCCGCACGTCGTCGACAACAATGGCGACCGGCTGGCCTATGCCTTGCGGTGGTCGGTCGTTGCGGTGCTGCCGCTGTTCTTCATGCTCGTCGCCGTCGGCAACGAGCGCTTCCTCAGCGAAGCGATCGATCCGACGCTCGGCAAGGAAAGCGAGAAGATGGTGGTCAACGGTCGCGTTGCCGACAACACGTTGCAGCAATTCGTCTGCTTCCTGGTCGGCATTACCGCGCTGTCGGTGAGCTTGCCGATCGATCGGATCAGTTACGTTCCCGCGGTCGCAATCACGTTCGTGATTAGCCGGACGATCTTCTGGATCGGCTATCGTATCCGCCCGCTCTATCGGGCTCCCGGCTTCTCCTCGACCGCTTACATGAACATTTTCATGTACGTCGCGGTGCTTTGGATGCGGCTCGCCGGGTGACGGCGCCGCCCGATCCGGTCGGGCTGTACGAGCCCTTCACCAAGTTCGGCGACCTCGTCTTCTTGTCCGCCATCAGCTCCGCGCGTGATGGAACGATGATCACCGGCAAGGTTGGGGCCGAATTATCGTTGGAAGACGGGCGCGAAGCGGCACGCCGCGCTGCCGCCAACCTGCTCGCCGTCCTGTCGATCGCCGCGCAAGATGAAGCGAACATCGGCGGCATTCTGCTCCTTCGCGGACAGGTGAACGCGACGGACGATTTCACTCAGGTGCACAAGGTCATCGACGCTGCATCGGAGCTGATCGTCGAGCGGCTTGGAGAGAAAGGCCGCCACGCGCGCACCGCCATCGGCTGCGCGACCTTGCCCAATAATAATGCGGTTACGCTTGAGGGGATCGCTCGCGTCGCGACCTAGTCGCCGCTGATCCTCGGATCGATGATCGGCTTGCCGACGTCGCCCTGCCCGACTGTCCGGCCCGCCATCTCCAGCATTCGCTCGAGCGGCACGCGCGCGCGGTCCATAATTTCGGGCGTGAGCTCAATGCGCGGCTGGAGATCGCGGAGCGCGACGTAGAGCTTCTCCAGCGTGTTGAGCGCCATGTACGGGCACATGTTGCAGTTGCAGTTCCCGTCGCCGCCCGGAACGCCGATGAACGTCTTGTCCGGCGCCGCTTTCTCCATCTGATGGATGATGTGCGGCTCGGTCGCGACGAGGATCGTCTTGGCCGGCGAGCTCAGCGCGAAGTCCAGGATCGACTTTGTCGAGCCGACATGGTCGGCGTGGTCAATAATGTGCGGCGGGCATTCCGGATGCGCCGCAACCGGGGCGTCCGGGTACTCGGCCTTGAGCTTCAGCAACTCGGTCTCGCTGAACGCCTGGTGGACGATGCACACGCCCGGCCAGAGGAGCATGTCGCGGTCGAACTTGCGGGCGAGATAGCCGCCGAGGTGCCGGTCAGGGCCGAAGATGATCTTCTGGTCCTTCGGAATCTGGTCGAGGATGACCGCTGCCGACGAGCTGGTGACGATAATGTCGCTGAGCGCTTTCACAGCCGCCGAGCAGTTGATGTAGGTCAGCGCGATATGGTCCGGGTGCGCGGCCCGGAAGGCAGCGAACTGGTCGGGCGGACAGCTGTCCTCAAGCGAGCAGCCGGCGTCCATGTCCGGCAGGATCACCGTCTTTTGGGGAGACAGGATCTTCGCCGTCTCGGCCATGAAGCGGACGCCGCAGAAAGCGATAACATCGGCATCTGTCGCCGCGGCCTTGCGCGAAAGATCGAGGCTATCACCGACGAAGTCCGCAAGGTCCTGGATTTCGGGCTTCTGGTAATAATGCGCGAGGATCACGGCGTTGCGCTCACGCTTCAGCCGCTCAATCTCGGCGAGGAGATCGATACCCTTCAGGCTTTGCGATTGAATCGTCATCTACTCCCCTCGACAGCCCTTCTGCGTTCAGCCTCCGCGATCACTTCATTATATGGTCGCGAGAGGTCCAGATAGGAAGGATCGTCGGCGTCTTCGTCGCTCGCAAATCGGACCACCACCTTTACGTCGTCATACCGGGTGGTCTTGAGGGGCAGGTCAAGGAGCGCTGCGATACGTTCCCGTGCTTCCTGCTTGGCGCGATCGAGATACTCCGGCTTGCGGGCGTTTTGCGCGGCCTTTTCGCGAGTCAGCTTGAGCGTTCGATTGACGAGGTTCGCGCTCGCTCTCCGCGACACCCAAAATCCTTCCGCATCGCCGACCTTGCCCTTGGTCAAATCGATATGGGGCTCGGCAACCCGAACGTCCGGAATCCTTACCATCAAGGTCTTCGTCTGCGGATCGTAGCGTGCGTCATCGGCACCGAGCCCGGACAGATCGACGAAGTAGTCGACCGAATAAGGCAAGGTGGCCTTCATCTTCGAATTGAAGATCGTCCCGTGGTTGACGCTGGTGACGTCAATGGTCCCGCTGACGTTCGACACTTTGAGATCCGTTCGGCCCGCGAACGTGCTTGATACGACCTGTGCAAGCCCTTCTGCGGTTGCGATTTCCTCATCCCGTCTTCGCTCTTCGGAAGCGCGCCACTGACAGGTCGCGACCCAAGCGACGAGGACGAAGACGACGAGAGCTATCGCTGTCTGTTTCGGCGTGATCCTCAGGTTCTTGTCCATTGCTGTTCGCTTTGCACAACGAGCCCGCGCTTCTCGAGGTCCAGCAGATGCGCGAGAACCGAACCACCCGCCGCAGTCTCCAGCCTCGGATCGAGGCCGGGATAGGCTTTCGCGACGATATCCGGAATGTCGCGTGCCTTCTCGCCGACGAGCCGAAGGATCTGTTTCTCGCGCTGCATACGGTGACCCATCAGACCGCGCACATATTGCTGCGGATTGGTCACCGGCGGGCCATGCGCCGGGTAAAACACGCGGTCCTCGCGCTGCCGAAGCTTGTCGAGGCTGGCCATGTAGGCCGCCATTTCACCATCGGGCGGAACGACGACGGTCGTCGACCAGCCCATCACATGGTCGCCGGTCAGGAGCGCGCCGCCAACCGCGAAGCATAAGTGGTTCGACGTGTGACCCGGTGTGGCGACGGCGACGATCGAACGTCCATCGACTTCGACGCTTTCGCCGTCCTGAAGCACTCGATCCGGTGTGTATTCCCCGTCAAACGCGGCGTCCGCGCGCGGCCCAACGGATTCCAGCGCCAGCGGTGCGCAGCCGATGATCGGGGCGCCCGTCAGATTTGCCAGCGCACGCGACGCCGGACTGTGGTCGCGATGCGTGTGCGTGCACATGATCGCGACAACGCGGCGTCCCCCGATCGCCCGGATCAAGGCTTCGACATGATCGGAAAGATCAGGGCCGGGATCGACGATCGCGACTTCCTGTTCGCCGACCAGGTAGGTCTGCGTGCCGTAATAAGTGAACGCCGAAGGGTTGTGCGCGAGCACCCGGGCGATGCCGGGTTCAAGCGTCTCAAGGAGTTCGTAGGGGGCGTCCACGGGACCGCTCTGCCATGGACGCCGTCACCGGCAAAGGGGCGGGTTACTCGGCCGGCACGCCGAGATAGGCGTGACGGGCGAGTTCGCGCGACTGCAACTGCCGCTCGACGCTCGCCTTGAACGCGTGGCGGTAGAGACGGCCGAACAATGCGGCCATGCTGGAATCCCAGCTATATTGGCGAGCTTCGGCCTGCGCGATCGCGCTCATCCGTCCGCGATCCGAGTTCCAGATCGACAGGATGTTGGCCGCCATTGCGTCCGAATCGTCGACCGGACCGAGGCGGCCAATCTCATCGGTTACGCGGTCGACCATTGCACCTGCTTCCACGCCCACGACCGGGAGTCCCGATGCCTGCGCCTCGACGATCGAGACACCGAAGGTCTCGTCGGCCATTCCAGATACGTAGATGTCGGCGCTGGCGAGCCAGCGTGCCAGCTGCTGGCGGTCGCGGACGAACCCGGGAGTCACGATCCGTGGATTGTTGAGCCCCGCAATATCTTCGCGGAGCGGCCCTTCGCCGAGGAGGACAAGCCGGGCGCCCAGGGCTTCGGGAAGCTTTCGGAAAGCGTCGACGACGATCTGCGGCTTCTTCTCCAGGTCGAGGCGGCCGACGTAAATGAGCAGGGGCTGCTGCTCGCCGACGCCGAGGGAACGCCTCAGTCTGTCGTCGCGCCGCGACGGGCCGAAATCGCCGAGCTCGGCGCCCAACGGAACGATGCCGACATTCTCGACCCCGTAGGACCGCAGCTTCGTCGCACCGCCGTTCTCACTAAGCGCGAACACCGCGTCGAACCGGCGATAGAGATGGCCGCAGTAGCGGTAACAAAGTCGCCCTGCCGCGCCGGCCAAGGTGTCGCCCATGACCTTGGAGAAGGGACGTTCGACATAAACCGTGGGAAAGTCGGTGAAATAGCCACCGACCAATGCAGTTTCCGGAAAGCGCTTGCGATGCGCGATCGCCGCCCACGGAAGGTTGTAGCTGTCCTGGCATTCGATCAGGTCGGGACGGAATCGTTCGAGCAACTCACGCACCGCACCGTTGCGTATCATGAGGCGGTAGTTCGGGCTCCCCGGCACTCGCGGCGAGCGGACTGTCGCGGTGATCGCCCTGCCCTCTTCCTTCACCGCGTCCTCGGGACCCGGGACAATGAGGAGATGGCGGTGCTGTGTCTTGCCGAGAATGTGGCTCCGTTTGTGACGCAAATAGGTCCCGACGCCGCCGCCGACCTCCGACCAGCTCTGCGTAAGGTCGCAAATCAGGCGCTCGGGCTCAAACGGGTTGGTCATTTCAGGATCGTCGCGGCTCATGGACATGTCCAACACAGACGGAGCGACAAAGTGCCAACCGCAGTTCGGCCTCCAAATTGTCGGAGCATTTTACACATTTGATCGGACGCCCCCGACTGAAAATTCAGAAAATACCAGTTTTCTGCCGTTTATTCGAATTGGCACGGCGGTTGCTACATTATTGGGGTCCACTTGGTCCCACGCCAACGAAAGGGACGGTGCAGCGGTTATTCTGGTCCCGCTCACCGTCCCTTTTTGTTTGTCCCGA
Source organism: Sphingomonas sediminicola (assembly GCF_049991885.1). Classification (NCBI taxonomy): domain Bacteria; kingdom Pseudomonadati; phylum Pseudomonadota; class Alphaproteobacteria; order Sphingomonadales; family Sphingomonadaceae; genus Sphingomonas; species Sphingomonas sediminicola. Next base: position 1,568,285 of record NZ_CP178916.1, read on the forward strand.
GTTTAGCTCGCCTCGGCGCCGATCAGCTGCTGAAGCTCCCCGCTCTGGAACATCTCCAGCATGATGTCGGATCCGCCGACGAATTCACCCTTCACGTAGAGCTGCGGAATCGTCGGCCAGTCGGAAAATTCCTTGATGCCTTGGCGGATCTCCGGGTCCTGGAGGACGTCGACGCTCTCGAACGGGACGCCGAGATGCTCGAGGATGGTGATCGCACGGCTCGAAAAGCCGCACTGTGGGAACAACGGCGTGCCCTTCATGAACAGCACGACTTCATTGCTCTTCACGATCTCGCCGATGCGATTGTTTGCATCGCTCATTACTCTTCTCCTTGTCGCGCTGCCGTTTCGAGCTGCAGCGCATGTAATTCGCCGCCCATACGTCCGCCCAGCGCAGCGTAGACGCGCTGGTGCTGCCTGACTCGCGGGAGCCCTTCGAAGCTCGCGCTCACCACCCGGGCCGCATAATGGTCGCCGTCGCCCGCGAGGTCCCTGATCGTCACTTCGGCGTCGGGAATGGCCTCGCGGATGAGCCGTTCAATGTCGCTTGCCGCCATCGGCACGATTATTGTCCTCCGAGTGCCTCGATCAGCTGGCGCTTGGCCTCGACCGTCTTGTGCTCCAGCGTCTGGCGGATTTCCGCATCGCTGGTCTCGATACCGGCCGCGGTGAGGTCGCCCAGCACCTTGCGAATGACGTCTTCCTCGCCGGCTTCCTCGAAGTCCGCACGAACGACGTCCTTGGCGTAGGATTGCCCCTCGACCTCCGACAGGCCCATTTTGCGCGCCGCCCATTCGCCAAGGAGGCGGTTGCGGCGGGCGAGCACCCGGAACTTCATTTCCTCGTCGTGCGCGAACTTGGTTTCGAAGGCGCGCTCGCGATCGTTGAACTGGGTCATTGGTGTCCCTTGCTTGTTTGACCCGCGAAATAAGGGGGATAGGCCGTTGAGGCAACGCGCATAGCAGCCCAAACAGCTATTCCGTCAGGGCAACTTTGTAATAATCCTGTCGGCGAGAGGGTCATCGCGGGCGGCTACGGGTGGGGGAAATCGGCAGCGATCCAGATTTCAAGCTCGTTTCCGCCGCGTGCGCGGGCGACCGCGAGGCGTTCGCCGCCTTGCTGGAACGGCACTACGACCGGATCCACGGGCTCGCCTGGCATCTGACGGGATCCCGGGCGGATGCCGACGACATCGCCCAAGACGTCTGCTGCACCTTGGTCGAGAAGATCGGAAGCTTTCGCGGCGAAGCGAAATTCACGACCTGGCTGATCGGAATCACTTTCAACGCCTGCCGGGATTGGCGGCGTAGGCGCGGCTCTTTTCGACTCTTCACCGAGAAGATGGCGGTACTCGCGGGGATCGCAGCGGCCCCCGACGGCCGCGACCTGTACGATGCAATCTGGCTGAAGAGCGCAATCGCCAAGTTGAAGCCCGCGCTCAGGGACACGGCGGTGCTCGTCGCCGGGCAGCAGCTCTCCCATGCGGAAGCCGCTGCGATCCTCAAAGTTGCGGAAGCGACGGTCTCCTGGCGCATGCATGAGGTGCGCCGGATCCTCTCGGCGGCCGGGGAAACCGACACCTAGGAAGATTTTTTCGAGACCCCTCAAAGGAAATCCCGGGAACGCACGTCTCAGGATCAGGCGAGCAATCTTGCCCGCTGGTTTTGAGGGAGGTTTTCATGGGGTGCACATACCGTCCCGTCGGGTTGGCGCTGGGAGCACTTCTGCTCGCTTCATGCGCAGGGCGCGGAGTCGAGACGGCTGACGCGGTGCAACAGGAACCGGTCGCCGAAGACAATAAAGCAAACGACATGGTCGTGACCGGCTCGCGCATTAAGGTCGGAAATCTGGAGGCCGAGGGTCAATTCCGCGTCGGAACACTGCCGTCGCCGCCTCCGCCGCCAGCTCCTGCCATGCAGCGGGCGCCTGGAATCTGGGCACCGCCCTATCACGATGTCGGCCGCGACAAGTTCACGAACTTCGTCGAGAACGCGTTCAAGATCGCGCGTGAAGACCCGGTCTCGACCTTCTCGATCGACGTCGACACCGCGTCCTATTCCTGGGTGCGCGCTTCGCTGAACCAGAATGTCCTGCCGCAGCCGGCCTCGGTTCGCACCGAGGAGATGGTGAACTATTTCACCTACGACTATGCGCCGCCGGCGAGCACCGCGCAGCCGTTCAGCACCAACGTCGCAATGTTCCCCAGTCCCTGGTCGCCGGGCCGCAAGCTCGTCCGCATCGGGATCAAGGGCTATTCGGTGCAACGCGCCACGCGGCCGCACGCCAATCTCGTCTTCCTGATCGACACCTCGGGATCGATGCAGGAGGAGAACAAGCTGCCGCTGGTGCAGAAGTCGCTCAACATGCTGCTCGACGAGCTGGACGAGCGCGATACCGTCGCAATCGTCACTTACGCAGGTGATGCCGGGACCGCGCTCGAACCGACGCCGGTCAGCCAGAAGGAAAAGATTCGCTCGGTCATTAACCGGCTTGGAGCGGGCGGAAGCACGGCCGGCGCAGAGGGCATCCGCCAGGCCTACGAACTGGCCAAGGAGAATTACGACCCGAACGGCGTCAATCGCGTCATCCTGGCCACCGACGGCGACTTCAACGTCGGCATCACCGACCAAGGCGAGCTCAAAGGCTATATCGAACGCGAGCGCGGCAAGGGCGTGTTCCTGTCCGTACTCGGCTTCGGGATGGGCAATTACAACGATGCGCTGATGCAGACACTGGCCCAGAACGGCAACGGGATAGCGGCCTATATCGACACGGTCGCGGAGGCCCGGAAGACGCTGGTCGAGGAAGCAAGCTCTACCCTGTTCCCCATCGCCAAGGACGTGAAGATCCAGGTCGAGTTCAACCCGGCGGCGGTCGCCGAGTATCGGCTGATCGGGTACGAGACGCGGGCACTCAACCGCGAAGACTTTGACAATGACAAGGTCGATGCGGGCGATGTCGGGTCGGGCCAGACCGTCACGGCGCTCTACGAGATCGTTCCGGTCGGCGGTCCGCGGACAATGACCGACCTGCGCTACGGCAAGACGGCGGCATCGATCGCGAGCCGAAGCAACGAGATCGGCTTCGTGAAAATCCGGTACAAGCTGCCGAAGTCGGACACGAGCCGACTGATCTCGACGCCGATCGACCGGCGCATGGAAGCCCGCAGCTTCGAAGCCGCACCGCGCGACGCAAGGTTCGCGACTGCGGTCGCCGGATTCGCGGAATTGCTCCGCGGGGGCAAGCACACCGGGTCGCTCAGCTATGATGACGTGCTGAGGATCGCCAATGCTTCGCGGGGATCCGACGAGTTCGGTTACCGGTCCGAGTTTGTCGGTTTGGTGCGTGCCGCGAAGAGCGCCCAGACCATGGCGCAGCTGGAGCGCTAGGGCTTGTGGCCGCCGGCGCGAGCCCCCGGCGCCGGCGGCCGCCCAAAAGACGCCTTCGACGAGGCCGCGATTGTGGTTATGAGTTTGTCGATGCTGCTCTTCGATGGACCGCGATAGATGGCGATCGGCAACGACGGTCCCATTTTGCTGCCCAAGGCGCCGCCGCCGCGGCCCGCGGCGCGGCAAGCGGCGATCGATACTGCGCTTCGGAAATTTGACGGGGTCGAGGAAACGGCCCGTGATCGGGCTGGACGCGAGCGGCCGGGGTTGTTCGGATGGGCAAACACGCATCGTGGCCCGGCGAGTGCCCTCGCGACGGCCGCAATGTTAGCCGTAGTCGGCCTGCCGATTGCGCTCGCGACGCTTCGCGACGGTCCGCGGCCAGCTCCTCAGCAACCGACCGCCTCAATAGCAGCTCAACCGACGCAGGAGGCGGCTGACACAGCGGACAACCTGGCGGCATTCGAGCCTTCCGAGAATCAAGCCGTCGCCGATCAGGCTCCGAGCGAACCACAGGCGCCGGCAGCGCGACAGGCCCAACCCAGTCCGGCGCCCATGACGTTGGCCCCAGTCGCGCAAAAGGTAGCCAATGAAGAGCCCGCGCCGGCAATGGCCGCGGCGCCTCCTCCGGCTCCCCCGCCACCGCCGCCCGCTCCAGCGCCGGAGAGAGAAGGATATGCGGCTGAGTCGGGCGCGCAGGACATTGTGGCAACCGGGTCGCGGATACGTTCACCGGATTTATCGGATCGCGCGAACCGGCAGGTTGCCGTCGGGAAGTCCTCGCCGCTGGTGACAGTCGACACCTACGGCGATTTCCTGTCGCGGCTGCAGTCGGCACTGAGGACGGATGACCGGCGTGCAGTCAGCAAGCTCGTCGGATTTCCCCTCACCGTGAACACCGAAGGCGGAGCCAGGACCTACCGCTCGCGTCGGGAGGTCGAGAGCGACTTCGACCGGATCTTCACGCCGGCGGTCAAAGCCGAAATCCTCGGACTGAAGCCCTACGCCATGCGTACTCGCGACGATGGTCGGACGAAGGGCTCCTCTAGGCTCTGGTTCGCCCCGGCCTGCTTCAACGCGTTATGCTCGCCGCCAGGGCCGATCCGCGTCCGCGAAGTGACGCCCTAGCTAGTAGATCGTGACGACGAGCTTCCCGATTACGCGGCGCTCGGCGATCGCGCGGATCGCTTCTCCTGCCCGTTCGAGGGGATAGGTCGCACTGACCTTCGGCGAGATCATCCCCTGCCGCCACAGCTTGAAGAGAGTTTCGACGTGCGCTGCATTGGCCTTCGGATCGCGGGCGGCAAACGCGCCCCAAAACACGCCGCAAACGTCGCAACTCTTCAACAGCGTCAGGTTGAGAGGAAGCTTCGCGATGCCGGCTGGGAAACCGACCACGAGGAAGCGCCCTTCCCATGCGATGCTTCGAAGCGCCGCCTCGGTGTAGTCGCCGCCGACGGGATCGTAGATGACGTCCGCGCCGGCGGGCCCAACCGCCTCCTTGAAGAGCTGGGCGAGCGCCTTCTGGCCATCTTTGTCGAACGGCCCCTGCGGATAAACCACTGCCTCGTCCGCTCCGGCGTCGCGCGCGGCCTGCGCCTTCTCTTCCGAGGAAACAGCGGCAATGACGCGCGCCTCGTAAGCCTTGCCCAGCTCCACCGCCGCAAGGCCAACGCCGCCAGCTGCGCCTAGCACGAGCAAAGTCTGTCCCGCCTGAAGCTTTCCGCGATCGAGCAAGGCATGGATGGACGTCGCGTAGGTTAGCAACAGCGCCGCGCCTTCCTCGAAGCTGCGTTCCTCGGGCAGCCGATATGCGGCGCGCGCCGGGACGACGACCTTCTCGGCTAGGCCTCCGAAACCGGTGACCGCGATGACGCGATCGCCGACGGTCCAGCCTTGAACGCCTTCACCGATGGCCTCGATCTCGCCGGCAATCTCGCCGCCCGGCGCGAACGGCCGGGGCGGCTTCAGCTGATACTTATCCTCGATAATGAGGACGTCGGGAAAATTGATTGCCGCGGCACGGACGCGGACCAGAATCTCGCCCGATCCCGGCTCCGGATCGGGAAGCTCTTCTAGCCGAAGAATTTCCGGTCCGCCGGGCTCATGGCTGAGAAGAGCCCGCACCTACTTCGCCGCTTCCGGGAAAGCGGGAAGCAGCGGGATGTCGTTCGGTTCGTGCTGGATAATCACCTTCGCGCCAGTGTCTTTTGCGAGCTTCTCGAACTTGTCCATCGACTGGAGAGTCTGTTCCCGGCTCGTATTGAACCCCGGTACTGCCCGCTTCTGACGCGCGATCGTCGTATGATAGAGGTCGCCGGTCAGGAGCACCGGTCCCGACGCGAGCTTAACCAGCAAGGCGAGATGGTCGGGCGTATGCCCCGGAAGGTGAAGCGCGACGACGCTACCGTCGCCGAATACGTCGACGTCGGCTGTCGCCAGCGTCACTTTCTTGCCGGCCCCGCGCCAGCCTTTGAGCGAATCCTCCGGCCTGCCGGCGAGCCTTTCAAAGTCGCCCTTACCCACGACCAGCCGCGCATTCGTGAACTGCGCTGCCTGGCCGATGTGGTCGCCGTGCATGTGGCTGATGCCCAGCACGCCTACGTCTGCCGGCTTCACACCGAGCTGGCCGAGCTGGTCCGCCAGCGTTCGGTCGATCGAGGCAACCATGCCATTCTGGTTCATCGGCTTGTTCTTGGTTTCGGCGGGCAAACCGGTGTCCCAAACCATGATCTGATCGCCGTGGCGGATCAGGTAACAGCTGTCCGTGACCTTGCCTGGGCCGGGCGGATAGACGCCCGGACGATCCGAGAAGAAGCCGTTCATGTCCTTGAAGTCGGCATGGCCGCAGTCGAGCCGCGTCAGTGAAAGCGCCGCGGATTGCTTCGACGGTGCGTCAGCGGCCGGAGCCTGATTGTTGGCTTCGGAGCTGGAGGGCGCGCAGGCCGTCATGGCCGCGGTTGCGAAAAGCAGTCCAAGCACGATCGTCCGCATACGCTCTTCCTTCTTCGAGTTTCAGGTAGCCGGTACCTCGACCGCTTCGAACCAGACTTTCCGCCCCGGGAAATCGATCACCATCCGCGTCCTGTCCAGCCAGTCCAGGCCGAGGATCATCGCCGGCCGGCCGGCGACGCCAAACGTTTCGAAAACGGGCAAATCCGCGACCAGCACCGGAGCATGGGCCAGCACGCGGCTGCCAAGGCGAACGTTGGAAATGTGCGTGGCTCCCGTTTCGACCGCCTTGTTTGTCGCGCCCTGGATGACGTCGCCCTTCGCCAGTTTCGCCGGGTTGAGCCCAAGCAACCGTCCAAGCGCCCAGTTGATGCGCGTCTTGCGCGCCCCCGTGTCGATCACTGCCGTCGCAGTCACCTCACCTATCGTGACCGGCACGGTGAGGAGATTGCCCGTGGTCGTCGATGCGGCGACGCTTTGGGTGTCTTCACCCGCGGGCCGGGCACCCTGCGCAAGCAGGGAAATTCGCTTGTGGGGAAGATCGAAGTCCACCGTTCGATCACCGAACAGGTCGAGCCCGACAATGCCCGCGAGCTTCACTCCATCGGCGCGCGGGTCGAGCTTGACGGCCTTGATGCCATCCTTCTGAACCCCGTCGAGGCCAATGCTGCCGAGCGAGACAAGGGGTACTTCATCGCTGCCCGTCTGGCCCTGAAGCGTCTCGCTTCCCGCTACGGTCAGCCCTGCGCTGTCCGCGAAATCCGCGTAGACCGCGCTCGCTTCCGCGCCCGTATCGAATACGAACTGGGCCGTTCCGAAGCTGCCGGTCACCGGCACGGTCGCATGCCCTGTTGGCGCAATCTGCACCGGGACCTCCGCCAGGGCGGGCACCGGCAGGCAAAGCGCCACCAAGGATGCGAGCCACCTCATTCCACGTAATGCGCCGTGGTCTTCTGGCGGACGTCCTCCGCGGTCACTCCCGGAGCTAGCTCGATCAGCTTGAACGGGCTGTCGTGGTCCGGCCGCTGGAATACCGCGAGGTCGGTGATGATCATGTCGACGACGTTCTTGCCCGTCAGCGGAAGGGTGCATTCCGGGATGAACTTCGGATCGCCGTTCTTCGAGACATGCTCCATCACGACGATGATCTTCTTGACGCCTGCGACGAGGTCCATCGCGCCTCCCATGCCCTTGATCATCTTGCCGGGGATCATCCAGTTGGCGATGTCGCCCTTCTCGCTGACTTCCATTGCGCCGAGCACGGTCAGGTCGATGTGCCCGCCCCGGATCATCGCGAAGCTCGCCGCGCTGTCGAAATAGGAGGACGACGGAAGCTCGCTGATCGTCTGCTTGCCGGCGTTGATGAGGTCCGGATCGACCTCGTCCTCGTAGGGGAAGGGCCCGATGCCGAGCATCCCGTTCTCGCTCTGGAGCGTCACTTCCATGCCTTCCGGAATGTTGTTCGCAACGAGCGTTGGAATGCCGATGCCGAGGTTCACGTAATAGCCGTCGCGAAGCTCCTTCGCCGCGCGCGCCGCCATCTGGTCGCGGGTCCAGCCCTTCGTCAGCAAGTCATGGGTCGTCATCATGCAGCCTCCAGCTGACGAACAGTCCGGAACTCGATCTTCTTGTCGTACGGAGCGCCGAGGATCATCCGCTTCACGTAGATCGAAGGCAGGTGGATGCAGTCGGGATCGAGCGATCCGACTGGCACTATCTCCTCGACCTCCGCGATGCACACCTTGCCGCTGGTTGCCGCCGGCTGGTTGAAGTTGCGGGCGGTCTTGCGGAAGATGAGATTGCCGCTTTCGTCGGCCTTCCAGCCCTTGATGATGCTGAGATCGGCGCGGATGCCGCGTTCGAGGACGTAGGTCTCGCCGTCGAACACTTTGGTTTCCTTGCCCTCGGCGACGACGGTGCCGACGCCGGTCTTGGTGTAAAATCCCGCGATGCCCGCACCGCCCGCGCGCAGTCGCTCGGCGAGCGTGCCTTGCGGGGTGAATTCGACCTCCAGCTCGCCTGCCAGGAATTGCCGCTCGAACTCCTTGTTCTCGCCGACGTAGGACGAGATCATTTTCTTCACCTGCTTGGTGCGCAGGAGCTTGCCGAGACCCTCGTTGTCGATGCCGGCATTGTTCGAGGCAATGGTGATGTCCTTGACGCCGCTCGCCTGGATCGCGTCAATCAGCCGCTCCGGGATGCCGCACAGGCCGAACCCGCCAGCAGCAATCGTCATTCCGTCGAACAGAAGGCCGTCGAGAGCTTCTTCGGCGCTGGAATAGATCTTCTTCATCCGCCACTCCTTGGGCCCCGCCTCTGCCGTTCGCGCGGATGAGGGTCAAGGATTCAACGGACGCGGCTGCTCCTGAGGCCGGCGGCGCGAATGCCGGCTTCAGCGCACGCGGCGTCATCGGCAGGCTCCTCACCCGATGCTCCGACGCCGCCGATCCGCGTCTTGCCGTCGGCCGACCAGATGGGAACGCCGCCAGGTACCGTCACGACATGCGGAGCATTGGCGAAGCCCGGCGTTTCCTTCGCCGCCTGTTCCATCTGCGCGGTCGGGAATCCCCAGGCCGCGACTGCCTGAGCCTTCGCTAGCGAGAAATCTATTATTCCGCTGCCGTTGCCGTCCATGCGCAGCGCGGCGACAAGGTGTCCTCCCACATCAACCACCGCGATCGCGTGGCTTTGGTTCCTGGCCGTCGCGTGAGCCGCGCATCCAGCAACGATCGCCTGCGCCGTGCGTGCGTCCAGCGCCGCCTGCTGAGCCTGAAGCGGTGATGCCGAGATTGCCAACATCAGACCGAGACTTGTGGCTCGCATCGCGCCTCCTATGCAGGCTGAAACTCCGCGGGCGCAAGGCCCTCGCGTTCCAGCACGCGTTGAACCGCCGGCCGCTCGAGCAAGCGCTCCAAATGCGCAGCCCAGCGCGAAAAGGCGGCCATGTCCATGCCGATCCTTCTCCCCCAGCGGAAGAAGGTCAGCGCGTATGAGTCTGCGGCCGTGAATCGCCCGCCGGCAAGCCATCCTTCGCCCGACAGGGCCTCAATTTCTGCGAACTGGTTTTCAAGGTTTTCGCGTCCGCCGGCGACAATCGCCGGATGGATGCTTTCGTCCCTCGTGAAGCGGGCTGCGCGCCAGATTTGCGCGAAGGAAATGTGCACTGTGGATGCGAACCAGCCGAGAAGCTCGTTGCAGCGAGCCGCCGCATAGGGATCGTCACGCGGCACCGAGCCGTCCTTGCCGAACAGGTCGGCGATCAGGTTGAGGATCGCGATATTCTCGGTGACCACGCCGTGGCCGGTCCCCAGCGCGGGAACCCGAGCGTGCGGGTTGATTTCAAGGTATTCGGGCTTGAGATGCTCGGCCTGGGCGAGAGTCACCCGGACAGGCTCGAATTCAGCACCGCTTTCCTCGAGCGCGATGTGACTGACGATCGAGCAAGCGCCCGGCGAGTAGAACAGTTTCAGCATTGAGGCCTCCGGGCTCCTCCCTTGGCCGCGGCGTGCGGTTCGACAAGCGGATTCAGCGAAGCAACCGATAAGCTCTGCTTATGCGGACCGGTTTTCGGCCTGGCCCTGCAAACTTCGCAGGCACTCCAGTGCTTCTTCACGCCGATCCCAAGGGACGAACAAATGGTCGTGGTGCAGGGCTGCGATGATGTTCACGCTGATGCCGAGGTCGGCGAGCCTCGACGCCATCACGCCCGTCAGGCCAACCGCATCGAGGCTCGAATGGATCTCCAGGCTGATCCGCGCCCATTCCCCCTGCGAATCAGGATGGATCGAAGTCAGGCCTTCGCCTTCACGAACGAGTGCAAATTGGCCGGCCCCAAGCGAAGGCTCCACGACCGCAGCGAATGCGTAGCGATCCGGGTAGAGCCTTGGCCTCAAGCCCCGCAGAAGCCGGGAAAGATCGCGCTCCCCGGCCAAGGATCAGGAGCGAAGCTTTGCGAGAACGCCCTGGAGCTGCATCGCGTTCGACATGTCGCCTTCGATGCGCAGCTTGCCGGTCATGAACGCCGTCATGCCGTCGAGCTGGCCAGCGGCCATCGCCTGCCAGTCTTCCCAATTGACCTTGATCGTCGTGTCGGCCGCACCATCCTCTTCAGAGACCTGGCTGGCCGCGCCGTCGAGCAGGATCACGCCCTCGCTTCCGAAGTCGAGTTTCACTCGCTTGCCCGGCACCCAGGCCTGACCTTCCTGCATGCGCGAAACGAGTTCCTGCTTGGTCATTGCTTTCTCCTTTGTCAGTAAGCGGTAGCCTCGTGTTGCAGGCGAAACAAGCAGCCGCACGCGGACCATGCCGGGGGCATGGCCGCACGGCTGCTCGCCGCGCATCGCATCCGTAATGACTCTCCTTGGCTAGAGCGGCGCGGAAGCCTATCTGGCGCTCCATGGGATACGAAACCGACCTCAAACTCTTCATCGACGGCATCTGGAAAACCGGCGAAGGCCGCGACGCCCACACCGTCCTCAACCCCGTCAACGCGAGCCCGATCGCCGAGGTGCCTTACGCGACCAAGGCCGACCTCGACGAGGCGCTTGAAGCGTCGAATCGCGCATGGCCGGAGTGGCGCTCGATGGATGTCGAGAAGCGCGGGGCGATCCTTCACAAGGCGGCACAGCTCCTGCGCGAACGCGTCGACCTGATTGCCGCGACCATGACTCAGGAGCAGGGCAAGATCCTTGCCGAGTCCAAGGCCGAAACGCTCGCCTCCGCACAACTGTTCGACTGGTACGCCGAAGACGCCAAGCGCGACTACGGCCGGACCCTCGTCCGCCCGGCAGGCCAGGTCTCGCGAGTGATCCGTCAGCCGGTCGGCCCGGTTGCGACGTTCACGCCGTGGAACTTCCCGCTCTACCTGCTCGCCAAGAAGGTCAGCGCCGCTCTCGCCGCCGGCTGCACGGTCATCTCGCGCCCTCCGCATGAAACACCGGGTGTCGGCACCGAGCTTTTCCGCGCTCTTGCCGATGCCGGCATTCCGAAAGGCGTAGCCCAGCTCGTCCACGGTGAATCGGGCCTCGTCAGCGAGACGCTCATCGCCAGCAGGGTCATCCGCAAGGTCAGCTTCACTGGCTCCACCAATGTCGGCAAACATCTGATGCGCCTTTGCGCCGACAGCATGACGCGCGTGACGATGGAACTCGGCGGCCATGCACCGGTCCTGATCTTCGACGATTGCGACCTTGAAAAGACGCTAGACATGGTCGTTCCGCAGAAGTTCCGGAACGCCGGCCAGGTCTGCGTTTCGCCGACCCGCTTCTACGTGCAGAGCGGCATCTACGAGGCCTTCGTGAAGGGCTTCGCCGAGCGCACCCAGAAGGTGAAGATCGGCAACGGACTTGAAGCGGACACCCGCATGGGTCCGCTCGCCAACAGCCGCCGCCCGGGCGCGATCGAGGCTTTGGTGCAGGACGCCAAGGCCAAGGGCGCGCGCGTCCTCGCCGGCGGCGAGCGCGGCGATGGCGGCTTCTTCTTCCAGCCGACTTTGCTCGCCGACGTTCCCAACGAAGCCGAGATCATGAACGAGGAGCCGTTCGGCCCCGTCGCTGTCTCGCGCCCGTTCGACACGTTCGAGGAAGTGATTGAACAGGCCAACCGACTGCCCTTCGGCCTCGCGGCATTCGCATTCACCGAAAACGGCCGCCGCGCGAACCTGATCGGCGACCTCGTCGAGAGCGGCATGGTCGGGATCAATACATTTGCCATCTCTCTTGCCGACGCGCCGTTTGGGGGCGTGAAGGACAGCGGCTTCGGCTCAGAGGGTGGCAAGGAAGGGATGGAAAGTTACCAGGTGGTCAAGGCGATCCACCAGGCTTAGCTTTTCGTCGCTATTTATGGGCGTTGGCTCTCGCCATGGCGCCTTCCATCTGCGGCCTCGCGCTGGCCCACGCTTCCTCGCGGCAAGGAGCCGTCATCGCCTTTTCCTGCCCGGGAATCGGCGACGGAATGGCGCACATGTAGTCGACCGCCTTGCTCACTCTCTTTTCCATCTCGGTCCGCCCGGCCGCGTCCTTGAGATTGATATCGCCGATGTAAACGACTCGAACCAGGCGATCCTTAGAGGGCGGCAGCTTACGGGTGACGACAATGTCCCCTTCGTCTGGCGCCTGCGCGACCGCGGTCGCTTCCATTGCGAATAAGCTTGCGCATCCAACGGTGACGTACAGTCATCGCAATTCTCCCTATTTCGGAAGTATGCGAGTACGGGTTCACAGGACTGATCAGAATAGGTGATTGTCCGGATGAGGCGGGCGGGGGTGACGACGTAAGCGGCGCTCGCTAGAGGCGCGCCATGACCAAGCGCACCGGCGGCCAGATCCTCGTCGACCAGCTCAGGATCCAGGGCTGCGACCGCATTTTCACCGTCCCCGGGGAGAGCTTTCTCGCCGTCCTCGACGCGCTTCACGATGCGCCTGAGATCGACACGGTCGTGTGCCGCCAGGAAGGCGGGGTTTCCTACATGGCGGACGCGGACGGCAAGATGACCGGTCGGCCGGGCATTGCCTTCGTCACCCGCGGCCCCGGCGCGACCAACGCGACCGCAGGCGTTCACGTCGCCTTCCAGGACTCGACCCCGATGATCCTGTTCATTGGCGATGTCGCGCGCGGCGACCGCGACCGCGAAGGCTTCCAGGAAATCGACTTCCCGGCCTTCTTCGGCCCGATCGCGAAATGGGCCGCGCGGATCGAGGATGCCCGCCGGATTCCGGAATATATCTACCGAGCCTATCGCGTCGCGACCGCCGGACGTCCCGGCCCAGTCGTGCTCGCATTGCCGGAAGACATGCTTCGCGACCAGGTCGAAACAGCGGACCGCCCTCGTGTCCCGCCAGTTGCAGAAGAGCCCGATCCGGGCGCGATCCAGGCCTTGTTCGAGCTCCTCAAGGAAGCCGCTTCGCCGATCGCCATCGTCGGCGGCGCCGACTGGAGCCCGAGAGCGGCGCACCACTTCGCAAATTTCGCCTTCCGATACGGAATTCCTGTTGCTGCCGCGTTCCGCCGGCAGGACGCCATCGACAACAAGTGCGGAGTCTATGCGGGCCAACTCGGGTACGGGCCGAATCCGAAGCTGCAGCAACGCATTCGCGATGCAGACCTGATCCTTGCGGTCGGCGCCCGCCTCGGGGAATCAACGACCGACGGCTATGCGCTCGTCACGCCCGACCATCCCGGGCAGACGCTTGTGCAAGTCCATCCGGACCCGAACGAGCTCGGTCACGTCTATCATGCCGACCTGCCGATCTGCGCCGACATGGGCGAATTCGCGGAGATGATCGACGAGTGGAACGACCCCGATCTCGTCCGTTTCTCATGCGGCGAGCAGGCGCATCAGGAATGGCTCGAATGGTCGGAGCCCAAGCCGCGCGAAGGCGTGACGCTCGATCTTGGCCCGTGCGTCGCAACGATGCGCGAGAAACTCCCACCGAGCACGATCATCTGCAACGGCGCAGGCAACTTCTCGGGCTGGTGGCATCGCTACTGGCGTTACGGCTGCATGCCGACGCAGCTCGCGCCGACGTCGGGGACTATGGGCTACGGCCTACCCGCAGCGGTGGCGGGAGCATTGCGCTTCAAGGACCGCCCGGTCGTCTGTGTCGCCGGCGACGGCGACTTCCTGATGAACGGACAGGAGCTGGCGACCGCGGCGCAATATGGCGCGGACCTGCTCGTCATCATCGTCGACAATGGCGCGTACGGCACCATCCGTATGCACCAGGAGCGCGAGTATCCGAAGCGCCTCTCGGCAACCCAGCTCAACAATCCGGATTTCGCTGCGCTCGCCCGAGCGTTCGGCGGCTGGGCGGAGACGGTCGACAAGACTGCGGACTTCGCCCCGGCGCTCGATCGGGCGATGGAGCAGAAGGGCATCCGCCTGATCCACTGCAAGACCGACGTCGAGCAAATCACCAACGCGACGACGATCTCGAAAATCCGGGAGAAAGCGGGGGCCTAAGCCCTCTCCTCCGGCCTTCTCCAGAAGAGCCGGTCGTTCAATCCGGCAGGGTCTGAAACGCCCCGCTCCTTCGGCTTGTCGTGCTTCGCAGGCAGCTTCGAACCGGTCGGCGCAACGCGTTCGATTACACCCTCAAGCTCATCCTGGAAGCTGCCCGGCGACTTGGGCCGGCGATGCGCCATCACATCCTCCGTTACACTGGCATCGGCACAATTGGTTAACGATCGAGACTGCTGATTTGCTGCAAGAAAAGAGTCCGATCCGGCGATTACAAGCCGAACGGATAGGTCTCCTCTTCGCCCGGACGCATTTCGCCGGGGAGCGGCGTCACGGCTTCGGTTTCGTCGAACCAGACCCAGGCGTCGAACTGCTGATGCAAGACACATTCGGAATAGTGGCTCCAGCGCTCCGTCTCTGGGCGGTAGATGACACCGATGAACCGCTCGAGGCGCTCCTCGCCGAGCGCTTGCCGCAATTCGCGACCGATCTCCTCCGTCCTCAGGTCCAGCAGGAACCGGCTCACGCCGCTGTCGTGAGACATACGTTCGTGACTGCCCTCCAGCGACGGGCGCACCTGCTTGACCCGCATCGGCTCGTCCCAGTCGTCCGCCGCCGCGACCGTTCCGGTATGCGTCCCGAAGCCGATCAGCCGCGCTTTCGCGTCGAACATGTCCTTGCACAGCTGGCCGATGTTGAACTCGCCGCGACTTTTGCCCATGTCCGTGTGCGCGGCATTGCCGATGTGGCTGTTGTGCGCCCAGACGATCGCCTTGGACCGCGGTCCCTTCGCGTCGAGCAGCTGATTGAGCGTCTCGAACATGTGCGTGTCGCGCAGATTCCAACTCTCCGCCGCGCCTTCGTACATGACGCGGTAATAGGCCTCGGCATTCTTCACGAGCCGAGCGTTAGCAGCAGCGTCGAGCCACTCATCGCACTCGATCGTGAGGCAATCGAAATTGCGCTGCATTAGGTCGCGCAGCATCTCCAGCACCGGCGCCTGGCAGCGTGCATAGCCTTCGAAGATGGCCATTCGCCCGTAGGTTGCTGGATGATCGGCCCATGGCTCCAGGCAGGCGTAGCGCCGGCGCGCGATCTTCGCGGCTTCCGGATCCTCCTTTTCGAGAAAGTCGATGACCGCGCGCATGGATGCCTGAAGATTGTAAAGGTCGAGGCCATAGAAACCCGCCATCTGCTCGTACTGACGTTGTTCGTTGTACTCCCGAAGCCAGCGGATGAAGGCGTCGACGTCGGAGTTGCGCCACATCCAGGTCGGGAAGCGCTCGAAGGCGCGGAGTTCGCCTTCACGCCACGGACGGTGACGGACGTAGCGGTCGATTGTAGCGGCGTCGGGCCAGTCGGCCTCGACCGCGACGATGTTGAAGCCATGACGCTCGATCAGCCGCTTGGAAATGGCCGCCCGCGCCCGATAGAATTCGCTCGTTCCGTGGCTTGCTTCGCCGAGCAGGACGACCCGCGCATCGCCGAAGCGGTCGAACATGGCTCCGAAGGCCGGATCGTCCAGATCGGGCAGCGGTTCGGCAGCTCGCCGGATCAATTCGGGCAGAAGCTGCAGGTCTGCGTCAACGTTCACTCCAGCCCTCCTCGCCGATCAAGGGCACGAAGCGGACTCCGCCGAGGCTTTCCTGCGTAATCCTTCCATCCGGCAGCTTCGTCACTTTCACGAGCTCCTGCGCCCAGCCCGGGTCGCCGATCGGCATTACAAGGCGGCCTCCCGGCGCAAGTTCGCCCAGCAGCGGCTTTGGAATGTGGCTTCCGCTCGCAGCCGCCAGAATCGCGTCGAACGGAGCCTCGCTCGGACAACCGCGCGTGCCGTCGCCTTCGACGATGCGCACATTATCATATCCGAGCCGCTTGAGCCTCTCCCGCGCCACCTCGACGAGATCGTGCTGCCGTTCGATCCCGATAACCTCGCGCACGATGCGGCTCATGACCGCTGCGGCGTAGCCGGAACCCGCGCCGACCTCGAGAACCTTGTCACCAGGCTTTATGCCCGCCGCAGCGATCATCAGCGCTACGATGTAGGGCTGGGAAATGGTCTGCCGGGCCTCGATCGGAAGCGGATGATCTTCATAAGCGGCAGAGGCATAATCGGCGGAGACGAACGCCTCCCGCGGCACCTCCCGAAAGGCGTCAAGAATTGCAGGATCCGTGATTCCGCGCGCCTCAATCTGGCGCTGGACCATGCGCTCGCGGAGTTCGGCGAATTCAGGCATAAGCCCGCCTCCAGCACAAGAACCGAGATCGGAGAGGCACGTTCCGATGGCTACGATGGACGTACGGTTTTCCGGGTCAGTACCCGCGAACTACGAGAAGCATTTGGTGCCGCTGCTCTTCCGTCCTTATGCGCAGGTGATGGCGGAGCGCGCGGCCGAGTTTCAGCCGGGGGACATTCTAGAGACCGCCGCCGGGACGGGTGTCGTCACGGACGCATTGTCGAAGGCGCTCCCGGCCGCCCGGATCGTCGCGACGGATCTCAACCAGGCGATGCTCGACGTGGCCGCGACGCGCGTTTCTTCAGGCAATGTGACGTTCCGGCAGGCCGATGCGCTCGAGCTTCCGTTCGAAGATCAAAGCTTCGACCTGGTCGTCTGCCAGTTTGGCGTGATGTTCTACCCGGACAAGGTGAAGGGAAATACCGAAGCGCGCAGAGTGCTTCGCGACGGCGGGCATTATTTGTTTGCGGTGTGGGACCGGATCGACCGGAACATTCTCAGCAACATCGCGAACGAGAGCATGCGGGAGCTGTTTCCCGACAACCCGCCCCAGTTCATGACGCGCGGACCGTTCAGCTATTACGACCCTGAGTGGATCGAGAGAGATCTCCGCTCGGCCGGCTTCAACGACATCGAGCTCGATACGATCACCTTGGACAGCCGCAGCTCGTCAGCCGAGGACGGTGCGCGAGGGCTCGTCTACGGTTCTCCGATGGGTGTCGAGCTGGCGATGGACGACTATGGGCCGGACGCGCTCGACCGGGTCTACGAGAAAGTGCTGAAGGCCATGCGCGAGTATGAAGGACCGGACGGATTCGGCGCGCCGATGACGGCGCACATCGTGACCGCGGCTAAATAAGTCCCGCAAGCGGACTGCTGGGATCGGCGTAGCGGCGCTTTTGCATCCGTCCTGAAAGATAGGCCAGCCGGCCCGCTTCCACCGCGGCTTTCATCGCGCGAGCCATCATGACCGGGTCCTTCGCCTCGGCGATTGCCGTGTTCATCAGGACCCCGTCGCAGCCCAGCTCCATCGCCTGTGCGGCATCGCTCGCGGTGCCGACGCCGGCATCGACCAGAACGGGGACGCCGGCGCCCTCGACGATCAGGCGGATTGTCACGCGGTTCTGGATTCCCAGGCCGGAGCCGATCGGCGCGCCCAGCGGCATGATCGCGACCGCGCCTGCTTCTTCAAGCTGCTTCGCGGCGATGGGATCGTCGACGCAATAGACCATCGGCTCGAAGCCCTCCTTCACGAGGACTTCGGTCGCGCGGAGTGTCTCGCGCATGTCGGGATAGAGTGTTTTCGCCTCGCCGAGCACTTCCAGCTTCACGAGGTTCCAGCCACCCGCCTCTCGTGCCAGGCGAAGGGTACGGATGGCATCGTCAGCGGTGAAGCAACCCGCCGTATTTGGAAGGTAGGTGATCTTCTTCGGGTCGATGAAGTCGGTCAGCATCGGTTCGTTTGGGTTGGAGATGTTAATCCGGCGAACGGCGACCGTGACGATCTCCGCGCCCGACGCTTCGACCGCCGCCGCATTTTCTTCGAGGCTCTTGTACTTCCCCGTTCCGACGATCAGCCGCGACGTGAAGGTACGGCCCGCGACGGTCCACGTGTCGGCTTTCACTGGGGCTTCGACGTTCATTCAACCGCCTCCGACGAACCGGACGATCTCGAAATCATCGCCGTCCTGCACAGTCACTTCGCGCAGGGTCGATCGCGGAACGACCTCGAGATTACGCTCGACGGCAACCCGAATGGGATCGAAGCCAAGCTCGCTGACGAGCTCTGCAATGCTGATGCCCTCATTCACCCGGCGATGCTCGCCGTTGATGCGGACCTGGACTGTATGATCAACCGTCATTTGTACGGGGCAGATAGGAACGTACGGCCTCCCGCGCAATTGAAGACAGGCGCGCTTTCACTGGACGCCGCCGCGCGAGGCGGTAAGACGCGGCGCGAGTTGGCCCGTGTGGGCGTGAATTAGGGGATTCGGAATGGCCGAGACCGGCAAGGGCGGCGCCGACAAGGGCGCATCGATGCGTGTCGATACTGCCCTCGTGCGTGAGCTCGCGGAAATGCTGACCGCCAATGACCTCAACGAGATCGAGGTCGAGGATGGCGACCGGAAGATCAAGGTACGGCGTGACGCGCCGACGGCGGTTGTAGCCGCTCCGGCGCCAGCGGCTGCAGCGCCTGCGGCGGCTCCGGCTGCTGCCGCGCCGGCAGCTCCACAGGAAGACGTCGGCGGCGATCCCGTGAAGTCGCCGATGGTCGGCACCGCCTTCATGTCTCCGGAGCCCGGTGCGAAGCCGTTCGTCGCGGTCGGACAGGCTGTGAAGGCCGGTGACACCCTCCTCATTGTCGAAGCGATGAAGGTGATGAATCCGATCGTGGCGCCCAAAGCCGGCACGGTGAAGAAGATCAACGTCGCCGACGGCCAGCCCGTCGAGTTCGATCAAACGCTGGTGGTGCTCGGCTAGGCCATGCCCATTAAAAAGCTATTGATCGCAAATCGCGGCGAGATTGCGCTGCGTATCCACCGTGCTTGCCATGAGCTGGGGATCAAGACGGTCGCGGTTCATTCGACCGCAGACTCCGACGCGATGCACGTGCGCCTGGCCGACGAGACCGTCTGCATCGGCCCACCCTCAGCGACCGAATCCTACCTCAACATCCCGAACATCATTTCGGCGGCAGAGATCGTCCACGCCGACGCAATCCACCCCGGCTACGGCTTTCTGTCCGAGAACGCGCAGTTCGCCGAGATCGTCGAGAGTCATGGGATCATCTGGGTTGGCCCCAAGCCGGAGCACATCCGGATCATGGGCGACAAGATCGAGGCGAAACGCACCGCCGCTAAGCTCGGCCTTCCGCTCGTTCCGGGGTCTGCAGGCGCGTTGACCAGCGTCGCCGAGGCGCACGAGCTCGCAAAGGAAATCGGCTATCCAGTGCTGATCAAGGCCGCTTCCGGCGGCGGCGGCCGCGGGATGAAGGTCGTCCAGTCCGACGACCAGCTAGAAAGCCTGATGAGCCAGGCGGCGTCCGAGGCGCGCTCCGCGTTCGGCGACGACACCGTCTACATGGAAAAATACCTCGCCGACCCGCGCCACATCGAATTCCAGGTGTTCGGCGACGGCAATGGCGCGGCGATCCATCTGGGCGAACGCGACTGCTCGCTCCAGCGCCGGCACCAGAAGGTGCTCGAGGAAGCCCCCTCCCCGGTCATCACGCCGGAAGAACGCGAACGGATGGGCGAGATCGTCCGCAAGGCGATGAGCGACATGTGCTATCGCGGCGCCGGCACGATTGAGTTCCTGTACGAGAACGGCGAGTTCTACTTCATCGAGATGAACACGCGGCTGCAGGTCGAGCATCCGGTGACCGAAATGATCAGCGGCATCGACCTGGTGCGTGAGCAAATCCGCGTCGCTCAAGGCGAAGGCCTGTCGGTCACGCAGGACCAGGTCCACCTCCAGGGCCACGCGATCGAGTGCCGGATCAACGCCGAGGATCCGATGACCTTCGCGCCTTCACCGGGTCTCGTGACGAATTTCGTCGCGCCGGGCGGCATGCACGTGCGCGTCGATAGCGGACTCTACACCGGCTACCGGGTGCCGCCTTACTACGACAGCATGATCGGCAAGCTGATCGTCTACGGCACCACGCGTGAGCGCTGCATCATGCGCCTCCGCCGTGCGCTCGAAGAGTTTGTGGTCGAGGGCATGAAGACGACCATCCCGCTCCACCAGGCGCTGGTTCGCGACGAGGAATTCCTGCGCGGCGAGTACACCATCAAGTGGCTGGAACAGTGGCTGGAAAAGCAGCGCGTCGCTGCAGAGTAGTCGGAATCCGCCGAGGCCCTAATGTCCGCAATGGGTGGAAAGCTGACATTAGCGATTATGCGGGGACACGGCTGAAGAGCGGGTCCCTTTCCGCTCGTTCGGCACAAGCCTCAAATGTCGCCTTGTAGGCTCCCGGTTCCCGGCGGATGGTTCTGCGGACTATCTCTGCTCGTCGATTGTCAGCACGGGACAGGGCGTGCGCATACCACTGCTTCACGGGCGTAACTGCGCGCATTTGCTGAACATCCTGGGCCAAGATTTCCGCGAACACGTTAGCGACAACGGCGCAGTCAGCGTCGTCATTCGGATTTGGTGGAACGTTTCCGCGACAGCCAACAAGCAACGATGAGGCGAACATAACGACAAGACCCCGCATCGGCTCTCCTCAGGCTTATCTCCGGCGCATCAAACAGCAGGAAGCTAATGTCCGCAATGGGTCGAAAGCGGACATTTATCGTTGAGCGGCTCGTACCCAAAGTGTGCCGGCAGGGGTTGGGCCAATTATGTCACCAAGCGACGTGCGCCTGCTACTCCAGATACGCAATCAATCAACGCGCATGTAATCCGGCTGGATGGCTCTGCGCCGCCAATATTCAACCAATCCAACTCCGGCGCACAAGGGGAGGAACCGCCGGTCGGCTCGCATGGCGCGGCATGGCGGCATGAACAGCCAATAGGTATCGATTCTGTGCAGGGCGTCCCCCACGTCGGGGCCGTAAGCCGTCTCGCTGCGTCGAACCGTCTTCCCCCGGCCTAACAGGTAGCCGTTCGCAATTTCGAAGGCGGTGTCGAGATCCCCGAGCGCGGAGAGAACCATGACTGCCCCGCCGCTCGCGAGCCCGCCGGGGTTCTGAGGCATGGCGAGGCAAGCTTGGCGGGCGTTTGCAATTGCGCCGTTAGACCGCTGCTCTAGGGCATCGAGGCAGGCTTGCCACATCTGCTTCTCGGCTGCCCCGGCGATCATCTTCGGATCGGCCTCGAGCATCTCCCGGGCGGCCGCCGGCCGATCGGTGAAGGCATAAAGAATGAACCGGACCGACCAAACCCACGCACTCGCGGGAAATTGAACCCGCAGCTGTTCGATGACATTGTCGGCGGCAGCCACCCGGCCGAAGATCCATAGTTTCTGTGCGCGCCTGCCAAGCAGCACCGGCGAGAGCGGCGCGGTGCGAACATGCCGTTCGTTCCACCCCCAGGACTCGCGGGTCAGGCCGGCCGCTTGCAGGAGCGAAGCGAGTTCGCCGATCGCCATCGTGTTCACAGGCCGCAGAGCGATGATGCGGCGTAGCAACCGGTCGCGCGACCACCAGTCGAGCGCTGATCCCTGGACCTCGAACAAGGCGAGCAGCGCGTTCGGTTCCTGTGGGTCAATCGCCAGCGCCTTCTGCGTTGCCTCGACTGCCGAATTGACAGCCTCGGCGGATCGGGATGGCGGCGCGACTTGTGCGAAGTAGCTGCGGCTGAGCGCGAGCCAGCCGAAGGCGCGGGCGCTATCCGGATGGATGCGCACGGCCTCCTCCGCCGCGCGCAGCGCCAGGTCCGGTCGGAAGAACTGATCGTCGCCGGCAAGACCTTTATCAGCCTGTCGCAGGAGCTGCTCGAACCGCTTTTCCTTGAGGTCATTGACCGCAGCCCATCCGCCGATGGCGCCAAGAGCCACTACGCCGAGCGAGCCGCCGGCTAACTCTCTGCGGGTGAAATGGCCGGACTTTCGGTCGGAGCTTGCCCGCGCGCTTTGGGTAACCTTTCCGATCAGCCGATAACCCGTCCGCGTGATCGTTTCGATTTCGAAGCTGCCGCGCGCGACGTCGATGCTCAGTCTCCGCAGTGAACCGATCACTCGGTTGAGGCTGTCTTCGCCGACGTAGACGCCACCCCAGCATCGCTCGAACAAGGTCTCGCGCGAAACAACCACCCCAGGCTGCTCAGCCAGTACGACAAGGACCTGCATGACGCGCGGCTCGACAGCGGCGGTGCCGCCTGGGCCTGTCACCGTTCGACGCGATGGACTGACGGCCGCGTCGCCCAATCGAAAGTCGGTCATGCGGGCAAGGTCCGCGGGCGCCAAGGTACCCGATCCTCGCTCGCGTAAAGCGTCCATCCCCAGTCACCCCCAATAATCGGTGAACTATCGGCAAATCATCGGCTCGTGATCATCCCATACAAGCCAAAGCCAACGCAACATACGCGCCGCTCCCGACAGTGGAGCCTCAAATGTTAGTCTCTTTAGGAGAGAGTAATGACCAAGCTGTTGTTCAAGACGACTGCACTAGCGATTGGAATAAGCCTGATCTCATCGCCGGTGCTGGCGGGTGAGATCACTGGGCCACCCCCGACCGGCAATGGCCAGAACACACCCGGCACAATCAGCAACGGCAACTCGCGTTGCTCATATTCGGGGCTGAACGATACTCCCGACGGAGTTCCCGGGATCGATCCCGGCGGACAGGTTCAGTCGTACGGATACTTCATGTCGCAGTTCGGGCTCTACGACCCGAGCGATCCGGATCAACGCTATGGCTTCGCGTTCCCCGGCGAGGGCTGCAATCCCTCACGCACCGGCGGCACGCACTGAAGTCGACCGCCGAGGGGCGCAATGCGTCCCTCGGCAAGCATTGGACTTGCCGTTTTTGGGCTTCGGGTGCCGCTGTCGCGCTGGCCCTTTTGGCTGGTAGCTCTTGTCCGCTTTGGGTCGAAAGCTGCCGCGACAGGGTTGGGTAGGAAGATAAGATCGCGGGGTGCCGGCATTGACGGCATGCAGGCGCCCTTCGCGTCGACAGCTTGCGCCGATGCCGGATTAAGGCTCACCGACCCGGCCGCTTAAGAGCATCCGTGCAGAACGGAGATCGAGCGACCGCGCACCGCCTTCGACCCGAGCGAGGGCGGCTTCGAGTGGCGGCGCGGCCTTGTCCGGAGGCTCGAGGCGTGCGAGCGAAGTGGCTGCTCGGAGCGCCCAGAGCCAGCTCTCCTGCTCCTCTGCGATAGACAGGGCCCGTGTGAAGAGGGCCCGCGCTGCCACTTCATCGCCGGAGGCCAGCTGGATTTCACCATGCGCTCGCAGGATTTCGGCCGTTGCCCAGTGCGGATCAAGCGCCTCCGCGCGCGCTACAGCTTCCTCGTCGCAGCACGCCGCACAGGTGGTGATGAATACGTCCTTGTCGTGCGGCAGCGGCCTCGGCAGTTGGTCGATGACTAGGGGCCTCGTCAGCTGCCCGGTGCGCAGTTCCAAGATCCTTGAATACCAGGTCGCAAGTTCGCCCATATAGGTGAAGCGATTGTCTGACGCCTCCCGGGCAAGCAGGTCCGCATAGATCCTGGCGAGTTCGTGGTCGCCTACCCAGAGTGCGACCGGGCAGGCTGCGCTGCTCAGCAGATAACAAAAGGAGGCCGGATTCCGCAGTCGCGCTCCGTCGGCTACCGCGTCCATGATTAGGCTCAGCGCCGAGTCCAACTGGCCCTGCACCGCCAGGGTTAGGGCATGATTGCTTCGAGCCACAGTATAGTGATCGTAGCGAAGCACGGCGCCGTAGGCCGTGCGATCGGTCAAATCAGCGACAAGCTTCGTGCCGATGGCTGCGGATTCCGCGATCCGGCCGGCCCGGAAGGTCATCAAGGCGATTACCCGCCGGGCGAAGGCTAACAGATCGGGATCATGATCACCGCTGTCCGGCGGCAGCATCTGACGCGCGAGGGCCAGCGCTCCCGGATGATCGCTCAGGATCTGCCGGTGCCCGGACAGCAGCCAAAGCCCGGTTGCCCGGGCCCACGGATCGCCGATCTTTTCACCGATGCGCAGTACCCGCGTCGCGGCGCGCACGAACTGCTCACCGGGCCGATCCTCATTGAACAGCAGCACGCACAGTCCGATCTGGAGCTGGATCTCCTCCGGCCCGCCCGTTTCCCCGAGCTCTTCCAGCGTCGCCAGCGCTTTCAGCAGCCACCGGTTATATTCGGCGAACTGCGCGAGGCCGATCCAGAGCGGCGCTGAGGCGAGCGTGAGGCTGATGCCCAACCTCTTGTCTCCAGCTTCTCCAAGCGACCAGGCCAGCGCAGCGCGGACATCATCGATCGCCTGCCCGTAACGTCCCCACCAAGCCGGACGATCAAGTACCAACCAGTCGTCCTGCGCACGTTCGAGCAAGCCGCGAACCCATTCCGCATGACGGCGCGCGACGATTTCCGACTGGCCTGAAGCACTGAGTTTGCGGCGCGCGTAAACTTTGGTGGTCTCGAGCAGACGATATGCCACGCCTGAGGATGTCGTCTCGACGACCAGCAGAGATTTCGCCGCGAGCTGCAGCACCGCCTGGATAGTCTCTTCCTCTCCACAGTCATCGAGAGCGGCGACTTGCACCGCGCCTGCCAAATCAAAGGAAGAGCGGAAGCTGCCAAGGGAACATAAGACCACGCGTTGAGCGGGGGAAAGTAGCTCAAAGCTCCAGTCGAGCATTGCGTCGAGCGTCTCGTGCCGAGCCAGTGTTCGTCGACCGAAGGCCACTCGCGAAAGTCGCTGTGTCAGTCCCGTTGAAAGTTCATCGATGCCAACCATCGGCACGGCTGCCGCAGCCAATTCAAGGGCGAGCGGCAGGCCGTCGAGCGATCGGCAGACGGCCGCGACATGCTCGGCATTGTCCGCCGTGATCGAGAACATGTCCGCGCTTGCTTGCGCGCGTTCCACGAACAACCTCACCGCCGGGCTCTCGGAGATCGCACCGGCCGTTTCGGCCAGGCTGGGAACAGGAAGTGGCTGGAGATGGAGCAGCACCTCTCCGGGTACTCGCAGTGGCTCCCGGCTGGTCGCAAGCAGCTTCACCCGCGGACACGATTGAATCACCGTCTCGGCTACCCGGGCGATGATGTCGACGAGATGCTCGCAATTATCGAGGAGCAGGATCAGGTCTGCGTCGCGAAGATGTTCGATCAATACAGCCGGGGTCGCGTCGCTCCCCATCGGGCTCTGCAGGGCAGCCGCCACTGCTGTCGCAACGTGCTCGACCGAGGCGCAGTTGGCAAGATCAACGAAGCAGGTGGCGGTGCCGGCAGGAAAGGCGTGCAGTCCCGCAAGGGCGACGCTTGTCTTCCCAATTCCGCCCGGTCCTATGACCGTCACCAGCCGGTTTCGACCGACGCTTTCGACCACCGATGCCACGCAGTCTGCACGACCGATCAAGCGGTTGACCTGTAGGGGAATGGGAATCGGACGCAGCCCGGAGCCTGCTCCCGCGTCGGCGCCGGAATCGCCTTCAATCGTCACCTCGGAGCGTAACCGGTACCCTCGCCCGGGCACGTTGATGATTTCCACGTCGTTAGCGCCAGCCGCACGAAAGGCGCGACGGATCGCAGTAAGGTGCACCCGCAGATTATTGTCCTGGACGAAAAGGTTTGGCCAGACGTGGCTGTTGATCTCGCCCACGGAGACGATTTCGCCGGCGCGCTCGGCCAGGAGCGTCAGGATTGCCAGTGCACGTGAGCCGAGCCCGACCGGAGCGCCGCGGTTCAGCAGCTGACCGCGCTCGGGCCGAAGCTCGAATGGGCCGAAGCGGAGGATGCGCTCGCTCATCGCCACTCCGCCAGAGCTGAGCCCACTCGCGCCTCCGCCGATAGGTTAGCGCTCTGCATATGCGCAAATTAGCGGCTTTTTACACCCTTTAAGTCGGAGCTCGGCCCCGGTTCCCGTATCAGCAGCGAACGTATCAAGGAGCCGTCAATTGGAGCATTTGGCCATCAAATCGCCTGGGCCTTCCGCGGCGCAGGCACACTCCCGGCCGCGCCGGAGATTCCTGCGTCTTCTGCATCGGGCTTCGCCCTCTCCGCATTCCGCAGCAGTGACTCGCTTCGCGGAGATCTGCGCGGCAGCTGGCGGAACCACGATGCTCCACGACCTCGCTCCCGACGTTGTAACCATCGGTTTCGGCTCGCGCACGGATGGCATCTGGCAGCGTCTCCGGCAGCGCGGATGGGGGTTTGTCGGAAAGGGCGAGTGGAGGAACGAGCCCGTCATCGGCGTATCATTCACCGGAGACCGCCGCGCCAATTGTACGGCTGACGATCTCGCCCATGAGCTGCTCGAGATCGTGCGCGAGATGGAGATCGCCGAGACCCGCCTGTGGTGAACCCACCGTGCAATCCGGCCCTTCGACCGAAGCGCGCCGGCTCGGCAGAGCCGCCGCAAAACCGTTCCCCGCTCTGACAACAAAGGACAGATCAATGAATGGCGAGGGTACGCCCCCGGCCACCCACCGCAAAGCTGTGGGTGCGTGCGACACGATCGCGCTTGCTTTCACCAGGATGCTGCGCTTCTGCGCCGACACCTTCTTCGCGAAGCGCTACGGCAACCGCGCCATCGTACTGGAAACCGTTGCGGCAGTGCCGGGGATGGTGGGGGGCACACTCACCCATCTCAAATGCCTCCGCCGCATGTGCGACGACAACGGCTGGATCGCCACCCTGATCGACGAGGCCGAGAATGAGCGCATGCACCTCATGACGTTCATCGCTCTCGCAAAGCCGACGTGGCTCGAGCGAATGGTCGTGCTCACCGTTCAGTGGGCATTCTATTGCTTCTTCTTCCTACTCTACCTGGTCAGCCCGAGAACCGCGCACCGAGTAGTCGGCTATTTCGAGGAAGAGGCGGTGATCAGCTACACTCTGTACCTGGAGGAGATCGATGCCGGCCGCGTGGAGAACGTTCCCGCGCCGGAGATCGCCCGACGCTACTGGAACCTGCCCATCGACGCGACGCTGCGTGACGTGGTCCTGATCATTCGGGCCGACGAAGCGCACCACCGCGACACCAATCATTGCTTCGCTGACAGCTTGGCCGGGATCGAGGTGGATCCGAGCACGATCAGTGCCGCCCTCCCGCACGAGGCGGGAACGCCCCAAGCAAGCTGGGCATCCATCAGCATCACGGGGTGAACGCCATGGAACAACCATCAGTGGACCAGTTTCAGACGGCTCTCGTGCACAGGCGTAACCCCCTCGTGGCGACAGCCGGGGGGGCAGTGGTCGCCGCGCTACTAGCGCTGGGACTGTGGCTCGCCAGTCGTCCAGCGCCCGAGCAGCTGCAGGGCATGGTCGAGGCCGACGAAGTCAACGTCGCCACCAAGGCTCTCGCTCGTGTTGACCGGTTGATCGCCGAGGAGGGCCAGCGCGTCCGCGCCGGCACTCTGCTCGCGACACTCTCGAACCCTGAGATTACCGGAAGTCAGGCCCAAGCGCAGGCCGCGGTGGAGGTTGCGCGCGCAAACGCCTCCGAGACCGCCGAAGGCGCCCGCAGCGAGGATATCGCCTCGCTCCATGCCAACTGGCAGGCTGCACAGGCGGCGGCCAAGCTGGCCGCGGCGACAAATCAGCGGATGGCGAGTCTCTTTTCCGATGGCTACGTCACTGCCCAGCGTCGCGACGAAGCCTCAACCGCGCGCGAAAGCACTGCGAGGCAGGCGGAAGCTGCTCGCCAGCAATATATGAAGGCTCTCGCCGGTCCTCGAGCGCAGGACAAAGCGGCAGCCGACGCGCAGGTCCGTGCTGCCGAAGCGGCGTTGCGGACCGCTGCCGCGCTGGGCCGCGAAACCCGGCTGCTCTCGCCCATCGACGGCGAGGTTTCGCGTAAACTCGTGCAGCCCGGTGAAGTCGTCAGCCCGGTGATCCCTGCTTATCAGGTAATCGATATCGATCACCCGTGGGTAACGCTCAGCGTTCGTGAGGACCGGTTCAACCGGCTGGGCATGGGCGTGACGCTGCGCGGGCGCATCCCTGCATTGGGTCGCGATGCCAAATTCCGGGTCTACAAGATCTCGCCCCGCGGCGATTTTGCGACCTGGCGCGCGACCCGCGAGGCCTCGGGCTATGACGTCCGCGCGTTCGAAATACGACTGCGCCCCGCTGAAGCAGTCCCGGGTCTGCGGCCGGGCATGAGCGTCTTGTTCGAGTGGCCGCAATGAATGCCTTCGAACGCGCGCTGCGTGCAGAGCTTCGACACCTTGCGCGGGACCGTTGGGACCTGGCCGGCCTGACGCTGGTCCCCGGTGTTCTGCTGTTCCTGGTGGCAGCGATGTTCTGGCAAGGCGCCATGAGGCACCTTCCGCTCGTCGTCGTGGACGACGACCGAAGCGTCGCCAGCCGCACGGTCCTGAGTGCGCTGGAGGCTTCGCCAATGGTGGAAATTGCCGCCATCCGGGCTTCAGAGCGCGAGGCGGTCGACGCCGTTCGCCGAGGCGAGGCGATGGGGTTCGTCCACCTGCCACGTGATCTCGGCGCCGGCATCGCCCGGCGTCGCACGCCGGTGGTGCGCATCTTCTACAATGCCAGCTTCCTCTCGGCGGGATCACAGCTTGCGCGCGGCACCGAAGCAGCGGTGAAGGACGCAACCGGGACGCTGGTGACCGATCAGCTTTCAGGTCATGCTCTCCCGCCAGACCCGGCCCGCCGCCTCTCCATTGAAGTTATTCCGCTCACCAATGCGGCAAACAGCTTCGAGTGGTTCCTCGGCACCCTGCTCTTTCCTGCAGTGTTGCATCTCGTGACGGCGGTCACCTGCGCGATGGCGTTGGGTCGCGAACTCAATGCCCGCTCCCTTGCGCGCTGGGCTGGGGCAAACGGCCCCTTAGCCCCGGCTCTGCTCGGCAAGTTGACGCCCTATTTCACGGCGGCAAGCCTGTGGGGCGTTCTCTGGCTGCTCTACATCACGCTGGCGCGAGGTTGGCGGGTGGAAGGCAGCTTGCTGCTTGTGGTGGCCGGCCAGAGCCTGTTCTACCTGGCAACCGCAGCGATCTCCGCGCTGCTCGTCGCCGCAACGCGGGAGACCGCGACCGCTCTATCGGTTTGCGCCGTCTATGCCGGCTCCGCGCTCGCTTATGCTGGAGCCACCTTGCCCCTCAATGGCGGCGGCATTTTCGCCAGCTTCTGGAGTCAGCTCCTTCCGCTCACCCATTACCTTGCGCTTCAAATGGGACAATTCGGCGGCCAGGTGCCGACTGCCGCTGCTCGCCCGTCGCTGGCGCTGCTCGCCTACGTGCTCGTCGCAGGCGGCGGCACGATCGCTCTCGTCGCACGCCAGGAGCGAGCTCGATGAGCGTCCTGCAGGCCTTCCGGGCCGCGTGGCGGGTCATCCTCACCTCGCGCACCTTGATCGGCACCATGCTGCTCGCGGTCGTACTTTACGCCTTCTACTATCCAGCTCCCTATTCGCATCAGGTCGCGCAGCAGCTTCCGGTGGTTGTAGTCGACGAGGACGAAAGCGCACTCAGCCGCCAGCTGGTCCGGGACCTGGAGGCAACGCGCGCTATCGTCGTCATTGATCATGCAGCAAGCATCGCCGAGGCACGGGATTTGATGCACAGGGGCGGTCCTGACGGGCTTGTGCTGATTGCTCGAGGACTGGAACGCCAGCTGCGCACCGGCGCGCCAGGCGCAGGGGTGAAGATCTGGCTCAATGCCGGCTACATGCTGCGTGCGAGCACCCTCGGCGACGCAATAACCGACGTGCTCCGTCACCTTGCGCTCGACACACTGGAGGATGCAGGTCAGCCCGCCAGGGCAGGCCCCCCGATCACTATTGTCCGCGAACCCTTGTTCAACCCGACCGGCGGCTACGAAGGTTACGTCTTCCCGGCGGTGGTCGTCATCATCGTTCAGCAAACGCTGATGTTTGGGGCAGCCACCTTAATTGGTGGCAGACGTCGCTCGGGAAGCTGGCGAATGACGACGTCGGAGTACCTGGGTACCTGGGCCGCGTTCAGCTCGGTGGGCGTGCTGACCTGCCTGTTCCTTTTCGGCTGGATATTCTGGCTACAAGGCATTCCGCGAGCGGAAAACTCGGCGTCCCTGCTGCTGGCCGTTCCGGTGTTATCGGCAGCGGTCGCGGCATTGGGCCTGTGGCTTGGCAGCTACTTCGATCGATCCGAGCGCGCGATGGTGATCCTGGGTCCCACCTCCGCCCCCTTCTTCTTCCTGTCAGGAACGGCCTGGCCGCTCGACCAGATGCCAGGCTTCGTCCGCGTGCTCGCTTATCTCCTTCCCTCAACGGCGGGAGTGCACATGTTCGTGCCGCTAAACCAGATGGGAGCTTCGCTCGCCGCTGTCGCTCCAAGCATTTGCGTGCTGGTGAGCCTGACGCTGCTGTATGCCACGCTTGGCTGGTTCCGTCTCGCGCACAATCGGGTGAATCGCTGATGCAGCGCCGCCGCGTTTTTTGTCTGCGTCCCTGGCGAGGCCGTCGCCAAGCAAACCACAAGCGGATTCAGCAGTCGCTGCGGCCCGTGGATCGCTGTCGGTTTCCCTCTACTTTCATTTCAGCAAGGAGTCTTCGATGCCTGCGAATAGAGAAAATGCCACTGCCGATTTCCGGCGGGCAATCAAATTGATCATTGTCACGGGCACCGTCTTCAGCATCGGCGCACTTCTTTATCTGAGATCCACTGGAGAGCTTTCCTTCCACATGGTCCTAGCCACGATCGGGGGCGTGTTCCTTTCTATCCTTCTTGGTTGCGGTCTCTTCGCGGCGGCCTTCTTCAGCGACAAGAGTGGGCACGACGAAATGGTGACCGACGCAACAAAACACTCGGGCGAGTGACGGGCGCAGGACCATGCCGACCATTCATCACATGACGATCGACGGATCGCAGATCGGATATAAGGTGCACGGGACAGATCCCGTCCTGCCGTATCTCGTTTTCGTGCACGGCTATGCGTTGAGTAGCACCGGCGCCGTTTACGCTGAATTGCTCGCTCGCCTCTCGCGTGGTTTCAACGTCGTTGCCTTCGACTTCCGGGGGCATGGTGCGTCGGCATCAGCGACAAGCCCTTGGAGCTTCGACCGAGTCGCGGATGACCTGGCCTATTTCGCAAAGGAGTTGGGGCTTTCGAACGCCCTGTTTGTGGGCCATTCCACCGGTGGCCTCATCGGGCTGGTGACGGCAGCCAGATATCCAGGCCTCTTCGCAGGTTATGGTCTGCTGGCCACGGCCCCCGCCGTCGCGGGTCGAAGCTTACCGCCAGAAGCCGTGCCGACCTTTGAATTATATGGGCGGGACCGGACCGTCATGGAAACGGTCTTCACTCAGATGTACTTGCGGCCCACTGAGGTGATGTCCGCAGCGCTCGATGACGTTGGACTGATCGAGCCGGGGGTCCATCGCTCTTTCCTGGAGCATTTTGCTGAATTTCGGTTCACCGATCATCTGGCGGAAGTTCGTGATCCTGTAATGCTGATCAACGGAGCCAGGGATGTTGTCGTGCTGCCATCCGATCAGCACGAGACCGCACAAGGCATACCCCGGTGCAAGGAAGTGACCTTCTCGACAGAGGGGCACATGCTGCCGGTGGAAGCGCCAGATCTCGTCGCGCAGGAGCTGGAGCTGTTCTGGTGTCAGAATTCGGTGCTGTTAGCGACGGGCCAACCATCGTAACAAGCTGCAGCTATTCGCAATCGATTCTCACTCGCTTCAGTGGGGCGTGAACCTCTGGCCGGGAGGCGACAGGCTGATGTCCGAACGGGGTCGAAAGCGGACATTTCGAGCACGCTCGCAGATGCCATTGCATCTGTCCTTACGCGGTTCCGCCAGCGCTCACTTTTCGTATCCAGGGCATCAGCGATGTCCAGCGCAGCTCTTCCATCAACTGGATGCCGACGAGACCGTCCTTCTGCCACATAACCTCGCCGGCCGGTACGTTGAGCCCGTCAATCTGAATGGACAGATACGTACCCTTTGGCGGCAGGCCATCGGCCTCCAGCTGCATGCCGCGTGCCGAAATGTTGCGCAGGATCGCGTCGCAGATGGTGGCACCCCATTTCAGTCGAACGCCGCAGCGCAGCTCGACGCGCGGCATGCTGCGCCGTTCGGCGGGCTGGCTGATGAGCGCGCGATTGATTAGCGCGAGCACGTCGATCGGCTGCTTGAAACGGACGCCTGCCTCGTCGCGGCGAACCCACTCGACGGACGCCGCGGGTCGCTGCCCCGTGCCCAACTCGATCGCCAGCTGCTCACCTTGTTGCGTGCGGATCTGGCCGGTGAGGGTCGCGCCGAGCGACGATACGCTCCTGATGCTGCACGGGCTCCGCTGACCTCCAACGATGATGACGGCCTGGTCGAACCGCCCGGCCCCCGCGGGTGCCGCCGAGCTTCCCTCGGCCCAGGGCAGGCGGTTCTCCATGACGAAACTAGTCAGCGACAATGATCGAGCCATGTTGGGCCCAGCGTCGCGTGCGAAGCCTAAGGAGTCGCTAATGGTCCGCATCGGGTGGAAGGCAGACAGGGGTTGGTTGGGTCAGTTGCGCCTTGCTGCGTTGGGACACATCCCGGTCCAGCGCTTGAATGCCCGCGAGAAGGCGGAAGCTTCCGAAAAGCCGAGCTGATAAGATACTTCCTTGATCGACAGACGCTCCGTCTGGATCAGATGAAGGGCGCGACGGCGAAGGAGATCGGCCCTGATCTCTTCAAAGCTCGTGCCCAACGCCCTCAGTCGCCGGTAGAGGGTCTGACGCGTACAGCCGGCAGCGGCCGCAACCTCGACGATGGTGGGAGATCGGACGGACAGTGATGCCGATATTTCCCTTTCGACCCTCATGATCAATGTGGGCCGGCCGTTGCGTGACGGCCGGTGCCGAGCGGACTTTGCAATACCGTACAGGACATAGCCGATCGCGCCGAGTGCGCGCGCCGTTCGCTTGGCGGTGGCACTCCGCGCCGCGTCCACGTCATTCACCGTGCAACCTACGATCATACCAATGTCCTCCACGGTCATGGAGCGGGTGTAATAGATAGATAATACAGAGGGCGAACATCGACCGCAAGGAGACCGCCCCATGAACCAGGCATCAACCTTCCCTCGGGAAACTCCTCTTCCGGACCTCTGCGCCGGGAACAGATCTCGCCGATGGCTGAATCGAGCGGCGCAAGGCTGCTTTGCCGCCATCGGTATCGGTCAGCTCCTCTTCCTCACCTTCATTCTGGCTTTCTACTACCCGACGACCCTTCGCGGCGACTGGGCGGAGTGGAATCGAAAGCCACTGATCGACGGGTTCAGGGAAGGCGATTTCACCGGGAACCTGTTCTTCGCGGCTCACGTGATCCTGGCGGCCGTGATCACCGCAGGCGGGTTGATGCAGCTTGTGCCGGCAATCCGGAATCGGGTGCCGACTTTCCATCGCTGGAACGGGCGCATCTACATGATGACGGCAGCGACACTGGCGGTCGGAGGACTGTGGCTGGTCTGGGGAAGGGGCACCTATGTCACAGTTGTCGGCGCGGTCGGCATTTCCGCTAACGCCCTGGCGATATTGGCCTTCGCGGGCCTCTCCTGGCGATCCTCACGGGCCCGCCGCTTCGTCCAGCACCGGCGGTGGGCCCTGCGGCTCTTCGCGGTGGTCAGTGCGGTCTGGTTCATGCGCGTGGGTTACATGGCATGGGCGATTGCGGCCGGCGGAGCGGGCATCGGCAAATCGATGGACGGTCCCTTCGACTTCTTCATCGCCTTCGGCAACTCGCTGGTCCCGCTGGCCATCACCGAAGCCTACATCCAGGCACAGGCGCGACAGCATGAACTTGCCTGCTACGGCGTGGCGGCGCTGCTGGTGATTTGCGTGCTCGTCATTGCCGTCGGCAGTGTAGGCGCCTGGCTGATGATGTGGAGCCCCTATCTTTGAGCGCTATGGACGGGAGAGCAAGGAACTCCGCACCGGTCAAGCGACGCACCTTCTCGCCAGCTGAACGAGAGTCTGCTTACCCGATGGCGTCAGTCGTCCCGGAGTATCCGAGAAGAGCGCATAGCAGCCGCTGAGCTAATGTGCGCAATGGGTCGAAAGCAGACATTGGCTTGGCAGGCCGAACATGCGGCTGGCCCCGCTTCGCAGGCTAGGCCGCAAGGCTTTCCAGCTGCTCGCTCGCTTCCAACCAACGCGCTTCGGCGAGAGCCAACGCCGCCCCCAGCTTCGCTCGGCGACGCGCGAGCTCGCTCATCGGCAGCGACGCGAGGTTGGGGTCCGCGCCCGCCGGATCGAACATTGCCCGGTCGATTGCCGAACATTGGGCAGCGAGGCGCGCACTTTCCGCTTCCGCGTCCGATGCAACCCTCTTCAGAGCACTGGCTTCGTTACGCGAGTTGGCGGCGGCCCTGCGATCCACTTTGATCGCCTTCGGCTTAGCTTCCGCCTTTGGCTGGTTTCGGCCGAGCACGAAATCAATGTAGTCGTCGATGCTGCCCGGGTAGTCGACGGCGGCTCCGTTCTCCACAAGCACGAGCCGGTCCGCGGTCAGTTCGACCATGTGGCGGTCATGGCTGATGAGGATGACGGCGCCGTCATAATCGTTGAGCGCCTGCACGAGCGCCTCGCGCGCATCCACGTCGAGGTGGTTGGTCGGCTCATCGAGGATCAGCAGGTGCGGCGCATCGCGCGTGATCAGGGCCAGCGCCAGGCGTGCCCTCTCTCCGCCGGAAAGCTTGCTTGCCGCCGTCGTTGCCTTGTCGCCCGAGAAGCCGAAGCGTCCGAGGTGCGCGCGCACGGCGCCAGGTGTTTGACCTTCCATCGCGCGGTTCATGTGCTGCAACGGCGTGTCGTCGCCATGCAGCTCCTCGACCTGATACTGGGTGAAGTAGCCCACGCGCATCTTGCCCGATGCGTTGATCGCGCCCTCCATCGGCGCAAGCTGCGCGGCAAGGAGGCGGGCCAGCGTGGTCTTGCCGTTGCCGTTGCGACCGAGCAGCGCGATGCGGTCATCGGGATCGATCCGCAAATTCAGGGAGCGCAGCACAGGGTTCGCTTCCGCATAACCGACGGCTGCCATCTCGAGTGTGATCAGCGGCGGCTTCAACTCGGTCGGGCTGGGAAAGACGAAACTGAGGCTGGGATCCTCCGCCATAGCTGCGATGGGCTGCATCTTCGCCAGCATCTTGGCCCGGGATTGAGCCTGCTTCGCTGTCGAGGCGCGAGCACTGTTCCGGGCGATATAGTCCTGAAGGCGCGCCCGCTGCGCATCCTGCGATGCCTTGGCGGCAGCGAGCTGCGCGGCTCGCTCGGCCCGCTGCCGTTCAAAGTCGTCGTAGCCGCCCGCGTATAGCGTGATCTTACCCCGATCGAGATGAAGGATCGTGTCGACCACGTTGTTCAGCAGGTCGCGCTCGTGACTGATCACGACCAAGGTTCCCGCGTAGGACTTGAGAAAGTTTTCAAGCCAAAGTGTAGCTTCGAGATCGAGGTGGTTGGACGGCTCGTCCAGCAACAGGACGTCAGGCTTGGAGAACAGCAAAGCGGCAAGTGCCACGCGCATCTTCCAGCCGCCGGAGTAACTGTCGAGCGGGCGGCCCTGCATCTCCCCATCAAAGCCGAGACCCAGCAGGATCCGGGATGCCCGAGCGGGCGCGCCATAGGCGTCGATCGCCAGCAGTCGGTCATGGATGTCTCCCAGCCGATGCATGTCGGCGCAGGTGTCGGCCTCCGCCATCAGTTCCGCCCTTTCCACGTCCGCGGCAAGAACGGTCTCGAACGGCGTGGCGGCACCGCTGGGCGCTTCCTGAGCGATATAGCCGAGCCTCGTCCGGCGTGGCATCTCGATGTTGCCTTCGTCCGCTTCGAGTTGGCCGATGATGACCTTCATCAGCGTCGATTTGCCCGCGCCGTTTCGGCCGATCAGGCCGACACGACTGCGCGGCCGAATTGCAGCGCTGGCGCAGTCGAGGATTGTGCGTCCGCCAAGGCGCACCGTGATACCGTTGATGTTGAGCATGGCCGGCCGCTTAACAGCCGATCGTGGCGAACCCAAGACAGGTTAGCGATGAGCGCCCAAGCGCTGCGATTTAGGTCCTGCCTGCTTTGGGTCGAAAGTGGACATTAGGGGGCGAACTTCGCGCAGCAGCCCACACACAAAAGTAGTAGATCGATACGGACTTTAGTCGGTAATGGCGTGCCCATGACGAGGCAGGAGCTCCCGCAGTGTTCGATGGAGGGCTGCCTCAATGCCGCTGGCGTCATTCTCGACGGTGATCTCTTCTGCGGGGAGCACGCTAACGAGGCGCTTGAGCGGTGGCGTGTTGAGTTGCCGCAAAGCGACAGCGAGGAAGACCCTGAGCAGCCGTAGGAACGGCCTCGTCCCCTTGGTGTTTCTGCTTCGGGTCAGGTGAATTGGGTTTCCGAAGTGTCGACCGAAGACGAAAATGAAGTGGCTCGCCTCAGAGAGCTGAACAGCGAGCTTGAAGACAGCATCAAGCGGTGCCGGGCGATCCTGAACGATTGCCGCAAAAGGCTCGCCGCCAACACGAATTCACCGGACCCGTCCGAGAAGGACGAAGAGAGCCGTCTGGCCTGAGGCCTCGCATTCAGAAGTGAGCCCGGCTGCCCTCGTCCCGCGTGAGGCCCGTCGAGGCACCCGTTAAGCTAGACGCAGCCCCGACAGGCCTCGACCCATGAAACGAACGACGGCGCCATGCGGACTCGCCGTAGGAACCAATACTCTCCCCAGGTCTTTATCGGTTACGGTCCGCAGGGACGCCCCCCTGTCCCGTTGGTTGCGGATTGAGCGTCGCTCTTCTCGTGACAAGCGAGGGTGAAAAGCGGTTCGGTCCCTTAAAGGGCTGGGCCGCTTTTTCCGTGCCTCCGCGGACTGGCATTTTCCCGTCGGTCTACTTCAGCCCTAGCCCCGGCAGGCGTTCTAATATCTGCAATGGGTCGAAAGCAGACATTGTTCTGATGAAGGGCCGAGAGCCACACTCCTTGTTTGATTAGCAACGGTCTCAGAGGGGCAGGTCGGGCGTTCGTCCCCAGAGATTGAGGCCGATCACCAGCCAACCGAGTGACGCGAGCATCACGATGCCGTTGATCCAGCGCTTGCGAACGAAGATCATCGCGTAGGCCGCGACGAGCCATGGATAATCAAAATAGTATCTTGAAAGGAGGGCTCTTGCCGTGAGTCCATTGTGCAGGTCGCGTATCGAGATAAGCGCAATCAACAACGCGACATAACTCGCATAGACAAACCAAAAGTACCTTCGGTTCTCGTCGAAGTGGTGAGCTAGGTCGATGCCGTCCGCCGGCACCTCATCGGGAAGCGTAA
This sequence comes from Sphingomonas sediminicola, assembly GCF_049991885.1. Taxonomy (NCBI): domain Bacteria; kingdom Pseudomonadati; phylum Pseudomonadota; class Alphaproteobacteria; order Sphingomonadales; family Sphingomonadaceae; genus Sphingomonas; species Sphingomonas sediminicola. Next base: position 1,605,707 of record NZ_CP178916.1, read on the forward strand.
TACATGCGGCGAGAAAAATGAGGATTAGTGCGAGAAAATAAGGAACAACCTGACCGGCGGTCGTTCCGCTGAAGCCGTGCCAGCGCCACCACAGGTTGAACAGTTCAGCCAGGATTAGCAGAGCGGATAGCGGCGCCACCCAATCCCAGCGAACTCGTTTGCGGTTACGCAGGAGGCGATGCAGGCTCGTCGCAAGATCGGCGATGGCCAAACCAATCACGACGGCCACAAGCGCGGTGATATATTCGAAGGTGTCCATGGCAGGCGCCCCGGCCCACGTTCTCACGCCTTCGTAATGTCTGCAATGGGTCGAAGGCGGACGCTACAATCGCTGCATCCGAAAACTTTCGCGCATGATACGCGTTGCTCATCGGGAACGCGTCGATGGCCAGTTACACCGCCACTGCTCGGGAAGATCGCGCGAAGGCGCTTGCGGGCGTCGCAATCGTTCACGTCGTGCTTGGCGCGGTGATCCTGACTGGACTGAACGTCCATAGCGTCCGCCAGGTCGTCGAAAGTTTGAAGACGTTCGACATCAAGGAGCTGCCCCCGCCTCCTCCGGTTCCGCCTCCCCCACAACCCAAGGCCGATCGCGCAAAAGAAGTGGAAGGCGCAGCCGGCAAAAAGGCCGAACCAACGCCGGTAGTAGCACCGACGCCGAAGATCGTCGTTCCAGCCAAGCCACCGGTCGTCGCCGCGCCGGTCGCCGGCACGGAAAGTGCTGCGCAATCAGGGGCAGCCTCCGCAGGAACCGGGCCGGGCGCGGGAGGCGCTGGATCCGGCCGCGGAGGCGGCGGTTCGGGAGACTTCAGCGGCTACACGCCAGCCCGGCTGATCCGCAATCTCAACCGCGGCGACTATCGTGACCTTACGGGCGGGCGCCTGCCCTACGGACGCGCAATGCTTTCGCTCCGGCTCGATACGAGCGGAGTTCCGACGGAATGCCGGGTGACACGTTCCAGCGGCGACCCTTACGTCGACAGCGGCCTATGCCCGTTGATCTACCGGCGGTTGCGGTTTCGGCCAGCGCTGGACGCGGACGGGCAGCCGATCCCTTACCGGCTCGATTACGTGGCGAACTGGTCTCTCTGACGCAGACTAGCGCGCGGCCGCTATCAGCCCGCCATCGCCCTGCCGCGCGAGCCGCGCCTTGTCGCGGCCGTAGACGTCGTCGAGGAAGGCGACCTGCGAGCCGTCGGGGACTGCCGTCAGGTATGTGATGTAAACCGGCACGGGCTTATCGAGCTTGACTTCTTCCTCGGCCCCCGCGCCCTTCCATGTCAGGTCGCGTCCGAACAGCCAACGGCTCAGCCGCCACGCGGATTCGAGCCTGACGCAGCCGCCGCTGTAGAGGCGTGCCGCCTGCTCGAAGAGCTCGCGCTCGGGATTGTCGTGCAGGTACACGCCCTCGCTGTTCGGGAACATGAACTTGATGCGGCCCATCGAATTGTGCGCGCCTGGCTGCTGGCGGATGAGCACCTTCTGCCGGCCGTCGGCGACGGCCTGCCAGTCGATGGTGGTCGGATCGATAATCTGCGGCTCGCCGACGAAGTCCGAAACCACCTCATATCCCTGGCGCTGAAGGTAGGGCAGGCCCTGTTTGACTACGTTCGGGGCGATGCGCTCGGCCGCGAGGTCGGCGGGCACGTACCAGTATGGATTGAGATTCGCGAAGCGGATGTAGGCCGCCATCATCGGCGTCGGATAGATCGGCTTGCCGACGACGACGCGCATCGAGTCCACGGCCTCGCCACCCTCGTACATGAAGAGCCGCTGGGCCGCCGCATTCACGAGCACGTAGCGGCCATCACCGGCAGGCAGCTCGCGTAGACGCTGCAGGTTCAAGCGGATGAGGTCGCTTTGCTCGGGGCTGTAGGAACCGGACGCCAACGCCTGCCGAAGCTGAGCGTAGAGCGGGTTCATCCACCGCATCTCCGCGACATAGGTTTCGAGCGACGGCGCTTTGGCCGCCGCATCGAGGATCGCGCGCGCGCTCGGCGGCGACGGCTTCAGATCGGAATCGACGTAGATGGTGTCGGTGCGGGGCGCGGTCCTGACATCCCGCACATAGTCAACGAGCGCCTGGCTCAGCAGCTTGTCCGCGCGGCGCATAGCGCGTGAGCTTCCTGAATCGGACGCTGCCTGAACGACCCGCTTAAGGTCTTCGACGCGGTATCGGTCGGGACTCAGCCCGTCGAGTTCGGCGCTGGCCAGGATCTCTAGCAGGACGTCGGCCTGGCGGCCGTTCTGCGAGAACCAAAGCGGGCGGCCGTCACGAGCCTTGTAGAAATCGGAAACGCCGTTCGCGGCAGCTGCCGCGGCAATCGGCAAAGTGCTCTGCGCGCCGGCGGGCGAAAGAGGAGCGGCGGCCGCGAACGCAATCGCTGCAAGGCCGCCGCCGAACCTCGAAAGAATGCGCACCGGCCGCTGGGGACCGGTGCGCACTGTACGCCTAATGTTCACATGTACTCCGGCGATTAGCCGCGCTCACCCGAGCGTGCCGGCGGAGTATATGTCGGCGCGGGCGCAGCACCCTGCGGCGCACCGTTGTAGTACTGGCCATTGTAGACATAACCGTCCACGCGGCCGTCATTGTCGCGGTCGGCCCAGATCGCGCCGGCGAGACCGCCGACGGCGGCACCGATCACCGCACCTTCGAGCGTGCTGACGCCCGGAATGACCGCGCCAGCAACTGCGCCGAGCGCTGCGCCACCGAGAGCGCCGGTCGCGACGCGGCGAAGCGTCGGATCGTAACCCTGCGGGGTGCCAGCATAATACTGGCCATTCGACACGTAGCCGTCGACATAGCCGTCATTGTTCTGGTCGGCCCAGACTGCGCCGGCGAGACCGCCGATCGCTGCGCCAACAGCGGCGCCTTCGATCACGTTCACACCCGGCACCACTGCGCCAACGGCTGCGCCGCCGGCTGCACCGATCGCCGCGCCCTGCGCGACGTCACCAGCCGTGCGGCTGTCCGTTGCGCAAGCTGCCAGCGAGACCGAGCTAGCCAGTACGACTGCCAGAATTGATTTTTGCATCGTTTTTCTCCCGATTGTTGATCTTCCGGACCATGCCCCGGGACCCGGAAACCCCCGGCGAACGGTGCATGTCACGCGCGAGGAAACGACGATTGAGCAACATCGTTCCGGCAACGCGACAATGGTTCGCCGTGAGATTGGACCGCATCAGCGGCTACGCCCGTTGCGAAAGCCGGACTAGGAACTAGAAAGTGTCCGTGACATGAACGTAACGATCTACCACAATCCGCTCTGCGGGACCTCGCGTAAAACCCTTGAAATCATTCGGGAAACCGGCTTCGAGCCGAATGTCGTCGAATATTTGAAGGCCCCTCCGACCCGCGAAGAGCTGCGGCAAATGTACGAACGCGCAGGCATCAGCCCGCGAGAGGGATTGCGCGCGAAGGAACCGATCGCCTCCGAATTGGGCCTGACCCGACCGGATGTCACCGACGACGAAATCCTCGACGCAATGATGGAGCATCCGATCCTCATCAATCGGCCGTTGGTCGTGACCGACAAGGGCGTTCGGCTGTGTCGTCCGCAGGATCTCGTACGCGAAATCCTCTAGGCTTTGCCTCTCCTGACAAGGTCCTGAAAACGGCTCATATTCCCAGACGATGAGTCGCCTCGACCCACGCCTGTTACTGCAGGGATATGCCGCCGGTATCTTCCCGATGGCCGACAGCCGCCAGGCGTCCGAACTGTTCTGGGTCGAGCCGCGATCGCGAGCGGTAATTCCTCTCGAAGGATTTCACCTTTCGAAATCGCTGCGCCGCACAATCCGGTCCGGCCGCTTCACCGTTACGATGGACCGTGACTTTCCTGCGGTGATTGCCGCCTGCGCGGACCGCGACGAGACGTGGATCAACGACGACATCGAGCGCGCGATGCTCGCACTGCATGGGTCGGGGCATGCCCATTCTGTCGAGGTCTGGAATGACGGTGAGCTGGTCGGCGGGCTCTACGGCGTGAAGCTCGGACGAGCTTTCTTCGGTGAAAGCATGTTCAGCCGGATGACCGACGCTTCGAAAGTAGCACTGGCCTGGCTGGTCGCGCGACTGAAGGTGGGCGGGTTTACGCTTCTCGACTGCCAGTTCATGACGTCCCACCTCGCCTCGCTCGGCGCGGTGAGCATCTCCCGCAAAGCCTATGTGGCGTTACTCGGCGGTGCGCTCGGTGGAGGAGGCACGGGCTCGGTCGCCGGTGCGGTCTCTGGGGTCGACGGTTCGGTCGCGGGCTCGGTTGCGGGTTCCGCACGGTCTCCCGTCCCAGACCTTCTGGCGCTCGACCGGTTGTTCGAAGCGACCGGCGCGGCCGGTTCGGGGGCTGCGGAAGGATATGTCATCGCACAGCTCTTGGGCCAGACATCGTAGATCGGATGCTCGACGACGTTGAGCGACGGCGATTCCTTGTAAACCCAACCTGAGAACACCCGCCGCCAGGTCGAATCCGGCTGCTGAACGTCGAGCTGAAGAAAGGCGCCGGTCAGCTTTTCATTCTCCCATGGCGCAGTCGCTTCACATGCACGCAGGCGGACGATCACATCTTTTACACGAACCGACATTCCCGGCTTCATCTGAAGATCCCGGACGATGCCGTTGCGCTTGTTGAGCAGGCCGATCACCGCGACCCGGTCCTGCATCGGCGTAACGCCGACCTGCTGCCCGGGACCGGCGGCCGCTTTGGGAAGCTGGACCCGGTTGCCCTGGCTCTCGTCCTGCCCGCGCTGGCAGCCGGCCGCGAGAAGCAGCCCGAGCAGCACACCGGTCGATGCTAGTCGATTCACGCTCAGTCTGGCGTCCAGGGCTGGTAGTCGCCGGTCGATGCCGGACGGAGGCCACCCTTGGAAAGCGAACCGTCGGGACGGAACGCGGCCATTGTGCCGGTCGGATTGACCTCTGCCGGCCTCTCGAACTTCCGCTTCGGCGGCAGCGCCTTGTCCGGCACATCGTCGATCGTGCCCTTGAGCCATGCCTGCCACTCGGGCGGCACGCGGCTGCCGTCATTGGAGCCGTTGTAAATCACCCAGCGAGAAGCCGGTTTCTTCTTGTCACGATAGTAGATGTTGCCGGCATCATCGCGAGCGACTTCCTCGCCATGAAGGCGGGTGAAGAGGCCGGTGCCCCAGGTGGCACCGTTCCACCAGGTGAATGTTCGAGACCAGAATCCCATGGGCCGCGCATCTGCCCTCTCGGGGCGGCGAGCGCAAGCATCACGGGCGTCAGTGGCGCCAGGTGACCTTGTCGCCCGGCTTGATTCCCAGCTCGGCAGAGCGGCCGCCGTTGATCTCGAGCACGGCACCGACCGGCTCCAGCGATGGAATAGGATCGAGCGACATCGGAACTGCATTCTCGGCGATGCGCACGATCGACCCGTCCGGCCGGATGAACAGGAGATCGAGCGGAATGAGCGTATTCTTCATCCAGAAGCTTGCGTCCCCGGGCGGGTCGCGCGGAAAAATCATGCCCTGGTTGGCGGCGAGCGACTGCCTGAACATGAGGCCCTGTGCCTGCTGCTCCGGCGTCTGCGCGACTTCGACGGTGAAGCGGTGCTCGCCGCTTGCGGTCTTGATTGTCAGCGGAATTTGCTCGAGCCCGGCGGGGGACTGTTCCAGCGGGGCATCAGAGGTCGCGGTTGCTGAACCGCAGGCGCTGGTCGCCGCAATTGCCACAGCTGTCAGTGCTCGTCCGACGATCCCAATTGAAGCTCGACCGCGGTCAGGCCCTTCTTCCCTTCCGCGATGCGTGCTTCGATCCGTTGTCCCGGTTCCAAATCCCCGACCTCGGAATTCCGGACCGTCTCCATGTGGACGAAAATGTCGTGCGATTCGGGATCCGACACCCGATTGACGAACCCATAGCCCTTTACGCGATTGAACCATTTTACCTCTACTGGCTCGAACTCACCTGCAGCTTCGGACAAAGCCTTACGGTCAACATCCTTGGTCGTCGAGCGGTTCGGACGAGGTTGCGCAGTCACTGCCGAGCCGACGTCGATCGAAATGACTCTCTTCGCCTGCAGGCCCCGGTCGAGCCGCATCGGCACGCATTCGACCAGTGCGCCCTCTGGAAGGCTCCGCCGTCCGTGCTCGCGAAGGACGCTGAAGTGGATCAGGATATCGCCGTCCAGCGCGTCGCTAACCACGAACCCGAAACCTCTCGTCGCGTCGAACCATTTCACGCGGCCCACGACGGGATCCATTTCGGATTCGCTGTCCATCACACGTGGCTCATCGACGGCCACGGGCGCGGGTTCGGGCGCGGGCGCGGGCTCGGGTTGTGGCTCTGGTGCCGTTGCTGTTCTCTTGCGCTGCACAACGCTCCACTAACATGTGTCAGAGTGTCGGGAAACCGACTTAACTACCTTTCTCGCGAAGTTCTTCAAGGTCGATCTCGCTACCCGGCTCAGCGTCGACTACCTTGCGGGCCAGCTCAAAGCTGTGTCCGGCGCGGATCATCGCCGCCAAAGCCCTTTCTCGCTCTTTTCGCTCAGGAATTCCATCCGCAAAAGGCCCTATGCGCCTTCGTCGGGCAAAGCGCAGAGCCGCCGCCGCGGCTTCCTCTGCGGCCAGTTCACGGGCTGCAGCGCCGTCCTCTTCTTCGACTCCGGCCATCCGGAGGGACTGGCGGACCCGTGACGCGCCATAACCTCTCTCAGACAGGGATCGGGACTTGGAAAGCGCGTAGGCGGCGTCATCAATCAGCCCGCTCGCAGCCAGGCGCTCCACCAACCGTTCGATTTCGGGCGGCCCCTCGCCTTCCCAGCCCCGCTCTCGAACCTTGCGGTTCAGGTATGTGCTGAGCTTCGCGCGGGTGGTCGCGAACTTGCCGAGATAGAAAAGAGCAAGCTCATGAAGCCGCTCTCCGTTCAGCGGCTTGCGCGGTCTGGCGGACTTGCGAGCGTACATTGGCCCAAATTGTGCCACACTCGCACACCACTACAACCCGGCCCGCAGCGATGCGGGAGTTCCGCCGCGCCTTTTGGCGGGCATTTAACGACCAGGGTGAAGGCTTGCTCGACCGGAACACCACGATCGTAGCCGACCTCGCTCCTGCAGGCGCTACCGCGACTTTGGACGCAGAACCCCGCCGCATCGCGGACTTCGCGACGCTTGGCGAGGCTCTAGACTATGCCGCCCGGGGCCGCCGCGGAATGAATTTCCACGATGCTCGAGGTCAGCTCAAGCGCTCTTATCCGTACTCGGATCTGCGCGAGGATTCGCTCGCCCATGCGCAGCGCTTCATCGCAATGGGCCTGAAGCCTGGCGACCGGGTTGCGCTCGTGGCCGAGACCGGCGCGGATTTCGCGGCATGCTTCTTCGGCGCAGTCTACGCGGGCCTTTGGCCTGTTCCCCTCCCGCTGCCGACCAGCTTTGGCGGTCGTGAAGCCTATGTTGAACAGCTGAAGGTGATGCTCGCGAGCAGCGACCCGTCGCTCTTCCTCTGCGCGCCTGAATTGCTCACTTATGCGGATGAGGCCGGCACCGACCGTGGCGTGCCCGCGCGCGACTGGGACAGCCTCTCAGAAATCGAAGTCGGCACCGCCGAGCTTCCGCTCCCCGATGCGGATGAGGTCGCCTACCTCCAGTATTCGAGCGGATCGACCCGCTTCCCGCACGGCGTCGCCGTTACCCACCGCCAGCTCCTGTCGAACCTTCGCGCTCACGGAATTGGCCTGCAGGTGCTCGACAGCGATCGCTGCATTTCGTGGCTCCCCTGGTACCACGACATGGGCCTCGTCGGCTGCATGCTCTCGCCGATGGCGATGCAGATGTCCGTCGACTACCTGAAGACGGAAGATTTCGCGCGCCGGCCCCTTGCCTGGCTCGACATGATCACTCGCAATCCAGGCACCAGCGTCAGCTATTCGCCGACCTTCGGCTACGACATTTGCGCCCGCCGCATGTCTTCGCAGACGCGCGCCGAAGACCGGTTCGACCTGTCGCGCTGGCGGATCGCCGGCAACGGCGCCGACATGATCCGTCCCGACGTCATGCAGGCGTTCGTGGACGCATTCGCGGACGCGGGCTTCCAAGCATCGGCCTTCTGCCCGAGCTACGGCCTAGCCGAAGCCACGCTGGCGGTTTCGCTCATGCCGCCCGGCGAAGGCATTCGTCTCGAGCTGGTCGAAGAAACAGTGCTCAATGGCGGAGCCAGCGGCGCTGACGGTCGCCCCCGCCGCTATCGTGCTATCGTCAACTGCGGCAAGCCGGTCGAAGGCATGGAGATCGAGATCCGAGGCGAAGACGGCAACGTCCTCCACGACCGCGACATCGGACGAGTATTCGTCCGCGGCACCTCGGTCATGCATAGCTATTACCGCGACCCGGAAGCGACCGAGGCCTGCCTCAAGGACAATTGGCTGGATACCGGTGACATGGGCTACATGTCCGACGGCTACATCTTCATCGTCGGCCGCGCCAAGGACATGATCATCATCAACGGCCGCAACCACTGGCCGCAGGATATCGAGTGGGCGGTCGAGCAATTGCCCGGCTTCAAGTCCGGCGACATCGCGGCCTTCGCGATCACCGGGCCGTCAGGCGAAGAAACGCCCGCCGTTCTCGTCCATTGCCGCGTGTCCGATCCGACCGAGCGCGGCCGTCTTCGCGACGACATCCGCGAGCGCGTCCGTGCGATCACCGGCATCACGCCGATCGTCGAGCTCGTTCCGCCGAGGTCTCTGCCGCGCACGAGCTCGGGCAAGCTGTCGCGGACCAAGGCGCGCAATCTCTATCTGTCGGGTGAAATCCAGCCCTTCGACATCGCCGCCTGAGAACAACCGCAGGCGTCTCGCGTTGAGCCTGCTCGGCTGAAGGAGCGAGGCTTTGTCTGATGAAGTGATCGTCGTCGATCTCGGCCTGCAACTCGCTGCGGTTGCGGGCTTCGTCCTGCTTATGGTCCTCATCCACAGCTCCGGCCTGGTCGGCATTTCGAGGGCGCTGCACCTTCACGACGAGAGATCGATTCCCAACGAGTTCGGTCTTCGCGCGGCCGCGCTGATGGGAACCTACGGCCTGCTTCTCTTCGTGCTGCACTTCATCGAAATCCTGATTTTCGCGGTCTTCTTTCGATACGTCGGCGCGCTCCGGTCCATGGAAGAGGCGCTCTATTACTCCGCGTCCTGCTACGCGACGCTCGGTACGGCTGCATCCAACTTCGCCGAGGAATGGCGGCTGGTCGGCGCACTCGAATCGCTGATCGGCTTCGTGCTCATCGGCTGGTCGACCGCCTTCATGGTCCGAACCCTGCGCAAGATAATTGACTGACCGCGCCCTTGCGCGTCCGCCGTTCGCCGCATAAGTCGCTGCCCGGCCGCAGGAGTGTAGCTCAGTTGGTAGAGCATCGGTCTCCAAAACCGAGGGCCGTGGGTTCGAGTCCCTCCACTCCTGCCAGCCTTGAAGACTCGAGGCGGTATCGCTAAGTCGCTTTCAGCTCCGCCGGCCTTCGGGTTCGCGGAGCGTTTTTCTATCTCGAAGAGGTAAATCTCAGGTGGCCAAGACCTCACCAGGCGAATTCATCCGGCAGGTGCGCAGCGAGGCTTCCAAGGTCGTGTGGCCGACCTGGAACGAAACTGTCCGCACCGGGATCATGGTGCTGATCATGACGGCGCTGCTCGCCCTCTTCTTCTTCGCGGTCGATTCGTTCTTCAGCGCGATCGTCCGCTTCCTGCTCGGCCTCGTCGGCTGACGCGAAACAGGGAAACCGCAAGCATCATGTCCCGTTGGTATATCATCCACGCCTATTCGGGCTTCGAGAACAAGGTGAAGGACGCAATCCTGTCCGAAGCCACGCGCCTCGGCCTCGAAAGCCAGGTCGAAGCCGTCGAAGTCCCGACCGAGAAGGTCACCGAGATCCGCCGCGGCAAGAAGGTCACGTCGGACCGCAAGTTCTTCCCCGGCTACGTCCTCGCCAAGCTGGCGATGAACGACCAGGTCTATCACCTCGTCAAGAACACGCCGAAGGTCACCGGCTTCCTTGGCCCCGGCGGAAAGCCGCAGCCGATCACCGAAGCGGAAGCCACGCGCATCCTTTCGACGAAGGAGGAAGCCGCCCACGCCGCACCGAAGGCGCAGGTCAAGGTCGATTACGAGATCGGCGATGCGGTGAAAGTCCTCGACGGTCCGTTCGCAAGCTTCAACGGCGTCGTCGAAGAGCTGGATTTCGACCGCGGCCGCGTCAAGGTGTCCGTTTCGATCTTCGGCCGCGCTACGCCGGTCGAGCTTGAGTTCGAACAGGTCGAACGCGTCAAGTAAGACTAGTCGATCCCGAATTCATAAAGGGCCGCTTCGGCGGCCCTTTTTTATGCTCGCGTCAGGCGATCGCCAGTTGAGCGCGCTTCCGGCGCAAAGCCATTCCAGCCGCACCAAAACCAAGCAACATCAGCGCCCAGGTGGCCGGCTCCGGAACGGCCCCGTCAATCCGGGTGAACGTGACTGCGCCGAAACCCTGATTGTTCCAGATGGAGGTTCCGTTGTTCGAGCCCAGCGACGCGTAGTTCGTGCCGCCCGACCCATAGATGGGAATATTAATGTAGAGCCGGTCGAGCGACGGGCTGAAGAAGTCGTTGTCCGCGTGGAATGCCGCGGCAATGATCACTCCGCCATCCACTGTGAATGAATTTTCGAATTGCGAGAACCAAGAGGTTGCGTCGATCGGATAGGCTAGCGACCCGTCGGGCGAATAGCTGTCGATCAGAACCTGGATCGCAGCTGCCGTGCCGTCATCCGGCAGACCGAGGATCCGTCCGGTCACTGTTCCGGCAACGGCATTGTTGAGGATCGGATCGGAAGAGTCGGTTCCGAATGTGAAAATGAAATCCGCGGCGCGAGACGCGGTGCCGGTGCACATCAGCGCCGCCGCAACGGCGGCGTGCAGCATTCTCGATCTCATGGTCTCCCCCCGGACTATCGTCGATTACAGCTTAACTAACACATTAACCCAAGCGAGTTAACCGTCGGAAATTCGGCGCGTTTCGTTTCAGGATTCAGTGCTGCAACCGCGCATCGCGCGTCGGTTCGCGATGTCCAGGCTTTCAGCAGCCTATCGCCGCTTCGTCCCGTTGCTCATTGGTCGGCCGTGCCTCTTCAGTTTTCTGAAGCTCGCACAGACCTCGTTTGCCGTCATTGCCACGGCCATGATCGCGTTCACCATCGCCTCCACAATGTTCGTGAAGCAACAACTTGATTTTACACCTGAATCGTGGCGACGTCATCGCCTGAAATCAGCAGTAAGCGATCATGTCTAATTCTGGGACGGAAGGCCTCGATCAGCAACCAAGATTTGCTCCGGTCGACCGGCATCCCGGATGAACCAGATCGCGGAATATCCAAGCAGCAAGAGCAATGCTGCCTCTATGATTCGGCTGACCGTTAAAGGGCCGATCATGGCTTGCAGCACGACGCTGGTGAAATGAAGCGATGCACTATGCGCAACCGCCAGAAGCGCCAGCACGATGATTGCGAAGGCACCCAGAGGCACCGATCGGTGCAGGGTTCGGAACCGGAACAGGAACAGGCCGACTATGGCTGCGCCGAATGCGAGAAGCGCCGCGATCATGATGTACGGGCCCGGCCGCTTCCAGTCCGTCAGGCCGGCCGAATGCGAGAAATCGCGGACAGCGGCGCTGACCGCCATCTGAGCGTCAAATGCCCTGAGCAGCGCGAAAAGGCCGCACACGATCGCGATCCGTAGCCAGAATGGAGCCGTGCCCGCGGTGGCGGGGTCCGACCGCATCCTCGATGCCTTTAACGCGACGAGAGCGCACAAGGTATAGGCGGCCGCAAAGATGAGTTCCGCTCTCGTAAGTCCCTCCCCCCAAAGAACTGATGACTACCGATATACGGACACTGCGTCCGGGCCAAGTGGCCGGATTCTTAACCCCGCAAAATGCCGACAAATCCGGCGCCGAGCGCCAGCAGGCCGAGCAAGGCGGTAAATCCCGCGAGCACTGCCGCGCCCGCCCTGTGGCGAAGCCTGTCGCCACGCCTGGCGTAGAGCCCACCGGTCAACATCAGGATGCCGAAAAACAGCCCGAAAAAACTGACGAGGCTTGCGACGTCGACGTACTCCACACTTCCTCCAATTCACCCCTGTGGACGCTCAAACGATCCCAGGAGGCGGAGGTTGCGCAGACCGGGCCGTGCAAGATCGCTCGAAACGGAGTCCCAGAACGGCACTTGCCGAAGCCATTTCTTCGAACAGACATAGACCTCCGCTATGCTGTTTGAGCTTCGGACTTATCAGGAACGACGATGCAGAACGCCAACTTCCCGTCATCTGAAGGCGAGCTTCACCGCGACATTGCGCTTGAAATCTTGGCGTCTCGAGCCAACGGCCTTGAGGAGAAGGTGGTGGTCACGGACATCTCCAGAGACGGGTGCCAGTTGCAGACGTCCGCCGCTTTCAACGTAGGGGAAGTCATCACTCTGCAACACGATGTGCTCGGCAAGCTTGCGGGCGAGGTACGATGGGCCTCCGGGGGACGAGCAGGTCTGCAGTTTCTACGATCGCTCTAGCGTGGCGCCACTAATCTAAAGCCGCGGATCGTCTGCCGGATTCACGTAGGTGATCTGGAAGGGACCGCGTGCGCTGATCTGCACCGTCGCGCCCTGGGTCGTCGATGCATAGTGGTTCATGTTGGCGGGTGCGACGGCCGAGTCCCCTCGGCCCAGGACCGTTCTCCTGCCCTCATCCATCACCGGCCCCATCCCGAGCGTCAGGGCGCCATGGACCACCGTCACATGTTCATCCGTCGGATGGCGATGCGGCGGGACGGCATAACCCGGCGGAAACTTCAGCTGGATGACGAACGGCCCGGCCTGCCCCGGATCGCCTGACACGACCGCGAGCTTCGCGCCTTTCGGGAGCGATGGCGGCGCCGGACCCCAGGTCAGCGCCGGCCTGGCCTCGGTATGAACCGCGGATCCGGCAAGCAATGCAACGACACCGACAAGTACAAGCCTTCTCATGGCGCTTGCCTCCGTGGTTGCCCCACGGAAATATCATACCACGAATACGCCGCACATCGACAGGCTGGATTCTTGTAGTCAATCCATTGCCGATCTGGGCCGCGGAGCCATATGAAGTCACAAATCAGTTTTGGCGGAAAAGCATGATTGACTTCGCGACATTGTTCGAGCGGAAGATGACCTATCCGCATCCAACGGCCCGCGAGCGACTAGATCGTCTGGTTGGCCTGGATGAGCACAAAGCCAAGCTGACGAAGATCCTGTCCCTGCTGGTCAACCCTCGGGGACTGAGGCGCTGGGGCGATCACCATCATCCGGGTGCAAAGCTTCTGGTTGAATCGGTTCTTCACCGGCCACCCCTTGTCATCCTCGGGGGCGACGTTGGATCAGGCAAAACCGAAATTGCGGAGACAATCGGCGATGCAGTCGCCCGACAAGAGCACATCGCCATCGTCCTACTGCCCCTGAGTCTTTCCGCGAGAGGGAAAGGCAAAGTTGGAGAGATGACGCAGCTCATCTCTGGCGCCTTCGACTACACGGTGAAGGAAGCTTCGGCGATGAAGGCGAAGGGCAGCAACGAAGGAGCCGTCATCCTCCTGGTCGACGAGGCCGATGCTCTCGCGCAGTCCCGCGAGACCGCCGAAATGCACCACGAGGACGTGAGTGGCGTCAACGCCTTCATCCGGGGCGTCGACCGGTTGGCGAACGAGCGGCTGCCAGCGGCAGTCATCATGTGCACGAACCGGTACGAAGCGCTCGATCCGGCAGTTAAGCGCCGATCCGCCGAGCATCTGATCTTCGGCCGCCCGGACGATGACGGGCGGCGCGCGCTCCTCGGACCGCGACTGGCGGAGCTCGGATTTTCCGATGCCGACGTAGACGCAATCGTGGCGGCAACCGGTCCTCGAAACGGCCTTCCCGGCTTCACCTATTCCGACCTGACGCAGCGGCTGGTCCCGTCGATCGTGCTGGACGCCTACCCCTCCAAGCCGATCGAGCCGGCTCGCGCGGTCGCCATCGCCAGGGCATTGCAGCCCTCGCCGCAGTTCAAGGACCAGCGCTAGAGCGCTCGGGCATTGTTTCACGGGCTCAATCTGCTATGGGCCCCGGCTTCCGACACATCATCGGAAAAGCTGCGGGAGGTCGCCTCGTGCGATCGCTTGGACCGCTAAACTTGAAACGAGAGTGACATGGCAAAGAAAATCACAGGCTATATCAAGCTGCAGGTGCCCGCGGGCATCGCGAACCCGTCGCCGCCGATCGGTCCGGCGCTGGGTCAGCGCGGCGTGAACATCATGGAATTCTGCAAGGCGTTCAACGCCGCCACGCAGGAACTCGAGAAGGGCGCCCCGATCCCGACGGTCATCACCGTCTATGCGGACCGCAGCTTCTCCTTCACGACGAAGACGCCGCCGGCGAGCTTCCTCCTGAAAAAGGCAGCGAACCTCAAGTCGGGCTCGAAGGAGCCGGGCAAGGTCAGCGCGGGGACCATCAAGCGCTCGAAGCTCGCTGAAATCGCCGAGGCCAAGATGAAGGACCTCAACGCCAACGACATCGAGGCGGCAACGAAGATCATCGAAGGCTCCGCTCGCGCGATGGGCCTCCAGGTTGTGGAGGGCTAAGCCATGACGAAGCAGACCAAGAAGCAGAAGGCACAGGCCGGTTCGGTCGACCGCGAGAAGTTCTACGCGGTGGACGAGGCGCTGGCGCTGGTGAAGCAGAACGCCACGTCTAAGTTCGACGAGACCGTCGAAGTTGCTCTCAACCTCGGCGTAGACCCGCGCCACGCCGACCAGATGGTCCGTGGCGTCGTCAACCTGCCGAAGGGCACGGGCAAGACCGTCCGCGTCGCCGTTTTCGCCAAGGGCGCGAAGGCAGAGGAAGCCACCAAGGCGGGCGCCGACGTAGTCGGAGCCGAGGACTTGATGGAGACCATCCAGGGCGGCCAGATCGATTTCGACCGCGTTATCGCGACGCCGGATATGATGGGCGTCGTCGGTCGCCTCGGTAAGGTGCTGGGCCCCAAGGGCCTGATGCCGAACCCGAAGCTCGGCACCGTCACCATGGACGTCACCAAGGCCGTCACCGACGCCAAGTCGGGCCAGGTCGAGTTCCGCGTCGAGAAGGCGGGCATCATCCACGCCGGCATCGGCAAGGCGAGCTTCTCCGAGGGCGACCTCAAGGAGAACTTCACTGCCTTCATGGACGCGATCGTCAAGGCGAAGCCGTCGGGCGCAAAGGGCAAGTTCGTGAAGAAGATCGCGATCAGCTCGACCATGGGTCCGGGCCTCAAGATCGACAGCACGGAAATCGCGGGCGCCTAAAGGCTCCAGCGACTGACGATTACAGGGCCGGGTTCCCCAGGGGAGCTCGGCCCTTTTTCTTTTGGGTCAGGTCACACCCTCTCGAGCGCCATTGCGATGAGCGCTCCGGCAGCGATCGCAACGCCATAGGGGATACCGGCCTTGGGCCGGAGCAGGACGACGCGTTGGCGCAGCCCCTCGCTCCAGCCGAACGCACGGAGTGCGATGACGATCAGCGCCAACACTCCGCCGGCAATTGCTACGCAGATCAGCATCCACAAGCCCCCGGCGAAGTCGAACCAGAGACCCGCGGCGGCGAGTAACTTTACGTCTCCGCCACCAAGCTTGCCTGCTGCGAACATCGGCGTCCCGACCGCCAGCAGCCCAAGGAAGACGACCAGATTCTTCCAGAGGCTGATTTCGGGACCAACGAGCACCGCGGCCACAATCGCTCCGATCAGGACCAGCAGGACCGTGATATTGGAGATCCGAAGGCGGATTGCGTCTTCAACGGCGGCCGCGACCAACAGGGCCGAGAGTAAGAGCGCCAGCCACTGCGGCGCCTCGATTGCCAGGTTCACTTGGCGACCTGCGCCATTGCCAGATTGTTTGCCGCCCTCGCATAATATTGGCTGCGAGCCTGAATTGCCTGCGTGAAGGCCGCGACGGCCTTGCGATTGTTACCCTGCACTCTTGCAATCACTCCTGCATCGTTGAGCCGGGCTGCCCAGTCGCCTTCGCTTTCCCCGGCCCGTCGCTGCGGTAAGTCCTCGGTGACTGCCGCGCGGGCGAGTTCCAGATTGGCTGCAATGCGCGGAGACTTCGGGTCGATCGCTGCCGCCTGTTCGAACTTCGCGAGGGCATTTCTCCACTGGCCGCGGACCAGCAGGGACCAACCGACATTGTTCAGCACTTCAGCGCGATCAGGTGCGAGCCGGGCAGCCTGAGCGTACGCCTGGTCGGCAACGGCCCAATTAGCGCGATAATCGGCAGCAACGCCCTTCGCGTTCCAGGCCCGCCAGGTCGCCGTCGGATAGGTGGTGGCGCGATCGAGCAGTTTCTCGCCCTGAGCCAAATCGCCGAGCCGCATCGCGGCGACACCGGCATTCTCGTACATGACCCCGTCACCTTTATTGGCGACGAGCAGCTGCAGGTAGATTGGAAGCGCGGACTGATAATCGCCGGAAGCGTAGGCGAGGTCCGCAATAAGGCGATCGATCTCCGTACCCTTCGCGCCGGCCTTGATCGCGTTGCCGATCATCAGCCGCGCCTGCTCGAGGCGGCCTGCCTTGATAGCGTAGGACGCCTCGCTCAGCGGCTGGACCGGAGGAACGACAACGGCTGCGGGTGCAGGCTTGGCGCCCGCCAATGCCAACGCAACCGCAAGGGCGATCATGTGCGGACTGTACGCAGGGCTTTGCGGCTGGCCGCGTCCGTTCCCAGAAGCACGACCATGTGCGACCCCGAAGCGCGACGTGCGATCGGGAAGCCGAACTGGGCGGAGAGCCGCTGCGCAAGCGCACGCTGGTTCGCCGGATAGAGGATCACGCTGCGCGTTCGCGTTGCCTGCGCATTGCCGATCGAGAGGCCGCGCCACCCGCGAGCCGCGAGCCAGACGCGGGTGCGTGCCGCCAGACGATCCACTCGGGCCGCATTCAGCAGCCGGACCTTGACCGGCAGCGCATAGGCCTGACGAAGCGGGACGAAGCGAAGCGTGGTGGTGCGATCGTTCCGCGCCACCGTGGTCGGCTGCCATACTGGCTTGGGCACGGTGATGAGCGCGATCTCACCCATCGACATGCGTTCCAGGCGCGGGCCGCGCTCCTCCGCCACGACAGGCTCCGCGACCGGCCGCACGTAAGGCTTCAAGGGCACGAATACGGCCTCCTGGGGCGGCTCGTCCAAAGGCATGGCCGGAGCGAGCGGAACAGCTGCTGCGGGCTTTGACGCAGGAACTGACTGAACGGGTCGGGGTGGTGGAAGCTTGATCGTGACCGAGCGCCCTACGGCTGCAGTCTGCACGGCGGGCTTCGAAGCGGCTGCCGGCGCTGCTGCAGTCTCAGCCGGAACCGGTGCCGGGGCTTCAGCCACCATCTCGACACGCGCGGTCTGGATCGCCGGGACGTCGACTCCAACCCTCTCGGGTGTCGATACGGAAAGCGCGACCGGTGCCGCCGCCCATGTCCGGGGAGCAGGAGCCGTTTCGACGGCGGGAGCAGCCGCGACTTGCACCGGCTCGACGGGGACGATGACCGCCGGTGCTGCAGCGGCAGTTTGGACAGCCTCGGTCTCGGGAGCGCTCCGCATCGGCGCGGGAACTTCCGCAACCGCTTGCTCAAGTGCGGCCGAAGCCGCTGCCCGGGCCGCGATTTCCTGGCGGACGCCCAATGCCTCTTCAGTCCGCCCCTGCAGCTGCAACGACGAAGCCAATGCGCCAAGGATTTCCGTGCTGCTGGGCGCCAGTGCGAGCGCCGCCTCGTAGTTGCGGCGGGAAAGGTCGAAACGGCCCATCTGGTCGTAGCAGGTTGCGATACCGACGAGCGCGTCGGGGTTGTTCGGATCTTCGCGCTGGGCAAGACGGAAGGCTTCGAGCGCGAGGGCCACGTTCCCAAGCGCGAGCTGCCCCCGAGCCTCCGCGATGCGGTACGGAACTGCGCGCTGGCCCTGGGCTAGCGGCGTTGGGGTCGAGCGGATCTCAAGCTTGCCCTGCTGGCCTCCACAGCCAGCAACCGCCAGCATCGTCGTAGAAACCAGGAATTTGCCCCCCCGTCTCATATCAGCCTCCTGCCATTGCCGGCACCAGTGTCCTGATCACCCTGATGATAGCCGGGAGCATCAACACGCCGATCATCACCGGCAGCATGCACCCGACGAGTGGAATTGATAGAAGCACCGGCAAGCGGTGAGCCTTTTCCTCGGCTCGCATCCGGCGGTGTTCACGCATCTCGGCTGCATAGACCCGCAAGGTCTGCGCAATGGAGGAGCCCAGCTTTGAGGACTGGATCAGCAACGTGGCGAATGCCCGG
This sequence comes from Sphingomonas sediminicola, assembly GCF_049991885.1. NCBI lineage: Bacteria > Pseudomonadati > Pseudomonadota > Alphaproteobacteria > Sphingomonadales > Sphingomonadaceae > Sphingomonas > Sphingomonas sediminicola. Next base: position 1,624,026 of record NZ_CP178916.1, read on the forward strand.
ATCTCCTCGGCGCCAGCACGATCAGCCATCCGACGAAGAGCATCCTCGTGGCTTCGACCTGCGCGAAGCTCGAGCACGACTGCGCCGAACTGCTCGGCGAGCTTGGGATGCGAAGTCGTCATTTCCATGCCGACCCTCGCGAACGCCGAGTCCATGCCAAGGCCCGCTTCCACGCAGACCAGCATAAGATCGAGGGCGTCCGGGAATCCGTTGATGATTTCGCGCTGCCGACGGTCAGCCTTTGCAGCGATGAAGACCGACGGGAGGTAGAGGCCCGCAAGCGCAGAAATCACGACGATGGCGTAGACTTTGAAAATTCCCGGCGACGAGCCGGTTGACCACAAAATGGCGAACATCAAAACCGGAAGGCCGATCACCATTACCAGACGCACCAGCGTGTAGATGCGCGGTGCATAGGGCGCTGTGAAACCGGCCGCGGCGAGCTTCTTTCGTAGCGAATCGTCGCGTGTGTCGACGAGCGAAAGGCCTGCCTTCTCGATCCCGTTGACGAGCCTAAGCCAAGCGCTTTCGGCGGCCTGCGAACGGAGCGATGCCCCCACCACCTGATGACCGCTGTCGGGTCCTTCGATCAGGCGACGCCGCGATAGCTGCCTCGCGGTCACTGCAGCGGTCACGAAATAACCACCGACGACGACTAGCGCAAACAGGCCCAGCAGGATGCCGAGGCGGAGAAGCGGATATTCGGTGAGCAACGCGGTCATACGACTCTAGACCTTCAAATCGACCATCTTGCGGATCGTGATGAAGCCGATGACGTACATCAGGATCAGTCCGAGGAAGCTCGGCATGAAGGCCGGGTCATCGGCAACATCCAGATAGAAAGACGGGTTCATCAGGAACAACATGGCAAAGGCGAACACTGGCAACACGGTCAGCATAATGGCCGTCATGCGGCCTTCGCTCGAGAGCGCGCGAACCTTCAGGTACATAGAGTGCCGCTCGCGGATCACCGTCGAAAGGTTGTCGAGAATTTCGGCGAGGTTGCCGCCCGTTTCGCTCTGCACCGAAAGCGAGACGACGAACATCCGCATGTCCTCAAGATCCCACCGGTCGGCCATCGCCTGCAGCGCGTCGCGAAGCTCGGCGCCATAGGTGACTTCGTCGACGACGACGCCGAATTGGCTGCCGATCGGATCCGGCATCTCTACGGTCAAAAGATCCAGCGCGGCGGCAATCGGGTGTCCGGCGCGCAAACCGCGGACGAATACGTCGAGCGCCGTCGGAAACTGGTCCTGCATCTTCTTGCGGGTTCTGTTCGCCTTGAACTGAAGGAACATCAGCGGAAGGAATGCGCCCACAACAACTGCAAACGTACCAATCATCACAATTCGGCCGAGCGCGACCGGAATGCCCAGAAGCGCCATGACCAGCAGAATCGCGAAGAAGATGGCGATCGGCGCGATGAGGATCATCAGCATCAGTCGCCCGGTCGGGATCGTAACCTGAGCCGCGACGAGCATCCGTTCGAACTTCTGTCCGAAATGCTTGAGCAGTGGTGGAAGGCCGGTCGGAAGCGCGCTGTCGCGACGGCGAAGCAGGCTCATGGTCTGCTCGCGATCGCGGCCTTCCGCGATCATCCTCAGGCGGAGGTTGATCGCCCTACCTTCCGAACGGCTGTTCGCCATCCAGCCCACGAGCACTTCGACAAGCAGGAGGACGGCACCAAACGTGCAGCCCAGGATCAGTGCTTTGAGCCAGGCGTCAGTCATCCCTCGAGCTTCGCATCAGGACGGAAGAGATCCGCGGACAATGTCACGCCGTGGGCCATGACCTGTTCGATGAACTTCGGCCGGATTCCAGTCGCTTCGAACTTTCCGAGAACCTGGCCGTCAGGAGAAATGCCAGTCTGACGGAAGCGGAAGATCTCCTGCATCGTCACGACGTCGCCTTCCATGCCGGTCAACTCCGAAAGGCTAAGGAGCTTGCGGCGGCCGTCCGAAAGGCGTCCGATCTGGATCACGACATTCAGTGCGGATGAGATCTGCGCCCGCGCCGACCGTGCCGGGATGTCGATGCCGCTCATGCCAATCATTTGCTCGACGCGGGACAATGCGTCGCGGGCCGTGTTGGCGTGGACCGTCGTCATCGATCCGTCGTGGCCGGTGTTCATCGCCTGAAGCATGTCGAATGCTTCGCCGGCGCGCACCTCGCCAACGATAATACGGTCAGGCCGCATACGAAGCGCGTTCTTGACGAGCTCGCGTTGCGTGATCTCGCCCTTGCCCTCAATGTTCGCCGGGCGTGTCTCGAGCCTGACGACATGCTCCTGCTGCAGCTGAAGCTCTGCCGAGTCCTCGATCGTGACGATGCGCTCGCGGTTGTCGATGAACGCGGACATTGCGTTCAGCATCGTCGTCTTACCGGAGCCGGTACCGCCGGAGATCAGGACGTTCCGGCGCGACTTCACGACGGCTTTCAAAACCTCGGCGACTGGTGCGGGCACACTCCCGATCTCGATCAGGCGATCCATGCTGATCGGCACCCGCGCGAACTTACGAATGGACATGGAGGCGCCGTCGATCGCCAGAGGATGGACGATCGCGTTGACGCGGCTGCCATCGGCGAGGCGCGCGTCGACCATCGGGGAGGACTCGTCGATGCGGCGTCCGACCGCCGACACGATCTTCTGTATGATCCGGAGAAGATGGCGCTCGTCCTTGAAGCGGACGTTCGTGTGCTCGAGCACGCCATAGCGCTCGACAAAAACCGAGTTGTGCCCGTTGATCAGGATATCGGTGATCGTCGGGTCCTTGAGGAGCGGCTCGATCGGCCCGAGGCCAAGGAGTTCGTCGAGGACGTCGCTGACCAGCGACTTGCGCTCGCTGTTATTGAGCGCCTGATTCTGCTTCGCCAGTTCCTCGTAGACGATGTCGCCGACTTCCGCCTCGATCTGGCTGCGCGACATCTGGTCGAGCGCCTGGAGGTTGATCACGTCGAGAAGACGCTGGTGAAGCTCGACCTTCAGGTCGGTGTGCGCATCCCGGTTCGCGAAAGCGCCAGCGTCACCGACGGTTACGATCCGCAGTTCTTCCGCGGATCTGGGAGACTCGGTCTGAACCGCCGAACCCGCCTTTTTCTTGACCTGCCACATCTCTTAGCGCTCCCGCCCGAAGGCTGCTGCAATGCCGGCATCTAACATGTCGATGTCCCTGCCGACTGCGCTCTTGCGCTTGATGTCCGAGAGTGGGACGCCTCGCTCGATGGCCGGATGCATCACGGACGGGTCGTTCGCGATCGTGTAAGCAACATCACGTCCAAGCGCTTTCTGGACGTCCGCCTCGCGAACGGTGCGAAGCAAGCCTTTCTCGAACCGATTGATCACGACCCTGAGGTCGACAGACGTAAGATCCTGGTCGCGGAGCAGATCCAGCTGGCGTCGCGCCCGATGGAGGCCGCTCACGCTCATCTCCGTGACGAGAAGAACCATGTCTGCCTGCGCCAGCGCGGACAGGGACCAGTTGGTCCAGCTCGCGGGGAGGTCGACGAAGACCGTCCCGAACTCGCGCTTCGCGATTTCAACGATCTCAATCAGCTGCTCGCTGGAAAGAGCGTCAAGCGGCATCAGCGAAGAAGGGGCCGCGACGACCTTGAGACCGCTGGGATGAGTAGTCATTGTCGCGCGAAGCAATTCGCCGTCGAGCCGCGATCCTGCCTCCAGCAGGTCGAGGAATGTCAGATGCGGCCGGAGCCCGAGCTGGAACGCCGCATTGCCGAACTGCAGGTCGAGATCGAGCAGGCAGACTTCGCGGCCGAAATGCGCTTCGTTCTCTGCGGCGCGGATGGCGAGCTGCGTCAGGAGTGACGTCGCGCCGATCCCGCCGACGCTCTTGATGACGCACACGAGCTTGCCGTTCGCCGACTGTGCGGACGACGTAGCGCGAGCCATCTGGTCGCGGATCGGAAGCAGCGACGTCTCCAGGTCCGCGACGTCGAGCGGCAAGGGCACCACATCGTGCGCTCCTGCCCTGACCAGCGCACGGACGAGTGCAAGCGGCGGGTCGTAGGCGGCGGCAATCAGCGGCGTGCGCGTTGCAGCAGCAAGGGCCTCGAAACGCTTCATGGACGAAGGCTCGCCCGGGTCGACCTGGACGACCGCGGCGGCGCTGCCAGCCAGATCCTCAGGGTCGATCTTGTCCGACGAAGGAACGAGCGAAAGGCTCAGCGGAAATCCCGCGACGCGGGCACCGATCAAGGCAGCGGCATCGCCGTCGGCGCCACTCAGGTACAACTGCACCGCAGTTTCCCGTTTATGCGCCTTCCACGATCCGGCGGTTTCGTTAGGGTTGATCACGCTCACCTGCACACCTCAATTCGAAAAGCTTCCCTGCCCGTCTTCCAGCGTCAGCGATGCGCTCACCGTCGGGAGCTGCAAATTGATGCCCAGGAACTGCAGGATAAGGGACTGGAATCCCACGCCGACCGCACTGACGGTCACGATGGGGGCGACATCTGGTCCGGTCGGATCGCCGGCGTAGCCGAGACCCGAATTGTCATACCTAATGGTCACGTCTTGCGGACTCACGCTCTCGGCAATTTGATTCATCCGAGTGGTGATCGCAGTAAAGGCCGTGTTGTCGACCGGTGTCAGAGTGGGACAGGGACTGGTCACGCAGGTGCATGTCAGTGTTCCCGCCGGGGCAGAACATGACGCCGCGCCAAACTGTGACGTCGGAATAGAGGCGCCCTGCCCTAATATCACCCCGTAGTTCTTGGCTGCGAGGCCCCCGGGAACCATGTTGGTGACGACGGCCATCCGCGCACCCATCTGGGTCGCCTTTTCGACCTGATTGAGCGTCCACATGTACCGGCCGACGTCGATGATGCCGAACAGGAAGAGGATCAGAAGCGGCAGGACCATGGCGAACTCGGCCGCCGTCGCCCCGTCGTCGCGCCGCAGGATGTTTACGGGCTTTCTCATAAGCCCATCACCGGCGCTTCCGACGTGGCATTGAGATTCAGCCCCGCGAAGTTGATCCCAATGAACGAAACCAGCGACGTGTACGGAACGGTCGCGCTGACCGTCACCACGGGAACCCCGCCGAGGCCGTCGTAGAAGGCCCCGTAAGTTCCCGAGGTATCGCACCGCGCCGTCACCGTGACGGACGTGTCCTGGGTCCAGTCGGCGAGGCGGGACGTGCCGCCGGCGGCAACCTGGTTGGTTCGGGTCACCCTGCGCGTGTTGTCCACGACCGTCGGATTGATGGTGTTGGGACAGGTGAAGTTGGTGAAGCCCTGGCGCGAGGCGTAGCGGGCGCCGTCACGTACGGCCTTCACGACGACATGCTCGGAATAGAAGAAATGCCCGAGCTCCATCGAACCCAGCATCAAGGCGATGAGCAACGGCGTCACCAGCGCCATTTCGGCGGCCGCTGAGCCAGAATTTTGGCGGGCAAGTCGCCGGATCATGGCGCTACTCGATCAGGCGCGGAACGTCGCGCCGGCTGATTTGTGGGATTGCGCCGCCTTCACCCGTGCCCGAGGCGCCGATGACTTCGACATAAATGTCGTTCCGGCTTCCGTACGCATTGTCGTAGTTCGTGCCGCCGTAGCTGACGGTGCAGCCGGGGCATTTGTTGCGGTCGATGCTCGGCTCGACGAGGAATACGTCGATGAAGCCGGCGACTGGCAAATTCCTCTTTCCATTGAGGCCCGTCGTGGCGGCGACCCTGCGGCAGTTTACCACCGCAGCAGTAATGCGACGGCGGTCGATGCCGGCGGCATCGGGAGCCACGCCTGGAGCGAGGCAGCGGTTCTGGGGCTGGCCATAGGCCGTCGTGCCGCCATTGCCAGGCTTGCCGGTGGTCGGCAGGCGATTTGTCGGATCGGCCGCCTCCCACATATAGGTTTCGTAGCGAGTCACGATCCCGTCGCCATTCGCATCGAGGCCCGGCTCCGTCGTGTAATCGACGCCGAGATGGTTGGTGCGGAAATAGGCGCCCCGGTCCCAATTGCCGTCGCCGACGCGGCCATAAGTGCAAAACGGGAAGGTCGCCGGATTGGCTGTCGTTTTGAAATAATGGCAGCGATCGCGTGGGTATCCCATGATCCCTGGAACGGTACCCGTCGGAAGATCGGCGATCGGCGAGTTCGGAAAATAGCGCGGCGGAGTAGTGCTCGCCATGTCGGCCACGGCGGTGACCGGGTTCTGCTTCCAGACGCACGTGCTGAGCCCGTTATCCAGCACGACGTCCTTCGTGGAGTTGGAGGACGGCGAGCATGGCGGGCTCTTGCAGGTCGATGCGGCTACCGGCTTGAAGTCATACCGCATGTTGAGGGAATCGCGGACGGCGTTCAGGATATTGCCCGTCTCGGTCGTTACTTGCTCGGTGCCGGAGCAATTGCCGAGCAGCGAGTTGGAAGCGAGAGCCTCCGCGACGGTGTTGGCACCCTGGCCCAACTGGTCGAGGAAACCGAAGTTGCCCGGACCCCATTGAGCTCCGCCCTCGGCCATGACGATACCTGTTCCAGGGTTCACGCCACCGGGCGGAAGATTGACGTCCGTATTGCCGACAGGCTCGGTTGGATTGCAGATGAAGAAGGGTACCACGCCGCAGATCGCGCTGCTGAGGCCCGCGACGGCTTTGGCATTCGTCGTTCCTGCGAAGGCGGCGACGATCGGGGTGAAGGCGTAATTCGCGGTGCGTGCATCGACTTGCACCTGGACGATGTTCGCGTCGGCGTCGCCCGTAGCCAGAGTGAACGTCGTCGGGTTGGTATAGGTCGCGTAGAAGGTGATGTTCGCGTCCTGGATTCCGACCGCGAGGCCCGAGGCCGCGTTGTCGTTGGCCATCAGAGTCGAGTTCGAGATCAGCGTCTTTGCCGCTGCACGTGCGCGATCCCTCGCGCCGGTCTCGCCGTCGAGTTGGGTGGCCGCGGAGAGCGCCGCCTGGTCGGCAGCGTTCTGAAGCTCCGTGTCCATGGTCGCGACACGCGCGTAATCGAACGCGAGCCCGCCGGCGGCAATCAATGCAAAAAGCGACAGCCCGACGGTGGGCGCGACGCTGCCCGTATCGCTACGAAGAAAGTTCCGAAGCAAGCGCCGCATCTCTCCTCATCCTTACTTGGGACCGCTGCCGCTGCCCGAGGTGGTTTGCACCTGTTCAACCTGCTTCACGGTATCTGTCCGATAGCGCTTCACCGCGGCGGCACCCTTGTCGCCATGGTCGCCCGGCTGTGCGGCGTCGGCCGCATAGACAGGGTCCGGATCGATCGTCTGGACGGCCTGATCGTACTTGACCGCCTCACCAAAGCCCGGGTCGACCGATCCGGTCTGCGGGTTGACGGTATTGCAGCCGGCCAGGAGGCCGAACGCGAGCGGCGCGAGAAGCAGCCTAGAGGACATGTCCATACTCCTTCTCGAAACCGGTCGGCTTGCGCTGTGCCGATCCACCGGGCGCGGCAGGCGGCGTAGCCGAAAGCGGCTGCCCGAACGGCGGCGGATTGAATTCCGGAGCGACCGGAACGCCGGTGTCCGTGCGGCCGCCTAGGAACAGGTCGGCCTCGTTCGGCGGCTTGACCCGATCGGTCGGGCCGCGGAGCGTGCCGGCGCGAACCGGGCGAACCAGCCGCGGCGTGACGATCATGACCAGTTCCGTCTCTTCCTTCTGGAAGCCGGATGAGCGGAACAGGCTGCCGATGATCGGGATCGAGCCGAGCAGCGGGATCTGTCGAACCGTATCCTGGAAGTCGCGGCGGAGAAGTCCGGCAAGCGCGAAGCTCTCGCCGTCACGGAGCTCGATCGTCGTTTTCGCCCGGCGGGTCTGCAGGCCCGGAATGGACAGGCCGTTGATGACGATCGCCGCGGACGGATCGATCGAGCTGACTTCCGGAGCGACCACCATGTTGATGACGCCGTCGGCAAGCACGGTCGGAGTGAAGGCGAGGCTGACGCCGAACGGCTTCCACTCGACGGTGATAGCATTGTTGTTACCGCCACCGCCGGCGCCACCGCCGCCACCCGAATTCTGGATGACCGGAACCGGGAACTCGCCGCCGGCGAGGAAGCTCGCGGTCTCACCCGACAGAGCGACCAGGGTCGGCTCCGCAAGCGTCGTCACCGCGCCCTTGCGCTCGAGCGCGTCGAGCTGGACCTCGAAGTTGGAACCGAGTGCGCGGAAGGCGCGGGATACGATCCCGTAGCTTCCCTGAACGGCTTCCAGCGTCTTCTGGCTGCCGGTAATCGCGCCGGTTTCCTGGTCGATGATCGGCCGGACAGCAGCGCCGCCGCCGATCACGCCGTCGAGCTTGCCGCCGTCGCTTCCAAAGAACCAGCTGACGCCGAGGTTCTTGAGCGCCGAGCGCTTGATCTCGGAGAAGCGGACTTCGAGCATGACCTGCTGCGACGATCCGATCGAGAGCAGGTTGATGACCTTGCCCGGAGCATAGCTCTCGGCGATCTGGACCGCACGGTCGGCCGCGACGGCATCGGGAACGACGCCTTCGAGAACGATCGAGTCATTTGAGATGCGGGCGCCAATGCCTTCGACCGGCATCAGCTCGGAAAGCTGGCGGCGAAGTGTGATGACGTCCGGACCGACCACGACATCGACGACCGCGATCAGCGTGTTGCTGCGGTCGTAAAGCGTGAGGCTGGTGGTCCCCATCTTCTTGCCGAGGACGTAGAGCGAGCTGTCCGTCAGCGGCAGGACGTCCGCGATCTCGGGGCTTCCGATCAGCGCCTTGGCGTAGGGCCGATCCGACCGGATCACCTGGCTCTTGTTGACGGGAACGGCGACTTCGCCGGCGTGGACCCCTTCAGCGACCGTGATGGCGCTGGCCTGAGCGAGGACCGGCGTGGAGACGCCAACTGCCGCGAGGGCTACCGCGGCAAGCGCGACCCTCCCCAAAAGATCACGACCCATAACCCCCCACTTCATAATTGCTGCCCGTGGTGCCCCGGACAACTTCGACACTATTGGTAACAGGCCGCGGCGGCGCGGAGCGCACAGGCGCGGGCCGGCGGATGATGACGCGGCGCGGAGCGGCCGCGCTGGTGACCTGCGCAGGCGCGGCGGCCGGCGCAGCGCCACCGTAATAGGAATAGCGAAGGTCGTTCATGCTGACGGTTGCGACGCGGCCGAGATCCTGCTGTTCGCCGGGCTTCCTGAGTACCAGGCTGAGCTGGCCGACCTGCTGCGCGAGCGCGAGCTTCTGCGCGTCCGTCGGATTGACTTCGAGGGTCGCCGTCTTGGCGACGATCGGCTTGCCGTCCGCACCCTGTGCGTTCTGGTCGATGGCGATGACCTTGACGGCCTGCAGCAGGACGTCGGTCACCTGGCGATTCTCGGCGCCCGGGAGCGAGCGCGTGATCAGGACGTCCACCGTGTCCATCGGCTGGACGAAGCCAGCGACGCCGGACACGTCGTTGATGCGGACTGCCGCGGCGCGCATGCCGTCGGGCAGGAGGTAGGCGATCGACGGGCCAAGGCCCTCGCCTGCCAGCTTCGTCGCCATGATCGGCTCGTTGACCGCGATCGGTCGAAGCACGACGCGCTTCTTACCTGTGGGCGCGAGCTGGTTGTAATTCGAGAAGATGCCGACGGGCAGGCTGGCGCTCGGATAATCGACGAACTTAACCTTGTCGGGCGTAAGCTCGGTTCCATAGTCCAGTGGAATGGCTGCGACGGCAACCTTGGTCGTTCCTGTCTGAAGTGCCGCGACCCTCTGGTCGGTTCGGCCAATGTAAGCGTTGGCGAGATAGACCGCCAAAATCCCCAGAACCAGCGCCACTGCCAGCGCTATCATCGTCTGCCGTCTCATCTAGGCCCCCGCCAAATGATCCCTGCGGATCATGCCATCATTGATTCCAACAAGATAGTGGGGACCGCTCCCAAGGAACGGCCCCCGAACGCTTAACAATTCGCGGCACTCGGGTTGTTGATGCAGGTGCCTGCACCGTTCATCGTGTTGCCGATGGCCCCGCCAAGGAAGAGTGCGGCAATGGCGATGCCGGTACCCACGATCGCGAGGATCAGGGCATATTCGGCAGCCGACGCACCGCTCTCATCACGCATCATCTTCATGAATGCGGTCATTTGCTTTCCCTCCCAGCTTACAGCCGCGCCCCGAAAGGCGCGGCTGCGCTGAAATCACCCGATTAGCAGTTGGCTGCGCTCGGGCTGTTGATGCAGTTGCCCGCGCCGTTGACAGCGTTGCCGATGGTGCCGCCCAGGAACAGGGCCGCAACGGCGATGCCGGTGCCAACGATGGCGAGAATGAGCGCATATTCGGCCGCCGATGCGCCCGACTCGTCACGGATCATCTTGATGAAAGTCGACATGTGTATTTCCTTCCCTCGAGTACTTTCCGCACCGTGGCGCGGAACTCGCCTTTGCGATCTGAGGAAAGTGGCTGACGCCTTTCGCCGATGTCAGGGTCACGAAAAGCAACTTCGACCCAACAGGACACCGTCGAACTGCCCCCCAAGGCCGCTCGGCTGTCACAAGGGCTGCGCTCGCCTTAGGACTCTGTCAAGCATGAGGATTTAATTCTCGTTAAACTAATCCGTCACCTTAACGAAAGTTAAACCGTTGATTCTAGGTCATTAATTTGCCGGTAACTATTTTCCACTCTGTGGATAACCTGTTTCAAAATCGGACAGATTGAGGCCCGCCGGACACAGGAAGGGTGTCCGGGCCGTAATGAATTTACTGTTGTTTTCCGCGTCGTTAGCCGACTCGGCCCGAATCAGTTTCAGGCGGCAACGCGGCTCCGGTAGGTGACGTTCACCCGCCGCGACAGAAGCAGGTAGGGCAGCCAAAGCCCGACGCTGATCAGCACCTTCTTGACGTTGCCGTCGAGCAAAGCGTGAAGCGCCTGGCCGACCTGCGCCGGGAGACCCGGAGCGCCGGTAACCGCCTGGGCGATCATCAGCTGCATTGCGAGGTCGACAAGCCAGATCGCGACCAGCAGCCTTGGGAACAGAGGCACTCGGCGAAGAGCGGCCACGAAGGCGATGGTGTAGAGCGAGGTCAGCAGGACGACGTCCAGCGTCATCATCATGTGCAGGACGCTCAGCCACTGCGGGACGGGTCCCATGATCGGGGGCATCGACGCCCAATATTCGAGCGCGCGGATCGGCACGTTGAGAAGCATTCCGACGAGCAGCGAGACCATGATTCCGCCGGCGCCATAGAGGTGGTGCCGCTTCGCCTGCTCGGCAGGGATGGTCCGCCACTTGCCCACGCGCGCGAGGCGGGTGCGCGGCTGCGGCTGGTTTTCGCCGTCGGCGAACCAGCGGAGCGCGAGCACCATCGATGCGAAAGGCGCGAGAACCAGCAGGAGCAAGGGAAGAAGACCCTCGATGCCGATCGTGCCCTTGACCGGGCTGAAGGCGATGCGGGTGGCGGTCGCAAGTCCGGCAACCAGCAGCCAGCCCATCATGATCCGGTCGAGGCCGCCCTCGATCGAAACGAGCATCGCCGCCGCTTTAGCGCGGAGGCGGCCGTCGATGCGCTGGCGCACGATGTCGAAACTCACAATCTCAACCCTCTCACCCGTGTTAGCGTTCAATAAGCCTGGAGGCGTTACCGAGGGGTAAAGTCGGGAGAGCGACGAAGTTCCACAATGGGCTGACGGGCAGTGCTTGCGAGGCGATTGCTGAACCGCGCGACCCTGTTAGTCTCATGTCCGCTCGACGGGGGGAGAGTGCATGGGTCGCGGGGGGAAGGACACGGCGCAGACAGCCGGCAATCGCGGCTCCGGGGTCGACGCGCGCAAGCTGATCTGGGGCTACATCCTCCTCCTGACGCTCGCGTGCGCGGGCGCGGTCATCATCGTCGGGGTGATCATGAAGATGGCGGCGAGTCCGCGCTTCGCCGGCGACTTCACCGTTTTCTGGGCCGCCGCAAAGGCGCCCATCGCCGACGTCTACAACTGGTCCGCGCTGGAGAGGTCGCAGGTGGATGCGATCGGCAAGGTCGGGCCGTTCGCCTACCCGCCGACGACCCTGCTGCTGCTGAAGCCGTTCGGGTTGCTGCCGTTCCCGATGGCGCTTGGAAGCTGGGTCGTCATAAGCAGCATCCTGTTCCTCGCCGCGGCCCGCACGCTCATCGGCTGGCGTGAGCTCGCGCTCGCGATCCTCAGTCCCGCGATCGTCATCGCCGTCGCGACCGGGCAGACGTCGCTGATCGTTGGGGCATTGATCCTCGGCGGACTGACCGCGCCGGGGGCCGTCATGCGCGGGGCGATGATCGGCATTGCCGCGGCCATCAAGCCGCAGATGGTCTTCCTGTTTCCGGTGGCCTTCATCGCGGCGCGCGATTGGCGGGCGCTGGGAAGTGCGTTCGCGGCGGGCGCTCTGGCCGTCGGCGCGACCCTGCTGCTGTGGGGTGTCCAGCCCTGGTTCGACTGGCTAGCCTCCTTGCCGCAGTTCACCGAGGTCCTGCGGCAGACGGGCATCGGCATTCGCTCCGTTACCCCGGCGTCGCTGGCAATGCAGGCCGGGCTCGAGACGCCGGTCATGCTTGTTGGGCTGGTTCTCGGTGCAGTACTCGTCTGGAAGGTGTTCAGGACGAGCTTGGAGCCGCTGGACCGGGTCGCGGCGCTCTGCCTCGGCGGGCTTCTCGGCCTTCCCTATGCCTTGTCCTACGACATGACGGCGCTGATCGTCGCGATCACGCCCATGCTCCTGAACCGGTCCGGGACGATCATTTCCTGGGCGGGCGCGGGCATGATTTTCAGCACCACGCTTTCACAGGTCGGCGTGGTTCTCGCGAGCATCGACATCTTCCGCCGGCATTGGAAGGCGAAGATGCGGGAAGCGCCTTGAACATCTCCGCGAAGCACGCCGCGGCCATCGTCGCGCTGGCAGTCGCACTGACCGTCCCGGCGCTGCTGTCGCCGCAGATGACGCACGACAGCTTCTGGATCGACTGGGTGTGGGCGGACCAGTTCACGGCCGAGCTTGCGAAGGGCAATTTCTATCCGCGCTGGCTGCCTCTGTCGCACGGCGGGCTCGGCTCGCCGGTCTTCTATTATTACCCGCCCCTCGCCTTCTACGCCTGCGCCCTGTTCGGGCTGGCGGGGCTTTCGACCTACTGGAGCATTGTCGCCGTGTTCTGCTGCGCCTTCGCCCTAGCTGGTTTCACGATGTACGCGTGGCTTCGCGAAACGGCGAAGTCGCCGCTGCTGGGCGCCTTGCTGTTCATGGCGATGCCCTATCACGTGCTCGACTTCTACGGCCGCGGAGCGCTCGCCGAGTTCACCGCGATCGCGCTGATTCCGCTGGTTGCGCTGGGCGTCAAGCGGGCGGCCGAGGGGCGCTTCGTGCTGGGCGCAATCGCGTATGCGGCGATGATCCTGACCCACGTGCCGCTGGCGCTTCTCGCGAGCATCTTCCTTATCGCGCCTTATGCCGTGTGGCTGTGCTGGAAGGAGCCACGGAAGCTATTGCGGGTGGCCATACCGGTGACGCTGGGCATTCTCCTGTCGGCGATCTTCCTCCTGCCCGCGGTGTTGCTCGAGCCCTATCGCGACACAGCGAACCTGTGGCGGCTCGCGACCTTCAACCCGGAGAGCTGGAGCCTCTGGGCGTGGGGCGCGCCGGGCCCGAACCCCGACATGCGATCCGCAGTCGCGGCTGTGATGCTGATTCTGATCATGCCGATCGTGGTTTTGCTCTTCACGACCGAACGGGTGCGAGGCGCCTATGCCGCCATCATGCTGGTCCTGGCGGCGGGGTTGATCCCCGGCTTCTGGACCCTGCCCGTCCTGCACACGGTCCAGTTTCCATTCCGCCTGCTCCCCCTCGCCGAGTTCGCGATCGCGACGGGTGTTGCCCACCTCGTTCTCCCGCGAGTGCTCATCGCGGCCGCGGTCGTTCCGGTCCTCGTTCCGTCCGCCTTGTTCCTCGCGGTGCATCCCAACCGTCCGGAAGTGACCACCGCTGAGCTTCCCGCGCATCCCGACGTTCCCGAGATGCTCCCGCCGGGCGAGCGGCCGTACACCTGGCCGTCCCGATGGGCGCTGGAACTTTCGAAGCAGCACACCGGCCGGTTGTTCTACTTCCCGACGTGGGAAGTCGAATGTACGGGACAGAAGGTAGAAACCGCGCCGGAACCGGGCACGCAATTGCTGGGCTACAAGGGGCAGGACTGCGAGCTACGGTTGTCGACGTCCCTTGCTGAAAGGCTGGGCGCGATCCTTTCGCTCGCCGGCCTTTTCATCCTTGCAGGGATCGCCTGGGCTCAGCGCCGGACGTGGATGACGCCGACCTTGTCGGAATAGTAGCGCCGCCATTGCGGCGAGGCGTCGAGCTGCTTCACGAGCGGTTCCTTGGGGCTCAGCAGCGTCCAACGAATATCGTATTTGCGAACTGCCCTGTCGAACTTCGGCATGTCGCCGCTGACGATATCCCACCACTCAAGGACGAACGCGTCGCCGTACATGTCGGCCCGGCCGTCGATATAAGGCTTGATGCCCGCAAGGATGAGCGGCCCGCCGAAGTTGTAGCCGTTCAAGACGGCCTCCCTCCTCATTTCCGCGGGCACGTGCGCGAGGAGTTGTTGGGGAGTGGTCTGGCTATGCTTCGGTTCGAAAGGCACCCACAACCGAAGAAGCGCAAGAAGCGCGACGACCGCCAACGCTCCCCCAGCCCAGAGCCGGCGAACCCGCTTGTCCGGGAACAGGGGCTCGGCGGCTCGCTCCCCCGTGAGGTGCGGCGCTAGAACCATGGTCGCGACGATCACCAGCCAGCTCTGATGCCGGATCTGGGAAAAGGCCCAGCCGAGCAGGAAGAGGAGGAGCAGCGTCTCTCCCAGCCGGAGCTTCGCGCCTCTCAGCATCACCACCGCCAGCGTTCCCAGCAAGACGACGTAGAACAGCGGACTGATGCTCGGGGAACTCGGGTTCCATTCCTGGATAAGGTAGACGGACTTCATTCCCAGGATGTTGAGCGGCAGCAGCAGCTGCGTCAGTCCGTTCGCATTGAGGAGCATGGCAAGGACGCTCGCGATCCCGAAAGTGAGCCAGCCCAGCAGGACCGGCCGAGACCAGCGTGCCGACATCACTGCGTCCAGTGCGATCGGGGCCGCGACGATCCACGCGATCGGGAAGCTCCCGTGGAGGTTGGTCCACACCGTGACCAGCAGCGCGAACCACAGCGGCGGGACCTGCTCCTTGTCCCGGTAATCCAGGAGCAGTGAGGTCCACAGCGCGAGAAGCGGCCAGACGAGCACGTGCGGCCGCGCCAGCATGAACTTGGCAAGGATCAGGTCGAGCGCAAGGAACGATACCAGTGTTGCGACCGGCCCGACCCGCTTCCTCAAGTGGGCGAAGACGATCCAGTGAAGCGCCGTGACCGCCAGCGCGACGATTGCCGCCAGCCCCGCAAATCCCGCGAAGTCGAACGCGCTCGCGTAGATGACTTCGGACAGCCACTCGTGCGCGATCCAGGGATGGCCGGCCATCGTGAACGAGAACGGGTCCGTGGTCGGGATCGCGCGGTTTTGCAGGATCCAGCGGCCCGCCGCCACATGCCAGCTTACGTCCCCGTCGCCGAAAAGGCCGGGCTTGCTGGCCAGCAGCGGCGGCAGGAAAAGCACGAAAACCGCGAACAGCAGCTTGTCGAAGAAGCCGTAGCGCTCGGGACGAATGAGCGGTTGCCGAGCAACCATCACGACACCACTGACTCAGCGCAGGCTTCTGGTGCGGCGGTTCGTCCAGCGACATCTCGCGCCTGCGTCAGGACCAGCGCAAGCAGGGCCAGGACCAGCACAGGAAGGGGACTTACGAAACAGACAAGGACGAGCAAGACGGCGAAGATCCAGAGCGACGGCCTTGCCCGTGAGACGAATGCTGGGATTAGCAAGGCAGTCTCGTAGTTCATGGCATAAGGCGACACGAGCAACGCGGCCCCGATGAGTGCTGCAAATAGGAACGCCGGCTCCGAATTGCGCATGACCCAGACGAGCGCGAAGGCGGGGACGGCGAAGAGCAGCGGATCCGAATTGATCATGTAGTGCGATAATTTCGGATTGGACGTGGCGACGCTGACCAGGTCCCGCGCAGCCGCGATCCACTGTGTCCAGGCGTCAGATCCGAACGAAAGCGTCGCCAGGATCGCCAGGGCGGCCGCCACTCCGGCGGCGATCGTTGCTCCGCGAAGATCACGCTCGAACAGGAAGACAAGAGGGAGAAACAGGCAGAGCTGCGGCTTGAGTGCGACTGCAATGCCGAACACGACACCTCGGCAGGCCGGAAACACCAGCCCGCTGAGAATTAGGCCGCCAACCAGAAGGCTCGGCTGGCCGATATGGGCTAGCAAGAGCAGTGGAGGGAAAACAACGACCCACCATGCCGCGCCGGCCCGAAGCGCGGCCCAAACGAACACCCACAGGCCGGCAAGAGTGAAGGTTGCGTAGCTGAGCCAAAACGGCAGCAGTCCCAGCGCCGCGAACAAAAGCAGGGCCGTCGGCGGATAGGCGAAGGGCCGCTGGCCCAGGTTCGTGAAATCGGGCTGTGCCTGCGTGATCGCAGCAATGTCGTAAGCCGAGGAAAGATGGGCGGCAGCGGTCCAGACGGGCGCGAAGTCGGCGCCGAGGGGCTGGAAGGAATTCAACAGGTACAGCACCCATAGGCTGGCGGACGCCAGCGCCACGACGACGACGGCCTCGTAGAGCAGCCGTATCGAATAGCGAGACCGCACGAACCCTCCCCCGTCCCGACAACTGCCGGCTGCCCCGTTCTAACTCACCAAGTATCCGATTACAGTTCGTTTTGCGTTACTAAGATGGCATGGGAGCAGTGACCGAACGAGCGCGGCTTTCCCGCTGGACGATTGCCATAGGGTTGGCGTTGGGTGCCTGCTCAAGCCCGCAGCCAACGGAAGCTGAACCCATGCAGACCGCAGCGAGCCTGCATATCGTAAGCTCCAACCCGAAGTCCGGTGCAACGGTAACTGGGCCCGTCGACGAGCTCCGGCTCCGCTTTTCCAAGCCAGCGCGCCTCCTCGAG
This sequence comes from Sphingomonas sediminicola, assembly GCF_049991885.1. Lineage (NCBI taxonomy): Bacteria > Pseudomonadati > Pseudomonadota > Alphaproteobacteria > Sphingomonadales > Sphingomonadaceae > Sphingomonas > Sphingomonas sediminicola. Next base: position 1,641,000 of record NZ_CP178916.1, read on the forward strand.
GTCACGATTTCGGGACCGGACGGAGATATGCCGACAATGGTGGATTCCGCGGAAGAGACCTATGAATATTCGATCCCGCTGCCCGACCTCGGCACCGGCAAGTATGAAGCTCGCTGGAGAGCATCAGCGGCGGGAGTGGAAGGTTCGGGCCGCCTGATTTTCAGTGTCAGATAGAAAAGCGGCGGGCCGATAGCCCGCCGCTCTAATGAAACGAGGCTGTTACTGGATTTCGGAACGTTTGGTTTCGAGCGCCCAGAAGACGTGAGTGATCACCTTCTGCCCCGCGCCAAGGTCCTTCACGAAGACGTTCGGACGTCCGGCGGCGTCGCTCCGGATTGCGCGACCCCAGTCGCCGGGGCTGTCGCCGGCCGGCGCGGAGCTGAGACCCGGCGCGACCGCCTTGCCTACTTCACGGACGCCGAAATTCGTCGCCGCCGCTCCGAGAACGGCCGAATTGAAGGAATCGGCGTGGTTGTAGATGATCCCGAGCTCCTCATAGTCGTGGAAGTTCGGGCGCTCATTGTTCTTCGTGCCGTTCGTGCCGGCGGTGCCCGTCGGATCGTTCGTGTAATCCATGCAGGTACCAAGATTGGTGTTCGTGAACGTCTCGTCCTGGTGATCGAGACCGAAGTCATGACCGACTTCCTGACAAGCCACCATGTTGCGCCAAGCCGGCGTGTCATACCTGCTTCCCGGTTGGTAGTAGCTGTCGTTCAGCTTGGTCGTTGCCTGGCTGATATGGCCGTTGCTGAGCCAGATGCTGGCAATGCCCAGCCAGCCGCGCTTCCCATACGCGTAGTTGCAGACCAGGGCTTTGCCCGCGATGGGACTGCACCGCTTGCGATCAGCGCTGCTCGCCGTTCTGCGGAGCGTGAGCACGTCGGGAGCGCCACCCACCACGGGGCTGTTCCAGTCGGAAACCGAACCGGCGATCGCCGAATCCCAATAAGCGGTATTCGAGGTCAGCACGTCTAGGGTCAGCGACCCCGCCGTGGTGCTCGCCCAGTGATAGCCGCCCCAGCTGTGATTTGCAGAAGCTGGAACGGCAAGAGCCAAAGCCGAAGCTGCGGCAATTGCCGCCAGGCGCACGCCTTGAACGCGCATTTCGTTTCCCCTCGTTGATCGTCGATTCGACTGGCGGATGCTCTGCCTCGTCTAATCGACTGTCAATGTTGGTTAATTTTGATGGTTGAAGAGGCTGTCCCGTTTTGCGCCACACTTGACTTGCGAGCGCTCTCGTCTAACTGGCGCAGTTCGCGCGGACCTTCGGGTGCGCGCAACCGTCCGAGACAGTTGCTGGGGCTAGCCCCTTAATTTGCAGCCTAGACGGGGACAGGAATCATTCGGAGACGCCCGCGGGTGTCCCGTCGTGCGTTGCAAAGTGCTTTTAAGCAACGCCAGCGAAACCCACTCCCCACGGACACGAAGTGCTTGGGCGCTTGCGCTCGAGTTTTTGTTGAACCTCGCTCGAAGCTTGCTTCGGGCGAAATACGGAGTTGGCATGGATCGTTCGCAAAAAGCCGATCTGGTCGACGAGCTGAAGCAAGTCTTCACCGAGACAAGCGTCGTTGTGATTACTCGCAACAACGGTCTCTCGGTGGCGCAGTCCACGGACCTGCGTCTGAAGATGCGCGACGCCGGCGCCCAGTACAAAGTTGCGAAGAACCGGCTTGCACTCATTGCGCTGGACGGCACGCGCTACAAGCCGATCGGGGACCTTCTCAAGGGCCCGACCGCGCTTGCCACGTCTGTCGATCCGGTCGCGGCCGCCAAGGTGGCCGTCGACTTCGCCAAGACGAACGACAAGTTCGAAATCGTTGGCGGCGCGATGGGCGACACCGTGCTCGACGTGAACGGGATCAAGGCGCTCGCCGCCCTTCCGTCACTCGACGAACTGCGTGCGACGATCGTGGGCCTCATCCAGGCGCCCGCGACGAAGATCGCACGCACCGTCAACGAGCCCGGCGCACAGCTTGCCCGTGTCTTCGGTGCCTACGCAGCTCAGGCTGCCTAAGGCCGACCTTTTCAATCAACGCACGACATATGGGGCTGAAGCCCCGCAAAGGAGTATCAAATGGCTGACATTGCTAAGCTGGTCGACCAGCTTTCCGAACTGACCGTCCTCGAGGCCGCGGATCTCGCCAAGGCTCTCGAAGAGAAATGGGGTGTCTCCGCCGCCGCCGCCGTTGCCGCCGCTCCGGCCGCTGCAGCCGCCGCTGGCCCGGCCGCCGAAGAGAAGACCGAGTTCGACGTCATCCTCACGGGCGACGGCGGCAAGAAGATCAACGTGATCAAGGAAGTTCGCGCGATCACCGGTCTCGGCCTCGGCGAAGCCAAGGCGCTCGTTGAATCGGCTCCGAAGGCCGTCAAGGAAGGCGTCAACAAGGACGAAGCCGAAAAGATCAAGAAGCAGATCGAGGAAGCCGGCGGCACCGTCGAGCTCAAGTAAGCTTCTGAACGACTTTCGCGGGTGTCTTGAAGCGCCCGTGGATGGGAAGGGGCGGCTCCACTGGGGTCGCCCCTTTTCTATTCGTCCAAGGGAGAAACCACCTCCCATTGATCGCAATCAAGTTGTGCTTTGACGTCCGAAGCCTGCGCGAACCACCCTGCCCGAGTTCGGCTTCATGGCATTGTTCAGATCCATTCCCGGTACCGCGCGTACGCGACCGAGATCAGTGCGCCGGCGATACAGGGGCAGCTTCCCCTTTGGTTATGTCGTTCGGGACCACTGAAGGGAACGACGTAGGTCAGCACCAGCTTCCAGAGCTCCATTCATTCGCAATTAACCGCAATTAGCTGAACGCAAGTCTCTGAAAAATTTAGAAGGTTATGCGAATGAGAAGTCGAACGGGCACTATAATCGGAACTCTGTTCGCGCTTGGATCTGCTGCGGCGTCTGCCCAGCAATCTCTACCCGCAACGCCGGCCGGTCCCGCGTACCGGATCAATCCAGGCGATGAAATTGAAGTCATGGTCTGGGGCGAGGATCGCCTCCAGCGAACCGTCAGAGTGCTCCCCGATGGTAGTTTCGCATTCCCGCTGGTCGGGCAGGTTATGGCAGGCGGCCAACTCCCCTCCGACCTCGAGCGGTACATTACCGCAGCGTTGCGACCACAGTATCGAGGCGTCGTCCCCCAAGTCACTGTTAGCGTGAAGAATCCGTCCGGGTATCAGTTCTCAGTCGTCGGTAAGGTGAGGAGTCCCGGTACATTCACACCGGGCAGATATGTGAACGCACTAGAGGCGATCAGCATCGCTGGCGGGCCAACGGAGTTTGCACAGGTCGGGGATATATCGATCCTTCGAAAGAACGGTCAGACGATGGAAACTCTCCACTCGCGACTTGGCGCGGCGTTGAAAGGCAACCTCCCGCGGTTCCCTCAAAATGATATACCTTCGATACAAAGCGGAGATACTTTGGTCGTGCCGTAAACCGGGACGTCGGCGCAACGGCTGGAACGATCACAGAGCGACAACCTCTGTTCGCCACGATGCAGGAAGCTGAAGCCTTCGTCCGCCGAAACACGCCCCACCCGCAACCCAGTTCAACGACATACGATCACGGCGACGATCAGGCTCCTGCACCGCCTTTCGTTGGACAAGCTAAGCTCCGACACTGATCTTAATATGGTCGGGCTAATAGCCGGGGTTTGTGCTATTCCGCATCATCGCCGCCCTCATTTGGCAATGCGGCGCTGAGAGTTGAATTCACACTCCCGCCCTTCCTGTGGGAGATAAATGATGTCTTCGAACGATACTGAATATTATCGCCGGCGAGCGATCGCTGAGCGCGCGCTGGCTTCGAAATCCGAGCGGGCCAACGTGGCGGCAATCCATGCAGAATTGGCTCGGCAATATCAGGCTTTGGCCGACAAGGCCGAGCTTCGGCCTACGCTCCGGATCGCCTTTCCTAGTCGCCTTTCCGCTTAGGCTTCGTGTTTCTCTCAGATGCGCAAGCCACGACCTTCTTTCGCCTTGCGTCGTGTGTCGAGACCATACTGCCCCGTCTATTTGCAAGCTCATCCGGCGTTCACTTTCTTCCGGCGAGGGGTGTGTACTCGCGAAGATAAGGATCGGGCATGGATCTGAATTACCTATTTCGGCGGCAACAGATCGAACGGAGCCGAGCTCAGACGGCGAGCTCCGACGCAGCGCGTCAGGCTCACGAAGAACTCGCGGCTTGTTACGAGCGGCAGATCAAGGAACAAACTGCGGGGGAGATAACGTTCGAGTTTGATGCGGCTCCCAGCCGATCCGAGTGCGATTGAAGGATCCGGCCGACCACCAAGTTGAAATATGTGAGAACAACTCTAGCCCGCCAGTCCTAAGTGGCGCCTCCGAAACAGTTGGAACGGGGACATGAGCCTTTTGTTAGGAGGAGCATGTCCCATTCAACACCTCGTGAAGTCCTCGTCGTCGAAGACGAGCCGCTCGTAAGAATCGTTGCGGCCGATGCGATCGTCGAGAGCGGGGTCATGGCGTGGGAAGCGGGAGACGCCCGCGAAGCACTGCGAGTGCTGGCTGAACATCCCCGGATTGGGTTGATCTTCACCGACGTAAACATGCCGGGCGAGATGGACGGTTTGGAATTGGCCAATAAGGTGAACAGCGATCGTCCAGAAATGGCGTTGATTGTCACATCTGGCCAAGCGCGGGTGCCCGACAGCAAAATACCGGACCACGGGACCTTCCTTCCGAAACCATACCACACCGACCGTTTGGTCGACCTAGTGCGAGAAAAGTTGGATGGCCGCGGGAGGTAATATTCCATTTAACGTCCACCGTGGACATGATTTCTTGTCTAGCTGAGCCTCCGCCTCGTCGTGAAATCGGCTCCCAAAGCGGTCTCGGTGCGCGCGACCTTGAGCCCAACCAGATGTATCGATCCGGCGACAATCCCTGACCTCGGGAATTTATGTTGCGTTGCAGCAATTCTATTGTGCAGCGCAGCAATGGCCTTATCTTGAGCTGATCAACCAGTTCGGCGTTTTCGGTCAGGAGATGCGTGATGCGCGGCCTTCACGATACAATCACCCGCTTGTCTTCCATGCGAGTGCTGAATTTTCCCGACCCAGGCGGAGCAGACAGCCGACTTGCAGGGTTTGAGCAGTTCGGATCGAACCCCGGCGCGCTCCATGCGAAGGCTTATGTCCCTGGCACCTTTCGCAGGGGCTCACCTCTCGTTGTAGTGCTGCACGGATGTACGCAGAATCCGGCGGTTTACGATCGGAGCTCAGGCTGGTCGCACGCGGCGGAAGAGCATGGTTTCGCCCTGCTTTTTCCGGAGCAGCAAAGGTCCAATAACCCTAACCTTTGCTTCAATTGGTTCTCACGATCGGACGCTACCCGCGATAGCGGGGAGGCTCTGTCGATCAGGCAAATGGTGGCGGAGATGCAAGCGCGCCACGGCACCGATCCTGCCCGTGTGTATATTACCGGTCTGTCGGCGGGTGGAGCAATGGCAGCGGTCATGCTCGCCACCTATCCGGATGTCTTCGCCGGCGGCGGAATAATCGCTGGGCTACCGTTTGGCACTGCGCAGTCGATCCCCGAAGCGTTCGACCGGATGCGGGGACAGGGCAGTCCGGCCGCGGGAGAACTCTCCCAAATTGTCCGATCCGCCTCGAGCCACTCCGGACCGTGGCCGACGCTGTCGGTGTGGCATGGCAGCAGTGACAGAACTGTCGACCCCAGGAACGCGGCAGATCTCGTGCACCAGTGGGGCGCCCTTCATGGAGTAGGGAAAGCTCCCACCCGGACCGACCATGTTAGCGGCTATCCCCATCGCGTATGGTGCAACACCGAAGGGAGAGAGGTGGTCGAAGAATACGTTATCGTCGGCATGGGACACGGGACGCCCCTCAGCACAGTGGGAGAACAGTCCGACGAAGTCACCGGCCCTTACATGCTTGAAGCTGGCATTTCCTCGACGCGACAGATCTGCCGTTTTTGGGGGTTATCCGGCGAAGTCGGGGCTCAGGCGGCGGAGATGGCGGTCCTCATGCATCGCGAGCCGCAAGCCGCGTGTGGGAGAGAATCGTCGCAGCGTCCTTCCTCGCATCCTCTCGTTGGCGGCGTCACCAAGACAATCGAAGATGCTTTACGCGCTGCGGGCTTGATGTGATGAACCTCATTCACGTGCGTGTGGCGTCATGTGTCGCCGACCGATGAACGTGTTAAGACCTAAGTGCTACGAAAGGGTCAGATCATGCGGAAGAAGCGCGCAGTCGAACCCTCGGACGATAGGAAGCGGCGCCTTGAGGGTAAGGCAAGCAAACGCGTCGAAGACGCCCGCACAGAGGACAACGCTATCGACGAGATGGTGAAGCGGAGCATCGCGAAGCACGGCGCTTAAAGCAGATATCCAGCAGCAGAGGAGATGGCTGTTCCGAAGTTCAAGATCGGATAATCTTCCAGTTGACGGCCTCAACGCGAATGGAAGCTGGATTTGCGCACCGACGACGAGCAGAGCGCCTGGGCCGCTTTTTCCGACCTCGGCGAGGCAGGGAGTTCTCGGGACTCTCGAATGGCTGCTTTGGCTGGAAGACGGAAATTCACGGCACGCATTAGCGCGCGTGGTTGAAGTCGAGCGTCGGAGTATCGAACCTCGCATGAGGGCGGCTGAAATAGTAAGCTGTCAGTGCCAATAGGATTATCGCGGCAACTACGCCCGTTAGCCTCATAAGCGCCCCTGCTTGGGCTGACGCCAATAACAATTGCGGTCGAAGAGTGTCCGCAATGGCGGGATTCTCACTTGGGTGGGGCGGACGGATCCGACTTCATCCCCGCATGTTTCATGTGTTCCATCATCATCGACATCATGTCCCGGCACTGGGCCATGCGCTCCATCATTTGCTGGCGCTTGGCAGGATCGGACATCATCTTGTGCATCTGGTCCATGGTTTCTCCAGAAGCACTCGGACCTGGCGAGCTCATCTGATGCTCAGCTTGCATAGCTTGTGTTGCCTGCGCCGCCTGCGCTGCCACTGTCGCCAAGGCGATGCCAACTGCAAAGCCGACGGTCCCCGACCTTAAGTTGCTGCTCATCGTGACCTCCTCTCAGTAGCGACGATAGGCGTGGTTGCGGCCGATCCGCACGTTCGCACGCAGCACTGCAGGTCGCATCCCGCGCCGCACGCTGTTCCTGCAAACACCCGCCTTCGGTAGTATTCAGCGTCGTCCTGCCTCATCACAACCTCTCGCAAGCGTGCTATTGCTCCGCCCGCCGAGGCAATCATTCCGTAAATGTACGGAGCCATAAATTTGGTTGCTTTTCAGACCCGTCGGCTTGCGATGCCATCCGCCGCAATCGCCCGCTGCATTGCAACGATCAGTGGTCCGATCCGTTGAAGGGATATCACCAGTCACATAGTTTGGTATTGGTGCTGGAGAGCCATGGCACGCTCCCTACTCAAGGAGCGCCGCAATGCACGCACTCGTCATCGAAGATGATCCATTAATCGCGATGTCCATCGAGGACATATTGGCGGAATGCGGGTTCACCTCGTTCGACGTCGTAGGTTCGACAGAGCAGGCACTCGTGGCGGCGCGCATGAGATGCCCAGACCTGATTACCGCGGATGTGCAGCTGAACCCCGGAAGCGGGATCGATGCGGTGGACCGAATATGTGATGGCCCTCCCATACCCGTGATCTTTATCACCGGTAGCCCAGCCGATGTGGTAAAGCGCATGCCTCACCATCCGCTAATCGTGAAGCCATTCACCAAGGAAGTGGTGTCCAGAGCCGTTCGATCGGCACTGGCGACAGCGGAAAAGGCAAAGGTAATGACGGAAACCATCCCCGTGGCCGACACAGTAACGGCTCTCGGCAAAGCCTTGATTGTTTCATCGAGGGCTCCGTTGCTGTTGCTCGCTGAGGACCTGACCGTCATCGGTGCAAGCGGATCGTTTTGCAGCGCGTTCGGGATCGATCCCGCCACCGTAAACGGGACGAAGCTCGCGGCTCTGGGTGACGGTGAATGGGATGTGCCCCAGCTGAACTCGCTGCTTCGCGCCACGTTCGACCACGCGGCTTCGATCGATGCCTACGAGATGGACCTCAAGCGCAAAGGGCACGAGCCTGCCTGCCTAGTGCTCAACGCACACAAACTCGAGTATGGCGACGCTGAGCAGCCTCGGATTGTTCTCGCGGTCACGGACATCACCTCCGCGCGTTTGGCCGAGAAGCTCAAGGACGAACTGGTACGGCGCAACCAGATCCTCCTGCAGGAACTGCAGCATCGCGTAGCGAACAGCCTGCAAATCATCGCCAGCGTTCTCATGCAAAGCGCTCGCCGAGTGCAATCCGAAGAAACTCGAACCCATCTTCAGGACGCCCATCAGAGGGTGATGTCCATTGCCACGCTGCAAAAGCAGCTGGCGATGAAGAGTGCGGATAAGGTCGAACTGAACAAATATCTCAGCGACTTGTGCGCCAGCATCGGCGCGTCAATGATCGACGATGCAAACCGTATCTCCCTATCGTCCAAGGTCGACGACACGGTCACGAATGCCAATGTTTCTGTCAGTCTTGGTTTGATAGTCACCGAACTCGTCATCAATGCGCTCAAGCACGCCTTTCCCGGCCGGAACCAGAAGGGCCAGATTCAAGTCGACTACTCGTCGAGCGACAAAGGTTGGACGCTGACGGTGGGTGACAACGGAAACGGCATGGCCGCAGAGAGCGACGCAAAACCGGGACTTGGCACAGGGATTGTCAAAGCGCTTGCGAAACAGCTGGATGCCACCGTTGATGTGGCTAACCAGGACCCCGGCACGAAAGTGACCGTCGCCCACGTCTCCTGAGGCCTGCCGAAGCCCCAACTAACTCTACCTCCAATGTTCGCCTTTGGGTGGAAAGCCGACATTCTAAGCTGCCACACCTCGTTCTGGCATTGTTGCGTGCGGCGGCAGGTCTTCGTTAGCCTAGCCTAAGTGCGAGTTTTCGAGCCGGTCCGCTTGTCGTTCCAGATCCTCGGCAGTTTGAAGAAACAATAGCTCGATCTCAGCATCTTTCGTGCTCATCGCAAGCTCGCGGCAGTGCTTCGCCTGAGCACGTGATTCGTCGGCACCGATCAACTTCATACAACAGAAGCGAATTGGAAGACTTTGCGTTCCGCCGCTCGCGATAAGCCGCGTCTCAGCGCCGAAATATCCACAACTGGTGGGAAGCGGATGTAAGAGCGGCTCGACTGAATGCGCGTGGGTTGCTTCCGGCAACCCTTCCTTCCAACGCTCGTTCATGGCTGATGTACCATTGGTCTTACGAAAATCAGCACGCCATTGAACACGACTTTTCGGAATTCGTCCGGTCACGCGATTTTCCGTGCGTCGGCGCGAAGTCCGCTCTTGGCCGCGGCACATTAAAAGTCATCGCTTGTCGATCGATCACCAGCTCATGGGACGACCTGCGGTTGCACGAAATCGCACGCAAATGGGCCCAGGAATACAAGCGCGATCGCGGATTGTTTCGCAGTTTGGCATTCGTCTTCGAGGGGCCCTTGGACCTTGCAGAGGAAGAGTTCGAAGACGCTCTGTGGGAACGACTCCAATCGATGAGCGACAAGGATGAGTGGCGGGGGATCGCTCCGGACCAGCGAGTCAGCACCGATCCCGAAGATCCCCATTTCTCTTTGAGCTTTGGTGGGGAGGCCTTCTTCGCTGTGGGCTTGCATCCCGGCGCAAGTCGCCCGGCGCGACGGTTTCAATACCCGACGATCGTACTGAACCTCCATGACCAGTTTGAGCAACTGAGAATCACGGGTCGGTACGAGGGTCTCCGCAAGGCGATCCTGGAACGAGACGATGTGCTAGCGGGGTCGATCAATCCGATGTTGGCGCGCCACGGAGAGTTGAGCGCGGCTCGTCAATATAGTGGACGACAGGTCGCCAGTGACTGGGTCTGTCCGTTCAGCCGCAGCAATGACGAAGGACAGTGACCGCGCAGCTAATCCCGCCAAGGAGCGGCGTCGCATTTCGCCTGGATGAAGGCCAGACATTGACCGTCACGGACATCGAAGGCGTGCAAGTTGCCGATTTGCTCGCCTACAACTCTGTCGATGTGCGAGAGGTCATATCGAGCGGTCGGACGGTCGATTATGCGGAGACGATCAGGCTCACAGTCGGCAGCATCCTGTACTCCAATCGATCCCGCCCAATGCTGTCCATCATCGAGGATACGGTTGGCATCCACGATTTTCTTCTAACTCCTTGCAGCGAAGCGACCTTTCGCCACTTTTACCCGGATCAGCCCGTTCATCGCGGGTGCTTCGGAAATCTGGCGGATGCGCTGGCGCCCTACGGCATCGAGCCGGACATGATCCCAATCGCGTTCAACGTCTTCATGAACGTCCCCGTCGGAATCGATGGCAGGATTAGGGTGGAGCCCCCGGTAAGCAGAGCGGGGGATTTTATTCGCTTTCGAGCGGAGATGCCGTTGGTGATCGGGCTCACAGCTTGCTCCGCCTATTCAAGCAATGGCGGCAGCTTCAAGCCAATTGGATTCTCCATCGCCGATTAGAATTGGCGCAATGTTTTACAAGGGTGGAAAGCGGACATCCAAGGTTCGATCTCAGGGCGCCATTTCGTAGATGTTTCGTTCGAGGCCGTCCGGAAACATGTCGCGCGATATGATCGTGCCGCCGAGCTTCTGCGCCAATCGCTTTGCCGGCTCGTTCTGATCATCCATGTGCGTTTCGACAGCGCTCCAACCAAGCACTTCCTGAGCCCACCGGATCGCAGCTCTTGACGCCTCTTCCGCGTAACCGTTGCGACGTGCGCCTGGCACTATCCACCAAGTCAGTTCGTGCCTCGGCCAACCCTCTGGCCAAACGATCCCGCACCCGCCTACCATCGTGCTGCTCGCCTGCTCGACTACCGACCACATGCCAAAGCCGCGCAGTGTCCAGTGACCTACGTCGTACGCGAGTTTCCGCCACGCCTGCGCTGCTGTCAGTGGCCCGCCGTAGAACAATGAAGCCGACCGATCGGCATAGAAGTCTCGGTAGGTTTCGAAATCGGTCACCGAAGGTGCACGGAGGACGAGCCGCTCAGTGCGAAGCGTAGGGATATGCATGGGTGACCGTTTACTGGTTGCCAGAGAGGCGTCGACTCTAATGTCAGCTTCGGGTCGAAAGCCGACACTTCGTCGAAGGCCGGAGACAGTTCATCTAGCCGACTGAGCGCTTCGATCAGACACGAGCCAGTACACATGAACTGGAAGAAATGGATGAAGCGGAGATGACGAGATTTTGGCGGCACTCGGCGCCTAAGTGCCAGTAGACGCTCCCGGCCACGCAGAGGCAACTCTAGACATCGTAAAGGAGGATCACTTGGTATTATTCACGACGATTGCGGCCTTTGCCGCGGCCGCCCAGTCAGGAGGTGCTCGCCAACAGGCGGTCGTGATCATGCCCGAAAATGCGCGACAGCGTCAGTTACAGGAGCAGATCGGCTGGGCCGACGCTGTCGTCAGCAATGGCGTCGTCTATGTTTCCGGAGTGCCTGCCTATCTCGCTCCCGGCGAGAAGGACATGGAGAACGCTTTCGTCAGGGCTTTCGACGCGATCGGCAAGACTTTGCAGCGCGCAGGCGTAAGCTGGGATGACGTCGTCGAACTGCGTACCTATCACACCGATCCGACCGCACAGATCGACGCCTTCGCCAAGGTGAAAAGCCGGTACATGAAATCGCCGCCGCCAGCCTGGAGTGCTATCGGAACCTCTGGCTTGCTTCAGCCCGGCGCGCTGGTCGAAATCGCAGTTGTCGCGCACGTTCCAAAACAGAAGTCGAGATAAATATCGGGCCGTGCGCTGTCGATCTAATGTCCGCATTGGGTGGAAAGCCGACATGCGGCGAGCCATAAGCGTACCAATGGGTACCCGATGCACGTTCTGCTCTAATTGGCGGACTGCTGGTTCTGACATTTGCAGCCGCGGCGCTTGGCGCTTTTGTGTGGGTCGACCGTGCATTGGCGGCTGTCCAAGGCAGAGGCTCAGGAGTTTCATGCCATGGTGCGCTAACCCGAACCTTAATTGCGACGGTCCCTAAGCTGCGCAGATGGGCGCACCATGACCCCGGTCAATTAGAGTGCGAAGTTTCCGGCGAGGTCCGGATAGGCCGAGCGCACCGGCGCTGGACGCCGCTTCAGCAGATACCATGCGCTGGCTGCAACCCCGACGATCAGGGCCTCGACCAGCCTGCTTGCCGCACGACCGTTCATCGGTGGTTTCCTGTCGATGCCGTCATGAGCACGCGGTCGTCGCGAGCGCCGAGTCCGACCATCAAGCCTGACAGGACGAGCATCGCCGCGAGGATCGCCAGGACGGCGCCGGCCATCCCGGCCGCCGCGATCTTCCGCTCCGTTTTCGCTGTCATTTCTCATTCCTCGTTTTCGACAGCGCACTGTGAACGGACGCTTAGCGTTCCGAACCCAGGCAGCTCCCTCTGGAAGAAGATCGGGCAGTCCCGCTCATCCTTGAAGGAGGTGAAGTCGGAACCGACCCACATCCGCCAATCTCTCTCCGGCGCCCTCGGCTGCGTGCCCGGAACGAGCGAATAGTCGATCGCCATAGGCTGGCCGTCATCGGCCGCCTCAACGGTCCGCATGCCGGACAGGGCAGCGGCAAACATCAAATCCAACACTTCCTTTCTCCTAGTGAGCATGGCCGGCGGCGACCGCGTGCTTGGGACGCGGGGCAAGCCAGACGATTGACGCTGCTGCGGCGAACACGATTGCCGCGGTGGTAAAGATTGAGCCGGTGGCGAGTGCGGTCGCCTGGCCGTCGACGAGATTGCTCACGACCTGGCGGGACTGCTCGACCGTGTAGCCGTGCATCTGCAGCGACTGCATGGTCTGCTGGGCCCCGTTGAGGACGCCCGACAGTTCGGCCCGGGTCGCCTGAGCTCCGTCGTACCAGACAGTCGTCGCGATTGCTGTCGCGACCGCGCCAGACATGGTGCGCAGGAAGTTCATCACGCCGGCCGCGGAGGCGACTTCGCTTTCCTCGACCGCGCCCAGAGCGAGCGAGGTCAGCGGCACGAAGAAGAAAGGCATGCCGGCGCCCTGGATCAGCTGCGGCAAGGCAAGCGTCCAGAAGTCGGAATCGCTGGTCCACCAGAAGACGCGGATCAGCGAGGTCGCGCCTAGCCAGAGCACGCCGAACGACACCAGCAGGCGCGGATCGACCTTCTCGGACAACTTGGCGACGACCGGGGCCATCATGACCGCCGCGACGCCATTGAAGGCGGTCGCATAGCCGGCCCAGGTCGCGGTGTAACCGAGTGCGCCCTGAAGCCATTGTGGAATGACCACGAGACTGGCGAAGAACGTGCCGTAGGCGAACACCAGAGCGATGACGCTGACGGTGAAGCCGCGGTAGCGGAACACTTTCAAGTTTACCGCCGGGTCTTTCTCGAACCATTCCCAGGCGACGAAGAAACTGAAGCCGATGGCCGCGATCACTGCGAGCGACACGATGAAGTTGTTGCCGAACCAGTCGTGCTCGCGCCCGAGGTCGAGCATCAGCTGAAGCGCTCCGACCCAGAGGACGAGCAGCATCAAGCCGATGGTGTCGATCGGCGCCTTCTCCACCTTCGTCTCGGCCTTGCGGAGCAGGACGACGGCACCCGTCGCGCAGATGATCGCGATCGGGATGTTGATGAAGAAGATCCAGTGCCATCCCCAATTGTCGGAGATGGTGCCGCCGAGGATCGGACCGAGGATCGGGGCAACGATTGTCGTCATCGCCCAGATACCGGTCGCCTGCGCATGCTTCTCCTTCGGGAAGATGCTCAGCAGCAGAGTCTGGCTGATCGGCATCAAAGGCCCGCCGCAGAGCCCCTGCCCGATCCGGAAAGCGACCAGCGAGCCGAGACTCCAGGCCATTCCACAAAGGAGGGAAAATACGCCGAACCCGGCCATGCCTAGCGCGAACACGCGGACCGTTCCGAACCGGCGGGCGAGCCAGCCCGTCAAGGGAACGCAGATCGCCTCAGCGACCGCGTAGGACGTGATGACCCACGTACCCTCGCTCGATGAAATGCCGAGGCCGCCCGCGATGTGCGCGACCGACACGTTGGCGATCGTCGTGTCCAGAACCACCATGAAGTTGGTGAAGGCCAGCACGAGGCAGGCGAGGAGCAATGTCCCCTTGCTCATCGCCGGCGCCGACGTCTCCGTCTGCATCACTTGCCTCCGGAAACGTCGATCTTGGCCTCCATGGAGAGGCCGACGCGGAGCGGATGCTTCGCTAGCTCGGCAGGATCGAGAGTGATTCGGACGGGCAGACGCTGCACGACCTTGATCCAGTTACCGGTGGCATTCTGGGCCGGGATCAGCGCGAATGCCGAGCCGGTACCGCCGGAGAAGCCGGCGACGCGGCCGTGGTAGACGACGTCGCCGCCGTAGAGATCGGAGACAAGCTCAACCTCCTGACCCGGCCGGACCTTCGCCAGCTGGCCTTCCTTGAAGTTGGCGTCGACATAGACCTTCCCGATCGGGACGAGGGTCATCACGGGGGTGCCAGCCGCAATGCGCTGGCCGACCTGGACCTGGCGGTTCGTGACGACGCCGTCGATCGGTGCGCGGATGACGGTCCGCTCAAGATCCAGACGAGCCTGCTGAAGCTTGGCCTTGGCGGCGGCGACTTCCGGGCTGGTGTCGATGGTCGAGCCGGCAATCAGCGCTTCGTTCGCAGCCCAGCTTTCGCGGGCCGCGCCACGCATGGCGGCCGCCTGGGCGACGCCGGCGCGGGCAAGCGCGAGGTTCGCTTCGGCGCTCGAATAGGCGTTACGGGCATTCGTCAGCTCTTCGCCGGAGACCGCGCCGGACTCGGCAAGCTCCGAACGGCGGGCGAGGTCGATGCGAGCCTTGCCGAAGTTCGCCTCGGCAGATGCAAGCTGAGCACGCGCCTGACCGACGTCGGCGTCGCGGGCATTGATCTGCGCCGCGAGTGATCCGCCGTTGGCGGCCATCTGCGAATACTGGCGCCGGGCCTTAAAGAACTCGGCCTCGGCCTTGGCAAGCGCGAGGCGCGCATCGCTGTCGTCGAGACGAAGCAGGACGTCGCCCTTGTGCACCATCTGCGTGTTGACGACTGCGACTTCGGTAACGGCCGCCGAAACGAGCGGGGTCACCTGCGCGGAGTCCGCACTGACATAGGCGTTGTCGGTTTCGACATGCGCGTCGTCGAAGAACATCCATGCGCCACCGGCGATTGCGAGCTTCGCGGCTACAAGGGCGAGTAGAACCTTCTTCCGGCGCTTCTTGCGGACATCGTCGGCAGCTCTTTCCGCATCAGGCACGGAAACCTCTTCGAGATTCTCCGCCTGCTGCAATTCAATGGGATCACGTTCAGCCATTTCTTCAATTCCCTGTTTCTTGTCAGTGGATTGAGGCGCTGAAGCCGCCGCCGAGGGCGCGGATCAGCTGCACGTCGAGGGAGAAGGCGCGCGTTTCGAGCTGCGCGACATTCAGCCGTGCTTCGAGCACGCCTTCTTCGGCGGTGAGCACATCGAGATACGTGGACAGGCCGTGCTCGTAGCGTTGGCGGGCGAGGCGGTTGGCCTCTTCAAAACCGGCCAGCGCGCGGCGCGAGTTGGCGAGCCGTGAAACGAGCATCTTCTGGCTCGTCACGGCGTCAGCCGTCTCGTGCAGCGCCTCGATGACCTGGCGGTCGTACAGAGCGACCGCCTCGTCATATTGACCGCGTCGACCGCGGTACTGGCCCTGGAGCGCGCCCCCGTGGAACAAGGGGAGGGAAACCGCGGGGCTCACGCTTCCAATTCCGGAGCCGCTGTTGAACAGATTGCCGAGCCCGAAGGACGACAAGCCGATCAAGGCGCTCAGATTCACGTTGGGATAGAAGGCCGCTTTCGCTTCCTTGATGCGATCGTTCGCGCCTTCGACACGCGCGCGGGCTGCGGCGACGTCGGGGCGGCGAGCGATCAGCTCGATCGATGCGTCGGCCGGGACGCCCTGCGCCTGCAGGGCGGCGACTGCCGGGCGCTCGATCGTCAGCGCACGATCCGGCCCGTTACCGACCAAGGCGGCGAGCGCGTTCCTCGTCAGCGCAATGGCCTCGTCAGTCGATTCAAGGTCGGCCTGCGTCTGCGGGATACGGGCTTCGGCCTGCTTCAGCTCCGCACGAGTATCGAGGCCGATCGCGGTCCGCTGGGCGACGAGCCTGGCCGTCTCCGTACGGATCGCGAGGGCGGCCTCGAGCGTGTCGCGTTGAGCATAAAGCGAGGCCAGCTCCGCATAGGTCGACGCTATTCCGGTGGTCAGCGCGAGCTTGGTGGCTTCCATTTCGTAGCGCGCGGCATCTGCGTCGGCATTGGCCGCCCGGAGCGCGGCGCGGTTCTTGCCCCACAGGTCTAGGTCGAGTGACAGGCTCAGGCCCATCGAACCGCTGTCATTCCAGCCGTTGGGTATCATCGCCGCCGGCACACTCTGGTTCTGGCTCTGCTTAGCGAGCTCAGGCTGCGAGAAGGCGTCGATGGACGGCTTGAGCGCGGCCCCTGCCCTCTGCGCGAAGCCGTCGGCAGCGCGCATACGCGCTGCGGCCGCCTCGAGGTCGGGCGAACTGATCAAGGCCTCGTCTATGAGGCGCGCCAGTTGCGGGTCGCGGTATCGGAGCCACCAGCCGTCTGCCGGCCACGCTGCCTGCGAACCGCCGAGCGAGGCACTCGACGCGAAGGTCGTTGGTGCGCTGATCTCCGGCTTTGCACCGAGGTCCGGAACGGACGCGCACGCGCCCGTCAAAAGGGTGGCCGACAGCATTGCCGCGCGGACGCTCCGCGCAGTGGAAAACCGCATCATCAGTAATATTCCCGTTGATCTGTAACTGTACGGTACGGTTTATTTTACGATTCGCCCCTTGTCAACGCTAAACTGAACCGCCATGTACAGTATTGGGGAATGAGAGGGTGATGCGCGGTTATGCGGGTTAGGACTGACGAAAAGCGGCGCGAGATCGTCAGGGTCGCTTCCGAGCTCTTCGAGGAGCACGGTTTCGAACGGACTTCGATGTCGATGATTTCGGAGCGGCTCGGCGGCTCGAAGGCCACGCTTTACGGCTACTTTAAATCGAAGGAGCAGTTGTTGGCTGCGGTCCTTCTCTATGACGTGACCGATCAAGCCGATCGGCTGATGAATGAGTTCCTGTCATCGGACGATCTTCGGGAAGGCCTGATCAAGCTCGGCGTCGCCTACATGACGCGCCGCTTGTCATCCGTACCGATTGCTAACGTCCGCATGGTCGCCAATCAGCCCTCTGACTCTACGCTCGGCAAGGAGTTCTTCGAAAGAGTGCTGGAGCCGGCCTGGCAACGCCTTGCAAGACGGTTCGAACTGATGATGGATCAGGGACTTCTGAAGCGTGCTGACCCGTGGGTCGCCGCCATGCACTGGAAGGGTCTTAACGAGTGGGACATGTTTGAGAAGAGGCTGCTCGGCGCCATCCGCGGTCCAGACCTCGTCGAAATCAATCGAGCCTCGACACTCGCTGCCGATGCCTTTCTGCAACTCTACGGCCCCGAGAAGCCGAAAAAGAAAGCGCGGGCGAAGGGCTAGTGGCGAACGAACGCCACCCCTTCGACATCGCCACGGACCTTGAGCAAGAGGGCGACGACAGCTGGATTGCACGTACGAGCGACGCCTACTGGAACATGGTCGGACCCTTCGGCGGCCTTGTCGCAGCGCTCCTGTTCAAGTCGGCATTCTCCCATCCAGATCGGGAGGGCGAGCCGCTCGCGCTGACGGTCAACTTCTGCGCCGCCATCGCGAAGGGCGAGATGCAGATCACTGCCAGGCCGGCGCGGACCAATCGCTCGACCCAGCACTGGACCATGACCATGTTCCAGGCAGGCGAGTGCGTCGCGACGGCGACGGCGATGTTTGGGAAGCGGCCCGAGACTTTTGCCGGTCGGCCCGTCGAACCGCCCATTGTGCCTTCACTCGAAAGTCTTCCCCGCATGCCCTGGCCGGGTTCGGGCTGGATTGAACGTTTCGATTTGCGCTTCGCGGAAGGCGAGCCCTTCTGGGCCAACCAACGGGAGGAGCCGTCTTCGGCGCGATCAACGCTCTGGATTGCCTCGGACCCGCCGCGGCCGATGGATTTCGTCGGGCTCGCCGCTCTCACCGACATCTTCTTCGGGCGGATCATCCACGTCCGGCAGCGAATGGTGCCGTTCGGAACGGTCACCCTCACATCCTATTTTCACGCGACGGAAAACGACCTCGCCGAACTTGGCTCAAATCCAATCCTCGGAACTGCGGACGCCCGCATCTTCGACCGCGGGTTTCACGATCAATCCGCGGAGCTTTGGAGCGGCGATGGCCGCCTGCTCGCGACGAGCCACCAGCTCGTTTATTACCGGGATCCGGCCTGACACCCCGACCTCTCTGAAATTTCCTGCAAGACCCCCTTCACAAGGGGAAAAATTGGATTATATCGGCTTCATCCAACAAATAGACGGCTCCGCCGCACGATTTCGTGCGTCCCGGGGCTTTTCCCGTCCTCCCCGGGACAGGGTCCGAACAGCGCACGGACCAAACGAATTGGGGAGGAAGAACGGGGGTAGCGCTCCAAACTCAACTCCGGCCGAGGCCGGAGAACTGAGCTGGGCTCTCGCTTCCCGTGCGTGAGCTTCAGCTCCAGCGCAGGGAAGACAATGGCGACCAAAGCGATCGACGCACCTCGTAAGACGACGAGCGGGCTCAAGACCAACTCGCGGCGCATCCGCAAGATTTTCGGCAACGTCCACGAAATCTCGGAAATGCCCAACCTCATCGAGGTTCAGCGCGAGAGCTACGAGCAGTTCCTCCGGTCAGACCCGGCCATCGGCTATGTCTCAGGCCTTGAAAAGACGCTTCGTTCGGTTTTCCCGATCGAGGATTTCGCCGGCACCGCGCACCTCGACTTCGACCGCTACGAGCTGGAACCGCCGAAGTACGACACCGACGAGTGCCGCCAGCGCGGTCTCACCTATGCCGCGCCGATGCGGGTCACACTTCGCCTGACTACGTTCGAGATTGATCCGGAGACCGAGACCAAGTCGGTCATCGATATCAAGGAGCAGGACGTTTACATGGGCGATATGCCGCTCATGACGCAGAACGGCACCTTCATCGTCAATGGCACCGAGCGCGTCATCGTCAGCCAGATGCACCGTTCGCCGGGCGTCCTGTTCGACCACGACCGCGGCAAGACCCACGCCTCGGGCAAGTTCCTCTTCGCCGCCCGCGTCATTCCCTATCGCGGCAGCTGGCTCGATTTCGAGTTCGACGCGAAGGACATCGTCAACGTCCGTATCGACCGCAAGCGCAAGCTGCCGGTCACGACCCTGCTGCTGGCGCTGCAGCTCGGGCCGGAGGAAATCCTCAATCTGTTCTACAACACGGTCAGCTACGTCCGTGGCAAGAACGGCTGGCAGATCCCGTATGTCGCCGACGCATGGCGAGGCCAGAAGCCGCTGCACGACCTGGCCAACGCCGAGACCGGCGAGATCGTGTTCAAGGCCAACGAGAAGATCACCCCGCGCCGCGCCAACCAGGTGGCCAAGGATGGCATGAAGGCGCTCGTCGTTCCGACCGAGGAAATCTTCGGCCGCTATTCGGCGCATGACCTCATCAACGAGAAGACCGGCGAGATTTACATCGAGGCCGGAGACGAGGTTACTGCCGAAAACCTCGAGAAGCTCGACAAGGCGGGCGTGAAGACGCTCGAACTGCTCGACATCGATTACGTGAACACGGGTCCGTGGATCCGCAACACGCTCAAGGCCGACAAGAACGAGGACGCGGATTCGGCTCTTTCCGACATCTACCGCGTCATGCGCCCCGGCGAGCCGCCGACCCGCGAGACCGCGGACGCGCTGTTCTACGGCCTGTTCTTCGATTCCGAGCGCTACGACCTTTCCGCGGTCGGCCGCGTCAAGCTCAACATGCGCCTCGGCCTCGACGTCGAGGACACGGTCACCACCCTTCGTCGCGAGGACATCCTTGCGGTGGTCAAGGAGCTGGTGAACCTCAAGGACGGCAAGGGCGAGATCGACGATATCGACAATCTCGCGAACCGCCGCGTCCGTTCGGTCGGTGAGCTGCTGGAGAACCAGTACCGCATCGGCCTTCTCCGCATGGAGCGCGCCGTTAAGGAGCGCATGAGCTCGGTCGACGTGTCGACGGTCATGCCGAACGACCTCATCAACGCGAAGCCGGCGGTTGCCGCGGTCCGCGAGTTCTTCGGCTCCTCGCAGCTCTCGCAGTTCATGGACCAGACCAACCCGCTGTCCGAAGTGACGCACAAGCGTCGCGTTTCGGCGCTCGGGCCCGGCGGTCTCACCCGCGAGCGCGCGGGCTTCGAGGTCCGCGACGTCCACCCGACGCACTACGGCCGCATCTGCCCGATCGAGACGCCGGAAGGTCCGAACATCGGCCTCATCAACTCGCTCGCCAGCTTCAGCCGCGTGAATAAATACGGGTTCATCGAGACGCCGTACCGCAAGGTCGTCGACGGCAAGGTGACGAAGGACGTCGTCTACCTCTCCGCAATGGAAGAGGCGAAGCACACGATCGCGCAGGCGAACGCCGAGCTGAACAAGGACAACACCTTTGCCGAGGAAATCATCTCCTCACGGCGCAACGGCGATTTCCTGATTGCTCCGCGCGAGCAGATCACGCTGATGGACGTGTCGCCGAAGCAGCTTGTGTCCGTCGCGGCCTCCCTCATCCCGTTCCTCGAGAACGATGACGCGAACCGCGCTCTCATGGGCTCGAACATGCAGCGTCAGGCTGTGCCCCTGCTTCAGGCGGACGCACCGCTTGTCGGCACCGGCATGGAAGAGACTGTCGCCCGCGATTCAGGCGCCGCCATTGCCGCCCGCCGTTCCGGTATCGTCGACCAGGTCGACGCGACCCGTATCGTCGTGCGCGCCACCGGCGACCTCCGCGCGGGTGAATCGGGCGTCGACATCTACACGCTGATGAAGTTCCAGCGCTCGAACCAGAACACCTGCATCAACCAGCGTCCGCTGGTGAAGGTTGGCGACACGGTCGAGGCCGGCGAGATCATCGCCGACGGTCCTTCGACGCAGTTCGGCGAGCTCGCGCTCGGCCGGAACGTGCTCGTCGCGTTCATGCCGTGGAACGGGTACAACTACGAGGACTCGATCCTGATCTCCGAGCGGATCGTGAAGGACGACGTCTTCACCTCGATCCACATCGAAGAGTTCGAGGTCATGGCCCGCGACACCAAGCTCGGGCCGGAAGACATCACCCGCGACATCCCGAACGTCGGCGAGGAAGCTCTTCGCAACCTCGATGAGGCGGGCATCGTATACATTGGCGCAGAGGTCGAGCCTGGCGACATCCTGGTCGGCAAGATCACGCCGAAGGGCGAAAGCCCGATGACGCCGGAGGAAAAGCTCCTCCGCGCCATCTTCGGCGAAAAGGCTTCGGACGTCCGCGACACCTCGCTGCGGCTGCCGCCGGGCGTGTCGGGCACGATCGTCGAGGTCCGCGTCTTCAACCGTCACGGCATCGACATCGATGACCGTACTCGCGCCATCCAGGCCGAGGAAAAGGACCGGTTGAGGAAGGACGCCGACGACGAGCGCGGCATCCTCAACCGGGCGACCTTCGCCCGTCTGAAGGAAATGCTTCTCGGCCAGGTCGCGACCGCAGCTCCGAAAAGCATCAAGAAGGGCGCGACGCTCGACGAGGACATGCTCGAGGCGACGGATAAGCACGACTGGTGGAAGATCGCCGTCAAGGACGACAAGCGCCAGGCCGACATCGAAGCCCTCAAGGGCCAGTACGACGAGGCGGCCAACGTCATCACCCGCCGCTTCGAAGACCGTGTCGAGAAGCTGGAGCGTGGCGACGAGCTGCCGCCGGGTGTGCTGAAGATGGTCAAGGTCTTCGTTGCCGTGAAGCGCAAGCTTCAGCCGGGCGACAAGATGGCCGGCCGTCACGGCAACAAGGGCGTCATCAGCCGCATCCTGCCGATCGAGGACATGCCGTTCCTCGAAGACGGGACGCATGCTGACATCGTGCTCAACCCGCTGGGCGTGCCGTCGCGTATGAACGTCGGTCAGATCTTCGAAACGCACCTTGGCTGGGCTTCGCGCGGTCTCGGGCGCCAGATCGAAGAGATGCTCGACAGCATGCACGAGCGCGGCAAGGACATTGCCGACAAGGACGTGAAGGCTCTCCGCGCGAAGCTGAAGGACATCTACGGCGATGCCTATACGAAGGACATCGACGCGCGCGACGACGCAGCAATCATCGAATTGGCGTCGAACCTGGTAGGCGGCATTCCGATGGGCACCCCTGTGTTCGACGGTGCTCGCGAGAGCGACGTTTCGGCCATGCTGGAGAAGGCAGGTCTAAGCACGTCGGGTCAGGTGACCTTGTACGACGGCCGCACCGGCGATCCTTTCGACCGTCAGGTGACCGTGGGCTACATCTACATGCTGAAGCTCCACCACCTCGTGGACGACAAGATCCACGCGCGGTCAATCGGCCCCTACAGCCTCGTCACCCAGCAGCCGCTGGGCGGTAAGGCGCAGTTCGGCGGACAGCGCTTCGGTGAAATGGAAGTGTGGGCGCTGCAGGCTTACGGCGCTGCCTACACCCTTCAGGAGATGCTGACGGTGAAGTCGGACGACGTGATCGGCCGCACCAAGGTCTACGAGGCGATCGTCAAGGGCGACGACACCTTCGAGGCCGGCATTCCGGAGAGCTTCAACGTTCTCGTAAAGGAAATGCGCAGCCTTGGCCTGAACGTCGAGCTGGACTCGGTCGCCTCCGAGGATGAGCCGCCGGCAATCGCGGCCGAATAATTGAACGAGATCGGCGGGGCCTAGCGTCCCGCCACCCCATCCCTGCCCCTCCGGGAACCGAGGGGATTAGAGGAAGAGAAACGAGATGAACGAACTGACGCCTTTCGCAAATCCGATCGCCAAGCCGGAGACGTTCGACGAGATCAAGATCGGCATTGCGAGCCCGGACAAGATTCGCAGCTGGTCTTTCGGCGAAATCAAGAAGCCGGAGACCATCAACTACCGCACGTTCAAGCCGGAGCGTGACGGCCTGTTCTGCGCGCGCATCTTCGGTCCGATCAAGGACTACGAGTGCCTGTGCGGCAAGTACAAGCGCATGAAGTACAAGGGAATCGTCTGCGAGAAGTGCGGCGTGGAAGTGACCGTTTCGAAGGTCCGCCGCGAGCGCATGGGTCATATCGAGCTCGCCGCTCCGGTCGCCCACATCTGGTTCCTGAAGTCGCTTCCGAGCCGCATCGGCCTGCTGCTCGACATGCAGCTGAAGCAGCTCGAGCGCATCCTCTACTTCGAGAGCTATGTCGTTCTTGAGCCGGGCCTGACCCCGCTCGAGAAGAACCAGCTCCTCACCGAGGACGAGCTTCTCAACGCGCAGGACGAATATGGCGAAGACGCCTTCTCCGCCGGCATCGGCGCCGAAGCCGTCAAGATCATGCTCATGGATCTCGACCTCGAAGGCGAGCGCAAGGAACTGCTCGATGAACTCGCGGTCACCAAGTCGGAGCTGAAGCCGAAGAAGATCATCAAGCGCCTGAAGGTCGTCGAGAGCTTCATCGATTCCGGCAACCGTCCGGAATGGATGATCCTCGAGGTCATTCCGGTCATCCCGCCGGAGCTTCGCCCCCTGGTTCCACTGGACGGCGGCCGCTTCGCGACTTCGGACCTCAACGACCTGTATCGCCGCGTCATCAACCGTAACAACCGTCTGAAGCGGCTCATCGAGCTGCGCGCTCCGGACATCATCGTCCGTAACGAGAAGCGCATGCTTCAGGAAGCGGTCGACGCTCTGTTC
Organism: Sphingomonas sediminicola; assembly: GCF_049991885.1. Taxonomy (NCBI): domain Bacteria; kingdom Pseudomonadati; phylum Pseudomonadota; class Alphaproteobacteria; order Sphingomonadales; family Sphingomonadaceae; genus Sphingomonas; species Sphingomonas sediminicola. The sequence goes on from NZ_CP178916.1 coordinate 1,664,852, forward strand.
GACAACGGCCGCCGCGGCCGGACGATCACGGGCGCCAACAAGCGTCCGCTGAAGTCGCTGTCCGACATGCTGAAGGGCAAGCAGGGCCGCTTCCGGCAGAACCTGCTCGGCAAGCGCGTCGACTATTCGGGCCGCTCCGTCATCGTGACCGGTCCGGAGCTCAAGCTGCACCAGTGCGGCCTGCCGAAGAAGATGGCGCTCGAGCTGTTCAAGCCGTTCATCTACTCGCGCCTCGACGCCAAGGGTCTTTCCATGACCCTCAAGCAGGCGAAGAAGTGGGTCGAGAAAGAGCGCAAGGAAGTCTGGGACATCCTGGACGAGGTAATCCGCGAGCACCCGGTTCTCCTGAACCGCGCTCCGACGCTTCACCGTCTCGGTATCCAGGCGTTCGAGCCCGTACTGATCGAAGGCAAGGCGATCCAGCTTCACCCGCTGGTTTGCGCCGCGTTCAACGCCGACTTCGACGGCGACCAGATGGCAGTGCACGTCCCGCTGAGCCTCGAGGCCCAGCTGGAAGCGCGCGTCCTGATGATGTCGACCAACAACATCCTGTCGCCCGCGAACGGCAAGCCGATCATCGTGCCGTCGCAGGACATGGTTCTGGGCCTCTACTACCTCAGCCTTGAGAAAGAGGATGAGCCGGGCCAGGGCATGCTTCTGTCCGACATGACCGAGGTCCACCAGGCTCTCGCAGCCGGTGCCGTGACGCTTCATACGAAGATCGTCAGCCGCGTCCCGCAGACGGACGAGGAGGGCAACACCTACATGAAGCGGTTCGAGACGACCGCGGGACGCATGCTCCTGGGCGAGACCCTTCCGAAGAGCCACAAGGTGCCCTTCGAGACGGTCAACCGCGTCCTGACCAAGAAGGAGATCGGCGACGTCATCGACATCGTCTATCGTCACACCGGTCAGAAGGAGACGGTCCTGTTCGCCGACGCCATCATGGCGCTCGGTTTCCGTCACGCTTTCAAGGCGGGCATTTCCTTCGGCAAGGACGACATGGTCATCCCCGCCGATAAGGTGAAGCTGGTCGAGGAGACGCGTGCACTCGTGAAGGATTACGAGCAGCAGTACCAGGACGGTCTGATCACCCAGCAGGAAAAGTACAACAAGGTGATCGACGCCTGGTCGCGTTGCGGTGACCAGGTCGCATCCGCGATGATGAAAGAGATTTCAGCGACGCCGAAGCGCCCTGACGGTCGCCAGGCGGACCTGAACTCCATCTACATGATGGCCCACTCGGGCGCTCGTGGTTCGCAGGCTCAGATCAAGCAGCTTGCCGGCATGCGCGGCCTGATGGCCAAGCCGTCGGGCGAGATCATCGAAACTCCGATCATCTCGAACTTCAAGGAAGGCCTGACCGTCCTTGAGTACTTCAACTCGACCCACGGCGCCCGCAAGGGCCTGGCCGACACGGCGCTCAAGACTGCGAACTCAGGTTACCTGACCCGCCGTCTGGTCGACGTTTCGCAGGACGCCGTGATTATCGAGGACGACTGCGGCACCGACCGTGCGCTTGAAATGCGCGCGATCGTGCAGGGCGGCGCCACCATCGCTTCGCTCGGCGAGCGCGTCTTGGGCCGTACGACGGCCGAGGACGTCGTCGACTCGAAGACCGGCGATGTGGTCATCCCCGAGGGTACCCTTCTCGACGAGGCGATGGTCGCCCAGATCGAGGCGATCGGCCTGCAGGGCGTGAAGATCCGCTCCCCGCTGGTCTGCGCTTCGAAGCAGGGCGTCTGCGCCAAGTGCTACGGCCGCGACCTCGCTCGCGGTACGCCGGTGAACATCGGTGAGGCTGTCGGCGTCATTGCCGCCCAGTCGATCGGTGAGCCGGGCACCCAGCTGACGATGCGGACCTTTCACATCGGCGGCGCGGCGCAGCTCAACGAGCAGTCGAACCTCGAAGCGCCGGTCGACGGCACGATCGAGTTCCGTGACATGCCGACGATCACCGACCCGCGCGGCCGGCACATCTCGCTGTCGCGTTCGGGCGAGATCGCGATCCTCGACATGGATGGCCGCGAGCTGTCGACGCACCGCGTTCCGTACGGCGCTCATCTGCTGTGCGAGACCGGTCACATCGTCACCAAGGGCGATCGGATCGCCGAATGGGATCCGTCGTTCAGCCCGGTCATCACCGAGCGGGCCGGCACGGTTAAGTACCAGGATCTCATCGAGAACCGGACCATGACCGAGCAGGTCGACGAGTCCACGGGTATCGCCCAGCGCGTCGTCACCGACGACATGGCGAAGTCGAAGAAGGATTCGCTGCATCCGCGCCTGACCCTGACCGGCGACAAGGCAGAAGAGGCGGGCGTCTATCGCCTGGCCGCCGGCGCCATCGTCGCGATCGAGGACGGCCAGAAGGTCGAGGCCGGCGAAGTGCTCGCCCGTATGCCGCGCGAAGCTGCAAGGACGCGCGACATCACCGGCGGTCTGCCGCGTGTTGCCGAGCTGTTCGAGGCCCGCACGCCCAAGGACAAGGCAATCATTGCCCGGGTCTCGGGTCGTGTGAACTTCCTCAAGGACTACAAGGCCAAGCGGAAGATCGCGATTGTTCCTGACGATGGCTCGACTCCGCATGAGGAGCTGGTGCCCAAGTCGCGCGTGATCGAGGTGCAGGAAGGCGACTACGTCAAGCGCGGTGACAACCTCGTTGGCGGTTCTCCGGACCCGCACGACATTCTGGAAGCTCTCGGCGTCGAGGCGCTCGCAGAATACCTCGTGAGCGAGATCCAGGAGGTCTATCGACTGCAGGGCGTGAAGATCAACGACAAGCACATCGAGGTGATCGTTCGCCAGATGCTGCAGAAGGTTGAGATCACCGACGACGGCGACACCACGTTCCTGAAGGGCGAGCAGGTCGATCGCGAGGAGATGGACGAGGTCAATTCGCGGCTCGACAAGAAGAAGAAGCCCGCGGAAGGCAAGCCGGTGCTGCTCGGCATCACCAAGGCGAGCCTGCAGACCCGCAGCTTCATCTCGGCGGCATCTTTCCAGGAGACGACGCGAGTGCTCACCGAAGCGGCCGTGCAGGGCAAGGTCGACACGCTCACCGGTCTCAAGGAGAACGTGATCGTCGGACGCCTGATCCCGGCGGGCACCGGCTCCAGCATGAAGGAGCTCCGGGTTGCGGCATCGAGCCGTGACGCGGCTCTCCGTGCGACGCACCGTCGCATGCAGGAGGCGCTGGTCGCTCCGAATTCGGCCGAGGAACTGCGTGCTGCCGAGAAGGCACGCTCTCCGCGTGACGATACGGCCGGAACGGGCGAAGACCCGCTGGCCGAGGTCGTTCCGAGCGGCCACGGCACGGATGCCGATGCCGGCGACTATCTCACCGAGTAGTCGCTAGCCTTTGAGGGCAAAAAGATAGCCCCGCCGGCGCAAACCGGCGGGGCTTTTCTTTTGGTCTCAGCGATGGATCAGCAGCGGCCGGACTTGATCGTATTCTCCGTGCAGTTCGCTGCGGACTCCACGTCCTTCGCGGCACCGCGAACCGTGTTGCATGCGGCGAGCGCCAGGCAGGTCCCGATCAGCGCCGCGGTCACCAGTTTAGATTTCATGTCCACCCTCCATTGCGTTTGCGAAACGACATGACGTCAAGTTGTGCATTTGTCGACTGACTCCCGGATGAATCAGCCGCCCTGGAGGCATGAAAAATGCCTCGCCGGGATTTCCCGACGAGGCACATTCCTTTTGTTCGAAGTGAGCGATTAGTGCCTTAGCACTTGCCACCGTTCATTGTGTTCTCGGTGCAATTCGCGACCGAATTCACGTCGCGGGCAGCACCACGGACCGTGTTGCAGGCCGCGGTCGCCAGCGCGGCAGTGATAAGCGCCGCCGTCAGAATCTTCTGGACCATACGAAACTCCTCGTTTGACGGTCACTAGTAACGCGCCGATTTCGGAAGCGCTCCATTCCGGCACCGGAATTTTCTCGGGTGTTCGCGGCGAACCGTCCTCAGACGGCGACGGGCGCCGAGATATGCGGGTGCGGCTCATAAGCTTCGAACGCAAAGTCCTCGGGCTCATAGTCGAAGATCGACTGTCCCCGATCCTTCAGAATGAGCTGCGGCAGCCGCCGGGGCTCGCGCGTCAGTTGAAGGTGGGCCTGCTCAAGGTGGTTGGAGTAAAGATGCACATCGCCCCCGGTCCAGACGAATACGCCGGGTTCGTTGCCCGTCTCACGGGCCAGCATGTGGGTCAGCAGGGCATAGCTTGCGATGTTGAACGGAACTCCGAGGAAGAAATCCGCGCTGCGTTGGTAGAGCTGAAGGTTGAGGCGGCCGCCCGCGACCTGGGTCTGGAACAGGCAGTGGCACGGCGCGAGTGCCATCCGGTCGATCTCGCCTGGATTCCAGGCGGTGACGATCTGGCGCCGAGACGACGGATCGCGCTTGATGAGCTCGACCAGGTTCTTGATCTGGTCGATTTCGCGGCCGTCGGCCGTCTGCCAATGCCGCCACTGCTTGCCGTAGACGGGGCCGAGATTGCCTTCCTCGTCCGCCCATTCGTTCCAGATGCTGACCTTGCGCTCCTGCAGCCAGCGAATGTTGGTATCGCCGCGCAGGAACCAGAGCAGCTCCACGATGATCGATCGGAGATGGAGTTTCTTGGTAGTCAGCAGCGGGAAGCCGTCGCGAAGATCGAAGCGCATCTGGGCCCCGAAATGGGAAAGCGTTCCGGTTCCGGTGCGGTCCTGCTGCTCGACACCTTCGTCGAGGATCCGCTGCATAAGGTCGAGGTATTGGCGCATGTTGAAAGCCTAGCCTCGGATCTGACCCAGACCAAGCGAGATAGTCCATTTGGACGACCAGAATGGTCGTCCGGAATGAACCTGATTTCCGTCGATATCGCGAGTTGCACCGCATAGCTGGCTTCGATGCGCTATCAGCGTGCCTCACAGCCTCTCAAGCTGGACGGACTTGAAGCGGCCCGCCCGGTCTTCGCCGAGTGCTTCGCAGAGTCCGATCCCGCTCGGGAGTGCCTGCGGTTGCTCACGTCGATGCGGACTGGAATTGCCCTCACCTGTTCCGTCACGAAAGCGATGAGACGGGCGGTACTTCCCGGTCCGTCCAATCATCGCAAACGCGGCATTGCACGCCTCCACGGGTATTCTTCTCGCCCACAACCATCCCAGCGGCGATCCGCGACCCAGCGTTTCCGACTGCCTCGCCACGCGACGCTTGGCATGCGCGGCCCAGGGCATCGGCTGCACACTGCTCGATCATTTCGTGCTTTCCGCCGCGCACTGGAGCAGCTTCCGACGGCTGGCCCTACTTTAGGCCTTCCTTGCATGCTCTGATCTGGCCCGGCTCCGGGCGGGGGCCGGCCATGCGGAAGGAAGCGAAATAATTCTCGCCCTCCGCGATTGGCTCGAGCCTGATCAGCTTCAACCCGACGGCGGCGAACTCGCATCTCAGCAAGTTGGGCGGGATTCCGTGACGTTTGGGCTCCCGGTTGGCATCAACGACGATCACCTCGCCGTCGGGCTTTAGCGCATCGCGCATGTGCCAGAGGAATGCGTAGGGCGATTCTACCTCATGGTACATGTGGACCATGAAGATGCGGTCGAACGAATGCGGCGGCAGTTTCGGATCGTCCGGCTCCCCTAATTTGACCGCGACATTGTCGAGACTCTCTCGATGGACGCGCTGGACGAGGCGATCCTCGATTTCCGGTACGATGTCCTCGGCGAGAACACGGCCTCGCCGACCGACGACCGGCGCCAGTCTGACCGTGTAATAGCCTTCGCCGGCGCCGATATCGGCCACCGACATGCCCGGTACGACCCCCGCAAGCTGGATGACCTGTTCGGCTTCGCCCACCCGATCGCGCGCGTCTTCGGTGGAGAAGGAGTCCCCAACGATCGGCGCGACAGGACGGTCGGCTTTCGGGAAACGTGGCTGTTCGGGCGCCTGGCGGCAGGCGCCCATTGCTGAAATCAGAAGCAGGGCGATGAGCGCCCTATTCGACATCCTCGACCTCGACGCGCTCGCCGGTAACGCGCTGGGAAAGAGCCGCGGCCATGAACCGGTCGAGATCGCCGTCGAGCACGTCGCTCGGCGCCGTTGATGTCACACCGGTCCGAAGGTCCTTCACCAGCTGATACGGCTGGAGGACATAGCTGCGTATCTGGTGACCCCAGCCGATGTCGGTCTTGGTCGCGTTCTGCGCGCTCGCCTCGGCCTCGCGCTTCTGAAGCTCGGCTTCGTAGAGGCGAGCCTTGAGCTGCTTCATCGCCGACGCGCGGTTCTTGTGCTGCGAACGCTCGTTCTGGCAGGCGACGACAATTCCCGTCGGGATGTGCGTGATGCGTACGGCGCTATCCGTCGTGTTGACGTGCTGCCCGCCCGCGCCCGACGCGCGATAGGTGTCGATGCGCAGGTCCTTGTCCTCGACCTGGATGTCGATGTCCTCGTCGACTTCGGGATAGACCCACACGCTCGAAAAGCTGGTGTGGCGGCGAGCGTTTGAATCGTACGGACTGATGCGCACCAGCCGGTGCACGCCACTCTCGACCTTGAGGTTGCCGTAGGCGTTCTCGCCCTTGATCAGGATCGTCGCGGACTTGATGCCGGCCTGCTCACCCGAATGGTGGTCGATCATCTCGACCTTGTAGCCGTGGCGCTCGCCCCAGCGCGTGTACATGCGCAGGAGCATTTCAGCCCAATCCTGGCTTTCGGTGCCGCCAGCGCCGGCATTGACCTCGACATAACTGCTGTTGGCATCGGCCTCGCCCGCGAGAAGCGCTGCGACCTTGTCGCGCTCCGCACGGTCGGCGAGCTCACCGAGGCTGCGGACGGCATCGTCGGCGAGCGCCTGGTCGCCTTCCGCCTCGGCAAGTTCCAGGAGTTCGGACGTGTCGGCTAGCTCGCGCTCGATGGAGCGCGTGGCGTTGATCGCCTCTTCCAGCCGCCGCCGCTCGCGCATGACTTCCTGCGCTGCCTTGGGGTCATCCCAGAGCGACGATTCCTCGACCTTCGCATTGAGCTCGTCGAGCCTCTTCAGCGCGCGGTCCCAATCGAGGAAGCGACGCAAGAGGTCGAGCGCAGCATTGATCTGGTCGGCGTGAGCCTGCGCTTCGGCGCGCATGGTGAATTGCTTTCGTTGTAAACGCGTGGACTTAGGCGCGAGCTAGTAGATGGCACCCTGATTTTGCAAGGCCGCCTCCGCAGCTTGCGGCTGGGACGTCCGTCGTGACTGGGCCCGAACAACGCGAGGACGGCGCTCCAGTTCGGCGATCTTGTCCGGATTGTTCTCGTCGCCCTCTTCCGGCTGGCCAGCGATGCTGAGCCCATGTGAACGGCGGAATCGTCGCGGCTCGGTCTGTGGCTGGAATGCTTCCCAGATCACCGCCGACTTCGGATCTTCCTGAACTGGGAACGACCCGAACACGCGGCGGCCGGTCGCACGATCGACACGGACCCAGCGTATCCCGCGTGGCGCCACGAACGGAACCTTCGGCATGTCCTTGAAAGCCACTTCCGCGAACTGCTTGAAGATCGGCGCTGCGATGCGACCGCCCTGCGCGCCGTGGCCCATGGGACGCGGGTGGTCGTAACCCAGGTAGACGCCGCCGACGATGTCAGGGGTTCCACCGACGAACCACACGTTGGTCGGGCCGGAGGTCGTGCCGGTCTTGCCGAACATCGGCCGGTTGAGGTCGCGAAGGATCGTTGCCGTCCCGCGCTCGATCACGCCTTCCATGATGTGGACCATCTGGAACGCGGCCATCGGCTCCAGCAGCTGGCGGTCGCGCGACGGCGGCCGCGGCATGGCCTTGCCGTCCCAATCCGCAGAATTGCAATTGCCCATGACCGCGCAGCGATTGTCGGTCCGGTAGATAACCTTGCCGGTCCGATCCTGGACAAAGTCGATCGTGGTCGGCTTCACCGCCCGCCCCTGGTTGGCGAGGATGGCATAAGCATTCACCAGCCGGGCCACGGTGGTCTCACCGGCGCCGAGCGAGATCGACAGGTAATTGGGGAAGTCGCCAACGCCGAGCTTACGGGCATTGGCGGTGATCTTGGGCATTCCGGTCTGCGACGCGGCGCGAACCGTCATCAGGTTGCGCGACTGCTCGACACCCCAGCGCAATGTCTTCGGACCCGCATATTTGCGATCGAAATTGACGAAGCACTTTTGCGGAAGGCCCGGGCCCTGCGACGTACAGAACGGAGCATCGACGATGATCGACGCTGGGCTCAGGCCGTTCTCGAGCGCGGTCTCATAAACGATCGGCTTGAACGCAGACCCCGGCTGCCGCATCGCCTGCGTCGCCCGGTTGTAACTGGAACCGACGACATCGAAGCCCCCCTGCATGGCGAGGACGCGCCCGGTGCGGACTTCCTCGACAAGGAAGCCGCCGCCAACTTCAGGGATCGAGCGGAGCGCGTAGCTGCTGGCGCCAAGCTGCTTGACGATGATGATCATGCCCGGCCGGAGATTGTCGAACGCCGTTCCGCCGCCGCCTCGCTTGGGCAAGTCGGCGACCGACCGTGGAAGGGATCCGGTCGAGCCGTTGGTGAAACCGATCCTCGCTTCGGCCGAATCCTTCGAGAGCACCACGGCTTTCTTCCAGTCCGCAAAGCCGGTGCCGACCGCTGCGCGATCGAGTTGCGCGGCCCAGTCGCCATTCAGGTCCACGCTGAGTTCGAGGTCGCGCCAGCCGCGGCCGCCGTCGAACCGCGCGAGACCCTCGCGCAGGGCATTCGCCGCTGCGTCCTGCATGACCGGGTTCATCGAAGTTCGGACCCAGAGGCCGCCCGCGTAGACGCTGTTGGGGCCATCGTTTGCGTTGTCGCCGTAACTCTTGAGCAAAGTCCGCCGCACTTCTTCCATGAAGTAGCCGCCCTGCTGACGGAACTTCTCGTTGCTTCCGTAGCGAATGGTGCCGAGCGGGGTCGCGGAAGCCGCGGCACGCTGATCGGCCGTAATGTAGCCGTTGTTCTCCATCTCGCGCAGAACATAGTTGCGGCGAGTGAGCGCCTTCTGCGTCGCGCGGACCGGATCGTAGTTGGACGGAGCCTTCGGAAGGACCGCCAGATAGGCCGCTTCAGGCAGCGTCAGGTCTTTGACGTCCTTGTCGAAATAGGCGCGGCTCGCAGCCTGCACGCCATAGGCATTGCGGCCGAGAAATATGGAGTTGAGGTAGAGCTCGAGGATCTGTTCCTTGCTGAGCGTCGATTCCAGCCGGAACGCGAGAATGGCTTCGCGCGCCTTGCGGCCGATCGAGTAGCTGCTGTCCTGGAGCAGATATTTCGCGACCTGCTGCGTGATGGTCGAGCCGCCACGTGCACGCCCGCCGCCGGTCGCGGTCTTTGTCGTGAAATCGAAGACCGCGCCGATCAGGCCGGGATAGTCGATGCCGCCGTGACGAAAGAAGGTCTTGTCCTCGGCGGAAATGAACGCCTGAACCACCATCGGCGGGAATTCTTCGTAGGAAAGTTCCACGCGCCGTTCGCGGGCGAAGGTCTGGACCGGCGTCCCGTCATAACCCCGGACGTTCGTGGGAAGCGAAGGCTGGTAGGCGAGCAGCTTTTCAGACGACGGAAGCCCGCTCGCAAAATAGAGCCATATCCCGGAAAAAAGAACGAATCCGGCAAGCAGCAAGATGCCACCCCTTCGGACCCACTTCTTCTCCAACCAAGGGTCGATGCGCTCACGAACGCGCTGGTTAAAAGCGACGAGGTCCGGAAGCTGGAACTGGGAAGCACTGAGACGGTCGGCACGCATGCGTAATCGCCTCTAGCGCCTCTGGGGCGAGGCCGAAAGGGAAAGGATCACCGAACGATGCGTGATGCGACGTCGGCTTCGATCGCCTGCGCCAAAGCTGCGACGATCTGCGCCCGCTTTTCCGGCTGGGCCAAGAGGGCCTCGTCATCGGTATTGCTGATATAGCCGGCTTCAAAGAGCACTGCGGGCACCTGTGCGTGACGAAGCACGCGGAAATCCGCGAAACGATGAGGATTCGGGCGAAGCATATATCGGCCCGCAGACTTCCGGACGAGCCGCTCGGCGAGCGTCGCTGACGAATTCATCTGTTCGCGCAATGCTAGGTCTGAGAGCATTCCACGGACCGAACCGTCCTGCTCGCTCGACAGGCCCTCGCCTGCCTTGTTTTCCCGCTCGGCGAACCGCGCGGTCTCTGCGTCCGACGCGACATCCGAAAGCGAATAGACGGTCGCACCTCGGGCGTCCGGATTGGGCGCGCTGTCGATATGGAGGGAGAGATAGGCACTCGCTCCGAGCCGCCGCGCGATTTCCGCACGCTGATCCAGGGTTAGATAACGATCATCGTCGCGCGTCATAGCGACGCGAACGCGGCCCCGCTCCGCAAGCTTGTCGCGAAGCTCGCGCGCCAGGGCCAGGGTCAAACTCTTTTCGCTGATGGAGCCGGATACGCCGGACGCCCCCGGGTCGCGGCCTCCGTGCCCCGGATCGAGGACGACGATCGGCCGGCCGGGTGCGCTCGCCTTCGTCAGCTTCACTTCGCCGACTGCGGATCCCAGCTCGACCGTAAGGCTGTTCGAGCGTGCCTCGCCGACGAGGGCCTTCTCGTCATCGGGGACAGGCGCGGAGCGCTGGCTTGCGCCGAACGCCGCAGCCGCAAGCGCGACGCCAGCGATGCTGATCGCCACGCCCACTGCCGCTCTCGCCCGTTTCGACCTTGGCGCCATTATTCCCTTACCCGGCATTTGCCGCAGTCATCCTATCACGCGAACATGGTTAACGCGCAATTATTGCTGGATTCCAGCGGTTCCGACCTCTCCCAGCCAGTTGCGGCACCCGTCGGGGGATGCTAACCGGCATTAATCCTAAGCCCCGAAACGGCGGCAAAGGATCAAGCGCCGCTCCCGCAGGGGATGCGGCTTCACAGGTTGACGCTGCATGATGCCAAGAAACGCCTCTCGCCCGCTCCCTGAAGAGCGGCGGGTCGCGTCTCCCGCAAAATCCGGGATGGTTCACGCAGCAGAGGCAACAATTCAACAGGATACCATGACCGTCGGCCGACACCCGACTGGAATGGCCATTTCAATTGCGCGCGCCCGCCCGGAACGGAGCGGCTCGCGCGCCCGGAGAATTTTCAATGTCAACGCGCATGCTAATCGACGCGCGCCACCCGGAGGAGACCCGGGTTGCAGTCGCGACCGGAAATCGCATCGAGGAATTTGATTTCGAATCCGCTGAGCACAAGCAGCTCAAAGGAAACATCTACCTAGCCAAGGTCACGAGAGTCGAACCGTCGCTCCAGGCGGCTTTCATCGATTACGGCGGAAACCGTCACGGTTTCCTGGCCTTCAGCGAAATCCACCCAGACTATTACCAGATCCCGAAGGCCGATCGCGAAGCCCTGCTCCGCGAGGAGGCCGAGCACGCTGCCGAGGAAGAGCGCCTGCGCGCCGCCGAGGACGACGATGAGGGCGATGTCGAGGAGACAGAGGCTGAGGCCATTGAGGCCGAAGCCGACGAGAACGGCACCGGCGAAGGCAATGGCGAAAACGGCGCCGAGGAAGCCGGCACCGGCTCGAACCGCTCGCCGGTCGACGAGTCCGCCGCCGACGAGCTTCGCAAGAAGCGCCAGAACCTCCGTCGTCGCTACAAGATCCAGGACGTTATCCAGCGCCGCCAGGTCCTGCTCGTTCAGGTCGTCAAGGAAGAGCGCGGCAACAAGGGCGCGGCGCTGACGACCTATCTCAGCCTCGCCGGCCGTTACTGCGTTCTGATGCCGAACACGTCGCACGGCGGCGGCATTAGCCGGAAGATCTCGAACGGTGCCGACCGCAAGCGTCTGAAGTCGATCATGTCGGACCTCAACCTGCCCAAGACCATGGGCCTGATTGTCCGTACGGCCGGCCTGTCGCGCACCAAGACCGAGATTAAGCGCGATTTCGACTATCTCGCCCGCCTCTGGGACGAGATCCGCGAGCGCACTCTGAAGAGCAGCGCACCGGCGCTCATCTATCGCGACAGCGATCTCATCAAACGCGCCATCCGCGATCTCTATCACCGCGATATCAGCGACGTGATCGTGGAGGGCGAGGATGGCTACAAGGCGGCCCGGGGCTTCATGAAGCTGCTGATGCCGAGCCATGTGCGGCGCGTTGCGCTTCATTCCGAAGCGACGCCGCTCTTCCAGCGCTACGGGGTCGAGGACCAGCTTTCGGCCATGTACCAGCCGGTCGTCCAGCTGAAGTCGGGCGGTTATCTGGTGATCAACCCGACCGAGGCCCTGGTGTCGATCGACATCAACTCCGGCCGGTCCACGCGCGAGCACAATATCGAGCAGACCGCCTTCGCCACGAACCTCGAGGCAGCGAACGAGATCGCCCGCCAGCTCCGGCTTCGCGACATGGCGGGCCTCATCGTCATCGACTTCATCGACATGGAGCAGAACAGCCATGTCCGTAAGGTCGAGAAGGCGATGAAGGAGGCGCTGAAGAACGACCGCGCCCGCATCCAGGTCGGTCGAATCTCCAGCTTCGGCCTCATGGAAATGAGCCGCCAGCGCCTGCGCACCGGCGTGCTCGAAGCTTCGACCAAGCCCTGCGCGCACTGCGAAGGCACTGGCCTGATGCGCACCGCATCCTCGGCCGGCCTTTCGGCGCTCCGCATGATCGAGGACGAGGCCGCGCGCGGCCGGGGTGAGAAGATCCTGCTCCGCGCCGGGCGCGAGGCCGCGATCTATCTTCTCAACAAGAAGCGCAGCGAGCTCGCCGAGATCGAGGCGCGTTATGGCGTCTCGATCGAAGTCGCGATTGACGAGGGCCTCGAAGGCGCCCGGATGAGCGTCGAAAGCTCGGGTCCGCGTCCGACCGCTCCGCAGCGTCGCCCCGAGCCGACTCCGATCGAGGAGGACCTCGAAGAAGTCGAAGCCCTGCTCGGAGATGAAGCCGACGAGGACGGGGACGAGGAAGAAGAACAGGAAGAGCGCGAGACCTCTCGCTCGCAAGAGGACCGCCCGGGTCGCCGCCGTCGGCGCAGGCGCCGGGGTGGCCGTGGCCGTGGCCGCCGCGAAGGTGGCGAAGGCGCCGAGGGAGCCGACGAAGCCGGTGTCGAACCGGCCGCCGAAGGCGAGGAGCCGCGGGCTCCCGAGCAGGGCGTCGTGGAAGAGGCTGCACCCGCTGGCGACAAGAAGCGGCGTCGCCGTCGTGGCAAGCGCTCCGAGTCCGCGGTCGACGTGAACACCGAGGAAGCCGAGGTGGCTTCGGAGCGCTCGCCGATGGCTGAAACGCCGACGGCGGAGGAGCCGCCGATCGCTGAGGTCGAGGCCCCGGCCGAGCCTCAGCCCAAGGCCCGCAGGAGCCGCGCAAAGAAGGTCGACGCAACCGCTGAGGCGGTCGTCGCTCCTGCTGCCGCCGAAGAAAAGGCGGAAGCCAAACCCGCCAAGCCGGCTCGCAAGTCGCGTGCAAAGAAGGCGACAGCGGAGGCTCCCGCGCCTGCGCCGGAAGCTGCCGCGCCTACCGCCGACAATGACGAAGCGGACGATGACTCGGGTGACGGACCTCGTCGCGGCTGGTGGCAACGCACCTTCGGGTGATCCGCTGAAGGGACTGCTTTCATCCAGCGTTCAGACCGCGAATGGGAAGGCGGCGGCATGAGCTCGCCGCTTTCCCGCTTCGTGCGGATGCTGATGCTGGCGCTGGTGCTTGGCCTTGCCTCGGCGAGGCCCGCAGTCGCGGCCGACGAAGGGCCATCGATTCTCCGTGACACGGAGACCGAAGCTCTTTTCGCCGACATCGCCAAGCCGCTGGTCGAGGCCGCAAACCTCGACAACAAGAGCGTGAAGGTCGTCCTTCTCAACGACGACGAGATCAACGCCTTCGTCGCCGGCAGCCAGAACGTCTACGTAAACTCGGGCCTCCTGACCCGGGCCGACAATGTGAACCAGCTTCAGTTCGTCATCGCCCACGAGCTCGGCCACGTCGCCGGCGGACACGCCATCCGAATGGGCGAAGGGATGAAGGAAGCGACCGGGATCACCCTCGCGACCATGGTGCTCGGCGCAATTGCAATCGCGGCAGGTGCAGGCGACGCCGGTCTTGGCCTGATGATGATGGGCCAGCGCGCGGCAATGGGTCAGTTCCTGGCCTTCACCCGGGCGCAGGAGACCAGCGCCGATCTCGCTGGCGCGAGCTACCTGCACAAGGCCGGGATCAGCGGCAAAGGCGGCCTCGACTTCTTCAAGAAGCTCCAGAACCAGGAGTATCGCCTCGCGATCTACGCGACCGACAGCTACGACCGGACCCACCCGCTATCGAGCGAACGAATCTCGATCCTGACCAACCTGTTCGAGAAGGACCCGGCGTGGAACAAGCCGACTGACCCCGCGCTCGAGGCGCGGTTCCAGCGGGTCAAGGCGAAGCTCGTCGGGTTCATCAATCCGAAGCAGGCGATCAGCAAGTATCCGGAAACCGACCAGACGGTGCCGGCGCACTACGCCCGCGCTTACGCCTACCATCTCGGCGCCTATCCGGACAAAGCTCTGGCAGAAGCGGACTCCCTGCTGAAGACGAACCCGCACGACCCTTATTTCCTTGAGCTGAAGGGCCAGATCCTGCTCGAGTCCGGGCAGCCGGCGGAAGCCATTGCCCCACTGAGGGAGGCCACGGAAAAGTCCGGGCGAGCGCCCCTGATCGCCTCCATGCTCGGCCACGCGCTGATCTCGACCGAGAACCAGAAGAACATGGAAGAGGCGAAGGGAATCCTGAAGACAGCGGTCGCGGTCGACAACGAGAACCCGTTTGCCTGGTACCAGCTGGGCATCATCTACGACAGCGAAGGCGATACGCCTCGGGCAGCGCTAGCAACGGCGGAGCGCAACAATCTCGAGGGCAATCCGAAGCTCGCGCTGGCGAGTGCCGAAATGGCCATGCGCGGGATTCCCGCCGGAACTCCGGACTATCTTCGTGCCCAGGACATCGCCATGGTGTCGAAGATCGAGCTGAAGAAGGACAAGAAGGGCCGTGACAGAGAGTAAGGGATCGCCGCTGGTCTCGGCGATCGTGGGGGGTGTCGTCGGGTCCGTGCTGACAACGGCGGTCCTGCTCGTCGCCGCTCCGCAATTCATGAGCGGTCGCATCGTGCGACAGGGCATGCTTCACGATCCCCAGATCCTGGTCGATGCGGCCGATGCATTGCGCGATCGGCAATATGCGCCGACGCTCGCCAGTTCGCGTGGAATGTTGGAGACGCCGTTCGGATCGTCGTGGAAGGGCGCGGAGAAGCCGGAAGTTATTCTCGTCGAATTCTACGACTACGCCTGCCCCTACTGCAAAGCGAGCAACCCGCACGTCGACCAGCTCCTTCGCGAGAACCCGAAGCTCCGCGTCGTCTATCGTGAGCTTCCGATCCTCGGACCTGACAGCGTCGTGGCCGCACGTCTTTCGCTCGCGGCATCAAAGGCCGGCCGGTTCCAGCAGTTCCACGACGCCCTCTACGCGGCGGGGAGACCCGCGCCGGAAACGAATGCGGCAGCCGCTCGCATCGCGAACATCCCGCCGACGCCGAGCCAGGACGTTGCGATCGAGGCGGAGCTCAAGAAAAACTTCAGCCTCGCGAGCCAGCTCGGCGCGACGGGAACACCCTTGTTCGTGGTCGGGGACCGAGTGCTTAGCGGAGCGGTCGGATACGACGCTCTGAAGAAGGCTGTCGAGGCCGCCCAGAAGAAGGCCTGAATCCTCAAAGCAGCGACGCGAAGAACAGGATCGTCGCAGCAGCCATGACGAGGGTTGCGGCCCAGCCAAAGGCCAGGACCATCGGCTCCGCCACGAAGCGGCCCATGATCTTGCGTCGCCCGACCAGGATCATCATCGCGGCCATCAAGGGCACGGCAACTACGCCGTTCAAGACCGCACTCCAGAACAGGGCGCGGATCGGATTGATGTGGAGGAAGTCGATGGCGACACCGGCCATCGTTGCGGCAACGATGATGGCATAAAAGCGCACGGCCTGCTGTGGCTTGTATTCCAGGCCGTGCTTCCATCCCCGCGCCTCGCTGACCGCAAAGGCCGCCGAGCCCGCCAGGACAGGCACAGCGAGCAGGCCGGTTCCGATGATCCCGAGGGCAAACAGGGCAAACGCGAACTGGCCGGCGATCGGCCTCAATGCCTCAGCCGCTTCCGCCGCAGTGTTGATCTGGGTGATGCCCTGCTGATGAAGTGTCGCCGCGGCGGCCAGGATGATGGCGAGTGCGATCAGGTTGGAGAACGCCATCCCGACGAACGTATCCAGCCGGATTCTTCGAAACTGCGCCGGCGCTTCTCGCGGGACATCCTTGAGAGGTTTGTCTCCCGTGTCGCTGACCTCCTCTGCTTCCTGAGCGCTCTGCCAGAAGAACAGGTAAGGACTGATGGTCGTACCGAAGACGGCGACGATCGTGACGATCGTCGTCCGGTCTATCTCACCCGGCCAGACCATTCCGATCAGCGCGGCTGACCAGTCGATGTGAACCGAAAGGAGCACCCCGACATAGGCGAACAGGCTGAGGGTCAGCCATTTCAGGATGCGCGCATATTGATGGTACGGGACGAACAGCTGGAGCAGCACGGTCGTCAGTGCAAAGAGAACCGCAAAAATGTGCGTGCGCCCGCCGATGACCAGCTCGGTCGCAGCAGCCATCGCCGCGAGATCGGCCCCGATATTGATCGTATTGGCGATCAGCAGGGCCGCGACCAGGAAAGTGACGGCAGCCCTAGGGAAGCTCGCGGACAGGTTTTTCGCCAGCCCGTCTCCGGTCACCCGGCCAATGTGCGCGCTTACCAGCTGCACCGCGCACATCAGCGGGTAGGTGAGGATCATCGTCCACAGGAGGCCGTAGCCGAACTGCGCGCCAGCCTGCGAATAGGCGGCAATGCCGCTGGGATCGTCGTCGGCCGCTCCGGTTACGACGCCCGGCCCAAGCTCGTTCGCGGCTTCGACAAGCGCGTGCCGCAATCCGGAATTCCGGATTCGGTGCACGCGCGCCCTAGTCGCCATCACGCCCCTTGAAACCCTGGGCGATGACGTACCATTCCGACGAATCCTTGCGGCTCGCCGGCGGCTTGGCATGCTTCACGGCCGTGAAATGCCGCTTCATCTCGGCGACGAGCTGATTGTCTGCGCCCCCTGCCAAGACCTTCGCGACATAGGCTCCGCCCGGCCGAAGCACCTCGGTCGCGAACAATAGTCCTGCCTCGACAAGCGCCATGGTCCTCAAATGGTCGGTCTGCTGGTGGCCCACGGTGTTGGCCGCCATGTCGGACAGGACGAGGTCGGCCTCGCCGCCAAGCGCTTCCTTCAACCGGTCCGGTGCCGTTTCGTCCATGAAGTCCATCTGCAGGATGGTGACGCCTTCGATTGGATCGGTCGGGAGCAGGTCGATGCCGACCACCTTGCCCTGCGGCACCTTGCGGCGGACGACCTGGCTCCAGCCTCCGGGAGCGATGCCGAGGTCGACGACCGCCTTCGCGCCCTTCAGCAGGCCGAAACGCTCATCGAGCTCGGTCAGCTTGAACGCGGCGCGGCTCCGGTAATTCTCTGCCTTGGCGCGCCGTACATAGGGATCGTTGAGTTGCCGCTCGAGCCAGCGGGTCGACGACGGTTTCCGCCCCTTGGCGGTGCGGATGCGCTTCACAGAATGTGACCGTCACGCGCCATCAACGACCGAAGGATTCCCTCGCGGATGCCGCGGTCAGCCACGCCGAGCTTCTCCGCCGGCCAGATTTCAACGATCGCTTCCAGGATCGCGCAGCCCGCGACGACTAGGTCGGCACGGTCGCGGCCGATGCACGGCAGCGCAGCGCGCTCGTTGTGATCCATTTCCGCGATCATCGTGCTGATCTTCTGCATCGCATCCACGGGAACGTGCAGGCCGTCGACCGCTCGGCGGTCGTAAGCGGGCAAAGCGAGATAGACGCTGGCGAGAGTGGTCACCGTCCCGCTGGTTCCGAGAAGGCGAATACCCTCCACATCGCTCGGAAGGGCCGAAGCGAAGCCTGCGAAGGCGCGGCGGGCGCGTTCGCGCATGCGGCCATAGGCTTGTACGCGGTCGGGGCCCTCGAGCGCGACCGTTCCCTCGCTCTCGGTCAATGAGACCACGCCCCAAGGCGCGCTCCACCAGCTGCGGATTCGGGGAATGCCTTCTTCCTGGTCGATCAGGACAAGCTCGGTCGATCCGCCGCCAATGTCGAAGATTAGTGCGGGACCGTCACCCGGCTCCAGCAGCTTGTGGCAACCCAGCACCGCAAGGCGCGCTTCTTCCTGCGGCTCGATGATATCGAGGACGATGCCGGTTTCGCGCCGAACGCGGTCGACAAACTCTTCGCCGTTTCCAGCCCGCCGGCAGGCTTCGGTTGCGACCGAGCGCGAGAGGGAGACGTTGCGGCGCCGCAGCTTCTCCCCGCACACCGAAAGGGCTCCAACCGCCCTGTCCATCGCATCCTGAGATAGCTCTCCGGTCCGGGAGAGACCCTCGCCAAGGCGAACGATTCTGGAAAAAGCATCGACGACCGTGAATCCGCCGTCGACAGGCCGGGCAATCAGCAAGCGGCAATTGTTGGTGCCGAGGTCGATCGCTCCGTAAGTATGACGAGAGTGATGGGACCGCCGCTCCGGCAGTTTTCCCGAGGCCGGCGCACCTGGCTGCGAATCCTGCCGCAGCGATGGAGCCGGCGCACTGGCGATACCATTCGCCATGAACAAACGCCCGTTTCTATCCTTCACCACCTGGATCAGGTGGCTGACTTGAGGCGCATTTAACCGGCAAAGGCGATTAAGAGCAAGCGGACGGCTCGGTTCGCCCCAGCGGCGTTGACAGTCGAAGGGGCTCTTTCTATCCCGCCCGCCTGCCGGCATTGCCCCGTCGTCTAATGGTAAGACTACGGACTCTGACTCCGTCAATCGTGGTTCGAATCCACGCGGGGCATCCAGTCGATCGACTTAAGAGCCGAATTCCCTTTTGAAGATGTCCGACGTGCGTTCGATCGAGGCAATCCCGCGCTGGCCGCCTTGCCGGTCGAGCTGGACGATTAGGTCGACGACAGAGCGGACGTAAGCGATTGTATCCAGCCGCGAGAGGCCGAGGCCACTCTGCATCACCATCAGGGCGAGCTGCTCCAACGCGCCCTGCGGCGAGTTGGCGTGGATAGTACTGAACGAGCCCGGGTGACCGGTATTGATCGCGCGGAGGAAGCTGACGGCCTCGCCACCGCGAAGCTCGCCGAGGACGATACGGTCAGGGCGAAGTCGCAGCGCGGCCTGGAGCAGGTCGTCGGTGGTGACCCGCGCTTCTCCCGTCTCGCCCTTCACGGCGATCAGGCCCACGCCGTTGCGATTTCCGAGGCGTATTTCCGGCGTGTCCTCGACTAGGATGACCCGCTCGTGCTCCGGAATTTCACGAAGAAGAGCGTTGAGGAACGTCGTCTTGCCGCTCGAGGTGCCTCCGGAGATCAAGATCGTCGCACCACCGCGCACTGCCTGGCTGAGGAAGTCGACGTCGCTCGTTTCCTCTGCTCGCTCGTGCCAAGGCTTTGCAGAGGCACCCTTCGATTCGCGCTCGTAAGCGGTCAGCGGAACGTCGAGCAGCCGGTGGCGGCGGATCGACAACGCGAAGTGGCGCCGCGTCGCTGGCGGACTGACGATCTGGATTCGTTCGCCGGTCGGAAGCACCGCCGACAGCAAGGGCCGCTCGCGGCTGATGCCCTGGTGGCTGAAACGCGCGACCTGGGCCGCGAGCCGGCTGAGAAGGACATCGTCGATGCCCGGAGCCTCGTGCCGCGCCATGCCGGCCTTCCCGGCGCTCTCGGTCCATACCTCGCCCGGCTGGTTGACGAGGATCTCCGTGACATTCTCGTCGGCCAGCCATTGCTGGAACGGCGCCAGATAGGCGGAAAGATAGACGCCGAGGTGGGCTACGTCCGCCGGCGCGGTCGCAGGCGCTGGTACGGTCATCCAGCCACCGTCGAGAAGTCGAGGTCCTTGGCCGTGAAGACCCGGATCGGCTGACCCTGACGAACCTTGATCGTCGGCGGAATCTGGCCGTTCTGCGAGGCGGCCACCGACGCAGCGCTTTGCCCGCCGGAAAGGATGAGCGCGCTTCCGCCGCTTCCGAGCGTGGAAGCCGTTCCAACGATGGACAGCAGGAGTGCCGAGCCGAACCTCTTCATGAAGTGGCTGTCAACCTTGCCGGTAAGACCGGTCTGGCCGGTTTCGTCCACGGCAGGCGATGCAAGCGCGACCGAGACGCCGTCGGGACGGATCAGGCGCGTCCACATGACATAGGCGCGCGTCTGTCCGTTCGCGACGCCGCTCTTGTACTGGCCGATCAGGCGCGAAGACCTCGGAACGAGAATATTCTTACCGTCGAAGCTGCGGACATCGCTGCTCACGACTGCGCGGACATAGCCTGGAAGGTCGCTGTTGATCGCCGTTTCCAGAACCGCCGGGATCAGAGTGCCCTGCGATACGGTCTGGGCCGGGTTCCTCATCCGCGTGGCCCTGGCGACGTCGGTGCTGGCGATCCCGAATGCGTCGTCACCGCCCGCACCGCCGGGAGCGAGGGCCGCCGGCGTGCCCGCATTCGAGCCACTGTTGTCGACGATTAGCGTCGGGCCGCCATGGGTGTTTAGTGGCTCGCCCGGAACAAGCTGCGGCGGAACCGCCGGCTCGCCGGTCATGACCGGGCCTTGTCCCGGAACGGGAGCGGCAAGCGGTGCTCCGGGCGCAAGCTGGGTTACAGCCTCCGGCGGCAGCGCGACCGCTCCCGGAGTAGTCTGCGGAAGCGTGGCCGCGGCGGGAGCCTTGGGGCTGGGAGCGCTCTCGCGACCGCCGGACAACCCGACGAACGTCACCGCACCGATCATCAGCGCTCCGGCGGCGCCCATCGCGAGGCCCATTCCGTCCTTCTTCGAGGTGCGCTGGGCAACGAGCGGGAATGAATTCCGCTTGGCGAGCGCAAGCGTTTCAGGCTCGAGCTCGATACGTGGATCGGATTGCTCCTGCTTCTCGAGCAGAATGAGAGAATTCTTCATCTTAGCGCCCCGCCAACCGGATGGAGTCCGACTTTGATTGGTTGCGATTGATCAATACGGCCGTGTCCTTGCCGAGCCGCATGACCAGCGTGTTCGGGACGCCCTCTACGACTACGAAGGAGCCCTGCTGGCGATAGTTCAGAAGACCTTCGCGGCCTTCCTCGTCGCGGTCGAACAAGGCGGGCATCGGCGCCCCGGCTTTCCACTGAAGGTAGAGCGAGTGGCCGTCGTCATAGTAGCGGGCGGGAAGCAGTTCCTTGTCGCCCTTTCCCTTCCACGCATAGTTCATCTTGGGATGAGCGACGGCCGGAGCCGCGGCAGACGCGGCGACGGCCGGAGCCGCGGCAGACGCATCCGCGAGGAGTTGCGGGTAGGCAATTTTCTTCTGCGGCGCTTCCGCACTTGGCGGGGGCAATGCGCCATAGGTGAAGCGCAGGTTGTACATCGGCGTGCTGCCCGTCGAGGCGACGCTGAGATCGAAGAGATAGGTGCGCTGATCGGTGATGACCGTCATGTTGGTCTTCGCCTTGCCCATCAGCGGCTTCAGGAACAGCAGGTTGGCGCGCTTGTTCGGCGTCACCTGCCAGGCTGAGGAATCGCCAACGGCGACATTCTCAATCTGCTCGCCTTGGCCGAACTCGATCATCGATTGGTAGCCGAGACGGCCCTGAACCTTGACGACCTTGTCGGCCTGGTAATGGACGCTCTGGAGCCGCGGATCGGCTGCGTGAGCAGGAACGGCGAAAAGCGCCAGGGCCAGGAAGGCGGCCGGGATTTTCGTCATGAGCTGGTCCTCTGAAACTGCATGTTACGTGGTCGATATTGGCGGCTGAGACTGCCCAGCCGTGGGTCGGTGCGGGGTGCGGGCGCAGGGGCAGTGGTGGCATCCACCGTCTGGCTCGCGCTCGAATAAAGAGGATAGGTGGGAGCGGGAGCGCGGTCGTAACTCGCTGCCCCGCCCGACGCGGCGCTGATGATCGCGCGGACGCGAGGATCGCTGTTGCTTGCGGTCGCGGCAGCCGGTTCGAGGCCGACGGACGGAACCTGCGACTGACCCGGAACGGCTTCCACAGAAGTGGTCGAGGTCTTGCGCTCGCGGCTTGCGCCGAACGGCAACCGCCACCCGGCAACCATTGTTGCCGAGATCTTGAGGGTCACGGCCATCAGGGCGCAGTAGACGGCAGCGGCCAAGAAGAGCGTCGTGGTCAGCCGGAGCGGGACCTGGCCGCCCGCTGCTGCAAGGGAGTCCAGCATCGGCGAGAGCAGCGCGATGGTCGCTCCTCCGATCAGGACCGCCAGAAGCGGAGTCAGAGCGAACAGGACAGCTGCCTTCAGCCAGCCCTCAAACAAGCCGCGGCTCCCCTCG
This sequence comes from Sphingomonas sediminicola, assembly GCF_049991885.1. NCBI lineage: Bacteria > Pseudomonadati > Pseudomonadota > Alphaproteobacteria > Sphingomonadales > Sphingomonadaceae > Sphingomonas > Sphingomonas sediminicola. Next base: position 1,687,234 of record NZ_CP178916.1, read on the forward strand.
AATAGGCCGCAGATGATGAAGATGGGGCCCAGCGCGAGCATTGCCGCGAGCGCGATCCTTGCGACAAGCAGAACTCCAACCGTTCCCAGCAGGAGCAGGAGAGCGGACAGCCAAAGCAGGTCCGGTCCGGACGCGATCGAGCCGGTGTCCGTCAAACCCTTCGTGGCGGCTTCGGTCGCGGCGGCAGCCTGCGCTACGACCACGAAGATCTTGTCGAGCCGGTCGGCGAACAATGAAGTCGCGCTTCCGTTCGTGCCGATGAGCAGGCTCGCGATCTGGTCGGGGGCACCGACCAGCAGGTTCCAGATCACGGACTGATAGGCGACCCACGAGGTCGCGAACGTCAGCGCAATGCCAAGCGTCATCATCCGCGGGGTCAGACTGGACAAGGAAAGCGACGTCCGGCCGGTCAGCAATCCAATAGCGTAGAAGCCGATGTACAGGGTCAGCGCCGCCGTCAGCGCCTGGCCGAGCAGAGCATCCGTCCCGAATAGGCGCGCGAAAGCGAACGATGCCGCCTCGCCGCTCATGCAGTCGACGACGCGCAGCGCCTCGGCGATGCCGGACGGGCCGGCGCCGTCGAATGTCGGGCAACCGCTCACTCAGCCGCCTCGATGTAGAGCACGTCATCGTCCGCATCCGGACCGCCGGGCCACGGAGCCCGCGTCAGCAGCGGATACCAGTGGGCGGGATCGTCCCCGACGTTGGCGCGGATTGCGTCGAGCCGCCGGACGGTGGACTCACGGCCCGACAGGACGAGCAGGAGTTCCGGCATTCCAGCCAGGTCCAGCCGCGCAACCACGCTATGGTTGGCATGGCGGATCAGGAAGCAGCGGCTGTGTGCGGGCAGCGAGCGAATGAGGTCGAGTTCATGCGCCGACAGTCCGAAGCCCGCGCAATAGTCTTCCGCCTTCGCTTTCGGGTTGGGCATGAAGATCATCGTCGCCGTCTGCTCGACGAGCGCCGACGAAATCCGGCTGTCGAGAGCGTCGCGCGCCGACTGCGTCGCGAAGCCGACGATCGCGTTGCGCTTACGAAGCGTCTTCAGCCAATCGCGGATGCGCGCGGCGAAGACTGGATCGTCGAGCGCCTTCCAACCTTCGTCGATCAGCACTGCGGTCGGTTCGCCGTCGAGCCGCTCGTCGATGCGGTGGAAGAGGTACATCATCGCCGGAGTTCGCAGGCGCGGGCTGTCCAGCAGCGCGGTCATGTCGAAACCCAAGATGCGCGCGCTCAGGTCGAGATGGTCCTCGTCATTGTCGAACAGCCAAGCATGCTCGCCATTGTTGACCCATGGATCCAGACGGGACTGAAGGTCGCCCGCTTCCGGCCGGCGACGGCCGCCGAGCAGTTCCTGAAAATAGCGGAGCCGGCGGAAGGCCGGATCGTGATCGAAACAGGCGTCGACCGCCGCCGAGATGGAGGCAAGCTCCTCCGGCCCCTCGGCGTTGAGGAGCACGCCGAGCCAGTCGCGCAAGAAGGCCTTGTTTTCGGGAGTGTTCGGCAGGCGAAGCGGGTTGAAGCCTGTCGGCTCGCCCGGGCGAAGGACCGAGTAATGGCCGCCCGCAGCCCGAAGGAAGATCTCGGCGCCACGATCCTTGTCGAAAAAGATCGTGCGCGGACCGAATTTCTGCGCCTGCGCGGCGAGGAAGTTGAGCACGACCGTCTTGCCCGACCCGGATGGGCCGATGATCGAGAAGTGGCCGAGATCGCCCTCGTGGAAGTTGAAGAAATAAGGGGTCGAGCTGGTCGTCTCGAGCACGGAAACGGAATCGCCCCAGTGATTGCCGACCGGCTGACCAACCGGATAGCCGTGGAGCGAGATGAAGCCGGCCGCATTGGCGGTCGAGATGAGCGCTCTGCGAACGATGTAGGATTCGTTGCCCGGGAACTGGCCCCAGAAGAGCGGCTCCAGATTCACGTCCTCACGCACCGCGATCGCGCCGATGTCGGCGATGCCGGCTGCAGCATTCGCCATCGCCGTATCGAGCTCGGCGAGGTCCGACGCACGAACGAGAAGGCTGAAGTGATGGTCGCCGAAACCGGCCTGGCCAGCCCCGAGCGCGTCGCGTGCCGAGAGCATCTCCCGTCGCTCGGTTCCGCTGTCTTCCTCGCTGGCTTTCTGACGGCGGAGCGCGAGGTCGATTCGCTCGCGCGCAATCTGCCGGTCGGCCGGAGCGAAGGTCTCCGTGAGGACCAGCTCGCACGGAAGCCGGAGGATGTTGTCGATCAGGCCGGGACGGGTCTCTGCCGGATATTCCTTGATCGAGAGCATGGCCGCGAAGCTGCGTCCGCTCGCGCCTCCCACTTCAAGCGCGTCGAGGCCGAAACTCACGCGCTTGTACGGAAGGTGATGCCCTAGGTCGCTGCCGTCCGGAGGCATGGCGACCGGCCGCATCTCGCCATTGTAGATGCTCGAAAGGAATTCGAGCGGCTCCGAGAGTTCGCCGGTGTCGGTCCGGTAGGTAGACAATAGGCGCGCACCATAGGGCTCGAGGCCGGCGAGCAACGAAGCCGTCGCGGCTTCAAGGTCGCGAATGGCGCCGTGATCGTCTTCGGTGCGACGGCTGAAGCGGCGCTGCAGGCGCTCGGGCCAGCCCGTCTTGCCCCGCGCCGGACGGCGAACGATGGTCAGGAACTGCTCGTTCACGAACAGCCGGCGCTCGGCCAGCCGCGCATCCCACTGCTTGCCGACAGCAGCGCAGAAGGGGGAATCGAACTCGCCGCCTGAGGCGACTGTCACCCGCCGTCGAACGACGTGATGGTAGAGCACGAAGCGTGCGTCGACGACGCTGCGCAGAAGCACTTCCCGCACCGCCTGGGCATGGTCGAGCTGTTCGGAATCCTGGGTCTCGAACTCCATCCCACCGATGTGCAACGTGCGCATCACCGCACCGTCGCGAAGCCGGATCGTCGCGTCGTCGATGTGGCGGTCGAACGGCAGGCGATCGCCTGCCTTTGCTTCCCGCTTCATCCACTGCGCAGGGCCGGTCCACTTCATTAGCGCCTCCTTAAGGCGAATAGCTGTTGCAGCCCCAGCGCTTGTAGTTGCGCACCCGGGGGCAGCGGCTGACCTTGGTCAGCCAGAGATCGAAGACGCGGGGCTCGCGCAGGCACAGGAAATATCCGACGGCATGGATCGCCAGCGCCGCCGGAAGGGCCAGGAACGAGCGGGTCAGGAGAAAAAGCTCCGTTGTGACCGCGGCATTGATCACGAAGAAATTGAACGTCACTCCGGCGAACATTTGCGGCCGGGTCAGGGCGCGAAAGAGCGGCGCGCGCACCTAGGCTAACCCGAGACCGCCGCGGTCGACTGGATGCCCGACACGATCGCTGCCGATCCGAACAGGATGAAGCAGCCGATGATCACCGTAGCTCCGACGCGCCAGTTGAGGCGGCCGGTCAGCATCATGAAACCGACCATGGCGACCGCGATCACGGCGACCGAAGTTGCGACATTGCCGAGCAAAGTGCCCTGCAGCCAGCTGAGCGCCGACACGATCGGGCCCGAGCCCTGCGGATTGGCCTGCGCGAATGCCGCTGACGGCATGGCGGCAGCGGCAAGTGCGACCGTCGCTTTGACAATCTTCACTACTATTTTCCTTCTTGAATCGAATTGGCCGCGAGGCGCGCGACGATGGCGCGCACATACGCTTGCGTTTCAGGAATCGACGGAATCCCCCGTGCCGTCATCACCCGCCCCGGACCCGCGTTATAGGCCGCTAGCGCCTTCTCAACGTCGCCGTCGAAACGGTTCAGTTGCTGACGAAGGTACCGCGCACCCCCCGCCAGATTCTGTATCGGGTCGCGCGGGTCGACGCCAAGGTCACGCGCCGTTCCGGGCATCAATTGCGCCAAACCGATTGCGCCTGCCCGAGACATGGCCGTCGGGTTCCAACGGCTCTCCTGCCAGACCAGCGCCTCGAGCAGGTGCGGACTGATGTCGTTGGCCTTGGCGATGTCCTGCAACGCCTGTGCGTAGTTCCCCGTGATGCGGTCGCTGAGGACGGTCACGGCACCGTCCGGGAAGATGGCGACATCGTCCGTAATCCCGGTCGTCTGCTGTGTTTCGTCCGACATCCAGGTCGCGTTCGGAGCATCGCTCAGGGTCTTGACCGACCCCTTCGGACCGATCTCGATCACGTCGGCCTGCGCCGCGCCCGCCCACACAAGGCCGAACGCGAGCGCGAGATGCCGCATCAAGCTCACGGCACCGCGACCAATCGTGGATTCGCGTTCCAGGTGAAGCCGGCGAACTGCTTCATCTGCCAGCCGTTACCAAGATCGCCGGCCGAGCAATTGAGCTTCTTGTCGAGACAATTGTCTTCCCACATCTGGTGCACGGTCGGATCCCAGGCCATCCAGAAATCGGCGTGGAAGGTGGTCCCGCGCGGCAAGCTCGGGAGCATCTCGTCCGAAGACAGGCGCCAGTTCCCCACGTTGGAGTCCGTTGTGAACCATGCTCCGAGAGTGAAAGTCGGGATGACGTACGGGTGCGTCGACGGGCACTTGAAGTAGCCCCAGTCGCCATAGCTAGCGTAAGCAACGTGATCGCGGTGGTTCGCGCTGTCGAGGTTCTTGCCGTCCCAACAGTCCGGAGCCTCGATGACTGCACCCAGCTGCGCACCGGCCGGGCAATTCTTCGCGGCCTCCGGAAGCGTCTTGTACTTGCCGGGGACGGAACCGGGTCCCTGGCAATTGAACCAGAGGAAGCCGGTCGGCGATTTGCCCGTCAGCATGTCGTAACCGAAGATGAACTTCAGGCCGTTCGGCAAATTGACGCAATTGCCCTGAGCCTGCGGATCGCCGCTCGAGAGGCTGCATTTCGGGTCGGATTTCGGCCGGCGCTTGTAATAGATGCTCACGAAGTCTGGGCGGACAACGTTGCCTGCTCCATCCAGCATCGCCGGCATCCAGTAGGCCGAGCGGTTAAGCGGAGACATGCACGTCGACTGGCCGCTGGTGCGGAGCGAGTTGTATGTAGAGGACGCGTTCGCGCCCGTGTTTCCGTAGAACTGGTGAAGGTGACTCTTGCCGGGCTGGCCTGGATAGACGATCGGATCGTCGCGAAGCACCTGGCCGGCATTACAGATAAAGCGGAATGCTCCGACGACGTCCGGGCTGGCTGAAGGCGGGATTGCGCCATTGCCACCGGCCGGAACCAACTCGGAGTTGTAGTCGAAGTTCGAAGCGATCGCCGCTTCGCCGAGCAGGCTCGGGCTGGGGGTCGGCGACGTGGGCGGCGGCGGCGCTGGCGTTGGGGCCGGCGCTGCTGTGTCGGACGTCGTCGTATCGTGGCTCGAGTTGTCTTTGGCTGAAACCTTGCATCCCGTAAGAACGGCAAACAGCATTAGTGACGCGGCAAGCGTCCTCAAATTCATGCGCAAATCAGGAATGACCCCCCTCCGGGTCTAGAAATTAACGAAGCTTACCGTGAGAATGTGACCTGTTCGGAGTCGCAGCAACAAGCGTCTTGCGACCTATCCGCGACGTGTCGGTGTTTTTTACAGTCGAAACGAGGAACGCCGTAAGAGTAACGTAAACATCCGATTAAGCATTGGATTACACGGACTGCGCTAACTCGAATTGTATCGCTCCCGACATGAATCGACCTGCTTGTCGATTGGTTTAGCGCCGCTTCATCAATTCGGCGGCTTCCCGGACGCGCTGGGCTTCGGAAAGCGGGACCACGAGCACATGGTCGGCGGTCGCGATGACGACAAGGTTCTCGACGCCGATCGTGACGATTTCGGGTCCATCTGATCGAACCAGGCAGCCACGACTCCCCAGGGAGTGCGCTCTTCCACCCAGGACGTTCCCGTCCGCATCCTTGGGTGCCAGGTCGAAGACCGCCGCCCAGCTTCCGACGTCCGACCAGCTCAATCGGACGGGGACGACGGCGACCCGGTCCGAGTGCTCCATCACCGCATAGTCGATCGAGGTGACTGGGCAGCCGGCCAAGGCGTCGCGGTCGGGCGTAGTTCCCTGACCTTCGACCGAGGCTCGTTCCATCGCGGCTTTCGCCGCGCCATAGATTTCCGGCGCATGACGTTGGAGCTCACGGCGCATCGCAGCCGCGCTGAACATGAACATGCCTGAGTTCCAGTAAGCCTTCCCCGAGCGAATAAGCTGCTCCGCGACCTCCTTCGCGGGCTTCTCCACGAACGAGCTCGCTTCGAGCACGCCGTTGCCGATCGGATCGCCGCCGGTGATGTAACCGTAACCGGTCTCCGGCTGCTCGGGTTCAATTCCAAAGGTGATGAGATGTCCCGCCTCAGCCGCCGGGAGACCCCGCCGCACTGCTTCGTACAGCGGCGCAGGATCGGTGATGTAATGGTCACTCGGAAGGACGAGCATGATAGCGTTTTCGTCCGTAGCTAGTGCCGCCAACGCGACTGCGGCCGCCGACCCGCGCGGAATGGGCTCGAGAATCAGCCGAGCATTCGGCGCCAGCTTCCCGACATCGTCCGCCTGGGAGGCCGCCCCGACAATCATTGGAGGAGCGAAGAGGTCGGGATCCCCCACTCTATCGAGCGTTTGCTCGACCATCGTCCCCTTGCCGACCATTTCCAGGAGGTGTTTGGGTCGGTTTCCCGTAGAGATGGGCCACAATCGAGTGCCGGAACCACCGGCGAGAATGACAGGCTGAACAAGGCTTTTCATCGCACAGCCATATCGTTCACTGCGCAGCCGGCCAAATCCCGCTGAATGATACTGCGCCAGCTCGACACATTTCTGTTCAAAATCGGGACGAATTAAACTCTTCGGTTGATTCGGGAGCTTAATTTTGAGTTAATGGTTACTTGGAGTCGTGCACGTATTTTTGAGCGCGTGGATGGCTCGCTTTTCAGGGATTTTCATGGCGGCCAAACGTATCCCAAGCCAATCTCGAAGGCGTCTGAGCGCGACTAGCCGCGCCCGCCGCGAGAAGCTTGCTGCCGCAAAGAGGCGGAACACGGCGCTTGCTGTCAGCGGGGCGGTGGCCATTGTCCTCGCCGCTCCACTGTCGATTGCCGCGTACATGGGCGTGGAAACGTCCCTTCCCGGGTTCGAGACAGCCAAGAGCTTCCTTGCGATGATGGCCGATCGTTCGCCGGGCGACCGGACCAAGGGCGAGCTGACCAAGACGAAGAAGGCTGCGGCCCCGGCGCCCCAGCAGCGTGCGCTCGGCAAGATCACAAAGCCTGAGCCACCCAAGGAATTCATCGAGGCCATCGCACCGCAGGCCCCGACGCTCCAGGAGCCGGCACAATTTGCCCCGACCATCAGCGGGCTCGGGCCGCTGCTCGTCCCTCCGCCACCCGGTGGAGGGGGCGGGATCTTGTTTCCTCCATCGCCACCGGGAGGTGGAGGCGGAGGCCCGAATCCACCGCCACCGCCGGAAGAGCCGCCGCCTCCACCGCCGCCACCTCCGCCTCCGCCGCCGGCGGTTCCGGAACCCGGCACCTGGGCAACGATGCTGCTCGGCTTTGGACTGACCGGCTGGGTGATGCGCCGGCGCCGCCGCACCGTCGCAGCGATCGTCACAGGATAGCATCATGAAACGCGGGATGGTCGTCGCTCTCGCCTTCGCGGGATTGACCACGGCTGCCGCTGCGGCATGGTCGAGCCGGATTATCGAGCGCCCAGCCCCGGTTGCCTCAACGGACGATGAACTTCCGACATGGGGCGGAAAGGATCGCATCTTCCTGACGAAGGCGCAGCTGTTCCAGGCTCATGCTGAAGGCGCCATCGACCGCGACGTCCAGTCGATCCTCAATGTCCCAAAGCGGATGCATTACGGCGACTTCATCTGGAATGACCGCAACGTTCCAAAAGGACCGGTCTGGGTCCGAGTCGACCTCAAGCAACAGCTGATTTCGGTTTTCCGGGCCGGGCACGAGATTGGCACGGCCGTGATCCTCTACGGTGCCGAAGAGAAGGAAACTCCGGACGGCGTCTTTCCGGTGATCGCCAAGATCAAGGACCACAAGTCCGTGACCTATGGGGATGCACCGATGCCCTATACCCTGAGACTTACGAACGACGGCGTCTCGATCCACGGGAGCGACGTTCGGTGGGGAGCCGCGACGCACGGATGCATCGGCGTGCCGCTTGAATTCGCCCAGAAGCTGTACGGACAGGTCTCCAGGGGCGATCAGGTCGTGATCGTGTCTGACGACGAGCAGCGCGCATCCTGACGCGAATTCCGTATCGCGGCCGCAATTCATCGTCCGCGTAAACTCTTTGGTGACCATCCCCTGCGAAAAGACAGGAGCTCAACCGAGGTTGCTCCATGTCTCTTTCGCGCCTGCGTCGCGTTGCCGCCGTACTTGCACTGGCTTCGGCCAGTCCAATGCTCGTGGGCGGCGTCGGACCGCGGCAGAACTTCGATGAGAGACTCCTCGCCGCGCAAAATCGTGAGCGGGATGCAATCGGCGCTGCCCCCCTTAGCTGGGATCCGGTGCTTGCGCGCTCAGCGCGCGACTGGGCTCGCTATCTCGCCCGAACCGGCAAGTTCGAGCATTCGCCGGACAGTCCTTGGTGGTCGGGCCCCGAAGGCGAGAATCTCTGGGCAGGCACGGTCAATTACTATCAACCGGAAGCGATGGTCGGTTTGTGGGCCTCTGAGAAGCGCGCCTACAAGGCCGGTGTCTTCCCCAACAACAGCCGCACCGGCCGCGTCGAGGATGTCGGCCATTATACTCAGCTGATCTGGGAGAAGACCGGTGCAGTTGGCTGCGCTCTCGAGCGCGGGCGCAACGAGGACTTTCTGGTCTGCCGCTACACACAGGCCGGGAATGTCCTCGGTGAACGTCCAATCTGAAACCGGGCGATGATCGAACGCGTCCTCTTCCTGGCAACGATCGCTGGCGGCGCCACGCTTGGCGTGTTCTGGCCGCTTCACAAGAGCGATGCCCCGACGATCAGTCCGGCTGCGATCGAAGTCACGCTGGAGCGCAATTCTGACCGTCATTTCTACGCGGATGCCGAGGTGAACGGTCGCAGCGTCCATTTCCTTGTCGACACCGGGTCCAGCGAGATCGCGCTTACGGAAGACGATGCACGGAAAATCGGCATCGAGGTGGACCCCTCGAAATACGAGCTGATCGGTCAAGGCGCGTCCGGGATCGTGCGCGGCCAATATGTCGAGTTGAGCGAAATCCAGCTTGGCGCAATTCGTGAAAGCAACGCCAAGGCCGTTGTCGTTCAGGGCGCCGATGTTTCGCTGCTCGGCCAGCCGTTCCTCGAGAACATCGACGAGATCGTCATCCGGAAGGGCGAGATGCTTCTGCGCGACCAGAAGGATTCGTAGCCAGCCTCGCCGCCTGGCGGCGCTTCCCGAACTCTCGGACCCTCCTCGTAATCGGTTGCTCGAAATAGCGTGTCGAAACATGCGCAAGAGCGAACGTCAGCCCGAATAGTAGCGGCCGCTTCAGATATTTTTCCAGGCGCTCGCCGCTTCCGAGCCAGGTATGCGAGAGCACGCCGTGAATGACGTAGAGGGCGTAGGAAATCTCAGCCACATAGGCCATCGGCCGAGACACGAGGATCCGCTGCAGGAATGCCGGCGCGCCCGTTAGCGAAGAGCCGACCAGGATCGCGGCTGCATAGGGCCGCAGATATTGCAGCGGCCCGGCATCGGGATGGCTGCAGACGATCAACGCGACTGCGAATGGCCAGACTGGCAGTTTCCTGAGGATGCCGGACGCGCGTTCCCCGAACCATCCTGCGTAGACGAGCGCGATGGTGCCGCCGGCGAGGATCTCATCAACGCGGTGCCAGGTGACGATGCTGATGTGCTCGCCCGCGACAATCCGGGCGCTGGTGACTGCAATCGCAAGGACGGGCACCAGATAGAGGCCGCGCCGGCCGAAAAGAAGGCAGATCGTCGCGACCGTCAGGTAGAACTGCATCTCGACGCAAAGGGACCAGAGATGCTCGCCGCCGATCAGCAGGCTGACCGGCGGAAGGTTCGCGACGAAAAGCAGGTTCCGGGCGACCGTTACCGGGTCGTACTGGTGCCACAGGACCAAGAATAGCATGGCAGCCCAGGACAAGGGCACGATCCTCGCGAGGCGCTTCATTACGAAGATGCCAAGGGGTGCGCCGGCCGCCAGAAACTGCACGATCAGGAAGCCGGAGAGAGTGAAGAAAAGCGCCATTCCCATGGCGCCGGACAATTCGTTGAGTTCAAGGACCTTCGGCCCCAGCGGGAGCAGGTGCGCACCCAGCACAAGCAGGATGCTCGTCGCTCGCCAACCGTCGAGAACCGGGATTCGGGTGGACAGCCTGGGCTGAGCCTGGATCGGGGCTACGGATTGTTCGTCCGTCGCGTCACTGTCCATCGCCCGTTCGTCACGCACGCGGCTTAGCTCGCCTGCGCCAGCGCGCCGCCGGGAATGGCGCGCGCCACACCGCTCCTCGCTGCCGATCTGGAACGTGCCGCGATCGCCACGAGAAGGCCGGCGGAAATCGCAAAGAGATAGTGCAGCACGAAGTCCATGAAGACGAATTCGTACGAGATGTGCGCAACCGCGACGATCATCGTCGCGAGCAGGCCCGGAACGAGTTCACCATGTTCGCCGGCCACATGCCGCCTGAGCAATCGGAACCCGAGAACGATAATCGACACGAGCGTCGCGGCGAATCCGACCAGTCCCAGGAAGCCCATTTCCGCAGTGACGAGATAATAGGTGCTGTGCACCGCGGCGGCGCGATTGTCCTCGTTCCAGGCGACACCCGCCCGCTGCGAGTATCCGCCCGTATTCGCGACCAGGACATATTGGTTGGCGCCCACGCCGAACGGATGATCGGCGATTATCATCTTGGCCGCCTGCTTCATCGCAGACCGCTCGTAGTCGCTCGACTCCTTCGCGGCATCGGTCCGACGATTGGCCGCCCATAACATCGCCGGAACGGCCGCGATGAGCAGCATGGCAAGCATGCCTGCGAAAGCATTCTTGCGTGACGTCTTCCCGTGGCGGATCGAAAGGATCACGGTGAGGATCACGCCGATGGCGAGCAGTCCCATCGTAGCCCTAGACCCGCCGAGCACGGCGATGATGAGCCCGGCACCCGCGGTCGCTGCGGGCCAATAGGTTCGGCGGGTTCCGAGCATGAGGGCGACAGCGGGAAAGACCACGAAATCGAGGCTGAGGCCGATGAAATTCGGATGGCCGAGACTTCCTCCGGGTCGCGGATTTCCCGTCACATATTGATAGATCACGACCAGAGCCTCGATCATCAGACCGAAGCCGAGACCGGAAATCAGGGCGACGGGAGCCTCTTCGACGGTCGCACAAGCATGTGCCACCGCGATAAACAAGAGCACGGTTCTGAAGAGCTGCCAGGCGTAAAACGTCGCCGGGATCCACTGGTAAGCGACGAAGGTCGAGACCAGGACAGCTAGACAATAGATCCCGAACGCCAGCTTCAACGAGAGAGGTATTCGAACGCTTTTCGTCGACGCGATCAGCGCGATCGAAATGGCATCGACAAATGAGACTTCGATGCCCCTAGCCAGACCCGGCCAAAGCGGCCAGGCGATTGGCGCGGCCCATAGCCGCGGAGCCAGGAAAAACATCGTAGCGCCAAGGACGAAGCAGGCTTGCACGATATAGCGCGGCTGCGACCGCAAGAAGCCCGCAAGCGCGGGCGTCCCGATAATCAGCGCAAGAAGGAAGATCCATTTCACGCCAGTTGCTGCCCGCTAGCTCCCCACTCGATCCGATGAACGATCATATCGCCGCTCAGTCCGGTCGGTAAGCGCTTTTCATTGCAGGGAATCGTTTAAAATTCGCCCGGCCTTCGCAGCGAACCCAATGGTTGCGTGCCCCCTCCGCAACTCACGGATTATTCTCTTGATTGCCACTAGCCCGGCTGTCCATTGTGAGACCGGGCACGATCGAGTTTAGACTGGCAACGGACGATCCGGTCTCGGGCCAAGGGGGAATGAAGCACTGATGTTCCTGGGCGTGCCGAAGTCGATCGTCGTCCGCCTGGGCTGGATGAGCGTTGGCTACGGCGGCGCTCAGCTTCTGCGGCTGGCCAACAACGTCATCCTCGCCCGGCTTCTCGCGCCGCCAATATTCGGGCTCATGGCAGTCGTGAATTCGATCCGGACCGGCGTCGAGCTGCTTTCCGATGTCGGGATCATGCAGAACATCGTCAGCAACCCGCGTGGCGATCATCCCGATTTCTACGATACTGCCTGGACTTTGCAGGCCGTCAGGGGAGTTGTGTTGGCGGCCATTTGCATGGCGCTCGCGGTCCCGCTTGCCCGCTTCTTCGAATATCCGGAATTGGCTGCGATCCTGCCGGTGGCCTCGCTGTTCTTTGTCTTCACCGGGTTCGATTCCACAGCTCGCCCACTGATCCAGAAGCAGCTTCAGGTCGCTCGCATCAATCTTTTCGACATTGGCATCGGCGTTGTTTCGCTGGTCGCTCATGTCGTGCTTGCGATCCTCACGCCGACGGTCTGGGCGCTTGTGCTTGGAAGCGTCATCACTGGGGCAGCGACGCTGATCGGGAGCTTCCTCTTCATCCCGGGTATGCGCCACCGATTCATGATCGATCCTGAGAGCGCCCGGCAACTGTTGAAGTTCGGGAAGTGGGTGTTCCTTTCGTCGATCGTCTACTTCTTCGCCATGAATTTCGATCGCCTCTATTTCGCGAAGGTGATCAGCCTCTCGGAACTCGGCGTTTACGGTATCGCACGAAGCCTGGCCGATATGGTCAGCCTGTTCGTAGCTCGGGCGAGCAATTTCGTGCTCTTCCCGACTGTCGCTGCGGCAGGTCTCGCGCCTCCGGAACTCCGGCAGAAGCTGCTTCATGGCAGGCGGACATTGCTCCTGGCCGCCGCAGTCATCCTAGGCTCGTTTCTGGCAATCTCCGGGATCGTCGTCGATCTACTCTACGACCAGCGTTACCAGCAGGCAGGCCTGATCCTTCCTGTTCTCTGCGTCGGGGTCTGGTTCGGAATCCTGACCTCGACGAACGATTCCATCCTGATGGGGCTGGCCCGCCCCGCCTACCCCGCGCTTTCCAACACGGCGAAGCTGATCAGCTATTTGATCGGGGTCCCGCTGGCATTTCACTATTTCGGCTTCATGGGAGCCGTTGCTGTCATCAGCCTGGGCGAGATCGTGAAATATGCGGCCCTCTGGATGCTGAGCCACAAGGAGCACCTGCATTTCGGTCGCGATGATCTCGCGCTCACCTTCGCCTTTGCCGCGACTGCTCTGGCGATTGGAGAGATTACGCGTCTGCTTGGAATTGGAGGTGGAATCCAGGGCATGATCCCGCAATTCCTCCTGCAAATTGCTGGCAAGGTCTGACAATCGGCGACCGTCCGATTCTGGCACGGCTAACCCGTTGGCAGATTTCGAAATGGCGCCCCACAAGCCGAACGGTTAGACCGGGACCAAGGGTAGCGCAGGAGAATTCATGCTAGCGATAGGGGGGAGGACGGCCATTGCGGTCGCCATCTGCACCTACAAGCGCAATGAATTGCTCACGCGCCTGCTCGAGGCCCTGCTGGTGTGTGCCGAGCAGGTCCGGGATCGTGCGGCCGTGGGCGTCGCGCTGGTGGACGACACACCTGACGGACAGGCACGCGTCGTTGCGGACGCCTTTGCCGACCGCTTCGAGCTTGGGCTGGAGTATCGGATTTCCGGCCGTAAAAATATCTCTCTGGCCCGCAATCTTGCAGTCGCGACCGCCCTCGATCTCGGCGACTGGATCGCCATGACCGACGACGATTGCGAGCCGCCTTCGCAATGGCTGGAGGCGCTGCTCAATCTTCAACAGGAAACAGGAGCCGATGCGGTTACCGGACGCATGGTCCGCCGTGTTCCCGAAAACTCCCCGCGGTGGATCACGGAACAGCCGTTCCTCGATCTTGGCGTCGAAGAACTCTCCGACGCGAGCGAAATGCCGACAGCTGCAACGTTCAACACGATGATGTCTGGCCAGTGGCTGAGGGATCATCCCAAAATCCGGTTCTCCCCAGAATTTGGAGTGATCGGCGGAGAGGATATGGTCTTCTTCCGCGCGGCGCGGGCGGCAGGGCTGTCGATCAGATTTTCGAAAGACGGGTTCGTTTACGAAAACGAGTCCGCGGAGCGCGCCACGTTCGGCTATCAGCTCTACGTCCACTTCTGGCATGGCAACAGCGCCGCTCTTGCCTGCATCAAGAGTGGAATGAAGCGGTCCCGTATGTTCGTTCACGGCAGCGCGTCGCTGGCGCGAGCAATAATGCGGCAATTGTCGCGGCTCGCCCGTGGGCAAAAGCCGCAGTTCCGTTTCTGTCTCGCGCAGATCCTGCAATCAATCGGCAAGCTGCTTGGCTCGGTCGGCGTCGAAATAGATCACCGCTAGGCCCATGCGCATCCTATTCGCTCTTCCTGGCCTGCACCGGTTCGGCCGCGGCGCCGAAGTCGTCTTCGAATCCATCGCGCAGCAAATCGCCGCGGCTGGGAACCACCAGGTCACTCTAGTTGGCTCCGGTGAGGTCCGGCCCGGCCGCGCCTATGACTTCGTCCACGTCCCCGCTGTTTCGCGAGAGCGGTTCGAGCACTGGCCGAAGCTTCCGTTCCTCCGGCACGAGTTCATGTACGAGGAACTGACCTTCGCGGCCGGCCTGCTGCGATTGCCAATTGTCGAGCAGGCGGATGTGACAATGACCTGCAGCTATCCCTACACAAACTGGGCGTTGCGCCGCCGGCGCAGCGGAGGCCGGCCCGCCCATGTCTTCGTGACTCAGAACGGTGACTGGCCCGCGCTTAAACGGGGGCCGGAACCGCGTTTCTTCTCCTGTGACGGACTGATTTGCACCAATCCGCTCTACTATGAGCGCAATAGCGCGCGCTGGCATTCGACATTGATTCCGAACGGGGTCGATCCGCTACGCTTCCTTCCAGGGCCGGCACGCAGGGCCGAACTGGGCCTTCCGGTCGACCGTCAAATCATCCTGATGGTCAGCGCGCTCGAGCCCGGCAAACGGGTCATCGAAGCTATGCGGGCAGTCGCCGGCGTTCCGGATGCCCTTCTGGTCGTCGCAGGTGACGGTCCGCTGCGCGACGAGGTGGACCGGCTTGCTGCTGAGCGGCTTCCCGGGCGCTTCCTTCGCACGACCTTCAGTCACGAGCAGATGCCCGATCTTTACCGGAGCGCCGATCTCTTCCTGCATACCAAGATTCAGGAGTCCTTCGGCAACGTCTACATCGAGGCGCTGAGCTGCGGAATTCCAATCGTCGCGCATGACGATGAAGTCACGCGCTGGATCCTCGGTGATCACGCAATGCTTGTCGACACGACGTCGGAAGCGGCCCTGAAGAATGCGATCCGGAACGCGTTGACCAAGCCCATGGTGGATGCCGAAGCGGCAGCGTGGGCGCATGCCCGATACAGCTGGAAAGTTGTCGCCGGGAAGTACGTTGACTTCTTCGAGGACGTTCTGGACAGGTCCGGGAATTCCCGCGCACATCCGTCCGCCGACCCAATCCGCCAGGGAGCCCAGGCTTGACCGCACCAAATGTCGTGACCGGCGGACCTGTTCGCGCAGCGATCGTGGGAACCGGCTACATTGCCGAATTCCACGTGCGCGGAATCCAGAACGCGCGCGAGGTCGAGCTTGTCGCAGTCTGCGATTCCAACGCGACCGTCGCGAAGGCGTTCGCGGCCGGCCTCGGCGTTCCGGCCTATTCCTCGCTGCAGACCCTGCTGGCTGAACAGCGCGTCGACGTCGTCCACCTGCTGGTACCGCCCGATCTGCATTACCCTCTTGCGAAGGTGGTGCTCGAGGCTGGAGCAAACGTCTTCATCGAAAAGCCGATGTGCGTTTCGGCCGAGGAGACGCGCGATCTCCTTGATCTCGCCGGTGCGAAGGGCCTGACGATCGGCGTCAACCACAGCATGCTTTTCGAAGGCGCATTCCAGCGACTGCGCGACCATGTGCGAAACGGCGATCTTGGACCGCTTGACCATGTGACGTTCAACCACTTTGCGGAGCTCGCCTTCATTCGCTTCGGGCCGTTCGGCAACTGGATGCTCCGCGAGCCGGGCAATGCGTTGCTGGAAATCGGTCCACATCCGGTCTCCGGACTCGTCGACCTGCTGGGCGTTCCGGATGAAATCCAGGTTGCTGCCGATCGCGACATCGTCCTGCCAGGTGGAGCACGCGCTTACCGCCGCTGGCGAATTCACACGCGCGTCGGCCGCACCGCAGCCGACATCAATATCGAGCTTGGGCCGGGATTTCCCCAGCGCACCATCGCCGTGCGGGGCCTCCTCGGCACTGCGCTCGCAGACCTGGATTCGAACATCTGCACGATCGACAGGCGGACACCCGCAAGTCCCGATTTCGACCGGCACAAGCGAGGCGTCTCGATTGCGTCGCAGGTGAGTGCGCAGGCCCGCTCGACACTTGCCGATTACATTCTGACGAAGGCCAAGCTGCGCCGCCGTGGCAACCCGTACCAGCTGTCGATCATGAACAGCATCGCGGCCTTCTACGACGGGCTGCGCTCGCCTGCAGGCCTGGATAGCCGGATTACTGGCGAAACGGGCCGATCCGTCATCGAAACCTGCGAGACGATCATCCGGAAGGCGAAGCTCAAGGGCCGCGTCGAGACCACCCGGGTCGGCCCCTCCCCCGGGCTCCAACCGACGATCCTGGTCTTGGGCGGTACGGGCTTCATCGGGCGCCAGTTGATCAAGCAGTTGCTCGACAAGGGCCATGCCGTGCGAGCGGCCGCGCGTGGATCGAGCCTCCCGCTCGAAGAGCTCGGTAGCGATCGCCTGGAAATCGTGCGGGCCGACATGCGGTCCGAGGAAGATCTCGAGCGCATACTCGCGGGTATCGACTTTGTGTTTCACCTCGCCACGTCGGACGCCAGAACCTGGGACCAGTTCATCGAGCGCGAAGTTGAGCCGGCGCGAACGCTCGCCCGCGCCTGTCTCAAGCACGGTATCAAGCGGCTGATCTACACCGGCACGATCGATTCACTTTACGCTGGCAGCCGCGCTGGCACGATTACCGAGCGGACGCCGCTCGATCCGAACATCAGGCGCCGCAACTATTACGCACGTGCCAAGGCGGCGGTTGAAAACCTGCTGACCGACATGCATCGCGCGGACGGCCTTCCGGTCGTTATCGCACGTCCCGGGATTGTCATCGGCCGCGGCGGAAATCCATTCCACTGGGGGGTTGGCAAATGGTCGTCGGAAGGCGTCGTTGAAACGTGGGGAGAAGGCAACAACAAGCTGCCGCTGGTCCTCGTCGAAGATGTCGCGTCGGGCCTGATCCGGGCAATGGAAGCGCCCGGAGTCGAAGGCCGAGCCTATAATCTGGTCGACATTCCGCTGCTTTCAGCGCGCGACTATATCGCCGGGCTTGAACGTCTCGCCGGCTACAAGGTCGAAGTCCATCCACGGCCGATCTGGCGGTTCTGGTTGGCGGACTTTGCAAAATGGCCCATCAAGCTCGCGGTCGGCCATCCCGACGGCGGCAGAATTCCCAGCTATGCAGATTGGGAGTCGCGCACCCAGAAGGCCGTGTTCGACACGAGCCGTACGCGCAAGGAGCTTGGCTGGACGCCGATTTCCGATCCGCAGCGCATGATCGATGAAGGCATCGGAGGGTCGCTGGCGGTTTGGCTGATGGCGCGAGGATGATTGTGCGGGGGCGGGGCTAAATGATCAAAAAGCGATTGAAGATCGCATTCCTCAGCGGTCCCGCGAACGCGGCCGAGATCTATCGCGAATGGTCCAAGGCCGAGGCGCAAGTATATTTCGGGACGGACTATTTGAAGCAGTTCCTTCAGGTTGCGTCCGACCTCGACGCGGCAAGCTATGTGGTCACCTGGTACGGCAATGAGCCGGGAGTGACGAAGCTCGGATCGTTCACGTTTGACAACCGCCCAATCACTTCTGCGGGCGGGGCCCGCTATTATCTAGCACAACTGCTTTGGCACCTTCGACTCCTGCCGACACTGCTCCGGTTCAGGCCCGATATTCTTATGCTCACGGGCAACCAGAACTTCTGGTGGACGCTCGCCCCGGTGCGCTGGCTCGGCGCCAAGATCGTCATTTCCTATCACGCGGTGCTTTGGCCGCAGTTCCGACCGGTCAAGAAATCGTGGCGCTTTCTGCTGGAGTTGAACCGGATCTTCATCCTGCGTCACGCCAAGGGCATTCTATCGACGTCGCGGGATATTCGCGGGCAGATCGAGCAGCTTCTGGGCCGCGACAAGGATCGGGTACCGATCTTCGATCACCTGCCGACCTATTCGCCGGCCCAGTTCGCTGACATCTCGCCGCCCGATGATTTGCCGCGGCGGCCGTTCCGGACGTTCTTCATGAGCCGGATCGAAGAGAACAAGGGCGTCTTCGATATCGTGGAGATTGCACGCTCGCTCGAAGCTGCGCGGCCGGGGGAGTATCGCTTCGACATTTGCGGAAGCGGCGGCGCGCTAGCGGCACTCCGCCAACGCGTTACCGACCTTGGCCTAGAAGGCGTGGTAATGTGCCACGGCTTCAGCAATCCGGAGAAGGTCAGCGAACTGATGAGCTCCAGCCACGTTTGCATCGTTCCGACCCGGACGAACTATGAGGCGGGCTTTGAGATGACCTGCTCCGAGGCAATTCTCGCAGCGCGTCCATTGGTGACCTCCGCGGTCTGCCCCGCGCTCGATTATCTGCGCGACGCATCCGTAGAAGCCAAACCCGACGACCCCGCTTCTTATCGCGAAGCCATCGTGAAGCTGAGCGATGACCCCCAGTTGTATGCCTCGAAGCAGCGCGCCTGTGCTGGCTTGCAGGCGCAATTCTACGATCGCGGCAACAGCTGGTACTCGGCAATGCGGCGTGCGCTTGATCCTTACGCACGGAAACGCTGAGCTAGGGGCCGGAAATGCGCATCGCCTATCTCACGAGCCAATATCCGGCAGCTTCGCATACCTTCATCCGGCGCGAGGTCGAGGCGTTGCGCGAGCAAGGCGTCGCCATCGATACCTTCAGCATCCGCAAGCCCGGTTCCGGCGAAGCCAGCGCCGATGCCGACAAGGCCGAAGCTGGTCGGACTTTCTATGTCCTCGCACAGTCGCCGCTGGCGATTGCCGCCGCAAACCTTGCAACCTTCGTCACCCGGCCCGCCGCCTATCTGAAGACGTTCGGTTTGGCGCTTGGCCATCGTGCTCCGGGGGCCCGCGGGCTGTTCCTTGGGCTCGCCCATTTCGCGGAAAGCGTATTGCTTGCGCGTGAATTGCGCCTCCGGAATACGGAGCATCTTCACAATCACTTTGCGAACTCCGCCGCGACCGTCGGGCTACTGGCCACCCGCCTGCTAGGCATCGGGTGGAGCTTCACCATGCATGGGATTTCTGAAACCGATTATCCGGCCGGCCTCATGCTCGGCCGAAAGATCGAAGCTGCTGAGTTTGTCGCTTGCGTCTCCTTCTTCGGAAGGGCGCAGGGAATGCGGCTGGTAGCGCCCGAGCATTGGGAAAGGATGCACGTCGTCCGCTGCGGGCTCCCCTTCGATCAACTGCCGCGAAGCGGACCGCGGGACTCCGAAGCAAAGACCATCATTTGTGTCGGACGACTCTCTCCCGAGAAAGGACAGGCCGGACTCCTTCGGGCCTTCTCGAGACTTCACAAGGCACGAGCCGACATCCGGCTGCGGTTGGTGGGTGACGGACCTGATCAAGCTTCGTTGAAAGCTCTCGCGGAAAAACTTGGAATCGCCAGCGCAGTGACGTTTCTGGGCAGGCTTTCGGAAGAGCGGACACTGGCGGAGATTGCGCAAAGTGACCTGCTTGCTCTGCCAAGCTTCATGGAGGGTCTCCCGATCGTCCTGATGGAGGCCATGGCTCTCGGCGTTCCCGTCGTCGCTAGTAGGGTCGCGGGCATTCCCGAGCTTGTGGACGATGGGCTCTCCGGCTTGCTCTTCGCGCCTTCGGACTGGGACCAACTCGCAGGACAGATCGAGCGGTTGCTGAACGATCAGGCGCTTCGCGGGGCCGTTGCCGAGCGTGGCAAGGCAAAGGTGCTGGCGGAATTCGATGCGCGCAAGTCTGCGATGCAGATGGGTCGGCTGTTCAACGACAACTTTGGCTCGAGCGTTGCGGTGAACTGAATGAGAAAGCTGTCCCTAACGTTCGGTCTCAGAGAAGCCGTCGTGCTGGCGCTTGCCGGATGCGTGATTGCCGTGATGGTCGCGATCCGGAAACTCTAACCCTCAGCGGCCCGTCCGGAGCCAATCCCCGGGGGCCCCGCGCTTGGCGAGGCCGAGGTACATCGGCACCTTCCACATTGCATAGAGAGGCAGTCGCGCCAGCACTCCAAGGGAAATGAATTGCCGTCCTTCACGCAGCCAGACGACGAAGATCGCCAGGAGCGCCACGACGAGAAGGCCGAGCTGAAGGAGAACCGGCCACCAATCCAGCTTCAATGCCAAGGACAAGAGCGAGGCAATCGCCAGTGCGGCAACGTTCAAGAGCGCGAAGAGCGCGAGCGGCGGCACAAGTAGGTCGAGGCCTGCGAGCACGCCCCTGACGTCGCCTTTCACAACTGACTTGAGGATCAATTTCGGGGCCTGCCGCAAGGAGGTCGCGAGGAAACCGCCTTCCCATCTGCGCCGTTGCGTGAGCGTCCCTTCCTCAGTGCTTGCGCAGCTCCAAACCGTCGCATCGGCAACGAACTCGGGATGGTGCCCGGATTCGGCAAGCTCGAGCCCCTGCGCCAGGTCCTCGACAATGCTAGACCGCACTTCGCCGGACGCGCTGAAGAGTGCGTACGGCATCGCCATCCCGGTCCCGGTGAGATGCACTCGTCCTGCGATTCTTTGAAGGCCGCGCTGCCGGACCAAATTCTTCAGCATGAATGCAAAGGTCGAAATCTGGACCAGCGGGGAGCTTGCCTTGTCCGGCCGCAGGAGATTGACGGCCTGCACGGGGCTTCCGGATCCAGCCGCCGATACCAATGCCAACAGGCTCGGGGAATCCATCCGGCAATCCGCGTCGAGAACGGCGAGGACATCGGGCGGATCGCTCGCTAAATGCTCGGCGGCAAATGCAAGCGCGTGGCCCTTCCCCCGCTGGTCTGCTTCATTCCGTTCGATCACTTCCGCCCCGGCCGAGCGAGCAATTCCTGCCGTCGTATCCGAGCAATTGTCCGCCACGACGAGAAGCCGAACGCCCTCCGGCAGTACAGACGTCAAAGCTGCCACCGTATGCCCGATAACCAGAGCTTCGTCGTGAGCCGGAACGATGACCACCGCAGAAACCCGCTTGCTGCCCGCGCGCCGAAATCGACTGGTTGGCAGACCCGCGATCAATTCGACGACGAAGAATGCCGTCAACACCGCAAAAGGTGCCAGCAAGATAATCACGATCCCGATCACGAAATGTGTCCCAAATTCATTTTCGACAGCAATCCGGAAAGCTTGCGGCGGGTTTAGACTAGGTTTAGCTTTTCTTTCGCACAATCAATCAGGCGAATGTGCGGAGATCGGGCACCCCTTTTGCTTTTAGCCAAGGCGCAACCTCAAACCAGCTTCGTACGCTCGATCGGCCTCGCCGATCTGGTGCTGATAGCAGGCGTTGGAATAATCCTGCTGCCCACCATGATACAGGTTGCCCGGTTCAACTGGACGACTGAACAAGGCGGTCACGGGCCCATCGTCCTTGCAACCGGTGCCTGGCTCCTTTGGCGGGAATTGAGAGGCAGCCACGCCGTCCGGGAGCCAGGTAGTCTCGCGCTCGGACTTTCTCTGCTCATTCCGTTCTTGGCGATCTACGGGCTGGCGCGGGTAACCGGCATACTCGAGATCGAGGCGATCGCAATGTATAGCGCGCTGATCACCGGCCTCTATTTGCTGGTGGGCGGAAAGCTGCTCAGATCGATCTGGTTTCCGCTAGTGTACCTTGCGCTGACTTTGCCTCCGCCGGATTCGGTCGTCGCGGCGATCACCCAACCGATCAAGATCGCGATCTCGCAATGGGCGGTCAGTCTTCTCCACGCACTCGGATATCCAATCGCGAGTTCAGGGGTGACCATCCAGATCGCCCAATTTGAATTGCTGGTCGCGGCCGCGTGCGCGGGGCTGAACTCGATCATCAGCCTGGGTGCGATCTGCCTGTTCTATGGATATCTGCGTCACCGCAGCAATTTCCTGTCCTTTGCAGTCATTGCCCTGTCAGTGATCCCGATCGCCGTCTTCTCGAATTTTGTCCGGGTGATCATCCTGATCCTGATCACCTATTACATGGGCGAGTCAGCTGCGCAGGGATTCCTCCACGACTTTGCCGGGCTCACAATGTTTGCGGTCGCCTTGGTGACAGTCTTCGTAATTGACAGCATTTTCACGCGCGTCCTGCATCTCCGGACCGGAAGGGCCGCGCAATGAGCGACGATATCGGACGGCCCGAGCGAATGATGACAAGGCGCAAGTTCGGCCTTGGGCTCGCTTTCGCATCGGTCGCGGGCGTGGCGGCGGCGAGATTGCCCAACAAGAATCTGGATTATCTCGGCAAGCAGAAGCTCGAAAGCGTCATCCCGGATAAGATCGGACGCTGGAACTATGTTTCCAGTAGCGGCCTGGTGGTCCCTCCCGAGGACCAGATGATCCGCGCGCTTTACAGCCAACTCGTCACACGCGTTTACTCGGATGGAAGCGGTCCGCCGATCATGCTCCTCGTCGCGCAAAGCGCCACGCAGACCGGCATTCTGCAAATCCATCGCCCCGAGATTTGTTACACGGCCGGCGGGTACCAATTGTCGGCGATCGAGCCGCATGTCGTTGGATTGCCCTGGGGCGCCCTTCCGACCCTTAGCATGTCTGCGACGAGTGACTCGCGAACCGAGCAACTGGTCTACTGGACCCGCATCGGGGATCGCCTCCCGAAAAGCTGGCGAGAGCAGCGGATGGTGGTTGCAATGGACAATCTGCGCCGGATCATACCGGACGCAATCATGGTTCGCGTATCGACCTTCGGAAACGACAAGGCGCGTGCACTTGCGTCGATGGATGAGTTTATCCTGTCGCTGATGAATTCAGTCTCGCCGCAGGTGCGGCGCGTATTCATCGCCTGAGCGTCATCTCTTCGGCCAGGTTTTGAACGGCCTCAGGTAGTAGATGATGAAGCCGAGCGTCGCGAGAATGAGCGGAATTGCAATGAAATGCAGTCCCTTGTTGCCGATATAATTGGCAACCGCGCATCCAAGCCCGGCACCCAGATAAAGCAGTAGCGAGTCATTTTCATGCTGCACTTCGTCGGAAGTCGAACGCTGCATGAAGAGAACTACAAGCCCGGCGAAGATTCCAACTGTGACCCAGTCGTAGACGGTTTCCATGTCCCCCCTCACCCTAATGGCCTGTGGCATGGGCGATTCCTCCATGCTATGACCTTATACCACGCGATTTTCAAATGGTGGGGGCTTAGCGTGCGTTCGACGATACTAATTGGCGTTGGATTGGCTCTGGCCTTGTCCGCCTGCAACAAGAAGGCGGAAGGTCAAACGGTTGCGATCGTCAATGGCGAGGAAATAACCGCGGCCGAGCTCAACTCTGAGTTGACCGGTGCGAATACTCCCGTTGGCGCCGATAAGAACGCGATGCGCTCACGCGTCCTGCAGGCGATGATCGATCGCCGGCTTCTTGCGCAGCAGGCAAAGACCGACGGCGTCGACAAGACACCGGAATTTCTCAACCGGCAGCGCAAGCTCACTGAAGATCTTCTGATCAGCATGCTCGCAACGCGGCAGATCGACACGGCGCAACTTCCATCAGACGAGGAAATCCAGAAGTTCGAGGCGAGCAGACCGCAAATGTTCGCAAACCGCGAGCAGTGGAACCTTGAGCAGCTGCGCTTCCAGATGCCGACCGACCCGGCCGTGAGAGCCAAGCTGGATCAGTCGAAGACGCTCGATGATATCGCCGCAGTCCTCACTGGCGCGGGCATTACGTTCGTCCGCCAGAAGAACCGGCTCGACACGGCAATCATCCCGCCCAATCTGTTCGGCCAGCTTGCAACGGCGGCAGGTACCGAACCCTTCATCATTCCGGTGGGCAATTTGGGCGTCGCGAGCGTAGTCGTTTCGCGCGAGGCTGCGCCGATTACCGGCGAACAGGCCAAGTCGGTCGCGGTCGCTACAATGCGTCGGGAACAGGCGGCAAAGCTGATGCAGAACCGCCTGAAGACGATCCGTCAATCAGCCAAGATCGAATATAAGCAGGGCTTCGCTCCACCCACCAAATAAGGGTCAGGAGCCGCTTCTAGCTCTTAGGCTTGGCTTCCGCCTGGCCGTACCCGGCCGCGTAATAATCGTCGACGCCATAGCCTTCGCTCACAACACCACCGCGGTACTTGTTCAGGATCACGCCAGCTAGACGCGCGTCGCCCAGCAGGTTCACCGCGTCCTGGATTTCGCGCTGCTTTGTTTTACCTTCCTCAGCGACAACAATGTATGCGTCGAGACGGCCCATGGCCGTCGATGCATCGTCATTCGCGAACACTGGCGGAAGATCGACGATGAAGAGGTTCTTCTCGTCGGAAACCCGCATCGATCGAAGTAGCGTCTGTGCACGCTCGCCCGCCAGCAACTCGGCCGAATGAATCTTCCCTGCCATGGTCGGCATGATCAGCAGCCGTTCGCCCTCGAGGTGATAAACCGCCGGCGCGTCCACGCCGGGCGTACCTTGCAGATAGTCGCGAAGTCCGCTTTCCGGCGCGAGGCCGAAGAAATCGCTGAGCGAGCCTCTGCGAAGATCGAGGTCGACCACGTAGGTCCGGAACCGCGGATCGCGGCTGAGCGATGCGGAAACATTGGCGGAAATGAACGATTTTCCGACGTTCGGGGTCGCGGATACGACGCCGATCATCCGCCAGCCGCGCTTCATGTTCATTTCTAGCAGCCGCGCCCTGATCAGATTGAAGCTCCGCGAACGGGTATCCATACTGTCGAAACCGAACACTCCGCGCGCCCGCGCAGTTTCACCATCCCACGGCACTTCCACGGCGCCTTCGCGGCCCGGGATCGGGATTACGGACAGAGTCGTTGCTGGCTCAGCGCTCACGGAAGACACTCCAGCAGTCTCGTGGAACGGATTATGCAAAGCGAGCCTCACGCTTCCTGAATAGTCCGAAGCGCTTCTTACTCGGCCGGGTCTGAAGAATTGGTACCACGCCGAGGATCGGAAGCCCCATGGACTGAACCTGGGCCGGGCTCCGCATCGGCCGGTTGAGCAATTCTATGAGCAGCGCGAGTATTAGTCCGAGCGCCAGCCCGGCTGCCGCACCAGCTCCAATTACCAGCGGTCGATTTGGCCACTGCGGGCGATCCGGCAGGTTCGGGGGCTCGACAAGCGACAGGCGCTCCGCACGCTGCTCGTTGGCGAGACGCGCACCACCCTGAGCCCTCATCAAATTGCCGGCGACAGTCTTGTACTGCTCGCGAAGCGCATTGGCCTGGTTCTCGAGCTGGGACGCTCGTTCCATGATCGCGGGCGCTCTTGCCTGGCCCGCCGCGGCCACATTGGCCCGATTGACCAGCGCATCGCGAGCGGCCCGAAGCTGCGCGATCGCCGCATTATTGGCCTGGATCTGGTCCTGGACGATCGAGTTCGACGTGGAGCCACTGTTCCGCGCCGCCTGCCTCAGGATTTCGACACGCTCTCGCGCCGCGATGACGTCCGGGTGAGAGTCGCTGTAGGTCGACTGCGCGACTGCGAGCGCGGCCTCCGCCTGCGCCAATTGAGAATCCGATCCGCCAGTCTTGCTTTGGCGAACCAATTGCCGGTTCTCGTTTTCAAGGCTGGTGATCTGCGCCGTGTAGCTTCCCGTATCCATGAAGACCGGCGCGCCGGCGCCCGAAAGGACGACGCCATTCGTCGTCTTCAGCGCAGTGATCTGCCGTTCAATCTGCTGGATCTGGGTCTGCAGCCTGCCAGCCTGTTCCTGAAGGAAGCGGACAGTCAGGTTGGCCTGATCCTCCACCTCGTCGCTGTCCATTTTCAGGAACTGGGTCACATAGGATTGCATCACGGCCTGGGACTTGCCCGGATCCGGGTAGTCGTAGCTCATCGTGATCGCGATGGTGCTTTCCTTGCTCGTCCCGCTCTGTCCAATGTCGCCTGCCAATGCTCCGACCGTCGTCGCCTTCCGCATCTTGTCGACGACATAGG
Source organism: Sphingomonas sediminicola (assembly GCF_049991885.1). Taxonomy (NCBI): domain Bacteria; kingdom Pseudomonadati; phylum Pseudomonadota; class Alphaproteobacteria; order Sphingomonadales; family Sphingomonadaceae; genus Sphingomonas; species Sphingomonas sediminicola. Next base: position 1,713,401 of record NZ_CP178916.1, read on the forward strand.
ACATTGGCTTCGTTCGCCGCTCGGACGGATAGAGATCGTTCTGCTCGATCAGGCTGATGAGGTCGCCGCGGCTAAGGACCTGTTCGCGAATCTTCGCGATGCGCTTCTCAATCTCACCAGCGCCCGGAGCTTCGACGATATCCGTCGAAAGATCCTGGGACTCCACAAGCAGCGTCGCCGACGACCGATAGAGCGTAGGAAGCATGAAGGCCGTGATCAGGCCGACGAGGAACACGACGATGAACGGCACGATCACGTACATCCGCCGCTGCCAGAGAATGGCCGGCATGTGGTTGATCAGCCAGGCGCCGCCGCCTTCCGCCCGCTCGAGCGTTCCGGGCTCGATCATCCAAGATCTCCGAGACGATAGCGGAGGAACAGCGAACCGGTCAGGTCGCCATCAGGATCGGGACCATTCTGGCGAAGCCAGCGCCCGCTCACGTCTGCTCCTCCGGAAAGGCGGCCATTGATCTTGCGGCTGTAGCTCGCCGCGATGCGGAAATAATGCGACTTGAAGTTGCTCGTAAGCTGATCGTCGGTGACGTATCGAGTGACCCCGGTCGACAGCTGGACGGTCTGCTTGTCGTCGAGCCTCTTGTACCAATCTACGTTGACCGACGAACTGTTCGAGAGCGCCGCGCGTGAGAGACTCTGCGAGCTCCGCGCAATTCGCCCACACAGCCGTTCCGTTTCCGAGCTGTGACAAATCGATCCGTCGAACACGAGCGACGCGGAATGATCGCTTTCGCCGTCGCGTTGGAACCTCGAGAAGCTGACCCCGATGCCACCTTGGATGTCCCAATACTCGCTGAGCCGCGTGCTCAGCGTCAGCCTCGGGCTGATGATCGTCGAATGGTCGCTTGAATTGTCATAATTGGTGCGGTCGGCTCCGACGCTGAACCCAATAGAAGTTCGCTCCGACAATTGGTGATTGTAGGCGCCGTTGACGAAGACGGTCGTATAATCGTTGAGAAAATCGCCGGTGAACCAAACCCGCGATGCGCCCCCCGAAAGGGTGATGTTGGTGCGTGGACCGGTCCGGATTGCCGCACCGCCCTGTCCGTACAAACGGTACTGACGTCCTGCGAAGGAGAAGAGATCGGGATCCTGCACCGTGACTGGCGGAGGCGGCAGTGTTACGTCCGGCACTTCCGGGACGGGCGGTACGTACAGGAAGCGATTGCTCAGCTGGCCTGAAAGATCGCCGCTGACACCGCCGGAGGCGAAAACCCGGATGGTTTCGCTCGCTTTGTATTGAGTGTCACCGGTGACGGAGAAGATGCTCTTGAAATCATACTTGTTGAAATAAGTGGAGCCCTCGGCAAACGCCGCAATGCTCGTCGAAGCGCGCTCGCTAGACCAGGCGTGTACGCCGCGCGCTCCGAGCCGCCCGAAAGCAGATCCGTCACCGTTGAACTCCAGGAACGGATTGCTCGAGTAGCCGAGGCCCGCAGTCAGATCGATGTAGCTTGCCGACCTCTGTGGCTGCGCTCCCTCGGTCGGCTGATCCGCCGCCTGGGCAAGCGCGGGAGCGCTCCAGACTGCGAAGACCCCTGCGGTCGCGGCGAGACAGTGCTTGCGGAATGCATTCATCACGGCACCACCAATGTATCTCCGCTCTGGATGAACGGAATGTCTGCTTCAGTGAGACCCTGTGTGTCCCCTTTGAGGACATTGCTCAAGCGAACTCGAATGGTCTGCAATTGCGTGCCCGACTTGCGCAGGATGGAAATGTTGCTCATCGACGCGAATTCGGTCGGCCCGCCCGCAATCGAAACGGCCTCCAGCGCATTGACGTAGCGGCCAGGAGTATAGGTGCCCGGCGCCTTGACCTTGCCCACGATCGAGAACTGGTAACCATTCGGGTTCTTCACGCTGACGGTCACCTGGGGGACCGCTCCACGATACTGTGGCTGAAGAGCCGCCGAGATGACCCGCTCCAGATCCGCAGGCAGCTGGCCCGCCGCGACGAGCTGCCCAACCAGGGGAAAGCGAACGTGCCGTCAGGAAGGACGCGAACGGTCCGTTGAAGACGGTCGTCGCCCCACACCATGATCTCGATATCGTCGCCGGGATTGATACGATACGCGGGCCCGGCCGTGGCCTGGGCAGGCGCTGGCCGCCGCGTTTGGGCGGCTAGCGGTTGGAGCAGAACAGTCTGGAAGAGGATTCCAGCAATCAATGCGACAAAGGCTTTACGCACCAAGGCTCCTTTCGCCAGTCCGCGCGCACACGCGAGATCGTCTCGTCGTTCAGCATGCTAGGTTACAAAACGATAACTCGCAGAGTAGTATATACAAATTATGAAGGTCCGAAGCCCGTTTTTTGCGGCTTGTTGCATTGCCGCCACGGCGCTTTCGGTAGCTCTCGCCGGCTGCAGTTCATCAGAGTCAAAAGCCCGTGCGGGCTTTGAGGAATATCAGGCCGCAGTTGCGTCCGGAGACCTGCTCGCGGCTCGACGGGCATTGCTCGAGGTCGTAGCCGCCAAGGACGACGAGCCCGCTTATTGGGAGGAACTCGGCAAGGTCCAGGTCGAACTGGGGTCGCTCGGCGACGCCTATTATGCTTACACCCGGGCGCATGAACTAGATCGCACGAACGCGCAGGTCCTTGCAAACTTGACACAGTTGGCGTTGCTCAGCGGCGACATCGACGTGGCGGAGAAGCAGGCTCGGCAGCTTGAACTCATTTCCGCCGACGCACCGGCGGTCAAGCTCGCCCACGGCTATGCGGCACTAAGGCGCCAGAACCTGGACGAAGCGGATCGGCAGGCCGACGCATTGCTCCGGTCACTCCCGTTCGAACCGGGCGCCAAGTTGCTGAAGGCGCGCATCCTGCTGGCGCGCGGGAAGCATGAAGAAGCGGCCTCGTTACTAGAAAAGCAGCTTGTCGTTCGCCCTGATGATGCTGGCTCCCTGAAGGCCCTCATGGCGCTCCACGAACGCTACGAGAATTGGCCGGGGGTGGCGTCCGCGGCAAGCCGGGTCGCACAGCTGGATCCCAAGGATGTGGATGCCGGTCTGGCTGCCGTGGACGCAAGGCTTCGTTCGAAGGATATCGCTGGCGCCCTGCGAGCGGCACAGCCTTTCCTGAAGCCCGATGCGCCCGGCGAACAAGTGGATTCCGTGCTTTGGTTGTGGGCGGAGCATTGGAGGTCGCCGGAGGCACTCGCCGCCGCGCGGCAATTCAGCAGGGCGGCCGGCCCGCAGCAGCGGCTGGCCTATGCGGGCTATTTCAATGAGGTCGGCAGCCCTCAGGATGCCATCGACCTGGCCGGTGGCAGGCCCATCCTTCCGATCAGCCTAGCCAACTCCAGCGCCAATGCGATCATCGCGGACTCGCTGGCGATCGGCGGCCGCACTGCTGAAGCAAAGCAGATGCTGGACACGATCCTGAAGCTGGAGCCCGATCACGTCTATGCGCTGCGCGCGCGAATTAACCTCGAAATAAGAGCTGGTAGGGCAATTGCGGCGATCAGCGATGCCCAAAGGCTAGTAAGCGTCCTGCCCAAGTCGGCTCGCGATCGTCTCTTGCTTGCGCGTGCTTATGCTGCTGCTGGTGACAGCCGCCAGCTGGACAGGACACTCTGGAATGCGTTTCATGAGATTCCCGCCAACCGCGACCTTTACGAGGCACTGCGTGCGCATGTCGCCAAGTCCGACGGACCAGACGCCGCCGAGGCGGTGGATGAGGAATACCGACATCAACAGGATGCGGAGCTGGTGCGAGAATTCATCTGATGCCACCTGCTGACGACGCAATCGTGGTGCAGAAACCAGTTGATCCCGCAGTCGATGCGCGGGCTACTGACTCGCGCAAGCGGCCAGTGCGCTTCACATCGAACATCGTCGGGCCGATCATCCTCGCGAGCGACCTGGCATGCCTTGCCCTGAGCGTCCCCATGTCGCTCATCGCTTACGAACTCCTCGTCGGCGAGCGGCTCATATACTCGGTGCACGTTTTTGCGTTCGCCATCCTCTCGGCGAGCTTCCTGCTGATCCGTTCCTCGAGGCGCGCCTACCGCCGCACGCTCGTCAATCTGATGCATGAGGAAGGCGACGCGCTCGTCGACGCGACGGTCAGCAGCCTCCTCGCGTCGGCGCTCGTCTGGCAGTTCGGGATGATCGGCAATTATTCCCGCGGTGTCAGCCTGCTGTATCTCGTCTCGCTGCTCTTCTGCCTCGCATTGTCCCGGCCGCTGATCAGGATCGGCCTCACCCGCATGGCGGCGCGTGGATCGATCGAGCAGCGCATCGCCTTCTACGGCGCCGATCCTCAGTCGATCGCAATGATACGCCAATTGCTGGGCGCGCTCGATCTGCCTCACCTGCGCTTCGTCGGAGTCGCGGACGACAGGCCCAAGATCGGCAAGCTCGACGATCTCAAGTTAATCGGAGGCTACAAGGAACTGGCCGAGCTCGCGCGGCGAGGCGAAGTCGACCAGGTACTGATCAGCGTTCCAAACCTGCCGACCAAGCGACTGCACGAAATCGTAGACGGACTGAGCGCCGTTTCGGTCGACGTGTCCTTAATACCGCCGGAGGCGATCGAGCTCGCCCCGGATTATCGGGTCCATCTCCTTGGATCGCTTCCAGTTCTGAACCTGTGGCAGCGGCCGTTCCGCGACATCAACCAGTTCGTGAAGCGAGGCGAAGATCTTATCCTTGGTGGGATTGCACTCGTCTTCCTTTCGCCGATCATTGGTCTCGCGGCACTTCTAGTTCGGCTCTCGAGCCCTGGCCCCGTGCTGTTCGTGCAGCCGCGGGTAGGCTTCAACAACGAGATCATCCACGTCCTCAAGTTCCGAACCATGTTCGCGGACCAGTCGGACCTCGGCGCGCGCGAGACGACGACACGCGACGATCCGCGAGTGACTCCGGTAGGCCGGATCCTTCGCAAGCTGAGCGTCGACGAGCTACCGCAGCTGATCAACGTCATTAGAGGCGACATGTCGCTCGTGGGGCCGAGGCCTCATGCGCTCGAGATGCGGGTCGGGGACCGCTACTATCAGGATGCAGTACGCGGGTACGCGGGGCGTCACCGCGTTCGGCCGGGCATCACCGGCCTCGCTCAGGTCAAGGGCCTTCGCGGCGAAATCCGTTCGGTCGAGCGCGCGAAGCGTAGGGTCGAGCTGGACAAGGAATATATTGACCGCTGGTCACTGGGTCTCGACTTCTGGATCATGATTGCGACCGTTCGCGCGGTGCTTTTCGACCGCGATGCCTACTGACCGCGAGAACTTTCTGGACGTCGCTTTCGATGTCCTTTCGGTCGACCGGTTGCTTTCCCGAATCGAGGAGACCCGGTCCGGCGCTCCGTTCCGCTACCTCGTCACTCCGAATGTCGATCACATGGTTCGCCTTCACAAGCGGAGCGGCCAGATAGACGGTCTTGAGGAAGCGTACCGCAGGGCCGACCTCTGTATCTGCGACAGCAAGGTCCTGGGTCTGCTCGCGAGATGGCGCGGCGTGCACCTGCCGGTCTTGCCTGGGAGCGACCTGACCGCACTCATGTTCGACAGGGTGATCCAAAGCGGGGACCGGATTGCCATTGTCGGCGGCGACCCGGCGCTTCTCCGAGGCCTCCAGCGAGCGCACCCGAAAATTCAGTTCGTCCAGCATTGCCCGCCGATGGGCCTGATGCAGAACCCGGATGCGCGAACGACGGCCGCGGAATTCATCTCGGATCAGAAGGCGCGCTTCAGCTTCATTTGCGTCGGTTCGCCCCAGCAAGAGATGATCGCCGCCGAAGCGGCGAAACTTGGAACCGCGAGTGGAATGGCTTTCTGCATCGGGGCGGCACTCGAGTTCATAACCGGGCAGACTAAACGCGCTCCGGTGCTGGCCCGGCGATTGGGGCTGGAATGGGCACACCGCCTGCTAACCGATCCCCGGCGTCTGTGGCGCCGGTATCTCGTCGAGGGCCCAGCCATCTTCTTGCTCGCCCTTCGATGGCGAAAAAGAACCGCATGAAAGTCGAAGCGGCGAGACAATGGAGAAAGCGCCAGCGCCGGCGCTTGTTCATTTTCGGCGGAATAGGCGCAGCAGTCCTCTTCCTCATCATCGGGGCAGCGATCCTGCTCTCGCAATCAGGGTCACAACCATTCGAAATCGCGCGCTCGAACAAGCCATCCGCACTTTCGAGATCGGTGACGGTGAAATTGAACATCCCGCCCCCCGATCTCCTTCGGCCGATCTCGCCTGAAGAAGCGCTCGCTGAAAATTCGAAGCGAGAATTCTCGGAGCGGCCCGACAGTGCCGCGGCCGCCTTCACCCTCAAAGCCGACTCCACATCGCGAGAGCGCGCGCTCGAGTGCCTTACCCAAGCCGTTTATTACGAAGCGGCGGGCGACGGCGCCGATGGCGAACGAGCGGTGGCTCAAGTGGTGCTGAACCGGATGCGTCACCCTGCCTATCCGGCAAGCGTTTGCGGCGTCGTCTATCAGGGCTCGGACCGGCCGGTCGGCTGCCAGTTCACGTTCACCTGCGATGGCTCGCTCGCGAGAATTCCGATCCCTGCCCTATGGAAACAGGCTCAAAGGATCGCCAGTCAGGCCCTTGCCGGAAAGGTATTCGCGCCGGTGGGTCACTCGACCCATTATCATGCCGACTACGTCCTTCCGTATTGGGCCGACTCGCTCGACAAATCGGTGCAGATCGGGCGGCATATCTTCTATCGCCTCAAGGGCGGCCTCGGCGCAATCAACGCTTTCCGCCAGCGCTACAGCGGTGCGGAGCCATTGCCGCCGTCGCCCACGACCGTGGAAGTGGCGCTGGATGCAGTTCAAAACGCGGGGCCAATGCTGTCGGGCCCGACCGTCGAGGATCCGCTTCGGGTATCGGCAGGAGATCTGATCACCAGCGGCGAGCCCAAGCCGCAGCTCGTCGCCGACGCTCTCCAGGGAACGTTGCTGGTTGACGGCGAGCCAAGCGCACCACCCACCTCTTCCAAACCAACATCGAAGACGACACAGGGCTGCCCTGACGATGGAGCAAAACGGATGAAAGCGCTCTCGTCCAACGACCTTCGCGTGCAAGGAACCGGCGCCGGCTGCTGATCCGCCGCGCCCGACCGAAAACACGGTTAATCCAGAGTTTCCTACGGAGTGACGATATCTTAACTCCGGAAGCCCGAATGTGCCCCTGCTTTTGTCTGGGGAGGCAAAACAGATGGGCGAAGATTTCTCGGCCTTTAAGGCCCTGGCAGGTGGTGTCGCTGCTCTGCTGATTGTCACTATGGTGGCGCCGGAAGTTACCGGCGGCCAGTTCGATCCGTTGAGGCTTACCAAGAAGAAGGGTCGGACGACCGATCCCGCGCCAACCACCACCACTACGGACACTAGTCTGAGCGGCACGACAACCACGACCACCACGTCGACCACGACCAACAGTTTCTACACCGAGGAAACGATGGTCCCCAGCAACTTCGACATCAATACGGAGCTGGTGAGCGCGACCGTCCCCGGATCCGCCGCCCCGGACGTCGTTGGCGCGTTCCGCTTCATCTGCAATGCGGGACAGCTGCGTTACGACGATCCCATCGTCTTCCCGGGCCAACCGGGAAAGTCGCACCTTCACCAGTTCTACGGGAATACGACCGCCGACGCCTACTCGACCTATGCATCCTTGAGGGGAGCAGGCGATAGCACGTGCATGTCGCCGTTGAATCGTTCGGCGTACTGGATGCCCGCCATGCTAAACGGCCGCGGCAGCGTGGTCCGTCCGGATTTCGTCGCAATCTACTACAAGCGCCGGCCGATCACGGATCCGAAATGCTCGCTGACGAGCGGCGACCCGCAAGCGGAGGGCAATTGCGTTCCGCTCCCGAACGGACTGAAATTCGTATTCGGATACAACATGCTCGATCCGGCGAAGACTCCGACCGGGTCGCTCTACTTCAACTGCCAGGGAACTGGCGCCGTGCCCGGCACCTATCCGGATCTCGTAACGGCCGCCAAGAACTGCCCGACGGGGGCGCAGATCGGAGCGGTCATCAAGGCGCCCGACTGCTGGGACGGCAAGAACCTCGACAGCCCGGATCACCGGAGCCACGTTTCTTACGGGAGCTACGGTGACTGGGGCTATTACAAGTGTCCGTCGACGCACCCCTATGTCATACCGGCGTTCACGCTTGGTGCCTGGTACACGGTCGACGACACGCTCGACCGCTCGGGCACTTGGGAAGCGGGAAAGACCGTGACGTGGAGCCTGTCTTCGGACACTATGGCCGGAATGACCCCGTCGAAGCCAGGAACTACGTTCCATGCCGACTGGTTCGGGGCCTGGGACAATACGGTCATGAGCATGTGGATGGACAACTGCATCAACAAAATGCTCAATTGCTCGGGTGGCAACCTCGGCAACGGCAAGCAGATGAAGCAGTATGCGGGTTTCACATGGCTGGCGAGCCCGCGGCTCGTGCCCGTCCCGTAGTCATGATCCTGGCGATCGCACCCGCCAAGGCAAGGGGTCTTGCACTCTTTGTCTTGGCGGCGGCGCTCGCGGCCTGCGAATCGCATAAGCCACCAATGACGGAAATCCAGCGTGACGACGCCGAGCGTCAGGCCCTCATCCAGGCGATGAAGCGCCATCCCGCGCTGGCCGAAGGCGGTAACAACGCCGCGATGGGAAAACCGATCGATGTCCCGACGACGGTGCCACCGAAAGCACCGGGGGCCGACGATCGTCATGATCATCCGGAACCCAAACCAAAGCCGTAACAAAGCCGTTCGCCGGCCTTGCCCGGATCAATGATCAGGAAAGCTTCCGGCACCTCACCATCGGCGAGGATAAAGGTCCTTTAACCCTGACCGCCTAACCATGTTGCATGACGTTTCGACGGGTCACCACAACTCTTGAGGCCCTGCTCAGGGATGACCGCGGCAATGTGCTGGCGCTGGCGGCGATCGGGCTTCCGATTTTTCTGGGTTGCGCGGCACTCGCCGTGGACACAGTCCAATGGGTCTACGCCAAGCGCGAGCTCCAGGCTGCCGCAGACTCTGCTGCACTCGCGGGCGTCTACGGGCTGATCCAGGCCGGTGACATGGAAGGGGCAGTCGACCGCTCGATCGCTTCGAACCCGGAACTCGATCCGCGACGTGCGGTCACGGCGGAACAGTCCCCGGACATTTACAAAGATGATCCGTTCGCAGTCAGGGTGCGGATCGCAAGTCCTACGAGGATGACGTTCGCCTCGCTCTTCCTCAAACGCGCACCCGTTATTTCAGTCGAGGCCACGGCAACCGTTGTCGAGAATGGCGATTTCTGCGCCTTCGCCATCGGCTCCGGTTCGGAAACCGGACTGCAAATTGATCCAAGCGCCGACGTTGAGATGGATTGTGGTCTGGCGACCAACGCGTCGTCCCCAAAGGCCATTCAGGCCGATGGCTCCGCGACAATTCAGGCCGAGAATATCGTCGCATTCGGCGGAATCGACGCAGATGGCATCCAGTCGTCGCGCGTGCGCGCCTACAGCGTGCGGCAGAAGGACCCGCTTGCCGAGCGAGATCCGCCTTTGATCCCCAATACCGGCTGCCCGAACGTGACGATCAACGCGGACGCGGCCTCCACGAACGGCGGACGGGTCACGTTGCCCGCCGGTTGCTACGGAAACGTCCTCATCGACGGTCCGGTGCTGCTGGCCGACGGCGAATACATCCTCAATCGCGGAAATCTGGTGATCGGGCCGACGGCCGAAGTGACGTGCAAGGCCTGCACGATCTTCCTGACGAGTGAGCAGGCAGCAACCGATCCCTGGTCAGTTGGCAAGGTTCAGATCGACAGTCATGCAAAGGTCAAGCTTGCCGCCCCAACCCAGGGCCCGAACGCCGGAATTCTGATCTTTCAGGACCGCCGCTCGGCAGGTGCCCACGATGAGACCGAGAACATCATCGGCGGGAACAGTTTTTCGGAGCTCAAAGGGCTGATCTATTTCCCGTCGGAGACGCTGCGCGTCGACGCGACATACACACCCGACATTCAATGCTCCCGGTTCATCGGACGACGCCTGATCTTCCAGGGCCGTGTCCTGATCGCGTCGGGCTGCTCGGGTTCGAGCGTCATGAACTTCCGCGGAACCGAAGTCAGGCTGGTCGGCTGACGGCCCGCCCATAGCGAACACAAACAAACGAAAACTGCCGGCCCGAAGGCCGGCAGCTGCGTGCTCACTCAATCGAGTGTGCTTAGGCGATCTGAAGCAGGTCGCCGGTGCGACGGCGGCTGCGGCGGAGCGCCGTGCCCGCTGCGCCGAAGCCCAGCAGCATCATCGCCCAGGTCGCGGGCTCCGGAACACCCGGAGGCGAGCCGGTCGTGTACAGCGTGGCGTTCGACCAACCGCTCGGATCGTCCAGCGTGACGAAGTTGGCGCCAGTGGTGCCGAAGTCGAACAGCCAGAAGACCGAAACATTGCCTGCCGGACCCGCGACGTTGCCGAAGTGGGCACCGATGATCGTCAGGCCAAACATGGTCTCGCCGAAGTTCAGCTGATTGCCGTTTGTCAGCGACAGGATCGTGTTGTCGGCCAGGGCATTCCAGTTACCGTCGAACTGGAAGTCACCCGGAAGCGAGTCGATCGCCGCCTGCTGGTTGGCGATATCCTCTGCACTGCCGTTAAGCAGGTTCCCCGAGTAGTAGCCGGCGCACGCGATGGCGTCCGGCGTCGGGAGGCTGAGGTCGCAAGCCGACACAACGGTCAGCGAGTTAGTCGTGCCACCGGACGGCGGAAGATTGATCTGCCGGGTGTCCTTGGCAAGAGCCGGGGACGCGGCGGCCGCGGCCATGGAGGCAGCAGCAAGGAATTTGAAAACTGAGCGACGCATATTTCACCTCGTTGAGTGAGCGACGACCCATCCCTGTTAGAATGAGCACCCAATCCAAACGCTAAACGAAATCTTAATGTTCCTCAACAAGATATTAACATTCTTTGTATCAAAATGGGATTCGGCTCCGTGCTAAGAGGAATGGTTGCGACCGGAGATCGGAACTCGCTACTTAGAGGCAGCCGCAGTGTCGGAGGGGAATGAATGGCTCGCAGCTACAATATGCGAAAGCGGGTGATGGTGACCGGCGGTGCGGGCTTCCTCGGCTCCCACCTCTGTGACCGCCTGCTTGACGCGGGCCATGACGTGCTCTGCGTCGACAATCTGTTCACGGGCACCAAGGACAATATCGGGCACCTGCACTCGAACCCCAGCTTCGAGTTCATGCGGCACGATGTAACCTTCCCCCTCTTCGTGGAGGTGGACGAGATCTACAATCTCGCCTGCCCGGCCTCGCCAATCCACTACCAGCACGATCCGGTGCAGACGACGAAGACGTCGGTGCATGGCGCCATCAACATGCTCGGCCTTGCCAAGCGCCTCGGCTGCAAGATCCTCCAGGCCTCGACCAGCGAGGTATACGGCGATCCGTCAGTCCATCCCCAGAGCGAGGAATATTGGGGCCATGTGAACCCCATCGGCATCCGCTCCTGCTACGACGAGGGCAAGCGCTGCGCTGAGACCCTGTTCTTCGACTATCACCGGCAGAACGGGGTTCCGATCAAGGTTGCTCGGATCTTCAACACCTACGGTCCGCGCATGCACCCGGCCGACGGACGCGTCGTTTCCAATTTCATCATGCAGGCGCTGAAGGGCGAACCGATTACCATCTACGGTGACGGCAGCCAGACGCGATCCTTCTGCTACGTCGACGATCTGATCCGCGGTCTCATGGCGCTGATGGAAACGGGGCCGGAGACGACCGGGCCGATCAACATCGGTAATCCGAACGAGTTCACCGTGCGCGAGCTGGCCGAGAAGGTCATCGCGTTGATCGGCTCAAGCTCCCAGATCGTGCAGGAACCGCTGCCCCAGGATGATCCGAAGCAGCGTCAGCCTGATATCACGAAGGCAAAGGAAGTCCTCGACTGGCAGCCGTCGATCGAGCTCGAGCAAGGGCTGGTGAAGACCATCGATTACTTCCGGCGGTTCCTGTGACCCCTGCCGGTGCACCTAGTGGTGCTGACCGGCGATCCAGTGCTCAAAGCGTGTGCGAAGTGAACGACGCGAGGGAATGAAGCCCGCCTCCGGGACGTCCGAAGCAGCGGGAGTCTCGTAAATCTTCAAATTCTGGGGAATGCGAGGCCGGACGGTCTCGCGGCCGCGAAGCTTGTCTTCCGCCAGGTTCAGGGCCCGATGCACTTCTTCGGCGGTGAACGGCTTCATCAGGCACCCGAGCGCAAGGTCGGGCATCGGAAAGTTGGGCGCCTTGCCGCTGACGAAAAGGCACGGCACGTCGAAGTCGCCGAGCCGGACCGCCGCCGAGAAACCGGTGCTGCCGCGCGCGAGGTGCAGATCGACGAGAGCGAGATCCGGTTCGAAATGCTCAGCTGCAGCGACAGCATTGTCGGCATCGTCCGCGATCGCGACGACTTTATATCGGGGATTGTCCTCCACCAGATACTTCAGCGTCGTTGCGAGCTGAGAGTCGTCCTCAACAATTAAGATCTTGAGCACCGAATTCCTCCCCATCCCCATGGAGAAAGTCACTGGATCGGATGCTCGACCGAAAATCGCCCGCTGCGAATCCCCGTTGAACGAAGTTTACGACGAACCGACTCGGTGGCCCGCCCAGATGAAAGAAAAGGCCGGAACGCGCTCTGCGTCCCGGCCCTCCCCTCTTAAAAACTCGATGAAATTAAGCGCGATAGAAGATGTGTGCGCCGATCTGGCTGACCCGGGTCAACCGGCGTCCCCACGATGGGGCGACATAATTCGCGTGATACCAGAGCACGTCGTTCGACACGCTGGGCACAGCGTTGCTCATGGCAAGGCGTGCGATCCCCTGGGCCTTCCGCCAGGCGTCGCAGTCGGAGTCGACATACGGGAACTGACCGTTGCGGACGAACGAGAACTGCCACGGCTGCTTGACGGTAGCGCACCAGCTGGAAGGGTAACGGCCGGACGCTGCGCGATTCATCACCACGCGCGCGACTGCCAGCTGTCCCTCGACCGATTCACCGCGCGCCTCGAAATAGACCGCCGTGGCAAGGCAGGTCGCCTCTTCGTCTAGCGGTGCGCCGGTGCTGTAGCGGTCGACCAGCGCATAGAGCGGCCAGCCGTTCTGATAGAGCCAGGCAGCTTCGCGATTGATCGATGGCGCGAGGCTCATCGTGACCGCCGTCGCCGGACGAGCCTGGATGACCCCGCCCGAAACCGTCGAGACGACCGCCGTGGTCGCAGTGCTCAGGCTGCTCGCCGCAGACCGCACGACCTGCGTCACGGCGCCCAGCGGCTTTGCAGCTGCGTCGATCGTTCCCGCCGACAGCGGAGCTGCCGTGGCCGAATTGGACGCTGCTACAAGGAATAGCCCCGCAACCGCGGTCAAGCCGCGGCCCACCAAGAACCTCTTCAAATCTTTCTCTTTGTACTGGCGGTCGACCGCTACCGGGCGCTCATTCTGCGCCTGATCAATCCTGCGGAGTTGGTCGTCCGTCTTGCCCGGAGCCGCGCTCAATTCGCGCTGGCTCACCCGCTTCAAATCGTTAACGGCCAGATAGGGGCGTCATTCGTTTAACCCAACCCTAGGGACGGCGAGTCGAGCCGCAAGCGGGTTAACCTGCGGAACATTACGGTTAATTCTCAACTCGCCGATGGATCGGCTCGACTCGCCGGTTCGAAACTGCCGCTTTCGCGAAGCCGAGTGGCGCGATAGTTGGTTCGGATATGGCGTACTGGCTGATGAAATCCGAACCTTCGAGCTACAGCTGGGACGATCTCGTCCGCGACGGGGGCACGGAGTGGGACGGCGTGCGCAACAACGCCGCGCGCCTGCATCTCAAGGCGATGAAGAAAGGCGATGAAGCCTTCTTCTATGCGAGCATGACCGACAAGGCGGTCGTTGGGATCATGCGGATTACGCGAGAGGCTCAGCCCGACCCCAAGGACACCGACTGGGTCTCGGTCCGGGTCGAGCCGGTGAAGGCGATCGGTCCCGTGACCCTCAAGGCCATCAAGGCGGAGCCGAAGCTCGCCAAGATGGAACTGATCCGCCAGTCTCGCCTGTCGGTCGCGCCCGTCCGCGACGACGAATGGAAAACCGTACTGGGAATGGCAGGCTGATGGCTGAACGATTTGAACGGCACCGCCAGCCCTGGCGGCAGGACGAAATCCAGAAGCTACACCAACTGGCGGGCAAGGGGATGTCGCTGAAGGCGATCGCCAAGGCACTTACGCGCAGCGAGGAATCGATCAAGGACCGCGCGCGAACCGACAAGCTCAAGATCTCGAAATTGAGATAGTCGCTAGACGGCTGTGTGCCGGGGCGGCGTCGTGCCTCCCCAGCTCCTCCGACTCTGCTCCCCAATGTTGATTTGCCGTGTTACGCCACCTCAATGAGTAATTGAGGGGGCATCCATGATCTTGCGTCGGCCGTCCGTGTTCGCCTTTGCGCGCTCGTTCCTGCTTTGTGGCACCGTCCTTGCCGGGGCCGCCCTGGCGCAGAACGCGCCCATCCTTCAGCCCGGAGCACCTGGACAGCCGACTAGGCCGATCAATCCCCAGGATGCGATCCGCATCGCCGACACGCGCTTCTCGCCAGACGACGTCCGCTTCATGCAGGAGATGATCACCCATCACCAGCAGGCCATCGACATGGCGGCGTTGGTGAAGGATCGGACCAATCGGCCGGAAGTCATCGCCGTCGCGCGCCGCATCGACGCGTCGCAGGCAGACGAGATGACTTTCATGAAAACCTGGCTCCGCGAGCGCGGCCAGTCGGGACCCGATGCTCATGCGATGCACATGATGCACGCCGCATCCGGCATGACCGACCACGGCGTACCGGGAATGGCCACACCCGAGCAGATGGCGGCCTTGGCGGGTGCGAAAGGGCTCGCGTTCGACCGGATGTTCCTCGAACGGATGATCGCCCACCACGAGGGCGCGGTCACGATGGCAAACAAGCTGCTCGACCGTGCGGGCTCGGCCTACGACCCTGTCCTGTTCGAGTTCGTGAACGAGGTGATCAACGACCAGAAGGCCGAGATCAAGCGCATGAGCGCGCTGGTCCCAGCGTTGGCCGAAGACCCCCGATCGAGCCTCAAGCCCGGTTTTGCAAATGCAGGCCAGGCAATCAGCAACCTCCGGCTCGTCGCGTCGCTGCCCAAGCCGACCGGATTCCTCGATCCCGCCAATCCTGCGGGCCTCCCGCCCGAGAAGCCGAAGGACAAGAACGCTAAGGCGAATGCCGACAAACCGGCGGACGAAAAGGACGAGCGCTTCCCGCTGCTCAGCTTCGCCAACACCGACATGGCCTTTTCAGGGAACCTACTGGCCGTCGGCAACTACCATGGTTTCAACATCTACCGGATCGACACCGCCGGCGCGCCGCAGCTGGTCAGCTCGACCATCTGCCCCGGCGGCCAGGGTGACCTTTCGATCGTCGGAAATCTGATGATCATGTCGGTCGAACAGCGACGCGGCCGCGTCGATTGCGGGCGCCAGGGCGTCATCGATGACGTGAGCGCCGAGCGCTTCCGCGGCCTCCGCATTTTCGACATCAGCAATCCGGCGCTGCCCGTTCAGGTCGGACTGGTTCAGACGTGCCGTGGCTCCCATACGCATTCGGTCGTGTCCGGCCCTGACAAGGACGGCTCCATCATCGTCTACGTTTCCGGCACGTCGGTCGTCCGGGACGAGAAGGAACTCCAGGGCTGCGTGGGCGAGGTCGCGGGCGATCCCCGCACCGCGTTATTCCGCATCGACGTAGTCGAGATCCCTGTCTCGAACCCGTCCCGCGCGCGGATCATCGACAGCCCGGCCGTCTTCGCCGATCCCGCCACCGGCAATCTCGCTGGCCTCTACCGCGGCGACGACCACGAGGACCCCGAGCATTCAACAGCCCGCACAGACCAGTGCCATGACATCACCGTCTTCCCAGCGCGCAAGCTGGCGGCCGGCGCGTGCTCCGGCAACGGGATCATCTTCGACATCTCGAATCCGCGCAAACCCAAGCGCATCGACGCCGTGTTCGACCCCGGCTTCGCCTACTGGCACTCGGCGACGTTCAACAATGACGGGACCAAGGTCCTGTTCACCGACGAATGGGGCGGCGGGTCGCGGGCTCGATGCCGGGTTCAGGATCCGCGCAACTGGGGCGCGGACGCGGTGTACGACATCGTCGACGGCAAGCTTCGGTTTCGCAGTCACTACAAGCTGCCAGCCGCGCAGACGGAACAGGAGAATTGCGTCGCGCACAACGGGTCGATCATCCCCGTCCCGGGCCGCGATATCTTCGTGCAGGCCTGGTACCAGGGCGGCATCTCGATCATCGACTTCACGGACTCCACGAAACCGGTCGAGATCGCCTATTTCGACCGCGGCCCGATCGACAAGGAGCATAACGTCCTTGGCGGCTACTGGTCGGCCTATTGGTACAACGGCCGCATCTACGGAACGGAGATCGCGCGCGGGCTCGATGTGCTTGCGCTCACCCCAAGTGCACAACTGACGCAGAACGAAATCGCCGCGGCCGCGCTCGCCAATTACGGCGGACGGTTCAACCCGCAGCAGCAGTTCCCCGTGACCTGGCCCGACCATCCCGTAATCGCCCTCGCCTATCTCGATCAGCTCGAGCGAGCGAAGGCGCTTCCCCCCGAGCAAATCGCCATGCTCAGGCAGGCACTCACGCAGGCTGCCACGGAGATCGGCCATAAGAGGTCCGACGCGCAGCTCGCCTCGCGGATCGGCGGGCTGGCTTCAGGCGTACCCACGTCGAGCAGCGATCCGGCTACGGCAACGCGCGCCTCGGCGCTGCGCCAGGCCCTCGGAAGGATCGCGGAACGGCTGAGATAAGAGTATATTGGCGCACGCGCAGCTGACGGCGCGCCGAAACATCTTGCGGGGCAGGCTCTATGACCGGGCCGACCAATAAAGTTGTCCAGCTCAGCCGCTATGGCGGACCGGAGAACCTGCGCACCGCTGAAATCGAAACACCGGCGGCCGGCCGCGGCGAAGTCAGAATCCGCGTACTCGCTTCGAGCCTGAACTACACCGAAGTGCTGATCCGAAAGCACCTCTACCCGCAGACCGCCGGCCTGAAGCCGCCCTTCGTCATGGGCTATGACGTCGTCGGCGATGTCGATCAGGTCGGCGAAGGGGTGACCGGCTTTGCGTTCGGCGACCGTGTCGCCGACATGACGGTGGTCGGCTCCAACGCGACTTATCGCTTACTGAAAGCGAAGAACCTCACCCGGGTGCCACTTGGTGTCGACCCGGCGGAGGCTGCCACACTCATCCTCAGCTGGATGACTGCGTACCAACTCCTCCATCGCTCAGCCAAAGTGAAGAAAGGCGATCGTGTCCTTGTCCATGGCGCTGGCGGCGCGGTCGGTCAGGCCGCTCTCGTGCTTGGAAGGCTTGCCGGCGTCGAAATGTGGGGCGGGGCCTTTGGCAAGCATGCCGCACTGATCCGCGAGCTTGGCGCGACACCGGTCGACTACGACAAGGAAGACTTCACGCGAGTCCTTCCCGGCGGCTTCGATGTCGTTTGCGACGGGATCGGCGAGGACGGTTATCGTCGCTCGTTCGCTGCGCTGAAGCCAGGCGGCCTGCTCATCGCGATCGGCTATTCCGCGGGCGTGCAGGCCAAGCAGGGAATGTTTTCGATCCTGTCGGGCATTGCCCGCCTGTACCTTTGGAGATTCCTTCCCGGCGGAAAGCGAGCACGCTTCTATTCGATCAACGCAATGCGCGTGCGCCATCCCGAATGGTTCCGGGAAGACCTCGAACATCTGTTCCGCCTGCTGGAATCCGGCGAGATCAGGCCGCGCGTCGCGGAACGGATCTCGTTCGACAAGGTCGCCGACATGCATCGCCGTCTTGAGGCAGGCGGTCTAGAGGGCAAAGTCGTGCTTTGCCCCGACCTTCCGGCTGCCGCCTAGGCGGCTTCCATCTTCCGCGACTGGCGCTTGCGCTCGTGCGGATCGAGGAAGCGCTTGCGGATGCGCACGACCTTAGGCGTGACCTCCACCAGCTCATCGTCCTGGATGTAGGCGATCGCCTGCTCCAGCGTCATCCGGCGGGGCGGGGTCAGGCGGATGCCCTCGTCCTTAGGCCCGGAAGCGCGGAAGTTGGTGAGCTGCTTCGACTTGAGCGGATTGACCTCGAGATCGTGGATCTTCGCATTCTCGCCGATGACCATGCCTTCGTAGAGGTCGTCGCCCGGCGAGATGAACAGGATGCCGCGCTCTTCGAGAGCGTTGAGCGCGTAGGCGACGGCCTTGCCCTGCTCCATCGAGATGAGGACGCCGTTCTGGCGGCCGCTGATCGGACCCTTGTGAGGGCCGTATCTCTCGAACAACCGGTTCATGATGCCGGTACCGCGCGTATCCGACAGGAATTCGCCGTGATAGCCGATCAGGCCGCGTGACGGCGCGCTGAAGATCAGGCGCGTCTTGCCCCCGCCCGACGGGCGCATGTCGGTCATCTCCGCCTTGCGCATCGCCATCTTGTCGATGACCGTGCCCGAGAATTCGTCGTCCACGTCGACCACGACCGTCTCGTAGGGTTCCTCGAGACCGTTCGGGCCGTCGCGGAACAGAACGCGAGGGCGGCTGATCGACAGCTCGAATCCTTCGCGGCGAAGAGTCTCGATGAGCACGCCAAGCTGAAGCTCGCCTCGGCCGGCGACCTCGAAGCTGTCGTTGTCGCGCGCGGTCGTGACTCGGATGGCGACATTGCCCTCCGCTTCTCGCTCCAGGCGATCGCGAATCACGCGGCTCTGCACCTTGTCACCGTCGCGGCCAGCATATGGGCTGTCGTTGACCGAAAAGCTCATGGCCAGCGTGGGCGGATCGATCGGCCGCGCTTTCAAGGGCGCACTTACCGCCGGATCGGCAAAGGTGTTCGAAACGGTGGCCTTGATGAGGCCGGCGATGGCGACAATCTCGCCCGCTTCCGCGCTCTCGACCGGCACCCGCTCCAAGCCGCGAAATGCGAAGACCTTGGTCGCGCGGCCTTCCTCGACGACATTGCCGTCCACGTCGATCGCCTTGATCGGCATGTTAGTCGTCAATTTGCCGCTCTCGATCCGCCCGGTGAGAATGCGACCGAGGAAGGGATCGCGGTCGAGCAGGGTGGCGAGCATGCGGAACGGGCCCGCGTCGACGCGTGGCGGCGGGACATGGCTGACAATAGTGTCGAACAACGGCGTCAGGTCGCCGGAGCGGACATCGTCGGCAAGGCCCGCGTAGCCGGCGCGGCCGCTCGCGTAGAGAGTCGGGAAGTCGAGCTGCTCGTCATTGGCTTCGAGGTTCAGGAACAGCTCGAACACTTCGTCGAGCACTTCGGCCGGGCGCGCATCCGGACGGTCGATCTTGTTGACGACGACGATCGGCTTGAGTCCCAGCGCCAGCGCCTTGCCCGTGACGAATTTCGTCTGAGGCATTGGCCCCTCGGCCGCGTCGACCAGCAGGATAACGCCGTCGACCATGCTGAGAATGCGCTCGACCTCGGCGCCGAAGTCAGCGTGGCCGGGAGTGTCGACAATATTGATGTGCGTGCCGTGCCAGTCCACCGAAGTGCACTTGGCAAGGATGGTGATCCCGCGCTCTTTCTCGAGGTCGTTCGAATCCATCGCCCGCTCCTCGACACGCTGGTTGTCGCGGAAGGTGCCGGACTGGCGGAAGAGCTGGTCGACAAGGGTCGTCTTGCCGTGATCGACGTGGGCGATGATCGCCACGTTACGGAGCTTCATGATTTATCCCGGAAAATGTGAGCCGCGGACATAGTGAATGAGCGAGGATGTTGCAACGCAGCGAGGCAACGCGCGCCGCCGTCAAGCGTTTATGGCGCGAAATCGTCAGCGAAGGAGAGTTATCATGCCTCGCGGTGCGTACACTGAGAAGCAGGACCGCAAAGCCGAGCATATCGAGGAAGGCTACGAGAAGCGCGGCGTAAGCAAGAAAGAAGCCGAGCGCCGGGCCTGGGCAACGGTCAACAAGCAGGACAAGGGCGGCAAGAACAGCGGCTCTGGCCGCTCGAGCAGCCGCAGCGCGGCAGCCAAGAAGGGCTGGGAGACCCGACGCCGCCGCGGGAAAGGTTAGGCCTTAGCTACTTGGCGCGCTCGAGGATTTCGACGGCGCGCTCGATCGCCCGAACTTCGCTCGGCGCGAGCCGTTCGAGCTTGCTCGCGAGGGCGCCGGATTCGGACGGCTGCTGAAGCACGTCCCGTCCAGCCTGCGTGAGCCGCATGGCGAGCCTGCGGCGATTGTCCGGGTCGGCGGCCCGCTCGACCAGGCCAACGCGCACGAGAGCATCGACCGAGCGACTGACGGCCGGAGCGCCTCGCCCGACGGTCTTCGCCACCTGGTTGAGAGTGGCGGGCTCATTCGAAGCCACTGCGGACAGGAGAATGCGGCGTGCCCGATCCGCGCGTTCAGCAGGCCCGTCCGCAAGGAACAGCTGCGAAACCGCTACGTAACGAGCCGCGACCGCGGCCGGTGAAGAGCCCCACAACATGATTGCAGAGTAGCAACGGTTTGCCGCTTGGCAAGTTTGTAGCTAGCAAGCTGCGTGCAGCCGAAACCGAAGCTCCCCCGCAACGTCTGGATTTTGGGTTTCGTCAGCCTGCTGATGGACCTCAGCTCGGAGATCTATCACGCGCTACTTCCGGCGTTCATCACGGTGACGCTCGGACTTCCGGCAGTTGCGCTCGGGGCGATCGACGGAGTTGCGGAAGCGACCGCCAGTTTCGCCAAGCTCGCGTCCGGCCGGCTTTCCGACCGAAGCCGGAAGCGGAAGCCCTGGGTGCTGCTCGGATACGGTCTGGCCGCCCTGTCCAAGCCGCTCTTCCCAATCGCTCAGGGTGCACTCGAGCTCATGGGCGCGCGTTTCGCCGATCGCGTCGGCAAGGGAATTCGCGGTGCTCCGCGCGATGCGATCATTGCAGACGAAACGCCGCCGGAAATACGCGGGCGGGCATTCGGCCTGCGACAGGCGCTGGACACGGTAGGCGCCCTGATCGCACCACTCGCCGCGATCGGTTTGATGTATCTCTTCCTCGAGAACATCCGCGCGGTCTTCTGGATCGCGGCAATCCCCGCCGCATTGTCCTTCCTACTGGCCCTCGCGGCCGTGAAGGAGCCTTCGGTTCACCTTCCGGACGGCAAGCAGCAGCCGCTGTTCAGCGGGTTCCGCGATCTCGACAAGCCAATGCGTCGGCTCCTGGCAGTGGCCTTTCTGTTCTCGCTTGCCCGGTTTTCGGAAAGCTTCCTCATCCTTCGGGCGCTCGACATCGGCGTGTCGGCCACTCTGTCGCCGCTGGCGTTGGTTGCCTTCAACCTCGGCTTCCTCGCTCTCGCCTATCCCGCCGGAGCACTGAGCGACCGGCTTAGCCCCCGCCACATCCTGATTGCCGGCATGAGCGTCCTGGTCGTGGCCAACCTCCTTCTGGGCCAGGACATTGGCGTCGTCGGACTGGTTGTCGGCATCCTGTTGTGGGGAGCGCACATGGCCCTGACGCAGGGCATCTTCGCCCGGATGATTGCGGATGCGGCGCCGGACCACCTTCGCGCAACGAGCTTCGGCGCTTACTACTTCGTCAGCGGCATCGGCACTTTGGTTGCGAGCCTTGCCGCCGGCTTCATCTGGGATCGCGACGGCGGGTCGATGACCTTCCTCGCCGGAGCCGGCGCGGCCGCCGTCGCGCTCGCAATGCTCAGCCTTCTTGGAGAGTCTCGCCGCGACCCTGCCCGATAACCACGGGCTCGTCGTGCGGAGCCTTGAACGGCGGCATTCGGGCCGAACCGCGCCAACGGTCGATAAACTGGTGCTTCAGCGCAGCAGCGACGTGCAGCAGGATTAGCGCGACGAGCAAATAGGCGGCCATCTCATGCACTTCTCCCGCCAGTTCGCCGGTACCCTTGCTGATGCCGGGGATCACGGGCACCGAAATGCCCCCAACCAGCGGCGTCGTGGGGCCGTTCGCAAAGCCCGATACGGCGGTGAAACCGACGATCGGCATGGCGATGAGCAAGGTATAGAACAGGCGGTGGTTCCAGACTGCCGCAAGGCGCTCAAACGCCGATAGCTCGGGCGGGAAAGGCGGCGGCGGGTTCTTCACCCGATAGGCCAGCCGGGCCAACACCAGCAGCAGGATCAGCGCTCCCACGCTCTTGTGCCAGATGAAGACCTCGTCACGACCCGGGCCCGGCTCGGATAGCCCGAACCGGAAGCCGAGATAGGCCTGCAACAAGACCAATGCGGCCGTGATCCAGTGAAATGCGACGGCCGTATTCGAATAGCGCAGCACCGCGCGCTGAGGAGCGGTTTCGGGGACGCTCGTCATCGGCTTCTCCCTTCAATCAGACGGAAACGCGGTCGGACGGCAGGGGTTCACTTTAGCGAGTGAACTTCTCGCCGGCGGCTGCCTTGTCGAGCAGCAGCTTCGAGAAGCTGAAGTCGCTTCCCATCCGCTCTTCCTGGCGCTTCAGGCCATCGACGATGTTCTGCAGACCAACCGTGTCCGCCCAAAACATCGGGCCGCCGCGATAGACCGGCCAGCCATAGCCGTAGACCCAGACGACATCGATGTCGGAGGCCCGCTGCGCCATGCCTTCCTCGAGTATCTTCGCGCCCTCGTTGACCATCGTGTAGAGCGTGCGCTCCACGATTTCCTCGTCGCTGATCTGGCGGCGCTCGACGCCCTGCTTCTTCGCGAAATCCTCGATGATCTGCTGAACGACCGGCGACGGGCTCGGGCGGCGCTTCTCGTCATAATCATAGAAGCCCGCACCCTTCTTCTGGCCCCAGCGGTCGATCGCGCAGAGCGCATCTCGGATGTTCTCGATACGATTCGGGTCGCGGTGCCAGCCGATGTCGACGCCCGCGAGATCGGCCATCTGGAACGGGCCCATCGGCATTCCGAACTCGACGTGGACGCGGTCGATCTGCTCCGGTGTCGCGCCTTCGAGCAGGAGCTTGGTCGCCTCCACCTGCCTCGGCATCAGCATGCGGTTGCCGATGAAGCCGTGGCAGACGCCCGCGACGACCGCGACCTTCCGGATCTTCTTCGACAGGCCCATCACCGTGACGAGCACGTCCGGCGCCGTCTTTGCACCGCGAACTACCTCCAGCAGCTTCATCACATTGGCCGGCGAGAAGAAGTGCATCCCGACCACGTCCTGCGGCCGCGACGTCACGGCGGCAATCTCATCGATGTTGAGATAGGACGTGTTGGAGGCGAGAATCGCGCCCTGCTTCACCGTCTTGTCGAGCCGGGTGAAGATGTCCTTCTTCACGTCCATTTGCTCAAAGACCGCTTCAATGATGAGGTCGCAATCGGCCAGCGCCGCGAAGTCGAGCGTCGGGGTCAGCAGACCCATTGCCTTCTCCACCTGCTCGATCGTCATTCGGCCCTTCGCGGCCGTCGCTTCGTAATTCTTGCGCATCACGCCCGACCCGCGGTCGAGCGCTTCCTGGTTCATCTCGAAGATAGTGACGGGGATACCCGCCGACAGGAAGTTCATCGAGATGCCGCCGCCCATCGTGCCGGCGCCGATGACGCCAACTTTCTGGATCGGGCGCGGCTGCGTGCCTTCGGGGAGGTTCTCGATCTTCGCAGCCTTGCGTTCGGCGAAGAAGAAATATTGCTGGGCGCGCGATTGCACGCCGCTCATCAGCTCCATGAAAAGCTTGCGCTCTTCGATGACGCCTTCCGCGTAGGGCTTCTTGCAAGCGAACTCGACGGCGCGGATGTTCGCGTCCGGCGCTTCGAAGCCGCGGAACTTGCGGGCGTTCTCCTTGCGGAAATTCTCGAATACCGAGGGGTCGCACTCGTTAATCTTGTATTCGCGCTCGCTGCTCTTCGGCAGCGGTCGGATGTCGCGAACTTCCTCGGCATACCCGACGGCGTGGGGAATCAAGTCATCCTCGATCAACCGGTCGATGAGCCCGCAATCGAACCCGTCCTTCGCACCGATCGGATTGCCCGTCGCGCACATTTCCAGCGCCTTGCGGACGCCTGCGACACGCGGCAGCCGCTGCGTCCCGCCAGCTCCCGGCAGCAAGCCAAGCTTCACTTCCGGAGTGCCAAGTTTCGCTGACGGGAGCGCCACGCGATAGTGACAGCCAAGCGCAACCTCGAGACCACCCCCAAGCGCGGTCCCGTGGATTGCGGCAACGACCGGCTTCGAGCAAGCTTCGATACGGTCTACGACTTCCGGCAACCACGGCATGACCGGCGGCTTGCCGAACTCGGTGATGTCCGCTCCGGCGAAGAAGGTCTGGCCCTCGCAAGCGATCACAACCGCTTTCACTGCATCGTCGGTCTCAGCCTCCTCGATCGCCGCGACCAGGCCCTGGCGCACTGCCGCGCCGAGGGCGTTTACCGGCGGATTGTTAGACAGGACGATCAAGACGTCGCCGTGGCGCTTCGTCGAAATCGGGCTGGTGGTGGTGGTGGGATTGTCCTCGGTGACCGTAGCCATGATGCTCTCCAATGAATCTCTAGAACGTGCAGCCGTAGGCTTGCCGCGTGAACGGGTGGCTGATCGACAGTCCGCCGTCGGCGACCAAAGCATGGCCGTTGACGTAGCTGGACTCGTCGGACGCCAGGAACAGCGCAACTTGCGCAATTTCGTTGGGCTCGCCGCCGCGCCGGAGCGGGTTGAGCTGCCCGATCATCTCCTGCTTTCCGGCCGCGCGAGCCATGTCGTAAATGCCCTGCGTCATTCCGGTCTCGATCAGGCCGGGGCAGATGGCGTTGACCCGGATGTTGCTGTCGCAGAGCTGCGCTGCGGCCGTCTTCACCAAGTTGATGACGCCCGCCTTGGATGCCGAATAGGCGACTCCGCCCGCTCCTGCGCGAAGGCCAGCGACCGAGGCTGTGCAGACAATCGATCCGCCGCCGCGCTGCTTCATGTGGGGAGCGGCATATTTGATCGCGAGCCAAGGCCCGATCAGATTGACCCGAAGGATTTCCTCCCAATCGGCCGTGCTCTGCTCGAACAGGCCCGCGAGCCCGCCGGAAATACCGGCATTGGCAAAGACAATATCGACGCCGCCGTGATCGGCCACCGTCTGCTCGACGAGCCGCTCGACGTCCGCTTCCGAGCCCGCATCTACGGAGACGATGTCCACACCCTCGGCGCGGTCGGCAGCAACCACCGTCGCGCCTTCGGACCTGAACAGGTCAGCCGTCGCCTCTCCGATTCCCGACGCGGCGCCGGTGATGATGGCGACCTTGCCTTTAAGCCGGGACATGTTTGGCAAACTCCAGCTTTGCGATGGCGCGGTTGTGGACCTCGTCAGGCCCGTCGGCGAGGCGCAGTGTGCGGATGCCCGCCCAGCTCGCGGCGAGCGGCGTGTCCTGGCTGACCCCGGCGGCGCCAAACGCCTGCACGGCATCGTCGATGACCTGAAGCGCCATTCGCGGCGCCTTAACCTTGATCATCGCGATCTCAGCCCTGGCGGCCTTGTTGCCGGCCTTGTCCATCAAATCGGCTGCCTTGAGGCAGAGCAGCCGCGTGCAATCGATCTCGATCCGCGCCTCGGCGACGCGCTGCTCCCAGATGCTGTGCTCCGAAATCTTCTTGCCGAAGGCAATGCGGCTCTGCAGCCGCTTGCACATCAGCTCTAGCGCTTCTTCGGCTGCGCCGATCGTCCGCATGCAGTGGTGGATGCGTCCCGGCCCGAGCCGCCCCTGCGCAATCTCGAAGCCTCTGCCCTCGCCGAGAAGCAGGTTCGACGGCGGCACGCGGACATTGTCGAGCTTGATCTCCATGTGCCCATGCGGCGCATCGTCATAGCCGTAGACTGTCAGGTGACGCTCGATGGTCACGCCTTCCGCGTCCAGCGGCATCAGGATCATCGACTGCTGCTGGTGCGCCTTCGCCGACGTGTCGGTCTTGCCCATCAGGATCGCGACCTTGCAGCGCGGATCGCCGGCGCCCGACGACCACCATTTCTTGCCGTTGATGACGTACTCATTGCCGTCGCGGCGGATTTCGCACTGGATGTTGGTCGCATCCGACGACGCAACGCCCGGCTCCGTCATCAGGAAAGCGGACCGAATCTCGCCGCGCATGAGCGGGCTCAGCCACTCGTCCTTCTGATCCCGCGTGCCGTAACGATGCAGCACTTCCATGTTGCCGGTGTCAGGGGCCGAGCAGTTGAAGACCTCACTGGACCAGTGAATCCGCCCCATCTCCTCGGCGCAGAGCGCATACTCGAGGTTGGTCAGCTGCTCGCCCTCGAACGGGAAGCTCTCGTCCACGTGCTGGAGCGCGCCGCCGGGCGGCATGAACAGGTTCCAGAGACCAGCCTCGCGAGCCTTCGGTTTCAGCGCCTCGATGACCTCGATCACCTTCCAGCGATCGCCGGTTTTCTGGTCGCGGTGGTAATCCTCGACTCGCGGGCGGACTTCGGCGTCCATGAAATCGCGGACGCGATTGCGGAAAGAAGCCTGTCGTTCCGTAAGGTCAAAGTCCAAGGCGTTGCCTTTCCTTGTTCCGCATGCGCTTTTGCGGCTGATTTCCGCTAAGCTTGGGGCGCTTGGGCTGCAAGAGATAGGCGATGGCTCGGGACGATCCGCAGACCGATCATGTTGATGTGATTATCGTTGGCGCCGGCATTTCCGGCGTGGATGCCGCCTATCGCCTGAAGACCCTCTCTAAGGGCAAGAGCTGGCTGATCCTGGAAGCGCGAGACCGCATCGGCGGGACCTGGGACCTGTTTCGCTATCCGGGAGTCCGCTCGGATTCCGACATCTTCACACTCGGATTCCCGTTCCGGCCGTGGCCGTCCGACCAGGCGATCGTCGAAGGCGCCGCGATCCGCGACTATGTCGAGGACACTGCGCATGAGTTCGGCATCTTCGAGCAAATCCGGTTCGGGCACCGGGTCGTCGGCGCTTCCTGGTCGTCCGAAGAGGGGCGCTGGACCGTCGAGGCGGAGCACCAAGGCCAGACTCGCCGCCTCACCTGCACCTTCCTGTTCTCTTGCGGCGGATATTACGACTACGAAGCAGGCTACCGACCCGAATGGCCGGGCGAGAAGGAATTCGGCGGGCAGATCGTCCATCCGCAGGCCTGGCCCGAAGAGCTCGACTATTCCGGCAAGGAAGTCGCCGTAATCGGCAGCGGCGCGACGGCGGTGACGCTAGTGCCTTCGCTCGCCGAAAAGGCCACACACGTGACGATGGTCCAGCGCTCGCCGACCTATATCGTCTCGCGACCCGCCCGTGACCGCATTGCCGGCGTGCTCCAGCGCATCCTGCCGCGCAAGGCGGCGCATTCGGCGATCCGCTGGAAGAACGTGCTCCTGACCATCTACATGTACTCGCGGGCGCGAAAGCGGCCGGAGCGCGCGGCTGCGTTCATTAAGAACATGATCCGCAAGGAGCTTCCGGAAGATTATCCGGTCGACCGGGATTTCACCCCGCAGTACAAGCCATGGGACCAGCGGCTCTGTCTCGTTCCGGATGGCGACCTGTTCGCGTCGATGCGCTCCGGCAAGGTCTCCATCGCCACAGGCGCCGTCGAGCGATTCACCAAAGACGGCCTTCGTCTGGAATCCGGAGAAGACGTCGCGGCCGACATCATCATCACGGCCACCGGCCTGGTCGTAAAGCTCTTCGGCGGAATTGCGCTCAAGGTAGACGGCAAACCGGTCACGCCCGGGGAGCGCCTCATCTACAAGGGCATGATGCTGAGCGGCGTGCCGAACTTCTTCCTGTCGTTCGGGTACACCAATGCGTCGTGGACCTTACGCAGCGACGTTACCGCGCGCGCCGTCTGCAAGATCCTCAACCACATGGCTCGCCGTGGCTTCGACGTCTGCACTCCGCGGGAGCCAAAGGAAGGGATGGAGCGCATTCCGGTCATCTCCTTCAGCTCCGGCTATGTACAGCGCGCGCTCCCCTCCCTCCCCAAGCAGGGAAACCGGCAGCCATGGCTCGTCCCCCAGAATTACGTGAAGGACCGCCTCGCGATGCGCTTCGTTCCGGTGGACGCGGACCTGGAGTTCAGCCGCAACGCTACGGCCGTTCGCGCGTAATGGCTTCATGAAGCGCTTCGTCCTCCCCGCCCTGTTCCTCGCCGCCTGCTCTCAGCAAACCCCGCAGGATGAGGTCGCAAACGCGCCCGAGACGAAACTGCCTGCGACCAATACGCCGGCTCCGGAAGCACCGCTGAATCCGCCTGCGCCGGGCGAACCCGGCGGATTGCCTGACGACCGCACTCCGGTCTTGGAAAGCCCGATCGACCCGAAGAGCGCCCAGGGTGCCGGGCAAGTCCTTCAGACCTATTTCGCACTAGCGGAGCAGGGAAAGTCCGCCGACGCGAACAAGCTCTGGTCCGAAGGCGCCGAAAAGCTCGACCTGAGCAAGTATCGCGAAATCCACGCGAACATCGGCGCCCCAGGGGGCATGGAGGGCGCGGCGGGCTCCAGCTACGTCGATTACACCGTGCAGCTTTACGGCCGCCTGAAGGACGGCAAGGAGTTCAAATCGCGCGGCACGATGACCCTTCGCCGCGTCAACGACGTGCCAGGCTCAACCGAAGAGCAGCGCAAGTGGCATATCTATAAGGCTGACTTCGCCTAAGCCGACCTCAGGCGGCCATTAAGAACAGCTAGACCGCAAGTTATTGTGTGCGGTTAGGAACCGTGCGAGCCTGCGACCGTCCGCCTGCCGAGTCTCGTAGGTCGACGCGTGCACACTTGCGGGGGCGCAGTGCATGAAAGCTCGGGCCGGTGATCGCGGCAGACTGCCGCGATGATCTTCAATTCGCTGACCTTCCTGGTGTTCTTCGCGCTCGTGCTGGCTATGCACAACGCGCCTTTCTTCAGCTGGCACCAGAAGAAGATAAACCTGCTTGTCGCGTCGTACCTGTTCTACGCGGCCTGGAACCCGCCGTTCGTCATCCTTCTCTGGGTGTCGACCGTCGTCGACTGGTGGGCGGCGCAATGGATGGTGCGCGCCAAGCACCAACGGACGCGCAAGATCTGGATGATCACGTCGGTAGTCGTGAACATCGGCATGCTCGGTTACTTCAAGTACGGCGAGTTCCTGCTCGAGAATTTCGTCACGCTCGCGGCCTCGGTCGGCATTGCGTACCAGCCGCCCAAGTGGGACATCATCCTGCCGGTCGGGATCAGCTTCTACACCTTCGCGACCTTGTCCTACACGCTGGACGTCTACCTCCGCCGCGCCAAGCCGGCCCAGCACTTCCTCGATTACGCGCTGTTCGTGACCTTCTTCCCGCACCTCGTCGCGGGTCCGATCATGCGGCCGACCGAGCTGGTCCCACAGTTTGCAAGCAAGCGCAGAGCGACCGCCCACCAATTGTACTTCGGCCTGTCGCTGATGATCCTCGGCCTGTTCCAGAAGGTCGTGCTCGCCGACGGGTTTCTCTCGCCGGTCGTCGAAAAGGTCTACGACGCCCACGAGGGCGTCCCGATGGCGCTCGATGCCTGGGTCGCGACGCTGGCGTTCAGCGGCCAGATCTTCTGCGATTTCGCAGGCTATTCGACGACCGCGATCGGCGTTGCGATGTGCCTTGGGTTCGCGATGCCGGACAACTTCCGCTTCCCGTACGCGGCGGTTGGCTTCTCAGACTTCTGGCGACGATGGCACATCACACTGTCGAGCTGGCTGCGGGATTATCTCTACATCCCGCTTGGAGGAAACCGGCACGGTCCCGTACGCACCTACACTGCGCTCATGGGCACGATGCTGCTCGGCGGGCTTTGGCACGGCGCCGCCTGGACGTTCGTCGTCTGGGGCGGCCTGCACGGCACCTATCTAGCCGTCGAGCGCTGGCTCAGGGCGAGGTTCGCCGGATGGACCCCCGGACCGCTGGCATTCGTGGCCCTCGGATTGATGACCTACGTGCTCGTCAACATCACCTGGGTGTTCTTCCGGGCGAAGACCTTCGGTGGCGCGTCGACGATGCTGCAGTCGATGGCCGGCCTGGCCGAGAAGCCGGTCCCGATGATCGCGCTTCTGCCGATGATCTACGCCATGCTGATCATCTCTGCGATCGTCGGAACCCACTGGTGGATGCGCGACAAGACGCTCGAGATCGCGGTCGAGCGAACGCCCGCCTGGCTGGTTGGCGGCCTCCTCGCGATCATGGCGGTGGCAGTCCTAGCGGAACAGGGGAAAGGCAGTGCCTTCATCTACTTCCAGTTCTGACCCCGGCTCCGTTCCCAAGGGCATCCTCCAGCGCGAAGGCGCGTTGCCGGCCGGCCTTCGGCTGACCGCATCGGATCGGCCAGGACAAGCGCAGCCGGTTCCCACCCGGGATGTCCCCGCACAGCCGTGGGGACGAATACTCATCGGCGTTCTGGGCGCACTCATCGTCAGCGCGATTGGACTCGAGGTGAATGCGCGCGAACGCATAGGCCTTCACGCCGGCGACCTCGACAACAGCGAAATCGCGTGGAGCAATGAGAAATTGCGCGCGGCCGGAGCGCAGGCGGCGATTGTCGGCGATTCCCGGATCCTGTTCGACACCGACCTCGACCGCTTCGAAGCCTTGACCGGCGTGCGCCCGATCCAGCTCGCCATCCACGGCACCAGCGCCCTGACGCTTCTGGAAAACATGGCGGACGACCCCAATTTCAAGGGCGTCCTTATCGTCGGGCTTGCCGACACGATGTTCTTCCAGCCATTCGACGGGTACGGCGGCTACGTCAAAAAGTGGCACGAGTTTAGGGCGCCCTACAGGATCGTTTCGAACGAGATCGATCACGTCCTCCAGCGGAGGATCGCTTTCCTCGATTCCAATTACCGGCTGAGCGTCCTCGCCCATCGGCTAGACCGCGATTTCCGGCCCGGCGTCGAGGGCCCGATGGACGACATCTGGAAGCTGCAGGAGGTCGGCGAGCATCGTGCAACGCACCTCTGGGACCGCGTCGAATATGATCCCGCCTGGCGAGCCCGCACCCGCTGGGCCTGGAAGGGCTTCAAGGAGAAATTTCCGTACACGCCGGAGCTGATTGCGAATGGACACGCACGCGCCAAGGCTGCCGTCGACAAGATTCGGGCGCGCGGAGGCGACGTCGTCTTCATCCGACCGCCGTCCGCGCCGCAGCTTCGCGTGAACGAGGAAGCCCAGGTGCCCAAAGCGAAGGGCTGGGATTTCCTTCTGCGCAACACGCATAGCATCGGCATTCATGCCGACGATCTTCCGGTCTCCGCCCATGGCTGGAACCTGCCCGAATGGTCGCATCTCAGCCGCAAATGCGCGACCGTCTTTACGGACGCTTATGTGCGCCGGCTGACCGAGCTCACTCCGCGATTTCGGTTGCGCCCCGATGCCCCGCCCTCGCTCAGCCGCGTGGACTGCACTTAGCAACAAAAAAGGCGGCCCGTGCCAAAGCACGAGCCGCCGGGCGTTTCGACTTCAGACGAGATCAATCATCGTCGTCATCATCATCGTCGTGATCGCGCCAGTTGCGGTCATTGTGGTTCTGGTTCCAGTTGTGGTCACCGTTCCACTGATTGTTGTAGTTGCTGTAACCGTAGCGACCGTAGCGAGTGCGGCTGGCGATATAATCGACCCGCTGTTCGAGCTGCGCGAGACGACGCTCGACGCCATAGGCTCCACCCCCGCCGTAACGAAGCTGACGCTCGAGATCGAACGTCGCAGCGCGGAGGCTACGCGCCTCGCGATTGCTGATCACGTTCGCCCGGTCGAACTGGGCAATGTGGTTCTGCAAGCGGTCGATCCGGTACTGCAGATTGCCGTAATTATTGTAGCCGCCGTACCCGCCGTAGCCATATTGCGGCGGATAGTTGTTGTACTGCGGCGGATACCACTGCGCCGCGGCCGGGGTCGCAACTGCAAGGGCAGAAGCTGCAGTCGCAGCGAGAATCAGAAACTTACGCATTTCGGCTCTCCCGATGAGATTGGGGCCCTTTTGCACCCCTTGGGCTAACCCCATGCTGAACCCCTCCGTTATTCGTCGTTCATGCGCGACGTTACGGCATCCGCCATCCGGCCGGTTACGGTCGAATCCACGGCTTGATTCGAGCAAACTAAGAGGTCACGGACCTCTGTAACCTTCTCGGGGGCGACCCATGGCTGATCTCGACATCTTCCGGTCCGAAACGCGCGCTTGGCTGGAGGCGAATTGCCCAGCCGAAATGCGCGAGCCGATGCGGTCCGAGGCCGACGCCTGCTGGGGCGGCCGCAACCCTACCTTCCAGAGCGACGCCCAGCGTCACTGGATGGAGCTCATGGCCGAGAGGGGCTGGACCGTCCCGCACTGGCCGAAGGACTATGGCGGCGGCGGGCTTTCGACCGCCGAGACCAAGGTGCTCAAGGAAGAAATGGCGCGGATTGGCGCACGCTCCCCGCTCACCAGCTTCGGCATCTCTATGCTCGGGCCTGCGCTGCTCAAGTTCGGCACCGAGGAGCAGAAGAAGCATTTCCTGCCCGAGATCGCGCGCGGCGAAATCCGTTGGTGCCAGGGCTATTCCGAACCGGGTGCCGGGTCCGACCTCGCCGGGCTGGCGACCAAGGCCGAGGACAAAGGCGATCACTGGCTGATCAACGGCCAGAAGGTCTGGACCAGCTATGCCGACAAGGCCGACTGGATCTTCTGCCTCGTTCGAACTTCGACCGAGTCCAAGCACCAGGGCATCAGCTTCGTCCTGTTCGACATGACGACGCCGGGCGTGTCGACCAAGCCGATCAAGCTGATCAGCGGCTACTCGCCATTTTGCGAAACCTTCTTCGACGATGTGAAGGTGCCCAAGGATCAGGTCGTGGGAGAAGTGAACCGCGGCTGGGACGTCGCCAAATATCTCCTCGGCCACGAGCGCGAAATGATCGCGGGCATGGGGCTCGGCGGAATGGGCGGCCTCGGCGCGGGTTCACTGGGCGCGGCGCTCAAACCCGACAATGCGCTGCTTCGGGCTGACATCGCGGCATTCGATGTAGACGCCCTGGCCTTCGCAGCGATGAGCGAGCGCTTCTTCGAGATGTTCAAGGCCGGTGAAGCGCATCCCGCCAGCCCGTCGATGATGAAATATGCCGGCACCGAGCTGAACAAGCGCCGCCACGAGCTCGTGATGGCCGCGGGCGGCTCCGACGCGCTCGAGTGGGACAGCGAGCGCTCGAAGAACGGCAAGAACGCTCGCGACTGGCTCCGCACCAAGGGTAACTCGATCGAAGGCGGCACGAGCGAGATCCAGCTCAACATCGTCGCCAAGCACATCCTCGGCCTTCCGGGAGCCTGACGCATGCCGCTTCTGACCGACGACCAGAAAATGCTGAAGGAAACCGCGGCGGGATTCCTTGCCGACGAGGGCGGGCCGGCGAAGCAGCTCCGTCATTGGCGCGACACCGGCTGCACCGACGGCTACGGCACGGAGCTCTGGAAGAAATTCGCCGAGCTCGGCCTCACCGGAATTTGCATTCCCGAAGATCAGGGCGGCCTTGGGCTCGGCTCGGTCGAAGCGGCATTGGTCCTTGAAGAAATCGGCCGCAACCTGACGCCCTCGCCATTCCTGACAACCGCTGTAGCCGGCGCACGTGCGATCGAAGGAACCGCGCATGCCGAGCGTTTGTATCCGGGTATCCTCGTCGGGGATTGCGTCCTCGCGCTCGCGGTCGACGAGTCTCGCGGACATAGCCCTGAAAAGACTGGCCTCTCGGCCGAGCGCCGGGGAAACGGCTTCGTCCTCAATGGCGCGAAGCAATTCGTCGTCCACGGCAATTCGGCTGATGTAATCCTAACGGTTGCGAGAACCTCCGGTTCGCCAGGCGACCGCGACGGGCTGACGTTGTTCGCTGTCCCGAAGGGAGCAGCGGAAGTCGACAGCGTAACTCTGGCCGACAGTTCCAAGGCGGCGCGAATCAAGTTCGACAATGTCGAGCTCGACGCTGACGCGGTGGTCAGCGAGGTCGACAATGGGTGGACGCCGCTGGCGCGGGCCCTGAATGCAGGCCGCGCTGGTGCTGCTGCCGAACTGGTCGGCGTCGCCGCCGGCGCTTCGACCATGACCGTCGAATATCTCAAGCAGCGGAAGCAATTCGGGAAGCTGATCGGCGAATTCCAGGCGCTTCAGCACCGCGCCGCTCATCTCCACGGCGAGATCGAGATCGCTCGTGCTGCGGCGCTCAAGGCCGCGGAGCTCATCGATTCCGGCGACGATAGGGCCGAGCTTGCGGTTGCGGTTGCAAAGGCAAAGGCAGCGGACGTGGCATCCCTAGCCGTTCGTGAAGGCGTCCAGATGCATGGCGGAATTGGCATGACCGACGAGCACGACATCGGCCTCTATCTCAAGCGCGAAGCGGTGCTGGGCGAGCTGTTCGGCGACGTCTACTATCACCGCAACAAGGTCGCGGAGCTCAGCGGCTACTGATCGCCGCGATCGAGCAGGAAATTGAGCCGCGCACTCGCAATCGGTCGTGAGCGCTCCTTCTGCCAGGCAAAGGCTTCGACGTTGGCGATGCGGGCCCCCAGCCTTTCGATGATCGCCGCGGCGAAGGTCTCGCGTGCCGTCCCGCCCCGCATGTAGTCCACGGTGACCGTAATCGGCTTCATGACTACACCCTCGTCGCCCAGCTCTCGGCCAAGCGCCGTGAACGCTGCAAATTCAAGCAAGCCCGCAATCGCGCCACCATGAAGATATCCCGGCCGTCCGACGACATCGTCGTGGAACGGCATCACGACCAACGGCCCATGATCGCCATCCTCGATCCGGAGCTTCAGAAGCTGGACATAGGGTGGAAGATTACGCACCCGAGTGCGTTAGGCGAGCGAGGCAACAGCGCCAAGCGCGAAGGTCAGTCCTTCGATTTGTATCCGCAGACCGCGCCTAGGATGAAACTCGTGAACAAGGCGAGTTGCACTTTCCCGGCCGGGTCATCCCAACCGAAGTAGCGCGCGCCCCAACCAATCAGCGCGATAAACATGGTCATTGCGATCCAAACCATGTGCTCGTTCCTTACCGCGCCGGACACAAGCCCGGCAGAGTGAGGATGCTCCCAACAAGGTAAACAGACGGTAAAGCCTTGCCGCGCTAGGCCTCGGTGGCCATAGGCGCGTTTGAGGGCCGGATTAGCTCAGTTGGTAGAGCAGCGGTTTTGTAAACCGAAGGTCGCGGGTTCGAATCCTGCATCCGGCACCAGCACCGCCGTCACGTCGCCTGCTGCTCCTTGCCAGGTCGAAGGACGAGCACCGAGCAGCCCGCGTTTCGGGACAAACCTCCCGAATGCGTCGGCAGAAGCCGGTCGAGCATCGAATAGTGGTGCGGCGACAAGACGATGAGGTCGGCTCCGATCCGTTCGGCAACGTCGATAAGCCCACTGTCGACCGTGCCCGTTCCGACCTCGACATGGACCTTGATGCCGTCCCTCATCCGAGCAGCGATTTCGTCAAGCTCGGAGTACTTCTCGGCAATCCGCTCCTGATAGGAGTTGGGCCACCACTCCCCGGTTTCGACCGCCTCAGCGGCGGTTGCAATCGCGCAAAGTGTGACCTCGGACGAATAACAATGCGCCAGTGACTGGACGACCGGGAGAGCTTTTTCCCACGATTCCGGCCGCTTCAGGTCGACCGCCATCAAGATGCGCTTGAACATGGCTCAAGCCTCTCGCCGGGCCAGCGATTGGATGACGAGCTCGGGTGATGCGACGCCCGCCCAGGCGTGGTGGAGCGACCCGCCACGAGCGAACAGGAACGTCGCGCCCTGGTCACGGTCCAGCTTCAAGTCTGGTTCGGCAACCTTCTGGAACGCTTCCCACGCCGTCCCGTGCGGATCGTAAACGATCGCACAGGGGCATTTCGGCTCCGGCGAGACGCCATCCTGCTCGATCACGGTCAACAGCCATGCGTCGTAGCCGGAGAACTCGCACGCAGCCGTCGCATATTGGTCGAGAGCGGCGGTCTCCGCAGCCCGCCCCCGCGGGCAGAAGAGCACGACAAGGGCATGCCCCGCGAATGCAGCAGGACTGACCTTGCCCCCGCTAAGGCGCGGCAATTCGAGGTCTGGAATGCCGAACTTCAGTTCCGTGCGCATCGTCGCCTCGCAGATACAGAGGCTGAGTGGCTAGGCCCGGAGCGCGCGCGTTCGAATCCGTAATTGCCCTGATCCGGATAAGGACCATTGCGTAGCGTGAGCCCGTAGTGGCCTATGTAGCCACGCAAGGATGGAAACAGCGAGAGCCATGGACGACCGCCACGAGCAGTCTGGAGCGATCCTGAGGACGAAGCGGATCGGGCTTCATACGCAGCGGGAGCCGATCGTCGTCATGCGGAGCGATTGTCCCGTATGCCGTTCGGAAGGCCTCGCACCGAGGTCCCAGGTCCTTTTAAAAGCCGACGGGCGCGAAGTCGCGGCCATTCTTTTCCAGGGCGCGGACGAATTGCTCGCGCCGAACGAGATCGGCCTGTCCGAAGCCGCCTGGGAATTGCTCGGCGGGATCGAGCACGAGCGAGTTCGGATCAGCCACCTCCCTCCGGTCGAATCCATGGGATCGGTACGCGGGCGCATCTTCGGCGGATCGCTCGGGCAGACCGATTTGGCCCGGATTGTCGAAGACGTGGTCGCCGGAAGATACAGCGACGTCCAGCTTTCAGCATTCATCACCGCCGGGACAGCGGTCCCCTTCGACGACGAGGAGACTTTCGCGCTGACCGCCGCAATGGCCGGCGCGGGCGACCGGCTCGACTGGGAATTCGACGTCATCGACAAGCACAGCGTCGGAGGCCTCCCAGGTAATCGGACCACGCCGATCGTTGTCGCAATCGCGGCCGCCGCCGGCCTCCGGATTCCGAAGACGTCTTCCCGAGCGATCACATCCCCCGCAGGCACGGCGGACGCGATGGAGACTGTTACGAAGGTCGACCTCGACCTCGATACGATCCGCAAGGTCGTGGAAGCCGAAGGAGGCTGCCTCGCCTGGGGCGGAGCGCTGAGGCTAAGCCCCGCCGACGACATCTTCATCGGGGTCGAGCGGCAGCTGGACATCGACCCGGAAGGGCAGCTGATCGCGTCCGTCCTGTCGAAGAAAATCGCGGCGGGAGCGAAGCGGCTGGTGCTGGACATACCCGTCGGTCCAACCGCCAAAGTCAGGAGCCAGGCCGCGGGTCACGATTTGGCCAAGCGCATGACAGGAATTGCGGCTCGATTTGGAGTGGCCGCCCACTGCCTGCTTTCGGACGGGCGTCAACCTGTCGGCCGGTCGGTCGGGCCGGCGCTCGAGATGATGGACGTGCTCGCGGTCCTGCGTGGCGAAAGCGATGCACCGGCTGACCTTCGCGATCGGGCTCTTACGCTTGCCGCTGCGGTTCTCGAGCTGGGTGGAGCCGTCGGCAGAGGTCGCGGCAACGAACGCGCCCGGCAATTGCTCGATGACGGCTCGGCCTTGCGGAGGTTCGAAAGCATCTGCCGGGCCCAGGGCGGCTTTCGCGAGCCAAAAGTGGCTCGGTTGCACAGGATCGTGACGGCTTCGGGGTCAGGAACGGTGCAAGCCGTCGACAATCGGAAGATCGCCCGCCTTGCGAAGTTCGCGGGCGCCCCGGACTCACCCTCCGCCGGGCTTCGGCTCCATGCTCGCCTGGGCGACTCCGTCAATCGCGGCGACCCGCTTTTTACCCTTCACGCCGAGACGGCGGCGGAACTCAATTACGCCCTCGACTATGCGGCGAGCGCCGGGGATGCGATCACGCTTTCGAAGTAAGCGCCCGCACCGTCGTCACGAAACTGTCGGGGTTCAGCGAGATGGAGTCGATCCGCTTCTCGACGAGAAACTGCGCAAACTCGGGATAGTTGCTCGGCGCCTGTCCGCAGATCCCGACCTTGATTCCGGCCCGGTGCGCACCGTCGATCGCATCTCCAACCATGCGCTTCACCGCTTCGTCGCGCTCGTCGAAAAGGTCTGCGAGATCGGCTGAATCCCGGTCTACGCCGAGCACCAGTTGGGTCAGGTCATTGGAGCCGATCGAAAAGCCGTCGAACCGCTTGGCGAATTCCTCCGCGAGGATGACGTTCGAGGGTATCTCGCACATCATGTAGACTTGGAGACCATCCTTGCCGCGGCGGAGACCATTCTCCGCCATCGCCTGAAGGACCCGGTCTGCTTCGGTCACTGTTCGACAGAAGGGCACCATCACGATCAGGTTCGTGAAGCCCATCTCCTCGCGCACCCGCTTCAGGGCGCGGCATTCAAGCGCGAAGCCGTCCTTGTAGCGGTCATTGTAATAGCGAGACGCTCCGCGGAACCCGAGCATCGGATTCTCTTCCTTCGGCTCGAACGCCTCACCGCCGATCAGGTCCGCATATTCGTTGGTCTTGAAGTCGCTGAGGCGAACGATAGCCGGATACGGGTGGAAGGCGCTCGCGAGCTTTGCGACGCCAACGGCCAACCGGTCGACGAAATAGTCCGCGGGCGTCGTGAAGCCCTCGCTCAGGGCGCGGACCATTTCCGCATCGGCGGCGGACAGTCGCTCCGGATGCGCTGCGGCCATCGGATGGAGCTTGATCGCAGAGCCGATAATGAACTCCATCCGAGCCAGGCCGACGCCATTCGCCGGCAACCGCCACCATTCGAATGCTGCTCCCGGATTGGCCATGTTGACCATGATGTCCACGGGCGGCTCGCCGAGTGTTCCGACGTCGATCGTTTCCCGCACGAACGGCAGGATTCCCGAATAGACCGCTCCGCGCGATCCTTCCGCGCAGGAGACGGTGATCTCCTGGCCGGCCCGAAGGACGCTCGTCCCATTGCCGGTGCCGATGACGGCCGTCACTCCGAGCTCCCGCCCGACAATCGCGGCGTGGCTTGTAGGTCCGCCATGGTCCGTCACGATTCCGGCCGCGCGCTTCATGATCGGCACCCAGTCAGGGTTGGTCGCCTCTGCGACGAGAATTGCACCGTCCTCGAACCGTTCGATGTCCTCGGGATTTCGGACGATGCAGGCTTTCCCGCTGACGATTGCGCCGCCGATCGCGACGCCTTCGACCAGGCGCTGCCCCTTTGCCTGCAATGTATAGACGTCAAAGCTGGTGCCGGACTTGGCCGCATGCACGGTCTCCGGACGCGCCTGGACTATGAACAGCTCGCCCGAAGCCCCATCCTTTGCCCATTCGACGTCCATCGGACGGCCGTAATGCGCTTCTATCGCGACGCCCCAGCGAGCAAGCCGCAGGGCCTCATCATCGCTCAGGACAAAGCTTTCGCGCTCAACTTCGCTGGTCTGCAAGAGCTCCGTCCCGCGTCCATCCGCGCCGTAAACGAGCTTCTGGTTCTTCGCTCCCCGGACCTTCTCAATGATTGGCCGGTATCCGTTCCGCAGCAAAGGCTTGAAGACCATCAGCCGGTCGGGATCGACGGTACCCTGGACCACGGTCTCGCCGAGGCCCAAGGCGGCATTGATGGTCACGACGCGCGGAAAGCCGCTTTCCGTGTCAAGCGTGAACATGACGCCCGATCCGCCCAGGTCCGAGCGGACCATGAGCTGGACACCGATCGACAGCGCGACCTGCAAATGGTCGAAGCCCTTCGCCTCGCGATAGGTGATCGCCCGGTCGGTGAAGAGCGATGCGAAACAGCGCCGGCAGGCATCGATGAAGGCGTCTTCGCCCTGCACGTTGAGGAAGCTTTCAAGCTGTCCGGCGAAGCTCGCGCCGGGAAGGTCCTCCGCGGTCGCGCTGCTGCGAACAGCTACCGCGGGATTTGTCCGACCTGTCTTCCGGCCCAATTCGCAGTAGGCATCGCGCAGCTGCTGCTCGACCGGCGGCGGGAGTGTGCCCGCGAGAATGAGCGCTCGAATTTCCGCGCCAGCGTCCCGCAGCGACTTTTCGCCAGCGTGCAAGCTTGCAAGCAGATCCCTGATCCTCGGTTCGATTCCGTTGGAGGATATGTGCAGCCGATAAGCGTCGGCGGTCGTCGCGAAGCCGTCTGGAACGCGAATTGCCTGTGCACCGAGAGTTCCAATCAGCTCGCCGAGGGAGGCATTCTTGCCGCCGACTATGGCGACGTCGCCCATCCCAATGCATTCGAAAGGCAGAACGAAAGCTCCGGTCTGCAAAACCGCCTCGGCCTCGACAAGAGTGGAGTCGTTGTCTGCCATGGCGCGACAATCACCGCGCCAGCCGCGCCTGTCAGTGCGGAAGTCTACTTAGCTTGGGAGCTTAGTCGCGCTCGCGGACCCTGACGCCTTCGTCGACCTTGTCGCTCGGATGGAGGATCACGCGTTCTCCGGCGGCCAGACCGCTGACGATCTCCGCTTCCTCGTCATTCATCCGGCCTGCCTTGACCTGCTTACTGCGTGCCCTTCCTCCGGCATCCACGACAAACACGCTCCACTCGCGCCCCGAGCGGAAGAGCGCGCTGATCGGCACTTTCAAGACATTGGGGGCGGCTGAGACGACGATGCGAACCGTAGCGCGATACCCATGGCCCAGACGCAGCCAGGCTTCGCGCGGCTCGGCAAAATCGATGACCACGTTGACCCTCTGCTCCTCGACCCCCAGAGCGGAAATCTTCGTGAATCCGTACGGCTCGACCAGACGCACCCGGCCCTTGAGCGGACGATCTCCACCCCAGTCCTCGATGAAGACTTCCGCTCCCGGCCGAACGCGGACCGCGTCAGCTGATAAAAGGTCCGTGACGATTTCCAGCCGATCGGGATCGCCCACTTCGACCAGGGGGGTTCCCGCGACCACAACCCGCTCGCTCTCCTGCGGGACGCGGAGCACGAAGCCCGGGACGGGCGACGTCACGTCGACCGCTCCAGCGCCTTTGGCTTTCGTCCCCGCGACCATCAGCGCGGCGCGAGCGGCCTGAAGGCCCTGGGAGGTTGCCGCGACCGATTGATTGGCCTCGGCGAAGGCAGCGCGGCTGCGGTCCCGTGCCGCGCGCGCCCGGTCGACGTTGGCCCGAGAAACGAAGCCACGGTTGGCGAGGTCGGACGCCCGGCTGAACTCCCGCTCGGCGAGTATCTGCTCGGCGCGAGCTTCCGAAACCCGCGACTGCGATGCGGCAAGCTGCGCCTGGAGCGAACGGATTTCCGCCGTGGCCTGGGCATAGGCGCGCGCGTCGAGCGGACTGGGTTCGACCGGCTGGATCCTCCCGAGCAAGGTTTGCCTCGGCACGACCTGCGCGCCGGGCTTCAGCGGGACGCGCAAGAGCTGCCCGGTGATCGGAGCGGATACGACGTAGAGGTTGGTCACCCGCGTCTCCCCGAGATCGTCGATCGTGACGACGAGAGGACCGTGTTCAGCACGACCCAGCTCGACGTTCACTGCGGGCTCTCGAAGCGCAACGAAGACGGCTAGCGCGACTGCTGCGACAAGCAGTGCGAGCAACAGCCTCGGTCCCGTCAGCCAATTTCGCATCATTCCCTCGTCTTCAATGCGCGGACGAGGTCGAGTCGGTCGATCCTGCTTCGGATCAGCAATGCAGTCGCGGCCGCCGCGACCACCACTGCAAGCACGCCTTCGGCGGGCGTCTGGGGATTGAATCCCAATGGGATGCTGTAGAGATCGGCACTGAATTGCTGTGTCACGTACCGCGTCAGAGCGATGCCCAGGCCGATGCCGATCGGGAGTGAGATCAGCACGAGCAGGCCGAGCTCGCCAAGCAAGACGTAGGCGACTTCGCCTCTCCGAAAACCAAGGACGCGCATGGATGCTAAATCGCGCGCCCTCTCCGAGAGGCTAATGCGGGCGCTGTTGTAAACGACCCCAAGCACGATGAGCGCCGCGAACAACGTGTTGAACAAGGTCACGATACCCATCTGCTCTGCGACTGTATCCCTCACGCCCTGAACGATTGCCTGTTGCGAAGTGACCCCCGCCACCTGCGGCGTCTCCTTCAGCGCCCGGAACACAGAGTCTCCGTAATTGCTGTCGACAGCAAGATAGGCGCCGGAAAGCGTCGCTCCCTCTCGAAGCATGCGGTTAAGATTGGCCCGGTCCAGCCGTGCTGACGAGCCGAGCGGCGTGTCGATGACGGCCGAGACCGGCAGGTCTAGGACCGGCCGCTCGCCCTCTGTCACGATCGCCCGGATGGGATCGCCAGCGCGGACGTCAAGGCGGCGCGCGAGCCTGCTC
This sequence comes from Sphingomonas sediminicola, assembly GCF_049991885.1. NCBI lineage: Bacteria > Pseudomonadati > Pseudomonadota > Alphaproteobacteria > Sphingomonadales > Sphingomonadaceae > Sphingomonas > Sphingomonas sediminicola. The sequence goes on from NZ_CP178916.1 coordinate 1,755,454, forward strand.
GAGATGACGACGCCTGATTGCGGAGGCTCGATCACGCGGCCCTTGAGGTCGACCGCACGGCTGAGGTCGCTTTGCGGCGGGGAACCGACGAGGCCCTCGCGGACTTCGTGATGACCTGCAACCAATCGCGCGCTGGTGGCGCGATACGGCTCTACCCGGAGCACTCCGGGAAGCCGGCTCAGCTCATAAAGTGCGCGGGCATCGCGTGGCTCGGCGAAGGTGACGACCAGATCCTCGCGCTCCGCCTTTCCGAACGCCAGCTCGATCATCCGGTCGACATTGTCCGTTGCGCTCGCCGACGCGATGTAGAGCGCGAGCGCAGAGGAGAGTCCGAGGACGGCAAGCATGCTTCGAAGGGGTCGGCGGAGAAGGCCGCGCAGAATCATCCTGCTGGGTTCGTCGGGTACTAGCGCCCGCGCGGCGTTCGCGGTCCATCGGCCGGAAAAATCCGCCGGCGCTGGAGGTCGCATCGCTTCGGCGGGGGTCAGCTTCGCAGCGCGCGTAACTGCGAGGGCCGCACCGGCGAGAACAGCGATCAAGGTCGCTGCGATACCGATCAGGTAGATATCGGCCCCGGCCCGGAATTCTAGGAAGGGAAACACGAAATAGCGCTGGTACATGCCCGCAAGTCCGCGGCCGAGCCAGGTCCCGAGACCGGCGCCTAGGACCAGTCCGCCGAATGACAGAAGAACGGCCAGCTGACCGTAGTGGAAGAAGATCGCCCGATCACGGTAACCGAAGGCCTTGAGCAGTCCGATGACCTCACGCTCCGTCTCGACCAGGCGGGCGAGTACGATGTTCAGGAGGAATGCCGCGACGGCCAGGAAGATCGGCGGGAGGATTTCGACAGTGGTCGCCAGCTGCTCGATCTCGTTGGACACGAACCGGTCGGAGATCTGCAGGTCGCGGCCGTAGGCGCCGATCGCCCCGTAGCGGTCGAGCACGATATCCAGTTTGCGGATGACCTCGGCGCGGTCGGCGCCGGGGGCGAGGCGTACCAGCGCCTCGTTGAAGGATTCTCGAAGGTCGAGCGCACCGGCGAGCGCTTCTTCGTTCATCCAGATCACGCCGTAGCGGCGGTTGTCCGGGAAGATCTGCCCCGGCGCGACCGCATAGACATATTCCGGCGACAGCACCGTCCCGGTTAGCCGCAGGTCGATGCGCTTTCCGTAGATCAGAGCGGAGAAACGATCTCCCGGCGACAGTCGCGCGGCCTTCGCGAACGCTTCGTTGGCGACCACTTCGTCAGTCGCGCCCGGGTTCGGGAGGCGGCCTTCGCGCAGGACGAGGAGGTTTAGCCCCTTCGGATCCGGAAGCGAATGAACCCGGGCGGAAACGGGCTCCGCGATCCCGGGCACGTCGAGGATCGCGCCAGCGCTGACGCGCCCTTCCGCATAAGCGACGCCCGGGATCTGGCGAACGGTTGCGATGGCCGACAATGGCGCCCGGCGGATGGGTGCGAAGACATCGGCGAAGCGATAGATGTCGTAATAGGACGCTCGCGTCGCTTCGAGCGACCGGATCATCCCGAACGACATGATCACCATTCCGACGCCTGCCGCGATGACCAGCGCGATTGCGACCGCCTGGGCTCGAAGCCGCCAGACGTCGCGCAAAAGCTTGATGGTCAGCGGCGACAGTCTCACCAGCGAAGCTCCAGCGGAGGCTTGCGAGCAGGATTGCTTCGGCGGTCGACGATCCTGCCGTCACCGAACAGCACGACATCATCTGCCATCTCGGCCACTACGGCATTATGGGTGATGATGAAGACGGTCGTTCCGATCTCGCGATTGATGCGGTCGAGCGCGTCGAGCACCCGGACTCCGGTGGCGCTGTCGAGCGCCCCCGTCGGCTCGTCGCAGAGCAGCACGCGCGGGCGCTTGGCGATGGCGCGGGCAATGGCGACGCGCTGCTGCTCGCCGCCGCTGAGCTGCGACGGGAAATGATCGATGCGATCCTGCAGGCCGACCATCGCCAGCGCTTCCGCCGGATCCATGGGATCCTTGCTGATCTGGGTAATCAGCGAGACGTTCTCGCGCGCGGTGAGCGACGCGATGAGATTGTAGAACTGAAAGACGAACCCGACGCTCTCCCGGCGATATTCGGTGAGCCCGTCGTCATCCAGGTCGGTCAAATTGGTGTCGAAGAAATGCGCATGGCCGGAGGTAGCCCTATCGAGCCCGCCGAGGATGTTGAGGAAGGTCGATTTGCCCGACCCGGAGGGGCCGAGAAGCACGAACATCTCGCCTTCGTCGACGTCGAGATCCACGCCCCGCAGCGCATGAACGGCCGCAGGCCCGGAACCGTAGGTCTTGGTCAGCTTCTCGATACGGTAGATGCACTGCCGCGCAGCTTGCTGGCCAGACGATGACTCGCCACTCCGCCTATGCACCGGCCGCCCCAAGCAGTTTCAACGCGGCTAGGTTTATCCCGCAATCCGGCGCGGCCGAATAGGGGCAGCTACCTAGGTAGTCTCCACCGGCCGCTCCGTACCGCGCGCCTCGTCGAGAAGCTGCTTCACTTCAGCGTCCGTCGTCTGGGTGAAATCGACGTATTGCGAGCCGACAGCGTAAAATGGGTCGGGCGTCGCGAGGCAGACCACCTCGTCGCATTCGGGCTCTAGTTCCCTGAGCGAATCCTCCGGGGCGACGGGTACAGCAAGCACGAGCTTTGCCGGCTTTCTCTTGCGAATGGCCTCCAGCGCTGCCCGGACAGTCCCGCCGGTCGCGATCCCATCGTCGACGATGATGACCGTTCGGCCGTCCACGGATCGCGGCTCGCGGCTTCCGAGATATTCTCGCCGCCTGCGCTCGAGCTCCACGTATTGCTGCTCGGCTTCCCGCTGGATGTATCCAGGAGGAAGGGACAGCATTCGAACGAGTTGGGGGTTGAGGATGACCTGCGGCTTGTCGCCGTCCACGATTGCACCGATCCCCAGCTCTTCGTGCCCGGGCGCGCCGAGCTTGCGCACCAGAAGAACGTCGAGATCGGCCCCGATGGATTTGGCAGCCTCATAGGCGACCGGCACTCCACCCCTCGGGAGAGCGAGCACCAGCGGCTTCTGATCCTTGAACCTCGCAAGCGCCTGCCCGAGCATACGTCCCGCCTCACGGCGATCAGCAAACGGAAGCCGAACCTTCAGCTCAGGCGGGCCCAGATGCATGCTGAACCAGTCCGCCGCTTCATCGACGACCAGGTCGAGCGTTCCTGGTTCCTCGAAGAGGTGCGATGCGCCAGGAATTATCGTGAGCTTCTTCTTGCAGCGCAGCTCGGCGAGTGCTGTCCGATTGAGCTCGATGACCTGCGTGTCGCGACTTCCCACGAGAAGCAGGGTCGGAGCCTTGACGGACGGCAATGCCGCCATCGCAAGGTCTGGCCGGCCGCCGCGAGAAACGACCGCAGAAATACTAGAATCCGAAAAGCCCGCTGCGAGCAATGCCGCGCCGGCGCCCGTGCTCGCGCCGAAATAGGCGATAGGGAGGCCAACCGTCGCCGGCGAATTCTCGGCCCATTCGGTGACTTCCCTGAGCCGGCGGGCAAGCAGCGGAATGTCGAAGACGTTGCGGCGGTCTGTTTCCTCCTCGAGCTTCAGCAGGTCGGGCAGGAGTGTGGCGAACCCTAACTCCTGTAGCTTGCGGGCGACATGGTTGTTGCGGGGACTGAAGCGGCCGCTGCCGCTTCCGTGAGCGAAGATCACCAGCCCCTTCGCGTCCGGGGGCACGACGAGAAGTCCTGCCAGATGGCTCGAACCGACCACTACAGGCGTAGGGTCGGGGATTGCGATGGTGCCCATGACCGGCTCCTTGGTGCGGCTTGGCTAGGAGCCTCTCCCACAACTCGCCGGAACCAGTCAGTACGGATTCTTCCCTAGGATGACCCGGCGGTTTCTTCCTCGACCGTGAATTTCTCGGCCGCGCCCCAGCTGGTCGCGTAATCGAGAACCGAGACATATTTGCAGTTTGCCCGCATCAACGCCGTCACTGACGTCGACGGCAATTCGTAGTCCGTGAGATTCGGATGGCGCTCCACGAGCAACCGCCAAGCCTGGTCGCGCTCCGCCCTATCGACAACCTCCGATGCCGTAGCGCCGGCATAGACCGCCTGAAGCTCACCCAAATTCCGGGGCTCAGGCGCAACGGCAATCGAAACGCGATTGTCTTTCGAGATGTTCTCGAACTTCTGGCTTGCCCGAAAGATGAGGAAGTAGATGACCAGTCCGATGTTTGCGTAGCCAACGATTGTCGTCTGCGGCCAGCCGTCCGGGCGGACCGTCGATACGGCCATGAGCCTCTGGCCGTCCAATATTCGAATGGCCTTGCCCTCTTGAGCCGCGCTCATGCCAATTCTCCCTCAGCCAATTCGCTTCTCTGTCCCATTGCCGGGATCGTGCAGTTCCACTTCAACTCTCGTTCGATTCGATCACGCAGGGAAGCCGATGCGTCCGGCTCGCCATGGACGATGAACGTCTCGCGCGGCGGCCCCTGAAAGCCTCGAATCCATTGCAGCAACTGATCGGAATCGGCGTGCGCGGAAAGGCTGGTCAGGTCCGCGACTTCCGCACGGATCTCGATAAATTGTCCGTGGATCTTCACCTCGCGAACGCCGTCGACCATAGCCCGGCCACGAGTGCCTGGCGCTTGGAAGCCGGCGAACAGGATGGTGTTGCGCGGATCGGGTCCGAACGCCTTGATGTGGTGGAGCACCCGGCCGCCCGTCGCCATTCCGCTCGCCGAGATGATGACCTTTGGCACCGGACTTGCCGAGAGCGCCTTGGACCCGTCCGTGTCGCGGACGTAGGTCGCGATCGCGCACGCGTCCCGGCAAACCATCGGCTGCATTCGATGGTCGTCCATGTGCGCGCACAACAGATCGGTGGCATTGGTCGCCATCGGGCTGTCGACATAGATCGGAATGAGCGGAAGCTCTCCGTGCATCTTGAGCGCCCACAAATGGTAGAGCAGCGACTGGGTCCGGCCGACGGCGAAAGCCGGAATCAAGATCGTTCCACCGCGTCGAGCAGTCCGCTCAATGATATCGTGCAGCACCTTTTGTGTATCGATCTTCGGATGAAGACGATCGCCGTAGGTGGATTCGATCACGAGATAGTCGGCATGCGGCACTGGCTCGGGATCGACCATCGTCTCATCGCCAAAGCGGCCGAGGTCGCCGGAGAAGACGATCGTCTGGCCCGAAAGACGGATCTCCGCGGTTGCCGCTCCAAGGATGTGCCCTGCCCGCCGAAACAGCAGTGACGCGTCCCCGCCAAGATCGTGCAGTTCATGAAATGCAACGGGCCTGAACTTCTCAAGGGCGAGCTCGGCATCCGCGCGAGTGTACAAGGGAAGCGCGGGCCGATGGCGGCTGAAGCCGTGCCGGTTCGCGAACTCGGCGTCCTTTTCCTGAAGAAAGGCGCTGTCCAGCAAGATGAGACGCGCCACGTCCATCGTCGCGGGAGTCGCGTAGATCGGCCCGTCGAACCCGTCTTTCACCAGCCGCGGCAGGTAGCCGCTGTGATCGAGGTGAGCGTGGGTGAGCACGACCGCATCGATGCTCGCCGGCTCGACTTCCAACCGCCGCCAGTTCAGCTCGCGAAGCTCGCGCGGGCCCTGGAACAACCCGCAGTCGACCAGCAATCGGCGGCCGTCATAATTCAGGAGATGCTTAGAACCGGTCACGGTGCCGGCTCCGCCCAGGCTGGTAAGGCTCAGCGTCACGGTTTCTCCGTCGGCTCGGCTTCGATGACGGTCAAGCCCGTGCCGGTCGCCCCTTCTTTCAGAGAGTCCGCAGTGACCACGATCGTGGTGCCCGGCTCGAGAATGCCGGCGACGGCCCGCCGGAAGGATTCCGGCGCCTTGAACCGCTGCCATTCCTCGCGAGGGACCCGTCCGTCTTCGCCACCTTTCGACAAGGACACGCGCATCCAGTGCGGGCCTGCCGCGTCCACGGAGCGTAGCGCATAGGCCCAGCTTCCCGTAATCGGGCCTTCGACGGTGACCGGCCCCGATCCGATCTCCACACCATTCCGAAGCACGACCGCTCTGCCGTCCGCCACGCTGACGACAATCGAGATCGGCCCCGACGGCGAGCGCTCCGGTTGCCAGACGAAAGTTCCGCCCTCACTCCCATTCACTTCGCTGAATGGCTGGCTGGCGGACAGCGTGGACGCGAGCCGAGGGGTCGTAGGCTCGTCGGTAATCACCACCGTCATTCCCAGGCGTGTCGATCCATAGAGCAGTTTCGCGAATCCGATCGGAAGGCGGATGCAACCATGGGAGGCTGGATATCCCGGAAGGTTTCCTCCGTGCAGCGCGATGCCGTACCAAGTGAGCCGCTGCATGTAGGGCATCGGTGCATTGTCGTACTTTCGGGAATAATGCTCGACGTGCTTCTGAAGGATCGTGAACACTCCGGTCGGGGTGTCATAGCCGGGGCGGCCGGTGGACACCGTCGACGCACCGATCGGAACGCCGTTGCGAAAGAGCGTCGCGCGCTGGGTCTTAAGGTTGACGATCAGGAGGGTTGGGCCTTCAGGCGCAATCTCCGGAGCCCAGACGTATTCGCCTGCATGCAGCTTCTTGACGGTTTCGACGATCGAGCCCGATCCAAGGTCGACCCGCTGCGCGGACGCCCCTCCGCCCCAAAGCAACACGCCCATTCCGATGGCGATTGCAACGGACCGGCAACGCGGCGACGCACCGTACAGGGATAGCGGCAAGCCAAACGCTCCTTTTCACTCCGGTCCGCTAATGCGGGCGGCATGCAAAATTCAGGATACGTGATTTTCCTGACGCAGGAGCGGCTCTTTTACGGAAGATTACTTATTCGAGACGCCACCCGATCGGTGCGAAACGGGCCGGATGATCAGTCGTCCCTTGAAAAGCCTCGCCCTGACCCTCGCAATCGCGACGGCAACGGCCTGCACCACCGCAACTCCATACCAGCCGTACAGGCCGGAAATGGCCGGCGGCGTTCACGGCGGCTACTCCGAGCAGCGCCTGGCGCTCGACCGCTACATCGTGAGATTTCACGGCAATGAACTGACATCCCGCGACCGGGTGGAGGGCTACCTCCTCTATCGGGCCGCCGAAGTCACCACCCAGAACGGTTACGACTGGTTCACCGTCGTCGACCGGCGAACCGAACATGACGTCCGAACCTATGCCCGACCGGACCCCTTCTACCGGCCTTGGTACGGTCCGGATTACGGCTACTGGCTTCCGTCCTGGCGTTACTACCGGCCCGGGTTCGGCTGGCACGACTGGTATCCCGGCTATGGGCCCTTCTGGGCGGACAGCATGGATGTGACGACGGTCGAGTCCTTCGAGGCGCAGGCCGAGATCGCCCTCGGCCGCGGCGCGATCCCTGCCGGTAACACTCGCGTGTTCGACGCTCGCAAGGTGATGGCGGACCTCGGCCCGACCATCGTCCTGCCGAAGCGCCCGTGATCCGGTCTCCTAGGAGCATTGCGTATTACGCCTGCGCCTTCGGCCCCTTACGAGCAGCAGCATGATCTGGAAGACTGTCCGACTTGAACTCTCGCCGAACGTGAGTTCCACGAAAGCATCGCCCAGCCGGGCATTCCTCATTCGCGTTCCCCTCGACGAACTCGGCGTCATCGACGCGGCCGAACTTGCGCGCGACCCCCTGCGGGCGACGGTGCTGCGGACCTGGTCGTCCGAGCCAGATCAATTCGGTCACATCGAGCGCGCCGACGGGCATTGGGTGTTTCGCTGCCCTCGCAAACGGGGCGAGGATGTCTATCGGATGCCGGCTGTTCCACTCGGCCTGCACGATCAGGTTACCGTCCAGGATGCCAACGGAGCCACGCAGCCCTTCACGGTTGCGAGCATCGGCGGCACGAACCGAAGTTCCGCTCAAGCGTAGCGAATTTGATCTTGGGTGATATTGTCCGCGCCCATGGACCGGATCACGGGCGCCAGCTCAGTCTCAATGCGCGATAGCGAATCCCATCTTCGGTCGATCCTGGCCACCGTTCCCGACGCAATGGTCGTGATCGACGAGACCGGTCATATCCTCTCCTTCAGCGCCGCCGCCGAACGGATGTTCGGATACAACGAAGAAGAAGTGCTCGGCGAAAACGTGTCCATGCTGATGCCCTCGCCGGATCGCGAACGGCATGACAGCTATCTCGAAAACTATCGCGATACCGGTGAGCGCAAGATCATCGGCATTGGACGGGTGACGACCGCCCGGCATCGAGATGGCTACACATTCCCGATCGAATTGTCGGTTGGCGAAGCCTGGCTGGACGAAAAGCGAATTTTCACCGGCTTCATCCACGACATCACGCAGCGCCAGAACGTCGAGCGACGGCTGCAGGACCTGCAGTCAGAGCTGGCCCACGTCGGACGAGTGAGCGAGATGGCGTCCTTTGCTTCATCGCTCGCGCACGAGCTCAACCAGCCGCTCACCGCCATCGCCAATTATTGTGAAGCGGCCCGCGACCTCCTCGGCAATGGCTCGGACCGCGAGACCCTGGATACGGTCCAGGAGGCTCTCGACGAGGCCTCAAAAGAGTCCGTGCGAGCGGGGCAGATCGTTCGCCGGCTACGCAACTTCATTAGCCGGGGCGAGACGGAACAACGCGTCGAATCCCTCGGGCGGCTGATCACTGAGGCCAATGCCTTGGCGCTGGTCGGCTCGCGCGAACATGGGATCGAGGTCCAGGTCCAGCTCGATCCCGACGCGGACCTCGTGTTCGTCGACAGAATCCAGGTCCAGCAGGTGCTGACCAACCTCATTCGAAATGCGATCGATGCGATGATCGACAGCAATCAGAAATCGCTGATCATCCGAACCTCGGCTGAACCTCAGGATTACGTGACCGTCACCGTCGAGGATACCGGCCCCGGAATCAGCGAAAGCGTCATCGCGGAGTTGTTCCAGCCGTTCGTGACATCGAAAAGCGCGGGCATGGGCATCGGCCTCTCGATCTGCCGAACCATAGTCGAGAGCCATGGCGGCCGGATCTGGTTTGAAGAGCGGCCCGGCGGCGGTACCGCCTTCCACTTCACCTTACCGTCTGCGGGGAGTTGAGAATGAGTGACGCCGAGAGAGTCGTTCATGTGGTCGACGACGACGATTCCGTTCGCCGGTCCGTCGGCTTCATGCTCAAGACTTCTGGCTATCGGGTCCGCTCATTCGCGTCTGGCGTAGAAATCCTCAAGGAATCAAAGGCGCTGGAGCCCGGCTGCATCCTGCTCGATATCCGGATGCCGGGTATGGACGGTCTCGAAGTCCAGGAAGCTCTCAGGAGCCACGGAGTGCCGTTGCCGGTCATCATCATGACCGGTCACGGCGACGTTCCCTTGTCGGTTCGGGCGATGAAGGCGGGAGCGATCGACTTCATCGAGAAGCCGTTCGAAAAAGACGTCCTGATCACCGCGATTGAAAGCGGCTTCGCCGTTTTGAAGAGGGCGGATTCAGGACGCGAAAAGGCGAAGGACGCCGCCGTCAGGCTTCAGGTCCTGACCCCTCGCGAGCGCGAAGTGCTGGACGGACTAGCCCAGGGCCTCCCGAACAAGACCATTGCATACGACCTGGGGATCAGTCCCCGAACGGTGGAAATCCACCGCGCAAACCTGATGACCAAGCTGGAGGTCCGGAGCCTCTCCGAAGCCTTGCGTCTCGCCTTTGCAGCGCAGGAGCAGTCCTAGCGGCCTCAGCCGCCCGTGTGCCGGGCCTCGATGACCTGCTGAAGGTGGAGTTGCTCTTCATCGAGCAACTTGCGCAGCGTCGCCTTCTGCTCCTCGTCTTCGGTTGAGCGCAGCTGCGCCTTGAAGCGCTTGATGTTTTCGCGTGCGACGAACGCCTCCATCGCAGCCCTCCATTACCAGCCCACGAGTCGAGAGGTCGGCAGACTAGCACGGCCGGGACTCGCTTGTCAGTGGATTGGGCGTGAACGCAGGACGACGGACCATCCACCCGATACCAGCCCGATGAACATGCTCATCGCCAGGATCGAGAGGGGTGGCATGGCGAAGCGCAGCACTTCGAGCAGGAACGGAACCGTCAGCGAGGCGGTGACGAGCAGGACCGCACCGGCGACGATCGCCCAGAACACGGCTCGCCCCCGAGCCAACAGCGGCTGACCGAGCGAGCTGCTTTCGGCCAGCGCGAGGCTGAGGTGACCGGTAACGAGCGCAACGAAGGCACCGGCCCTGGCGATCTGCTCTCCAACGTTCGACGCATTCAGCCAAGCGTAGAACGCAAAGACCGACGCGAGCACCACCGTTCCCTGGACGATCGCCAACATAAGCTCGCGGCGCCCGAACAGCCGCTCGTCGCGGCGGCGCGGCGACCGCAGCATCGCGCCGGATTCGCTGCGCTCCCCTTCGAACACGATCGAACAAAGCGGGTCGATCAGCAGCTCGAGCAGCACGAGGTGCATCGGAAAAAGCATCGGCGGAAGGCCGACGAGGATCGGGATCAGCGCCAACCCCGCCACCGGGATGTGGACGGCGGTGATGTAGGTCATCGCCCGGCGCAGGTTGGCGAAGATTCGCCTGCCGAGCGCTATTCCTCGGACGATGGAAGCGAAGCGATCGTCGAGTAGAATGAGGTCCGCTGCCTCGCGAGCGACGTCGGTGCCCCGCCGCCCCATCGCAATTCCGATATCCGCGGCCGCCAACGCGGGCGCATCGTTGATCCCGTCTCCCGTCATTGCAGTGACGTGGCCCGCCTGCCTGAATGCCTGCACGAGGGCCAGCTTTTGGCCCGGCATGATGCGCGCGAAGATGCGTGCTTCGACCGGCACGTCGGCCGCCTTGGCGAGGTCGGCTCCAGTGACCACTCCGCCAGTCGTTGAGATGCCGGCGGCTCGCGCAGAAGCCAGCGCGGTCGCGGGAAAGTCGCCGGTGATCATCGCGACCGACACGCCGGCCCGCTGCGCTTCAGCCAGCGCTTGGGGTACATCACTCCGCACCGGATCCCCGAAGCCCAGGAGCCCTTCGAGACGATAGCGGATTGCGGCGGGCTCGAGCTGCGGGTCATCTGCAAACTGCGCAGTGGCAACCGCCAGGACTCGCATGCCTTCGGAGCCAAGCTCATGGGCCGCGGCCTCAGCCCCGTCCCCTTTTTCCTCATCGCATAGGGGCACCAGCGCCTCGTGGGCGCCCTTCGCGGCATAGAGCACACCACCGCCCGCAGTTGGCCAGACCTGGACGAAGGCAAGGAAATCAGGCCGCAGCGGATAGGACCTGAGTGGCGAGCCGGCCGGCCGCTCCGAACAGGCATTATGCACAGCAAGATCCATCGGATCGTGCGGGCGGAGCGCGGACGCCATCTGCGCCGCGCGCAAGACGGGATCGGCGCCGGCCGGCCGCCCTCCCGACAGCTCGAAGCGCTGGCCCGAGCGCCATACCGACCGTAGCGCCATCCGGTTTTCGGTGATGGTCCCAGTCTTGTCGACGCAGAGGAGCGTGGTCGCGCCGAGGGTCTCGATGACGGCAGACCGCCGGACCAGCACATTGTGCCGGGCCAGCCGAAGCGAGCCGAGCGCCATGAAGATCGTCAGGACCATCGGAAATTCTTCCGGGACGAGCGAAATCGCCAGCGTGAGTCCGCTGAGCGCGCCGGCCAGCCAGTCGCCCCGAAGCAATCCATAGACCAGGGCCACGGCCAGGCAGAAGCCGACTGCAAGCACGCCGATGATGCCGACCAGCCGGCGAACGTCCCGTTGCACGAGAGTCGGTTCTTCGACCGCTTCACCGAGCTCGACGCCGATCCTACCCACTTCGGTGGACGTGCCGGTGCGAACGATGCGCGCGACACCTTGCCCGCGCACGATCAAGGTCGCAGCGAAGAGAGAACTCGTTTCCGCCTCGCCGGGCGGCTGTAGCTCGTCCGACAGCAGCTGGGCGCCTGCCGGCTTCTTGGTGGATGGGCTGGACTCGCCGGTGAGCGCGGACTCGTCGACCTCGAGCGCGTCGCCATCGACGAGGACGGAATCGGCTGGAATCCGCCCACCCTCACCCAGCAGGACGATATCCCCGGGGACCAGCTCGCCAGAAGGGACGGACCGCGTGACCCCGTTGCGAATGACGCGCGCCTGCGGCTCCGCCAGCGCGTTCAGCGCTTTCAGCGCCCTTTCGCTGCGTGCGTCCTGGAAGATCACCAGCCCAAGGGACAGCATTGCGCCAGCGGTCAGGAATAGGCCCTCCGCCAGATCGCCGATCGTGAGGTAGAGTGCTGCGGCAGCCAGAAGGAGCAGGAACATGGGCTCCCGAAGCGTCCCGAAGATGATCTGGTGGAGAGCGCGCGACCTCGGCTCGCGAACGATGTTACGGCCGTATCGCGCAAGGCGCGAAGCGGCTTCCTCCTCGGACAATCCATGAAGATGCGCCGCAAGATCCATCGTTGGTCGCTATCCGTCGAAGGGCGGTCCGAACTTACGTGAATATCCTGATTACGTTCAGGCCCGGAGATGTCGATGCTTCAGGACGATCGGTGATTTGCGCCGAGAGTCGGGAGACGATCGATGACGACACAGATTTACTTGGAGCCCGAGCAGGCCACGAAAGCCGCTGGCGGCCAGCGCGTGCAGGCAGGCGTCAAGACCATCCTGCTGCATGTCCAGAACGACAAATCGCTGGATTCGCGGGTGCAGACGGCACTGGCCCTTGCCCGTGCTTGCGAGGCCCATCTCAGCTGTGTGCACATCACGCCGATCGAATCCTACGTCGCGTTCGACAGCTTCGGCGGAGTCTTCGTCATGAACGACGTGATCGCCGCGGTCGATGAGGAGGCTGTGCGGATCCGCAAGAGTCTCCACGAAAAGCTGCGGAACGAAGACGTCTCCTGGGACTATGTCGAAACCACCGCCAATATCGCCAGCCAGATTGTCAGCAGGGCCGCGCTTACGGACCTTGTCGTGACCGGACGCGAGCCGCATCGGACCGATTTTGCCGGGCCGACGATCGGTTTGCTGGGCGAGCTTCTCCATCGAGCGCGGACGCCGCTATTCATCCCGGCTGACGACGGCACCCCGCCAGACCCGGCTGGAACGGCCCTGATCGCATGGGACGGAAGCTACGAAGCGGCGAACGCAGTCCGCTCGGCGGTCGGCCTCCTCAAGGTCGCATCGCAGGTGAGAATCCTCCAGATCCGAGAGAAGGCGGAAGAGGCGTTCCCGGGCACGAAGCTGCTTGAATATCTGTCGCGCCACGACATCCACGCCGAGCTGTTCACAGAGGAAGCCTCGTCAAAGGAATTCGTGTCGGACGCGCTCGTCGCCCACGCGCGAGCCATCGGCGCGGCCTATCTCGTGATGGGCGGCTATAACCACAGCCGGGTGGGTGAGTTCGTCTTCGGCGGAGTGACCCGCAGCCTGCTCAAGTCCTCCCCGGTCCCGCTGCTGATTGCGCATTAAAAGTTCGCTCACGCTCTGAGCGTCAAACCGCCAGCTCGACCCACGTGGGAGCGTGATCGCTAGTCTTTTCCCATCCGCGTGGCTCGCGATCGACGCCTGCCGCTTTCAGCTTCTTGACGAGCGGCGGACTGAGCAGGAAATGGTCGATGCGGATACCCGCGTCGCGCTGGAACGAGTTCCGCCAGTAATGCCAGAAGGTGTAGATTCGCTCGCCCGGATGGAGCTTGCGGATTGCGTCGGTCCAGCCCTGGTCGACCAGCTCCGCGAACTTCGCGCGCGCCTGCGGCGAGAAAAGCGCGTCCTTCGCCCAGCGCTCCGGCTTGTAGACGTCCAGCTCGGTCGGGATGACGTTGAAGTCACCCATCAGCATCGACGGCAATCCGCTGTCGAGAAGGTGCCTCGCATGAGCCTGCAGCCGGTCCATCCAGGCCAGTTTGTAGTCGAACTTCGGCCCCGGCCATGGATTGCCGTTGGGAAGGTAAAGGTTCGCGATGAGGATGCCGCAGACCGCGGCTTCGATGTAGCGGCTTTGGACGTCATCGGGACCACCGGGCAGGCCGCGTCCTGTCTCGACCGGCTCCCCGACACGGCTCAGAATGGCGACGCCGTTCCAACTCTTCTGCCCGTGCCAGATCGCCGAATAGCCGAGCGCTTCGATGTCCTTGGCCGGAAAGGCCTCATCTGTGCATTTCAGCTCCTGCAATCCAACGACGTCGGGACGGATCTCCTCGAGCCAGCGAAGCAGCACGGGCAGCCGCGAATTGATGCCGTTGATGTTGTAGCTGGCGATGCGGAGCGCGCGTTTCTTGCTCATCAGCGTGAAACCATCATGAAGGCTCTCCGTTCGATCGCGGGCTGAATCGGCGCCTTGTCGCGAGTCGCACAGGTTTATCCACCATTACATCCACAGAATTTATGCGGACCCATGCAGAATCCGCTGGAACATCCGTCGTCGCCAGCTATTGTTGTTATGTGCTTCAGGACCCGAAAGGGAAGCGAAGCATGGGACCCCGCCAACTTCGGTTGGCGGGGTTTTCCTTTTGCGGCGCAATCGCCTCCCCCAATGAAATCGCTGCTCCACGCAACAGCAGTTGGAACCTGTTCCGACGGCGCGGGTTGTCGCGTCGTACTTCGGATCCGCAGATCAGCGTCATGATGACGCGGAACGCGGACGAAAGTTGGCGATCGGCGACCGGACGCAGATCATTGGATTAGAAGTACGGGAGCCCCGCCAGCCATCAGTGCCGGCGGGGCTCCAACGTTTCAGAGCATCTCCGCCTTCGCGCTCGCGAGCTGAAGCCGCCGCGAATTGTCCGACAGCGGGTACTTGTTTCCGTTCGCGCAGTTGAACAGCAGCGCCGTTTCATCGAGCGTGACCAGGCCGCGAGCGAGCGCGGCACGCCACCCCGCCAGGACAGCGCCACCTTCCGGGCACAGCAGCATTCCATCGTCGCGTGCCACGTCCTCGACCGCCTGCAGGATATCCTGCTCATCGACGGCGATCGCCGCGCCGCCGCTCTCACGCACCGCGCGCAGGATGAGGAAATCGCCGACCGCGCTGGGAACGCGAATTCCGGTCGCGACCGTTGCCGCGCCTTCCCAGCGTTCGGCGAACTCGTCGCCCCGCTCGAATGCACGGACCATCGGCGCGCATCCGACCGCCTGGATGGCGTACATGCGCGGCCGCTCGGGACCGATGAGACCGACAGCTTCCAGCTCGTCGAACGCCTTCCACATGCCGATCAGGCCGGTGCCGCCACCGGTCGGATAGAAGATCGCGTCAGGAACTTTCCAGCCGAGCTGCTCGACCAGCTCAAAGCCCATCACCTTCTTGCCTTCGAGGCGGTACGGCTCCTTCAGCGTCGAGCAGTCGAACCAGCGACCTTCCGCCGCGCCCTCGCGGATCAGCCGACCGCATTCATCGATCTGACCGTCCGCGACCCAGACGCGCGCGCCATAAGCGGCCGTTTCCCGCACGTTGATTTCGGGCGTCTCGGCCGGGCAGACCACCACGGCCTCCATTCCGGCGCGGGCGGCATAAGCGGCGAGCGCCGCGCCGGCATTGCCGTTGGTCGGAAGCGAGAACTCTCTTGATCCCGAACTGCCTCGCCATCGAGACCGCCATCGCCAGGCCGCGCGCCTTGAACGATCCGGTTGGGAGGCGGCCCTCGTCCTTCACCAGCAGACTAGAAGCTCCGACCTTGGCCGCAGTTCGCGTCAGGGAAACGATCGGCGTCTCTGGCTCGCCCAGGCTCACCGGCTCGGCGTCTTCGGGCAGCGGCAGCAGCTCCCGCCACTTCCACATCCCGGCTTCACGCTGACCCAGGCTTTCACGGGTCAGCGTTCGTAGTGCCCGCTCGAAATCATATCGGACGAGCAGCGGTTTTCCCGCCTTGCTGAGATTGTGGGGCTCGCCCGCGGGATAACGCTCGCCTGTAAGCGAGCATTCAAGATGGGTCACATACATGGGCCGCCCCGTAGCCCGCGCGGTTCGTCGAAGCGAGGTTGTAATAGTATAACATCCGACGTACGCGTGATTCGATTCGATCCGTAGCAAATCAGGACTGATGATCTCTTCTCGACTGGCCCTCGCGGCAGCCCTCTCCTTCCTTGCATCCCCCGCCTGGGCCGAAACGACGGTCGCTGGGACCGATGTGTCCGCGACGAGTGCCACGTCGGGCGACTCTTCGGCTGCGACGGCCGACGCGCCGCAGCCCGGCAACGCCGATGACGCGCATCACGACCACAGCGACGACGTCGTCGTGACCGGCGTGCGCCGCAAGGCGAACGACGTGCTTGGCGGAATCTCGGTTCTCGACGAGGCGGACCTCACTCGCGAAGTGCGTCCGAGCATTGGCGAGACCCTTGCTCGCCAGCCCGGCGTCAGCGCGACCAGCTTCGGCCCGGCCGCGTCCGCGCCCGTTCTTCGCGGTCTATCCGGCGACCGCGTCCGGGTTCTCACAGACGGCATTGGCAGCCTCGACCTGTCGTCGTCCGGGCCGGATCACGCCATTTCCATCAACCCCGTCACAGCGGAGCGCATCGAGGTCCTTCGCGGACCCTCGGCCCTGCTGTTCGGGTCGTCCGCGATCGGCGGCGTCGTGAACGTGATCGACGCGCGCATTCCGCGCCGTCTTCCCAAGAATGCCGTCGGGGTGACCGCTCTCGCGAGCTACGGCACGGCGGCGAACGAGCGCCTCATCAACGGGTCCGTAGACGTTCCCCTCGCCGGCAAGTTCGTCGTCCATCTCGATGGCAATTGGCAGAAGAGCGATGACCTGCGGACAGGCGGCCATATCCTTTCGAAGGATCTTCGCGAGCAGGCTTTGGCCAGTCCCGATCCCGAAATCCAGACGCTCGCCGACCTCAAGGGCAAGCTTCCCAATTCCGCCGCCGAATCCAAGGAAGGCGCCATCGGCCTTGCCTATGTCGATGGCGGGCTGAACATCGGCGCGTCTATCACCCGGCACCTCGCGACCTACCAGGTGCCGATCCGCTATTCGCTGGTCTCGGGCGTGGAAGCGGAAGCGCCGACGATTGACCAGGAACAGACCCGCTATGACTTCCGCGCGGAGATTCCGGTCCGTGGATTCTTCAGCCAAATCCGTGCTCGCGGCGGTTATGCCGACTATCATCACGACGAGCTCGACGACACGGGCGCAATCGGCTCGAGCTTCTTCAGCAAGGGCGGCGAGGGCCGCTTCGAGCTGATCCAGAGCGAGCGCGCGGGGTGGGGCGGAACGAGCGGCTTGCAGTACCTCGACCGCAACGCACGGATCGAAGGCGACGAGAAGTTCCTGCCCGACAGCAGGCAGCGCCAGGCCGGGCTTTTCACCCTGCAAACCCTGGTTAGCGGGCCGCTCCGGGTCGAAGGCGGCGCTCGGGTGGAGTTCAGCAAGCTCACCGCCGACGCCGACGAGCAGCTCGCGACGCCCGACCGCTCACGCAACTTCACCACCTGGTCGGGCTCGCTGGGCGGTCAGTACGAATTCTCGCCCGGCTGGCGCGCAGGGCTGACCTTGTCGCGAAGCTCACGCGCCCCCTCGATCGACGAACTGTTCTCGAACGGCCCGCACGGCGCCAGCCAGTCGTTCGAAGTCGGCAATCCGAATCTCAATCCCGAAACTAGCGTCGGCGTCGAGGCCGTGCTGCATCGCCAGTCGGGACCCGTCACGCTGAATGCCAGCCTCTATTACAACCGCTTCTCCAACTTCATCTTCCAGGCGCCTACGGGCGAAACGGAAGGGGATCTTCCCGTTTTCCAATATCTCCAGGGCCGAGCCAATTATTACGGCTTCGAGGCCCAGGCGCTGGCGAAGTTTGGTGAAGCGTTTGGCGTAAAGTGGAAGGGCGAGCTCCAGGCCGATGCAGTCAATGCGACGGTGAAAGACTATGGCCCCGCCCCCCTAATCCCGCCGCTCCGCATTCTCGGCGCGATCGAAGGCAGCCGCGGAACGGTCGATGGCCGGCTGGAAGTCGAACATGCGTTTGACCACAACCGCACTGCCCCGATCGAGACCGACGCGCCGGGCTACACGCTCGTGAACGCCTCGGTCGATTGGCATCCCTTCTCCGCCAATCCGGAGCTTTCGCTGTCGCTTGCGGCAAACAATCTTTTCGACGTCGAGGCGCGACGAAGCACGAGCCTGCTCAAGGATTTCGCGCCGCTTGCGGGGCGCGACATCCGCCTGACCGCTCGATTGGGCTTTTAGAAGACGAACGCCGTCCATCTCGGCTAAACTGACCGCGTGCGGCGGATCTGGATCTCGTTGGCAATCCTGGCGCTTGGCGCCGCCCTGGCGCTCGCGATCCTGAATGGCTGGTACTACGGCTAACCAAATGTGAAGCGGCCCGGCTCAAGGGGTTGGCCGGGCCGCCTCGCCGCTTGCTGGGGAGAGCGAGCGGCCGGGGAAACTTTTCTTAAAGGTCGATGCCCGCGGCGATGGCTTCCAGCTTGCGGACGCGTTCGCGAAGGTCGGCGACCTCGATGCGGTTGCCCGCGGGAGGAAGCATCCGGTCTCCTGCGGCATGGGTTAGCTCGAAACGCCTCAACTCGAGCCAGCCCTGCCATCCCTTGAGAGCCGCAACACTTGCTGCGCTCAGCCCGGCGAAGATGCCACCGGCCAGGATGCTAATCGTCAGCGGTTCCATCACTTCTCCTCCCGCAGCGCCTCGATTTCACGCGCCAGCTCATCATTGGTTGAGTTGATGTGGTCGTCGATCGCCATCAGACGGCGGTCGGTTTCGTCGAGCTGCGTCCGCAGGGCGTGAACGGTCGGGCGAACCCGGGCCACATTCTCCATGCGGTCGTAGTCGCTTAGCTGGCTCCGCTCGTATCCGCGGGTCGCCTTGTTGCGCTGGATGTGCATGTAGATGCCCGCGCCGACGTAGGCGATCAGAGCGAGCTTCCAGCTGACCAGGATCGCGGCAGCGACGAAGCCGATCCGGATGAAGGTCGGGTCGATGTTGAACACCTCGCCAAACGTCGAGCAGACACCTGCAACCTTCTTCTCACGGCGGTCCATCGAGTAGCGGTAGTTGTAGCGGGCCATTGCCCTTCCCCTTTCGTTCACTTGGTGCGTGCCGCGATCGCGGCCTTCATGGCTTCCAGATCGGCGTCGACCTTCTCGGCGGCGCGGAGCTCGGCGATCTCTTCCTCAAGGCTCTTGGGGCCGGTCATCCCCAGCGCTTCCGCGCGGCCTTCGGCGAAATCTGCGTGACGCTCGAGCACCTCGAACTTGGCGAATGCATCGAGCGTACGGCTGCCGTGCATCACTTCGCGGGCCTTGGCGCGGGCCACCGCGCTTTCAATCCGGGCCGCAATGGCATTCTGCCGTGCGCGAGCTTCACGAAGCTTGGTCTGAAGCTTGGTGATGTCCACTTCGTAGCTTCGCAGAACCTGCTCGATCTGCTCCATCTCCGAGCGAAGGCCATCGGCCATTTCGGCCGCCTTCTGCTTCTCGACGAGAGCCTGCTTCGCCAGGTCCTCGCGGTCCTTCGACAGCGCCAGCTCGGCCTTATCGTTCCAGCCGATCTGCAGCTCTTCCAGCCGGCCGACCGCACGCTTCATCTCCTTGGCGTCTGCGATCGAGCGCGCCGCGCTGGAACGAAGCTCGACGAGGGTTTCCTCCATCTCCAGGATAATCATGCGGATCATCCGGGCGGGGTCCTCGGCCCGATCCAACAGCTCGGTCATGTTCGCCGCGAAAATATCCCTAGCGCGGCTGAAGACCGGGCCGTTGAACCAGGTAGCGAGCTGCGTGCTGCCGGAAGTCATTGTTTCGGGCTCCCTAACCAACCGGGGCGTCCTCACCGGAATCTTCGCTTCGATGATCTCGAGTTCACGCATTGGCCGAAACTGCGACGGGGCTGGCGACTGCCTGGGCCGGACCGACCGCGGCGCTGACCGCGACGGAGCTCATCAGGAGCGCTGCTGCAAGAGCAGTAAGCGTACGAGCAAGTTGCGACTGACCGGACATTTGTAATCTCCCTTTTTGCCGGTCCGCTTCATCAGTCGCGGGCCGGTGCCAGGTACGATACAAGAGCCGTGCCAATCCCAGAAAACTGCGAAAAATGCTAAGACGGGATCCATTTCAGCGGCGAGTTGGCGGGATTTGCCACCTAGGCTTGGTGAAGATTCCCAACCGGCCCTGCGGGACCCGCGCGAGACCTGCCGCGTTGGTGCACCAAGCGCAATTCGAAAGGATGTTCAGATGTTGGGTAAGCTTGCCGGAGCGTATGTCGGAGAGAAGATGGCAGGCCGCAATCGCGGGCTGAGGGGCGCAGTCCTGGGCGCGGGCGTTGCCGCGGTTGCGCGACGCGGGCTCGGTCCGCTGGCGCTTGCGCTAGGGGCCGGATGGGCGGCGAAGAAAATGTGGGACAAGCGGCGGGAACGCCGCAATCCGCACTATCCTTCGGGCGCCTCTCCGTCCTGAGTCTCACCGAGCGACGGCTCGATATAGGGCTCGACCTTCCCTTTGAGCTTCAGCGTCATCGGATTGCCGTAGCGGTCGCGGCTGCGGCCGGCCGAGACGCGGATCCAGCCCTCGGACACGCAATATTCCTCGACGTTGGTCTTTTCCTGCCCGTTGAAACGGATGCCCACCCCGCGCTTGAGAATTTCCGCGTCGCAATAAGGACTGCGCGGATCGAGCGAGAGGCGGTCGGGAAGTTCGGTCTTGTCTTCGGCCATGGCCAGCGCCCTAGCCTCGCGGCGCTTGTGAGGTCAACGCGCGCTAGTTGCCGCATTCGTGACTCCGGACTAAGCGCCTCATCCACATGAGCGACAAGGATCCAGCGCCCCTAAAGCCGAACAGGCCGAAGCTCGCACTACACGTGCCCGAGCCGCCGTTCCGGCCTGGCGACAAGCCCGACTTTTCGAAGATGAAGGTGCCCGCAGCCGGTTCCGCGCCGCGGCCGGACGTTTCCGCTGCGGCGTCCGAGACGCATCCTCTGACGACCGCGCTCGTTCGGGTTCTCGACGAGGACAATCGGGCGGTCGGTCCGTGGGACCCGAAGCTCGATCCCGAAACGCTTCGCAAGATGCTGCGCGACATGGTTACCGTGCGCGTCTTCGACGACCGCATGTACCGCTCGCAGCGGCAGGGTAAGACCAGCTTCTACATGAAGTGCACGGGCGAAGAGGCGATCGCAGTCGCCGCCCAGAACGCCCTCGACCGCGAGGACATGCACTTCCCGACTTATCGGCAGCAGGGGCTTCTCGTCGCGCGCGACTATCCGCTCGTCGACATGATGAACCAGATCTACTCGAACAAGGGCGACAAGCTGCAGGGTCGCCAGCTTCCGATCATGTATTCGGACAAGGCCTACGGCTTCTTCTCGATCTCGGGCAATCTCGGCACGCAATTTCCGCAGGCGGTCGGTTGGGCAATGGCTGCAGCGATCAAGGGCGACAGCCGCATCTGCATGGGCTGGATCGGAGACGGAGCGACCGCGGAAGGCGACTTCCACTCCGCGATGACCTTCGCCGCGGTGTACAACGCGCCTGTGATCCTCGCGACGGTGAACAATCAGTGGGCGATCTCGAGTTTCTCGGGAATCGCAGGTGCGGAGCGCGCGACCTTCGCCCAGCGCGCAGTCGGTTACGGCATTGCCGGGCTTCGGGTGGACGGCAATGACGCGCTCGCGGTTTACGCCGCCGTTCGCTGGGCATCCGAGCGTGCGCGCACGAACCAGGGCCCGACCCTGATCGAATTCTTCACGTACCGAGCCGAAGGCCATTCCACATCGGACGATCCGTCCGGTTACCGCCCGACCGACGAGGCCAAGGCCTGGCCGCTCGGCGATCCGATCGAACGGCTGAAGGCACACCTGATCCAGCTCGGCGAGTGGGACGATGAGCGCCACGACGAACTGACCAAGGAAGCCGACGCCAAAGTTCGCGCTGCGCAGAAGGAATCCGAAAAGCTCGGCATCCTTCCGCAGCAAGGCAAGGACAATATCGGCAGCATGTTCGAGGACGTTTACGCGGAAGTGCCGTGGCACATCGCGGAGCAGCGCGAGCAGGCGCTGGACGAGAATCGCTGATGCCGACGATGAACATGATCCAGGCGCTCAACGACGCCCACAAGGTGATGATGCGCCGCGACGAGGATATCGTCGTGTTCGGCGAAGACATCGGCTTCTTCGGCGGCGTGTTCCGCGTGACGGAAGGCTTGCAGAAGGAATTCGGCAAGCAGCGCGTGTTCGACGCCCCGATCAGCGAAGGCGGCATCGTCGCGACAGCGGTCGGCATGGCCGCCTACGGCATCAAGCCGCTGATCGAGATCCAGTTCGCCGACTATATCTACCCCGGCTACGACCAGATCGTCAGCGAAGTCGCAAAGATGCGCTACCGCACCGCCGGCGAGTGGACGATGCCAATGGTCATCCGCACTCCCTACGGCGGCGGCATCTTCGGCGGCCAGACGCACAGCCAGTCGCCCGAAAGCCTGTTCACGCACATCGCGGGCCTAAAGGTGGTCGTCCCGTCGACGCCTTATGACGCCAAGGGCCTGCTGATCGCCGCAGTGGAGGATCCGGACCCGATCATCTTCTTCGAGCCGAAGCGCATCTACAACGGCCCGTTCGAAGGTCACCACGACCGTCCCGTCACGCCGTGGGCGAAGCATCCAGCGAGCGAGGTTCCGGAAGGCCATTACACGGTGCCGCTCGGCAAGGCGGCGGTCGTTCGCGAGGGCAATGAGCTGACCGTCCTCGCCTACGGCACGATGGTGCACGTCGCGCTCGCCGCGGTGAACGAGCAGGGCATCGACGCCGAGGTGATCGACCTCCGCTCTTTAGTCCCGCTCGATATCGAGACGATCGAGAAGTCGGTCGAAAAGACCGGCCGCTGCCTGATCGCTCAGGAAGCGCCGCGCACGTCCGGCTTCGCGGCTGAGCTCAGCGCTCTCGTCCAGGAACGCTGCTTCTATCATCTCGAAGCGCCGGTGGAGCGCGTCACAGGATGGGACACGCCCTATCCGCACGCCTACGAATGGGCGTACTTCCCTGGTCCGAAGCGCATGAAGACTGCGCTTGAGAAAGTGATGGCAGACTGATGGCGAAATATGAGTTCAAGCTGCCGGACATCGGCGAGGGCATTGCCGAAGCGGAGATCGTCGCCTGGCACGTGAAGGTCGGCGACACCATCGCCGAGGACCAGCAGATCGCCGACATGATGACCGACAAGGCGACGGTGGAGATGGAATCTCCCGTGGCCGGCAAGGTCGTCCAGCTTGCGGGTGAGGTTGGCGACCAGATCCCGATCGGGTCAGTGCTCGCGGTGATCGAGACCGAGGGCGAAGCGCCGTCCCAAGCGGCGCCCGCTCCTGCGGCAGAGGAAGTACCGATTGCCGATGGGGCCGCCGAACCGACTCCCGCGCAGGCGGAAGAGCTGCCGACAACCGCGGTCGAAGCACCGAAGGAACCGCCGCGCGCTCCGGAGCCCCGGGTCGAACCCGAAGTTGCGAAGAAGGAAGCAGGCGGACCGCATGTGCTCGCTTCCCCTGCAGTCCGCGCTCGCGCTCGCGATCTGGGCATCGACCTTGATCAGGTGAAGATCACAGGCGACCGCGTCCGCCACTCCGACCTCGACGCATACCTGCTCTACAACGGCGGCAGCGTTTCCACGCGCGGCGCCGGTACTCCGCGCAATGACGAAACGATCAAGGTCGTCGGCCTGCGCCGCAAGATCGCGGAGAACATGGCGGAGGCGAATCGTCGCATCCAGCACTTCACTCTGGTCGAAGAGTTTGACGTCACTGCGCTCGAGGAAGCGCGGCAGATGATGAACCGCGACCGCGGCGACAATCCGAAGCTGACGCTTCTTCCCTTCCTGATCACCGCAATGTCACGCGCGCTTGCGGACTGGCCGATGCTCAACGCGACGTTCGACGACGAGGCGATGGTCGTGACGCGCCACGGACCCGTGCACATGGGTATGGCGACGCAAACGCCGAATGGACTGATGGTCGCCACCATCCGCGACGCTCAGTCGAAGTCTATCTGGCAGCTCGCGTCAGAGATCGGACGCCTGTCCGAAGCCGCGCGATCCGGCAAGGCAACCCGCGAGGAGCTCAGCGGCGCGACCTTCACGATTTCCAGCCTCGGCCCGATGGGCGGCATCACTTCGACACCAGTCGTCAATCCGCCCCAGGTCGCGATCGTCGCGGTCAACAAGATCGAGGACAAGCTCGTCCCGATCGACAACGAGATCGAAGTCCGCAAGCGGATGAACCTGTCCCTGTCCTGCGATCACCGTGTTGTCGACGGCTGGGACGCGGCAAGCTTCATGCAGGCGTTGAAGCCACTGCTCGAAAATCCGCTGCGATTGCTTTCCTAGTCGGATTGGGAAGGGTTGATGGCGAAAGATTGGCGCGTCGAGACGCTCGACAAGGTCCGTGAGCTCATCCGGCAGGCCGACCCCGAAGCGACGGAAACCGTGAAGTGGCGGAAGCCATCGAACCCCGACGGCGTTCCCGTTTGGGAGCATAACGGGATCATCTGCACGGGCGAAACCTATAGGGACAAGGTGAAGCTGACTTTCGCTCAGGGTGCTTCGCTCGACGATCCGGCCGGCCTGTTCAACGCCAGCCTCGACGCCGGAACCCGCCGCGCGATCGACATCCGTGAGGGCGAACAGGTCGACGAGGCGGCGTTCAAGGCGCTAATCAAAGAAGCTGTCCTACGGAACGCACGCTAAGCCGCTATTCCGCCGCAGGCGTTGCTCCCGAATAGGTCCAGCTCGCGATTTTCCAGTCCCTTCCGGATCGGATCAGCACAAATGTCATGCTCCCCTTGCCGGCCATCCTTGTACCCTCTTGGCTGAACCGGTAGGTCGTGGGCAGCACGACGTAGGCGGAATTGCCGTCGCTGTTCGCCTGGATCGGGGTCTTTTCGTAATCGACGCGGCCGCCGCTGATGCCCCTGGCCCCTGCGTCCTTCATGTAATCGGCGAGCCAATGCTGCGCCGATTGCGGGCCGCCCCAGACGAAAGGCGCGAATTCGTCGACGATGAGCGCGCCGTCCACGTGCGCTGCGTAGAATGCTTCCGCATCTCCCGCGTTGAACTTGTCCAGCCAGGTAGTGACGGCCGCCGTCGCATCCTCCGCCGGCCCGGCCTGAGCCGGCGCGGTCCACGCAATGATTGAAACGGCGGCGAGCAGCAGCGTTCGCGTCATGAATTGCCCCAGGTTCGGCCGATCAAGATGCCAACTCACCGAGCGCCGGCCAAGCGCGGGCGGTCGAGGAAATGCGGCTTTGCGGCGCTTGTTGCAAGAGCTAGGGCTTGCGCCATGCTGAAGCCCGTCACGACCGACATCGAAGCGCTCAAGATCCTCGACGAACGGCTGCGCTGGCTGTCGGCGTGGACGATCCATCACGCCAATCACATCCGCGAGAACAGCGACGGCCTGAAAGTCGGCGGGCATCAGGCAAGCTGCGCGTCGATGACCGCCATCATGACCGCGCTCTATTTCCATGCGCTCGGGCCGAACGACCGCGTCGCGGTCAAGCCGCACGCCGGCCCGGTGCTTCACGCCATCCACTATTTGCTTGGCACCCAAAGCCGCGAGGCGCTGGAGAATTTCCGTGGCTTCGGCGGCGCGCAGTCCTATCCGAGCCGGACCAAGGACAAGATCCCGGTCGATTTCTCGACAGGCTCGGTCGGCCTCGGGGTGGCGATCACTACCTTCTCCAGCCTCATCCAGGATTACCTGACTGCGCGCGGAATGATGGACGAGGCCGACCGTGGCCGCTTCGTCGCTCTCGTCGGCGATGCAGAGCTGGATGAAGGCAATATCTACGAAGCGCTGATCGAAGGCGCCAAGCACGATGTCCGCAACCTGTGGTGGATCCTCGACTACAATCGGCAGAGCCTCGACGCGACCAGCGCCGACCGCATGTTCGAGCGCTTCGACGAGATCTTTCGCTCCTGCGGCTGGCGAGTTGTCGAGTTGCGATACGGCAAGCGACTGAAGGCCGCGCTCGACGCTCATCCGAAGCTCAAGACCTGGTTCGACGGACTGGGAAATGCCGAGTTGTCAGCCTTACATTACCAAGGCGGGGCTGCCCTTCGAAAACGCATCGAAGCGGATCTCGGAATGAGCGCGTCCGCATTCCTGAAGGCAAACGACGATGCCGCGTTGGCGTCGTTATTCAGCGATCTTGGCGGACACTGCATGGAATCGCTCGTCGAGGCGTTCGACGCCGCGCAGGACGACGTCCCTACCCTGTTCATCGCCTGGACGATCAAGGGCAATGGCCTCCCCTTTGCTGGGCACAAGGACAATCACGCCGGCCTGATGAACCCGACGCAGATGGCGGCATGGCGTGAAGCGATGGGCGTGACCGAGGGCCGCGAGTGGGAGCCGCTCGAGAGCGTCGGCGACAATACCCGCCCCGGCGTCGAAGCCATGATCGAGCGCAGCCGCTTCGCCCGCGAAAAACGCCAACGCGCGTTCGGCCAGATCGAAGTCCCCACAATTCCCGCGCCCTCAGGCGAAGAGCAATCCACGCAGGCCGCTTTCGGCCGAATCCTGCTGGAGATTGCGAAGGCCGGTGGAACGCTCGCCGAACGCATCGTCACGACCTCGCCCGATGTGACCGTTTCGACCAACCTCGGCGCATGGGTGAACCAACGCGGGTTGTTCCGGCGCGAGGGCATCGACGATATATTTGCACGAGAAAAGATTGCGTCTGCGCAAAAGTGGTCTTCAGCGAAGAAAGGCCAGCATATCGAGCTGGGCATCGCCGAGAACAACCTGTTCCTGATGCTTGCGGCCGCGGGGTTGGCCGGAGATCAATTCGGAACGCGGCTGGTGCCGATCGGGACGCTTTATGACCCCTTCATCGCCCGCGGTTTGGATGCGCTGAACTACGCCTGCTACCAGGACGCGCGGTTCCTCCTCGTCGCAACGCCAAGCGGCATCACACTTGGACCGGAGGGCGGCGCGCACCAGTCGATCAATCCGCCGTTGATCGCGCTCGGCCAGCCCGGCCTGCGCCACTACGAGCCGGCCTATGCCGACGAGCTTGCAGCGATGATGGAGCTGGCGTTCCGCCTGATCGACGATCCGGCGGGCGAGAGCACTTACCTCCGCCTGTCGACCCGCAGCGTTCAGCAAATCGAACGCCAAGACGATGGCTGGCGGGACGACGCGCTGAAGGGCGCCTACTGGCTGCGTGAGCCCGGTGCGGGGTCCGAGGCCGCGATCGTCGCCATGGGGACGGTCATGCCGGAAGCGCTCGCCGCGTGGGAAGAATTGCGCGAGGACATTCCGGGCCTGGGCCTATTGTCCGTCACATCGCCCGACCTGCTGCATCGCGGATGGACTGCCGCGCAGGCGGCGCGCTGGGCAGGCGAGCGTCAGGCCAGCCACATCGAGCAATTGCTCTCCCGGATCGGCCGGAACGCAGGGCTCGTGACGATCGCCGACGCAGCGCCCGCCTCGCTATCGTGGCTCGGCGGAGTGCTCGGTCAGCGCGTGGCGCCGCTCGGAGTCGACCGGTTCGGGCAGACCGGCAATCTCTCCGATCTCTATGCTTCATACCGGCTAGACGGAGCCGCGATCACCGAGGCGGTGGCGGAGATATTGCTCCAGAACGGATGAAGTAGCGACCTGTTGGAAAGGCCTTGTGCCCAAGAGCCAAACCAACGGGAGCGCAAGAGTTGAAGCCTTTCAGTCAAAGAATGCCGTTCGCCCGGCGGGACGCACTCATCCAGGGCGATAGCGTCCGCCAGATTTGGGGCCTGGAGGAAGAAGCACCAGCCGAGGCGCGGCTCCCGGTTCGCCGCGACTTCCAACCGCGAAACCATGCAATCGAGGAAACCGCCGACCGTCTGCATCTGAGGCTGGGCGAGGAACTTGAATATGCCCGCCGGATGCTCGACGCGATGGGCGATGAATTGTCCGCCGACCCCATTGCGGTCTCGCGTCACGGCGTGGTCCTCCAGTCGCTCGACATCGTCGGGCAGATGCTTGGCCACATCGCAAAGGTGATCTGTTCGGCCGACCCGGAGTCTGCAATCGAGCAAATCGGAATGAGCGACCTGAAGGCCCGACTGACACGGAGCGGCGCACTGTAGCTTGGCAAGGCTGTCGCCGCTGCCTAGAGCGGCATCATGCCAGGGCGCTTTTTCGACGAGTGGAAGGTCGGCGACCGCGTAGAGCATTCGATCTCGCGGACGGTCACCGAGACCGACAACCTGCTGATCTCCACCCTCACCCACAATCCGCAGCCGCTTCACATCGACCATGAGGCCGCGGCCAAAACGGAGTTCGGCAAGCCGCTGGTCAATTCGGTCTTCACCTTCGGGCTGATGATCGGGGTCAGCGTCAACGACACGACGCTCGGAACGCTGGTCGCCAACCTCGGTTACGACAAGCTCGTCTTCCCGAAACCCGTCTTCGTCGGAGATACTCTTCGGTCCGAGAGTGAGTGCATCGACCTTCGCGAGAGCAAGTCGCGGCCGAATGCGGGCATCGTCACTTGGGCGCACCGCAGCTTCAACCAGCGCGGCGAACTTGTGTGCGAATGCACCCGCTCTGCGCTTCTGTTGAAGAAGCCCCAATGACCGAGCCTCGCAGCTGGCTGTTCGTGCCGGCGGACAGCGAGAAGAAGATCGGCAAGGCGATCGAGAGCGATGCGGATGCGGTCATCTTCGACCTCGAGGACAGCGTCGACTTCGGCCAGAAAGCCGCCGCTCGGCAAATCCTTAGGGAGTTGGGCAAGCGCTCGGGCGGGCCGCAATGGTGGGTTCGCATCAACCCGCTTCGCACCGACGAGCATCGCAAAGACCTGGAAATGCTTGGCATCGCCGATATCCACGGTGTCGTCCTGCCGAAGGCGGAGGGCGGAGCGGACGTTGCCGAGCTCGCGCACCGCACCGGCAACATTCCGATCCACGCGATCGTCACCGAGACGGCCGCAAGCCTGTTCGGATTGCTGAGCTATCGCGATCCGAAGTCGACGCTCTCAGCGATGAGTTGGGGTGCGGAAGACCTTTCGGCCGCTCTCGGTGCATCGTCCAAATACGATGCCGACGGCAGCCTTAGCTTCACCTACAAGCTTGCGCGCTCGCTCTGCCTTGCTGGAGCGGTCGCCGCGGGCGTCCAGCCCGTGGACGGTGTGTTCGCCGACTTCCGTGACGAGAAAGGTCTTCTGGCCGAAGCCCAGGCATCCGCTCGAGAGGGCTTCACCGGCAAGCTTGCGATCCATCCCGCTCAGGTCGGCGTGATCAATGCGGCCTTCACCCCGTCGGCCGCGGAACTCGATCACGCGCGTGCTATTGTCCAAGCGTTCGATGCCGAGCCTGATGCCGGCGTCCTGTCAGTAGGTGGCCGGATGGTCGACCGGCCCCATCTTGTACAGGCAAGAAGGGTGCTCGACCGCGCGAAATAAGGAGGCCGACATGGCGACGACTGCGGAACCCACCACGACATCGGAACGCACAGGCGGCCCGACACTCGCCAAGGGATGGGGCACCGACGCGCCAGACCAGCCGCTTCGCCCGATGGAGTTCGAACGCCGCGCGCTCCGTCCCAACGACGTGGCGATTAAGATCACCTACGCCGGCATCTGCCATTCCGACCTGCACACCTGCCGCAACGATTGGGGCGGCACGCGCTACCCTGTCATCCCCGGACATGAGATCGTCGGGATCGTCACGGCAATCGGCGACGAGGTCACCCGACACCGCGTCGGCGACACGGTCGCCGTCGGCTGCATGGTCGATAGCTGCATGGAGTGCGACCAGTGCCTCGAAGGCTGGGAAGTCTTCTGCCGCAAGGGGTGCGTCCAGACCTACAACAGCAAGGACTATCACGACGGAACGGTCAGCAAGGGGGGCTACACCGACCATATCGTCGTCCGCGATCACTTCGTCTGCAAGGTGCCGGACGGCATGGACGCCGCCCGGGTCGCGCCTCTGCTCTGCGCGGGAATCACGACCTACTCGCCGCTTCGGCAGTATAACGTCGGACCAACGACCAAGATGGCCGTCGTCGGCCTCGGCGGCCTGGGTCACATGGGCGTGAAGCTCGGCGCGGCGCTCGGTGCTCACGTCACAATGATCACCACGACGCCCAGCAAGGGTGATGACGCCCGCGCACTCGGCGCCCATGACGTCATCATTTCGACCGACCCCGAACAGATGAAGGCCGCAGCGACGCGCTTCGACTTCATCCTCAACACCATTCCCGTCAGTCACGAGATTGATGGCTACCTACAGCTTCTCGGCCGATCGGGCCGGATGGTAATCGTCGGCGCGCTGACACCCATGCCGGGGTTCGTTGGCATGAACCTGATCTGGTGGAATCGCGCGGTCGGCGGCTCGGCAATCGGCGGCATTCCGGAAACGCAGGAGATGCTCGATTTCTGCGCGGCGAAGGACATCTATCCGGACGTGGAATTCATCCGCATGGACCAGGTCAACGAGGCTTATGAGCGGCTGCTCAAGAACGACGTCCGCTACCGCTTCGTAATCGACATGAGCCACGGCCTGTGAGCGAGACCGTCCATCCCGTTCCCGACGACTTCAACGCGAGGATCGGACCGGCGGAACTCGACGCGCTGTTGAAGGCCGAGGAGTCCGATCCTCATGGCCACTGGATGGAGCAGGCGAAGCGCCTGCAATGGACCAAATTTCCCGAGCAGTCGGGCGACTGGTCGTTCGACGAGGACGACTTCCGCATCAACTGGTTTGCGGACGGAAAGCTCAACCTGTCCGTCAATTGCCTCGACCGGCATCTTGAGAAGCATGGCGACCGCACCGCGATCATCTTCGAGGCGGACGAGCCGGGTCACGGTCATCGCTACACCTATCGTGAGTTGTACGAGGAGACCTGCCGCTTCGCGAACCTGCTGAAGCAGCGAGGTGTTCACCGCGGCAATCGCGTGATGATCTACATGCCGATGATCCCCGAAGCAGCGGCCGCAATGCTTGCCTGCGCCCGCATCGGCGCGATCCATTCGGTCATCTTCGGCGGCTTCTCGCCGGAGAGCGTCGCGGGGCGCATCGCCGACTGCGACGCCTGCGCGGTCATCACCGCCGACGAGGGCGTGCGCGGCGGCAAGCACATTCCGCTCAAGCGCAACGTCGACGCCGCGCTCGAGCATCGCGACGTGCAATCAGTGATCGTTGTCACACGCACCGGCGCCGACGTGCCGATGAAGGACGGCCGCGACGTCAGCTATTCGGCTGTCCGCGACCAGCTTTCGACCGAATGCGAAGCGGAAGCGATGGACGCGGAGGATCCTTTGTTCATCCTCTACACGTCCGGATCGACCGGAAAGCCCAAGGGCGTCGTCCACACGACCGGCGGTTATGCGGTCTGGGCGGCGGCGACTTTCGACTGGGTATTCGACTATCGCGACGACGACGTCTTCTGGTGCACCGCCGACGTCGGCTGGATCACGGGGCACACCTATGTCGTCTACGGCCCGCTGATGAACGGCGCGACGAGCGTGATGTTCGACGGCGTTCCCAACTTCCCCGACTTCGGCCGGTTCTGGGAGACGGTGGATCGTCTCGGCGTGACCATTTTCTACACCGCACCGACCGCGATCCGCGCATTGATGCGCGAAGGGGACGAACCGGTGAAGAGATACAGCCGCAAGTCGATCCGGCTGCTCGGGACGGTCGGTGAGCCGATCAACCCGGAAGCGTGGGAATGGTATTGGCGTGTGGTCGGCGACGGCCGCTGCCCTGTGGTGGACACCTGGTGGCAGACCGAGACCGGCGGAATCCTCATCTCGCCTTTCCCCGGCGCGACTCCGATGAAGCCCGGATCGGCGACGAAACCGCTGCCCGGCGTGAAGCCGCTGCTAGTCGATTCGGAAGGCAAGGAACTGCACGGCGCGACAAGCGGAAACCTGTGCATTTCCGCCTCATGGCCCGGCCAGATGCGCACTGTGTGGGGCGACCATCGGCGCTTCTTCGAGACCTATTTCTCCACCTATCGCGGACTCTACTTCACCGGCGACGGATGCCGGCGCGATGAGGACGGCTATTACTGGATCACCGGCCGCGTCGACGACGTGATCAATGTCTCCGGCCATCGCATCGGAACCGCCGAGGTCGAGAGCGCGCTAGTCGCCCATCCTCTCGTGGCCGAAGCAGCGGTTGTCGCTTTCCCTCACGACATCAAGGGCCAGGCGATCCACGCCTACGTGACGTTGAACGCCGGCGAGGAAGGCGGCGAGGACCTTCGCCGCGAACTCAATCAGCAGGTACGCAAGGAGATCGGCGCCCTTGCATCGCCCGAGCGAATTCAGTTCGCGCCGACGCTTCCCAAAACCCGTTCCGGCAAGATCATGCGCCGGATCCTGCGCAAGATCGCGGAGGGCGAAACCGCAGGCTTCGGCGACACGTCGACGCTCGCCGATCCGACGGTCGTCGACCAGCTCCTCGCCGGAGCGCGCGAGTTCCAGAAGGCTCCTGCCTAAGCGCTTGCAGCGTCGCTCATAGCCGCTAACCCTTGACCGGCAGGGGGAGCAGAATGAGCGATCAAAAAGCTTGGTCGATGAAACGCGTCGTTGCCGCATCGTCGGCCGGCACCGCGTTCGAGTGGTACGACTTCTTCATCTTCGGATCGCTCGCGACGACCATTCAGAAGGTCTTCTTCGCGGGGCTCGACCCGACTGCCGGATTGGTCGCGGCGCTCGGCCTGTTCGCAGCCGGTTTCGCCTTTCGTCCCCTCGGCGCGCTCATTTTCGGGGTGATCGGCGACCGTCTCGGCCGCAAGGGCGCCTTCCTTGCGACCGTCAGCCTGATGGGCGCTTCGACCTTCCTGATCGGCATTCTCCCGACCTACGCCACGGCGGGCATCGTCTCACCCATCCTGCTCATCCTGCTGCGCATCTTGCAGGGCATCGCGCTCGGCGGCGAGTATGGTGGCGCGGCCATCTATGTCGCGGAGCACGCACCTAACAATAAGCGCGGCGCGACAACCGGCTGGATTCAGATCACTGCATCGCTCGGCCTCATTGCCGGTCTCCTCGTCATCCTCGGAACGCGTAGCGCGACCGGCGAACAGCACTTCCTCGAATGGGGCTGGCGAGTCCCGTTCCTCGTCTCTGTCGTGCTGCTGATCATCTCCGTCTGGCTGCGCTTCAAGCTTTCCGAAAGTCCCGCCTTCGCGAAGCTCAAGGAGGAAGGAGCGGTCAGCACTGCACCGCTCCGCGAAGCCTTCGGCCGCTGGGACAATCTGAAGCGCGTGTTGATCGCCTTCTTCGGAATCATGTGTGCCCAAGGCGCGGTCTGGTACCTGTCCTTCTTCTACGTCCAGGTCTTTCTGACCAAGTCGCTGGGCGTTCCCGATTCGACCAAGGATGCGCTGGTGCTCGCGATGACGATCGCCAGCGCGCCGCTCTATGTCTTCTTCGGCTGGGTGTCCGACCGCGTCGGCCGCAAGCCGGTCATGATCGGCGGTATGCTGCTCGCGCTGATCGCCTACTACCCCGGCTTCCACGGCATAGCCGCAGCCGCGAACCCGGCGCTCGTTCAGGCGCAGCAGAAGCGGCCGGTCGAGGTTCACGCCAATCCCGCGACCTGCTCGGTACAGTTCGATCCCGTTGGGACGCGGCGCTTCGACACGAGCTGCGACATTGCCAAGAGCCTGCTCGCCTCGACCGGCATCTCGTACACGAACCGCAGCTACCCCGGCGACAGGGCAATCATCGCGGTCGGAATCCAGCAGATCGAAGTGCCGGACGGCCGCGGCCTGGACGCTGCAGGACTCAAGGCGCTGAAGGAAGCGACGGCCAAGACGGTCAAGGCCGCCCTTGCCGCCGAGGGCTATCCGGCGAAAGCCGATCCCGGCCGGATGAACCTCCCGATCATCTTCTTCTGGCTGATGGTGTTCGCAGTGGCCGCGACCGCTTTGTACGGACCGCAGGCGGCCGCTCTCGTAGAGATGTTCCCCACGCGGGTGCGCTACACCGCCATGTCGCTTCCTTACCATGTCGGTACAGGCTGGGTTGGCGGCTTTCTTCCGGTGACAAGCTTCGCCTTGGCGGCGATTACCGGGAACACCTACGCGAGCCTCTGGTACCCGGTCGTCTTCACCGTGATCCCCATACTCGTCTCGCTCTTCTTCCTGAAAGAAACGCGCGGCAGGCGGCTGGAAGAAGTCTAGTTCCGAGACAGGGCTAACTTTGGGTAAGGTTTCGCCCAGCAACCGATTGCGTATCGTGGCGGCGGGGCTCGTTCACTTCTGAAGCGACGCGGGGGTGCGAGCCCCAACCTTGCGCGGTGTCTGCAACCGCTATTCGAAAAGGGGATTATGTCCGCTCTCTTTCGGTTTCTCGTCGCCTGGATCATTTTCGGCGCGATCGCCGCGACCATCACATTCGGGCCTGCGTTGCTCCGGGTGATCGCATTCGGGCCAATCAGCCTGCTTCAGGTGATGGTGGCCTAGCTTTCAACGCATTGCGGATCCTTCGCACCGCGGCCATTCACTCACCATGGTCATGACTCCGGCACTCGCCGAAACTCTGGCGATGGTTTCCGAAGCGGCGTCGTGCGCCAGAAACCCGTGGTGGATCATCGGGAGCGCGGCTGTCGTTCTTCACGGACGCAGCATCGATCAGGTAAAGGACGTCGATCTTGTGATGTCCGCCCCTGATGGCGAAGAATTCCTGAAGCGCGTGGGCGAGCGGCCTCAAAGCGGCAAGCCGAACGATCGGTTCCGGTCGCTCGTGTTCGGCACTTGGACGAAGCCGCCGATACCCGTTGAAGTGATGGCCGGCTTCAGCGTCGCAACGCCCGACGGCTGGCGCGACGTCGCATTATCTACGCGCGAGGAAGTCACGGTCCAAGGACAGCGAGTTTACGTTCCTTCGGTCGACGAATTGATCCGGCTGCTCCGGACATTCGGCCGAGCAAAGGATCACTCGCGGGCTGACCTGCTGCAGGACTAATGTCTGCAGAACATTCTCAGGGCGCCCAGTGAATGTCGATCGGCTGCTCCGCCTCGGCGAGCACTCGGCCGATCGGCAGCTTTGAGCTTTGACCGTCCTCGATTGCGCCTTCGAGCATCTCGCGATTGTCGTCGCCCTTCAACGTAATGAGGACGGTTCGGGCCGACAGGATCGCCGATCGCGTGAGCGTTACGCGCGGCACCGGCGCGTCCTCCGGCATCGGGTCCGGCATGACCCCAACCGCGCGGCGCGCCTTCGGAGCATCCAAGGCGTCCTGAAGATCGGGCCCAGTGAAAAGCGACGCTGTGTGACCGTCCTTGCCCACCCCGAGCCAGACGAGGTCCGGTGGCCAGGGCAGATCCTGAAGCCGCGCATCGGCCGAATTGCCTGCGAGCCTGTAATCGGGAATGTCCGCCGCGATCGGGATCACCCGCGCGCCCGCCGGAAGGAATGTGCGGGCGATTGCGCGCACATTGCTGCGCTCGTCGTCCATCGGGACCAGCCGCTCGTCCGTGGGAATGATCGTCACCTGCTTCCACGGCAGCTTCTTCGCCGCCAGGGCCTTGAGGATGGGCTCTGCGGTATCGCCGCCCGGAAGCGCGATCAGCGAAGAGCCGCGCGCATCGAGTGCGCTCTCGATGATGAAAGCGATGTCGCCGGCGACGGCCTCGGCCATTTCCTCAGCGTTGTCATATTCCCACCATTCGGCTTCGATCATCGTCAGGCTTTCTTTGTCGGCTAGCGCGGAGGCTCCTGCCCATAGCCGGCCCAATCCGCAACCCGTTGACCGCTTCGATCGATCGCCGGCGTGTACCGGAGCCGCTGGCGAGCGATGCTGCACACCTGCGAATCGATGGCCGGGTTTCCGGTCCCCTGATCGACGATGCACTGGATAATCGCACCGTTCGCGTCGACGCGGAACCGCATCCGGATCCACGCGCCGCGCGGCCAGGCGTCGAGCAACTGAGGCGGGAAGTCGCGCCCTCGAAGCGGCCGCGTCGCAAGCCTCGTCCGGACGGC
Source organism: Sphingomonas sediminicola (assembly GCF_049991885.1). Classification (NCBI taxonomy): domain Bacteria; kingdom Pseudomonadati; phylum Pseudomonadota; class Alphaproteobacteria; order Sphingomonadales; family Sphingomonadaceae; genus Sphingomonas; species Sphingomonas sediminicola. The sequence goes on from NZ_CP178916.1 coordinate 1,791,287, forward strand.
GGCAAGCCCCTGTCCGCCTCCGCCTGTCCCACTGCCTGCTCCGCCCGAACCCGTGCCCGCCCCGGTGCCGCCTGCACCCGTGCCCGGCCCCGGTACGTTCGACGCCCCCTGCGTCGGCGCGGCGCCTTCGTTGGGGGTCTTGGTCGGAGTCACGGGGACTGGAACGGGCAGCTCGATCCGCGGCTTCGGCGCTACCACGGGCGTCGCCTGGCTCTTCATGTTCGCGGGTGCGGCCGCGCCCTCCCGCTCTTTCGGCTTCTGCGTTTCTTCCGCCTGCTTAGGGGTGACCGGCGGAGTAGGCGGTGGCGGCGGCACTTCGTTGACGTCGAAGACGCGCATGACGCTTTGCGGGTCGGCGAGATCTATCCGTCCCGAGAGATGGAGGAGCATGAACAGCAGGACCGCGTGGATTGCGATCACCCCTGCGATGGCCCTGCCCTTGTCACGATTTTTGAGATTGGAGCGATACATTACGGTCTGACAACGACCGTAATGCTGCGCGGTTGCCGCTGTCACGCCGTTGCAAGAAGAGAGAACGCCGGACGGATGATCATCCGCCCGGCGCCGCTCTCACACAGATTTATTAGCGGCTCATACTGCTTGCACTCTTACGGCCGCCGCCGTGGCTAGCCCGGCCGCCTTTGCTTGCAATCTCCCGCTGCTTCGCGGGGTCCATCGCAGCAAAGCCGCGCTTCGCCTTCGATCCGGCCATGCCTGCCTCCTTGTGAGCTACAACCCGTAGCGACACCGAAAAACGCAGCCCGGAAACAGCGGTTCAAATATCTGATGTGAGTTAGCGAGATTTTCGTCGCGGCAGATTCCGATAGGCGAGAGCCGAAGCGGCGATCACCGCAATACCCGCGAGCTCAAGCCACCAGCCCCTGCGCAAACCCCCGATATTAACGGTCACCCATCGATCGATGTGGTGGAACGAACCGGCGCGCATGACCACGAATGCGAACAACAGCGCAATTCCGAGCGCTGCAGACTTGACCGGCAACGGCGAACGCCGGAGCCGGCGAGCGAGCGCGATGATCGCCACAATCAGTCCCGCCGCCAGGAGCAGCAAAAACAGGCCCTGGACCAATCGCCGCTGATCATACCAGCCTTCATAGTGGGCCAGCTTCCGAGCCGTTTCGGTGAGGAAAGTCTGAAGATCGAGTTCCTTGTTGAACCCCAGGAAGGTGAGCAACAGCGCGGTACCGATCCAGAATTGACGTTCGCGCTTGCGCGCCGCGCCACTAGCCCAAAACGCTGCCGCGGCACCGGCAAAATAGGCCGCGACGATGACCCAGGCGGTGGTCGACCGGTCGTTGATCAACGAGGCTGAGATCAATCTGCCCTTAAGGTCGAATGCCCTTTCGATGGGCGCTGGCGGAGAGGGTGTCCGACTGCGGATCGCCTAATGTGCTGAAAAACATGAGTTCGTCTCCGTGGCCGGGAGCCTAACCCCGAATTTTTCCCGGACGGGAGCGGGCTCTAGATATTCGGAAGCGTGACGGCGTCTATGTCCTTTTTCATGAGGTTGTAGGCCTCCAAAAGCGCCTCATCGAACTGAACAACACTTGCCCGCGTTTTTGGACATTCTTGGGCCGTTCGCTGACGAACACCTGCCCAATAATCCGCTCTCACGTTTGTCCGAGCAGAAGGACCGAATGCGAAGTAGCAGCCCATCGCCCTTTCGCTGGCCTCAAGCGACCGATTGACGGCCATAGTCGTCTCAGGTGTCCAACCCACGTTGACGGCCTGAGCATCGTTCAACCAAGTCGTGTATTCGTCGATCATGAAGGCGACTTTTGCGTTTGCATCCTGCAACTGCGCGTCAGTCATCTTCAACGCATCTTCGGACGTTTCCATATAAACGGGATTCACAAAAAGCGCCTTCCGGAAGGCCGCATCTAGGCGCTGACCAGCTGTCATGAACTTTCGGAATTCATCCGTGCGCGTCTGGAACAAGGCGATCTTGTAGGGCGTCGTTCGATCACCTCGCGTTGCGGCAGTCTGCTGACACGAACTGACAGCGGCCACGGCCGCAAAAAGGGCGCTTATCGTGCTGAGAGCTAGCCCCCCGAAAATCTCAAGCCGTCTTAAGTGAGGTTCGTCCCGTGGCGCATGGCTGGACACTGGGACATCATTAACGGGCGGCTTTGAACCTCCACCGCCAAAACGTCGCGCCTGTCGACCTCTCGAAGCCTTCGTCATGGGAAGATGCTAGCAGCGGAAAGCTGTATTGAAAGGGCTGGCCAAAGCGACGTCTTACAACGGCGGAAGCACCACGATGCGAGCCGCCTTCACCCCGCATCGCGAGCACTTCGCCCGCGCCCGCGCATGGGTGAGGGGAGCCAACCCGAAGGTCTGCACGGCTTCCGGCCCGGAGAGGGTCCGCGCGGCTCCGCAGCCACTACAGTCGAGCCGGAGGGATGCGCCGAAGCGCACGAGGTCGCCGGTCGTTCGGACGTGCTTCGTGGACATTCTCTCCGCATATGCGGATGAGAACGATTCGTGAACAAGCTGAGTCGTCAGCGGCCAAAAAGCTTGTTGAAAAATCCCTTTCGCTCAGGCGCACTCCCGCGTCCAAAGACTGCCGCGCCGTCCTTTGCATGCTGATATAGTCCGTCGTCGGCTGGCAGTCGGCCCGCATCAACTTCGCGTTGTGTCACTTGCAGGAGAAGGTCGGGATCGACGTTCTCGCCAATCGTCGCTTCCTTGATGCAGAAGAACTTATGTTCCGCATTCTTCAAGTTGCGAATTTCGGTGGGATCTGCCCCTTGCGCGATGAATTGTCGTTCGGCCAGTTCCATCAGTGAGAGGTAGATCTCGATCAACGTGACGCGGTCGGCCTCGTTGTCGACATCGCCGTGGAGGAAGACAATCTGGTCCTTGAAGCCGATCAGATCCACCGGCTCATTGGTCGGCAAACTACGCAAATCGTCGACCAGCATGACAACGCGCTGATCCATGCTTTACCTCCTATGGATTGCGACCGACAAATTCGGAGTTCGGTTCTTGGATCGTGAACTGGCGATACGTGACGGTCAGCAAGAGTAGAACGCCAGCGGCAACAACAGAGATGAAGCCCCACTTGAATGACCGGTGCATTCGCTTCGCGTTGGTTTCAGCGGCGGCCATATTCTTCACAATCGAGTTATCGATGTCGCGCGCTTGATCAATTCGGGATCGGCGAATCTTCGCGGGGTCATCGCCCACGCACTCCCAGTTCTCCGGCAGCCATGAGGACGGCTGGTTTCCGGGCAGGCAAAAGCGCTTTGGAGCGACTGTCGACAGCGAGAGCCACGCGGCGATCAGAAGTTGTAAGCCGAACAAGATTGCGACGTAGCCAAGCCAAATGTCCGCGGGCGATTTGTTGAAGAGGGCGATGCCGCCTCCCAAAGAAGCGGTCCCTCCGGTCAATAAAAAACCGGACCAAGCGAGAGCGCGAGCGTCGGCGGCGTTCGCCACCGTGAGTTGAAGCTCAAGCATTTTCTCGCCTTCGCGTAGAGCCTCTACTTGAAGCTCGGGCGGCAAGTCTGCGAATGTCTCAAAGCCATTAGACACACGGCTTTTATTGCCGTAGTTTCACTACATGGCAAAGCCTCCGCCTGAACAATTTCGCAAGTATGACGACGGCGCGAAAAAGCCTCCGGCTCCGCCAAGGCCTGAGCCTAAACCGGAGCCGAAGCCAACTAAGGAATAGTGCCGTTAGGGCTGTTTGAGCACCTTGATCGCATTCGGATCGAGGACGCCGCCGCCAACGCGCTTCGTGACGTAGAACATCACGAACGGCTTGTTGCTGTAAGGATCGCGCAGCACGCGAGTGCCAATGCGGTCGTTGATTAGATATCCAGCCTTCCAATCCCCGAACGCAATCGGCATCGCACCAAGGCCTGGAGCGGGCATCGCCTCGTCGATTTCGACCGGACGGCCCAACAGGGTTGCGGGCTGTCCGACGATCAGGCTCTCGCGCCAGATCAGGTTACCGTCCGCGTCCTTGAGCTTCGCCAGCATCGCCGCCGTGAGGCTGTTCATGAGCCAGGTGGCATTGTTTCTGTAGGGCGCGTCCAACCCGTAAGCGAAGTCAATCAGGTTATCGACGGTCGCAGCCGATGCCGCCGGATCAAGCGCCTTCTCAACAGTCTCAATCACGCCGCCCGGATGGGTCCCCGCGTTGGCGCCACCGGTCACGTAACTCAGGAAGCCAGCGGGCTTGTTGGTGCCGTCGCCGGCGATGAAGGCGATGCCTTCTTGGCGGCTGAACTCCGCCTGCACCGAATTGCGCAGCCAAACGTCGATGTTGATCGCCGCGTCATCGAGCAGCCGCTGGGTCGCAGCCGGCATTGCGTAAATCTCACCCGATGCGAACGGAATCGGAGCAAGCTGCGTGCTGGTCGTCTGCGGCCTCGCGGCGGTTTCGCCAACCCAGCCCGATCCCCAGTTCTTCGCGTCCCAGAGCTTCGTGAACGCGCCAACGCTCGTGGGCTGCACCGTCGCGAGACGACGCATAGGCGAGGTCGCCCGCTGTGCCTCAAGAATGGTGCGGTCCCACTCGTTGGGGGCCAGATAGCCGCCGTCACCGGCCGTGCCGACGCTCATCGCCGCGTGAATGGCCGCGCGGTCGCCGGTGGCGTTCTGCGAGCGCAGGAACTCTTCGCCCTCGCCGCGTCGAAAGTAGCTGTTGAACGTCCGGGTGTATTCCGGATCGGCTCCGACATTCAGTTGCGGAGCGGAGATGTTCACGCCGCCGCCAGCGTTGATGCTGTTCAGCGCCGCTTCCAGATTGGTCACGCGCTCGTCATGCCGCGTCGTGAAATCCTCGATGGCGTTGCGAAGCTGACGCATCATCTGCTCCGGGCCTTGCTCAGCGCGAACGCGGAAGCCGCCGTGGGCGAGGGAACGTGGGAAATGGTAGGTCATGTCGTTCTCCGTTGATCGATGACGGAGGATCGACTGTCCCGGCGCGGAAATACTGCGTTCTCGCGCGTGCTACTCGATTCTAATTAGTCAACTGGCGCATAAGATCGCCAAACGAGCAATTCGTGGCGGCGGTCCAGTCCCAAGGCTTTAGAGTCAACTGCTTGGACAGTCACCTCACCATCAGGCCAGCCCTTTAGCTCGACAAATGCGAATCGATCGGTGGAGGCAATCTCCCGCCATTCGCCCGGCTTTCCGGAATGAGCGACAACCGCAGGCGCAGGGATTTCTTTCTCGAACTCGACAAAGATCATCGTGGCCTCGTTGCGCCTCGTCCCGCCGTTGTTCACATACCATGCGAAGTAGGAGACGTTTTCGGATTGCTCGCCAAGCTCCACCACTAACGGTTCGCCATTATCCTCGGAAAATCGAAGATATGCAGTGGACGACAAAGCCAGTTGCTCCTGCCGTGCCTTCGCTTCGCGCCTGTCCCTGAGCCAAAACTCGACCCATAGTGCGAGGGTGGCCCCGCCCAAGGTGAAGAAGGCAAAGACAACCACATCCTGAAGGCCCAGATTTGTGATTTCTTGCCAGCCGCTGATTAGTATCTGGTCCCAACCCCTGTTGGTCGCGAAGGCGCCTATCGCTTGTTGGAACAAGGCCGCCGCGACCAAGCTCACGAGAGCGAACGCCCAGCTCACCCATCTGCGGAAGCCGCGCTGCCCATTGTCATTAGCCATCATCTATCCATGCTAGTCGCTAAACCTCTGAAATCGGCATTAGCAGGCACGCAATTGCCGATCATAACGCGCTGCTAAAACGTCTGTGACCTCGGCGGCAATGGTTTGGCGTTCCACCAACTGCTCGGTCGGCGAGAGATAACGACCCGATCTGGCGCGAAGCCTCTCGACCTGTCTTTCAACGAACAGGGAAGCAGTGTCGATTTCAGGGCATGATGCGAGCCGCTGAAACGGAGAGCCGATCAAGTCCCGTTCTATTGCGGCCAGCGCAAGTTCCAGCGCATCGCCCTCAATCTCTCTCATTACCGCAGGGACGACGCGGGCCGCAATCTCGCCGCCGATGCCCTTCGCGCTCGTCAGCCCGGTTTCTGCTCGTACGATCTTCGCCGCTTCGCGCACGGCGTGAGCCTCAGCATCGGGCCGACGCGGACGCGCCATGCATCGCACACCGCTGACCAAGGCGCGCGGCCAAGCGTTCACAGGACCGTTTCTCCGGTCAGCAAACTCCGCTCGATCACGTCCAGCGCGGTGCGAGCTAACTCGATGCCCGCGAACGCATCGCCCTTGTGGGCGGAGGCGAGGTCAAAGGCGGAGTAACAGGCGGCGATTGCCACGTCCTCGGATCGAGCGCCCATCTTCGCGAACTCCTCCGATCCAAGCTTGCGAAAGTGGGTGCGGCAGAACTCGATCACCTTGACTGAGCAGTCCTCTTCTTCACGCGTCATGTCCTGTCTCCTTGTGTCGGAAATGCGATTAGGTTGTCTTCGTCGCGCACGGCGTCTCGTTGTTGCTGGAGGCGGATCGCGCGGCGGCGTGCAATGTCGCGGGCTTCGCCGCCTTGCGCCCGCGCACTGATGCCGAGTGTGCGTCGGTATGCGCAGACCTTTTTGACGGCCTGATCGAGCACCCGAACAAGCGGATGCACAACCGGGTTGCCGCGCCCGTTGTGGGTCACGTAGCCGGTGCGCTGCAGGTCTTGTTGCGCCTGAGCGAGCCGGAGCATTTCGCGTGCGAGGATCGTGGCCAAGCGAACTTGGTGCTCAGACCAGTCCGAGCGCTCCTCCATGATCTCGTCGAAGATGACGCGCTCACGGCTGTTCATGTTGAAAGCTGTGGGTTCAGGCATCGTCACCCTCGCGATTTTCCGTGTTTGCATTTTTAATCGTGGCCGCCGCCGGTCTTGGATTTGGGCCACCACGAACTTTTCGATGGGGGTAGGGGTCAGCATCGCCCCCGGTGGCCGTAGCTGGTGCAGGAGTGGCGTCGGCCTTCAGCCGGTAGGATCGGCTGCGCTCATCCCATTCCAGCCCAGGATCACGCCCAGCGGCCATTCGCTGGCCACGAGTAAGGAAGCGGGCCTTCTCGCTGGTGGCGAGCCGCCGCACTTCGTCCCGGTCCAACTTGTCCCAAGGAAGCTCGTTCGGAAGGACGTAGTGCTTGTCGAACGGCGCGAACGCGTGAAAGCCTTTGCCCTTCCAATCGCGGACAGTCATCGCCGGGTTGTCGGCTAGGAAGCGGTCCAGCGCAGCCGGATCGTCGGGCGAAAGGGGACGGGGGACGGCGAAAGGCCTAGTTTCGCTATCGCCGCCGATTAAATCCCCTTCTCTTCCTTCTTCCGATTTAATTCTGTCCGGGGAGAGAAAAGGGGTTTCACCCGTCCCCCGTCCCCTTTTCTCGTGTCCGTTCGTGTCCGGGTTACATTGGGTCATCGAGCTTCACTCCCTCTATGTTCGTCAGGTGCTCCTTGATGTCGGGCCAGAGCGCATCCGGCTCCGGCTTGAAGTTCATCACCACGGCGTCCCGCGTGCCGGCGATCTTGGGCCGCAGAGCGTCGGCCCAGACGGTCACGCCTTCGGCCTTCTTCAGCCCCTTCGTGACTGTCTCCGGCTTCCCCAGCCGCTTGTCCGCGATGTTCGCGGAGCCGTCCGCGTGACGGAAGCCGAGTTGCAGGGCGATCCACTTGCGAACGTCGCGCATCGGCAGAATGACCTTGCGGTCCAGCGTCGTGAGATGTTCGGCCAGTTCGGTCGCGAGCCTCAGCGCCGGTGATCGGGAAGCCTCCGCAATCGCTCGCTTGCGCGTTGACCCCGGTGCGTGGTCGCCGGTCCCGACAAAGCCGTGGTCGGCAACGTATCGCTGCGCCCAGTGCAGGATGATTCCCGGCCCGTCGCTCGCGAGCCATTGGCGGAGGTCGGCCCACCATTCCGGAGCTTGCAGCGTTTCCGAAACAGTCGGCACGAGCCAGCGCCGATCCTCATCGTCCAGATACAGCGCCTCTTCGGAATTTGAGCACGCGATGATCGTCGCCGCGTTGTCCAACTCGTATTGGTTGACGCCCTTCTCGTTGACCTCGATCACATCATCGGTGACGAGCGACTTGAGCTTGTCGTAAGCCTTGCGCTTCTGACCGGAATAGAACTCGCTGATGAAGATCAGCCGCTTGCGCGCCGCCCAGCCGTTGAACGCGCTGTCCACAACCGAACTCTCGGAAGGGAAGCTCACGTTGGACGCTCCCGCCTGTGTGCGGAGGATCATGCCCAGCGTGTTCTTGCCGACGCCTTGCGTGGCGGAGATCAGGAGCATCCCGTAGCGCATCCGGACCTTCGGCTTCGCGATCAGAGTGGCGAGCCACTTCATGACCAAGGGCCGTTCTTCGGCGTCGGGGAACAGGTGCTCTAGGAACGCTTCCCACGGCCCAGCATCGCCCGGAACAGGCGTGATGTTCGGCCCTTCATAGACGTTGAAGCACCGCTGCCCATCGACCGTGAGCGACCCGGACGGGAAGCCCGGACGATAGACCATGCGCTCGTGCTGGCATTCGATGCGCTCAAAGACCTTCTGCGCCGTGTCCTTCACATCGGAGAACGGCGCGATAATCGTGTTGAACTCTTCCGGCCTTCGGTCGCGGCTCGGATGGTGACGAAACATGATCCGCGGTGGCTGCGCGGTGTAGGCGACTTGCGCTGCGAACTCGTCACGCAGCAAGGCGGTCGGCCTTCCGCGTCCCTCGACAGGCAACAGGAACGTCGCCTTGGTCGCCGGGATCAGGAAGTCAGTGAACATCGGCCCGACGAAGCGCTCGCCGTCGAACATCTCGTCAGGCAGCGGATCAGCTAGATCGAAGCCATCCTTGAACCGGGCATCGAAAGCGCAAATCCAGACATTCGATGCGAAGCGCTCGGCGGCAATCTCGGGCGCGGCAATCTCGTGCGCGGCCTTCAGGCCCTTCCCGTCATGGTCGTTGTCCGCGATGATGACGACGCGCTTCCAACCCATCGCGGCGAGCTTCGCCCAGTCGCTGCGGTTGATGGCGTGAACTCCGCCGATCCAGCCGACATGCGCGCCGTAACGAAGCTCATCGAGCCACGGAAAGCGGTCGGGTGACTCTTCGCCAGCCAACAGCCGCTTCACGAACGCGGCACTCTTAGCGCCTTCATGCAGGAAGAGGGTGCTATGTTCTTTCGCGCCGGGGAGGCCGTAGAACGGCATGACCTCCGGCTCCATCTGATGCCACTGGCCGTCGCTCCACCGCGTCCAAGGGATGAAGCCCTTGCCGCCGTCCTTCGTCTGATAGCGCTGGTGGATCATCACCACCCGCCCGTCGAAGTCATGGCAGAGGTAGATGTTCGGATCGGAGAGGTTCACGCCGGGAGGCGGCTCGGTGACCACCTCAAGATGAACGATCGTCGGGAGCTTCACATTCTTGAAGGCTTCCTTGATCGCAGCGGCTTCGGCCTCTGTCGGCTGCTCCGCCTTTCCGGTGACTTTCACGTTGCCTTTCGCGTCGAAGCGCACCTGGCCCACAGTTCGGGGATAGCCGTCCTCAGTCACTTCGATCTTGGCGCGCTGGAAATTCACCGCCTTCGCCTCGATCCGGATCAGATATGCGCGGACGGCGGGCAACTCATCGAGCGAAGTGACCTGCCCGATGCGCGTCGGTTCCTCTTTATTCTGATGCGCGTCCGCAGCAGGACCGGCTTCAGGGTCATTCCTTTCCGGTTCCCCTAGCGCTGCGCCCGTTCCTTCATCGGAGCGGGCGCTTGCACTTTCAGGCGTCGTCATCGCCGCCCCCGATCACCGGCTCGTAAGCCTCAAGAAGCTGGCTGATCCGCGCCCGCAGATTGCGCACGTCGATCATCAGCGCCTCGCGAACCGGGCCGCCAGAGGTCCAGCCGTTCGCCAAGTCGAGGTCCGCCGTGGGGACCGCGAAGCGATTGCCGTTCATCATCGTGACGAGCGTGAGCTGGGCGGCTTCCGGGTGCTCGCGCGTCGCGGTGCGCAGCCGGGTAGCGATCAACCCGGCAATCTTCACCGAATAGCCTTCACGCCGCAGATCCATGAAGAGCAGTTCGGCGGCTAGGTCGTCATCGCGCCAATGGCGCATCCCGTTGACCGAAGCGGGAACATGTCCGCAGTGGCCGGTGGCAATGTCGCCTTCTTGCTGTTTCCGGTCGCGGCCAAGAAGCTGGCAAGCGGCCTTCGTCGTGTAGATCGTCATAGTGGTTTCTCCTTCCGAGGAGAGAGGTCCGCTGCCGCCAATTCAGATCGAACAGGTTTTTTCGCGCCGTTATTTTTCGGCAGCGCGGGCGGTGTTGCTCTCAGTCAGATCGCGCAGCGGAGCGCGGAGCGTGGTCCACAGATCGCGGGCATAGGCCCACGCATCGTTCTTCATCCGATAGGTGCGGATGAGGTCCGGATCGTTCGCCGGATCGACACTCACCCGGTAGCCAAGCGGATCAGGCGCGAGGACCACGAACGGGCCGTGATACGGCTCCGGCTCCTCGCTCATTACGCATTGGCCTGATCGCGTTGCGCCTTGCGGGCCTCAAGCCACGCTTCGCATTCCGCCCGGTCGAAGCCGCTGCTGCGCTTGCCGAGAGCGAAAGGCTTGGGGTGGCCGTGATCGCGGATCAGGATTGCTAGGCCGTGCTTGCCGACGCCTAGTTCGCGCATCCAATCTCGCGGTCGAATGACGAGAGATGGGGCCTTGATGGTTGTGGTCATTGTGTCCTCCGTCCTTGTGACGGGGACTTAAAGAGAGCCAATCGGCCCCAATCGCTACAACGGAGAGCGCAGCAGTTCGGCGGCTAATTGCCGCGAAAGTTAGGGCTTCCGCCGAAATCTGTTGATGAGCTTGGCCCGTTCGCCAGCACTCAATTCCCATCGTTCGGCGGCGATGTCCTCCGCCATTGGCCGCGTCGTGCGATTTCGCTTGTTCCAATGAAGCTGAAAGAGCGCCCTGATTCGCGGCACATCGTGCGCGGCGCGTTCAATGTCGGTGAGATCGTCTTTGGGCTTTGGTCCCGGTCGCTTCGCGGGTTCCGGTAATGGCAACTTCAGCCCGATCCGGGCGAGAAGACCTTGAGCTTGTCCCCATATGCCGATGAACTGCGCGCCCGGTCCGTCATTCGCTGCCGCTAGAGCGGCCTCATCGGCCCGGTCGAGCTCAGCGATGATGAAGCGAGTCAGCGCCCGCTGGTCCTCCGGGTCGCTCGATTTCCACTCCGGGAGCTTCATGCCTTTACGCTTTCAACAAACGCCGCCCAATCAGCCATCAAAGGCTTGCGCTTGTCGAAAAGATCGGTGCGCCGATAAGCTGCAACCGTTTCGTCGTCGTCATAATGCGCCAGCGCGAACTCGGCCAACTGGTCGGGATAGTCCGTGGCCTCAGCCGCCCAGGTGCGGAACGCGGAGCGGAAACCGTGGACTGTCGCCTTTCCGGCATAGCCCATGTCGTTCTTGAGAAGGTCGAGCATCGCCATGTTGCTCAGGCCGTTGCCCGGCTTCGTCCGGGAGATGAAAACGTGCGGGTTGCCCTCCTCACGCGGAACGGCCTTGAGGATCGCTAGCGCTCGCTCGGACAGCGGCACGCGGTGCGGCATCCGCTCCTCACCGTTCCCGGTTCGCTTAATCTTCATGCGTTGCGCGGGGATCGTCCACACGCCAGCTTCCTCATCGATCTCATCCCACGTCGCACCGATCACTTCGGACGTGCGAAGCGCGGTCAGGATCAGGAACTCAAGCGCTTGTGGCGTCACGCCCTTCTGTTTCCGGAGCGAGGTCACGAACGCTGGCACTTCGGCGTAGGTCATCGCCTTGTGCTTCTTCGGGCTGTGAACCTTGCTGGCCTTCGGGAGCGACTTGCGAAGGCTGTCCCGGTCAGCCGGGTTGTTCCCGGAGCGGAAGCCCTCCTCAATGGCGAAGCTGAAGATCAGGTCGAGGCGCGGCAGGAGGCGCGTGGCCGTAACCGGCACCTTCGTCCAGATCGGCAGCAACAGATCGATGATGTCGGCCCGGTCGATGCGATCCACCGCCATGTCGCCAAGGATCGGATAGACGTGCTTGGCCAGCGAGCCGCGCCAAGATTGCTCGCTCTTTCCGCCCGCGTCCCATTCGGCCTTCTTGATGTCGATGTAGCGCTCAGCGATGTCCTTGAACGTGGATCCATCGCGCTGCTGGCGAATCACGTGCCGCGTCTCGCGGTCACGCTCCTCCATCGGATCGATGCCCTGCCGGACCATCCGGCGAAGCTCCACGCAGCGGTCGCGCGCTTCGTCCACGTCCATGAAGTCGATGGACCCCAAGCTCATCTCCCGTTCGCGGTAGCCTTTCTTGGGCTTACCGTTCGGGCCGACGATGTCCTTGGAGGGGTCCGGGAAGCGGTAGCAGAATGACCACGTCTTGCGGCCTCCCGCGCTCACAGACAGGAACAGCCCGCGCCCATCGCTATACTTGCGCCGCTTGTTCGCCCGCTCGATGTCCTTCTTAGTCAAACGCATACCAGCCTCCCGGCTTTCACAACGAAAGCCATCCCTGATATTTCCCTGATTCGGACAAAAACGTAAACAGATTTGTCGAACCCAACGGGACCCATCCGGACTATCGGCTAGGCTAGAAACGTTTGAATTGCGTGGATTTTAGCAGCCCAATCGGGCCTATTCGCGCTGTATCGGGGATCAGCTGTTGGCGGAGAGGGTGGGATTCGAACCCACGGTACGGTTGCCCGTACGCCGCATTTCGAGTGCGGTGCTTTCGACCACTCAGCCACCTCTCCGCATTTGTATGAAGGCGCTGGCCGGACGATGCCGGCTGGGCGGAGGCGCCTCTAGCAGCGCGTTCCGGCATTGCATAGCCGCCTTGTGGAACCGCGCGCGATCCCTAGATTGAAGCCATGTCGCACGTCGAACGTTTCACAGCCATGAACTCCGCAACACCTGCTTTGCCGATGGCCAAGGCCCGGTTTGGAATCGGCGATGTCGTTCGCCACCGGCTGTTCGATTTCCGCGGAGTCGTCTTCGACGTGGACCCGGTCTTCGCCAACAGCGAGGAATGGTATCAGGCGATCCCGGAGGACCTGCGTCCCTCGAAGGACCAGCCCTTCTACCACCTGCTCGCCGAGAATGCCGAGCAGAGCTACATCGCCTACGTCAGCCAGCAGAACCTGATGCAGGACGAGAGCGACGAGCCGATCGACCACCCAGCGATCGAGGCCTACTTCAACGGCTTCGACGGCAGCCGCTACCAGCTCCGACCGGAGCATCGTCACTAGTTTTTCGACGCCGCCCGCGGTTGACAGGTCACGGCCGCTGCCATAGGCGGCTGCCTTTCGCGCGGGGGTCTATAGCCCGACCGCGCGTCCAGTTTTGCAGAGAAGTGAGCCAATGTTCGCAGTCGTGCGCACGGGCGGTAAGCAATATCGCGTCACCGCCGGAGACAAGATCGTCGTCGAGAAACTCGCTGGGGAAGCCGGCGACAAGATCGACATCACCGACGTCCTCCTTGCCGGAGAAGGCTCGGACCTGAAGTCCGTCGCTGGCCTCGTGGTCGGAGCGGAAATTGTCGCCCAGGCAAAGGGCGAGAAAGTCACCGTCTTCAAGAAGCGCCGCCGGCACAATTATCGCCGCAAGAAGGGCCACCGTCAGAACCACACGATCCTGAAGATCGTGTCCATCGGCGGCGAGAAGGCCAAGGCAGCGAAGCCGAAGTCGGAAGCCGCTCCGGCCGAGACCAAGGCTGCTGCTGCACCTGCGAAGGCGGAGAAGCCGGCCAAGGCCGAAGCTCCGGCCAAGAAGGCCGAGCCGAAGGCAAAGGCCGACAAGGCGCCGTCGACAAAGGATGCTGCACCTGCTAAGGCCGCAGCCAAGAAGGCCCCTAAGGCCAAGTAATCACTCGTTTAAGAAATTCAGGCAGTAGTTTCTCATGGCACATAAAAAAGCAGGCGGTTCCAGCCGCAACGGTCGCGACAGTGAAAGCAAGCGCCTCGGCGTGAAGCTCTTCGGCAGCCAAAGCGCGCGCGCCGGAAACATCATCGTGCGCCAGCGCGGAACGAAATGGCATGCCGGCAGCAACGTCGGCATGGGCAAGGATCACACGCTTTTTGCTCTTACCGACGGCACCGTCGCGTTTCGCGACGGCAAGCTTGGTCGCAAGTACGTGCACGTCATGCCGATTACGACCGAGGAAAACGCATAGGGGCTGGTCGATAAGGGGCCACCCCAGGAGGGGGCAGCCCAAAGTCGACCGCAAGGTCACAAGGGAGAAGAGGGAAGCCCCCTCTTCTCCCTTCTTTGTATCTGAAGGGCCCAATTCTTCTCCCGAAACAGTCACGGAGCGGCGCTACGGCGCGGCTCACGGAGGGAGAAGGAATGATGTTCGCCAGGACTGAACGGCTGCTTCTGAGGCCCGGCTGGGCTGAAGACGCCCCGGCGCTTGCCGCTGCGATTGCCGACGAGATGATCGTCCGCAATCTCGCGACGGCGCCATGGCCGTATCATCTTCGCGACGCCGAAGCCTTTCTCGCGCAGCCGCGCGATCCCGTTCTGCCGTCCTTCCTGATCTTCGCCCGGACAAAAGGCGCACCGCGCCTCGTTGGCTCTTGCGGGCTTGGCAGACGTCCATCGGGTGCGGTCGAGCTCGGCTACTGGATCGCGAGACCTTACTGGGACCGCGGCTATGCTACCGAGGCCGGCCTGGCGTTGATCGACATCGCCCGGACGCTTGGCTTCACGCAGCTCGAAGGCTCACACTTCCTCGACAATCCTGCCTCAGGCCGGGTGCTCGAGAAGCTGGGTTTCAAGCCGCTCGGTATCTCCGCGCCTCGGCTCAGTTGCGCGCGCGGAGCGGAGGCGCAGGCTCGCCTGCTCCGACTGACCCTAGCCGTTGAGGAGGACGAGGCGCTGGCCGCCTAGGTCGCGTCGTGGAGGATGATGCCCAGTGTGTGGCGGCTGCCGCTGCGCACCGGGCTGACTCCATGGCGCATCGTAACGCGATACGTGCCCTTCGCTCCCTGAACGGGGCGGTGATTGACCGCGAAGATCACCGCCTCGCCCGCCTTTAGCGGCACGACATGCACCCGCGACTGCATGCGCGGCCGCTGCTCGGTGAGCACGAATTCCCCGCCTTCAAACCCCGCCGGTTCCGACAGCAGAAAGGCCGCCTGAAGAGGGAAACTCAGGTCGCCATAGAGATCCTGATGCAGACAATTGTAGTCGCCCGGCCCGTAGCGAAGCAGCAGCGGCGTCGGTCGCGTCTGGCCGGCAGCATGGCATAGCTCGAGATACTCCGCATGCTCTGCCGGCAGGAGATCGCCTTGGCCCAAGCGTTCGCGCCATTGGTTCGCGACCGGGATGAGACGAGCGTAAAGCGCCTTGCGGAGCGTCCCGATCAGTTCCGGCAGGGGATTTGAGAAATACCGATATTCGCCTTTGCCGAAGCCATGCCGCGCCATCACCACGGTGCTCCGGAAGAGCCGGTCTTCTTTGTACGCTGCGATCAGCGCCTCCCGATCCTCCGCCGAAAGCAACGGGCCGGTGGTCGTCCAGCCGCGCCCATCGAGATCCGCTGAAACGCGATCCCAATCGATGGCGGCAAATCTGTCCTGGATTGTCATGGCGACTGAGTAGCTACGGGGAGGCCGTGAAGCGTCCCGCCGCTTGCCGCCAAACTTCAGGCCGCGTTGCGGACCTTCTTCACCGGAGCCGGCGCTGCCCTGACTGCGGCGCTCGCTTCATAGGCGCGGAGGAGATCCCGGTCGTCCTCGTTCCACGGGTGGAATTTCGGAAGGAAGAATTTGAACCAGGCGACTCCGATCTTCCGGAACATTCCCGGATAAACCCACAAATACCAAAGCAGCCGCGACCACGCGCGAAGGCCGCTCACGCCGTCCTGCCGCATGAGCTCGAGCGAACCCGCCGTCCGGTCGACGACGAAATTGCGGGTGACGTAGAGCATCACCTTCGCCTTCACCTTCCAGCGCTTCGTGCGCGGCCAGTTGCGCGTGGCGTGCAGCCAGGTGTCGTAGGCGACGCCCTTGTGCTCGATCTCCTCGCAGGCGTGCCAGCGCCAGAGATCGGCGGCATCCTTGTCGGCGCCTGCCAGATGGCTTGGGTCGGCGAGAAGCTCGTGGGCCAGGATCGCCGTAAAATGCTCCAGCGCCATTGTCGCCGCGAGACTGACGATCGGCGGCTTCGTCTTCGTGATGCTCAGCCTGTATTCGACCTGCGCTTCAAGCTTCGACAGATCATAACCAGAGTCCGCGGCGCGGCGATTGAAGGCCGCATGCTCACGGCTGTGGATGGCTTCCTGGGTGGTGAAGCCCTTGATCTCCTGCGCCAGCTTCGGCGGAGTGCCCTCGCGGAAGGCGCGAACGCTCTCGACGAAATAGGCCTCGCCGACGGGGAAGGTCGTCGACAGCGCATTGTAAATGGCGGTGGCCTCGACACTCCCGCCGTGCCACAGGCGTGGATCGAGTTCGCCGCGTTCGAATTTCCGATCGCGCGGCGTGATCGTCAGGTCTGACGGAGTCGGCAGGGTCGTCGTGCTCATGGGTGGAAGTTATATTAACTGACAAACGTGTCAATAAGCCGTAAACGCCTCAACTCCGAAGAGAGCCGTTCCGCCGCGCTGGAAGCCGCGCGCATGCTGCTGCTCGCTCAGGGGCCGCAGGCCGTAACGTTAAAAGCGGTCGCCGCGAAGGTCGGCCGAACCCACGCCAACCTGCTCCATCATTTTGGCTCGGCAGCGGGCCTCCAGGCCGAACTCGCACGCTCGATCGCGGACCGAGTGACCGGAAGCATCGCGGAGGCAGTGGAGCGCGCCCGCGTCGGCGAGCGTGACGTTCGCGAGGTCGTCGACGGCACGTTCGACGCCTTCGATCGCGAAGGCGCGGGCGCCCTCGCCGCTTGGATGATCCTGTCTGGCAACCGCGATGCCCTGAACCCGATCCTCGATTCGATCCGCGCCCTGGTCTCGCAGCTGAGGGTCGGTCACGAAGAACATCACGTCCCCGAAAGCACTCTATGGCTGGTGCTTGCGGCGCTCGGCGATTCTCTCCTTGGCGAACCGATCACGAGTTCGCTCGGATTGCAGCGCGATGCCGCGAGACGGATCGCGACCGAAGCCCTTCGTTCGGAAATCGCCGCAAGGCACCCCCGTATGGCCTGAGTGGTCATATCGGGCGCGCCGCCCTACATGCGCGTTCATGCATTTTCTCGACCAGGCAAAGATCTACGTACGATCCGGCTCCGGAGGCCCCGGCGCCGTCAGCTTTCGTCGCGAGAAGTTCATCGAGTTCGGCGGGCCCGACGGCGGCGACGGCGGCAAGGGCGGAGACATCGTCTTCGAGGCGGTGCCCGGCCTCAATACGCTGATCGACTTTCGCTACACCCAGCACTTCCGGGCGAAGCGTGGGACCGGGGGTTCCGGTTCGAATCGCACCGGCGCCGCCGCGCCCGATCTCGTGATCAAGGTTCCGGTCGGAACGCAGCTTCTCGCCGATGACGAGGACCGCAGTCTCATCGCCGACCTGACGGTCGAAGGCCAGCGCGTCGTACTGCTTGAAGGCGGAATGGGCGGTCGAGGCAATGCCAGCTACAAGAGCTCGACCAACCGCGCCCCGCGCCAGCATCAGCCCGGCATCGAGGGCGAGGAGATGTGGATCTGGCTTCGGCTGAAACTGCTTGCCGACGTCGGCCTCGTCGGGCTCCCGAACGCGGGCAAGTCGACCTTCCTCAACGCGGTCACCAACGCTTCCGCGAAGGTCGGCGATTATCCGTTCACAACGCTCCGCCCCCAGCTCGGTGTCGTCCGGCACAAGGGCCGCGAGTTCGTGCTTGCCGACATCCCCGGCCTGATCGAGGGCGCGGCTGAAGGCGCGGGCATCGGCGATCGATTCCTCGGGCATGTCGAGCGGACCGAAGTTCTGCTGCACCTCGTCGATGCTGCGGGCGACGATCCGGTCGAGGCCTGGCGCGTGGTGCGCGGTGAGCTGGAAAGCTACGGTGCAGACCTTGCCGGCAAGCCCGAAGTCGTTGGGCTGAGCCGTAGCGACCTCGTCACCGAGGAACGGCTGCATGAACTCAAGCGGGAGCTTGAAGACGCAACCGGCCAAACTGCTTTCCCCATTTCCGCGCCGCTCGGCGAAGGCGTCGCGCCCTTGCTCGACGCCGTCATTCAGCGCCTTGGCGCGCAGGCGGAGGTCCGCGAAGACGCCACCGCGGACGAACGGCCCTGGTCGCCCCTATGATCCTTGCCGTCACCGGCGGAACAGGCTTCGTCGGACAGCGGCTCATCGACCTTGCAGTGGAGCGCGGCCATCTGGTCCGCGCGCTCGCCCGGCGTCCGCAGCAAGTGCGCGACGGTGTCGAATGGATCGAGGGAAGCCTCGAAGACCGTGACGCGCTCCAGCAGCTCGTGAAAGAAAGCGATGCGGTGATCCATGTCGCGGGCGTGATCAATGCTCCGGACACCGCCGGCTTCGAAGCGGGGAATGTCAATGGCACGCTTGCGATGCTCGCCTCCGCGACGGCAGCCGGCACGCACCGCTTCGTCCACGTCTCGTCCCTCGCGGCGCGCGAGCCGGG
Organism: Sphingomonas sediminicola; assembly: GCF_049991885.1. Classification (NCBI taxonomy): domain Bacteria; kingdom Pseudomonadati; phylum Pseudomonadota; class Alphaproteobacteria; order Sphingomonadales; family Sphingomonadaceae; genus Sphingomonas; species Sphingomonas sediminicola. The sequence goes on from NZ_CP178916.1 coordinate 1,809,795, forward strand.
CCTTTCGCAATACGGCGCGTCCAAGGCCCGTTCGGAAGAGCTGGTTCAGCGCTCCGGCCTCGACTGGACGATTGTTCGCCCGCCCGCAGTCTATGGCCCCGGCGACAAGGAGACGCTGGAGCTGTTCAAGATGGCCAAATCCGGCGTTGTCTTTCTGCCCCCGCGAGGCCGCCTGTCGGTCATTCACGTCGACGATCTCGGTCGCCTGCTTCTCGCGCTTGCGGAGCGAGACGAGCCGGTGAAGCAAATCATTGAGCCGCACGACGCAAAGGCGAACGGCTGGACGCACCGGGCATTTGCCGCAGCGCTCGCGAAAGCGGTCGGAACCCGCGCTATCTCGTTCGCCACGCCCCGTCTGGTTCTCCGCGCAGGCGCCGCGATCGACCGGATAGTGCGCGGCGACAGGGCCAAGCTCACCCCCGACCGCGTTGCCTATTTCTGCCATCCCGACTGGGTGGTGAGCGACGGAAGCGAGCCCCCCGCCGATCTATGGCAGCCGGAAGTACCGACGGAGCAAGGGCTGGCGCAAACTGCCGGCTGGTACCGCGAGCAGGGCTGGCTTTAGCCGACGCCTTGACGAAGTCGACGTCCCTCACCTAGCAAATCCGACGATGAGGCACCTGAACGCCACCTCCGCGACTCGCACCGCCAAGCTTTGGTGGCGCGTGTTCACGCATGCGGAGCGATGGCGCGACTGATCGACCTACCAACGATCATCGAATGCCCGCCCGCCATCGGCGGGCTTTTTTTGTTTCAGGTGACCATAATGACCGATATCGTTCTGCTCTTGACCGCGAACGCGCTGGAGTTGGGGCAATGCTGATTGCGATCATCGCGACGCTCGCGCTCGCCATTCTCGTCAACGTCTCTTTCCTCGCGCGCTCGGCAATCGCGCAAGGGGCGAAGCCCACTCTCGAAGCCACTATCCTCGGCGCCGTCGTCAACTTCTTCGACACGCTGGGAATCGGGTCGTTCGCCCCGACGGCGGCCTGGCTCAAGTTCCGGAAGCTTGTGCCGGACCGGTTGATACCCCCAACCATGCTTGTCGGGCTTACGCCGCCGGTCATGGCTGAGAGCGTCATCTTCCTGATCCTGCTCGGGGTGATGGTCGATACGACCTTATTGGTCGGATGCGCGCTTGCGACGATGATCGGCGGAATCGTCGGAGCTCCTCTCGTCGCTCGCGCAAGGGTCTGGGTCGTCCAGTTCATCCTTGCAATCGGCCTCGCCCTTGCTGCGGGCGCCTATGTGATGACCAACCTGCACCTCTTCCCCGGCGGAGGCGAAGCGTCCGGGCTTCCGGTCGAGCTGACCGTTATCGCCGTGATCGCAAGCTTCGTCCTCGGGATTCTCGCCAACTTTGGCGTCGGCAATTACGCGCCAATGCTCGTCATGCTGAGCCTGATGGGCATGGACCCGAGGCTGTGCTTCCCGATCATGGCGTTGGGAGGATCCCTCATGGGCGCGAGCGCGAGCGTCCGGCACATCCAGATCGGCCAGGTCGACATGCGCGTGGTCCTCGGCCTCACCCTCGGCGGAATCCCGGCAGTGCTCGTCGCGGCGCTGATCGTGAAGTCAATGCCGATCGAAGTCTTGCGCTGGATGGTCGTAATCGTCGTTCTTTATTCGGCGGCGATCCTGCTTCGCGCCGCCTTGCACGGCCGCCGCGAGCATCGAGCCGAAGGTGCGACAGCCGCGGTGGCCGCATCATGACCGATACGAGCGCCATCAATCGCGACTTCGAAAAGTACGACCAGGTGCGCAAGACGCACACCTACCGGCTTGCCGAAAGCGAAACCGACGAATTCGACGAGGAGTATCGAATCGCAACGCTGGACTTCGGGCCATTCCTGCATGGAAGCTCGGAAGACAGGGCCCAGTTTGCCAAGGAATTTGCGGAAGCCTTGCAGGACATCGGCTTTGCGGTCCTCACCGGGCACGGCGTCGATCCGGTGCTATACGATGAAATGCACGACCGCGTTGCCGAGCTGTTCACCGCCACCCCGTTCGGTGAGAAGATGCGGTTCCGGGCCCGGCGATACGGCTCGGTCAGCCAGGGCTATTTCCCGCTGGAGGAGACCAGCGACATTCATCCCGATCTGGTCGAGGGCTGGGTCTGGTGCAGGCGTGCCTTCGATATCCCGCAAGATCGTGATGCGCCGTTCGATGCCGAAGAGTATTGGCCGCGCGCGGAACAGGAGGTGCAGTTCCGCCGCCTGGTCGAAGCACATGAGCCTTTGATCAAGCCGATCGCACAGGCCATTTTCCAGGGGCTCGGCTGCGATCCGGACATCTACGATCGCAAGCTTACCCAGACCAATTTCGGACTGCGGCTCAACTATTATCCGCCAATGACAGAGGAGCAGGACCGCTCCGGCGCGGGCCGACTGCTCGGCCACGAGGACGTGGACCTGTTCACGATCCTTCCGGCTTCCAAATGTGATGGCCTGCAGGTCTGGAATCACCGAAGCAGCAAATGGGTTCGGCTGCGTGCTCCGCGCGGGTCGATCATCATCAACACCGGCGATTACATGCAGCGCATCTCGAACGACCGGCTTCCGTCAACGACGCACCGGGTCGGCAAGCCCAGCGACGGGTCGCACCTGACGAGCGCGCGGACGTCGTTCCCGATGGCGGTCTACCTGTGGGAGAATGAGATCCTCGATGTCCTACCGGGGCTCGGCGCGCCGAAGTACGATCCGATCGAGGCCATCGCCTTCCACACGCGCAGCACGAGCAAATTCTACGGCGACGGTTACGCCGTCGGCTAGGTTACGACGAGCTCGGCAAATTTGCCGAGGTCGATGTTTCCGCCAGAGACCACGCAGACGATCGGCCCCTCGCCTGCCTCGCCGGTCAGCGCGGCCGCGAGCGCCAGGGCTCCCGCGCCTTCCGCAATCGTCCGCGTCTTTTCGGCGATCAGCCACATCGCCTCGCGCGTTTGGTCCAGGGTGACGGTGATCGACCCGTTGGTCACCGGTCGCATCCGCTGCCACATTCGCTCGGTGACACTTTTGCCGCCCGCGCCATCGACGAATGAAGCCTGCCATTCGGCGAACTTGCGCGGGCCGCCGTCGCGGAGCGACAAGGCATAGGGAGCCGCCGTTTCGGGCTCGGCGCCGAGCACCGGCACGTCCGGCCGCTTCGCCTTGATCGCGCTCCCGACGCCGGTGATCAGGCCGCCGCCGCCGATCGCTGTGATCACGGTGTGAACGTCGGGAGCATCTTCCAGGATTTCGAGGCCCATGGTCGCATGCCCGGCGATGAAGTCGTGATTGTCGAAAGGGTGGATGAAGGTGCCCTCAAGGCCGGGGAACGTGTGGCTCTCCGCTGCTTTCCAGGCATCATCGTAGGAAACAGGAACGATGGCCGCGCCGAGCGCCCGCATTCGGTCGAGCTTGGTCTGCGGCGCGGTTTCGATCGCCACCACGGTTGCGGCGATGCCGAACTTGCGCGCGGCATAAGCCACGCCCTGCCCCGCATTGCCGGCGCTGATCGTCCACACGCCCCGCGCCCGTTGCTCGTCCGACAGGTTCGCCACCGCATTCGTCGCGCCGCGGATCTTGTAGGCGTTGGTCGGCTGGAGGTTTTCCAGCTTCAGCCGAATGTCCGGCCCGTCCTTGCCGAGGTCCAGCCTGACGAGCGGCGTACGAAGCACCGTGCTCGCGATCCGCCCCCGCGCCTGCTCGATGTCGTCGAGTGAGATTCGCCGAACCGGATCGATCATCGCTTTCCCCGCGCCTGGTTGGCGATCCTTATGGTCGGCTCACGGGTTTGTCTAAACCCAAGCCAAGCAAGAGCGGCCAAACTCAAGAGTGTGATCAGCGCACCAACTCTTTCTTCGCGCGTCCATACAATCCGCGGACTGCATCCAGGGTTGTGCATCAACAGCTTAGTCTGCGGATGCATTTCGCCGCACGACCAGGCCGGGAAATAGAAGTGCGGTTCCACCACCTTCCCCGGAACCTGCGGTGGCGGCAGCAAACTTCTTGCCAGCTCCCCCGGGTCCGACGAATCTTCAAGCGCCATCACTCCGGGCGGCAGATATTCGGGCAAGTCAGGATGGTCCGCCTGGATACTGGCCACGGTCGGAATCTCCCCGCTTCTCGGCTGGAGCAGGAAGGTGGCGGACAAGTAGGCGACCGGCATCATAATGATCAGCAGCAACGGCCGAAACCGGGCACTCGCGACTGCCGTAACGAGTGCGAACTCTGCGATTGGAAGAGCGCGATAGGGAAACTGAACCTTCGCGAGCAGCGGCAAGGACCAGAAAGCCGGAACGACGCCGGCGCTGATGACTAGGATTCCGAGTGCAAGGAATGCCCATTTGTCGCGGCGCGTGATGATCAGGATCACCGCAAGGGCTGTAAGGGAAGCCATGAGAAGGAACACGGTTGCAACGAAACCAAGCTCCAGGTTCGCACTCCAGATCGACCAGAATTCAGGTCTCAGAAAATCGTATCGATAAAGCATTGCGGCCTCGCGATGCCTTTCCAAAGTGAGCGCGGGTCCAAGGTAGATTGCCGCGAATCCGATCCCGAGACCGCATGCCAACGCAAAATGGGGCAGCTCGCGCCGGTGCCACAGCGCATATGGGGCAATTAGGAAAGTGCTTGCGAGCAACGCGAGGGGCAGATGCGTGCAAATGAGCACGCCATAGGCCAGAGCCGCCAAGACGATGCCGCGCCCTTCAGCGATGCGCCGAAGTCCGATCGCCAGCAGTGGGATCAACGAGATTGCGACGGTTTCCGCAAGAGCTCCGCGGCGGCTGAAATCGAACAGGTGATAGGGGGCTGCCACGAACATCAACGCACCGAGAACTGGTCGCGATGATCGCTCCTTCAGCCAATGCCATGCGGTGATTCCGGACATCGCGTAGGATGACCAGAAAGCGGCCATCACGCTGGCGTACGTGCTGACGCCAAGCAGCCCGAAAATGGCCGTAACGTAAAAGGCAATCGGCGGATAATAGTAGAAGACTGGTGAGCCGAGCCCGGAGTTGGAGAGCGGCAGCCAGCGTGGATAGAGATTGCCGCGGGCGATCTCCGACGTGAACTGGTCGGCCCAGACCCAACTGATAATGAAGCTGTCATAGAGCATGGGCGGACCAATCACCGCCGGCATCATGAGCAGCGCAGCGACCCCTACGAACAACAGGTAGACGGCAACATGACGCAGTCGATGACCGCGCGCGATGCGCGCCATGGTGCGTTCGGCCCCTGAGAGGTCTTTAGGAATTTTAGAGAGCTGGCCGGGGTTCCAGCTCGATCTGCAGCGAATTCACGACGATGTACCAAGAGCAATTGAAAGCAACAGGCTCAACACAACTTACTCCTTACGCATTACTCGACTGGGAGTATGTAGAGCAGTCTTGGATTTGCAAGACGATAGTTGCAATGTCCGCCGTCCACTCCGGCAATAGGAAAATTCTGTCCTACAACCTGTCTGTTGTGCTCATGACGGCGATTATTCACGTATCTTCCACGCATCAGATCTTCTGTCGCCCTCGAAGATGATGAAGGTCACACACGATCAACTTCCTCTCTGCTTGCCCAAGGGAGGCACGCCCGCTCACGACTCGCGTCACATCATCACCTTCATGAGCTTCGCCTGCCCGGCCCCATGGCACCGTACCGCCCTATTCCCGCCTGATTGCGTTGCGAAAGGACGCGCCTCTTAATAGGGCGCCTCCATGACCGACCGCGACGAAACCGAAGCCAAGATCCGCGAGCTGATCGATCCTTTCAACAAGAAGGGCATCGAAATTTCCGGCGACACGCGCTTCGCTCAGGACCTCGAATGGGACAGCCTGACCGTGATGGACTTCGTCGCCTCGGTCGAGGACGAGTTCGATATCCTGATCAGCATGAACCGCGCGGCCGAGATCGAGACTGTCGACCAGCTGATCGATGCCGTCCGCCAGCTCGAGAGCGAACGGTGAGCGACCTCTTCTCCAAGTTCGACGACCTGATCGCACTTCGCGAGGGCTTGCTTTCGAGCGGCGTCACCGACCCGTTCAACCTGGTTATGGAGAAGGTCGAAAGCCCGACCGTCGCCATCTGCAACGGCCGTCGGACGATCCTTCTCGGCACTTACAATTACATGGGCATGACCTTCGACCCGGACGTCATCGCGGCCGGCAAGAAGGCGCTCGACGAATTCGGGTCGGGCACGACCGGAAGCCGGGTGCTCAACGGCACCTACGTCGGCCACCGCGCGGTCGAAGATGCGCTCAAGGACTTCTACGCCATGGACCATGCCATGGTGTTCTCGACCGGATACCAGGCGAACCTCGGCATCATTTCCACGATCGCCGGCAAGGATGACTACATCATCCTCGACATCGACAGCCACGCATCGATTTACGACGGGTGCGCGATGGGCAACGCCCAGATCGTCCCCTTCCGCCACAACGATATCGAAGCGCTCGAAAAGCGGCTGAAACGGGTGCCCGAGGGCGCCGGCAAGCTGGTGGTGCTCGAAGGCGTCTACTCGATGCTCGGCGACATTGCTCCTCTCAAGGAGATGGTCGCCGTCTCCAAGGCCAACGGTGCGATGGTCCTCGTCGACGAGGCTCACTCGATGGGCTTCATCGGCGAGCATGGCCGTGGCGTCGCCGAGGCGCAGGGCGTTATTGACGACGTCGATTTCATCATCGGTACCTTCTCCAAATCGGTTGGAACGGTCGGCGGCTTCTGCGTGTCGAACCATCCGAAGTTCGAGATCCTGCGGCTCGTCTGTCGCCCCTACGTCTTCACCGCCTCGCTCCCGCCGTCGGTGGTCGCGACCGCGGCCACGTCGATCCGTAAGCTGATGGATTCGTCCGACAAGCGAGCTCATCTGTGGGAGAATTCGAAGCGGCTCCACGCCGGGCTTCGCCAGCTTGGCTTCACGCTCGGCACGCAGGAACCTCAGTCGGCGATCATTGCGGTGATCATGCCGGACCTCGAAACTGGCGCGGCGATGTGGGAAGCGCTCCTGAAGGAAGGGCTTTACGTCAATCTGGCCCGTCCGCCCGCAACTCCGGCGGGAATGACGCTCCTGCGTTGCTCCCTGTGCGCGGAGCACAGTTCGGAGCAGGTAGAAGAGATACTTGGAATGTTCGCTGCGGCAGGCCGAGCAACCGGTTGCATTTAAGCGTTAACCCGCCTTCCGTCGGGAAGCAGACGGGGCTAAACTGATTCCATGACGCCCAGCGGGGACGATCTCCAGTTCGACTGGCGACGGGGTGGGGCAGCGGCAGGCGCACTGGTCGCCACCCTGATTCTGCTCGCCATGGTCGTGCTTGTGGCCATGTCCAACCAGACGCGCGACCGCGCTCTGGCCGGGGAGCGGCACGCCTATGACGTCAATCTGCTCTCGCGCGCGGTCGATGCCAGCATCTCGCGGGCCGAAGCCGGGCTCGGCCGCTTCGTTCTCGACGAGGAGGTCAAGACCAGCGGGAATATCTATTACAGCCAGTGGCGGCTCGCCGGACAGCAGATCAGGCAGCTCGAACGGCTCGTCCGCTCCGACCCCGCGCAGCGTAAGCGGGTCCAGGAGCTCGACCGGCTCTACCAGATGCGAGGCGAGGAGTTTGCGGCCGCCGCTCGCGCCACTGTCGCCAAGCAGGGCTCCGGCGGCACCGGCTATTTCTACCAGGCCGCGCAGTCGGAAGTCGGCTCGGATCTCTCGGCCAAGCTGGCTGAAATCGCCGCGGCCGAGCGCACCCTGCTGCGCCAGCGGATGGAGCAGACGCAATTCTTCTCCGCCGAAGCGGATCGCCTCACGGATTATCTGAGCTGGCTAGGAGTTCTCGTCGGGCTCGGCGCAATCTTCCTCGGACTGGTTTCAGTCCAAGCGGTGCGGCAATTCGCCTATGCGAAGAAGCTGGCGGATACGGAGACGGAGCGCGCCGAGGGTCTCGAAGAAGCAGTCGCTGAGCGAACCCGTGAACTGATCGAGGCGAACAAGGCGCTCAAAGCGGAAGCCGAGGAGCGCGAAGCGGCTGAAGCTCAGCTGCGCCAGGTCCAGAAGATGGAGGCCGTCGGTCAGCTGACCGGAGGCATCGCGCACGACTTCAACAACATGCTGGCGGTCGTCGTCGGCGGGATCGATCTCGCCCGCAGGCGGCTCAACGGCCCGAAGCGCGAAGTCCTCAACCACCTCAACAACGCAATGGAAGGCGCGACGCGCGCAGCGGCCCTTACCCGGCGCCTGCTGTCCTTCGCTCGCTCGGAGCCGTTGCTGCCCGAGCGTGTCGACAGTTCTGAGCTCGTGTCCGGCATGTCCGACCTGCTTGACCGCACGCTCGGTGAGCGCGTCCACGTCGAGGTCGACCTCGCACCGGATGTCTGGCCGATCTACGTCGACCCGCACCAGCTCGAGAACGCCATCGTCAATCTGGCGGTCAATGCGCGTGACGCGATGGAGGGCGAAGGCCTGATGCGCATCACTGCGAGCAATATCGTCCTCGCGGCCAACGAGGTCGGCGACATCCGCGCCGGCGAGTATGTCCGGATCAGCGTCACCGACACGGGCTGCGGCATGACTCCTGAAGTGATGGAACGGGCGTTCGAGCCCTTTTTCACGACCAAGCCCGTCGGCAAGGGTACCGGTCTCGGTCTCAGCCAGATCTTCGGCTTTGCACACGAGTCGGGGGGCGAGGTCGGAATCGAAAGCCAGATCGGCAAAGGCACGACCGTATCGGTCTATCTGCCGCGGACCGTTGCCGCGGAGACCAAGATCCGGCTCCATCCGGCTATGCAGAGGGTCGAGGACGCGACCGTCGCGGGGGCCCGCATACTGCTGGTCGAGGACGATCCTCGCGTCCGGTCGTCAACCATCGAGGCCTTGCAAGATCTCGATTACGACCCGGTCGCGTGCAGTAGCGGTGCCGAAGCAGTCGGGATCTTCGAAAGCCAGCCGTTCGACCTCGTCATCACGGACGTCATCATGCCGGAAATGACCGGCCCGGAACTGATCAAGCACTTGAAGCAGTCGCACGACGACTTCGCGGTGCTGTTCGTCACCGGATATGTCGGCGAGGGAGAAACCGGTGACCTCGTCGGCTACGAACTGCTGCGCAAGCCGTTCACCGTCGGCGCGCTGGCCAATGCCGTAGCAGTCGCTTTGTCGCGCCGGCCTAGCGAACCGCGCCGGAGCGGAGGAGCCGCGGCAGCAGGCTGATCGCGGCGAGCAGCGGCCAGCGTCTTTGCCAAGGCTTAATGTCGATCTCGGTGCCAGCGTGCCGATTGATCTTCCACGCGATGTAATCGACGCCGCCTGCGAAGGTCGCGCTCGCCTTAGCGAGCCGAACCACTGACAGCATCTTTCCTTCGACGCGCCGCCTGGCCCAGCTCGATGGTCGAGCCATCAGCGCGGGGATCGCCGCAATCGCCGGACCGCTGAACCGCTGGTAACGTTCGAGGTCTGCGTCGACGACCGACGTGCTGCGACCTTTGCGTTCGGCCCGAAGTTCGGCGGAATAGGTCAGCGAGAACGCCCGGCGCCACCAGTCCAGCGGCGCCTCTCCCTCAACCCGTCCGGCCGATGCGAGCAGCGTCGGAGCCGACCGGGATATCGCTGCAATCGCGGCCGCCCGGGAAGCGTCATCCGCAGCCCAGACCAACCGCGACGGCTGCGCGAACCTTGCCCAGACCGAGACGTTGCGGGTCTCCGGACCGTTGAGGCGGTAGAAGTCCGGCTCGCTGAGCACGGCATATTTGGCGACCAGCCCGTCATGCTCGAAGTAGAAAACGTTCGGCGGGATCATTCGGTTCGCGGCTGCAAGCCAGGACTTCCCGTATGTCGTGCGGTAATCTGAAACGATCAGGTAGAAGTCCAGCATCAACCCTTCGAGCTGCTTCTGCCGAAGACAGGAACCGTAGAAGAGGACGGCGCGAGACGCCGGCGCGTGTTTCGCCGCAATCGCCTCCGCCATGGTCCTGACTCGCGGGTCGACCTGCTCGGCGAGCTCTTCGGCGACGAGATCGCGCAATGCCGCCACGGCTCAGGCCGCGAGGCGGACGAACGACAGCGGCTGAGCGGGCTTAAGGACGATCGGCTGGCCGATCCGGGTGTGGAACATCTCGCCGTCGAGAATGAGGCTGGAGCCCTCGCCCTCAATGCTGATCTCGTCCGCTTCCTCGAAATGAACGCCCCGCAGCCGCGAGCGGCCGAGTTTGCCGGCAATACTTGCAAGGATTGCCCTGAACAGTGAGGCTGGGCGTTCCTCGATGGCCAGCAGCTTTAACGGCCCTCCGCCAGTTCCCCGCAACTCACTCGAAAGGAGCATCTTTTCGAGCGTGGTCACCGCAAGGAGGGCGAAACGCCCGGTGATCGGGCCTTCACGCCGGACGGAAACCTGCAATGGGCTTGGTGTCGGGGGGAGGAAACGATTTTGCAGCCCCAGGACCATGCGGACAACCAATGCGAGCGCGGTCAACACATGGCTGACACCGTTCGGAAGACCGAGCGGGTAAATCTTGTCGCGGCAGTAGAGCATGGTGTCGGCGAGGCCGGCGCCACCGAGAAACATGCCGATGACCGGCCGCGATAACGGGTCGCAGCGCAGCGCGATCAACTCGCGCGCGACGATGTGCGGGCTAAGGTCCGACTGCGCGAGCAGGACCAGCCGCTCGAGCGCAACGATTGGGTCGCCTTGCGCACCCAGGTCCAGAGCGATGAGGTTTGTCTTCCCGTTCGGGAGAACCGCGACCGGCGGAGGCTGCGTCCCGAAATGACCGCCGTTGTGGATTTCGGTCAGGGCGGCCTGAACGGTGCCGTCGCCACCGTTGATGATCAGTATCTTCGGGCGGACGCGAGCGATGGTACGAAGCGCGTCGCCGATCTGCTCGGCCCGCTCGACCTCGTAATGGAAGATGTCCGGATGGTCGGCGCAATAGTCGCGGATGCGCGAAAGCTGCGCAATATTCCCCGTCGACTTCGGGTTCGACAGCAATGCGATCCGTGGACGGGACATCTTACTCGCTGACTTGCGGAGCGGCGAAACGCGATTTCGACATGATTTTCACGTTCCGTCCGTTATAGGCTTCGACCAAGGCCGTTCAGGAAGATGCAACGGCCCATTGCGATATCTGGGTCGGGTTTGCGGCCAAATCATGGTGTTGGGACGACTAAATCCGTGCGCCGACTAACTTTGATCGATCGCTACCTGGTGAAGACGATCGCGGTGCCGCTGATCGGAACGCTCCTGCTCGCCGCCATGTTGCTGGTCCTCGACAAGATGCTGCGCCTGTTCGATTTCGTCGTGACTGCCGGCGGACCGGTCAGCGTCGTGTGGCGGATGCTCGCGAACCTGCTCCCGGAATATTTCTCACTGGGCATCCCGATCGGGCTGATGCTCGGCATCCTGCTGGCCTTCCGGAAGCTGGCATTGTCATCGGAACTCGATGCATTGCGCGGGATCGGGGCGGGCTTCGGCCGGTTGCTGCGTGTCCCTTACGCCTTTGCCATCGGGCTATTGCTGCTGAACCTGTTCATCGTCGGCTGGCTACAGCCTTGGACGCACTACGGATATGAGCGGCTGCGTTTCGACCTGCGCTCCGGCGCGCTGGGTGCGTCGATGAAGGTCGGCGAATTCAATCACCTGGGGCGGAGGATGACGCTCCGCATCGATCGCAGCGAAAACCGCGGAACCGAGCTTCACGGCATTTTCGTCCAGGTCGACGACAAGTCGGGGACCCAGGTTGCTGCGACCGCGGACCAGGGCCGGTTCCTGTCGACCGACGATCCCGACGTGATCCTCTTCAGGCTCGAGAAGGGCCGCCTGATCCAGGATTCCCCGAAGTTTCGGACTCCGCGAACCTTGTCGTTCGACCTCTACGACTTGCCGATCAACCTGCCGCGCGTCGACAGCTTTCGGCAACGCGGCCACGAGGAGCTGGAGGAATTCACCCTGCCCGAGCTTTTCCGCGACGGTTATTTGCGAAACGTGCCCGAGGCACAGCGGCTCGGTGCGCAGGCGAACCTGCATTTCCGTATCGTCGAGGTCCTGATGATGCTGATGCTTCCGCTGCTGGCCGTCGCCCTCGCTGTCCCGCCGAAGCGAAGCAGTTCCGCGCTAGGTATCTTCATCGGGATCGTGATCGTGGTCGCCTATCACAAGGTGAACCAGTACGCAGAGCAGGCCGCGGCGCAGGGCCGGATGGAGCCGGTGTTGGCGCTCTGGATCCCGCTGCTCGCATTGTCGGCCATGATCTACTGGATGTACCACGTGCTCGCGCACCGGCCCGGCGGACAGCCGATCGGCGCGCTGGAGCGGGCGTTCAGCCAAGTCGGCAAGGCCGTCCGCAGGCTCCTGCCGAAAGTCCGGCCGGCATGATCAACCTGCAATTCTTCCCGTCGCGGCGGCTGGCGCTCTACACCGTCAAGCTCTTCATCACGCGAAGCCTCGCGGTGTTGCTCGCGCTCGTCCTCGTCCTGATGACGCTCGACCTGCTCGGCGAGTCCGGGAAGATCCTTGCGATCCCGGGCAATGGCGAGCCGGAACTATGGCGATACGTTTCGCTCCGGGTGCCTCTGCTGATCTCGCGTTTCCTGCCCTTCTCGGTTCTGCTCGGGACGTTGATCGCGTTCACGGGCCTCAATCAGCACAGCGAAGTCGTGGCCATGAAGGCCGCGGGCATTTCAGCGCACCAGATGCTGGCGCCGCTGATCCTCGCCAGCCTCGTCATTGCCGGCGGCCTGTTCGCGTTCAATGAGAAGGTGGTCGTCAACGCGAACCGCCAGGTGACGGCTTGGAGCGACAACGACTATCGGCCGGTGCCTCCTGAGAGTGGAATCCTCAGCAATATCTGGCTGCTCAATGGCGAGGATTTGATACAGGCACGGCACGTCGGGGGGCAAGGACGACGTTTCCACGCAGAGGGCGTGTCGATCTACGACCGCGAGCGCGGCGTCCTGCAACGGATCATCCAGGCCGATCGCGCCGATCCCCAGAACGGCGCGTGGAAGCTTTCGAAGGTGCGCGTCTACGATTCATCGATGAATATCGTCCGGCACGTTCCTGAAATGACCGGGCTCGAAGGCGTCAAGCCCGAGCAGCTGACCCTCGCGAAGGTCGATCCGGACCAGCTCGATTTCTGGACCTTGAAGGAGCGCATCGGCCAGCTCGAACGCGCCGGACGTCCAGCCGACGAGGCCAAGGCCGGGCTTTGGCACAAGATTTCTGGTCCACTTTCGACCCTTCTCATGCCCCTGCTCGCAGCGACCGCGGCATTCGGGCTGGCCCGCTCGGGCCAGGTCCTGATGCGTGCGACGATCGGCATGGCGCTCGGCTTCGCCTACTTCGTGGCCGATAACTTCAGCCTGGCTATGGGCAATGTCGGCGCCTACCCGCCCTTCCTCGCCGCCTGGGCACCGTTCCTGCTGTTCCTCCTCGTCGGTGAGACGGTCCTGATCCGATCCGAAGAGTAAGGATCTCCATCCGTTTCGGAGGCATGCGCAGGGTCCGCTTAAGCCTGACCTGACGAAGACTTGGCGGTGTTCCTGTCCGCCGCTCTTGCCGCCACGATCTCGGCCCCTCGTCCGCCCAGTCAGGCAAGGGCCATGGTGCGCGTCGCCCACTCGGTACTCGTCACTAAAGATACGTGGCGGCAGGAGCGGACCGCGCGAAAGCGAGAGATCCTGATTGTCGAGAATGGACGACCGGTAGTGGTCCGGGTCATCGAGTTCGAGTGAAGAGCGCTTAGCGGGCGCCGGCGGTCCAGCTGCTGGCCGCTAGCCGTCCGACCAGCCGGGAAAGGCTGCGATAGGTCGAGTCGTGATAGACCGAATCCCCATCCAGCGCCTTGCACAGACGGCGGTGCGCCTCGCCGAGCGCATGGTAGGGCAAGCCCGGAAGCAGGTGATGCAGGGCGTGGTAGCGAAGGCCGACCGGCGCCCAAATTGCAGGCAGGGTCCCTGGCGGCGGCACGTTGACGCTGTCGAGGAACTGCGCGGTGACGGTCATCGGCTCACCGTCATTCTCCCAGAGATGCGCGACCAAAGTGCGGATCTGGTTGAGGAACATCACCCCGGACGCAACGCCAAGGAAGATCAGGAAGGCGCGCACAGGGACGACGCCCGTCGCAACCATCGCGAGCAGAGAAATCGCCCACACGCTGCACGCAATCTCCATCGCCAGCCATTGCTTGCGGAAATCGCCCTCGGGTTGCGGACGGCGGAACTTCGGGTTGATCTGAAGCCCCGAATACTTCGCGACGACCGTATCGCGGAGCTTGGGTGACAACAGCGACAGCGGCGCAAGGATTCCAAAGCGAATCAGCATACCGATCGGTGCGAGCGCAGCCGCGATCAGGAAAACCGGCAAGGTCCACGGCTTCATCAGCGCGAGCGGGAGATACTCGGGATCGTTGACCGTCCCGTAGTAGCGCTTCGCATGATGCTGATTGTGGACGCCTTCATAGAGGAAGGACGGGACGAGCAGCGGTATCCCGACGATCAGGTTCCAGACGAGCCGGAAGCCCGGGACCGCGTTCGGCTTGATGTGGGTCAGCTCGTGAATGAAGCTGCCGGCGCGGTACAGCGCGAGCATCGCAACGACGACCGCCACTGTCGCGACCACCGCCGAGCTCGTGAAGATCGCAGTGAACAGCCCGGCATAGCCGAGAAGGGCGCATCCGATCATGTCGGCCCAGTAGATGCCCGGCCGCGCGACATTCAGGTCGCGAGTCAGGTCCGCAGCGGCCTTCAGCATCGCCTTGTCGTCGCCCGATGCACGCACCGGCGTCTGGTCGCCTCGCGTGGAATCGGCTTCGACGCTGCGCTGCAGCTCAAGAATGCTTGTCCGGGTCATGATTTGGCTGCCTCTGCAAAGAGATAGTGGCGCGATGATGGCGCTACAACGGCGCTATGGCTGGCGGTTGGCGCGTTGCCGCGCTAGCCAGCGCTCATGAATTCCTCAGCACTGACCGTTCGCCCGATCGATTCAAAGGCGGATCGCAAGAAGTTCGTCGACTTCGCCTGGGACGTTTATCGCGACGATCCGGCCTGGGTCCCGCCTTTGAAGGACGAGGTCCACGGCCTGCTCGACCCGAAGAAGAATCCGTGGTTCCAGCATGCGAAGGCGCAGCTGTGGCTCGCCGAGCGCGGAGGAAAAGTGGTCGGGCGCATCAGTGCGCAAGTCGACCAACTCGTACAGGACGAAATGTGCCAGGGCACCGGCCAATGGGGGATGTACGAAGTGCTCGACGCCGAGGCTTCAGCCGCGCTCATCGCGACTGCCGAGGACTGGCTTCGCCAGCAGGGCATGAAGCGGGCGCTCGGGCCCATCAGCCTTTCGATCTGGGATGAGCCGGGGCTTGAGATCGAAGGCTTCGACGAATCCCCGACAGCAATGATGGGACACCACCGGCCGGAGTATCAGGGCTGGATCGAGGCCGCCGGCTACGAAAAGGCCAAGGACCTAATCACCTACGCGCTCGACATCACCAATTGGCAGGACCCGCTGATCGACCGGCTGATCGCGTCGGGCGAACGAAATCCGCGCATCCGAATTCGCAACGTCGACAAGTCGAAATTCGACCAGGAAGCCGCGCTGATCCTCAATCTGCTCAACGACGCCTGGTCGAACAACTGGGGCTACGTCCCTTTGACTCCGGCGGAGATTGCCTACGCGGGCAAGAAGCTGAAGCCGATCATCTTCAATGAGCTGGTCCGGATCGCGGAATTGGATGGCGAGCCTGTCGCCTTCATGCTCACGATCCCCGACATCAATGAGCTGACGAAGGATCTCAACGGCGAGCTGTTCCCGTTCAACTTCATCAAGCTGCTGTGGCGGCTTCGCAAGCCTCGGACCCGCCGCCTCCGCGTGCCATTGATGGGGGTCGCCAGGAAGCTGCACGGCTCGCGCCTCGCCAGCCAGCTCGCCTTCATGATGATCGAATTCACGCGCCGCGATGCAGTTTCCAAGTTCGGCGCGACTCACGGCGAGTTCGGCTGGATCCTCGAGGACAATAAGGGGATGCTTTCGATCGCTCAGCTGCCCGGCGCCGAGATCAACCACCGCTACCGGATCTACGAAAAGGCGCTCTAAGCTCGAGCGTTGTTGGCGACCGGGGATCGCCCAATCCTTTATTTGTCGGTCGGGGCTTCCGACTTTGCAGCGCGTTGACTCAGCCGTCATTGATTGATTTCAATAAAGCTTCGGCATCCTGGAGACAGTTGTTTTGGTCGATATCCCGGGCAGCAGCTCGACGACATCGTCGGTAGTCGTTGGAAGCGTTACGACGAATACCCTCGAAGTCGTCGGCGATCATGACTGGTTTCGAGTTGACCTGAGCGAGGGTCAATCGATTACCGTCACGCTGAAAGGCTTGTCGCTTGGCGATCCTTATTTGCGAATCCGCGACTCGCTCGGAAACGTCATCCTCGAGAACGACGACATAAGTCCCGGCACCTTGCTGGGATCGAAAATCAACGTCATCGCGCCGCAGGCCGGAACCTATTACATCGACGTTGGCGCTTTCAACGACGCCACTCGCGGCGATTACCAGCTCACGGTCACGAGCTACGTTCCGCCAGCCGTCGCAACCTACGATCAGATCGCTGACCAGTTGGTCAACGGTTACTGGGACGGCGGAGCACACCGGTTCAACGTAAGCCAGGGCGGATCGATCACCGTCAACCTCACCGGACTTACTGCAGCAGGCCAAGCCTTGGCTGGTGCCGCGCTCAAGACCTGGACAGACATCATCGGTGTCAACTTCATACCGGTTACGACAGGCGGCCAGATTGTCTTCGATGACAATCAATCCGGAGCTTTTTCCGACTCTGTTTATTCAGGCGGCTTCATCACCTCGTCGACCGTCAACGTTTCAACCCAATGGCTTGCCGACTATGGAGCCAACGTCGGCGGTTACGCCTTCCAAACTTACATTCACGAGATCGGCCACGCCCTAGGGTTGGGGCATGCCGGGAACTACAACTCGACCGCGAATTACACGACCGATGCGTTGTTCGTGAACGACAGTTGGGCCACCACTGTCATGTCGTACTTTAGCCAGCACGAGAATTATTATTTCGGAAACCAGGGCTTCAGCGAAAACTTTCTCGTCACCCCGATGCTGGCGGACATCGTCGCGATGCAGGAGCTTTACGGGCTGTCGTCCAGCACGCGATCCGGCAACACGAGATACGGGTTCAACTCGAATGCCGGCAGCCTTTACGACGCGGCCAGCCTTCAGAACGTCGCTTACACGATTTACGATACCGGCGGCATCGACACTCTGAATTTCTCGCAAGTTCAATACTTCAACCAGACATTCAATCTTAATCCAGAAACGTTCTCCAGCGTCAATGGATCGACCGGCAACCTCAGCATCGCGCGCGGCGTCGTCATCGAGAATGCCACTGGCGGCTCAGGTAATGACACCTTCATCGGCAATAGCGCGAACAACGTCCTGACGGGTGGCGATGGTCAGGACATGGTGTCTTATCAAACAGCTACTGCGGGCGTCCGGATCGACCTGGGCATAACGACCCAACAAGACACGATTGGCGCCGGCCTCGATACATTGGAAGGTATTGAAGGAGTTACGGGATCTCCATTCGACGACGTCCTCATCGGAACGTCGGGGACTTTTCGGCTTGATGGCGGCAGCGGTAACGACCTCATCATCAGTTATGGAACCGGACAACGCAATTTGGTCGGCGGCGATGGCGACGATGTATTCATCGCGGGCCCGGCGAGCGAATCCATCGACGGCGGAAACGGTTTCGATATCGTCGATTACAGCCTAGCTACCGGCCCGCTCTTTATCGGCGGCTATTCCGATAGCACCGGTAGCGACTCATACGGCTCAATCGAACGAATTCTCGGATCGGCCTACAACGACACATTCTATTACGCAGGTGCCGTTGGTGTCGAGTTCTGGGGCGGCGCGGGCGATGATTTATACCTTGTCTTCGGAACCACTTGGAACCCGACAGAGGCTCCGAACCAAGGAATGGACACTGTCCAATCAAACTTGAGCTACGTCCTTCCTGCCAACGTTGAAAATTTGGTCTTGATGAACTCTTCCATCAGCGGAGAACCATGGCCAATCAGCGGTACTGGCAACGAACTCAGCAACGTAATTACCGGCAATTCGAGTGCCAACCTGATCGTAGGAGGGGCAGGCATCGATCGGCTGACCGGCGGACGTGAAGCGGACACTTTTCGCGACACCGCGGCCGGACTCAACGGCGACACAATCGTCGATTTCTACGGAAACGACACGATCATAATCAGTGACGCGAGCCTCGCGGGGTTCTCGTTCAACCTCTCGGGTAATACACTCTCTTACACCGGCGGATCGCTGACCTTGGAGTCACCAATCCCGACGGACGCGTCAATTGTTGCAAGTGCTGCGGCGGGTGGCGGAGTCCAACTCACGATCGAGGGGGGTACCGAGCCGTTTGCCGGCTTCGGGAGCCTCCGCTGGGCCGTCGACGGATTCGGTTACAATGCCGGCAACTGGACCTCGAACGATCTGACCCCTCGACAGATTGCCGATGTGAACGGCGACGGCCGGGCGGATGTGGTCGCGTTCGGACCAGAGGGCGTTACAGTCGTCATCAGCGCCGACAACGGCGGTTTCGGAGGATCGGCGCTGGTCTCGTTCAACTTCGGCTATTCGACGGAAGCTGGCGGGTGGACCTCGAACAACCTTTACCCTCGTCTCCTGGCGGACGTGAACGGCGATGGTTGTGACGACATCGTCGCCTTCGGCGAGGGTGGCACTTACGTTTCGCTCAGCACGAGCCCCACAATGGGAGTGTCGTTCGCTACTCCCATTGTGGCCACCGGAGAGTTCGGGCGTTCTGCCACCGCCGGTGGCTGGCTGTCGAACGATCGCTACCCGCGCGAACTGGCGGACGTGAACGGCGATGGCCGTGCCGACATCGTCGGCTTCGGCAACGATGGCGTGTTCGTCGCACTCGCCAGCTCCGATGGAACGTTCGCGGCTGCGGGCATCGCGTCCGTGAACTTCGGGTTCTCGGGTGGCGCGGGAGGCTGGACCTCGCAAGACCGCTACCCACGCGAACTGGCGGATGTGAACGGCGATGGTCGAGCGGACATCATCGCCTTCGGAGAGGGCGCCACATATGTGGCTTTGGGTCAAGCCAACGGGACTTTCGGCGCGCCGTATGTCGCGACGGGCGAATTCGGACGGTCGACCGCTGCTGGCCAATGGACGTCTGACGACCGCTATCACCGAGAAGTTGCGGATGTAAATGGGGACGGGAGGGCCGATATCGTTGGATTCGGTCTCAGCGCAGTCTACGTTGCGCTTGCCCGCGAAGACGGCACCTTCGCCGCCTCGCAACCGGTCTATGGTAACTTCGGCGCGGGCCCGGAAGCTGGCGGCTGGGAAAGCCAGAACACTTTCCCCCGCTATGTCTTCGACTTCGACAACGATGGAGACGCCGATCTCTTCGGCTTCGGCTCCGCGGGCGTCTACGTCACCTTATCCAGCGGCGGTCTGTGGGCCTGAATGAACGGCTTCAATCTAGTTCGACCCAGGTCGGAGCATGGTCGGACGCTTTCTCTTCACCCCTCGCCCACTTGTCGACGCCGGCACCTTGAAGGCGGTCGGCGGCTTCTGGAGAGCATAACAGATGGTCGATGCGGAAGCCCGCATCGCGCTGCCAGCAGCCGGCAGTGTAATCCCAGAAGGTGTAGAGATGATCGTCGTTCGGGTGGAACGCGCGGAGGGCTTCGGTCCAGCCCTGGTTGAGCATCCTGCGCCACTGCGCCCGCGTCTCCGGCTGGACCAGCGCATCGTTTGACGCGGCTCGGATCGAAAAGACGTCGCGGTCTTCGGGGACGACGTTGAAGTCGCCCGCGAGGATCACCGCACGCTCGTCCGCAAGCAGTTCCTTCGCACGCTCCTCGAGCCGTTTCATCCAGCGGAGCTTGTATTCGAACTTCTCGGTGCCGATCGGATTGCCGTTCGGAAGATAGATCGACGCAACGACCGTGCCATTCGTCTCAGCCTCGATGTAGCGGCTGTGGGTGTCGTCGGGGTCGCCCGGAAGGCCAACGCGCCTGAGCTCCGGCGTGTCGCCCTTCGCGAGTATGGCGACGCCGTTGAAGCCCTTCTGGCCGTGCCAGACGGCGCCGTAACCCGCGCCTTCGATGTCGGCGATTGGCAGGCTTTCGTCGGCGCACTTCAATTCTTGAAGGCAGACGACGTCCGGCTTTTCGCGGTCCAGCCATTCGAGCAGGCGCGGGAGCCGCGCGCGGATGCCGTTGATGTTGAACGTCGCTAGCCTCAAACCGAGAAGCTCGAGCCGCAGCCGCAGCCCGAAGCCGCATTGGGATTGGTGACCTTGAAGGCCGCGCCGCCGAGGTCTTCGACGAAATCGACGGCCGAGCCGCGAACGAGGTCGAGACTGATCGGATCGACCACCAGCTTGACGCCGTGAGTCTCTGCGACCGTGTCGTCGTCGGCCTGTCTCTCGGCGAGCTCGAACTTGTAGGTGAAGCCGGCGCACCCGCCGCCATCCACTGCGAGACGCAGGATCGCAGGCCTCGACTGACGCTCAGCGATCCAGGCTACACGCTTCGCAGCGCTCTCGGTCAGGATGATGTCAGGCTCGCTCACAGGTAGCGAGATAGGGTGGCACCGCCGAAGCGGCAAGAATTAGCGCTTGCCGCCCGACGGACCGCCAAGGGCGATCGTGTCCATCGAGTGCGTTCCGGCGTTCTTCTGCATCGCGACCAGATAGTCGGTCGACTTCATGAACGGGATCGGATTCACGGGACGGCCGTCGATGCGCACTTCATAGTGCAAGTGGCTGCCGGTCGAGCGCCCTGTCGAGCCCATGCGGGCGATCAGCTGACCGCGAGTGATGTGGGCACCCGCCTGGACGAGAACCTGCGACAGGTGGCCGTAGCGGGTAGCGATGCCGCGGCCGTGGTCGATCTCGACCAGATTGCCGTAGCCGCCGCTGTTCCAGCCGGCACGAAGGACGGTACCGTCGGCGGTCGCGTAGATCGGCGTGCCGTACGGACCCGCGAGGTCTATGCCGGGGTGCATCGCTGCCGAGCCGCGAAACGGATCGGAGCGGACGCCGTAGCCACTGGTGAAAGCGGCGGTCTTGACCGGCTTGTCCGAAGGAACGGCAATTGCGCCGGACGCGAGGTTGTCGAGCTTCTTCCAGCTCGTGAACAGCTGCTTGAAGGTCGGGTCGGCATTGCCGTCGAACGGGCCGCCGCGGCCGTCCTGGCCGGCTCTTGAAGGATAGAAGCCGAGACGCTCGAGCGTCGACTTGTCGATGTTCTCGCTGGAGAGAGCTGCTGCCAGAGCCATCTGGCGCTGCTCGATCAATTGAACCCGGCGCTCGGTTTCAGCTGTGAGCTGGGCGACCTGGGCTGCGTAATCGGTGGAGGAAGCTTCGGTGGTGGCGATTGGGGCAGGAGCTGGAGTCAGGATGCGGGCGACGGAGTAGCTGGACCACGCAACGAGCGCGAAGAATGCGGCGAAGACGACAATTTGAGCAGAGGCAGACAGGCGGAACCTGCGAAGTTGCTTTCCGTCGTGCACAAAAAAATCGCGGTCCCTGAAAAGGCCGGACGTCGCCGCCAACACCGTAGACATGACCCCTCGCTCCACAAATCCATGCGGGCCGCGCAAAAACGCGGTCCGAAATTCCATCGATCAAGGAGCTCCCCAGCCCCCACCTGCCAACAGAGTTTGCCCACCACCAGCTGGCGAGGGGAGACTGACCCGCCCCGGTTAATGAATTCAACCTTCGGTTCCTCCAGCCGGGACGAGTCGTCCGCTCACTGCGGTGAAATGAGCAAATTGCGTCAACCACAGAGGGAAGAGCGCCCGAATCAGGCGCTGTTTGACCTTGATCTGCGATAATTTCGCACTGCCTTGCCGATGCCGCAATCGCCGCTAGAAACGTCGGCGGGCCACGCCGTCCCAACGCGGCGCGTGCTCTCTGCGAGGAGAGTTGAATTGACTGATACGACAGCGGCAGGCGCGACGTTGCGCCGGCCGAAACCCGCTACTCTACCGGCTCGCCCGCATTTCTCGTCGGGCCCCTGCGCCAAGCCGCCAGGCTGGTCCCCAAGTCGCATCGACACAAGATCACTCGGACGGTCGCACCGGTCGGCGCTCGGCAAAGCGCGGCTGCAGGAAACCATCGAGCGCACCAAGGCGCTGCTTCAGCTGCCGGCCGACTATCGGCTCGGCATCGTTCCGGCGTCGGATACCGGTGCGGTCGAAATGGCGCTGTGGGCGCTTCTTGGACCGAAGCCGGTCACCATGCTCGCATGGGAAAGCTTCGGCGCTGGCTGGGTGACGGATGTCTCCAAGCAACTGAAGCTGAAAGCAGAGGTCCGCACCGCCGATTACGGACAGATTGCCGAGTTGGGCGGCATCGATCCGGCGAGCGACGTGGTCTTTACGTGGAACGGGACGACCAGCGGCGTCCGGGTGCCGAACGCCGACTGGATCGCCGAAGACCGCACCGGCCTTACCATCTGCGATGCGACCTCGGCCGCATTTGCCCAGCGTATCGACTGGCCGAAGATCGATGTCGGCACCTTCAGCTGGCAAAAGGCGCTCGGCGGTGAAGGCGGGCACGGCATGCTCGTCCTCAGCCCGCGCGCAGTCGAGCGGCTTAAGCAAGCCCAGACGAACCGGCCACTTCCCAAGATCTTCCGCCTGACCAAAGGCGGCGCGCTTATCGAAGGCGTGTTCAAGGGCGAGACCATCAACACACCTTCGATGCTCGCGGTCGAGGACTGGCTCGTTGCGCTGGATTGGGCGGAGCGGGTCGGCGGTCTCGACGCGCTGATCGCCCGGGCAGATGCGAACGCCGGAGCGCTCGACCGCTGGGTCGCGGCGTCAGACTGGATCCAGCATCTAACAGGCGACCCGGCAATCAGGTCGAACACCTCCGTCTGCCTCCAGTTCGCAGATCGCGCCGACGAGGAAGCGAACAAGGCGCGCCAGAAGGCGATCGTGAAGCTGCTCGAGGTGGAGGACGCCGCCTACGACATAGGCGCCTACCGCGATGCGCCGCCCGGTATCCGCATCTGGTGCGGAGCCACCGTCGACACTGGAGACATAGAGAAGCTCGGGCCCTGGCTCGATTGGGCTTGGGAGGCGACGGCGTGAGCGAGCAAGTGCGCGTACTGATTTCAGACAAAATGGACCCGCGCGCGGCGGCGATCTTCCGCGAGCGCGGCATCCAGGTGGACGAAAAGCCAGGTCTCACGCCGGAAGAGTTCAAGGCGATCATCGGCGACTATGACGGCCTTGCCGTCCGCAGCTCGACCAGGGTCAATGCCGAGGCGATGGATGCGGCGATCCCGCGACTGAAGGTCATCGGCCGGGCGGGTATCGGCGTCGACACGATTGACGTTCCGGCCGCAACGGCTCGCGGCATCGTCGTAATGAACACGCCCTTCGGCAATTCGATCACGACCGCCGAGCATGCCATCGCAATGCTGTTCGCGTTGGCCCGTGAAATCCCCGCTGCGGACCAGTCCACGCAAGCCGGCAAGTGGGAGAAGAACCGCTTCATGGGTGTAGAGCTCAGCGGCAAGACCCTGGGCCTGATCGGCTGCGGCAATATCGGCTCGATCGTCGCCGACCGGGCCCACGGGCTGAAGATGAAGGTGGTAGCCTACGATCCCTTCCTTTCGCCTGAACGCGCTCTCGAACTCGGCGTGGACAAGGTCGAACTCGATGAGCTTCTGCGTCGCGCCGACTTCATCTCGCTGCACACCCCGCTGACCGATCAAACGCGCGGCATCCTGTCGCGAGAGGCGCTGGCGAAGACCAAGCCGGGCGTACGCATCGTCAATTGCGCGCGCGGCGGCCTCATCGACGAAGCGGCGCTCAAGGAAGGTCTCGAGAGCGGGCATATCGCCGGAGCGGCGCTTGACGTGTTCATGCAGGAACCGGCGAAAGAAAACCCGCTGTTCGGGACGCCCAACCTGATCTGCACGCCGCATCTCGGTGCCTCGACCAACGAGGCTCAGGTGAACGTCGCGATCCAAGTCGCGGAACAGATGGCGGACTTCCTGCTTCTCGGCGGGATCACCAATGCGGTGAACATGCCCTCGCTGTCGGCCGAGGAAGCGCCGCGGCTGAAACCCTACATGGCGTTGGCGGAGAAGCTCGGACGCCTCGTCGGACAAGTCGCGGGAGCGGACATCCGGTCGGTCGCGGTCGAGGTTGAGGGCGCAGCCGCAGAGCTCAACATGAAGCCGATCACCGGTGCGGTGCTGGCGGGCCTGATGGGCACCTATTCCGACACGGTGAACATGGTGAACGCTCCGGTCTACGCAAAGGAGCGCGGACTCGACGTCAAGGAAGTCCGCCACGAGCGAGAGGTGGATTATCATACCCTCGTCGCCGTGACGGTCGGCACAGCCGAGGGCGACAAGCGTGTTGCCGGCACCCTGTTCGGCAACCGCGCTGCGCGTCTGGTCGACATTTTCGGTGTCGCAGTCGAGGCCGACCTGACCCCGCGGATGATCTACATCGTCAACACCGACGCGCCGGGCTTCATCGGCTCGCTCGGAACGACGTTGGGCAAGGCAGGCGTCAACATTGCGACCTTCAACCTCGGCCGGCGCAAGGCCGGTGGAGAGGCAGTCGCGCTGGTGGCGGTCGACGACCCGATCACGCCCGAACTGACCGAAGAGCTTCGGAAGCTTCCAGGCGTCCGTCAGGTCGTGCCGCTGACCTTCTGAGGTCCGCTCGACGAGGTCTCTAGCTCGGTGAACCGGACGGGCATGATTTCGCGCGTCCGGATCTCGCCGCTGCCGGTCTTGTCGATGACGCTGAGCTGCTGGATTTCCCTCCCCCCGATCGGGATGACCATTCGACCGCCGGGTTCAAGCTGCTCGATCAACGCGGGAGGCGGTTCTTCCGCGGCGGCCGTGACGAGAATGCGATCGAAGGGCGCATGTTCGGGCCAGCCGCGCGTTCCGTCGCCGACGCGCACCTCGATATCGTACCCGAGCAACTCAAACCTCGCCTTCGCGCCGTCGGCGAACTCTTCGACGACTTCGACGCTGAACATCTCAGCGCCCATCTCGGCCATGACCGCGGCCTGGTAACCGAAGCCCGTTCCCACTTCGAGCACCCGGGTCCCTCGCTCGACGCCCAGCAGGTCAATCATTAGCGCGCCGATGAACGGCTGCGAGATCGTCTTGTCGAAGCCGATCGGGAGCGGCGTGTCCTGATAGGCCATCAGCATCAGGCTCTGGGGAACGAATAAGTGGCGCGGGACATCCATCAGAGCGCGACGAAGCTCGGGATCGAGGTGATCTTTTCCAATCTCCTCACGCGACAAGTCGAAATGCATGTCGACGATCTCGACCATATGTCGACGGTAAATCGCCAGATGCTGTTCGGTCATCGGCTTCATGCGCAGACCTCTGCATGCCGAACGGCCCCCGGGCGCAGGCGTTCCAAACGCCCGAAACTGGACGCTTGCGCCCCGGCCCCCTAGGAGCGCCGTGCCTCCACACAAAGGGATTCGAATTGGGCAACGTAACGGTCATCGGCGCGCAATGGGGCGACGAGGGCAAGGGAAAGATCGTCGACTGGCTCGCGAGCCGGGCCGACATGGTGGTCCGCTTCCAGGGCGGCCACAACGCCGGCCACACGCTCGTCGTGAACGGAGAGACGTTCAAGCTGTCGTTGCTGCCGTCCGGAATCGTGACCGGCACCCCTTCTGTGATCGGAAATGGCGTGGTCCTCGACCCCTGGGCGTTGAAGGCAGAGGTCGAGCGCATCCGGGAACAGGGCGTGAAGGTCACGCCGGAAATCCTGATGCTGGCGGAGACCTGCCCTCTTATTCTCCCGATCCACCGCGACCTCGACGCTTTGCGCGAAGATGCGAGCGGCGCTGGCAAGATCGGAACAACCCGCCGTGGCATCGGTCCTGCCTATGAGGACAAGGTCGGTCGCCGGGCGATCCGGGTTTGCGACCTCGCCCATCTCGGCGAGCTGGAGCCGCTACTCGACCGCCTCTGCGCCCATCATGACGCGTTGCGCGCTGGTTTCGGCGAGCCGCCGGTTGACCGCGAGCGCCTGCGCAACGACCTCGCGGAGATCGCCGACTTCGTCCTGCCGTTCGCGAAACCCGTCTGGCGCGACCTCGACGCTGCGCAGCGCCGCGGCCGGCGCATACTGTTCGAAGGCGCGCAGGGCGTTCTTCTAGACGTCGATCACGGCACCTATCCGTTCGTAACCTCGTCCAACACCGTTTCAGGCGCGACCGGTCCCGGAACGGGCATGGGTCCGTCAGCGGCCGGTTTCGTGCTGGGCATCACCAAGGCCTACACGACCCGCGTGGGCTCCGGCCCCTTCCCGACCGAACTCGACGACGAGATCGGCCAGCGGCTCGGCGAGCGCGGGCACGAGTTCGGCACGGTCACTGGTCGCCGCCGCCGCTGCGGATGGTTCGACGCAGTGCTCGTCCGCCAGTCGGTCGCTGTCAGCGGCGTGACCGGGGTCGCGCTGACGAAGCTCGACGTCCTGGACGGCTTCGAAAAAGTGAAGATCTGCATCGGCTACACGATTGACGGACAGACGTTCGATTACCTCCCGCCGCACGCTCAGGACCAGGCGCGAGTAGTTCCGCAATATGAGGAGATCGAAGGCTGGCCCGGATCGACGCGCGGCGCTCGCAGCTGGGCCGATCTGCCGGCGCGCGCGATCAAATATGTCCGCCGCATCGAGGAGCTGATCCGCTGCCCGGTGGCGCTGGTTTCGACCAGCCCCGAGCGCGACGACACGATCCTCGTCCGTGACCCATTCGCGGGCTAGCCGCGCACCTCGAAGCTGGTCAGTCCAGCGACCGCCGCGTCGCTGACCCGGACGTTGGCGACACGAGCGCTCGGCGGGCCGTCGCCGATCAGGTCGATCAGCCAGTTCACGGCGCTTTCGTCACCCTCGAGATGAGCCTCGACCGAACCGTCGGGACAATTGCGAATCCAGCCCCGAACCTTCAGCCGCTCCGCCTGCTCCTCGGTCCACGCGCGGAAGAACACCCCTTGCACCCGACCGCTCACGTCAACGTGGCGAGCGATAATGCCCATCACACCGTCGCGATGTCGGGCGCGTCCTCGGCCTTCATACCGACGACGTTGTAGCCGGCGTCGACATGGTGGACCTCGCCCGTAACCCCGCTTGCGAGATCCGAAAGCAGGTAGAGCCCCGCCCCGCCGACATCCTCGATCGTCACGTTGCGGCGCAGCGGCGCATTATATTCGTTCCACTTCATGATGTAGCGGAAGTCTCCGATGCCGCTTGCCGCGAGCGTCTTGATCGGACCGGCGGAGATTGCGTTCACGCGAATGCCTTCTGGGCCCAGGTCGGCAGCGAGATATTTGACGCTGGTCTCAAGGCCCGCCTTGGCCACGCCCATGACGTTGTAGTGCGGGATGACCTTCTCGGCGCCGTAATAGCTGAGGGTCAGGATCGAACCGCCCGGGTTCATCATCGCCCGCGCGCGCTGCGCGACCGCGATGAAGCTGTAGACCGATATGTTCATGGTCAGCAGGAAGTTATCGATTGTCGTGTCGACGAATTTCCCGCGAAGCTCGTTCTTGTCAGAGAAGCCGATGGCGTGAACGACGAAGTCGAGCGTCTCCCACTTCGACTTCAGTTCCGCGAACGCCTTGTCGAGCGCCTTCATGTCCGACACGTCGCAGTCGATCAGAAGCTCGGACCCGAGCTCCTGCGCCAACGGCCGGACACGCTTCTCGAGCGCTTCGCCCTGATAGGAAAAGGCCAGCTCCGCGCCCTGCTCGCTGAGTGCGCGCGCAATGCCCCAGGCCAGCGAACGGTCGTTGGCCAGGCCCATGATCAGGCCCTTTTTGCCCTGCATGAGTTTACTCAAAGCTGCGGTCCCTCTGGTTGCGGTACGAGCTCCACATCCTCTCCGGGTTGCGGCTCTTCGACCTCGAGCTGGTCCTTGTACGGACCGGAATAGACTTCGCCCTTTAGCGCCGTCGGCGAAGCTTCCGCCAGCGCCGCGTTGAGCTCCGCGCCCATAACCACGCCGAGCCCGACCATGAAGAAGAAAATCAAGACGACCATTACGCCGGCGAGGCTTCCGTAAGTGAGGTCGTAGCCGCCGAGAAGTCCGATCACCTCCGGCAGCAGCTCAGCGGTAATAAGCCACCAGGCAGTGATGAGCAGTGCGCCTGGCCATTTCTTGCAACCCACCTTCCGGTAACGCGACGGCGTCAACAGTAGGAACAGCAGGTATACGTTTGCGAAAAGGACGAGCGCTGGGACCACGCGATACAGTGTCATCGCGTCCGCAACGTTCTGGAAGATCGGAACCCAGTGCTCGATGGCGTGCTGCGCAGAGCTGAGGATGATGCTGACGCTGAACGAGACCATCAGCAGAAAGACCGCTCCGACGATCATCGCCATCGAAGCGAGCCGGTACTCCCAGAAAGGCGCGCAATATTTCACCCCGTAGGCCCTGCGAAGGATGTCGCGGATCGTCTCGATGAAGCTTCCGACGGTCCACAGGCCGATGATTGCGCCGATCCAGAGCAGCGGGCCCGTCCGCGCCGATAGGACTTCGGCGATCGGCTCGCGAAGAACGTCAGCTACGTTGGGCGGCAATTGCGCGAGGATCGAAATAACGGTCCTTCGGCCATTCTCGGACGCGCCGAGCAGATTGGCGAGAGCAGCAGCGACAATGAAGAACGGGAAGAGCGCAAGCAACGCCAGGTAGGCGAGATTTCCGGCGTGAATGAAGCCGTCGTTATAGACGCCAACGCCAATCCGCTTGATGACCTCCCACGGGTCGATGCGGTGCTGAAGCTTGACTGCGACGTCACGCCCAAAGGCGGCGCTCATGCTCGCAAGCTGCTTGCGGCGTTCCTCAGGGGATAGCGGTGAGTGGTCCTGCATCTAGTGCGGCTAAACCCCGAGGTTCGCGCGCGGGTTGCCGCCGCCGCCCCACTTCTCGGCGAATGACTGCAGTTCGGCGTCGTCCGGAGGTAGATCCACTTCAAGCGCCACGAGCTGGTCGCCGCGCTTGCCGTTCCTGCCTGTGAAACCGCGACCCTTGAGGCGAAGCACCTTGCCCGATGTGCTGCCCTTGGGGATCGTGACCATCACAGGCCCATCCGGCGTGGGCACTTTGACCTTTCCGCCCAGCACAGCCTCCTTGAGCGTGATCGGCAAGTCCAGCCGGATATCGTTCCCGTCGCGCTTGTAGAATGGATGCGATGTGATCGAGATCGTCACCAGCCCGTCGCCCGCGCCACCCGGCCCCTGCTCGCCCTTGCCGGCGAGGCGGATCTTCGTCCCCTCCTCGACCCCGTTGGGAAGCTTGAGGTCGATCGTCTTGCCGTCGGCCAGGGTGATACGCTGTGGGCTGAGCGTCGCCGCATCCACGAATGAGACGGTAAGCCGGTAGGCGATGTCCGCACCCTTCTGGGGCGCGCGGGCGCGCTGACGAAATCCGCCGAAGCCACCCCCGCGCCGGGCGCCGCCTCCGCCGAACAGCCCTTCAAACAAATCGCTGAGGTCGGCGGTCTCGGCGCCCGCGAATCCGCCCTGGAATCCGTCGAAGCCGCCACCTCCCGGCCGCGCGCTGCCGCCAAACCCGCCAGCGCCGAACGGCATCTTGGGATTGCCGTCTTCGTCGATCTCGCCCCGGTCGTATTGGGCGCGCTTGTCCTTGTCTGACAGCAGGTCGTAGGCCGCGGTCACTTCGCCAAAGCGCTTGGCGGCGTTCGGATTATCCTTGTTGCGGTCGGGATGCAGCTGTTTCGCGAGGCTGCGGTACGCCTTCTTGATCTCCGCTTCGCTCGCGCCGCGCTGCACGCCCAGCCTTTGATACAGGTCCATGACCTGCTCCAATGCCGTAACACACCTCTCGTTACCAGATGGGTTGCGGCAAAGGCTGCTCCAAGCCTAAGCCCGAAGCGTGGCAGACAGCGATCCATTCCAGCTTTTTTCCGACTGGTTTGCGGAGGCGCAGGCGAGCGAGCCGAACGACCCGGAAGCCATGTCCCTGGCGACTGCGACACCCGATGGCCGCCCGTCCGTTCGCATTGTCCTCCTGAAAGGGCATGGCCCTGACGGCTTCACTTTCTACACCAATCTCGACAGCCGGAAGGGCGCCGAGCTGGCCGCGAATTCCCGCGCCGCCTTGCTGTTCCACTGGAAGTCGCTCCGCCGCCAGGTGCGTGTCGAAGGCCCCGTTGAGACGGTGAGCGATTCCGATGCCGACGAATATTTCGCCACCCGCGGCCGCGATTCCCAGCTCGGCGCCTGGGCATCATGGCAGTCCCGCCCGCTCGACGCTCGAGAGACGTTTGAGAAGCGCTTTGACGAAATGAGCCGCCGCTTCGACGGCGATACCGTGCCACGGCCACCGCGATGGAGTGGGTTCCGGATGAAGCCCGAATCGTTCGAGTTCTGGAGCGACCGGCCCCACCGCCTTCACGAGCGCCGCGTGTTCACGCCGGCCGCGGGCGGATGGCGCGAGGGGCTTCTCTACCCGTGAGCGGAGTGCATCAGCACCATCACGGCCATCATCATGCCCATGGCGACGAGCGCTCTGCGCTAACCGCGCGCGCCGCGATGGCGAGCATCACCATGGCGGTGCTTCTCATCGGGCTGAAGACCTGGGCATCGGTCGAAACATCGTCGATGGCCATGCTCGGCTCTCTGGCCGATAGCGGGCTGGACCTCCTCGCAAGCCTGGTCGTGCTCCTCGGCGTCCGCGTTGCCGCGCAGCCCGCGGACACCGATCACCGCTTCGGCCACGGCAAGGCGGAAGCGCTCGCCGCTTTGGTCCAGGTCATTCTTATCACTCTCTCCGCGCTGTTCATCGGCTATCGATCCATCGAACGGTTGATCAACGGGGAACAGACGACTGACGCCGAGCTCGGGATCGCCGTGTCGATTGTCGCGGTTGGCTTCACCCTCGCGTTGATTGCCTACCAGCGGCATGTGGTCAGGCGGACCGGATCGGTCGCGATCGCCACCGACCGTCTTCACTACGCCTCGGACCTTCTTCTCAACATCTCGGTGATCGCGGCGCTGGTGCTCGACCAATACGCGGGATTGCCCGGCGCCGACGCGGTTTTCGGACTGCTCATCGCACTCTGGTTGCTGTGGGGAGCGTGGACTTCGTCCAGCCATGCGCTCGATCAGCTGATGGACCGGGAGTGGCCGGAAGACATCCGTGAGCGATTCCTGATGGCAGCGAAGGAATATCCCGAGCTTGCCGGACTGCATGACCTGCGCACACGCACGAGCGGGACGCATCACTTCGCCCAATTCCACGTCTGGGTGCCGGGCGACTGGACGGTCCAGCATGCGCACGACCGGATGGATCGGATCGAGGAAGAGCTTCAGGCGCGCTTCCCTGCAACAGAGATACTGATCCACCTCGATCCGGAAGGGCACACTGACCGCGAAACGATGTTGCCGTCCGAAATCACGGAGAAGGCATCATGACCGGAACTCCCTTCTTCCAGGTGGACGCGTTTGCCGAGAGGCCCCTGACGGGGAATCCGGCGGGTGTGATGCCGCTCGATCGGTGGCTTCCGGACGACGTGATGCAGGCGATCGCGGCGGAGAATAATCTCGCGGAGACGGCCTTCACGGTCCCGTTCGAGGGCGAGGATGCCGACTACGAGCTGCGGTGGTTCACGCCTGCGGTCGAAGTACCCCTCTGCGGACATGCGACGCTCGCGGCCGGCCACATATTGATCCACATGGACCGGGTGCGGTTCAGCACGCAGGCCGGAATCCTGACCGTGACGCGCAATGGCGACCTGCTCGAACTGGACCTTCCGGCGGCCCAGTTGATCGAGGTCGATGAGCCCGAGCTTTGCGAGGCGCTGGGCCTTAGTCCGAGGCCGGTCTGGCTGGCATCTCCGGGATTCAACGACAGCGCCATCATCCAGGTTGAAAGTGAAGCGGAGGTGCTGGCGGTTTCGCCCGACTTCGCGAAACTGAAGACGATCCGTCGCATGGCCGTGGTTACGGCGAGAGGCGAGGAGCAGGACATCGCCAGCCGGGTCTTCGTTCCCTATGCCGGAATCGACGAAGACCCGGTGACTGGGTCGGCACATGGAGCGCTGGTGCCCTACTGGGCTGAGCGCCTAGGCCGCGAGAGCTTTACCGCGCTGCAGGCGAGCGTGCGGAGAGGCGTGTTGCATTGCCGGCTCAAGGGGGACCGTGTGGCGCTCGGCGGACGTTGCTTCACGATCATCGCGGGTACGTTCCAGCTTTGAGCGACAAGCACGGTCTCCCGCGCCGGATCGGTATCGGCGGGGCGTTGCTGCTTGCATTCAACGGCGCGATCGGAGCATCGATCTTCGCACTCCCCGCGACCTTGGCCGCGGATTTCGGCACGTCCGCGCCCTGGCTTTTCCCGCTGGTCGGCATCGCGTCGTTGCTGATCGCGGTTCCCTTCTCTCGTTCCGTTGCAGCTTTCCCGGAGAGCGGCGGACCGGCGACCTACGGACGCGTGTTCGGCAGACTTGCCGGGTTCGAGCTCGGGTGGATCTATTACGTGGCGAGGGCGACGGCCTTCGCGGCCAACCTAAACGTGCTCGTCTCCTATTTCGCGCGCTGGTGGACGGGCGCCGATGGCGGAGCGATCCGGGTCGGACTGATGTTGGCGTTGGTGGCCGGCTTCGCGGCAATCAACATTTCCGGCGTCCGCTCGGCCATGCGAGTGCTTGGCGGGCTGACCTTGCTGAAGACAGTCCCTCTCCTGCTGGCGGCATTGGGAGCGCTCGTAATCGCTGGGGTGCCGACGCCCGGTCCACTTCCGCCGGTCAACGAGGTCGAAACGGGCGTCCTGATCGTCTTCTACGCATTCGTTGGATTCGAAAATGCCACGGTCACGGCTGGTGAGACCAAGGAGCCGAACCGCACACTTCCGCGGGCGCTGCTCGGGACGATTGGCACTGTCGCGCTTCTTTATTTTTTCGTGCAACTGGCCTTTGTCGCCGTCTTTCCTTTTGGCCTCGAAAGTGGACAAGACGCGCCTCTTCTTGCCCTTGGCGCATGGCTGATCGGACCTGTGGGCGCGCTTGTCATCGGCGTAACCGCGATCTTCTCCACCGCCGGCAACCTCCATAGCAACATGGCCGCGACGCCCCGAGTTACTTTTGCCATGGCAGAGCGCGGCGAGCTTCCGGGGTGGCTGGCGAAGGTCAATCGCCGGTTCGACACGCCGGCTGCATCGATCTTATTTTTCGCTGGGCTGATCGCCGTGCTCGCCATCAGCGGAAGCTTCGTCTGGCTGGCGGTAGTCAGCACTCTCGCGCGAATGATCATTTACTCGGTGACGATCCTCGCTCTTCCGCGCGCGCCGCAACCGCCCGAGCGCATCGGCGCCTCCCACTGGCTGATCGCCGCCATCGGTGTGCTGATTTGCGTGCTCGTCGCGGCCCAGGCAGATCGGACGGCCTGGCTGACGCTCGCCGTGTTGTCGGGCGCGGGGTTGCTTCTCTATTTTTTTACGCCGAAGCGATCATCTGCCTCTTAGCCTCGCTTCGAGCGCATCGAGGATTGGCAACTGGCTTGGCAGCATCATTCGCCGGGCCTTCCCCAGCGGCATCCAGCGTGCTTCCTCAGCTTCGGGATAGGCCTGCATCCGTCCGCTCTTCGGCGGCCATTCCAATTCGAAATGAATGCTCTCGATCGCGGCTGCATCGACGTCGCCCTCTGCCGCGAAGACCTCGACCTGCTTTCCGCCCGACTGTTTGATCGAGCACAAGGGAAAGGGGATCCCGCCGAGCGGATGTCCGATTTCCTCCTCGAACTCCCGTAGAGCGGCATCGGCTGCGGTCTCACCCGGCTCGATCGCGCCTTTCGGGATCATCCAGGCGCCCGCGTCCTTGTTCCGCCAGAAAGGGCCGCCCGGTTTGATCAGCAGGACCTCGGTTTCTTCCCCACGCTGCCGGAACAGCAGAATGCCGGCGCTAGGCGGCGGCATCCATCGCGCTTCGAACCGCCGACCGGGTTTCGGCGATCCATCCTCCGCCGAGCATCCGCGTGCCGTCATAGAAGACCGCGGCCTGGCCGGGCGCGACACCGTACTCTGCCGACGCAAAGCGGACCTGGCCGCCGTCGATGCTTGCGGGAACGGGCGAAGCGAGCGACCGAACCTTCACGCCGATTTCCGTCTGGTCCTCGGCGATCCAGTTGATTTCCTCGACACGCATCTCCTCGACGGCGAGCGCGCGGCGCGGTCCCACCACCAGCCGCTGCTGCTCCGGCTCGATGCGGACGACGTAGAGCGGCTCCTTCTGGCCGCCGACCTCGATCCCGCGCCGCTGTCCGACCGTGAAGTGAACGACGCCGCGGTGCGTGCCGAGAACGCGGCCTTCGAGGTCGACGATCTCTCCGGCGGCGATAGTCTCCGGCCGAAGCCGCTGCACAAGGCCCGCATAGTCGCCGTCGGGAACGAAGCAGATGTCCTGACTGTCGGGCTTGGCGGCAACGATCAGCCCTTCCTCTTCGGCGATCCGGCGAACCTCGCTTTTCGGAAGATCACCTAGCGGAAAGCGCAGGAAATCCAGCTGTTCGCGCGTCGTACCGTAGAGGAAGTAGCTCTGGTCGCGCGCCGGGTCGGCGCCCTTGTGAAGTTCCACACTGTCGCCGTTCACCACGCGGCGGACGTAATGCCCGGTCGCGAGGCAGTCCGCGCCAAGCTCCTTCGCGAACGCCACCAGGTCCCTGAACTTCACGCCCTGGTTGCAGAGCGAGCAAGGCACAGGCGTCCGTCCCCGGGCATATTCGTCGGCGAAATGCTCGATAACGCTGTCGCGGAAGCGGCTTTCGTAATCGAGGACGTAGTGCGCGATGCCGAGGCGCTCGGCGACCATGCTCGCGTCATAGATGTCCTGTCCCGCGCAGCAGGCGCCCGAACGTTTCGCCGCCTCGCCATGGTCGTAGAGCTGCAGTGTGACGCCGATCACCTCCGCGCCCGTACGCGCGGCGAGCGCGGCCACGACGGAGCTGTCGACGCCGCCGGACATGGCGACGACGATCCGTGCTTCGCGAAGGTCGCGATCGAGGCCGAAATCGATCTGCATTGGAGCTTTCTTGGGGTCTCTTTACCTGAATTTCACCCCTGTGAGCTAGGCCGACAGTCAGTCGGGGCTGTCGAAGAGGGGTAATTTGTCTCGGCCGGAGTCGAAATTCACTGCTGCGGGACCTGTCGGCATGGATGCCGCTGAGCTTGTCGCAGCGTTCGAGGCCCAGCTCGCCAGCGCGCGGGGCGACCGCAGGCTAGCGATCGCTCGCCTTCTGGCGGCCGGTCCCGGGTGGCGTGAAGCCCGAGACGTCCTTGGCGGCGCCTTCGCGGAATCGCCGGCGACGGAAGGGTTAAAGGACGCGAAGGATACGTGAGGGGTAAATTAACCAGCGTGTTTCAGAATGTCTTCAAGGGCCAGGCTTTAAGACCGGTGCCATCGACAATGATTAAGCGGGTTTAACGAAGAGATGCTCGAGAACCAGAAGATTCGGCCAGCACAGGTTATCGGACCGCTTGGCGAGCCTTTGACGCTCGAAAGCCTTCCGCCTGCCGGCACCACCCGTTGGGTCGTGCGCCGGAAGGCAGAGGTTGTCGCGGCGGTTGCGGGAGGCCTGCTGACGGTCGACGAGGCATGCGAGCGGTATTCTCTGAGCCTTGAGGAATTCACGAGCTGGCAGCGTGCGGTAGATCGCAGCGGCATGCCTGGCCTGCGCGTCACCCGCATCAAGCATTACCGCGACCAATACGAGCGCCAACAGCGCTATTAGTTCCCCGGTTCCGGTCGTTACGGCGGGTAATTTATCCCGCAGTTCCGCGGTGCATTAACCAAAAAACTGGACAGTTCCTTCCGAATCCGGAACAACCGCCGCGCATCAGCGTCTAGATGCCGGAAGGCCGCTGAGTATTGATGGCGGCCCACGAACAGGAGGGAACGCTACATGGGTATCATTATTTGGCTCATCGTCGGTGGTGTTTGCGGTTGGCTGGCCAGCCTCATCATGCGGACCGACGCACAACAGGGCATCCTGCTGAATATCGTGGTAGGCATTGTCGGCGCCGTGATTGCCGGCTTGATCTTCGGCGGCAGCATCAATTCGGCGCTGACCGTTGAAACTTTCCTTTATTCATTGCTTGGCGCGGTCATCCTTTTGGCGATCGTGAACCTCATTCGCCGCGGATCGGTTCGCTAGACGATCGGTACTCGGAGAAAAGAAGGGCCGTTCGGGAGACCGGGCGGCCCTTTTCTTTTGGATTACTGGAGGTCGAATACCATTGAGAGGGTGACCTGCAGCTTCTGCTCGCCGGCCACGACCTTGGTATCGGCAGCCTGGGCGCGAGCCTCCATGAAGACTGGAGCCGGCGGCGGCACCGGATAGCTTCCTCCGCCTTCGCTCACCGAGACGATGCGTGCCACGCGCTTTCCCATGGCACGGGCATAGAGCTCGGCGCGCGCGCGGCCCTTGGCGATCGCCTGCTCACGCGCCTCGTCCAAAGCAGATTCAGGCTTGTCGATGGTCAGCGAGGGACCGTTGACCTGGTTCGCCCCCTCCGAAACGAGCGCATCGAGAATCCGCCCGCTGTTGCGGATATCGCGGAAACGGATGCTGACCTGATTCGAGGCGGAGTAGGCGACCAGCTGCGGTGGCTGATTTTCCTGGTAGCGATATTCGGGATTGAGGTTGAGCGAGCTGGTCTGGATATCGCGATCCGCGACCCCCGCCCGCTTCAAAGCAGCCAGAACGCGCTCCATGCGAGAGGCATTCTCCTGCATCGCGGCGCTCGCCGTCGGCTGCCGGGTGACGACACCCGCGGAGATGATCGCAACGTCCGGGACTCGCGTGACCTCGCCGGTCGCGCTGATGTCGAGCCGGGTGCCGGTGATCGGTGGCATGGGCAGCTCGGCAGCCTGGGCAGCGACGGACGTTACCGGAAGCGCAGCCGCACTAAGTGCCAGCGCCATCCACATGCTCTTCATCCAGATCCTCCTGAACCTTCGAAACGAAGGCGAAACGTCACATCGGCGCCATGGCTGATTGCTGAACGACAATGCGACCTTTCATTCAGCAGGTCAGCGGCGGCGCGCCAGCACCAACCGGTAGATGAGGAGGATAACGAACGCTCCGACGATGGCGGCAAGGAAGCCCGCGCCTTCGCCATCATGATACCAGCCGACCGAACGGCCTAGGAAGCCGGCGAGAAGAGCTCCGGCGATACCGAGCAGGATGGTGATGATGCAGCCGCCGGGGTCCCGGCCTGGCATGAGCAGCTTCGCGATCGCGCCGGCAAGACCGCCAATCACAATCCATCCAAGGATGCCGTACGTTTCCATTTCCGCTTCCCCTTTAAATCCGCCCATGTCAGTGCTGCGGCTCGCAGCAGTTTGGGCCAACGCGCCTTCGCGACACAAGTGCCGCCGTTGGTCGAAAAACTGTAGCCGGGTCCGATTACACAGGGTCAGTTGCGGCCACTGACTTATTCGGGTAATACAGTTCCGCCGAACCGCTGTCAGATTCGTGGGGCGTGGCAAGAGAAGTGGAAATGAACCGGGAAACATCTTCTTTCGAGGGCTCCGATACCCTGGTGGTCGTGGACCGCTCGCGGCGCCGGCGCACCATGCTCATCGCGGGCGGCGTTGCGATCATCGTGCTGCTGCTCGCCTTCTTCCTGATGCGCGGCGGAAGCGAAGAGACGACGAATGCGGGCGGTCCCGGAGGTCAGGCAGTTAGCCAGGTCCCGACCGTCACCGTTATCGTACCGGGCCGCAGCGAAGTCGCGCGCACCGTGACCGCCAGCGGGCCTTTGGCGGCACGACGTGACCAGCCGGTCGGCATTCCGGGAACAGGCGGACGCGTCACTCGCGTGCTTGTTGATGCGGGAACCTGGGTCAAAGCAGGTCAGACGCTTGCGACGGTGGACCGGTCGGTCCAGGCGCAGCAGGCCTCGCAGCTTGCCGCCCAGGTCGCTGCAGCGAAGGCAAATGCCGCCCTTGCGCAAAACAATTACGAGCGGGCGATCGCGCTTCAGGGCCGCGGCTTCGTGTCGAAGGCCGAGATCGACGCCAAGCGCGCCGCACGGGATGCGGCGAATGCCCAGGTTCGCGTGAACCAGGCGCAGCTCAACGCCACCCGCGCCGAAATCGGCAGGCTGGACGTCCGCGCGCCTGCAAGTGGGCTGATCCTCGAGCGCAACGTCGAAGTCGGCCAGATTGTCAGCCCTGGGTCGGGGGCCCTGTTCCGCCTTGCCGAAGGCGGCCAAATGGAGATGCGCGCGCAGATTTCGCAGCAGGATCTCGCGCTCGTCAAAGCCGGCATGGCAGCGAGCGTCACCCCGGTCGGTTCCGATCGCAGCTTTGCTGGCCAGGTCTGGCAGGTCGCGCCAACGATCGACCCGCAATCGCGCCAAGGCGATGTCCGGATCCTCGTTCCCTACGATCCGCAGATCCGCCCCGGCGGCTTCGCCGAGGCCCGCATCGGCGCGGGCGCGGCGACTGCTCCGCTCCTGCCCCAGAGCGCCGTGCTCAGCGATGACGGAGGCAATTACGTCTACATCATCAACGCGAAGAACGAGGTCGAGCGCCGCACGGTCAAGATCGGAAGCGTCGACCAAGCCGGCGTAACGATCGTCGAGGGATTGTCCGGAACCGAGGCGGTGGTGCTGTCGGCCGGGCCGTTCCTCAACCCCGGGCAGAAGGTCAATCCGAGGCGGCAGGCCGCGCGCTAAGCCGGACGGAGAGTATTAGCTCATGAATTTCCGCAACATCTCGTCCTGGTGCATTCGTAACCCGGTTTTCCCGATCGTGCTCTTCGTCGGGCTCATGCTTGCCGGCCTCATCTCGTTCTACCAGATGCAGGTGAACAACGCGCCGGACATCGACTTCCCGGCCGCAACCGTTTCCGTCAGCCAACCGGGCGCAGCGCCGAACGAAATCGAGACTCAGATCACGCAGAGGGTCGAATCCGCGATCCGTGGCGTGAACGGGGTCGAGGAAATCAACAGCTCCGTTCGCGAGGGCAACAGCTTCACCTTCGTGCAATTCGAGATCGGCACGCCGACCGACCGTGCGGTGAACGACGTTCGCAACGCGATCGCCCAGATCCGCGGCAACCTTCCGGAGGGTATTCTCGAGCCGCAGATCACCCGAGTCGACGCCGAGGACCAGCCGATCATGTTCGTCGGCGCCGAGACGACCGACATGACGCTTGAGCAGTTGAGCTGGTACATCGACAATACAGTCTCGAAGCGACTGCTCGGCATCGAAGGCATCGCCGCGGTTTCCCGCTCGGGCGGCGTGGATCGCACGATCCGCGTCATCCTCGATCCGGCCGCTTTGCAGTCGCAGGGGATCACCGCAGCGCAGGTCAACCAGCAGCTCCGGCAGAGCAATCTCAACGCCGCCGGCGGCCGCGCCGAGGTCGCCGGCTCCGAACAGTCGGTCCGGGTGCTCGGCAATGCGCGCAACGCTTACGAACTCTCGCAAACGCAGATCACGCTCCCCGGCGGCCGCTGGGTCCGCCTCGCCGATCTGGGCGAGGTCCGTGACTCTTCGTCCGAGCAGCGCTCGATCGCCAAGATGAACGGCCGCCAGGTCGTCACCTTTGCGGTGCAGCGCGCGAAGGGCTCGTCCGAAGTGACCGCCTACGAGGCCGGTTGGGCGGAAGTGCGCAAGCTCGAGAAGGAGAACCCGAAGGTTCGCTTCTCGGAGATTTTCAACACGGTCGACTACACCAAGGCGCAATATCGGTCCGCGATGGAAGGCCTGTGGGAAGGCGCCGTCCTCGCGGTTCTCGTGGTCTTCCTCTTCCTCCGCGACATCCGCGCCACGATCATTTCGGCGCTGGCCATCCCGATGTCGGCGATCCCTGCCTTCTGGTTTATGAGCATGTTGGGGATCACCCTCAACTTCATGTCGACGATGGCGATGGGCCTCGTCGCCGGCGTCCTCGTCGATGACGCGATCGTCGAGATCGAGAACATCGTCCGGCACATGCGCATGGGCAAGTCGGGCTACCAGGCCGCGCTCGACGCGGCGGACGAAATCGGCCTCGCTGTCCTTGCAACGACCATGGCGATCGTCGCCGTTTTCTTCCCGGTCGCGCTGATGCCCGGGATCGCCGGCCAGTACTTCAAGGCGTTCGGCTTTACCGTCGTCATGTCGGTCCTGATGAGCTTGCTCGTCGCGCGCATGATAACGCCGCTGGTCGCGGCCTATTTCCTCCGCTCGCATGGCGTCCAGGATCACGCGAACTGGAAGTGGATGGACCTCTATCTCAAGGTTCTAAACTGGAGCCTCGATACGTCGAAGGCGGATGCGCTCCTCGCACGGCTTCCGAAGGCCGCCCGCAACCCGGGCTATTACCTTCTCGGCGCCTTGCTCCTTCTGCTCGTCATTGGAGCTTTCGTTGCCGGAACGGGCGCGGGTATGTTCGGACTCGGAAAGCTGGCCTGGAATGGCGGTGTGACATTCGTTCTGGCCCTTGGCGTCGGAACGCTCGTCGCCTACGGTGCGGGCAAGCTGATCGGCTTCCTCGTGGGAATGATGGGTAGTCACGGGTTCGCCCAGTGGCATTCGACGATCGCGGCCCGCTGGAATGCGCGCCTCCATGATCACCGTCTGGCGATGGTCGGCGCAGGTATTGGCACGCTGCTGATGAGCATCATTCTGTTCGGCACGCTTTCCGTGTCCTTCTTCCCGCCGCAGAATAACGACTTCACTCGCGTGAACATCACCCTTCCGCCCGGAACCACGCTCGAGCAGACCGAAGGCGTCACCGATCGGGTTGCGGCGATCGTCGAGAAGGATCCGAGCGTCGAGCGGGTGTTCGAGCGGATCAATGTCGGCACCGGCAGCGTGAACATCGTGCTCAAGAAGGACCGGAAGGTCACGAGCACCGAGTTCGAGCGCAACATGTCTCCGCAGCTCGCCGCCTTCCCCGATGCTCGCGTGAGCTTCCAGGCTCAGAACGGCGGCGGTCCCGACGGCGATTCCCGTGACATCATGGTCTACCTGGGCGGCGACGATCCGGACGAGTTGACCCGGGTCGCCAATCAGATCGCAAAGGAAATGGCGACCGTTCCGGGTCTTCGTGCTCCGCGGGTCGGAAGTCAGCTCGCGCAGCCTGAAATCACCATCAAGCCTCGTTTCGATCTGGCTGCGGATCTGGGCGTAACCACCATGGCGCTGAGCCAGACGATCCGAATCGCGACCCTCGGCGACATCGAGCAGAACAGCGCGAAGTTCTCGCTGTCCGATCGTCAGGTCCCGATCACGGTTTCCCTGTCCGAGGGCGCCCGGCGCGATCTCTCGACCCTGGAAAACCTGCCGGTTCCGACCTCAAACGGTGGCTCGGTTCCCCTCAAGACCGTTGCCGACATCGGATTCGGCTCTGGTCCGACGACGATCCAGCGGTCGAACCAGATCCGTCGACTCTCGATCGGGGCCGATCTCGCGCCCGGTGCCGTTCAGGGCGACGTACAGGTCAAGGTCAGTGCGCTTCCGACCATGAAGAACCTGCCTCAGGGCGTTCGGAAGCTGAACCTCGGCGATCAGAAGTGGCAGAATGAGCTTCTGTTCAACTTTGCGGTGGCCCTGGTCTCAGGCGTCCTGCTCGTGTTTGCCGTGCTCGTTCTGCTCTACCGGCGGTTCCTGTCGCCGTTCGTGAACATGGGCTCGCTGCTCCTGGCTCCGCTCGGCGCGGCCGTGGCGCTGCACATTGCGGGTCAGCCGGTTTCGCTGTTCGTGCTAATCGGAATCCTCATGCTGTTCGGGATCGTCGCGAAGAACTCGATCCTCCTGATCGACTTCGCGGTCGAGATGATGAATCACGGAATGCCGAAGAACGAGGCAATCTGGGAAGCCGGTCACAAGCGCGCCCAGCCGATCGTCATGACGACCATCGCGATGGTCTTCGGCATGTTGCCGACGGCGGTGTCTATCACGGGCGATAACAGCTGGCGCGCCCCGATGGGCATCACCGTCATCGGCGGCCTCATCTTCTCGACGCTGCTGACGCTGCTTCTGGTTCCGGCCTATTTCTCGATCGCCATTTCGATCGAGTCCCGGATCGGGCGGCTCTTCCATAAGTTCGTCGGGCAGGACGCCCATCGCACCCCGTCGGGACCGGCGCCGCAACCCGCAGAGTGAACCCTCGCGCCCGTTCGTCTATTGATGATCGGATGGATGCAGCAACGTCCCGGCCCCGTACTGCTTTAGCGCGGTTCAATCCTGCCCAGCCTGGTGCGGCGGGGATGAAAACGGCTGCGACGGGCCTGCTCGTCCTCATGGCCGCGATCTTCGCGGCCGCTCGGGCTTACGAGTACCAATATCCGTGGCTCTCGTTCGTGAAGGCATTCGCGGAGGCCGCCATGGTCGGCGGTCTAGCCGACTGGTTCGCGGTGACGGCCCTGTTCCGTCATCCGCTCGGCCTGCCGATTCCCCACACAGCAATCATACCACGCAACAAGGATCGGATCGGCGAAACGCTGGCAAATTTCATCAAGGAGAATTTCCTGATCCCATCGGTGGTCGCCCGCCGGATGCAAAACATTGACGTGGCCGGCGCGACTGGGCGCTTCCTGCAGACGCCTGCCGGTGAAGGGACGCGCATTCGGGCGGGGGCGTCTCGGCTGATCGCCGACATCTTCGAAAGCCTCGATGACGAGCGCCTTGGCGGGATCGTCAAAGGCGCAGTTTCGGCGCGCCTGCGCAAGACGGAAGTATCGCCGCTTCTCGGCCACGCCTTGGCGTCGGCGATCAACGAGGACCGCCACGTGCCGATGCTGGAAGCGGCCATCCGCTGGACGGCGCGAGCCCTCGAAGCGAACGAGCCCCTGATCCGCGAGATGGTGCACAAGAAGGCGAATTGGGCCCTGAAACTCGCCGGGCTCGACGCGAAGCTCGCCGACGCGATCATCGATGGACTGCGCAAGCTGACGGTGGAGATGTCGACCGACCCCGCACACCCCGTTCGGGTCAAGGTGGAGGAGGCGCTGGCCCAACTCGCCAACGACTTGCAGACGCGCCCCGAAACCCGCGAGCGCGTCGAAGCGATAAAGGAGCAATTGCTCGACAACAAGTCGGTCAGCCTGTGGATTGATACGATCTGGCAGAAGGCGCGCGAAGCGGTGATCAAGGCCGCCCGAAACCCCGACGCGGCCTTTGCTGGCAAGCTCGGCGAAATCCTGAAATCGATGGGCGCGACACTGGAAAGCGATCCTCGAATCCGCGCCGCAATCAACCAGTTTGCGCGTCGCGCCGTGGTCGGCATGTCGGCGAGCTACGGGGGTTCGATGGTGAAGCTGGTGTCGGAAACCGTCCGCGGCTGGGATGCGGGAACGGTGACGGCCAGGCTCGAAGCAGCGGTCGGGCGCGACCTCCAGTACATTCGGATCAACGGCACCCTGGTCGGCGGGCTCGTCGGGCTCGCCCTGCACGCAGTGGATTCGCTCTAGCGCCTTTGACTTCCTGCCGGCCCATGCCCATCTTCAGGTCATGGTAGGACGTACCCTCTTCCGGCGCCTCGTCGCCCATTCGGGACAAATTCCCGCCCGAGCCTAGCCCCGGGCCCGCATTCGAGTGGGTTCGGGGAGCAATCGTCCTCACTAAATTCAAGAAAGCATAGAAATGGATAGTCATCCTGCGGGCGAAGTGCGCCCGCCGATTCACCTGCTCGCGTCTGAATCAGACATGGTCGCGAGCCTCGCACTGCAGACCGAGCACCGCTTCCCCGTCGTCGCGGCCATGCTGCTCGAAGAGATTGAGCGAGCCGAACTTCATGAGGCCGACACTCTGCCGGAAACGGCGGTCACGATCGGCTCCCAAGTCGATTTCGTCGACGAGAAGACATCGCAGTTGCGGATCGCCGAGCTTGTCATGCCCGCAATGGCGAACATCGCGGAGGGACGGATCAGCATCCTCACGCCAATGGGAGCGGCGCTCTACGGCCTGACCGCGGGCCAGTCGATCGATTGGCCGGATCTCGACGGGAACGAGAGGCGGATCCGGATTCTCCGTGTTCGCCAGCCGTCGGGCGCCGAACCGCCCGCTGCGGCCTAGCCTGCGCTGCGGCGCTCGATCGTGGCGCCGACCGCGCTGAGCTTCTCCTCGAGCCGCTCATAGCCGCGATCTAGGTGGTAGACGCGAAGCACTTCGGTCTCACCTTCCGCTGCAAGGCCGGCGAGCACCAGGCTCATCGAGGCGCGCAGGTCGGTTGCCATGACTTGCGCGCCGGTAAGCTTCTCGACCCCGTGCACGATTGCGGAGCGGCCGTGGATCTCGACTTCGGCGCCCATTCGGCGCAGCTCAGGGACATGCATGTAGCGGTTCTCGAAGATCGTCTCTTCGAGGAAGCTCTGCCCCTCTGCGCGGCAAAGCATGGCCATGAATTGCGCCTGCATATCTGTCGCAAAGCCAGGATATGGTGATGTGGACAAGGCGAGCGGCTTCAGGCCGCCGTTCGAGCTGACCTTGATACCCTTGTCGTGGAATTCGATTACCAGGCCCGCTTGTGCCAGCGCATTGAGCGTTGCCTTCATCTCGTCCGGGCGAGCACCGATCAAGTTGATCGACCCACCCGTAAGACCGGCGGCGCACGCGTAGCTGCCCGCCTCGATC
Organism: Sphingomonas sediminicola; assembly: GCF_049991885.1. Lineage (NCBI taxonomy): Bacteria > Pseudomonadati > Pseudomonadota > Alphaproteobacteria > Sphingomonadales > Sphingomonadaceae > Sphingomonas > Sphingomonas sediminicola. The sequence continues at coordinate 1,854,412 of NZ_CP178916.1, forward strand.
CGGTCCGGCATGACTTCGTAAGTCGTGCCGGTCAGGCCTTCGACGCCGTCGATGATCAGGTGACCCGAGCCGATGCCCTCGATCTTCGCGCCCATGGCGATCAGGAGATTGCAGAGGTCGACAATTTCAGGCTCTCGCGCGGCATTGAAGAGCTGGGTACGGCCGGAGGCGAGAACAGCCGCCATCACGGCATTTTCGGTCGCGCCGACGGAAACGACCGGGAAGCTGTAGTCGCCGCCGGTCAGCCTTCCCTTCGGAGCACTCGCTTTCACATAGCCGGCCGCTAGCTCGATTTCGGCACCGATCGCTTCCAATGCCTTAAGGTGAAGATCGATCGGCCGGTCACCGATCGCGCAACCGCCCGGAAGCGAGACGGTCGATTCTCCGGCACGCGCCAGCATCGGCCCGAGAACCAGGATCGAGGCGCGCATCTTGCGGACCATGTCGTATGGCGCGACCGTCGATGCGATTTCGCTCGCCTGGAAGCTGACCTTTCGGCCGAACTCGCCCTTCTTGACGCCTGCAACGCTGGTTGAGACGCCAAGCTGGTTCATCAAATGACTGAAACTGTCGACGTCCGCGAGCCGCGGCAGGTTCGCCAGGGTCAGCTTCTCCTCGGTAAGGAGAGCGCAGGGAATCAGGGTCAGCGCTGCATTTTTTGCGCCGGAAATGGGAATGTCGCCCTGAAGCTTGTTGCCGCCGCGGATCCAGATGCTGTCCATCGGCGCGCTTTAGCGCTTGGCGGCGGACTCGCAAGCAGCGGCGAGAATCAGGCCTTTTCGAGGGTGCACTGCAGCGGGTGCTGATTTTCCCGCGCGAAGTCGATCACCTGGCTGACCTTGGTTTCGGCGACTTCGTAGGTGAAAACGCCGCAGACGGCGACTCCCTGCTGGTGAACCTGCAGCATGACTCGGGTCGCGTCCTCGATTCCCATCGTGAAGAATCGCTGCAGGACGAGGACGACAAACTCCATCGGAGTATAATCGTCGTTGAGCATCAGGACTTTGTAATTGCTGGGCTTCTTGGTGCGCGGGCGTGTGCGCGTCGCGACGCCTGTCTCCATGTCGCCAACGCCGCCGTCATCCGGCTCGTCAATCATCGTCCAACGCATACCCATAACTTACCTAAGATATGGCAAGCGGCGAACGCCTAGCAAGGCGGCTGGATGCGGCTCATGCCCAAAAAAAAGACGGCCGCCCGGGGAGAGAGGTGGGCGGCCGTCTGTCATTGCCTGATCAGGAGGGGGAGAGGCGTCAGGCAACGAGCTTGTTGATACGCTCCGCGTTAAGCGTTGCGCGCGTCTGGATCGGCTGGATGGCCTCACCGGCGAGCTTCACGAAGGTCTCGGTCAGACGCGAGCTCTCCGCGACGAAACGGTCGAACTGCGCACGAGCGAACTCGCTCTGCAGCTGGAGGAACTCGCTGGCCGACTTGGCTTCGGCGAGAGCACGGACCGCGTCAGCAGCCTTCTCGACGCCTTCACGGCTCGTCTCGACGACGTCCTGGCCGAGCGAACGAGCGCCTTCGACGGCGATCTTGCCGGCGTCGACGAGAGCCTCGACGTTCCCCTTGCTGACTTCGGTCAGCTCTTCGATCGCCTTCTGCGAACGCTTCACGGCCTCCTGGCCACGCTCACCGGCATCGGCGAACAGGGTCTGGAAAGAACCCGTGGCGGGGATGGCGTTGAAGCCGGCGAACCAGTTGTTGGTGTTCTTGGTCATAGTCTCAATCCTTTCCTGGGCGGCGGGCTTGCGAGCACCTGCGGCCTTTGCAACGCGGCGCGGCTTGGCGCGGCGAGCGGTTTTCACAGCCGAGCGGGTGGCTTTCGCCTGACGCTTGGTGGCACGAGCCACCTTCGCCGTCGTCCGCTTGGAGGTCTTCACAGCACCGGCCGGAACCTCTTTCGCAACGTCGCCAGCTGCCTCGATCGCCTTCGTCGCGACCTCTGCGCTGGTGTCGATTGCCGTTTGAGTTTCGTCTGCCATTGCTTCAATTTCCTTCTATTGTGCGGTGCAACATAATCTGTTGCAGTGCACCTTTCAAGGGGTATTCTTGTGCACCGCAGCAGAGGCGCGCTTGACGGGCGAAAACGCCCGGACCAAGAGCAGCCATGGAACTAGACGACGCCGACCACCCTACCCGTCGCCGCCGCGGCCTTCTCATCGTGCTCTCGTCGCCATCGGGCGCGGGGAAGACGACCATCTCCCGGATGCTGATGGAATCGGACCGCGATATCACCATGTCGATCTCGGCCACGACCCGTCCCAAGCGGCCGGGCGAGACGGATGACGTTGACTATCATTTTGTCGACGATGCCGAATTCGATCGTATGATTCGCGATAACGAGTTCGTCGAATGGGCTCACGTGTTTGGGTATCGATACGGCACCCCGAAAGCTCCCGTAAAAAGAGCTCTGCGGAGAGGGAGAGACATACTCTTCGATATTGATTGGCAAGGCGCTCGCCAGCTTGTGCCAGACTTTAAGGAGCATCTCGTCACGATCTTCTTGCTTCCTCCCTCGATGGAGGAACTCGAAAGGCGGCTTCGAGCCAGAGGCACGGACTCGGATGAAGTTATTGTTGATCGAATGCGTCGTGCAACTGACGAGATCAACCATTGGGCCGAGTATGAATACGTGCTTGTAAACCGAGATACCGACGAATGTCTGACGCAGGTGCGTTCAATTGTGGAGGCGGAACGCCTTCGCCAAGCTCGGCATGCAGAGCTTGACCCTTTCGTCCGACAACTGATCGGCCCGGCGCACTAGCTTTCGAGCAATTCCAGGAATTTTGCAGCTGCGAGAAAATCCCGACAGCGATTGGCAAGCGCTGCCTCGGCCTCGGCGTCCGAACCCCATTGCTCGAGTTGCCATCGGTCGTCGACGCTAACCGCTTCCCAGGCCTGCTCCGGCGTGAAGGCGCCTTCGAGAACGCCAAAAGCCGCAAGCAGCGACCCGCCTATCGTGATGAGCGGCGACAACCCGGCAAGACGGAATGGATCGAGCGTCGAGATTGCGTGCACGAGACGGTCAATGGTCGCCTGCGGCTGGGAAACATGGACGATGCCACCGGTAGTCTTGAAGTCGACATCGAAGCGGCGCTGGCCCCACCCCAGCAGCGGATCCCAGAGTTCCGCCTGGCGCTCGACCAGACCCTGAGGGCCCTCAGCCCGGTAGCAGACAAGGTCCGCCTCGGCATAACGCGCGAGACCGTCGGCGAATGCCCGCTTGTCCGGCGCGACCCGGTCGATCGCCGCATTGGCGAGTCCGGTAAGCGGCAAGCCATGGGGGTCGATCTTCTCTTCGACACCATTCCATTCGTCGGCGACCGCGTCCGCCAAGGCTTTCGTCGGTACTGTCAGCGGCTCACGGGCAGGCGTCCGGAGCGGCTTTCCGTCCAATTCCACTCCCCAGCCGTCGTCCTTTTCGACCACGTCCGCGGCCTTCCAGAAGCGTTTCATCCGTCGTGACGGTCCTGCTCCGCCCACATCTTCTTCAGCAGCCTGGGCGCGAACACAGCATCGATGGTTCCCGCGATCACGAGGATGGCGCCCACAGTCGGCCAGCCGCCCTCACGAAGCAGGTCGCTGTAAATGACCGCAAGGCCGAGGAAGAAGATTGCGAGGCCGAACAGCCGGGCCAGCAGGAACAGGTGAAATCGCCGCTTCCAGATGTCTTCATCAGCCATATCGCCGCTCCGGGAAGCCAGACAGGAAGTTGAGGACGTCGAGCGGCTGATCGGCAACCGCGACGGCTCCGCCCTCAACGAGCTCGTGCGCCTCATGATAGCCCCAGCCTGCACCGATACCCTTGGCACCGGCCGCCGACGCCATGCCCATGTCGAAGGCCGTATCGCCGATCACGATCGTCGTCTCTGGTCCAGCCCCCGCGTCGCTCATCGCCTGATGGACCATGGACGGATGAGGTTTGGAAGGATGCCGGTCCGCGGTCTGGAGGGACATGAAGCGCTTTGTATAGCCGTGGCCGTCCAGACAGAGCGCGAGACCACGATCCGATTTGCCGGTCGCTATTGCGAGCAGCCAGCCCTCCGATTCCAGCGTGTCCAGAAGCTCCGGAATGCCGTCGAACAGGGGCTCGTCGACGCGGCCCTCGGCGCGGGCGCGTTGGAAATGGAGCTTGTAGCTTTCGGCCATGGCAACGTGCCGCTCGTAAGCCTCGTGCGGAGTCAGCGTGGCGATCGCTTCGACCAAACTCAGGCCGATGACCTTCCGGCTGACCTCTGGGGACGGAACGTCGACGCCATGCTCGACGAATGCCGCGGACAAAGCATTGAAGATGTTCGCGCCGCTGTCGACCAAGGTCCCGTCGCAATCGAAGATGGCCAGCTTATTCATTGTTCGGGGCCAGTTCGCGAATTGCCTGGATGATATCCTCCCTGCCCGCGCCCTTCTGACCCGCGATTGTCGCGGCGAGGTCCGCAGCGGACTTGTGCTGGTTGAACTTCCGGGTTCCGCGGATTTCGACGGGTTCGACTTCGAAGCCGATGATCGCCTTCGTCATTGCCTCGAACTTGCCCGGAGTCATTTTCCCGCGAGTCCAGGGCTGCTCGGGCTGGTGAAGGCCTTCGAAGCGTTCGCTCAAACGGTCGAGCAGTTCAACTAGTGCTTCCTCAGAGAGCGGCCGCGCCACCCCTTCGATCTCGACCGTCTCATAGTGCCACGTCGGGACCTGGTTTTCGGACACATACCAGTTCGCGCTCTGGTAGCCCTCTCGGCCGGAAAGGCTGATCAGGACCGGCTGATCCGTCAGATGCTCGGCAACACGATTGCGCCGCGAGACGTGAAAAAGCACGCGGCCGTCGTCGGTGACGAGGATCGGCACGTGGACCACGAACATCCTCTTGTCGGACGAGGTGAAGATGTGAGCGAAGGCGCGGTCTGCAGCGAAACGAAGGGCCGCCTCACGATCTCCCCAATCGAATGCGCGATTGGGGTGCATCAGCGCCGGCCTTTGGGCTGTGAACGCGAGCGCCGCTCTCCACGACGATTGCGCCTGCGGTCTCGAGCGATGGCGGCGGCCTTGCGCTGCTTCGCCTCAGGAGTCTGAGAGGTCTTGGGCGGATCGAGCGGCATGTTCTCGCCATGCATCAATTCGAAGCCGATGGTCGAAAAGCTCTCCGCAATGTGCGCCGGCAAATCGGCGGTCACGTCGATCACCCCATCAGGCGCGTCAATTCGGATCCGTCGAGCATGAAGGTGAAGCTTGCGGCTGATGCCGCCTGTCAGGAAGGCCTCGGGCCCTCCATATTTGGCGTCGCCGACGATCGGATGGCCGATTGCGGCCATGTGCGCGCGAAGCTGGTGCGTTCGGCCTGTTAGCGGCTGAAGCTCGACCCAGGCGGCACGATTGCCCGCGCGGTCGATGATCCGCCAGCGCGTCTTTGCGGGAAGACCGTGCTCCTCGCTGATGTGCATCTTCTCACCGCCGGTCCCCGGCTGCTTCGCAAGCGGCGCATCGATCAAGCCTTCGTCCCCCGACGGGACTCCGACGATGAGCGCCCAGTAGACTTTTCGCGCCGTGCGGCCGGAAAAAGACTTGGCGAAATGACCGGCTGCGCGCGCGGTCTTCGCGACCAGCAGCGCACCCGAGGTGTCCTTGTCGAGCCGGTGAACAAGCTTCGGCCGATTGCCGGCGTCATCGGCAAGCCCGTCGAGCAGTCGGTCGAGGTGATGATGCGTCTTGGTCCCGCCCTGCGTTGCCAGCCCCGGCGGCTTGTTCAGGACGAACGCGTGGCGGTCCTGGTAGATGACCATCTCCCTGACGAGCTCTTCTTCCTCGGGCGTCAGCGGCTCGCGCTTCGGCCCCGGCCGCGCAGCGCGAGCCGGGGTCGCATCTTCGGCCGGGAACAGGATCGTCTGGCCCGCCTCAATCCGGTCGCCGGGCGTCGCGCGCTTGCCGTCGAGCCGAAGCGCGCCGGTCCGCGCCCAGCGCGAGACCGTGTTGAAGCTGATGTCGGGCGCGTTCCGCTTGAACCAGCGGTCGAGGCGTATGCCGTCGTCGTCTTCGGATATCTTGAATGTGCGCGCCTCGGCCATGCGGCCGCGCTTAGCCTCGCGAACTCCAATAGTCGAACGCTTGCCTTTGCAGCTTCCTGATCAACCGCGTCGCTTTCGGTCCTTCCCAAAGGCCGGTGTAACCATGCTTCTTCGCGCCACCGACCCACCAGCCCTGCCCGGGCAAACCATCTGACTGTCGAACGACCAGCACAGCCAACTCCGGCTCTCCGCGTTCTTCGGCCTCGTCATCGACGAACGCGAGCACCTTGCACAGCGCCCGCATCTTCGGGCGAGTGAAGTGATGGCCGAGAAGCTGCAAGGTTTCGGAATAAGTGATCGGTTCGCCCGCCGTAGCGCTGGCGATCAGGATCGCACGAACCTCCAGCGGGTCGGCGAGCAATCCCGCTCTGTCGTTCACTGAGGCTGTTGAGCGACCGGCGTCAGCTCGAACACGTCGAGCTTCGAGCTGCTCTGCGGCCAAGGGATGACCAGACGCCATTTGAAGGGCGCTATCCGTTCAAGCACGCCGGCCATGTCACGCTTGGGATCCTCGCCATAGGCCACCGGCTGCTCCTCGTCGCCGAGCGCGAGGCTTCCGAGAAAGACGAGGCGGTCCGGCCGATCATCCTCCCACAGACGTCCCGCAGGACGCTGGCTGCCAGTTTGCTTGACGATGGTCAGCAGGTCGCCCTCGACCTCGACATAGCAGAAGAAGGGCTTGAATCGCTCGAACGCGACCGCCTTCGCAGTCGCTTTCCCTAGCTTGACGAGGCGGCAGTTATAGCTGCCCGGCGTCGGCGCCGGTCGCGGGAGCGCAGCCCTGGGCCTCAGGAGCGGTCCTTCGGCTTCCACTTCGCGGCCGAAACCGCGCTGCGCGTCCTGCAGGGCCTCCTGCCAGGCTAGGCCAAGACGTGAAATGCGCTGTTTGTCCGCTTCGGTCGCAACGCCCTGCCAGACGTCGCCCCGGATCTGGGGCTCGGCGGTCACGACCGGGCGCAAACGCGGCCGCTGCTCCGCTGTCGAGCAGGCCGCGAGTGCGAGAATCGGCACGATTGTGAGGAAGCGACGGCTCACGACCGTTAGCGTGACATTCGTGGTCACCAGTTGCAACCAACAGCCCGTTCAGCATTCGCTTTGAATTGACGCTCACCGCCGGTAGGCGCGCGAAACATGAATCGCGACAGCCAGAGCGACCCGGATCATCAGCACGCGCGGCAGGGGCTGGCGCTGGGCATCTCGGCCTACGGGCTCTGGGGCGTCCTTCCGGTCTATTTCAAAGCGTTGCGGTCAATCGACGCGTTCAACATCGTGGCGCACAGGATTGTCTGGTCGGTTCCGATCCTCGCGACCCTGCTGTCGTTTACCGGGACGTGGGGAGAGGTCCGTGAGGCACTCGGGAACCGCAAGGCCGTCATCCTGCTGACCGTAACCGCGCTGCTCATCGGCGGTAACTGGCTGCTCTACGTCTACGCGGTGAACAGTGGGCACATTTTGGCCGGCAGCCTCGGCTACTACCTAAATCCGCTCGCGAACGTCCTTCTTGGACGGATCGTCCTCAAGGAACGACTGACCTGGCTTCAATGGGCGGCAGTCGCCCTGGCAGCCGCAGGTATTACAGCACTGGCCATCGGAGCGCTGAGCCAGTTGTGGATCAGCCTCACGCTTTGCGCGAGCTTCGCGACCTATGGCCTGCTCCGGAAGATCGCTCCCGTCGACGCCATCGCCGGACTCGCGATTGAGACGATGCTGCTCTTCCCGTTCGCGGCCGGCTGGCTGGTTTGGGGTCTCGCGGCCGGCGACCCGATCTTCGGAGCATCAAGAGTGGATGTCGCGCTGATCCTGGTCGCGGGAGTGATCACCGCGACTCCGTTGCTCCTGTTCACTGCGGCCGCGCGACGCCTGCCCTACTCGACCTTGGGCATGCTGCAGTTCATCGCTCCGACGTTTCAGTTCCTGATCGCCGTCCTGCTCTACGGAGAGCCGTTCACCCAAGCCCATGCCATCGCATTCGGGGCAATCTGGACTGCGCTGGCGCTCTACGTGCTTGCGCTAGTCAGGCATGCGCGCGCGTCGGTTACCCTGCCGGAGTAGGAACTTCCCGAAAATTAGGCCATTGTTGAGTCCGTGAAACGGTTAGTCGCCGCTGCAGCGCTGCTCGTCCTGGCATCCTGCAACACGTATCAGGACCCTTACGGACCCGAGCCGTACCCGTATCCGGCGCCCGCGCCCTATCCGCAGGAGCCCTATCCTCCAGCGCCTGGTCAATATCCCGGCGGCGCGCCGTACCAGCCTGCGCCACCAGAGTGCATGATCACCTCGTCCCGCGACTGGACCGCATGGATCAACCGCATGCCTGGGCCGAACAATGGCCCGGCGCTGGTCGTCTCCGGCAAGGTCGTGACGGCGACCGGCGGCTACCAGGTTGCGTTCGACCGCTACATGCAGATCCGAAAGGGCTACCCGGCGCAGGCCTTCGTGACGCTCAATGTCGCGGGCCCCGGTGATTCGCCGGCCTCGCAAGCGCAGGTCACTCACGAAGTGCGGTGGGAATGGCCGCTCAACCAGCCTGTTGGGAGCGTGATCGTTCGTTGCGGCGACAAGACGCTGGCTGAAATTACCCGCATCCAAACCGCCTTCTAAAGCTGCTACAGGCTGCGCTCCATCAGGAGGGGCCGGTCATGTTCAACATCGTTTCGCTGATCATCGGCGCCGTCGCGCTGGTTTGCGCGATGATCGCCTTCCTCCCCCTGCTCGGATGGCTGAACTGGCTGATCATCCCCCTCGCCCTGATTGGCGCGGGCTTAGGCGTTGTCAGCAGAAGTACCAGCGGCCGCAATCTCAACCTTTTCGTGATCGTCGTCGGGATCGTCCGGCTGATGCTCGGCGGAGGTATCTTGTGAGCGCCGACCCGCGAACGTTCAGCGCGACATGATGATCGCGGGCCCGAATCGGGTCTCGGTTCCGCCTTCCGCCGTGAAGCCGCACTTTTCGTAGAATTCCTGCGCTTCCGGAGCTGCAATGACGGTCAGGCTCAGCCCCGCAATTCGCGCCCGATGCGCCGCCTCCTCCACGAGCAGTGAACCAACGCCCCGTCGCCAGAAGTCAGGTTCTACGAACAGGCCCTCGAGCTCGGCCGATTCCGGTCCGATGACGACGACCGCGAAACCGGCGACGGCCGATACGCCTTCAGCGACGATCACCGAACCTTGTTCGATATGGTTCAGCGGAAGGTCGATGGCTTCGGGATTTGCCTCCAACTGCTCACGGTAGTGTGGGAGGGCGCGCGAGGCCCGGTGCTGCAGCTCCTCCAGGTCGAGGCGCTCGTTCGGCCGAGCGAGCCGAATCCAAACCGGAAGGTCAGCGAGCCTTGACGTAGCTTCCGGGTGCATCCTCGATCGCCTTAAGCTTACCCTTGCCCGGGATGCGGGGGCCCTTCGCCGCTACTGTCTTGGGAGCCTGCTTCTTTACCCAATCCAACCAGTCGGGCCACCAGCTGCCCTTGCGCTCCTCCGCGCCCTCGATGAACTCCTCGAGTGTTTCCGCGGCATGGTCGTTGACCCAGTATTGATACTTCTGCGCGGCCGGCGGGTTCACGACGCCTGCAATGTGCCCCGATCCCGCGAGCAGGAAGCGCTTCGGACCAGTGAAATGCTCCATGATCTTCCAGACGCTTTCCGGCGGGGCGATATGATCCTCGCGCCCGGCCTGAACATAGGTCGCCGTCTTCACCTTGCCGATATCGATCGGCGTGCCCGCCACATCGATCCCGCCGTTCTTAATCAGCTTGTTCTGCTTGTAGAGGTCTTCGAGATAGTCGCGGTGCCACTTGGCCGGCAGATTGGTCGTGTCCGAATTCCAGTGCAGCAGGTCGAATGGTGCCGGCTCTTCCCCGAGCAGGTAGTTATTGACGACATAGTTCCAGATGAGGTCGCGGCCGCGCAGCAGGTTGAACGTCGCCGCCATGTAGCGGCCGTCGAGATAGCCCTTGTCGCGCGTGATCTCGTCAAGCAGCGCCATGGTCTCGTCGCCCGTGAACAGCTTGAGATCGCCGGCAAGCGAAAAGTCGACCTGTGCTGTCAGGAAAGTCGCCGACTTGACCTTGGCCTCCTGCTTCTTCGCATGAAGGTATCCCAAGGTCGCAGCCAATGTCGTGCCTGCAACGCAATAACCGATGGTGTGGACGCTCTCAACGCCGAGCAGGTCACGAACGGTGTCGATCGCATCAACCTGTCCCTTGAGGACGTAGTCGTCGAGCGTCAGGTCAGCCAGGCTTTCGTCCGCCGACTTCCAGCTGACCATGAACAGGCTGATGCCATGATCCACGCACCATTTGACGAAACTTTTCTCGGGAGTGAGGTCGAGGATGTAGAAGCGGTTGATCCAGGGCGGGAAGATGACGACCGGAGTTTCGAGCACCTCGTCGGTCGTCGGACTGTACTGGATCAGTTGATAGAGCGGCGTTTCCTTGATCACCTTGCCCGGCGTCGTCGCCAAATTCTTGCCAACTTCGAACACGCCCTGCTTGGTCTGCGTCAGCTGGCCCGCGGCGATGTCGTCCAGCATGTTCGCCAGGCCCTTGAGGAGGTTCTCCCCGCGGGTTTCCATCGTCCGTTTGAGCACTTGTGGATTGGTCAACGCAAAATTCGACGGGCTCATCGCGTCGACGAAGCTGCGAACGCCGAACTGCATGCGCTGGCGGGTTTCCTCGTCAATCCCCTCTATATCCTGAACGGTACCGAGAAGCTTGTCTGAAAGTGCCAAATAGGTTTTACGGATCGTGTCGAAGACGGGACTTTCCTGCCATTCGGGCGCGGCGAAGCGGCGATCGCGCGCATTCTCCTTCGCTTCCGTATCGAGACCAATCATCCGGCCCCAGGTCTCGAGGCCCTTCGCCCAGGCCTCGGCACCGGCAGTGAACAAGGCGGCGGGATCGGCCGTGGCAGGCGATCCGATGCCGAACGCAGGTGGGAATGCTCCCCACGGCGGTGCGGCAGCCGGCCATCCGTCGCCCTTCGGCAATCCCTCGGCCCATTTCTCCATGAGCATCTGCTGGGCCCGGCCCATGACCCAGGTCCAATGCTGCCAATCCTCGAGCGTCGGAATCGCGCTCGTCGTGTCCGTCTCATCCGCCATATGATCCATGTAAGCGTTTCGCGGTTCGTCGGCGAATCTCTTCAATTGCATCGAGCTGACCGACCCGCGAAAAGCGGAGATGATGGAGCCAACAGCCGTCCCGCAGGCGCTCGCCCTGATCGACTATTTCGGCATTGCAGTGTTCGCCATATCCGGTGCGCTGCTTGCAGCGGAGCGGCGGCAGACGTTCGTCACGTTCGTCTTCTTCGCCGTCGTGACGGGTGTCGGCGGCGGGACGCTCCGCGACCTGCTGATCGGCGCACCGGTGTTCTGGGTGCACAAGAACGCAACCTTGCTCATCTGCATCGGAGCAGCGCTCCTCACCTGGCTGGTCAGCCGGCGCTTCATCGCCGAGCGCGCCTTGCTCTGGTTCGATGCGGCCGGTCTCGCGGCATATGCGACCTACGGCGCGGCGAAGGCGCTCAGCTTCGGCGTTGCTCCGGTCCCGGCATTCGTGATGGGCGTGTTGACTGCCTGTGCTGGCGGAATCATTCGCGACGTGCTCGCCGGCGAGCCTTCGATCCTGATGCGCCCCGAACTCTACGTGACAGCGGCCGCGCTCTCGTCGGGCTTGTTCGTTGGGCTGGCTTTGCTGGGACTCTCGCTGCCGGTTGCAGGAGGAGTCGCCGCGATTGCGGGCTTCACTCTGCGCGGACTTGCGATCGCCCGTGGCTGGTCATTGCCCGCCTACAACGACTAGGCTTGCCGCAGTGCAGCACGGTCGGCATGACGGGCTGGTGACCGAAGAATTCTACCGCATCAAGCGGCTACCGCCCTACGTCTTCGCTGAAGTGAATGCGATGAAGGCCGCGGCACGAGCGCGCGGTGAGGACATCATCGACCTCGGCATGGGCAATCCGGACGGCGCCCCTCCGAAGCACGTCATCGACAAGCTTGCCGAAGTTGCCGCCAAGCCCACCGCTCATCGCTACTCCGCAAGCCGGGGGATCCCCGGCCTCAGGAAGGCGCAGGCCGCCTATTACCAGCGCCGGTTCGGAGTGACTCTCGATCCCGACAAGGAGGTCATCGTCACCTTGGGCTCGAAGGAGGGTCTCGCCAACCTCGCCCAGGCAATCACCGCGCCGGGGGACGTCGTGCTCGCGCCGAACCCGTCCTATCCGATCCACAGCTTCGGCTTCATCATTGCGGGCGCAGCGATTCGCTCGATCCCGGCCGCCCCCGGCGAAGAATTCTTCGACCGATTGAATAGCGCAGTCCGCTACACCGTCCCGCGGCCGAAAGTCCTCGTGATCGGCTATCCGTCGAACCCAACCGCCTATGTCGCCGACCTCGCCTTTTACGAGCGGCTCGTCGCTTTCGCTCGGGAGCACGAGCTGATCGTTATCTCCGACCTTGCCTACGCAGAAATCTACTTCGGCGACACTCCGACACCTTCGATCCTGCAAGTCGAAGGGGCGAAGGACGTCGCGGTCGAGTTCACGTCCATGTCGAAGACCTACAGCATGGCCGGTTGGAGGATTGGCTTCGCTGTCGGCAATGCGCGGCTGATCGAGGCGCTAGCGCGGGTGAAGTCCTATCTCGACTATGGCGCTTTCACGCCGGTCCAGGCGGCAGCCGTGGCCGCGCTCAACGGGCCGCAGGACATCGTCGAATACAACCGCAACCTCTACCGCAAGCGCCGCGACGTTTTAGTGGAGTGTTTCGGCAGAGCCGGTTGGGAAATCCCGGTCCCACAGGCGTCGATGTTCGCCTGGGCACCGATACCCGGGCGCTTCCACAACCTAGGCGCCATGGAATTCTCGAAACGCCTTCTGACCGAGGCTCACGTCGCAGTGGCACCGGGCGTAGGATTTGGTGAGGAAGGCGAAGGCTTCGTCCGCATCGCGCTCGTCGAGAATGAGCAAAGGCTGCGCCAGGCGGCGCGCGGTGTGAAGAAGATGCTGGGTAGCTAGGCCGAGCCTAGCGGAGCAGCGCGCTCGAAACCGTTACGACGCCCCAGCGCGTCATCTCGCGCTTGTCCGGAACCGAGGCGACCCGGAAACCGCCACCGCCAAATCCAAATGCGAAATGGCTGTGATCGCCCTCGTCGAGCGACTCGATGAGGTGATAACCCGCATTGCGGAACGCGGCTGCGATCATCGCGTGAGTCACACCGGGCCTGCGCGCTATGTCGATCGCCCGGCCACGAAGATGATAGCTGTTACGGACTCCGCCGACCTGGCGATTATGTTCGGGCGAGCGATAGGTGCTCGTGACGCGGCCCCAGCCGGAGGCGAGGCTTGCGGCAGCACGAAGGTTGCCTGCACCGCCGCCCAGCGGAGCCCAGTTGGCTCCGGACGGTTCCTGCGCGACCCGTGCCAGCACGGCCGCGGTATCGTCCCTCTGCCCGACCTTCTGATGCTCCGCGACGCGAATGATCGCGCGCTCGCCCGTTACCGTACGGATTCCAAAATCGGTCTCTGCAGATGCGACCGATGCGCTCGACAACAGCGCCATTCCGATTGCGAATCGAGTCATTCTCAAGCCCCCGCTCGTGCAGACTTCTTACACCGCTCGGCCGCTCTCAACAACGACATCAACGACTTATGTGAATCTCGCGCCGGGACACTTTGACAAGAAGCGCCGACATCGCATGGTACGCGCCATGTTCCCAGGCTCGCCGACGTCCGTCACGACCGTTGCTCAGATCATCCAACTGGCCGTCGCGCCCGTATTCCTGCTCGCGGGCATTGGGGCTTTCCTGAACGTCTGCGCGGGACGTCTGTCCCGGATCGTCGATCGCTCCCGGGAAATCGAACCACTGCTCATCGCCAGCCGGGGCGCGGAGCACGACCGCTGGCTCGGCGAGATCCGCGTCCTCGACCGACGTATGGCCTTGGTCAGCCGGGCGATCTTTCTTTCGGTCTTGGCGGCTGTCCTCATCTGCGCCGTAGTAGTGCTGCTTTTTGCTGCGGGACTGACCAACGCGCATTTCGGAACCGCAATTGCACTGCTCTTCATTGCCTCCATGATCGCCATCGGTCTCGGCTTCGCGGTCTTCCTAGTCGAAACGCGAGTTGGATCGCGCGCGGTTCGCATCCGATCGGAATTGCTCGCCCATGAGGTTGAGCCCGACTAAGGCCCACCGCCTCGACAAGATTCGGAACGCCTCCTATCGGCTCTCAAACAGGGAGTTTGATTTCACATGCTTCGACGTCCTCGCGTGCCCGCTTCGCAGGTTCTTGACCGCGTCCTCGTCCTCGAGATGGTTCGGGTGACGGAGGCGGCAGCGGTCGCCGCGTCGAAATGGATCGGGCGCGGTGACAATGACGCGGCTGACGCGGCGGCAGTCGAGGCCATGCGCGAGGCTCTCAACGAACTTCCCTTCGACGGCACAGTCGTCATCGGCGAAGGCGAGCGCGACGAAGCGCCGATGCTCTATATCGGCGAGAAGGTCGGATCGGCGCAGGGCACGGGACCCAAGATCAACATCGCGCTCGACCCGCTCGAGGGAACGACGCTGACCGCAAAGGCGGGACCGAATGCTCTGTGCGTCCTCACGATCTCCGAGGAAGGCGGACTCCTCAACGCTCCCGACACCTACATGGAGAAGCTGGCGATCGGCCCTGGCTACCCGGACGGAACGATCGACCTTTCGAAGAGCGTCGGACACAACATCCGCTCGATCGCGGCCGCAAAGGGCGTCGAGCCGAACGAAATCATCGCTTGCGTGCTCGACCGGCCGCGCCACGAGGACATCATCGCCGAGCTGCGTGCGCTCGGATGCGGCGTGAAGCTGATCTCGGATGGCGACGTTGCCGGCGTGATTGCCGTGACCGATCCGGACACCAGCATCGACGTCTACCTCGGCAGCGGCGGTGCGCCGGAAGGCGTCCTTGCCGCCTCGGCACTGCGCTGCGTCGGCGGACAGATGCAGGGCCGTCTCGTCTTCCGCAACGACAAGGAAATCGCGCGGGCGAGGCGCTGGGGCATCGAGGACCTCGACCGCATCTATTCTCTTGAAGACATGGCGAAGAGCGACTGCATCTTCGCCGCGACCGGCGTGACCGATGGCTCGCTCCTGAAAGGCGTCCACCGCCGGACCAACTGCCTGACGACCGAAAGCATTGTAATGCGCGCGAGCTCCGGCACCGTGCGTCGTGTCTGGGCCGAGCATCACAAATGGGACGATTGACCGCCTCGCTCCCGTCCAGCCGTGTGGTTTTCACGGCAAGCTGGGCTCGATTCCCGCTTTCGTGCATTTGTTCCCTCCGTGAGCAGGGACCGAACTTTCGCCAGCTTCTTCCAAGCGGGCTTCGAATGCTCGTCGCACCGGCGGCGCGACGGCGTTCGCCTAGACCTAATCCGGGCGACGTCTCACGACCGTCATGTGGCTTCCGACTATCGACAGTGCGCGGAGCTTGGTTTACGGACGCTCCGGGACGGACTGCGGTGGCACCTGATCGAGAAGTCGCCCGGCTGCTATGACTGGTCCAGCTGGACGCCGGCGCTCGAGGCGGCGGAGCGGAACGGCCTTCAGATCATCTGGGACCTTTTCCACTACGGATCGCCGGACCACGTCGACCAAGGCTCGCCTGATTTCCCAAGACGTTTCGCCGATTTTGCGATGGCCGCCGTGGAAGTGCAGCAGAGCGTCAGCGGCCGCCCGCCCATTCTCTGCCTGCTCAACGAAATCTCGTTCCTGTGCTGGGCGGTGGAGACCGGTTACTTCCCGCGCGTCGGGCCGGGCAAGACGGGCTGGCTCAAGCGCCAGCTGGTCAAGACCGCCGTGGCGGCGGCAACTGCGATCCGCGAACGATGGCCGGAGACCAAGTTCGTCTGGGCGGAGCCTCTTATCCACATCGCGCCGAAGCATCACCGCAAGCAGGAAGTCGCAGCCGCCGAACGACGCCGGCTAGGACAGTTTGAAGCCTACGACTGGCTGATGGGCCGCGAAGAGCCCGAACTGGGAGGACGCGAAGACTTCGTCGACCTGGTTGGCCTGAATTTCTACCCCCACAACCAATGGTATCTGGACGGTCCGACCATCCCAATGGGCCACCACGAATATCGGCCCCTGGCGGACATGCTGGAGGAGGTAGCCGAGCGTTACGGCAAGCCGATGTTCATTGCCGAAACGGGCGCCGAAGGCTCTGGTCGCCCTGCCTGGCTGCATTATGTTTGCGACGAGGTGCGGCAGGCGCAAGGCCGGGGAGCGAATATCCAGGGCATTTGCCTCTACCCGATCACTGCCTATCCCGGCTGGGACAATAGCCGGCATTGCGAGGTCGGCCTGTTCGCGCCGGTTGGCTCGGACGGCAAGCGCCACGTCTTCGAGCCCCTCCGACAAGAGATCGATCGGCAACGCGCAATCTTCGGCGTCGATAAAATGTCGGAAGCGAAACTGAGACGGCTTCACGTAGCCCGCTGATCAGACGACCGGCGCGTCCCTGACATCGTCCGACGGAGTCCCGACGAATGGCCATCCGTCGCGCCACTGAATCTTGTCGATCAACAGGATCCGACGGCTGTTGATTTCATCTTCCTGCCGCTGCCGCGGACGGTTCACGTCGATCGCGTGATAGATGATCCAGTTTTCCCCCGCCTTGTCGGTGACGATGCAATTGTGCCCAGGCGCAAGCCAGCGCTCGCTCTTGAAAAGCATCAGGCTGTGCGGCACGCCGCGCGCTTCCTCCAGCGTCTCGAACGGCCCCGTCGGCTCCCGCGACCTGGCGACCATCACGCCATATTCAGCGTCCGGTCCGCAGCAATTGTCGCCCGAATAGAAGATGTAATAGAAATCGTCGTGGTGAATGACCCATGCGGCTTCGACGAGCCGGGGAAAACCGCCCTTGGAATTGGGCCAGATGATGTCCGTCGGTTCGCTGTCAGGCACGAAAGACATGTGGTCTTCCGCGAGTTGCTGGACCTTGATCGGCTGGAACCCGGAGCCCCAGTACAGGAACCGCTGGCCGCTCACCGGGTCGTCGAAGACCATCGGGTCGATATATTCGAACCCCATCCCCAGGAGCAGAGGCAGCCCCATATCGACAAACGGCCCGACCGGTGACGAAGCGGTTGCGATGGCGAGGCAATGCCCGCGTTCCGGGACGTCGCAGACGTCGGGTGTCGCCGAATAGTACATGAGATACCGGTCGCCTTCCTGGACCACATACGGAGCCCAGAAATCCTGGGTGTCACGCGCCCAGCCCGGCTTATCGGGAAGCGCATCACCCAAATGATCCCATTGGACGAGGTCGCGGGACCGAGCGACCTGGATGTTGATCCACTTGTCGTCCTGAAGTGTCTGGGTCGCGTAAGCGTAATAGTATCCGTCGGGCGCCAGGATAGCGGCCGGATCGGGAAAGTCCGCATCAAGGACAGGGTTGATGTAGGTCGCCGTCGCCCGGTCGACGATGGCAACGCCGGTAGAATCAATGGGGGCGTCCATACGCCCCCGGATAGGGTCCGATCCGTCGTTTCGAAACCCGAAATCGCAAGTCGGAAAGGCCCCGAGGATAGGCGTAAATCCGCTCGGCGAACCCGCGATTTACTCGGCCGCGACCGAGACCGCTTCCGACCGCCCGCTGGCGAGCTTTTCGTCCATGCGTCGGAACGTGGCCAAGGCCTGTCCGACGATTTGGTCCATGTTGTAATAGCGATAGGTTGCGAGCCGTCCCACGAATGACACGCCGCCCGTTTCGTCAGCAAGTGCTTCGTACCTCTTGAACAACTCCTGATTTTCCGGCCGCGGGATCGGATAATATGGATCGCCCTCAGCCGACGGGTATTCGTAGGTTATCGTCGTCACGGGCGCTTCCTGGCCCGTCAGGTGCTTGTATTCGCTGATCCGCGTGAACGGCACGTCCTCGCTGGGGTAATTCACGACCGCCACTGGCTGGAACCACTCCTGGTCCAGCGTCTGGTGATCGAACTTCAGGCTGCGGTAAGGGAGCTTGCCGAAGCGAAAGTCGAAATACTCGTCGATCGGCCCGGTGTAGATAATGTGGTCGGCGATCTCGTGCGCCCGGTTCTTCAACTCGGCGAAGTCGACTCCTGTGCGCACCTCGATCAGCGGGTGGTCGAGCATCTTCTCGAACATCGCTGTGTAGCCGTGGAGCGGCATCGCCTGGAAGGTATCGCTGAAATAGCGGTCGTCTGCGTTCGTCCGGGTCGGAATTCGCGACGTGACCTGCTTGTCGAGTTCCGAGGGATCCAAACCCCATTGCTTGCGCGTGTAGCCCCGGAAAAAGAGCCGGTAGAGCTCCGTGCCGACAGCGTTGATGACCACATCCTCGGAGGTCCGGATCTCCTCGACCGGTTCCGCGCGTTGCGCGAGATACTCGGCCGCTTCTTCCTCGGTCCGGAGGTTGGCGTCGAACAGCATGTTCAGGGTCGTCCGGTTAATCGGGATCGGTACCTGCTGGCCGCGGACGCAGGCGAGCACGCGATGCTCGTACGGCCGCCACTCGGTGAACTGCGAGAGGTAATCGACAACCTGCTCGCTGTTCGTGTGGAAAATGTGCGGCCCATACTTGTGGTAGAGAATGCCGGCCTCGTTCGGCTCGTCATAGGCATTCCCTCCGACGTGACTGCGGCGGTCGATCAGCAGGACGCGGGCGCCATGCTGGCTCGCAAGCCTCTCCGCGAGGACGGAGCCGGCGAAGCCCGCACCGACGATGAGATAATCGTACCGCTCGCTCGACGGTTCGGGAGCGTTGAAGAAAGCGTTCATTCCGCAGCCACCAGCAATGCCGAGGCCGTCTGCGAGGCGCGTTCCCCGAGAACCTCCGCTATCAGGCCGGACATTCGCGCCTGCGTCGTCGCCCAGCTCGTCGCAGACAGAATCAAGTCCGCTTCGGCGAGCCAATCTCCACCCTCGCGGGATTGCTCCAGCGCCTTCTCGCAGCAGCGGACGAAACCGTCCGCGTCGCTGGCGATGTGGACGCCCTGCAAATGCCCGTAAGTGCGGACGACGTCGCGGACAGGAGTCGAGACGACCGGCTTTCCGCCTGCAAGATATTCCGGAGTCTTGGTCGGCGAGATGAACTGCGTGGATTCGTTCATCGCGAATGGCATCAGCGCGACATCCCAGCCCGACAGGTAAGCCGGAAGCTGCTCATATGTCTTGCCGCCGAGATAGTGGATGTTCGCAGCGCGAGGCAACTCGTCCTCGCCGATCTTCACGACCGGTCCGACCATGACGAACGACCAATTTGGGCGCATGTCGGCCGCCTGCCTCAGCAGGTCGATGTCGAAGCGCTCGTCGATGACGCCATAGAAGCCCAGGCGAGGGTGCTTCAGCTCTGCCTGGTCGGCAGGCTGCGAAAGCTCGCGTCTAGCCTTCGCGAAATGGTCGCGATCGACGGACGAGGGGAAACAATGGACCGACGGATGACGGTTCTTCTTCGCTTCGTAAAGGCTGGCTCCGCCGGTGAAGACCAGGTCTGCGCGGCCGATCAGCTCCTGCTCGAGGTCGAGCAATTGCTCCGGCGCGAACCGAAACTTGGAAAGTTCGTCCATGCAGTCGTAGACGACGGTGCTGGCGTCGAGATGACGCGAGAACGGCAGCATCATCGGCGTGTAATACCAAGCGACGATGGGGCGCGAGCAGCTGGCAGCGTGTGCGTCCAAAAGACGCCTTAGAGCATCCTCCCGCCGCGCTTCGTTCTGGCCCTGCGGTAGATGCGGGGTGGCGATGCGGACATTGGGGAAGTCATCGGCTTGACGGACCTTCAGATAAGCGGTCTCCCGGCGATCGATCTCAATCGGCTCTTCCCAGAATATCACTGACATTTCGCGCGCGAAACGGCTCATAAGGTGCTGCGGGCGCTGGAAAACAAAGTCCCACCGCAGGTGCGAAAAGCAGAACAAAGTTGGACGTGCAGGATCCGGCGCCGAATGTTCGGCTTCCGACTCTACAGGGACCCCGGCGTTAGTCAGCATTTCGCGTTTAACCTCCTGTCGTTAGGAACTCATATGTCCAACGGAGGGCAAGCGGTTACGGTTCCGCAAAATTGATCCTGATTAACTCTTTTTACCCCATGTTGCGCTGCAACATACGCCGGACTGTGAGTCGCTTGCGCCGAAGCGCAGGAACACTCCCGACGACGCGGCCAGATTTGCCGGAGATTGACCCTGCGTGGCGACCGTGGAAGGACGCCTGGCCAAGGAGAGCGTCCCTTGGCGACAACAATCGAAGAACTGGAAAAACGCCGCGAGGCGGCAAAGCTAGGCGGCGGCGCTAAGCGGATCGAGGCCCAGCATGCAAAGGGCCGCCTAACCGCGCGCGAGCGGCTCTCGGTGCTGCTCGATGAAGGCAGCTTCGAAGAATATGACATGTACGTCGAGCACAATTGCGTCGACTTCGGCATGGAGAGCCAGACGTTCCCCGGCGACGGCGTTGTCACCGGTTCCGGTACGATCAATGGCCGCTTGGTCTACGTTTTCGCCCAAGATTTCACCGTGTTCGGCGGCTCTCTTTCGGAGCGTCACGCCCAAAAGATATGCAAGATCATGGATATGGCGATGAAGGTCGGCGCACCGGTCGTCGGCCTCAACGATAGCGGCGGCGCCCGCATTCAGGAAGGCGTCGCCTCGCTCGCCGGTTATGCCGAGGTCTTCCAGCGCAACGTCCTCGCCTCGGGTGTGGTCCCGCAGATCAGCCTGATCATGGGCCCGTGCGCGGGCGGCGCGGTCTATTCGCCGGCGATGACCGACTTCATCTTCATGGTGAAGGATAGCTCCTACATGTTCGTCACCGGCCCGGACGTGGTGAAGACCGTCACCAACGAGGTCGTGACCCAGGAAGAGCTGGGCGGTGCGATCACCCACACGACGAAGTCGGGCGTCGCCGACGTTGCTTTCGAGAACGACATCGACGCACTGCTGGCCACTCGCGAGTTCTTCGACTTCCTGCCGCTGTCGAACCGCCACGATTTGCCCGAGCGGCCGACTAGCGACGACTGGGACCGCATCGAAGACAGCCTCGATACCTTGATCCCGCCAAGCGCCAACCAGCCGTACGACATGCACGAGCTGATCCGGAAGGTCGCCGACGAGGGCGAGTTCTTCGAGCTTCAGCCGGGCCATGCCGGCAACATCATCACCGGCTTCTGTCGCATCGAGGGCCGCACGGTCGGTGTCGTCGCCAACCAGCCGATGGTGCTGGCAGGCGTCCTCGACATCAATTCCTCCAAGAAGGGTGCGCGCTTCGTTCGCTTCTGCGACGCGTTCGAAATTCCGATCCTGACTTTCGTGGACGTCCCCGGCTTCCTCCCGGGCGTCGCGCAGGAGCATAACGGCATCATCAAGCACGGCGCGAAATTGCTCTTCGCTTATGCCGAGGCGACGGTCCCCAAGATCACCGTCATCACCCGCAAGGCCTATGGCGGCGCCTATGACGTTATGGCCTCCAAGCATTTGCGTGGGGACCTCAATTACGCCTGGCCGACCGCCGAGATCGCCGTGATGGGCGCCAAGGGCGCGGTCGAGATCATCTTTCGCAAAGACATCGGCGACGCCGAGAGAATCGCGACACGCACCCGCGAATATGAAGAGCGCTTCGCCAACCCCTTCATCGCCGCGAGCAAGGGCTTCATCGACGAAGTGATCATGCCGCACTCGACGCGGCGGCGGGTCGCGCTCGGGCTAAGGAAGCTCCGTAACAAACAATTGGAGAATCCGTGGAAGAAGCACGACAACATTCCGCTTTAGATCCGGATGCGGTCACGCCCGAGGAGATCGGCCTGGCAATTCTGGGTGGGGCGGGCTGGATCGCTGTAGCAGCCGGTATTGTCTGCCAGATTATGTGGGGCGGTCGTTACGCCCTGCTGGGCGTCCTAGCTTTCGCGCTGTCCAGGGCACTGATGAGAATTTGGCAGCTGGCACGGCGGCAATCCTTTCCGCGAAACCGGGCATCGTCGCGAATGACGAGAGGACTGGCGATCTTCTGGGTGTTCCTTTCGCTCTGTCTAAGTTTGCCATTCTGGGGAGTCGCATGAGCACCTACACTGCCACGATCCGCTGGACCCGGAAGTCGGACGGCGACTTCAGCAAGGGCCAATACAGCCGCGCGCACACGTGGGAGTTCGATGGCGGCGTGACTGTCCCCGCCTCACCCAGCCCGCACGTCGTCCCGGCCCCTTGGTCCGATCTTAACGCCATCGATCCGGAGGAAGCGTTCGTCGCCTCCCTCTCCTCCTGCCACATGCTCTTCTTCGTTGATTTCGCGCGGCGTGCCGGGCTCATCATTGACGACTATGTTGATAAGGCAGAGGGCACTTTGGAAAAGCGCCCGGACGGGAAAATGGCGATGACGCGCGTTACGCTCCACCCGCGCATCACTTGGAGCGGCAGCACACCCGATGAGTCATCCATCGCCGAACTTCACGACCGCGCGCACGAAGCCTGCTTCATCGCCAACTCAGTGACTACGGAAGTGACAATCGACCAATGAAACTCGGCCGTCTGAACCACGTCGGCGTCGCGACGCCGTCGATCGAGCAGAGCCTCGAGCTTTACCGCACCATGTTCAATGCCGAGCCGCACGGTCCCGCCTTCGACCTCCCCGCGCAAGGCGTCCGCGTCTGCTTCGTCGACACGCCCAATTCGCAGATCGAGCTGATCGAACCGCTCGGCGACCATTCGCCCGTCGCGAAATTCCTCGAGAAGAACCCGTTGGGCGGCCAGCATCATATGTGCTTTGAAGTCCCGGACATTCAAATCGCCAAGGCGGAGTTTGAGGCGAACGGCGCGCGCGTCCTCGGCGAGGCGCGCATCGGCGCCCACGGCACGCTCGTTTTCTTCGTTCACCCCAAGGACATGGGCGGCGTTCTGACGGAGATCATGGAGACGCCGAAAGCGGCGAACTGAGTTCTACTCGAACTCCACAATCACCTGATCGACGGCGACGCTTTCGCCGGCCTTCACCGGCGTCGCTTTCACCGTTGCGGCTTTGGGCGCGCGGAGGATGTTTTCCATCTTCATCGCTTCCATAATCGCGACCGTCTGGCCCGGCTCGACCTTGTCGCCGGTTTTCACGTCGAGGCGCGTGACAAGGCCCGGCATCGGCGCGAGCAGCAGCCGCGACAGATCAGGCGGCACTTTCTCGATCATGTGCACGGACAGCTCGGCGACATGCGGGTCGAGCACCTGCACCTTGTGCTTCGCGCCGCGCGTGGTCAGCTCCCACTTCCGGCCGTTGCGCGCGACCCGGACGGTACGCTGGCGGCCGCCGATGGTCAGACCGAGCAGTCGCTGGCCCGGAGTCCAGCTTCCAAAGATCTCGACCGGGGCACCACCATCGACGCTGGCCATTGTGCCACCTTCGAATGGCTCGATGTGGACGCGGTGAACCTCGCCCCCAACCTTCACGCTGTGGTCGCGCGGTGGCTCGATCGGGCTGTGCAGCTGGTCGCTGATCTGCCCGGCGCGCGCTTCCCGCGTCGTCTCGATCATCGCAGCGATGGCCACCAGGTCGACGATCAGTTGCGAGTCGGCGGGAGCGCCCTCGAAGCCTTCCGGATATTCTTCGGCGATGAAGTTGGTCGTGATGTTCCCCTCGCGGAAGCGCGGGTTCTGCATCAGCGCGGACAGGAAATCGACGTTGTGACCGATGCCGTCGATCTCGAACGCGTCGAGCGCCGCGACCTGCGCGTCGATCGCGGCCTCGCGGGTCGGCGCCCAGGTGACCAGCTTGGCGATCATCGGATCGTAGAACATCGACACCTCGCCGCCCTCGAACACGCCGTCATCGACGCGGACGACAATCCCGTCGCGCTTCTCGGGTGACGGGCGATAGCGAATCAGCCGGCCCGTGGAGGGCAGGAAGTGCCGGTAGGGATCTTCGGCATAGACGCGGTTCTCGACCGACCAGCCGTTGAGCTCTACGTCGTCTTGGCTGAGCTCCAGCTTCTCGCCCGCCGCGACGCGGATCATCTGCTCGACGAGGTCGAGGCCGGTGACTTCCTCGGTCACCGGATGCTCGACCTGCAGCCGGGTGTTCATTTCGAGGAAGTAGAAGCTCTTGCCGGTCGTATCGGCACCGGAAACGATCAGCTCGACCGTGCCCGCGGAATAATATCCAACGGCGCGGGCGAGCGCGACCGCCTGCTCGCCCATCGCCTTTCGCATCTCGGGCGTGACGAACGGCGACGGCGCTTCCTCGACCACCTTCTGGTGGCGGCGCTGGATCGAGCATTCGCGCTCGCCGAGGTAGAGGATGTTGCCGTGCTGGTCGCCGAGCACTTGGATCTCGATGTGCCGCGGCTGCTCGATGAACTTTTCGATGAAGACGCGGTCGTCGCCGAAGCTGCTCAAACCCTCGCGCTTGGTGGCTTCGAAGCCCTCGCGAACGTCCTTCTCCGACCAGGCGAGGCGCATGCCCTTGCCGCCGCCGCCGGCCGATGCCTTCATCATAACCGGATAGCCGATGTCCTTGGCGATTTTCACCGCCTCGTCGGTCGTGGCGATGTCGCCGAGATAGCCGGGGACGACGTTCACGCCCGCCTTCTGCGCGAGCTTCTTGGACTCGATCTTGTCGCCCATGGCGGCGATGGCCTTGGGCGGCGGGCCGATGAAGGCGATCTTTTCCTTCGCCAGCGCCTTGGCGAAGCTCTCGCGCTCCGAAAGGAAGCCGTAGCCCGGGTGCACGGCCTCGGCACCGGTCGCCTTGCAGGCGTCGATGATTAGCTCGGCTTTGAGGTAGGACTCAGATGCCGGCGGCGGGCCGAGGTGGACAGCCTCATCGGCCATGCGCACGTGCGGCGCGCGAGCGTCAGCGTCGGAATAAACCGCGACCGTCTTGATGCCCATGCGCTTCGCCGTGCGGATGACGCGGCAGGCGATTTCCCCGCGATTGGCGATCAGGATCTTCTTGAACACTAGGGCGCAACTCCCTCGACGACGTAGATCCGAGATTTGGACGAGCGATGCCGGATCTCACTCGCCGCGTGGGTCTCAGGCGCATTCTCGAATACCATTGCGGAATCGAAACTGGGGAATTCAAGCAGTACGACGCGTCCATTGGGCGCGGGCGGATCGATGGTCTCTGTGCGTCCCGCGCGCGCTATGTAACGGCCGCCGTGGGCAATGATGATCGGCTCAATCGCCTTCTTGTAATTCTCGTAATCGGCGGGATCGGTCACGGCGACTTCTATCACCACATAGGCCTTGGGCGAGATCGCGACGGAGGAAGTGGTAGTCGGAGTCATGGCCGCGCATGTCGCCGACGTCGACGCGAGAAGGACTAATACCGCGAACCTGATCATTCCCGACGCTCCTTATTCTGCGGCTTCGTCCAGCGGTGGACGATTGTGGCCGAGCAGGCGCAGCACTTCGTCGGCGGCGTCGGCGAGGTTTGTGCCCGGACCGAAGATCGCCTGCACTCCTGCGGCGCGGAGAAGCGCATAATCCTGTGGCGGAATGACTCCGCCTGCGACGACCTTGATGTCGGCTCGGCCTGCTTCCTTGAGCGCTGAAATCAGCTCCGGGATGAGCGTGCGATGGCCTGCGGCTAACGACGATGCGCCGACGACGTCGACGTCATTTTCGATCGCCATTTGCGCGGTTTCGCGTGGGGTCTGGAACAGCGGCCCGGGAATGACTTCGAAGCCGAGGTCAGTGAACGCCGATGACACCAGGTTCGCGCCGCGGTCGTGTCCGTCCTGGCCCATCTTCGCGACCATAATGCGCGGCTTGCGGCCGAGGCGCTCGGCAACAGAGCGCGTGCCACCTTCCGCCGCTCTCCAGCGGTCGTCGTTGCGGGCCTTCCCGTAGATGCCGCGCACTGGCTCGGGAACGGTTCCGTAACGCCCGAACGCGCGTTCCAGCGCGTCCGAAATCTCGCCGAGCGAGGCACGGGCGCGTGCCGCTTCGACGCACAATTCTAGGAGGTTCGCATCGCCCCGCGCCCCAGCTTCGAGCGCGTCCAGCGCGGCGACCACCTTCGCGTCATCGCGGTCTTCGCGAAGCTTCCTCAGGCGGCCGATCTGGTTGGCGCGGACCTTGGCATTGTCGACCTCGAGGATGTCATGCTCTTCCTCTTCCGCCAGGCGATAGCGGTTGACACCGACGATCACCGTTTCGCCCGTGTCGACCTTTGCCGCGCGGGCCGCGGCGGCCTCCTCGATGCGATGCTTGGGCAGGCCTTCCGCAACTGCCTTGGTCATGCCTCCGTGCTGCTCGACTTCCTGGATCAGCTCCCACGCGCGCTCCTCTAGTTCGCGGGTCAGCTTCTCCACGTACCAGCTTCCGCCAAGCGGATCGGCGACGGCGGTGATGCCGCTTTCCTCGGCCAGGATCAGCTGGGTGTTGCGCGCGATGCGCGCGCTGAAATCGGTCGGTAGCGCGATCGCTTCGTCGAAGCTGTTGGTGTGCAGCGACTGCGTTCCGCCGAGCACCGCCGCTAGCGCCTCGACCGTGGTGCGCACGATGTTGTTGTACGGGTCCTGTTCGGTGAGGCTGACTCCCGAAGTCTGGCAGTGCGTGCGAAGCCGCTTGGACTCATCTTTCTTCGCGCCGAGATCGGTCATGATCCGGTGCCAAAGCGTACGCGCGGCGCGCAGCTTCGCGACCTCCATGAACAGGTTCATCCCGATGCCCCAGAAGAAGCTCAGGCGGCCCGCGAACTCGTCGATCTCGAGCCCCTGCTTCATCGCCGCGCGCGCATATTCCATGCCGTCGGCGAGCGTGTAGGCGAGCTCCTGCACCGCCGTCGCCCCGGCCTCGTGCATGTGATAGCCGCTGATCGAGATCGAATTGAATTTCGGCATCTCGCGCGCGCAGAAAGCGATCACGTCCGACACGATCCGCATCGATGGCTCGGGCGGGTAGATGTAGGTGTTGCGGACCGCGAACTCTTTCAGGATGTCGTTCTGGATCGTCCCCGTCAGCTGCGCGTGCGGGACGCCCTGCTCCTCGCCAGCGACGATGAAGAAGGCCATGACCGGAAGCACCGCGCCGTTCATGGTCATGCTGACCGACATTTCGCCGAGCGGGATGCCGTCGAACAGCAGTTTCATGTCCTCGACACTGTCGATCGCGACGCCCGCCATGCCAACGTCGCCCGCGACGCGCGGATTGTCGCTGTCGTAGCCGCGATGGGTGGCGAGATCGAAGGCGACGCTTAGACCCTTTTGACCGGCGGCAAGGTTGCGGCGGTAGAAGGCGTTGGACTCTTCCGCTGTCGAAAAGCCGGCGTACTGTCGGATCGTCCACGGCCGGCCCGCGTACATCGTCGCATAGGGGCCGCGCGTGAAGGGCGCGACGCCCGGATAGCCGCTATCGATGGCGGCATCGGGTCCATAGACATTGTCGAGGCGAATGCCCTCGAATGTCTCGCGCGTCAGGTCCTTGCCCCGCGACTCTTTCGCGGCGAGCGTTTCCCAATCTGATTTGGTCGGCTTGTCGGTCACGGCGCCCGCACTAGCGCGGGCAGCGGCGAACCTCCACCCTCGACGCTATGGCGCGAGGGCAAAGTCGAGGGCGGCATTCTTCAGCTGCGGATCGATTTCGTGACCGCCGTTGAACCAGTGGACTTCAGGCGAATAGCCGGCCCCCTCCAGGCCTTTGATCATGTCGCGGACATTGGCGGCCGGGAGGATCGGGTCGCGGCTAGAATGCGCGATGAAGATCCGCTGCTCCTTGTCGATGCGGGAAGGCGCGAACGCATAGCCGGGCGAGAAGGCAATGATGGTCCGGAAAAGGCCTGGGTAGGCCATGCCGATCGACAGTGCGTAGCTGGCTCCGTCAGAGAAGCCCATGACAGTCGTGTGCCCTCTATCGATGGGTGCTTTCGCCGTCAGTTCGGCAATTGCCGCCTTGATGTTGGCGACGTCCGACTCATCGTCCTTTGGTTTGCGTTGTGCCCAGGTACGCCCGCTCGACTGGACAGACAGCAGAATGGCGCCGCGTTGATCGGCGTCGTGCTTGAACTGTTCGAGGAAATAACGAGCGTCGCCACCAGCGCCGTGCAGGACGACGATCAGTGGGGCTGGGCCGGTGATTGTCGCAGGGACATAGGCAAAGGCGCTCGGAGCGATGTGCTGAACGATCGCGGGCGACCGCGCTGCGGCCGGCGATGCAGGGGCGGCGAATACGGCGCTTGCCATAAGAAGAAGTCGCGACACGACTTGCATATCAGTGGTTTCGCAGGACCGAGCGTTGGAGCTTGCCCGTCGCGGTCTTTGGCAGCGCGTCCACGTACTCGATCTCGCGCGGATATTTGTAGGGGGCGATCTGGTTCTTCACGAAGGACTGCAGCTTTTCGGTCAGCTCCGCGCTCGGCTCGGCGAATGCGGCGAGGACGATGAAAGCCTTCACCTTCTGGCCGCGCTCGGGGCAGGTGACGCCGATCACGGCGCACTCGGTGACGGCTGGGTGCGCAAGGAGCGCGTTTTCGACTTCCGGAGCACCGATATTGTAACCCGAGCTGACGATCATATCGTCGCTGCGCGCAAGGTACCAGTAATAGCCGTCGGCATCTCGGCGATAGGTGTCGCCGGTGATATTCCAGCCGTTCTCGACGTACTTCGCCTGCCGCTCGTCATCGAGATAGCGACAGCCTGTGGGACCACGGATTGCGAGGCGGCCTTCGCCCTCCTCAAGCGAGTTGCCCGCGTCGTCGAGAATGGTCGCGGTATAACCGGGTACCGCCTTGCCGGTTGAGCCGGGACGAACGTCGTCGCCCGCCGCCGAGACGAAGATGTGCATCATCTCGGTCGAGCCGATGCCGTCGGTGATCGCGATGCCGGTCCGCTCATGCCACGCGCGCCAGGTCGCCTCGGGCAGATGCTCGCCGGCGGAAATGCAGTAGCGCAGAGACTTGAGGGCATCGTCGAGGCCCGGCTGCGACAGCATCGCCTTGTAAGCCGTAGGCGCGGTGCCGAGGTGCGTGACACCATGCTTCACCATCGCCTCGACCATCTTCGGCGGCGTCGCCTGCTCGATGGTCGCGGCGGCGGCGCCGAAGCGTAGTGGGAACATGAGCGTGACGCCGAGCCCGAATGTGAAGGCCATCGGGGCGCTGGTCATGAACACATCGCCAGCCTTTGGACCGACGAGATGTTTCGCAAACGTGTCGCAAGGCGCGAGGATGTCGCGATGGAACTGGACGCAGCCCTTCGGCACGCCGGTCGTGCCGCTGGTGAAAGCAATCAGCGCTGGGTCGTCGCGATGCGTATCGACGGGCGGGAGCGGGGCGAGCGACGCGGTGCGCGTCTCCAGATCACCGTGCTCATAGTCGCCGTCATATTTGATGATGTGCTTGACGAAGTGGGTCTGGTCGACCGCCTCGCGGAAGTCACCGATGAAGCGGCTGTCCACGATCGCATGGCTGATCTGCGCCCGCTCGATCACCGTCGCGACCTCGCCGGGCCGAAGCAAAGGCATGGTTGCGACGACCACTCCGCCTGCCTTCAGCACCCCGAGCCAGACCGCGAACATCGTGTACCCGTTCGGTCCTCGCAGAAGCACTCGGTTGCCGGGGACGAGGCCCTCTTCTTCCACCAGCAACCGCGCGATGCGCCCGCTGAAGGCGTCAAGATCGGCATAGGTCCAGCGGCCGTGATCGTTGACGATTGCAAGCGCGCCGGGAGTGCCGCCCTTCAGAAGCTCGGCGGCCGCGTTCAGCCGGTCGGGATATCGGACTTCTGGCAAGTCGAAACGGAATTCCGGAAGCTGGTCCGGTGGCGGCAGGCGATCCTCGACGAACCGGTCCCTCATTCGGGAACCACCGCCGTCGCCTCGATCTCGACCTTCGCCTCGCGCTCGACGAGCCGCACGACCTCGACCAAGGCCATCGCCGGATAATGCCGGCCCATGATCTCGCGCCACGCGGCACCGATCTCCTTCGCGCTCGCGAGATATTCGTCGATCGAGGTCACGTAGCAGGTGAGCCGCGCGATGTTCTTCGGATAAGCGCCGTCGCATTGGAGGATGGCGACAATATTACGAAGCGTCTGGGCGAACTGGCCCGCGAGCGTATTGTCGACGAACTCCTGGCGTTCGTTCCAGCCGACGACCCCGGCGGTCATCACGATGCGGCCGCGCGCAGCCATGGCGTTTGAATAGCCTTTCGGACGCGGCCAGCCGGGGGGGCACAGGTCCTTCATGCGCGATGCTCCTTCAAGAGGTCGCGTGCGATAATCTGCCGCTGCACCTCGCTCGCGCCTTCGTAAATGCGAAGCGCGCGGATTTCGCGATAGAGTTCCTCCACCTTGGCGCCCTTGGTCACGCCCATTCCGCCGTGCATCTGGACGGCGGCATCGATGATCTGCTGCGCGGACTCGGTCGCGTTTAGCTTGGCCATTGCGGCGGCTCGGCGATGATCGGTTCCGCCCACATCCTGCTGCCACGCCGCGCGGTAGATGAGCAGCGACGACGCATCGATCGCTGTCGCCATGTCGGCCAGCTTGGCCTGCGTCACGGCATTGTCGGAGAGCTTGCCGGTGCCGAGACGGCGGTTTGACGAGAAGGCGAGCGCTTCATCGAGCGCACGCCGGGCAAACCCGAGCGCTGCCGCTCCCACGGTCACCCGGAAAAGGTTCAGCGTCTCCATCCCGACGCGGAACCCTTCTCCAGGTTCGCCGACGATCGCATCAGCGGGGATGCGGACGTTGTCGTACTTGAGCCGCGCGAGCGGATGCGCGGCGATGGCGTCGATGCGCTGAACGACCGCAACCGATTCGGCGGGCACGATGAAGGCCGAGAGCCCACGCGACCCCTCGCCTTCGCCGGTGCGCGCGAAGGTCAGATAGTAGTCCGCGATGCCGCCGTTGGAGATGTAGGTTTTCTCGCCGACCAGAACCCATTCGTTGCCTTCGCGCATCGCGGAGGTCGCCATGTTCGCGGCATCCGATCCGCACTCCGGCTCAGTCATGGCGAAGGCGGCAATCGCCTTGCCGCTGGCGACGCGCGGGAGCCATTCTCGCTTCTGCTCGATAGTCCCGAACAGGCTGATCGCGCCTGAGCCAAGACCCTGCATCGCGAAAGCGAAGTCGGCCAGACCGTGATGACGCGCCAGGATCTCCCGGCAGATTGCGAGACTGCGTACGTCGGGACGAGAGTCTCCATCGCCGACGCACAGTTTCAGGAAGCCGGCGCTTCCCAATTCCTGCACCAGTGAGCGGCACGCCTCGTCCGTGTCAGCCGCTTCGGCGTCATGGATCGTCGCCTCGCACCAGGCTTCGAGTTCAACCGCCAGCGCTCGATGGCGCTCTTCGAAAAATGGCCAGGCGAGGAAGCTGCGGTCGGCCATCAGTTGCCCTGGAACTCCGGTTTGCGTTTGTTGGCGAACGCCTCGTAAGCGCGATGGAAATCCTTGGTCTTCATGCAGATCGCCTGGGCCTCGGCCTCCATCGTGATCGCCTCGTCGATCGACACGTGCCACTCGCCATCGAGCTGGCGCTTGGTCATCGCGTGAGCGAAAGTCGGACCACGCGCGAGCTCCAGCGCAAGCGCGCTCGCCTCCGCCAACACATCTTCGACGACCCGATTCCAGAAGCCCCAGGCGACACCTTCGTCGGCGCTTATCGACCGGCCGGTGAACAACAGCTCCGCAGCGCGGCCGTGCCCGATGATCCTCGGCAGGATCGCGCAGGCGCCCATGTCCGCGCCTGACAGGCCTACGCGGGTGAACAGGAATGCCGCCTTTGCGCTCGGCGAAGCGAAGCGGATGTCGCTCGCCATTGCGAGGATCGCGCCGGCTCCCGCGCAGACGCCTTCGACCGCGGCGATGATCGGTTGCGGACAGGCGCGGATTGCCTTGACCAGGTCGCCGGTCATGGTCGTGAATTCTAGCAAACCGGCATCGTCCATCCTGGTCAGCGGACCGATGATCTCGTGCACGTCGCCGCCCGAACAGAAATTGCCACCCTCGCCGCGAATGACGACGACTTTCACGTCCTTCGCTCTGGCCAGCGAGCGGAAGGTGTCACGTAGCTCGGCATAGCTTTCAAACGTCAGCGGGTTTTTCCGCTCCGGCCGGTTCAGCGTGACGGTCGCGACGCCGTCGGCGAACTCCCACAGAAAATGGTGCGGGCGGAAGTTCGAAGCGTCGAAACTCACGCGCTCGTGCCCCCGTCGATGGTGATCGCTGCGCCGTTGATGTCTCTGCTGAGCGGCAGGCAAAGCGTCAGCACAAGGTTCGCAATCGCCTGCGGATCGACCAGCCGCCCGCTCGCATTCATGTTGGTGATCGCCGAACGCGCATCGCCCTCGCCGCGTCCCGTGATCTGCGACACGCGCGCCACCGACTGGTCGGTCATCGGCGTATCGACATAGCCGGGGCAGACCGCGTTCACGGTCATCTTCGACTTCGCATATTCAGCCGCCATCGAGCGCATCAGGCCGAGCAGGCCGTGCTTCGATGCCGCATAATGCGCCGCATACGGGACTCCGCGAAGGCTCGCGACCGAGGCAATAAAGACGACCCGGGCGTCTTCCGACTTCAGCAGGTCGGGTAACCCCGCCTGCACCGTGTCGAACGCGCCGGTGAGATTGACCGAAATGATCCGGTCCCAGCTCTCGCGGGTCATCTTGTGGAAGGGCGCGCTCTCCGCGATGCCCGCGTTGACGATCAGCAGGTCAATCAGGCCGTTCTTCGCCCGTGCCTCGTCGAACGCTTTATGGATGCTGTCGAGGTTGGTGACGTCGCACTGGATCGCCTGTCCGTTCGTCACTCTCGCAACATCCAGCAGAGGCTCCATCCGGCGGCCCAGCAGCGAAATCCGCGCTCCGGCAGCATGAATCATCTCCGCCGTGGCAGCTCCAATGCCAGTGCCGCCGCCGGTAATCAGCGCGTGACGCCCCTCGAGCGGTCTGTCAGCCATCGCTCTCCCCTTTCATTTGAAGCATTGGCCGAACCCCAATGAGGTGGCAAGGCAGCCGTCATGAAGCTTGCGATCATCGAGACGGGACGGCCTCCCGGCCAGCTCTCCGAGCAATTCGGCGACTATCCATCGATGTTCCGGGCGATGCTGGGCAATGGCTTCGAATGCGAGAGTTTCGACGTCCAGGCCGGAGATCTGCCGGATGCTGGCGCCCACCACGCCTGCCTCCTCACTGGGTCACCGGCCGGCGTCTACGATCCATTGCCGTGGATTCCTGGACTGATGGAATTCATCCGCGCTGCGAAGGAGAGCAAGATGGTGGGCATCTGCTTCGGTCACCAAGCGATGGCGGAAGCGCTCGGCGGCCATGTCGAGAAGTCCGAAAAGGGCTGGGGTGCCGGCCTCCATCGCTACAACGTGGTTCGTCCCGAGCCCTGGATGGACGGCGCCAACAAGATCGCGGCCCCGGCATCGCACCAGGACCAGGTCGTCGTTCAGCCGCCGAACACGGAGATTGTCGCCCAATCCGGCTTCACGCCTCTTGCGGCGCTCGCCTGGACCGACAGACCGGCCATCTCCTTCCAATTCCACCCGGAATTCTCGCCGGCCTTTGCGAAGGCGCTGATCGAGAAGCGTTACGACGTCGTTCCCGACCCTGACGCGGCGATCGCCTCGCTGGATGCGCCAAACGACAATGCGCGCGTTGCCGGTTGGATAAAGCGTTTCCTGGAGGCATAGGCACGCGCAAACCATTTGGGGGAAGCGACTCATGAAGACCCGCGCAGCCGTAGCCTTCGAAGCGAAGAAGCCGCTCGAGATCGTCGAGCTGGACCTCGAAGGCCCGAAGCAGGGCGAAGTTCTGGTCGAGATCATGGCGACCGGCATCTGCCACACCGACGCCTACACGCTCGACGGTTTCGACAGCGAGGGCATCTTCCCCTCGATCCTCGGCCATGAAGGTGCGGGCGTGGTGCGCGAGGCCGGGCCCGGCGTCACCAGCGTGAAGGTCGGCGACCATGTCATCCCATTGTACACGCCGGAATGTCGCCAGTGTAAGTCGTGCCTCAGCGGCAAGACCAACCTCTGCACCGCGATCCGCGCGACGCAGGGCAAGGGCCTGATGCCCGACGGCACCAGCCGCTTCAGCTACAAGGGCCAGACCATCTATCACTACATGGGCTGCTCGACCTTCTCGAACTTCACGGTGCTGCCGGAGATCGCAGTCGCGAAGATCCGCGAGGACGCTCCGTTCAAGACCAGTTGCTACATCGGCTGCGGCGTCACGACCGGCGTCGGCGCAGTCGTGAAAACCGCCAAGGTAGAGCCCGGCGCAAACGTCGTCGTCTTCGGCCTCGGCGGCATCGGCCTCAACGTCATCCAGGGCGCGAAGCTGGTCGGCGCGAACAAGATCGTCGGCGTCGACATCAACCCGGACCGCGAGGATTGGGGCCGTAAGTTCGGTATGACCGACTTCCTCAACACGAAGGGCATGAGCCGCGAGGACATCGTCGCGAAGATCGTCGAGATAACCGACGGCGGCGCGGATTACACGTTCGACGCAACCGGCAACACGGAGGTGATGCGTACGGCGCTCGAATGCTGCCACCGCGGTTGGGGCACGAGCATCATCATCGGCGTCGCAGAAGCCGGCAAGGAGATCGCCACCCGTCCGTTCCAGCTCGTCACCGGCCGCAACTGGCGCGGAACGGCGTTCGGCGGAGCCAAGGGCCGCACTGACGTACCGAAGATCGTCGACTGGTACATGGACGGGAAGATCGCGATCGACCCGATGATCACCCACGTCCTGACGCTCGACGAGATCAACAAGGGCTTCGACCTGATGCACGCGGGCGAAAGCATCCGGAGCGTGGTCGTCTACTGATGAGCGACAAGGTGAACCTCGCCGAGAAGCTGGCGAGCTTCTCCGATCATTGGGCGCCGCGGATCGTCGCGCGCTACAATGACAATGAGATTCGTCTAGTGAAGGTCGAAGGCGAATTCATCTGGCATAGCCATGACGACACCGACGAGCTGTTTCTTGTGATCGAGGGCGCGCTCGACATCGAGCTTCGCGACCGCACGGTGCATCTGCACCCGGGCGAGCTGTTCGTCGTTCCGCGGGGCACGGAGCATCGGCCGGTGTCACGCGGCGGCGAGACCAAGCTGCTGCTGATCGATCCGCGGGACATGCCCAATACGGGTGACGAAGCGACCGCCACCAAAGCTGTCGAGATCTAGGGAGAGGGAATATGTTCAGCCACGTGATGCTGGGATGCAGCGACCGCGAACGGTCGAAGAAATTCTACGACGCGACCTTGGGTGCGCTGGGCCACAAACCAGGGCAGGATTTCGGCAAGTCGGACTGGTGGATGACCCGCGAAGGCGCGCTCGGCGTCGGGCAGCCGTTGAACGGCGAGCCCTGCAGCGTCGGCAATGGTTCGACGATTGGCTTCCGCGCCGAAAGTCCCGAACAGGTCGATGCCTGGCACGCGGCCGGCCTGGCCAACGGCGGCAAGTCTTGCGAGGACCCTCCTGGCATCCGAGACGCTGGCTTCGGCAAGATGTACCTCGCCTACCTGCGCGATCCGGACGGCAACAAGCTCTGCGGCTTCTACCGGATACCGGCCGACAAGTGAGTTTGGAGGTCCTCAGCGAAAACCGGTCGCACGGCGGGCGGCAGCTCGTCGTGAAACATGCGTCCGCCGCGACCGGCACGGAGATGACCTTCTCGATCTTCCTGCCGCCACAGGCCGAAAGCGGCGGGAAACTGCCGATCGTCTGGTACCTGTCAGGCCTGACGTGCACGCACGCAAACGTGACCGAGAAAGGCGAGTATCGCGCCGCCTGCGCTGAGCATGGCCTTATACTCGTCGCTCCAGACACGAGCCCTCGCGGCGAAGGCGTGCCGGACGATCCAGCTGGCGCCTACGACTTTGGCCTCGGCGCGGGTTTCTACGTCGATGCGACACAGGAGCCTTTCGCCCGCAATTATCAGATGTGGTCGTACCTCATCGAGGAATTGCCTGCCCTGGTCGCATCCGAGTTTCCGGTCGACATGAGCAGGCAGGGCATCACCGGCCATTCGATGGGCGGCCACGGGGCATTGACGGTCGCGCTGGGCAATCCAGGCCGCTTCCGCAGCGTGTCGGCTTTCGCCCCCATTGTGGCGCCGAGCCAGGTGCCGTGGGGTCAGAAAGCACTAGGCGGCTATCTCGGGGACGATCACGCCGTCTGGCGAAAACATGATGCCGTCGCACTGATTGAAGACGGTGCTCGGATCGACGGACTGCTCGTCGACGTCGGAACTTCAGACAATTTCCTGGAGAAGGAGTTGAAGCCGGAGTTGCTGGAAAAGGCCTGCGCCGACGCGGGCATCCCGCTGGAGCTCCACCTGCGCGATGGCTACGACCACAGCTATTACTTCATCTCGACCTTCATGGCCGACCACCTGCGCTGGCATTCGGAGCGACTGCGCTGAACGGCAATTTTTATGGTGCGGCTCTTGCGGTGGGCACCGCGATTACGTGCGGCCTGCTGATCGGAATCGAACGAGGTTTCAATCTCCGGCGCGTGGGCGAAGGGACGCGGGTCGCCGGCATCCGCACCTTCACCCTGCTCGGCCTGGTCTCAGGTATAGCGGGCCTGATTGGCGGCATGGGCCATTCGGTCGCCGCGGGAGGCCTCGTCGCAAGTGCCGTAGCCATCCTGACCATCGGCTACGCCCACCGGCCTGACCTGGATAAGCGAACGGACGCGACCACCCCGATCGCCGGAATCACGACCGTCGGCCTCGGCTTCCTCGCGGGAAGCGGCGACCCGGCACTGGCCATAGTCGGCGCCACTCTGGTGACGCTCATCCTCGCACTGAAAGAGGAAGTGCACAGTCTGATCGGCAAGCTCGACGAGGAGGACGTGAAGGCACTCGCACGCTTTGCGGTGATCGCAGGAGCAGTCCTGCCATTCCTGCCGAGCGGCAATTACGGCCCATACGGCGCGTGGAATCCGCAGAAGCTGTGGCTCGTGGTCGTCCTCGTTACCGGCTTCTCCTTCCTCGGTTATGTCACAAACCGCATTTTCGGCTCGCGGCATGGGACCATTGCCACCGCCATCATCGGCGGCCTCTACAGCTCCACGGCAGTAACGCAGTCGCTCGCTCAGCGCCTTGGTTCGGGCAAGGGGGGCGGAGCCGAACCGGCTGGAATCGCTCTCGCAACAGCGATCATGTACGTGCGGATCATCGTCCTTATCTCCTTGCTCGCGACGCGATTGGTGCTTCCGTTCGCGATGATTGTCGCACCCGCATTCGTCGTTGCAAGTGCGGCCGGCTGGTGGCTCTATCGCAAGGCGCCGCGGTGCGAAGGTCCTTCGCCGCCAGGCAACCCGATCGCTTTGCTCCCGGCCCTCGCGTTCCTGCTCTTCGTAGCTATCGCCGCAGTTGCAGGCGCCTGGGCCCAGGGGCGCTTCGGGCAGGAAGGCATCGCAGCACTCCTCCTGATCATCGGAACGATGGATGTGGACGTCGCGATCGTGACGGCGGGTGGAATTCCGCCGGAGATGATCGGCGCGCTTTTCGCAGCAACGGCGCTGGCTGGAACGGTGCTCGCCAACATGGCCGTGAAGCTCGGGATTACGCTGGCCTATGCTCGGAGCGAAGGCCGCTCAGCAGCTATCGCGCTCGGCGCGAGCATGGTCGCCCTCGCCATCAGCATTGGATTTGTGCTGACGCTGATCTGGTGACCCCAACGGGGTAACAACAATCCCCGAATTACAAGTCATTAGCTTGTCTAACCACCCAAATCGCAACCGAGAAGCCCCCTCACGTCCTACTCGTTTTGTCTAACTGATGGGCCCCGGGATTCGGCGTCCCACGCGCTCCGGCGAACCTCCTTCGAGAAAATGGCTCCCAGCTGACGTGGCCCTCAGATTGACGCTCGGCATTTCGCACATCAGCATCCAGGCGATGCCCAAGCCAATTTTATTCGCTTCGATCGCAGCACTGGTGGCTCTATCGGCGTGTGATGGCGAGAACCAAAAGAAGTCCACCGCTCTCGCAACGCCGGCGACCGCAACAAATTTCCCCCAGCTAACTGGCCGGGTCGTCGACGAAGCTCAACTGCTCAGGCCAGACCAGGAACTCGATCTGGCAGCAAGGTCACAAGCTCTTGAAGCGCAAACTGGCCGCCAATTTGTGATTGTGACCGTGAGGTCGCTCAGAGGGCGCGACGCTGCAACTTACACGCGAGATTTGGGCAACACGTGGAGGATCGGCAGGAAGGGCTACAATGATGGCACAATCCTTCTTGTCGCGCCGACAGAGCGCGAAGTGCGTATCGCAACCGGGGACGGCCTCGCCACCGCTTTCCCCGATCGAGCGGCCAAGCAGGTGATCGAAGGAGTGATGCTGCCAAGGTTTCGTAAGGGAGAGATAAGCGCCGGCATCGTCGCGGGAGCCGATGCCATCGTAGCTCAACTCAGTAGGCACCCCAATGAAGCTATTGCACACCCCCGTTGAAGTCATCGCTGCGAAACGTGCCCATGTGGCGCGACTGGCCAATGAGAGAGGATCTCACGGCGAACAGGCTGCACTAGCGACGCAAGACAAATGGATTGCTCGCCCGAAGGGGCGTCCGCTTCGCATCCTCCTCGACGAGCTTGCTGCGGAAGGC
The DNA here is from genome assembly GCF_049991885.1 of Sphingomonas sediminicola. NCBI lineage: Bacteria > Pseudomonadati > Pseudomonadota > Alphaproteobacteria > Sphingomonadales > Sphingomonadaceae > Sphingomonas > Sphingomonas sediminicola. The sequence goes on from NZ_CP178916.1 coordinate 1,892,996, forward strand.
ATCCTAATAAAGGCTTCAAGCTTCGACGCACTCGCACTTCCCGCGCCGTTCGATTTCTCGGATCGAGACCAACTGCGCAACCATCTGCCCGAGATCACATTCATTGAGATCAAGACGGCAAATCAGCCGCGGGTCGGGCCGGGATTCACAGGGTTCTTCTTCGCGCTTACAGAAGGCGAGATTGCCGCCGCGGATCAGTTGGGCCCACGACACCGAGTGGCCCTATTCAACAAGATTTCGGGCGAGCTCCTGCTTACTTCTGTGCCCGAAATCATTTCTCGGGCCAGGTCCATGAACTGGCAGCTTTCTCTGCAACTTTGATGGAAACGTTGCAGGCCACGCGCCGAAAGCGTGGCCCGCAATAGGGCGACCACTACAGCCCAGTTATCGGTTCGTCCAAGAACGGCAGCATGGGAGTCTCACCGTAACGAGGATGGACCCGATCTAAAAAGTCTTGGAACTGCCTGTAAGTGCGGCTGACTTTCATCAGCGCGATCACGGAGGCCAAATGTTCTCGCAGCTTGGGATGGCCCAGCTCATCGGTCAGCCTTCGAAATAGTTGGTGCTTGAAGCGGCCATCGGGTCGGCGTGGGGTCTGCCGCCTCAATTCATCCAACACGCCAGGCGCCAGGCGCCGATAAACAATGTCGTTCGTAAGATGACCGAAGTATTGCGGCCGCTTCACATTATCGCGGGGAAATTCCAGCCCTCTCAGACGAAATAGTTCAGAATAAAAGTCATCCGGGAAGGTGTGGACCCACGGGCGGAGCTCCTTGGCGATAAAGTCTTCAAGGATTCTCGCGAGCGCATCTTTCGCGCGATCGCGCTGATACCCAGTTGCCTCGTCGACCAGAGCGATAATTCCGACCCGCGCGAACGATCGGATGAGCATGTCAGCGAACTGAGCGTATCGCCTCTCCTGCTCCGTCTGAAGCGCGCCAGCGTCGCGGGCTTCCAACAGCGATTCACACAATTCCTGCAGAACAACTGCCTCAAAGCCCGAGCTCGGTGCGTTGCCTCTGGGAGACGCGCCCGTGAACAAGATCGGCTCAGAAATTGCATTGGCCAGATCGTTGTCGAGAAATGCTCTTATGGTCCGATGTTCAACAATCCGCTGTGCGCCTTGACCGCGCCCCTTCATGCCGATGGCGGCCGTCATGCCGCGTCCTGAGATCACCCGGCGACCGTCGTCCAGAACGAAACAAGGCAGCTCGACATCTGCAATTGTGAGAACGCCTCTGTGCGTTGCCTTTGGGTACGCGTGGCCAGGGCTTTCGCCGCTCCATCGAGCCTCAGCGGCTCGCTTAGCTATGGCTTTTCGTTCCTCTGGAGTCAGAGCTTCAGCACGGGCGAAACCCCCCTTGGCTTTCCCAGAATCTACTTCCATGCAAGCATCCTTTTCAGATTATGCTTGCATTCAATATAATGCCCCGCGTCGAAGTGCAAGCATAACTAGTCCAATTATGCTTGCATAACGAAGGCCCGACAGGGACCTAAGCCCTCATTCGCTCGAGCTCGTCGACGAGCGCATCCAAGTGCCCATGAAAACTTTCGATCATTGCGCGCAGGAACGCCTCAGGCTCGACGCTTTCCGGACGAAACGGATGTTCGGCCCGCAGCCCGAGCATCCGCAGGAAAATAAGCTGGGTCCTGCCATTCCCTTCGCGGAATGGGTGTATGTGATTCACATCTCCGAGAAACTCAGCGGCCACGACGATGAAGTCGTCAGGATCCGACCCAGCGAGGAACGGAGGCGACTGTAGGCCCTTGAACAGAGCCTCCATCTGGCTGGAGATAAATTCCGGCAAGCAAAACAGATTTCCGCCCTTGCTCGTTCGGATGGTCCTATATTCTCCAGCCCACTCGTATACGTCTTGGAATAGGTACCGATGCAGGGCTCGATAGTGGGCAGTGTCGTAGTTTCCCTCAGGTGGTCCTTCGACGCTGCGCATTCCGACATGCTCAACCTCGAACTGTTCTAACTCCCCTGCGTCCTTCAGGTCCGGAATGTTGATTAGAACATCGCTGCCGGGATAGCAGGCGGGATCGTCTACCGCCTCATACCGATCGCCGATCATTTGGGGCTACGCTGCGTGGGCTTGCGACCGGCTGGAACTGTGTCGCTCTAAGCGCTCACGTGCTTCACCCGATAATTGGAGCCCCTCAACTGCACTGATGGCCTCGTAACCTTTCACGTTGAGTGCAGGCGCCAGGATGGCGAGCGCGTCTTCGAGTGCATCGATCTCGGTGCGAGTTAATCCGAACATGCGGTAAACACGGTCGTTGATCTCCACCTCTGCGGACACGATCTCAGCCGCGAGCTTCGCAGCCTCAGCGCGCTTGTGATCGAACCACGTCTCCCACTCGTCTCGCTCAGCCACGGGGATGGTCACCTTTAGGCGCTTGTTTAGCGCGGCCTGGAGATCGGCAAACGTCATCGAAGGCCAAGCCTTGAATAAAGAACTGGCCGTTATTCGAGCGTCAATATCGCCGAGCCTGCGCAATGTAGCTTTGATCAGTGACTCTAATTCTTCGCCGGCACGCATCGCTTCCGCCGACGGACTACTGAGCTCCCGTTCAAGGAGATCAGCCGGTGGAACGGCTAGTGCGCCTACGAATTGGACGCGCGCTTCGCGGAACCCGCCCCGTACGGCGGGTGCCAGGCCGCAAAGCTGGAACCATGAAAGTTTGGAATTAAGAAATCCCGCGAGCGCCGAAGATGACGCGGGAATCACATACGATTTGTCGTTCGAGTAAAACCTACTGGTATCAAACGAGAAATTCGGACGATCGTTGAAATGGGGGTAGATCACCTTCGTACCGAGAAACGCAGGCTCATACGCGGCCTGCGCCTGCTGCAACTCCCACCAGTTCTGGCTCGTAGCTCGCCTCTCGAGGCGATCGCGAAACGGCAATAGATGGTCGCGCACCGCCGGATAATCATCGATGTCGATCATGTTCCTGGGCGTGTAGATCAGCCAGAGGTCATTGCTCTCCACATGCCAACGCTTGAGATTTTCGCCGACGAGAAATGGCTTCAATAGGTCCGCGGAACGGTCACCAGTGTTCGCGGCTCGCTCGACGATCTGGTCGCGCTGCTCACGGCTAAGAATGAAGGCGTCGTTCAGACCTGTTTTGATGCCGTACAGGGGCGGTCCAAAAGTATCCGCGAGAGTAGCACGCCCGGACGCTATCTTGATCCGAATTTCTTCAAGCAGGTCACTTTCGAACCGCCACGTGCCGGCGGTTAGCCGGCTGCAAGGCATCGGCTTCGCCTCTTCCTCGAAGGTCTTGGCTAAATCCCCTGGCATGGAACGCACTGTTAGATAACGGAGATTGTCATCTTCGTGCGGCCGTCGTTTCCGAAGCGTGATGATTGCAGGGTACGTCGTAACGCCTTCGAAAACTTGCAGATCGCCGAAATCGACGACGGTTTCGATATTGCTGCTCTCGGCCAAGAATGCCCGCAACAACTTGCCTGACCCGGTTCGGAAGAAGGTCGACGAGGAGATGAACCCGAGGCGGCCGCCTTCCTTCAGTAGCTTGACGCCGAGTTCGAAGAAGTACGCATACAGATCGGCCCGGTCGGTTGCGACACTAAACCGCGCCTCGAGGTGTGGCTTTATGGGCTTGAGCAATTCCATTCGAACGTAGGGTGGGTTGCCAAGCACGATGTCGAACCCGCCGGCGCCTAAGATATCCCGGAACTCAGAAGCCCAATTGAATGGCCGTGGGTGGAAGTGGGTGCTTTCGACGAGGCTGTTTCCGTGCTTGATGTTCCCATTCAAGCTCTCCAACGCCCGTTCTCGCTTCGCAGTTTGCAGCCAGAGTGCCAGCTTCGTGATTTCGACGGACTCCGCGTTCACATCCACGCCGAAAAGATTGTTGGTGATGATCTCGACATCAGCATTCGGAGCACTGAGAGCGAGGATGCCCGGGGTCAGCTCGCTGAGCCGATCACGCACACGCTTCTGTTCCGCGTTGAGATAATTGAATGCGGCGATGAGGAAGGCACCCGAACCGCACGCGGGATCGAGAATCCGGAGGCTCGTGAGCCGATCGAGGTATGCGGACCAGTAATCGGCTTCTGCCGTTCTGCTGTTTTTCCAGCGAACCTCGCCATCTGGCAGAGCCTTACCGAACTGGGGCAGCAACTCGTCAGCAATCTCCTGCAGATGCTTGCCGATCGTCTGCTCAACGATGAACCGCGTGATGAAGTCGGGCGTATAGACGACGCCTTCACGCTTCTTCTTTGATGCGGGCGGCGGGGCCTCGATCCCTGCGGCCGCCTTCTGATTTTCTATATCGGTGATCGATTGTTCGAAAATGTGCCCGAGGATGTTTACGGAGACGTCGCTGGCAAAATCGTAGTTTCCGAGGCGTCCGAAACTTTCGACCAGCGCATCTGGCAGATTGAGGTCCTCGATAATTGGGTCGTGCGCGAATAGGCCGCCATTGTACCGAGGAATATTGTGAGGTGGTGCCCCCTCATCCACCCACTGAAACAGCGTCCGGAGCTGGTCCCACTTCGGCTGAGGATTATACCTGTTCGTGGTCTGCACCGCGTCCTGGAGACTTTGCGGAGGCAGAAGAAACTTGTCCTCAGCAAATGCGATGAACAGCAGCCGATCTAGAAGTGTCTGAACAATCCGAATCCTGTCTTCGACGTTGATCGTCGGTCGCTGATCTCCGACAAACGCCAGCAGGTCATCCCGCAGTGCCCTGTAGTCTTGGTAAAGCTGATTGGTGACGTCCCGGTCTGCCATGGCGCTTCGGGACAGCAGGTCAGCAGTCGCGCCGGTCAGCAGTCGTTCGACATGCAGCAGCAGGAGCAGGCGCGAAAGCTCCTCCGGCTGGTCGATCCGTCTCAGATCGAACAACTCATAATCCTGCCGGCCGTAGCCGACGGCATAGAGCCGTAGTTCCTTCATATTGCTAATGACGACCCAGCGCGCCCCTGGAGCATCCATCGCATAGTCCCAAGCCTGCTGAACCGGCGTCTTCTGGCGGCTCGCCATAATGCGATCGAGGGCAACTTTGGGGCCCTTCAGCTCAAACGGCGCAAGGATGGCCGAATCGCCATCTGAGAAATGCCCCAGGGCTAGGTCGACAGTGGTCCCTCCTGGAACAGGCTGTTTAACCCGCATCGTACCAACCTGCCCAGGCGCAGGAGCTGAGTACTGCAGGACTCCTTGTACGATTATGCGATTGAATTCTTGTTCGAGCTGGCTCTCATTCTGGAGATCAATTGCGGGGTCAGCCGCTCGCTTTGCCCATTCCGCGGCAGCTTCTAGCACCGCCGGCGACTGCAACTCGCTTACGCCACTGAGAACGGATTGAATGATCTTCGGATTAAAGAGAGGCATGCCGCGAGAATAACTGCTCAGCCCTCCTAGTCCATCGAATCTCTGTTCATCTCCGCGCTTTCAGCGCGTATTAGCGGCCAACCGCTGCCTTAGCTCCTCGTTGCTGTACCAGCGCATAGCCGGCTTGCATGGCCGCATTTACGTCAGGCGTTCTCGCTTGCTCGGGGAGTCCAGTCCATGCGGCGAGAAACTCCCGCGCGCGGTCCAGATTGTTCATGATCGCGTCGGACGCCTTCTCATAGAGCTCTTGGTCCGCCTTTAGCTGAGCACGGTCCCGCTCGAGCTGCGCGCGTCCGCTATTCAGCTCGGCCACCTGATCCGATATCGAAGCCGCAAGGCGAAAGAACCTATCGACGGAACCATTGAGAGCTGGAGGAAGGCTATGCAGCAGTGCGAGCTCCTCGGGAGTGCTGCCCCGCACCAACAATTGACCCTTCTGGACGACTGCTTCCATCGGCGCACTGGGATCAAGTACCATTGCCAGCACTTCAATCTGTTGAGATAGCCGTTGGGTGCGCTCTGCGGCCTTCTTCCGTTCGGCGGCGGCTGCGACCCTCTCCGTCTCGGCAACGCCGATTAGGTCCAGAAGCTCACGTTCGCGTCCTTCTTGCGATAGCTTCAATAGCTCAGCTTCAGCCTTTGCGGTCTCAGCCGCGGCTTCCTTCTCTGTGGCTTCCTCGACAAGTCTCCTTGCGCGTTCGCGGTCGGCTTCAGCTTCAGCACCTAAGCTCTCCCGCCGCTCTCTAGCGCTTTTTTCGGCCATACTTGCGCGCCCGGTCTGCCGATTGCGTCTAGCTCTCCTCTCCCCCTCGCTCATCTCCGAACCCTTGAGCCCCCGAACTAGGCCGAGCTTCTCACATGCAGCGGCCCACTCGTCGTGATTGGCCTCGAGCTGCTTCGATCGACCGCGAATTGAGGACGGGTCGAGCGACCACTTTAGTACCTTAGGACGCACGTCGATCGGCTTGCCGGCTTCATCCCGGGCACAATGCTTCGGGAGGCGGCCTCGCACCGCATGTTCCCGCTGAACGAGGGGCACGGCTACGACATGAACGTGCGGGCTCTCCTCGTCCAAATGCAGTGTTACCGAGATCAGTCGCTTGCCGTGCTTTTTCCGCGCGAGAGCCAGTGCAGCTTGGACTACGGGGTCAGCCAGGATTTCGGATGTTGGCTTAGATTTCCAATCACCGGCTCGGTTCCAATATTCGGGTGAAGCCGAGTAGACGTCCTCAGAGGCAATAGCGCCGGCGTTCCTACGCACCTTCGTCGCCACCTTGTGATCTTGCAGCACGCCTTTAACCCGATCGACGTAAGAGCCCGTCGCACTCGCAAGAAGCTCGATTGGCTCCGGAGCATCCTTTCGCGCATTCGGCGCTTCGATTTTGCGAGTGTTGTGCCCTTGCGCCCTGGCCACCTGAGTCCAAGTTTTCAGATTATTGTGACTTAGCGTAGCAAAGCCCAATGCTGGCCGACCGTCCGCTTGGGCCGGAAACCTGCCAACATATCCCTTTCGCTCAGGCTTGGGCTCAGGGCGCAGTTTGCGCCTGCCGATCGGCAGGATCTCGTCTTCGTCGTTCACCCGCTTTCGATTAAAGCTACCCATAAATTCCTCCGTGAGAACTATGATAGCGGGAAGTCGTCAGCGACTTTAAGACAGTCAAACAAAAATAAATGTTTATTGAACGAAGTACAAAAACATCTCACCCGGGAAAGGTTTTTTCGCTTCGCGAAATAAACCTACGCGGAATACTTCACCTAACTCGCTTCGGCGTCCGTTCGGCGTCCACCTAAATCCTCCAGGGATTTCCGCGTGGGTCAGAGATGTTTTTGCCTCGTTGACGCCTCCGACGCGCAAGGCGCGATGGCGAAGGGACTAAATGGGAGGCCAGGTTGGCCCTCAGGCCCGATGAAAGAGGACGGCTGTTCGTCCCTCTCCAGCCTGGAAGATCTCCAAGATGAATGATTACGCGCTCTATCCCGCGATCGTCCCTTGCGCGCTGACGATGAAGCCCGCTCATGTTCACGCTGAACAGGCGGGCCGCCTAATGCCTATGGAACGCCTTCCATTCAGATGCCTGCCGGTCGTGACACATCCTAAGCAAGGTCATCCTGTAAATGAGCTTAGAACGGCCCTGCGTGAGGCTGCTTACATTCGTCGTACACGCTTCACCAAGGGAGACGTCACGATCCATGATTTCTCCTCCCGGGCCGAGGATCTCTTCATGCTCACCAGCATCGTGCCCGACGAGGCGCCGGAATGGGTTCATCGTCCATTCCTAAGATGGCAGCTCGCTGACGAGGCGATTGAGGCTTCTGGTGATCTCCATGGAGTGAGAGCGTGGCACGTTTGTGGTGACTTGAGACCCGGTCTCTCCCGCGGCGAGTGGATGGATCAGGTTGTAGATCTTGTGCGATCGGTCCTCCCCGCCGGCATTGTAGCCGAGATCGCTGGCCACATCCCGCGCGCCGGCCGTCCGCCGCATGTACACATCCTAATAAGCTCTCGATATTTCGGGCGGAGGACCTACGCAGGTGTCTCATACCCGCTCTACCGTCGCTTGAACGGTTGCCTCCGACAGGCATGGGTCGAATGGGCCTGCGGGGATGCCTGACGACCTGATCGAACGCGTAGGCTTTAGTAAAGTCAAAAGCTTTTTCCTACTTTTCTATTGCCAACTACTCATCGACGATTACATTTAGTTTCAGACAGAAGTCGCTGCCGGTTCTTAACCGGTTGCCGGAATGGCCCACGGTCCAAAATGGAGAAGTGGTCGCTCTCTTACCGGAGGCCACTTCATGTCTTCTCTTCCGTCTATTTTGCGCGCCTTTGAGAGCGTTTGCGAACACCGGGACGTCGTTCCTACGTATTTCGTTAGGTCGAAGGGCGTCTTCATCATTACCGGGGTGGGCGCCACCAACGGTGGCGCAGTGATCGTCGACCACACGGGACAGATCGTCCGCGCTTGTCCGACGAAGCGCGCCGCGCTCGCGTCGATCGGCTGCAACTAAAAAACCCGGCAGCCAGGCTGCCGGGTCTCAAGAAAGCTCGCGCTCTCTTTGTGCAAGAAGAAACCTATCGCGAGCCGACTGAGATCACAAGGCTGAGCCAAGCTGCCCCAATCCAGGGGGAGCGGCCACATGTGTCCGCATAATGCTATCCACCGCGAGATTCGCCACGTCGCAGGCAATCTCTTCGTTCTGTCCGTAATAAGGTGCAGCGCTCGTACGCTCGTCTGCGATGACTGCTTCTACCGGTGGCTGGAAAGTCTGGACCGGTGAGCAATGCAGGGTCCGGCGCAACGCCCGAAGCCTTACTATCCAGCGGCGAAGCCGCCTTGGTAGAAAGAAGGGACAGTGTTGCCAAACGTCCCGTCAAGCTCCGCCGCATGGCGATGAAGCAGTATAAGGGACAAGCTCCCCGCACCGATGAGGAGCGCGAGGAAGCTGGTGATGACGCCGGCAAATGGTTTCCTGTCGTGGCGTGTGGCCAGTGCTGTCACCGCCAGGCGACAACTCTGGTTGCAATGCAGCGCGTATCCGGATCGGTAGTCTGGAAGGGCGTTATGCGTTGCGGGAGCGTTTGGCTCTGCGGAGAATGCGCTCAGAAGATCGAGCGCGTTCGCGGCGACGAAGTCAAACGTTTGATCGAGACTGCAAGGGCTCGTGGCCATCTGGTTGTGATGATCACCCACACCTTTCCGCATACGATCGCTGAGACGTGTCGCGAGTCTATGGATGGGCTCTCCGGTGCCTTGCGCACGATGCGGCAGCGCGGAGGCTACCAACGTTTTCGCAAGTCGCTCGGCTTCCAAGGGCTGGTTCGCTCGACTGAGATTACACACGGTTGGAATGGCTGGCACCCGCATAATCATGAGCTGTGGATTCTCGATCCGGTGTTGGCGGGAGTCGATAGTCAAAACATGGATGGCCCGACCCTCGAGAAGCTGATTGCCGATAAGGTTTTTCCTCAGTGGGAAGCGGCAGCGAAGAAGGTGTTTGGCGAAGATCGTGCACCTGACCGGGAACATGGCATCGATGTGAGCATCGTGTGGTCGGCCAATGATTATCTGGCGAAGTGTCCTGACCGCGCAGCTCAACTCGAGGCTAATGGGAAGAACCGTTGGGAAGCGTCCGCTGAAATGACGAAGTCGACCGCGAAGATGGGTCGGAAGAAGTCACGCACGTTTTGGGATATTCTCGAGATTGCCGATGGTTCGGGGCCTTCCCCCGAGGAACAAAAGGCCGCGGGCCTTCCCATACTCTCTGTAGAGCGGGCGCGCGAGCTGGTGCTCGATTATGGTCGCGGGACGTGGCGCAAGCGGCGGATGTATTGGACGCCGGGCCATAAAACTAAGGACGGCTACGTCGAAGGTCTCCGCGAGCGCTTCGATATCGGCGAGGAGCTCACGGATGAGCAGATCGCCGACGGCGAGCTTCCGATGACGATGGCTCAGGCCAAGATCGAAGTTGAGAAGAAGGATCCGATTTCTCACGTAGTCGAATTCGATCTCTTCAGTCTCTCGGTGCTCGGCAGTGGTTACATGGACGATCTGTTTGTTCGCGCTGCGCACGGACGCTCTATCCTCGACGTCGCTCTAGAGGACGGCTGGATCCTGGATAGGCTGGGCGATCACGTTGAGGGATACGCGCGATATGGCGCTCGTCACCGGAAGGTGTTCGAGCGTCTTTCTGAGCCGATTCCGATCATGTTGGAGGCGGCCTGATGACCGCTCCCGCTCGCATCCGTCAGGAGGACATCGCTCGCGCACTCAAGGGCTGCAAGAAAGCCGGCTTCAGCCCTGCTCGCGTGACCATTGAAGCGAACGGCAATGTCGTGTTCGAGTTCAGCGATGGAGCACCGCTTCCCGTCGTCCGTGCAAACCCTCTGGACAGGGTGCTTTGATCGATGACCACTCCTCAAGCCTTCAACACCGCCGCGGACGCGTTGGGGCTCTCAGCGGACGTTCGCGCGCGGTTGGTTGATCTGGAGCGTCAGTCGCATCTCGTGCGGCTGGCACGAGCCCTTATGGGCATCCTTCCGGCCTCTAGAGCAGCCTGTTGGCTTCGAGCTTCGAACAAGGCGTTCGACGGCCGAACCGGCCTCGACATGCTTCTTTCCTCAAATCCTGAAGAAGCTCAGACCGTGTGCCAGCATGCGGAATACTGGGCCTATAACGGTTGGTGATCCTCGATGAAGACCCGCTACAAGAACGTCACCGTCAGCCCCGACAGGCACAAGAAGCTTCGCGCTCGCTTTCGGAAGACTGGCCAGAAGCCCGTTTACATGAAGCACCTGCCGGATCAGCCGGGCTTCGATGCTGAATACCAGGCACTGCTAGGCGGACAGGACCTCGAGCCCCGATGGCCGCCGCGTAGCGTGCACGACCTTTGTGCTCGCTACTACAAGTCGGCGGACTTCGAAGATTCGGGTGGAGCTGACAACAAGCGCCGCCGGCGTGGCCTTATCGAGAGTTTTCGGGAAGAATTCGGCAACGACCTCGTCGAGGATTTCAAATTCCAGCACATCGAGGCCATCCTGCTCGCTCGTTCGAAGAAGCGGGAGAACGGCAAGGGACGAGAGGTCGGTGGTGCCGTCGCGGCCGTGAATCTGCGCAAGCAGCTCGTTCGGCTCTTCAACTATGCGGAGAAGCTGGAGTGGATCGCGTCGAACCCTGTGAAGAAGGCGAAGCGCGTCGGCAAAGCGAAGATCAACGGCTATCACACGTGGACTGAGGAAGAAATCGTTGCATTCAAGAAGCGGCATCCGCTCGGCACGAAGGCACGGCTTTTTCTCGAAATCGTTTTGTGGACCTGGCAGCGACGCGGTGACGCGCGGTTGTTCGGCCCGAGGCATATCGTCCGCGGCAAGATCAACTACCGGGCCAGCAAGAACGATGCTGACCTCTGGCTTCCCATCGCGCCCGATCTGAAGCGCGCGATCGATGCGATGCCCTCCGTTGGGTTAACAACCTTCCTGGTGAATGAGTTCGGCAAGCCGTTCACTGCCGCTGGCGTGGGTAACTGGTTCCGGGATCGCTGTAACGAAGCTGGCTTGACTCACTGCACTGCCCATGGGCTTCGCAAAGTAGGCGCCGTTCGTGCAGCTATGGCGGGGGGAACCAATCAGGAGCTGAAGGCCGTCGGTGGCTGGAAGGGCGACCAAGAGGTTGCGACGTATACCGAAGCCGTTGCTCAGGAAGGTCTGGCGGACGTCACTCTGCTGCGCGTCATAAACCGCTTCAGCGATATCGACCCTGATCTTGCCTAAGCGAACGAACAAGCCGGGCACCTTCGATCCCGTCGAGCACCGTAAGGCCAAGCAGGCAGCTCGCGATCAGGACGAAGCTGACCTGAAAGCAGGCCGCGTGACAGCCGAGGAGCTGGCCAGGCAGAACTCATTGTTCGGCAGCTTCCCGCCCGGGTCGATCACCATCGCGCACGATCCGTACGCCGAGCGCTATCGAAAGAAGCTTGAGGCCAAGCAGAGCCGAGAGTTCGAGCAGGTGCTGAAGAATCCGCCTGAGCCCAACAATGAGCTCAAGAATCTGATGAAGCGGAAGGCGCCCTGGGAGGAGTGAATGTCTTTCATGCCGCCGGCGACAGGCCCAAATTTGTCTAACCGTTAGACAGTCGATTTGTCTAACCTTTCAGAAAATCGCTTAAAAGCGCCATTTTTCAGGAAGGGTGGTGACCCCAACGGGACTCGAACCCGTGTTTTCGCCGTGAAAGGGCGACGTCCTAGACCGCTAGACGATGGGGCCGCTCCAAGAAGCGGAGTGCGCGTTAGGGGAGGCTTTTGCGCGGGTCAAGCGAGTGCCGCGTCCTCTAGATGCATCTCGGCCGCATTGCCGCCATTCCACTCATCGCGCTTGATCGTCCCGGCCAGCCACCACCGCCTGTCGCCGGGTGATGATAGCAAGGCCTGACCCAGTTCGGTGGCCGCAATCCGGAAGGCGATCCACTTGAAGCTCTTGCCGTCATCCCCGCATGCGAGACCGCGGATGTGGCCATCCCCGACGATGCCCGTCTTCAGCAAGCGAGCCGGCCCGGCGGCTACCCGCGGTGCCGGCCAGCCCGAACCATAGGGACCCGCCGCGTCCAGCGCGTCGCAAAGGTTTCCCACGACGCCGCCCGGCGCAAGCAATGCGTCAAGCAGCAGCGCCCGGCCATCGAGCGCACGCTCGACGTCCGGGGCCAATCGCTCGCTGATGAATTCGCGAAAAGCGTCCAGGCCGCCCGGCGCTAGCGTGAGTCCAGCTGCCATTGCGTGTCCCCCGCCCGCAACGAGCAGGCCGCTGTCCTTCGCAGCAAGCACGGCCGCGCCAAGGTCGACACCCCCGATCGACCGGCCCGAGCCTTTCCCGGTTCCGTCCTCGGTCTCGGCAATGACGATCGCGGGTCGGCCGAACCGTTCCTTCACGCGCCCGGCGACGATTCCGATCACGCCCGGATGCCATCCGGTTCCCATGACTGTCAGCACCGGAGCGCCGTTTAGCTTGTCGGCCTGTTCGAGCGCCTGCTCGCAGACCTGCATTTCAATGGCCCGGCGCTCTTCGTTCAATCGGTCGAGTTCGTCAGCAATTGCCCGCGCATCCTCAGGATCGGTCGAGGTTAGCAGGCGCACACCCAAATCTGACTTCCCGACGCGACCACCCGCGTTGATGCGCGGTCCGAGAGCAAAGCCAAGATCACGACAGCTGGGCGCCTTCACCAGCCGCGCGGCTGCCGCGAGCGCATTCATCCCGATATTGTGGCGGCCCGCCATGACCTTCAGGCCCTGCGTCACGAAGGCGCGGTTGAGCGTGTGCAGCCGCGCCACGTCAGCCACTGTCCCAAGTGCAACGAGATCGAGCAAGTCGATGAGCTTCGGTTCCTCGCGATCCGCGAAGAAGCAGCGTCCACGCAACTCGCGAACCAACGCAACGCCAAGCAGGAACGCCATTCCGACCGCGGCGACATGCCCGTGTGCCGACCCGGTTTCGCTTTCGTCGAGCCGGTTCGGATTGATCATCGCAAAGGCAACCGGAAGCAGTGCCGCGCACTGGTGATGGTCGACAACAATCACATCGAGGCCTGCGTCCTTGGCTTCCTGCAGCGCCTCGAACGCCTGCGCTCCGCAGTCGACAGTGACGGCCAGAGTTGCGCCGCGGTTCTTCAGTTCGACCAAAGCGGCGCCTGACGGGCCGTATCCCTCCATTAGACGGTCGGGAATATAGACCATCGCGTCGACACCGAGCTGCCTCAGCAGCAGCACGAGCAATGCCGAGCTCGTCGCGCCATCGACGTCGTAATCGCCAAAGATCGCGATCGTCTCGCCCGCCTGCACCGCGTCGGCCAACCGCGCGGCACCCTTGTCCATGTCCTTGAAAGCGGAGGGATCAGGCAGGAAGTCGCGAATGGTCGGCTTGCGATTGCGCTCGAGATCGTCGCGCGCGACCCCGCGGGCGAGCAGAAGCTCGTCCACCAGTGCATCCATTGTCAGTCCAGGCTCGCCCGAACGACGCCATTTCCATGGCTGGCCGCCCACCGAGCGCTCCACCCCAAGTGCGAACGTCATGCGCCCATGTCTAGCAGCAGATCGCGCAACTTGCGCGCCTCCCCACTGGGGATAGCGGGGATGGAATGGCCGGTCATGCCCCCACCCGCCACGCCGAACTGCAGCCAGGCGATTCCGAACGCGCGGGTGATGAAATTCTCCCGGAGGTCGACGCTCTGGATTTTCCGTGCGGGCAGAATCGTGATCCGCCGCCGCCACCAGCCTGTGCGCACCAGTATCCGGTCGCCATCGAGGGAATAGCCTGTTCGCCGCCACGCCAGCCAGCGCAGGCCCAAGGCACCCAGCAGCACGGCGAGAAACGGTCCGCCGAAAAGCGGATTGAACACCAGATTGCCGATGGCCACCAAGATCAACGGCGCCAGCGCGATCGCCAGCACGATTACAAACTCGAGCGACACGCGGGTCCACGCAATGCGCGACGGGAGCGGCTGCCAGCCGAGTTCGCCGACGATGCGATCGACTTCCGCGTCTCTCGCGAGCGGCGCGAGGACGTGCGAGCCCTTGCTACTCTCGTCTTTGGCAAGGCTCTGGACCCGAAACTCGCGCCATCGAAGCCGATCCATCACCGGTCCGGTCGCAATCACGGCGGCCTGCGCGCGGCTGACGGGCAAAGTGACGTCCGTCCGGGTGAAGAGCCCGCGGCGCCGGCGAAGTCCGACACCGGTCCTGTCGAGGCGGAATCCGAAGTCGGTGAGAGCTGTGCGGATAATGCCGGTCACGACCCCAAGCAGGATTAGCAGAGCCAATCCTGCGGCTGCCGTCGCGAAACGATGGGCCATAACGAGCTCGCGGGCCGGACCGCTGACGCTCAAGATGCTTACCCAGAAGGTCCGGCTGAAGGGATCGAAGCCCATCGCTTCGCCGAGCGGAGAGCTGGCGAGACCGAACAATCCGGCGAAAATGGCAAGCGAGAAATTGAATGTTCCGGCCAATAGCAAACGGGGGAACGTCATCTCGTAGACGGGCGGCGGCTCGACCGTTTCCGCGTTAGGCTCCAGAGAGACGGCATGAGTGCGGCGTGCTCGGACCAGTGTTCGCAGCTGCTCGGCGCGCTCGAGGCGAATGGCCTGAAGGACGCCCTCTTCCTGTCCCGCCGAAGCTCCGGTCTCAAACTTCACGCGTGCGAGGCCAAGTACGCGGGCGAGCGGTCCCTGCGTGATGTCGACGTCCTGAATCCGGTCGAACGGGATCGAGCGATGCGTACGGTTCAATATGCCGCTGTCGATCCGGATTTCGTTCGCACCGACCCGGAATTCGAACCGTCTCCAGTAAAGGAAGACTCCGATCGTCATGAAGGCGATCAGGGCGAGCATTCCAAAGAAGGCAGTGCCCCACCGTCCGGAGACGGCCAGATAACCGATGGCCACGTAGCCGCCGGCGACTCCTCGCAGCGATCCGCCAAGGCCAGTCAGCAGGAAGAAGGGATGGAGGTGCTCCGGCGGGCCAACCGCCGTGTCCTCACGCAAAGTCGGTTCGGACATGTTCGCGGATGATGTCGCGGATCTCTGCTGCCCGCTGGGGTGCAAGACCGGGAAGCATGACGATGCTGTTGTGCGTGCCCGCGGTGTGCACGACCAAAGTTGCCAAGCCGAACGCCTTTTCGAGCGGACCACGCGTGACGTCGATGTGCTGGACCCGGACCAAAGGAACGACCGTGTCGACATGGAACAGCCAGCCGCGGACGACCTGGAGCAGGCGATCGGTGAGCTTGTAGAGAAGCCGCCGATAGATCCGCTCCGGCGCGGTCAGGATTGCCACTGCCGCCAGCGCAGGAATGACGAAGGTCGGAAGCCCGGCAGCGGCCGTTTCCTGAAGCATTGCCTGGTCCGCGACAGCTCCGGCGGCCCAAAGGACGAGCCAGACGACGGACATCCGAGCCCGAAGCACGTTTTTGTAAGCAGGCTCGACCGGCAGGAGGTCGGGATCGACAGGGAAGCCGGAGGAGGGAAGCACCGCCTCCGCAATCATTTCGATATCCGAAGCCATTGCCCCTCCACTGCCCCGCGGCCCTTGTTCACCAAGTGGCGCGAGGCCGCAATATGTGGAGCGGGCCGCCCTCCGTCTAGGAACCGCGGCGGGCTTTCATGCTTACTGCCGGTGAAGGAGATGGGAGAGTATGCGGCAGAACTGGCCGGCACAGCTGTGGCTGGTGCGGCACGGGCAAAGCCAGGGCAATGTCGCGCGCGATGCCGCCGATGAGGCGGGGCTGCATGAAATCGACATTCGAGTCCGGGATGTCGACGTTCCCCTGTCCGAGCTCGGCCACCAGCAGGCGAGTTCGACAGGACACTGGTTCGCGGCGCTTCCGGTTGAAGAGCGGCCCGAGGTCATCCTGTCCTCCCCTTACCTGCGGGCTAGACAGACTGCGGAAGCTATCTGCGGCGCGGGAGGGCTAAGCGGACCCTCCAGGCTCGTGATCGACGAGCGCCTGCGCGAGCGCGAATTCGGGATCTTCGACCGGCTCACCCGCGTCGGGATCCAACAGAAATTTCCGGAGGAAGCCGCTCACCGGACAAAGCTCGGGAAATTCTATCACCGCCCGCCTGGAGGCGAGAGCTGGGCTGATGTCATCCTCCGGCTGCGGTCGGCGATGAACACCATCAACCTCCATTATTGCGACAGGCGTGTCCTCATCGTCTGCCACCAGGTCGTGGTGCTGTGCATGCGCTACATCCTCGAGGAGCTGACCGAGCCTGACATCCTGAAGATCGACAAGCAGTCTGAGATCTTGAACTGCGGAATCGTCCGCTACGACTTCGAGCCGGACGCGAGCGGGGTCTGCGTTCCGAAGCTTGAGGTGTGGAACCACGGAGCGCCACTCGAAGCCGAGGGAGCGCCGAAGACTGCCGAGCCCGACATGATGACCGGAACGCGATGACGCGGAAGCGCGGCGAACCGCTCACCCGTTCAGCATTGAATAAATTCCCGCTGCCGCCAGTGGTCGATGGCGACAAGGAGACCAAGGGCCGCATCCTCATCGTCGCAGGTTCGCGGGAGATGGCCGGGGCGGCCTTGCTCGTCTCGACGGCTGCTATGCGGGCCGGCGCGGGCAAGCTGCGGATGGTGACGGGCAAGAGCGTCGCGGTTCAAACGTCGATCGCCATGCCGGAAGCGTTGGTGGTCGGACTGGAGGAAGCGCGAGACGGAGGCTTCACCCGCACTGCCATCCACCAAATCCGGGAAGAAGCGGATCACGTCGATGCTGTTGTTGCCGGTCCGGGGATGGCCGTTGCGAAGACCGGCGCGCTTCTTGCCGAGCAACTGCTGAGAAGTCCCGCAAGCGTCGTGCTGGATGCGGCGCTCCTGCACAGCCTCAAACGGGGCGAGCCGGAGCTACGCAGAGGCGGGCATCCGAGCCTGCTGCCGCATGCCGGCGAGCTGTCTTCGCTACTCGATTCCGAGGAGGAAGAGATTGATGACGATCCGATCGGCTGCGGCATTCGAGCGGCCGAGCTCTACCAGGCGAATGTCCTGGTGAAGGGCGTGACCAGCCATGTCGTGACGCCAGATGGCCGGGCCTGGTCCTTCAGCGGCGGCGCGCCCGGTCTCGGAGTGTCGGGAAGCGGCGATACGCTGGCGGGAATCGTCGGCGGCCTGCTCGCCCGAGGCGCGGAGCCGCTCACGGCCTTGCTTTGGTCAGTGCTCCTCCACGGCGAAGCCGGCGAAACGCTGGCTCGAAAGGTCGGCCCGATCGGCTTCCTCGCACACGAAATCCCGGACGAAATCCCGGCACTGCTTGCGCGCTAACGAAGCGCCGCCACGTCCTCGAGAAGCATCGGCTCGCGTTCGATCTGGCGGAAAAGGCGCCATTGCTCGTCGACACTTTTGCCCTGCATCGACTGATCCATCACATACCAACCAAAGTCGGATGCGATGACCATGCTCCCGAAAGCATCGAGCATCTTCAGCATCTGTCCTGCGGCCGTTGGTGTCTGCAGGCGGTAACGGATGAAGAGCTTGTGTGCGGTGGCCTGATCGATGGCGCCGCTCAGATAGTCGCGAGCAACCGTCGCGGTCGCTCCCAACACGTCGGGGCGCGCGGAAATGTAGGCTCGCCACGCATCGACGTTTTGCATCTTCAGGCTCGCCAGCGGGTAGAGAACGTCGCGCTCGAAAGCGATGCGCTCCTCGACTGGGAATGTCAGGCCAACTCCGTATTCCGCTACGGACTCGGCGACGGGGAATTGGGGGCCATCTTCGATCTCTACGTCGAACTCGTGCCAGCCCCGGCTCCGCACCAACGCGTCGTCGATGTTTACGAAGTGACTGTGATGGCCCGGGTAGGTTTCATGGCAGGCTGCCGCGAGAAGCCGGTCAACATCGACTGGACTGTCGAGATTGATCCGTGCCCGGCTCTTACCATCACCTTGATAGACGTCTTCGGCCGGAGCCGGTTGATCATGGAGGAACTGCACCTCCACTGATTCAGGCTGCCTAAGCTTCATGTGCAGCGCCGTTCGCCGACGGCATTCCGCAAGCGCCGCGTTGAAGACCGGCTCGATCTTGTCAGGCGGAACTAGGGCGGCCGTCTTCAGCGCAGCAATACGCTCCGCCAGCGTTCCCGGTCCGGGAATGGCCTTGTCGAGCCGTTCGAGGGCGGGGTCATATGCGCTGAGCGGGCGAAAGTCCGGCTTGAACCCGTAAAACCGCTCCACCTGTTCGCCGATTGGAAGCTTTGCGCCGCTCATCACCTGCAAATGAGCCTGAAGCGAAGCGAGGCGTGCGCGTAAGGAATGGAGCCGCATGGTTTCGAGCCGCTCCTGGGGCTTCGGCAGAGCGTCGAGCCGAGCAATCAACTCACCGCTGCGCGTGACCATTGCCGCCGGCACGGGCTTCGGAAGCTTGCTCTCAACGGCCTGCTCGAGTGCAGGCGAATTGATCGAAATAAGATCCGGATCGACCTTCTTGGCGTCGAGCGCGAGGCTCACATAGTCTTGAGCAATTGCGTCGATGCTATCGGTTTTTGCGGACGCAGGAGCGGCTGCGATCAGGCCGAACGCCGCCGTAAGGGTCAAAAGCAACTTGCGCATGGCAGGCACCCCCTGGAAGGCGCAGGCTCTTCCAGGGCAACCAAGCTGTCAATTGC
Organism: Sphingomonas sediminicola; assembly: GCF_049991885.1. Classification (NCBI taxonomy): domain Bacteria; kingdom Pseudomonadati; phylum Pseudomonadota; class Alphaproteobacteria; order Sphingomonadales; family Sphingomonadaceae; genus Sphingomonas; species Sphingomonas sediminicola. Next base: position 1,912,005 of record NZ_CP178916.1, read on the forward strand.
CGGAAGTTCTATTCGGGCGTCGTGTGGCGCTCCAGCTCGTCGCCGACGAGGCGGACGACGTGGAGCACATTTGTCGAACCGGCCGTTCCAAACGGAATACCGGCCATGATCACGACCCGGTCGCCGCCTTCGGCGAGGTGGTGGCGGAGCGCCATGCGCTTCGCCTTGCCGACCATTTCCTCGAAGCTCGAAACATCTTTGGAATGCACCGAATGGACACCCCAATAGAGACCCATGCGCCGCGAGGTGGTCTGTGACGGGCTCATCGCCAGGATCGGAACCGGCGGCCTCTCGCGGGCGATACGCCGGGCCGTCGAGCCCGACTTGCTGAAGACGACCATGGTCTTCGCATTGACCGTGCCGGCGATCTGCCGCGACGAACCTGACAGCGCGTCCGCGATCGTTGGCTCCATCTGCGTCTCGGTGAAATGGATGCGCGAGGAGTAGACGGGGTCGCGTTCGACGCTGTTGGCGATGCGATCCATCATCGTCACGGCCTCGATCGGATATTTGCCTGCGGCGCTTTCCGCCGAAAGCATGACCGCGTCCGCACCGTCGTAGATTGCGGTGGCGACGTCGCTCACCTCGGCGCGTGTCGGCGTCGGAGACGTGATCATCGATTCGAGCATCTGGGTCGCGACGACCACCGGCTTTCCAAACTGGCGGGCGGAAGCGACGATCCGGTTCTGGAGCGGCGGTACCTGCTCGGGGGGAAGCTCCACTCCAAGGTCGCCACGGGCGACCATCACACCGTCCGCAAGAGCGATGATGTCGATCAGCCGATCGATCGCCGCCGGCTTTTCGATCTTGGCCATCAGCGCAGCTTTCTCGCCAATCAGCGAGCGTGCTTCGGCGACATCCTCCGGCCGCTGGACGAACGAAAGCGCAATCCAGTCGGCGCCCTGCTCCAGAGCGAACTGCAGGTCGGAGCGGTCCTTTTCCGTCAAGGCCGGGATCGGCACGACGACGTCGGGGACGTTGACGCCCTTGTTGTTGGAGACGGTGCCGCCGACCATCACCTCGGCGACGATCTTCTGCTCGCCGGCTTCCACCACCTTCAGCCGAACCTTGCCGTCGTCGATAAGCAGACGGTCGCCCGGACCAATCGCCGCGAAGAGTTCCGGGTGGGGCAATTCCATCCGCTTGGAGTTGCCCGGCGTGTCATCCTGGTCGAGCACGACCTTCGCGCCTTTTTCGAGCTGCGCCGACCCGCCCTCGAAGCTTCCGACACGCAACTTCGGTCCCTGAAGGTCGAACACGATCGTCGTCGGCCGCTTGAGTTCCTTTTCCAGCCCACGGATCGCTTCGACCAGCTTGGCTTTCGACTTCTGGTCGCCGTGGCTCATGTTGATTCGAAAAGCGTCAGCTCCGGCCAGCATGAGCTTCTTGATCATCTCAGGCTTGCTCGAGGCCGGTCCCAGCGTCGCCAGGATCTTCACTTTGCGGGAGCGCGGTCGCAGCGGCTCGGTCAACTTGCTTCCTTCCAATGTCGCGAGGGGCAATAACGCGTTGCGCCCCGCATTCAACCGGCTTGAGCGGCAGCTTGGGCTCGCTTACAGCCGGGCCGAATCCCTGAACGGAGGCAAGTGACAGATGGCGGAAGGTACCGTCGCGGCCGATCAGCTGCGGCTTTTCATCGAACGAATTGAACGGCTTGAAGAAGAAAAGAAGGGCATCGCGGACGACGTGAAGGACGTCTACGCGGAGGCGAAATCCAACGGCTACGACCCGAAGATCATGCGCATGATCGTCCGTCTGCGCAGGATGGAGGCGCATACGCGCCAGGAGCAGGACGCCGTTCTCGAAACCTATCGCAACGCGCTCGGTCTCGCGTAAGGAACCGCCATGGCAGGCCATTCCAAATTCAAGAACATCATGCATCGCAAGGGCGCGCAGGACAAAAAGCGCTCGGCGATGTTCTCGAAGCTCAGCCGCGAAATCACTGTCGCTGCCAAGATGGGCCTGCCCGATCCCGAGATGAATGCGCGCCTTCGCGCGGCGGTGCTCGCCGCCAAGGCGCAGTCGATGCCGAAGGACAACATCCAGCGGTCGATCGACAAGGCATCGGGCTCGGACGCCGAGAACTATGAGGAAATCCGCTACGAGGGCTTCGGCCCGGGCGGCGTCGCCATCATCGTCGAGGCGCTGTCCGACAACCGCAACCGCACGGCGACCAACGTCCGCACCGCTTTCTCCAAGAATGGCGGCAACCTCGGCGCAAGCGGCTCGGTCAGCCACGGGTTCGAGCGGATGGGCCTGATCGAATATGGTGCCGCTGCAGGCGATGCCGACAAGGTTCTGGAAGCCGCGATCGAAGCCGGCGCGGACGATGTCGAATCGGATGAAGAAGGTCACGAAATCTGGACCTCGGTGGATTCGCTCCACGAGGTAGCAAAATCGCTCGAGGGCGCGCTTGGCGAAGCAGAAGCCGTCAAGCTCGGCTGGAAGCCCGGCACCGAAGTCGAAGTTCGCGGCGACGATGCAGCGACGCTGATGAAGCTAATCGACGCGCTGGAAGACGACGACGACGTCCAGACTGTCTGGGGCAATTACAATGTCCCGGATGAGGAGCTGGAGAAGCTTGCCTAAGCTTCTGGGTCTCGACCCTGGCCTTGGGACTACCGGCTGGGGCGTTATCCAGGCAGAGGGCAACCGACTTTCCCACGTCGCTAACGGACAGCTGAAGACGGACACTGCCGTGCCACTGCCGGAGCGGCTCGCCGACCTGGCTCGCCAGCTCGAGGCGCTAATTGCCGAGGTCGAACCCGACGCTGCGGCGGTCGAAGAAGTGTTCGTCAATAAGAACCCGCAGTCGACCCTCAAGCTCGGCCAGGCGCGAGGAGTCGTCCTGATGACGGCCGCTCGCGGCGGGATACCCGTCGCCGAATACGCCGCCCGGCTGGTGAAGAAGGCCGTCGTCGGCAACGGCAATGCGGAAAAAGTACAGGTCCATGCGATGGTCTCGCGCCTGCTGCCCGGGGCGAAAATCGCCGGGCCAGACGCCGCCGACGCCCTCGCAATCGCGATCACCCATGCACATCACTTGGCGAGCGCCCGCCGCATCGCCTAAGCCTAGGCAGACATGATCGCCCGCCTGTCCGGAATCCTCGCCGAAATCAGCGCCGACACGGCGATCGTCGATGTCGGCGGTGTCGGCTACCTCATCCACGCGAGCGCCCGCACGCTCGACGTACTCGGGCCGATCGGCGGCGAGATTCTGATCCTGACCGAGCTCCAGGTCCGTGAGGACGCGTGGACTCTGTTCGGTTTCGGATCGCAGGTCGAGCGAGACTCGTTCCGCGCCCTCACGTCCGTTCAAGGCGTGGGCGGCAGGCTCGCGCTCGCTATCCTGTCGGTCCTCTCTCCCGACGAACTCGCCCGCGCCGTAAGCCAAGGCGACAAGGCCATGATCGGCAGAGCCAACGGCGTCGGCCCGAAGCTTGCCGCCCGCATCGCCAACGAACTTCAGGGCAAGCTCGGCGTCGCCGGGCTGGGCGCATCGCTGGTGCCGGCAGCGCGCGGCGGAGCAGCTTCGGATGCGATGTCCGCACTCGCCAATCTCGGATTCAAGCCTGTGGAAGCGAGTGCTGCGGTGAACGCTGCCCAAGATGAACTCGGTCCGGAGGCCGGCCTCGACGACCTCGTTCGGCTGGCGCTCCGCAAAGCGGCAAAGTGACGCGCGCTCGCGCATTTACGCTCCTTCTCGCACTGCCGCTCAGCGCCTGCGCAATCACCTCCAGCGCATATTCGGCTATCGATTCCTGCCTCGAGACAGGCCATGCATGGAATTACCGTTCGAGCCGATGCGAGCGCCCGGATCCGGGCCCGGTCGACCTGATCCGCGTCGACAAGTCCGCCCATCTCATGTCGGCCTACCGCCAGGGCAGGCTGGTCCGCGAATTTCGCGTTGCGATCGGGCGCGGCGACCCTGGCCCCAAGCAGCAACAGGGCGATGGCCGAGTGCCGGAAGGTTCTTACCGAATTGTCGGACACAACCCGAACAGTGCATTCCATTTGTCGCTCCGGATCGGATATCCGACACCTGAACAGGTTTCGGCAGCGGCCAAGCGGGGCGTGAATCCCGGCGGCGACATCATGATTCACGGCCTTCCAAACGACCGCGGCTGGATCGGCAGCCGGCACACCGAGTTCGACTGGACCGACGGCTGCGTCGCAGTCACCAACCGCGAAATTGAGTGGCTCTACAAAGCCGTAAGGGACGGCACGCCGGTGGAGATACAGGCGTGACGACGCGCACCGCATCCTGCCGCTGCGGACAGCTCAAGGTGACGGTCACGGGCGATCCGGTGCGGGTTTCCGCCTGTCACTGCCTCAACTGCAAGAAGAGGTCTGGAAGCGCTTTCGCCGTGCAGGCCCGCTGGCCGGCCGAGCAGGTGACGGTCGAGGGTCAGTCGAAGAGCTGGGTCATCGTCGCTGATAGCGGCAACCCGGGCACGTTCCATTTCTGCCCGGAATGCGGCTCGGACGTCCACTATGAGATCAACGGCAAGTTCGACGGCCTGATTGCCATCCCGCTAGGGGCGTTCGACGACCCCTATTTTGCCTCACCGAAATTCTCGGTCTGGGAAAAGCGCAAGAACGACTGGATCGACATCGTCGGCGACGGCGTCGAACACACCCTCTAAGGCTCAGCCGCCCCAAGCCTCGCGATAGACGCGCAGGAAATTGCCGCCCATCAGCTTCTCGAGCCGCGCATCGCTCCAGCCGCGCTTCTGCAGGTCCGCAGCAAAGCGGCGATAGCGGTCGACCGAGTTATAATCCTCGACCATCGGATAGACGTCCACGCCCTCTCCCGGCGCTGCGATTCCGGCCTTGATCCGGTCGAGCGCCCACTTCTTCAGCTTTTCCTTCGCTTCGGCATCGAGGAGCTGCGGAAGGGGCCCATTGTCGGTGCCAATGCCGACATGATCTTCACCCGCTACGTTGGCGATATGTTCGACGTGACGCAGCAGGTCTTCGCCCTTCGGATGGCTGTCGAGCGTCAGGAAGGGCATGAAATAGACGCCGACAACCCCGCCCTTGTCCGCAACGGCCTTGATCGTCTCGTCGCTCGTGTTGCGGACGTGGTCGGTCAGCGCGCGGGCGCCAGTGTGGCTGATCACCAGCGGGCGCTTCGCGTGCGCAGCTGCCTCCGCCATCGTCCTTGCTCCGCCGTGGCTCAAATCCAGAAGCAGCTTTTCCGCCTCGATCCGCTCGATCGTCGCACGGCCAAGTTTGGATAGCCCTGCATTGGCCGGCTCGAGCGCACCGTCACCCGCTAGGTTACGGTTGTTGTAGGTCAGCTGAACGGTCAACACGCCGTCCTTCTTCAACTGAGCCAGGCGATCCAGCTCAGGACCGACCATCGACGTGTCCTGCGTGCCGACGATCACTCCGAGCTTCTTCTCGCGCTTCGCCTTCAAAATGTCGGCGGCGCTTTTGACCGGCAGAAGATAGTCGGGATTGGCGTTGAAGATGTTCTTCTTCTCGGCGATGGCCTTCTGGTAGTCGCCCCACGGGTCGACGACATTGCCGACCGGCATCACCGTGTCGCGGATGACCGTCACGCCCGTCTGAAGCGTTTCGATCCAGCCACGGTCGCTCATCCGCAACTGTTCTTCCGGCGTGTAGGGATCGCCGAGACCACCAAGTCCATCGATGATGATTGCCCGGTCGTACCAGGCGCTGCTTGCGCGCCGCTGCGCAAAAGCCGGGCCGGCGACCAGGGCCGCTGCGCCCGTCGCAATCAAAGTCCGTCGATCAACCTGCATGTCGCCCCCGCAAGTTCACGTATCAAGCAACAGTAAGCGCCTTGTCGGCGGCGCGTCCATCTGCGAATCAAATCTCAGAGATGGCGACCGACCCAGCCCGAATCACGACGCCGGAGCGCACGACCGAAGACGCGGATGCCGCGCTTCGCCCGAAAAGCCTCGACGAGTTCGTCGGCCAGCAAGCTGCGCGAGAGAACCTGCGCATCTTCGTGAACGCTGCGAAGAGCCGCGGGGAGGCGCTCGACCACGTCCTGTTTCATGGACCGCCCGGCCTCGGAAAGACCACGCTCGCCGGGATCCTTGCCCGCGAGATGGGCGTCGGTTTCCGCGCCACGTCGGGTCCGGTGATTGCCAAGTCCGGCGACCTGGCCGCGCTGCTGACCAACCTCGAGGACGGCGACGTCCTGTTCATCGACGAGATTCACCGCCTCAATCCCGCGGTAGAGGAAGTCCTCTATCCTGCGATGGAGGATCGTGCTCTCGACCTGATGATTGGCGAAGGCCCATCGGCTCGCTCCGTCCGTATCGACCTTCCGCGCTTCACATTGGTCGGAGCAACCACCCGCCAGGGCCTCCTGACGACCCCGTTGCGCGATCGGTTCGGAATCCCCGTCCGCTTGAACTTCTACACGGTCGAGGAGCTTGAGCAGGTCATCCGCCGGGCATCGCGGCTGCTGGGTGTCGGAATCACCGATGACGGCTCGCGCGAAGTCGCCCGCCGTTCACGCGGAACTCCGCGCATCGCCGGCCGGCTGCTCCGCCGCGTACGCGACTTTGCCCACGCAGTTGGAGCAGACGAGATCGACGAAGGCGTCGCCGACAAGGCACTTTCGCGACTGGAGATCGACGCGCTCGGCCTCGATGCAATGGATCGCCGCTACTTGACGATGATCGCCGATCTCTACGGCGGCGGCCCAGTCGGCGTGGAAACGCTCGCCGCAGGCCTAAGCGAGCCGCGCGACACCATCGAAGACGTGATCGAGCCCTATCTCATTCAGCTTGGCCTCATCGCCCGGACGGCACGTGGGCGCTGTCTGAACGGCCGCGGCTATACTCACCTCGGCCTGAACCCACCCGCCGGCGCGCAGGCAGGCCTGTTCGACCCGGGAGCGAGCCCCAAGTGATCCGCACTGCATTGCTGACCTTCGCCGCCGTCGCGGCTACACCCGCATCCGCCCAGCCCGCGGCATCTCCCGCAGCCGTCGATTATTCGAAGGACGCGAACTGGCTTTGCCTTCCTGGCCGGTCCGACATTTGTTCGACGCCGCTGCCGACGACCGCGCTTAATTCTAACGGCTACGGCTCTGTCGGACGCAGCGAAGTCGCCAAGGATGCGGCGGTCGACTGCTTCTACGTTTACCCGACGGTTTCTAACGATCGGGGACTGAACAGCGACCTCACCGTCGACAACAGCGAGCGCTCGGCAACACAGGTGCAGTTCGCACGCTTTGCCGGCGTCTGCCGCACCTTCGCTCCGGTCTATCGCCAGATGACGCTTGGTGCGGTGGCAGCGGCCGCGGCGGGCGCCGATGTCACCAAGCCGGCGATGCTCGCCTATGCCGACGTCGCCAGCGCCTGGCGCACGTACCTGCGGCAGTACAACGAAGGCCGCCCGTTCGTTCTTATTGGCCATAGCCAGGGCTCGCTCATGCTCCAGCAGCTCATCAAGCATGAGATCGAGGGCAAGCCGATCGCGAAGCAAATGCGGCTCGCCATCCTGCCCGGCTTCAACCTGCTCGTCCCGCAGGGCAAGACGGTCGGCGGCACGCTGAAATCGACGCCCATCTGCTCGTCGCCGGGCGAAACGGGTTGCGTCATGACCTGGGTCAGCTTCCGCGAGAAAAACGTCCCGCCCGCCGGCGCGATCTTCGGCAACGCGCCTGCTCCCGGAATGACCGTCGCCTGCACCAATCCGGCGAAACCCGGCTCGACCGCATGGGAGAGCCTCGACAGCTATTGGAACACCCGTTTCGGGCTACCAGTCCCGGGCGGTCCGATCAGCTGGTCGAGCGAGGGTGCGCCGCCGACCCAGTTCGTGCGGACCGAAGGTTTGGTCTCGGCGCGCTGCGTCAACGACGGCCAACTCGGCTATCTCTCGATCCGAACCAACGCCGACCCCAACAGCAAGCGCACGGACCGCGTCTACGGCGAGGTCGGGATCCTCGGCATGTTCGTTCCCGGCTGGGGAATGCATTTGGCGGACGTCGCCGAGGCACAGGGCGACATGATCCGCCAGGTCGAGGACGTCAGCGCTCGATCCAGAACAACTTCTCAACAGGCACGCTGAGCGCCTCCGCGAGCTTGATCGCGAGCATCGCGGAGGGTGTGAACACGCCATTCTCGACCGTGTTGATGGTCTTGCGAGTAACCCCGACACGCTCAGCGAGCTCGGCCTGAGTGAGGCCGAGCTCGGTCCGCCGCAATTTCAATCCGTTGGCGAGCCGCTCACCCATCGCGAAGCGCGTGACGCTCCAGCCGTGCGAAGGTCAGCATTGCTACCGCGATGGCAATAGTCAGGATGATGTGGACCGTGTCGCGGCCGGATACCGGCTCGAACAGGTCGACGACATAGATCCCGATAGCAGTCAGGCAGGCCGCCCAGAAGCCGTTCGCGAATCCGGTGCGGCGATGCTCCCGCGTAGTTTCGTCGTTGAGAAGGGCTCGGACCTCCGCCGACCGAAACCAGGCTCCGCCAGTCGCGAGCATCAGCAGTAGAACGGCCGAAAGCACGACCCAGGCCGCGATCTTGAAGTGGCCGGCTGAGCTGACGAGGTCGTGCCGGCTGGAAAAGTAAGAGGCTTGTTGCGACAGGAAGATCGCCGCGAGCACGAACAACATTCGCGCCCGCTTGCCGCTCAACCTCTCTGCCGTCTCGCTGCTCGTCTCAGCCATTCCAAATCCCCCAGATCAAGTAACCTATGCGTTACATGTAACCTTGGGGTTACACATGAGTCAAGCGCCCTATTTGCGGCGGGCGGCAGCGGCCGGTAAGCGAACGGGATGAGCCTGGCGCACCTCGACACACCCTATCGCGGCGGATTTGTCGGGGCGGAGCATCATTTCGCGCTGACAGTCTACTTCGAGGACACGGACACGGCAGGCGTCGTTTACTACGCGAACTATCTGAAGTTCATGGAACGTGCGCGGTCGGACATGATCCGCGCCGTCGGTGTCGACCAGGGTGCTGCCCTCAGGGGCGACGGCAGTGCCTATTTCGTGACCGAGGTGGACATCAGATATCGCAAGCCCGCGCGGCTCGGCGATGACCTGATTGTCATAAGCACCGTCGACGCCGTTCGCGCCGCATCCGTGGACATTCATCAGCGGGTCATCCGTGGAACGGAACAATTGACCGACGCGAGGGTGACAGCCGCCTACCTCGACAGCGATGGCCGGCCGCAACGCCAGCCGAAGGACTGGGTTGAGCGGTTCAATCGAATAACGACCGGGAAGTGATGCGTTTTATCAATTCAACCAGCCTGTTCGCCGTCGCCGCCTTCGTCGCGGGCACCGCGGCGCAAGCCCAGTCCGGAGGACAGATCGTCCTCGCGGTCCCGCAGTTTCCAACCCCCAAGAACCTGAAGACCGACGGCGGCGAAACCGGCGTCATCGGCATCCAGATCGCGCAGCAGATCGTGTCGGACCTTCGAACCACGCGGTCGATCTATCCGACTGGCCCTGAGAACCTACGGCACTACACTCCGACCGAGGCAGGTGCGCCGCTTTACCCGAACTGGGCGAACATCGGCGCCGGGGCGCTGGTGACGGGCTATGTCCAAGCGCGCGACGACGGCCGCATCAATGTCGTCTGCTATCTCTATGACCTGAAGCAGCGCCGAGAGATGACCCGCAAGGGATTCGCGGTGGCGGCAACCGAATGGAAGCGCGCGGCCCACCGCTGCGCCGGCGCTTTCTACACCGCGGTGACCAAGCGGCCCGGCCTGTTCGACAGCCGCATCGTTTATGTCGCCGCAACGGGTTCGCGCATGCAGCCGGTAAAACGCATCGCGATCATGAACTGGGACGGGACCGACCACAGCTATCTCACCCAGGGCGAAGTCACCGTGACCAGCCCGCGCGTTTCGCCGGATGGCGAGCACATCGCCTACATGAGCTTCGCCGGCGGAATGCCGCACATCCGAATCATGGACGCGGATGGAAGCAACGACCGGCAGCTCCTGCAATCCACGTCGATGAGCTTTGCGCCGCGCTTCTCGCCGGATGGACGCTCGATCGCCTTTTCGATGGCGGTGGACGGTAATACCGACATCTATGTGGTCGACGCGAACGGCGGCTATCCGCAGCGGCTGACCACCACGCCGGGCATCGACACCTCGCCGAGCTTCTCGCCAGACGGTCGGAAGATCGTCTTCGAGAGCGACCGCTCGGGCACCCAGCAGATTTACGTCATGAATACCGACGGCTCGGGCCAGCGCCGGATCAGCTTCGGCGGAGGCTCGAACTCCTCGCCCGTCTGGAGCCCTGACGGCGACAGGATCGCCTTCTCGCGCTGGAACGGTTCGACCATCGGCATCGGAATCATGAACGCGAGCGGCGGCGACGAGAAGCTCCTGACCAATGGCTGGCAGGACGAGGCGCCGAGCTGGTCCCCGGACAGCGAGTGGGTGATGTTCCAGCGGACCCAGCAGGGCACGGGCACTGGGTCGTTGCTGATGGTTTCGATCGGCGGCGGAGAACCGAAGGCCGTCGCCACGCCGCAACCGGGCGCCGACCCGAGCTGGTCGGGAGTGGTCCAATGATCATGCGTGCGTTGCTTTTGGCTTCCGCCTTCGTTGGTACCTCCGCTTCCGCCCAAGGCTACCAGCCCTATCCCTATTCGCCGGCACCCGCACCCGGATATCCCCAGCCGGGCTATCCGCAACCTGCGCCCGGCTATCCCGGCGTGCAGGCGCCCGTGCTTGCGGTCCCGGTGCTCGAACAGGATCTCAAGTTGAAGGCGGGTTCGAACACCGTCCGCTTCGGCCGCGACAGCTACGTGCTGACCCCGCAGTCCCAGGCCACGCTGACCGCCCAGGCCCAGTGGTTGATCATGCATCCTTATGTGAACGCGAGCATCGAGGGTCATGCCGACGTCCGGCAGACGCGCGATTACGCGCTGGCGCTCGGCGAGCGGCGCGCGGCGGCGGTTCGTAATTACCTGATTGCGTCAGGCGTGCCGCCCCAGCAGCTTCAAATTGTCAGCTGGGGCCGGGAACGTCCGACCAGCGATGCGGTCCATGACGCGACCTGGTTGCAGAACAGCCGCGTCGTCACCGTCTTGAAGCAGCCGCCGCAGCAACTGCAGCCCTGGATGCCGCCGCAGCCTTGGCCGCAGCCACAGCCCGGAAATCGTTAGGCGGCGTAGCGCTGGTGCGAGCCGAGCCAGGCACGCGCCTGGCGCTGGGCCTCGGCGATCTCGCGAGCAGTCATCTCGATGGCGATCTCGGCGCGGCACTGCTGCCCGCGAGTGCAGCCATTGAGAGCCGCGAGGTTGAACCACTTGTGCGCTTCGACGAGGTCGACCGTGATGCCCCCCCGGCCGGTCGAATAGGTGACGCCCAGTTCGAACAAGGCGTCGACATTGCCGCGCTCGGCATCTGCGAGGCGGCTGCGGATAAGGAATTCCGCGCTCTTCTGGCTAATTGCACCCACTTGAACTCTCCCCCTGGTACGGGGTGAACTTCGGACGCAGATGGCAAATAAATGGTTAACGGCGTCGTGGCGTCAGAGTCACAGTCCGACGGCGATATTGTCGATGAGGCGCGTGCGGCCGATTAGGGCTGCAGCAATCAGGCGCATCGGGCCGCCCGCCTGCTCCAGCGGTTCAAGCGTCAGCGCATTGACGAGGGCAACATAGTCGATCCGCGAAAAGCCGGCCCTCGTCAGCCGTGCCTTCGCAGCGGCCAGCGCATCGCTAACCAGCAGGCCGGATGAAATCGCCTCCGCCGCCTCGTTGAGTGCGCGCGGAAGCTCCACTGCATTACTTCTCTCTTCGGGCGAGAGGTAGGCGTTCCGGGATGATAGAGCCAAGCCATCCTCGTCCCTGACAGTTGGTACGCCCAGGACCTCGATGCCGAGCTGCAGGTCCAGAGCCATCCGCCGAATGACGGCGAGTTGCTGGAAATCCTTCTCACCGAACAAGGCGATGTCGGGCCGCACCGCGCACAGCAATTTTGCAACGACCGTCGCGACGCCATCGAAATGGCCGGGCCGCGCTTCCCCTTCCCAGCGGTCGCTTACCCCCTTCACGCTGACCGTCGTCGCGAAGCCGGCCGGATAAAATTCAGCGGGCTGCGGAAGCCAGAGCAGGTCGCAGCCCGCCTCCTCCAGCATGGCGGCGTCCTTCTCTTCCTGCCGGGGATAGCGATCAAAGTCCTCGTTCGCGCCGAACTGGAGCGGATTGACGAAGATCGTCGCAGCGACACGGTCGGCGACACGGCTTGCTTCCGTGATCAATTTGAGATGTCCGGAGTGGAGAGCGCCCATGGTCGGAACGAGCGCCAGACTCTTTCCGCCGTCCCCCATGGCAATGAGGGCTGACGGCAATTGGCTGGCCTCACGGATTATTTGCAAGGAATCCGACCTTTAAGTAAACGGTTAACGGGGCGCGGTTCTTGGAGCCGCGTGGGAAAAGTGCAAGGGGGGTGGGGAACATGGCCCAGCCGCATTTCATCGTCTTCGCCAATGAAAAGGGCGGAACCGGCAAGTCGACCACTGCCGTTCACACCGCTGTCGCCCTCGCAGCGACCGGACATGTCGTTGGCGCGCTCGACCTGGACAGCCGACAGCGGACCATGACCCGCTATCTCGAGAACCGCGATGCGACGATGCGCCGGCTCGGCAAGAACCTGCCTCAGGCAAAGTATCGCGTATTCGAAGGCGACAGCGTCGAAGGCCTCGATCTCGCCCTGCGCGAGCTCAGCGAGGAGGTCGACGTTATCGTTGTCGACACGCCCGGCCGCGACGATCCGATCGCTCGCGCGGCAATTCTCAAGGCAGACACATTGGTCACTCCGATGAACGACAGCTTCGTCGATCTTGACCTGATCGGCCAGGTTCATCCGGAAAATTACAAGATAACGCGGCCCAGCTTCTATGCCGAGCTGATCTGGAACAGCCGGACGCAGCGCGCGAAGAACACCGGCAAGAGCGTCGACTGGGTCGTGCTCCGCAATCGCCTGCAGCACATCGAGAGCCACAACCTGCGCCGAGTCGGCGCGGCGCTCGACGAACTGGCCCGCCGGGTCGGCTTCCGGGTCATCCCGGGCCTGGGCGAACGCGTCATCTATCGTGAACTGTTCCCGAAAGGCCTCACCCTGCTCGATTTCGAGCAGCTCGGTGAAGTCGGCATCGGTCACATCACCGCTCGGCAGGAGCTTCGCGAGATGATCGCGGGGCTCGGCATTCCTGACCCCGGCGTCGAAGAGCCCATCGCAGCGGCAGGTTGAACGGCAGCGCCGATTGGGTCATTGCGGCGCGCCGAACCAAGTTCCTGTTAAATAGCGAGTTCAATGACCCATAGCTTCGATCGCACCATCCTTCGCGAGTACGACATTCGCGGAATCGTTGGAAAAACGCTGAATGAGGCCGATGCCTATGCGCTCGGCAGGACTTTCGCCGCTCTGGCCACCGATGAAGGCGCAACCCGCATCGCCGTAGGCCGGGACGGCCGTACTCACTCGCCGATCCTCGCGGCCGAGCTGATCCGCGGCCTGATCGAAGGCGGCATCAACGTCGACGACATCGGTATCGGACCCAGCCCGATGCTCTATTTCGCCGTCTCCACGCTGAGCGTGCAGGGTGGAATCCAGGTCACCGGGAGCCACAACCCGTCCGACTATAATGGGTTCAAGATGCTCCTGAACGGCCGCTCGGTCTTTGGCGATGAGATTCAGACGATTGGCCGCCGCGCTGCCGACGGCGACTGGTCAGAGGGCCATGGCCACGTCGACCAGGTGGATGTGCTCGACACCTACGTGAATCGCCTGATGCAGGGCTTCCAGGGCGGAACGTTCCGCATCGGTTGGGACGCCGGGAACGGCGCCGCCGGTCCCGCGCTCGAGAAGCTCATCAAGAAATTGCCGGGCGAGCATTTCGCGATCCACACCGACGTGGATGGCACCTTCCCGAATCATCATCCCGACCCGACGGTCGAGGCGAACCTCGCTGACCTCAAGGCACTCGTCGCGGAGAAGAATCTTGATTTCGGAATTGCGTTCGACGGCGATGCGGACCGCATCGGCGCCATCGACAGCAAGGGCCGCGTGGTCTGGGGCGACCAGCTTCTGATGATCCTCGCCGAGCCGGTGCTGAAGGAAATGCCCGGGGCAACCATCATCGCCGATGTGAAGGCGAGCCAGATCCTGTTCGACCATATCGCCAAGATCGGCGGCAAGCCGCTGATGTGGAAGACCGGGCACAGCCTTATCAAGTCGAAGATGATCGAGACGGCGGCCCCGCTAGCTGGCGAGATGAGCGGCCATATCTTCTTCAAGCATCGCTGGTACGGCTTCGACGATGCGCTCTATGCAGCCGTTCGCCTGATCGAGGCCCTTAACGCATCGGGCAAATCGCTGACCCAGATCGTCGACGAAATGCCGAAGTCGATCGTGACTCCGGAGCTTCGTTTCCCAGTCGATGAAAGCCGCAAGTTCGCCGTCATAAGGGAAATCCTCGCGCGGCTTTCGAGCAATGGAGCGCGGGTGGATGCGACCGACGGCGCTCGCGTGATGACCGACGATGGGTGGTGGCTGCTCCGCGCGTCCAACACGCAGGACGTCCTCGTCGCCCGCGCCGAAGCTCGCGACGACGCGGGCCTCGAACGCCTTATGGGCCAGATCGACGAGCAGCTTTCGCTGTCCGGCGTCGAACGCACCGAGGGCGACGGCCACTAAGGCCTTCGGTCCATCGCATTGGGAATTGACCGACTCGATTGGCAGGGAGCAGAGCCGGCGGCGGCCGCCAGTCTGTTGCGGACCCGCTTACATCGCGGCTGATCACGGTAGCGTACGCGTCTAACCCCCCAGACGTGGAGACTGACCATGACTGCACCGACGCCGCCGGGAGGCGGTGGCGATACTCTTGCGCCCGAGCCCACCACCACAACCCAGACCGAAACCCCAAAGAGGACCTTCGTGCTTGAGGAGCGCCCCCAAGCAGAAACCTCGATCCGGCTGTTCTCGTTTCGAGCGTCGGACGAAGATCTTGCCGACTTGAAACGGCGCATCGCGGCCACCCGATGGCCTGATCGCGAACTAGTCAATGACGCCTCCCAGGGCGTGCAGCTCGCCACAATGCAGAAGCTCGCCGATTATTGGCTCAATTCGCACGATTGGCGAAAGGTCGAGGCGAAGATCAATTCGTACCCGAACTTCATCACAAACATCGACGGCGTGGACATTCACTTCATTCACGTGAAATCGAAGCATCCGGACGCCAAGCCGCTGGTCGTCACTCATGGCTGGCCAGGTTCGATCATCGAGCAGCTCAAAATCATCGATCCATTGACCGATCCGACGTCATTCGGAGGCAGCGCCGAAGACGCGTTCGACGTCGTGATTCCCTCGCTTCCGGGCTACGGATTCTCCGGAAAGCCGACCAAGCTAGGCTGGGATCCGCAGCGCATTGCGAGAGCCTGGATCACGTTGATGGGACGGCTCGGCTACGACCGTTTCTTCGCTTCCGGCGGCGACTGGGGCACTCCGGTCACCGAGCAGATTGCCCTACAGGCACCGAGGGAAGTAATCGCGATCCACACCAACATGCCCTTCGCGATGCCCGCCGATGTCGCAAGGGCAGCGTTCGCTGGCGGGCCACCGCCGGAGGGCCTTGATGCCGACGAGCTCCGTGCGTTCGAGCAGCTCAAGTTCTTCTTCGGCAAAGGCCTGGCTTACGCCCAGGAGATGGGGAACCGACCGCAGACGCTTTACGCGGTCGATGACTCGCCGATCGGACTGGCGGCATGGATCATCGACCACGACATCGACAGCTACAGGCTCATCGCCCGGGCGTTCGATGGCGTCGCGGAAGGCCTGACGCGCGATGACGTTCTCGACAACATCACACTCTACTGGCTGACGAAGACCGGAGTATCCTCCTCCAGGCTGTATTGGGAGAACAAGCTCGCCTTCTTCGTGCCGCTGGGCCAAACCGTGCCGGTGGTGATAAGCTCATTCCCGGAGGAGCTGTACCAGGTTCCGAAGAGCTGGGCCGAGAAGGCCTATTCCAACCTGATCTATTACCAGCGCCACCCGAAAGGCGGCCACTTCGCTGCCTGGGAGCAACCGCAAGCGTTCGTGGACGACCTGCGTAACGGGTTCAGGTCGCTGCGGTGAACGCCGCGCCATCGGTCGGCGCCGTTGTTGCCGCGCTGATGCTCGTCGTGGGGGGCGGTTCGCCGCTCCCCGCACAGCCTCGCCCGGCGGGTTCGACGCGTACCGATCTCCAGCGCCATGACCTCAGTGTTCCGGGTCGCGAGGTTTTCCAAGCGCGGGTCGACTTTGCACCCGGCGCATTTTTCCCGAGCCACACGCACCCGGGGGAGGAGATCATCTACGTTCTCGAAGGATCTCTCGAATATGAGGTGAACGGGAAGCCCGTGCGCGTCAAAGCGGGCGATGTGCTGTTCGTCCCCTACGGAGCTGTGCATTCCGCACGAAATGTGGGTGAGGGTTCCGCCGCCGAGCTTGCGACTTACGTCCTCGAGAAGGGAAAGCCGCTGACGGTCTTCGTCAAGTGAAAGACGTGATGCGGCTACCGCCAGAGTTGCAGCCTACCAACCGACGCGTCGAGGCCTTCTCAGACGCGGTATTCGCGATCGCGGTGACCATCATGGTCCTCGAAATCCGCGTTCCGGACACACTCGCCTTCGCAAGCGACATGGCTGCTCTCGAAGACTTCGCCACGCTGCTTGCAATCTACGTGCTCAGCTTCGTCGTCGTCGGCATCTTGTGGGCAAACCATCACTATCTCGTCTTCACTCTGCCGACGTCGGACCGAGCGACCATCTGGTTGAACAATCACGTCCTCTTCTGGGTGACGATGGTCCCGGTCGTCGCCCGATTCTTCGGCCAGCACCCGACGTCGCCGAGGGCGACCGCGGCGTATGCGTACGTGATCATGATGTGCACATTCGCGCTCACGCTGCTCAGACGACATGCCGCGCGCGTTACCGAGAACGAAGTTCACCGCGCGCTCCACCACCGTGTCTTTCGAAGGGCATGGGTGGCCATGGCGCTCTACGCTGCGGCAATCCCGATCGCCTTTATGAACATCAGGATCAGTTGGGCCCTGTTGCTGATCCTTCCCGCATTGTTCTTCCTGCCGGTCATTCGGCTGCAGGCCGCCAAGGACGAAGTTCACCGCGCGATGGAGCATTCCCGCCCCTGACTTGTGCTAAAGCGGCCCGCCTGACTCCAAGGAAGCAGAGATGGACGACGCGATGACGATTCAGTTCGACCTGACCCGGCCCACCGAAGACCAGCTTCGCGATCTCGAAGCCGACCTTAGCGACCAGGAGCGTCACGTACTTCTGGAACATGGGACCGAGGCACCCTTCTGCGGCGTGTTTCTCGATGAGAAGCGCCCCGGCGTTTACACCTGTCGGCTGTGCGGCCTGCCGTTGTTCAACGGCGGACAGAAGTTCGAGAGCGGAACCGGGTGGCCCAGTTTCACCCAGCCGTTCTCCGCCGATCACCTGACCTATATCCGCGACACCAGCTACGGAATGGTCCGGACGGAAATCGTCTGCGCCCGCTGTGGATCGCACCAGGGACACGTCTTCCCGGACGGGCCTCCGCCGACCGGCGAGCGCTATTGCATCAATTCGGTCAGCCTCGAGTTCACGCCCAACGGCGAGCCGCTGCCTGACAAGCTTGATCGTGGCGCGCCTGAGGGCGAGCCGCTGCCTTAATCTCAATCATCCTCGTCCTCGTAACCCACCAGGTTCAGTTCGCGCGCTTTGATCTGATGAAGCATGCACCAGTGTTTGAGCGCTTCCTCGCGTCCATGAGTGATCCACACCTCACGCGGCTGCAACTCGCGGATGGTCCAGGTCAGTTCGTCCCAGTCGGCGTGATCGGAAATCACCAGTGGCAGCTCGATGTTCGACTGGCGCGCCCGCTGGCGAATGCGCATCCAGCCTGATGCCATTGCGGTTACCGGATCGGGCAAACGTCTAGACCAGCGATCGTTGAGAGCGGATGGCGGCGCGATGACGATGTGCCCCGCCATCTCCTCCTTCTTCGCCCCAGCCGTGTGCCGCATCTCGCCCAGCGCGACGCCGAGTTCCTCATAGAGATTGCACAACCGCTCGATCGCACCGTGATAGTAGATCGGTTGCTCATGGCCGCGGCGACGAAGCTCGGTGATCACCCGCTGCGCCTTGCCCAGCGCATAGGCACCGACCAGCACCGACCGCGAGGGATCGGAATGCAGGCGATGGAGCAGCCGATCGATCTCGCTTCCGGTGTCTGGGTGGCGGAAGACCGGCAGGCCGAACGTCGCCTCGGTGATGAAGATGTCGCACGGCACTGGCTCGAACGGCGCGCAGGTCGGGTCTTCGCGGCGCTTGTAGTCACCCGAAACGACGATCCGTTCGCCCGCATGTTCGAGCACGATTTGCGCTGAGCCCAGCACATGGCCCGCGGGAACGAAGCGGACGTCTACCTCGCCGACGCGGAAGCTTTCGCCATAGGCGACCGGATTGCCGTTTTGCTCGCCGTAGCGGACGCCCATGATCGCCAGCGTCTCCGGCGTCGCCCAGACCGCGCTGTGCCCGCCTCGCGCATGGTCGGCATGGCCGTGGGTGACGAGCGCTCGCTCCTTTGGCCGAGAGGGATCGATCCACGCATCCGCCGGGCGCACGTAAATGCCTTCCGGAAAAGGCTCTATCCAGGAACCGAGCCGCGCCATCGGGAGCTATATAGGTCGAAGGACGGGAGAGTTCCCTTGTCTGCAGAGGAAGCTTCATGGACGAAACTTTGCTTGGACTGATGGAAATCGCCGGCCCGATCATCCTGTTCGTGATCCTGGTCTGGGTGGTATTGCGCAACCGTCGCAGCAAGGGCGAAGCGCCGATGAGCGTGACCGAGCGCGCGACACGCGAAGAGTATGCCGAGGAAGAGCGGCGCCGCCGCGAGGGGACTGACGACCGCTGAGCAACGAACCGGATCTCCCACTCGTCATCCGGAACTGGTTTGCCGCGCGCGGATGGGAGCCGCGGCGGCACCAGATGGACATGCTGCGGCTCGCGCGGGCGGGGAAGAACGCGCTGCTGGTTGCGGCGACCGGATCGGGCAAGACGCTCGCCGGATTCCTGCCGACGATCGCCGAGCTGACTGAGAAGCCGACTGAAGGTCTCCATACGCTCTACATCTCGCCGCTGAAGGCGCTGGCAGTTGATGTTCAGCGCAATCTGCTCGGCCCGATCGAGGAGATGGGGCTTCCGATCCGGGTCGAGACGCGCACCGGCGACACCCCCTCAGACCGCAAAGCTCGGCAGCGGATCAGGCCGCCGCAGATCCTGCTGACGACGCCCGAGTCCCTGAGCCTGCTGCTCAGCTATCCGGACAGCTTCACCATTTTCGAGAATCTCAGGACGATCGTCGTCGACGAGCTTCACGGCTTCGCGAAGGGCAAGCGCGGCGACCTGCTGTCGCTGTCGATGGCCCGGCTTCAGAAGATCGCGCCGAACCTCCGGCGCGTCGGTCTGTCGGCGACCATCAGCGATCCAGACGCATACCGGAGCTGGCTCGCGCCCGATGCCGACATGGACGAAGTCGAGATCGTCCAGGGCGATCCGGGTGCCGAACCGCATCTTTCGATTCTCATCCCCGAAGGCAAAATTCCATGGGGTGGACACTCCGGCCGCCACGCCGTCCGCGAGATCATGGACCTGATCGAGCGACACAAGACGACGCTCGTCTTCTGCAACACGCGCGGGCTCGCAGAGCTGATCTTCCAGGATTTGTGGTCGGCGAACGACAAGGGCCTGCCGATCGGAATCCACCACGGCAGCCTGGCGCAGGAGGCTCGCCGCAAGGTCGAGGCGGCGATGGCTGCGGGAAAACTCCGCGGGCTCGTCGCAACCGCCAGCCTCGACCTCGGCATCGACTGGGGCGACGTTGACCTCGTTGTCCAGATGGGCGCGCCCAAGGGTTCCTCTCGCCTTCTTCAGCGCATCGGGCGAGCGAACCACCGCCTCGATGAACCGAGCGAGGGTGTGGTCGTCCCAGGCAATCGCTTCGAATATCTCGAAGCACGGGCGGCGCTCGACGCGATCGACGATGGCGAGCTGGACCCGGAGAACTTTCGGCCGGGAACGCTCGATGTTCTTGCGCAGCACATCCTCGGCGTCGCCTGCGCGGCCCCGTTCGAAGAGCATGAGCTGCTGGCCGAAATCCGCTCATCCGCTCCCTACGCAGGCCTGAAGGATGAGACCTTCACCGAAGTCCTGAACTTCATTGCCACCGGCGGATACGCACTGAAGGCCTACGACCGCTTCCGTCGCCTGGTCCCGGCAGGCGACGGACGCTGGCGCGTCGCAAGGCCGCAGATCGCTGCACAGCACCGCATGAATGCCGGCGTGATCGTCGAGCAGCCGCTGCTCACCGTTCGCTTCCGCAACGGCCGAAGGCTGGGCACGATCGAAGAGGGTTATGCGTCCACGCTGGCGCCAGGTGACCTGTTCTTCTTCGCGGGCCTCAGCCTCGAGGTCGAGCAATTCAAGGACACGGACGTCATCGTCCGCGCCTCGTCCAGGTCCGGGCGTATCGTCACCTACGGCGGACAGCGCATGTCGATGTCGACGCACCTCGCCAATCGCGTGCGCCACATGCTCGCCGATCGCAACGACTGGCACCGCTTCCCCGATGACGTCCGCGAATGGCTGGAGGTGCAGGAGCGCCGCTCGACAATCCCAGAGCCGGAGCAACTGCTCGTCGAGACGTTCGAGCATGAGAAATTGCACTACATGGTCGCCTACAGCTTCGAGGGCTGGAACGCGCACCAGTCGCTCGGCATGCTGATCACGAGGCGGATGGAGAATGCGGGCCTGAAGCCTCTCGGCTTCGTGGCCAACGATTACGCCCTCGCCTGCTACGGCCTGCATCCGATCACCGACCCGAAGGCGCTTTTCTCACCCGACATCCTCGAGCAGGAGTTCGTCGACTGGGTCGAGCAAAGCCTCCTCCTCAAGACCGCCTTCCGTGAGGTCGCAGTGATCGGCGGGTTGGTGGAACGGCATCATCCGGGAAAGAAGAAGTCGGGCCGACAGGTCAGCTTTTCGACTGACCTCATCTACGACGTCCTCCGCCGCTACGAGCCGGGTCACCTCCTGCTCCGCGCGGCGTGGGACGATGCACGCGCGCGGATGACCGAGCTGGGGCGCCTTGTCCGTCTCGTCGACCGGGCCTCCGCGACGATGCTTCACGTCGACACCGGCCGCATCACCCCCATGGCGATCCCGCTGATGGTCATCATCGGCCGGGAGTCCCTGCCACCTGGGGCGGAAGCGGATGCCACTCTTCTTATCGAAGCCGAGGCGTTAGCCGACGAAGCGATGCGTCTTGGTTAGCGGCCGGCAATCTTGATGAACGCAGCACGACCAAATCTCTCAGCCATCGTTCACGAGCCGTAATGAAATCTGAAGCCCTGAGATTCGAAGGGGTGAAGAGATGACATCGCGATTCCTGGTGGGCGCAACCATGCTCGCCGTGATTACCGGCACGGCCGTCGCTCAACGTGTCGGCGAGCGGGCGCAAATTTTCGAGCGAGTGCGGGAGCGCGCCGCCCAGCGGCAGACGAAGCAAGCCGATCCCAACCCCAGTCGCATCACCGCACCCGGAGACTACCGGTTCACCTTCGTACACGACGGAATTTCGCGGGAATATCTCGTGCACGTTCCCAAGAGCTACCGCCCGAACCGGCCGGCACCCTTGCTCCTTGCCCTGCACGGAGGCGGAGGTGACGCCGATTTCCAGTCGGATGATGCGAAATACGGTCTGATCGGCAAGTCCGAGCAAGCGGGATTTATCGCCGTCTTCCCGAACGGGTACAGCCGCTTTGCGAGCGGCATCCTCGCGACATGGAACGCGGGAGCGTGCTGCGGAAAGGCTGTCCAGAACAAGGTGGATGATGTTGGCTTCCTGAAAGAAGTCATCGAGCGGGTATCTCGCCAGGCAAACGTCGACAGGAACCGAGTCTTCGCGACCGGTATGTCGAACGGGGCGATGATGTCGTACCGCCTCGCCTGCGAGCTTCCGGGCATGATCCGCGCCATCGCTCCCGTTGCGGGCACCGACAATACGTCTTCGTGCTCTCCGTCGCGCCCGGTGCCGGTGATCCATTTCCACGCCAAGGACGACAGCCACGTCTTGTTCAATGGCGGCCATGGACCGGACTCTCTCGTCAACGTCGATTTCGCGTCGGTGCCCGCCTCTATAAACAAATGGGTTACGCTCAACCGGGCCCAGCCCACGGCCAAGCGCGCGCTGACGGTTCCCGGCGCGCATTGCGACCTATACCCTGCGAGGAAGGGCGGCGCTCCCGTCGAACTGTGCGTGACGGACACCGGTGGGCACAGCTGGCCGGGCGGTGGCACCCAGCAGGGTCGCAAGCAGCCGTCCAAGGCAATCAGTGCGAACGACTTGATGTGGGACTTCTTCTCGGGGCTATGATGGGCAGATGACTGTTTCGAAACGAATATTGCCGATCGTCGCCGCGATCCCGCTCCTTTCAGGATGCGTCGTTGGAACGGTGGCGAAGACCGCCGTCGATGTGGTGACGCTACCGGTTAAGGTCGCGTCAGCCGGAGTGGACGCGGCGACGACCAGCCAGTCCGAGGCAGACGAGAAGCGCGGCCGCGAGATGCGCAAGCAGGACGAGGAGCGCGGCAAGCAGGCCCGCGCCATGGCCGAACGCTGCCGCAAGGGACGCGCACTTCCGACGGACGCCTGCCCCGTCAATCCGTAGCTAGCGGCCCCCCTTCGCCATGCTGGCGAGCTCGTAGAGATAATCGACGTAGAACATCGCCGAATCGTCAAATCCGGCGATCTTGGGATTCTTGCTGTCGATCAGGACCCATTCGTCAGGAGCGTGCGCGCCGCCGCCGGTACCGATTCCGAAGCCGACCGCGGGCAGGTTGAGCGGCGGTCCGGTGAAGGTCACGCCCGGCCAGGAACCCGCCGAGCGTGGCGACAGCGCATATTCGATCCCCGCCTTCTTCAGCGCCGCAATCTGCGACCGGATTAGGATGCTGTTCTCGTCGGTCTGGGTCGGACTGTAGCCGCCGCTGACGTTCACGACGATGTCGGAGAAGCCGTGCTTGGCAAGATGGGCCTTCAGCTTGGCGACGGCATCCTCCCGGGTCATGTCCGGAACCAGCCGCATGTCGATCTTTGCCTCGGCGCGACCCGGCAGGACGGTCTTGCCACCCGGGCCGGTGTAGCCCGCTACCAAGCCCTCGATGTTGATCGTGGGCTGCGACGCCAGCCGCAACTGGCTGGTCAGGAAGTCCTCGTCTCCAATCCAGTGCTTCACGCCGTAGATTTTCTTGATCTCGGCCTCGTCGGTCTTCTTCACGCCGTCAGCGATCAGCTCCTTTTGCCGCTCGGTCAGCGGCTTCACGTGCTCGAACCAACCCTCGATCGCCGGTGTATGGCCGTCCGGCCCGACGAGCGTGTTGAGCGCCTGGACGAGCCGCCAGGTGGGGCTGTCGACGATCGCGTGGAGGCTCGAATGCACGTCCTTTTCCGGTCCGCGGCCCCAGTCCTTCCCGCTAGAGATCAGCTGCAGCTCGACCACGCCCTTGGCGCCAAGCTCGACGGTCGTCGAACCGGTCGGCTCCTGACCGGCGCCGGGAATGAACACCCCCACGGCCTTTTTCATCGCCGCCTGGACCTCGGGATTGGCAACGATCTGCTTGAAATGCGGTGAGCCGATCTCCTCCTCGCCTTCGGCGACAAGGACAAGGTTCACCGGAAGCTTGCGGCCCGTGTCCTTGAACGCATGGAGCGCGGCCAGGAACTCCGTCTCCGGGCCCTTCTGGTTGACGGCGCCGCGGCCCACGACCGCTTTTCCTTCGGGACGATCGACGAGCTTTCCTTCAAGCGGCGGCGACGACCACTCGGACGGCACGTACTGCTTCACGTCGTACATGAAGTAGATGCCGAGCGTCTTGGCCGCGCCCGCGTCGAGCGTTGCGAACACGCCCGGAACTCCGTCCGTCTGCACGATCTTGGCCTGCTGAAAGCCGGCGTCGAGCAGGAGCTTTCGCATATACTCTGCACCGCCATCGACGTTGACCCTCTCCGCGGCGATCGTCGGCTGCGCGATCCAGTCCTGCAGCCGCTTCAGATTGGCATCGTGGCTCGCCTTTACCGAACTCGCGAGCTGCGCGCGGTTGGGCGTTTCGGCGGAAGACGGAATGGAGACGCTCGCAAGAAGCGCGGCGAATACGGCGGCGCGGAATGTGCGCATGGACGACTCTCCCCCTGTTGGGACGCAGCAAAGCCCCGTCCGGTCTTTCTGTCCAGCATTTGCCAATCTGCGCGAGGTCGCTAACCGCGTTATGTGCGTTACTTCCTCGACACCGAGTTCAACGGCTTCGGCGGCTCGCTGCTGAGCCTCGCGCTAGTTCCGGAGGACGGGGAGGAGTTCTACGTGACGTTGGGCTGTGAAGCCGCACTGCTTCCCTGGGTCGAGCAGAATGTCGCGCCCTTCCTGGACCATGTGCCGGTTGGGCTGGTCTCGCCGAGGCTCAGCCGCCGCGATGCGGCAATTGCTCTGTCGCACTATCTCGCGATCGATCCGCAGCCGGTGATCCTTGCTGACTGGCCCGAGGACATCTCGCAGTTCTGCAACCTATTGATGACCGGTCCAGGCGAAATGGTCCCTGTGCCGGCGACCACATTCCAGCTCGTTCCGCTGGGCGGATTCAGCACGGCCTCGAACAGCGCCGTGCCGCACAACGCCTTGCACGATGCCCGCGCATTGAAAGATCATATTCTGGGGCTTGAGCCCTGAAGCCGCTCGTCTAAACCGAAGCGATGGTTCCCTTTTCGTTCGCAGGCGAAACGTTTGTCGCGTCACCCGAAGGTGCGCTTCACTGGCCTGCGCAAAAAGCGCTGCTGGCGGCCGACCTGCACCTTGAAAAGGCAAGCTGGTTCGCGCGGCTGGGACAGTTCCTCCCGCCCTACGATTCGGTCGCCACGCTCACCGCCCTGGCGGCCGTCGTTGAGGCGACCGGAGTCGAGAAACTCTACTGCCTCGGCGACAGCTTCCACGACCGCTTCGGCTGCGAACGCTTGCCCGATCAGGCGCGCAGCCTTCTCCTGGAAATGACGACCAAGCTCGACTGGACCTGGATCCTGGGCAACCACGATCCGGGCTTCGCGGATCATTGCGGGGGCAAGCTGGTCGAAGAAATCGAAGTCGCAGGCATCACCCTCCGCCACGAGGCGGACCGGAGCGATCCCCGGCCGGAAATGTCAGGCCACTTCCATCCCAAGTATCGCGTCAATATCCGGGGGCGCCATGTCTCTCGTCGCTGCTTCGTCGCATCGTCGACCAAGCTGATCCTACCCGCCTTCGGTTCGCTGACAGGGGAACTCGACGCCTCCCATCCCGAAATCGTGAAGCAGGTCGGCCCCGCCGCTTCGGCTCTCGTACCACTGCAGGACCGGATTCTCCGTTTCCCGCTAGCGGCTTAGGCCTTGCCGGGCGTCGGCATGTGCAGTTGAGCCGTTTGCAGAGTACAATGTCGGCTATGGAGTCGCAGCGGGACTATCTAAATCGCCGGGCCCTCGAGGAAGAGGAAGCAGCCGCTCGCGCAACCTGCGAGAAGGCCCGCGAACTGCACGAGGAAATGGCATCCCGATATCGCGACGCTGCTGGCGCCAACGACGAAGGGCGCGAGGTCGAAGGCGAACTGGCGACGACCTTGCCGGCGGGCTTCCGAATCATCGAGTAAGCCAAGAAGGCTGGTGACCCCTACGGGACTCGAACCCGTGTTTTCGCCGTGAGAGGGCGACGTCCTAGACCGCTAGACGAAGGGGCCTTCGCTGAAGGCGTCGGGCATATGTGGGCTGACGCCCGATGAGTCAATCGCGGGCGGAATCGCGCTCACTCAGGTAGCGCATCAGCTCGGCGAGGGTCGCTTCCATCTGGTCCTGCATCTGGGTGACCAGCTCGTTCTCCCGCATTCCGACATGGTCGAGCGGCTTGGAATAGCTGTCGGAGAAAGACTTCAGATCGTCGCGATCGAAAACACCTTTCGCGACCAGCTTGGCGAGGATCACCAGCAGGCCGTTGGTGTTGGCAATCGTGCCCGCGACCAGAGCCTCGTCAACCATCGACAGCCTTTTGTCGCTGTCGGTTTCGACCTCGAGTTCGTCTTCTTCAGTCATCGGCGACAATCTCGGCCTGATTGCCTGCCGAGACAAGGGGTTTCAGGACGACCCAGGCTGCGGTCTTTTCGACGATAGGCCGGGTGTTGGCCGGGCTGGATGATGGCAGGTCGACAAGTCGGATGCCCGTCGCGCTTCCGACCAACTTGCGGCCAATCGCGGCCGAAGTCGCGCCGTTGAAGGCGATTGCCTCGAGCGCCGGGAAGTCGTGGATGAGCCTCTCGATCCGGTTGTGATTTGCAGTTCGGATGGCTTGGTCGAGGCTCCCGCGCCGGACCGCCGATCCAATGACATCCCACAGTCCTATCCGATGCTCGGCAAGGCGCTCTAGCCGCCGCTCATAAGGCATCGAATGAAGGTCCTCGCCGACGACAGAACCCACCAGTCGCCAGAATTGATTCTGCGGATGCGCATAATATTGACGGGCCGCGAGCGAAGCATCGCCGGGCAAAGAGCCGAGAATGAACAGCCTCGCGTCGGGCCTCGCAACAAGGGGCAGTCCGGTCTTCACTCCCTCTGTCATGAACAGCCGTGCATTGCCTTTGCGGCTTTCACCATTAATTGCTGCTGCCCGTGCTTCCCAACGAGATCCGCGTCGCCCTGTTTTCGGGCAATTACAATTATGTTCGGGATGGCGCCAACCAGGCGCTGAACCGGCTGGTGGGCTATTTGCTCCGCCAGGGCGTGCACGTCCGCGTCTATTCGCCGACGACCGACACTCCGGCGTTCGAGCCCGCAGGCGATCTTGTCAGCATCCCGTCCGTCCCGGTTCCGGGGCGCGCCGAGTATCGCATTGGTCTTGGCCTTAGTGCCGCCGTAAAGCGCGACCTCGAAAAGTTTGCTCCGAACATCGTCCAGATTTCCGCTCCAGACATTACCGGCCATCGCGCCGTAACCTGGGCGCGCCGGCGGAAGATCCCGATCGTGGCGTCGGTCCATACGCGCTTCGACACCTATCTCGGCTACTATCACCTGCAGAGCCTGGAGCCGGTAGCGCGCGGAATCATGCGCCGGATATACCAGCGCTGCGACGCCATCCTCGCGCCGGCGGAATCGACCGCGGCGGTGCTTCATGCCCAGAGGATGAGCCGCGACATTTCAATCTGGAGCCGCGGCGTCGACCGCCAGCAGTTCAATCCCGACCGCCGCGATGTGGCATGGAGACGTGGGCTCGGGATAGCGGACGGCGATCTGGTTATCGGATTCCTGGGCCGGATCGTAATGGAAAAGGGACTCGACATCTTTTCCGACGCGATCGACGCGCTCTCCGATCGCAAGGTCGCGCATCGCGTGCTCGTGATCGGCGACGGACCGGCGCGCGGCTGGTTCGCTGAACGGCTGCCCGGAGCGGTGTTCGTCGGGCATCAGGTCGGAAACGACCTGGCGCGCGCGCTGGCGAGCTCGGACGTCTTCCTCAATCCGTCGATCACCGAGGCGTTCGGTAACGTCACGCTTGAAGCTATGGCCTGCGGGCTTCCGGTCGTCGCGGCCTCGGCGACAGGCGCGACGACCCTTGTTCAAGACGGCGAGTCAGGGACGCTGGTGCCACCCGGAGACGTCGAAGCCTTCGCCGACGCCCTGGAGGCCTATGCGCGCGATCCAGATCTTCGCGAACGGCACGGCGAGGCCGGCCTTGCCTACGCGAAGACCCGTGACTGGGACGTGATCAACTCGGTCGTGCTGAAGACCTACCAGCGGGTCATCCAACGCCGCGAGCGATACGCGCGCCTCACCGGCCGCTAGCTATTTCAGCCGTTCGATCCGCTGCGCGGCCTCGTCGAGGATCGCGGTGATCTCGTGGGTCAGTTCGTCGTCCCAGCCTGTGCGAGACACGCGATTGCGGATTGCAGTCATCAGATTGGAGACGCCGCGCCCGAGGGACGCGCCGCTCCCGTGAGTTTCTTTGGGAGCCATGTCGTCCAGTCGCTCGAACAGTTGTTCGACTTCCTGCGCCTTCTCATCGAGGTGAACGCGGCCGTCGCTGGTTACCTGGAACGGCTTACGGGGACCCTCGCCCGCCGCCTCCTCGATCAGACCCATGTCCTGCAGCAGCGTCAGCGTCGGATAGACCACGCCCGGGCTCGGCGCATATTCGCCGCCAGTCAGGTCTTCGATCGCGCGGATCAAATCGTAGCCGTGGCGCGGCTCGTCGGCGATCAGCTTCAGGAGGACCAGCCGCAACTCGCCGGACTCGAACATCCGCCGGCTTCTGCGACCGCCGCCGCGGCGACCGCCGCTCCAGCCATTGTCATCAAATTCGAAGTGAAACGGACCCCAGCCACCCGACCTGCGGCCCATGGCCAACAGAGCGTCCGGAACGTCGATCTCGATACGGCCGCGCGGATGGCAGCCTCCGTGTCTATGTCTCATCAAAGACTCCTTTCGATGCATCTAAGATATATCTCAGTAACATCTTCGACAAGACGGGTGATGCAATTTTCGGAGCACTGGGCCATTGGCATTCGCAGATGGCCGACCTGTTCAGCGACGAAGAGCTAGAGCACGCCCGACCGGCGACCGCGGCGAATGCCCCGCTTGCCGACAAGCTGCGGCCGCAAGGGCTCGACGAGGTCGTGGGGCAGGAACACCTCACCGGACCGGACGGTGCGATCGGCCGCATGGTGGCGGCCGGCAAATTGTCGTCGATGATTCTGTGGGGCCCGCCGGGGACCGGCAAGACGAGCATCGCCCGTCTTCTGGCGGATGCGGTCGGCCTGCGCTTCGTGCCGATCTCCGCCGTGTTTTCCGGCGTCGCCGACCTCAAGAAGATCTTTGCCGAAGCAAAAACCGCGGCTCGCGCCGGACAGCGGACGTTGCTGTTCGTGGATGAGATTCACCGCTTCAACCGCGCCCAGCAGGACGGTTTCCTGCCCTATGTCGAGGACGGCACGGTCACCCTGGTCGGCGCGACCACGGAGAACCCGAGTTTTGAGCTCAACGCGGCGCTCCTGTCACGCTGTCAGGTGCTGATCCTTCGCCGTCTCAACGAAGTAGCGTTGGAAACCCTCATCCAGCGCGCGGAAGCCGAAGTCGGCCGACCGATCCCGCTGACCAAGGATGCTCGCGATGCACTGGTGGCCAGCGCCGACGGCGACGGCCGCTTCCTGCTCAATCAGGTCGAGACCTTGTTCGACGTCGACCTCGACAGCCCGCTCGATCCAGCGGGCATGGCGGCGCTGCTCCACCGCCGCGTCCCAGTCTACGACAAGGACCGCGAGGGGCATTACAACCTCATCTCCGCGCTTCACAAAAGCCTGCGCGGATCGGATCCGCAGGCCGCGCTTTATTATCTCGCGCGCATGCTCGTTGCGGGCGAGGAGCCGCTCTACGTCCTCCGCCGCCTGACTCGGGCTGCGATGGAGGATATCGGCCTCGCCGACCCGCAGGCGCTGGTGCAGTGCCTCGCTGCCAAGGACGCCTACGATTTCCTCGGCTCACCCGAGGGCGAACTCGCGATCGTCCAGGCCTGCCTCTATCTCGCGACCGCGCCCAAATCGAACGCGGCCTACATGGCGCAGAAGAGTGCCTATCGAAGTGCGAAGGAGACCGCGTCGCTGATGCCGCCGTCGCACATTTTGAATGCGCCGACGCGGCTTATGAAGGACATCGGCTACGGCAAGGGCTATGCCTACGACCATGACGCCGACGCGGGCTTTTCCGGCCAGGATTACTGGCCCGAAGAAATGGACCGGCAGATTTTCTATGAGCCCAGCGAGCGTGGCTTCGAAGCGCGGATTGCCGAGCGCATCGCCTTTTGGAACGAGCTTCGCGAGAAGCGCAAAACCGACGACGACTAACGGAGGGTGAGCATGTACCAGACCGAACCGCCTGCGGCCTATTGGCGCGACCAGTTGATCCAGTGGGGACCGCGAGTGGTCTTCGCGATCCTCATCCTCATCGCCACGCACTTCATCGCCAAGGCGGTGCAATGGGGCGTGGCCAAGCTCATCGACCGTATGCCGGTGCTGAAGCGCCATCCGCAGGCGGGCGTGGACTCGGTCGGAACTGAGCTCGGCCGCCTCGTCTATTGGCTGGTCTGGCTCGTCGGCTTGGTCGCCGCGCTCCAGCCGCTCGGGCTCAACGAAGTACTCACTCCGGTAACGGTGATGACCAATGAGGTCTTCGCCTTCATTCCGCGAGTAATCGGCGCTGGCGTCCTGTTCTTCGCAGGTCTGATCCTCGCTCGCGTCGTCCGCCACGTTGTGGAGGCGGCGCTCGGAGCGCTCAACCTCGAGCGCCTTTTCAGCCGCGCCGGAATCTCGATCGGCGACGCGCCTCTGGCGGTCGACGAAGGTGGCGTTGCGCAGGACGGTGTAGCTCCGGCACGCGGCTCGATCGCCAAGGCGGTCGGGGTCACGGTCTCCGCGATCATCATCATCTTCGCGGCGATCGGTGCCCTTCGAGTCTTGCAGATCTCGGCGATCTCCGACCCTGCGACCGCGATGCTCCAGACCATCGCTTTGTCGATCCCCAACGTGCTTGCAGCACTAATCATCCTTGCATTCTTTTTCGTCCTAGGGCGCTGGGGAAAGAGCCTGGTCGAAACCGTCCTCCCGGGCCTGGGAATCGACAACGCGCTGCGCGCGCTCGGCATGATGCCGGCAACCGCCGTTCCGTCGCGGATCCTGGGCAACATCGTCATGATCGCGGCGCTCATCGTCGGCTTCATGGAAGCGGCCCACAAGATCGGCGGCGATTCCACCGCGATGCTGCTGTTCCAGGTTACCGCGCTCGGCGGAAAGGTTATCTTCGGCACCGTCATCATCGTTGTCGGAATCTTCCTGGCACGCATCCTGTCGACCTTGGTCGGGAGCTCCACGGGGGAAGGCAATTACGCGCAGACGATTATCAAATATGCCATCATCGCCCTGTTCACCGCGATCGGCCTCACCTTCATGGGACTTGCCGACCAGATCGTGATGATGGCGTTCGGCCTGATCCTCGGTTCTGCGGCGGTTGCCACAGCCATCGCGTTCGGCCTCGGCGGACGTGATGCAGCCGCGCGAATCCTGGAGCGCTGGGCGGACGAGCAAATGCCGCCAGCCCGCCGTCCCGCTCCGCCCAGACTGAAGAAGCCGGCGGACCCGACGGGCGAGGATGAGCGCCAGCCGCCCCTGGTGTGACGCCGCACTTCGACGCGTTCGTCGCGATCGACTGGTCCGGCGCGAAAGGGCGGCGGCACAAGGGCATCGCGATTGCCGAGGCCCGGCACGATGCTCCGCCCCGCCTGATCCGGCCGGGGCATATCTGGTCGCGAGAGGAAGTCCTTCACTGGTTGCTGAAGCGCGCCTCTAAGGAGCCGACCCTGTTCGGGTTCGACTTCAGCTTCGCCCCGCCGATCATCGAGCGCGGCGAATATCTGCTTGGCGAGCCCGGCGTTCCAAAGACCGCGCGCGAGTTTTGGGCTTATGTCGACGCGAAGTGCGACGACGAGGATCTCGGAGCGGCGAGCTTTCTCGAGATGGCTCACCGGCGACACTTCTATTTCGGCATCGCCGACGGCGTGAAGGCAGACTTCATGCATTTCCGCCAGTGCGACGCTCGGCTGAACGCGCAAGGCGGACGCAAGACAGCAAGCGCGTTTGACGCGATCGGCGCAGCGCAGGTGGCGAAGGCCAGCTTCTCGGGGATGCGGCTGCTCCATCGGCTCGACGGCAAGGTAGCGATCTTTCCGATGGACCCACTCCCGGAGCACGGCAGTGCGGTCGCCGAAATCTACACGCGAATTTACTTGCGCCGCGCCGGTATGACAGGCGCCAAGCTTCGCACCCGTGCCGAGCTCAACCGCGCATTGGCCGGCCTCGGCAGCAAGCCGGCTCGGCTGAGCTTCGAGCCCAACGATCACCAGACCGATGCCCTCGTCACCGCCGCCGGAATGCGCGCGCTTGCGACACAAGAGACGGGCGCGTTCGAGCCCGAGGGATTGACGCGGGAGATTGCGCTGGCCGAAGGCTGGACCTTCGGCGTCCTGTGAAGGCTGCGATGCGCGTTCTTGCATTCATCTGCTTGTGGTTTTCGTTCACCGTGCCGGCGGCGGCTTCCCATCTGGTCACGGGCAATGGCTTTGGGTTCGCGGTCATCGCGCCGGAGAGCGGGACTGCGACGAAATTCTACCCCCATCCCCACAGCTACACGCGGCCTGATCCGGCCAGTTCGTTGGGCGAAGGGATCGAGACGCCCACCTTCATCAAGTCGCTCGGCTGGGGCGAACCGGGCCGGGCGAGCATGGCAGAATACGTCAATGACACGCACGTCATCCGAATGCGCAGGGCCGACGGCATCGGCACGCTCTACATGCCATTCGGATTCAATCGCCCGGCACTGATTATCGGCTCGAGCACGGCGACGTGGCGTGTCGAATGGAACCGGCCGCTCGCATCCCAAAAACTTGTCAGCGCCGCCGGGACCAATGCCCGGATGATGCGCTTCAACGGGATTGAAGAGCACTTGCTGGTGATACCCTTGGACGGGCCGCGAGGTGGAGCGGCGCGGATGGACCAGACCCTGGTGGGGAGTTCGGCCTGGGCGTTGATCTCCATTGAGAAGGAGAGCGAGGCCGAAACGGCCATCGAGGAATTCGTGCGCTGGCGAGCGGGCCTTTCTTCCGGGAAACTGCTCACCCGCGAACTCGCCCGGTTCGAGCAATGGCGCGCCAAGCCGGCCGTGCACTTCAAGTCCGAGAAAGAGCGTCACCTCTGGCGTCAAAGCGAAACCATGCTGCGCATCGCCCAGAGCCGCGAGCCGAACCGGCCCGGCCGATACGGCAACGGGCTGATCGTTGCTGCCCTGCCGGACGTTTATTCCACGCCCTGGGTCCGCGACATGGCCTGGGCGACTGCAGCGCTCATTCGCATGGGGCACCGGGCTGAAGCGCGCGCGGCCCTGCTTGCCTATTTCAATGCCCGGCCGACCGGCAAAATGCGGAGTGAAGTGAACGGCGCGGACTATCAGGTCTCGGTCGTGCGCTATTGGGGGAACGGCGAGGAGGAGCCCTTCTTTACCCAGGAGGGCAGCACCAACATCGAGTTCGACAATTGGGGCGAAGTGCTCTGGGTGGTGGGCGAGTATCTGCGCAAGTACGACGATCCGGAGCTGCCGAAGGCCGCAACCCATCGCGGACCACTGTATGAAAGCGCCCGCGATCTCATCGTGAAGCCGCTCATGGCCAATACGGAGAAGCATGGCGACGGGCTGATCGTCGCCGCCGACACCTCGATCTGGGAGGAGCGGCAGAAGGACAAGAAGCACTTCGCCTTCTCGACCGCTTTGGCGATCGTCGGGCTGCGCGAGTTTGCGGAAGTTGCGCGGCGTGCCGGCGATGAGGCGTCACGCAAACAAGCGATCCATGACGGCGCTCTTCTGGAGAAGGGCTTCAATGAAGCCTTCATTCGCGATGGAAGGCTGCGCGGCACGCTCGAGGACGGCGTCAAGAACGACATCGACGGAGCGTTGGTTCCGGTCATCAATTTCGGCCTCGTCCGTAACCCGGAAGTGATCCGTGATACGGTGAAGAGGATGGAACTGCTGAAGGTTGCATCGGGCGGATACCGCCGCGTTCGCAGCACTTACACGGACCCCAAGATCTTCGAATATTGGTACGAGCGGCAGGAGTTCCTGTTCGTCGATTTCACTCTGGCGGAACTCTACCGGAGGCTTGGCCGGAACGCGGAAGCCGACGCGATGCTCAGCCGCATCGTCGACAAGTCCGCCGCCGACCACAACATCATCCCGGAAATGTACGTTGCGGTGCCGTGCGAGCTTTTCCCCGGTGAAATCGGTGATCCTACGGGCGCGATCCCGATGGTGGGCTATGGCCCCGGGGCGTACGTCCTGCACCTGCTCGAGCGGGAGCGCCTGTAGGACAGCGCAAAGCTCCCCTGCCGGCTAGGCCTTCAATTCCAAGCTTCGAATCCGGATGGATATCTCAGCGATCTGCGCTCGGAGCGAGCGCTGCATCCTGGCCTGTGAGCGATAAGCCGTCTCACGTTCGAGGGCGGCCAAGAGCGATCGGCGCAGCGCTGGGAGAACTTCCTCGAGCGCCTCGATCTCATCCTTTCCGTAGGAACTGCCGTCCGGGCGCGGGCCGACCAGCAACCTGCCTTGCACTCCGCCGAAGGGACATCGAAACGGAAGGCGCAGCAGAAAATCATCTGCGGACCGCGACACCTTACCGATCTCAATTCCGTCGGCCGCGATCACCTTGCCTTTGATTACAATCGCCAGCTTCGTCGCATGGATCGCGTCGGCGATGCGCGGTAGGACCGCATTCCCGACCTGGCGAGGGGACCAGCCAGAGGGCGCCTCCGAAAGGAAGGCAGGCAACTCAGCCTTCAGCTGTACCAGGTCTCGTTGGAATCTCTGCTCTGCCCACGCGCTGATGCGATCGTTCAGTGGAGTCAGGAGAACCGCGGCGATTGCTGCTCCGATTGCTCCTGATACCTGGCCGATGCCCGAGCCGAGGTACTGCTGGCCGAGCAATTCGATCAGGGATTCACTGCCGGCGAAGGTCGCGACCAACGTTACTGTCAGGACCGCGTAAGCGGCCGACCTGCTGATGACGGCCTCGGCGTCGTAGAGCCGATACCGCAACAGGGGAACGAGGAAGCCGAGCGCCACCAGCACGATACCAAGCTGGAACATCGCTTCGAATGCCACGGCGGGCATGGAAAGCGCAGCTCCGGTCCGCGCCACCAAAATCAGCCCGACGCCGCTCACCAGCCCGAGAGCAACCCATTTCAGCTGTTGCTGTTGCATCTCGCTCGAGCTGGCCCGGAAGCGCTGGATCAGGCCAACGATTGCAGCGAGGACGCAGACGATCGCAAGAGGTAGGAAGAGCGACGTTGGAAGCAGCCCGACGGCTTCCAGAACCCCCAGCAGGAAGACTGCGATGCTGAGAACGGCAACACCCCGCGTCCATCGCGGGCGCCACTTGCCGTCAGGGAACAGCAGCAGCGCAAAGGCGAAGAACAGAAAGCGCAGGCGGTCGAGTAGCATCGGCAAAGCCGCCGCCGACGTGAAATCGAAGCTGCTGGTGATCGTCCAGCAAAGGAAGGCCAGCGAGAGGATCGCGGCAACTGGGTCGCGCTGCCGGCGCCAGAAGAGGACCGTCGCTACCGCGCCAACAATTGCGGACTTGAGAAGTCTTAGACCGAGGACCAGCGGCTGAACGGCTGGATCGAAAAGCGCCAAAGCAAGGGTGGCGAGCGTCGCCGCTGCAAGCAAAACCCAGGCCAGCCTGTACGTCCAAAGGAGCCTTCCCCTCAGCGGCGGAAGACCCCTTTGAATTGCGTCGATCGCCAATTCGGCGGTCATTGCATCCGGGCGGCGGCGGCCAGTCGGTCCAGGAATCTCTCAGCGGCGTCGCCGTTCGTCTCGGCCCTTCTGTTCGCCGGTTGGCGATTCAGGAATGCGCAAACGGCGAGGATGTCGCGGCGTGGCAGCGGGCCGACGATGCGTTCGTTGGGGGAGGTGAAATAGGGCATGATCACTTCCTCGTCGAAGATGCGATGGAGGCCGCGACTTCGCTCGCCATGGCGATCTGCGCGTCACGATCGGTGAGCTGGTAGCGGTTGGCTACGAAGCGGAAGTCGCTCCAGCTGACCCAGACTTGTCCGGCGTCGTCCTGGGTAACGAGCATGCGCACGGGCCAGTCGAGGCCGGCAAGCGGATTGGACTGCAGGAACTGCACGCCGAGCGGCGGATTGCCGAACAGCAGCAGCTTCGAGCGATTGATCGGAAGGTCTGCGCTGGCGCCGAGAGCCGTGTGGTCGATCTCGTCGAAAAAGCGGATGCCCTTGCCGGCGATGTCCGCCTTGATGCGGGTAACCGTCTCATCGAAGGCGAAGTCGCTCTTCTGCCTGATCACGCCCTCGGCCGGTGCCGTGGCGACCGGAGTTGCAGCCTTCGCGGCCGTGGCCACCAGTGGCGTAACCACCGTCGCGGGACCTGCGAGAAGCAGGACCGCCAGGAATTTCTTGTGGAGCTTCGTGCTTCTGAACATCTGATCTCTCCTTGTCCTGTCCGGGATTTTCGCCGTTTTGGAGGCTCAGGAGAAATCGCGATTGCTCATGGTTTCGATGCGCCGGACGCATGCGCTTCGCGCATCACCTCGCCGCAGCAGTCTGGACCATCCGCCCACCGCTCGCTTCGTGAAGTATGAAACCCTCGATGTCGTCAACCGGAGCGCGCCACGGCGCTTTCTCCAGTGTCTCCATCGTGTCGCGGTACCCAGCCTCGCGCCGCCGGCGGATGCCGTTCGCGCTGAAGTCGATGTCCTTGCTGTGATCTTCATGATCGAGCGCCGGCGCCAGTAATCGGACGACGTGCATCCGCGTCAGGCAGCCGTAGGACGCCATGTCCGCCAGCCGATTGTCGCGGCGCTTGTCCTCGGGAAGCATTCTGCTCAGCTCGGCAATGATGTGCCGCATCTTGTGCAGCTGCCGCTGGCGCTTGATGTGCGCTGCGGCCCGCGACGAATATTGCACGTCCTTCTGTCGGTTCATCACTTCCCAGATGGTCTCCGGCTCTGGCCCGTGCGGGTTCCAGATATGCACCGCGAAAACGAGACTGTCCTTTCGCGGATTGTCGTCGAACACGACCTCGACCGGCGTGTTCGAGAGGATGCCGCCGTCCCAATAGAGCTCGCCGTCGATCCGCACTGGCGGAAAACCCGGGGGAAGCGCGCCTGAGGCCAGAACGTGGTCCAGCGTCAGCGGCATGTCCCGGGAATCGAAGTAGCGCATCTCGGCCGTGCGCACGCTCGAGGCGCCAACTGTGATGCGAGTCCCACCCTTGTTCAGCTGGTCGAGGTCGACCAGTTCCTCGAGCGTGCGGCGCAGCGGATCGACCGTGTAATAGCCGGCCTTTTCTGCCCCGAGCCGGTTGTGGGGGCTCAGGAACGCCATCGGATTGGGAGTGAAGAAGGACGGCACGCCCGCGGTGATCGCGCGGAAGTTGCGCGCGGCGGTGGCCATCCAGTTCGGCATGCCCTGCGGAATGAGATGATCGTTCTGAACCCGCGACCAGAACTCGCACAGCTTCTCGACGCGCTCGCCGGGCTTGCTCCCGGCAATCAGAGCGGCGTTGATCGCTCCGATGGACGTGCCGATCACCCATTGCGGAGCGATCCCGGCTTCGTCGAGCGCCTCGTAAACGCCGACCTGGTAAGCACCGAGCGCACCACCGCCCTGAAGGACGAGCACGGTCTGGCCAAGCGCGGCCACTTCGTTGGCGAGAGTTGTCATGCGCATTTCCTTTCGAGCGTCGGAAGACGCTTCAGTTGAGTTGGTGTGCTTGGGTGCTCGCCGGTGATGAGGCGGGCGTTTCGCTGGTAGGTCGCGTAGCTCCACAGCCAGCTGATCGCGACGGCGATGCGGCTTCGGAAGCCCACGAGGAACCAGATGTGGGCGACCGACCAGATCAGCCAGGCGGTCAAGCCGCTGAGCTGCAGCGCGCCCCAGTCGATGACCGCTTTGCTGCGGCCGATCGTCGCCAGATTGCCGAAGTCACGGTAGGCAAAGGCAGCCTTGCGCCGGCCGAGAATGACGTCGGCGACATATTGCCCCTGTTGCTTGGCGACGGGTGCGACGGCGGGCAAAGGCTTGCCACTCCTATCGGCTGCGTTGGCCGTGTCGCCGATCGCGAAGATGCGTTCGCGAGATGGAACCCGAAGGTTGGGCTCGACGAAGATCCGGCCGTTCATGTCCTGCTCGGCGTCGAGCCATTCCGCGGCGGGCGAGGCCTGCACGCCTGCTGCCCAGACAATCGTGCGAGCCAGGATCAACTCGTCGCCGAGCTGAACGTAGCCCGAGCCGACGTCGAAAACCGGGGAACCGAGCCGCACCTCGACGCCGAGATCGACCAGGGACCGTGCCGCATCGTCCGACAGCTTGCCGGGAAAAGCGGAAAGTACCCGCTTTCCTGCCTCGACCAGGACGACGCGTGAGCAATGCGGAGTGATGCTTCTAAAGTCGCTGGAGACCGCGCGGCGCGCCAGTTCGGCAATCGCTCCGGCCATCTCGACGCCGGTCGGGCCGGCGCCGATAACGACGAACGTAAGCAAAGCCTTGCGGCGCTCGGGATCGGTCTCGTTTTCCGCTTGTTCGAGCGCGAGCAGCACCTTGCGGCGAATTGCGAGCGCATCCTCTATGCTCTTGAGGCCCGGGGCATGCGCGGCCCATTCGTCGCGGCCGAAATAGCTGTGGCGAGCGCCCGTCGCGAGGATCAGCCAGTCATATTCCAGGCTCCGTCCGCTCGCGAGGGCGACGCGGTTTGAGTCTGCGTCTACGTCGTGCACTTCGTCGAGAAGCACGCGGACGTTCCGCGCATTCGCTAGGATCGAGCGAATTGGCGCCGCAATGTCGGCGGGCGACAAAGCTGCGGTCGCAACTTGATACAGCAATGGCTGGAACAGGTGATGATTGCGCCGGTCGACCACAGTCACATCGACGGCCCGGCCGGCCAGCCTTTTGGCTGCGGCCAGTCCGCCAAAGCCGGCTCCGACGATGACGACGCGCGGTCGAGTGCTCACCTCCTGCATTTCAGTCTCAGTGCGCCGTCCAGCCGCCGTCGACCGGAAGCGCGGTCCCGGTGATCGATCGGCCGCCGGGTCCGCTCAGAAAGACCGCGAGCGCACCCAGCTCCTCGACTTCCGCAAAACGCTTGTTCGGCTGAGCTGCGAGCAGGACGTCCCGGATCACCTCTTCGCGGGAAATACCCCGCGCTTTGGCGGTGTCGTCAATCTGGTTCTCGACCAGCGGGGTCCAGACGTAGCCCGGGCAGATCGCGTTGCAGGTGATGTTGTGCTCGGCGCCCTCGAGCGCGAGCGTCTTGGTGAGGCCGATCACGCCGTGCTTGGCGGCGACGTAGGCGCTCTTGAACGGCGATGCGACGAGGCCGTGTGCAGACGCGACGTTGATGATGCGGCCGAAACCGGCCTGCTTCATCTGACTGAAAGCGGCGCGGGACGTGTACCAGGCGGCCGAGAGGTTGAGGGCGATGATCGCCTCGTACTTCTCCGGCGGAAAGGTTTCGATCGGGCTCACGTGCTGAATGCCCGCATTGTTCACGAGGACGTCGATCCCGCCGAACTCGGCGATTGTCTCTTCGACGAGGCCGGTCGCCTCATCGGGCTTCATCAAGTTCGCGCCATTGTAGACGATGCGGCTGACCGGGCAGATCCCGTCGAGCTCTTCACAAACGAAGTCGATCTCGCGCTGCTCTGCCAGGCCGTTGATGACCACGTTTGCACCGGCTTCGGCGAAGGCGCGGGCGATCCCGAGCCCGATACCGCTGGTGGATCCGGTGACAACCGCGACCTTACCTGCAAGCGGACGATTCATGTCCGTCATTTCCTGGACCTGCATGTCCATCTTCGAGCACTCCAATCTGGTTGAGCGCTTAGGATCGGCCACACACGCGAATGATGGAAATGCGCTTCGTGCATGAAGTCCATGCGGCCTTGCGATTTCCGCGAGAAGCCCGCGCTCCGTAATTTGATGAAGCGTCGTGAAAGCCGGCAACTCAGCCGATGACGCACGGGACTGAAGACACTCTCTGGCATCCTGCAGTCCGGCTTTCGCGACCGTCCCATTCGAAGATTTCAAGGAGACGGCAATGTTCAATCTCAAGACCAAGCTCGCGACGGCTGCCATTGCCGTTGCGGCCATGGGCAGCTTCGCCACCCCGGCAGTTGCTGGCCAGTGCTCGACCGCCGGTGCAAGCGATCTCGCCAATGCGCCGACGATGCCGAAGGGCGTCACCGACGACGTGATCGGATCGATCAATCTCGGTTCCGAGATCGGTGTCGACGGCCGCCAGTTGCGCACTCGCCGCCTGGTCGTTCAGCCGGGCGGGATCGTCCCACTTCACAGCCACAAGGATCGTCCCGCGCTGATCTACGTGATCAGCGGTTCGATCACCGAGCATAGCTCCGCTTGCGGCGCTCCGATCGACCACAAGGCCGGCGACATCAGCCGCGAAGCCGATGGCCTCAGCCACTATTGGGAAAACCACGGCAACGTGCCGGCCGTCCTGCTCTCGTCGGACGTCTTCCACGGCCAGTAATCCCCGCGCCGGCAACCGCTCCCTCGCCGGCAAATCGGCGTCCCGCCTCTGCCCCCGGGCGGGACGCCATCCCTTTCAGGACTGCGCCATGACCGACATTGCCCGCGCTGCGATCGCACATGAGCCGGCCGGACTTTCGGCTAACCGATCGCTGCTCATCGCGGTGATCGGCTTCCTGACTCTGGTCGACCTTTTCGCCACCCAGGCAATCCTGCCCAGCTTGGCGCAATCCTACGGGGTCACACCGGCCCAGATCGGCCTGGCAGCCAACGCCAGCACGCTCGGCATGGCGATCTCCGGGCTTCTCGTCGGCGTGTTCAGCGCGAATATCGAGCGCAAGCGCGCGATCGCGCTCAGCCTGCTCGTACTATCCTTGCCGACGGCGATGCTCGCCTTCGCTCCCAACCTTACTGTCTTCGCGATCCTGCGAGTGGTGCAGGGCCTATTCATGGCCGCGGCCTTTACATTGACGCTGACGCACCTTGCGGAACGTTGCGAAGTCCGGACTGCGCACGCGCTTGCCGCCTATGTAACGGGGGTCGTCGCGAGCAACCTCATCGGACGCCTGACCGCCGCCTTCGTCGCGAGCCTGGTCGGCGCCGAGCACAGCTTCCTTTTCTTCGCGCTGCTGAACATCGCGGGCGCGTCTCTGGTCACCGTGGCCCTGCATCGGAACGCACCCGAGCCGATGGATCGCAAGGGCCGTTTCTGGAACGCATGGCTCGAGCATCTGTCCGACCCCGCGCTGCGCCGCACGTTCGCGATCGGATTCCTGATCCTGTTCGGCTTCATCGGAATCTTCACCTACGTCGGCTTCGTTCTGATGCGCCCGCCGCATGCGCTGTCGATGGCCGCGCTGGGCTTGGTCTTCCTCGTCTTCCTGCCCTCGATGATCACAACGCCAATGGCCGGATCCACGGTGCGCCGGATCGGCCCCGGCCCCGCAGCGGCGGGCAGCCTCGCCGTCGCGCTCGTCGGCCTCGCGCTGGTGCTCCTGCCAAGCCTCTATTCGGTCATCGCGGGACTGACTCTCGTCGGCGTAGGGACGTTCTTTGCACAGGCTGTCGCGACCGGGCATGTCGGACGCATCGCCCGAGGAGACAAGGCGGCCGCCAGCGGTCTTTACCTCTCTTCCTATTATTGCGGCGGCCTCGCCGGCGCAGCGGTGATTGGCCAGTTGTTCGACCGCCTCGGATGGACCGCGGCAGTTGCGGGCGTGTTCGCGGCGTTGGCCCTGGCCGCGTTGCTGGGGTCCAAGCTTGTCAGACCGGAAGGTGCGTAATGAGTGAGCGTTACCGTCGTGGCGTGGAGATTATGCAGCAATTGTCGTCAGGCTCGCTCGAGCAGTTCCTGACGAGCCGGGTTGCGGAAGTGGCGCCCGATTTTGCGCGGATGGCGATCGAATTCCCTTTCGGCGACCTCTACTCGCGAGCCGACCTCGGCATGCGTGACCGCGAGATCGTCGCGATCGCTGCGCTCGCAACGCTCGGGCACGGCGGCCCGCAGCTGCGACACCATGTCGCAGCAGCGACCAAGCTTGGCATCTCCAAGGCGGAAATCGTGGAGATCCTGATGCAATCCGCCGTCTACGGCGGATTCCCGGCGGCGCTGAATGCCTTAGCCGACTGCCATGATCTGCTGCTGGAGGGAGATCGCGTCTGCCCCGGCGGCTGCCATTCGTGACGCCGGCCAAGGATATCGCCGAGCCTCCTGCACGAACGCTCCGACCGCCGGCGAATAGGGACGGCCTCGCACTGTCGTGAGATAGATCGTCCGGGTGAAGCTCGGCTCGACCAAAGGCCGGACCACGAGATCGGGATCGGTCACGCTGAATTCCGGGAAGAAACCGAGTCCGAGGCCGGCCTTGATCATCCCCTGCACCCAATCGTCGCGGGGCGAGCTGAAGACCTGTTGCAGATAGATGTTGCGAGCGAACAGCTCCTTCCGAACCGGCTCGAACACCTCGCAATTGGAGCGGCTGACATATGGCTCTTTGTCCAGCTCGGCGGCGCGGACCGGGTTGTGCGCAACCAGCCGATGGTTCGGCGGAAGAACGATTACAAACCGTTCCTCGAAGATCGGAAGCTGATGCAGGGTCGGCGGCAGCTCGTCCGGGACGCCGACAATGGCAACCTCGAGGTCGCCTTTCTCCAGCAATTCGATCATCTGGGGGGCGCCGGTATCGATGATCCGCACTTCCACGCCCGGATGCTGTGCCTGGAATCGAACGAGCAAATCGGAGACCAATTGGGGACCGATCGTGCACAT
Organism: Sphingomonas sediminicola; assembly: GCF_049991885.1. NCBI lineage: Bacteria > Pseudomonadati > Pseudomonadota > Alphaproteobacteria > Sphingomonadales > Sphingomonadaceae > Sphingomonas > Sphingomonas sediminicola. The sequence goes on from NZ_CP178916.1 coordinate 1,954,513, forward strand.
GGTGCCAATCGTGAGTGTCGCCTGCTCGAGCTTTTTTACTGCCTTGGCCTGGTCGCGCGCTGCCCGGCAGCTTTCCTCGACCGTCTTCAGGTAGGGCAGCATCATCCGTCCGAGCTCGGACAGGTGTGTGTTCCCGCGTTCGCGATGGAATAGCGGGCCGCCCAGCTCGTGCTCCAGCTGCTGGATTGCCCGAGTGAGCGCGGGCTGGCTGACGTTGCACTGCTCGGCAGCGCGCGTGAAGTTCAGCGTACCCGCGAGGGCGACGAAATACCGAACCTGCTGCATTTCCATGAGCGCGTTCCCCTCGGGGTTCGAGGCGTGGATTACTTACACGCCCGCAACGACAGGCGCCAGCAGATCGGGCATGCCCGGTAGGCATTGATCCGATACGCTGGCCTACCAGCGCAAAAGCTGCTGCCCGGCTGCCATCCCCGCCAAAGACGCCAGGAGAGCACCAGGCGTATACGCCGCGAGTAGGAAGCAGGCAGTCGTTTCCGGGCAATAAAGCGCATAGGCGAAGGCGGCGGCCGCTCCAGCGCTCAGGCCGACGAGCAGACCTGCGACGGCGGGCCGCGTCGGCGCCATTTCGCGATAAGCCCAAAAGCCGGCGACGAGGACCGGAATGCTTCCGAGCACGATAGCCGTCAGACAGGTGATGAATGTCGTTCCGAAAAATAACTCACCCCAGGCATCCCGTGGCGTCGAGCTAATTTCCAGCGCCGCAAGAATGGCGAGGACCAAGAACGGCGCCGCAATCAGGGACAGCCGGAAGGCAATCCGTTTGCCTGGCCTGCCCGCCGCGATCGAGGCGAGCACCGAGAAGACGGTGAATGTCAGCGTGAAACCAAACTTTACCGCGAACGGAAGGAGGCCGGTTTCACGCACGGCAGCAAATGGCGGGCCGAGCGCCAGCACAAGGCCGACCAGCGCAATGGCCCAGCCGGTGAGGAGCGCGGCTGCAAGGCGCATCGGAGGCCGCTCGCGGGGCCAGGGGCTTTCGGCCAATCCGGCGATGAGATCGTCAGTTCGCATGTCCGCCGCCCTTGATGGTCGCCATGAGCCGTCCGAGGCCGCGGTGTACATTGACCTTGACCGAAGGCTCGCTCTGGCCGGTCAGTTCGGAGGTCTCGCGCACCGAATACCCCTCAATGCGCGTCAATCGAATTGCGGCGACCTGGTTGGGAGTCAGTCTGGCGAGCAGGCTCTCCAGGTCGATCTCGGCGAGTATCGCGGCGAAAGCGTCCCCGCCCTCCAACTCGAAAGCGTCATCGTCCACCGGGACTTCGAATTTGCGCCTGTCGCGACGCAGAAAGTCGATCAGCCGATAGCGCGCGATCCCGTGCAGCCACGCGGTGAATGGAAGCGACTGGTCGTAGGTTGCCCGCTTGCGATGAATCGCAATCAGCGTTTCCTGCACGAGATCCTCCACGTCATGCTCGCGACCGGCAAGGCGACGCCCAAAATAGGAACGTAGCCGGACGGAGCAGAGGCGGAGCAATGTCTGATACGCCTCGGATTGGCCGCTCATGCTCGCGATCATCAGCGCGCGCAGCTTGGCTTCGAGCAGATCCGCCTCGTCATGCTGCTTCATTCGACCGCTCCGAGCTCGCGGTTACAGCACCAGCCGGACAACCATGAAAGATTTTTTCTCCGGTCCGTAACGCATCACGCTCCCCTGCCGAATGAGCGGGACATGGCCGCATTCGACGCGGTCATGGGCTGAATGCATCGAGATTATGCCGAAGGGGCATTTCATCTCCGACGCTCCAACCGCGATCATGACGCCCGGGAAACCGCCACTGAACTGGAAGGAAAAGGACATGAAGAAGTTCGCTACGATCGTCACCGCCACGGCGCTCAGCGCGTTCGCGGCCACCGCAGCGGTCGCCTCGCCGGTCAAGCCGCAGCCGACCAAGGACAAGTGCTTCGGCATTTCGCTTGCCGGCAAGAACGACTGCGCCGCGGGCGCCGGCACGACCTGCGCCGGCACGTCCAAGAAGGACTACCAGGGCAACGCCTGGAAATATGTCGCCAAGGGCACCTGCGCGTCAATTAAGACTCCAAAGGGCGTCGGCTCGCTGAAGCCGATCGCACGGTAACGCCATGACTCCCACCGCCGGCCTTGGATTCAAGCCGCAGCACTTCAGCGATGCGATGGCATCGCCGGCGGTGGGACTTTGGTTCGAGGTTCATGCCGAGAACTACATGGTCGATGGCGGGCCGCGCCTGGCCATGCTCGAAGAGCTTCGCCGCGACCGTCCCCTGTCACTTCACGGCGTAGGCCTTTCACTCGGGAACGCTGCCGAACCGGATCGCGATCATCTCGCGGCCTTGAAGCGCTTGGTCGATCGGTTCGAGCCGGCGCTGGTCTCGGAACACCTTGCCTGGTCGCGCTTCGAGGGCCGGAGCTTCCCCGACCTCCTGCCTCTGCCGCGGACGAACGAGGTGCTTGCCCGCCTCAGCGCCAACATCGGCCAGGTACAGGACGCGCTCGGGCGCGAGATCCTGATCGAGAATCCCACCCATTATCTGCCGCTAAGCCAGCATCGCTGGAGCGAGACCAGCTTCCTTCGCGAGCTCGCCCGTCGCAGCGGCTGCAAGTTGCTCATCGACGTGAACAACGTCGCAGTCGGCGCGAACAATATCGGTTTCGATGCCGCGAGCTGGTTGCTCGACATACCCGCCAAGCTCGTCGGCGAGATACACCTTGCCGGTCACAGCCACGACGCAGGCGGCACCTTGCTCATCGACAGTCATGACGAGCCGGTCAGCGAGCTTGTCTGGTCCCTTTACGAAGACTTCATCGGTCGCATCGGGGCCCGCCCTACGCTGATCGAGCGGGACGGCAATGTCCCATCCTTCGACGAGCTGCTTCGCGAGCGCGACCGCGCTCAGGCCGTCCTCGACGGAGGGCTCCGCCTTGCTGCCTGACCTGATCGCCTTCCAGCGCCAGTTCGTGGCAGCGATCGACCGTCCGGCAACCGGGCCGCTCGCCGTCTACCGTAATACTGTGATCCACGGTGCGGTCGAGGCCCTGCGATCCAATTACCCGGTCGTCGAACAGATCGTCGGCGAGGAAATGTTCGAAGCAATCGCCGTCGAATATTCGACTGCCCACCCGCCGAAATCACCCGTGCTCGCCCTCTATGGAGACGAGTTCGCCGATTGGATTTCCGAGCAGCCCTGGATCGCCGATCTTTCCTATTTGACCGACGTCGCCCGAGTCGAACGCCTGCACGTCGAATCGCTGATGGCGGCGGACGAAGAGCCGCTTGTTGCCGCCGGCAATCTCGAACTTTCCTGCCTTCGGCTGAACCTCCATCCCGCGGTCAGGTTCAACTGGCTGCAAACGCCCGCGATGAGCATCTGGCTCGCCCACCAGCGCCCGCTGCCGTCGACCATCGAGCCCGAATGGAAGCCTGAGGGCGCATTGTTCGCGCGGCCCTCGCCATTCGAAATGCACACGCCTCGAATCGGCGCGGCGGCTCACCGGATTCTGTTCGGGATCCGGCTCGGCGAGCACGTCGGCCAAAGCCTTGCCGCCGCCGCCCGGCTCTACCCCGACGAAAACGGCGAGGCGATCTTCGTCTCGCTCCTCAACCTGGGCGTGTTCGCCCAACCCTTACCTGGAAGGAATTAAGAATGGCAACGCAAGCTTCCGCACCGGTGTGGCGCAGACCCTACGATTTCTTCGCCAGCACTTCGGAGCAACTCCTCCCGATGTCGCTGCTCTTGCTTGTCCAGAGGCTGGGCATAGCCGCAGTCTTCTTCATGTCGGGCCGAACCAAGGTGGACGGGCTGCTGACGGTGAACGACACCGCATTCGAGCTCTTTCGAACCGATTATGCCCTGCCGCTAATCCCGCCGGAAGCTGCCGCCTACGCCGCGACCTATTCCGAGCATCTTTTCCCCATTCTGCTTACGCTTGGCCTGTTCACCCGGTTCAGCGCGACTGCACTTCTCGTCATGACCTTGGTCATCGAGATTTTCGTCTATCCCGACGCGTGGCCGACGCATCTCAGCTGGGCGGGGCTTCTCCTTCCGCTCATTGCGCTCGGTGGCGGCAAATTGTCGCTGGATCGTCTTTTGAAACTGCCCTGAACGGCGTTAGGGACGCCTTGCATGACCCAGCAAGACAAGACCTCCGCCTTCAGGGCGCTGCATAAGCACGGTTCGCCCCTGATCCTGTTCAATGCCTGGGATGCGGGAAGTGCGCAGGCCGTCGCGAAGGCCGGAGCCGCCGCGATCGCGACAGGAAGCTGGTCGATCGCCGCCGCGAACGGGTTCCCCGATGGCGAGAAGGTGGATCGAAACCTCCATCTCGACACGATCCGACGGATTGCGCAGGCAGTCGATCTGCCGCTGACTGCCGACCTCGAGAGCGGATTCAGCGCGGATGCGGCCGGCGTAGGCGCGACGGTTCGCCTTGCGATCGAAGCGGGCGCCATCGGCTGCAACTTGGAGGACAGCAATCCCGCCGACGCGAGTCTGAGGCCGGCCGATGAAGCCGCGGCCCGGTACGAAGCAGCGCGCCGCTCGGCCGATCAGGCCTGTCCCGGCTTCTTCGTCAATGCGCGCACCGACGTCTTCTTCCAGAAGCCCTCGGAGGAGCACTCCATGGCGATGGTCGAGGAGGCGCTCGAGCGCGGCCGCGCTTATGCTGCTGCCGGAGCCGACGGCCTTTTCGTCCCGTTTGTCACCAACCTCGACCTGATCCGCGAGCTGGCGGCCGGTTCGCCGTTGCCGCTCAACGTGATGCGCATGTCGACCACGCCGTCGATCGCCGATCTGACCGACGTGGGCGTCGCCCGGATCAGTCACGGACCCTATCCCTATCTGGTCGCGATGGGAGCGCTGGAAACCGCCGCGCGAGAACTGGCCTGATCCCTTGACGCCGGCTTCCTTATCTCGGGAGGCACCTTGTTGGTCTTGTGTCCGAAAGGAGTTGAGATGGGCATTAGCGGGGAAGCAAAAAGGCCCCGCGATTGCTCACGAGGCCTTTTCGATTTCAGTTAGTCTGACTGGCTAGACGCTTAGTCCTCGTCGTTTCCGCCGGTCAGGAACGCGGGTGCGAACTCGGGTGCATTGCCTTCGTTCTCGCCGCCTTCGCGCTCCCGGCGCGGGCCGCGGTCGCCACGGCCTTCGCCCCGCGGTCCGCGGTCGTCGCGCGGGCCCCGGTCACGGTCGCCGCGCGGGCCACGGGGACCACGGTCGTCGCGTCCGCCGCGATCACGTCCGCCGCCACGATGACGATCGCCACGGTCACCGCGCGGGCCACGGTCGCCGCCTTCGCGCGGCTCCCTCGGCGGGCGGGTGTCCGGAAGCTCTTCGCCAGTCTCCTGGTCAACGAGGCGCATCGACAGGCGAACCTTGCCGCGCTGGTCGACCTCGAGCAGCTTGACCTTCACTTCCTGGCCTTCGGTCAGGACGTCGCGGACGTTCTCGACACGCTCGTTCTTGATTTCCGAGACGTGCACGAGGCCGTCCTTGCCCGGCATGAAGGTGACGAACGCGCCGAAGTCGACGAGGCTCGCGACCTTGCCGGTGTAGATCGTGCCCGGCTCCGGCTCCGCGACGATGCCGCGGATCCAGTTGCGGGCGGCCTCGATCTTGGCCGGGTCCGAAGACGCGATCTTGATCGTGCCGTCGTCGTCGATGTCGACCTTGGCGCCGGTCTCCGCGACGATTTCGCGGATGACCTTGCCGCCGGTGCCGATGACTTCGCGGATCTTGTCCTTCGGGATAGACATGGTCTCGATGCGCGGCGCGTGAGCCGACAGCTCTTCGCGCGTGTGATCGAGGGCCTTCGCCATTTCGCCGAGAATGTGAGCACGGCCGTCCTTCGCCTGGGCGAGAGCGGTCTTCATAATCTCCTCGGTGATGCCGGCGACCTTGATGTCCATCTGGAGCGAGGTGACGCCTTCCGACGTGCCCGCGACCTTGAAGTCCATGTCGCCGAGGTGGTCTTCGTCACCTAGGATGTCGCTGATCACCGCGAAGTCCTTGCCTTCAAGGATCAGGCCCATGGCGATGCCCGCGACCGGACGCTTGAGCGGAACGCCCGCGTCCATCAGGGCAAGCGAGGCGCCGCAGACCGTCGCCATCGACGAGGAGCCGTTGCTCTCCGTGATGTCGGACAGGACGCGGATGGTGTACGGGAACTCCTCAACGCTCGGCAGCATCGGGTGGATTGCCCGCCATGCGAGCTTGCCGTGGCCGACTTCGCGACGGCCCGGAGCGCCGAAACGTCCGACCTCGCCGACCGAATAGGGCGGGAAGTTATAGTGCAGCATGAAGCGCTGGTAGGAGAGACCTTCCAGGCCATCGATCATCTGCTCGGCTTCCTTGGTGCCCAGCGTTGTGGTCACGATCGCCTGGGTCTCGCCGCGCGTGAACAGGGCGGAGCCGTGCGTGCGCGGAAGGAAATGGACCATCGCCTCGATCGGGCGGACCGTCTTGGTGTCGCGGCCGTCGATGCGGCGGCCTTCCTTGAGGATCGCCGTGCGGACGATGTCGGCCTCGAGGCCCTTGACTGCCTTGCCGGCAATCAGCTGCTCCTGCGGGTCCGCTTCGGCGAAGGCTTCCTTGGCCTTTTCGCGGGCGGCGTTGAGTGCAGCCGAGCGCTCCGACTTGTTGGTCAGGCGGTAGGCGGCGTCGATGTCGGCTCCGACGAGCTTCTTGAGCTTGTCCTTAACCGCGGCCTTGTCGTCGCTCTGCGCGAGCTCCCACGGATCCTTCGCGGCCTTCTCGGCCAGATCGATGATGAGGTTGCAGATCTTCTGGCTGGCGGCGTGGCCGAACATGACGGCGCCGAGCATCTGCTCTTCGCTTAGTTCCTTGGCCTCGGACTCCACCATCATCACGGCGTTCGGAGTGCCGGCCATGACGAGATCGAGCTGACCTTCGGCGATCTGCGCCTGGGTCGGGTTGAGGATGTACTCCCCGTCAACGAAGCCGACGCGGGCGGCGCCGATCGGGCCCATGAAGGGCACGCCGGAAATCGTCAGCGCGGTCGAAGCGGCGATCATCGCGAGGACGTCGGGCTCGTTCTCGCCGTCGTAGGAAAGGACCTGCGCGATCACGAGGACTTCGTTGTAGAAGCCTTCGGGGAAGAGCGGGCGGATCGGGCGGTCGATCAGGCGGCTGGTCAGCGTTTCCTTTTCGGTCGCTCCACGCTCACGCTTGAAGAAGCCGCCCGGGATACGGCCGGCGGCGGAAAACTTCTCCTGGTAGTGGACGGTCAGCGGGAAGAAGTCCTGCCCCGGCTTGACCGACTTTGCGGCGGTGACCGCGCAAAGCACCACGGTTTCGCCGAGGGTCGCGATGACCGCGCCGTCGGCCTGGCGGGCAACATGGCCCGTTTCGAGCTTCAGCGTCTTGCCGCCGATCTCGGTTTCAACAGTATGAATTTTGAACATTTATCGTCCCTTCACCCGGCGGCCGGATGCCTGCCGGGGTCATCATTTTCGCGAACTAGCCGGTTCACGGTCGGTCGGGGCGTTCGTTCCTGCCCCATGAACGCCCCACCGAAATGCGGGACTTTCAAAACGTAAGCGGCCCCGGAATGGGGCCGCTGAGTGAGTTACTTGCGGAGGCCGAGCTTCGCGATCAGGTCCGTGTAACGCTGTGCGTCCTTGCCACGGAGATAATCGAGGAGCGAGCGGCGCTGGTTGACCATCATGAGTAGGCCGCGGCGCGAATGGTTGTCCTTGGCGTGGCCCTTGAAGTGCTGGGTCAAATTGTTGATGCGTTCCGTGAGGATCGCGACCTGGACTTCGGGAGAACCGGTGTCGCCCGAACCGCGGGCATGTTCCTTGATCAGCGCTTCCTTGCGCTCTGCGGTAATCGACATCGTCTTTACTCCTGTCTCTAGATGTTGAACCCCCGGACGACCTTCAGGCCGTCGGCCGTTGCTTCAACGAGAGCGACCGGGCGTCCGCCCTCTGTCGCCAGTTGAAGCCCCGGCTTTTCGGGGAAACCGATCAGGCGCTGTCCGAAGCGGAGCAGTTGTGCCTGGTCGGGAGTGATGGGGAGGGCCGGGATGTCGTCCAGCGCCGCTTCCAGCGGAAGTACCGCCCCAATCAGCCGCCGCGCCTTAGCGGCTTCGGCAAGAAAGTCCAGTGAAATGGCCTTTTCGAGCCCGAACGGGCCGGCCCGCGTCCTCCTTAACATGGTGACGTGGCCGACCGTGTTCAATGCGTGGGCGAAGTCCCGGGCGAGGGAGCGGATGTAGGTGCCTTTCGATACGTGCGCGTGGAAGGTCGCGCTGTCGGGCGTGGTTTCTTGGAGCCTGAGCTCGAAAATGGTGACCTTGCGCGGCTTGAGTTCGACCTGTTCGCCAGCGCGGGCGCGGGCGTAAGCCGCCTTCCCTTCCACTTTCAGCGCGGAGTAGGCCGGTGGAATCTGGTCGATCTCGCCGGTGAAGGCTCCGATGACGGTCTCGATCTGGTCGCGGGACGGACGGACGGCGCTCGTCTCGACAATTTGCCCTTCCCTGTCGAGCGTGTCGGTCTCCTCGCCGAACTTGACCGTGAACTCATACGCCTTGCTCGCGTCCAGCATTCGTCCGCACAGCTTGGTGGCTTCGCCGATAGCTATCGGGAGCACGCCGCTGGCGAGCGGATCGAGCGTGCCGCCGTGACCGACCTTGTGCTTGGGTTCTCCCGCATCGCGAAGCGCGCGCTTTACCTTCGACACGGCCTGCGTCGAGCCAAGCCCGACCGGCTTGTCGAGCACGATCCAGCCGTTGATCACTGGGAGCGAGGAAGGCCGAGGCTGAGCTGGCGCGCCCGGCTCTCGTTCAGCCGCTCGAAGAAATGCTTGCGGCAAAGGGCGATGTAGCGGTCGTTTCCGCCGATCTCTGTCTGTTGGCCGCGGACGATCGCGTGGCCCTCCTCGTCGACCCGCAGATTCATCGTCGCCTTGCGCCCGCATTCGCAAACGGCCTTCAGTTCGACGAGTGTATCCGCCAGAGCAAGCAGCGCCGCCGATCCGGGAAAAAGCTTGGCCTGGAAGTCGGTACGCAGCCCGTAGCAGAGCACTGGGATGTTCAGCTGGTCGGCGACTTCGCAGAGTTGCAGCACGTGCGGTTGCGACAGGAATTGCGCTTCGTCGATCAGGATGCAGTCGAGCTTGCGCTTTCTCAATTCATTGCTGATCGCGACGAAGAGATCGCTACTTTCGTCAAAGGTGTGTGCTGCGGCCGACAGGGCGATGCGGGAGCCGATCGCGCCGACACCCAGCCGGTCGTCGACCGCCGCGGTCCACAGCATCGTTTCCATCCCGCGCTCGCGGTAATTGAAGTCGGCCTGAAGCAGCGTCGTCGATTTCCCCGCATTCATTGCCGCATAATAGAAATAGAGCTTGGCCATCGGTCAGCAGGTCCCGTCCGCGCTGGCGACTTTGAAACCGCCGATGCGGACGGCATCGGCGTTCTGTTGCCATTGCTCGAACGACGGGCGGGCGTTCGGCGGCAGGGTGCAGGATCGCGCGACCGAAGCCTTGCCGCCCGACAGAAGCTCCGCGCGGTAGGTGTAGGCAATCGCGCTGTTGTTGGTGACAGTCATGGCCGTACCGAGCATGGGCCGCACCGAAACCTTGATCTGGCCCTTCGGAATCCTCGCGGACGGGGCGACGCGGCGAGCGTGCGCCGGTTCTCCCTTCTTGACCGTGAAGATCCAGGTCTCACCGGTACGGACCGTCAGGCCGGCCGCCTGAACGGGAACGGCGGCGAGGAGGAGAAGTGCGGCGACAAGCTTCATAACGGCCACTCTTCCTTGAGAATCGCGAACAGGACGGTGTCGCGGACGTGGCCAGTCCAGGTGATGCGGTCAGCGCGGAGCACTCCTTCCCGGACAGCACCGAGCTTCTTCATCGCCGCCAGACTGCGCTCGTTGCGAGCGTCGACGCGAAACTCGACGCGGCGCATCCCACTGTCGAACGCGCGTTTGAGCATCATGTCCTTCACGCGGCGGTTGAAACCGCTGCCGCGCAGGTGCGGCCGATAATAGGTGCCGCCGATCTCGAGGCATTGGCGGTTATCATCGATACCGAGGAAGCTCGACATTCCGGCAAGTTCGTCGCCTTCGAAAAGAACGAAGGTCCGGTTGCGCGGGCTGGACCGGTAGAGCGCGATGCTCTCGTCGAAACCGTCCGGCCCGAAATTGTTGGCGTAGATCGCCCAGATTTCGCGGTCCTCCGCGCAGGCGGCTTTGAGCGTTTCAAGGCGTTCGTCGGTGACCAGCTCGGCCCGGCAGCCGTCGCCGGTCATGGGCGCATCGAGGCCGTCGATCATTCTTCGTTGAGGTCCTGCGCGACGTGCCCCGACCGGAGGATGCGGTCGATGTGCGTGCCTTCGTCGAAGCTCTCGTCGGCTTTGAACTTGAGCTTCGCCGCATATTTCTTCCGGACGCGATGGGCGACCTCGCGCTGGAGGAAGGCGGTGTTCTGGCGAAGCGCCTTCAGCACCGCTTCTTCGTCTTGACCGAGCAGCGGCTTCACGAACACGGTCGCATGCCGAAGGTCCGGCGACATGCGCACCTCGGTGACGCTGACGAGGTGCGACTGAAGCACATCGTCATGCACGTCACCGCGCTGGAGCAATTCGCTCAAAATGTGGCGCACCTGCTCGCCAACGCGAAGCAGGCGTACGGAGCGGCCCTCTGCAGTTTCCTGACGGCGCATTCGTTATAGCGTCCGTGCGCGCTCCTCGACCTCGAAGACTTCGAGCGCGTCACCCGGCTTGATGTCATTCGTATCCGCCAGAAGCACGCCGCACTCGAGGCCCGAAGTGACTTCCGCAACGTCGTCCTTGAAACGCCGAAGCGAGCTGATCGTCGTCTTCGACACGATGACGTCCTCGCGCGTGAGGCGTGCGTTGAGGCCCTTGCGGATAACGCCTTCGAGGACGAGCAGGCCGGCAGCCTTGTCCCGCTTGCCTGCTGGGAAGACTTCCTGGACCTTCGCGCGGCCGACGACCGTTTCGATGATCTCCGGACCAAGCTCGCCGGCCATCGCACCCTTAACCCAGTCGGTCAGGTGATAGATGACGTCGTAGTAGCGGAACTCGACCTTGGTGCGGTTCGCGACTTCGCGAGCCTTGGCGTTCGGACGGACGTTGAAGCCGATGATCGGCGCGCCGCTCGCGCTGGCCAATGTCACGTCGCTTTCGGTGATCGCGCCGACGCCCGAGTTGAGGATGCGCACGCGTACCTCGTCGGTCGACAGGCGGTTGAGCGCATTGACGATCGCTTCGACCGATCCCTGCACGTCCGCCTTGATGACCAACGGTACTTCCGCAATCGTCGAAGCGTGCGCCGAGAACATGTTCTCGATGCTGACCGGTGCAGCGGTCGTCCGCTTCTTGTCGAGGACGCTCTTGCGGTAGTCCGCGACTTCGCGGGCGCGAGCCTCGTTCTCGACGACGGTGAACGGATCGCCGGCCGCGGGAACCGCCGACAGGCCGAGAACTTCGACCGGGAATGACGGACCAGCTTCCTTAACCTGCCGTCCGTGATCGTCGACGAGCGCGCGCACCTTGCCGCTCGATGCACCGGCGACGAACACGTCACCGACACGCAGCGTGCCGCGCTGGACAAGGACGGTCGCGAGCGGGCCGCGGCCCTTGTCGAGCTTCGCTTCGATTACGGTGCCTTCGGCTGCACGGTCCGGGTTGGCCTTCAGCTCCAGGATCTCCGCCTGCAGCTGGATGGCCTCGAGTAATTTGTCGAGGTTGGTCTTCTTCGTCGCGGAGACTTCCACATCCTGAACCTCGCCGCCCATGTCCTCGACGATGATCTCGTGCTGCAGAAGCTCCTCGCGGACCTTCTGCGGCTTGGCTTCGGGCTTATCGATCTTGTTGATCGCGACGATCATCGGGACGCCTGCGGCCTTGGTGTGATTGATCGCCTCGATCGTCTGCGGGCGAAGGCCGTCGTCGGCCGCAACCACCAGAATGACGATATCGGTGACGTTCGCACCGCGAGCGCGCATTTCCGAAAAGGCTTCGTGGCCCGGGGTGTCGAGGAAGGTGACCTTTGACTTGTCGGGCAACTGCACCTGATAGGCGCCGATGTGCTGCGTGATGCCGCCGGCCTCGCCCGACTGGACGGAGGCGCCGCGGATGGCGTCGAGCAAAGACGTCTTTCCGTGATCGACGTGACCCATGATCGTGACGACCGGGGGACGCGGCTTGAGCGTATCCTCCGGATCAACGTCGACCGTCGTGTCGATATCGACATCGGCGTCGCTGACACGGTTGATGCGGTGACCGAACTCCTCGATCAGCAGCTCGGCCGTATCCTGGTCGATCGTCTCGGTGATCGTGACGGGCGTGCCCATCTTGAAGAGGGCCTTGACCAAATCGGCGCCGCGCTCACCCATGCGCTTGGCGAGTTCCTGGACGGTAATCGCCTCGGGAACGTCCACGTCGCGATACTGCTTTGCGGCGGGACCGGACTGTTGATGGGCACGCTTTTCCTTCTCGCGGGCACGACGCAGCGCAGCCAGCGAACGGGCGCGGCTGTCATCCTCACCCGAAAGGGCGCGAGTGACGGTCAGCTTGCCATGGTGACGGCGGTCGTCGCCGCGGCCGCGGCTCGGACGAGCGGGCTCGGGACGGCGCGGCGCCGGGGCATGACCGCCGGCCGGACGGCGAGCGCCACGATCTTCGCTTTCTTCCTCGATGACAGGCTCGGGCTCCGGAGCGGCGGCCGCCTCAGCAGCAGCGCGAGCTTCTTCCTCGGCCTGGACGCGCGCCTGCTCGATCGCAGCCTCTTCGGCCTTGCGATTGTCTTCGGCGCGGCGCTTTTCGTCTTCGCTTTGCTCGGTGCGCTTGCGATCATCGCGACGGCGAGCTTCCTCCAGCGACGCGAGGCGCGCTTCCTCGGCCTCGCGAAGGAGGCGGGTCTGCATCTCCTTGCGCGCCGTAATGTCGTCGATGGGTGCGGTGCGCTTCGGCTGCGGAGCCGGGGCAGCGGGCTTCGGCGCCGGCTTGGGCGCTTCGGCGACGGGTTCCGGCTTCGGAGCCTCGGCGGGGGGAGCCTCGCCCGGACGTCCGAGGATCCGGCGCTTCTTGACCTCCACCACGACGGTGTTCGAGCGGCCGTGGCTGAAGCTCTGCTTGACCTTGCCGGTCTCGACCGTGCGCTTGAGGCCCAGCGGCGGCCGGGTTCCAAGCTTCGGCTTGTCGGTCTGGTCTGTCATCCTATTCCTTCGTCAAATCTGCGTCAGCCGAGCCGGGGCCAGAAGCGGGGTCGCCGCCCTCTAGACCCGCACGGGGATCAATGAAAGCGCGCCACCGGGAAAGCGCGTGGAGAACACGCGCTGCGGCGGCACGATCGGTCAGCGCGATATGTACCACATTCTCGCGCCCCAAGGCCATCGACAAGATGGTGCGTTCCTCGGGAAATAGAAGACCTTGGCCACCGCTGTTGGCAACGGTTTCCGGGTCTGAGCCAACTCGCCAGGCCTGGTCGAGCTTCCTGCGCCCGTCCTCGCCCGCGTCCGACGCATGGATCAACAGATGGACGCTACCGTTGCGGGCAGCGGTCTCAACGCGATCGGCGCCGTTGATCAGATTGCCCGAACGAGCCTCCATACCTAGCCGGTCGAGCGTTGCCTGGCGCAGGGCCTGGGCGATAAGTTCGCCAAGGTCGTCGGGCACTTTCACGTCGTTCGTCTTGAACGCGCGCTGGAGTGCGCCCTTCAGTCTCCCCTTGGCAATGGCCTCATCGAGCTCGGAGCGCGACACTCCAATCCATGCGCCACGACCCGGAGCTCGGGCGCGGACGTCCGGTGCAACCGTGCCGTCAGGACCGAGCGCAAGCCGAATCAGCTCCTCCCGCGACGCGGTTCGCCGCGAGAGGATGCAGGTGCGCTCCGGAACGTGCGCTTCTAGCGGATCATTGCGAGGATTCCGCATCGGCGGCCTCCTCGGTCTTCGGCTCGTCCTCGAACCAGTGGGCGCGAGCGGCCATGATGATCTCGTTGCCCTGCTCTTCGGTCAGCGAATAGTCGGCCAGGAGTCCGCCCTTGTCCTCGGCGCGCTTCGGCGCGTTCTCGGCGCGGCGGCGCGGCTCCTGCCGCTTCTTCTGGATCAGCTCGTCGGTCGCGAGATCGGCGAGATCATCGAGCGTCTTGATGCCCGCCTTGCCCAGCGTCACCAGCATCTGCTCGGTGAGGTGCGGAAGCTCGGCCAGAGCATCCTCGACGCCAAGGGCACGGCGCTCCTCGCGCGAAGCGGCTTCGCGGCGCTCGAGCGCTTCGGCAGCGCGGCTCTGAAGCTCGCCGGCGATTTCGTCGTCGAGGCCCTCGATCGACGCAATCTCGTCGAGCGTGACGTAGGCGACTTCCTCGAGGCTGGTGAAGCCTTCGGCGACCAGCAGCTGCGAAAGCGTCTCGTCGACGTCGAGCTCGCTCTGGAACATCTCGGTGCGTTCCATGAACTCGCGCTGTCGCTTCTCGCTCGCATCAGCCTCGGTGAGGATGTCGATCTGCGAAGATGTCAGCTGGCTGGCTAGGCGAACGTTCTGGCCGCGGCGACCGATCGCCAGGCTGAGCTGGTCGTCGGGAACCACGACCTCGATACGGCTCTCTTCCTCGTCGATGACGACGCGGCTGACCGTCGCCGGTTGTAGCGCGTTGACGACGAAGGTCGCGAGGTCGTCCGACCATGGAATGATGTCGATCTTCTCGCCCTGGAGTTCCTGGACGACCGCCTGAACGCGGCTGCCCTTCATGCCGACACAGGCGCCGACCGGGTCGATCGAGCTGTCGTGGCTGATAACGCCGATCTTGGCTCGGCTGCCCGGGTCGCGGGCGGCGGCCTTGATCTCGATGATGCTGTCGTAAATCTCCGGCACTTCCTGTGCGAACAGCTTCTTCATGAAGTCCGGGTGAGCGCGCGACAGGAAGATTTGCGGGCCGCGGGCTTCGCGGCTGACACGAAGGATCAGCGAACGGATGCGGTCGCCGACGCGAACCATTTCGCGCGGGATCTGCTGGTCGCGGCGGATAACGCCTTCGGCGCGGCCGAGATCAACGACAACGTGGCCGAACTCGACGCGCTTGACGACGCCGGTGATGACCTCGCCGACGCGGTCCTTGAACTCTTCATGCTGGCGCTCGCGCTCGGCGTCGCGGACCTTCTGGAAGATCACCTGCTTGGCGGCCTGGGCAGCGATGCGGCCGAACTCTATCGGCGGCAGCGGATCGACGATGAAGTCGCCAATGGCTGCATCCTTTTGCAGCTTCTGGGCGCCCTTCGGGTCGATCTGCTTGAAATGATCCTCGACTTCTTCGACGACTTCGAGGACGCGCCACAGACGAAGGTCGCCGGTCTCGCCGTCGAGCTTTGCGCGAATATCGTTCTCGGCGCCGTAGCGGGCACGGGCGGCGCGCTGGATCGCGTCTTCCATCGCCTCGATGACGATGCCGCGATCGATCAGCTTCTCACGGGCAACCGCGTCGGCAATTGCGAGCAGCTCGGCCTTGTTCGCTGATGCGACGGGCGGGGCGGCAGTGGCCATGTGTTAGTCCTCTACAGTCTGGATGGTGTCGGCGCCCTCGGTGCTGAGCGGCGCGGTTGCGTTGATGAGCTTGTCGGTCAGCAGGAGCTTGGCCGAGTGAATTGATGCGAAGGGAACTATATAGTCGTTTCCGTCCTTGCCGGTGACATGGACTGTTCCGCCTTCGCCCGTCCCCGCGAGAGTACCGGAGAATTGCTTGCGACCGTTGAGCGGTTCCGCGAGCGATACGCGTGCCTCGTGTCCCTTCCAGTCGTCGTAATCGGCGAGCCGGGTCAGCGGACGGTCTATGCCGGGCGAGCTGACCTCGAGCCGGTAGCCCCCTTCGATGAGATCGCGGCCTTCCGCTTCCATCGCGTCGAGCTTTTCGGACAGCCGCCGCGAAATCTTCTCGCAGTCACTGAGGTCGAGCTGACGAGTGCTCGGATTCTCGGCCATGATCTGAAGAGTCGGGTCGGAACGCCCGCCCACGAGCGCGACGCGCACGAGCCGATAGCCGAGGCTCTCCACCTCGGGCTCCAGCAAAGCGTTCAATTCGGCGATGTCCGTCATGCGACCTTCAAATCCAAAAATCTCTCGGACCGGAGCCGTGGGGCCCCAGCCTCAGGCATCTAACGATGTCGAGGAGAGGAGTGCGATATAGGCTTGAACAATTAGCTTCGCAAGCTGGCCAGGGCGCGGTTTTCCGCCCGTATTCGGACCGCGAGAATGATCGCGTTCAACAGGCTGAAAACGAGTGCAATTCGCCAGAGGCCGAAGACCATGGGCAGGACGGCGATTTCCAGGGTCACGATGAGATAGTTCGGGTGCCTGAGGAAACGATAGGGGCCGGTCCGGACAAGTGGCGCGCCGGGCATCACGATGATACGCGTCGTCCATCGACCCCCCAAAGTGGCGATCACCCACACGCGTCCGAGCTGGAGCAGTGCGAACAGGACGAGCAGTGCAAAGTCGATCGGCTGCCCTGGCGCCCACCACCAGAGTGCCGCGATCCAGATCATGTGCAGACCGACGATGAACGCATAGTGGTCGCGGCCGAATTCGACAGCACCCTCGGAGAGCAGCTTCCTGCTGTTGCTGTCGGCGAGCCGGAGTTCGATGAGCCTTTGCAGGGTTACGAATCCGAGAATGACTACCGCCAGCCAGAGCGGGCTCATCAGGCGGCTTCCAACAGGAGTCCGGCGCAGGTGAAACCTGGCCCGAAGGCTGTCATTAGCACTCGGTCCGGAAGTCCCTGCTTCAGCAGACGATCGAGCACGAACATCACGGTCGGCGCACTCATATTGCCGAAATCGCGAAGCACCTCGCGCTCGATGTTGAGCTCGCCCTGATTGAGATGCAGAGCCGTCTCGATCGCGTCGATCACCTTCACTCCGCCGGGATGGCAGCACAGGCGGTCAATGTCGCTGCGGTCGATGCCAAGCTTGGCGCACATCTCGTCGACGGTGCTTGCGAGATTCTTTTCGATAAACGGCGGGATCGCGCGATCGAACACAACGGCCAGACCCGGGTCTTCGACATCCCAGCCCATGATCCTGAGCGTATCGGGAAAGAGCTTCTCGGCGCCCCCCATGATCCGGGCGATGCTGTGCTCGCCGCTGGTGACGACGGCTGCGGCCGCTCCGTCACCGAACAGGGCAGTCGCGACCACCGCAGCGGGGTCGTCGCTGTCGAGGCGAATGGAGATGGAGCAGGTCTCGACGGTCACGAACAGCCAGTTCGTCCCCGGCTCCGAGGCGGCAAGCCGCGAGGTCGTCGCTAGGCCGTTCACCCCGCCCGCGCAGCCGAGGCCGAACATCGGGACCCGGCGGACGTCATCCCGAAACCCCATGAGCGGTCCCACGCGCGCCTCAAGGCTCGGAGTCGCGATTCCGGTGGTGGAAACGGTGACGACGCCGTCGATCTGTTCGGGCGCCAGCCCTGCTTTCTCTATCGCATCGCTCGCTGCCTCGACGAACAAGCTCTCGGCGGCTTCCAGATAGACGGCATTGCGATCATGCCAGCCGTGGGCGGACATGTACCATTCCTGCGGAGCAACGATGTGGCGCCGGGCAATGCCGGCATTGTCGAAGACCCCCGCGAGGCGGTCAAACAAGGCCTTCTTCCCACCGAAGGCTTCGCGGGCACACGCCTTCGCGTCTTGTTGCTCGATTACGTGCGGTGGGACCGCAGTCGCGAGAGAGAGTAAGCTGCATTGTTGCATCGGCTTGGGCCTTCCGGCTTATATCATCAGTCACGCCGCACAAGCCGAATGCTTAAGAGGCAACTGGCCCGCCCGAGGGCGAGGCGGGCCAGCCTTGGCCGGTCACTACTGACCAGGCCCCTTGAAGCAGGCAATGTCGTATTGCGAAACGGACGCGGTGTTCTTGTTGTTGATGCCGTCCTGATTGCCAGCATAGTGCGAACCGGAAACGCTGTCCTCCTGGAAGGGGGACCCAGGACCAGGCTCCCGGCCCGACTGGCTAGGAGGTGTGCCGCCCTCGTCGCATTCGAGGCCGTTCTCGCCTCCCACTTGCTGACCCGTTTCATGGTTCGGTGAAATGCTGCCGGGGGCCGGTGGGGCCGGAACCGCAGCGGACGGCAGCGCGATTGCCGTCGCGGCAAAGAGACAGAATGTTCGTCTCATGATCGAAGCTCCTTGTTCTGCCCCCGCTCAGGAACGACACACGCCGACAGCGATGCTCGGATGAGCGGATCGCCGTCACAGCAGTGCGTTAGTGCGCCCAGGCGACCAAAGGGTTCAATCGGCTGTCAAAGAGGACAGCTGAGACCCACGATGAGCGCATTCCGGTCGTGGTATCGGCCCCGGTAAAAATCCTTTCCCGGTCCGCCGCCTGACCAGATCAGATGGAGGGAGACGCCACCGAACTCGCGGGCGGCGCCGACGCGCCAGTCATATTGCACATCCGGACTTTCGCTTTCGTCGTTGTAGCTGATCGGAAACAGCGCACCGAAATGCCCGTTCAGGTGGAGCTTCCGAAAGGGCGTAACGTTAGCGTCCACCTCTCCGTAAAGCGTGCTTGCGCCATGCTCGAAGTAATGCGGCGCAAAGGTGATACGAGACGACAGGAACTTGTGGGTCACGCCGGCGTAGAGTTCGGTGTAGGAACTCCCCGACGCTCTGGCCGCGTATTTCGCGTAGGCGGCATGCACAACGCCGGCATCCAGGACCAAGCCGGACGAAAGCCGCTTCGCGTAACCGCCGTTCAATACCAATCCCAACGGCCGGACCGAGTCCTCCCCTCCCATGACCACAGCCGCCGACAGGCCTCCGTAAAGCCCTCCAGGATAATCATAAGACAAGTCGAGGCTCGCGACCGGGCGACCGGCACTCAGCGAATAGCCGCGGAATCTGGCCTCGCTGAAGACTGACACTGTAGCCCCGATCTCTGCCGCTGCAGGCATAGAGAGACAGAGGCCAATTACTGAGGCGAGAAGATAGGTTCCGGTCCGACTGGCTCTAACGATCGAGCTGCGCGGTCGCGACGCGGGAAGGCGCGCAGCTGCACTCACAGCCGCTCGCTGCACGAAGGACCGAGGCGCAGGCATCGATTGCGCCTCCATTCGAGATAAGTGCCAATGCGGAAGACGGATGCCGCTGTCTCATCAGGGCGACCAAACCGCTGACGTGCGCTGCGGCGTACGAGCTTCCATTGACGAGAAACCATCGTCCTCCCGGCTCGGTCGTTGGCACGTCCTGCCCGGGCGCAGTGTAAACCGCGCCCTGCGAACGCGCCATTAGCGTGTTTGAGACAGCGATCACCCCGCGCACGGACGCGGGAAATCCACCGTTCGGCCGGTCCTTGTCGACGGCGGCAACGATTGCGAGACCGCGCGAAAGCCCGACATCGATAAGCTCGTGAATGAGCCGGTCCTCGGGTCCGCTGAGGCTGAGGTTGATCACGTCGGCCTTCTGGTCGATCGCGAAATAGAGCGCTTTCACGAGGCTGAAGCTGTCGCAGACCGTAGGACTTTCGAATGATCGGCCGGACTGCCAGCACGCGCGAAGACCAAGGATGTGCGCCTGAGGTGCTACCCCCGCGATGCCAAGCCCATTGTCGGCCTTGGCGGCGATAATGCCCGCGACGCCAGTGCCGTGCATCTCTGCCACCGACTGCCTGCCCGCTACGAAGTTTCGGTTGACCAGCAACTGTCCGGTGAGATCCGGGTGACCGGAGTCGATCCCGCTGTCGATGACGGCCACGCGCATGCCCCGGCCGGTCGCAAGCTCGTGCAGGTCGGCGAGATGCCACGCACGTGCTGCCGGCTGCACCGGATAAAGCGGGTCGTTGTGCGTGGCCGGCTCTGCCTCGGTCCGATAGAGCCCGACGGGCTGCGCCCAGGAGACCGCGGAATCCTTTGAGACCTGCTCGACGGCCGAAGCAGGCGTCCGGTCTTCAGGAACCTCCATGACGAAGCAGTCGAGGCCCATCATCGGCATCGGCCAGTCATCGACGAGGGTAAGACCGTAATTGCGCGCGATCCGCCGGGCGAGCCGCTGGCGCGCACTGCGAGCGAGCTCATCGCCATATCCGCCGCCGTAGACGCCGTTTGGACGATAATGATCGGGAGCATGCCGGACCATGACCAGGATCTGGCGCTCGGGACCGGCGGCCGCGCTGCCTCTAGCCATCGCCGGCACGGCTAAGAACACGAAGACGAGTGCCGCGCAGAGCGCGAGCAGGCCGCGAAGGGCCAGACGAAGCGTCATCGCGTGGCCTCGTCGATCGGCTCCGCCATCATCACATCATCGTCGGCCTGGAGCTTCTCCAGCGCAGCGGGGCGCTTCCCGGCCGGCACGTGCAGCAGATAGGCATCCGCGGCGGTCGGGCCGCCTACTAGAGATGCGCCGCTTGCCTTCAGCGTGTCGCGCATATCGCCTACAGTCGCTTCAGGGCGGAACAGGATGATGACGTTCGCTGATGGCGGCGCTTGAGATGAACCGAGCGCTTCGTAGGCGGGAGTAGTGAAGTACGGAACGATTGCCGCGGCCACCGCAAGAAGCGCCAGTTGCGCTGTCGCAAGCGCCGCCACTGCAGGTCGGGTGAGGAGGCGCCAAAGGTCAGTCGCGAAATCCCCGACTGATGTACGGGGCCTTGAGACCGGTGCTTCGATTCGCCCGCGAAGCCGGGCCCAACCGGAGTCGACCTCGGGCGAAACGGTCTGGAATCCGTCGATGAGCTTGCGTTCGACGGTCAACTGTCTCTGGCATCGCGCGCATGTCGAAAGATGGGCCTCGACCATCGACCGGTCGACTGCGTCAAGTTGGCCGGTCGCGTACCACGGCAGCAACTCTTCCGCCTGCTCGTGGGGATCGCTGACGGGATGTTCAGAGTTCATGCCGTCCTCCCTAAACCCAGTCCGAGACTGAGCCTGGCATCGCCTGCCTCAGGCGGCGCCGGGCATGGAACATCCGGGTTTTCACCGTATCGACCGGGCAGTCCATGACCTCGGCGATCTCGCGATAGCCCAAGCCATGAAAGTAGGTGAGATCGACCACTGCGCGATGATCCGCCGACAAGGATCGCATTGCAGCGGCCAAGGCTTCGCGGAGCCGGCTGTGCTGGAGTGACTGGTGGGGATTGGGATCGTGGCTCGCCTGGCCGAGGTCCGGCTCTTCCTCGACCGGGTCGGGCCAGCGCGCCCTCGCCTTGATCGCCTTGCGATAGGCAATCGAGAAGATCCAGGTGGACAATCTACTTGTCCCCCTGAAGCTTTGAGCCGTTTCCCAAACCACCATCATCGTATCGTCGAGCACCTCTTCCACGAGCTGCGGGCGCTGGACGAGATTGCTCAGGAATCGCGTCAGCCGCGGCTGATAAATCCGGTACAGCTTCTCGAACGCAGCCAAGTCCCGGTTGCTGACGCGACTGATCAGCTCCCGTTCGTCCGGCGCGCCTGGTCGGGATACGGTCCGCGGGCGACTGGTCGCCCTGTCTACACTCACCTGCGCACCCTCCCGGCTGTCATGGGTGCCTCCGTGCGGGAGAAAGGTTCACTTTCATCGCGATGAATGGAACTATCGGCTTTCAATCGCAATTGCGATCAATCCAGTGAAAGAGCGCCGAATGCGTTTCCGCTTAATGCAATCCTTGGCGTTCCTTGCTCTTGCGGCATGCGGGACCTCTCCGGGACAGTCTTCCGGGCAACAGGCTTCCTCTGACAGGCCGTTCACAGTTTCGGAGGTGACGCGCTTCGATTCTCCCTGGGCCATGGACTTTTTGCCGGGCAGCGGCGTTCGCACGACCAATCTCGCCCTGGTCACCGAAAAGGGCGGCAGGCTCTGGCTTCTCGACACGGCCACGGGGCGGAAGCAGCAGGTCTCTGGGGTTCCGTCGGTGCATGTCGCGGGCCAGGGTGGGCTCGGCGATGTGGTCGCGCATCCCGGTTTTGCGGGAAACCAGCGCATTTATCTGAGCTATGTCGAACCGGGTCCGAACGGGACCAGCGGCGCCGTAATCGGCTACGGGCGACTGATTCTCGGTCAGGGCGAGCCGCGGATCGAAGAGTTCAAAATCATCTGGCGCCAGTCGCCGAAAGTGGCCGGAAACGGCCATTTCTCGCATCGCATCACCTTCGCCCCCGATGGGACCATGTTCATCTCGTCCGGCGAACGGCAGAAGTTCGATCCGGCGCAGGACCAGAACAGCGACCTGGGCAAGATCATCCACATGACCGACGAAGGCCAGCGCATCGGCGGCCATCATTACACGATGGGCCATCGCAACGTGCTCGGCCTCTCGTTTGCACCCGACGGGCGACTGTGGGCGTCCGAGATGGGACCGCAGGGCGGGGACGAGGTGAACCTCATCCTCCCCGGCAGGAATTACGGCTGGCCGCGCGTTTCCTATGGCTCGCACTACGGCGGGGCTGATATACCCAACAATCACAAGAGCCGGGGCTTCGAAGAGCCTAAGGTCTGGTGGAACCCATCGGTCTCACCGGGCGCCTTGATGATCTACACTGGTGACCTGTTCCCGCAGTGGAAGGGCGACGCCTTGATCGGTGCGCTTTCGGGCCAGGCGTTCATTCGGGTCGACATCGACGGCGACCGGGCGCGCAAGGCGGATCAATGGGACATGGGTGAGCGAATCCGCGCGGTCGACCAGGGAGCGGGCGGTGAGGTTTATCTTCTGGAAGATGGACCGGGCGGACGCCTGCTGAAGCTGACGCCCACCCGGCGGTAACTGCTTACTGGGCGACCGGAACCTCGAGCTTCTGCTCGACGGCCGGCTCATCCTTCGGTTGCGGCACGGTGCGGAGGTACGGCTTCAGCGTCTTCCAACCGCCCGGGAATTTCTCGCGAGCCGCCTCGTCGGACAACGACGGCACGATGATGCAGTCCTCGCCCTGCTTCCAGTTCACCGGCGTCGCGACCGAATGCTTTGCCGTGATCTGGATGGAATCGAGCAGTCGAAGAACCTCGTCGAAGTTACGCCCGGAGCTCATCGGATAGATGAGCATCGCCTTGATGAGCTTGTCGGGCCCGACGATGTAGACCGTGCGGACGGTCGCATTGGTTGCCGCGGTCCGGCCCTCCGACGTCTCGCCGGCGTCGGCGGGAAGCATGTTGTAAAGCTTGGCGACCTTGAGGTCGTGGTCGCCGATCATCGGGAAGTTCACGTCGTTGCCGGTGACGTCCTTGATGTCGCGCGCCCAGCCTTCGTGATCGCCGACCTTGTCGACCGAAAGGCCGATGACCTTGGTGTTGCGCTTGGCGAACTCGTCGGCCAGCCCGGCCATGTAGCCCAGCTCGGTCGTGCAGACCGGCGTGTAGTCCTTCGGATGGGAGAACAGGATGGCATAGCTGTCGCCGATCCAGTCATGGAATCGGATGGGGCCCTGCGTCGTTTCTGCCGTGAAATCCGGCGCGACGCTGCCAATGGATAGGGTCATTGATGCCTCCCGATGAGTCGTGACGGCAAGTCCCATACTCTCATAGCAAGTCGGGTTCGAGACTCTCAGGATGCTCGAGCCAGTCAGGCGGCGTCAGTCCCTTGGAACGAAGGAATTCCGGGTTGAACAGCCGCGACTGGTAGCGGGTCGCGGGGTCGCAAAGAACGGTGACGATGGTCTTGCCGGGCCCGAGCTTGCGGGCGAGGCGGACTGCTCCGGAGACGTTCACGCCCGTCGAAAGGCCGACATTGAGCCCTTCGTCCCGAATGAGGCGCAAGGTGGTCTCGAGGCTCTCCTGGTCCTGAATGAGGAAAGCGTCGTCGACGCTGAGGCCCTCGAGATTTGCGGTCACCCGGCCCTGCCCGATCCCTTCGGTGATCGAGCTTCCCTCAGCCTTGAGTTCGCCCGTCGTGTAATAGCTGTAGAGCGCTGCGCCGGGGATGTCCGCGATAGCGATCGCAACGTGCGGCTTGCGCTCCCGAAGCGCGATCGCGGTGCCGGCGAGCGTTCCGCCGGTGCCGACCGCGCTGACGAATCCGTCGACCTTGCCGTCGGTCTGGGCCCAGATCTCCGGCCCTGTCGTCCGGACGTGCACGTTGCGGTTGGCGACATTGTCGAACTGGTTGGCGAAGATCGCTCCCTGCGCGTGCGCCTTCGCAAGGCGCTCTGCCATGCGGGCGGCGACCTTCACGTAATTATTGTCGTTTCGGTACGGCACGGCCGGCACTTCGACCAAGGTCGCCCCAAGCGATCGCAGCGTGTCCTTCTTTTCCTGGCTCTGCGTCTCGGGAATGACGATGACCGTCTTCATTCCGAGCGCATTGCCGACGACGGTCAGGCCAATACCCGTATTGCCCGCGGTTCCCTCGACGATCATGCCGCCTGGACGAAGCTGGCCTTTATCGATGGCGTCGGTGACGATGCCCAGTGCCGCCCGGTCCTTCACCGAGTGGCCGGGATTCATGAACTCCGCCTTCCCGAGGATCGTGCAGCCCGTCTCTTCGGAAGCGCGGCGGAGCTTGATCAACGGCGTGTTGCCGATCGCGGCGAGGACGGTTTCGCGAATGTCCATGCGGCGCGCTGTACAGATTCAGCCGATGCGGCGGTAGCGCAGATAATAGGGCCGCCGACCCTCGCGCCGGGACTTGGCGCCGTAGCGTGTCTCGATCCAGCCGCCGGACGGTTCGAGGAAATCCTTGGGCGTCCTCGCCAGCCATTCGAACTGCTGCTGATGCCCATGCCGCTGCATCACCATCAGCGCCCAGTTGAGATAAGTCGGGTCGTCGGTCGCCAACCGGAACTCGCCGCCCGGCTTCAACTTCGCCGCGAATAGGTCGACCGGCCCGTCGTTGACCATCCGTCGCTTGGCGTGACGCGCCTTCGGCCAGGGATCGGGGTGCAGCAAATAGATGAAGCTCAGCGCTCTGTCGGGCACGCGCCGGAGGACTTCGAGCGCATCGCCCTTCCAAAGGCGAACATTGGTCAGATGCTGGTCGCGGACGTGGCCGAGCGCGGTCGCGACACCGTTGAGGAACGGCTCGCAGCCAATGAACGCGTGATTGGGCAACAGATCGGCGCGGTAGACGAGATGTTCGCCCGACCCGAAGCCGATCTCGAAGTGAAGCGGACGATCCTCGCCGAACAGGCGGGCCGATGTGACCTCGCCCTCGGCCGGAACCTCGATCTGCGGCAGTAGCCGGTCGACAAGGTCCTGCTGGCCCTTTCGCAGCTTATGCCCGCTCACTCGCCCGTAGAGACGGTTCAGGGTCGTCGGGTCGCCCGCCTTGTGCGCAGTCATGCCGTTCCGCCTAAACGCGCAATCTTTGGTTCAGCAAGGGCGGCGGAGATTCGCGGAATGAACAAGTCGCTCCTTTTCCTCTCGCTCGTTGCGACGGCCGCTCCTGCGCAGGCAACCGGCGGTCTCGCCTGCCGAACTTCCGGAGCGCGTCCAATTGAGGTCTCGCTGGTCATCGGCCATTCCGCCGTCCAATCGATGGTTTCTGCCCGCCTTCGCGACAATGACCGCGACGTGCGCGTGGTGATCGCCCAATCATGGCTCGATCCATCGGAACTGCGCATCGATCTGGTGGACCCGAATGCGATGCGCCGCGAGGCGCGCCTGCTGGCGAAGAAGAACGGGCGCTTCTACGATGGATCGATCTGGCGAGGCGGGCAGCGCCGCTGGGTGCGCTGCCGCGAAGCCTAGGCGGCGACGGCCGCCTTGAGGTCGTCGACCAGGTCCGTCTTCTCCCACGGGAAGAAGTCGCCTTCGGGCTTGCGGCCGAAGTGGCCATAAGCTGCCGTCGCCTGGTAGATCGGCTTGTTGAGCGCGAGGTGCGTACGGATGCCGCGAGGCGTCAGCCCGCCGAGCTTCTCGATCTTGCCGATTGCCTGCTCCAACTGCTCGTCACCGACCGTGCCGGTGCCGTGCGTGTCGACATAGAGCGACAGCGGCTTGGACACGCCGATCGCGTAGGCGAGCTGGATCGTGCAGCGCTTGGCAAAGCCGGCCGCGACGATGTTCTTGGCGAGGTAGCGCGCGGCATAGGCAGCCGAGCGGTCGACCTTGGTCGGATCCTTGCCCGAGAAAGCGCCACCGCCGTGCGGAGCCGCACCGCCATAGGTGTCGACGATGATCTTGCGTCCGGTTAGGCCGGCGTCCCCGTCAGGCCCGCCGATCTCGAAACTGCCGGTCGGGTTGATGTGATAGACGGTCTCGTTGCCGAGAAGCTCCGCCGGGATAACATCGGCCACGACTGCCTTGACGTAGGCGTGCAACTCGGCCTGCTTTTCGCCTTTGTCGTAACCAGGTTTGTGCTGGGTCGAGACGACGATGGCCGTCGCCTTCGCAGGCTTTCCATCCTCGAAGCGCAAGGTAACCTGGCTCTTCGCGTCGGGCTCGAGAAAGGGAGCCGCGCCAGAATGGCGGTCAGCGGCCATCCGCTCGAGAATATGATGGCTGTAGTAAAGGGTCGCCGGCATCAGCTCCGGCGTCTCGTCGACCGCGAAGCCGAACATGATTCCCTGGTCGCCCGCGCCCTCATCCTTGTCCTCCGCCGCGTCGACGCCCTGGGCGATATGCGCCGACTGGCCATGAAGGTGATTCTCGAAGCTGGCGGTCTGCCAGTGGAAGCCCGCCTGTTCATAGCCGATCCGCTTCACGGTGTTGCGGACGATCTGTTCGATCTCATCACGCGCGCCGGGCGCCCAGCCGTGCGTGTCCTTGAACCGTTCCTCGTCATAGACTGGTGGGCAACGGATCTCGCCGCCAATCACGATCCGCTGAGTTGTGACCAGCGTCTCGCAGGCGACGCGCGATTCGGGGTCATGGCCGATGAAATAGTCCACCAAAGCGTCGCTGATCTGATCTGCGACCTTGTCGGGATGGCCCTCGGAAACGGATTCGGAGGTGAAGAGGTAGGAGTTGCGCATGGTTTGGTTGAAGTCCTTGCGAGTCTGGGCCGGCTGGGCCGGAACCTCATATAAAGAATGCTTTATGTGTTCCGCCGATAGCGCCCCGCCCGTCCGAGGGCAATGCCCGCGATGACGAGCGCGAACCCGAGAAGCAAGGGTATGACATTGCCGTATCGGGCGAAGAAAGTCGGGTTTGCGGCAGGCAGCGGCAAAGCGGCGTCGAAGAAGGCCGCCTCTCGCCAAGGAAGCGATTTTACGACCTGCCCGTGAGCATCGACCAAGGCGCTGATCCCGGTCGGGGTCGAGCGGATGACCGGGATTCCCTCTTCGGCCGCCCGCAAACGCGCCTGGGCAAGGTGCTGGGGTGGTCCCCAGGAACCGAACCAGGCATCGTTAGACGGATTGAAGATGAAGTCCGGCCGGTTGCGGCGGTCAACGACCTCGCCCGAGAAGATGATCTCGTAGCAAAGCTGGAAGCCGACCTTGCCCCAGCCCGGCAATGCAACTGTTCGCGGGCCGGGCCCCGACGCGAAATCGACGTCGCCCGGAGCGAGCCGCGAGAGGCCGATCGACGAGAGCAAAGGCCGCATCGGCAGATACTCGCCGTAGGGAACGAGGTGTGCCTTGTCGTAGCGCGCCGCCAATCTGGCACCCTGCCCGAAGACGAACACGCTGTTCGCCGCTCCGGTGACATTGATCCCATCCTTCGAAAACAGCGCAATGCCGCCTGTCAGCAGATATTCGCCCGGCCCGACAACCGACGCAGCGCGCGCCTGCTCGAAGGCGGCGTAGGCCTGATAGGGACCCCCGCGCGCATCCTGCAGTGGATTGGTGACTGCCGCTTCAGGCCAGAAAAGCAGGCGCGGGTGAGCGCCGCCGGGCTTCAGCGAAAGCTGCGCGAGACGCTGGTTGGCGATTTCGGAAAAGCCCGGCCGCCATTTGTCCTGCTGACCGATGTTCGGCTGCACGACCCGGATCGGTCGAATGTTTTGCGGATGATCCGGAACGTCGGGCCTCGGCAGGAAATGCAGTGCCAGCAGGACCGCTGCGATACCACCGGCAACGCGCCATTCCCGGCGAACCAGCAGCCAGACCAGGCCGCCCGCGAGGACGACCAGCAGGGACAGACCGTAGGTCCCGATCGTCGCGGTCGCATTGAGCAGATGTGTGTCATCGAAGGTGGCGGCGACCGGATTCCAGGGGAAACCAGTGAAAATGCCACCGCGCAGCCATTCGGTGATCGCCCAAGCTCCGGCGAGGCAGAGCACGAGCGCAATCGGCCGGCTGCGGCCAAACGTCCAGGCAATGCCGACGGCGAGCATAGGATAGACCGCGAGGTAGAGTGACAGGAGCACTACGGCGATCCAGCCGAGCCATGCGGGCATGGCCGCCTGGTAGGTGAAGGCCGTCGCGATCCAGTTCAGGCCGATCACGAATTGGCCGAGGCCGAACAGCCAGCCGATGAGAAGAGCGCGCTTCAACTTGGCGTCGCGCGAAAGCAATTCGCAAAGCAGCGCAATCGCGATGGGCATCAGCGGCCAGAGACCAACCGGCTGAAAGGCGAATGCGGAAACCGCACCGGCAACGAACGCGACGAGGAAAAGCATCCGCTGCTCGCTAGCCGCTACTCTCGTTCGCCGAAAGTCTGGACAGCATTGAGCCGGGCGCGCACGAGAGAGCAATGACGCTTCCACCCTTTCATCTCGCATTCCCGGTAGACGATCTGGCGGCGGCGCGCCGATTCTATGGCGGCCTTCTCGGCTGCGCTGAAGGGCGGAGCGCCGATCATTGGGTCGACTTCGACCTGCACGGCCATCAGATCGTCGCGCATCTTGCGCCCGATGCGGTTCGTGCCCGTGCAAGCAATCCGGTCGACGGCGAGGACGTTCCCGTGCCCCACTTCGGGCTCGTCCTGGCGATGGCCGACTGGAAGGCGCTGGCCGACCGGCTTCGCTCGGCGGGCACGAAATTCGTGATCGAACCGACGGTTCGCTTCGAAGGCCAGCCCGGCGAGCAGGCGACCATGTTCCTGCTCGATCCTGCGGGCAATGCTCTCGAATTCAAGGCGATGGCCGACCCGGCCAAGCTGTTCGCGAAGAACTAGCGCTCTTCGCCTTCGGGCGCATGAAGGCGCGCGCGGACGATGCGCTTCGGGTCCGCCGCAATGGATTCGAGGCGCCAGCCGCTTGGATGGCAGACGGATTCGCCCGGCGGGATGATGTGACCCGCAAGCAGGAACATCAGTCCGCCCAAAGTATCGACCTCATCCTCTTCCCATGTGAGACGCGGATCGACCGCCTTCGCAAGTTCGTCCAGCTCGATCCGGGCGTCGGCTTCCCAAACACCGTCGTCGAGCATGGTCAGCATGCCCGCTTGCTCGATGTCGTGCTCGTCCTCGATGTCCCCGACGATCTCCTCGACCACGTCCTCGATTGTGACCAGGCCTTCGGTTCCGCCGAACTCGTCGACGACGATTGCGAGGTGCATGCGCTGGGCTCGCATCCGGGCGAGCAGATCGAGCACGCCCATCGATTCCGGGATGAAGAGCGGCTCGCGCATGAGAGCGCGCACTGAGCGGTCGCGTTCAAGATCGACGGAAACCTTGAAGACGTCCTTGATGTAAATCATGCCGACCACCTCGTCGAGGCTCTCCCCATAGACGGGCAGCCGGCTGTGCTCCGCGTCCGCGAACGCGCGGACCAGGTCATCGAAACCAATCGTCGAGGGCACGGCGATCATGTCGCCGCGGGTTACGCAGATGTCGCCCGCAGTCCGCTCCCCGAAGTGAAGCAGGTTGCGGAGCATCTGGCGCTCGGTCGGGCTGAGGTCGCCTGCGATGGAGCGCGAGGCGCCGCCCTCCTCCGCTTCGTCGATCGCTTCCTCGATCTCGTCGCGAAGCGTCTGTTCGCTGCCCTCGCCGAAGATCAGCGAGCGCATGCCTCGCCATAATCGGGAGCCGCCTTCATCGTGACGAGTCGCCATCAGTGGCCGCCCTCATAAGGGTCGGCGATGCCGAGGCGGGCAAGCGCCCGTACCTCGCGGCCTTCCATGTCGGCTGCCTCGTCATAGTCGTGATGATCATAGCCGAGCAGATGCAGCGTCCCGTGCACGAGAAGGTGCGCCGCGTGGGTTTCGACCGGGATAGCCTTCTCAGCCGCCTCACGCTCGCAGACGCCGCGGGCGAGGACGATGTCGCCGAGCATCAGTTCGGGGCCTTCGCCTTCGGAGCTTCCTAGATCGTCGGCTTCCGCGAGCGGAAACGACAGCACGTTTGTCGGCTTGTCCTTGCCGCGCCACTCGGCATTGAGCGCGCGAACCTGCTCGTCGCTGGTCAGCCGGACGGAGAGCTCGACCGGTCGGGCACCGGCGGCAAGCTGCGGGAATGCGCTTTCGGCAACGGCGGATTCGGCGGCACGGCGGACGAGCAGCGTCCAGTCGATGCTACTGTCCCACTCCGCGTCGGCTTCTATGTCGATGTCGAGCATCATCCGCGCATCAGGCCCTTGGGCCTTCATAAGCCTCGACGATGCGTCCGACCAGCGGATGGCGCACCACGTCGGCGGCGGAGAAGCGGACGACCTCGATCCCCTTGATGCCTTCGAGCTTTCCGACGCCGTCATTGAGGCCGGAAGTCACACCGTTCGGAAGGTCGGTCTGGTGCGGGTCGCCGCAGATCACCATCCGGCTGCGCATGCCAAAGCGGGTCAGGAACATCTTCATCTGCTGAGGCGTGGTGTTCTGCGCCTCGTCGAGGATGATGAAGGCATCGTTCAGGGTACGGCCGCGCATGAAGGCGATCGGCGCAATCTCGATCTCGCCCGACGCGATGCGGCGCTCGACCTGCTCGGTCGGGAGCATGTCGTAGAGGGCGTCGTAGAGCGGGCGGAGATAGGGATCGACCTTCTCCTTCATGTCGCCGGGAAGGAAACCGAGCCGCTCGCCAGCCTCTACGGCCGGACGCGACAGGATGAGCCGATCGACCGAACCGGTGATGAGCTGCGAAACAGCCTGGGCGACGGCGAGATAGGTCTTGCCGGTACCCGCCGGGCCAAGCGCGAAGATCATCTCGTCGCGCGCCAGCGCTTCCATGTAGGTCGTCTGGGTCGTGGAGCGCGGGACGATCGTCTTCTTGCGCGTGCGGATCATCACCCGGGGTGGAGAGGCGACTTCCTCGTTGATGATGCCGTCGAGGTTCGGCTGGACGGCCATGCCAAGCACGGCTTCGACCGCCTCAGCATCGACATCATGGCCTTGGTCGAGCCGGTTATAGAGGCCCATGAGCACTTCGCGAGCGCGCGCCGCGGCATCAGCATCGCCCTCGATCTGGACCCGGTTTCCGCGCGCCGAAATGTGCACGCCGAGGCGCTGCTCGATGGTGATCAGGTGGCGGTCGTAGTCGCCGAAGAGCGGACCGAGCAGGTAGGGCTGCTCAAACTCCAGTTCGAGGCGGGCGCGGCCGGCGTCGTTGGCGACGGCGGCCGGTTCGCGGCGGGCCATCAGGCGGCCACCTTCGTGATGAGCGAACCAGTCATGCTGTTCGGACCGGCGGCCGCTAGCGTGACGCGAACCACGTCACCCGGCACCGCGTCCGTCTCGACGTGGACCGACTGAAGCCAGGGAGAGCGGCCAATCATCTGGCCCGCATATCTGCCGCGACGTTCGATCAGGACCTCTGTCTCTTTTCCGATGCTCGCCCGGTTGAACGCGGTCTGGTGCGTGTTGATCCGATCATGCAGCCGTTGAAGCCGCTCATCCATCAGCTCGGGCGCGATCTGGTCCTCCATCGTGGCGGCGGGCGTGCCCGGCCGCGGGCTATACTTGAACGAATAAGCGGATGCGTAGCCCACCTCGTCAACGAGATTCAGCGTGGCGGTGAAATCTTCTTCCGTTTCGCCCGGGAAGCCGACGATGAAGTCGCCGGACAAGGCGATGTCGGGCCGGGCCTCGCGCACCTTTGCCAGTATCGCGAGATATGTTTCAGCCGTGTGGCTGCGGTTCATCGCCTTGAGGATGCGATTGCTTCCCGACTGCACGGGGAGGTGCAGGTAGGGCATCAGCTTTTCTACCTCACCATGCGCCTCGATCAGAGAGTCGGTCATGTCGGCCGGGTGGCTGGTCGTGTAGCGGATGCGCTCCAGCCCATCGATACGGTCCAGCTCCCGGATCAACTCGGCCAGCCCGCGATCCCCTTCAGTCCAGGCATTCACGTTCTGCCCGAGCAGCACGATCTCGCGGGCGCCGGACTCCACCAGTTCACACGCCTCGTTGACAATATCCGTCCACGGGCGAGAGATCTCCGCACCACGCGTGTAGGGCACGACGCAATAGGTACAGAACTTGTCGCAGCCTTCCTGCACGGTGAGGAACGAGCTGGGATTCGCGCGCCGCCGCTTCGGGAAGGCGTCGAACTTCGAAATCGCCGGCATCTCCGTGTCTACCGGACGAGCCCCGCGAACCGCGTCGGCGACCATCTCCGGAAGGCGGTGATAGGCTTGCGGACCGACCACCATGTCGATCATCGGCGAGCGCTTCCTGGCCTCGGCACCCTCGGCCTGGGCAACGCAGCCGGCCAGCGCGATCAGCGGCTTCGAGCCATCTTCGCGCCGCAAGCGGCCGACGTCCGAATAGGCCTTCTCGGCGGCCTTTTCGCGGATGTGACAGGTGTTGAGCACGACCAGGTCGGCGTCCTCGCCATCGGCGGCCGCGGTCAGGCCGTCGGCGCCAAGCAGCTCGGCCATGCGCTCGCCGTCGTAGACGTTCATCTGGCAGCCGAAGGATTTGACTCGAAAGGTTTTTGGAACGGAATTCATCTGTGGTCCGGGTATAGGGGAGCCGAGCCGCGACTTGAAGCGAGGGTTTCGGCTATCGCGTCGCGCGCCTTCTGCGCCAACGCCTTGCGGTCGCTAGTCCGATCGAGCGGCGGAAGCAAATGGACGATCACCGGCAAGGTGCCCTTCCTCCCGAGGATACGAAGCACGTTCTCCTTGCCACTCTCGCCATGCCAGCCCACCTCGGTCGCAGCAGGTCCGTAATCCAGGACCACCGGCCTGATCTGCACGTTCGCCGATGCGTAGGACGTCGCTTCCAGGAGCGACGAGCGAAACGGAAGCAGATGATCTCCCGGGCCGGTTGTCCCCTCCGGAAACAGGGCGATCGGCTGGGCTCGCTCGGCGGCGCGGGCAATGGCCATGGCCTGGTCCCTCGAGCCCTTGCGGTCCTCGCGGCGCACGTAAAGCGTGTGGTTCTGATCGGCGAGCCAGTGGATCACGCCATGCCCGAGATTGTCCTTCGAGACGAACGCCGTCCCGGTCGTTCCGCCAAGAATCAATATGTCGAGCCAGCTGACGTGATTGCTGATCAGCAAAGTGTGCGGATCGAGTGCATCGCCGATGACAATTGGCCGGGCACCCACGATGCGCGCGGCGATCCCAAGGAACCGCTTCGGCCAAGCCGACTTGCCAAGGAGATGCTTGGTCGCGACATGGATCGGGCAGATGACTGCAAAAAGCAGCAGAAGCAGAAGGCTGCGGATTGCGGCCCGGAGCTGTGAGCTTTCGGTCTCGCTCTTAGCGGTTGCGGTCGAGTGCGACGCCGTAAAGCTCCATGCGATGGTCGACGAGGCGGAAGCCGAGCTTCTCCGCGATCCGTCTCTGAAGCGCTTCGAGCTCTTCATCGACGAACTCAATGACGTTCCCGGTCTCGACGTCGATCAAATGGTCGTGGTGCGCATCCGAAGCGGCTTCGTAGCGCGAACGTCCGTCGCCGAATTCGTGGCGCTCCAGGATGCCCGCTTCTTCGAACAGCCGAACCGTCCGGTACACGGTCGCGATCGAGATTTTCGGATCGACCGCCGCGGCGCGCTCGTGCAGCGTCTCGACGTCGGGATGGTCTTCGGCTTCCGACAGGATCTGAGCAATGACGCGGCGCTGCTCGGTGATCCGCAGGCCCTTGTCGGCACAGAGGGCCTCGATATCGATCTTCCGGGTCATGTTATTCAGTTAAGGCGCGCATGCCGCAGCGTCAAAGGAAAGGGAGCGGTCGCCCCGCTCCCTTCGTAATTCAACCCGCTTTCCGGCCACGCGGCTTGCGACGCTTGGTGCCGAGCCCAATCGACTTGGCGAGCGTCCGGCGCTGTTCGGCGTAATTCGGAGCAACCATCGGGTAGTCGGCTGCAAGTCCCCACTTCTGCCTGTATTCGTCGGGAGTCATTCCGTGGTTGGTCATGAGATGCCGTTTCAGCATCTTCTGCTTCTTACCGTCTTCAAGACAAACGATGTAATCCGGTTTTATCGAAGCGCGGATCGAGACTTTCGGCTCCGGCCTTGCTTCCGGCGCAGCGCGGCTTCCCGAAATTCCGGTAAGTGCGGAATGTACATTCTGGATCAGTTGAGGAAGATCGTTCACAGCGACGCTGTTGTTGCTGACATGCGCCGCGACGATGTCCGCAGTCAGAGTAAGCAGCGTGTCTTCCGCGTCTTCATTTCCGTTCATTTGAAGAATTCCCCGAGCAAGAGTTCGCACGAAAACGTAACAGGCGCGTACTTGTTCAAAACTAAGGGATGTCCCGTAGCGCCGCAATAGCAGCGGGCTAATGCTTCAGGTTAATCGTAGTTATATTTGACGGGATAATGTCAGCGCGTCGAACTCGCCGCCAAATCGTCCCCTGTAATATTTGCGGCGACGCCCAACCAACGCAAAACCGGCTGACCGATACATGATAACTGCCGGATTTCCTTCACGAACTTCCAAATGAACCCGGCTCGCACCATTATCGCGGGCTTGGCTGAGGAAATGGTCGAGAAGCATCTTCCCAATGCCCCTGCGGCGAAATTCCGGAGAGACCGCGAGCAAGAGCAATTCAGCTTCGTCGCTGATACCCCTCTGGAGCGAGAAGCCCGCGACCCTTCCGTCACCGAATCGCGCGATCATCAGGCTGACACCCGGCATCGGCAGGATTCCCGCGCATTGCGACCTCGTCCACGCTTCGCCGAAGCGATCGTCGAAGGCAGCATTCATGATCTCGATGACGGAATCGAGATCGGACGAACCGCCGGCGGCCAGCTGGAGTTCTGCGCTCGAGGCGGCTGTGGCGTTCATGCCGCGCTTCTCGCGCGGGCGTCCGGAGCACGCGCGTAAACCGGTCTTGGCGGAAACGACCGGAGCTCTTCTGGCAGGCGGAGCGCATTGCGCGCCGAAGGCAGCGCCTCAACGGCGCGACCACTTCCGCGCGCATCGACCAAGGCCCCTGCGCCGGGACCGATCACCAGCTCCGCACCGATGCAATCGGCGGCCTCGTCGGGCGGCAGGTTGAACATATCGGTCGTCGGCCGGAGCCTTGCGTCGAACTGCTGGACGAACAATTCGCCATGCCCACCATCGACAGCCGCTGCGACGTCGCCGTCTCCACTGTCACCGGCGGCAAGAAGCGCCAGCGACGACATTCCGCTCAACTCGCAATTCCAGGCGATGGCGAGGCCCTGCGCAGCGGCGATCCCGACGCGAATTCCGGTGAAGCTTCCCGGCCCGACGCCAACGAGGATCCCGTCCGCCTGGCGGCCGTCGAGCAGCTCGTCGAGCATCGGCACCAGCCGCTCGCTATGGCCGCGGCCAATCACTTCGTCTCGATGTGCAATGCACTGGCCGTCGCTGTCGAACAGCGCGGCGCTGCATGCTGCAGTCGATGTATCGATGGCCAAGATCACGTCCGATTCCCAACTCACCTGTCGGGAATGTGTTCACATGAACCCGAAGGGGGCAAGTGGATAAATCCCCAAGTCAGACCGCTTCGACGGATTCCACTTCGGGAACGTAGTGGCGGATGAGGTTCTCGATGCCGCGCTTCAGCGTGATCGTCGACGAAGGGCAGCCGGAGCAGGCACCCTGCATCCCCAGGTAAAGCCGGCCGTCCCTGTAGCCGCGATAGACGATATCGCCGCCATCCTGGGCTACCGCCGGGCGGACCCGCGTCTCGATCAGCTCCTTGATCTGATCGATGATGTCCGCGTCCGCAGGATCTTCCTCAACCGTCGGAACCTCCTCGACGAGGATGCCGGCGGCAGTGCCTTGGGCGAACAGCGGAGCGCCGCTCACGAAATGGTCGAGCAAGGTTTCGAGCACGACCGGCTCCAGGTCGCCCCACGAAATACCTGGTGCTGCGGTCACGGAAATGAAGTCGCGGCCGAAGAATACGCCCTCGACCATTCCGTTCGCGAACAGGCCCGACGCCAGCGGCGAGGCCTCCGCGCTTTCGACGTCGGGGAAATCCCGCGTCCCGCCTTCCATGACCGTCTGGCCAGGAAGGAACTTGCGCGACGCTGGGTTCGGAGTTTGCTCGGTGCGGATCAGCATGCGCGCCATGTGGTCTTCAGGCCCTGCCCGATCAACCCCCGAACGGCGGTGCTCCGGCGATGATCCACCGAGTAATGCCGATCGCGGCCGCAAGACAGAGCAGCGCGGCCCACCATTTGCCCGGACGCATCGGTTCGACGCCCGGCTCAACCTCTCCTCGTCCCGTAAGCATTGGCCCGATCAGGCGCTTCCCCCGAAGTCGATAATAGAGGATCGCCGCGACATGCAGCCCGATGAGGGCCAACAGCACATTGAACAGCTCTTCGTGCAGCTCGGTCGCAGCGTCGGAAGTGCCCACGCTGACAAGGTTCACAAGCGGGCCCTGCATCAACCCGTCCTCGTCGCTCGCAATCAGCCCCAGCACGGTCTGCCCCGACACGAGCCCAAGCAAAGCGATGACGCTAAGCGCGCCCAACGGGTTGTGGCCGAGCCCGCGCCATTGGCCGCGCAGGTAGCCGAATACGGCGCGCGGACCGCGGACGAAGTTGGCGAACCGCGCGGTTGAGCTTCCGAAAAAGCCCCAGAGCAAGCGGAAGATCAGCAGGCTCAGGACCGCCATTCCCGACCAGATGTGAAGGTCGTCGTAATGATATTCCGCCGACCACCAGCTGAATGCGATCAGCCCGACCAGTAACCAGTGGAAAAGGCGGGTCGGGAGATCCCAGATCGGCAGCTTCATCGATCCCCCGCCTTTTAGTGGTGCATGTCCGAACGATATTTGTCGTGACATGCCTTGCAGGTCTTGCCGAGGTCAGCGAAGCCCGCCTTGATCTGGCTCAAGTCGCCACTTCGGGCCACAGCGTCGAACGTCTGGGCCGCCCTTCCGAATTCGCGATCCTTAGCGACGAAGTCTGGATAGTTCTGCCAGATCTCCGGCTTCGCCCCGGTCTTGCCGAGTTCCGGACCAGTGCCTTGCGGGAACCAGTTGGGCGACTTCGCCGCAAGCTCAGCTATCGTGGCGGCGGCCTTTTGGATCTCGGCCATATCCGGCGAGGAGGAGTCGAGTGCTCGTTTGATCGTCTTGGTGGACTTGCCGATCTGCTCCATTCCCTCATGCCGCTCGTGCATGACTTTCATCGCCTCTTCCTTGGTCGCGGGGGCAGGCGCAGGCGTGGCGGCGCTTTCAGTCGCCTCGACCGAATTGGCACTGTTTTCGGCAACCTCATTATTCGTCGAAGTCGCATTCTGCCCGCACGCAACGAGCGAAACACTTGCAAGGGCAGTCAACACGGCAATGCGCATGCGATCTCCTATTTCTGTTCTGGCGCCTTCCAGCTGTCGTCCAGCATCTTGATGATCCCGGAGAAGTCTTTCGACCCCCCGCCTAGAGTCACGAAGCGCTGATACAGTTCCTCAGCTTCCGAGCCGATCGGCGTGTAGGCACCCGCGTGCTGGGCGGCGTCCATCGCGAGCTTGAGGTCCTTGAGCATGAGGGCGGCCGCGAAGCCGCCTTCGTAGTCGTGGTCAGCCGGCGTATCGGGACCGACGCCCGGGACAGGCGTGTAGGTGGTCATTGACCAGCTCTGCCCCGAAGCCTTGGAGGCGATGTCGAAGAAGACTGCCGGGTCGAGCCCGAGCTTCTGCGCCATGACGAACGCCTCGCAGGTGACGATCATCGTCGCGCCGAGGATCATGTTGTTGCAGATCTTCGCCGCCTGCCCTGCGCCCGGCCCGCCAGCGTGGATCAC
Organism: Sphingomonas sediminicola; assembly: GCF_049991885.1. Lineage (NCBI taxonomy): Bacteria > Pseudomonadati > Pseudomonadota > Alphaproteobacteria > Sphingomonadales > Sphingomonadaceae > Sphingomonas > Sphingomonas sediminicola. The sequence goes on from NZ_CP178916.1 coordinate 1,992,383, forward strand.
GGCCTTGGCCATCGGCTCGATGATCGGCTGCGCTTTCGCAAAGGCTTCGTCCGAACCGCCGACCATGAAGGCGAGATTGCCAGATGCAGCGGCCGCAATGCCACCCGAGACCGGTGCATCGACCATCGTATAGCCCTGCGCGGCAGCTTCTTCTTCGATCGAACGTGCAGAGGCGACGTCGATGGTCGAGCAATCGATCAGGAGAGCGCTCGTTGGCGCCTTCCCAAGAACCTGGCTGCGGTAGACATCGAGCACGTGCTTCGCAGCGGGTAGCATGGTGACGACGACATCCGCGTCGGCGACAGCTTCCTCGGTCGAACCGGCACGACTGCAGCCCTGTTCGACCGCCCGCGCGAGCGCTTCCTCGCTAAGGTCGAACGCGCGAACCTCATGTCCCGCCTTCGCAAGGTTCGGCGCCATTCCGCCGCCCATGTGGCCGAGCCCGATGAATGCGATCTTCGCCATGCTCAGCGCCCTTTCCAATTACCGGGCCGCTTCTCGACGAAGGCGGTCATGCCTTCCTTCTGGTCCTCGGTTCCGAACAGGCCGTGGAAAAGGCGGCGCTCGAAGCGGATGCCCTGGTTCAGCGGCATCTCGAACGCGGCGTTGACCATTTCCTTGTTCGCGATTGCCGCGAGCGGCGCCATTCCGGCGATCGCGTCGGCGGTTTTCATGACTTCGGCGAGGAAATCGGCGGCAGGAACCACGCGGGCGACGAGGCCTGAGCGCTCCGCTTCGGCGGCGTCCATCATCCGGCCAGTCAAGCACATCTCCATTGCCTTGGCCTTGCCGACTGCATGCGCCAGCCGCTGCGACCCGCCCATACCCGGCGTCACGCCGAGCTTTATCTCTGGCTGGCCGAACTTCGCGGTGTCGGCAGCGATGATGAAGTCGGCCATCATCGCGACTTCGCAGCCACCGCCGAGCGCATAGCCCGCGACCGCCGCGATCCACGGCTTGCGGGTGGAGGTGACCTGCTCCCAGCCGCCGAAGAAGTTGGCCGAATACATGTCGGCAAAGCCCTGCGACTGCATTTCCTTGATGTCGGCGCCGGCGGCGAAGGCTTTCTCAGAACCCGTCAGTACCAGGCAATGCTGGCTGTTGTCGGCGTCATAGGCCGCGAAGACCTCGATCAGCTCCTTGAGCACTTCGCTGTTGAGAGCGTTGAGGGCCTGCGGCCGGTTCAGCGTGACGAGCGTCACAGCGCCGCGCTTATCGACGAGGATGGTGTTGTAGTCGGTCATTCTCCGGTCTCCGGAAATGGGATCCACGCTTCGCGGTCGGGAAGCGGCGCGAACAGGACGTCGAGCATCTCGCCGTCGACCTGTTCCGGCGTCGGCGGGTCCCACTGGGGGCTGTTGTCCTTGTCGATCAGCAATGCGCGGACGCCCTCGCGGAAGTCATGAGTGCGGACGATCCGGCCCGCTAGCGCATATTCGGCGCGCATCTCCTCCGCGAAGCTCGAGCGGACCGCGCCCTCGGCAAGAAGCCGCATCGAGACCTTGCACGACAGCGGGCTCTTGGACTGCAGGGTTGCAAGTTCGGTTTTCGCCCAGTCACTTTCGTCGGCGTCCAGAGCGGCGAGCACATCTTCCAGCTTGTCCGAGGCGAACAAGCGAGTGATCGCCGCAAGGTTTGCCTCGATCTTTGCTTCGGGCGGGGTGGCGGAAACGGAGCCCAGCGTGCCCTTCAAACGAGTGGGGGCTTTCAGGATGCGATCGTGCAATTCCTCCAGCGACGACTGCTCGACGTAATTGGTGGCAAGGCCAAGGTAGAGGCACTCGCTAGCATCGAGCCGGGCACCGGTCAGCGCCATGAACTGGCCGACGCGTCCGGGCAGCCGCGACAGATACCAGCCGCCACCGACGTCCGGGAAAAGGCCAATGCCGGTTTCGGGCATTGCGAGACGCGTCGCCTCGGTCGCGATACGATATTCGCACGGCAGAGAAATCCCGACGCCGCCCCCCATGGTGATGCCGTCCATGATCGCAACGGTCGGCTTCGGGAAAGTGAACAGCAGGTGGTTGAGGCGATACTCGCTGAAGAAGAAGTGCTTGGCGTCGCTCGCATCGCTCGCGCCGCTCCGCGCCAGCATGACCACATCGCCACCGGCGCAGAAGCCGCGGCCCTCGGCATGATCGATGACGACGACCTGGATCGACGGGTCCTCGCGCCACGCGAGCAGGACTTCGCTCATGGCGTCGCACATTTCGCGCGTCAGCGCGTGAATCGCCTTTGGACGGTTCAGTCGAATCCGGCCAACATTGCGATCGGTTGAGAACAGGACGTCGTCGGTCACTGGCGGAGCATGTCCCGGCTGACGATGACCCGCATGACCTGATTCGTGCCCTCGAGGATCGAGTGGACGCGAAGGTCGCGCCAGAAGCGCTCGATCGGATAGTCCATCAAATAGCCGTAGCCGCCATGGAGTTGCAGTGCGCGGTCGACAACGGAAGAGCCAGTGTCGGTTGCAAGGCGCTTGGCCATGGCCGCAAAGCGCGTCTTGTCCGCAGCGTTCGCGGTGACCTTGGCGGCCGCTACGTAAAGCAGGTAGCGAGCCGCCTGCAACTCGGTCTCCATGTCGGCGAGCGTGAACTGCGTCGCCTGGAAATCGGCAATCGCCTGCCCGAACTGCTTGCGATCCTTCGTATAGGCGACGGCCTCGTCAAGGCAGCGCTGCGCACCGCCCAATGAACAGGCGCCGATGTTCAGCCGCCCGCCGTCGAGTCCCATCATGGCGATGCGGAAGCCCTCGCCTTCGCCGCCCACGCGGTTGGCTACGGGGACACGGACCTCGTCGAAATTGACCTGCGCGGTCGGCTGAGAATGCCAGCCAAGCTTCTTTTCCTGAGCGCCGAAGCTGACGCCCTTCATGTCCTTGTCGATGACCAGTGCGGTAATGCCCTTTGGGCCATCGTCGCCCGTTCGCACCATGGTCACGTAAACCTCGTTCTCGCCACCGCCCGAGATAAACGCCTTGGAGCCGCTGACCACATAATGGTCGCCGTCGAGCACGGCCTTTGTCCTGAGCGCCGCCGCGTCGGAGCCGGACGAGGGCTCGGTCAGGCAGTAGCTGCCGATTTTCTCCATCGTGATCATCGAAGGCAGATATTTCTGCTTCACTTCGGGCGAACCGAAGCGGTCGATCATCCACGACGCCATGTTGTGGATGGAGATGAAGGCACTGGTCGACGGGCAGCCGTAAGCCATCGCCTCCATGATCAGCGCGGCTTCGAGCCGGCCAAGGCCGATGCCGCCGCTCTCCTCACTGACATAGATGGCGCCGAAGCCGAGCTCGGCCGCCTCGCGGATCGTATCGCGCGGGAAGATGTGCTTCTCGTCCCACTCGGCCGCGTTCGGAGTGATCGCGTCCGCAGTGAACTTGCGCGCCATCTCCTGAATCTGGAGCTGGTCCTCAGTAAGCTCGAATTGATGCATGGCGGCGGCCTGTAAGCTGAGGCACAGCGGTCAGCAAGACGCCAGCCATGGGACACCAAGGAACCGCGCACCCTTCGCGCGGTTGAATCCGTCGGAGTTCCGATCCGCGACGCTTCGCGCGTGACTCTTGGGGGAAATCGTTTCAGCATGAGCCGGTCATGAGCGACGGTGCCAAGGCATTGAAAAGTGGCGCTGCGCAGCCTGTGCAGGAGCGCGCGAATGCCGCGACCGGTGGCTTCGATTTCGCGTCCATCCTTGCCGTGGCCGATGCATTGCCGATGCCGATCGCCTACCTCGATGAAGAGCAGCGCTATCGATTCATCAACAAGGCCTTTGCGGAATTCTTCGAGCGCCCTCGCTCGAGCATTCTCGGCCTGACGGCGAAGGAGCTCTTGGGGGACGAGGTTTACGCAATCCGCAAGCCGCTGTTCGACGCGGCCTATGCGGGCGAGCGGCAATGGTTCGCCGCCGACTTTCCGCACCCAACGCGTGGACCGCTGGCGGTCCAGGCCGAATACGTGCCGCAGATCGGGCCCGATGGACGCGCACGCTCGATCGTCGCGCTGGTGCTCGACGTCACCGAGCACCGAACTGCCGAGCGAGCGCTTCGGGAAAGCGAGGAGCGTTTTCGCCGGATCGCCAACCAGGCCCCGGTTTTGATGTGGGTAACACGGCTCGACCGGACGCGCGACTTCGTCAACGATGCTTACATGGCATTCGTCGGCGGAAGCCGTGAGGAGGCCTGCACGCTCGACTGGCGGACAAAGATTCATCCAGATGACCATGACCGGATCGTCGCAGAATCGATTGCCGGGGAAGCATCCCTCGAAACGTTCACGCTGGAGGGCCGCTACAAGCGCGGCGACGGCGAATGGCGATGGCTGAAGAGCACCTCTTCGCCGCGTTTTAACCCTGACGGCGAGCTGGCGGGCTTCATTGGAGCGGCCACCGACATCACTGTCGCGAAGGAAGCCGAGCTCGACCTCAAAAGACAGGTCGAACAGCGCACCGCCGAGCTAGCACGGCGCGAAGCTCAGTTCCGAGCGGTGTTCGAAGCCGCACTGGAAGTCATGGTTCTCCTAGAGCCCGACGGCACCGTCCTTGCCGTCAACAACCGGCGCGAGATCTGGCGGCACCCGAATCCCGACGATGCGATCGGGCAGAAGCTGTGGAATTCGCCGACCATGCAGGCCTATCCGCAACACATCCAGACAATGAAGAAAGGCATCGCGCAGGCTGCGAAAGGCCATATCTTCACCGCCGAGATCCGGATGGAGCGCGAGGGGCTGCCCACCGCGCACCTGGACGTCTCTGTGCAGCCGGTCCGCGACCAGGATGGAACCATCATCTACCTTCTCTTCGAAGCGCGCGACATCACGGAGCTGAAGGCGGCGCAGGAGCAGCTTCGCCAGAGCCAAAAGATGGAGGCTCTCGGCCAGCTCACGGGCGGCATCGCGCACGACTTCAACAACCTGCTGACGGTGGTCGTGGGCGGGCTGGACCTGATTTCGAAGCGGATCGAGGACGAGAAGCTTCGCAAATATGCAACCAACGCACTGACTGCCGCCGAGCGCGGCGCGCGGCTGACCGGCCAGCTCCTGGCGTTCAGCCGAGTGCAGCGGCTCGAAGTGCGCGCAACCAATATCGCTCCACTGATCGAGAACATGCGGCCTCTGCTGCGCAACGTCCTCGGCCCAGGCATCGAGAAGAACTTCGATCTGCACGAGAACCTTAAGCCGGTGCTCGCGGATCCCACGCAGGTCGAAGTCGCGGTATTGAATCTCGCCATCAACGCGCGCGATGCCATGCCCAACGGTGGCGTGTTGTCGTTCGTTTCTCGTCCCGTCGAGATCGCCAACGACCCGGGCCTCGAGGACGGCGAGTATATCGAGCTTTGCATTAGCGACACGGGCGTTGGAATGCCTGAAGACGTGCTCGATCGTGCGTTCGAGCCGTTCTTCACCACTAAGGAAGTCGGCAAGGGCACCGGCCTTGGACTGTCGATGGTGTACGGCATGGCTCGGCAGTCCGGCGGCGTCGCCCGGATCGAAAGCGAGCCAGGCAAGGGCACGACCGTCAGGATCTATTTCAGGGTCGCCGGTCGCGCGGCCGACCATTCTGGAGCGAGCGAGTCGGACGAGGCCACGGCTCACCGCGAGGTGGCAGCCGAGCGCATTCTCGTCATCGACGACGACCCGGACGTCCGGGCGTTCATCAGCGAATCCCTTGCCGAGGAAGGATACAGTGTTCGGGAAGCGGCCGACGGCAAATCGGGTCTGAGCGCCTTCGCGGCGGAGCCGCCGGATCTCGTCGTCCTCGACTTCATCATGCCCGGCCTGTCCGGAGCGGATGTCGCGAGCCGGATCCTGTCCAAGCAGCCACTACAGCCGATTCTGTTCGTCTCCGGTTACAGCGAAACGGACTCGATCAAGCGCATCGCACCCAATGCGCCGCTACTGACCAAGCCGTTCCGAGCCGAGGCTCTTTCCAAGGCGGTTCGGTCAGCGCTTCGAGCCTGACGGCACAAGCTCCGCATCGGAGCGTTTGACCTCCGATGTTCGATGCGCTTGTCGTCTTGCTGGCCGTGCAGGCGGCAACTCCTCCCTCCGCATCCAACGCGGCATTCAACCCGCGCGCAGTCGAGCTGTTCGAGCGCGACTGGGTCCTCAATCAGTGGGCGAAGCGTCGGTTCGACACGAACGGGGACGGGATCATCTCGGTCCAGGAGGCTCAGCCCGCCGCGCTCGAGTTCAAGGAAATCGCCGACGGTGACGGCGATGGCCGGGTGACACCCTATGAGTACGAGCGGGCGCGGGAGTTCATCATCGCCCGCTATTGACCGGATTAGCCGGCTAGCCTCTTAGCGCCGAGCCCGACAACCATCTGGTTCGCGCGCTCGTAGGACAAAGGCTTGCCGAAGAGGTAACCCTGGATCGTGTCGCAGCCGAGTTCACGCATGCGCTCGAAGTCTTCGGCAGTCTCCACACCTTCCGCGGTGACCGACATGCGGAAGCTTTTAGCCAGCTGAACGATCGACTTGATGATAGCGACGTTCTCAGGGCGCGAGCCCGCTTCGCGGACGAAGCTGCCGTCGATCTTGAGCTTGTGGAAGATCGCCTTGTTCAGATAGCCAATCGACGAATAGCCGGTGCCGAAATCGTCTAGCGCAATGCCGACGCCAAGGGCACGAAGGCGCTTCATCACGTCGAGCGTCGGGCCATTGTCGCCAAGGAATATGCCTTCGGTAACCTCTAGCTCGATCCGGTTGCCCGGGACTTTCCAACGCGACAGGGCCTCGCTGACAACGTTGGGCAGCGACGGCAATACGATCTGCTTAGGGCTGATGTTGAGCGCCAGGGTGATCGGGTCTGGCCACGTGGCGACGGCGCGGCACGCCTCGTCGATCACCCACTCGCCGATGGCGACCATCAGGCCAGTTTCCTCGGCGACCGGGATGAAGACGTTGGGCGGGACGAACCCGCGCTGCGGATGGTTCCAGCGGATGAGGGCCTCGAACCCGACGAGCTTTTGCGTCTTCGCGCTGACGAGCGGCTGAAACACGAGGTGAAATTGCTTCGCCGCAACCGCCTGGCGCAGATCGTTCTCGAGCCGGACGCGATCTTCCTGTTCCGACTGGAGCTCGGACGAGAAGTACCGCGCGACGCCGCGGCCGGAATCCTTTGCCTGGTAGAGGGCAAGATCGGCCTTGAGGATCAGGTCGTCGACCGTGGCGCCATCGATCGGGCCGAAGGCGCAGCCTATCGACACGCCGATCCGGATCTCGGTCTGGTCGATCATGTACGGCTCCTTGATCGCAACGATGATGCGATCGGCGAGCTGTTCGACCTTCTTGCGGCTCTGCGCGTCGACGATGACGATGGCGAACTCGTCGCCGCCCATGCGTCCGACATGACCGTCGGCGCCTACCTCGTCGACGAGTCGCTTGGCGACCGCGCGGAGCACGGCATCTCCCTTCGGGTGACCGAACGTGTCGTTGACCGGCTTGAAGCCGTCGAGATCGAGGAAGAGGATCGCGCAGGGGACGCTGGATGCCGTCGCGGCGCGGAGGCAATCGCCGAGCAGCTGGCGCACCCGGCCGCGGTTCGGAAGTCCGGAAAGCACATCCATGTTGGCGAGGTGGGTCAGCCGCTCCTGCGTCTGGCGCATCTCGGTGATGTCGCTGCCGACGCCGCGGAAGCCTTCGAAACGGCCGGCGGTATCGATAATCGGGTCGCCCGCGATCGAGATCCATCGCGGTCCGCGTGCTGTCTGAAGCTCCATGTCAAGCTGATTGAACGGCTGTTTCTCGAGCAGCTTGCGCCCGAGCTCCGCATTTCCGCCGAGCAGGGAAGGCATCGAATGGCCGAGCAAGGCGCTGGCCGGTCGGCCCAGCAGGGCCGTCATTCGCGAGCTGATGTAGGTGACGCGATTTTCCGCATCGACCTGCCACAGCCAGCCCACGCCGCGCTGTTCATACTCCTGCAGAAGCAGGCTCGCGCTCTCGCTCTGGGCGCTGAAATCGGCGTTCGTCCTCAACTGCTCGAACGCCCAGCGGGCGACGTTGAGGACGCCGAAGATGGAAACTCCCAACGTGAACAGGATCGATAGCATGTGCGGAAACGGCACCGTGTCCCGTCCCAGGAACAGGGCTCCGCAAAGGCCGGCCGTGAACGCCGACATCCACCCTATGGCGGAGCGCGGATGGACCACCAGGCCGAGCCCGGCGATGCCGAGACCCGCAGCGATCGACGCTGCGATGACCTGCGCTCCGGGCGGGATCGTCGTGAAGAAGTAGAGAGGGATCGACAACCAGATCGCAGCGCGAGCGAGCACTTCCCCCACCAACATCCAGTCGGGGATCTTCCGTCCCGATCGACCGACGTGGGTGATCGACTGGGTCTTCGCGATTTGCATCGCGGCGAGGTTTACGATGGCGACGGCGCCCAGCCAGGGGAGCAGTAGCACGGAGCTTACCTCATCCCACAAGGCAGCGATCATCATCACCGCGGCGACGATGTTCGCGGCCGCGAAAAAGGGTGCGAGCTGAGCCCGCGAGATCAGCTGGGCGTCCTTCAGCGGTGAACTCGCATTGTCGTCCTGCTCACTGGCAAGTCCAAGGGACTCGCCATCGGGCAGGCGCGCCGCAATCATCCGCTTGTAACGGTCGGGAGCTTCGTACATCAGCGCTCGCTAAATCTGGTCTCAGCGAGCGGTAGCTGAAGAGGGTTGAGACGCGGTTAAGAACCGACCTCAGTTCGTCAGATTTAGCTTGTCCAAATCACGCTGCGTAATCGGGTGATAAGAGGCCCGTGCGACCCTATAAATCCGCACCGCGATCGGGCGCCCCCACTGCCGATCCTCCGCAAGCGTTTCGATCAATGGTCTGACGAACCTGCGCCGTCCCTGAGTGGTCAGGAACCTCTCCAGCGCCGGCACCGCGGGATCGAAGCGATTGCGGATTGCAAGGTCGAGCCACGAGAACATGACCTCGTAATTGCCCACTTCATTCAGCTTCAGGCGCCGGTTCAGCTCTTCAAGGCGCGCAGTTGGCATCTTCCTTGGCAACTTGTTGAGAAAACGCATTTTTTCGGCGGTAGTCCAGCTGCCGAAAGCAGCCGGGACAGGGCCGCCTGATGCAAAGGCCTTAACCGCCTGATCGACTTCGGCGAACGCTGCCGGATCCGGGCGAACGACGTTCGACGGCAATCCTGGCTTGTAGACCCAATCGTCAAGCTGGAGCTTCTGCTCGAGTGCCTTGTCGCCGTTCACGAGATTCGCGCGCATGTCGGCCAGGAAGAGCGCCGAGGTCATCGGCTGGAAGGCGTGGCGATCGAAGTAGGAGCGCAGATAGGCATCCCATTTTTCGCGGCCGACAATTTTTTCCATCGTTCGAAGGAAAACCGCGCCCTTGTCGTAGATGATTCCGCTCGTTCCGCCGTCCGGCACCGCCTGCGCGGGCGGCAGATTCAGCCGGGTGATGGGAGCGTTGCGGCCTTCTTCGGCGAACGCTTTCTCGATTTCGTCGAAGCTGAGCGCTGCCTCCTGCCTTGCGCGACGCGGACCGTAGAGGGCCTCCATGATCCGGTTTTCGAAATAGGAGGTAACGCCTTCGTTGAGCCAGCTGTCCGCCCAGGTCGCATTCGTCACCAGATTGCCCGACCAGCTGTGCGCAAGTTCATGCGCAACAAGACTGACAAGGCTCTTGTCGCCGGCAATGAAGGTCGGAGTCAGGAATGTGAGCGTCGGATTTTCCATCCCGCCGTACGGGAAGGCCGGCGGAAGGACGAGCAGGTCGTAGCGTCCCCAGCGGTAAGGGCCGTAGAGCTTCTCGGCGGCCTCGACCATTTTCTCCGTGTCTTCGAGCTCCTTCGCTGCCCGGTCGAGCATGACCGGCTCGGTCCAGACGCCGGTCCGGGGGCCAAGCGACTTGAACGCCAGGTCCCCTACCCCGATCGCGATCATGTAGGGCGCGACGCTGTGGTCCATCCGATAGGAGAAAACGCTTTCTCCGCCCTGGGTGATTGGCTCAGCCGCTTTCGGTGCGCTCATCACCGCGGTCAGCCCGGCCGGGACGTGGATGGTCGCCTCCCAGGTCTGGCGGATTCCGGGTGAATCCTGCGTCGGAATCCAAGTCCGGTTCTCGATCGCCTGACCCTGGCTGAAGAGATAGGGCTTCTTCTTCCCCGCAGTCTGCTCAGGCGTCAGCCACTGGAGAGCTCCCGCGTCCGGAGCACTCTTGTACTTGATCACCAACCGCTTCGTGTCGGGTCCTAGCGTCACCGCCAGAGGCGACCCGAGCTTGGGATCGGCGGCGCCTACCTTCCATTGCAGCGGCTGGCCCGCGCCATCGGCGATGCTCTCGATCTCCAGGCCCTTGTCATCGAGGACGATTTCCTTGGCGTCGGGCTTGCGATCGATATCGAGCGTCGCAGTTCCGCCTATGCGCTTCGCTTCGAAGTCGACGTTAAGGTCGAGCGCGATGTGGTGAACCCGCGCTTCCAGCGGCCGCGCGTAGCTGGCCGTATCCTTGGCTTCCGGAGTCGTGAGGATCGGCGCGATCTGCGCTTCCTGCTGATTTTCCGCCGGCGCCGCGCTGTTGTCTTCGGACATCTGACAGCCGGCAAGCACGAGAGCGGCCGCGGCAACGGCCGTACGTAAGAACGTCATGAAGGATCCTTATTCGGCGGTGCTAACGTAGATCGAGCGTTTAGGTGCCGAGAAAAAGCGCTGCACCATCGGCTCGAAGAATTCGAGCGGCGCCGTATCGTAGGTCTCGTCGAAGGCCGTCTGGTCGTAGAGCTCGCAGAACCGGGCAGTGTCCTCAAAATGCGGATGCCCGCGGAACTGCTCGCGCATGTCGCGATCCATCCCGAGGTAGTGAAAGAAATAATAGCCTTGGAAGATGCCGTGGTGCTCGCACATCCAGTGCAGCTTTTCATCGGCGAAGGGCTTGATGATCGCGGCGGCGATGTCGGGATGATTGAGCGTTCCGAGCGTGTCGCCAATGTCGTGGAGGAGCGCCATCACGACGTAATCCTCGGATTCTCCTCCCCGGTGCGCGCGGGTCGCGGTCTGTAAGGAATGCTGCAGCCGGTCAATCGGGAAGCCGCCGTAGTCGCCGTCCAGCAGCTTGAGGTGGGTCAACACGCGCTCGGGAAGGCCCTTGGCGTAAGGAAAGAAATGGCTGCCGATCAACGCCCAATCCTCGGCCGTGCCCTCGTCCATGCTGCGAAACTTCGCGCGCGGTGCGTGTTCGTTCATCCGTGCCTCTCCCGTGGCGGAAACGGATTGCCCCTTCCCGCTGCTGCTCGCAATGGCCGATTTGCCTCTCTATATCTCAACCGGAGATGGCAACCGATAGCGCGGTATTGAAGCAGCAGCACGGGCTGGGAAGCGGGCGAGCGGGGGGAGCAAAGCCTTCCGCCGACCGCTCGCCCGCGGCTCCGATCGCACGCGGGGTCGGTCTCGACCGTCCCTTCTTCGACGACAAGAACCGCGCATTCTGGCTGCTCCAGAGCGCCGGCTGGACCGGCTATTTCATCCTGCGTTCGCTCTCCGGTTTTTCCAACAGCATGGGCGCGATCTGGATCGTCCACACCGCGCTGCTCACCGCGACCGGCTATTCGCTGACCCTGCTGATGGCGTCGCTGTTCCGGCGGCTGATCGTCATGCGGCCGCTCTTCACCCTGGTCCTGTCGCTGGCCGTGGTAGTCCTGGCCTCGACCGTCTTCTCGATCATCGAGACTTGGAGCGTCGCCACCTTCCTCAAGCCGAACCTGGAGCTTGGCCCGCGCACCTATCTCAGTGCCATCCTGCTCAATTTCGCACTGCTCGCGGCCTGGGCCGCGCTCTATTACGGCATCAATTACTTCCTGCTGCTCGAAGGGGAGATCAAGCAGCGCGAGCGGCTGGAAAGCCAGGCGTCGACGGCTCAGCTCGCGATGCTCCGCTACCAGCTCAATCCGCACTTCCTGTTCAACACGCTCAACTCGATCTCGACCCTGGTGCTTCTGAAGCAGACGGAACGGGCCAATGCGATGCTGGCGCGGCTGTCATCCTTCCTTCGCTACACGCTCGCCAACGAGCCGACGGCCAAGGTGACGCTGGCGCAGGAGGTTGAAACCCTGAAGCTCTATCTCGAAATTGAGAAGATGCGCTTCGAAGACCGGCTACGGCCGCACTTCAAGATCGAGTCCGAGACGATCGGCGCGAGGCTGCCGTCGCTGCTGCTGCAGCCCTTGATCGAGAATGCGATCAAATATGCGGTCACGCCGAGCGAGGATGGCGCGGACATCTGGATCACCGCGCATCGCGAGGGGCAGGCTGTGCGCATCGAAGTGGCCGATAATGGAACCGGCGAAGGCTCCGAACTTTCTGCAAGTCCTTCCACCGGAGTCGGACTGGCGAACATTCGGGACCGTTTGACGCAAGCCTACGGCCCGGCCCATGGCTTTACGACGAGAGAGAACGACAAGGGGGGCTTCAGCGTTATCATCGAAATTCCCTACGAAACCGGAGACAAGGACACATGACCATCCGCACCGTGCTCGTCGACGACGAGCCGCTTGCGACTCAGGGGCTTCAGTTGCGCCTTGAGGCGCACGACGACGTCGAGGTGGTGGCTACCGCCGCCAACGGGCGTGAGGCCATCCGGGCGATCAAGACCCACAAGCCCGACCTCGTCTTCCTTGACATCCAGATGCCCGGTTTCGACGGCTTTTCCGTGATCCAGGGCCTGATGGACGTGGAGCCGCCTCTATTCGTATTCGTGACGGCCTATGGCGACCACGCGCTCCGCGCATTCGAGGCGCAGGCGGTCGATTACCTGATGAAGCCGGTCGAGGAAGACAGGCTGGCGGCCACTCTTGACCGTGTGCGTCAGCGTCTTTCCGAAAAGCGCAGCGCCGGCGAAGCCGAGCGGCTGAAAGAGGCGCTTGCAGAGCATGCGCCGGAAGCCGCCGAAGAGCTGGCGGATGCAGCGCCCGAAGGCCCCGCACCCGATCGCTTCGAGAAGATGATCAACATCAAGGACCAGGGCCAGATCTTCCGCGTCGACGTGGACACGATCGAGCGGATCGATGCCGCAGGTGACTACATGTGCATCCAGACCGGCGACAACACCTTGATCCTGCGCGAGACGATGAAGGACCTAGAGAAGCGCCTTGATCCGCGCCGCTTCCAGCGCGTCCACCGCTCGACGATCGTCAATCTCGATCTCGTCCGGCAGGTGAAGCCGCACACCAACGGCGAATGCTTCCTCGTGCTGGATTCCGGTGCTCAAGTGAAGGTGAGCCGGTCGTACCGCGACGTCGTCGCGCGCTTCGTCCACTAGGCTGAGGGCATAAAAAAGGGGCGCCCCGTTAGGAGCGCCCCTTTCAAGCCGCCTGCGTGCGAGCGGCCTGAATGAACTTAGTTGGCGCTGTTGCCGTCAGCGTCCGCACCGTTGCGGGTCGCATCAGCAGCATTCTCGCCTTCCGCGCGAACCGTGTCGGCGGCGTTCTCGGCATTCGCCTGCATCGTGTCGGTGACGTTCTCGGCATTCGCCTCGATGGTGTCAGCAACGTTCTCAGCATTCGCCTCGATGTTGTCAGCGGCCTGCTCTTGCGGGCTCTGGTTGCACGCTGCGAGAGCAGCAGCGCCGAGGGCCACTGCGAAAGCGGTCGAAATCTTCTTCATCGCAAATTCCCTGTTGTGGTTGAGGACCCTTGGGTTAGCGCCAAGACCTCGGAGTGGGCAATACGCTTGGGCACGCTTTTCTGTTCCAGCACCGGAATATTTAGAGCCGGAGGCGCAGTGAAATCCATTTTGAAGCAGGATTCTTCATATAATGCAGCGATTTGAGGGAACATCGCTCGGCAAATCCGATGTCTTGCAGGCGACGCTCGCCCAGACAGTTTCGATGCAATTCCGGATCCCGGATGCTACTGGCGCGCCGTTCACATCGGTCGGAGCCGAACAGATGGCATCTAAATTCGAGCAGTTCGCAGAGCTTCACGTTCCCGGAAGTCCGGTAATCCTCTATAATATCTGGGACGTCGGCAGCGCCCATGCGGTCGTAAAGGCCGGAGCGAAGGCGCTCGCGACCGGGAGCCATCCCGTGGCCGACGCGCAGGGTTGGCTCGACGGGCAGCAGGTCCCGCTGGATTTCACGCTCGCCAATGCAAAGCGGATCGCTGACGCGGTCGACATCCCTCTCACCGTCGATTTCGAGGGCGCTTACTCAGACGATCCCGAGCAGGGCGGCGCGAACGTGGTTCAGCTGGCCGCCACTGGCGCGGTCGGCTGCAATTTCGAGGACCAGGTCATCGGCGGAGAAGGCCTCCACCCGCTGGACCTTCAGGTTCGCCGGATAGCCGCGATCCGCCGCGCCGTCGGCGATGCGTTCTTCATCAACGCGCGAACCGACGCCTTTCTCAAGACGCAGGATTACAGCGACGCCCTGGTCGACCAGGTAATCGAACGCGGCAAGGCCTTCGCCGACGCTGGAGCAAGCGGCTTCTTCGTCCCTCGCCTCGCCGATCCCGCACAGATCGAGCGCATCGTCCGTGAAGTGCCGCTTCCGCTGAACGTCATCGCCTTCCCTGGAGCGCCGCCCAAGTCGGTGTGGGCAGATGCCGGCGTCGCGCGAATCAGCCACGGCCCCTTCCCTCACCGCGCGCTCATGGCGAAGCTCGAGGAAATGGCCCGCGAGGCGATCGGCTAAGTTCGCGCAGGCTTCCGTGGTTTCTGTCGGACAGGTCCGGACTTGAGGACGTTCTTGCGGAAGATGTTCGACGCGACGCGCAGGAACAAGGCGACCCAGAGAAGTTGCCAGACGACCGCCATGACGTGCGGCCACAGGTCGGAGACTTCGCCGGCACGGGCGATCATTACGTAGGGAGATGAGAGCGGGAAGATCGCTGCGGCCAGCGCGCGACTGCTGTCCGGCGCGCCGACAGCGATCGATGCGAGGGCGAAGATGACGACCTGCGCCATGGTCACCGGCATCGACAGGGTCTGGACCTCGCGCGCGCTCGACGCGTGGGCGCCGATGCCGAGGAAGATCGCGCCGAGCAGCAAATAGCTCATGGCGAAATAGACCACGCCCAAAATGACGAACATCGGCCATCCCACCGCAGGCGGCGGCAACGCGCTGAGCCCGTTGGGGGCAAAGGCCGCAACGGCGGCAGCGGCGACACCAGCCCAGATCGCGATCCCGGTGAGCGAAGCGGCGAGCATGGCGAGCAGCTTCCCGAGGAAGATTGCGTCTACCGGAACAGCGGCGGCCAGCACCTCAATCACCTTGTTCGACTTTTCCTCGATCAGCTGGGACAGCAGCATGCCCGCCAGCAGAATCGTCAGCAGGAAGAGCAGGGATTGCCCACCGCGCGCGGTAAGCGCCTGCGCTCCGGCGTTGGGGGCGCTCGGGGAAGGACTGGTAAGCAGGACCGGCAGATGGACAGCGTCTCCGGCGCCGGTCGATCGCCGTGCTTCCGCAATGAACAGCCGAATCTGCTTTGCAGTCCCGCTTTGCGCGCTGACCGATCCGACCAAGCGGGGATTGGCAAGGCCGCCGTCCAGGACTGCGATGAAGGCGGGCTTGCTGCTCCGAAGCACGTGTGCAGCCTGTTGAGGCTCGCTAGAGGGCTCGACGCGCTGCAGATTGATCATCGAGATCGCGCCGAACGTGTCCTGCAGCCGGTTACGCGCCTGGTCGATCTGCTGGAACTCCGCGGCCGGCGCAATGACGCCGACGGTCGGGCGCTCGGTTGCACTCATCGGAGCGGTTGCCGCACCGAACACGGCGATCATTAGGACAGGGAAGAAGGGTCCGAGCAGGAACAACAGGAAGGTTCGAGAAAGCACGGTCGCAGAGAAGTCGCGGCGGGCGATCACGAAGGCTGCGCGAAGGAGCTCCTTCATGGGGCGATCTCCTCGGGTTCGTCCATTGCCCGCGCGGCAGCCGCGCCGGCGATCGCCACGAACGCTTCGTGAAGGCCGGGCCGCTCGATGGCCAACGTCTCGATACCCGCGCCGCCATCGATCAGCGCCTTCAACAACGGCTCCGGACCCGTTTCAGGCAATTCGAAGATCCACTCGCCGCCTTCGTTCCGCGCATCGCTTGGGATCGCCGAGCGCCAGGGCCCGTTAGTTTCGCGCGTTCGCAGCCGAACGATCGGCCGGAGCTTCGCCCGGGCCTCGTCGACCCGGCCGTTGAAGGCGACCTTTCCGGCGGCGATGATCGCGATCTGCTCGCACAGCCGCTCGGCATGAGCGATGACGTGGGTCGAGAAGATGACCGTCACGCCGTCCGCAGCGCGGCCGCGGATCACGCGCTCCAGCTTTCCCTGGTTGAAAGGGTCTAGGCCGGAAAAGGGTTCGTCGAGGATGATCAGGCGTGGGTCGTGGACGAGGGTACCGAGCAACTGGACCGTTTGCGCCATTCCCTTCGACAGGTTGCGGATCGGCTTCTTCGCCCAGTCGCCGAGCCCGTTTTCTTCCAAAAGCTGATCGGCGCCGCGCCGCGCGGCAGACAGATGCATGCCCCGCAAAGCACCCATGAAAGCGATGCCTTCACGCGCATTCATCGAGGGGTAGAGGCCGCGCTCTTCCGGCAGGTATCCGATCTGGTGCGCCGCTTCGATCGGCCGCGTATGTCCGAGGACGCAGCGCTCGCCCGATGACGGCTCGATGATTCCGAGCAACATGCGGAGCGTGGTCGTCTTGCCCGCGCCATTCGGGCCGAGCAGTCCGAAGATCGAGCCTTTCGGGACCTCGAGGCTCAGGCCATCGACCGCGCGCTTCTCGGCGAAGTCTTTGACCAGGTTTCGGGCTTCGACGGCATATTCGCTGGTCCAGCTTTGCGGCGAGGCCTGTCGAAGCACTGGAATTCCTTACAGAAACCCGCATTTGCGAGCTATGGCGCGACCTGTGGATAGGAGCCAAACCCTTAAGGAGGCAATACGGGCCGAGGCCGAGCGCCTGGGCTTCGTTGCCTGCGGCTTCACGCGGGCGGATGCGGCCGATGCGGCCGGGCTCGCTATCCGGCGCTGGCTTGAGGCCGGGCATCACGGGACGATGGACTGGATGGAGGCTCGCGCCGACCATCGCGTGTCGCCGACGGCTCTGTGGGCGGGCGCGAAGTCGGCGATCGCACTTGGAATGAGCTACGCGCCCGCTTCGGACCCGATGGTGCTCGCCGACGAGGCGGAGCGCGGACGCATCTCGGTCTATGCCCAGGGCGGCGACTATCACAAGACGGTCAAGAAGGCGCTGAAGGCGTTGGCGCGGTTCATCGTCGGGCGCTCGCCGTCGGAACTGAAGGTGTTCGTCGACACGGCTCCAGTGATGGAAAAGCCCCTGGCCCAAGCGGCCGGAATCGGATGGCAGGGCAAGCACACCAACCTCGTTTCGCGCGAGCATGGCAGCTGGCTGTTCCTGGGCGTGATCCTGACGGAACTGGAGCTTGAGCCGGATGAGCCCGCGACCGATGGCGTCCACTGCGGCACCTGCACCCGCTGCCTTGATGCCTGTCCGACCCAAGCGATCGGGCCGAGCCATCGGATCGATGCGCGCAGGTGCATATCCTACCTGACGATCGAGCATGACGGGCCGATTCCAGTCGAACTCCGGGAAGCGATGGGGAACCATATCTACGGTTGCGACGACTGCCTGGCGGTTTGCCCGTGGAACCGGTTCGCCGAGGCGGCGGCAGCCAATAAGGCGTTCCTGCCTCGAGCAGAGCTCACCGCGCCCCAACTCGCGGACTTGCTCGGACTCGACGATGCAGCCTTTCGCGAGATGTTCGCGGGCTCGCCGATCAAGCGGATCGGCCGCAACCGGATGGTGCGCAATTGCCTGGTCGCCGCCGGAAACAGTGGATCAGCGGCACTCGCAGCAAGCGTCGAGCCGCACCTTTCCGATCCCGATCCAGTAATCGCCGAGGCAGCTAGCTGGGCGATGAGCCGGCTTCAGGAGCGGGTCAGCGAGGCGATGCAGGCAGGCTGAGACGTGTCGTTGCCGTTCTCAAGTCGCGTGTCGACATGCGTGACACGCTCGACTCCAGTCCCTTCGGTCGGTGGGTAGAGATAGGCATCGAGGATGCAGGAGCGTCCGCGAAACTGCAGCTTGAGGCCCGGTCCCTCGCGGACCTGAAGCGCGGGCTGGCCCATGCGCTGGATCAACTCGCCGGCCGACATGCCGATCAGGTTGCTCCTTGCCTGCGGAGTCTCCACGACCGGTGGCGGCTTCGCTGGCTCGGGCTGCGGCGCTCGTGCCATACACCCGGCGAGCGACAAGGCAGCGGCGACTAAGAGGATACGGCGCATCGCCTAGTCATGGCGGCGGTCGAGGTGCGAGGCAAGCTTGCCGCCCGCGCCCGGCGAAGCTAGGCGCGCGCTTTCCCCCGTAAATTCAACAGGTGCCCTTACATGACCGACTGCCGCCTCGACGTTCTGTGCATTGGTAATGCGATCGTCGACGTCATCGCCAACGCAACCGACGACTTCCTGGACGCCGAAGGGCTGGTGAAGGGCTCGATGCGCCTGATCGACGCCGAAGAGGCCGAGCGGCTCTACTCGCACATGGGGCCTGCGCACGAGGTAAGCGGCGGATCGGCCGGTAACACGGCTGCGGGGATCGCGGCGTTTGGCGGTCGCGCAGGCTTCATCGGCCAGGTCGCTCCGGACCAGCTTGGACAATTCTACCGGCACGACCTCACTGCCGCGGGCGTGGAGTTCATAACGCCTGCCTCCGACATCGGCATTCCGACTGCGCGGTCGATGATTCTCGTCACTCCGGATGGCCACCGGACGATGAACACGTTCCTGGGCGCTGCGCAGCATCTGCCGGCGAGCGCACTCGACGAGGAGCAGATCCGCTCGGCCAAGATCCTCTATCTTGAAGGCTATCTGTGGGACCCGGAAACGCCGCGCTATGCGATGGTCCGGGCGATCGAGGTCGCACGTGAAGCGGGCCGGAAGGTGGCGTTCACTCTGTCGGACACGTTCTGTGTCGATCGTCACCGCGACGGCTTCAACGAGCTGATCGACGGTGGCCGCATCGACATCCTCTTCGCCAACCAGGCCGAGATCGAGGCGCTCGCCGGAATCCCGCATCTCGAGAGCGCGGTTGCCGCGGTGAAGGACAAAGTCGAGACGCTCGTGGTCACCCGCAGCGAGGATGGCGCACTGGCGACCCGAGGCAGCGAGCGGGCCGACGTTCCCGCTGAGCCGATCGGCAAACTGGTCGACACGACCGGCGCAGGCGACCTGTTCGCGGCCGGCTTCCTGCTCGGCTCGGCACGCGGACGGAGCCTCGAAGAGTCGCTGCGTATGGGCGCGATCGCGGCCGCCGAGGTTATCCAGCACTATGGTGCTCGGCCCGAGGCGGACCTCAAGGCGCTGGCAGGCGATTTGGTCGAATAAGAAAAGGGCGGCCCCGAAGGACCGCCCTCAACTTTTGGTACTTTCCCGTCGTTACGGACGGACGATGGGCTCGCCCTTTTCGTCGAGCGGGGCGTCCTCCGGGAACAGCGGGAACTCGCCCTCGCCGGTCTCGAAGTGGCCCTTGGCGAGCTCCGAGTTCCTCATTCCGTAGACGAAGTAGAGGACGATCATCGCTCCTGTGTACCAGGCGAAGAAGACCAACACCCTTGTCTCCACGGTGAAAATCAGCGCGAAGCACGAGAGAATGCCGAGCGCCGGAAGCACCGGATAGAGTGGCACGCGATAGCCGCGCGGAATGTCTGGGTGGGTGCGGCGCAGCCAGATCACCGTCAAGCAGACGATACCGAAGGCCGCGAGCGTTCCGACCGAAGTCATGTCGCCCAGCGTGTTGATGTCGAAGAAGCCCGCGGCACAGGCCACGATCACGCCGACGAGCATCGTGTTGATATACGGCGTGCGAAACTTCGGGTGGACCTTGGCGAAAGGCTTCGGAAGCAGGCCGTCGCGAGCCATCGTATAGAAGATGCGAGTCTGTCCATACATCAGCACGAGGATGACCGAAGTCAGGCCGATGATCGCGCCGACCTTGATGGTCTTGGCGAACCACGCCCACTGCGGACCGAAAGCGTCGACGGCTACGGCGACGGGATCCGGCACGTTCAGCATCTTGTAGTTCACGATCATCGTCAGGACGATCGACACCAGGATGTAGATCACCGTGCAAGCGAGCAGCGAGCCGATGATTCCGAAAGGCATGTCCTTGCCCGGGTCCTTGGCTTCCTGGCCCGCGGTCGAGACCGCTTCGAACCCGATGTAGGCGAAGAAGACGATCGAGGCGGCGCGGAGGATTCCGCTCCAGCCGAACTCGCCCTTCTCTCCGGTCGGTGCCGGAATGAACGGATCCCAGTTGGGCGTATAGGCCGGCAGGTTCTTCAGAATGATGAAGCCGCCGACGATGATGAATGCGACCAGCACCGTCACCTTGATGGCGACGATGGCGTTGTTGAACTTTGCCGATTCCGAGACGCCGATCACCAGCAACATTGCCAGGGCGCCGCAGACGAGGAACGCGGGCAAGTTGAACAAATAGCTTGCGCCGGTAGCCACGCCGTCGACCATGATCGGATGACCCGTCGGACCGGTGAGATCGGCTGGTATGTGAAGTCCCATGTCGCCCAGCAGGCTGACCATGTAGCCCGACCAACCCACCGCGACGACGGATGCCGCCAGACCGTATTCGAGGAGGAGCAGCGCGCCCATGACCCATGCGGCGAACTCGCCGATGGTCGTGTAACTGTAGGTGTAGGCGGAGCCCGACACCGGGAGCGTCGAGGCTAGCTCAGCGTAGCATAGGCCGGCGAACGCGCAGACAACGCCGGCGATCAGGTAGGAAATGAGCACCGCTGGGCCAGCGTGGAGCGCGGCGGCATTGCCCGTACGGACGAAAATGCCGGCGCCGATGATGCAGCCGATGCCGAGGAAGACGAGATTCCACGGTCCGAGGGATCTTTTGAGTTCGCTAGTCCGGGTCTCTTCTTGAACCTGGGCCACGCTCTTGCGCAGCATCATGCGTCCGAGCACGCCCCGTGGTGCGGCAGTCGCCATCAATTCTCCCCTTAAATGGCAGATAGGTTTGCGGCGGAGCCTAGCGGCTCAGCCCGAGAGGGCAATCCCCTAGCGCGCGAGCATCGGCCCGAGAGGCTCGCCCCCGAAGATGTGCGCGTGGAGGTGCGGCACTTCTTGGCCTCCGCGCATTCCGATGTTGGCGAGAATGCGATACCCCTGCGCGACGAGTCCCTCTTCCCGGGCAATTCTGCCCACGGCGCGGATGAAGCCGGCGATCTCCTCGTCGGAAGCCCTTTCCGAGAAATCGTCCCAGGAGACGTATGACCCCTTCGGGATGACGAGAATGTGAACCGGCGCGAGCGGGTTTATGTCGTGAAATGCAAAGGCAAAATCGTCCTCGTAGACCTTCTTCGACGGCAGTTCCCCGCGCAGGATGCGGGCAAAGACATTATTGTCGTCATAGGGTTGCGTCGGATCGATTGGCATTGCGGACTCCGCTTGACCGGGGGCGCTGCCTCGCTACCACCTTTGCTTATGAGCGACGAGACTCCAGAAAGCCTCATCCCGTACGACGAGATCGTGCAGGAGGCTCTGCGCGACGTGGTCGGCCGCGTTCTGGGGCAGGTCGAGCGCACCGGAGCACTGCCCGGCGACCATCATTTCTACATCACCTTCAAGACCAAGATGCCGGGGGTCAGTATCCCCAAGCATCTCTCCGAGCGCTTCCCGGATGAGATGACCATCGTGCTCCAGCATCGCTTCTGGGACCTGAAGGTCGAGAAAGACGGCTTCACCGTGGGCCTGTCATTCGGAGGCGTGCCGTCGACACTTCAGGTGCCGTTCGCCGCGGTCACCGATTTCGTGGACCCGTGCGTCGACTTCAGCCTCAAGTTCCAGGCTAACGGCGCCGAGGACCTTCACGAGGAACATGAGGAAGCGGAGAACGACACTCCCCAGGTTGAGCCGGGCGAGGATGGCTCGAACGTCGTCAACGTGGACTTCACTCGCAAGAAGTAGCGTGCGCTTTCGTCGTGCCGGGCTTGACCCGGCGACCGCCTGCCTTCCAATGCGCCCAAACGAGGATGCGGGTCCCGGATCGAGGCCGGGATGACGGAGGAACATTTGAAAAGCACGCGCACCGAAACCGACAGCTTCGGCCCGATTGAAGTCCGCGCGGACGCCTATTGGGGCGCTCAGACCGAGCGGTCGATCGAGAATTTCCCGTTCGGCCCGCGCGAGCAGATGCCGCTCGAAATCGTCCACGCCTTGGGGTTCATCAAGCAGGCCGCGGCGCGGGTGAATGCCCGGATCGGAGGCTTGGACCCGCAGCTCGCAGAAGCGATCCAGCAGGCAGCCGCCGAAGTCGCCAAGGGCGATCTCGACAGCCAGTTTCCGCTGGTCATCTGGCAGACCGGCTCCGGCACGCAGTCGAACATGAATGCGAACGAGGTGATTGCGGGGCGAGCCAACGAAAAGCTGGCCGGGACGCGCGGCGGCAAGGAGCCGGTTCACCCCAACGATCACGTGAACAAGGGCCAGTCGTCCAACGACAGCTTCCCGACTGCCCTCCACGTCTCGGCCGCGAGGGCGATTAATGCCCGGCTCCTGCCGGCGCTAAAGACGATGCACGACCGTCTGGTCGACCTCGCGGGCCGCTGGGACAAGATCGTCAAGATCGGGCGGACGCACTTGCAGGACGCGACGCCGCTCACGCTGGGACAGGAATTCTCCGGTTACGCCCAACAGCTCGCGGACAACATCGAGCGCGTCGAAGGCGTGCTTCCGAGGATCTATCGCCTGGCGCAGGGTGGAACGGCCGTTGGCACCGGCCTGAACGCACCCAAGGGCTTTGCGGAGGCCTTCGCCAAGGAGATGGCCAACCTTACGCGCCTTCCGTTCACGAGCGCCCCGAACAAGTTCGCCGAGCTCGCCGCCCATGACACGATGGTTGAGCTTTCGGGCATTCTGAACACAATTGCCGTATCGCTGACCAAGATCGCGAACGACATCCGTCTGCTCGGCTCCGGCCCGCGCTCCGGCCTCGGCGAGCTGAAGCTGCCGGAGAACGAGCCGGGGAGCTCGATCATGCCTGGCAAGGTCAATCCGACCCAGGCGGAAATGCTGACGATGGTCGGCGCGCAGGTCATGGGCAATCACGTCGCGGTGACGATCGGCGGTCTTCAGGGCCACCTCGAGCTTAACGTGTTCAAGCCGTTGATCGGGGCCAATGTGATCCGCTCGATCAACCTGCTCAGCACCGGCATGGAGAGCTTCACCAAGCGGCTGCTCGACGGGCTACAGCCGGACGAGAGCCGCATCGCCGAGCATATGAGCCGCTCGCTCATGCTGGTTACCGCCCTGGCTCCGGAGATCGGGTACGACAATGCGGCGGCGATCGCGAAGCATGCACACAAGACCGGCCAGACGCTGAAGGAGGCGGGGCTTGAGCTTGGCCTTGTCGATGAGGCAACCTTTGATCGGGTAGTGAAGCCGGAGAACATGATCGGCGGCTAGACAAGGGGGGTGGATGAAAGCGCTTTTTGCAGTTTCCCTATTTGCGCTGGCGGGCTGCTCAACGCTCGGCCAGGGACCGACGACATTGAGCGGCTCCTGGGGCGGACCGGGCATCGGCCTCGTGCTGGAGGGCGGCCTCGGGACAGTCGAGTACGACTGCGCGTCGGGGACGATCGACCAGGCCATCCCGTCCGCCGAGGTCCCCTTCACCGTGACCGGGACACATCGGACCGGAGCGTCGGGGCCGATCCGCACCGGGCAGATCTTCACGTCGCAACGCGCGACCTACACCGGGCTTGCGATCAAGCAGGACCTAACGCTTAGCGTGAAGCTGGAAGACGGGACCGAGCTGGGGCCGTTCAAGCTGACCCAGGGCACGGCGCCCCAGATCAATCGGTGCCTTTAGCTAGAGTTTGAAACTCAGCCGGCCGCCGATGTTATCGATGCCCGGGTTCTGCTTTCCAAACAGAGTGCCGTGGCTCATGTGGACCCAGCTCGCCTCGATCGTCATTCGATCGTTGATGCGCGTGCCAATGCCCAGTTCCGGTTCGAACAAGATGCGGCTGCCGAATTCCAGCTCGCCATTGCCCTCGATTTGGTAATTTTTCGCCGAGCCCGTGTGGACCGCGATGCCGAGACCAGGGCGAATGAAGAATCGCTTGCCGAACTTCGCTGAGAGCCCGATCGCTCCGTAGTTCGTCTCCCCGGCAGTGTTGATGGCAACGAAGGCATAGGGCTGCAGCGGGGTCTTGCCGATCCGGTCTCCCCGCCATCCGATCTGCACGTCCGCGCCCTTCTCGACGCCGGCGATCGTCAGGATGGTGTCGACGTCGTGGACATAGACGCCGCCTACGATCTCGTCGGCCTGTGCGGGGGCCGCTGCGAAGGCAGTTGCAAGAAGAGCAGTCGCGGCGAGGGCAATTGATTTCACGTTGGTGTGTTCCTTGGCGGGTTCAATGCATGAAGTGCGCAATTAGTGCCGAAGCGGAGCCGCCCGACTGCCACGCCTTGAGCGCTTCGTTCGGCGCGAGCAACATCCAGACGTTGAGAGTCAGATTGTCGCGGATGACGAACAATGGGACGAGCTCGAGGACCAGCACGATGGCGACGGAGGCCCAGACCGGAAGCCTGCGCGCCACCAGGAAGCCGCCGATCATCATCGCGATATCGGAAATGGAATTGAGCACACTGTCGCCGGTGTAGCCGAGCGCCGCGGTTTCTTCGCGGTAGCGATTGATGATCAAGGGCGTGTTCTCGACGATCTCCCACGCCGCCTCGATGGCTAGCGCGATGAGGAATCGCCTTTCCAACGGCCAGCGCCGCCCAACCAGCCACAGGCCGGCAAAGAACAGAAAGCCGTGAACGATGTGGCTCGGGCTGTACCAGTCCGACAGCATCTGGCTGGTTCGCGAGCTGTTCGGCTCGCCGACCCACAGATCGATCGCCCCGCAAGTGCAGATTGGCGGCCGTCCCATCAGGTACAGCAGCATGGCGGTCGCAGCGAGGAGGACAATGGCGGCGACGGCCGCGCGCTTCGAGCGAGTCATTCCTGCTAGGCTTAGCAGAGCGAAGCGGCTTGCAAAGCCGGTCTGTTGGGTGGACACGACGCACGATGTTGCGCGCCTACGGACCAAATTGTGACGGAAGCATCATCGATCCGGGCAAGGGCCAACGGATTCCCGACGACGCGACCTGGATCGACCTCGAGGAACCGACCCGCGAGGAAGACAAGCTCGTCGAAGAGTGCGTTCGCGTCCAGGTGCCGACCCGCGAGGACATGCGCGAGATCGAGCCGTCGAGCCGTCTCTACGAGCAGAATGGCGCGCTCTACATGACCTTGAGCGCCCTTTACGGCGTCGAGGAAGGCGGACCGAAAAGCGATCCCGTCGGCTTCGTTCTCACCAAGGATCGCCTCGTGACGGTTCGCTATGTCACCCCGAAGCCGGTGCGCGCTTTCCAGCAGCATGCGCGGCGCGAGCACTCGCTGGTTCAGGACTCCCTGACTGCACTGTACGGAATCCTCGACGCGATCGTTGACCGGCTCGCCGATGAGCTGGAATCGGCGGGTTTGGAGATCGAGAAGATCTCGACGCATATCTTTGCCAAGCAGACGAATGCGCGCAGAATCCCGGCCGACCGGCTGACCGCGCTGCTGACCCGCATAGGCCGTGCGCAAACATTGCTCGCGAAGGTCCGGGAGACTGCGGTGAGCACCGGCCGGCTGCTCAGCTTCCTTTCGGCGTCTACGCACATGAAGAGCGAGGGGGCCGCTATCATCAAGGATCGCGTCGGCAGCCTATCGACCGACGTTCATTCCCTGATCGAACACAGTAGCTTTCTCGGCGACAACCTCATCTTCCTGCTCGACGCATCGCTCGGCTTGATCAGCATCGAGCAGAACGCCGCGATGAAGCTGTTTTCGTGGGCGGCGCTCGTGTTTCTCCCGCCGACCCTGATCGCCGGCATCTACGGCATGAATTTCAAGCACATGCCGGAGCTTCAGTGGGTATTCGGCTATCCCATGGCGCTTACGCTCATCCTCATCAGCGCCGTCGCGCCGATCTGGTATCTGAAGCGGCGCGGCTGGATCTGAGGTGGTTTGCGGCCTGCCTAGGTGATTGCTAAGGGCCGGTGCGCTGCCCATCTAGCGGGCGCTCCCAGAACTCAAGCACTCACAGGACCTCATCGATGATTCCGACCGGCCAGGACAGCCTCAACACTCGCTCGAACCTGACCGTCGGAAGCCGAACCTACGCTTATTATTCGCTGCCAAAGGCGGCGGAACAGCTTGGCGACATCAGCCGCCTGCCCTTCTCGATGAAAGTGCTGTTGGAGAATCTGCTCCGCTTCGAGGACGGCACGACCGTCACTCGCGACGACCTGCAGGCAATGGTCGACTGGCAGAAGGAACGGAGCATCTCCCGCGAGATCCAGTACCGGCCCGCGCGCGTGCTGATGCAGGATTTCACCGGCGTACCGGCGGTCGTCGACCTTGCCGCCATGCGCGACGCGATGAAGCAGCTCGGGGGCGACCCGCAAAAGATCAATCCGCTGGTACCCGTTCACCTCGTCATCGATCACAGCGTGATGGTCGACGAGTTCGGCACGCCCAAGGCCTTCGAACGAAATGTCGAGCTGGAATATGCCCGCAACGGAGAGCGCTACGAGTTTCTAAAGTGGGGCAGCGGCGCGTTCGACAATTTCAAGGTCGTGCCTCCCGGAACCGGCATCTGCCACCAGGTGAACCTAGAGCACATCGCGCAGGGTGTCTGGAGCGGTGAGGACCAGAACGGCGAGACGGTCGCGTTCCCGGATACGCTCGTCGGAACCGACAGCCATACGACGATGGTCAATGGCCTCGGCGTTCTCGGCTGGGGCGTCGGCGGCATCGAAGCCGAGGCGGCGATGCTCGGCCAGCCGGTGTCGATGCTCATTCCGGAGGTCGTCGGCTTCCGGCTGTCGGGTCAGCTCAAGGAAGGCATCACCGCCACCGACCTCGTGCTGACCGTCACCCAGCTGCTTCGGGCCAAGGGCGTCGTCGGACGCTTCGTCGAATTCTACGGTCCGGGCCTCGCGACGATGAGCGTCGCCGACCGCGCGACCATCGCCAATATGGCGCCGGAATATGGCGCGACCTGCGGCTTCTTCCCGATCGACGATCGAACGATCGAATATCTGAAGCTCACCGGCCGCTCCGACGAGACGATCGAGCTGGTCCGCGCCTATTGCCAGGCCAACGGCTTCTGGCACGACATCTCAAACCCGGAGCCGGTATTCACCGACACGCTCGAGCTCGACATGAGCACAATCGAGCCGTCGCTCGCCGGACCGAAGCGCCCTCAGGACCGCGTCGTGCTGGGCGACGTCGACGACCAGTTCAACGCCGAGCTTGAGCACACCTACAAGAAGCACAAAGACCCTCGCGTCGCGGTCGAAGGCGAGCAGTTCGACCTTGGCAATGGCGACGTCGTGATCGCCGCGATCACCAGCTGCACCAACACGTCCAACCCGTCCGTGCTCGTCGCCGCCGGGCTGGTCGCGAGGAAGGCTCGCGCCAAGGGCCTGCTTCCCAAGCCGTGGGTCAAGACTAGCCTCGCCCCCGGCAGCCAGGTGGTCACCGATTATCTGAACGCCAGCGGGCTTGGTGAGGATCTGGACGCCTTGGGCTTCGACCTCGTCGGCTACGGCTGCACGACCTGCATCGGCAATTCCGGTCCTCTCGCCGAGCCAATTTCAAAGGCGATCAGCGACAATGACTTGGTCGCGGTCAGCGTGCTGTCGGGCAACCGCAATTTCGAAGGCCGGGTCTCGCCGGATTGCCGCGCCAACTATCTCGCATCGCCCCCGTTGGTGGTCGCTTATGCTCTGAAGGGTTCCGTTCGGGCCGACCTGATTCACGAGCCGATCGGCACTGCGACGAATGGCGAGCCGGTATTCCTCAAGGATATCTGGCCGTCGAACGAGGAAATCCGCGCGCTGATCGACGCGCACGTCCATTCGGACATGTTCCGGACACGCTACGCGGACGTCTATCGCGGCGATGAGCGCTGGCGGGCGATCCCGGTCTCGGGCGGCGACACCTACGGATGGCCGGCCGCATCGACCTACATCCAGAACCCGCCTTACTTCACCGGCATGACGATGGAGCCGGTTCCGCCGGGCGACATCGAGGCGGCCCGTCCGCTAGCCGTGTTCGGGGATTCGATCACCACCGACCACATTTCGCCTGCGGGCGCGATCAAGCCGGACAGTCCCGCCGGCCGCTATCTGCTGGAGCGACAGGTCAGCCGCGGCGAGTTCAACAGCTACGGATCGCGGCGCGGCAATCACGAAGTGATGATGCGGGGCACGTTTGCCAACATCCGCATCCGCAACCGCATGCTCGACAATGTCGAGGGCGGCTTCACCCGCTACGCGCCGACCGGCGAGACGATGGCGATCTACGACGCGGCCATGCTCTACAAGCAGGATAATCGTCCGCTCGTCGTCATCGCGGGCAAGGAATATGGCACAGGCAGCTCGCGCGACTGGGCGGCCAAGGGCACTGTGCTGCTCGGCGTCCGAGCGGTGATCGCCGAAAGCTTCGAGCGCATCCATCGCTCGAACCTTGTCGGCATGGGCGTGCTTCCGCTGCAGTTCCAGACTGGAGAGAATGCGGAGAAGCTCGGGCTCGACGGAAACGAGAAGTACACGATCACCGGCATCGGCGAGTTGAAGCCGAGGCAGGATGTCACCGTGCAGGTGGTGAAGGACGACGGGCGCGAGTTCAGCTTCACCGCTCGCTGCCGCATCGATACCTACAACGAACTCGAATATTTCAAGTCGGGCGGCATCCTGCACTACGTGCTTCGGAGGCTCGCGGCGGCGTGAGGGACGCTGCCGGCTGGCTTGTGTCCTTCGCCGGCGGCACGTTGCTGTGGTCTGCTGCGACCCTTTCATCCGGCGGCCGCGAGCCGTGGGACACAGGCGAATATTGGGCGATCTACTTACCCGTCGCCTGTGCGCTTAGCGGGCTACTTGGCTACGCATTTCCAGAGCGGACCTGGCGCTGGCCCCTGATCCTCATGCTGGCGCAGTTTCCGGTCATGGCCGTCACCAGGGGCATCGGCAGCCTCTGGATTCCGGGCGTCGTGATGCTGCTGGTCTTGGCTCTTCCCGGAATGCTGATTGCCGCCCTTGGAAGTCTGCTCCGCAGATCGGGGCGAGCGGCATGACGGCCGTCGAGATTGCCGTCGAAGTCGTCGGCTGGGCCGGCGCGCTGCTTATCCTGCTGGCCTATCTCTTGCTTTCCGCCGGGAAGCTGACCGGCCAGTCGGTCGTCTACCAAGGCATGAACGTCGTCGGCGCCGCCGGCTTCACCATCAACGGATGGTGGCACGGAGCGCTTCCTTCGACCGCGCTCAACATCGTCTGGATGGGAATAGGATTGGTGGCTCTATGGAAGATCACTCAGCGCCGCGGCTCGTCGACCTAAGCCACGTCATCACCGAGGGTATGGTGACCTACAAGGGCCTGCCCGGCCCCCACGTCTGCGACTTCATCTCGCGCGAGCAGTCGGCGGCCAATTACGACGACGGCTCGACCTTCCAGATCGGCCGGATCGACATGGTCGCCAATACCGGCACCTATGTCGACGTTCCGTCCCATCGTTTTGCCGACGGCAAGGACTTGAGCGAGGTCGGCGTCGAATCCTTCGCACACCTTCCTGCAATTGTCGTTCGGCATCCGTTTGAGTCCGGACTGGCGGTCGACGCCGGAGCGTTCGACGGGCTTCATTTGCGAGGATGCGCGGTGCTCGTTGCGACTGGCTGGGACCGGCATTGGGGGCAGGACGCCTATTATCACGATCATTCTTTCCTGACCCCGGCGGCTGCCGAACGGCTGGTCGCTGAGGGCGCTGCTCTGGTTGGGATCGACAGCCACAACATAGACGATACGCGGGTGCGTACGCGCCCCGTGCACACCGCATTGCTTCGCGCCGGCATTCCGATTTGCGAGCATATGACGGGCCTCGGGAGCCTGCCCGATAAAGGCTTCCGATTTTCGGCGACACCGCCGAAGGTGAAGGGGATGGGGACCTTCCCGGTGCGGGCTTACGCCGTGCTTGGCTGAGCCAGCGCGGTCGCGAGCCACTGCGGGATGATTGCGCCGGCGAAGTCGTCCAAGCGCCGATGCTCAACCGCCAACCCGAGGTGCTCGTAAAGCACGCGAGTACGAGGCCCTGCTTCCGTTGCAGGCACGACGACGAGCCGGCGATTGATCTTCTGCCGCCAGTTCATCCGGGCGGTGTTTTCCTGGCCGACAAAGCAACCTTTCGTAAAGCTGACGCCGTTGAGCTCCGCCGCATTGCATTCGAGCCAGAGCAGGTCGCCAAGCTCCGCGCGGCCTTCGCAGACACCGAGGTTGAGCCGATGTTCGAGCCAGCCGCTGGCCGCTTCGGAAGCGGGGGCGAGCCACCTATGGCCAAGTTCCGCAAGTCGCGGATCGGCGGTTTCAGCGCCGTTAAGCGACCAATGCACTGCCACCGTTTCGTCTCGCTCGATCCGGATCGGACGACGCAGGCGATACATCGACAGCCGCTTGATCAAGTCGTCCGCCGAATCTGCCTCGCAATCGAAAAGCAGGTCCTCGCCGTCCGCCCAGATCATGAAATCGAACAGGCATTTGCCTTGCGGGGTCAGCAGTGCCGCCCAAACCGGCAACTGGGTGATGTCGCTTGTGACCAATCCTTGCACGAAGCTGCCCACATCTTCTCCGGACAGGCGGACGATTGCGCGATCGGTCAGGGTGGTAGCGGCCATGACCTTCAGTTAGGGAGCCGCCGTGACGATGCAAAGCCTGACGATCCGCCGCCCCGACGATTGGCACGTGCATTTGCGTGACGGCGAAATGTTGCGAGTGGTCGCGCCCTTCACAGCGCGGCAGTTCGCGCGCGCCGTCGTCATGCCGAATCTCGTCCCGCCGATTACGACTATTCCGGCGGCCGCCGATTATCGCGAGCGGATCTGGGAGGCGGCAGGACGAGAGTTCAGGCCGTTGATGACTTATTACCTGACCGACGAGTCAAATCCGGACGTCGTCGAAAGCGGCTTCAACGACGATGTCTGGATCGCGGCCAAGCTTTACCCCGCTAATGCCACGACCAACTCTGCATTTGGGGTCACGGACGTCCACAATCTCCATCCGACCTTGGAAAGGATGCAGCGGATCGGAATGGTGCTGTGCGTCCATGGCGAAGTGACCGACCCGGACGTGGACGTCTTCGATCGGGAAGCCGTGTTCATCGACCGCGTGCTCATCGGCCTCACTCGCGACTTTCCCGATCTGAAGATCGTGCTCGAGCACATCACGACCGCCGAAGCGGCGGACTTCGTGCGGGACGCCGGCCCGAATATCGCGGCAACGATTACGCCGCAGCACCTCCACCTCAACCGAAACGCTCTGTTCGCCGGTGGCTTGCGGCCGCACGCTTACTGCCTGCCGGTCGCAAAGCGGGAGAAGCACAGGTTGGCGGTGCGCGCCGCTGCCGTTTCAGGCTTGCCCAAATTCTTCCTCGGGACCGACACCGCACCGCATGCCCGCCATGCCAAGGAATCTGCGTGTGGTTGCGCGGGGATTTTCAACGCGCCCTACGCTCTCGAAAGCTATGCTACGGTCTTCGAAGAGGAAGGCGCACTCGACAAATTCGAAGGCTTTGCCTCCGAGCATGGCGCGAATTTCTACGCCCTGCCGCTTAACGAGGGAACGGTCACGCTGGAGCGGGACGAGGAATACGTGCCCGAACGGCTGGGCATCGGCGATATCGAACTCGTCCCGTTCCACGCCGGACAGCGGCTGAACTGGACGTTCGCCGGCTAGCAGCCCTCGCTTCCGCCCGACCCGCTTGGGCCGATCACCGATCCGAAATGTTCGCCGACGATCGAATAGCACTCGCAGGCGTGACGTTTCAGACCGGCCCGGTCGACGACGATTACCCGGCCGCGCCGGGCCGAAATCAGACCCAGGTCCTGGAGCGCGCCGACCACCGCAT
Organism: Sphingomonas sediminicola; assembly: GCF_049991885.1. Taxonomy (NCBI): domain Bacteria; kingdom Pseudomonadati; phylum Pseudomonadota; class Alphaproteobacteria; order Sphingomonadales; family Sphingomonadaceae; genus Sphingomonas; species Sphingomonas sediminicola. The sequence goes on from NZ_CP178916.1 coordinate 2,024,357, forward strand.
TCACCGTCGTGCGCTGCACTCCAAGCAACTCGGCCAGGGCCTCCTGTGTCAGTTCGATCCGGTCGCCTGCGCGGTCCTGTGCCGTGAGCAGCCATCGTGCAGCTCGCTGCTGGATCGAATGAAAGCTGTTGCACGCGGCCGACTGCATGACCTCTGCAAGGAGATAGTCCGAGAATCTGCAGAAGAGATTGGCGACGAAGCCGGATCGGCTCTTCGCTTCTTCGAGCGCTTCCATCGGAACCCGCATCGCGGGCCCGCCGACCATGACTTGCGCCTGCGCGAACGCGGGCGCGCTTCCGCAGCTGACGATGCCCCCAACTGCGCCTTCGCGTCCGATCGAGGCGACTTGCACGGTCCGTCCGTCGTCCATCTCGACGACCAGCGAGATCATCGTCGTCCCGAATGGAAAGTAGCTCCACTCCACGTCCTGGCCCCGGACCTGCACGTGATCGCCGACAGCGAGGCTGACGACGTCGCCATGCGGCTCGAGCAATCCGCGAACTTCAGCGGAAAAGGTCGCGAGCAAGAGATTGCCCGCAAATGCCCCATCGAGCCTGTCCAGCTCGTTGATAGTGGTGTCTGACATACGCAACAAAACCCCTCAGCGTGCGCTGACAGCGCCGCCTCGCAAGTCATTACGCTTGCGGTACGGCATTTAACAAGGATTAACCACGCCAATCATCTCATAGGCTAACCGGTTCGACGATCCTCCGGCGCGATGCCAGGAGGCAATCGGCCACCAAACGCAGAGGACGCACATCCACGGAACTGCGACGTTCGTCGATCAAATCGACGAATTCACGATAGATGTCCGAGTATTCACCGCTTTTGCCGACATTTTGTTCCACGCCGCCAACAAACAGCCGTGAGCCCCCTTCGGTCAGCTGGACCTCCGCGCCATCGGCCGTCCGTGCCGAAATCGTCCATTCTTCTCCCTCGGTGCGGCGCCAATCGAGACTGCAGTGGAGCGGCCCGTCGGCGACGTCGCCCGCGAATTCGATCTCCGCAGCGATGGGGGTTTGCGCGTTCTCGGGGAAGCTTAACTCGGCTGACCGAACAAACAGCGAGCCGGGGAAAATCGCCGTCGCGATCGAGAAGGCGTTGATGCCGGGATCGAACACGCCGAAGCCCCCCGGTTCCCAGATCCATTGCTGACCCGGGTGCCATTTGTGAACGTCCTCGTGCCAGAGAATCCGCATTTCAGAAATGCGCTTTCCCGCGAGCAACCGCGCTGCAGTCGCGACCGCCGGGTTGTGCCGCGCATGCCAGGTCGCAAAAAGCGTTACACCTTTCGCTTCCGCGAGGCGGGCCAGCTCGTCGGTCTCGCTGAGAGTCACCGTTGGCGGCTTTTCCATCAGTACGTGGAGGCCGCGTGCAATGCACTCGCGGACAATCTCGTAACGCGGGGAGGGTGGCGTGGTGATCGCGACCGCTTCCAGTCCTTCGACTTGCTTCAACAGTTCGCGCCAGTCCGTAAAGACGGGATGGACGCCTTGCCCGGAACGGCTCGACGATGCGGCCAGCTCAAACCGTGGATTCCCGGCGATCGAGGGGACATGCTGGTCCGCGGCGATCTTGCCGAAGCCGATGATGGCAATTCGGATCGGCTGCATCAGCGCTTGACCGCCGCCACAAAGGCACGCGCCTTCTCGAGCGTCGTTTGCGGGTCCTGGCCCGATTTGTAGAGCCCGCCACCAAGCCCAAAGCCGTCGGCACCCTCAGCCATCCAGCCGGGAATGGATTCGGGCGTCACACCTCCCACTACGATCAGCGGAACGTTCTTAGGAAGCACGGCCCTCTGTGATTTCACGACCGTCGGAGATGCCGCTTCGGCCGGAAACAGTTTGATCGCGTGCGCACCCGCGCGGATCGCTTCAAAGGCTTCCGACGGGGTGAAATAGCCGGGCGACGAGACGAGCCCGGCGGCGACGGTGGCCCCGATCACCGCCGTATTCGTGTTGGGCGAAACGACCAGACGGCCTCCTGCTTGCGCGACCCGAGATACGTCTGCCGGATCGAGGACGGTTCCGGCGCCGACCAGCACTCGATCGCCGAACCTTTCGGCGATGATCCGGATACTTTCGAACGGCTCCGGCGAGTTGAGCGGAACCTCGATGATCCGCATGCCGGCGTCGTAGATCGCGCCGGCTATTGCTTCCGCGTCGGCGAGGGTCACGCCGCGGATGATCGCGACGAGCGGGCACTCCGCAAGATAGGTCCGAAAGTCTTTGGCTGCGTTCATCCGATCAACTCCACGATCCGTTTCGCACCGGCAAGGAACGCTTGCTCCCCGTCCACCTCGTGGCACCGTTTGCCGGCGATCCGAAGCGCTTCCGAATAGAGTCGGGTCAGCTCCGGTCGGCCCATTACGACGATCTCGGCCTCACCACGCTGACGGAGGCCAGCGCGGACGTCCGCTCCGATCAACAGGCCGCTTCCATAGGATGGCGCATCCTTCGCATCGGCTTGCCCAAGCAGGACCCTGGCTCGGACCTTGAACAGTTCGGCGGTCAGGCATTCGTCATCAAGGCCTCGGCGGACCCCGGATGCAAACGCCTCGCCGGGCTCGGCGCTCCCTGACAGCAAGTCGGCAAGGATGCTGTGCTCACGCAGGAGGTTGAAGAGCTCGCCGGTCATTACAGTCGTGAACCGCGCGATTCCCCCGCTTTCCAGCCGCGCCCATTTATTGTGCGTGCCGGGATGGCAGACCAAAGCATTCGCGGAGACGAGCCCGGCCGCATAGGCGCCCAAAAGCTGGACTTCCTCACCACGCATGACGTCCGCTTCGTCGGCATCGATGAAGGAGACGCCGGGCACGATCGCCGTTTGCTCAGCCTCAGCCCACACCAGCGCCTTGGCGAGATCCTCGATCCCGGCGGGACAGGGCACGTAGGGCGCCTCGATCCAGCCGCGGTTCGATCCGACCATGCCGGCGAGCAACAGCGGCCGGTCGCCGAGACGTTCGCGAATTTCCTGGACAGCAGCTTCGAACCCGCCCTTGGGAACCGAAAGGATGCCCTTCTCGTCCTCGAACTCGTCGATGCACTTGCCGTCACCATCGATCAGGTACGCACGGCGGTTCGTCGTCCCCCAATCGGCGGCAATGAAACCTTCTGCCCAGTGCATGCGTCAAAGAACATTGGGAACGCGACAAGGCTCCATGGTTTCTTGTCGTTTGACGGGACTGGCGGGCACCCGTCCGGAATAGCGGCGCCTAAGGAGACTGGACCATCGCAAACTTCATGTTCGCGACCGGGATCGAGAACAGCATCCCCACGATCAATAACGGCAAGACCCGCGTCGACGAGATGGAAAGCTGCGGGCACTATCAGCGCTGGCGCGAGGACTTCGACTGCGTCCAGGACATCGGGATCAACTACCTCCGCTATGGCCCGCCGATTCACAAAACCTACCTCGGGCCCGGCAAGTATGACTGGGAATTCGCCGACATCACTTTTGCGGAGCTGAAGCGGCGCGACATCATCCCGATCGTGGACCTCTGCCACTTCGGCGTTCCCGACTGGATCGGCAATTTCCAGAATCCGGATTTCCCGCATCTGTTCGCGCAATATGCGGCGGCGTTCGCCGAGCGCTTCCCGTGGGTGCAGCTCTACACGCCGGTCAACGAGATGTTCATCTGCGCGATCTTCTCGGCCAAGTACGGCTGGTGGAACGAGCAGATGAAGACGGACCGGGGGTTCGTCACCGCGCTGAAGCACATCGTACGAGCCAACGTTCTCGCGATGCTCGAAATCCTGAAGCACCGCGCCGACGCCATCTTCATCCAGTCGGAATCGTCGGAATATTTCCACGCCGATTCACCGGCAGCGATCCATCAGGCGGAAGTGCTGAACTCCCGCCGCTTCCTCAGTCTCGACCTCAACTACGGCCGCCGCGTCGACAGCGAGATGTACGAGTATCTGATGGAGAACGGGATGACGAAGGATGAGTATCATTTCTTCCTTCACAACCGGCTGAAGCAGCACTGCATCCTGGGCAACGACTATTACCGGACGAACGAACACCGAGTGTTCGAGAACGGCCACACGACCGCTTCGGGCGAAGTGTTCGGCTACACCGAGATCACGCGGCAATATTACAACCGCTACCGGCTTCCGATCATGCACACCGAGACCAATCTGGTCGAAGGGCCGGTCGGCGACGAGGCAGTCCACTGGCTGTGGAAGGAGTGGGCGAACGTCCTCCGCCTGCGCAACGTGGGCATCCCGACCGTCGGCTTCACCTGGTACTCGCTGACCGACCAGGTCGACTGGGACACGGCGCTTCGGGAGCAGAACGGCAACGTGAATGCGCTCGGGCTCTACGATCTCGACCGAAACATTCGGAACGTTGGCCGCGCCTACAAACGTCTGATCCGCGACTGGCGCGAGGTGCTTCCGGCATCGAGCCTCTGCCTCGTCGTCCCGATCGTCCCACCATCCCATTACGACATGGCGCACGCGCGGGAGCAGGAGGAACAGGCGCGTCGCCGCCTTCAGACTGAAGAGATCGATATCGGCCAAACCAACTCGCCGCAGGAAACGACATGAAGATTGGGAAGATCGAGACCTTCTATGTCCCGCCGCGCTGGCTGTTCGTGCGGGTGGAGTCCGACGACGGTGCCGTAGGCTGGGGCGAGGCGAGCTTAGAGGGCTGGGCTGAAGCGGTTGACGGCGCCTTCGCTGCGCTTCGCGACCGCTTCATCGGCCACGACCCCTTCCGGATCGAGGACATCTGGCAGATCGGATATCGCGGCGGATTCTATCGCGGCGGGCCGGTGCTGATGTCCGCGCTCGCGGGGTTCGAGCAGGCGCTGTGGGATCTCAAGGGTCGCGCGCTGAATCTTCCCGCGTGGGAAATGCTGGGTGGGCGCGTCCGCGACAAGGTTCGAGCCTATGCGTGGATCGGCGGGGATCGGCCGCACGAGATCGGCGCAGCCGCAAGAGCCCGCAGCGAGCAGGGCTTCTCGGCGGTCAAGATGAATGCGACCGCGGAGCTAGGCTGGATCGGCACGCCCAGGATTTTCGACGACGTAATCGCGCGGGTCGAGGCCGCGCAGGCGGCTGGAATGGACGTCGGGCTCGACTTCCATGGACGTGTCCATCGCCCGTTGGCGAAGCAGTTGGCGAAAGCTCTCGAGCCGCTCGGCCTGCTCTTCATCGAGGAGCCATTGCTGTCCGAGAATCCGGAAGGGCTTGCGCAAATTGCCAATCTCACCAGCACGCCGATCGCGCTCGGCGAGCGGCTCTATTCGCGCTGGGACTTCAAGCCCTTCTTCGAAGCAGGTGCGGTCGACATCATCCAGCCTGACCTGAGCCACGCCGGCGGAATTCTCGAATGCCGGAAGATCGCGGCGATGGCCGAAGCCTATGACGTGGCCGTCGCTCCGCACTGCCCACTTGGACCGCTGGCGCTAGCGGCCTGCCTGCAGGTTGCGGCCTGCGCGCCCAACGTCGCGATCCAGGAGATGAGCCTCGGCATCCATTACAATGTCGGCGCGGACCTGTTCACCTACTGCAAGCAGAAAGAGCAGCTGACTCCGCAGGATGGATACCTTCCGATTCCGGCCGGGCCGGGTCTCGGCGTAGACATCGACGAAGACATCGTGCGCGAGGCTCACAAGGACCCGCATTCGTGGCGCAACCCGATCTGGCGCCAGGCGGACGGGAGCTTCGCGGAGTGGTGAACTCTTATGCTACCCGGCGGATGCGGCGCTTGGCGACACGGTCGTCGCGCTCGAAGTCGACGTCGTCGAGCTGATGTCGAAGCTGCTCGATTTCGGCGTTAGCCTCGGGCAGGTCGGAACCGTTGTACCGGCCTTCCACGCTTGCCTCTTCCTCCGTCAGTTCGCGGAAGTAGCTGATCGACAGGCGCCGGCCGAACACGTCGTCGCCCTTCATTCGAAGTTCCGGATCGGAATCCGCCGGAAGATTGTCCCTGATCGCCGTCAGCGCGTTGATGAGCTGGTCGAGCGAGGTGTACTCGCTGATCTCGATAAAATCTTTGACGCGTCTACCCATGACCCTCTCCCCGTCCCGGGGGCAAAATACCAATCGCCTGAATCCCGGCGCAACGTCTAATCGGGTTTTATCCCCAGCGAAGTTGCGCATCCGTGAAGTTTCGGTTGTGTGAGGTTTAGAATTGCCATGCCTTCCGATGCCCTAACCCTTTCCTCAACCGACCTTGAATTGGAGCTAAGCCCTTCGATTGGCGGGGCAATTTCCCGACTGACCTATGTCGGCGAAGGCGGCCCACGGCCGATATTGCGCGAAGGACACAGTCCGCTTCAAAACGTTCTGGAGGCCGCAAGCTTTCCACTCGTTCCGTTCGTGAACCGGGTTCGGGGCGGGTCGTTCAGCTTTCGGGGCCGGACGGTCTCGCTTGAGCCGAACATGGGCGGGGACTCGAGTCCGCTGCATGGCCAGGGCTGGCTCAATCCGTGGAAGGTTGAGGAATCCAGCGATGGTTTCGCGACGCTTTCGTATCACCACGAGTCCGGCGAATGGCCCTGGGCCTATACCGCGCGCCAAGAGTTTCGGCTCGACGGGCCCGTTCTCGATCTGGCGCTCACCTGCCGCAACGAATCAAGCGAGCTCATGCCGTGCGGTCTTGGGCAGCATCCCTATTTTCCATGCACTGCTCAAACCCGACTGGACACGGAAGTCGGTTTCGCATGGACCATCGACGCGCAAGTCCTGCCGGTCGCGAAGGTCCCCGCGACGGGACGATACGATCTCCGCGACCGCCTCATCTGCGGGCAGGACCTCGACAACGGCTTCGAGGGCTGGAGCGGGCGCGTCGTGATGAACGACCCCGACTGGCCGTGCGAACTGGAGCTGTCGTCGCCGCAGGCCCGCTTTTTCCAGATCTTCTCGCCTACAAGCGGGGGCTTCTTCGTCGCCGAGCCGGTCACCCACGCGAATTCAGCGCTCAATGCTCCGGAGCCCGACTGGCCTGAGCTCGGATTGAGGATCATCGAGCCGGGCGAAGAAATGCGGCTCGACATGCGTATCGAAGTCCGCGCGAAATAGCGCGGTTCAGGTTGAAGCTTCCGGAAGCCGCCTATATAGCCCGCGGCCTAGCGCCGCTTCCGGAGACGTGGGTGAGTGGCTGAAACCAGCGGTTTGCTAAACCGCCGTACGGGGAATTCCCGTACCGAGGGTTCGAATCCCTCCGTCTCCGCCACCGGCTTGCGCCGCTTCTGACCAAGCAAATCCCCGGCCCGCATTTGCGCTGGATCAAAAGCGCACCGGCCCGCGCGTGCCACCCTCCTTCGACGCCAAGTTTGGAGGGAACGATGGCATTCGAAATCGCGCTCGCTGAGGAAATCTGGACGGCGAAATATCGCTTCAGGTCGGGCGATGGAGAGGGCGACTCCAGCTTCGCGGAAACGGCCGATCGGGTCGCGCGTGCCGTCGCCGAAGCCGAGATTCCTGAGCTATGCGAGCAGTGGCAGGCGCGCTTCCGCGATGCGATCGAAGGCATGCGCTTCATTCCGGCGGGCCGCGTGCTTGCCGGTGCAGGCACGGACCGCAGCGTCACCTTGTTCAACTGCTTCGTCATGGGGACCATCCCCGACAGCCTCGACGGCATCTTCGAGCATTTGAAGCAGGCCGCGCTGACCATGCAGCAGGGCGGCGGCGTCGGGATGGACTTCTCCACCATCCGCCCTTCGGGAAGCGCCGTGCATGGAGTGGGCGCGGAGGCGTCAGGCCCGCTGACCTTCATGGACTGCTGGGATGCGATGTGCCGGACGGTTCAGTCCGCGGGGCAGCGGCGCGGGGCTATGATGGGCTGCCTCCGCATCGACCATCCCGACATCGAGGCGTTCATCGACGCGAAGCGCGACCCAGCGAGGTTCCGCAATTTCAACCTGTCGGTGCTGGTGACCGACAGCTTCATGACGGCGCTTGGAAGCGATATGGACTGGCCCCTCGTTTTCGGCGGCGAAACGGTGCGCACCGTCCGTGCTCGCGAGCTGTGGGAGCGGCTGATGCGCGCGACCTACGATGTCGCCGAGCCCGGCGTAATCTTCGTCGACCGCGTCAATCAGCAGAACAACCTCGCTCACTGCGAGTCGATCAGCGCGAGCAATCCCTGCGGCGAGCAGATGCTTCCGCCCTATGGCGCGTGCCTGCTCGGATCGATCAACCTCGCACGGCTGGTCAACAATCCTTTTGAAGGCGGAGAGCTCGACGAGGAGCAGCTTGCCGACCTCACTCGTACAGCCGTGCGGATGCTCGACAATGTCATCGACATTTCGCGCTACCCGCTTCCGGGACAGGAGGCGGAGGCCAAGGCCAAGCGCAGGATCGGGCTGGGCATTACCGGCTTGGCCGATGCGCTGCTGTTTTGCGGCGCGGCCTACGGAAGCAGCGAAGCCGTCGCGCTGACGCGTCAATGGCTCGGCATCGTCAAGCGCGAGGCCTATCGAGCCTCGGCCGGGCTTGCGGCGGAGAAGGGCGCCTTCCCGCTCTACGATCCAAGCATGCTCGACCGGCCGAACCTCGCAAATCTCGACGAGGAGACGCGCGCGCTCATCGGCGAGCATGGCCTGAGAAACGGCTGCCTTACGTCGATCGCGCCTACCGGCACCACGTCGCTTCTCGCCGGCAATGTCTCCTCGGGTATCGAGCCGGTGTTCGCCTACAGCTACACCCGCAAGATCCTCCAACCCGACGGGACCAGGCGCGAGGAACAAGTCGAGGATTGCGCGATGCGCGTCTGGCGGCAAGTGAGGGGCGATGCGCCGCCTCCCGCGGACCTGTTCGTCAGCGCGCAAACCCTTACGCCATCCGACCATCTAACCATGCAAGCGGCCGCCCAGGCTTTGGTCGACAGCTCGATCTCCAAGACTGTGAACTGCCCCGAGGACATCGGCTTCGGCGCGTTCGCCGACATCTATGTTGAAGGCTACCATCTTGGCCTGAAGGGACTGACGACCTATCGTCCGAACCCGGTTACGGGATCAATCCTGAGCGTCGCCGAGACCGCGAAGCCTGTACCGAAGGCGGAAGAGCCGCTGGCGCCCCGCGCGGATCAGCTTCACGGAACCACCTACAAGCTCAAATGGCCCGAGAGCGCGCACGCGGTCTACGTAACGATCAACGACGTAGATTTGGATGGTCAGCGCCGCCCGTTCGAGATGTTCATCAACTCCAAGAACATGGAGCATTATGCCTGGACGCTGGGCCTCACTCGGATGATCTCGGCCGTGTTTCGGCGGAGTTCCGACGTGGCCTTCGTTGCCGAGGAGCTGAAAGCGGTCTTCGACCCGCGCGGCGGCGCCTGGATGCAGGGCCGCTACGTGCCGTCGCTGCTCGCGGCGATCGGCGACATCGTCGAGCGGCATCTCACCGGCCTTATCGTTGCTGAGGCGCCCGCGAAGGCCTTCGAACCGCAGGCTCGGCCGCTGCCCCTATGCCCGCAGTGCGGCGCGTCGTCGCTGATCAAGGTCGAAGGCTGCAACAATTGCCTGGAGTGCGGTTACTCCAAGTGCAGTTGAGCTAGACCGCGCGGCTGTAGCGGTCGGCCGACGGCGCGAGGTGCGCATCGAAAGCGGCGGCGATCGATCGCACCAGCGGCCTCGCGTGCGGCTTGACCGCAATCTCCGCACCGTCTCGTTCGACCAATCCATCCGCAATCAACGGTTCGAGCCTTGCGCTTTGGAGAAGCCATTTGGGATCTGTGTCGAACCCCCGGCACACCTCGGCGACATCGACGCGATTGTCGCACATCAGCCGCTCGATCACTGCGCCGCGAAGGCGATCTTCGCCCTCGAAGCGATACCCGCGCGCGATCGGCAGCCGACCCTCGGCTACGGTCCGCTGGTAGATCGGTATGCGGGTCTCGTTCTGAACGTAGCCCTCCGGCATCCGCCCGATCGACGAAGCGCCAAGCCCGATGAGCACCTCGGCCTCGTCGGTCGTATAGCCCTGGAAGTTGCGGTGAAGTCTGCCCTTCGCTGCGGCTTGCGAAAGCGGATCGTCGGGCAAAGCGAAATGGTCGAGGCCGATCTCGACGTAACCTGCGCGAACCAGCGCGTCGGCGATTGCGCGCGAATGGGTGAACCGCGCGTCGGAATTCGGAAGCGCGGCCTCGTGGATCTTGCGCTGGTGCGGCTTGAACGCCGGCACGTGCGCATAACCGAACACAGCGAGCCGGTCGGGACGCAGGGTCACTGCCTGCTCGACCGTGTCGAGGCAGGATTGCAGCGACTGCTTCGGAAGGCCGTAGATGAGGTCGAAGTTGATGCGCTTCATTCCGTTCGCGCGAAGCAGCCGAATTGCTTCCTGGATTTGCTCGAAGCTTTGAACACGGTTGATCGCACGCTGCACGTGGATGTCGAAGCTCTGGACGCCAAGGCTTGCTCGATTGAAACCACGTTCGCCGAGCGCCTGGGCCATTTCTTCCGACAGCGTGCGCGGATCGATCTCGATCGCGACTTCCGCGTCGGATTCGAAGGAGAATCGAGTCCGCAGTTCGCCCATGATCGAACGCATCTGGTCCGGGCTCATCATCGTCGGAGTGCCGCCGCCGAAATGGAGGTGGCTGATCGTCCGCAATCCCCGCACGTATCGCGAGACCAGTCCAATTTCCTTAGTCAGGCTGTCGAGATACCTCGCGACCGGCGCTTCGCGCGAGGCGACCGTCGTGTGGCATCCGCAATACCAGCACATCGCCCGGCAGAACGGGATGTGGACGTAGAGCGATGCGGGCCCCGGGGTCAGTGACGCGAGCCAGGATCGGTAATCCGCTTCGCCCACCGCGACCGAAAAATTCGGAGCGGTGGGATAGCTCGTGTAGCGCGGCATCCGCGCATCTGCGTAGCGGGCGAGCAGTTCTGGCGACAGCGTATCGGTCATTTCGATCGCGCTATCGAATGCGTTAGCGACAGGCCTTGATCCAAATCACCATCGGGGCCTAAGCCGCGCGCTAGCCGAAGCGCGTGGAAACGCGAGGTGAGTATTGGTCGTGACCAATCTTGCGAATGAAAGGCCGGACGGTCTTGTCGACAGCTTCGGCCGGCGAATCACCTACGTGCGCCTGTCGGTCACGGACCGGTGCGACCTGAGGTGCCGCTACTGCATGTCCGAGCACATGCAGTTCCTCCCGAAGCGCGACATCCTGACCCTGGAGGAGATGGTCGAGCTTTCGGAAATCCTGATCGCGCGTGGCGTTCGAAAAATTAGGCTGACAGGCGGCGAGCCGCTGGTTCGCAAGGGAATGATGGAACTCGTCCGCTCGCTCGGCCAGCGCATCGGATCGGGGCTCGACGAGCTGGTGCTGACGACCAACGGCACCCGGCTCGAACGATTCGCGACCGAGCTTCACGATGCGGGCATCCGGCGGATCAACGTCAGCCTCGACAGCCGGCGGCCGGAACGCTTCGGGCACATCACCCGAGGCGGCGATCTCAGCCAGGTCCTTCGCGGAATCGACGCGGCGCTGACCGCAGGGCTCGCGGTCAAGATCAACATGGTCGCGCTGGCCGGAATCAACGAGGACGAGATCGAGGGCATGCTGCGCTGGTGCGCGGCGATGGCGATGGACCTGACCCTCATCGAGACCATGCCGCTGGGTCAAGTCGAGGAGGATCGCACCGACCATTATCTTCCGCTCGACGCCGTAAAGCACAGGCTCGAGGAGCGCTTCACCCTCGTGCCATCGACAAAGCGCACGGGCGGTCCGGCGCGCTATTTCGATGTCGTGGAGCTGCGATCCCGGCTCGGCTTGATCACTCCCCTGACCAACAATTTCTGCGAAGGCTGTAACCGCATCCGCATCGCCGCGACCGGAACGGTCTACGGCTGCCTCGGTCACGACCAAAAGGTCGAGCTTCGCGATGCGCTTCGGTCTGGCGGGCGCGAGGAAGTCGACCGGCTGCTCGACCGGCTGCTCGCGGGCAAGCCCCGCCGGCATGACTTCCAAATCGGCGGCGCGCCGGCGGTGGCCCGGCACATGAGCGTGACTGGGGGATAGCCGCACTCCAAATGATTCTGATCAATCGGCTCCCTCCTCGTTGCTGCGAAAAGCCGCCTGCAACGAATCGCGGATCGCGAGGGGAAGCCCGATGATCATGATGACCGAACGGCCCGCCGAAGGCGCCAATCAGGCACTTTGGTCCAGCACCATCGCATTCACAGTCTGCTTCGCCGTCTGGACGATCTTCTCGATCGTCGGGTTGGGGGTAAAGGATCAGCTCGGACTGAACGAGACCGAGTTCGGACTGCTCATCGGAACTCCGATACTCACAGGCTCGCTGACACGGGTCGTTCTTGGCGTCTGGGCGGACCAGTTCGGTGGCCGCCGCGTCTTCGCGGGCGTGATGATCGCCGCTGCGATCGCGACGTTCCTGACTTCTTACGCACACACATACGAGCAGCTGCTGATCGCGGCGCTCGGGGTCGGCATTGCGGGTGGCTCCTTCTCAGTGGGCGTCACCTACGTCTCCAAATTCTACCCCAAGGAGAAGCAGGGCCTGGCGCTCGGCATTTTTGGGGCCGGCAATGTCGGCGCGGCGGTGACCAAGTTCCTCGCACCGTTCGTGATGGTTGCGATGGGCTGGCAGGCGGTCGCGCAGATCTGGGCGGGCGCGATCGGCTTAACCGCGGTCCTCTTCCTGCTGTTCACCAAGGAAGACCCGGAACAGCGCGGACGCGCAAAGTCGGGGCACAAGGCCGCGAGCATGGGCAACCAGCTTGCGGTGCTGAAGAACCTGCAGGTCTGGCGGTTCGCTCTTTATTACTTCTTCGTCTTCGGCGCGTTCGTGGCGCTTGCGCTGTGGCTGCCCCGCTACCTGATGGGTGTCTACAACCTAGACGTGAAGACGGCAGGCATGCTCGCCGCCTTCTATTCCGTGCCTGCGAGCCTGTTCAGGATTTACGGCGGGAAATTGTCTGATCGCTACGGCGCCCGCTCGGTGCTCTACGTCACTTTCGCGATCTCGGTGCTCTGCACCTTCATGCTGTCTTATCCGCCGACGACCTACATCATTGAGGGCGTGCGGGGGCCGATCACCTTCCGCACCGAAATGGGCCTCATCCCGTTCTTGGTCACCATCTTCGTGCTCGGCTTCTTCATGAGCCTGGGCAAGGCCGCGGTCTTCAAGCACATCCCCGTCTACTATCCGAACCATGTCGGCGCCGTCGGCGGCCTTGTTGGGATGGTCGGCGGGCTTGGCGGATTCATCCTCCCGCTTGCGTTCGGAGCGCTCAATGATCTGACCGGCGTTTGGACTAGCTGCTTCGTACTGCTGTTCGTGCTCGTCTCGATCGCGCTGGTCTGGATGCACTTCGCGGTCCGCCAAATGGAGCGTTCGGCCCAGCGTCGCGGCGAGGCGGCCCTCGTTCCCGAGCTCCCCGAAATGCAGGGATTTGGAGAGCCGGGTGTCGAAGCTCCACCGCGCCGCGCGGGACCGATCGCCGACTGGCGTCCTGAGGACGAGGATTTCTGGCGGAGCCGCGGCAAGGCGATCGCAAGGCGCAATCTCGGCATCTCCACCTACTGCCTGATGCTGTCGTTCGCGGTCTGGATGGTGTGGAGCGTCGTCGTCGCGCGCTTGCCCGCCATCGGCTTCGACTTCACCACCGATCAGCTGTTCTGGCTGGCAGCACTTCCGGGCCTTTCCGGCGCCACCCTTCGGATCTTCTACGCTTTCCTCGTACCCATCTTCGGCGGTCGCCTGTGGACGACCCTATCGACCGCGTCGCTGCTCATCCCGGCCTTCGGGATCGGCTACGCCGTGCAGTCGCCCGACACGCCCTACCTCATCTTCCTCGTGCTCGCGCTTCTGTGCGGACTTGGCGGCGGCAACTTCGCCTCGTCGATGGCGAACATCAGCTACTTCTTCCCGAAGGCAGAGAAGGGCAATGCGCTGGCGCTCAATGCGGGCCTCGGCAATCTCGGCGTCAGCGTCATGCAGTTCCTAGTTCCGGTCGTCGTGACCATGGGCCTGTTCGGAGCGCTCGGCGGACAGGCGCAGGTCGCCTCGGACGGCACGCAGCTGTGGATGCAGAACGCCGGATTCGTCTGGGTGCCGTTCGTCATGCTCGGCGCGATCGCGGCCTGGTTCGGGATGAACGACATCCTCAGTGCCAAGTCTTCTTTCGCCGACCAGTCGGCGATCTTCGGTCGGCTTCATACCTGGCTGATGTGCTGGCTCTACACCGGCACATTCGGGACCTTCATCGGCATGTCGGCGGGCTTCCCGCTGCTCGCCAAGCTCGTGTTCCCGGACGTCAATGCGCTCAAATATGCCTTCGTCGGCCCGCTGCTCGGAGCAATCTCGCGGGCAGCCACCGGCTGGGTCTCCGACCGCTACGGCGGAGCGCGGGTCAGCTTCTGGGTGTTCGTCGTTCAGATCGTCGCGATCGTCGGGATGATCTGGTTCCTCGACGCGCGGAGCTTCCCCGGCTTCTTCTCGATGGTCCTGCTGCTGTTCATCGCGAGCGGTGTCGGCAATGCATCGACCTTCCAGATGGTGCCCGGGATCATGCGCCGCGAAATCGACCGCACCGAGCCCGCACTTCCGGAACCGCAGCGCCGTGCGCAGGCGGAACGGGAATCCGCGGCGGTGATCGGCTTCACCTCTGCGATCGCTGCTTACGGCGCCTTCTACATTCCGAAGGCCTACGGCTCGTCGATCCAGATGACGGGAGCCGCGGACACCGCGCTGTGGGGCTTCCTGGTCTTCTACCTCAGCTGCGCCGCACTGACCTGGTTTGCCTACAGCGGCCCGCGCGGCGTGCTTCGTGACCTAGAGCGGAAGCCTGCCCTCCGATCCGCCGCCGCCGTGCCTGCATAAAAGGACGCAAGGATGAGTCATTTCCTCGACCGCCTCACTTACTTCCGTCGAACTCAGGAAAAGTTCGCGGATGGGCACGGGATCACGACGGATGAGGCGCGCGATTGGGAGGATGCGTATCGGAAGCGCTGGGCGGCCGACAAGATAGTTCGCTCCACGCACGGCGTGAATTGCACCGGTTCCTGCTCGTGGAAAATCTACGTGAAAGGCGGGATCGTCACCTGGGAGACCCAGCAGACCGATTATCCACGCACCCGGCCGGACCTCCCGAACCATGAGCCTCGCGGATGTCCGCGCGGCGCGAGCTACAGCTGGTACCTCTATTCCGGAACGCGCATCAAATATCCGCTCGTCCGCGCACGGCTGGTCCGCCACTGGCGCGAGGCCCGGAAGACCATGACCCCCGTCGCGGCCTGGAAGTCGATCGTCCAAGATACCGACAAGCGGCGCGACTGGGTGTCGAAGCGCGGTCGCGGCGGTTTCGTCCGCGTTGGCTGGGACGAAGTGACCGAGCTGATCGCCGCAGCCAACGCCTACACGATCAAGGAATATGGCCCTGACCGGATCGCGGGCTTCTCGCCGATCCCGGCGATGTCGATGATCTCCTACGCAGCGGGCAGCCGTTACCTCTCTCTGATCGGCGGCAATCTGCTCAGCTTCTACGACTGGTATTGCGACCTTCCGCCGTCGAGCCCGCAGACCTGGGGCGAGCAGACCGACGTTCCGGAAAGCGCCGACTGGTACAACGCGGGCTTCCTGCTCGTGTGGGGCTCGAACATCCCGATGACACGCGCGCCCGACGCGCACTTCTACTCGGAAGTTCGCTACCGCGGCGCGAAGAGCGTGGTCATCGCGCCCGACTACAACGAGGCCGCGAAATTCTCGGATATGTGGCTGCACCCCAAACAGGGCACCGACGCCGCGCTCGCGCTGGCGCTCGGCCACGTCGTGCTCCGTGAATTTTACGTCGACCGGCAGGCGGAATACTTCACCGACTACACGCGCAAATATTCGGACTTCCCGTTGCTCGTGAAGCTAGTCGAACGCGACGGCCGCCTGGTCCAGGACCGGCTGCTCCGCGCGGCAGACATCAAGGGGGCGCTTGGCGAAGATGCCAATCCCGATTGGAAAACGGTCGCCTACGACGAGAACAGTGGAAAGCTGGTCTGTCCGCTCGGATCGGCGGGCCACCGCTGGGGCGACAAGGGCAAATGGAATCTCGAGGAGAAGGACGGGAAGGGCAAGGACGTCCGCCTCCGCACAACGCTGGCCGACGACCATGACGAGATCGTCCCCGTGGCATTCCCCTACTTCGGCGGCGACGCCCCGCACGACTTCGTCGCGACGGATCACCCCGAAGTCCTGCTGCGCAACATCCCCGTCAAGACGCTGAAGCTCGCCGACGGCAGCAAAGCGCAGGTCGCAACGGTGTTCGACCTCTTCTGCGCAAATTACGGCGTCGACCGCAGGTTTGGCGGCGCCAACGTCGCGAAGAGCTTCGATGACGACGTACCGTTCACGCCAGCGTGGGCCGAGAAGGTCACCGGTGTCCCGCGCCAGGCCATCATCCAGGTCGCGCGCGAATTCGCATCGAACGCAGAGATCACGAACGGCCGTTCGATGGTGATCCTCGGGGCAGGCCTCAACCATTGGTACCACATGGACATGAGCTATCGCGGGATCATCGCGCTGCTCGTCATGTGTGGATGCGTCGGCCAGTCGGGCGGCGGCTGGTCGCACTATGTCGGCCAGGAAAAGCTCCGTCCGCAGACCGGCTGGCTGCCGCTCGCGTTCGGGCTCGACTGGAGCCGCCCGCCGAGGCAGATGAACGGAACGAGCTTCTTCTACGCGCACACGGACCAGTGGCGGTACGAGAGCCTGAAAATGTCGGAGATTCTGTCTCCGCTCGCTCCAGAAGGCGACTGGTCGGGGAGTTTGCTCGACTACAATGCCAAGGCAGAGCGGATGGGCTGGCTTCCGTCGGCGCCGCAGTTCGACGCCAATCCGATCGAATGGGGCAACCGCATCAAGAGCATTGGCGCCGACCCGGCGACGGTTGTCGTCGACGCCCTGAAATCCGGGGACCTCAAGCCCGCGAGCCTCGATCCCGACAATCCGGTCAACTGGCCGCGCAACATGTTCTTCTGGCGCTCGAACGTGCTCGGCGCGAGCGGCAAGGGACACGAATATTTCCTAAAGCATCTCGTTGGCTCGATGCACGGAGTGATCGGCACGGACGAAGAATCAGCGGGCCTCGAACGCCCGAAGGACGTCGTGTGGCGAGAAGACGCGCCGGTCGGGAAGCTCGACCTGATGGTCAACATCGACTTCCGCATGTCGACCACCAGCATCTATTCCGACGTAGTCCTTCCAACCGCCACCTGGTACGAGAAGCACGACCTCAACACGTCGGACATGCACCCGTTCATCCACCCGCTTTCGGCGGCGGTGGATCCGGCGTGGGAAACGAAAAGCGACTGGAACATCTTCCGGGAGATCGCGAAGAAATTCTCCGACGTCGCGCCGGAAGTTCTCAGGGTCGAGCACGACCTGGTGATGACTCCGATCTTGCATGACACGCCGGCCGAGCTTGCGCAGCCCTATGAGCCGAAGGACTGGTTGAAGGGCGAATGCGAGCCGATCCCCGGCAAGACCATGCCGAACGTGACGATCGTCGAACGCAACTATCCGGAGACGTTCGCGCGCTTCACGTCGATGGGTCCGTTGCTCGAAAAGCTCGGCAATGGCGCCAAGGGCCTCAACTGGGACACCAAGCACGAGGTCCAGCTTCTCGGCGATCTCAACGGCAGGGTCATCGAGGGAACGACCGCCGGGCGCCCGAAGATCGATTCCGACATCGACGCCTGCGAGACCATCCTCATGCTCGCTCCGGAGACCAACGGGGAGGTCGCGGTGAAGGCCTGGGAGTCGCTCGGCAAGATCACCGGCCGCGACCACTCGCATCTCGCCGTGGGCAAGGAGGAGGAGAAGATCCGCTTCCGCGACGTCGCCGCGCAGCCGCGCAAGATCATCTCGTCACCGATCTGGTCGGGGCTCGAAAGCGAGCACGTCTGCTACAACGCCGGCTATACTAACGTGCACGAGTTGATCCCGTGGCGGACACTGACCGGCCGGCAGCAGCTCTATCAGGACCATCACTGGATGCGGGCGTTCGGCGAGGCGTTTGTTACCTGGCGTCCGCCGATCGACACCAAGACCGTGCGCCAGGTTCTCGGCAAGCTGCCGAACGGCAACCAGGAGATCCTGCTCAACATCCTCACGCCCCACCAGAAGTGGGGCATCCATTCGACCTACACCGAGAACCTGATCATGCTCAGCCTCAACCGGGGCGGGCCGACGGTGTGGATCAGCGAGGATGACGCAAAGGCAGCAGGCATTGTCGACAACGACTGGATCGAGGTGTTCAACGTCAACGGCGCTCTGACCGCCCGGGCGATCGTGTCGCAGCGGATCATGCCGGGCTCCGCCATCATGTACCATGCGCAGGAAAAGCTGGTGAACACGGTGGGGTCGGAGATCACCGGCCAGCGCGGCGGAATCCACAACAGCGTCACGCGCATCAACATGAAGCCGACGCACATGATCGGCGGCTATGTCCAACTCGCCTACGGATTCAATTACTACGGCACCGTCGGAGCCAACCGCGACGAGTTCGTGATCGTCCGCAAGATGAGCGAAGTGAACTGGTTCGATAAAGCGGCCGACGATTCCGCCAACGTCGAGGGTGGGACTGCCGACTGGGGAACAGGCGTTAGAGGCGACCTTGCCGCCCGAAAGGAGACGGCGCGATGAAGGTCCGTGCGCAGATCGCGATGGTCCTGAACCTCGACAAGTGCATCGGCTGTCACACCTGCTCGATCACCTGCAAGAACGTCTGGACCAACCGCGAAGGCGTCGAATACGCCTGGTTCAACAACGTCGAGACCAAGCCCGGCATCGGCTACCCGAAGGACTGGGAAAACCAGGATCGCTGGAAGGGCGGCTGGGTCCGCAGGAAAAACGGAAAGATCGTTCCGCGCCAGGGCGCCAAGTGGCGCATCCTGTCGAAGATCTTCGCCAATCCGCATTTGCCCGAGATCGACGACTTCTACGAGCCGTACACCTTCGAATACGAATGGCTGCAAAATGCACCGGAACTGCAGGCGCAGCCGACGGCGCGGCCGCGATCGCTGATCACCGGCGAAAAGCTCAACAAGATCGAGTGGAGCGGCAACTGGGAGGATATGCTCGGCGGCGAGTTCGAGAAGCGCAGCCACGATTACAATTTCGACGGCGTCCAGAAGGAAATCTACGGCCAGTTCGAAAAGACGTTCATGATGTACCTGCCGAGGCTGTGCGAGCATTGCCTCAACCCGGCCTGTCTCGCTTCCTGCCCGTCCGGCGCGATCTACAAGCGGGCCGAGGACGGCATCGTCCTGATCGACCAGGAAAAGTGCCGTGGCTGGCGGATGTGCGTCTCGGGCTGCCCGTACAAGAAGATCTATTACAACTGGGCGACCGGAAAGTCGGAGAAGTGCATCTTCTGCTACCCGCGTATCGAGACCGGGCAGCCGACGGTCTGCTCGGAAACCTGCGTCGGCCGCATCCGCTATCTCGGCGTCGTCCTTTACGACGCGGACCGGATCGATTCCGCGGCCTCGGTTGAGGATCCGAAGGACCTCTATCCCGCACAACTCGACGTTTTCCTCGACCCCAATGACGTCGCGGTGCAGGAAGCCGCGCGAGCCGAAGGGATCACCGATCAGTGGCTCGAGGCGGCGATGCGCTCGCCGGTCTACAAGATGGCCGTCGAGTGGAAGATCGCCTTCCCGCTCCACCCGGAATACCGGACACTTCCGATGGTCTGGTACGTCCCGCCATTGTCGCCAATCCAGTCCGCGGCGGAGGCCGGCAAGATGTCGGTCCAGGACGGAATGCCGGACGTCCGGTCGCTCCGGATTCCGCTGCGCTACCTCGCCAATCTGCTGACTGCAGGCGACGAGGAACCGATCGCGGCGGCGCTCGAGCGGATGCTGGCGATGCGCGCCTACATGCGTGCGAAGAGCGTCGAAGGCCGCATCGACGAGTCCATCCCGGAACGCGTGGGACTGACCCGCACCCGCATCGAGGAAATGTACCGGATCATGGCGCTCGCCGCCTATGAGGACCGCTATGTCATCCCGACTGCGCGCCGCGAGTTGGATGAAGACGCCTATGTCCTTCGCGGATCGTCCGGCTTCGGCTTCCGCGAGGGCACGCAGGGCAGGACCAAGGTCAATTTGTTCGGCGGCGGCGCGGACAAGGCCAGGGCAAAGCGCGAACCTCGATTGGACATTCCCTCATGAAGCTAACGCTGAGATCGCTCGCCGCATTGCTCGGCTATCCTTCGGCGGAGCTGAAGGAGAACGCCGGCGAAATCCGCCATGTGCTTCGATCGGAGGCGGTATTGCCCGCCGCCGAATTGGCCCGGCTGGAGACTCTTCTAACCAAGATCGGGACGACGGAATTGCTCGACCTTCAGTCCGCCTACAGCGAGTTGTTCGACCGCTCCCGCTCGCTTTCGTTGCACCTGTTCGAGCATGTCCATGGCGACAGCCGCGAGCGGGGCCAGGCGATGATCGACCTTGGCCAGCAATATATGGAAAGCGGCTTCTTCCTCGAAGCCAGCGAACTTCCGGACTTCGTGCCGGTGTTCCTCGAATATGCGTCCTGCCTCTCCGCTCGGGACGCTCGCGAGATGCTCGGTCAGCCCGCGCATGTCTTCGCCGCCCTCGCCGAGCGCCTCGACAAGAGGGAGGCACCCTACGGCGCCGTCTTCCACGCGCTCGTCGCCCTGTCGAAGGTTCGCGTGGACGCCGACGCCCGCGCGCTGGTCGACGAGAACACTCCCGCCGTGGATGCCGCGGATATCGATGCCGAATGGGAGGAGGCACCGGTCTCGTTCAACCTCGGCGGAGCACATGAAATGGGCGGCCCGACGGGAGTCGTCGCCAAGATCAGGGCCTCGAACCGCCCGGTGAACCAGGAGGCCGCACGATGACCGATTTCATCAACCAGCTCGCGTTCGGCTGGTATCCGTATCTTGCGGTCACGGTGCTGGTCGTCGGAAGCATCCTGCGTTTCGATTCCAACCAGTACAGCTGGCGATCGCAGTCGAGCCAGTTCCTCCGCCGCCGCCAGATGGTGCTCGGCTCCAACCTCTTCCACATGGGAATCCTGGTGCTCTTGATGGGCCATTTCGTCGGCCTGCTGACCCCGATCAACGTCTTCGACGCGCTCGGCGTGAGCCATTCTTTCAAGCAGACCACGGCGCTGGTGGTCGGCGGGATCGCCGGCCTCTTCGCCTACATTGGCTGCACCTTACTGCTCCACCGGCGGCTATTCGATTCGCGGATCCGCAAGAGTTCGTCGGTCGGCGACATCCTCGTCCTGGTCCTGCTATGGCTCCAGCTCACGCTCGGCTTGCTCACTACCTGGTGGACGTTGAAGCATCTCGACGGCAGCGAGATGGTGAAGTTCATGAGCTGGGCGAACGGAATGCTTCGGCTCAACCCTGCGGCACCGGAAATCCTCAAGGACGTGGCGCTCGTCTACAAGCTCCACATCATCCTTGGGCTGACGCTGTTCCTGATCACGCCGTTCACGCGCCTCGTGCACATCTGGAGCGCGCCGGTCTGGTTCCTGCTGCGGCCCGGATACCAGATCGTCCGGACCCGGCGCTCAAAGCACACCGCCGCATCGCCGACCCGCGGACCGGCAGGCGGGGCACCCAGCTACGGCGGGCCGACCGTGCTTCGGCAGATGGCCGAAAGCGGGCAGGAAGGCGCATGAGCCGCCGCCTCGACGTCATCAATCTCGGCGATCCGGCGCAGCGGCCGGATCCGCGGATGATGAGTTCCTGCGAGACCGGCGGATGCGGCGGCGGCGCGGAACCGCTGATCCCGCCGCCGCCAACATTCGGGGAAGTCCGGATCAACGGCGTGGAGATTTCGCCCGAAGCGATCGCACAGGAGATCCAGCACCACCCGGCACCTGACGCCGAGACCGCATGGGTGGAGGCGGCACGCGCGCTCGCCGTCCGTGAGTTGCTGCTTCAGGAAGCCCGCCGCCTCGGTGTCGAAGCAGAGCCGGGCACCGACGATTCCGGCCGTTCCGAGATCGGCGACGATGCTACGATCCGGGCCCTGCTTGAAGAGGAAGTCGTTCCAGCGGAGCCGGGCGAATCCGAATGCCTTCGCTACTATCAGGCGAACGAAAACCGCTTCCGGACTCCGGAGCTGTTTGAGGCGGCCCACATCCTGATCGAGCCTGAAGGCGATAGCGAAGAGGCCTGGAAGACAGCGCTCGAACGCGCCCAAGGCATTGTCGAGCAGGTCGGCGACAGACCGGAAGCATTCGCCGCTGCGGCTCGCTCACACTCCGCATGTCCTTCGGCACAGCAGGACGGCTCGCTAGGCCAAATCCGTCGCGGCGAGTTGGTGCCGGAAGTGCAGGCCGGGCTCGAAGCGCTGGGCGAAGGAAGCACGGCCCGCGAGCCGATCCGCTCCCGCTTCGGCTGGCATATCCTTCGCCTCCATCGCCGCATCGAGGGACGCACAATTCCCTTCGACGTCGTGCAGGGCAGGATCGCCGACATGCTCGAAGCGCGCAGCTGGTCGGTCGAGGCGGCGCGCTACGTGGCTTCGCTCGCCGCTCGAAACGAGGTCGAGGGCGTGCAGATCGCGGGAGCGCCCTGATGCCGATGCTCGGCGACATGCTGGCGGCGGCTCGGGATTCATCGGGCCATTTCCAGGCCTGGCTCGAACGGTCCGATCCGGAACTTGCGAAAGAAGTTCAGCGAGTTTCCACCCTGCAGGGCATGTCTCCGACCGGCTACGTCCGTGCCGCGATGTCGGACTTCAACCGCTTCGCCTCCGAAGAGGATTGGGCGACGCTCACCTCGAGTCTGAAGACAACGGACGATCCGGGAACCCTGTGCCTGCTAGGAATGGTGCACTGGCGCTTGACCGCCCGCGGGTGTGCGGAGCACTCTTCAATCCCGCGCGGTGGAGCGTCGGCGGAGCATCGATCATGAACGACCGAAAAGACGAACGGCAAAATGTCCCGCTCAATCCGGCACTGAAGAGCGAGACCGAAACCGTCTACGAGACGAAGGTCTCGTCGCCCGCTCCGATCGAGACGACTTCGGCCAAGGAGAATGAGGGCGAGACCTGGCCGATAGTCTGGCTGCTGGTGACCTTCCTGGGTCTCATTTTGGCTGTCTACTTCCTCGTCTAGAGGCTCCACTCGGCCTGAAGCCAAAGCTTGCGGGTGTCGATCCCGAAGTCCCTGGCGTTGTAGTCCGCATATTTCAGCAGGAAGCCGATCTTGCCGAGCTTGAAGCCTGCCGAAGCGTCCCACTCCGTTCCATATTCCAGACCGCCTTTGGCGCTGTCGAACTGGTGGAAGGCGACAACCGCGTTGAGGCCGGGTAGCGCCTTCACCTTATCGAACGTCCTGCCGACGGAGACATAGGCGTCCTCAAGTCCTGCCGGCGGAGTCGTGAGGAAGATGTCCGCCCATCCATTGAACTTGTGAAGCGTGGCCAGCGGCGTTTGCACCGATCGCCCATTGTCGCTGCCGAGCCGTTCCCAGCCTCCCGTAAGGTTGAAGCCGGCGAGCTTCGTGCCAGCCTCGAACGACCAGTAATCCGCCGCATAGTTGAACGGATTATCGCCGTAGTCCGACTGCCGGGCATAGCTTCCGCGGAGTATCAGTTTCGTCTTTCCGCCCAGGGGAATGGCGCCGCTTACAAAGCCGCCATAGGTCTGGCTGCTATTCGGCAGGGCGAAGGTCTCGTCATAGTCGATCAAATAGGCGAACAGCTTACCCTGCACCGGACCGAGCTTCGAACCGACACCGGCAAATACGAAATTGCCGTCGATCGAGGTTCGCGGACCTGCATCGCCGCCGAAGATCGTCCGCTGGCTGATCGCGTAGGTCAGGTCGGCCGTGACCGGGCCAAGCTTCCCCTCGCCGCGAACGCCGTCGAACGTCTGCTCGTTCTGGCGCCAGCCGACCGATCCTACCCAGCGCTGGTCGTCCAGGTTGATGCGCTGGCGGCCAATCGTCACGCCGACGTTCTTCGACTTGTACTGAAGCTGCAGCCGGTTGAGCTCGATGTTCTCGGGGTCCGAGACCACCCCATATTGCGGACGCCTCTGGCTGTCGGCGATCGGGAAGGGGAAGGCATTGTAGTGATTGACCAGCGCCGCCGTGCCCTCGCCTTCCGCGAGGATCGAGAGCTTGCCCAGCTTCGCTTCGGCTCCGGCGCGCAGGCGCAGCGTGAACGCGTCCGCATCGAGCGCGCCCTGATCGACGGCCTCGTAACGCAGCCGCGCATCGAGGATCGGCTTGATCTGCAGCTGGTCGGCTCCAGTCGACTTGTCCGCTTCGGCCGCGAGTGCAGGGCTCGAGATCGCGAGCGTCGCCAGGACGGCCACCGCCGCCCCCGCCAGATGGTTCAACTTGCGCATAAGCTGCCCGCCGTTTGTCGTTTCCCGCTATTCTCATTAGTCCGGGCGAGCGTTGGCGAAGTGATCTAGCGCAAAGCCTTTTGGGTAGGCTGCATCGAGGGAGGGGCGATGGACGGGACCACGATCATCTGGATCGCCGCTCTGATGGCCATAGCTGCAGCACTCTATTCGAGCGTCGGCCATGGCGGGGCGTCGGCCTATCTCGCGATCATGGCCTTGTTCTCCATCGCGCCCGAGACGATGCGTCCGACGGCGCTCGCGCTTAACCTGGTCGTCGCGACGTTCGCAGCCGCAAGCTTCGCGCTGAAGGGCCAGACGAACTGGAGACTGCTTGCCGCCTTTGCGGCGACCGCGGTGCCGGCTGCTTACATCGGCGGCAGTGTCGAACTTCCGCCCGAAATCTATAGACCGCTCGTCGGCGTAATACTCCTGCTCGCTGCGGCCAGGCTCTTCTGGCAGCCGGAACGGCTCGCTGCGCGCCCGGTGCACACGCCTTCGCTGGCGGTGACACTACCGGCGGGAGCAGCCCTCGGCTTGCTTGCGGGGCTGACCGGAACCGGCGGCGGAATCTTCCTCAGCCCGCTGATTATCCTGTTTGGGTGGGAGGAGGCGCGAAAGACTTCGGGCATCGCCGCGGCGTTCATTGTTCTCAATTCCGCGGCGGGGCTGCTCGGCAATCTGGCGAGCGTTCAGAAGCTTCCGATCGAACTGCCGGTCCTCGTCGCGTCGGTCTTCGCCGGTGCGCTTCTCGGGACCTGGCTGGGCGTGTCGCGCCTGCCAAGGCATCGCCTGCTGCAGGGACTGGCGATCGTCCTCGTGATTGCCGCCGTCAAGCTGCTACTGACGTGAAGATCGCCGCCGTCATCCTTGCTGGCGGCGAAGGGAGCCGCATCGGCGGCGATAAACCGATGCGACTGCTCGGCGGAACCACCTTGCTGGACCGGGCGATCGATTACGCGAGCGGACTGTCAGACGAGGTCGCGGTGGCGGTGCGCGACCAGCTGGTTGGCCATGCGGGAGTGGCGATCATTCGGGACAACCCGACGATAGAAGGTCCGCTAGCCGGCTTGGTCGCTGCGCTCGGCTTCGGACGCGATGAGGATGCGGATGCAGTCCTGACATTGCCCGCGGACATGCCGTTCCTGCCACCGGATCTCGCCGATCGACTTGCTGAAAGATTGGCGAATAACGGCGCCGCGATCGCGACGAGCGGCGGGTACCTCCATCCGGTCTGCGGGCTTTGGCTCACCGCAACGCTCGATTTCGTGCCGGAGTATCTCGCATCGGGGAGGCGGTCACTTAGGGGGCTCGCGGAAACGGTCGGCTATGTCGCTGTCGACTGGCCTGCCGACCCCGAAGACCCGTTCTTCAATATCAATACTTCGGCCGAACTCGCTCAGGCGGAGCGAAGGGTTCAGCGCTAGAAGTCGAGGACTTCGACTTCCGCGCCTGCCGGCACGGCTGACGCATCTGCGAGTTGGCGGACGAGTACGTCGGCGTCTGCCAACGCCTGCTGGGCGCTCGAATCCTGGAAGCCGAGGATTTCGACCTTGCCCCCGCTCCACCGCGCCCGGTGAAACGTCTCGCGAGAACCGCACTCTTTCAGCGGCGTGCCCAGACTTGCGGTCCGCCACTTCAGCGCTTCGTCCGGGTTTCGCCCCGACAACCCGGCTAGCAATGGCGCGAGGAACAGCCTTCCGGTGACGAGCGCGGACGTCGGATTTCCGGGAAGTCCGATCACCAGCTTGGAACTGGCGCGGCCGAGCCAGACCGGCTTTCCGGGCTTGATGGCAACCTTCGAGAAAATCAGGTCGAGGCCCAATGGCTCGAACATCGCCTTCGCGAAGTCCTTCTCCCCCACCGAGGCGCCACCGGTGACGACCACCAAATCCGCGTCCGTTAGGGCCTCGACTGCAGCTTCCTCCATTACTGGAAGCTTGTCGCGAAGGCGTTTCCTCCGGACGACGTCAGCGCCCCAATCGGCCACCATCGCTGCAATGCCAAGCGATACGCTTTCTGGAATCGCGTCCGGAAGTTCCGCCGCCATCCCAGGCTCAGCGAGCTCATCGCCCGTACCGAGGATCGCCACGCGCGGCCTCGAATAGACTTCGACCTGGGCGAGGTCCGCAGCGGCCGTGGCCACGATAGCCCTCTTGTCGAGCAGGCGGCCTGCAGCGAGAAGCTGCTGCCCCTGCTCGAAGTCGCTGCCACGCTTCCGGATATGACGCGCGTCGCCGGCCTGTCCGATCACGGCGAGGTCGTCTTCGCGCCGCACATTCTCCTGAATGACGACCCGATCGGCTCCTTCGGGAACGGGCGCACCGGTAAAGATCCTGACGCACTTGCCCGATCCGATCGCACCATTCCAGCCGCCGCCAGCGAAGGAATCCCCGACGATCTTCAGCTTTGCCGGAAGGGTTGAGAGGTCGGCCTCGCGCACCGCATAGCCATCCATCGCCGACACGTCCCGGCGGGGCGATGCAATTCGCGCAATGGCGGGCGCCGCGAGCACTCGCCCGGCTGCCGCGTCGATTGCGACGGTCTCGGTCCCAAGCGGATGCGCAGCGCCGCGAACGCGCTCGAGTGCCTCGTCGAAGCTGATCATTGCGCCTCCGACCGCTCCCAGTCGCCGGACTTGCCGCCGCTCTTCGAAACGACCCTAATCGCGCCGATCGACATCGTCCGGTCGATCGCCTTGAGCATGTCGAACAAGGTGAGGCAGGCGACGGATACGGCGGTCAGCGCCTCCATCTCGACGCCGGTTACGCCGTTGGTGCGCACCTCGGCCGCGACCCGGAAGCCGGGAAGCGAATCGTCCATTTCGATCTTCACGTCCGCCTTCGTGATCGGCAGCGGATGGCAGAGCGGGATCAGCTCGGCGGTGCGCTTCGCGGCCATGATGCCCGCAAGTTCGGCAGTCCGAATGACAGAGCCTTTAGGCGCCGTTCCGGCCTTCACCTGCTCAAGCGTGACGGCACTGCACGAAAGCGCGCCCTCAGCCACCGCAACGCGCGCGGTCACATCCTTTCCGGACACGTCGACCATCCGCGCGCGTCCTTGCTCGTCGAGATGGGTGAGCTTGCTCACGCGCACAAATGCCTCAGACGGGGGATCTGTCCGGCTAGAGAGCAGGGGCGATAGCGGCTGTCGAGCTCGTGGCGCAGCACGAGGTCCCAGCCGTCCCGGCAAGCCCCGGTCGAGCCCGGCAGGCAAAAGACGAACGTATCGTCGATCTGACCGGCGAACGCCCGTGACTGAAGCGTTGAGAAACCCACGGTTCCGAAACTCGCCTGGTGAAACAGTATCGAGAAGCCGTCCATCTCCCGCCGGAACAGGGGCTTGACCGATTCCGGAGTCACGTCCCGCGGGGAAAAGCCCGTGCCGCCGGTAGAGATGACAAGGTCCACGCCCGGGTCGTCGACCCACGACCGGACCTGTCTCCGGATCGCGTCCACGTCGTCGGTCACGATCGCCTTGCCGGCAAGCTCATGCCCAGCAGCTGTCAGCCGCTCTGCAAGAAGGCCGCCGGACTTATCCGTTTGCTCGTCGCGCGTGTCGGACACCGTCAGCACGGCAATGCGCAGCGGATAGAAGGTCAGGCTCTCGTCAATTCCAGCCACGCGTCACTCCCACCGGCCCCGGTCGGCATAATCCGCCTCGGTCGGCTCGATCCAGCTTGCGCCGGCCGGGCCTTCCTCGCGTTTCCAGAAGACTGCTTCGGTCTTCAAGCGGTCCATGAGGTAATCGGCCGCCTCGAACGCTGCCCGCCGGTGCGCGGACGCCGCGGCGGCGAAGACGATCGGCTCGCCCGCGCCAATCTCGCCGCAGCGATGGACGACCCTGACCTGGCTCACATCGAACCGCTCCGCGGCTTCGACCGCGATATCCTCGAGCGATTTCAGGGTCAGGCGCGGGTGATGTTCCAGCACCAGCCGGTCGACATTCGCTCCATCCTTCGATTGCGGCCGGGCGAGGCCGACGAAACTGACCACCGCGCCATCGTTCGAAGCAGCCTCGACCAATCTCGCCAGCTCGGCCGACGGATCGAACGGACCAGCTTCAAGGCGCGCTCTGACGCTCATCAGCCTCCGGATACCGGTGGGAAGAATTCGACGCTGTCGCCGGAGCGGACGATGTGGCTGTCCGCGACCACGATATCGCCGACCAATGCGCGGACCCGATGCCCGAGCGCATTCGCCGCACGCGGATACTCTGTCGCTAAAAGCGCCCGCAGCTCCGAGACCGAACAGCTTTCCGGAACATCGACTTCGATCTCCCGGCCGACCGATTCCGCCAGCCTTCCGTAGAAGTGAATCTTCATGCCTCTGCGCCTTATCATCTTGGCCGAGAGCGGCGCTAGCTGCCCGGGAAGCCTGGCAGAGTGATGCAGGTCAAGACTGCCCATACGTTCCAGTCCGTTATCCGCGAGAATTGACCTCCATCAAATGATCGGCTGCCCGCTCCGCATAGTGGCGAAGGCTGGGAGGGCCTCCATGGTCTCGACGATTTCGCGCAGTTTCTCACTGTTGGTCGCCGCGTGCGCCGCCTTGTTCATGGCGGCGGCCGCTCGCGATTCAGCATTTGCAGTCCACATGCTGATCTTCGCCAGTGCGGGCATTCTCGCCGCATTCGCGACCGCCAACGGCATTGGGTTCCTGCAGCCCTCGGCACGTGATCTCGAGAGTCGGTACGACGACCAGCTCATCAGGTTCGGCGTGATCCTGACCGTCTTCTGGGGCGTGGTCGGCTTCTTGGTGGGACTAGTCATCGCGGCCCAGCTCTCCTTCCCGCTGCTCAACCTCCATTTCGAATGGTCGACCTTCGGAAGGCTCCGGCCCTTGCACACCAGCGCGGTCATCTTCGCATTCGGTGGCACCGCGCTCATCACGACGAGCTTCTACGTGGTCCAGCGAACCTGCCGGGCCCGCCTAGCCTTGCCGTCGCTCGCACGCTTCGTGTTCTGGGGTTACCAGCTGTTCATCGTCCTGGCCGCGACCGGTTACCTCATGGGGGTCACGGAATCGCGCGAATATGCCGAGCCCGAATGGTACGTCGACATCTGGCTGACCCTCGTTTGGGTCGCCTACCTCGCAGTGTTTGTCGGCACGATCATGAAGCGGAGCGAGCCGCACATCTACGTCGCGAACTGGTTCTACCTCGGTTTCATCCTGACCGTGGCCATGCTCCACTTGGTCAACAATCTGAGCATGCCGGTCAGCCTGCTCGGCTCCAAGAGCTACTCCGCCTTCTCCGGGGTCCAGGATGCCCTCACGCAGTGGTGGTACGGCCATAACGCGGTCGGCTTCTTTCTGACCGCCGGCTTCCTGGCCATGATGTACTACTTCGTGCCCAAGCAGGCTGAACGCCCGATCTACAGCTACCGTCTGTCGATCGTGCACTTCTGGAGCCTGATCTTTCTCTACATCTGGGCCGGCCCGCACCACCTCCACTACACCGCTCTGCCCGACTGGGCGCAGACGTTGGGGATGGTCTTTTCGGTCATGCTGTGGATGCCGAGCTGGGGCGGGATGATCAACGGCCTCATGACCCTCAACGGGGCTTGGGACAAGCTTCGCACCGACCCGATCATCCGCATGATGGTCGCGGCGCTCGCCTTCTACGGAATGAGCACATTCGAGGGCCCGATGATGTCCATCAAGGCCGTCAATTCGCTCTCGCATTACACCGAATGGACCATCGGCCACGTCCACAGCGGAGCGCTCGGCTGGAACGGGATGATCACCTTCGCTGCGATCTACTATCTCGTCCCGCGCCTCTGGGGCCGCGAGCGGCTCTACTCGCTCCGCATGGTCAACTGGCACTTCTGGTTGGCGATCGTCGGGATTGCGATCTACGCCGCCTCCATGTGGGTGGCGGGCATCAGCCAGGGGCTGATGGCGCGCGAATATGGCGAGGACGGTTACCTCGTCTACTCCTTCGCCGACATCGTGAAGACGATGCATCCCTATTACGTGATGCGCCTGTCCGGCGGCGGCCTCTACTTCATCGGCGCGCTGATGATGGCCGTGAACGTATGGCGGACCATCCGCGGCGACGTTCGCCAGGAACAGCCGCTCTACGCACCGAAGTATGACGTTGCCGCCGACCGCCCGGTCGTCCAGCCGGCCCACGCCTGAGGAGTATCGAACAATGAGTATCCTTGCTCTTCAGAAGAAGCTGGAGCGCAACGTGACCCTGCTTGCGGTCGGCGCGCTGGTCACGGTCGTCATCGGCGGGATCGTCGAGATCGCGCCCCTGTTCTGGATCGATCAGACGATCGAGAAGGTCGAAGGCGTCCGCCCACTCACGCCGCTGGAGCAGGCCGGCCGCGACATCTACCAGCGCGAAGGCTGCTACACCTGTCACAGCCAGATGATCCGCCCCTTCCGGGACGAGGTCGAACGCTACGGCCACTACAGCCTCGCCGCCGAGAGCATGTACGACCACCCCTTCCAATGGGGCTCGAAGCGGACGGGGCCTGACCTGGCCCGGGTCGGCGGCCGCTACTCCGACGAATGGCATGCCCAGCACCTCAAGGACCCGCGCAGCGTCGTGCCGGAATCGATCATGCCGCCTTACGCATTCCTTGCTGACCGCGACCTCCAGACGGACGGTTACAGCGGCAATCTGACCGCGCTTCGCCGGGTCGGCGTCCCCTACAGCGACGAGGACATCAAGAAGGCCGAGGAGGATATGCGGACGCAGGCTTCCGGCGACGCTGACGCAGCGGGTCTGGCAAAGCGTTATCCCGATGCGCAGAGCCGCGACTTCGACGGCCAGCCTTCGCGCCTGACCGAAATGGACGCCTTGGTCGCCTACCTTCAGCAGCTCGGCACGCACGTCGACTTCCGCAAGGTCGAGCCGCACGAGGTGCAGCGGTGAGCTACGAGGCCCTTCGGCATTTCGCCGACAGCCACGCCCTCGCAGCAATGGCGGTCCTCTATCTGGCGCTTGTGGGATGGGCCTTCCGCCCCGGCGCGCGGTCGGCGAACCGGCACGCAGCCACCATGATTTTCGACGAGGAAAACAGCGATGGCTGAGCGCAAGCGCATCGACGAGCCCACTGGCACCGAGACCGTCGGCCACGAATGGGACGGGATCGAGGAGCTTGATACCCCGATGCCGCGCTGGTGGCTGTGGACGCTCTACGCGACCATTGCCTGGGCCGTCGTCTACACTGTCCTTTATCCCGCCTGGCCGATGATCAGCAGCGCGACCGCCGGGACTCTCGGCTGGTCGAGCCGCGGCCAGCTGGAAGCCGAGATGAAGGCCGAAGCGGACCGCAAACGCCCGGTCGAGCTCGCGCTGGCGCAAATCCCGATCGAGCGACTGCCGGAGGACAGCAAGCTGCTGAACGCCGCAGTCCAGGGCGGAGCGGCCGCGTTCAAGGTCAATTGCGTCCAGTGCCACGGCTCCGGCGCAGCGGGGACAAAGGGCTATCCGAACCTCAACGACGACGACTGGCTCTGGGGCGGCGACCTCAAGGCGATCCACAAGACTTTGGAGAACGGCATTCGCCAGCCGGGCGACAAGCAGACCCGCACGAGCCAGATGCCTGCATTCGGCCGGGACGGGATCCTCCAGCCGAACGAGATCCTGTATCTCACCAGCTACGTCCGGACTCTGTCCGGCGCGGAAAAGCCGGGGGCCGCCTCTCAGCGCGGCGCGGCGCTCTTCGCGGTCAATTGCGCCCCCTGCCACGGGGCGGACGGCAAGGGCAACCGGGCGCTCGGCGCACCGAACCTGACCGACAAGATCTGGCTTTATGGAGGTGACCGGGCCTCCATCGCCGAGACGATTACCAATTCGCGCTACGGCATCATGCCCGCATGGGGACAACGGCTCGATCCGGTCACCGTGAAAATGCTGGCCGCCTACGTCCATTCGCTCGGCGGCGGTGAAAAGTTCATCGCCGAAGCACCGGCCAGTGACGCGCAAGTGAAAGCGGAGGCCGGCGCGGTGCCGGCTCCGATGAAGGCCAATGCAAGCCGCTGACGATCTGACCAACCGCGCCAGGAACCGTTACTTCGAGAAGCGCAAGAAGGTCTTCCCCCGCCAGATCGACGGACCGTTCCGCCGGTTCAAATGGCTCGTCATGCTGGTCACGCTCACGATCTATTATGTGACTCCGTGGCTGCGCTGGGATCGCGGCCCGCACGCGCCGAGCCAGGCGGTGCTGGTCGATCTCGCCCACCGGCGCTTCTACATGTTCTCGATAGAGATCTGGCCGCACGAATTCTATTACGTCGCTGGCCTGCTGATCATGGCCGCGATCGGCCTGTTCCTGGTTACAAGCGCGGTCGGACGGGCCTGGTGCGGCTATGCCTGCCCTCAGACCGTCTGGACCGACCTGTTCCAGCACATCGAGCGCTTCGTCGACGGCGACCGGAATGCTCAGCGCAAGCTCGACGAGGCCCCATGGAGCGCGCTGAAGGTCACCAAGCGGCTGATCAAATGGACGCTCTGGCTGATCGTCGGAGTGCTGACCGGCGGCGCGTGGATCTTCTATTTCGCAGACGCCCCAACCCTGTTCCAGCAGCTGATGCACGGCGATGCTCCAAGAATCGCTTACCTGACGATCGGAACCCTCACCGCGACGACCTTTATCTTCGGCGGGTTCATGCGCGAGCAGGTGTGCATCTACATGTGCCCGTGGCCGCGGATTCAGGGCGCGATGCTCGACGAGCAGAGCCTCGTCGTAACCTACAAGGGTTGGCGGGGAGAACCGCGGGGCCGCGGCGTCAAGCGCCGGGAGGAGGATGCGGCGGCGCTCCTTCCGCAAGGCGACTGCATCGACTGCATGGCTTGCGTCGCAGTCTGCCCGACGGGCATCGACATCCGCGAAGGGCCGCAGATCGGTTGCATCACCTGCGCGCTATGCATCGACGCTTGCGACCAGGTGATGGACAAGATCGGAAAGCCCCGGAAGCTGATCGGCTACACGACGATCGCTGACGAACGGCTGGCTCGTTCGGGACAGCCGACAAGGACACCTCTGCAACGCCTGCTACGCCTTCGCACGCTACTCTATCTTTCCGTCTGGGTTGCGATTGGCGCTGCGCTCCTGTTCACGCTCGGAACCCGCGAGCGGATCGAACTGGACGTCGCTCAAAGCCGTAACCCGGTCTGGATTCGCCTCAGCGACGGACAGGTCCGCAACAGCTACACGATCAAACTCCGCAACATGGAAAATCGTGCTCGCCGCTACGAGCTGAGCGTACGCGGCATCGACGGCCGGATGTGGAATCAGGAGATGAGCCGCCAAGCCGCGACGCCCACCGTGACGTTCGAGGTCGAGCCGGACAGCGTCCTCAAGCAAAGCATTTATCTCGCGGCGCCCGACACCGGACCTACGCAGACTCCCATATTGTTCACGGCTCGCGCGCTCGACGAAGATGGGGGACAGGCGGTCGGCCAGGCACGCTTCGAACGGCCGGAGGAATAAGCGAATGAACCAGCGTTTCACCGGCTATCACGCGACCGCAATCCTCGTCGGCTTCTTCGCACTGGTCATTGCCGTGAACCTGACGATGGCAAGGCTCGCGACGAGCACTTTCGGCGGAGTGCTTGCCGAGAACGGCTATGTCGCCAGCCAGGATTACAATCGCTGGATCGCCGAGAGTGCTGCGCAGGATCGGCTCGGCTGGGACGTTGCAGCTCGCGTCGAAGGCAATCGCCTGATCCTCGACACCAAGGGCGTGTCGCACGCAGTCGCAAATGTCGTCGCCGAGCACCCGCTCGGGCAGGTCGATGACCGTAGGATTCCCATGGTCGTCGCGGGGACCAATCACTTTCGTTCGGCGGATGCGATGCCATCAGGACGGTGGAAGCTCCGGATTACCTTGCAACAGGGCAATTCCGAGGCCCGTTACCTCCGCGAAGTGCGATCGTGAACGCGCACGCCGCAATCACAAAGCCGGATGCTTTCGAGGCGTCGCTCTTTGCGGTGGAAGGCATGCGCTGCGCCGCCTGCATCGCGCGCATCGAAGGCGGACTTGTCGAGATTCCCGGCATTCACTCGGCACGCGTGAACCTCTCGGCCCGCAGGGTCCGTGTCGAGCACGATCCTGCAGTCGGCGAGGACGTCATCCTCAAGGCCCTCCGGAAGGTCGGCTTCGACGCGCATCCGTTCGCCGGCGACGCCATAACCGGGAAGCGCTCGGACGAAAGCCGGAAGCTGGTGCTCGCGCTTGCCGTATCGGGCTTCGCGGCGATGAACATCATGCTCCTGTCCGTCAGCGTCTGGGCCGGCGCGGTTGGGACGACGCGCGACCTCTTCCACTGGATCAGCGCTCTGATCGGCGTGCCGGCAGTCGCTTATTCCGGTCGCCCGTTCTTCGAGAGCGCGCTTGCTGCGATCCGCAAGCGCCGAACCAACATGGACGTGCCGATCTCGATCGGCGTCATCGTCACGGTGGCGATGAGCCTCTACGAGACGGCGACCGGCGGCGAGCATGCCTATTTCGACGGCGCAGTCATGCTGCTGTTCTTCCTTCTGGCTGGGCGATTCCTCGACAGCGTAATGCGTGCCCGAGCGGAGGATTCGGTTGCAGCTTTGCTCCGCCGCGTTCCCAGCGAGGCGACCGTGCTGATCAACGGGAAGCAGGTGCGCCGCCGAGTCGACATGCTGCTCCCCGGCGACTTGCTGTTCGTCGCGGCGGGCGAGCGCATTGCGGCCGATGGGGTCGTGGTCGAAGGCAGCAGCAACATCGACCGAGCGCACATCACCGGAGAAAGCCTGCCCGAACGGATTGCGCCCGGCGGTCGCGTGCTGGCCGGCACGATCAACCTTTCCCGGCCGCTGACCATCCGCGCCACGGCGGTCGGCAACCAGACCGCTATCGCCGACATCGCGCGGTTGATGGAGCAGGCGAGCGGATCGAAGTCGCTTTACGTCCGGATCGCCGACCGCGCCGCGCGTCTCTACGCACCGGCGGTCCACAGTCTTGCCGGCTTGACCTTCCTCGGCTGGATGCTCGCGGGCACGGGCATTCATCAGTCGCTGCTGATCGCGGTTGCGGTCTTGATCATCACCTGCCCATGCGCGCTCGGCCTTGCCGTTCCGATTGCGCAGGTCGTCACCGCGGGCGCGCTGATGAAGCGGGGCATTTTGGTGAAAGAAGGCTCGGCTCTGGAGCGGCTGGCGACTGCCGACATCGCCCTGCTCGACAAGACCGGTACTGCGACACGCGGTCGCCTTGATGCTTCGGACCTGCCGGAGAAGGTAGGCGAGCGCGCCATCCTCGCTGCGCTCGCCCACGCCAGCCGCCACCCGCTCGCCCGCTCGGTGACCAGCGCCCTGGAGGGTGTCGAGGCGGCGAAGGGCGATCGGATCGCTGAAGTCCCCGGCCTGGGCGTCGAAGGCTATTTTGCCGACCGCCGCTGGAGGTTCGGACGGCCCGACTGGGTCGGCACCGACCGAGACGGCGGAACGACCACGGCGGCATTCGGGCCGACCGACGGAGGTGTCCGCCTCATCCATTTCGCGGACGCTCTTCGGCCGGACGCGCAACGCGCGATGGCAGAACTCGACGGCCTCAAAGTCCTCCCGCAGCTCATTAGCGGTGACCAGGTCGATGTCGTTCGACAGGTTGCCGGTGTTATGGGAATTCAATGGCGTGCCCGCGTCACTCCTGCCGAGAAGAACGTGCTGGTCATCGAGCAGCAGGCGGCGGGACATCACGTGCTGATGGTCGGGGACGGACTGAACGACGGGCCGGCGCTTAAGGCGGCCGACGTGGCAATGGCCCCTGCGGCGGCGTCGGATGTCGGGCAGATGGCGGCCGACATCGTGTTTTTCGGCGATAGCCTCGACGCCGTTCCGCGGTCCGTCCGCGCCGCGCGCAGGATGATGCGCGTTGTGAAGCAGAATTTTGCCCTCGCGATCGGCTACAACGTGCTGGCCGTGCCGCTCGCGATCGCGGGCATGGTCACGCCGCTGATCGCTGCGCTCGCAATGTCCGGGAGCTCGATCCTGGTCGTCGCCAACGCGCTTCGCCTGAGGAGTGCCGCGAGATGACCGGCATCGGCTTCCTTCTTCCGATTGCGCTCGGCCTTGGCCTGCTGGGTCTCGGCGCCTTCTTCTGGTCAGTGAAGAGCGGACAGTTCGAAGATCTCGACGGCGCCGCAATGCGCATCCTGATCGACGAGGAAGAGCAAGACGGTGGCAACTGAGCTCCAGGTCGTGCTCGCCGTCGGCGCCTGCCTTGGGCTCGCTCAAGCCCCGATGACGATGCACGGCCCGGGTAGGAGCCATTCAGGACACTGCGGCGAGAAAGCTCCGGCTCAGCCCGCTCCGGAGAAGGCCATGGCCGGCTGCCATGCCTGCACCTTGCCGAGACCGGACGACGAGGAAGACTAGACGCGTAGTGCGGCTGCGGCTTCGGCCTCCCGCTTCAGGTTCCGGGCGAGCTGGCTCATTCCATTGAGATACTGCGGCGGGACGTGGACGTCGCGGTAATCGAGCTGCGCCGCGGCGCGCAGAGTCCAGAACGGATCGATCAGGTGCGGCCTCGCCAGCGCGACAAGGTCGGCGCGGCCGGCGGCGAGGATCGAATTGGCGTGGTCGGGCTCGTAGATGTTGCCGACCGCCATCGTCGCGAGGCGAGCTTCGTTGCGGAGCTTGTCGCTGAACGGCGTCTGGAACATGCGTCCGTAGACTGGCTGTGCGCCGGTCCATGTCTGCCCTGCCGAAACGTCGATCAGGTCCGCGCCCCCGTGCGCGAAGGCTTCCGCAATCTCGACCGCGTCGTCGGGCGTGATTCCCTGTTCGCCGGCCCAATCGGTCGCAGAAATGCGCACCGACATGGGTTTGTCTGCCGGCCATGCGTCGCGCATCGCCGCGAAGACTTCGAGCGGATAGCGAATGCGGTTCTCGAGCGACCCGCCATATTCGTCGGTGCGCTTGTTCTGCAGAGGTGTCAGGAACCCGGACAGCAAATAGCCGTGCGCCGCGTGCAGCTCGACCATGTCGAAGCCGGCCTCGATTCCCATGCGCACTGCGGCGACGAATTGGTCGCGCACCGCATCCATGTCCGTGCGGGTCATCGGCATCGGC
Organism: Sphingomonas sediminicola; assembly: GCF_049991885.1. Taxonomy (NCBI): domain Bacteria; kingdom Pseudomonadati; phylum Pseudomonadota; class Alphaproteobacteria; order Sphingomonadales; family Sphingomonadaceae; genus Sphingomonas; species Sphingomonas sediminicola. The sequence continues at coordinate 2,061,735 of NZ_CP178916.1, forward strand.
ACCTGGTTGACCGGCGACCAGGCCACGTCACTCGCGGCCATCACTGGCCAGTTGCCGTCGGGCAGCGGCGCATTGTCCTCTTCCCAGCCGACGCGGGTCGAACCCTTCGCGCCAGAATGGCCGAGTTGGAGGCAGATCTTTGCCTTCGAATTGGCGTGCACGAAATCGACGATGCGTTTCCACGCGACGACATGGTCGGCGTTCCACATGCCCGTGCAGCCCGGACTGATCCGTCCCTCCGGCGACACGCAGGTCATCTCGGTGAAGACGAGCCCCGCACCGCCGATCGCACGCTCGCCGTAATGCACGAAGTGGAAGTCATTCGGCGTTCCATCGACCGCCGAGTACATCGCCATAGGCGAGACGGTGACGCGGTTCTCCACAATCATCTCGCGCAGCTTGAACGGTGCGAACATCGGCGGCGCGGTCTTGTTCGAGCGGCCCTCGGTGGCGCGCTTCCAGAACCAGCGCTCGACACCTTCCAGCCATTCGCGATCGCGAAGGCGGAGGTTCTCATGACTGATGCGCTGGCTGCGCGTCAACAGCGAGTAAGCGAACTGCAGCGGCTCGAAATGCGTGTAGCGCTCGAGTGTCTCGAACCATTCGGTCGAGTTGCGCGCGCTGTTCTGCAGCTTGAGGACTTCGAGATTCCGCTCCGCGACATATTCATCCATCGCGGCCTCGAGACTAAGCCCCGGGCGATTGAGCACGTCCGCAAGCTTGATCGCGTCCTCGAGCGCAAGCTTGGTGCCAGACCCGACCGAGAAGTGCGCCGTATGCGCAGCGTCTCCTAGAAGAATGACATTGCCAGTCGACCAGCGCTCGCATTTGATGCGCCGGAAGTTCAGCCATGCCGCCGACCCGCGCAAATGCGCGGCGTTCGACATGAGGCTGTGGCCGTCGAGATATTTGGCGAACAGCTTTTCGCACGCGGCGATGGCCTCGGCCTGCTCCATCCGGTCAAAGCCGAAATTGCGCCAAGTCTCCTCCGAACATTCGACGATGAAGGTCGAGCAGTCCGGCGCGAAGCGATAGGCGTGCGCCCAGATCCACCCGTGCTCGGTCTTCTCGAACGCGAAAGTGAAGGCGTCGAAGACCTTCGACGTTCCGAGCCACACGAACTTGTTCGCGCGCACATCGATGTCGACGCCGAATGCATCGGCATATGCGTCGCGGAAGCGCGAGTTGATGCCGTCCGACGCGATGACGAGGTCGTACTCGCGCCACTTCGCGTCCGCCGGATCGCACTCTGCATTGAATTCGATATTCACGCCAAGTTCGCGCGTCCGATCCTGAAGGATTTCGAGCAGGCGCTTGCGTCCGATGCCGATGAAGCCGTGGCCTGAAGACGTGATCGTCTCGCCGCCAAAGTGAACGTCGATATCGTCCCAATGCGCGAATTCGTCGGCAATGATCCTGGCGGACTTCGGATCGTTGGCTTGAAGGTTCTCGACCGTTTGGTCGGAAAAGACGACGCCCCAGCCGAACGTCACGCCCGGCGCGTTGCGCTCGAAAACAATGATGTCGTGCGACGGGTCGCGCAGTTTCATTGAGATGGCGAAGTAGAGGCCGGCCGGACCGGCGCCGACGCAGGCGATCTTCACCGGAAAATCCTCGGACGTTCGCCAAGTTCGCTCCTTAACGCGCGCGAGCGAGCCCGTGCGGCATCTGCTGGGCGGAGGTTCGAACTCGGGTTCAGGCAACGGAGCGACATGGCCGCAGCATGGCACAACAGGCCTCGCGTAGGACAGCGCAATGTCCGCAAACAGGTCAACCCACCGGCCTAGACAGCATGGCAAGGAGGTCACCGAGGCCAGCTTTCAGATCCTGCCTAACGGCCTTTCCGTTACCGGTTCGTCCTGCGGTTCCTTCGCTCCTCTTCCATGCTCCCAGGGCAAGGCCGGCCCCATTGAGATAAGCCCCGAGCACGCGAGCGCGCCTCAAGGCCTCCTGTTCGCTGCACCCCATCGCCTGGAAATAGGATACGAAGGCCATCGCGGCCGCCTTCGCGTTCGGCCCTCGCCAGACACGAGTAGCGACGAGGATGAATGCGTCCGGGTGTCGTACGGCGAGCGTCAGATAGGCCGAAGCAGCGGCCGCGATATCGCCCGGAAGCGGAGCCGCAGGAAGCACTGAAGCGAGCAGCTGGTCCACGACGCCGTCGAGCAGATCGTCCATGCTGGCGACATGGTTGTAGAGCGACATCGCCTTGCAGCCGAGGCGGGCGGCCAGCTGCCGCGCGCTCAGCCCGTCGAGACCTTCCGAGTCGATCAACTCCAACGCAGCTTCAATGATCCGATCTCGGTTGAGCGCGCCTCTCGGCACACGCGGGGGTTCTGGCATGTTGACAAACATACAACGTAAGTTTATCGGGTCAAGTGTCACGTACGATGTACGTTGAAAAAGGAACGATCCAATGAAATCTCGAATCTTTCGTGCCGCCCTGCTGTTCGCCTGTGTCGCGTATGCCTCGCCGGCATTGGCGGACATCGCCGCCGACAAAATCACGGCTTCGCGGGTCTTGCTCGAGAAAATGGGGCGAGGCGACTTCAGCAAGCTCGACGAAATCTACGGGCCGGGTTTCGTCGCGCATGCCGGCGGCAAGGATTATTCGCTCGAAGAGGACAATCGGTCCGGCCAGGCGATCCGGGCGGCGGTGCCGAACCTGCAGGTGATGGTCGATCACCTCATTGGAGAAGATGATCTCGTCGCGGTTCGCTGGCGCGCCAAGGGTACGAACTCGGTTGCGGCGGCAGGTATGCCTGGCAAGGGCGCAACGATGGAGGTCGAGGGAGTGACGATCTTCCGTTTCAGGGATGGGCGCATCGTCGAGGAATGGAGCCTGACTGATCGCCTTGCGATGATGAATCAGCTGGCGGCGAATTGAATTTCACCAAGCTTCGGTGAAACCAGATTTGGGCGGGCGCGAATGTCCGTTTTCGGCAGAGAGCGTACGGAAGCGGTCTGGTGAGCCGGCGCCAACCTACGCGCCGCTTGCCCCTTGAATCAGATCCATGAAATTCCGCGCTGCCTCACGATCTGCGTCGGTCTCGAATACGACGTCCAGGTCGGGCGCCGACCCCAGTGTCTGCAGCAGCGCCCAAAGGGCAAACCGCTCACCTCGGTCCCTGGTCAGACCGAGGTCGACCTGCATGTGTTCGATGCCGGCGTCGAGAGCTTCCGGTGGGACTGCCGCCAGATCTGAAGTGCCAAAGTATCGGTGGAACTGATCATCGAGGTTCATCGATCTCATCTGATCCAGGACGGGCGGGCCGGCAAGTGGCAGCAGTAGCTCTTGCGACCCCGATGTCGAAGCAAAGCCAGGAGCGGAGTGAGCGAACCGAATGTCTTCTTTGGGTGGAAAGCGGACACTCGACGTGGGCCCAAACCCATACGCGGATTGTTGATTACCTATGTCAGACCCAAAAAAGCGCGCTGAGCGGCGAAAGCAGCACACAGCAGAGATCGAGGCGAGCCAAGACGACCTGCGGAAAAGCATTGCTGAGACTGAGCGTCTTGTGGGAGAATCCGACGAAATGCTGCGCCGTCACCGCAGAGAATGCGAGGAAGATGACGCCTAGGTCACCGATCCTACGGTCTGCCCGTCCTTAAGGACGTCGCACACCGGGCAGTCTTCGCTATCGGCGGCTCTTTGCACCGCGTCCCTGTCAGACGCCGCAAGGACGTCTTTCTTCTTGACGACCGCACCTCCTGGCCCAGTCAACTTGTTGATCCGATACAATTTCACGATGCCCGTCCCCGAGTCCCAGCGGCCCGGATCCAAGCACCAATGCTGGGTCACAGCAATCTCTAATGTCCGCTTTGGGTCGAGGCACTAGCAGCGTGTCTGGAAGTCCCGGATGGAGCGGCCCAGCCCCAGGTGGGCTCGGCTCTCTTACGGGTGGTGGTGAGGGGAGGAGAGCCGAGCCTGGGGATGAGGCATTGTCTCGCCGTTGTTTGCTAGACCGAAAGCGATGCCTCAATCGCCGGATACATTGGAATTATGACAGGCCGAATAAGGAGTTATCCGTAGGGGAAGTCCCTATGTCAGTCCTCGGGGGCGACCGTCACGCAGAGGCCTTCCAGCTCATCCGTCACCTTGATCTGGCAGGACAGGCGGCTGTTCGGTTCGCGCCAGTCGGAGAAGGCGAGGATGGTTTCCTCGTCCGACTGGATCGGCGGAAGGCGGTGGAACCAGTCGTCCGCGACATAGACGTGGCAGGTGCCGCAGCTTGCGCAGCCGCCGCACAGCCCAAGGATCTCGTCCATTCCGCCGCGCTTGAGATTGTCCTTGAGCGATTGGCCGGATTTCGCGTGGACCTCGCGTGTTTCGCCTCCGCGCGTCGTGGCCCAGACCGTCGGCACGTCAGCCCAGCGCCTCCACGATGGTGACGTTGGCGATGCCGCCGCCTTCGCACATCGTTTGCAGGCCGAAGCGCTTACCGTGAAGGCGGAGCGCGTGGACGAGCGTCGCCATCAGCTTCGCTCCGGACGCGCCGAGCGGATGGCCGAGGGCGATGGAGCCGCCGTGCACGTTGAGGCGCGACGGGTCGGCTTGGAGCTGCTGAAGCCAGGCCAGCGGAACCGGCGCGAACGCCTCGTTGACTTCGTACAGGTCGAGCTCGTCCATTGACCGGCCCGACCGTTCCAGCGCGACGCGCGTGGCGCGGATCGGCTCGTCGAGCATGATCACGGGGTCGCCGGCGGTGACCGTCAGATGATCGATTCGGGCGATCGGCGCCAGGTTGTGCGCTTTCAGGGCGCGCTCGTTGACGATCAGGACCCCCGACGCGCCGTCGCAGATCTGCGAGGCATTGCCGGCAGTGATCACGCCGTCGGGAACCAGGGTCTTCAGGCCGCCGAGACCTTCCAGCGATGCGTCGTAGCGAATGCCCTCGTCGGTGCGGTGCGTGTCGCCGTTGACGGGCAGTGGCACAATCTCCGCCTCGAATGCACCGGCTTGCGTCGCGGCGGCAGCCTTGCGGTGACTTTCGAGCGCAAACGCATCAAGGTCGCCGCGCGAGAAGCCGTACTTCTTCGCCATCATCTCCGCGCCGCGGAACTGGGTGAAGTCGTTGACGCCGTAGCGATCCTTGATCGACTGCGGCCAGGGACCGATGCCGATGCCCGCCTGCATCGGCAGGATGATCGGGGTTCCCATCGGCACCCGCGTCATGCTCTCGACGCCCGCGGCTATGACCATGTCCTGCGTTCCGCTCATCACAGCCTGGGCAGCGAAGTGGACCGACTGCTGCGAGCTTCCGCACTGGCGATCAATCGACACGGCTGGAACGCTGTCGGGAAGCTTGGAGGCCATCACCACGTTGCGGCCGATGTGAAAGGCCTGCTCGCCCACCTGGCCGACGCAACCGACGATCACGTCGTCGATGGCCGCGGGATCGATACCGGTCCGTTCGACCAGGGCGTTGAGAACGGCGGCGCCGAGGTCCGCCGGATGCCAGTCCTTCAGAGCGCCTTCGCGCTTGCCGCCCGCGGTCCGCGCTGCATCGATGATATAGGCTTCCATTGCGGCCCTCAGTACGCTTCGGCCTCGACGGCGGAAAGGAAGTCGTCGATGGCCGCATTGAATTCGGCGGGCTTGTCGAGGTTGGCGAGGTGCGAGGCGCCCGCGATCACTTCCAGCCGCGAGCCGGGGATGAGCGCGTGAAGCTCTTCGGACAGGGCCGGCGGGGTGATGGCGTCCTCGTCACCGACGATGATCAGCGTGGGGACGGCGATGGAGGCCGCGCGGACGCGCTGGTCGGCGAGCCAGACGGCCTCGGCGCCGATCCGGTAGGCCGCGGGATCGATCCGGGCCATTGTGTCGATGACGTCCCCGCGAAGGTCCCTTTCTTCGGACGCGAGGAGCGCGCCGACGCGAGCCTCGGCGAGCCCGCGGATGTCACTGCTGGCCGCGATGGAACGGTTGTAGATGGCCTGACCGTCCGGGTGCACCGCGAAGCTGTCGGCGATAATCAGCGAAGCGCTTCGATCGGGTACGGCGGCGTTCAATGCAATGGCGACGACACCGCCGAGCGAGAGTCCGCAGACATGCGCCTTTTCTACTCCGAGCGCATCCATCGCGACAAGGACTGCGGCTGCAAAATCGTCCCGCGTCGCGCCTTCGACGAACGCGCTTTCACCGTAGCCGGGATAGTCGAACGCGAGCGCTCGCCGTGACCGGGCGAAATGCTCGAGCTGCGGGCGCCAGACGGACTTGTCAGAGCCCACGCCGTGCAGGAAAATGATTGGCGTACGGCCGTCGCCGCCCTGCTCGACGAAGCCAACCTTGCCTCGTGAAGTTTCGATCGCTGCCATCGCGTTCGCGTGAACGGCGGCGCCGCGGTTTGCAAGATTACGATTCGCTTGCGGAACGGTTCACGCTCCGCTCATCTGCAAAGGCGCACGGATCGCCGTAGAAACCGACAGTGCCGAGGTAGTGGCCATGCGTGACTTCCTTATCCTGATGCTCCTGGCCAGTGCGGCCTCGCCAGCGCTCGCGGCGCCCGACAATGACGGCACTCCCAATCGCCGGGCCAATCGTTCGGAGCGCGCGCAGTCCGACAATGATGCGCCTAGACGGGAAGCCCCCGTTGTCCGGCCACAGCGAAGCTCCGAAAACGTTAGCCGGCCGGATACGGGCGGCCAGCGCGCGTTCGGCGACGGCATCACGAATACGTCCGACACTCCCCGGGCCGAGCACGTGCAGCGCGGATCGGCCGGCGACACCGTCCGCAGCTGGCGGCAGGACTCGGATAGCTCGTTCGATCAGAGAGTCCGCAAGCCGGAGGGGCGTCCGACGCTTCCGGAGCGGCCGGCGACCGAGCGAGTGCGCGAGGTCACGAACCAGGGCGACACGGTCCGCAACTGGCGCCGGGTCGAGCGCGACGGGTCGGGCAGCAATTCGTCGATCCAGGACCATGTGCGCACCGCGCCCGGCACCCGCGAAGGCGGGCTGGTCGAGCCGCGCCGCCCGCTTCCGCGAGTCCTGACCCCGACCGAGCGTCGAATCAGCCGCACTCCGGTATTCGGGACCGAGCCGCCGGAGCCGCGCGCCGCTAAAACGCTGCAGGCCAATCCCAGCAGGCGCTGGGACCACAACTGGCGGCACGATCGGCGGTACGATTGGAACGACTGGCGCCACCGGCACCGGTCGCGGTTCCACATCGGCTTCTATTACGATCCGTTCGGCTGGGATTACTTCCGCTACGGCATCGGCTGGCGCCTGTGGCCCAGCTATTACGGCAGCAGCTTCTGGCTGAACGATCCGTCCTATTATCGCCTGCCGCCGGCGTACGGACCGTATCGCTGGATCCGCTATCACAACGACGCCGTGCTGGTGAACATCTACACCGGTAGCGTGGTCGATGTGATCTACGACTTCTTCTGGTAGACAGCAGAAGGTCATTGGACGAAGGGGCGTTGCGGCTTGGCCGCAGCGCCCCTTTTCCATCCCCGCCAGCCCGCAATGAAAGTTTCACGATGAAGCACAGTTTCCGCCTGCTCGTTCTTGGCGCATCGATCGTCGCGCTTGCAGCCTGTGCGACGGCGCCCGCTGCAGCGCCGGAGCCGATCGCTTCGGCCGCCGGGCCTGCTGCGCCGCCGGTTGCGGAGAAGAGCGCCCACGATCGGCTGTTCGAACTCTTCAAGGCGAGCGACGAGGCCTATCTCAAGCGCAATCCGGTGCAGGCCCTCTTCCGCGGGGACCTTCGCTACGCGGACCGGCTCGGCGACAACATCACAGACGAATATTATGCGGGCGAAAAGGCGGCTGCAGAGGCAGACCTCGCCGCGCTCAAGGCAATCCCCCGCGACCATCTCGATGCGACCGACCAGCTCGCCTACGACACGTTCGATTATACGACCAAGGACGAGCTGCGCGCGTACCAGCCGGACATACTGAACTTCACCAAAGTCCGGCCCATGAACCACTTCTACGGCCTGCACACCTTCTATCCGACCTTCGCCAGCGGGAAGGGTGGTGCGCCGTTCAACACGCTCGAGGACTATGAAAACAACCTCAAGCGTCACAAGGATTTCGTCACCTATATCGACCGCGCCATCGGTCGGTTCCGGGAAGGCGAGCAGGCGGGGGTCGTCGAGACCAAGCTGACCGTCCGCAACATGATCGAGCAGCTCAACGAGCAGCTGAAGATGAAGCCGGAGGACTCGCCCTATTACGGACCGGTCAAGCAATTCCCGGAGGCGATCAGCGCGGCGGATCGCGCGCGGCTGACGAAGGAGTATCGCGCGGCGATCACCGACGAGCTCTTTCCCGTCCTCACCCGCCTGCGCGACTTCCTGAAGAACGAATATCTCGGCAATGCCCGGGAGGGCGTCGGCCTCATGTACATGAAGGGCGGCGACAATCTGTACCGCTACGAGGTCCAGTCGACGACGACGCTCCCGATGACTCCCGAGCAGATTCATGAGCTCGGCCTGAAAGAGGTAGAGCGGATCACGGCGGAGATGGAGAAGGTCCGGCAGGAGGTCGGCTTCAAGGGCACTCTCCACCAGTTCTTCGAACACATGCGCTCGGCGAAGCAGTTCCAGCCGAAGAGCCGGGATTCGCTGACCCAGGACTATTACCGCATCGGCAGGACGGTCGAGGCGAAGATCCCGACATATTTCTCAACGGTCCCCAAGGCGTCGCTGGTCATCAAGCCTTACGATCCGTTCCGCGAGAAGTTCGAGGCCGGCGGCTCGTACGAGCAGGGCACGCCCGACGGCTCAAGGCCCGGCACCTTCTACTTCAACGCCTATGACCTGCCGTCACGCAGCACTTGGGGCGAAACGACCCTGTTCCTTCACGAGGGCGAGCCCGGGCATCACTTTCAGATCAGCCTGGCGCAGGAGAATGAGGCGCTGCCCGCGTTCATGCGGTTCGGCGGGAACACCGCCTATGTCGAAGGCTGGGCGCTCTACGCCGAGACACTCGGCTACGACATGGGCCTGTACAGGGACCCGTACCAGCGCTTCGGAACCTTGAACGACGAGATGCTGCGCGCGATGCGGCTGGTGGTCGACACCGGGATCCATTCGAAGGGTTGGACCCGCGATCAGGCGATCAAATACATGCTCGATCATTCGGGCATGGGCCGCACCGACGCGACGGCGGAGGTCGAGCGCTACATCGCGATCCCCAGCCAGGCGACCGCCTACAAGGTTGGCGCGCTCACCATTCAGCGCCTTCGCGACAAGGCGAAGGCGGAGCTCGGCGACAGGTTCGACATCCGCGAGTTCCACGCGCAGGTGCTGAACACCGGCGCCCTTCCGCTCCAGATCCTGGAGCAGAAGATCGACCGCTGGATCGCGGCGAAGAAGTCTAGCTAGCCGGTTCGCTCAGCTCGACGAAGGGCGCGAACTTCACCTCGCGCTTGACGAAATGCGTCTCGTACCGCCGCACCGTCGGCGACGAGACGAGCAGTTCGTCCGCAGCCTCATTGAAGGCCGACATGCTCTCGCAGTCGAAGAGCGCGAGGATGTCGTGGGGTCCGGCGATCTCGTAGCAGAACTGCACGCACGGCGAGTCCAGCAGACGTTTCTCAAGCGCGTTCTTGCCCTTCAGGTCGGCGTGCTCGCTGAGTTGGATCAGGACGATCGCGCGGAGACGGCGGTCCGTGAAACGCGGCGCAAGCAGGGCAATAGTCCGGGCGATGGTGCCGTCGGCACGAAGCCGCCGAAGCCGGCGCGCGATCGCGGACGGCGACAGCGCCACCTCCGTCGCTAGCGAATCGGCGGTTCGGCCGTCGTCTCTCTGGACGAGATTCAGAAGCGCGATGTCGAAACGGTCGAGCATGGAATGCAGCCTGCCAAAATTTGGCGTGAAGTGAAGCAAATTTGCGTGCAACGAGCGCCCGGATTGCGTTACTGTATTATGTATGTAATACAGTAGTGAGTTTCACAATGCCGTTGAAGATGATCTTTCTCGCAGGAGTAGCCTGCATGTCCGCGCCGCTCCTCGCTCAGGCCGCGCCACTTCCTGCCGCGGAGACCGCGCCTGCGAAAGCGCCGTTCGTGAAGGCAGATGCCGAGGCAGCGGTGCGCGACCTCGCCAATGCGGTCGAGGAGAACTACCTCTTTCCGGAATACGGGCGGAAGTACGCGATATTCCTCCGCGCGAACCTCGCGGCCGGGAAATATTCGGACTTCGGGGACGCCGAGACCTTTGCCCGCAAGGTAACCGACGACCTTCGCGAATTTCACAAGGACGGACACCTTCGGCTCGAAGTAGCTCGTCCCGAAGAGCGCGGCACTGCCCAGGCGCCGAACGGGGGACCCGCGAACGTCAACGACGTTGCGAAGGCCGGCTGGCTGGCCCCCGGCGTTGCCTACATCGACTTCAACGGCTTCCCGGGCAGCGAGACGACATTGGCGGAGGTCCGCAAGTTCCTGGATGAGCACAAGGATGCCAAGTCGCTGATCATCGACATCCGCCACAATGGCGGCGGTGGACTGGCCGAGATGAACCTGATCTTCGCGCAGATCTACGCGAAGCCGACGACCCTCCTCGACATGGACATCCGAAGCGCAGTCGAGGCGAAATATGGATCGCCGTTCGATCCGAAGGACCCCCTGCTCCGCAGGATCGCGGGTCCCGACACCATCAACCGGCGAGAGCATCTGGCCGTCCCGGCCGCTCAGCAAAGCGGCCTCAAGGACGCCCAGGTCTATCTGCTGACCTCGAAGCGGACCTTCTCTGCCGCCGAGCATCTGTCCCTGGCGCTGAAGCGCACGCATCGCGCGACTCTGGTCGGCGAAGCGACCGGTGGAGGGGCGCATTTCGGCGGGATGGCGCCGATGGGCACGGGCTACGCCGCGTTTATCCCGGTTGGCCGTACGTTCGACCCGGACACGGGCGAAAGCTGGGAAGGCACTGGCGTGAAGCCGGACGTTGCAGTCCCTGCCGACAAGGCGCTCGACGAGGCTCTCAAGCTGGCGGGCGCCAAGGTCACCGGCAGTGCGGCACTGGCTTCGCTGCAGTGAAACACGTGGGCCGTTTGCCGATTTCTGGCAGGCGGCCCATCGAAATTGCACGAATTGCGACGGCCAGCGGGAGTAGAATGGACGGGTCGAGGAGCACATCGATGGCAAGGCAAATTCGGAACCTGCTAATGATGGCGGCTTTGTGCTGGGTCGCGCCCGTTGCTGCTCAGCAGCCTCCCGCAGAAAGCGAACCGCACCTGAGTGGCGGATGCCCTCACGCCAAGCAGGGTGCTGAAGTCGTGGTGGTGAGCGAACAGGCGCTTGGCGAGGTGCCGATCTCGGCAGGCCTCCGCGCCTTCATGCCTTAGGCCGCGACACTCTCCAAGGCTTCTGCGATCAGCTTCCGGCTATTGTCCACGCCGTAGAGCGCGATGAAGCTGCCCATGCGCGGGCCCTGGCTCGATCCGAGCAGCGTTTCGTAAAGCGCCTGAAACCAGCCGCGCAGGCTCTCGAACGGATGGCGCTTGCCGACCTCGAACACGAGATGTTGGATCGCCTCGCCTTCGGCATCGGCCGGAAGCTCCGCTAATTCCTTGTCGAGGTCGCGCAGCGCCGCTGCCTCCAGCTCGGTCGGTGACCGCCGCTTCAGCGTCGGAACAACGAAATCACGAGCGTAATTGACGGCGAGCCCGATCAGCTCGTCGAGCTCGGCATGCGTGTCCGCCGACGTGTCCGGTGCGTAGCGCTGCACGAACCGCCAGGCGGTCTCCTTGTCGTGGATGCCCGGCAGGCTGACGAGGTTAAGCAGCAGGCCGTAAGTGAGCGGCAGGCTCTGCGGCTCCGGCGCAGCGCCGTTGTGGATGTGATGGACCGGATTGCCGAGCTGCTGCTCTATCGGCTGGCTCTGATAGTTCCCGCGGAACTGCCAATATTCGTCGACCGCGCGCGGGATGAGACCGAGGTGAAGGCTCTTCGCCTTCTTCGGCTCGCGGTAAATGTAGAATGCGAGGCTCGGCTCACTGCCGTAGCGCAACCATTCCTCGAGGCTGAGCCCGTTGCCCTTCGACTTTGAGATCTTCTCTCCTTTTTCGTCGAGGAACATCTCGTAATTGAAGCCCTCCGGCGGGCGACCACCGAGGACGCGCGTGATCTTCGATGACTGGACGACGCTGTCGATCAAATCCTTGCCGGCCATCTCATAGTCGACGCCGAGCGCGACCCAGCGGGCGGCCCAATCGACCTTCCACTGAAGCTTCGCCTGTCCGCCAAGCGCCGACTGCTCGACGCGGCCTTCCTCGTCGTTGAAGGCGATGAGCCCGGCCTCGGCATCGATGACCTCGACGGGCACCTGCAGGACGCGGCCGCTCGTGGGCGATACCGGCAGGATCGGCGAATAGGTCTGCCGGCGTTCTTCGCGAAGGGTCGGGAGCATCACGCCCATCACGCCGTCCCAGTTACGAAGGACCGAGCGCAGGACTTCGTCGAACCGGCCGCTTGAATAGCATTCGGTCGCGGACAGAAATTCATAGTCGAAGCCGTAGCGGTCGAGGAAATGGCGGAGCATCGCATTATTGTGATGCGCGAAGCTCTCGTGGCTCCCGAACGGATCGGGGATTTGCGTCAGCGGCTTTCCGAGATGCTGCGTCAGCATTTCCTGCTCGGGAACATTGTCCGGGACCTTGCGCAGGCCGTCCATGTCGTCGCTGAAGGCGATCAGGCGCGTCCGCGCTCCACCAGTGAGTTCCTCATAGGCCTGGCGGACGAAGGTGGTACGCAGCACCTCGTTGAACGTGCCGATGTGCGGGAGGCCCGACGGACCGTAGCCGGTCTCGAAGACCATCGGCTCGCCGTTGGGCTTTCCATCCGGCCAGCGCTTCAGGAGCTTGCGCGCCTCTTCGTAAGGCCAGGCCTTTGAAGCCATTGCGGCTGTCCGAAGGGTCTGCGCGTCCAAATCCGTTGCTCTTCTGTTCTCTTGGCGACAAGGTCTGGGAATGGGCGCTCCTTTGCCTCTTCCCGCGCTGCACGCAACCCACGCCGGCATCTGGATCGCCAATAGCGGCGACGAATCGCGCGAGGCGAGCCGCGGAGAGGCAATCGCGCGTGCTGCCGAAACGCCCCACATCATCCTCAACGCGCCACTCGTCGGACAGCGCCTCGGCTACCCCGAATTGTCGGGACTCGACCTTCTGGAGCTGTTCGCTTTCATCCATCCGGCGCGATTCGCAGTGCCGACGGTAGCAGGCATGTGCCGCGCGGTCGGGCTGGAGCCGCCTACGGGAGAGGCGCAGGCGGCGGAGTCGTTCCGGGCCATAGCAGTCGCCTTGCTCGACGTGCTGGAACAGTCCGACTGGAAGGAACGCGAGGGCGCCTGGACGTCGAGCCAGTCGCTGGCGCGTATGGGCTGGGGCTGGGCGCCGCTGATCGCCGCCCGGCTCGAACGGCCGGAGCGCGGCGAGCGAATGCTCTTTTCGCGACTCAAGCAATGGGAGGAAACGGCTGATCGCCCGCCGCCGCGGACCGTTATGATCGATCCAGACGCGGCGCGAGACCGGCTGAAGAAGCTGACCGGATCGCGGTCCGAGCTTCGCGCCGGGCAATCGGCCATGGCCGGGGAAGCGACCAGCATCTTCGCGCCGCGACGGCAAAAAGATTCGCCGAATATGCTTCTGGCCGAGGCGGGCACCGGAATCGGCAAGACGCTCGCCTATCTGTCGCCTGCATCGCTCTGGTCGGAGGCTTCCGGCGGGACGGTGTGGGTCTCGACCTTTACCAAGGCGCTGCAGCGGCAACTCGATGCCGAGGGCCCGCGGCTATTCGAAAACGCCGAGGAGCGCGCCCGTCGGATCGTCGTCCGCAAGGGCCGCGAGAATTATCTCTGCCTGCTCAACCTCGAGGACGCGTTGCAGGGATCGTTCGCGGGTCGGGCGGCAATCCTCGCCCAGCTGGTCGGGCGTTGGGCCGCCTATTCCAAGGACGGCGACATGGTCGGCGGGGACCTGCCCGGCTGGCTGCCGAGCCTGTTTCGCCGCGCAGGCGCTACCGCACTGACCGACCGTCGCGGCGAATGCGTTTATGCGGGTTGCCCTCACTATCGGCGTTGTTTCATCGAGAAGGCTGAGCGCGCCGGTCGCGAAGCCGACATCGTGATTGCCAACCATGCGCTGGTGATGGTCAACGCCGCTCGCGCCCGCGAAGATTCGCCTCAGCGGATCATCTTCGATGAAGGCCATCACCTGTTCGATGCCGCGGATTCGACGTTCGCCGTCGCCTTCGGCGGGCAGGACGCGATCGAGATGCGGCGCTGGATCGTCGGGCCGGAAGGCCGCTCGCGGGGCCGGCGGCGTGGGCTTGCGGCGCGCCTGATGGATGTCGCCAGCTATGACGACGAAGGCGCGCAAGCGCTGGAGGCGGCCATCGACGCGGCGAAGGCATTACCGTCCGACGGCTGGCTGCAGCGGATCATCGAAGGATCGCCGTTCGGCCCCTTCGAGGCCTTGCTCGGCGAGGTGCGCGGGATGGTCTACGCACGGGCCAAGGCGCAGGACGCGGGTTACGGGATCGAGACCGAACTTGCCGAGCCGGACGGCGCGCTGGTCGCTGCGGCCGCGAAGGCGCTGGAGACGCTCGAGGCCCTTCTTAAGCCGCTGGCCGCGCTTGGCCGCCGCCTCGAAGCGGTCATCGAGGACGCACCTGACTGGCTCGATTCGCAAGCTCGTGCGCGGGTCGAGGGTGCGATCAACGGCCTTTCCTGGCGGCGCGAGATCCTTTCGGCCTGGATCGCGCTGCTGGGCCGGGTCGGCGGAGCGGCGGACCCCGAGTTCGTAGATTGGTTGGCCATCGAGCGCGCAGAAGGACGCGAGTTCGATGTGGCGATCCATCGCCGCTGGCTCGACCCAACCAAGCCGCTTGCCGGTGCGGTACTGAAGCAGGCGCATGGCGTGCTGGTCACCTCCGCGACGCTTCGGGGCGGCGATGGAAGCTGGGCTCGGGCCGAAGCACGGACCGGAGCGGCGCACCTCGAATCGAATGTCGACCGGTTCGAGGCTAACAGCCCCTTCGACTATGCCGCCTGCTCCGAAGTGCTGATCGTCACCGACGTAAAGCAGGGCGACTCGGCGGGACTTGCGGGTGCCTATGCTCGCTTGATTGAGGCGGCGGGCGGCGGGACACTTGGGCTGTTCACCGCTATCCAGCGGCTGAAGACGGTGCATTCGCGCATCGCCGACCGGCTGGCACGCACCGGCCTGCCCCTGCTCGCGCAGCACGTCGACCCCATAGATCCCGGGACTCTAGTCGACATCTTCCGCGACGATCCTCGTGCGTCGCTACTAGGAACAGATGCCCTTCGCGATGGAGTCGATGTGCCGGGCGAATCGCTTCGGCTGGTATTGATGGAGCGGGTGCCCTGGCCGCGACCAACAGTACTGCACGCGGCCCGGAGAATGGCGGGCGGCGGTAGCGCCTATGACGATGCAGTCGTCCGCGCCCGCCTCGCACAGGCATTCGGCCGATTGATTCGTCGCGAGGGTGATCGCGGGACGTTCGTGATCCTGTCGGCGGCAATGCCGTCGCGGCTCCTGTCGGCTTTCCCGCCAGGCGTGCCGATCCGCCGCGTTCCGCTCGACGAGGCGATTGCGCACGTCGCGGCGACGCGATCTGCTAGGCCGGCGACAGCGGTTCCGGAGCCCGTCAAATGAAGACGCTTTACCTTCTTCGTCACGCCAAATCGGACTGGGGCGATTCCTCGCTCAAGGATTTCGACCGACCGTTGAACGATCGGGGCTGGAAGGCTGCGAAGGCGATCGGCCACGAAATGCGCGAGCGGGAGCTTGTCCCGGACCTGGTCCTACTAAGCCCTGCCGTTCGGACGAAGGAGACCTTGGCGCGGGCGGAGGAGGGCTTCGGCGGCAAGCTCAACGCGGTCGAAGACCGGGCGATCTATCTCGCGGAGACGGAAACATTGGTCGAACTGGTACGCCGCGCGCCCGCCGACGCCGCTCGACTACTGATCGTCGGTCATAATCCCGGAATGCACGAGCTGGTTCTCGTCCTTTCGAACGGACCGAACGAGCTAAGGGAAGAAGTGGCTCACAAATTCCCAACGGGCGCGATGGCGGAAATCACCTTCGACGTCGAAGACTGGCCGGACGTGGCGTCCGGGACCGGCCGCCTTCGGAGCTTCGTTAAACCCCGCGATCTTTAGTCTTCGATCAGCGCCGCAAGATGGTGGCGGATCGCCTTCAGGCGCTCGACGTCGATGCTGCTCGCGGATGGACGCTCCATTGCAACGGCGGCATCGCCGACGGCAGCGGCGACCGGCCCAACCTGCGGCACGTCCTTGCTCCGAAGCACTTTCTGGACGCCCCGGACCGTATAGCCCTCGCTGTTCAGGAGGCGATGGATCATACGCGCAAGCTCGACGTCGGCAGGCCGGTAGTAGCGCCGGTTGCCGGCGCGCTGAAGCGGCCGCAGCTGGGGAAACTTGGTTTCCCAATAACGCAGGATGTGCTGCGCAACGCCGAGCTCGTTGGAAAGCTCGCCGATTGTCTTGAAGGCGCCCGGAGCCTTTTCGCCGGTCGCCATCCCGATTCTTACCGGGCAATCCTGTCGCGCATGATCTGGCTCGCGCGGAAGGTCATGACGCGCCGCGGAGCGATCGCAACCTCGATGCCCGTCTTCGGGTTGCGGCCGACGCGCTCGCCTTTGTCGCGAAGGATGAAGCTTCCGAAGCCGGAGATCTTCACGTTCTGACCCTCCGACAGGGCATGGCACATGTGGTGAAGCACCCGCTCGACGAGCTGCGCCGATTCGGCGCGCGATAGGCCTAGCCTATTATGGACGACGTCCGCCAAGTCGGCACGGGTCAACGTCCCGCCCAAACCCATCTCCTTGCTCATCCGTGCGATGCCGAGGTCGGCCATCTGATTCTCCCGCCCAAGACTCGCCGCATCCCCGGTTACGGCATATTACAGCTGCGTAACGGAAATCAGCCGTGTCGACAATGCGACTTTTCACTGATTTCCATTAGTTTTCAATACCTGAGGACTGCAGCCCCCCACGTGAAGCCACCCCCCATGGCTTCGAGAACAACAATATCCCCGCGCTTGATTCGTCCATCCTTCACCGCAGTGTCCAACGCAAGAGGAACCGATGCGGCCGACGTATTTGCATGCCGGTCCACCGTGACGACGACCTTCTCGCTCGGAAGGCCGAGCTTCTTCGCAGTCGCGTCGAGGATCCGCGCATTGGCCTGATGTGGCACGACCCAATCAACGTCCTCGGCCTTCAGGTCGGTCGCGGTCAGTACTTCGTTCAGCACGTCGGCGAGATTCACGACTGCGTGGCGGAAAACTTCGCGCCCCTTCATCCGGAGCTTGCCGACCGTGCCAGTCGTGGAAGGCCCGCCATCGACGAACAGCAAATCGTTGTGACGGCCATCGGCGTGTAGTTTCGTCGCCAGGATTCCGCGCTCGCCTTCCTCCGCGCGCAGGACGAGCGCCCCGGCACCATCGCCGAACAGGACGCAAGTGGTACGGTCTTCCCAGTCGAGGATCCTGCTGAATGTCTCTGCGCCAATGACGAGCGCGGTCCGACCCGTGCCCCCACGGATCATCGCGTCCGCAACGCTCACGGCATAGAGGAAGCCGGTGCAGACGGCGTGGACGTCGAAAGCAACGCAATCGTTGATTCCAAGCGCGGCCTGAACCTTGGTTGCCGACGACGGGAAGGTCTGGTCGGGGGTCGCCGTTGCTAGGACGATCAGGTCGACTTCGGCCGATTCGATCCCGGCATTCTCGAGCGCGGCGCGCGCTGCGTCGGTCGCGAGGCTCGCGGTCGTCTCGCCTTCGCCCGCAATGTAGCGGCTGCGAATGCCGGTACGCTCGACGATCCACTGGTCGGACGTGTCGACCTGCCGCGCCAGTTCTTCATTGTCGACGCGGCGCTTGGGGAGAGCGGAACCGGTTCCAATGACGACGGAACGAAGGGTCACTGGGCAGCCTCGTTGAAGGCGTGAGCCCGGAAATTGTCGAGATCGTCGCCGATCTTCCGGATGATGTCGTTGCGGACCATGCTCGCCGCGACGTTGATCGCGTTGGCGACGCCTTTCGGATTCGCGCCGCCGTGGCTTTTCACGACCAGGCCGTTGAGGCCGAGGAAGACCGCGCCGTTGTGGTTGTTCGGGTCGAGGTGGTGCTTGAGCAGGTTCAGCGCCGGCTTCGACAACGCGAACCCCGCCTTGGAGCGAAGCGAGCTCTTGAAGGCCCGGCGCAGAAGATCGGTCACGAAGCGCGCGGTGCCCTCGGCGGTCTTGAGCGCGATGTTGCCGGAGAAGCCGTCGGTTACGACCACGTCGACGTTGCCGCGCGACAATTGGTCGCCCTCGGTGAAGCCGTCGAACCGGAACGCCAGATAATCGGCATCGCGCAGCAGAGCGGCAGCCTCCTTGAGCTCGTCCGTGCCCTTTAACTCCTCGGTTCCAATGTTGAGCAGCTTCACACGCGGCTTCGAAACGCCCAGGACAGTGCGCGCATATGCCGAGCCCATCACTGCGAACTGGACGAGGTTCTGGGCGTCGCACTCGGTGTTGGCGCCAAGGTCGAGCATGACACAGTCTTGCTCGCCGAGCGTCGGCAACAAAGCGGCGAGCGCCGGCCGGTCGATGCCGGGCATGGTGCGCAGCGCAAGCTTCGACATAGCCATCAGCGCGCCGGTGTTTCCTCCGGAGACCGCGGCGTCGGCCTGCCCGTCTTTCACGGCATTGATTGCCACGCCCATCGACGTCGTCTTGGCGCGGCGGATCGCCTGGCTGGGTTTCTCTGAAGCGGCGATGGATTCGGGCGTGTGACAAACAATCACACCGCGATCGAGCTGGCCATGCTTCTTTAGCTCCGCGCGGACGATCTTCTCGTCGCCGAAGAGGGTGAATTGAAGGGCGGAATCCTTGCGGCATGCGCGGACGACGCCGGCGATGATCGCCGCCGGGCCGGTGTCGCCTCCCATTGCATCAATCGCGATCCGCGGGCCTGCGTTCATCGCCTTCAGCCCCGCGCCTCCTTTGGCCGTTAGGCTTCAGTCGAAACGATCTCGCGGCCATTATAGTGGCCGCATGCCTGGCACAGATTGTGGGGGAGCTTCAGCTCACCGCAGTTCGGGCATTCCTGAAACGTCGTGGCCTTCAGCGCGTGGTGGCTGCGGCGCATGTTGCGCTTCGAGGGCGAGGTTTTTCTCTTCGGAACGGCCATGGAGGCACCTGTCTTGGAATCTGATTACAAAAAAATTGGCGACGATCGGTGCCTCTTCAACGGGGAAGCCCCGCGGCGGCGTCCGGATCGTCGCGAACGCGGCTCCTATAACGGAAAGAGACGAGAGCGCAAGGCGGTCGGACTATTAGAACCAAGCGCGAATTGCATGGCCGCGCTCGCCCCAGAAGACGAACCACTTTCCTGCAGCCTCAACTATCCTCTTCTGTTCCTCGAGCGGGAATTCACTCGGCGGCCGCTTTGGCCGACCGAGGCCGAACATTCGCCCTAAGCCACTGGTCTGCACTCCAGTATCGACATCCGCTGTCTTCGCCACGTCGGCCGCCGCGAGCAAGTCGCGGCCATACTCGACAGCTTCCTCAGGAAATCTGTGCTCCCAAGCAGCCTCAATCAGCTGCGACGAAAGAACATCTGTGCATGCGCCAAGGAATGCACCACGGAAGCTAGTTTCATCCAATCCCTCGTATTGGCCTCCATGGCTATACAAGGGGATGCCATCGGATCTTGCCAATCGCAGGACACAGTACCCGTGGAAGTCTTTCAGTGCGGCTGCCACCTCCGCTGGCGTTTGCGCCCCGCGCGCCTGGATAATCCAGCTATCCGCATCAGGGTCGAAGCCGACACGGGGAGCTCCAACTCGCTCATGCGGGGGGATGCTGATCTCGCCGAAGCGACTGGCGTCCGAATCGATTGGTTCGCCGTCACCAAAAGATCGCGCGAGAATTTCTCGCCATTCTGCTTCGTGTCCTGGCTTTGGGCATCCTTCGACAACGAGATCCAACCCCATTGATGCTCTCCCACTCAGGCCGCCAACGCCGCATCTCCGCAGAACGGATTTGTCGCCCGCTCATGCCCGAAGGTCGACATCGGCCCGTGCCCCGGTATGAAGGCCGTCTCGCCGCCCATCGGCCAGAGCTTCTGTGTAATCGATTCGATGAGTTGCTGATGATTGCCCATCGGGAAGTCCCAGCGCCCGATCGAGCCTTTGAAGAGAACGTCGCCGACGATCGCCAGTTTCGACTCCGCGTGGTGGAAGACGACGTGGCCCGGCGTGTGGCCGGGGCAGTGACGGACGTCGAAGGTCAGCTCGCCGACCGTCGCGGTGTCGCCATCCTCGAGCCAGCGATTGGGCTCGAACGGCTTGCCGGTGATGCCCCAGCGCTTCCCGTCGTCGTCGAGACGCGAGATCCAGAAGCGGTCGGCCTCGTGCGGCCCTTCGATCGGGACGCCCAGCTCCTCGGCGAGGATTCCGGCCGACCCGCAATGGTCGATGTGGCCGTGGGTCAGCAGGATCTTCTCAATCGTCACCCCGGCCTGCTGCGCCGCCGCTTTTAGCTTAGGCAGGTCTCCGCCCGGATCCGTGAGCGTGCCGCGCATCGTCTTTGTGCACCACAACAGTGTGCAATTCTGCTGCAGCGGCGTGACCGGGATGATGGCGGCGCGAAGAGGTGGGTTCGCCTCGGTCATTTGGCGAGCAGGGTCTTTTCCCAGAACTGGAGGGTCGACCAAAACTGATAGTCCTGGTTCTCCTTCTTTGCGAACCCGTGGCCCTCATTTTCGCCGACGAGGTGCCAGACCTCGCTGCCATTGGCGCGGACCGCCTTTACAACCTGGTCTGCCTCCGACTTCGGAACGCGCGGGTCGTTGGCTCCGGTCACCACGAACAGAGGCGCCTTGATCTCGCTGACCCGTCGGAGCGGCGAGATTTCGAGCAGCTTTTTGCGCTGCTTCGGGTCACGCTCGTCGCCATATTCGACGCGGCGAAGGTCGCGGCGATAGCTTTGCGTGTTCTCCAGGAACGTCACGAAATTGGAGATGGCCACCACGCACAGCGAGCCCTTGAACCGGTCCGCATAGGCAATGGCCGAGGCGTAGCACATGTAGCCGCCATAGCTTCCGCCCGTCTCCGCCATGCGCGACGCATCGATCCTGGGATCGGCGGAAAGCCGGTCGAGGAAGGCACCGATGTCCTTCACGCTGTTCTCACGCTTGAACGGCCCGTTATCGAGGCTGACGAAGCGTTTTCCGTAGCCCGACGAGCCGCGCACGTTCGGATAGAAGATCGCGATTCCAAGCTCGTTCACGAGATAATTGTTGCGGCCGAGGAAGCCGGGTCGGCTCTGCGATTCCGGACCACCGTGGATGTTGAAAAGCAGCGGCCGCCTGCCGGGGAATTTCGCCGGGTCTGGCCGATAAAGGAAGCCCGAGACGGTTTCGCCGTCGAAGCTCTTTGCCTCGATCAGCTCAGGCTCGACGTTGATGTTCGGGTCCAGGCCGCCAGTCTCGCTTTGCGTCCAGCGCGTGACGGAAAACGTGTGCGGATCGAGGGAGTAAGCGTCGCTCGGGCTCTTTGCCGAGACCATCGAGAATCCAAGTGCTCCCCAGGGTGCGAATTCGAGATTGGAGATTTGCCCGAGCGGGAGGCTGGCGGCCTGTTGAGCGCGGCCGCTTGCCACGTCGAGCAGGAAGAGACGGCTGCTACCCGCTTCGTTGACCGTGTAGGCGATCGTCCGACCGTCCTTGCTAAACTCGAATTCCTCGACGTCCCAGAGCGACTTGGGGCTCACGGGCGTGAACTTGCCGGTCTTGGGATCGAGGCGTCCGAGTCGCAGGACGTCGCTGTTCTCGTCGGAGGTCGCCCACAGCGTTCCGTCGGGCGCGAACTCGAGGTCGCCGTAGGAAATGGCCTTCCTGTGATCGCCAATCGGCGCGAGCTTTCCGCTGGCGACGTCCAGCAGGTACGGATTGCTCTTCGTGATCGAGATGTACTCCATCACCGCCGCCTGCGCGCCGCCGGGAGCAAAGCTGTCGAAGTTCCATCCGCCGCCCTTCACCTGCGCGACCAGGCGATTGCTCTTCGGGTCGCGCGGATCGACGATGTAGAGGTCGGAATCGGTGCCGTTGCGACGGGTCGAATTATATCCAACCAGCCGGCCCTCCTTGTCCCAAGTGCCGAACTCATTGCGGCTCTTGCCGTCGGTCAAAAGCGTCAGTGTTCCCGACGCCAAGGTGTAGAGCTGGTAGAATTCGTCGCCACCCTTGTCCTTGGTCACGACCAGCACGTCACCTTTGGGAGACCAGCTTCCGCCGACGGGCTCGACCTCGAAGCTGATCTGGCGGCGCATCCCCATCGGCGCCGCGACCGTGTGGAGCTGGCTGGTATTCCCGAAGCGGGTCGCGATCAGCATTGACCGATCGGCCGCGTTCCAGCCTCCAAAGCCGGCCGTGCGGAACTCCATGTAAGGGCGAGTGCGCGCCGCAAGCTCGTCCGGGACGGCAGGTAGGCCGTCGGCAGTCAGCGCCGCGGGTTTGGGAACTTCGGCGACTGCAGCTGTCGACAACAAAGCGGCGGCGGCGAGGGCGACACGGATGGAACGCAAAATGATGCTCCCCTGATCGGATTGTTGGTCGGTGAACTATTCGGGCTTGGCGGGCGCAGGCGCCGGCAAGGTCGCGAGCGACGGCGGCACGTCCTTCATCGACGCCGACACTTCCTCGGCCCGGCGCAGGACGCGGAGGATGTTCCCGCCGGCGAGCTTGGCGAGATCCTTGTCGCTCCAGCCGCGGCGGATCAGCTCGGCGAATAGCAAGGGGTAGCCGCTAACGCTGTTCATGCCCGGTGGGGACTGATCATAGGGAATGCCGTCGAGATCGCCACCGAGGCCGACATGATCGTCCCCGGCGACCTTGGCGATATGCTCGATGTGGTCGGCGATGATTCCGATCTCCGCCTTTGGGGGCGGGTTCGCCTTGTCCCATGCATCCATTGCTGCCGTGCGCTTGTCGGGCTGGCCGGTGAAGAGCGATTTGAGCTTGGCCTCTTCACCCGCGCGCATCGCGTTCCACTGGCGGAAGGGCTCGGAGAGATAGCCGGTGTAGAAGTTTACCATCACCACGCCGCCGTTCGCCGGAAGCAACGCGAGCACGTCGTCCGGCACATTGCGCGGATGGTCTTCGAGCGCGCGCGCGTTGCTGTGCGAAAAGATGACCGGAGCCTTCGAAGCCTCGATCGCGTCCTTCATCGTGTCCGGTGACACGTGGGCGAGGTCGACCAGCATGCCGATGCGGTTCATCTCTTTGACGACCTCGACGCCGAACGGGCTGAGGCCGCCGTACTTCGGATCGTCGGTTGCGCTGTCCGCCCAGTCGTTGGTCGCGAAGTGGGTCAGCGTCATGTAGCGGGCGCCGAGCCGGTAGAACTGGCGGAGCGCCGCCATCGATCCGCCCATCTGGTGGCCCCCTTCAACCCCCATCACGGACGCAATCTTGCCCTTGCGGTGGATGCGCTCGAAGTCGGCAGCGGTCGACGCGAGCTCGAGATCGTTCGGATAGGCTTTGACAAGCCTCGTCACGATGTCGATCTGCTCCAGGGTCTGGCGGATCGCCTCATCTCCATGAACGCTCGCGTCGATGTAGACCGACCAGAACTGGCCGCCGACCCGGCCTTCGTGAAGGCGGGCCATGTCGGTCATCATCGGGTTCGGCTGACGCTTGTCTGAGCCGCTCGCGAGACCCTCGACGCTCATCTTCCAATTCTCGCGGATCTGCTCCGGCACGTCGTTGTGGCCATCGATCAGCGGCGTTCGCTTGAGGATCCGGTCGATCCGCTTTTGGACTGGGGCCGGGATCGGCTGGGCCAATGCTGGGGTAGCGACGAGCAGCGCGGCTGCGGCTGCGAGCAGGCGGGTTTTCATGTCCATGGCGCGAAGGTGTATGGGCCGAAACAGCCGTGCGCAATCGGCAGGGCTTGTCCTTCCCCGCTTCGCCGTCAATGAAGGCGTTGATGAGTCAGCCAGCCCCACGTCCAGACCTGTCGATCACCATGCGCTTCGATCCCGAGGATGGGATCACGGATCTCGAAACGCACCTCGACCAGCTGAAGCGCGAAGCGGACCAGGCCGGCTTCAAGTTCGACCATCATGCCGCCCGGAACGAGCTGCAGGCCGCGACATTTGGACGGCGCGCGGCGGCTACTGCGCGGCTGGTACTGTCGTCGACCGGAGCGATGGCGATCGAGGTTCGGCCGGCCTGACGCCGCGCCTGAGCCAGCTTACGATCTCGTGCGCAATCCGCTGCGACGCACGGCCGTCGCCATAGGGATAACTCGGTCTCCGCATCGCATTCAGTGTTGCGGGGTTATCAAGTAGTCGGGCCACCGTCTTTTCGATCAAATCGGGATGCGACCGACCAGCAGCATGTTGCCGCTTGCGATGGCTTCCGGCCGCTCGGTTCGATCGCGCAGGATCAGCCGCGGGATGCTCCGCGCAGGCGCGCCCTATGTCTGGCGGCCGGCCGAGAAGCTGGCAAGGCCTAACGGAAGTTGTCGGCGTAGGCCTGGAGCTTCATCTTCAGCGGAGCCGCCGGGATCAGATGATACTGAAGCCCGCGCTTTTCGCAGAATGCGATTGCCTCATCCTTGGTCTTGAACGTGATGCGCACCTGCGTGTTCGTGTCGCCAGATCCGTTCCAGCCGGTCAGCGGGTCGGGACGGAGCGCCTGCTCGCGCTCGAACTCGAGAAGCCAGAGGCCGTTGTTGGCCCTGCCCGACTGAGTCGTGCGACGGTCGAGCTCGGAAATGCGTGCAATCGTCATTACCCGCGAGGTGGCCCAGTGCCGCTCCGAAATCAAGCGCTTGAGTGGCGCAGATGTTCTCGTGCGCGGCGCAGCAGTTTGTGCTAATCGGCGCGTCCTCCCTGGGAGAGGAGGAACAGCATGTATCGTGCAAGTTATGCGTTGCTGGCGGCGGGAGTGTCGCTGGCCCTGTTCGGCTGCAACAAGTCGCCGGTGGCGACCAACGTGCAGGAAGCGAATGCCGAGAATGCAGCGGCTTCAGCGACCGACCACAATGACCCGGTCGCGAGCGCAATGTCGGCCGCGCCCTCATCGATTTCCGAGGGCGCGACGATTGTCCAGGCGCAGGCCGACGGGTCGATGAAGACCCTGCGCGAAGGAACGAACGGCTGGACCTGCATGCCCGACAGCCCGACGACTCCGGGACCCGACCCGATGTGCATGGACGCCAATGCGGCGAAGTGGGCGCAGGCCTGGATGGGCAAGAAGGACCCGCCTGCCAACACCGTCGGCGTGATGTACATGCTCGAAGGCGGAACGGACGCCAGCAACTCCGATCCCTATGCGACGGCTCCGACTGCCCAGAACGATTGGATCAAGACGGGTCCGCACATCATGATCGTGGGCTCCAAGGAGATCCTCGCCGGATATCCGTCAGGTGCGAAGCCGGACACGGCATCCCCCTACGTCATGTGGTCGGGCACGCCTTACGCGCACCTCATGATACCGACCGGGGGGAAGGCCGCTCAGTAAGCGCGGGAAATGGCGAACTCGACCGCTTCGCTGAGCGCCGATTTCGCCTTGCCCGCCGGGAATTGCGCAAGCGCGTCTAGCGCGCGCCGTCCATAGTGGCGCGCGCGCTCGATGGTTTCGGATAGGGCATCTGTCCCGCGTAGCAGTGCGATTGCGTGCGTCAGGTCTTCGTCTGAGATACGCTCGCCGAGCATCGCATCGCGCCAGAAGGCCCGGTCTTCGTCGGACCCGCGCGCGTGAGCGAGGATGACGGGCAGCGTGACTTTTCCGTCGCGGAAGTCGTCGCCCACGCCCTTACCCATGATGTCCTGCTTCGAGCCATAGTCGAGCGCGTCGTCGACGAGCTGGAACGCAATCCCGAGATATTTGCCATATTTCTCGAGCGCGACCTCGGCTTCCTCGCCCGCTTCGGCAACGACCGGCGCAATTCGGCAGGCTGCAGCGAACAAAGCTGCGGTCTTGGCCGAGATGATGGTCAGATACTGGTCTTCGTCGGTTTCGACGCGGCGCTGGGTGGTCAGCTGCTCGACCTCGCCCTCGGCAATTACCGCAGAGGCATGGCTGAGGATCTTGAGCACGCGAAGGCTGCCGTCCTCCACCATCAACTCGAAGGCGCGGCTGAACAGGAAGTCGCCGACGAGCACGGTCGCCGGATTGCCCCAGATGAGGTTCGCGGTGCGCTTGCCGCGGCGCAGGCCGGAGCCGTCCACGACATCGTCGTGAAGCAGCGTCGCCGTGTGGATGAACTCGACCGCCGCCGCGAGCTTCTGGTGCCGCGTTCCGCTATAGCCGAGCAGCGCCGCCGACCCGAGCGTCAGCATCGGCCGCATCCTCTTGCCGCCACCGGCGATCAGGTGGCCAGCCAGTTCAGGTATCAGCGCGACCTTGCTCTGCATGCGCTCGAGGATGACGGCGTTCACGCCGTGCATGTCATCGGCGACGAGTGCCATCAGCGGCTCGAGCGAAGGAGCGGTCGCGGGCTTGAGTTCGTGGACGGTCGCGGTCACGCGCGCCACCTAGCCGCCGCGCGGCCTTTTTCCTAGCCCGCCGGAAGGCTCAGCCGCGCGAGAAGCCCGCCGAGATCCTCGCTTTCCTCCAGCGTGATCTTGCCGCCGTAGATTTCGGCGACATCGCGGACGATGGCCAGGCCGAGACCCGTGCCCGGCTTGTCGGTGTCGAGGCGGGCACCGCGCTGGAAGATCGCTTCGCGCTGCTGTTGGGGAATCCCCTTGCCGTCGTCCTCGACCAATATGTCGATCATCCCGTCCTGCGGCTCGACGGTAACAAACACCCGGCCGCCGCCATATTTCGCGGCATTCTCGACCAGGTTGCCGAGCATCTCGTCGAGGTCCTGCCGCTCGACACGGACCTGGGCCTTCTTGTCTCCCGCGATGTCGACGGTGACCTTCTCGTAGAGCCGGTCGACTGCGCGTTGCACCGATTCCAGGCTCTCCCAGACAGTCGCGCGCGCATGCGCCGAGGCGCGCCGGCCGATCGCGCGGGCTCGGGCGAGATGGTGGTCGACCTGCCGGCGCATGACGATCGCCTCCCGGCATACGGTTTCGGCGAGGTCCGGCGCGTTTGCGGTCGCGGCATTGGTGATAACCGTCAGCGGCGTCTTCAGCGCATGGGCGAGGTTGCCCGCATGGCGACGCGCTTCTTCCGCCTGCTCCTCGCTGTGCGCGAGCAACTGGTTGATTTCGTCGGTGAGTGGGCGGACCTCATTCGGGAAGTCCTCGGTAATACGCGTCTTCGCGCCGGATCGGATGGCAGCGACATCCTGCCGGACCCTTCGAAGCGGCCACAATCCATAAAACGTCTGGAGCGCGGCAAGGATCAGCAGGCCGATGCCGAGCGCGAAGAAGCTCCAGAACAGGGTCGAGCGCAGCTGCTTGATCTGTGTGTCGATCATCTCGCGCGATTGCGCGACCTGGAAGCGCCAGCGGACTTTCGAGCCCGGAAGGATAACGTCGCGTTCGGAGATACGCAGCGGCTCGCCGTCGAATTCGTCGCTGTCGTAAGTGTGGACGTTGACGTCCTGGTGGCGGTCCTGGACTTGCAGCCGCCGATCCCACAAGGAGCGCGAGGGGAAGGTGTCGGCCCCCTGGCCACTGACCTGGAAATAGACGCCGGAATAGGGCTCGATGAACCTCTGGTCGGCGGGGGGACGGTTGAAGCGAACCTCGCCGTCCGGTCCGATTTCCGACGCCGCGATCATCGCGTTGAGGACATATTTGAGCTGGTCGTCGAAGTTCTGGACGATCGACGCAGACAGCACACGGTCCAGCGCAAAGCCGCCCATCAGCAGAAGAGCGGTAATCCAGAACGCCGCGACGACGATCATGCGCCGCGTCAGCGAGCCGACGCGCGCGACCTTGCGTCTCGGCGGCGCTACGGCTTGCCCATCCGCCGCCGTTGCCGGGGCGGTTTGATCGTTCAAGCGCGCTTATCCTCCGGGTCATCGAGCGTGTAGCCCAGCCCGCGAATGGTGGTGATGACGTCCGCACCGAGCTTCTTGCGGATGCGCGTCACGAACACTTCGATCGTGTTCGAATCCCGGTCGAAGTCCTGGTCGTAGATATGCTCGATAAGCTCGGTGCGGCTGACGACCTTGCCCTTGTGATGCATCAGATAGCTGAGCAGCTTGTACTCCTGCGCCGTGAGCTTCACCGGCTCGCCGTCCTTGGTGACCTTGCCCGACCGTGTGTCGAGGCGGATGTCGCCGGCTATCAGCTCCGACGAGGCATTGCCCGACGCGCGGCGGATGAGCGCGCGAAGCCGCGCGATCAGTTCCTCGGTCTGGAATGGCTTGGCGAGATAATCGTCCGCGCCCGCGTCGAGGCCGGCGACCTTGTCCGACCAGCTATCGCGGGCAGTCAGCACGAGAACAGGCATGCGCCGGCCTTCCCTCCGCCACCGATCGAGCACCGTGAGACCGTCTACCTCAGGAAGCCCAAGATCGAGGATCACAGCGTCGTAGCTCTCGGTGGAGCCGAGATAATGTCCGTCTTCCCCATCCGTCGCGAGGTCGACGGCATAACCGGCGCCTTCGAGAGTCGAACGGAGCTGCCGCCCGAGATTGGGCTCGTCTTCGACGATCAGCACACGCATGCGTGTCAGTCCCCTAAAAACCGTGTTTCGCAGCCTCAAACCAACGCGAAGCTGAACGGTTGCTTGAGCGGAATGAACTGGGGAGGTCCGCGCAAATGTCAATGCGCCGCCAGTTACTAGGCCAAAGGCAATAACTTATGTAACATCGACTGCGTCTGCGTGGCCTTAGGGGGGTTCATGCCCGCGCCTGTCGGTTTGATCGTGCTGGCCGTTCTCGCAGCGAATCCAGATTCCGTGACCACTTCTGATGAACAGGAACGGGACGTCATCGTCACCGGCGAGCGCGTTTCTCGCACTCTTCGCGAGACATCTTCCAGCGTCACGGTCGTCAACGAGGCTGAAATCGAGGCTAGCGGCGCCAATCGCGTCGATGACATCCTGGCGCTGATCCCCAACGTACAACTGGGCAACGGCAGCCAAGCGCCGGCAATCCGTGGGCTCGATACGACAGGGCCATTATACGCGCTCCCGGCCTTTCTTGGCGGCAATCGTCCAAGGATGACGCTGATCGTCGACGGGCGGCCGGTGACCTACAACGAATTTGTCTTCGGCACTTTCCCCGTTTGGGATGTGCAGCGGCTAGAAGTTTTCCGGACGCCGCAGACCACCACCCAAGGCCAGAACTCGATCGCCGGCGCGATTTTCGTCAATACGAACGAACCTTCTGCACATCCGGAATTCCGGGCGCGCGGAATCGTCGGCGACTTCAGGATGCGGCAAGTCTCAGCTGTCGCATCCGGGCCGCTCGCCGGCGAAGCGGTCGCGCTCAGGGTCGCGGGCGATTTCCGTTACAGCCGCACGACCAGCAAGATCATCGACGAAATCGAGGGCGGCGATCCCAGCCACGATGTCTTTGGACTGCTCCGCGCAAAGCTTGCTCTGAAGCCCTCGTCCCGTACTCGGATCAACCTGACCTACGTCCATTCTCAATCGCAAATGCCCCAGGCCGTCGGGCTCACTGCACCGTTCCGTGAACGCAGGGATGAAGACGGCGGCTACGGAGTGTTTCGGATCAACGTGGATTCGCTGACCGCGGGGCTCCGTCATGAACTGAGCGACGATTTGATGGCGGACGTCATGCTGACCGGCGGCGACAGCAAGGCGCAGCGGCTTGCAATACCCAACTTCGGCCAAACGAGAAACGACGGCCGCGACTGGTCAGCGGAAGCGATTCTCAGGTGGTCGCCCGAGGGGCCCCTGTCGATCGTCGGCGGCGCTTCCCACACGCATGTGCGGCTCAAGCAGTACATCAACCTGTCCCTGCTTTCGGGGTCTATCGGCCGGTTCCGCGACTGGCAGGACGGATCGGGCGTATTCGTGGACGCGAGCCTTGCGCTCTCCTCACGCGCCAAAATGACAGCCGGCATCCGCTACCAGCGCGACCGGCAGAAAAGGCAGGGTGCGCTTACCGCGACATCTTTCGAGATTCCGGTCGATTTCGTCGGAACGTTCGATGCCTGGTTGCCAAAGATCACCTTCGCGTACGACGTCACTCCCCAGCTGCGGATCGGCGCGATGGTCCAGAGGGCCTACAATCCGGGCGGAACGACAATCAGGGTGGATACTTCGCGGCCTGACGACTTCAGGGCCGAATCCCTCTGGGATTACGAGGTCTTTGCCAGGGCGGAGCTGGCCGGAGGACACGCGACCGCAGAGGCGAACCTCTTCTATTACGACATGCGCAACGCGCAGCGCTCAAAGCCGATACTCATCCGCACGCCGTCAGGCCGGCCGGTCGGGTTTGCGAATCTCTTCAACGTCCCCAAGGCCCGCAGCTACGGCGCCGAGGGGCAGCTGAACTGGCGGTTCGATAAGACGCTGTCACTCACCGTTGCGGTGGGCTTGCTGGGAACAGAGATCATCCGGACAGACGCTGAAAGCGCGGGTCTGGAAGGCAATGAATTCGATCGGTCGCCCCACTTCAGCGGGTCGGCGGCGATCGACTGGAAGCCGATCGATAGGGTACGGATTTCTGCGCAGGTTCGGCGTCACAGCCCATATTTCACGGACCCCGAAAACTCGCCGGAGGTTCGTGTACGAAGCAGCCTAAGGATCGACGCTCGCGCGCAGTATGACCTTGAGCGAGTTTCGCTGTTCGCGCAGGTTCGAAACGTCTTCGATGCACTCAACATGCTCGATCTAAGCGATCCGGATCCGCTAACCAGTCTCCCTCAATCCGGTGAATCCGAAGACCCGCGCACGTTTGCGGCCGGCCTGGAAGTGCGCTTCTAGAGCTGCTTCAGGTAATCCGGCCGGACATTTCGTGCCTTCCAATAGTCGCTCAATCCGATCCCCTCGACCAGACTCTGGAACCGGGGGTCGGCACGCATCGGAGCTATGGGTGGGATGAATAGCCACGGGGCAAAGCGCCAAGCGGTGCTTTTCACTGGCGTATTTGCGCCGCGACCGGACTCGTTCGATCCCCCGACCGCAAAGAATGCATTGGCGATCTCGAATGCGGTGTCGATCTCGCCGAGCGCAGACATCACCATCGTCGCCTGTGAAGTCAGGCGCAGGTTCTTTTTCACTGCCTCGAGGTTTGCCTTGCGTGCGGCCGCAATGCTCGCCGGCGTTCGCTGGTCCAATGCCGGAAGAGACACGCGCCACAGCGCGATTGCTTCGGGCGAGTAATTCTGCGGCGCGGTTCCCGGTTTCTCGATCATCGCGAGCGCCGCGCGAGGCCGGTCGGTGAACGCGAAAATGATGAATCGCGCAAACCGCACAAATCTGTGCGTCGGCCAATACTGCATCGCCCTCTCAATCACCCTGT
Organism: Sphingomonas sediminicola; assembly: GCF_049991885.1. NCBI lineage: Bacteria > Pseudomonadati > Pseudomonadota > Alphaproteobacteria > Sphingomonadales > Sphingomonadaceae > Sphingomonas > Sphingomonas sediminicola. The sequence goes on from NZ_CP178916.1 coordinate 2,093,127, forward strand.
CCGCTTCGGCCGTTCGGCCTGTGATCCAAAGGAGTTGCGCTCGCGGATAATGTGATCCGGAAGCGAGCGGCTTGATGGCCAGCGACCGCTCGACGAGCGCTAGCGCCTCCCGGCTTCTGCCTACGCATTGAAGCAAATTCCATAGCTGCTTCATCGCATTGATACTGTCGGGATAGGCCCCCAGGATTCGACGTAGCCGATCTTCGGTGCCCGCCAGGTCCAGGCTGCTACTTTGTAGTATAATTCGGGCGAGCTGGGCGTTCGGCTCGTTGGGATCGAGAGCAAGTGCAGCCGTCGCCGCGCTTTCCGCCTCTTGCAGCGCTGCCCGGGTCTGGTCGGGCTGGCCATTGTCCGTGCGTATCGCCTCGGCATAAGCCAGGCTGCCTTGTGCTTTGGCGTCGGCCGGCCGCAAAGCGACGGCCCTCCGAAAATATTCCGCGGGATGGCTGTCTGGATCACTCGTAGCCTGCGCATCTTCACCGCGATCCATCAGCTCCTTGAATTCGCGGTCTTCGCGCGAGTTGAAGAACCAAATCCCCCCTGCACCAAGGGCTGCGGCCGTGGCTGCGGCTCCACCAACAAGCCTGCGTCGGGAAATCGCTTGCGGCGCTTCCCTACCCGGGCTCGTCGCATCATCCTTGCTCAGTAATTCGAGTATCTCGCCTGTCAGCCGGTAGCCCGTGCGCGGGATCGTCTCGATCTCGAGAAGGCCAGGCGCAACATGCGCCGACGTTCTCCGCACCTTCGCGATTGCGCGATTGAGGCTGTCGTCGCCGACGATGACCCCGCCCCAACACTGGTCGAACAATTCATTGCGGGTTACGACCTTCCCACCCGCATCGAGCAGCAGGAGGAACACCTGCATGATCAAAGGCTCGAGATGAGTGTGGCCGCCTGGTCCCTCGACGAGCCGGCGGGACGGGCTCACGAGCATGGGGCCGAGCTGCAGATCCGGCCGAAGCGCCAGGTCGCTCAGCTTCAACATCGATGCCCCCACGCCTCCGCGACAAAACAACGATCAGCAAATGATCATAAGATCATCGGCAAACCTCCATCGCACATCCTCAGACCCGATTCTACGCCCGCTCAATCACTTGCGGATTGACGGGAGGTTAGAATGAAAAGGCACATTTCGAAGACGGCGTCTGCCGTCGGTTTCCTGGCCGTACTGAGCGCAACCGCTGTGGGCGCCAAAAATTGGGACGGCTGGAACATCCCGGTAAACGTCGAGAGCCTGCCGGGATCGAGCACCGCGATCAACACGCCGAGCATCGATGGTTGCGCAAGCACCTCGCCGGACGGCCTGACCCTACTCTACAACTCCTTCAGCAACGGCAATTTCGACATCTTCATGGCCACTCGGTCGAGCACGTCAGAAGGGTTCGGCGCGCCAGTGCGGCTGCCGGCGCCGATCAATACGTCCGCGAACGACTCATGCCCGACGCTAACACCGGGTCATCGGCTTTATTTCTCCAGCAACCGGGATGATCCGTCGTACGATATCTATGTCAGCAAGCTTGGCCCGAACGGCTGGAGCCAGCCTCAGAACCTCGGCCCGAACGTCAACACTCCGGGCTGGCTGGATGAAAGCCCATCCTTCTACGAAGACGACGAGGGCCGCGAAGTGATGATCTTCTCGAGCCGCCAGAACGGCGGTGCGGGCGACGGCAACATCTATCAGAGTATCAATGGTGGGCCGAAGACGTTGCTCGCCGGTGGACCGAACAGCTCGGCATCCGACAATCGGCCGAGTGTCACGCGCAACGGCCTGACCATCTTCTTCGATTCCACGAGGACGGGCGGGCTTGGAGCCAACGACATCTATTATGCAACGCGTTCGAACACGTCGGAGCCGTTCGGCCCCGCCATTCACCTGTCTGAACTGAGCTCGGTTTCGACCAATTCGCGGCCCGTGATCAGCAAGGACGGCTCGTTCATGATCCTGAGCTCGGGTCGGCCCGGAAGTGAAGGTCCCGACATCTGGTACGCCAGCCGGGACAAAGCCACGGGCAATTAGGAGCGTTGGGGCGCCTTGTCCGTGGCCGCCGGGATCGGCCGGAGAAAGCAGGAGGCTACGGCCTCGATTTGCCCTTGATCCGGCCGGTCGCGGCGTCCACGTCCACCCAGATCACGCGGCCGTCCTTGACGAACTTCAGCCGATAGGTGTCGCCGTCGAACTCGGGACCGAGATAGTCGGCACCCCCCATGAAGGGCATCACGCGGCGCTCGATGCTTGGGAGCGGCATTGCGCGTCCCTGACGAGCCGCGTCGAACGCACGATCGGCATCGCGCTTCGGTTCCGCTAGCGCGGGCGACGTAAGCAGGCCTGCGCCAAGCGCGGCCAGAGCGATTCTACGGTACAGGCTCATGGCTTTTCTCTGGGCACGGGTTTTATCAGAAACCATTGAATGCCTTATGAATGGTCCTGAACAGAGCCGTTAAGCTCCGCAGACTGCCGTAAAATATGCGTTTACGGAAGTGACCCTCCGGCCACACCGGTTCCCCTTATGAAGCGGACTGGCTAGGGGCGCCGCATGGCTGCGGCGACACTCTCCTATGAAGACCTCGGGCTCGTCCAGGGCGAAGGCTGGCTGTTCCGCCACCTCGACGTCCATATCCGTCCGCGCGACCGGCTTGCGCTGATCGGCCGCAATGGCGCGGGCAAGACGACGCTCCTGAAGTGCCTGGCGGGCCTGATTGATACCGACGAGGGCAAGCGCACCATCGTGCCGGGCAGCCGCGTCGCCCTGCTCGAGCAGGATCCGGACATGGGCGACCACGCAACCCTTTTCGACTGGGTGCTCGATGGCTCCGATGCTCCGGAAACGCACGAGGCGGCCGCGATCGCCGACCAGATCGGGCTCGACCTGTCGCGGCCGGTTGCGACCGCAAGCGGGGGGGAGCGGCGACGCGCGGCGATCACCCGAGCGCTCGCTCAGGAGCCGGACGTTCTGTTCCTCGACGAGCCGACCAACCATCTGGACCTTTCCGGAATCGAGTGGCTCGAAGACTGGCTGAACCGGTTCGCCGGAGCCTTCATCGTCATCAGCCACGACCGGACCTTCCTCACCCGCCTGACGAAAAGTTGCCTCTGGCTCGACCGCGGCCATCTCCGCCGCGCCGAGATCGGATTCGGCGGTTTCGAAGCGTGGATGGAGAAAGCCTATGAGGAAGAGGCTCGCGCGGCGGAAAAACTCGACGCCAAGCTGGCCCTCGAGCTGCGCTGGCTGGAGCGCGGTGTCACGGCCCGCCGCCGCCGCAACCAAGGCCGCCTCGCCAAACTCCATGACATGCGCGCCCAGCGGGCTGCGATGATCGGCGGCCCGGGCACGGCGAAGCTTGCGGTCGCCAAGGACGACGTTCGTTCAAAGGCCGTGATCGACGCCGACCGCGTCTCGAAGAATTATGGCGACCGCCAGATCATCCGCGACTTCACGTTGCGCATCCAGCGCGGGGACCGGATCGGCATCGTCGGACCGAACGGCGCGGGCAAGACGACCCTGCTCAAGCTGCTCACCGGCGAGCTGGCGCCCGACGAGGGCAAGGTCGAGCGCGCGAAGACGCTTTCCGGCATCGTCATCGACCAGCAGCGCAAGCTCATGGACCCGGCCAAGCGCGTCCGCGACGTGCTCGCGGAGGGCGGCGATTGGATCGACGTTCGGGGCACCAAGAAGCACATCAAGGGCTATCTCAAGGAATTCCTCTTTTCGCCGGAGCTGACCGAAGCCCCGGTCGGGTCGCTCTCCGGCGGTGAGCGGTCGCGTCTGCTGCTGGCGCGGGAGTTTGCCCGCGAGGCGAACCTGCTGGTGCTCGACGAACCGACCAACGACCTCGATCTCGAGACGCTCGATCTGCTGCAGGAAGTCATCGCCGATTACGAAGGCACGGTCCTGATCGTCAGCCACGACCGCGATTTCCTCGACCGGACGGTGACGGTCACGCTGGGCCTCGACGGGTCGGGTCGCGTCGACATTGTCGCGGGTGGTTATGAGGATTGGGCAAAGCGCCGGAGGACGCAGGCTGCGCCTGTCTCGAAGCCCAAGGCGCCGCCGGTCACTGAAGATCGCAGGCCGGCGCCGAGCGGGAAGCTCAGCTACAAGGACCAGCGCGACCTCGACCGGCTTCCGGGCGAGATCGAACGGCTCGAGGCGCAGATCGCGGCGACCGAAGACGTGCTTGCAGATCCGGATCTCTACGTGCGCGATCCCAAGCGCTTCGCCGATCTAAGCGACCAGGCGGCAAAGCTTCGCACCGAAAAGCATGCAGCCGAGGAGCGCTGGCTCGAGGTTGCCGAAATGGCCGAGGAACTGTCGAGATAGGACTTCCGCTGCGCGGGTAGCGGTGCGATGCTGATCGTCCGATCGAGGGGGAAGACCATGTCAAAGTGGGCGGGCATCATTATCGCCGCAATTGTCCTGTTGCCCGTTCCAGCAATTGCCTCGGCAAAGGACAAGCCGGACCAGCGCGTCCAGGCCATATTAGCGTGCGGATCCATCAGTTCGAATGAAGAGCGGCTTCGCTGTTACGACCAATCGATCCTTCCTCTGAAGGAGGCTCTCGCCCGCGGGAGCATGGTGCTGAAGGAAAAGAAGGCGCCTTTGGCTCTCGAAGGAGCGGTCAAGGCGTCCGGTCATTGGGGCGGAAGCAGCTTGTGGGTACTTTTCGACAATGGCGATCGCTGGTCGGTCCAGCCCACGAAATCGCACCGCGACCCGCCGCCGCCGGGCACGATGCTGAAGGTCAAGCGGACGCTCATGGGCACGTACTGGGTCTCAGGACCGAAATGGCCCGAGAGCGAAGCGGAATTCCTCGGCCACGAACAGTGATCTAGGCCACCGCAGTCCCGAAGAGCCGCCCAACTCCGGCGGTCACGGCCATTGCCAGTGCTCCCCAGAAGGTGACCCGCAAAAGGGACGGCGCGAGCGGCGCACCGCCGGCCTTTGCGCCCAGCGTGCCAAGCACGGCAAGGCATAGCAGCGAAACGAACGCGACTGCCGGAATGAGCAGTGCGACCGGAACGACCGTAACGACGAGAAGCGGCGCCGCGGCACCGGCGGTGAACGTCAGCGCCGATGCGATCGCGGCCTGAAGGGGACGCGCGGACATGGTCTCCGACAAGCCGAGTTCGTCGCGTGCATGCGCGCCGAGCGCATCGTGCGCCGTCATCTGGTCGGCAACGGCCTCCGCAGTCTTCCGCTCGACTCCTCGCGCTTCATAAATCCGGATGAGCTCTTCGCGTTCGAGTTCGGGCTGGTGCGCGAGCTCGCCCTTCTCTCGGGCCAGGTCTGCCTTCTCGGTATCGGACTGGGAGCTGACCGACACATATTCGCCCGCCGCCATGGACATTGCGCCTGCGAAAAGCGAGGCGACGCCCGCAATCAGCACGCTCGACCGGCTCGCGTCCGATGCCGCTACGCCGACAATCAGGCTGGCGGTGGAAACGATGCCGTCATTCGCACCCAGCACCGCCGCCCGAAGCCAGCCGATGCGGGAGGACGCGTGACGTTCAGGATGTGTGTGCAGTCGGCTCACGGGCCACCTCCGCCTTCACTCTATCGGGCGGAGTGGCCTGCTTGCAATCGGCCTGATCAGGCTACCTTCCTCGCCGCCGCCGTCCGCTCGCGAACGCGGCGTTCGAAGATGGTCAACGGCATCGCACCTTCGACGAGGATGTCGTGGAAGTCGCGTATGTCGAACTTCGAGCCAAGCGCCTGCTGCGCCTCCTTGCGGGCGCGATTCCAGGCAAGGTGCCCGATCTTGTAGCTGCAAGCCTGACCCGGCGACGCGCAGTAGCGTTCGACTTCACGCTGGACCCGACCGCGCGCGAAGCCGGTCGCGGCGACCATATGATCGACCGCCTGCTCGCGGCTCCACCGCATGTGGTTGAGGCCGGTGTCAACGACGAGACGTTCGGCCCGGAACAGGAAGGACTGCAGATATCCGGCGCGCTCGATGCCCTTGTATGCGCCCAACTCGTCGGCAACTTGCTCCGCGTACAGCGCCCAGCCCTCGCCATAGGCCGAATAGAAAGCGATCCGCCTCAGCATCGGAATGTCGCCCGATGCCTGGGTCACGCTGTTCTGCAAGTGATGCCCGGGAACGCCCTCATGATAGGTCAGCGCCGGAAGCGAATATTTCGGCCAGTCCGACGTCGACTTGAGATTGATGAAATAAATGGCCGGCCGCGACCCATCGAGCGCCGCTGGACGATAATATCCGTTGGAAGCGCCGTCCTGGATTTCCGGCGGTACCCTGCGGATTTCTAGCGGGTCTTTCGGCGGATTGTGAAAGGCGCGGGGAAGCCGGGCGGTCATGTCCGCCATGCCGGCATTCAGGCTAGCAAGAAGCTCGGTGCGGCCAGCGTCCGTGTTCGAGTAGAGCTGATCAGGAGACTTGTTCAGCGCCGTCAGCCGTTCCCCGACGCTGCCGCTGGTGTAACCGGCCGAACGGAGGATCTTGTCGAGCTCCGCAGTGATCTCGGCGACCTGCTGGAGCCCGATCCGGTGAATCTCGTCGGCGGTGAATTTCGTAGTCGTCGCCTCGGCGAGCGCGGCCTCGTAGAGGTCGTCGCCATTAGGCACTCGCCACACGCCGTCACCGGCCTGGCTCTTCGCCCGAAGCGCCGCGACTGCCGCGATCTGCTTGTCGAGGGCCGGATAGACCTGGTCGGCGACGATCTTCGCCGCGCGCCCGCGCCAATCACCGGCGATCTGCTTCGCCGCCGCGCGATCGGCAACAGACGCCGCCATGTTGCTCTGTTCGGCGGCAGGCTCGCGCAGCGCGCGCATCTGCCCAAGCGCGAGGTCGAGCGACCAGCCTGGAGCGAGATAGCCGCGCGCCGCCTGCCGCTGCTGCTCGACCGTCTCGTTGTCGAGAACCGTCGCGAATTGCGAAAGCCGCGACAGATACGCCTCCGCATCGGCGGCATTCTCGATCGTGTGCGCCGAATGCAGGAAATCGGGGGTCGAGAAATAGGCCCCGTCCTGCTGGCTGATCACATAAGGGCTCTGCGGGTTGGAAACGTCAAATTTCTCCGGGCCGACATTGTTGGTGCGCAGGTCCCAGATCACGACCTCGCGGTTGAGCTTGGATAGATCCGAAAGGCCGGCCTCCGGCACGGCTTCGAGCCAGCCGATGAACTTGTTGGTCCGGGCGATTTCCTCGATCCGCGCCTGCTGGTCCGGCCTCGTGTCGAGCTTCGACTTGAGCGGCGCGAGCGCGCCCTTGTCGAGGCCGGTGTAGGTCGCGAGCCTCGGGCTCGTTGCCACCTGCTCCTGAAAGATCCGGTCGAAAATCTGGTTGAGCGCCGCATCCTTCGGACCCGCGGCCGTCTGCGCGGAGGCTGCAAAAGCGAGCGCCGGCTTCGACGCGAATGCGCTGACGAACGACAAACCGGCGGCCGCACCGGCAGTCGACAGAAATTGGCGGCGATCCATGAATTCTCCCCGGATTCGAAACGCCGAAGAGGGATAAGGCGCGCCGCCTCGCCAGCAAGACCCGTTGGTCGAAGAAATGCCTACGCTTGCAGTTGGTACTGCTTGAGCAGGTCGTAGAGCGTCGGTCGGCTGATCCCGAGTAGCTTGGCGGCACCCGAGATGTTGTTCTCGGTCCGGCTCAGGGCCTGGCGGATCGCCTTGCGGTCGGCAGTCTCGCGGGCCGCGCGGAGGTTCAACGCACTCTCGGCCTCCTCCGCGTTCACGCTTCCCGGCAAGTCGAGGTCGTCGGCGCTCACCGACTTACCGTCGGCCATGATCACCGCGCGCTTGATCCGGTTTTCGAGCTCGCGGACGTTGCCCGGCCAGCCATAGGCGTCGACTGCCGCAACAGCGTCGGCGGAAAGCGACTGAACCTTGGTGTTCAGCTCCTTGCCGAAGCGATTCACGAAATGACGAGCGAGCAGGACCGCGTCGCCGGGCCGCTCGCTAAGCGACGGGATCTTCACCACGATCTCGGCGAGGCGATAATAGAGGTCCTCGCGGAAGCGGCCGTCCGCAGTCATCGCGTCCAAGTCCTGGTGTGTTGCGCAGACGATCCGCGTGTCGACGGCGATCGGCTGGCGTCCGCCGATGCGCTCGATCACGCGCTCCTGGAGAAAGCGGAGCAGCTTGACCTGAAGTGCGAGCGGGATGTCGCCGACTTCGTCGAGGAAGAGCGTCCCGCCCTCGGCCATTTCGATCTTGCCGACGTTCGATTTGACCGCACCGGTGAACGCTCCGCGCTCGTATCCGAATAGCTCGGCCTCAAGCAGCGTCTCAGGAATGGCGGCGCAGTTGATGGCGATGAACTCGCCCTTTCGTCCGCTCTTCTCGTGGACCGCGCGGGCCAGCAATTCCTTGCCGGTACCCGACGCGCCAAGCAGCATCACCGACACGTCTGCGGTGGCGACACGCTCAATCGTCTTGCCAACCTTCAGCATCTCGGGCGCCGAGCTGATGATCGAGCCGAGCACCTGCCCGCCGCCGGCCTGTTCGAGCCGCCGGTTCTCGGCCTCGATGTCGGCAACGTGGAAGGCGCGCGCCACAATCAGGCCTAGCTCGTCGATATCGACCGGCTTGCGGTAGAAATCATAGGCGCCGAGCCCGATCGCCTTCAACATGCTTTCGCGCGCGCCGTGACCCGACGCGACGATCACCTTCGTATCCGGCTTCAGCTTCAGGATCTGCGAAAGGGTCTCGAAGCCTTCGCTCGTCCCGTCCGGATCAGGCGGCAGCCCCAGGTCGAGCGTGACGACAGCAGGCTCGTGAAGCCGCAGCGCCTCGATCGCCGCTTCGCGATTGCCTGCGAGCACGACCTCATAGCCTTCGTAGGCCCATTTGAGCTGGCGTTGCAGGCCTTCGTCGTCTTCGACGATCAGGAGCACGGGGAGTTTCTGGTCGGTCATGCGCGTTTCCGTTGCGGTTGAGCAGCCTCGTCGGCCGCTGGAAGGAAGATGGAGAATTCACTGCCCGCGCCCGGCGTGCTGTCGACGACCAGGCGGCCGCCCATCGCAACGATCAGCGAGCGGGCCTCGAACGAGCCGATGCCGAAGCCGCCGGGCTTGGTGGACGCGAACGGCTGGAACAGGCGATTGCGGACGAAGTCGCCGTCCATACCGGTTCCATGATCGGCGATGGTGATGCGGACTTCGTCGCCGACGGGGGCAACGCGGACGGTGATCGGCGCATCGGACGAACTCGCCTCCACGGCGTTCTGGATCAGGTGCCCGACCGCCTGCTCGAGCCCCATCGCGTCGACGACCGCCCAGAGGGTGGTGTCGCCAAGCAGCTTCACTTCGTGGTCCCGCCGCTTCGCGGCGATCGCATCGGAAAGGATGGTGCGAAGCGGCTGCGGCTCTGCCCGCTGGGCGCGGGCCTGTGCCTGCGGCGAAAGCCTCGCCAGCAGGTCGTTCATCTTGCCGACCGAGCTGCGCAGGGTCGCGACCATGTCGGCGCGGAACTCGGGATTGTCGGCGTGGCGCTCCGCGTTGCGCGACAGCAGGGACAGCTGGCTCACCAAATTCTTGATGTCGTGCAGGATGAAGGCGAAGCGCCGGTTGAATTCCTCGAACCTCTGGGCGTTCGACAGGGCCTCCTGACCATATGCTTCGGCAAGCGAGCTTGCCGCCTGACGTCCGGCGGTGCGCAGGAGGTCGAAATCTTCCCAGTCGAGGACGCGGCGATAGTCCGGCGCGGCGAGCAGGATCAGGCCGAAGAGCCGCTCGCCATGGATCAGCGGAACGCCCACCCACGCACGTCGCTCGTCGAGCATCCATTGCGGTGGGAGCATTGCGCAATCCTCAGGCCGCGCAATCCCGCTGCGGAGAGCATCGAACTCTACGATCCGGCCATTCGACTCCAGCGCCGACCAGAACGTCAGAACGCGATCCAGCTCCGTGGATGGGGGATTCTTGCCCGACCAGTTCCACGACGAAGCAGCCGTGATCGCGCCTGCCGGATCCCTCGCCAGAAGGATCCCGCCCGGCGCGTCGAGGATGTCCGCGAACGCCTTGACCACGCGCTCACCGAGCGGGGCCGCGTCCGAACCGGTCGTTCCGACTGTCTCGGTGAAACGCAGCCACTCGGTTCGGTAGTCGTAGCGGTGCTCGAACAAATGCTTGGAGATTTTGACCTTGGCCCAGCTGCGCGCCTTGGCGCTCGGCAACAGGGCCATGGCCGCGACCGTCATCACAGCGAGTAGCCCGACAAGGCCGCCGCGCGCCCATTCGACGCTCGTGCCCCGAAGTGCCGTGGCGAGTATCGCCATGACGGCGAAGTAAGCGCAGATCGCCAACAGGGAGAGAGACTGGAACGTTGCCGCGCGAGACAGGCGGATGCGCCAGCCCTCCTCGCGCCTGGCGGCCATCGCGAACATCGGCGCGGTCGCAGCGACGATCGCCCCGCGCCATTCGAGAAGGTCGGGCGCCAGCCGGCTGTCCAGGTAAGAGATCGTGTAGAGGTTGAGGTCGTAACTCCACGTCAGCGAAAGCGCGAGCATGGCCAGCCGGATGTTCGACCGGCTCGCGGGTGACGCCTGCCCGTAAAGGTTGTGGACCAGCACCAACGAACCGGCGGCCGCGGTGATTCGGAGCAGGGTCGCCGTGTCACGGACCGAGTCGGTCGGGATGAAGTAGCGCAAGCTCGTCACGACCATCTGGAAGCCGAGCACCGCCGCTACGGCTGCGTAGACCAGCCGAACCCCATGCTGGCGCTCGTCGCTGCTCGAGGACAGGCTGTGGATCAGGCCGATCCAGATGAGGTTCCGAGCCGTCTCCGCGTAACTGGTCAGCGGGTCGCTGGGGAGTATGGCGTTAAGCCAGGCCCAGCAGGCGGTGACCGCGAATCCGGCGAGCAGCAGGCGCTGGTCCTGCTGCCGGATCGCGCCCAGACGCCAGATCAGCAGGCCGAGGAAGGCCGCCGCGCACAGGGCGTGGCTCCAGAAGGCGATCAGGGCCTGCACCGACACACACCTGTCAATTCCACCGACATGCGAAGGGGTGTCGCTAGATTTTACAAATATCTGGTGAACGGATGCGCTAAGGCGCCTCTATGACGGTGGAAAAGCGCTCGCTTGGACAAAGCGGAATCTCGGTCGCGCCGCTGGCGCTCGGTGGCAATGTCTTCGGCTGGACGGCGGACGAGCCGACCAGCTTCGATATCCTGGACGCGTTCGTCGACGCCGGCGGCAACATGGTCGACAGCGCGGACGTCTATTCGGCCTGGGTTCCCGGCAACAAGGGAGGCGAGAGCGAGACCGTCATCGGCAACTGGCTGAGGCGCGATCCGGCCAAGCGCGACAAGATCGTCCTCGCGACGAAGGTGGGTTTCTTCGAGGGGCTGGCCCCGGAGAAGATCGCCGCGGCCTGCGATGCTTCGCTCCAGCGGCTCGGGATCGACACGATCGATCTCTACTATCACCACAAGGACGATCCGAACGTCCCGCTCGCCGACAGCCTCGGAGCGATGGATGCGCTGGTGAAGGCCGGCAAGATCCGCTCCATCGGCATGTCGCAATATTCGCCGGAGCGGCTCGACGAGGCGATGCGGGCAGCGACCGCCGATAGCCTCACTAAGCCCAGCGTCCTGCAGACCTGGTACAACCTCGTTGAGCGAGAGGAGCTGGAAGGCGCGCTTCGTGATACGGCGCTGGCGCACGGGCTCGGGATCATTCCCTTTTACGGGCTCGCCAATGGCTTCCTCACCGGCAAGTACCGGAGCAAGGACGACCTCGACAAAAGTCCGCGCGGACTTCGCAATGTCGAATATCTCGAAGGCCGGGGAATGCGCGTGCTCGCGGCGCTTGACCGGATCGCGGCCGAGACCGGGGCGGCGCTTGCGTCGATCACCCTCGCATGGACAATCGCGCAGCCCGGAATCACGGCGGCGCTCGCCAGCGCGACCAGCGTGGACCAGCTGAAGGAACTGACGGCGGCGATGAGCCTGGCGCTCACGCCGGAGCAGATTGCATTGCTCGACGAGGCGAGTCGCTAGCCTTTCTTGAGCACGTCCAGCGACGCCACCGTCATCGCCTCGGTCGCGGTTGAAATGACTGCCTCCGCATCGGGCGCCCAGAAGGGGCTGTGCAAGGACGGGAGCTTGAGCGTGTCGCCGCCCGCTGCATCCCATTTGTCCTTGGGCGTCCCTCCCACCCAGAAGATCAGGCTCTGGACCTCCTTGTCCGCAAGCCAGAAGCGGCTGAAGTCCTCGCCGCCCATCACCGGGGGCGTAAGGCTCGCCCGCTCGGCACCAAAATGCTGCTGGAAGAGATCGAGCGTCTTTTTGGAAAAGTCTTCCGTGTTGAATGTCGCGGGCGTGTACATTTCCTCGCGTATCGTAACGACCGGCATCCGGTCCTCCGGCACGCCCGCCGCTATGGCTTCACCCCTGGCGATCCGCTTGATCCCGTCGAGCAGCAGCTTCCGGACTTCCGGCTTGTAGCTTCGAACGGTCAGCTGGAGCTTGGCCTCATCCGAGATGATGTTGTGCTTGGCTCCCGCCTGAAAGCTGCCAACGGTTACGACGGCCGGATCGAGGGGGTTGTTCTCGCGGCTGACCAGGGTCTGCAGCGCACCCACGATCCGCGAGGCAAGCACGATCGGGTCCTTTGTCGTTTGAGGGTAGGCGCCGTGCCCGCCAAGGCCCCTCACCAAAATGTCGACGCTATCGACGTTGGCAAGCGCATATCCCGGCGTGACTCCGATCGTCCCGGCCGGAAGAGCTGCGGCATCATGGAAGGCGAGCGCGTAATTCGGCTTCGGAAAGCGGGTGTAGAGCCCATCGTCGAGCATCGCTTTCGCGCCCTCGCCGGTCTCCTCGCCCGGCTGGAGAACCATGACGAGCGTGCCCGACCATTGATCCTTCATCGCCGCAAGCCGCCGGGCGGTGCCGATGAACGAGGACATGTGCGTATCGTGGCCGCAGGCGTGCATGACACCGGTCTCGACGCCTGACCGTGCGGTCGCACGAACCTTCGACGCGAACGGAAGGCCCGTCTGCTCAACCACGGGAAGGGCGTCCATGTCGGCGCGGAGCAGCAGCACCGGCCCGGGACCATTCTGCATGACCGAAACCACACCGGTCTTGCCGACCTTCTCGGTCACCTTGAAGCCGAGCTTGCGCATCTCTGCAGCGAGCTTGGCGGGCGTGCGCACCTCCTGCATCGACAGCTCTGGGTTCGCGTGGAGGTCGCGGTAGAGGGTCATCAGCTGCGGCATGTCGGCGCGGATCGCGTCTCGCAGTGCGGCAGCATTGGCGGCGGTCGGTAGGGTCATGGCGGCAATCACCAGTCCGAAGGTCAGCTTCATCAACGCGCTCCCTGGGTCGATGGAAGCAATTCCATCACGTCCATCTGAGATTCGAAATGAGGCCGGGGCATGATCAGCCTCCAGCGGTTCGGTCCGATCCTTTCGACGAACCCTGCCACATCGCGCTGCGTGTCGCGGCCATATTGCATCGACTGCGCCTCGTCGCCGAGGATCAGGGTGCCGAGGAAGACCTGCCGAAGCGCATCGCCCGGAAACAGCTTTCCAACCTGCCGCTGCGATCCTGTCAGCTTCGCGAAGTCCTGAAGCTCGCCATCCTGCTGGATGCGGCACACGAATGCGGGATAGGAGACGTAGTTGAGCAGTCCGGCCTGCCTTGCGCCGACCTTGATCACCCGGCAGCGATAGTCGCCGTTCGGGATCGGTCCACCGCCGAGCGCGGCATCCGGATTAAGCAGGACGCCCTCGCGCTCGACGTCCGCGCCATTCCCGCCCGCCCGGGCGGCCCGCAATGCGTCGACGAAGGCGGTCCGCCATTCGTGCAGCCTCTCGCGGTCCGATTCCGTCGCAACCGAACGCCAGTCGCGTGCAGGTTGAGCGATCACTCCGGGTGTCGTCCGGAACTCCGCACAGCCGGGGAGCAAAGCCAGGGCCGCAACGATGAAAAGGTAGCGCATCAACCGCAGCCTAAGCGGCAGTCCAGCCCCCGTCCATGCTGAGGTTCGCGCCGGTGATCGACTTGGCCTCGTCGCGGCAAAGGAACAGAGCAAGCGCTGCGACCTCCTCGGGCGTCACGAAGCGCTTGGTCGGCTGGGCGGCGAGGAGCACGTCATTCATCACTTGCTCGCGGGTCAGGTTCCGCGCCTTCATCGTGTCCGGAATCTGGTTCTCGACCAGCGTGGTCCAGACGTAGCCCGGCGAGATGCAATTGGCGGTGACGCCGTCGCGCGCCGCTTCAAGGGCGACCGATTTGGTGAAGCCCGCGACGCCATGCTTGGCGGCGACATAGGCAGACTTGTTGGGCGAGGCGACGAGGCTGTGCGCCGACGCCGTATTGATGATCCGGCCCCACTGCTTCGCCTTCATCGAAGGGATCGAAAGCCGCGTCGTGTGGAACACTGCCGACAGGTTGATCGCCAGGATCGCATTCCATTTCTCGGGAGGAAAGCTCTCGACCGGCGAGACGTGCTGGATGCCGGCATTGTTGACGAGGATGTCCGGCGCACCGAGCTCGTCGGTGCATCGCCGCACCATATTCTCAATCTGAGCCGGATCGGACAAATCGGCGCCGTCATGGAGAGCGCCGAGCTCGCTCCTGATCTTCTCGATCTCGGCGGGATCGCCGAAGCCGTTGAGCATGATCCTGGCGCCTTCGGCAGCTAGCGTTCGGGCGATCGCCAGCCCGATGCCCGAGGTTGAACCGGTGACGAGCGCGACTTTGCCTTCGAGAATCATGGCATCTCCTTTGCGGCGCTACTCGCCCCCGTAACGACGATTTGCAACCGGGCCGCCTCTTCGCGCATTTGGCCGGAGCGACAGGGGAGACATTCATGGTTCGGCTAGGCGGCGAAGACCCAAGTTCCAACTTCGAAGACCGCACCGGACAGGGCGGAGGTTTCGGGCTCGGCGGGGGCGGTGGCGGCGGCAATTTGCTCGGCTGCCTGCTCCCAATGGTCATGAGCCGCTTCGGGATCGTCGGCGTCCTCATCCTCCTCGTCGGCTATTGCGCCTTGACTCAGCTCGGCGGCGGCGGAGGGCTGATCCCAAGCAGCCCGACAACGAGCGCACCGAGCGGCGGCAAATCGACGCTCGACCCCAACATGCGCGATTTCCTCACGCGGACGCTCGGCTCGACCGAGGAGACCTGGGGCGAGATCTTCGCCAAGAACGGTGCGAAGTACGTCCCGACGCGGATGGTCGCCTACACCGGCGGAACGCAGACGGCGTGCGGCGCCGGCCAGGCGGCAATGGGCCCGTTCTACTGCCCGAACGACAATACGATCTACATCGATCCGGAATTCTTCAACGAGCTTTCGCAACGGTTCGGAGCCCCTGGCGACTTCGCCGCGACCTACGTGATCGCGCACGAGGTCGGGCACCACGTCCAAAGCCTCGAAGGCACGCTCGACCGGGCTCAGAGTGCACAGCAAAGCGTCGGCCGCACGGAGGGCAACGCGATTCAGGTCGGCGTCGAGCTTCAAGCCGACTGCTACGCCGGTGTGTGGGCGGCAAACGCCCGCGACGCGCAGGGCAACATCCTTGAGCCTGGCGATGTCGAGGAAGGAATGCGCGCGGCCGAGGCGATCGGCGACGACATGCTCCAGAAACAGACGCAGGGCGTCGTCGTGCCTGAAAGCTTCACGCACGGTTCGTCGGCGCAGCGGATGCAGGCGCTACAGACCGGTCTGAAGACCGGCAACCCCGCCGCCTGCAAGTTCAACCGCTAGAGCCGGACCAGCATCTTTCCGAGGTTGTCGCCGCTGAACAGGCCACGGAAGGCGTCCGGCATATTCTCGATGCCGTCGACTACCGTTTCCTGCGACTTGAGCTGGCCCGTCGCGATCAGCTGCCCCATCTCGCGGTAGAATTCGTCCATCCTTGACTGGAAGTCGAAGACGATGAAGCCCTGCATGCGGATGCGCATGGCAATCACCCGCATGATGAAGCGGAAGGCAGCCGGCTCGGCCTTGTTGTACCCTTCGATCATCCCGCAGATCGCGAAGCGCGCCCGCATCCTTGCGAGCGCGAAAGCCGCATCGAGATGGTCACCGCCCACATTGTCGAAGTAGACGTCGATACCCTCCGGAGCCGCAGCGGCCAGCCCTTTCAGGATCGGCTGGGCCTTGTAGTCGACGACCTGGTCGGCACCGAGCGACTGGACGAAATCGCATTTGTCCGCGCCGCCCGCCGAACCGATGACGGTCATGCCCTTCGCCTTTGCGATCTGCACCACAGCCGATCCCACCGCACCGGCCGCTGCCGACACGAAGACGATGTCGCCAGGCTTGGCCGACGCGACTTCGAGGAGGCCGAAATAGGCGGTCGCGCCCGTCACTCCGAGATTCCCGAGGAACGCCTGCGGCTCGGCTCCAAGATCGGGAAGCTTGTTGACCGTGCGCGCGTCCAGCACTGCCTCGTCGCGCCAGCCGCCCATGTGAAGCACGCGATCGCCCGGATAGAAGCCCTCCGCTGTGGATTCGACGACCTCGCCGACCGCTCCGCCTTCCATCGGCTGATCGATCTGGAACGGCGGGACATAGCTTTTCACGTCGTTCATCCGCCCGCGCATATACGGGTCGACCGACAACCACTGGTTGCGGACGCGGACCTGCCCTGCGGCGAGCGGCGGCAAGTCGAGCTCCTTCAGTGCGAAATTTTCGTCCGTCGGCAGCCCCTGCGGACGGCTCATCAGGTGCCAGGCGCGCGCCATCATGTTTCTCCCGTTCCAGTTGAGCCGCGCATAAGCTCCCTCGGGCGCACAAGAAAGGCCCGGCCGCGAGAGGCGACCGGGCCGATCCTCAGCCCCGAAAAGACTGTAGCGTGCTTACCGGTATGTGCCGGAGAAACTGCGGTCGAGCACGTGCGGCCCCGCGCGGCCCTGATCCTCGCGCTCGAACAGCGCCCTGCTGCGGCTTTCGTCGCGCCAGCGCTCCCTGGCCTTTTCGGCGCTACAGTCGAGGATGATCCGGTCTCCTTCGACGCGGTCAAGGTCCGAACAGCTCAGCGAGTGATGGACACCGCCGGATTCCGGATCGCTGCGGGTCAGGATGATCCGGTCGCCGGCAACGCGGTCGACGGTACCGACATGTTTCTCGTCACTCCCGACGACTTCCATGTGCTCGCGGATGCCGCTCAGCATCTGGCGCTTGGACAAACGTTTTTCGCGCCAGCTGCCGAAGTCATTCTCGAACTGCGAAGCCCGCTCACGGCGATATTCGTCATAGTCGCGATCGAGATCCTCCGCCTGCCGGCGCCGCATTTCCCGATAGTGATAATCATCGTCGGCAGGACGATCTCGCGAGCCCGCGAAGCTCGTCGCTCGGTATTCACCGCGTTCCCATGGCCCCTGACGGAAGTGCCTGTCGCCCTCGAACTCGCGATCTTCGCGGAACATCCGGCCGCGTTCGGGCTCGGACCCGTAGCCGCGCCGATAATCGTCGCGGTCGCGATAAGATTCCCGGCGACGCTCCGAATCCTCGTCCCCGAACCAGGAGCGGAACTCGTCGCCCATGCGTCCGAAAAAGCCGCGTTCGTCGCGATCGCGATCGAAGTCGCGCTCGCGGTTCATGCCCTCATCGGAAAATTCGGGCCGGCCCTCTCGCCAGCGCCGTTCGCGTTCGTAACGGTCGTAAGCCATAGCTGCCTCCAAGCTAGGAACAGGCCGGCGGACTGCCGTCTGCTCATCGCGTGAAGAACGATTTGGGGCCATCAGCCGTTCCTGGTTCGGAACTGCCATTCGACAAGTCGAAATCGCCGTGCGGCGGGTCATTGCATGGGGAAAGAGGCGTCGCTATGTGGTCCGCCTGCTTGGAGCGGGGCTGTAGCTCAGATGGGAGAGCGCTGCAATCGCACTGCAGAGGTCAGGGGTTCGATTCCCCTCAGCTCCACCAGCCTCAAGCTAATAAAATCAACACCTTTGCGTGACAGCCCGACGCCTCTACGGGCGCGGAACAGCCGTTTTGGTATCGCAATTTTTGGGGACGTCAGAGCCAGCTGACCTTTAATCAGTAGGCCACCGGTTCAGATCCACAATCACTTGCGGCCAGATTATCTCAAGGAATTCGTCGCTGCGATCGAGTGCTTCTGGGCCGAGGTCGATGCCTTCACCGACGTGCATCGAAGGCTCGCCAGGGGACTTACTAGAGGATCTACGCGAACCTCGAATCTTGGCGCGGCGCGCCTAGCGCCACGCAACACCGACCGGAGAAGAGAAATTGAACGGCGAAGCCGGCCAAAGATGAAAATAGAGGGATTGCGGGCGATGGTCTTGGGACGACAATGAGTGAAGCTGAACTCCTCTACAAGCTCGCGCAGTGGCTTGAGACGCAAGAAGGCGAGCCGACGCTGTTCGATGCGATCGACACTGGCGACGGCGAACTCGTCGCTGCTTTCATATTAAAAGGGTTACGGGCCCGAGCCCATCGAGGCACGAGGATCGACGGCACTCGCAAAGTGTTGCGAGCCTTCGAAGCCTTGTCTCGGATTTGGCAGCTCACAGAATACGAGCAGCTGAAATTGTTGGGAATGAGGGATCGAGAAGAGTTGGATCGGCTCGCGCAATTGCCGCTGGACGAATTGCCCATCGACTTGATCGAACGGATATCTATGCTCGCCAATATCGCACGATCAGTCAGAACGCTTCTTCCTCGTCCCTCCGTCGCAGCAGGCTGGATCAGGAGGCCCAATCGGCATGCCTTTCACGGGTCGAAGCGCGCTCGATTTGATGCTCGAGAGGGATCTCGAGGGAATGCGCGCCGTCCGTTCTTACCTTCTGGCGGAAATCTACGGCCGCTGAGCTCAGTAGCGTCCTTCTTCAGGAATGCGTGACCAGCCGGCCCAGATGAGAATGACTGCAAATCCAGTCGGCATGCAGAGGATTACAGCAAGGGCTGCGGCTATCCCGGTTGCTCGAGCTACGCGCTGAAACTTCCATTTCGGAGATAAGCGCAAGGTCGGAGTAATCAGATGCCGCAATATTCCTCTCACACGTTCCTGATTAACCCACTTGGAGCGTGCCGAACCTGGAAGGCCCGTCAGATTAAATTCTGGCGGGCCTTCATTCGACCCACCTTACGCTGGAATGTCCGTTGCACATCATCAGTAGGAAGGCCGTCGCTGAAAATTCCGCTGACTGGCTGCTGATCGAACTCAAAAATGCCCATCAGCGTGTTCTCTCCGGCCTGGAGAAGCTCGACGAGTTATTGGCGCGGCCCACGCCAGACCTTCAGTCTTATCTCGCGTTGAGGCGCGAGCTGTCGTCGGCGTCGCGAGCGCGCAGTTCGGCCGTTCAAGCTGCGCACGACCATATCATCGAGCACGCGGACCAGGCCGCGGAAGTCGAGCTTTCACGAGCCCTCCATGCAAGGCGGCAAATGATGGGTCTTTCAGCCGATCATCTGAGCACGTGGAGCGGATGGGTGATTGCGGCCAATTGGTCGCGGCATCGTTCGGCGCAACGAGCGCTTCGGTCGCATTGGCTCGACCTGATCGAACTAGAGCAAAACGTTCTCTATCCGATGCTTCAACAGCGCGCGGGCTGACTTGGGAGAGGCCAGCGTACCATCACGTTGTCAGTGACGTTGGGCGCAACTTGCGGTAAATTCGCCGGGGGTTTGTAAATGAGTTCAATGCCGCCTGTGCTCGAGAGTTGGCCGCTTAGCGAGCAATCGCGACACTTCGACCTCGGCCTCGTCCTGAATAGCGCCGTCACCGATATCATCGGGCCTCCAGAGGTTGGCGCACTCGGCATCCATCATTCCGGCTGCTGGGAATGCAATCTCGCCGACAACTCGTTGACCTGGTCCGGCGGCATCTACGACATCTTTGGATTGCCGCGTGGCTCGCCTGTCAGTCGCGATGAAGCGGTCTCTTTCTACAGTGAAGAATCCCGGGCCTCCATGGAGAGACTGCGCAGCTATGCAATTCGCGAAGGGCGCGGGTTCACCATCGATGTCCAGATCAGGCCCGCCGTCGGAGGAACTCGCCGGGTTCGGATCATCGGAGCTCCCATCTGCCAGGACGGAAAGACCGTGCGGCTGCATGGCCTGAAATTGATCATCTGAGGTACCAAGTTCCTTGCCGCCCAGATTCGCGGAGCGATGACTGACGAGCGCGTAAACCAGACTGGGACACATCCAGATTGGAGGAAAGTTTAGGGTAGCACGAACGTTTCAGGACGATCGGTTCTCGAGTTCTATTCTCGGGATCAGGAGAGTCCTCGAATGGCGTACCGTTGGATTCTGCTATGTGCCCCGGCCGTCGCATCGGCCTTCTTTCCCGTCGAGCTCAAGGCTCAATCCCCCGGCGGTCGCATCGGCACGACGTCCAGTGCGAGCATCCGCATAGAAGCCAGCGTGGCCCCGCGCATGGGAATTCGCGCTCCAGCATCGCTTCGAGCCGGCCGGGGCGCTGGTAGCGCGAACTCATTTTGCATTTGGTCCAGTTCAACGCTCCGCCGTTACACAGTCACACTGTCGAGCCTGGCCCATAGCTGGCTCGAACCGGGAGGTGCGGTCGGCAACAGGATAGCTACTCCCGTAATGTCGGACACCTCTTCAATGCGGTTGGCTGAAGGCAAGCCCCTGAGTGCGATCGCGCGGAGTTCGATCCTGGAATGCAACAAGGCAGGGAGCGATGTTAATCTGGCGTTGGACGTCCCCGGAGGTGAGATACCTTCGACGGGTCCGGCATTGCTGATCTTGGCGCCAGAATAAGCAAGCGCCTGGAAAGCTGGGGTTTTAACCCTAAGGCGTAAACTTCGCGCTAAACAGCCTTCGTTGACGGTTCGTTAAGAGGATTCCCGTAAGCCCCGCAATACATCCATTTTGGATGGGACTAGCGGATGAGGAATTAGCCATGCTTTCGTGGCACAAAGTTGGACAAATGGCCGCGGTGGCAGCCCTTGCCGTTTCGATGGCGGGAACTGCGAATGCGGCGACTCAGGGCAGCCTGGGAGCGACTTCGACGGGCTCGGTGTCTATCTCGGCATCGATTGCAAACCGGGTTCGCATTAGCGGACTGAGCGACGTGGCATTCACGAATGCCGATCCAAGCGTCGACGCCTCGAATGCCCAGAACGTCTGCGTCTGGAGCAACACCAGCACAAAGGGATACAGGGTAACGGCCTCGGGTAGCGGAACTGCCGGTGCATTCACGCTGGCCAATGCGTCGCTCAGCGTCCCCTATGCCGTCGAATGGAGCGCGAGCTCTGGACAGTCGACGGGGTCAGCGCTGACGAACGGCGTCGCCTTCACCGGACTGACCTCGACGGCGACCAACGCGAACTGCGCGTCCGGTCCGTCCTCGAGCGCGAGCCTGATCGTCAAGATCCTCAGCTCCGATCTGCAAACCATGCAAGCGTCGACGAGTTACAGCGGTACGCTGACGCTTCTGGTTGCCCCCGAATAGCATTGCTTTCCGGTGGCGCAGCAGGCCTCTGCCGTCGTCATTTGCACGACGCCAAGCGCCTCGCTGCGCCCCGGCATTTCTTCTCTTCGCGTTCGGCTTAACAGCCGCCTCGGTGCAGTCGCTCGAGGTGCGTTGCTGGCGGCCGCGCTCGCTGCGTCACCGCTGCACGCCCAGAGCAACAATGTCCGAATCACGAAGCTGAGCGACGTAGCGTTTGGCGCGATCGCAAACGTCGGCGCGGATGCGACCAGCAGCCAAAGCCTTTGTGTTTATGCCAACACCGCCATCCAGGGTTACCGGATCACTGCGTCGGGCTCTGCGCCGGGAGGTGCGTTCAGCCTCACGTCCGGCTCCTTCCTGCTCAACTACGAAGTGCAATGGAATCAGGCGCCGAACCAGTCGTCAGGGACCCAGCTTAGCCCCAACGTCACATTGACCGGGCTAATAAGCTCGGCGACCCAGCAAACCTGCAACAGCGGTCCAGCGACTAGCGCCAGCTTGATCCTGGTCCTTCGCAGCTCGGAATTGTCCAGCGCGCGAGCCGGTTCTTATTCCGGGACGCTGACGTTGCTGGTCGGGCCGGAATAGCTTTCCCATGCTCGGTCGAAAATCTTCCACTTTGACCCGGATGCTGCTGGCCTCTGCGGCAACCCTCGCGCCCGCCGTTGCGCATGCGGAGAACTCCAACTCCGCTAGCCTCGGTTTCGAGATGACGTCGCCACCCGCCGGCTTCAGCGAACTGGAGCAGCCCCGCGATTTGGTGGTCGATCTCTATTTCGGCGGTCGGAAGATTGGCGAAGCTCAAATTGTCGCCAAGCCTGGAGTCGTGCGGTTTCGTAATCCGGACCAAATCATCGGCCTGGTTCCGCATCTCAAGTCGTCGCCTGCCCTCGTCACCTCCCTGACGGCAGAGCTCAAGGACAATGCGGGCCTTGCCTGCTCGCAGACCAATTCCGGGCACTGCGGCGAGCTCAAGCCGGACCTCGTAGGCATCATCTTCGACCAAGACCGTTTCCGGCTCGATCTTTTCGTCCACCCGAGCGCGCTGGAGGTCACTCAAAGCGATGAGATCTACCTCGCGACTCCAACTGCCCCGCTTTCTCTCACAAGTTCGATCGGGGCAGCAATTGCGGGGTCAACCAGGGGGTCGACCAGTTTCAATATTCAGAACCGTACCATCATCGGCTTTCAGAACGCGAGAATCCGGAGCGACAGTTCGATCGCTTCGGACCTGGGCCTCGTCTTCGACGATCTCGTCGCCGAGGTCGATACGAGGCGCCATCGCTACTCTGGCGGCCTGTTCTGGGCCCCCGGCGCCGACCTGACCGGCCGCCGACGCATAATGGGTTTCGGATTTGCAACGCAGTTCGACACTCGCGCGGATGCCGATAGCCTCGAGGCTACGCCCCTCATCATCTTTCTGGGCCAGCCGGCGCGCGTGGAGATCCTCGTGGATAACCGGCTCGTGACGTCGGGCAGCTACGAAGCTGGCAACAACTCGGTCGACACGTCGAACCTGCCCGATGGCTCTTACCCACTTGTCCTCAGGATCCGGGAAGCCAGCGGTGCGGTTCGCGAGGAGCGGCGCTTTTTCGTCAAGAATGCCCAAATCGCCCCGCAGGGACAGCTGGTCTATTTCGCTTACGCGGGGCTTCTTGCAAACACGCAGCACAACCAGCCGATCAGCCTGTCGAAAAGCCTCTACTACCAGGTCGGTGGGGCGCGTCGCTTGAGCGAGTCAACGGCGATCGACGCTGCGATCCTCGGCACCGAGAAGAAGGCCATGCTCCAGGTTGGCGGATGGCTTATCACGTCCTTCGGACGCGCTCGGGCCGCGGGCCTGATGTCGAGCGACGGGAGCAAGGGAGCCTTGCTCCAGTTGGGATCTGCCGGAACAGGTCCGCTCAATTTCAACTTCGACGTGCGACGGGTGTGGAGCAGCAATGGCGAGCCCCTCCTTCCGCTGCCGTCCTACGTCGACAACTTTGGCCCGACACCCGTTACCGGCGCCCAGGTTGCTGCCAGTTCCTACACCCAGGCGAGCGGAACCCTCACCTACTCGCTTGGGAGCGCCCTCCTGAGCGTCACGGGTTCCTATCGGCATGACCGTGGTTTCAAGTCGGACTACACCATCGGCCCGAGCCTTTCCTGGCCGATTGTGCGCCAGGGCGGTCTCCAGGTCATCGTTCAGGCCGATGCCCAAAAGAGCCGCACAACGACGTCGGCATTCGCCGGCTTCAGGGTGCTTTACACCGCCGGCGGCTTCTCAACCCTGTCCACTATCGGACATGCCACCTTGAAAGATGGTGGAACGCGAGGATCGAGGTCTCGCCAGGTTGGAAGCCTTAGCGGTCAGTGGTTCTACCAGGACGATGAGCGCACCCAGGTATCGCTCGAAGGCGCGTTGCAGCGCGACGTGGACACGTCGACCGCCCGAGCTAATGCATTTGTGGCCAATCAGCTGGGCAGCGGCCGCGTAGAAGTACTTCACAGTCTGGAAGGGAACGGCGGCACGCAATTCGGGCTTACTCTCCAGACCGGAATTGCTCTTGGCTCAAAGGCCGTTGAAATTGGCGGCCGTGACCTCAATCAAAGCGCAGTCATCGCTTCGATGGCTGGCTCTGCCAAGGATGCCGCGTTCGACGTCCTCATCGACGAGATCGCTCGCGGGCGCGTCTCAGCAGGGAGGCGCCTGCCGATTTTCCTCGAGGCCTACCGGTCCTACAATCTGCGGCTTCGGCCAGTCGGCTCGTCAGCGGTCGACTATGATTCAGCCGTCCGGAAGATCACGCTCTTTCCGGGAAATGTAGAGCACCTGAATTGGACTGCGGAGCAGGTGAGCACAGTGTTCGGTCAAGCCTTCCTGGCGAATGGCCGACCGCTCGCGAACGCCAGCATTTCAACACGTCGAGGCGTTGGCCAGACCGACGATGAAGGCTATTTCCAGATCGACGTGGAAGCCAACGAGCCGCTAACATTCAAGTTCGGCGCGAATGAGACCTGCGGGGTTCCGCTTGTGGGAGCGCAAGTCCAAAGCGATTATGCGTCGCTCGGGAGGGTTGTGTGCCGATAAAGAACCTGCGCGAGTTTCACGTCGGTGCGGCGCTCTTGATGCTCGCCTCAATCGCCTTGCCCGCGTCCCCGGCTCATGCGGAGCTGGTGCTAAGTCAGCTGATCGTGAACCTCGGCGTCACATCGAAAGAACGCGATGACAT
Organism: Sphingomonas sediminicola; assembly: GCF_049991885.1. Lineage (NCBI taxonomy): Bacteria > Pseudomonadati > Pseudomonadota > Alphaproteobacteria > Sphingomonadales > Sphingomonadaceae > Sphingomonas > Sphingomonas sediminicola. Next base: position 2,117,706 of record NZ_CP178916.1, read on the forward strand.
CGAGATTTGGAACAACTCCGACGAGCGGGCCTACGTCGTTGCCGAGCCGAGCGAGATCTTGGCTCCCGGAACAGCCGCCGAGTCACGTAGCGCAGAACCAGACCCGGAAAAACGGGGACTTCTGGTATCGCCGGCCCGTCTGATCCTAGAGCCTGGGCAGCGCAAATTGGTCCGAGTGGCTGCCATCGGTCCTCGCCAGGATCGGGAGAGAGTATATCGCATTACCGTGAAGCCGGTGGTGGGAAGCATCTCTTCTGCAGAGACCGGCCTGAAGCTGCTCATTGGCTACGATGTCTTGGTGCTCGTTAAGCCAGCAACCCCTCATCCGAGCCTCAGCGCCAGTCGGTCCGACAATCACCTGACCTTGAGAAATGATGGCAATACAAGTCTTGAATTGGCCGATGGCAAGCAATGCGATTCAAGCGGAAAGAACTGCGTCGATCTTCCAAGTAAGCGCCTCTACGCTGGAGCGGAGTGGACACAACAGCTGAAGTCCAACTTACCTGTCGAATATTCCGTGATATCCGACGGCCAGTCAACCCGACGCAAATTCTGATCGAAAGCTGTGTCGTGGTAGAGCGCAAATACTTATCGACGTTATAACTAAGGGCGAGCGCTCCGAGTAACGCTCGCTCTCGTCGATTCGGCAGCTGATGATTTCCGATTGCCGCTGCAATCCAACATTGCAACCCGTTATGCGCTAAAAGGATATAGCGCAGCCGGCAGGCTGTTGAAGTACGCACGAACCGCTCGGGATCCTTCAGAAGATAGGGCGACAAAGATTCGCCGGCCGTCGAATTGATCAGGTTGGCGCACGATCAGGCCATTCTTCTGAAGGGCGCTGATCCACCGGAGCGCCGTGGTAGCCGGAACTCCCGACGCCAGCGAAAGGCTGCTGACCGATACGCGCTTCTGCTCGAGCTCCGCGGAATAGAGGCTGAGAAGCATGTCCCAGGCCGGATCCGCAAATAGATGCCCGCTGAAGAACTCAGCCCGCGCAGCCCTCGCCCGCAGGACATTGCGCAACCATCGCGCCTCGTCACTTCCGCCCCTCTTAGGCCGTGTGTCCTTCGCCAGCTGATGATGAAGTTTGCGTTGTTGGTCCTGATGAACCGGGCGGAATTCAGCAAACGCTTCTTGGGACGCCGACCGCATGAGATTGACCCTCCTCCATATTCTCGATGGAGAGACAATTAACCAACATCGCTAATTCGACTGTAAAACTTTGGTTCAGGTTGGACCGATATTCGGTTCAATTTGAAGCAATCTGGAAAGCCCCGGGCGACCAGAACCTCGCTGAAGTTCGTTGCGTCGCCCTCCACGCCTGCGTTCAGGGCAGCCGGGCGCGACCTCTCGGAATCCTCGGGGCGAGGGCGTCGATAACCCCTTGGAGCCTAGCGCCTACCTCTGGGAGGTCAGCATGCTCGTCCAAGATCTCCAGGGCAGCCGTCAATAGCTGTAGCGCACGGTCACGATGGTGATCATGGAACGAGCGGTCCGAGTCTTCGCAGGTCGCTAGCAATTTTGCCCCCGAGCAGAATGGCGCCGTCGGCAAAACCGAATGCGCTCCCCCTAAGCCCTTTTAACATAAATTGGGGTTACTTCTATTCGGTAAAATTAATGGTATCCGCGAGGTAGGCCTCAAGCTTCTCCCGCCCCTTGTCAGTCAATTCAACGAAGGCGGTTCGCAGGTCGGTCGGGTGTGGTTGACGACTGATCAGGCCCCGGTCGAGCAGATAGTCTATCCACCTGAGAGCAGTTGCTTTGGACGTCCCTGACAACTGAGCCAGCCGGCTCATTGATTGACGCGATGCTCCAGCCATTGCGTAGAGCTGAAGAAGCATCTCCCATGCTGGTTCACCGAACATTGAAGGCCCGAGCAACTCAGCACGCTTTTGCCGGAGAGCCAGGATTTCTCTGGCTCTTAACTCGAGCTGCTCCTGCCGCGTGGGGCGCCGGGCAAGGGCCAGGCGAGCGAGCTCGCTGGCCGTGCCCTGGTTTTCCTCCTCCTCGGAGAGCAGCGCAATAAGCCTCCTGGCATCTTCGAGGTCACGTCCTGACAGGGTGACGCTCTTCGCCAGATCGCGCTTGGTAGCGGGCAGCTTGGGCTTCGGTTCGGACAATGCCAATTCCTGTGGCGATCTGAGAAGACCGACGCCAATATTAGAGCCTTACCGAGCATCAACGGCCTAAAGAGCCTTAAGTTCGATAGCAAGCGATCAGAGGGAGGCGGTGAAGTCCTGCAACGAAACTCGACTGCTGATCCGGCGATCTTGCGGAGGTCTGTTCCCAACAGGCTCATGGATCGAAGCCTTGATGGGAGCACGCCAAAGGCGGGTTTCAAATCCTAGCAATGATGAGTGAGTTCAACCCCGCAGATTATCCCAGATTAGCTCCAAAGTGGATCAGAATTTACCATATTCTCAATCGTTTGGGGCATTCTTGTCGATGCATTGAAAGATCTTAAAGTGCAGTCGACCGTCCGTGGAAATGAGTCGCGATCAAGCCCGCGATCGAATGTCTTCTTGACTGCCGCTTTGGCGGGAGAGGGCGCATCGCGCCCCGTTCGCATACGCAACTTGTCGGTCAACGGAGCCCTCCTCGAGGGTCATGACTTCCCCGAGGAGGGGCGCAAAGCGCAGCTTCGTCGCGGCAGCCTCTGCGTCCAAGGCGAGATTGCCTGGCAGAATGGCAAATTCTGCGGTCTCCGGTTTGACCACACCATTCTCGTTCAGGAGTGGGTTAAGCGCGCCGGATCCGAAGCGCAGTTAAGGATTGATGCTACGATTGCGCAGCTTCGGAGCGGTGCAGAATCGCATTGGCTTGGGCGGTCTTTCGATCGAGCGAATTCCGTCAAGGGCATTGCCGATGAGCTTCTTCAGATTTGCGAGCGCGTCGCTTTGCTCCCAAACATGTCCGTCGAACTGGCGGAGGACTTGCTCAGGATCGAGGCACTGGCACGCTCGTTGGAGCAGGCATCTCTCGCCTGAAGGCCTGCCCTTGATCGCGCCGAACCGTATGGGCGCGCGAAACAATTAGTCCGGATTGAACGAAGTTTTACCATTTATTTCAGGATCGTAAGGCAAGCGCCAAGCCTGTGGCCTTGCACTCTGTCGGGCCGAACTGGACACACCGGCCGAAGATGTTTGCAAAGGTGATGCAACGATTTCTGGACGTCGATCTCGCAACGGCGTCGGGCCGTGCGCTGATCGAAGAGCGCTACCTTTCCCTGCGAAGACAGGTCCCGATTATTTACCTGCTGGGCTTCGTGAACCTGTCCGGGATGGAGCTGTCGACCGCAGGTCGGATCGAAATCGGCCTCAACCTTCCCACCATCATCGCCACCTGCGGGTTTGTTCGCCTTTTCAATTGGTATTGCATGGGCACCCAGCCGAGCCATGAGCAAATGGTCAGGCGCATGCAGCAAACCGTATGGTTTGCGGCAGCCGTTTGCCTGACGGTCTGTGCCCGCTGCCTCTACCTCCTCCATGTCGGCGACGATGCATCACACATGGCGGTCATGCTGTTTGGCGGTCTCACCGCAATTGGCGTCTCATATGGGCTGACAGCTTTGCCAGTGGCCGGGCGCATACCGCTCTTATTGATCATCGTACCCCTATCGTTGGCTTCAATCCTGTCGGGAAATTCACAGTTCGCTTGGGCTGCCTTCGGGTTGGTCGTGGTCGCCGTCCTGACAATGAAGTTGGTGACACTTCACAGCCGGCATCTCGAGGACGTGATCCGCTCACGCGAATTGATTTCGAATCAGCAGGTGCTCGCCGAGCACGCTCATCAGGAAGCAGTTCATGCAGCGACTACCGATTTTTTGACCGGCCTTCCCAATCGTCGCGCTTTCGTCGCGGCGCTCGAAGCGGAGATCGAAAAGAAAAAGCACAAGGACTGGTTCGCGCTCGCACTCCTCGATCTCAACCGGTTCAAGGCGGTCAACGACATGTTCGGGCACGAGGCTGGCGATCGTCTGCTCCAGGAAGTCGCGGCCCGCCTCGTTCGGGCAGCCGGGGCCTCTGGGCTTGTCGCGCGCCTTGGCGGGGACGAATTCGGGATTTTCTTTCCGGGTGTCAGCCAGGCTGCCCGAGCGCGCGCAATGGGATCCGAAATTCTTCGCGAGGTAAGCCGTCCATTGGTAATCGACGGACGGCAGTTCGACGTGTCCGCCTGCTGCGGCTTGGCCTTATCAAAGCCCGAAGACGATCGGTCGCCATCCCGCGTGATGGCCGACGCCGATCTTGCGCTTTATCAAGCTAAAGACGGATCGCCGGACCATCTCATTGTATTCGAGCACCGAATGGAGGCGCCCAGACTTCGGCGATTGCAGATTGAGCGCGCGCTTCAGACAACGGGTGTCGAGCGCAATCTGTCGCTGGTGTTCCAACCCATTGTCGACTTGAGGCGAAACAAGATCATCGCACTTGAAGCCCTGGCCCGCTGGAAAGACGAGGATCTCGGGTCGGTCACACCGTCGGAATTTGTACCGATCGCCGAGCAGCTGGGCTTGATCGACCGCCTTAACAGCCATCTGTTGGCCATGGCATTCCACGAAACTCGCAAGTGGCCGGACGAGATAAAGCTGTCTTTCAACTTAAGTGCCGTTGAATTGTGCACTGCGGGATTCGCCGAGTTGATTTTGGCCCAGCTCGTCGTCGCCGGGCTTGAGACCTCACGGCTTCAGGTCGAAGTGACGGAGACAGCGCTACTTGCCGATTTTGAACGTGCGCGCGGTAATCTGAGGCGTCTGAGGAAGGCTGGAGTCACGATTGTTCTGGACGACTTCGGCGCGGGCTATGCTTCAATCGGATATCTTCGCGAGCTACGGTTCGACCAGATAAAGCTCGACGGTGCGCTCGTAACAGCAGCTCAGGAGAGCGCGGATGGAAAGCGCCTGCTGAGAGCAGTAATTGGGCTATGCGACTTGCTCGGCGTGTCCAGTGTCGCCGAGCACGTAGAGAGCGAAACGCTGCTGACTCTCGTAACCGAACTTGGCTGTACGGCGGGCCAAGGCTTCTGGCTTCAGCGACCCACGACCGCCGAGGACGTGCGGCAAGTGCTAACTGGAAGGGCCGGCAGGACCATCGGAGAGAAGCAGCATGGTCGACGGGCTGCTTGAGAATTAGAAGTTCTCGTCGTTCCGATGCGGATGAGTTGTTAAGGGTCCGTTCGCGCTGACCGGGTATGAGTGCCGTTGTTCGCCAACGCAGGACGGCACGCCGGAATGTTTCATTCGCACCCTGAGACCTGGGCGACTGAGCATCCGCAGCGTCGCGAGTTCGCGCGGATCCAAATCCTTTGCAGGGCGAGAATTCGCATCGGAAACAGGCAATATGCCGGCTACCTCCACAATATCTCCCAGGGCGGGGCGAAGCTACGGACACTCACTCCGATCCGTAGGGTCGGACATGTCATCCTCCGCTTGCCGGATCTCCCTGCGCTTCGATGCCAACTCCGCTGGACGGATTCGTATAATGCGGGTGTTTCCTTCGAGCTTAAGCTTCCCTCCAAGCTGCTTTCGGATTGGGCTCGGGCTCGATCGGGCTTTGGCGACATCGAGCAAGTTACAGAAGCTGAGATTCTTGCATTAGGAAATCTCGCCGCAGACTGATCAGCGTTCCCCGCGCGCATCGTCAGATCAGACGAAACCCCAGGAGGTACCCAAAGGCAGTTTCGGGGCGCTGACAAGATCACTCTCGCGCAGCAGTTGCCGGCAATCGGATCGTCCGAGACACAGATCGATTGCTTTCGAAAGCCCGCTCCAAAAGATCCCAGCAGGGTTCCCGCAAGATCGGAACCAGACTGACGCTATTTTGGAAGGCCCGCGGCGGGGCGCATTTCACAAATGATTTCCGAGAACTGATCCGGAACGGAGGAAGGTGAAGGGTTCGCGTAAGCAGCCACCGGCGATCGGTATGCTATGCTTTGGCTCCTTCTTCTTGCTGACCTAGTCGAACAGTCCCCCCCGCCCCGACAGCAGTCTGCTAAAGTCACCGTAAGGGTGGAAAGAGCATCTACAGTGACTGAGGAGACTTGGTCGCGGACTGGCAATCATGAGCGCCGGGAAGTTCATCGCGTTGGCGAAGACGGCCGGCCCGTCCTCTTGCGCCTGATTGAGCACCAATAAGGTCGCCACAGCTCGCGTCGACGTCCGCTCGTCTAGTCGCGGTCGGCCCCGCCCTTCCGCCCTACTGATGGCTCGGAGGAATTGATCGCTTCTAACAAATCGCGGAACTTTCCAGATTTAGGCAGGGGAAACGCTTGCTTCAAAGCAATGCCAACGTACTCCTCGGAGACCCGGCGCGCGGCCGCGCCCATTTCGTGTAGTGATCCTCGCTTATCCCTGTTGTTCATCACCCACCACGCGGGAACGAACCGTTGAAACCTGAGCTGGTTTCAGGAGTGCTATCGCCGACGTTTCTTGGAGAGATCGCTAAACGCCAGGGCTAATGTCCGCCTTCGACCCATTGCGGACATGTCGGATTGGATCTTCAGTCCTCAATAATCTTGGCGGTCCCTGCCTCGTGCAGACGCGCGATATTCTCTCGCATTTCCTCAAGCCGTTCGTGCGAATGGCCAACCCAGTCCTCGACTTCCCCAGTCACTCGCAGCGGGTCGAGTGAGCGATAGGAAGCGGTCATATTGCCAGGGAATTTCTTGTCCGTGAGGTTGGGGTCGTCATCGAAGGGCCCGGTCGGCTCGACAGTGTAGATCCTTCCGCGTCCCTCTCCCTTGGCGAGTTCCGCACCCCACGTCGCCGCTTCGAGCGTGGCCGTAAAGTAAATGTGCTTCAGCCCGCGCTCCACGAAATTGCTTCCGTAGCCGGGTCCGAGCAGATCGCCGACGCTCAGATCTGCCTTGGTGCCGTGGTAGAAGATCGTGCCGGCAGCAACGTCTTTGGCGTACATAAGTTCGTCGGGCTCCTCGTCAGGTCCGGAGTGCCCCCGGCTAGACGATCAGATGACCGCCTTCCACCCGTTGCCGACATTCGTTGATCTTGGGCACGGTCCGAGAATGGCGGATCAGGCAGCCGCTTTCAGCAGCCCAGCGTAATAATCCGCAAGTCGATCAAGTGCGTCTGCGCCTTCTCCGAAAAAAGTCGGGCCGTGCATGAGGGCCAGCGTAGCTGGCTTCAATTCCGCGAGCCGCCGAAGCGTGGGCGCGGTGGCGGGCCCAACGCTCGACGAGTGAAATGATTCCTCTGCCGCTATGGCTGCAGGGACGATATCGTCCCAGGTCGTGGCTTGACTCCCGAACTGCGTGAACAAATCCCCGCAGAAAAGAATGCCGCTTGTCTCCTCGAACACAACGCCTGACTCCCACGCGTGCGGTACGTGCGGCGTGTCGATATAACGGACGCGACGGAGGCCGGATGTTATCAATTCACCATCCGATAAGCAGCGGGGAGGACGATCGGCGAGATCGTTAAGCGAAACCATGCAGGCGGTGGTGCCATGCGCGACCTCTGCTTGCGGAGCCGCCTGAAGCCATAGGTTCATGGCTCCGCACTCGTCTGCTTCGACGTGCCCGAAACTGATCCACCGCAAGCGATCCACGGGCATCACTGAGGCAACGGCTTCGCGGAACAACGGGAACATGCCGCGCTGACCGGCGTGGAAGAGCAATGGCTCCTCGTCGACAATGAGGAAGCTGTTGAAAACGAAACCCTCCGGCGATCCCATCTCGGGCACGAGCACAGACATCCGAAAGATTCCGTCGGCAAGCTCGGTAACTTGGGCAGTCACGGACGTTCTCCCTGATTCGAATTGACTGCACATGTCAGTGCAATTAATCTTTCCCCATGTCAAATTCAAATGCACAGCCGCGTGTATCGAAAACGCGCCAATACAGGCTTGGCAAGCGCGCTGAGAAGCAGGAGCTGACCAAGCGGCGAATCGTCGAAGCGGCTGTCGATCTTCACGCTAGCGTCGGTCCCGCGCGTACCACCATCGCCCAAATTGCCGAACGGGCCGGCGTCCAGCGACACACCTTCTATGCGCATTTCCCGGACGATCGGAGCCTGATGAACGCTTGCTCGTCTTTGGCGCTGGACCGGGATCCGCTCCCGGATGTGGAAAACTGGGCGAAGCATCCCGCGGGTCGCGTGCGCATTCGTCACGGTTTGCAGGAGATCTACGGTTGGTACGCGCGCAATGAGCAGCTTACCTCCTCAGTGCTTCGCGATGCGGAGGTTCACGAACTGACGCGTGAAATTGTAGATCTGCGAATGGCTCCGACATTTGAGCGGGCGGCCGAAATCCTCGGCGAAGGCATAGATGAGCGCTCCCACGCGTTGCTTGCCGTGGCACTCAATTTCAGTTGTTGGAAAGTCCTGAGTACATCGGCTGATGTCAGGAACGCCGCCGTCTTGATGTCTCGCGCAGTGTTGGCTGCTTAAGTCCCTTTTGACCCATGGCGGAAATTAGGTGATGAGCCTCACATGTTGATTGCAGATTGCAATTGATCGGCTGCTGAGCCACAAAAAGTCCGTCAGTGTGTCGCGTCAAGGCCAGTGCAGCTCGGGCACTTGCCAATTCCTTTTTCGCTGCTGGCGGGTTGTTTCTCCTTATCTTGAGAGGAGTTGATGCCCGAGCACCGACCGAACTGCCAAGTCCAAGCCGCAGAGATTGTTTCGCAGATCATTTGCGCTCGGAGTTACCGAGCAAAACATTTCGGACCTGCCCTCTTTTCGGACCCCGCTTGGGATATGTTGCTCGTCTTGTTCGTCGCGAGCGTGCGCGAACAGATGGTCACCGCAACGGAATTGGCGAAGGCAACGGCAACGCCGACCCCAACCGCCATCCGTTGGATTGACGTCCTTGAACGGGATGGCTTGCTCCAGCGCAACGATGATCCGGGGAGGGCAGGATATGACGATGTGAGGCTTTCCGTCCGAGGAAGGGCCGCGATTTACCAGTGGCTGGAGGATTGCAGGCTGACTTCGTTCTTCACTCTTCAGCATTCTGAAGACGAGCTTGGAGGTGGGCGTGACTTCCGAAAATAGCGACGATCGAGGTCGCAAGCTGGGCAACGCCAACTACAATTTGCGCATGGCTCTGAGGAAGTGTCGTGAGCGGCTAGACCAGATCGAGGAACTGCTCCTGCTCTCGAAACAGGATAATCAGGCGAGTAAATGAATCGGTTACGAAGCCAGACACAGGGTTTTCCAAGCTCACCGCCTCATCGTCTAGCAGACAGGCGGATGAGCCGAGGCCCGTTAGCTGACGAGCAACGCCGGCTAGCAGGCCTCACTGATGCCGCCCGGCTAAATTGCTCCAGATCGGTCCAAACCTAAGGTCATCTTAAGTAGCGTGGCCCGAGCCTGCTGGCCTTGGTTGGAATCTGACAATGAGCGAGTTTCCAAAGCGTCCGGATCGCGTTTCCACTAATGAGCCTTGCAGGATAGCGCGGGGCGACGGCGCGATCGTCCAGGGCACACTCCTGAATCTTTCTAACTCCGGCTTTTGCGTGAGCGCCAAATGCAATTTCGTGGAACGCGAACGGATCGAGGTCCGCATATTCGGGCTTGGGCGACTAAGGGGCACGACCCGTTGGGCGAAAAAGGGTCGAGCGGGCGGGATGCTGGACGTCTGAATGTATGGACGAACAATAAGACTCGCCGACGCCGGGGGGCATTGCCAAACGCGACGGCGGGTCCCGGAGCGTCCTTAGCGCAAGGTGCAATCGAAAAGTGGAAAAGGCGTCGAACAGTTCCGCACGTCCGCTGACCCTTCGACGCGGAGCGGTCATGATGGGTATTGCGAGCTTTAGCGCAATGCGCAGCCGCGCGCCCAAGCCGTCAACAGCAGCGTGATGAAGGCCACTGCCATGCACCCGCACGGATTGAGATTGCTCAAGCCTCGATTGTGCTGATCGTGCGCAGAATGGAGGACCATCAAAGCCACGTAACCGAAGCCGACGAAGATAAAGAACCCTAGCGCGATGAACAAACGACCGGCAGTGGAATTGATCTCCAAGAGCCCCGTAGGCATCACCAAAACCGGCGCTTGAGATGAGACGGATCGTCAGCGTGCGCTAACATAACTGAACTTGGCCTCCTCGATTTGGACGACCTTGGTACACGCAGAAATCGCTTGTGCCGGCAAAAGGAATGCTAGTCTCATACCAATTCCTAATAGCATGCAGAGTTTCATCTGACCGCGATCCATTTTTGAGGTCGCTCAGGGGCGTTGGCCCGCAAACTGAGAGCAAATTCTGCCCACGGCCAATGTCAGCTTCCGACCCATTGTGGACATTAGGATCAACCTGCATTGTGACCGCATGAAGGGTAAGCCATCGTTCGCAGAGAGAGTTGGCCACTCCTTTCGTCGCAAACTGTTTCTTTCGATGTGGGGAAAGGGAGCGCTGGTTATTCTCGCTGCAATGCTCCTACTGCTCGGCCAGCTCGGTGGCAGACGCGAGGCTGTTCTCTGGCTCGGCGCGGCACTTGGCGTCGGATTTCTGGTTTGGACCGCGCTGCTTATGAAATGGAGCCAAACCAAGTTCCTGCGGCGCGCAGGGCAGCGCAGGCGAAGGGCGAGCGAAGCGGCATCAACCGACCAAGGCTAATGTCTGCTTTCGGCCCATTGCGGACGCAGAGAGGTCAGTCCTCGAAGGTTGCGGCAATTGCCTCGGCCACAATTCGTACTCGCTGGAAGCGCCGCGCATCTCGGTGGGTAAGCAGCCAAACCTCCTGGTCCCAGCCGGTCTCCGGCTCATCGACAACTGCGAGCCCTGACATCTGTGAGCCTAGAAATATGGGAAGCATCGCAAGGCCGGTTCCGCTCAGCGCCGCCGCCGCTTGAGCGGTGAAAGACGGCAGTGCCAACCGTGCCTCTTGCCCTGGCACTTGGGCGGCAAGTGCCCGCGGGATCGTTTCACGCTTGACAGGATCGCTGAACGTGAAGACGCGATAAGAATCCCTCGGTTTGGATCGGATGTACTTGCTTGTGCCGAACAGCCGATAGCTGATCGTGCCGATCTTTCGAGCGACGGCATCTCCTGAACGCGGTCGTCCAAGCCTGACCGCGATATCGGCTTCACGCATCGCGAGGCTAACGTTGCGGTTTTCCGCGACCACCTCGATTTCGAGCTGCGGGAACTTGTCAATCAACTTGGACACGGCGGCTGCGATCTTCCATTCGATCAGCGCGGCCGTCGCACTTACGCGTACAGACCCCGACATCGCGTCGGCGTCAGTGACCTCACGAGCGAAGCCTTCCGCCGCTGCCGACATCGCCTTCGCGTGAAGCAGGGCGGCACGCCCGCTGGACGTAAGAATGTAGCCTAGCCGGGACTTCTCAAAGAGCGGCGCGCCTCCGAACCCGCGTTCAAGGTCGGCTATCCGACGGGAAATTGTCGCATGAGTGACTCCCAATTTTCGGGCGGCCCCCGACAAGGTGCCACTTTCCGCAACGGCGACAAATGTCCTGATGTCATCCCACTGACAGGGATAATCACGTGGATTGGCCAGCGATGCGCTCCTCTCAACCTTGCCGCTGATGTGCGTAAACAAAGCAACGAGTGATCACTAATAGATAATTCTCGAACATTGAAGGCGTGTCTAAATCGTGTGCCGAAAGGATTTCCGATGATGGACGCCGCACCTGTCGAGATCACGCTGATCGGCGGGCCCACCGTGATGATCGAGATAGCCGGTATTCGACTGGTGACCGATCCCACCTTCGACCCGCCCGGTCCTCATCCGTCCGGAGCGGTAAAGCTCGAAAAGACCGAGGGTCCGGCTCTGTCCACTGAAGAGGTCGGCCCTGTCGACGCAGTGCTGCTCAGTCACGATCAGCATGCCGACAACTTCGATCAGGCTGGCCGTCGCTTCGCGGAAAATGCGAAGGTCGTCCTGACGACCGATGCCGCAAACCGAAGGCTGGGTGGCAACAGTGTTGGCCTTAAGCCATGGCGATCATATCGGCTAGGTGGCCGTAACGGTCTGACCGTCGTCGCCACGCCCGCCCGGCACGGGCCGCCCGGGGCCGAGCGAACACTGGGCGACGTGACTGGCTTTGTGATTCAAAGTGCCGCGAAGAAGGACCTCATCTACGTCACCGGCGACACGGTTTTCTACGACGGGGTGGCCGAGGTGGCCCGTCGCTACAAGCCTGACGTGGTGATCGCGTTCGCCGGCGCAGCTCGCACGCGCGGGCCATTCAACCTCACGATGGGCAACAACGACCTTCTGGAACTGGCCAGCGTCTTTCGGGGGGCCAGAATCATGACCGTTCATAACCGTGGATGGAAGCATTTTACCGAAGGGCCAGACTCGGTAGCTGCGGCGGCTGAAATATTTGCTCCGCAGGGACAGGTGCAGTCGTTGGTGCCCGGACGGAAGTTGGTGCTCTCGGTGGACTCTGGCACGCCGCCGAGCGATCCCCATGCGAATTAGCGCGAGCGTGCTCGACGCCATCGGCAACACGCCTTTGGTTGAGCTGAAGAGCGTAGTTCCGCCAGGTTGCGCACGCGTGGTCGTGAAGGTTGAAGGCTCAAACCCGACTGGCAGCATGAAGGATCGAATGGCGCAGGCGATGATCGCGCGCGCCGAAGAAGATGGCCGGATCCGTCCGGACTCGACCATCGTCGAATATTCCGGAGGGAGCACGGGCGCTTCACTAGCCCTGGTATGCGCTGCCCGGGGATACAAGCTTCGCATTTTCTCGTCCGATGCGTTCAGCGAGGAGAAGCTCGTTTTGATGGCCGCGCTCGGCGCCGACGTTCGCGTCATTCCGAGCGGGGACGGCCTGACCACCAAAGGTCTGATCAACCAGATGATCGCTGCAGCCGAGGAAGCGAGCCGGCAGGCAGGCTGCTATTGGACAGACCAGCTTAACAATACCGATAGCGTCTCAGGATATCACTCGCTCGGTGAAGAGATTTGGCAGCAAAGCGGCGGAAAGATCGATGCGTTCGTTCAGTCCGTAGGGACTGCTGCGTCGCTTATCGGAACGACGAGCGTGCTACGGCAGCATAACCCTTCGTTGAATGTGGGAGCGGTCGAGCCGGCCGAGTCCGCGGTCCTTTCCGGCGGAAAGCCAGGTGCTCACAAGATCGAGGGCATCGGCATCGGCCGCCACCCTCCTCTTTGGAGATTTGCGACAGTTGATGAAGTGTTCGCCGTGTCGACCGTGGACGCGGACACGATGGCTCTCCGGCTCGCGCGCGAGGAAGGTCTCTTTGCCGGCACCTCCTCCGGAGCAAACGTCATCGCTGCAATCCAAATTGCACGGCGTCTCGGGCCGGGAAAAACCGTAGCAACCCTCCTTGTCGATACGGGCCTTCGCTATCTTCAGTCGTACGGGACACAGATCAAGTCCGCTGGCAAGCTGAAGTGGTTGTGAGAAGCTGTGGACATTAGCAGAGGCCAGAAAGGCGATGTCTGTTCTCGACCCATTGCGGACATTGCGACACTCGCTAGCTTCACGAAATGGATTGGGCCTCTGCGCTGTTACAAGACATCGACGCGGGGTTGCTCAAACCTCGAACCCACGCGGTGACCCTCCGCTTAGCTGAGCACGAGACATGCACTGGCGAGCTTGGCAGCGAGATCGTGTCTGCTTTCCAGGCTGGGAACGCCGTCGGCAATCAGGCGCTTCTGGAAAGATTGTGGGGTAAGATAGAAAGCCTGCCACTTGAGAAGCAGGGCTGTTTCAGAACGCTTGTCTCTCTCCTTCGAGTTGACGAACCGATCGATGGTCATCTCGCCGAATACCTCATCGGCTGGGCAGAAGAGGCAGGCGTATCCGCAAGCGCAATTGAGACCGCATTTCGCTCGGTCTAATTTCCGCTTTCCAACCATTGCGGACATTCGCCTGGCTTCTTGGTTCAGAGGCCTAAAGAACCCGTGCGTTCCAGTTCTGCCGCTTGGCTTTCATACACGGTGGCAAGTGAATGGAGTGCCTCGGAGCGCGACCGGATGAACGCCTGACGCGCAAGGAATCGCGTTTGGCGCGCCTTCGCGCGGAGCTGGTCAGCACTGTTGGACATGCGGCGCTCAACCGGACGACCAACGTTATGTTCCCGCGGAATCTGAAACCGATCGTTCGTGTCAGCTTTCCACCCATTGCGGACATTGCCGACGTCTCTCCTCGCTTCGCGGCCGCGGCACGGACCCCGCCGCGCGCCATACTCACAGCTCGAGCGCTTCTGAGAGCTCCAGCGCATCATCGACTTCGACGCCTAAATACCTGACCGTGCTCTCAAGCTTCGTGTGACCGAGGAGTAGCTGGCAGGCGCGCAGGTTGCCGGTCTTCTTGTAGAGCAGTGCGACCTTGGTCCGGCGGAGGCTATGCGTGCCGTACGCGGCCGGATCGAGCCCCACGAGCACGACCCACTTGTCGACCAGTCGGGCATATTGCCGCGTGCTCAGGTGAGAGCCGGACTTGATGCGACTGGGGAATAGCCAGTCATCCAAGCCCAGATGCTTGCTCTCGACCCAGGCCGCGATCGAGCGCCGGGTTTGCTCGGTAACCTCGAACTGGACCGGTCGACCCGTCTTCTGCTGCATGATGACAACCCGGCGCTTCACTCCGCTGGACGAGAATAGGTCGGAGACCCGCAGCCGGATCAGGTCGCAACCACGCAGCTTGCTGTCGAGGGCCAGGTCGAAGAGCGCGATGTCACGGGTGCAATGGCCTACCTGCAGCCGCACGCGGATACCCCAGACGTGGAATGGCTTCAGCGCCAGCTTGGCGCCCGTGGGCTTGCGAGCTGCGGGTTGGATCGAGGGTGAGTAGAACATGGGAGTCTCCGGCGATTGCGGACCGCTACAGCCATCTGGATCATGGTGGCCTGGCGCTCCGATCGGCGGACGAACGCTCAACCTAACCCTTCACGGCGCGGTGGATTGCGTTTCGTGCGGCGGTAACGGTCGCGGACCGGACCTTTGGGTCTTGGGTGGCGATCGCTCGCCAGAAGTTGTCGAAAGGCCAACGCTCCTCGGCGAAGTTAGCTAGGAAGGCGAGCGCGAAGCGTAATGCCATTTGCCGCTCGACTGGCGCATTCAGGGCTTTGTTCGCTGCTTCATCGATGGCAGCCAAGGCCTTGCTTCGAAGCTCAGACATGCCGAATCGCATGTAGAACATTGGTAGAACAAATGGCGGTGATTGTGGTAGCTTCGTCAGCGAAAAAAGCTGGAGGTCGATGTGAAACAGAAAAAGGCAAAATCGGGTCCAGGCAACGATCCGCTCGATCGGGTCAATTTCGTCCTTGATGAGCAGCAGGGCGAAGAGTTCACCGACCTGCTCGCCAATCCGCCGGCCCCAACCCAGAAGCTGAAGGATCTGATGGCCCGAAAGGCGCCGTGGGAGGACTGACCCCTTATGTCCGTTATGGGTGGATGACGGACATTCCTCTCGTCGGCTAAGTGGCGCGAAAGGGGGGCGCATGATCAACCGGTCGTCCGCGCAGCAGCACAGCGAACTCTCGGCACAAGCGTTGCCGCCCGCTTTGGAGGATGCAATCGCCGAAAGCCGCGAGGCGCTTCGCAAGATTCTCAATGGCGATCCTTCGGGCTACGCAGCCTTATTTGCAGATCGCGACGACATCACTCTGGGTAACCCGTTCGGTCCATTTGGAAAGGGTCGAACCGAAGTGCTGAAGGCGCTCAACAACGCCGCCACCAAATATAAGGACGGCACAGTCGTCGGGGTCGATCGGCTCGCGGTTTATGGCGATGATAGATTCGTCAGCCTCGTCGAGGTTGAACATCTTCGTGCGAAGCTGGGCACGAGCGGCGACTTTTCCAAGTTCGCGGCCCGTGTCACGACCGTATTTGAAAAGATCGGGGACAGTTGGAAGTTGGTTCACCGTCACGCCGATCCCATCACGACACCACGTCCGGCAGAATCCATGTTGGGCAAGTGACCCCAGGCCAGAGTCTGATCGCTCACCAACGTCCGCAATGGGTCGAAAGCGGACATTAGTAATATGAGGTTGGCCGCCTAATCGTCCGACTTTTCAACCGCTAGAAATCGAGACGTGTCTGGCTTGCCATTGACGATCGGATAGTCGCAAGTCTGCCAAGCCTTCGTAATCCTGCGGCCTGTCTTGTCGGTGTAGCTGTATTCAATTCCGACTTGCCAGCGATCCCCAAGGGAAAGGGAGTCGTTCTGGCCTCGGACGTACGAAGCTCTGTCCCCCAGGTTGGCCAAAATTCGCTCCTCGCACTTCTGAACTTCCGGAGAACCACCGCGAATTTGATCGCAAGCGGCAACCAAAAGAAGACAAGTGATCATAAGTCCCCGCACCCCCGTTTCTCCTTTGGAAGCGAACGGAAGCTAGCCCATTTGCTAATGTCCGCAATGGGTCGAAAGCTGACCCACCGCTAATGGCAGGAATGGGTTGAAAGCGGAAATAGTCGCCAAGCCGGAGACGCGCGTCCGAACTCTTCAGTTCAAGCTTTGCGCACGCCGCGGAAGGTTTCTCGCATGTCCTCCGTCAGAAGCTGAGGCTGCTCCCAAGCGGCGAAATGCGTCCCTTTGTCATGCGCGCGGTAGAAAACGAGATGGGGATAGGCCGCACGCGCCCAAGTCTCCGGCGCTTGATAAATCTCGTAGCGGAATGCGCTGACGCCGGTGGGCAGGGGAACTCCCCGCGGATCGAAAAAGCCGGCCTTGCTGTTGCGCATCTCCCAGTAAAGCCGGGCTGACGAGACCGCAGTGTTAGTCAGCCAATAGAGAGTGACGTTATCCAGGATATCGTCGCGTGTGAGACCCTCGTGCGCACCATCAAACACCCGGGCAATCAAATCATAGCTCTGGATGTCATGGTCGAGCATCCAGGAGGCGAGACCGATCGGTGAATCGGCAACTCCATACAGCGTCTGCGGGCGCTGGTTCATCTCGATCGCGTAGCCAAGTCCATGAACATAGAAGTCGGTAAGCTGGTCCCATGCATGCTGCTCTTCAGGCGACAATCCGCTCGGAGGGGGGCCAGCGGGAAGAGCCTTCCGGATGGCTTCAGGAAGCGTTGCCGACATGTTGGTATGGATAGCGAGCAGGCCCTGTGGCTGCTGAAGCGCCATCACCTCGCTAATTGCGTTGCCCCAGTCGCCGCCCTGGGCGACGTAGCGCGTGTAGCCCAGCCGCTTCATCAGGGCGTCCCACGCCTTTGCGATGCGGGGCACAACCCAGCCCGGTTCGGTGGTCTTCCCCGAGAAGCCGTAGCCGGGAAGCGAGGGAATGACGACGTCGAAGGCGTCGGCGGCTGTGCCGCCGTGCGCGGTCGGATCGGTCAACGGCCCAATGACCTTGAGTTGCTCGATGATCGATCCAGGCCACCCGTGGGTAATGATGACGGGTAGCGCGTTCGGATGCTTCGACTTCACGTGGATGAAGTGAATGTCGAGCCCGTCAATGTTGGTGATGAAATTGGGATAGGAGAAGAGGTTTGCTTCGGCCCTGCGCCAGTCGTGATAGTTAACCCAATAATCTGCCAGCTTCTGCATTGTCGCGAGCTGGACGCCCTGACTGTGGTCGTTGACGGTCTCGCGCTCAGGCCATCGGGTCGCTTTGATCCGCGCTTTGAGGTCAGCGATTTCCGCGTCGGTCGCGCGATAGTGGAAAGGTCGGATCGACGAGGTGTCAGCCACGTGGCTTGCTGCCGCTGCGCCGATGATCGGCACTTCGCTTCCCGCTCCCGCAATCTGCGGCGACGGCGTAGGTTGCGCGGGCCTTACGGTCGGTGCGCCAGGTCCTGGCGTGGTCGTCGTTGACGCGTGCACACCGCTCATCGGGAGAAGGCCCGCGATCGTGCCAATTGCTGCGGTGGCGAGGAAGTGACGGCGGGCAATCGGCATGCGCGATGCGGTCATGATCATTCTCCTGTGGTTGGGAGCCGGCACGCGGGTAATCGGCCGTCGGAGAATGCTGGTGCGCCACGAACAGGAGGGCCGCCAGAGGCCTTGCCTCCACCATTTCGAGTCGGTCAAACGAATTAAACCAGGTTAGCTTTGCATCCGCTGGCGCAGCGAACCCCTTATGGCAGGAATGGGTGGAAAGCGGCCATTAGGAAGGACGGCGAACGCGATACTCTTCTGTGTCCCCTTCAATCATGACGGTTGGCTCGTTGAACGGACACTCGACAATCTCTAGCTCCTCGCCGGTTCTGCTGTCGGTCATGCGAACTCCCGCATCCAAGGTCCCGAAGCCTTGCCATTCGCCCGTTAGCTTCTTTTTCCCAAACTCCGCCTCAAAACGCCCATCTGGGTGAAGGTTGAGCCGGAAAGCTCCAGCGTCGTCGCCGGATGCCGGCGGGAGATGGACCCACTCGCCCATGCAAGC
This sequence comes from Sphingomonas sediminicola, assembly GCF_049991885.1. Lineage (NCBI taxonomy): Bacteria > Pseudomonadati > Pseudomonadota > Alphaproteobacteria > Sphingomonadales > Sphingomonadaceae > Sphingomonas > Sphingomonas sediminicola. The sequence goes on from NZ_CP178916.1 coordinate 2,136,002, forward strand.
CTCGACAAAGATCTTGGCGGTGTCGCTGGTGTCGATGGGGCGCGGAGTTGGATTAACGCAGGCGCCTAAGGCAAATGCCAAAAGGATGACCGCTCGCATGACCATGAGGTTTGCATCTGTAGCTAATGACCGCAATGGGTCGAAAGTAGACATTAGCGACCCGTCGAAGGAGCGGGTGGAGGCGAGATTGTCAGCGGCTCACTGAGCTAGCCGCTATTGCGTCGATAATCGATGTTATCGGCTTTACGCTCGGCCGCGCTTCGCAGCGCCACCCAAATAAGAGCTGCTGCGATGAACGTCGCAACCCACAGCCACCTGCCTGCAACTAGGGGCGCATAAATGGAATTGTAGATCCACAGAGCAGCGACGATTGCCATGATGAGTATGGCGACGACCTTGCTCCACCAAGTCGCGTGTGCGGAACTCATGCAGTTAGCCTTTCGGTTGTCGAGTTGGATGTCAACAATGGGTGGAAAGCAGATATTATCGCCGGGTGACGGCAACCCATCGCTCGGGGCAAGATGTTAGCCACCGCATAAACAGGTAATTGGCGCAGAATGTCGCGGGCAGGATCCCGACCTTCACCATGACAGGGTGCAGGCCATGCATGATTAGCGTGCTGACCACCCAAGATACCAGCACAGTGCCGAGCGCTTGATAAAGTGCATAGGTTGCGAACATGACCGTCATGAACCGGCCCTTGTATCGGAACACTCGTCTGACCGACGCGAAGTAAACGAATGTTACTCCGGTCGCGCTCGCGATCGCGTTGGCGGAAAACGGTCGGAGACCAAGAGAGCACAGCCCAAGAAACAGGATGAAGTCGAGCGTCAAACCCGTCCCGCTCACAAGGGCGAAGCGAAGCAATTGAACAAGATGTTCGAGGCGTTTGGTCCTCATCTTTTGTACGTAACGCAGTTACTTATTACCGACTACTGTTTGAATTGCGTGGAAAGCAAACGTTAAAACGCCTGCCCAACAGACAGCATGAGGCGGTAACGGTTGTTCGGGTGCGACGCTCGAATATCCTGCCACGCCGGCAACGCCAGCGCTGCCCCGGCGGACCAGCCGGACGCTGCATTGAAGCGTAGGCCCGGAGCTACATACGCCCATTTGCCTCCGCTCGCCTCCTCGACCCCGCCGTCCACTTTCTGGCGGCCCTCCCATTCTCCAGCGAGCTCGACGAACGCATCCCAAGTCGAATGGGCATGTTCGTCATGATGCTCGTCCAGCTCGCTGCCATGGTGATGGCTGTCAGCGTCACCATGCTCGTGCGGCGCTGGGCCGAACCGATGCGAGAGCGCGATGCCACCTTGGAAACGGTCGCCGAGCCGCGTGTTCTGTGCGCCCTCGGTTGAGAACTGGTAGAGCGCGCTCACTGTGACCTGGACAGCGCCCGACTTTGTCGACGCCGATGCACCGAAGATCGGGTCCCAACTGCCCGTTCCTGGCTGGTGCTCTGTCTCGAGCCGCTCACCGTCAGGGCTTTGGTTGTGCGTGTTTCCGGTCGGGATCTTGATGCCGCCGATGACTGCGAAACCAGTCGTGCCCCCGTCACTAATTCGGTATTTCGCCAGCAAGTTCATGTCGCCAAATCCAGTGACGCTACCGAGGTCCTCGACCCCGTTAATGGCGACCCCACCGATATGTTCGTGCGTCCCTTCGCGAAGGTCATCGCGCCGCACATAAGGCAGCTCGGCGGACACGGTGAGATGATGGCTGATGCCATAGGCTATCCCTGCCGAGGCGTTGAGATTGTAGTCGGTGTTGTGGGCATGGATGTGCTCGGCGGCGAGTTCTTCCAGTTCCGCCTCTGAGCGCTGTTCGGGATGGCTGTAGGTTAACCGCAAGCCTGCCGACCAATGTCCCTCGTCGAGCGTGTCCGGCGTGAACACGCTTATCCCACCTCCCGAACCGAATCCGCTGGGTCCCACATGGTCGGCAAGGGCGGGCGTACTGATCGCGATCAGGGCGGCTCCAAGGGCGGACGACTTGGCTCTCATGCAGGAGGTCACTCTTGAGTTGTTGACGGCGCCCTATGGCCGTCGACGGGGGACCGCAACGAGGAACAAGGGTCGCGATTTGATGACCGTGCCGAGATCGAGGTTCCCGTCCACTAATGTCTGCAATGGGTGGAAAGCGGACATTCAGGCGGCGCGGACAAAGCGCTCTAGATAAGTCGACAGGTCAACCGCCTCGCATGGCTTCAAGTAGTCGTCGATTTTCGCTGGCTCGTCCAAGACGACCATACTCTCCGGCATCCAATCCACGCCCATCAAGAGCCGCTTGCCGCCAGCGCCACTGAACAGGACGCCAGCCGCAACCTCACACGAAGCCGACGCTTCCTTCGGAACAGTCATGGGCCGCGCCGCCGATTGAACGTTGGGATTTTCGCCGACCGTTTCTCCAACCGGCGCGTCCTCGACGACGAACTCGGCGCGACGGAGAACTTGCGTCCGCCAATGGTCGAACGGCCAGCCGATGAAGTCCGTGGGAGGCGTCGGCACAGCTGGTCGCGTCATCATCAGCGTCCGCATCCATTCGGGAACGCCCTCGGGAACGGTCTTTGGAGCCTTCCACTCCCTCAATCTGGCCTCTAGCTCGCCCATGGTGGCTACAGCGAGCGTGAAGACCTCAAACATCGGGAGCGCATCTCGTTGGTCCACGGTCAGCAAGCGCACCTGGCCATCGTCGGCCTTAAGCCACACGGCGACCGTTCGGCCTCCTCCGCTCTCGACCTTGTAGCCCGATATGTGGGCTAGGCTCGCTAGCGAGGCCTTGGTCCCTTGAAGCTCGAAAGAGGGCATCCGCTTAGTCATTCTTGGCGTCGCTCCGACCACAGCCGCTGCTGAACGACCACACGCAAGGACCGCCCCAAGGCCGAGGAGAACGTTCAAGGCGTCACGACGAACAATGGGCATGCGAGCTTTTTGCTCGGCCCGCTAATGTCCGCAATGGGTGGAAATCGGACATTGGCGGCTCACACTCGCGCGGCTTGGCCCGACATTGGATATGTAAGAGGCAATTGGACCTTGTCTCTTCCTGCGCTAACCTGAGGGTAGCGCACGAGGGGGGCAATCATGCGTTTGTATTCACCGCTATTGATGGCGGCCTGCGGTCTGAACGCGCCTTCATTTGCTGCGTCGCCATCCTTGCCATCAATCTTGGTCGGCGCGCCGACCGCGACCCAGATCAACCAGCGCTGCAACATGTGGGTCGCGCGCAGCAACGCGATGCGCACCGCACTAGAAAAGTCCAAGGGCGCGGCGAGTGTCGCGAAGACTCTGACCGCCTACGATCGGCTGACTGAGGTACTTTTGGACGGCGTCCAAGAAGCCAGCCTGTACCGCGAGGTCGGGATAACGGCCGGGGCGCGGACCGCGGGCGAGGAATGCGAAGTTCGTATGGCAAGTGAACTTACGAAGCTTCAGTTGTCCCGCCCGATCTACAAGCGGATCAAATCGATGCCACCGCCGATCGACGCTTCGACTAAGCGGTACGTTAAGCATGTTCTCGATGCCTTCGAGCGCTCCGGTATCGGTCTCGACGCGGCGGGCCGCGCGAAGGCGCAGGCGCTGAATGACGAAGTGTCGAAGCTTACGACGGAGTTCGAGGCGAACATTCCCAAAGGGCAACGTACCATCACCACAACTGCCGCCCAGCTAGACGGATTGCCACAGGATTTCATAGAGACCCACAAGCCGGATCCTGGGGGCAAGATCACCCTACGAACCGACTATACCGACTACATCCCCGTGATGACCTACGCCAAGAGCGGCGATCTTCGTAAGCGCTTCTACCGAGCCTTCAACGAGCGGGCTTATCCCGAGAACGAGGGGGTTCTCCGCAACTTGATCAATAAGCGCGACGAGCTCGCCAAGCTGGTCGGGCGTCCCAATTACGCCACGCTCAACTTCGAAGACCGCATGCTGAACTCGGCCGGCAAGGTTCAATCACTGATCGACCAGATGTCGGAAGCTGCGAAACCGGCCGCGCGGCGCGACTATGCGAAAAAGCTGGCGGTCCTGCAGCAGCTTCAGCCCGGCGCGAATACCCTTCAACCATGGGACAATGCTTACCTCAGCCAACTCGTCCAAACGCAGTCGTACGGCTACGATCGCCAGGAAGCACGCAATTACTTCCAGTACAACAAAGTGCGCGACGGGATTCTTGAGCTGACGGAGGACATGTTCGGCGTCGATATCAGGCCGTGGAAGACATCCACCTGGGACAAATTGGTTGAAGCCTACGAAATGTATGATCACGGCAAGCTGATCGGCCGCTTCTATTTCGATTCTCACCCGCGGCCGGGCAAATATGAGCACGCGAACGCGGTGCCGGTGCGCTGGGGAGTACGAGGATCACTCCCGGTTGCCGCGCTGGTGATGAACCTCCCGAGCGGCAATGGCCTGATGGAGCACAACGATGTCATCACTTTCCTGCACGAGTATGGACATCTTCTCCACAACATCTTTGGCGGCCAACACCAGCGCTGGGCGTACGAGAGCGGAGTCTACCCCGCGATCGAGTGGGATTTCGTCGAAGCGCCCTCTCAGATGCTCGAGAACTGGGTTTATGACTACGACACGCTGAGGAAGTTCGCGATCGACGCGTCTGGCAAACCGATTCCGCGGGATCTGGTCGAGAAGATGAACCAGGCCCGCTACTTCAACCTCGGCATGGAAGAAATGCGCCAGCTCGGCCTTTCCAACGTTTCACTGCAATATTATGTTCAGCCAGCGCCGGCCGACCTCGGTGCTGCAGCGCGAGCCTACCAAGCCAAGTACGACATTCTCCCGCCAGCCCCCTTCTCTCAGTTCCAAGATTCCTTCAGCCATCTCGCAGCGTACGGCGCGGCCGTTTACACCTATCGGCAATCGATAGTGATCGCCGACGATTTGTTCACTGAGTTCCAGAAGCACGGACTACGCGACCGCACTACGGCCAAACGCTATCGCGAACTTGTTCTCGCACCAGGTGGAACGAAGCCGGCGGCCGAGCTGGTTGCAGACTTCTTGGGCCGACCATTGAGCATAGAAGCCTATCGCGCGAAGATGGAAAAAGACCAATAGATGGGAGGGGTAGCCGCTAATGTCCGCAATGGGTCGGAAGCTGCCGCTAGCTAGAGGCGCTCGATCAGAGGCCGCAGTCGTTGAAACTCGGCATACGCGAAGTCGGTAAACATCCTGACCCTGGCTACTCGCCGAATGTCCTCATGCACCAGCAGCCAAAAATCCGTAGCGACCTCAGGTATGGGGCCGAAGATCCGATGCAGGCCGGGATGCTCATCGCCGTAGTGGCAGGGTAGCACCGCCATCCCAGCCCCTTGAGCCACGGCTCGCCCGACGGCGAGCATTGAACTTGCCTTGAGCGCGATGTTTTGGCGCGGAACATGGGCCTGCATCCACTTGTACGCGAGAATGTGTGAGAGGCTCTCGTCGAACCCGACCCATTGCTGATGAGCGAGGTCGGCCAGTCCCAGTATCTCCATTGCAGGGTCACTTCCGAAAACCGAAAATGTCATCCTGCCCATGCGGCGACCGTGAAGATGCTCCGGTGGCTTGGCTGTCGGCCGAACGGCCACATCGGCATCGCGGCGCGAGAGATCCAGAAACTCGTTACCGGTTAGAAGCTCGATCGCGATGTCGCCGAACCGCTTGCTGAAGGTGACGCAGATCGGAACGAGCAAATCAATCAGAGTATCTGTCGTCGTGACCCTCAGGGGACCTGCAGGCCGGGCATCCTGGCCTACAAGCCCCAGTTCGAGTTCCACAATGTCTGCCTCGAAGCGCGCCGCTAACTCCAGCATTGCCTGGCCGGCGGACGTGGGTTTGTAGCCCGTGCGGCTGCGGTCGAAGAGTCGAACCCCTAGTCTTTGTTCAATTGCCGCAAGGCGCCTGAAGATCGTCGAGTGATCGACATTAAGGTCACGGGCAGCCCCAGCAAGAGACCCTGCGCGCCCAATCGCGAGCACGGGCACGAGGTCCGAATAGGTCATCTTCGTTTGCACTGAATGCAAACTCTCCTTGCGCGATCACCGAATTGTTCCGTTGAGGTAACGAGCTTAGCAGGCCGCTCGCAACCCAGCAATCGGGCTCTGCGTCGATCATTCGGTTGGGCTCTAGGCGCCCCCACAGGAAGCGCGCTTTGGACTTTGGAGATGAAATGAGAGTTCTTGTACCTTGCGTTCTTGCAATGAGCGCATTTGCATCAACGCCGGCCGCCGCAGCTGATCTGGCAGGTCCGCGGGTTGAGGCGCACGTCGGATGGGAACGTGTCCGCGTTCCGGGTCCGGAGCGCGACTTCAAAACGAAGAAGGCTGATCTGCTCTTCGGCCTCGGGCTCGGCTACGATCTTGCGCTGGGTAAAGGGGTCAACGCCGGGTTGGAGGTCAACCTGGAGCGGTCGCGTGCTGAGGCTGACATCGAAGAAGGAGGCACCCGCCTGAACACTGAGTTCAAGAGGGATGCCGATGTCTCTGCCCGGGTCGGCGCAGTCGTTGCCCCTGGAGTGCTGCTCTATGGCAAGGTCGGCTATGCTAACGCGAGGGTGCGCCAGACCCTCACCGTAACAGGCACCGCCGGGACAACAACGTCGAAGGATACTCGCGATCTCAGCGGCGTCCGAGCCGGCGCAGGTGTCGAGATGTCAATTGGCCAAGGCGTGTATGCCAAGGCCGAATACCGGTTCTCCGACTACGAGAAGGACGTTCGCCGCCATCAGATCGTGACCGGAGTCGGCGTTCGGTTTTGAGATGGCTGGCGATTGGCCATTCTGCCGGTTGGTGCAACACAATGTCGAACCCTGCCTGTTGGCTGCGATGGCGCTCGTGGTGCTCCTTACCGGCGGGGTACTGTTTGCACTGTGCGCACTCTGACGAGCAAAACGCGAGCCTCGGTTGTCGCAAGCGACCGGGGCTCGCAGGACTGTTCGAAGCAAAGCTTCGGCTCCGGATACTCCTATCGACCCATCAGTCCGCAGCGGGTCGAAGGCGGACATTACGCACTTTCTAGAATGCTTGTGCGAGGCGCCTTGATCGGGTGACGCGCGTCGCGGTTCTCACGGTTAGCCCTGTCGCGATCAGTAGCAGCCCCCACAAATTTGCTTCCAAGCCTGCACCGTAAAACGCAAACAGGACGAAGGCGACGCCGACCACGACCAGGATGCGGCTAGCCGCGCCCTTCGTGCTGCGTAGCGCGGCCGCCGTGCCGATCAGATAGAGGTATAGATTGCCTACGAGCGCGAGGCGGATGATGAATGTGAACAGGTTCGCCGTGTCCCGACTGGAGTTGAGAAAGATCAATCCAATCCCAAGTGCGGCCGACAGGCACTGAGCATAGACCGGCGTGCCATCCTTTCGAGTATGCGCGAACAACTTCGGCAGATCGCCTTTTAAGGCCATGGCATAGGTAAGCTCGCCGCACGCGAGAATGCCGGCGTTCAGACAACCGAACGCGCTTACCGCGACGCAGAATGCGGCAGCTTGCACGGCCGTCTCGCCCCACTCGCTGGCGAGCGCGTCGGCGAACGGCGCAGGAGAAGACGAGACAGCGCTAGAAGAGAGAAGCAAGGAAACGGAGGTGCTCGACAACAAGTAGAGAAGAGCAACAAAGGTCGTGCCGAGCAGCATCGCGAGCGGAACAATGCGTTTGGCATTCCCGATCTTGTCGACGGGCGCGGTCGCGTTTTCGAAGCCGGTGATAGCGAATAGCGTCAGCGCTGCCGCCGTCGCGATATTGTCGAGCGAGATGGGGCTTGCGGCCATCGGCTGAAGCGGCTCGCCACGTCCCACATGCAACAGCACGATCAGAATGACGGCAAACAGCGGAATGATCTTGATCGCGGTGGTCAGCACCTGCATCCGTCCGGCTGCCCGAATGCCGAGGGCGTTGACAGCGGTAAGTATGATCACGAACGCGACAGCTAGCGGAGTTATGAAGGCGTCAATCTGAGGATCTATGCGCGAAAGTGCGGCGCTTGCAGCAAGAGCGAGAAGCGGGCCGGACGTCCACGCACCACACCAAAATCCCCAAGCCGCGATGAAGGCTGGGATCGCGCCAAACTTCTCGGCGATATGTGCCTGAATGCCATGCCCGCCGCGCGCGAGCTTCGCCAACGCAAATGCCAGGCAAAGAGCACCCGATCCGCTTACGATCCATCCAATTGCGGCGTTCCAGCCTAGCGGCGCCAACGACACTGGAAGAACGAAAATGCCTGCGCCGATGATCGATCCGACGACAATCGAAAACATGGTTGGCAGCCCAACGGTCTGCCCCGCATCTTTGCCCATGCGACCGGCCCCCTGCGCAGACGTTATCGCAGCTGGCAGGTATTTCCTACAGTTCCCAATGGGTGGAAAGCAGACGCTAGGAATGGGGCAGAAACCACACGTGACGTTGATCGCCGCGCATTAATGGGCCGCCAACGGCGGATCGAGCCTGCCGCTATTCCAGATCGCGGCACATGTTCTTGCCGGGCCATAACTTGGCTCGTTGTGATTTAGCGGCACAATTTTCATCTTCGCCAAGACGGCGTCTGAGTCCCTCGAAACCACTTCCATAGCCCGTAGCTGCGCTTTGATATCCGCTGCCGCCAGGCGCGCCTCGGTGCGGTCGCTGGCCGTCACGCTTCCATACTCGGGATCGATCACCATCAACCTGCCCCATCTCGAAATGATTGCCGCGATCACGCTTGATGAGTTGGCCGTATTTTCAGCAATCCAGTTCAGGCGATTCTTTTCTTCCACACCATATCGTCGGGCAATAAGGTCCAGGATCTCCGTTGTCGGCGCAGTGAGGGCCGGGGTAGGAAAGCGCGGCCGACGCAGAGCGCCGGCCCCCAGTGCTGTTCCCGTCATGACCTCCGACATTCGACTGTCGAGACACGGCACGGCGGCAGCCCAGCTTCGAAATCCGGAGTGCGCAGACGCCAATTCGTAGCGAATGCGTGAGCGCTCGGACTCCATTCTTGCGAGGTCGGATCGAGTTTGAACGTAACCCGCCAGCGCCTGGGCGATCAGAACGCCGGCAACAACGACAAAGAGCTCGAACGCAAACAGGCGTGCGGTGGTTCTGCCCTCCCGTCCCTGCCACCAGTGACGGACGGCTCTAAACATGCGCTAGGCCAGCATCCCGCTGGTTGTCAGCCTCGCTGAAATGAAAATGCATACAGCCCCCCGGTTCGCAGGGGAGGCTAACAGAAGCGCTAATGTCCGCAATGGGTCGGAAGCTGACAGTTGCGAACCCTAATTAGGTACGGGTCGCATCGCTTGAGTGAAGGGGCGCAAGGGCAACCTATGCTTCTTGCAGAACTGGTATGTACCGTAGCGCTGCGTCACGGCCACCGCGTCTTGAGCAGGAGGAAGCATGCCGACGCGCGTGACGTAGTCGATCACCTGACCATTGATAAGGTCGAGATATTCCAACCGGCCTCTTAGCTGCTCGATGTCCTTGACGATCAAGTATCGGACCGTCGGATCGAGCGGTAAAGGATGCGTCAGGGCGACCAAGCCAGGCTCGATAGTATTCATTGCCGAAAGCAACTCAGCCATTTCGGGAAGCTGGCCATAGTGACCAGCCAACAGTCGCCGCGTCGGTTGATCAAGGCTGCGGACGGTACCGTCGTCCACCGCCGCCACCCACGCGTCGTTAGGATAAACCTTACTTGGCAAACGCAAAACGTAGTGAAAGCTTTCCTCACTGTAGACGGGCGCGGGTTCCAGCACGGAACGGCTGGACAACACGCGGTTCCGTAATTGGTCGAGCTGAGCTTGGAGACACGGATAGACGGCGCGAAATTCGACCGCGTAGCCGTAATGCTCCTGCAGTTCGGCGCGCAAAGCCCGTTTGGTTGCGCCGACCTTGCTGCTCCAGCTCAGGTTCTCTGCCCACTGCTGCGCGGCAAGGGCGATGACCACTCCAAGCGTGACGATCCCCAACTCCCACCCGACCGCGTTCCAGCCGTGCGGCGGCTTGAGCTTCAATAGCCTGAACATGGGCAGTCCCCTCGCAATCAATTTAACCGCTTTGCCTGCCTCGATGAATGAAAAGTCCTATTATCTGCCATGGGTCGAAAGCAGCCACTGCATCGCTAGCAGCAGGCATGGGTCGAAGGCTGTTATTGCGCCAATGTCCGGAATGAATGGAAAGCAGAAGTTAGCTCCGGTCTGACCTCTTTCCCGCGTAAGCCCAGCATTCGAGTTCAATCAAAGCGCCGCCGGCCAAACCATTCGCGCCGATGGCGCTGCGCGCTGGCAGCTGGCCTGATGGGAAATAGGGAACGTAGATCGCGTTGAATGCGGACCATTTGCTCATGTCCGAAAGCATCACGGTGCATTTGACGACGTCGCCGAAGCCGAGGCCTCGCTCCTTTAGCACAGCCCCGACGTTTTCCATCGACTGTCGAGCTTGAGCCTCGAACCCGTCCTTCAGTTGCCCGTCAACGTCCCCCGTCTGTCCTGACAGATAGAGCATGTCTCCAACTCTGACGGCGTTCGCATATGGAGCGGGCTGACCGCCCGCGGCAGGTGCAGGAAAATATTCTACGGCGGCCCTGTCGGGCGGCGCCAGCCCCGCACTCGCCATCAAAATCAGAACAGCTGCTGTTATACTTTGCATCGGACAATCTCCTGCCTCGCTGTGCAGCAAGTTTCCCGCAAGGCATGAGAGTCCGCAATGGGTCGAAACCTGACACTTCGTCGTTGCTAACGAAACGACCTGCACGTGTGACCAGCTGAGACAGTTCTGATAGGTATGCATCAACCTGCTGGAGGTTGTGATGCGACTTCGAGCGCCCCTGTTCGCGGCCATGATGATGTTTGTCGGACCTGCGCCCACGCAGCCTTCCGCAAGCTCTGTAACAAACCCAATTTCGCCGAGCTCGATCACACAAATCGTGCTGCTGGGCACTGGCAATCCCCCAGCCGATCCGGATCGATCGGGTCCGGCAACAGCCATTGTCGTCAACGGGACGCCCTACCTTATCGATATGGGCGCGGGGGTTGTCCGACGCGCGAAATCCGCGGTCGTCGAAAAAGGCGTCGTCGGGCTCGATCCCCTCAAGCTTCGTGTCGTCTTTGTGACGCATCTGCATTCCGACCACACCGTGGGTTTCCCCGACTTGTGGCTGACACCCTGGGTGTTGGGCCGCCGGTTCCCCCTAGAGGTTTACGGCCCAACCGGACTGAGCGCGATGACCCGTCATCTCATGGAAGCCTATCGGGTAGACTTCGAAGTGAGGACGAAGGATCGAAAGGTCTACGGGGGACGGACAGTCGCTCAAGCTCACCAGGTGAACGCGCACGAGATCAAGGCAGGCGTGGTTTATCGGGACGCCAATATCACAGTGACTGCATTTCGAACCAACCACGGCATGCCTAGCTTCGGCTATCGTTTCGATACGCCTGATCGAAGTATTGTCATTTCTGGCGATACAACGCCGACGCATGCAACCATCGATGCTTGCCATGGATGCGACGTCCTCATTCACGAGGTGCTGACACGGGAATGGTTGGCAAAGCGCCCAGATTTCGTCCGCTATGCGGGGGACCATCACACGACCACTACTCAGCTCGTCGACCTGGCGAACAAGGCAAGGCCGCGCCTGTTGATCCTGTACCATGGCTCGATTTCGCTTCGTCCGAATGTGGATTCGGAACGGTCGAGTCCGACGACTGTGCTCCGGGAGATGTCCGCTTATTCCGGGCAGGTCGTCGTGGGCCGCGACCTGGACGTTTACTGACCTCTCATCGTTGATGGCGGGCGCCTAATGGCAGGAATGGGTCGAAAGCAGACGTTCGCAAGGCTGGTTTCAGAAGGCCTTCATCAGGCGCACCTCCCCCCTTAATCGGCGCTCATCATACAGTGGGAGCGCCGAGGAGTTGCGCGTAGCGGTCACGCTGACTGAGGGAGCGAAGCCTTCCACGTTCCAGTCGCGCTTGTAGATGCTGAGGGAGCCTTCAAGAAGCAAGTCCTGCCGCCGCTTGGCGAACGGCGCCAGCGGACCGTCGTTGATCTGGCGGGCCAGATCGATGCGGATTTGCGGGCGCAGGCCCCAGCCGATTTCCTTGATTGCCCCGAATCCGATCCGGCCGCGCCAGTAGGCCTGCCCCCGATCCGCTGCAGTGCCGCGCTCGATCGTAGCGTCGGCGAAGCCGAGAGTTGTGAGACCAAGCGGCCGACTAGCCGATGCGCGCGCCTCGAGAGACCATCCATCGACGTCGCCCCGCTGAGCATAGTCATTGTGGCGGACGATCAGCGTCCCGCCGATATTCCAGCCGCCTCCAACGATCTTCTCGTAATCGGCGCGCGCCCCCAAGCTCGAGACCAGTGAATGCCCGCCGTACCAACGCTTCAGAACCGTCGCCGTCGTGCGCAATCGCCCGCCCGCCACCGCAAACTCCGGTCCGGCTTCCAGCCCGGCATAAGCGTCATCGAAACGATGATCCTTGTACCGGATCCATCGTCCATAGGCGCCTATGTAGATTGGAACTTGGCCAAAGCGGCTCAGCCGGATTGAAGCGTCACCACCGACGAAGCGGCCGGTGCCCGATCGGGCACGGGCATCCGGATCGAGCCGAAACGGCAGTCCGTAGATATTGACCGACTCCTTTTCGGTCGCGGAATTGATGTTGCTGTCAGGGGCGAACCCGAAATCGACGTTCAAGCGCCACGAACGCCGCGCCCGGATCGCCTGGCGGAAGTTCGCGATATTGCGCCGAACTTGTGATGACGTCTGCTCGGCAGCAGCAAGGCTGAATTGATAGTCCGCCTGCTCGTCCTTCTTCTCCATGTAGAGGGTCCGGGCTAGCTCGAGCCGAACGCGCAGCAGCTTCGGGTCCCGATCGAGGATCCGACGGAACATCGCTTCGGCGCGCCGATAGTCCTTGCCCGAATAGCTGATCATTCCATCGAGGAAGTCCCGCTCCAGTCCCCCGTGGCCCGCACCGGCCAGCCCGTCGACCACCGCTCGGGCGGCGGCGAGCTGGCCGGCGGCGAGCAACCTGGCTGCCTGTGCGAGTGCTGGACCCGACGGATCGTTAGCACTCATTGTCGGCGCCGAAGCCTCGGCTCGTGACGGCGTGGGGAGCGTGCCGCACCCGAGCGTCAGTCCAAACAGGAGGCCCGTGTAGGTCACTCGTGCCATGAGAGCCCCCGCTCATGGACCTCGTTGTCTGCCAACGAAGGCGTCCTGCATCAGCAGGGTTCCTCCAGCCCGGTCGATGGAGAACACGCCTCCGACCTGTTGTGCCTGCGGGCCGAAGAAGGCGCCGTTCATGGCGCCTGTGACGGGCTCACTCACCGGCGTCTCCACCGCATTGTTGTACGAATAGTTGGCCGACCCGGTCAGCGGGATGTCGAACAGTCCGTTGTTGGAGAACGCCGCGGCCCCGCTGACGTGGATCCCCAATATTGGATCTGCGGAAACGGGCCTCGTCGGATCGTACCTGTAATCCTGTTCGATCAGCGCAGACATCGTGCGCTGCCCGAAATCGGCCGTCAGCGTGAACGGGATTCCCGCCGTTCCCTCGCTCGAAAGAAGAACCAGTGAACGGGCATCGTAGACTGCCGTGCCCGAGACAGGGATACCTGTGGCTGGCGTCCGGTCTCCATTGACGAACAGCAGGTCTCCGAAGTCGCCGGCGGCTGTGCCGTTAAGGTCGACAACCCGCCACGACCATTCGCCCATCGAGACGTAGGAAAGGCCGATGTCGTAGAGAAGAGTGGTCGCCAGGCTATTGCCATCGGCCAGCGGCTGCGTTCGCGTCGAAACGCCGTGCGTGTAATCGTAATTGACCCGAAGCGTCCTGGTCCCGTCAGGAGCGACCTCGAATTCCTGGAGGTTTTGGCCGAAGTATTGCGCGTAGTCTCCGTAAGGGTTGTCGTACCGATAATTCGGTCCGCCATAGTTGAAATCCCAGGAATCGACATCGCCCGAGACTCCGATCGATGTCAGTCCTCCGGGCAAAAGCCCAACGGGCGCTTTGAGCAAGTAATTGAATGGATCGTCATCGAAATACCGATTCACGTTGATGGTGAATTCGCCGGGCGCAACGGTCCGATATGAGGTAGCGCTGCCGTCACCCGGCGTGAGCGTGAGCCTGCCGATTACCCCATAGTCGCCTTCGCGCGTGCCGACGGTGTCCAGCAGGCTAGTTTGCACCTCAATCGTTCCAGCAGGCGTTGGTGTAGGCGTCGGAATTGGCGGGGGCGGCGTGCTCGCTATGCGAGACCCGCCTCCGCCGCCACAGGCCGAAAGCGCCGCGCAAAGTGGTAGAACGACAGTGCTTGCGAACGAAATTCGCCGATCCAAGCCGCGAGTGTGGCGAAACATGGCTGTTTTCCTTTCACAAAGTAATGCCTCGAAGCTGCCGTGCCCGTTCGGCGGGGGGGAGAGCCCGCCGAACGGAGGACGGCGGTCAACCGCCGACGGTCGTGTAGATCCGGAACTCGCGCACACGGACGGAAGCGGTCTGGCCGGGCGCATTCGAGTTCACCGCAATTCCTGGGCCCACGTTCGTGATCGTTGGCCCGCTATCCGCGTGGAAATCCTTAAGGGTGAAGGACAGGGAAAAGACCTGGTCTATGACCATGAGCTTCGCTGTTCCCGTGCCCAGCTTCCGGTCAATCGTTAGCTCGATCGTGAAGGGCTGCGGGTCCGTCGTGGAATAGATCGCGTCCTTGACTGCCTGCGGCAGGACCGTGTTCGTCGGCTCCACCGACCCGAATGGAACCTGGAATCTCACCAGCTGGTTCGGCCGTGCATTGACGGTCACGAAAACCCTGGGTTCGAGAGGAAGGTCGTCCTTGCCGCCTATCCTGGCTCCCACACCGATCGCAAAGCCCCCCGTGGTGGCATAGGGTCCGACAGGAGCAATGAACGTCGCCCTAAGGCGCACAACCGATCCAGGACCGAAATTGACCGGCGCAAAGATGCTCTCGGCAGGAATATCGTCAGGTGATAGACCGAGCGGTCGGTGGATGCTGACCACAATTTCGCCTGGCGCGGCAGAAACAGTCGGGTTCGAGCCCGGGATCAGTGGGTCGCCCGGCACCATCGGGCCGACGTTCATCTTGTCGACGGAGGGCTCGAGTGAGCCGTTCGGGAAGCTTGCTAGATAGGCAAGCTGGAGCTCATTCGAAACGGGAGCGGTGCTCGGAATGCCGCGAATGATTACGGGATTGAAGCCGGGCTTCGCATCCGCATGAGTTGCAAGGGCCAGCGTAACGACTGCCGTGCACACACCAGCGCGCGCCAAGATCTTTTGAATCAGTTGAACTGTTCTGCTCGACATGACGGCGTTCCTTTCAGCGAAAAGGCAAAAGACATTCGCAAGCTTACCTAAGTCGCTGAAATTCATGGCCCGATCTCTGCCTGATTTCGCCTGATCTTCGTCCGACTTCGTCGCTGTCGCGCGCCATGTTATGACGTGACCGCTCGGGAAAGCTGGCTGGGGACCGGATGTACGAGTTGACTGAAGACTGGGTGCACGGCATCGACCTGGCACAGGAGGCGGGTTTCGATCTGGGACCGCTCCGCGTTTGGCCCGCCCGTTGCGAAGTCGAATGGAACGGCGACTTTCAAACGCTCCAGCGGCGAGTGATGCAGGTTCTCGTTGTGCTCGCCAAGGCGCGCGGCTCCGTTGTTTCCCAGAACGATCTTGTGATCCGCTGCTGGCGTGGACTGGCGGTCAGCGACGACGCGATCTACCGCTGCATTAGCCAACTCCGCAAACTCGCTGCGGGCTATCCGGAAGCTCCCTACGCGATCGAGGCAATTCCAGGCGTAGGCTATCGCCTCACTTCATCGAGCCTTGGCAAAGATGACCCTGCGGTCGCGCCCACTCGGCGGCAGCGGCGTTTCGCATTTTGGCCCTGGGTGGCCGCGACGGTGGTTGCAACCCTGATCATCCTGGCCGGGGCTTTTTGGATCGTCCGTGGCCGTGTCTCTGACGACCATCTTCCTGATCGCGTCGCGGTGCAACTCTTCGATACTCTGAGCAATTCCGAAGACGCTCGGTCCCTGGCGCGGAGAATTCCTAACGAGGTCGTGAACGAGCTTGGCGATAGCCAAATAGAGACCGTGCTGGCCGGCAATGGGGCTCCCGGCTCCGCGAGCCCATTGCCGGGCTTGGTCGTGACGGGACTTGTAAGGGACGATGCATCCAATCTGATTGTCGATGTTCGGATCGAGGATGGCAGGAGTCATGCCGCTTTATGGTCGCTGGAATTCAAACGAAACCGGGGCGAAGCATCGGGCCTGCCGATGGAAGTTGCGGCCCGCGTTGCCGACGTCGTCAACATCGCCATTTTCGCGCGAAACGCGAACCCGCCTCTAACCGACAATTCCGCCTTATCGGCGCTGCTCCAGACCAACGATATGATCCGTGAATCACAAAGTGACTGGGCCCAGATGATCGAGCGCGCGCAAGGCGTTGTCGCGCGTCATCCGGAATTTGCCTTCGGTCATGACGTCCTGGCTGTAGCCTACGCCACCGCTTCCGAACGTATCGATATTCCCGATCGCGCCGAGGCAATGAAGGAGGCGGCCCGCCACGAGGCAAAGCTGACCCTCAAACTCGATCCCGCGGATGCCGGTGCGTATGTAGTTCTATCGTGGATGGAACCGAGCTACCGCGGGCGGGAGGCCTGGTTGCTGCGCGGCATGAAATACGGAAGGCACCCTAAGGGCCCGGTTGGCGCATTATATTCATACGAGTCCTGGTTGCTGAGCGATGTCGGGCGCCTTCGCGAAGCCCTTTCCTCCCAATTGGTCGCTCATGCTAACGATGAATGGGGCGCCCCAAAAACGGCTCAGCTTGCTCGCGCATATGCCAACATAGGGAACCTGCCCGCAGCCAGAGCCTGGATTCAGAAGGGCGTTCAGCTCTGGCCTAACCATTCGGGCATCCGGCGGTATCAGCGGCACATTGCCGGCTTCTACGAGCAGCCGTCTGAGGCCCTGGCGACCTTTAATTCAATGGATGCGCAGGCGCCTTCGGGCAAAGACGAGAATCAGATCTGGCGGAGCTTCGTCAAAGCTAAGGCGGCACATTCCGAGCAATTGACGGCGGAAACCACTCTTCAGATTCGCGAGGCTGCCGACCAGGAGAAAATCTCTCGCGAGAATGAAATCTTGATGTTGGCGGCGCTTGGAGAAACCAGGCAGGCGCTGGAGGCGGCAAATTCCACTCTCAATAAACGACGATTTGAGTCCTGGGTCCTATTCGCGCCGGTTACTCGGAACCTGCGGCAGAACCCAGGTTTCGTCGATCTCGCCGCCCGCATGGGCCTGATCGAATATTGGCGCGAGACCGGCAAACGACCCGACTTCTGCACCAGTCCGCCGACACGAAGCGAATGCACACCCCAATTGTTGGCTGCGATAAAGTCCAACTAAGGTTTCAGAGTGACGGCCACGCTGGCGAAGATGTAGCGGCCGAGCGGATCATACCATGTGGGGTAGGTGTTGGCATTGTAGGGTCCGTCACCAGCCGCCGTGTTGCCGACGACCAACGGCGGTTGGCGGTCCAGCACGTTGTTGACGCCCAGCCGCAGTTCGAACTCATTGCGAAGCCTGAAGACTGTTGCGACGTCGAAATAATCTTGCGCCCGAAGCCTCGTGTAGGCAGGACTGACCGCATCCGTCAGGTCAAACTTGGGATCGGTGGCGGCGAGCTTTACGCCCCCCACGTGCCGCCACTTAAGCGACACGGTTATTCCATACGGCGCATTCCAGGTAGCTCGAGCCGTATGCTTCCAGCGCGGCTGCATGACGCATGGAGCGCCGAACAAGCCCGCGCAATCGTACGGCTCAGAAAGACCGCCATTGTCCACGATCCAGCGCAAAACGTAGCCGCCGCGAAATTCGACGTTTGCCGAACCCAGGCGACCGAGCGGCAAGAAATAGTCCGCGCTTCCATCAATTCCGCGAACTTTGAGGCTTCCGAGATTTGCAAGGCGATTGTCGACATAACCGCCACCCAGCCAGAGCGAGCCATTCGGATCGCGATGGATCCGGCTGCAGAAAATCGGACTTCCGCTGGCAATGCAGCTGTCGAGGATCGACTGCGCGCCGATATTGGAGATGGCGCTCGTCAGTTTGATGTCCCACCAATCGATCGTTGCGTTGAAATCGGGCAGAATTCGGGGCTGCAGGACGAGGCCGATCGTGTTGGTGGTCGCGGTTTCGGGTTGGAGATCTTCGTTGCCGCCAATGATCGCATTGTAATCGAAGAGCCCGTTTGCATTGGCGATTTGACCGTATTGCGCCGCGGTCACTCCGGTCAGGGCGCACTGCACTTCCGACGCCGCGGGAGTAGCGCCGGCGCAGGGATCGCGAAGAAAAGAGGTGGGTTGCGACGGAGCGAAAAGCTCTTGAGCATTCGGCGCACGGTTCGCTCCCTGCCGGCTCGCGCGAAACCGCAACCCTCTGACGGCTGTAAGATCGAGTGCCAGTTTGTAGGTTTCGCTGGAGGAACTGCTTCGAGAGTTCCTGTACCAGGATTTGCGAAATCCTCCTTCGAAAGCGAGGCGTTGCACCACCTTGTCGGTGAGCAACGGAATGCGCGCCTCGCCGAAGATCTCTTTTGTGTCGATTGAACCGTGAATGGGAAAAAAGCGCTCGCCGAGACCGGCAACGTCGCCGGCCTGAGTGAATGCATCGGGATCGAAATCGACAGTATCTTTCCGAAATTCTGCGCCGACGTTGATTGCCGAGCCTTCATCGGACCATGGACTGCCAATCCCCCAACGGTCGAGTTGAACGGTGGCATTCACGTTTCCAACCTGCTCCCGGAACCACCCGGTCATTGAGGGTGGAATGGACAGGTAAGCAGTGGCCTGAGCGGTCACCCCTCCGGTTGTGAAAACATCCCAAGGCACGCAATCCGCGTCCGCGTCGGGCGCCGACGAACCGAGTTCGCGCGCGATCAGAACCGAGCGGCAGATTGGCTGCTCCGTCGAAGGATCGGATATCACATCAAGCGCTTTGCCGAGGCGCGAGATCGACAGGTTGTTCAGATATTGCCGATCGAGACTGACGCGCCCGTAAAGATAGCTTGCGTCGTAACTGATGCCGCGCCCAAGGTCGCCCTTGAAACCTGCGAGCAATCGGACGCTTTTATGTTCAAGAACGTCCTGAAGCGAGCCGCCCTCGATATTGCGCCGGCCGATCAGGAGCCAGGCCCGCGAATATGTCGCGCCCGTCACGGGATCCACGAATGGGGTCGGCTGGCCGATGGTCTCCACCAGATTTCCATTGGCATCCAGCACGGCGATCTGACCGACGTAATTGCCAGTCCGGCAAATGAGCAATCGCTGCTGCTCGGAAAGCAGCGGATTGTCGCAATTGATTGTCTCGGTGTTGAAGAAGTCTCCGGATGGACCGACCTGCCAGGATGCCCGGTCCTTCATCGCCATGATTTCGGCGTAAGCCCGAAGCGCCTCTGAAACATCGAAATTCGCGAAGCCGCCGGCTGTGTATCTTTTGTCCGGCCATTGAATGAAATGCCAGGGCGCGTAATTGAATCTGGACAGGCCGGTTACGAACGTCCGGTCGGACGTAACCTGGTAAGCATTGCCCAGATTATCGAAATAGTTGCCGGGATAGGACACCCGGGGGCCGCCGCATTCCAGAAGGGACGTCAGTCTCTGATCGAACATCGTGGCTGTGATCGGACAAGAACCGTAGTCGCGCTGATCCTGCGTGACCGCTTTGAAATGACGGTACCCGCCGTAAATCGTGACGTGCGCACGATCGTCGAAGAAGCTACGCCCGAACGCGACCGACACATTCTCGCGTCGTCCGTCCCAGACGCTGCCTCTCGGGTAGGGAATATCTTTGGCATTCAGGAGCTCGCGCGCGAACTTGTCTCGGTTGTCATGCTGAAAATAACCGACCTGGCCGTCGACCTTTAGCCCTTCGAGCTTCGTGTCGAGGATGAAGTTGACGACGCCGGCTACGGCGTCCGACCCGTAAACGGCGGCCGCGCCACCCGTCAGCACCTCGACGCGTCCGATGAGCGATGTCGGGATGCTGTTGATGTCTGGTTCGGGATGCCGCGGATCGCCCGGCATGAGGCGATGCCCGTTGACCAGCACAAGCGTCCTGACCGAACCGATGCCTCGAAGATCGACGGTAGCGGTGCCCGTCGTGCCGGGGGGAGATAACAGACCCTGCGACGGATTGACTTGTGGAAGCTGGTTGAGGACCTCCTCCACGTTCGTCGCGCCCTGGAGCTTGATCTCGCCGGCCTCGATCAGCGTGACGGGGCTTACGGCTGTCAGGTCTGTGCGCGGTATGCGCGAACCGGTGATCACGATCGGAGTGTCTTCGAGGGGTGCGGGTACGCGCTCATCTTTTGGCGCTGCTGAGTGCTGAGCCTGGTCGGCTATGGCCGCAAAGGATCGCGAGCCGTTCGTCAGCACGACGGCGCACAGACTCACGTGCCAGAGAACGGCTGCTCGCAATCGCTGTCCCCCAGGCGACAATCGGGCCGAGCTCCCCGATGTACCTCGCCGAGATGAGTCGGAGACTACACTACTTTTTCAAACCGCAACAAAGCTGATGGCCGAAGTCATCATCGTTGTAATGTCTGCTTTGGGTCGAAAGCTGCTGCTACCATGACGGCAGAAATGGGTGGAAACTGACGTTACCGAACGTCCAGCAGATCGGCATCAAACCAGACATCTTCGTGACCCGCTGCCAACTGAAACCGCCAGCCAGCCGGTAGCCCGAGATAGGGAACCACGGCCGGTAGAACTTCGCCTAGATGGTCAACGTGAATGGGCTGAAAGAAGTCATCGGAGGTCGAAAGTTCGGGGCCACCCCAAATGTACCAGCCAGTGGTGTCAGCCGCCGGAGGATGACGAAGCCCGTTGAGCGGCTGAAGGCTTAGGGTATTCAACGCCAGGCCGACCTTATGAAGGGGCTCGCTCGTACGGCATTCGACCCCGAAGCGATCACAAACGGCGGCTTGAGAACCAGTCATAATGGGAAGGCTACGCTGAACTTCCGAATGCCCGCAATGGGTGGAAAGCGGCCATTAGATGCGTTTAGCGCGTCCGCTTTAAAGCGATCTCAAACTCTTCAGACGGCAAGTATGCCGCTTGGTTCTTCAATCCGTCCCCGTCATTGAAGCCAAATAGCCGCAAATATACCGCTCCGGCTTTGCGCTTTAGCGAGACGGAAACCTTGCCTGTTCCACCGGCACCGGTGTCGAGCGTGCCAGTTACGCGGTTGCTCGTGCAACGAAGATTGTCTCCCGACGCGTCGAAGTCGCCCGCCGTTTCACCAATAGCGACATAAGCAGTGCGACCCTCGATAATTACAGTCACCTGTTGTGAGTGGGCGAATGCGCTTTGTTGTTCGGGTATCTCTCCGCTGTATCTACCGTTCCAAGCCGCACATGTGTTTGCCGAGCCGCCCGGCATACCGGCACTTGCTGCGTTCGAAAGCGAAGCGCAGCACACGAGCGCGGCGGCTAGGATCCTGTGGGTCACATGGCCTCCTGACAGCAAGGCCAACCTTAGTTCGCGATCTAATGACCGCAATGGGTGGAAGGCGGACGTTAGCTCACCATCTGCTTCGGACGAAATGCCTAGCCGCGAAATAGAGTGCGACACCCGCGCCTATCACGACAAGTCCGGCGACGGTCGCATTGTGGGAGCATTCTGAAGCTTCGATCTGAGTTGTCCCGGCCCAGCAATCACCTTGAAGCGTCATAGCCAAGCCGGCCACAACGAGCACGATGGCCGAGTAGACGACTGTGACAAAGATCACGCCCCACTTCATCCTGCCAAACTATCAGTTACCCGGATGTCAGCAATGGGTCGGCTACGGACATTAGCGACGGGCCTGCGCTCGCGTTACAGGTCTTGGCAGATCGTTGCCGACAGTCCGTTACAAAGGAACGATCAGGGCACCACTGTCGTAAACAGGTACACGGCAAAGATGACGAGATGAACTGCGCCCTGGAGTACCGTCGTTCGTCCAGTGCCCAGTGACAGCGTAGATACGATCAGAGTCAGGAAGAGCAGGACCGCACTCTTGGTGTCGAGGCCCAAGGCGATCGGTAGCTGCGCCAGAAGCGAAAGCGCTGCAACGGCAGGGATTGTGAGACCGATGGTCGCCAGTGCCGATCCGAGGCCAAGATTAAGGCTAGTCTGCAGGCGGTTGGCCATCGCAGCTCTGAGTGCTGCAACGCTTTCGGGCAGCAGGACCAATGCAGCGATTATGACGCCTACGACAGCTCTAGGAGAGCCTGTAGCTGCGACCGCATTTTCTATTGATGGCGCAAGGCTTTTCGCAAGCAGCACTACCGCGCCCAGACAAGCGACAAGCAGCAATGAGGATATGCCGGTGGCCCGATCCGTCGGCGGCACGGCGTGAACCTTCTGATCTGCAATCAGTGGTTTGTCAGGAAGAAAGTAGTCTCGGTGGCGTACCGTCTGGACAGCGATGAAAGTGGCATACAGCAAGAAGGACACCACAGCCACGAAACCCAACTGGGAGGGAGCATAGACGGGGCCAGGCTCGCTCAGCGTGAAGTTGGGCAGTACCAGCGTCAGGACGGTGAGTGCGCAGATGGTCGCTAACGCGGCGCTCACGCCCGTTTGCTGAAAGATCTGCTCCTTGTGGCGGATCGCACCTACCAGGATGCAAACTCCGACGAGTCCGTTCAATATGATCATGACGGCAGCGAACACAGTGTCTCGAGCCAGTGTGGCCGCGTTTTCGCCGCCAGCGGCCATCAATGTAATGATTAGTCCCAGCTCGATGACAGTCACCGCCACGGCCAACAAGAAAGTTCCAAACGGCTCACCCACGCGGTGGGCAACGAGCTCTGCGTGATGAACTGCGGCTAGGACGGTTCCAACAAGTGCGACGCTGAGGAAGAAAGCGTGCACGGGAAAGGCCGAATTCGCGAAATAGAGCCCCCAAGCAACTGCGGGAGTAAGCCACGTCCAATGCTGCAGAAGCTTTGCCATTCCTCGCATCTAGGCGACAGAGGCACCCGCGCAATGGCTATCGCTATCCCAGGGGCAATCAGGCGCTAATGTCCGCAATGGGTGGAAAGCGGACATTACCCCACGGTCAGGAGTGAGCTATTTGCTCGTGCCGACCAGGTTACGGATTTCCGCCGTACCGTTCTTGATCTTCCACCCTAGGAACATCTTGCCCAATTCGGGAGACGCTCGGCGAGGATCGCCTTCAATGCCAATGGCGCCCAACGACAATGGAGTGCCGGCTGGCGGAACCGGAGCGCCTACGACGATCCGGTCAGGATGAACGTAGTCGGGATTCGCGGCCCAAGTAAGCGACGTGTCGGATACGCCGCCGTGCCGGCTCGGCGGGTAGCCGTTCGCTCTGAGATATTCGTCGATCTCCTTGTTCGTTTTTGCGTAAGAGTCGCTCGAGAAAAACACCCTCACACCGTCAGCGCGATGTTTCTCGTCTAGCCTACTGGCAAGTGTACGAAGCAGGGGCTGGTTCTGGTCGTGATCGCCCATGAAGATGATGTATTTAAACCCGGTTCTCACCATGCTTTCCGCAACATCTTCGTTCACTCGCGAAAATGCATCCGCGGACAGGTTCACCGTCCCCGGGAAGCGGCTCTCATCCGTGGTGGGTGCAAAGGGCATGACGGGTGCCACGAGCGCGTTGCCGAGTTCTTGAGCAATGTGCTCAGCAATGTACTGCGCACGAACAAGATGCTTTCCCAGTGCGATTGCAGGACCCGTTGCTTCCGTGCTGGCGCTAGGGATGAGGACAATCGTCTTGCCAGTATGGATGGCGTCGCGGATTTCCGCTGTCGTCAGCCGCTCCATCATCACTGGAACGGTATGTGGCAACGTGGCTGAATTACCTTGCGCGGCGAGCGTCGGGCTGGCGGCAGTGAGGGATGACAGAGCAAAAGCGACGCGGACTAAACTCAACTTCATGGCCGGTCTCCTGCGGAGCGCAGAACAGGGTGTGACCGATGAGCGAAATGTCCGCAATGGTTGGAAAGCGGACATCCGCTCATGGACTCGCCTCCGCCTTTCAAACATCATCGTGCCGAGTGTCGCTGACGTACCAGGGGGCTGAGTATGGGGCAGGAGCCGGTTCAACTCCGACGCGTGCTGGATGCCGCGCTCGGGGCAGCGATCGTCGTCGGTGGGTCGATCGGCCTCGGCATTCTCAGCATGCCAGGCATCATCGCCGGCAAGCTCGGCGACCCCTTCCTGATCATCGCTGCCTGGATCGCGGGAGGCCTGTTCACCTTCCTCGGAGCAAACATCTACGCCGAGCTTGGGACGGCGTTCCCCAAGGCCGGCGGGCCCTACGTTTATGTGCGGGAGGCCGCCGGTCCGTTTGCGGGCTTCGTGACCGGGTGGTCGGACACGGCGATCAGCGTCATCGCCACGGCGGCGCAAGCGGCGGCGTTCGGCCTTTATTTAGAAAACGACGTCCTCGATAGCCGAGCCGTCGCTATTGCGGAATTGGGAGTCCTTTTCGCGGTGAACTGGTTCGGCCTGAAGGTCGGAGCGCGCACCCAGCAGGCACTCAGCCTGTTCAAGGTCGGCGGTTTGGTTCTGCTGGCGCTTGCCTGCCTCGCTCTCGGAGGCGTCAAGCCGCCTTCCGACGTCCAGCTCTTCGAGCATGGTTTCGGCCTGGCCGGAATGATCGCCGCCCTGATGCTTGTCACCGAGACGTACGCCGGTTGGAATTCGGGGGTCTATTTCTCCGAGGAGGACAAGGATTCCGACCGCAACGTTCCACGCGCTTTGTTCTGGGGCATCGGCGCGATGATGGGCGCTTATCTGCTCGTCAATCTAGGCTTCCTGAGCCTTCTGTCCATGTCTGAGCTTTCGTCGTCAAACCTGCCGGCGGCCGACGCGGCGCAGCGGATATTCGGAAGCGAGGCGGGAACGATCGTGACTATTTTCGCCGTCATCTCACTGCTCGGCGTCGCCAACGTCAGCGTGATGTACACACCGCGCATTCCGTTCGCGATGAGCAGGGATGGAGTCCTTCCCGCCGCCTTCGCAACGATCAACCGCTACGGTTCGCCAAGTTGGGGGCTGTTCGCCTTCACCCTACCGGCAATGGCTCTCGTGATGCTGAAGTCGTTCGACTTTCTTTTCACGGTCACCGCATTTCTGGGGGTAGCTATCAATGGCGCGGTCTACGCCGCGTTTTTCGTGCTGCGCTCGACAGCGCCGGAGATTCGCAGGCCCTACGTCGCGCGGTGGTACCCGTGGGCTCCCGGATTCGTGGTGGCGATCTCCGTCGCCCTGCTGATCGCGTCCCTGATCACGGACCCCGAGCCCGCGATTTGGGCAATCATCGCGATCGGCCTCAGTTGGCCCGTGTACCGCTGGGTGACGCTCTCAATTCGCCGATCGAAGCGAACGATCCTCATTGATTTGCCGGATTGAAGTGCAGAACGGTGCCCAATTCGCCAATGTCTGCTTTGGGTCGAAGCCTGACGCTAGGCCCTAACCGCGTTCGGCGCTCGACAGCGGGCATACACCAAAGGCCAGACCGTTGGGCCCCGCAATGCCGTGTCCCACCTGTCCGATGATCGAACCGTCCGTGTTCAATACGGTCAGATGGTCGTCGTCGACATTAGCGACATAGAGGCGCCCGTCTGGAGCCAAGCGAACATTGAGTGCACCCTTGCCTGTCGGGACTAAACGGGCTGGTTTACCTCGTTCGAACCAGATGACCCCGTTATCCACGAGCGATGGAGCAACGATTGTGCCGCCGGGAAGCGCTTCGAGGTAAATCAGTTGGCTCGCAACTGGCGCTGGCAATCGCTGCCGGACCTTTAGATCGTCAGCGTCGAGCAGAGTGACCTCGCCTTTGTTCGCCGCTGCAATCATTCCGGTGGGAGCCACACGCAGACCGCGCACCGGCGTTTCGAACGTCTGCTTGGCGATCCTCCTGCCAGTCAGAGCATCGTATTTCGCCACACCCTCCGTCCCCGCGAAGACATAAACGAAGCGCCCGTTGGGGGAGAAGACGAAGTTGTGCGATCCTTTGTCCAGCGGGAAAGTGCGCAGCAGCCGACGGCTACCGGCGTCATAAACGAGCATCGTATCGCCACCGGCTTCTGCGTTGACGAACAACTCGTCAGTGGAAGGGCGCAGTTTGACGCCGTGTGGCGCCCGCAAGGCTGAGGGTAACCTGTAGCGTCCCGTCTCCCGGGCTGACGCTAAGTCTATCCGGCTGACATGGTCACCCGGCGTTCCGATGCGGCTATCATAGTCCGTGATCCCAAACTGCGAAACGTAAGCAGTTCGACCATCCGGGCTCACCTCTACTTCGTGCGGCCAGGAACCAACCTCGACCCGCGCCAAAAGCTGCCCGTCCGGCTTCACGATGGCCAGTCCCGTCCCTTGCTCTTCAGCGGAGAGGATGCAGAAGTTCGTTGGCGATACCGCCGCAAACGCCGCAGCGATCAAGGACACCAGCATGTCAGGGTCTCCCAAGCGCGAAACCAGATCATAACTAACACGGCCGCCACGCCTGCCCAACCGATGCCTGTAGTGGCAGGAATGGGTCGGAAACTGCAGCTAGTTCAGAGCGGCGGGAATGGAAGGAAAGCGGACATCAGGTTTCGACGTCCGGCGCGGCGGTCGGCGAGTACCGCGCGATAAAGAACAGGACGGTGCCGGCGGAGAGGAACGCAGCAATAAGAGTCCACTGTTCACGGCTCGACTGGAAAGCTGCCCAGATGCAAAGGGAGAGGGCGACCCCGGCGGCGGCCCCAAGCCGCAGCGTAAATGCCTCAAGTCCTGCCAGGATGCGCAGGCGGGGGAGGGCGCCGATTGACGCGATATACCCGAGAAGCCGGGCGAGCGTGGCGCTGATCGCCAAAGCGACGAAAGTGCCGGTGAGCGCGAACAGGAGCGCTCCCAATCCGAAGAAGACGATCGAGTTCGCCGGCGTCCGCCAACGTGAAACGTGCCCGAACCACTGGGGGATGAGGCGGTCTTCGGACAAGGCAGCCGTAATCCGGCTAGCGACGGTGTGACCCGCTACGGAGTTGCCTAGCACCGACACGATGACGGTCGCCCCGATGAGGAGCGCGCCGACGTCTCCCGCATAATGGCCGGCGAGGGCAGCAAGTGGAGTCTCGGAGCCCGTGCCAGCTACCGGTGAATTGGAGTAAGCAAATTGTAGCCCGAAATAGACCATGCCGACGATTGCTAGGCTAATGAGGAGGGCACGCGGAACCGACCTTATCGGATTCTTCGTTTCACCCGCCGCGATGGTCGCATTTTCACAGCCTATGAAAGCATAGAGCGCCGCTAACGCCACGCCTTGGACAGCTGTGAATTGAGGCAAGGCGACCGGCTCCATCGAGGGGTTCGCGACCAGCACCAGGCCAGCGAGCAACACAAGCGGTGCAAGTTTGAACAGCGTCAGGGCGCCTAAGACCGACACGGCGCGCTTCATTCCAACCACATTCAGCACGGTCACTACGCCGATGATGACGACGATCGCGCACGACCGCGCCAAGCCTACGCCGAGAACAGGCCAAAAGGCAGCGGCGTAGGAAACCAAGACTGTAACGTTCGCCGCGTGCGCGACCATCCGTCCGAAATAGAAGAGCCAGCCGACTTGAAACCCAGGGAAACGACCGAAGGCATCTGTAACGAACCGCTGCGGACCGCCCGAACGGTCGGTCAATCTGGCTAGACTAGCAAAGCAGAAAAACACGCTGGCCATCAACATAGCGCCCAAGAGCATTAGCCAGGGAGCGAACGTCCCGACTGCCCGGTGGAGAACTTCTGGCAAAGCAAAAATGCCAGATCCGATCAGACCATTAACTACTAGGAAGACCACCCCGACCGTTCCAACGTCGCGGCGATATTCCTGGGAATGTTCAGTGATACGTCGCGCCTGCGATGCCACGCCCCCCCCCCGAGCAGCCTCATCAGCGGCATACCAGAAGCTTCTTTGAATGTCCGCAATGGGTCGAAAGCGGACATCAGCGCGCAGCCCAGTCGAATGACCGAAGGAACTCCTCTGGTGTCGTCACCGAGGAGAATGAAATTGTCTGACAAAGTAGAGTCCAATGACCACTTCGGCGTGCCCGAGCAGCTCATCATCGACCTCATCAAGGGCAACGCCCGAGCCGGTCTGATGCAAGATGGGTGCTACGTTCCAACTAGACACGAAGTCGCGACGCAGAAACCGTTCTGGCTCACATTGATACTGTTGGGCTGGTGGTGGGAAAGCCCGGCGGAGTTGGTCCCGACCGATGAGCAAGTTGCTGAGGTTATCGCAATCCTCCGAAGTCGGCCCGATGCTGGCAGCTGGACCATTCAACAGCTCATTGCGCAAGCGCCGCCGCCGGGGCGCAGCAATTCCTGATCTGCCGCTCTAGATTGGCACGATAACAGGTATCGTATGACACCGTTCAGTGCGTGCCCCCGCACGTGACCTACCCGTCCGCAATTCCTCTTTGCACCCGTTCAGCCCGCAACCGGCTTAACCCAGAAGCAGACCTTCGTTCAGCATCGGATAAAGTCGGTACTTGGTGGAAAGCGGAACGACTGCTTTTGGGTGAGCACTGCCGGAGAGCCGACGCTCGTGGCTTCGGAGCAGGTGCTGGCTTGCCGCGCCTGTCTGTTACGCTGCGGATCGCTCGTCAGGCGGCTACCCAGATTGCCGCATGGAGCCATCAATCATCTTGAAGGCGCTCGACCAACAGGTCCACCAAGGCTCGGAGTCGGGGCAGCCGCTTGAGATCCCTGTGGAAGCCAAGCCAGTTGTCGCGGCTCGGGGGATCCGAGCCGAGATCCACCACTTCGATCCCGGCCGTCGCTTCGCCAAGCGCTTTGGGGAGGACAGCGAGCCCCGCGCCAAGCGCACATAGCTGCGCCTGCATGTCGCGACTATTGCTGCGCATGGCGACATGCGCGTTCGGCAGGATCCGCGTCAGCCAGGAGACGTCCGGCATTCCTCCAAAGGCGGTGTCCATCACGATCAATGGGCAGCCTTGGCCATCGCCCGGGACTGGCGCCCACTGCCCGCGCCTTGCGTAGACAGCATAGGGCACGGTGATCAGCCTTCGCGCGATCACTTCCGGCTCGTCGAAGGCGGCGATGCGGATGACGAGGTCGGCCTCGCGGCGGGCGAGGCTGTAGATCCGGGCGTCGGTGAGCGTCTCCACGATCACGGCGGGGTGAAGATGCGCGAATTCCGCCAGGATCGGCGCCACCATGATCCGTCCGAACCAGTCTGAGCAGGTCAGGCGCAGCATACCTTCGAGCGCTCCGCTCCGGCCCGTGAGTTCGCGCGCCAAGGCCAGCGCTTCCGCCTCCATGCCCTCGGCATGACGGAGCAGGATCTCCCCTTCGTCGGTCAGAACATGTCCTGCCGCGGAGCGCTGGAACAGCGTCGCGCCGACCGCGTCCTCCAGCGCCCGCAAGCGCCGCCCCATCGTCGGCTGCGACTGCTTCAGCCGACGGCCGGCACCGCCGAGGGTTCCCTCCCGCGCGATCGCGAGAAAGACCCTCAGATCACTCCATTCGATCGGTGGGTCAGACACCATCGATCCATTCAAAAGTGAATGGACTCGGTGCGACTTTCGCGAGTTCATGTCAAACCAGAATGGGCCCATCTCCTGTCCCATCAGGAGTTCAAGCCATGCTGACAACATCGATGATCGCCGCCGTAGTCGAGGAGGAGAATGGCCCCTTCATGCTGCGCGAGCGGGCCCGCCCCGAGCCTGCGCCAGGTCAGGTCCTCGTCCGGATCGAGGCGAGCGGGACGAACCCCTTGGACACGAAGATCAGGTCAGGACAGGCCCCTCACGCGCGGCAACCCCTGCCGGCGACCCTCGGCATGGACCTGGCCGGAACCGTCGTCGCCCTTGGGGCCGGCATCGACCGCTTCCAGGTCGGCGACACCGTCTACGGCTTCGCCGGAGGCGTCGGCGGGCTGCAGGGATCGCACGCGCAATATGGTGCCTTCGATGCGCGGCTGCTCGCCAGGAAGCCCGCGTCGCTGTCGATGCAGGCAGCCTCGGTGCTTCCGCTGGTGGTGATCACTGCGTGGGAGGGCTTGGTCGACCGCGCGCAGGTGAAGGCGGGGCAGACCGTGCTTATCCAGGGCGGCGCGGGGGGCGTCGGGCAGGTCGCCGTGCAGATCGCCCTCGCTCGCGGAGCGAAGGTCTTTGCGACCGACTTCGGCGACGACCTCGATTACGTCCGCGCAATGGGCGCGGTCGCCATCGACGCGAAGAGGGACGTCGCGAGCTATGTCGCAGAGCACACCGACGGGCAGGGCTTCGACCTCGTCTATGACACGGTCGGCGGTCCCGTGCTGGATGCCTCGTTCGAGGCCGTCCGCCGCTTCGGGCATGTCGTGAGCTGCCTCGGCTGGGGGACGCACAAGCTCGCGCCCCTGTCGTTCAAGCAGGCCACCTACTCGGGCGTCTTCACTCTGCAACCGCTCATCGCGGACGAGGGCCGGGAACATTTCGGCGACATCCTCGACGAAGCGCGAAAGCTCGTTGAGACGGGCAAGCTTTCGCCTCGCCTCGATCCCCGAGCCTTCGCGCTCGAAGACCTCGGGCTCGCCTACGACGCCGTGCTCGGCACCAACGGCGCCCCCCGGCAGCGGGGAAAGATTGCCATCAAGATTTGGTGAAGGTCGACGCCGGCCGATCAGGCGCGGCCTTCGTCGAGTGACGCGTGAGAATAGCCGGGTTCCCATCCGCTTGCCGGCACCCGTCTGGCGGCCACAGGAGAAACATCATGAGCAAGAAGTTCGGAGCAACCTCCACGACTGACGATGTCCTCGCGGGCAGGGACCTTGCCGGTAAGCGGGTCCTGGTGACGGGCGTGTCGGCCGGCCTCGGCCTCGAGACCGCCCGCGCCCTCGTCGCCCATGGAGCCGAAGTCGTCGGCACAGCGCGAGACATGACCAAGGCGCGCAACGCTCTCACCCGGATCGGCATGAGCGACTCCGCCCTCGAGCTTGTCGAGCTCGATCTTGCCGACTTGGCGGATGTGCGGCGGGCCGCGGAGGCACTGCGCAGCGATGGCAAGCCGCTCGACCTGGTCATTGCCAACGCTGGGGTCATGGCGACGCCCTTCGGTCTCACGGCCGACGGCTTCGAGACCCAGTTCGGGACCAACCACCTCGGTCACTTCGCCTTCGTGAACGGCATCGCACCTCTCATGCGTCGCGGTTCGCGCCTAGTGGTGCTCGCGTCCTCAGGCCATCGCTTTTCCACCGTCAGCCTCGACGATCCGAACTTCGAACGCAGCGCCTATGAGCCGTTCCTCGCCTACGGCCGCTCGAAGACCGCCAACATTCTCTTCGCGGTCGAGTTCGATCGCCGGTACCGCTCGCTCGGCCTGCGCGCGACAGCGGTTCACCCAGGCGGAATCCGGACCGAGCTTTCGCGCCACATGGGCAGTGACCGCCTTCAGCAGCTCATGGACGGCATCAATGCCGATCTCGCCCGGGAGGGAAAGCCTGCGTACGAGTGGAAAACGCCCCGGGAGGGCGCTGCCACGACGCTTTGGGCCGGACTTGTCGCCGAGGCCGATCAAGTTGGCGGACGATATTGCGAGGACTGCCAGGTCTCCCCGGTAATCACCGACGAGATCATTGGTTTCGGAAGCCCGGGCGTCCGGCCTTACGCGCTTGATCCGGACCTCGCGCGGGCCCTCTGGGCCAAGAGCGAGGAGATGGTCGGCGAGGTCTTCGACCTCAGGACCGCCCGCCCGACCAACGGGATCGAGCCCCTCGCAACGGCGTGAGAGATCGCCGCGGAATTCGCACCTTCAGCACCCGCTGACGCGCGCCGCAGCCGGGGCAGCTCCTTATCCGGCGCCAGACGGAGACCTTCCATGACCACGATCACCATGCGGGACGGCACCGAGCTCTTCTACAAGGACTGGGGGTCCAAGGATGCCCCGGTCATCGTCTTCCATCACGGCTGGCCGCTCAGCGCCGACGAGTGGGACAACCAGATGATGTTTTTCCTGGGACGGGGTTTCCGGGTGATTGCCCACGACCGGCGCGGACACGGTCGCTCCACCCAGACCGATACGGGCAACGACATGGACACCTACGCGGCTGATGTGATCGAGCTCGCGCGTGCGCTTGATCTCAAGCGCGCGATCCATATCGGCCATTCGACGGGCGGCGGCGAAGTGGCGCGCTACGTGGCACGGGCAGAACCGGGCCGCGTTGCGATGGCCGTGCTGATCAACGCCATCACCCCCGTCATGATCCGCAAGGACAGCAATCCGGGCGGCCTGCCGATCGAAGTGTTCGACGGATACCGCAAAGCCGTGTCGGCCAATCGCGCACAGACGTATCTCGAGATCGCATCCGGGCCATTCTACGGCTTCAACCGCCCCGACGCGAAGCCGAGCGAGGGCGCCATTCGCAACTGGTGGCGACAGGGCATGATGGGAGGGATCAAAGCACATCACGATTGCATTCGGGTCTTCTCCGAAACGGACCTTACGGAGGACCTGAGGGCAATCGACGTTCCTGTTCTGGTCATGCATAGCGAGGACGATCAGGTCGTCCCCTACACCGCTTCGGCCCCTCTTGCGGTCAAGCTCCTGAAGGATAGCACACTCAAGACCTACAATGGCCTGCCGCATGGGATGCCGACGAGCCATCCCGACATCATCAACGCGGATATTCTCGCCTTCATCGAAGGCGATTCCGCCTAGAACAGGCTCGTTGCGAGGCCAGCCAGCCAGGTAATCTAAAAACTCCCTTACGACACAGGAGACTTACGTGATCACAGCTGAAGACGCTGTCTTGGTCGAGGAAACCGGCGCCGGCCGATTTCAGGTTCGCGCCAGTTCGGGCGATCATCAGATGATAATCGACGAGCCTTTGCAATTCGGTGGCCTGGGCTCTGGCCCGAACCCCTTCGACCTTCTCTGCGCGGCGCTTGGCTCGTGCACATTGATCACCATGCGCTTCTATGCCGAAAAAAAGGGCTGGTGCCTCGGACCGTTCAGTGTTCGCATCAGTCACCGCAAGGGGTCTGCCGAAGCACGCGATCGCTTCGAGCGCGTGCTTCAGCTCGGGTCGGTGACGCCGGAGCAAGCTGAGCGGCTGCTGGCAATAGCCAACAAATGTCCTGTGCATCTCCTGCTCGAGCGCGGATCTGACGTAGTGACGTCGCTTGCAGTCTCGAGCCTTCCCGACGGGCGCACGGAGGGTCTGCACCCGCAGGTTGTCGATCAGCTTTGTAGGGAAGCCCCTTAACTCATCATGCTGCTCTTGGTCGAAGCAGACATCCCAGCCGACTTACTGCCGCGTCGCGGTGCCTCCCCCGGCTACGTTCCACCACCAGCCCTGGACGATGCAGCCGTTGCTGCCAGCTTCGCTGGTCACTTCCTTGAAGCGGGTGGTTGTGGAGGTTCCGGCGCCTAGTGTCGCGCTCTTGCGAGCGGCGTCACAATCAGGCGCCCAGAAGCCGCGGTACACTGCGTTCGGCACGCCCACAGGTTTGGCCACTTGCTTCTGGTATTCGAGTTGCTGGTTACGGACCGTCCGGGCATGCGCCTCCAACTGACGCTGATAATCCGCCGCCGCTTGCTCTGCCGCCGCCTTCTGCTCCTGCTTCTTGCGTGCAACTTCCTCTTGCGCCCGCTTGTATTCCTCGACCTGCTTCTCTTGTGCGACCAACTGCTTCTCGTATTCGGCTTGCGCAATCGCAAATTCAGAATCTGCCTGAGCATTAGTCTTCTTCGGCTTGGCCAACTGGCCATGCGGAACTGAGGCGCTGTTCGTCGTCTTGAGCGCCGACCCTCGGCTCCGAGAGGTGGCACTTGAACTTGCCTGACCCGGATCCGGCGGGAAATTCGTGAGGAACGTTACTGACTTCCCGCTTTGCGCTAGGTTGCCAAGATATTCCGAGCGCATTCGCTCAGCCTCTTCCCTCGTCTCAAATCCGTCGCACCGTGAATCCCAAGGGGTCTTACCTACGCGGTCTTCGACAAATCTTTCATAACGAAGGTGAACGGAGACGTATTCGGTGTTCTCCGGCAATTCTATGACTTCAGTGAAGTAATAAGCTGACCCGACGGCCGCGTGACAATACCCGACCAAACCAGCAGCTTGTGCCGATCCACTCCAGGTGAGCAGACCCGCGGCGACACCCAACCATTTAATACGCAATACACCCCCCTGAACGCTACCTAGGACGATGATCCTACACTGCGGACTAATGTCCGCAATGGGTCGAAAGCCGCCGCTACCTCAGGGGCAGGAATGATGACTTTCGTTGACGAAAGTAAGGGGCCGAGCCGTGAGCCACCGCCCCTTAAATCATTGGTCGTATCATCCGATGCGTTTGAAATAGGTGGTCACCATCCGCGGCGTGACATTGCCTGCCCAAATGATGGTTTCCTTCATCGATTTCCGATTCTCTTCGATCGTGTAGACTCGGGTCGAAACAGGATCGCCGTTTTTGGTGAACGTCAGCACCAGAGTGTTCGGCGCCGGCTGGCGCATCGAAACTTTGTCGGCGAAGGTCATGTTGCCGGTGACCGGCACGGGGGTGCCATCTGCCGGCCCGGTTGCTTCGGCGTGCTGGCGGGAGCCGTCAGCGGCTACAATTTCGCTCTGACCTGTCCATTGATCCGCTGAGAGACGAAAATCGAGCGTAACGCTGCGTGGCCGCTCGTCGGCGGGTATACGCGAGACATCCAACGACCACTTCCCGACCAGCGGCAGCTGGTCCGGCGCGTTTGCCTGGGCGATCTCCGAGCGTTGCTCATTTTGCGGAGAATTGGCGACGGCCATCGCGATTGCGGCGATGGCTATTGGTACTACGATCATGATCAATCCTTTCGACGTTGTCCGACTGCGGTCGTCGGGCTGCGCCGGATCGTCGGTCGACGTACGTGAGCGGGATAGATCAGTATTTTTGTCCCAGATTTTCTGGTCATCCACGATGCGGGCGAGTTCACGGCTGCTACCGACTCCCGTTTTCCGCCGAGCGTCGCGCAGACGCTCGTTTATCGAAGCTTCTGATTGACCCAAGCGAGCGGCAATCGACTTCCCTGTATGGCCCATCGCCAGCAAGTGCAGGACTTCCAATTCTTTGTCGGAAAGGGAGGCGATTGCGCTGGGTGGCACATGCGAAGCGGGCATGGTTCGGGATCACCACACGCACGATCCGGCGTCTACCCAAATTTCTTGGCTTGCGCCGCGGCGCCCCAACTCCCCAGACGATCTAGCGGCTAGTGGCTAGTGGCAGCTTTGGGTCGAAAGCAGAATCGCGGGTCGAGGGGCGCGCAAGTTCCCTTGCACGCCCGCTCATTATTGATGTCGAATTCAAGCTGTGGTCCGGCTGCCTGCCTGATCAGTTCTCGACATTAGTAGGCCCAGGACAAGCGCGACTAGAAGAAGCGCTGGAACATCGCCAAAAAGGTGCCCACCCTGCATCGGCGTGCGCATCGCCTCGTACGCCATCACGCCTGCGTGGACGACGCTTGACCACACCGTGAACCAGATAAGCGACGCATTCGCGGCCGGATCTCTCGCCGCTCGCATGAGGAACACGCCAAGCGTCGCGTATATTCCCACAATCATCAGGAAATAGTCGTTCGTAGCGGGGCTGCCTTCGTGCCACGCCCACCCACTGGGCCAAACCATCGCCAATGGATAGACGAGGCAAAAGATCGCCCCGAATGCGATCAAAGCCCAAGACAAGAGTCGTTGATTGGCCATTGCAGATTTCCCCCTCGATGCGAACTTTGAAACGCTCGCGCAACGACGCTAGCACTACTTGGCGCAAAACGGCGAATGTCTGCTTTGGGTCGAAAGCGGACGCTGCTGCCTCGCAGACAATTTATCTGCGTCGGCGTAAGACCGCGATCAGGACAATGCCAACCAGCGAGAGGACAGCGCCGCGTGTAACCCAGGGGCGCTGATCGATCATGAAGCTGGAGGCGGGCCAGTTCACTAGCCCAGTGCCTTGCCCGATCCAGAGCAATCCCATGAGCACTGCGAAAATTCCGAGGACGAGGAGGACGGCTTTCATTGACATCTTATTCAGCAATCCGATGAGCGTCCGCAATGGGTCGAAAGCGGACCCTCGGCTCGTGCCCCGGAACGGCAGGAAAGCCGGCGTTAAGCCGCGATCCGGCTTCGGGCTGATCGCTTATTTCGATACATGTCCTGGTCAGCCGCCTCGAGCAGTTCGCTTGAGCGGGTGGAGCCGTCGGTTGCAAAGGCGATGCCAATACTGGCCGAGGGTTTCAACACCTCGCCCCTAAATTCGACGACGCGGCCGATCTGCTCCCAAAGTTGCAATGCAATACCTCTGGCCGTGAATTCGTGCGCGTCGTTGCCCCTGAGGATCAGAGCGAACTCGTCACCACCCAGTCGTGCACAATCATTAATGGCAGGGGCCACCGATCTGATCCGGCGGCCAACTTCGCCCAGAAGCGCATCGCCAGCTGCGTGCCCGAGCGTATCGTTGACCTTTTTGAAGTGATCGAGATCGATCAGCAAGACAGCGCAAGCTATCCCTGCGCGACGGTCCGCTAGGGCTTCCGACAGTCTCTCATCGAACAATCGGCGATTTGGAAGACTGGTCAGAGGGTCGAGATACGCCACACGCTCCACTGTCGATCTTGTGCGGCGCTCGCTCAGCGCGAAGCGACCGCCGAAACATGCAAGCGCCGCGAGCAATAGTGAGAAGATCCCGCTCAGTGTCAAAAGCTCTTCGAGCTCGAGTCTCTGGGTCCGGTTGTCGCTGGGGCCAGATGCGGCGACCAGGTCGAACTCCGCGCCGATCACCAGCGAACTCAAGAATCCAAGGAAGACGACGGCGAGAATGAGCCCGCGAACGCCGGCAATAGTATTGAACATGAAAGGGTCCTGTGAGGTGAGCCCGAGGGCGATAGACGCGAGGAGTTGGGGACCGGTGAACCTAGACTCCAAATCGGAGGAAACCC
The DNA here is from genome assembly GCF_049991885.1 of Sphingomonas sediminicola. Classification (NCBI taxonomy): domain Bacteria; kingdom Pseudomonadati; phylum Pseudomonadota; class Alphaproteobacteria; order Sphingomonadales; family Sphingomonadaceae; genus Sphingomonas; species Sphingomonas sediminicola. The sequence goes on from NZ_CP178916.1 coordinate 2,172,955, forward strand.
CCCGAAATGCTGAACCGAGAAACTGACCGGTTTGGGTGGAAAACTGCCATTAGCTGATCGTGCCGACCCAAGCCTCTAGTCCCTCCAGATTTTCGAACGGATTGTCGTAAGTCGGGTCTTGGTCCTTAGTCTCCGCGGCTGTTGCCTTGGCCCGTGCAACAGCATCATCCACGTCAAAGGCGGGCATGATAAACGTGCCAGCGTCCTCGCCGTCGCGAGTCAGCCGCACTCGGTGCATTTTCATGCCAGGTTCGAACATCGCAGCCCCTCATGAGAGTGTGCCTGTCACGTCCAAAGTTGGCAATGGGTGGAAAGCGGACGCTTGTTAACTCGCATCCCATTCATGAACCGCAACCTTCGAGCAGTTTCGTAGCGCCAGCGGATCTTGTTTTGCTAAGCTTTGCGCTTCCTCGAGACTACCAGCGTGGAGGACGTACGCCCCTCCGCTTCTGTCAGTGAACGGCCCGGCTTGCTCCAGAAGAGACCGATCGCGCAGATCGTCCAAGAACCGGTAATGCGCGGGAATGATCTGCGGATCGAACTCAGGCAATCGCATCGTCAGTACTAGGTATTTCATCGCATGCTGGTAGCAGTGCGCCTCATGTCTGCAATGGTGGAAAACGGACTTGAGAAGGCGGCCGGCGTTTACTCGGCGTTCGGTACCTTATGCCGAGCCATATGCGGTAAGAAATCCATCTTGCCCACGCCCAACCCCGCATTGCGCAGCAGCGCGTATGCCATTGTCACGTGGAAATAGAAGTTCGGCATGATCCAGTCTTGGATGTCATCTTCCGACGACATCAAAAAGCGGACGCCGTTCGGCAATGTCAGATCGACGACAGCATCTGGTTCCGCCCATTCCGTGGGGTCGACCTGATCGACCTTCGAGCGAACCGCGGCAATCCGTTCGCGAACCTCCCCGAGCGACTGGTATGGGACCTCTTCGAGCGGAACTGTTTTTCCAGCGACTTGATTAAGTGCCAACAGCACCTGATTGAGTGCGACGCGAAACTGCAACTCCAGGGGAAACATGTCCTCGGTAAGTTTCTGCGCGAGCACATCATGCGCCATCCCCGCTTCTTCGGCCTTGCCGACTAGGTGATCCAGAGTGCCGAGCATGTTGGCGAAGACTATCCGAGCTGAATGGGCGTAAGACATCGCAGACCTTTGGCAGGGAGTTTCAGCTCGGGCAAAACTTACGGCAGCTGACGTCCGGATTGGGTGGAAAGCAGACCTTCGATGCTTAAGATGCGGAAATGAGCACGCTTCCAAGAGTCGAACGGTACCTTTAGCCCTGCTCGATGCGAGCAGGCAGCGTCAGGTCTAACGCCATGAATAACGTGCCTGCCGGTGTAGGTCTGTAATAGGCATTAACTCGTCGGAACCCTAAGCGACGGTACAGATTTGCTGCTGTTTCCATCGTTGGCAGCGTGTCCAGAACCAGCTCTGAATAGCCGCGGGATCGCGCCACTGTGATAATCGCTTCAGTAAGCGTTTTGCCAAGTCCCAACGAACGCGCTTCGGGGACGACGTAAAGCCGCTTCATCTCGCATCGGTTGGTGTAATCCAGCGGCCGCATTCCAATGCATCCCACGGGGCGATCACGATCGTCCCAAGCGACCAGCAACTCCCCCTCGGGTGGCACATATTTTCCTGGCAGGTTCGCCAGCTCGCTGCTGAAGTCCTGATAATGAAGATCAGTCGGCAAGGCTGCCGCATAGCCTGCAAAGAGCTCGGTTGCTGCTTCAATCTCTTCCCTTGTTCGCGCTGGACTAATCCGAAACGGCGGGTTCACTGACAGCCCTTCGTTCTCTGTCCCCGTCTGGGCGCGGGCGGGCCGGTGTCTTCGATCGTTCGAAAACAGAAAGCCGAACTTCCGCATCAGACGAGAACTCCATTCTACTTACAGAGCAGCTTGGGAACCCATGCGGACATCCCGTCTGTCCATGGCTGATCCGTTGGGTGGATCACCAAGATCAGCGAGCGACTCACTGCCTGCCCGCTACTTTGGAGCTGCATTGGCGTGTCTTGTGGAATCACGAGCCATTCATCACCGACCATTCTACGCGCCCCTTGCGGCGTTTCAACGCAAGCCGAGCCCACCAGTTGGAAGATTGCCTTTGGACCGGAAGGCGCATGAGGGGAGATCATGGCGGGAGTCGAAGTAGTTGCTTCCATCAGCCGGGCGGTCAGATCCGGCCCGCCGGATACAGTTAGAGGTCCGACGGTGCCGAGATGTTCGCCCGTGGTGGGCCTCCAGCTCGGGTTGTCGTTGATCGTCTGGAGCAAGACTAGATTACCAATGGTGACCGTGACGCTACCTTGCAGCGTTCTTGCGGCCTCGGCGCCTTCAACATCAGAGAAGCGGTCGATGTGCCAATAAACCTGACTTGGCATGGGCCCCAGATTGATCGAGGTATCCCAGTAGCAACCGTCTGCCCGCACTCGGTTACGCGCGGGTTCCTCGCATTGGCCAAGTTGGTCGACCGATTTGTCCGCAAACCTGAAAGAGCGCTTGCTGCGAAGGCTGGGAGGCGCATCCGGCGACAACTGCGGCAAGAATGAAAGCGCTCCGGGTCGGCATTACAACAGTCTCCGGAGGCCCCAATAACCGCGAATGAACGAGGCGGCTAATAGTCGTGATTGCCGGACGGGGACGCGCTTCTGCCTTCAACGACCAAACGTTGGCGGCACCCTGCCAGCGATGGTGAGCGCGCGCTCGAAGTTGGTATCGCACTGGTATCGCAAACCGCCATATTCGGCCCAATTTGGGCAATTTCCAGCTTCAGAAAACCACAGTTTTGCGCCATTCTCTCACGGGAGCCACGCAATCGCACTGCAGAGGTCAGGGGTTCGATTCCCCTCAGCTCCGCCAGCCTAAGCATCTGGATTCTCTTAAACTTTCTGATGGCGCCAGCCACGGACCGCGTTACATGTGCCGGTCCGGGACTGCCTGGCAGCGCATGCTTCGCCCATCGTGCAAAGGAAGCTATGCTGGCATTCCGAGGGGAAGGGTTTCAGCGGCCTGATGAAGATCGCGGGTATCGAGTTGCCGAAAGACATGGCGGAGGCCGCGGAGGCCTGCCGCCCTCATTTCGTCGCAGGCGCAATTTTCAGCCTGTTCATCAACCTACTGTTCCTCGCGCCCGCCATCTACATGCTGCAGGTCTATGACCGGGTCGTCGCGACCGGCGGCAAGATGACCTTGCTCTTCATCACCATTGCGCTCGCGATCGGGCTCATGGCACTCGCCGCGCTCGACGCGATCCGGAATCGGCTGCTGGTCCGGGCAAGCATGCGCCTCGACACCTTGCTCGCGCCGAAGATCCTGAAGCGAATGATGGCGCGCAATTCCAGCGCGGCCGTTCAGGCGATGCGGGATTTCGACACGATCCGCCAGGCGATCGGAAGCCCGGTCGCGGGCGCACTGTTTGACGTGCCGTGGTTCCCGCTCTTCCTGCTGGTCGCCTTCCTGCTGCATTTCTGGATCGGCGTGCTCGCGACGATTGCGTCGATCGTGCTGTTCTTCGTCGCCTGGCGCAACCAGCGGGCCACCGCCGAGACGATGCAGGTTGCGACGCAGGCCATGGCCTCGTCCCAGGCCGCCGCGCAGACCGTCGCTCTCAACAACGACACGGTCCGGGCGCTCGGAATGGTCGGATCGATGGTCCATCGGCAGCTAGAACAGCGGGCCTTCGGGCTTACGCGACTTGCCGACGCCCAGTTCACCGGCGGCCGCTATTCGGCGACGAGCCGTTTCCTTCGGCTGTTCGTTCAGTCGGCGGCGCTTGGCCTTGGCGCACTGCTCGCGATCGCCGGCTATATTTCTTCGGGCGCGATCGTCGCTGCGTCGATCCTGCTGAGCCGCGCCCTCCAGCCGGTCGAGGCGGTGATCAGCGGATGGCCGACATTGACCAGCGCGCACGCGGCCCTGAGGCGGCTTGCGGATGTGATGGCGGGTGTGCCCGCGGAGCGAATCTACACGCGGCTTCCGGAACCCGCCGGACGGGTGGAGATCGACCAGGTCGGACTGCGTGGCCCGGACGGTCGGCCGATCCTTTTCGGAGTCTCGTTCGATGTTTCGCCCGGCGAGATGCTTGGAATCATCGGACCGAGCGGCGCCGGAAAGACGACGCTTGCGAAGATACTCGCGGGGGCGATTCCCGCCGAAGCTGGAACCGTGCGTCTCGACGGTGCCCAATATGCCGATTGGGAGCCGGACGCCCTTGCCCGGCATATCGGATATCTGCCGCAGGAACCGAGCCTGTTCGAAGGCACGATCAAGCAGAACATTTCCCGCTTCGCCGACGGCTCGGATGGCGAGGACGTCGATACGTTGGCGGTCGCGGCTGCAAAATCGGCCGGTGTCCACGATCTGATCCTGAAGCTTCCCAAGGGCTATGACACGCCGCTCGGCCCACTCGGCAATGGCCTGTCTTCGGGGCAGGCCCAGCGCGTGGCGCTGGCGCGGGCGCTCTATGGTAATCCGGTGCTGCTGATATTCGATGAGCCCAATGCCTTTCTCGATTCCGACGGCGAGGCCGCGCTTCTGCGATCGCTTGCCGGAGCGTTGAACCGCGGTGCGGCGGTCGTGATGATCGCGCATCGCCGGTCGATCCTGGCGGGTGCGAAGCGGCTGCTGGTCCTCGAAGGCGGGCGGCCCAAGCTTCTCGGTCCGTCGCAGGAAGTCGCCGCGCGCCTGTCGCAAGTCGGTGAAGGCGGCGCGTCATGAACCTGCCGGCAAGGCTCATCGCCCCGATCGTGGAGGCCTACCAGCCCGACCTTCCGGCCGACGATCCGCGCCGTGACATCCGGATCGGTGCAGCGATCGTCATCTTCTTCTTCGTCATCCTGCTCGGCTGGGCAGCTTTCGCCCCGCTCGATGCCGCAGTTCCCGCACAGGGTGTGATCGCCATTTCGGGCAATCGCCAGACGGTCCAGCACCGCGAGGGCGGCGTCGTCACCGCGATCAACATCCGGGAAGGCCAGCGAGTGAACGCGGGCGACGTCCTCATCGAAATGGCCGCGCCGGACCTCAAAGCGCAGGAACGGGCGCTGACCAGCGACTATCTGACCAATCTCGCTCAGCGCGCGCGCCTGATGGCCGAGCGTGCGGGGCAGCGAAATTTCGCCCCGCCGGTCGAGTTCGCCGGCCTGTCTCCCGAAGACCAGGTGCTCGCGGCTCAGGCGCTCGCCCTGCAACGTGCCCAGCTAAACGCGCGGCTCGCGTCGATCTCCGCGCAGCAGTCCGTCCTTGGACAACGGTCGCTCCAGCTCGGCGAGCAGCAAGGCGGCTATTCGGAGCAGATCGCCTCGCTTCGCGAGCAGCAGCGGCTGCTTGCCGACGAGCTCGCCGGAATGCGCGAGATTGAGAAGAAGGGATTCGCGTCGGTCAACCGCATCCGTGCGCTGGAACGTGCGCTTGCCGATCTCAAGGGCCGCGAGGCGGCGATGCGCTCGGAAATCGCGCGCGCTGGCGAAGGCAAAGGCGAAACGCGAATGCAGTCCGTGTCGATTGAGACCAACGCGCTCGAGCAGGTTGCGACCGAGCTTCGCGACACGCAGGCGCGGCTTTCCGACGTTTTTCCAAAATTGATCGCAGTTCGAGAGCAGCTTCAGCGCGCCCGCGTCCGAGCGCCTGTCTCGGGGCAGGTCGTCGGCCTTTCCGTGTTCACGATTGGCGGCGTGGTCGCCCCGGGCCAGACCCTGATGGAAATCGTTCCTGATCGTCGTACGCTCGTCATTCAGGCGCAGGTCGCTCCGAACGATGCGGATGATGTCTACCAGGGCCAGGAAGCGCAGGTTCGTTTCGTCAGCGTGCACGACCGGACCCTTCCGCTGCTGACCGGGAAGGTGCGGACGATATCCGCCGATAGCTTCACGGATGAGAAGAGTGGTCGCTCTTTCTTCCGCGCCGAGATCGAGGTGACGCCCGAGCAGCTGCGAAAGGTCGGAGGGACGCTTGGCCACGGCCAGCTTCGGCCCGGCCTTCCCGTCGAAGTGCTGCTTAACGTCCGCAAGCGAACTGCGCTTCAGTACATCCTCGAACCGCTTACCCGGAACCTGTGGGGCTCCCTGCGAGAGCAATAATAGCCGCTTCGCGGGTGAGATTTGCACGCGCGGCTGGACGCTCATCGCGCTCTGGGGCAAAGGGGCGCCACCCACTTCGAACAGCACAGGCAGTCATGAAAGCGCGCGTCTTCGTCACCCTGAAGCCCGGAGTTCTCGACCCGCAGGGCAAGGCTATCCATCACGCGCTGGAAGGCCTCGGCTTTTCCGGCGTGCAGGACGTCCGAGCCGGCAAGCTGATCGAGCTCGAGCTGGCGGACGGCACCTCCGATATCGCCATCGAGGATATGTGCCGCAAGCTCCTGGCCAACACGGTCATCGAGAATTTCCGGATCGAGCGTTTGGAGACCGCGGCTTGAGAAGCGCGGTCATCGTCTTTCCCGGCTCCAATTGCGACCGCGACCTCGCCGTCGCGATCGAGCAGGTGACGGGCCGCGCTCCCGCGATGGTCTGGCACCGCGAAAGCGAGCTTCCGGACGGTACCGACTTCATCGCCCTTCCCGGCGGCTTCTCCTACGGCGACTATCTGCGGTCAGGCGCGATGGCCGCGCGCTCGCCGATCATGCGGGCGGTGTCCGACGCGGCCAGCCGCGGCGTTCCGGTGCTCGGCATCTGCAACGGCTTCCAGGTCCTGACGGAAACCGGACTCCTGCCCGGCGCGCTGATGCGCAACGCCGGCCTCAATTTCGTCTGCCGTCCCGTCGGGTTAAAGGTCGAGAACAGCCAAAGCCTGTTCACCTCGCAATATGATGCAGGCGAGAACATCATCATCCCGGTCGCCCACCACGACGGCAACTTCCAGGCCGATGCGTCGACGCTCGATCGGCTCGAGGGCGAGGGCCGCGTGGCCTTCCGCTACACCGAGCAGGTCAACGGCTCGTCGCGGAACATCGCGGGCATCCTCAACGATGCCGGTAACGTGCTCGGAATGATGCCGCACCCGGAACGCGCGCTCGAGCCTGCGCACGGCAACACCGACGGCAGGCGCCTGTTCGAAGGCCTGTTGGAGACGGTCGCGGCCTAATTGCGCCGTGTTACGGGAATTTGATGGCAGCCCGCCTCGCCAGGCGGAAGCATGCACAGGAACAGCCGGTCGGGCCCAGCCTGATCGACCACGATCATCCGCCGCTCGAGCGTTTCGGGACTGGTAAACACGACGACCGTTGCCGCGCGGCCCGGCTGGGCGGCGAGAAGCGCGCCTGAAACCCCAACGACGGAAACCAACGCCACACGCATTGCTTGCCCCCTTTTCCCCGTCTCCGCATTGGCCGCCGCGATTGAACGCGAAATGAATGCGAAAAACTGGCGCGCCCGGTAGGATTCGAACCTACGACCTCAAGCTTAGAAGGCTCGTGCTCTATCCAACTGAGCTACGGGCGCGCGATGCGACAGTCCCTACCTGCATTGCCGCGTTTGAAAAACTACTAGTGCGAACCGTCGCGTTGCGCTTAGCTGCCGACGAACCAGCGGGGGAGCTCGAATGACGAAGAAATTGATGGCCGGCGCAGCAGTTCTCGCTGCCTTGCTCCCCGCCGCATCACAGGCGCAGGAGCAGCCGTCGACCGAGCTCGTCCTATATCCGAAGGGCCATTACAAAGGCGCAGGTTATTCGATCGCCGGCGCGTCACAATCGATGCGCGTCTTCACCGTTCGCAGCGTGAAGATCCCGGAAGGCATGGCGTGGGAGCTGTGCAGCGGCAATACCTTCACCGGCTGCACGGAATTCTCCGCGTCCGACCCGGCGATGATCATGAATGTTCGCTCGGTCCGCCCGGTCGCCGCCAAGATCACCACCGTCGGCGCAGCGGTCGGCACCGTCGTCACCGGTCCCAATCCCTCTCTCCACGGTCTTGCAAGCGAATATTTCGTCGCCCCCGCCGTCACCAATGGCGGCGCCCGCGTCGAAGTCACGCCAGGCACGTCCGAAGCCATGTCGCAGAAGGCGCGCGACTTCTGCCGAAGCCACGGCTGGCGGCAGTCGGTCTATGCGCGGCTCCAGACGATCGAGGGCAGATCGTTCCTTGCCGACGTCCTCTGCGCCGACGAATAGACGGCGCTCGATTCCAACCTTTAGTCCCAGGAGTATCCGATGTCCCTGTTGATTGCGTTGCTTGTTGCCGCCAGTCCCGCCGCCGCTCCGGAAGCAGTGGAAAAGAAGCCCCGCCTCAAGTGCGAATGGATCCACGAGGTCGGCACCTCCCGCCCGCGCCGCGTCTGCGAGAAGCGCGTCGAGCCGAAGCCGGCCGAGCAGGCGAAGGAGGAACCGCAGCAGCAACTGCCAAAGTCGGAGCCGCTTAAGACGGAGTAGAGCAGATCGCTCTTCCCGCACTCTTTGTTAAATTTTTGTTAGGAGCGACTCGACGCTCTGTGTTTCCCCCGTGTCGACGTCGCTCGTCCGTCAATCAGGGGGAAGTTCATGAAGACCATGGTTCTGGCCGCGCTCGGCGCGGCTTCGATTGCGTTCGCGTCCGCACCGGCGACCGCGAAGCAGTACGTCGATTACACTCCGCAGAAGGGCTATTGGGACGTCAACGCGGTCGAGGTCGATCCCAACCACGTCGACGATTACCTCACCGGCCTCAGCAAGTCGCTCATCCCGACCTACGAGACGCTGAAGAAGCGCGGCCTGATCGACGATTACAAGTTCATGGTTCGCAGCGGCTACGTGAAGGGCTCGCCGAACGTCCTGCTGATGACCCACTCGAAATCCTATGGCGTGCTCGACGCGGACCAGGCCCGCGACCAGGCGATCGACAAGGAGATCGAGGCACTCTTCACCAAGGAGCAGAACGACGCCGCCATCGCGGGCTACGAGAAGTACCGCACCTTCATCGACAACGCACAGTGGACCGACATCGTCATGAAGAAGTGACGCGTTGAGTGGGAGCGAGCGGCCGGCAGGTCGCTCGCCTGCCCCGCCCTTCGCGTTCTACGGCGGGCCACGCGCTGCTTCCCGATGCTGCGAATTCGCTCAACTGCGCTCGGCTACTCCTTCATTTCCGATTCTTCCGCGCCGCATAGCGGGCATCACGTGCGGCCTTCGCCTCGGCCTCGGTCGGGGGAGCGGAGGCAGCCGCTTTGGCTGCATCGTCCGCCGCTTTCGCTTCTGCTTCGGCCTTCTTCGTGGCCGCCTTCTCGGCCTTGGCCTCTTCCCGCCGCTGGCCGGCCGCCTTGCGCTCGGCGGCCAGCTTCTCGTCGACTGGCGGCCTGGAACGAAATTGCTCCAGCGCCTTCTGCTTCGCCTGCGCGGACTGGCCGGCGCGGTCCTGGTATGTGCTGTTGTAGGTCATGATTGAAATGGTCTCCTGATCGGGCAGCATGCCTTTTCGCCGCGCAGGGCGGTGGGGTTCAGTGTCGACAACGCCGGACAGGCCTGGTCGGGCCGATCCGCCGGCCCGTCACGAAACGGGGCGCGGTCGCCCGCGCCCCCCTTACATGCTTCAATCGAAACGTACGAAGTCTATTCGCCGGCGCCCGTCGGGTTGCAATTCGCCCCCGGGAAACCGCCCCGCTGGCCCTCGCGGGCTGCGGGATCGCTGGGGTTGGGAAGGAAGCCCATGCTCATGAACGAACCGTAGGACTGGGTGTGGCCGCCCGGATCGACCTGAACCAGCGATCCGCCAGGCCCGATCGGAAGCCACAGGCCGTCAGGCGTGTCGTTGAGACCGGAAAAGGCACATGCCGAATTGCCGTTGATCGGCAGGTCCTTGCCACTACCGGTGATCTCGCCGGCGTACGCGGGAGTAGCCGCCAGCATGGCAGCCGTCATCGCTCCGAGAACTGCGCTCTTCATCATCACGAATTCCTTTGTGCGGAGTCTGCGACAGCTGAGTTGGTCGCAAAGGCTCAGGCGGCCGCCACCTTAACATATTTTAATCTCGCCGTCCTATAAATCGGCGTGAGTTGACCGGTGGGGTGCGGTTACTCTTCCCCCATCCGGAGCGCGGCGATGAAAGCCTCCTGCGGGATCGAGACATTGCCATATTCCCGCATTTTGGCTTTGCCCTTCTTTTGCTTCTCGAGCAGCTTGCGTTTGCGGGTCGCGTCGCCGCCGTAGCATTTTGCGGTGACGTCCTTGCGCATGGCGCTGATCGTTTCGCGGGCGATGACCTTGCCGCCGATCGCGGCCTGGATCGGGATCTTGAACAGATGGCGCGGGATGAGCTCCTTCAACCGCTCGCACATGCCGCGGCCACGCTGTTCGGCAGTGCCGCGGTGGGTGATCATGCTCAGCGCGTCGACCGGCTCCTCGTTGACCAGGATGCTCATCTTGACGAGGTCGCCCTCGCGGTGGCCGATCTGCTCGTAATCGAAACTGGCGTAGCCGCGGCTGATCGACTTCAACCGGTCGTAGAAGTCGAACACTACTTCGTTCAGCGGAAGCTCGTATTTGATCTGGGCACGCTGGTGGGCGCCGCTACCGACATAGGTCAGCCCCTTCTGGATACCGCGGCGGTCCTGACACAATTTGAGGATCGCCCCGAGATATTCGTCGGGGGTGTAGATGGTCGCCTCGATCCAGGGCTCCTCGATGCTCTCGATGCGGTTGGGGTCGGGCATGTCGGCCGGGTTGTGCAGTTCGATCGTCTGCGCCGCCTCGTTCTTCGAATGGGTGAGATGCATCTTGTACACCACGCTGGGCGCGGTGGTGATGAGGTCCAGGTCATATTCGCGGGTCAGCCGCTCCTGGATAATTTCGAGGTGGAGGAGGCCGAGGAAGCCGCAGCGGAAGCCGAAGCCGAGCGCCGCGCTGCTTTCGGTTTCGAAGCTGAACGACGCGTCGTTGAGGCGCAGCTTGTAAAGGCTGTCGCGGAGCTTTTCGAAGTCCGCGGCGTCGACCGGAAACAGGCCGCAGAAAACGACCGGCTGCACTTCCTTGAATCCCGGCAGCGCCTGCGCGGTGGGGCGCTTGGCGTCCGTGATCGTGTCGCCGACGCGGGTTTCGGCGACTTCCTTGATCTGCGCGGTGATGAAGCCGATCTCGCCCGCGGCCAGCTCCTGCAGCTGCTCGATCTTCGGGCGCATGCAGCCGACGCGGTCGACCAAATGAGTCGTGCCGGCGGCCATGAACTTGATCTGCTGGCCCTTCTTGAGGACGCCGTCCATCACGCGGACGAGAATGACGACGCCAAGGTAAGGGTCGTACCAGCTGTCGACGAGCATCGCCTTCAGCGGCGCGTCGCGGTCGCCCTTGGGAGGGGGGATCTTGTCGATGATCGCCTGCAGCACCTCGTCGATCCCGATGCCGCTCTTCGCCGACGCCAAGACGGCCTCGGAGGCATCTAGCCCAATGATCTCCTCAATCTCCTGCCGCACGCCCTCCGGGTCGGCGGCAGGAAGGTCGATCTTGTTGATGACGGGAACTATTTCATGATCGTGTTCAATGCTTTGGTAGACGTTAGCTAACGTCTGGGCCTCGACGCCCTGGGCGGCGTCCACGACCAGGAGCGCGCCTTCGCAGGCGGCAAGCGACCGCGACACTTCGTATGCGAAGTCGACGTGGCCGGGGGTGTCCATCAGGTTGAGCTCGTAGCCGTTCCATTCGAGACGCACGGTCTGCGCCTTGATGGTGATCCCGCGCTCCTGCTCGATTTCCATGTTGTCGAGGATCTGGCCGTGCGTCATCTCGCGCTCGGTCAGCCCGCCGGTCCGCTGGATCAGCCGATCGGCGAGCGTGCTCTTCCCGTGATCAATGTGCGCAATGATCGAGAAATTCCGGATCTTCGTGATGTCTTTCATTTGGGTGGGGCCGCTAGCAGGGGATTGAAGCGAGCGCGAGAGCGTTGGATAAGCGCCGCTCACAAGGGGGCTTGTCGATGAAGCGATTCAGCATCCTGGTTGCAGGTATGTGTGCGGCTACATGCGGTGCGGCGGTTTATGCCGCGGCGCCCGCGAAGGGCCCGCCCCCGCCTCCGCCGATTGCCAATTATTATATGGATGCGGCCACCGTCGGCGGCTTCGGCGGCATGATGGGCGGCGAGGGCCGGCCGAGCATGGCGCAGATGATGGGCATGATGTCGGGCAATGCGCCTGCATATTCGCACACGCTCGAACTGAGACTTGCGTCACGGACCAAGGCGCCTGCGGCGCCGGAGGCGAACCACTTGATCCCGCCGGGACTGCAGATGGGGCCGAGCCTTCCGCTGATCGCTCCGGCCAGTCCGAAGCCCGCAACGCAGACCTATCCCTATCAGCAGCCGAAGGGCCGGATGGTCATCTACTGGGGTTGCGGCGAGCATGTCGGCGCTGGACAGCCGACCGTCATCGACTTCGCCAAGGTTGCCGCGGGACAAATGCCGCCGGGGATGGCGAACATGGCCAATTATGCGCGCATGGCGAACATCCCGCACAGCGCCCCAGGCTATGGTGAATGGCCGAACAAGCAGGACCGGCGGCCGTTGCCGGTGAACGGCTCGCTTGTTGGAGCGCACAAGGTGGAGGGCAATTACTCACCACCGATCGCCTTCACGCTCGGTCAGGACTTCATGCCGGCATTGAACCTGCGGGAGCTAGGCTCGCTTCCGTCGGGCGCGGCCCAGCTCGGCTGGACTCCGGCCGCGAGCGCGACCGGCTATGCGCTCGCGATGTTCGGCTCGGCCCAGAATGGCGACGTGCTGATGTGGAGTTCGTCGAAGAGCGCGGCGATGGCCACGATGCTGGACTATATCTCGCCGTCCGAAGTGAAGCGCCTGATCGGCACAGGCCACGTCCTCAGCCCGCAGACGACGCAGTGCACGCTTCCGTCGGAAGTCGTCAAGGCGTCCCCCGCCGGGATGATCATGATGATCGGCTATGGACCCCAGGCCTATTTCGCCGAGGCTCCCAAGGCACCGAAATGGACGGCCACGGCCCGCTTCAAGACGGTTTCGTCGATCATGCTGGGAATGCCGCAGATGGGCGGCCAAGACGGCGCGGCGTCGGGGCAGCCGCAGCCCAAGAAAAAGAAGAAGTTCGGCATCGGCGACGTGCTGAAGGGCGCCATTCCGGGCCAGTAATATCCGTTCATCGACCTAGGCCGCCCGTCCGTCGAAGCGCCTTGCGCTCGCGAGGCGGCCCCGTACAGCTGTCGGCCCAAGTCCGAGGGGAGCCAAGAGTCTCATGAACAACAACAATCGTCTCGCCGTCCTGCTTGCGGGCGTGTCGTTGCTCGCAGCCTGCGCGACCGCACCGCGCACCGCCGAGATGCTGCCGCCGGCAGCGACCGAGGCGGTTGCACCGCTCGCTCCCGCGGAGCCCGCTCCTCTTTCGAGCCTGGTCAGCGAAGTCCAGCTCCCGCACGAATCCTTCAAGCTCGACAACGGCCTGACGGTGCTGGTGCACGAGGACCACAAGGCGCCCGTCGTCGCGTTCGGGGTCTGGTACAACGTCGGGTCGAAGGACGAGCCGAAGGGCAATACCGGCTTCGCCCATCTGTTCGAGCATTTGATGTTCTACGGATCGGACAACGTCCGCGAAGGCATCCTGCCGTTCCTTCAGAAGATCGGCGCCTCAGACGCCAACGGCACAACCTGGTTCGACCGCACGAACTATTACGAGACGGTGCCCAAGCCGAACCTCGAGCGGGCGCTGTTCATGGAATCCGACCGCATGGGCTATCTGCTCGCGGCGATCGACCAGAAGCGGCTCGATACGCAGCGCGGCGTCGTCCAGAATGAGAAGCGCGAAGGCGACAACCAACCGAAGGGCCTGGTCGAGTATGAGCAACTCGGGAACCTGTTCCCCGAGGGGCATCCCTACCATCACTCCACCATCGGCTCGATGGCCGACCTCGACGGCGCAAGCCTTGCCGACGTGAAGCGCTGGTTCATCGACAAGTACGGTCCGAACAACGCAATCGTCTCGCTGTCGGGCGACATCACTGTCACCGAGGCCAAGACGCTGATGCAAAAATATTTCGGCGCCATCCCGCGCGGCCCGGTCAACAATCCGGCGGCGGCCGACGTGCCGACCCTGGCCGCACCGAAGACGATCGTGATGAAGGACCGGGTGCCGGCCGTAGAGCTGCAGCGCCATTGGGCGGTTCCGGGACTCCAGTCTCCGCAGCTCGAAGCGCTTGATCTCGGCGCGTCCGTTCTCGGCGGGCTCGCCAGCTCGCGGCTCGACCGGATCCTGGTCCGTGAAGAGAAGATCGCGACCTCGGTGTCGGCGAACATGCAGCCGTTCCATCGCATCGGCCTCATGGAAATCGATGCGACGGTGAAGCCGGGCGTCGACCCGGCGCTAGTCGACAAGAGGCTCGACGAGATCATCGCGGATTATCTCGCCAATGGCCCGACCGAGGACGAGCTTCGCCGCGCCGCGACGAAGATCGTGGGCTCATATATTCGCGGCATCGAGAATGTCTCGACCCAGAACGAGGCGCTTGCGGAAGGTCTTCTCTACAACGGCGACAGCAACTTCTACGCGCGCAACCTCCAGCGCTATGCGTCGGTCACGCCCGCAGAAGTGAAGGCGGCGATGCAGCAATGGCTCGGTCGGCCCGTGCTGAAGATCAACATCGAGCCCGGTGAGCGCCCCCCCTATGTCGAGGCAACGGGGAAGAAGCCCAAGAAAGGCGCCGACATCAAGGTCGCTTCGGTCAAGCGCGACATGCCGCCGCAAGGCGCGTCGGAGCCGCTCGACTTCCCGGACGTGACGCACGTCACTTTGTCGAATGGAATCAAGCTGGCCTACGCGCAGCGCACCGCGGCGCCGCTGACGCAGATCGCACTGGCCTTCGACGCCGGCTACTCGGCCGATGCGCCCGGTCGCCGCGGCCTCCAGAACATGGTCGTCCAGATGCTCGACGAGGGCACACCGACGCGCTCGGCCCAGCAGATTGCCGAGGAGAAGGAGCGTCTCGGCGCGATCCTCGGCGCCGCCGGGAGTGCGGACCGGACGACCGTGACCTTGTCAGCGTTGAGCGCCAATCTGACGCCAAGCCTCGCACTGATGTCGGACATCGTGCGCAATCCCGCATTCGATCCGGCCGAGGTCGAGCGTGTCCGAACCCAGCTTGTGACCGCGGTTCGGCAGGCCAAGTCGAACCCGAACAACATGGCCCAGCGTGAATATATGCGGCAGATTTTCGGCGCGTCGCACCCATACGGAACGACTCCGATCGGCGACGAAGAAGCCATCAAGGTCTTCAGCCGCGACGACCTCCTCGCCTTCCAGGAGCAGTGGCTTCGACCCGACAAGGCGGAGTTCTTCGTCGTTTCCGATCGCCCGCTGGCGGAAGTGCAGGCAGCGCTCGAGAACGTGTTCGGGAGCTGGAAGGCTCCAGCGACGGCCGCCGGCGTGAAGGCATTCGGCCCTGTTCCGGCACGCGCGAAGTCACCGCGCATCGTCTTCGTCAACCGGCCGGGCTCGCCGCAGTCGGTGATCTTCGGTGGTGAGATGACCCCGCTCGATCCGCGTTCCGATCTGACTCCTAGCCTGGCGGGAAGCGATGTCTTCGGCTCCGGAACCTTCTCGCGGATTTGGAACGAGCTTCGCGAGACCAAGGGCTGGGCCTACTCGCCGTACAGCATCCCGGTGATGCGCCAGAACGCGGTTCCGTACCTGATCCAGGCATCGGTCCAGGCCGATCGTACCGGCGATTCCATCGCGACGATAACGGGCCTCCTGCAGGAGCTGCTCGGCCCGAAAAAGGTCAGGCCTGAAGAGCTTGCGATCTCGGTCGCGAGCGCCACCGGCGAGCTTCCCGGCCAGTTCCAGACCAGCGATGCCGTCCTCGCGGGGATGACGTCGAACGCGCTCTACGGCCGTCCCGACAATTATTACGAGACGCTGGCCGACAAGTATCGCGCGCTGACCCCGGCGACGGTGGATCAGGCGCTGGCCAACATGCTCGACCCGAATGCGCTCGTGTTCGTGGTCGTCGGTGATGCGGGAACGGTGAAGCCGCAGCTGGCAAAGCTCGGTCTGCCGGTCGAGGAGGTTCAGCCAAGATAAGCCTGTAGCACCGAGCATAAGGGAGCCATCGCATCGCGATGCTTCCTTACGCGAGAGATGCGGAAGGCCGGCCAGTCTGCGCCAAGCGACAGGGGTCTGACGTCACGGGATTTACTCCCGTGGCGGCTGCGCCGCTGATGTCCGGAATCGGCGGAAAGCGGACGTTCGGGAAATCCCCTATTTGAGAATGACTCGCTCGCATGAGACTACTGGCCCGGACGATAAGGGGCGCGCACGGGGGGAGCCGTTGAACTTAACAGCCCTGTCAGGAAGAACAGGAGGAGCCGTGGAAAATGATGCAATCGAGATACTCGACTCCCACCGCATTATGGCCGTCTCGACCCTGCGGCAGGACGGGTGGCCTCAGACTACGATTGTCGGATATGCGAATGAGGGGCTGACCCTCTATTTTCTAATCTTTCGATCGAGCCAGAAGCTGGCCAACATTCGCAACGACCGGCGTGTGTCCTTTGCGATCGGCGGAGACGCCAGCGATCTTCGCCACGCGACCGCTGTCTATGCAGCGGCTCATGCAGTGGAAATCACCGATGCTAAGGAGCGCGCCCACGGCTGGGAAGTGCTAGTTTCGCGGCACCCTAACCTCGAGGATTTCAATCTGCCGGACAGGAGCAGGGCCGCCATGATCAAGGCTGAATGCAAGCATATGTCGGTCGTCGACTATCGGAAGGGGCTTGGGCACATAGTGGAAATTTCGGTCGGCAATGACGAGACGGCTAAAACTGTCGAGACTCGAACTGAAGAATGGGGCGCGACTGCTGTAAAGCCCGGACTGCTCGGCGGAAAAAAGGGCCGCGGCTAGCGCCACGCAGATCCGGCGGATGTCCGCTTTGGGTCGAGAGCGGACATTAGCAGCGAGTGATGTTCCGCCACCTAGGCAATCTGCGCGACATTCGCCAGCGCGCAAGGTGCCGCATGATCGGCCGAGCCGTCGGAGTTAGCCGACTAGACCGACCAGGCACGTGGCGATAAGGCGTTCAGCGGCCGGGGGGTCGAGAGGTTTCAATGGCCAGCGTACCAGACGTTTCGACCGAACCCGGGCTCGACCTTGGCGATTTCTTCGAGAACGGCACGATCGGGTTGCACTTGGTCGGTCCCGACGGAACGATTCTGAAAGCCAACAAGGCAGATTACGAGCCGCTCGGCTACAGCGCCGAGGAATATATTGGCCAGCCGATCATGCGCTTTCATGCCGATGACGACACGATCAGCGACATCCTAGCTCGTTTGTCCGCTGGCGAGAAGCTGGACAAATATCCCGCGCGGCTGCGTGCGAAGGACGGTTCGATCCGCCATGTCCTGATCTCATCGAGCGTTTGCTTCCGCGACGGTGAGTTCGTGAACACTCGCTGCTTCACGGTCGACGTCACCGAAAAGGTCCGGACCGAGAAGGCGCTTCGCGAAGCGCAGGAGCGGCTGGCGGCGACCTACGACAATGTCCTCGCCGGAATCGCCGAATGCGATGCGGAGGGTCGCTTCCTGCGTGTCAACGACGCCTTCGAGACGATCAGCGGCTATCCCAAGGCCAATCTACTTTCGAAGACATTGTTCGACATCACGCATCCCGACGACGTTGCTGATGAGCGCTCGCAGTTCGCGCGCCAGGTGTCGGGGGAAATCGACCATTATTCGACAACCAAGCGGTACATCCGGCAGGATGGCCGGGTCATCTGGGTTGAGGTGACCAGCTCAACCGTCGGCAATGACGACGGCTCGTTCGGCTACGGCGTGCGGATGGTCCAGGACATCACCGAGCGCAAACTCGCCGACGAGCAGAAAAAGCTTTTGCTGGCCGAGCTCAACCACCGGGTCAAGAATACGCTCGCGACCGTCCAGGCGCTGGCCGCGCACACCGCCCGGAACGCGACTTCTCCTGAGGATTTCCGCAAGCGCTTCGAGCCGCGGCTGCTCGCACTCAGCGCTGCGCACGACCGGCTGACACGCAACGACTGGCGCGGCGCGAACCTTGCCGACATCGTCGCCGGCGAGTTGACCGCCCACGACGTGCCCGGGGCAATCTCGTGCGAGGGGCCGGACATCATCCTGCCGCCGCGCGTCAGCCTGTCGCTCAGCATGGCGCTTCACGAGCTTTCGACCAATGCGCTGAAATACGGCGCGCTGTCCGTCCCGAGCGGCAAGGTCCATGTCGAATGGCGCGTCGCGCGCGATCCGTCCTCACCGTACCCGACCGGTGTCGAGCTACGCTGGAGCGAGAGCGGCGGCCCCAGGGCCACGGCGCCGGACGGCGAGGGGTTTGGCAGCCGCCTGCTGCGCGTCACCGCCGCCGAGCTGAAGGGAAAACTCGACACCGACTGGGCCGCAGACGGCCTCCAATGGCGCCTGTCGTTCCCGCTCCAATCCGGTGATTTCGATTTGGGCGAGAAACAAGCGACGGCATGGATTTGATCGGCAAGCGCGTGCTGGTCGTAGAGGACGAGGCGATCCTTGCGATGTCCGTCGAGGACATGATCCACGAGCTTGGCTGCGTTGTCGTCGGCCCGGCTCTTTCGGCGGCTGACGGCGAGCAGCTGGCGCGGACGCAGGCGCTCGATGCCGCGGTGCTCGACATCAACATGGGCGAAAGCTCGAGCTTTGCGATCGCCACCGCATTGCACGAGCGGGCGATCCCGTTTGGCTTCGCGACCGGCTACGGTCGCACCGGCGTACCGGCGGAATTCGCCAGCGTGCCGGTGCTTGCTAAGCCCTATACCGGCGAGGCCCTGGGCGAGATGCTAAGGCGACTGTTCGCGGTCGGCCGCGCATGAGCCGGGAACCGATTCCTAAGTGCTCTCGTCGAGAACGAAGTGCGCCAGGCAACGCAAGCGGACCTAAGCCGCGAATATCTAAATAGGTCAAAAAGCGGCTCTCTTCGACCATGTCACTCAGAATCTCACAACTGCGCTGATCGTTCGTTGCTTTCGCCAAGCGGCGGCGATGCTCCGCCTTCGTCGGCGTGATCCTTTAGTGAGATCGGAGCGGTGCGCCTGCTGTCCAATCAGGCAGCACGAAGACGATCATTTCGATGATTATCGAATTGTAGTTGACTAATTGCTCCGCGCCTGTCATTTCGAGTTTTATCGAAAGGACAGGCTATGCGCTTGATCGCTGATATCTTTGCTCGATTGCTCGCGGTTCTGACCGAGCCTCCTCCCGCGCCTTGCTGCGCTGCCGCTATCCGCTGGTCGAACTTCCGCTAATGAAGAGCGACAATGCCGTAGGGGCGCTTGCCGCCCTCGCTCAGGAAAATCGGCTCAAGTTGTTCCGCCTGCTCGTTCAAGCAGGAGACAAGGGCCTCGCGGCTGGCGCGATTGCCGACGCGCTCGGCGTTCCCAACAGTTCGCTGTCTTTCCACCTCGCGCAGCTGCGCAACGCAGGCCTGATTCTGCAAGAACGGCAACACCGGTCTCTCATCTATCGTGCCAACTATCCCGCAATGAATGCGCTCGTCGCTTACCTCATGGAAAATTGCTGTACCGGAATCGACTGCGGCTCCGAGACGGCCTGCGAAACGCCCGCTCAAGAAAGGAAATCCGCATGAAGCGTCTGCACGTCCACGTCGGTGTCGAAGACCTCAGTCACTCGATCCGCTTCTATTCCACTCTCTTTGGCGCGGAGCCGACCGTCACCAAGCCCGACTATGCAAAGTGGATGCTTGACGATCCGCGTGTGAACTTCGCGATCTCGCAAGGTAATCATGCTCGCAAGGGTATCGAGCACCTCGGCATCCAGGTCGATAATGCTGCCGAACTTTCGGAGGTCTATGGGCGCTTGAAGGAGGCCGATCGTCCCGTGCTCGAGGAGGGTCAGACGACTTGCTGCTACGCAAAGTCTGAGAAGAGCTGGATATCCGACCCGGACGGAATCATCTGGGAGGCGTTCTTCACGAACGGCAAAGCTACGTCTTACGGCGATAGCCCTGCGCTCGATACGCTGGCCAGCAGCGACTCCCAATGCTGTGCGCCGAGAGTGGCATGACAAGGACCTACAACGTCCTGTTTCTTTGCGCGGGGAACTCGGCTCGATCGATTTTTGCCGAAGCGATTTTGAACAAGGATGGCGCAGGGCGTTTCCGAGCCTACTCGGCCGAGCCAAGTCTGCAGACACCGCTTCGCGAGATTGGCCGAAGCGCCGACCAGAACGCCGGCTGACATGCCGCCTCTTGGCAGCAGGCTGGGCGCAGAAGGCGTCGGCTCGTTCTTCCTGTTCGCCTGCGTGATCGGCTCGGGCATCATGGCTGAGAATCTGTCAGGCGGGAACTACGCCGTTGCTCTACTTGGCAACTCCATCGCGACCGGTGCGATCCTCTTTGTTCTAATCACGATGCTTGGGCCAATCTCCGGAGCGCATATGAATCCGGCGGTCAGTCTCGTTGCGGCCTCGCGCCGCGAATTGCCGTGGACGGATGCCGCAGCCTACATCGCCGCCCAGCTATCGTTCGGAATATCCGGCGTTTGGGCGGCGCATCTAATGTTTGACCTTCCGGCGCTCCAGCTTTCCGGAAAAGCTCGAACCGGACCGGGTCAATGGACCGGCGAAGTAATCGCAACGTTCGGACTGGTCCTGACCATCCTGGGAACTGTGAAACACCGTCGCGAATGGGTGCCCGTCTCCGTCGCGCTGTACATCACGGCTGCCTATTGGTTCACTTCTTCCACCAGCTTCGCCAATCCGGCCATCACCATTGCGCGAAGCTTGTCGGACACGTTCGCCGGCATTTCTCCGCATGATGTTCCGCTCTTCATCGTCGCCCAGTTGACGGGCGCAGCACTCGCTTCACTTGCAGCCAGATGGCTATTCCCGACCGAAGCCTGATATCCGTTTCAGGTGGAAAGCGGACGTCAGTTCTCCCGCGCATCTCGCGAGATAGCGAATGTCGGCCGCGCCGGCAGTTTTGTAATGTTTGTGGCAGTGCGGTCTAAAATTCTGCCCCTGCAGTAACTACCTGTAGAGTTGCGCAGCGAAAGCCGCCTCCCCTCCCAATGAGGAGAAGAAAATGACGAGCCGCCCCGAAGAGCCGATGCGCCCTTTTAGCCCATTTCGGTCGGCCGCTGAGGAATCGGATATGAAAAGGGAAGCGCAACGCCGGGACGACGAAGGCGGCCATATGAGCTGCACCGGCGGCAGGATTGTGCGTAATGTGGGCGCGCGCATGCCCTATACGGTTGTCCTCACTCTGCCAGGCGGCGAGACAAGACAGCGTGATTTCCCGACGATGCAGGAGGCCGAAGCCTTCGTCCGGCGCAATACGCCTCTGCCGGCTTCCAGATCGACACTGCACGACCACGGCGAGGAAGGTGCGTGATGTGGGGATCCACCATGGATGAAGAAACCGCACATGTTATCCTAGACGCGCAGGCCGACATCATCGCGTTGCGTGCGGCAATGAAAATGCTGCTGCGCCAGACGTATGGAATTGGCGATCAGGCACTGGGCGTAATTCGCGAAGAGGCATTGGCTGGCGTTGAGAATGGTCTCGATGGTGACGAACCGGACGAGCGTGAGCGATATTTCCAAGAAGCCCTGCGCGAAGCGATGACAGATCTTCTGACACCGATGAGGGCCTGACGACTGCCCTTTTTGGAAGCGAGTGCAGATAAGCGACAGCGGACTTGCACATCGGCAGCAGCCTGATTTGATGCAGAGGCTTCCAGGGATACTTTGAGAGTGACGGGGTCCTAGCGGATAGTGCGCTTTCAGACCGTTTCTGGTGACCTCATCACGGACGCCCGCGCGGCCGCCTGGCGACCTCGAGCTCCAAATCGACGACGAGGCGTCTCAGCTCGTCAGAGGGCAAGGCGGCACAGGATGCGAGCTGGTTTTGGGCGTGCTTAATGAGGTCAGACCAGAACTTCACCGTATCGGTGTGCACCGGACGATCACGCAAACGATTTGCGCTGCGAATGGCCGAAATCAAATTGCCTTCGGTGCTACCGTGCAACTGCATCCTAGCTCCTAACTCCTTGCGACGAAGCCCCAACCGGGACCATGCCGCTCGCGCGCTGCATTGTCCTTCATCAGGTTCTTCGTCAGCTTTCGCCGCATCGTGTCGGCCCCCTCGACGCTCATGCATACGAGCCTCGTTCCCCCGCAGGGAAGCGACTTGATCGCCGAAATCCCGACCTTGGCTTCAAGACACTGAGCTACCACGAACCCTTCGCTCACATTGAGGTACATCGCCCGGCTCATTCGGCCGCCCCGCGCTTCGCCGCAGCGATTGCGTCATGGGCATTCGTGTAGCGATATCCGCCCCATTCGTAGGACGTGAGTGGAACGGCGGTTATGCCATATTGCGCAAGAAGATCGGATTGAACTTTATTGGCCGGACTTGCTGCTACTGCTTGAGGCTCTTTGCCCATGCGCGGGAAGGCTGGCTTCTCGGGTTCGCTGGCAGATCGTTCGGGAAACGCAGGCATTCTCTTCTCCATTCGAAACAGTTCCGAAGCTCTAGTCATCCAAAGCTCCCATGCCCGGCGCCGCGCGTGGCCTCATGCGAGGCCACAACTGGTCCTGGCGGGCCAGGGCTGCTCGCAGGCGTCCCGGCGCATCATCTCCGTCATCCGGGTCCGTTCGAGCTTCCCGCTCCAGCCTAAAGGCATCGACCTCGAATTGGCTTGCCACCGTCAGAAGCGCAGCCGAGCCGAGTTCGGTCCGGGAATTCCTCGCGAGCCGGCGGCAGCACGTCGCCTGTTCGCGCAACTGGTCCGCTGCCTCGTCGGGTGAGGGCATCGCGATCACCAGGCGCGGGCCCGGACGCTGTTCTTCGCGACGGCGATGAGCGCGGTGTAGGCATCGGCCATCGACTGATGCGCGCGGCGCGACTTGTCGCATGCCGCATTGTCAGCGTGAAATAATGAGACCTGTTGTCGTGTATAGAGATAATTGAGATCCATCTTTCACTCCCAAAACGTAAGCGGGAGCGCAGTCGGTCTCTCAGTCGCGCAAGCCTACCGTACAAAAATCGGCGCGATACGCATTTGTAACATAGTTCGGCTCTCAAGCCTAATAGACAGAATGATTTTCCGCTCGACTTACAATTCTAACCCAGACCTGCTACATATTTTTAGCTACCAGTCGCAATCTGACGGTTTTTGGCGCTTTGCGGCTCCTTTTTCCTTCTCTCGCAGCTCTTAGCAGACGGCGCCGACGTCCGGCGCCCTATGGAAGGAAATCGATATGCCAATTGGCACCGTAAAATTTTTCAACGCATCCAAGGGTTATGGATTCATCCAGCCTGAAGGCGGCGGCAGCGACGCGTTCGTTCACATCAGCGCGGTTGAGCGTTCGGGCCTGACCGGCCTCAACGAAAACCAGCGCGTCTCCTACGATCTTGAACAGGATCGCCGCGGCAAGATGAGCGCCATCAATCTGAAGTCGCCTGAAGAGGCCAAGCCTGAACAGGCCCAGGCCGCGGACCAGGGTGACGCCGGCGAGGCCGAGCCAGAGACCGCTCAGCAGGATCCAAGCCAGCAGGACCTCGAAGAGTCCAAGGCCTGAATCGGGCGCGCTGGATGCCGAAACTGAAATCGGTATCCCGCAGCCCTCTAGAAAGCGGCCTGGCAGCCAATCTGCCGGGCCGCTTTTTACTTTGAAAGAAGAGATCAAATTGGAAGAAGAGGTCAAAGTCGTGCGGAAGTTGAGGGAAAAGCTGACGGACGAGGGTCGACGGGAGCGCGAGAAGCAGGACGCCCGGAAGGCCGCAGAGGGCGAAGACAGGCTGGACGCGATGATCCGGCGAAGCATCGAGCTCCACGGTCCCTGATCGATCGCCTGTTTCCACAAAGCCTCCTTCAATTTGAAAGCTCCGTCATGGCTTCCGCTCACAGCAACATTCACCGGCTTCGCCCGCGGCTGCGGCTGGTGATCGACAATGCCGATCGCAGGCCTTCGCTCGAGGGCCGGGAAGGGCGCCCCGGCCATGACGATCCCACTCCTCATCCGGTCGGAGTTTAGGCCTTGGCGAAAGAAGAGCTGCTGACGATCGAGGGCATCATCGACGAGGTCCTGCCCGACGGCCGGTTCGGAGTGACGCTGGACAACGAGGTCCGGATCATCGCCTACACGGCCGGAAAGATGCGGCGCTACCGCATCCGGTCCATCGTCGGCGACCGCGTCCATGTCGAAATGACGCCCTACGACTTGTCCAAGGGCAGGATCGTCTTCCGGGAAAAGATCGCCGGCCAATCCGGCGCCCCCCGCCGCCGCCACTTCCGCCGATAAATAGAATATTCGGCATACCAAGGCTGCAGTCGGGCTCGCGATCCGCACTGCGTCGGAAGCAAGCATAGCGGTCGGGACGCGCCATTTCGTTAACCTGATCAGGACATAACCTCGACCGGGCCCCGCTAGGCGGTGGCAATTCCATCCGCAAAGCGAAGGCTGAGGCGGGACTACCCGCAGGAGCCTTCATGCACCCTTATCGTCTCTTTGCTCATGACGGCCTGGGCAACTTCAACCTTATCCAGGAATTCAGCGCGCAGAACGATGAGGCCGCCGGGAAGTTCGTGGCCCGCTGGAGCGCCCGCCCGCTGGAGCTCTGGCAATCCTCTCGCAAAGTGAGGTGCTGGCCGACGCAAGACCTAAATAGTGTAGGCATAGAAACTTAAGTAATTTAAGTTCGTTAGTATCGGATCGCGGGCTTCTTGTGTGAGCAGTCTGCGCCTGAGAGACCTCGCGTGCTCCCGCTCGAAAGGGGGACGCGATGCTTAACTCCATGACGATCCTCATCTTTGACGGGAGCGGCTATTCAGGTCTGGACCTGTCTGAGGCTATCGAAGAGTCGGACGGCCGTGTGGCGGGTCCGGTAGCGACGCTTTCCGAAGCCCTCACCATCCTGGATTCCGTCGACGTTGGCGGCGCAATCGTCGATTGCGAGCTTCCAGGCGCGTCCGAAGTCGTCTTGCTCCTCGCCGAGCGCGACGTTCCGCTTGTCATTCAAACGAGCGTCGCGCTGCCGCAGTCACTGGGAGACCTGGGCGAAAGGGCGAGTGTACTGACGCGGCCCGTCGATCCACGGACTCTCCTCGAGACCTTGCTGATCGAGGTCGCCAGATCGGAGCTGCGAGCCTCGAATATGTTAGGGAAGGTCTAGACTGAGGGTCGATTCGATCCTGACGGAACGAGTTCACCCTCGATCATTCTCGCGAACACTATCCCTCGCTCTCCTGTGCCGGACTGCGGATCGATCCCCGTCCTATTGTTCGCATTGGCCGAGCGTGCGCAAGTTGTGGCAAAGGTCGGCAAGCATGCCGTGAATCGAGCGGCTGTCGCTGGTTGCAGCGATTGGGAGCGCTTACGCTCCTCGTTTCCCCGCCGAGAGTAATTTTGCCTGTCTGTCTCCTGCATTTGCGACGATCCGGATGAGTCGATCACCGCCGCGCAAAATTCGATTCCAGGAAATCTATTCCAGACCCAAACCAAGCCATCGGGGGGGACAAGAATGTGGCGCAATCGGAGTTCCGAATGGGGTAGAAGGCGGACATTGCGTCGAGATCAGCCCAAGCTAAGCTGACGTGGTGCCGTTGTTCATTGGAATTGTCCTCGCAGGGGTCGTCGCGGTGTTTGCTCACGCCGTTGGACTCGACCGCGACAAAGCTTTCTACCCGACAGTCCTGATCATCGTCGGAGCCTTTTACGTGCTGTTCGCGGTCATGGCGGGTCGCGGGCCGGGTCTAGTGCCCGAGTTGATCGGCTTCGCGATTTTCGCGGGGCTGGCCGTGGTCGGGTTCCGGACGAGCCTGTGGGTCGCCGCCGCCGGGCTTGCGGCGCACGGGGTGTTCGACTTCGTTCGGTACAACTGGTTTCCGGGACCAGGAGCGCCGGAGTGGTGGCCGGGCTTCTGCGGCGGATATGACGTTGCAGCGGCGATCGCACTCGCTGCGATCCTGCTCAAAGCCAACAAGCCAGCGGACGCCCGCTAAAGGCGCATCATGCCTTTCCGCGGGGTCGGGAGCCCGAGCGATTCCGCGGTCAGCGGCGCTCCGGCATCCAGCAGGGCTTGCCGGCGGCCCCTGATGTCGACTCTGCGCTGGATGTCCTCGAACGGCAGAGTGGAGGCGAAGGCATCGTGCGCAAGCGCTCGCTCGACGAAACTCGCGACACGCGGCCAGCGGGCGGCGTCCGGCCTGAAGTCCGCGTAGGCGGCGTTGCGGAAGAAGCTGGCGATGGCGATGTCCGCCAGACTGAAGTCGCCGAACAGCCAGCCGCGCTCCGGTAGCTCGCCTTCGAGATAGTCGAGCGTCGCGGGAGCGTCCTCGGCCAGCACCTTGGCGATGCGCTGCTGGTCGCCCGGCTCGCTCCAGACCATCGGGTGGACGATCTTCTGGTAGAACAGGCCCCAGATGAAGACGTCGCCGAGGCGCGTGTCGGAATATTCCTCAAGCCAGCGCGCGCGGGCGCGGTCCTTCGGGTCTGCGGGAAGCAGTGGATAGCCGGGACACGCTTCGTCGAGATAGGCGCAGATCACCGAGGAATCGCTTGCGCTGAAGTCGCCGTCGATCAGGACCGGGATGCGACACAGCGGGCTCAGGCGGCGGAACTCGTCATTGCCGAAGAAGGGCGTGATCGGATCGATCTCATAGTCGAGACCCTTGAGGTGCATGCAGGCAAGCACCTTGCGGACGTAGGGGCTGACGAAGCTTCCGATGATCTTCATTTCAGCGTCAACCTGGTGACGTGGCCCATCTTCCGGCCGGGGCGAGCGGCGCCCTTACCATAAATGTGCACGTGGGCGCGCGGGTCGGACAGAAGAGCCTGCCAGCCGTCGATCTCGTCGCCAATGAGGTTGGCCATGACCACCGACGAGGCCGCGAGCGCGGTCGATCCGGGCGGAAGATCGCAGATGGCGCGGATGTGCTGCTCGAACTGCGAAGTGAAGGCGCCCTCGATCGTCCAGTGGCCGCTGTTGTGAACGCGCGGCGCGATCTCGTTGACGACGGGGCCGTCGGCGCTGGCAAAGAATTCGACGGTGAGGACTCCGACATGGTCGAGCGCCTCGGCGATCCCGGCGGCCGCAGCGCGGGCTTCCTCGACCTGATCCGCGATCACGGCGGGAGCGGGAACGGTCGACGTGCGGAGGATGCCTTCGCGGTGGACGTTGTCCGGGCTGTCCCAGAAGGTTGTGCGGCCGTCCGCCCATCGCGCGACGATGACCGAAAATTCGGCGGCGAAGTTGACACCGGCCTCGGCGACCGCGGGCTCCCCGCGGATTGCCTCCCATGCCCCCTCCGCGTCGCCCGAAGAGCGAATCCAGGCTTGGCCCTTGCCATCATAGCCGTAGCGGCGGGTCTTCAGGACGATGGGGACGCCCAGCTCCGCAACTGCGCGCGCCACGTCGTCGAGGCTGGTAACGGAGCGCCACGGGGCGACGCGGGCTCCGGTGCCTTCGATGAACGACTTTTCTTCGGCGCGGTCCTGAGCGACCGCGAGCGACTTTACGCCGGGATGAAGCTTGTCCGCGAGAACGCCCAGCGGACCGACCGGAAGGTTTTCGAATTCGTACGTCGCGACGTCGACCCTTGCTCCGAAAGCTTCCAACGCCGAGCGATCATCGTACGCAGCGCGCGTAAACTCCGCGGCGACATCCGCAGCGCACGGCCGGTCGTGCGGGTCGAGGATGTGGCACCTGTAGCCTAGCTGGGCCGAGGCCATCGCGAGCATCCGGCCGAGCTGGCCGCCGCCGACGATACCGATGGTCGACCCGGGCGGAATCATTCCGGCGTTTCAGCCACCGATTGGGTTTGCTCTTCGCGATAGCGCTCGACGCGAGCAGAGAGCTGGTCGTCAGTGATCGCGAGGATCGACGCTGCGAGAAGGCCTGCATTGACCGCGCCTGCCCGGCCTATAGCAAGGGTGCCGACGGGAACTCCGGCCGGCATCTGGACGATCGACAGCAGGCTATCCATGCCCTTCAGCGCCTGGCTTTCGACCGGCACACCGAGGACCGGGAGGCTGGTCATCGAGGCCGCCATACCCGGAAGATGCGCGGCGCCACCGGCACCGGCGATGATGATCTTGAGGCCCCGCTCCTTCGCCGACGAGGCATAGTCGTAG
Source organism: Sphingomonas sediminicola (assembly GCF_049991885.1). Taxonomy (NCBI): domain Bacteria; kingdom Pseudomonadati; phylum Pseudomonadota; class Alphaproteobacteria; order Sphingomonadales; family Sphingomonadaceae; genus Sphingomonas; species Sphingomonas sediminicola. The sequence continues at coordinate 2,201,026 of NZ_CP178916.1, forward strand.
AGCCGCTTGGGCGTGCGATGGGCGGAGACGACCTTGGTTTCGTGCGCGACCCCGAGCTTGTCGAGCGTCTCGGCGGCGTGGCGCATCGTCTCCCAGTCGGAGCTGCTCCCCATGATGATCCCGACCAGCGGCTGCGCCATCGTACCCATTTAATCCAGCCCAAGGAGTTGTGCCGTTTAGGAACAAGGCAGGGCACGCGCAACGTCTTGGCGTGGCTTAAGTATTTTCCCCGTCACAGATTCAAGTTATGTATCGGTCAGCGAAGGGGAATCTCAGATTGCCATGGACGACGTGGTCATCGACATGACCGATCCTGACACGTTGCTGGCCGAAGTCAGGCGCCTCAAGGCTGAGATTTCTCAGCTTCATGAGCGCGTGGAACTGCTCGACCGCCTCGCCCATCAGGACGTCCTGATCGACCTTCCGAATCGCCGCGGATTCATGCGTCAGCTCGAAGCAGCGATCGACCGCGTCAGCCGCTATGATGACAGCGCCGCGATGCTGTTCGTCGACATCGACGGGCTGAAGATGATCAACGATACCTTCGGTCACCAGGCCGGCGACCATGCCCTGATCCAGGTCGCCGACATGCTTTCGCAAGGCGTTCGCAAGAGCGATTGCGTCGCGCGGCTCGGCGGGGACGAATTCGGGATCCTTCTCGAACGGGCAGACGAACACAGCGCCATCGATACGGCCGGCCGGCTCGCGTCGATGATCGCCGGCCGCGAGTTCTGCTTCCAGGGAACCTGCCTACCGCTGAGCGTAGCGATCGGCATTTCAGTGATCGAGCCGCACGACCAGCCGGACGCCGTCATGGCCCGCGCCGATCTGGCGATGTATCGGGACAAGGCCGCGGCCTAAGCCGCGCGTTCACTCAAATAGAATGAGTCGCGGACGCTGAGGTCGTCGTTCAGCTCGTAGACGAGCGGCTGCCCGGTCGGGATCTCGACGCCGACGATCTCGTCATCACCGATGCTCGACAAATGCTTGATGATGCCGCGGATCGAGTTGCCATGCGCAGCGACGAGGATTCGTTCGCCGTGCTTCAGGGCCGGAGCGATCTCCGCCTCGTAATAAGGAAGCGCCCGCGCGATCGTATCCTTGAGACTTTCCGTATTTGGAACCGGAATGCCGGCGTAGCGCCGGTCGTGGCTGACGTCGTACTCGCTGTCTTCGGGAAGCGGCGGCGGCGGGATGTCGTAGGATCGGCGCCAGATCTTGACCTGCTCAGCCCCGACCTTGTCGATCATCTCCTGCTTGTTGAGGCCCGTAAGCCCGCCATAGTGGCGCTCATTGAGGTGCCAGTCCTTGGCTACCGGAAGCCACAGGCTGTCGAGCTCGTGCAGGACGAGATGAAGCGTGCGGATCGCGCGCGTCAGGACGCTGGTGAAGCAGCGGTCGAACGCATACCCGCGCTCACGGAGCAAAGCTCCTGCCCCGCGCGCCTCGGCGACGCCCTGCTCGCTCAAATCGACGTCCCACCAGCCGGTGAACCGGTTCTCCAGGTTCCACTGCGACTGGCCGTGGCGGAGCAGGACGAGCGTCGGCATCAGGCGTCGACCTTGGCCTTAGCCGCATTCTGGGCTTTGGCTTTCGTCAGTTCCGGTAAGATCGCGTGCAGAGCGTCGAGGCAGGCGAAGGCGAGGAATTTCGATCGCTCGGGGCTCCAGCCGTACAACGGGTCCGGCAGGTCAAAATTGTCCTTGAACGGCATTTCCAGGGTCATGGACACGCAGCCGTAGCGCTCGGCGAGCTGGGTCGTGGACATGGACATGTTGGCCTGGCCGGGAGCCGCAAGCTCATAGCCCTGGCTAGTCTGGAAGTCGGGCGAGATGCGCTCGAGATTTTCGGAAAAGAGCTTGAACAGGCGGGTCTGCCGATCGGTGATCGACGGAATGCCCTCGAATCCCGCAAGGAAGTTGGCGGGGATCGCCTCATCGCCGTGAACGTCCATCGCGAAGTCAACGCCCGTCTCGTCCATCGCATTACGGACATAAAGAACCTCGGGACTCTTCTCGGCCGAAGGCGCGTGCCACTCGCGATTAAGGTTGATGCCGGCGGCGTTGGTGCGCAGGTGGCCGCGGCGCGATCCGTCCGGGTTCATGTTCGGAACAATGTGGAAAGTGCAGTCGCGCAGGAGCACGCGGGCGACTGGATCATCGCCGTCAGTCAGCTTTTCGAGTGCGCCCTCCATCCACCACTCGGCCATGCTCTCGCCCGGATGTTGGCGGGCATAGAGCCAGACGTTGAGGTCGCCGTCGCCGATTGTCAGGCAATCGATGTCCTGGCCGTCGAGCGACTTGCCGAGCGATTCATATCCCACGAACGGAAGCGATGCGTAGGTCGCGACGAGGTCGTGGTGACGCTCCATCGAATAAGGCGCGAAATAAGCGAGCCAGACACAGTCGGTTTCCGGCGTGAAACGGATGGTGAGGACGCCGTCGGCGTAGCTCGTCCCGTCGATACGCAGCCATTCCTCACGATCGCTCGACGCCACGGCTTTGTAGTCAGGCCAGCCGTTGGGATAGGCCGAGCCGGCGCAATTGACGATGTTCAACGTGACTTCACGGCCCCCTGCGCCCGCGACGCGGAAATAGAACCACTGGTAAAAGTCGGACAGATGGTCCTTGACGATCTCCAGGTCGGCGGAAAAACCGTCCTGCTTCACGACGCGGATGTTGCCTGCGTCGAACGCGCTCGAAATCGTCAGTGCCATAGGACCTTCTTTGGCAGTTTTCTGGAATTGCGCCGCTGATAGTGCGGGGGCGCGGATCAGGCAAACGGTCCGCGTTGGTCGCCCCTGTCGAAAGACTACGGTGACAGGTTCAAAGCGCCGCAGCTCGATCGGCTTCTAGTGTCAGCGGCTTGCGGCGACCGGCCATCGCGGCGCGGAACATCATCAGCGCGGCATAAAGAACAACGAAGATGACCATCCATCGGAGCACCTCGAGCGGCATGCTCTTCACGATGAATGCAGCGATGAAGACGGCCGGGATGCCTCCAATAACGATGCCCAGCGCGATCCGTAGATCGACATAGCCACGCAGCACGTGACGCGTGCCTGCGCCCGCTATCGTTAAGGCCCCTCCCGTCGCCATAACCGGGAAAGCGAGCCTTGGATCGAGGCCCATTAGGCTAAGCATGACCAGGCTGGGGGCGTAGTGACCAATCCCGAAGTTAAGCAAGATTCCGAGGCCGAAATTCGCAAAGATCGCAACGACGGTCAGATTGACTGGGAGACTGCTTGCCGTGCCGCCGGCCGGCATCAGGTTAAGGTTGCTCATGGTATAGAGCGCTGCCGCGATCACCAAAGCAACCGCGACGATCACTTGTATCAGCCACACCTTTGCCCGAGCCACCAACGGCGCCCCGATCAAGCCGCCCAGCATAAGGGCAACGCCGCAACCGACGATGAGGACCGGATCGACGAGCAAGCCAAGAAGGATCAGGAATATAAAGGCCTGCAAGATCGAGGGCAGCGAATGGCCGACCAGCATCGTAGAGGGAATTATCCGGTCAGGAACCAAATTGCGGAATTTGAACCAGGCCATCGTGGGCGCGAATGAGCCAATGCCGAGTGTGTCAAAGAAATTGGTGATCGCGCCGAGAGCCGTCGCTTCAAGACTTGGCACGGTTCGGTCTGTAATCGCCGATCGAAGCAAGACGATCGTGAAGACGAGGCTCGCCAAAGCCAGTGGAACGAGCAAGGCAATCAACATAGCGCCCCCTGCAATCGGCGGCATCGACTCCGAAATCATAACTGAAACAAGAGCATCCGTCTTGTACTTGACCAGACGATAGACGGCTCTGGCGCGACAGAGCCGCCTCCGCTAGCCATCACTCGCATGTCCAGTATCCCAGTGCTCGTAACCGGCGGGGCCGGCTATATCGGCAGCCACGCAGTCCTCGCCCTTCGCGACGCGGGCTGGCCAGTCTCCGTCATCGACGATCTTTCAACGGGCAGCCGCTATCTGCTCCCGGACGACGTCCCGTTCTACGAGGGCAATGTCGCCGACCGCGCGCTGGTCGAACGCATCTTCGCCGAGCAAGACATCGGCGCGATCATGCATTTCGCGGGATCGATCGTCGTCCCCGAAAGCGTGGAGAAACCGCTCGACTATTATCGCAACAATACGGTCGCGAGCCATTCGCTGATCTCGACAGCGGTGGATGCGGGCATCTGCCATGTCGTCTTCTCGTCGACCGCCGCGGTATACGGCGAGCCGGAGCGCGTGCCCGTCGACGAGGCCGTCGCGAAACTGCCGATCAATCCGTACGGCGCGTCGAAGCTGATGACCGAGCGGATGCTCGAGGATTCGGCGGCCGCCTACCCGCTCAACTTTGCGGCGCTGCGATATTTCAATGTCTCGGGCGCTGACCCGGCAGGCCGTTCCGGCCAGGTCGGCAAGGGCTCGACCCATCTCATCAAGGTCGCGGTCGAGGCCGCGGTCGGGAAGCGCGACCATGTCGACGTGTTCGGGACCGACTATCAGACGCCCGACGGAAGCTGCGTGCGCGACTACATTCACGTCTCCGACCTCGTGGATGCGCATTTGAAGGCGCTCGAACGGCTGATCGAGCGGCCGGAAGAGAACCTCGTGCTCAACCTGGGCTATGGGCGAGGTCTGTCGGTGCTCGAGGTGCTGGACGCGTTGGACAAGGTGCTCGGCCAGCCGATTCGCCGCGAAATGAAGGGCCGGCGCGCGGGCGATCCGCCGCTGCTCATCTCCTCGAACAAGGCGCTGCTGGAAACGCTCGATTGGAATGCTCGCTACGCGGACATCGAGACGATCCTGACCCACGCACTCGATTGGGAGCGCAAGCTGCAATCGCGGAACTGGGCTTGAGATTGAAGCGCATTTCGCTCGCGTTCCTTGCGGCGCTGCTGATCGGGGCGGCGCCGGCAAGGCCCTCCGAAGATCTTCTCGCCGCGGACCGCATCCGCGGCCATGTCGAATTCCTTGCCAGCGACATCCTCGAAGGACGCGATACGGGTTCGCACGGACATCTGATCGCCGCCAATTACGTGGCTTCGGAATTCCGCAAGCTTGGCCTCAAACCCGGCGGCGCCAACGGAAGCTATTTTCTGGACGTGCCTTTCCGGCGCGCGACCCTGGCTAACCCGCCCGCGATATCGATGACCATCAACGGGCGCACGACGAAGCTGGTCGTGGGCAAGGATGCGGCGGTCCGGCCGAACGTGACGCGTCGCGAGATAGCGCTCAACGTTCCGCTGGTTTTCGTCGGACACGGCGTCCGCGACGCGCGGCTCGGCATCGACGATTATTCGGGCCTCGACGTGCGGGGGAAGATCGTCGTTGCGCTGGCGGATTCGGTGCCTGGCGTTCCCTCTGAAATCTCCGCGCACCTGCGGTCGATGCAGGTCGAGACCGCCGGCGCGCAGGGCGCGATCGGCCTCATCGAGATCAACGACGCGGTTACTGCCATCAGCCAGGTCCAGCGCTTCGGGTCGAGGCCGGTGGTCGACTGGATCGACGCCGGCGGCCGGACCAGTCGCGGCGGGGCGGCGCAGGCGCTCGTGGCGCTATCGTCGGAATGGACGGAACGACTGTTCGAGCGCGCGCCGCGACAATTGAAGGCGATCCGCGCCGACGTCGCGGCCGGCAAAAAGGTGCGCGGCTTCCAGCTGCCCGCGACTTTGTCGATCGCAGCGACGAGCAACTGGCAGGACTTCACGAGTCCGGAAGTGCTGGCCGTGCTTCCGGGATCAGACCCACAGCTGGCGCGAGAACATGTCGTGCTGATGGGCCACCTCGACCATCTTGGGCTATATCCGGATGCGAAGCCCGGACAGGACGCCATCTACAATGGCGCGCTCGACAATGCCGCCGGGGTCGCGACGATGATCGAGGCGGCCCGCGATTTCGTCGCTTCGGGGAAGCCCCCTCGGCGCTCTGTCCTGTTCATCGCCAATACGGGCGAGGAATACGGCCTGCTCGGCGCCGGATATTTCGCTTCGCATCCGACCATCCCGGCCCAGCAAATCGTCGGGCTGGTCGATCTCGATATGCCGCTTCTGCTCTACGACTTCACGGACGTCGTGGCGTTCGGAGCCGATCATTCGACGACCGGCCGTGCGGTCGCGGCGGCCGGCTCGAGCATGCACATCGGGCTCTCTCCGGACCCAATGCCGCAGGAGACCTTGTTCGTCCGCTCGGACCATTATCCGTTCGTGCAGGCGGGAGTGCCGGCGGTATTCCTGATGACCGGGCAGGCGAACGGCGGCGCGCAAGCGTGGCAGAAATTCCTGGCCGAGACCTATCACACGGTGAAGGACGACCTGGCGCAGCCGATTCGCTGGCAGGCGGGGGCCAAATTCGCGGAGCTCAACTATCGGATTGCGCGCAACATGGCGGACGCCGATCAGCGGCCGCTCTGGTATGCGGGCGACTATTTCGGGGAGACCTACGCGCCTTCGCAGCCCAAGGCTCAAAGGAAGCCGGTACGCTGAACCTTGACGGGGAAAGGGATTTTCGCCTAAGCGCCCCCCGAGCGGCTGCCCCGTCGGGCGGCCTTCCTTATTTTTACAGAACGAGACGAAGAGACAGGCGCGCGCCATGAAGATTCGCAACAGCTTGAAGTCGCTCAAGTCGCGCCACCGCGATTGCCGCGTGATCCGCCGTCGCGGGCGCACCTACGTCATCAACAAGACGAACCGGCGCTTCAAGGCTCGCCAGGGCTAAGTCCCGGGGGTCAAACCCTCAAATTCACGGATTTCGTACCCATCTGCGTCAACTCGGCGCGGATTTCCCGCGCTCATCTTTCACCCATCGTTCACATGGGTGAATATAGAAAGCGGGCCAAGGAGTCGTGTGATGAAACGGGTTTCGAAGGGTGCGTTGCTGATTGCGGTCGCCGTTACGGCGGGCCTTGGCTTCGCCGGGGCAGCCCTGGCGCAGCAGACCGCAAGTGGCGCCTCCCAGGCCACGCCGAAGGGCTGGAACTACGAAATCAAGGACGGCAAGCGCGTCCCGAAGAGCGGCAACCGCGTGACCAATGCGGACGGCAGCTGGCGCGAGGAGACGCGTCAGGGCTCGTGCGTGACGGTCAAGGAAAAGACCGCCGCCGGCGAATATAAGGAATCCCGCCGCTGCGATTAGCCCGCGGCGGGCTTCTTTTCCGGCTCGCGGATCGTGCAGGCCGGAAGCTTCAACTGCTCCGTTTCCTTGCAATCCCTGACCTGGACTGATCCGTCAGGACCCACGAAGATCGCGAAGCTGCGGTCGCCGGCGCAGCTTGCTGTCCACATCGACAGGTTCCCATATTCCTGGACGTAGCCGGCCTTGGTGATCGTGTTGCACTTCTTGCCGCTGTCATAGATCGCTCGCCTGAGCGCGACCTTCAGGGTCGGCTCGCTCAGCTTGTGCAGGGCATTCTGCTGTTCGCTACGGACCGAAATCGACTTCGTCGGCTGTTCGGGCTGCGGCTTTCCGCAACCCGCGACGATCACTGCGAGAACCATCACTGTCAGGAGCTGTGCGCGCATGGCCTGTCCCTTTCGCTTGGCGGACTGAAAACTACGATCCCGCGGTTCGGTTCTACCGGGAATAGCGAATCTTTACCGAAGCTGCCGCCGCCTTGGCGGTCTCGATGGCCTCTGCGGCATCCTTTCCGCCGGCCAGCGCGACACCCATGCGCCGATTCTTCAATGTGCTCGGCTTGCTGAAGATACGAAGATCGACCGGAGCGCCGGGACGTCCGCGCTGCAGCGCCTCGGCAATGCCTTCGAAACCAAACTCGTCACTCTCGCGATCCGCGAGAATGACCGCCGATCCGCCAGGGCGCGTCAGCTCGATCGCGGGGATCGGGAGCTTGAGCACCGCTCGCAGGTGAAGCTCGAACTCATTCGGAAACTGGGTGATCAAGGTGACCATGCCCGTATCGTGCGGTCGGGGCGACAGCTCCGAAAAGATCGCCTGGTCGCCTTTGACGAAGAATTCGACGCCGAAGATGCCATAGCCGCCGAGCGCCTCGACGACCTTCCGTGCCTGCCTCCGGGCGGAGAGTAAGGCGCCATCCGAAATACCGGCCGGCTGCCAGCTCTCACGATAGTCGCCGGCCTCCTGGCGATGCCCGATCGGCGAGCAGAACAGGATGCCGGCCTCGGTAGCGACGGTCAGCAAGGTGATCTCGCTGTCGAACTCAATGAATTCCTCGACGATCACGCGTGGACGATCGCCGCGCATGTTGGCGACCGCATAGTCGTAGGCGGCGCCGACCTCTTCCGCCGACTTTACGGTGGTCTGCCCCTTGCCGGAGCTCGACATCACCGGCTTCACCACGCAGGGCAGACCGACTTCCGCGACCGCGGCGATCGCTTCGTCGCGCGATTCGGCGAATTTGTAGCGTGAGGTAATGAGAGCCAGCTCGCGCGCAGCGAACTCGCGGATACCGTCGCGGTTCATCGTCAGCTGGACCGCCTTGGCGGACGGAGCAACGCGCCAGCCTTCACTCTCGAGCTGGGCCAAGGTCTCCGTGTCGATTGCCTCGATCTCCGGGACAATCACATCGGGCTTGTGGGTCTCCACCGCGGCTCGAAGGGCCTTGCCGTCGAGCATCGGGAAAACCTCGAACGCGTCGGCGACCTGCATGGCCGGAGCATTCTCGTAGCGGTCGCAGGCAATGACCCGGCAGCCGAGCCGTTTCGCAGCGATCGCGAACTCGCGGCCGAGCTCGCCCGATCCCAGAAGCATCAAAGTGGCGGTGTGCATCTGCGGGCGATAGCGGCGCCCGCATTCGTCGGCTAGACCACGGCGGTTCGCTTAGGTGGGGGTTAGGATGCGTTCACTGCTTCTGGTTTCGGCAGCTCTTCTGGTTGCGGCTGCACCCCCGGCGAAACTCAAGGCACCCTCCGAAATCGTGGCCGAGGCCCCGGCAAGCGCGTGGCGCGACATCAACCCCGACAACCTCGTGGTGATGGATCTAAGGAATGGCGCTCGGGTCGTAATCCAGCTCGCGCCGGAGTTCGCTCCGGTCCATGTCGCCAACATCCGTGCCCTCGCGAAAGGCAACTGGTGGAGCGGCGCCGCGATCTACCGCGTGCAGGACAATTATGTCGTCCAGTGGGGCAATAACGAAAGCACCAGGCCGCTGCCCCCAGGCGTGATCGCGAAGCCGCCGGCTGAATATCATCGCTCGCTGAAGGGGCTCTCCGTCCGGCCGCTTGGTTATGCGGACGATTATGCGCCGAGCGCCGGCTTCGCGGGTGGCTGGCCGATCGGCTACGATCCCAAGACGGGCACGGCGAACCTTACCCACTGTTACGGTTATGTCGGCGTAGGTCGCGATCTTTCACCCGACACGGGGACCGGCGGCGAGCTTTACGCGGTGATCGGGCACGCGCCGCGCCACCTCGACCGCAACATTGCCGTCGTCGGCCGGGTCATTGAGGGAATCGACCGGCTGAGCTCGCTGCCGCGCGGAACAGAAGCGCTCGGCTTCTACAAGGACGAGAGCATGCAAGTGCCAATTTCGGCCGTGCGGCTGGCAAGCGAGATTCCGGCCACCGAGCGCCCGGCTTATCAATTCATGGATACGGGAAGCGCAACCTTCGGAGCCTATGTGAAGGCGCGCGCGAACCGGAAGGACGACTTCTTCATCCGTCCGGCCGGCGGCGTCGATCTGTGCAACGCAGCCGTGCCGGTCCGGAAAAAATCCGCCTGATCAGGCCGCCCAGGCGGCGTCGTGGTTGTAGCGGTTCTTGTGCTGGATGATCGCTGGGCCGGTGTGCGAGCGCATGCTGGCTTCGGCCAGCGGAAGTGCGGTCGTGCAAAAAGCGCATTCGGCAGACATCCTGCCGATCAGCCAGTGCGTGCGGCCACAGCCTGGGCAATGGTTGACTTCATGCTCGCGATAAACCGCGTGGTAGCCTCTGCCTGTCAGCTGTCTGACCGTTTCGGTGGTCGGCATCGTCGATCTTCCTTTCGACAGCGCTCAACGACGCGAGCGCCGCACCGGTTTCATCGGCGGCAACCAATTTGAGACAGTCCAAGGGGTATCCAGAGAGCGCTTAACGCCAAAAAGTGCGCAGGAAGCGGTGGGCCGCGCCTAGAAATCCTGACCCGTCCGCAAACCTTCGAGCGATTGCGGCGTGGCGAATTCGGCGCCAATCTTGTCGCCGGCCACCCACTTGACGACGGCGTTGGCACGGTCGCGACCGGGGAGCATCAGCCAGATCCTCGACCCGACCTCGAAAGTCGCGTGGGATTCGGCCATGAAGCCGCTCTCGGAGATGTTGAGGATCCGAGCCTCGATGCCGTTGGCGCCTAGCTCACGCACGCGCGCATCGATTTCGACCGGGAAGCGCGACATGCGCCGCCGCTCCTTCGAGTCCGGCGTCTCGCCAATGCGCGCCCTGATCATCGAAAAACTCATCTCCACGCGCGGCTACTCCAAAGCCGCCGTAAAAGTCACTCCAACCCGGCTGTCGCGCACCCAGCAAATATGCCCGCACACTCGGCCCCGGTCGGAAAGGTGCAGCGCAACCTCCTCGCCGATATGCGGCATCGCCCGAAAAATTACCATAGCACCTGAAGGAGATAGGTTGAGTAGGCGCACTACGTGCTTGCGTCCGCGAAGCTCCAGGACCGCGGTCTGCGAGACCATTTCATCGCGCGGTTCCGAGCGCTCGTCGAACATTCGGCGCACGCTGCGCGGTATCATCGAGCCATTAAGCATTCCTAACCCCACCCATCGGCGAGACCCAAGCTAAGGTGCCGGGACTTAAGGATTGGTTTGTTTCGGATTGATGATTCGAACGGCAGTGTGGCGCGCACGTCACTGGCGAGCGCCGTTCAGCCTGTGTATGGATGCAATTGCACATCATTGGGTGTCGATGGCGAGGCTAGCTGCCTCGGAACACGGGATTTTCAGGGGATGAGCGTGCAGTTCAAAGGCTTGCTGATTTTCACGGCACTGACGGCTCCGGCCGGAATGGCGCTAGCCCAGGCCGGTGCGCCGGCGGTGAAGCCCGCCGCGGCCACCGCTCAGCCGAAACCCGTTGCCGCTCAACCCGCCTCGCCGCAGCAGGGCACGTCACAACAGGCGATGCCGCAGCCGGTCCCGCAGACGGCGACCCCGGAAGCGGCGCCCGCTTTGCCGCCACCGCCGCCTCCGCCGGTCTGGACGATGGCGGACGCCAATCAGCTCCTGCTGTCAATCCTCACGTCTGCGAAGGAAGGCCTCGACCCCCGGGACTATGATTCCGCCGGTCTCATCTCCGCGATGCGGAGTAATGATCTGAACCTGATCTCGGCCGCTTCGACGGAACGGTTCAACAAGCTTTCGTCTGACATGGCTCTCGGTCACGTGCGTGGCGCCGACCGGCAGAACTGGCACATCCCGGATCCCGATCTGGATGCCGCGAAGCAGGATTCTCTGCTTCGTGCAGCACTTGCGCAACATCGCGTTGGCGAGGCGCTCGCAGGACTGCTTCCGTCGCACCCGCAATATGCGGCGCTGAAGAAGGCGCTCGAGATCACTCCGAAGACGGAAACGATGAAGGTCGACCGGATCCGGTTGAACATGGACCGCTGGCGCTGGCTGCCCCGCGACCTCGGCGAACGCTACATCATCGTGAACGTGCCGGCCTACACGGCTGCGCTGGTCGAGGACGGCGTCACCGTTTCTCGGCATCGGGCAGTCGCAGGAGCAATCAAGACTCAGACGCCGCAGCTGATGGCGATCGCCACGGGCGTTATTCTCAACCCTTGGTGGGAAGTGCCGCCGAGCATCAGCAAGGAGGTCGCCGGCAAGCCGGGCTACGTCGCGCTCAAGGGCGCCGACGGGAAGATCCAACGCTGGCGTCAGCCTCCGGGGCCGCGCAACGCGCTGGGACAGATCAAGTTCGTGATGTACAATCCCCACAACATCTACCTGCACGACACGACCGCCAAGACGTTGTTCGATGCCAAGGCGCGGGCCTACAGCCATGGCTGCATTCGGACCGAGCACGTCCTGCTCCTGGCTGAAAGGCTGTTGGGCGAGGGCACCTACCCGCCCGCAGCCGATGGCACCGTGCCGGCCGCGTGGACTCCCGAGCGGGTCAAGGAAACCGTCGCCAGCAAGAAGACGGTCCAGGCCAACTTCCCCAAGCCGCTTCCGGTCTACATCGTCTACATGTCGTCCGCCGCGCTCCAAGACGGGTCGATCAAGGACTATGCCGACATCTACAAGAAGGACGGCAAGGTCATTGCGGCGCTGAACAATGTCGCCACGCCGGCGCCGTCAGCCAAGCCCGAGGACAAGGTTGCTTCGCGCTAGAGACGAAGCCGCTGCCTAGCCGCTGATCCAGCGAGCGACCGCGTCCAGAACCTCGGCCTCGGCATCAGCATTGGTGCGGCCGCTTTTGGCAACAACCTTGAAGGAATGGTCGGCCTGATCGACGAGGTGGATCTTGGCATAGCTGCCGAGACTGGCGACTACCGGCCGCAGCAAGTCCAGCTCCGCAAGCGCATCGCGGGTGCCGGAAACGAACAGCATCGGGACGCGCACATTCGCCAGATGGTCCGCGCGCTCAATCCCGGGCTTCCCCGCTGGGTGCAGCGGAAAGCCGAGGAAGATCAGGCCGCGAACGCCGGGCAACGGATCGCCGGCCTGTGCCTGCGATGTCATCCGTCCGCCGAACGAGCGGCCGCCGGCGAACAGGGCTAGTTCCGGCGCAAGCTCCACGGCTTTGGATGCCGCCGCTCGCACTGCCGCATGGGCCACTTTCGGGGAGTCGGGCCGCTTCGAGCCTTTCTCCATATAGGGGAAATTGTAGCGCAACGTCGCGATTCCTCGCTTGGCTAGCCCCTCTGCATTCCCGGACATCGCCTTGTGCGTCATTCCGGCGCCGGCTCCGTGGGCGAATAGGTAAAGCGCTTTTGCGTCGGGCGGCCGCAGGAATAGGCCCGAAACCGATTCGTCACCGACAGGGATGCTGATTGCTTTGGGCTCCATCCCGGCGATTTCTAGCCGACCGGCGCCCTGAAGTCCGCTTTCACCACAACGAAAAAGACCCCGGGACCAGGTCCCGAGGCCTCACTCTCCCCGTCCTGATGAAAAATCAGGCGATTTTGTCGGCGTAGATCATGCGGCCGCCGGCGAGGCGTCGCATCACGTCCCACTGGCTGGCGCGGCTGAAGGCGAAGCACCCTTCGGAGCGGCCGAGCTTGCCGTGCTGGGCAATCATTTCCGGCTCCGCGTACCACGCATTGTGGATGACGATCGCGCGGGCTTCGGCATTGCTGTTCGACCAGTCGAGGCCCTGGACCTTCATCGAAAGGCCGTACTTACCCTCGTAATAGTCGCCGGTGGTGTAGGCGCCGTTAGAGGTGGCGTAGGACCCGAAGTCGTTCGAGAAGCGCTCCACGAAGCCGCTATGATCCGGATCGGACCCGCGGCCGTGAGCGACCAGGTGGCTTTCGACGGTGCCGTTCATCAAGTCGACCAGATGGAAGCGGGCCTCGCTGGAAGCCTTCGAAAAGTCGACAATGCCCATAAGGTCGCGCGCACGCGCCTGATAACGGTGCGAATCGAGCGCCGCCTTGGCCTTCTGGAAGAGCACCGGGTTCAGGCCGACTGGCGCAGGCTGCACCGGTGCGAGCGGCGCCAGCGGATCACGCGGAACCGGCGGCGGCGCGTAAACGATGGATGGAAGACCCACGGAGCTTGCGGCGGACGAGAGCATGGCTCCAGCCGCGCCAACCGCGCCCCAACGCAGTACTTCCCTTCGATTCAACCCCATTACCACCCCACTCAGATGAAGCAGCGGTTGTACACATCCGAAGGTTAATCTCCGATAACCGCGTTTAGCCAGTTGCTTAGCCCATCGTGCTGACAACTCGTTTCATCGCAGGACGGGCAATTTCGAGCGCCTTGCATGCGTTTTCAGTCACTGCTAATGGCGGCGCCCCGACGCAGCATACTGCGGCCGGGCGTATGGTATTGGCGCAGCTACGGGCCACAGCGACATTCTGGAGTATAGACAGGCATTTATGCAGATCATCGTTCGCGACAATAACGTCGACCAAGCGCTCCGCGCGCTCAAGAAGAAGCTGCAGCGCGAAGGCGTCTACCGCGAGATGAAGCTGCGCCGTCACTACGAGAAGCCGTCGGAGAAGCGCGCCCGCGAACGTGCTGCCGCCATCCGCCGCGCCCGCAAGCTCGAGCGCAAGCGCGCCGAGCGCGAAGGTTCGCGCTAAGCTTCCAACCCTCCTAGAATACGGGGCGATACAATGTCGGTCAGCGAAACTGCCAAGCGCCCCGAAAGCCGCGGGCGCAGCCTTGGACTGTCGCTTGCGTTCCTCCTGCTGATCGGCGCCGGCGTCGGTCTCGCCTGGCTCGGCGCAAGCCCGCTGCGCGGCGAGACAACCGAGAGCGGCCTTCGAATCCGCACCGTCGAAAAGGGCGAAGGCCCCTTCGTCCAGGCGATGGACGGAGTTCTCGTCGAATATGAGGGCAGGCTCACCGACGGGACGGTATTCGACGACAGCGCTCGACATGGCGGAGCGCAGCCGATGATCGCCGGACAGGTCATCCCCGGTTTCTCGGAAGCCCTGATGAAGATGCAGAAGGGCGGGAAGTACAAGATCCACATCCCAGGCAAGCTCGCTTACGGCGAGTCACCGCCCCCGGGCAGCCCCTTCGGTCCCAACGCCGATCTCGATTTCGACGTGCACATCGTCCAGATCGTGCCGAATGCCGCGCTGATGAACCAAGGCGGCGAAATCCCCGGTCAGGCGCAACAGGCCCCGCAGCCCGAGGCGACCCCTACTCCCTAAGCGGGTGGCGGTTTCCCGCCGACGGCCTTCGGCCCCTCGCCTTCTTCCGCGGCATGATCGCGGCTGATGTCCATCAAGGCCACCTTCAACGCCGCAAGGATCGGGTCCGCGAACAGGACCCCGAGTATCCCGAACAAGGCACCCATCAGCAGCTGCATCGCCAGGACGACTGCCGGAGCGAGGTCGACCGTGCGGCGTGCGATGTATGGGATGACCAGATAGCCATCAACGTTCTGTACGAAGAAATAGATGATGATCGCCGCGAAGCCCTGATGCGGGCCGGCGCTGAAGCCGACCGCGACCATCAGCACGCCTGAAGTGATCGCTCCAATATTGGGAATGAAGGCCAGCAGGCCCGTGATCAGGCCGAGCAGGGCGGCCATGGGCACCCCGGCAAGCCAGAGCAATATGCCGGTGAAGAAACCTTCGAAGATCATCCCCAGCAGCCGCCCGAACAACAGCCTGCGCAGCGTGAACCCGACGTGCTCCGCGATCCGGTAGAATTGCTCGCGGTACCGGATCGGCAGCATCCAGGCGATTCCGCGATCGTAGATGCGCGGCTCGATCGCCAGGAAGATCCCGATCACGATCATCAGGATGACGCTTGTGATCGCGCCGAGAGCGCTTCCGACGGCGCTGGTCAGCCTGCCGACCGACCCGAGCAATTGCGAGCCGAGGTTCGTCGGCGGGCCCTTCGGCACCAGTCCCAGCGAGGCCGCGAATTCCATAAGGCGGTCGAATTGAGCGGTAACGACGATCCGCAGCGCCTCGAACTGCGCCGCTATGGTCGTGCCCGCGTACCAGAAGACCCAGCCGATAAAGCCGAAGCCGATGATCAGGGCCAGAAGCAGGCGGAAGCCGCGCCCGATGGGAAGGAAACGGCCGATCAGCCGCGCGCCGCCATCGAGGAAGACGGCGAAAATCATTCCCCCGACTATCAGCAGCAGCGGTTGGGCGAGGACGATGACCCCGATGATGAGCAGCGCGAGCCCGAACCAGACCGCGGCGCGCTTCAGCTCGCGGACGACCATGGGATCGCGGAATTCTGCTGGGCCGGGTCGCTCGACGTGCGGTTCGATAGTCGGCGGCCCTGATCCCATCGCCTAGTCCTTGTGCGCCCTCAGCGAAGTCCCGGCCCGCCCGGAACGCAACGCCTCGAACCAGCTGAACGGATTCAGGAGCTCGGAAGTACCATCGAGCGAGAAGGTGATGAACTCGGCGCGGCCGCCGATGTTCTCCCAGGGGACCGGACCGCCGAGGCCGTTCTCGGGCGGACCGAGATCGAAGCGGCTGTCGGCGCTGCGGTCGCGATTGTCACCCATCAGGAAGAGATGATCTGCCGGTACCTTCACCGGCCCGTAGTCGTCGCCCGCGCTCTGGCCGAGATCGATCGTGTCGTAGCTAACTCCGTTAGGAAGGGTCTCGCGGACGATCGGCAAGCGGCAATATGCGTTGCCGTCGGCTGCGCGGACCTGGAAGCCGGAGAATTCGATCCCGCAGGGAACGTTGATATCAACCGGCACCATCACCGGCGGACGGCGCTCCGACTTCACCGGCTTGCCGTTGATGACCAGGCGGCCGCCACGCACTTCGATCGTATCGCCGGGAAGCCCGATCACGCGCTTGATGTAGTCGTCGCTCTGGCCGGGCGGAGTAACGATGACGATATCACCGCGCTCGGGCGTCTTGCCGAACAGCCGGCCCTGCCAATGCGGGAAGACATGGAAGCTCGGCGAGACCCACGACCAGCCGTACGGATATTTGCTGACCACCAGCCGGTCGCCCTTGAGGAGCGTCGGCATCATGGATTCGGACGGAATGTAGAAGGGCTTGGCGACGAAGGTGTGGAACAGCAGCACTGCGACCAGGACCCAGAGCAGGCCCTTGATCTCCCGCCAGATGGCGGAGCCCTTCGATTCCTTTTCGGGGGCAGCCGAAACCGTTGCTGGATCGGCACTCGCCTCGGGAATGGTGTCGTTCAATCAGGGCTCCAGCTTGCGGGCGTGCAGGATCACGAAAGCCTGTGCCCAGGGGTAATCGTCGGTCATCGTCAGATGTATGTCGATGGCGTGGCCGTCCGGCGCAAGGGCGTCAAGCCGCGCCCGCGCGCCGCCGGTCAATTGGAGCGTGGGTGCGCCCGAGGGCGCGTTGACCACTCCAATGTCCTTCATGAAAACTCCACGCTTGAAACCGGTGCCGACCGCCTTGGAGAAGGCCTCCTTGGCGGCGAAGCGCTTGGCGAGCGTCCCGGCGGTGGTGTGTGGGCGGGACGCGGCCTTCGCTTTTTCGACGTCGGTGAAGACACGATCGAGGAAACGCTCGCCGAACCGCTCGAGCGATTTCTCGATCCGCTCGATATTGCAGAGGTCGGAGCCGATGCCGACGATCACCGCGCCGCGTCCATCAGTTCGCGCATCCGGCGGACGCTGGCATCGAGGCCGGTGAAGATCGCCTCGCCGATCAGGAAATGGCCGATATTCAGTTCCGCGATCTGGGGGATGGCTGCCACCGGCATCACATTGTCGAACGTTAGGCCGTGGCCGGCGTGAGGCTCTATACCGTTCTTGACGGCAAGCGCCGCGCAATCGGAAATCCGCTTGAGCTCGACCGCTCGCTCCTCGCCGTCGACATGGGCGTAGCGACCGGTGTGGAATTCGACGACGGGGGCGCCAAGGCGGACGGCAGCCTCGACCTGCGCTTCCGACGGCTCGATGAACAGGCTGACACGAACGTTCGCCCGGCTGAGCCAGTCCACGTACGGGCGCAGTGTTTCGAACTGCCCTGCCGCGTCTAGCCCGCCCTCGGTCGTGCGCTCCTCCCTTTTCTCCGGAACGATGCAGGCGGCGTGCGGCTTATGCCGGAGCGCAATCGCAAGCATCTCCTCGGTCGCCGCCATTTCCAGGTTCAGCGGGAGATCGATCTCGACCATCAGCCGGTCGATATCCTCGTCGGTGATGTGCCTCCGGTCCTCGCGGAGGTGCGCCGTGATCCCCTCGGCACCGGCCTCGGCCGCCAGCTTCGCCGCACGCACGGGGTCGGGATGGTCACCACCTCGCGCGTTCCGGATGGTCGCCACGTGGTCGATATTGACGCCGAGACGGAGCGGGCTGCTCACGCGGCCGCACGGCTCCCGGGCTTGATCGCCGGGATCGCGGCGAGCTCGGGTGGAAGCGCATCGGCTTCATAGGTCGGGACGTCGATGCGGATGAGCGAGGTGTAGGGCACGCCGAGGTTAGCGCTGCCGCCGGAGCGGTCGACGATCGACGCGGCCGCGATCACCTTGCCGCCTGCTTCCTCGATCGCCTTGATCGCCTCACGTGAAGAAAGGCCGGTGGTGACGACGTCCTCGACCATCAAAACCCTCGCGCCGGGATCGATACGGAAGCCGCGACGAAGCTCGAACTGGCCTTCGGGACGTTCCACGAAGACCGCGGGTCGTCCGAGTGCTCGCCCCATCTCATGCCCGATGATCACGCCGCCCATGGCCGGCGATATGACGATGTCGATGGCATTACGGGTCTCTTCAGGAAGCCGTGCGGCAAGAGCGCGCGCGATTCTCTCGGCGCGCGCGGGGTCCATCAGAAGCCGGGCGCATTGCAGGTAGCGAGGGCTTCGCAAGCCCGACGACAAGATGAAATGCCCTTCCAGCAGCGCATCTGCCGCCCTGAATTCGGCGAGGACTTCGTCTTCGGTCATCGGCGCTCCGGCCAAAAGGAAACGAGCGGTTGAATAGGCCGCGCGAGACGCGCCTTCAACACCTGTGGATGAGGCGCTTGAGAGAGCGAAAAGCCGTGCCTATAAGGCCGCCTGATTCAAGGGGGCCCGGTCGTGGTGCTCTTGTCCCCAACCCAAGTCACCGGGGTGAGAATGAAACTGATTGCATGGGCGATTGCCCTGGCCGCCGCCGGCCTGTCACCTGCAGCGGCTCAAACGCCGCAAGCTGCCCAGCCGCAGCCTGCGGTCACTGCGCCTGCTTCCGCCCAGCCGCAGTCGCCCGAGGCGGCTGCTGCCTCCACCCCAGACAAGGCCAATCCGCCGGCCGTCACGACGTCGGAGACGGGTGTCGGCCAAGCTCTTCCGGAGGCGCAGATCGGAATGCCGGTCAAGGCGGGAACGGGCCTCCAGGAGCAGGTGACGGACGTCGGCCGCTTCGCCGCCGGCTTCCACAACAACTGGCTCTTGCTGTTGTGCGTGGCGATCAGCCTTTTCGTGCTTGGCCTGCTCGGTTTCACGATGCTCCGCTTCCGCCGCGGCGCGAACCCGACCCCGTCGCGGACGTCGCACAACACCGCGCTCGAGGTCGTCTGGACCTTGGTTCCGGTGCTCATCCTCGTTGCGATCGCCATCCCATCGATGCGCCTGCTGAAGACGCAGTACACGCCGCCGCCGGCTGACTTGACCGTCAAGGTGACCGGCAACCAGTGGTTCTGGACCTATTCCTATCCCGACAACGGCGGCTTCGAGATCGTCTCGAACCAGCTCAAGGAACAAAGGGACGTGAAGCCGGGCGAGCGCTTCCGGACCGACAAGGACGGACCGCCGATGCTCGCAGTCGACGAGCGCATGGTCATTCCGGCCGGCAAGGTCGTGAAGTTCCTGGTTACCTCGAACGACGTGATCCACGCGTTCTGGGTACCGGCCTTCTGGAGCAAGATCGACGCCAATCCGGGCCAGGTGAACCAGATCTGGGTCAAGGTCGATCGTCCGGGCGTCTACTTCGGCCAGTGCACCGAACTCTGCGGAGCCCGCCACGGCTACATGCCGACCGCGGTCGAAGTCGTCTCGCCGGAGCAGTTCGACGCATGGATCGTATCGAAGGGCGGCACTCCGAAGGGCGCGAGGCCGGCAGCGACTCCGGCTGCCGCTCCAGCAGCTGCCGAGCCGGCCGCAGCGACTCCCGCCGCAGCAACTACGGCTGAAGCGCAGCCTGCCACCAACCAGGCCGCGACGGCCCAGAATTAAGAGCGGAAACGAAAGCATCATGGCCACCACCGCAGATACGATGAAGCTCAAGGCTCACGAGGCGCACGACGCGCATCATGATGCCGATCACAAGCCAGGGTTCTTCGTCCGTTGGTTCATGTCGACGAACCACAAGGACATCGGCACGCTCTACCTGATCTTCGCGATCGTCGCCGGCATCATCGGCGGCAGCATCTCGGGCATCATGCGCATGGAGCTGATGCATCCGGGCATCCAATATCTGAATCACGCCTGGCCGATCGGTGCCGGCACGGCCGCCGGGTTCGACGAGCAGCTTCACCACTGGAACGTGCTGATCACTGCGCACGGCTTGATCATGGTCTTTTTCATGGTCATGCCGGCGATGATCGGCGGCTTCGGCAACTGGTTCGTTCCGCTGATGATCGGTGCGCCCGACATGGCGTTCCCGCGCATGAACAACATCAGCTTCTGGCTGCTGATCCCCGCGTTCCTGCTCCTCCTCGGCTCGACCTTCGTGTCCGGCGGAACGGGTCTTGGTGCGGGTACGGGCTGGACGGTCTACGCACCGCTATCGACCAGCGGATCGGCAGGCCCAGCGGTCGACATGGCGATCTTCTCGCTCCACCTTGCTGGCGCGAGCTCGATCCTCGGGGCGATCAACTTCATCACGACCATCTTCAACATGCGCGCACCGGGCATGACGCTGCACAAAATGCCGCTGTTCGTCTGGTCGATCCTTGTCACCGTCTTCCTGCTTCTGCTGGCCCTGCCGGTCCTTGCAGGCGCGATCACAATGCTGCTGACCGACCGCAATTTCGGCACCAGCTTCTTCGATCCGGCCGGCGGCGGTAATCCGGTGCTATACCAGCACCTGTTCTGGTTCTTTGGACACCCCGAAGTGTACATCATGATCCTGCCCGGCTTCGGCATGATCAGCCAGATCATCGCGACGTTCAGCCGCAAGCCGGTCTTCGGCTACCTCGGCATGGCCTATGCGATGGTCGCCATCGGCGTCGTCGGCTTCGTCGTGTGGGCGCACCACATGTTCACCGTCGGCCTGACGATGGAAACCAAGATGTACTTCACCGCCGCGACGATGATCATCGCGGTTCCGACTGGCGTGAAGATCTTCAGCTGGATCGCCACCATGTGGGGCGGCTCGATCACCTTCGAGACGCCAATGCTGTGGGCGGTCGGTTTCATCTTCCTGTTCACGGTTGGCGGCGTCACCGGCGTCGTCCTCGCGAACGGCGGCGTCGATAACTACATGCACGACACCTATTACGTGGTGGCGCACTTCCACTACGTTCTCAGCCTCGGCGCGGTGTTCTCGATCTTCGCCGGTTTCTACTACTGGTTCCCCAAGATGAGCGGGAAGATGTACAACGAGCTTCTCGGCAAGCTGCACTTCTTCGTCATGTTCATCGGCGTGAACCTGATCTTCTTCCCGCAGCACTTCCTCGGTCTCGACGGCATGCCGCGGCGTATCCCGGACTACACGCCGGCGTTCGAGAAGTGGAACGAAGTTTCGACCTACGGCTACATGATCATGGCCGCGGGCATGGTCATCTTCTTCGTGAACATTGGCTGGTCGCTGTTCGCCGGAAAGAAGGCTCCAGATAATCCGTGGGGCGAAGGCGCGACGACACTGGAGTGGACGCTGTCCAGCCCGCCCCCGTTCCACCAATTCTCGACCCTGCCGAAGATCAGCTAGGCAGGTCTCGAGCGTTGAGACAGAGACGCCCCGGTTCACGCCGGGGCGTTTTCTTTCGTGCCGAATTCGCGTGGCCTAGGCGGCGCGCGCCCGGGCAGTGCCCATCAAATAAGCCTCAGCTATCGAGCCGAGGCCTGAAATATCGTCGACGGCTGCAGCTGCTTCGAGAAGAGCTTCGTCGCCCTTCACTATCATGAACGCGGATGCATTGTGGTTCCCGCCCCTGCCTGTCGCGAGCGAAACCTCGATCTCGCCGATGTCGGGTGATGTGACCCGATGCACGGGTGCTTCCGGCGCCCATTCGATCATCAAGTCGGGCAGGAAGTGCCGTCGGGGTCCCGGAAACAGGTCGTCGGCGAGAGTAATCTTCCGAATTAGAGGCTCGCCTGTCCCGGCAACCTCGATGGCCGACAGCCGCTTGATCAGCCAGCCGACATAGCTCGCCAGCTCAGGGCCGCCCGGCTCGAAGAAACCCGGCGACTCCCGGCCCTTGATATTGAACCGGACCAAGCCCTCGCCGCCGCTCAGGACCGGAAGAGACGGGGTCTGGCTCCAGTCCCGACCCGCCGTAAGCGCGCGATTGACGACCCAGTCCTGAACCCGCTCTCCAAGAATGCTCGCCGCCCGATACTGAAGGGTCGGAGGTAGCGCATTGCGGAGGAACGCCATGACATTGAGCGGAGACGGCCTGCTGCGCGACCCGATCGGCGGCTTCCCGAGATAAAGCCGGTTCAGGCGGGCCAGGATTTCGGTGAGGAAATGATCCTGGGCCCGGTTCGGCTCCATGCCATGAACGGTGAACAGCACCACCGAAGTAGGAACGCCGGACTGATCCAGCTTCTCAAGCACACGGCCCAACTGGCGGTCCGTTTCCTCGTAAATTTCCAGCAGCGCGCCGGGGGCGGCATCCGACGCAAAATCTCCCTCGACAGGCCAAAGATTATGCCCGGCGCGATGCGCTTCGTACCAGCCGGTCACGAACAACCGCCAAGGCCTCTTCATCAGGTGGAGCGTGGCATCGGCCTTCGCGCGAACGGCTGTCGTCAAATGCTCGACAATCGCGGAGCATTGTCTGGCCGTCTTCGCGACCGGCACCTCTGGCCCGATCGGCCTTCGGCCAAAACGTCGCTGGATGTCTTTCAATACCTCGGGTTGCGACGATTTCGCGTCGCCGGAGCTCTGGTAGGACCAGTTCGTAATCTGCAGGCAGGGCGCGCGCTCGTCATGCAGCCCGTGCGCGACGTCGAACGCAATCGTTGGAACGCCCGCTCTCGCGATGCGATGCCAGAAGGGCTCGACGTCGAACTCCTCGGACCAGCGAGGATCGGCAATGCGCCGATAATCACAATGCTCCGCATTCCACTGGAACGGAAAATATTGGCCGTGCTCACCGGGCGGTCGTCCGGTGAGGAACGTGGGCCAAACGCTGGCCGCGAGGTTCGAGGCCGGGGACTGAAGCTCGCTGACCACTCCGCTCTTCAGAAGCGAAGCGATGACGGGAAGCCGGTCCAGGTTTTCCTTGATTAACGGCAGGCTGACCGCGTCCAGGCCGAGCATCAGCAGCCTCGCCCCGGTCTGCGCCGAAGGTCCGTTTTGGGACATGTGCTTTTGCCCTGCCTCCCGCGCCTCGCAAGCAATCTCATCTACTGCCATACAGGTTGGCGCGCAAAGACGCTCTCGGTCGAGTTGTGCATGTCCGAAATTGGGATGGGGTCCGTGTGCGGTTGAAGATCGCAATCAAATGTTTAGTGACCGCCCTGTTGCTGTGGGTGGCGTTCCGGACCGTCGATATCGCCGCGGTCGCCTCGCTCCTTTCGAGCCTGAACCCGTGGTGGGCCTTGGTCGCCTTGCTGCTGACGGGTCTCATCATCCTGTTCGATGCGACCCTGCTCTCGAGCGTGATACGGCTCTTCTCCCGAAGAATGCCGTTCGGCACGGCGATGCTCTACAGCGTGGTAGGCTGGTTCTTCAGTAACGTCGCGCCGTCGACCGTCGGCGGCGACATCTTTCGGGGGGTGCAGCTATCGCGCGTCGGGATGCCCGTCGGAACTGCGGTCAGGATTATCCTCGCCGTCCGCGTGCTTTCCTTCATCACGCTCGTGGGTGTCATCGCCGCAGGCCTCCCGATTGCACTCGAACTGCTCAAGGAGCCGCGCGACGAGCTGCTGATGATTACTCTGCTAGCGAGCGGCATTGGTGTCATTGCGGCATTGTTCGTACTGGCGCACATCCGGCTCCGCGTTCCCAGGCTCGAACGATGGGCCTTCTTCCAAAAGCTTCTGACCGTCGCTGGCGACTTCCGGCTATTGCTCACTCCAAGCCACGGTATTGCGTCGGCTTGGGCTGCAGCCCTGGCGCAGCATCTTCTACGTGTCGGCGTGCTGGCCGCTCTGGCGACAGGCCTCGGCCTGGACATCCCGCTTGCGACGCTCTTCGCGTTCGCCACCGCGGCGCTGCTGATGGCGATGGTACCGATCTCCTTCGGCGGTTGGGGCATTCGTGAGATTGCGTTCGTCTATCTGCTGGGAGCAGCCGGAGTCAGTGCCGAAGCCGCCTTGTCCCTGTCGATTGCATTTGGCCTACTGCGCGTCCTCATGGGCGTAATCGGTGGACTTGCCTGGGTCGTGGCAAACGACGGTCATTTCCACGTGGATGCGCCCTCGGCCTAGGCCGTCAGCGCGCGAAGCCGGTCCAACACTTCGGCCGGCAACGGCGGAGCCAGAACGGCCGCGATATTCTTCTCGAGATGCTCGGGATCTCCGGTGCCGGTCAGGATAACGTCCATGCCGGCCTGGTGCCGGGAAAAACGATAGGCGAGCTCTGACAGACTGCTGATCCTCGCCTCCATTGCGATCCGCTTTAGGTCCTCGGCAATTCCTGAGTTTAGAAGACCGCGCAGTGCGAACATCCCGATCGCAGCGATTCCCGCCTGTTCGGCCCGCGGCAGGACGAGGTCCGCGGCACTGTGATTCTCAACATTGAAGCCGACCATGATGGCGTCGATGCCCGCGTCCCGAACCGCTGCCCGCAACGTCTCGTGACCGGGATCCGTCAGGAACCCCTCCGTTATCCCGATCGCGCGGATCTTGCCCTCGTCTTTCATCCGGCGAAGTTCGGGCAGGATCGTCGCTGCAGCCTTCGGATATTGCCTGGGCGATACTGCATGTAAGTGAAGCAGATCGACGCGATCCGTACGAATCGCCTTGAGCGTTTGCTCGACGCGGCGGCGCACCGTGGCAGCGCTGCAAACCAGCCCGAAGCGCCGGGCTACCCAGGACGAAGCCTTATTGGCCAACAGCATATCGGAGAATGGAGCCGGATCGGGGCCAAGATGGATCTTCGTCGACAGGAGAATCGCGTTCCTTCGGTCGCCCAGACCTTCGGACAACAGCTGGTCGACGCCGCCCGTGACGCCGGCTCCGTCAAAAAAGGTAATGCCGAGATCGAGGGCATGCCGGATCAAGCGGATCGCATCCGATTTCGTGCCGCCCTTGGTCAGCCCGAAGCGGCCACTGCTCCCGCCCCCTAGTCCGATGACGCTGGAAGTGAGCCCGGACTTTCCGAGTGGGACATAATCCATCGAAGCTATGGACCTAGCTCGCCGGTGGCAGCCTGAGACAACCGGCCCTCGTCCCAGAAACGGGCGAAGATGATGAACGCCAGCGCCGGAAGGATCCAGGCAACGCGGCCCTGATACCGGTCGGTCACGCCCGACAGAATTCCGCACACGGCGGCGTTGGCGAGGAGGCCGATAACGGCGACACCAACCGCCGCAACTTCCATGCGATCAAGACGCCGGCGATTCACAATCAGGAAGGCGATGCTTGCAAAGAAGGTCAGATAGACGGCCACCGTCCCAAAGGTCTTGAGGGCCGGATTGTCCGACCGCACTTGCACGATCGACGGATCCTTCCCGCCGGCCATTTCCTCGCCGAAGACTAGATCGTCCGGGCTGAATGTGAGCAGCTGGCGGGCCGTATTCCTGATCGACTGGCCGATTTGGACGAGCGGATATTCCATCGACGCTCGACGGACGATCGTGCTTTCCTCGGCGCGAATCCGCTCCATCTGCTCGGGCGTCGCACGGTAACGAACACCATTGGGCCCCCACAGAAATTCGCCGACCTTACGCGGAGGGTTCGGGCCGAACACCTCACAGATCGCGTAATGCTCGGTGGCGCAATGATCGCGCAGGTACCAGGCGCCTGGGCCATCCGCGACCGATCGGGCGAGCTGGATCGGATAGCGTTTTGGGGCGAGGCTCGCCTCTCCGAACGCCGCGAAGGACGCGCCGAGCAGCACGGCCACCGCCAGAACCATCGGGCTCGCGAACCAAACAGCCTTTCGAATCCAATCGACGAGCGAACCGCGCTGAAGCCAGAAGTTCGCAGCCGATCCCGTCACGAGCGTCCCGACGGCGATCGGCAGGTTGCTTCCGTGAGTAGTGATACAGGCTGCCACAAGCAGGACGAGAGCGATCCGCGCGGAAAGGGTCATGCGATCGTAGAAGACGGTCAGGACCAGAGAGCCGGCGATCGTGACGCCGGCAAGGACGTCCGGCGTCGCATAAGCTGCGTACCATCCTGCCGAGGTCAGGAGTGCGAGCCCGGCGCCGACAGCCAGACCCCGTCCAACCGCAAGTTTCGGAATCATCAGCCGCCGGAGAAAGGTCACGACCAGCACGACCGATGCGGCCTGAGCGACGGCAAGCGCGATCAGGCTGACCCCGGGCCCCCGCAAGATGTAGGTCGCCACGCTGTAGAGCAGCGACCGGGCGCCGCCGGATTGGGCGATTGCGCCAGCGACAATGGCTTTCGGATCGCTAGCAGCGGCCGTGCCCGCCGGCGTGGCAAACAGCGTATTCCACCAATGATCGAGGATCAGGAGGCCCGTGTTGAAACCGAATTCACCACCCCGGAGATAGCTCGCGCTGTCGGCGGAATAGAATGGAGCCCGATTGACGGCGAGCGGCCAAAGCATGAGCAGGAGCGTGACAGCGAAGATCAGGCCCTCGCTTGGCCACGAGGCGCGGCCGCCATGGTTCCGATTGTTCGCAGTCCCGTCCCCCACCCCGACGGATGTCTCACGAAAGAATCGGACCCGCAACTACTCGGAAATTCGCGACGCCTTCGTGATCTTCACGACCGGGTCGAGCATCTGGCCTTTCATCACGCCCTCTCCCTTGGTTGGCGAGGCTGGCGCTGCCTGGATCGCCTTCACGACGTCCATGCCTTCAACGACATGGCCGAACGCAGCGAAGCTGGCGTCGAATGAGGGCGCATCGCTGGTCAGGATAAAGAAGTCCGCCTTGGCGGTACCCGGCGAGAAGGCAGCCATGGAGACCGTGCCCGCGACATGCTTGATCCCCGTCTTGCTCACCGGCTCATGCTCGATCGCCGGATAGAGCTTGCGGGCGTCGCTGGTGATCCCGGCCTGGATCAGCCCGCCATTTTCTCCGAACCTCATCGCCCGGTAGAAACTTTCGCCGTTGAAGCGGCCCGCATCGACGTACTTGAGGAAATTGGCGGTTGTAACAGGCGCGTGGCTCCGGTCGAGCGCGAGGACGATGCGCCCGGCGCTGGTGTCGAGCGCGACTTTCACGACGTCTTCTGCAGGGGCGGGAGCGACCGTGGCCTGGGTCAGGGCGGGCGTCGCGGACAAGAGGCTGAGCGCAAAGGCGAATCGGATAAGCATGGCCCTAAAGTAGCGGGGGCAGCGAAGGCTTCCAGCCCGCGCGTTCGCCCTCTATAGCCGCCGCGAGTCATGACTCCCTCGATTGCGCAACCTGCCCTGCCCGCCGATTGGCGCGACCTCGTCGCGCTGACCAAGCCCCGCGTCATGAGCCTGGTGGTCTTCACCGGCTTGTGCGGACTGCTCGCGGCGCCCGTCGCGCTTCCGCCCGTCCTCGCATTTACAGCGATCCTCTGCATCGCGCTCGGTGCCGGCGCGGCCGGTGCGCTCAATCAGTGGTACGAGGCCGACCTCGACGCGAAGATGCGCCGGACGGCGAACCGCCCGCTTCCGGCGCGGCGGATGGACCGGCAGACGGCGCTTCATTTCGGCGTCGGCCTGGGCGCCTTCTCGGTCGTTCTGATGGACTTGGCCACCAACCATCTGGCGGCGCTGCTGCTGGCGGTCTCGATCCTGTTCTATGTTCTGATCTACACCGTCTGGCTGAAGCGCCGCACCGCCCAGAACATCGTCATCGGTGGCGCCGCGGGCGCCTTTCCGCCGCTGATCGGCTGGGTCGCCGCAACCGGGCAGGTCGACCTTATGCCGGCGCTGCTGTTCGCGATCATCTTCCTGTGGACCCCGCCGCACTTCTGGGCGCTCTCGCTGTTCGTCCGCTCCGATTATGCGAACGCCAACGTGCCAATGCTGCCCGTCGTTGCCGGCATCCAGAACACCCGGCTGCAGATCCTTCTCTACAGCATAACAGTCGCGATCGCGGGGATAGCGCCTTACGCCCTCGGCCTTACCGGACTGATCTACGGTGTGTCGGCCGTTGCCCTCAACGCCATATTCCTGTTTCTCGCCGTTGCCGTCTTCGCGAACCGCGCCGAAGAGGTGAGCGGAATGAAGCCGGAGCGCAGGCTGTTCGCCTTTTCCATTCTTTACCTTTTCGCCTTGTTCTCTGCCGTAGTGATCGACCACTGGGTGATTGCATGAACCCGCATCCCGAAGATGAAGTGCTCCGCCGCCAGCGCGAACGCGCGCGCCTGATGGCCTGGCTGCTCGGCGCGTTCGTGGTTCTTCTCTTCCTCATCACGGTCGCGAAAATCGGGCTGAACAAATGACCGCAGTCGCCCGCAAGAATGCCAAAACGGGGCGGCTAATGGCGCTTCTCGCGCTAGCTATGCTCGGCCTCGCTTTCGCGTCGGTCCCGCTTTACCGCGCGTTTTGCCAGCTGACGGGCTTCGACGGCACGCCGCTGCGCGCCGAGAGGGCGCCGGGCGCCATAGCCGGACAGATCGGCGTCCGCTTCGACGCGAACATCAATGCCGATTTGCCGTGGAAGTTCGAGCCGGTTCAGGAGACCGTCCGCATCGCACCGGGCGCGCGAACGCAGATCCTGTATCGCGCGACAAACTTGACGGCACGCACGACGACCGGCCAGGCGGTGTTCAACGTATCGCCCGAAATCGCCGGACCATATTTCTCGAAGATCGAGTGCTTCTGCTTCACCGAGCAGACGCTCAAGCCCGGGCAGTCGGTCGACATGCCGGTGGTCTTCTTCGTCGATCCCAAGATCCGCGACGACGAGAACACGAGGAACATCGACGAGATCACGCTCAGCTATACATTTTACCCGGTGGAAAAGCCTGAAGCGGCCCGCTAGAGCCGCAAGCAAACGAGACGAGGAAAGCTTCGCGAATGGCCGCTACGAAGAACCACGATTACCATTTGGTCGACCCCGATCCATGGCCGTTGATCGGATCGATCTCCGCGCTCTTCCTGTTTGGCGGACTGGTCATGTGGATGCACGACAACCCGTACGGACCGTTCGTGTGCATCGCCGGCCTGATCGCCGTGCTCGTCACCATGGCCAATTGGTGGGCGAACACGATCCGCGAAGCTCATGCGGGCTATCACACGCCGGTCGTGCAGCTTCACCTTCGCTACGGCATGATCCTGTTCATCGCCTCCGAGGTGATGTTCTTCCTCGCCTGGTTCTGGGCCTATTTCGATGCCTCGCTGTTCCCATCGATCGGCGAAGCGGTCGGCGGCCAATGGCCTCCGAAGGGCCTCGAGGTCCTCAACCCGTGGGGCTTCCCGCTTCTCAACACGCTGATCCTGCTGTGCTCGGGCACGACGGTGACCTGGGCGCACCACTCGGTCATCCACGGCGACCGCGAAGGGCTGAAGCTCGGCCTTCTGCTGACGGTGCTGCTCGGTCTGCTGTTCACCAGCATCCAGGCCTATGAGTACATCCACGCTCCGTTCGCGTTCAAGCAGTCGAGCGGAGGCAACATCTACGGTTCGACGTTCTTCATGGCGACCGGCTTTCACGGCTTCCACGTGATCGTCGGAACCATCTTCCTGACGGTCTGCCTGATCCGCGCATGGAAGGGCGACTTCACGCCCAAGCAGCACTTCGGCTTCGAGGCAGCTGCCTGGTACTGGCACTTCGTCGACGTCGTGTGGCTGTTCCTGTTCGTGTCCATCTATGTCTGGGGCGGCTGGGGCGCGCCGACGCACGGCTAGGGCCGAAGTGGCGGAAACCTCGCCACTCGCGAAGGCGCTCAAGGGATCCTGCCCGCGGTGCGGGCAGGGTCATCTCTTTCAAAGCTGGGTGCGCTTTGAGCCCAGGTGCCGCGCGTGCAGCCTCGATTTTGACAGCTTCAATGTCGGCGACGGACCGGCGGCTTTCCTCATCCTGATCGTTGGCGCGATCCTGACCGTCATGGCAATCTTCGTCGACCTGACATGGTCACCGCCCTGGTGGGTCCATCTCGTCTGGATTCCGGTCGGATTGGCTTTGACCGTCGGAGGCCTGCGCACCGCGAAGGCCTGGCTCATCGCGCAGGAGTTCGTCCACCGCGCCCGTGAAGGCAAGATCGCGCCATGACCCGCAAGCTTCCTATCATCCCGACGATCGTCGTGGCCGGCGCGGTCGCGATCATGATCGGCCTCGGCGTCTGGCAGCTTCAGCGTGCCAAGTGGAAGGAAGGCCTCCTCGCGCAATATGCGGCAGCGGAGAAGCTGGTCCCTATCGCCTATCCGACACTTCCCATGAGAGACGCTCAGCTCCCGCTGTTCCGACATGCGACCGGCATCTGCCTGAAGCCTGTCGGCCGCCGCACCGTTCCGGGCGAAGGCGTGTCGGGCGAGCCCGGCTTCGTCCACATCATCGACTGCTCGACGGGCGCAGAAGGCCCGGGCATGAGCGTCGCAGTCGGCTGGTCGAAGGACCCCAATGCGAAAGTGAGCTGGTCGGGCGGGCCGGTCAGCGGGATCATCGCGCCGGACAACAAGACCCGGATCCGCCTCGTCGCAGCAAGCGCACCGCCGGGCCTAGAAACCGTCGCGCCGCCGACGCTCGCTTCGATCTCGAACAATCACCGCTCCTACGCCTTCCAATGGTTCGCGTTCGCGGGAATAGCTGCGCTCATTTATGGTCTCGCGCTGAGGTTGCGCTGGAAGAAGGAACAGAAGGCTTGAGTGCGACGATGCATCGCCTTGCCAATGACCTGACGGTTGCCGTCGATCCCCTTCCCGGCGCGGAGAGCGTCGCGATGGGCCTCTACGCGATGGTCGGCTCGCGCTCGGAGCCTGAGTCCTGCTCGGGCCTCGCCCACCTGGTCGAGCATATGGTGTTCAAGGGCGCCGGAAAGCGCGGAACCCGCGAGCTTGCCGAAGCGATCGAGGACGTCGGCGGCTACATGAATGCATGGACCTCGCGCGACCAGACGACCTTCCATGGCCGCGTCCTCGCCCGCGATACGGCGCTACTGGCGGAGTTGATCGCCGACCTGGTCCGCGCGCCGCACATGGATGACGCGCACCTCGATCGCGAGAAGACGGTGATCCTTTCGGAAATCGGCGAAACCGTCGATTCGCCCGACGATCTCGTCAACGACCACCTGTTCGAAGCGGCGTTCATGAGCCAGCCGCTCGGCCGCTCCATCCTCGGCCGCGAGGAAAGCCTCCGTAACATTACCCGCGAGGATTGCCTCGGCTGGATGAACGGAGAGCTGGTGCCGTCACGCCTGATCCTTTCTGCGAGCGGCAAGGTCGATCCCGGCGAAGTCCTGAAAATTGCAGAGCGGCTTTTCGGAGACATGGAGGACGCGCCGGGGACGCCGATCGGCAGCGCCGAATTCACCGGCGGCCTGCGCAACGACCGGCGCGAGTTCGAACAGGCGCATTGGTGCCTGGGACTGCCCGGCTTGGCTGCTTCCGACCCGCGCATGCCGTCACTCGCGGTTTTCGTTCAGGCGCTAGGCGGAGGAACCTCGTCACGCCTGTTCCAAGAGCTGCGTGAGGAGCGCGGCCTGGCCTATTCGATCGGCTCCTGGAACCAGGCCTTCGCCGACACGGGATTGGTCGCGATCGGTTGCGCGGCGGACCGGAACAGGGCGGTCGAATCGATGAACCTTGCCCGGGAGGTTCTCGCCGACACGATCGAGAGCCTGACCGACGCCGAGGTCCGCCGAGCAAAGGCGCAGATGGAAGCAGGTGTGCTGATGTCGCTCGAAACCGCGCAGGGCCGCGCTGACCAGATGGCACGTTCGATCGAGGTATTCGGGCGCATCCTGTCGCTCGACGAGATGCTCGGCGATCTTCGGGCCGTCGATCCGGCTAGCGCCAAGGCCGCCGGAGCCGCACTGCTCGACGGCCGCACCGCGATCGCATCCGTTGGAGCGCGGCTCGCGGCAGTCGCCTGATGCTTGAGACTCTCGTTGCGGATCCCTGGCCGGACTGGGGCCTGATCGATAGCGGCGACGGCCGGAAGCTCGAGCGCTACGGGTCCGTCAAGGTTGCGCGCCCCGAGCCGCAGGCAATGTGGTCACCCGCGCGGCCCGACTGGGATCCGGATGCGACGTTCGTTCCGGGATCGGATGAGGAGGGCGGCGGGCGCTGGGTGCAACATCGCCCGGTTCCCCGTGATTGGGAGCTCTCGCGTGGGCCCGTCCGTTTCAACGCGTCGCTGACGCCCTTCCGTCACCTCGGCTTCTTTCCCGACATGGCGCCGCAATGGGACTGGATGCGCGAGCGCTCGGCCGATGCCGATGTGCTCAACCTGTTCGGATACACGGGCGTCGGGTCATTGATACTGAGCGAAGCAGGCGCGAGGCTTGTCCATGTCGACGCGTCGAAGAAGTCGGTCGAGGGGGGTAAGGCCAATGCCGCCCTGTCCGGACTCGCCAACCGGCCGATCCGCTGGATGGTCGACGATGCGGGGAAGTTTACCGCCCGCGAGGTTCGGCGTGAACGGCGCTATGATGGCATCTTGCTCGATCCGCCCAAGTTCGGTCGCGGACCTACGGGCGAGGTCTGGCGGCTCGAGGAGAATCTTGCGCCGTTGCTCGCCGACTGCCGGAAGCTGCTCGATGAGAACAGCCGCTTCCTGGTGCTGACCGTTTACGCCGTGCGCATGTCGGCACTCGCGATCGGCGAGCTTGTGAAGCAGACTCTGGGCGATCTCGGCGGCACGGTGGAGATGGGCGAAATGTCGGTGCGCGAGGAAGCTCGGGGCTTGCTCTTGCCGACAGCCATCTTCGCGCGCTGGTCGCGCTAGGTTCGCGACGCGCGGATCGCAGCGCCGATTACGAACGGCGACGCGGCAACCAGCAGCAACGATACCGCAGCCTCCAGCAACAATGCGCCCGATGCCTCATCGCCTGTGGCTCCTGCGCCGAAGATCAACAGCGGAACGGCCAGCGGGAGCAGCAGCACGCCGGCCAGCGCACCGGCGCGCGGAAGGCCCGCCGTAAGCGCCGCCACCATCACGGCCAGCGCTGCGAGCCCGGGTGTCCCGACCGCCAAAGCAATCATTGTCCGCCCCAGCGCGGCCGGCGCGATTCCGAGAATGAACGAACTCGGCAGCGCGGCGATCAGGAGGAGTGGCCCGAAGGTTAGCCAGTGAGCCGTGACCTTTGACGCTCCGACGGCCTCTTCTGACACACCATGGATGGTCAGCTGGTCGAGGAACCGGCTGCTGCGATCCGGATCGACCAGCCGCTCGATCGGGAGAAGGGCTGCGGTCAGCGCAGCGATCCAGAGGCCGCCCGAAGCAATGCGCTCAAGCAATCTTGGATCGGGCCCTACCGCAAATGGAACAAGCGTCGCGACGACCAGGAAGAAGCCGACCGGAAGCCATGCGGCGCCGCCGATCGAGCGCCGAACATCGCGGGCGATGAGGGAGGCGATCATGCCCCCAACTCCAGATGAGTCCAGGTCCCGCCGATCGGCCCGTGAGACGCGGCCAGCACAGCTCCACCCCGTTCGAGATGTGCGGCGACGAGTTTCTCGAGACGCCCAACGCCATCGCTGTCGAGGCCGTTGAGCGGCTCATCCAACAGCCACAGCGGTGCGCCCGACGCCACCACGCGAGCGAGCGTCGCCCGCTTGGCTTGTCCCGTCGACAAGAGCCGGACTGGCACATGCGCAAGGCGAGTCAGGCCCAGCGCATTCATCGCTTCGTCGATACGTCCGCCCCAGAATTGGAGTGCGCGTTTGAGGGGAAGCTCACGATCCAACGCGAGCCCCTCGTCCGCAAGCGCCAGTTCGCTGCGCTCGATCCATCCCTGCTCTGCTCGCAGCAGTCCCGCCGCAAGGCGGATCAGGCTCGACTTTCCGCATCCATTGGGTCCGACCAGGTGCAGCGCTTCGCCCGGGCCGATCTTGAGATCCAGGTCTTCGAACAGAAGGCGACCTCCGCGCCGGCATGTCACACCGTCAAATCCGAGCAGCGGCTTCATCGAACCGCTTCCTCAAGCGCGTGCATGTCTGCGTCCGACAGGCCGAAATGATGACCCACCTCGTGCACTAGCACATGCGCGACGAGATGCTCGAGCGTGTCTTCGCCGCCTGCCCATTCGTCGAGGATCGGTCGCCGGAACAGTCGTATCTTGTCCGGCAATGTCCCAGACAGATCGACGCTCCGCTCGGTCAGCGGTATGCCTTCGTAGATCCCGGTTAGGTCGAACGGGTCTTCGATACCCATCGCGTCCAGCGTCTCGTCGTCGGCGAACTCCTCGATCAACAGGACGACGTCGCGCAAATGGCCCGCGAACGGCTCCGGCAGCGACCGCAAGGCGCGGCGCGCGATCGCCTCTATCTCGTCGGCCGAGGGCGGAATTTCGAAGCGCCGCATCGCTTGTCGCATAGTGGCTTGAGTGTTGACCCCGCAAGGTTGCCGACAAGCGCTTCCTTGCCTACATGGGCGCCCTTCCAGCGATTTGCGGAGCGGTGGCCGAGTGGTCGAAGGCGCTCGCCTGGAAAGTGAGTATACGCCAAAAGCGTATCGAGGGTTCGAATCCCTCCCGCTCCGCCATCCAGTCCACGTCTCCGTGGAACAAGGAAGTGGGTTTGCTCAAAAATGGCGCCGAACTGCGCCTTTTCTGCCTCCCTACGGTACTGAGAGAGTTCAACCGGGTCGCGAATCAGCGGACGTTCGTATCCGCTTTCTCTGCAGGCTTCAGCGGCAGTACGGAATTGAAAGGTTGCGCGTTCGCTGCGAGCGGTAATCAGCCGCAGATGACCCTTAGACGCGCACCGACGCCGGCAACAGCCGCCATCGTGCTTCGTAACAGCTGAAGTGCGTGGGTTGCGTTGACCGTGGCGGGAACGGCGCTCGCACCGTTGAGAAGATGATCGCGGTTGAGACATGCGCCCAACACTAAAACAACTTCCCGTTCCGTATCCTGCTGTCGGAGCAACCGGTCGAGCCGAGTCCAGATTTCCGGACCCGCGAGACCAGCCCATGCGCCATTCGCGTGGCGAGTCCGTGCGTTGACAGTGCCTTCGCCACCCGGGCCCACCCAGGCTTCCGACCAGAGGTCTACCTGCCGCGGCCGCGCTGGCGCGAATAAGCTGAGCATCCCTACTTGCTTCGACGCTTGGCCGCAGACATCGTGAAGCTTGGAGGCCGACACCCATGCGCCGTCGGCAGCCTTCGCATGAACCATCTGGACCAGCGGCCGGCCACTTCGCGTGCCCACGATGATGAAATCGCAAAACTCCCGCGTGCCATCATCACATACGACGAGCTCCGGAGCGTCGGCGATTGCTCCTACGTTCGTATCGATCCATTCAAAGACAGAATTCGGTGCCCAGCCTGCCGGCAAAGCGCTGTTTTGTCCGCCTTTCTCGCTGGTCCGTGCTCGAAGCGCAGGCTCGTGAAGGAATACGTTGCCCAGACCTATTGCGGCGAAATCAAATCCAGGACCCAAGGGGAGGCGCGGATCATAGAAGTTGCTGTCAGCATAAACCGTGTTCGGCGATTCTGTGATTACCGTGAAGGCCTGTCGAGCGTTAAGAACGTCGACGATACTGCCGCTGCGAGTTGCATCGGTGCGTCTGTAGAGCTGAGCTAATCTGGGCGATTCGAGCTCGTAAGTTCCACTTGAAGCGACGTAGCGGACTGTTCCGGGGCAAGCCACGTTGTTTGCGTCGATCTGAACTAGGCGCCTGGCTTCAAGATCTCCTGCAGCCTCAGCTTGGTCGGCGTGACACTCAAGGCAAAGGTCGGCGATCTCCACTGGCTGCGAATGCGGAATTCCCTGCCCTTGTGCGCTCTCATAATGCGCTCCGATATCGTCCAGATCGAAGAGCAGGCTTCGCGGTCGCGGATCCGCCGGTGGTGCATCCAATGGCGCGGCGAACCGGTCAAGATAGGTCGGGCCTGCCTGTTGACCGGCGATTACGGCCAATAAGGCACGAGTCCAGCCTGACCATTCAGTTAGCGAGAGCCGCGGACCAGCGTCCGCCACGCCGCCGCGGCTGAATCCAATTGCTCGCCGGACGAATCCGCCTGCAACGACCGGCGGCCCAGCCGAAGCACGTGCCGCCGTTACAGTTGATGCCACGTATTGAAATTCGTCGAGTAGGGGTGGAGTCGCCTGGAGGGCAGCCGCGGTGGTTAATCGCCGGCGGACGGCGGACGGTCCGAGTGCCGAATTCCGAGCGCCTACTTCAATTATGTTGCTATCGACCCCTTGGGTGAGCAAGCCGACCATCCTCGAGCGCGGAACCGCGCCATGCATGTGCGCGCGAGCATCCGGATCCGGATTGGGACGCGAGGTATCGAGAAAGACGATAGTGTCGCCCACTCGTTGGCAAACGAGCACATGCAGCGTTCGCTCAAGGAAATAGTGGTCCTGTAACAGCGGGGAAGAGTCGACACTCGTGAATAAGATCGTGAGAGCGTCCTCACTTTCCTCGAGCAGTGTGTAGGGATAGCTCGCGTCAACAAAGCGCCTTTCGCTGGCGGCCCGCAACGCAGCCATGCTGAAGCCGGCCGAGGCGCGCCAAAGCTGACAACGCTGAGGAAGTCGAAGAGAAGCCAGTAGTTCGGCCTCGCTCCCGGGACCATGGACGAAACGTTCACGAAATTGGCGATCAACGTAGAGGATGTCAGGCAGTGTGCGGTCCAGTTGCCCGGCGATCTCGTCGAGGCCGCGCAAGATGCCTGCTTTGGTCAGCGTAGAGTCGTACCGGAGATATCGCCGCCAACTTGACGCCAAGAAATCGTTGCTATGATCAATGAGCAG
The DNA here is from genome assembly GCF_049991885.1 of Sphingomonas sediminicola. Classification (NCBI taxonomy): domain Bacteria; kingdom Pseudomonadati; phylum Pseudomonadota; class Alphaproteobacteria; order Sphingomonadales; family Sphingomonadaceae; genus Sphingomonas; species Sphingomonas sediminicola. The sequence goes on from NZ_CP178916.1 coordinate 2,237,685, forward strand.
CGCGGTCGCTTCAGGTACTCGCGCGGGGTTGCGGATTACGCGCCCAATTTGCTGCACAAGGGCACGTGCGGAACCACGCACATCGAAAAAGGCCACTGCTTGAAAACTCGGGCCGTCAACGCCTTCGAGTAACTTATGCTGATGCACCCACACGGCCGGAGCGTTGTCTGCCTCTGGATCGGGTGGCTGCCGCACCTCCCAAGGCTCGCTAAATGCCGGGGAGAAGCGCTCGTGCAGGCAGACGATCCCTGCGGCACCGAGCGCGTGATGACGAACGACGTTTCCGATCTGGCGAACGGTGTCCTCACCGTCACAACGAATGATCAGTTTCCGCTGCGTTGAAGGCGGTTCGCCAAATTGTTCAACGAAAATATCGTAGACACTTTGGACGAACCCTTCCTGAGTTGCGAGCGCAGCGGGATCTCCCTCGACTACAGCGACGCGACGCAGAATATTCGCCGCCACCAACTCCTCATAGCGTGTCACATGCAACGCCTCGGAATCGAGCTCGAACAACTTTAAATCGTTGCGATACGGCGTGGCGGTCACCAGCACTGTCTGCGTCTTCAGGCCGCGAATGGTTTGACTCCACGATCGTGCCGGCTCGTAATGCCCCTCATCGACGAATATGGCATCGCACCAGTCGGCCAACCGATCGTAGGTGACGCGCTTCTCCTGTGAGCGCGTCAGATCGTCGATCAATTGAATCGTCGAAACCAGGATTCCGCGGTCAGGAAGTTCTGCCAGATCAGCTGCGGTCGAAACGCACTTTACAGCCTTGGGCAGGACAGCTGCATCGAATCCGTGGCGCGGAAAAAAACCCCGCTGCCCGCCCAATTCTCGCGCAAGCTGATCGCGAATTGCGGTCCGCGGCGCTAGAACCAGAACCCGCTCTGCGCGGGGATGCCAATGCGCCGAAACCCCGATAATGGCGGTCTTTCCACCTCCAGTAGGAACATTGATCAGCGCCGCCCGTCCAAGGGCAGCGGCGGTTCGCCGGCGGTTGAGATATGCGTCAATCGTTCCGACGGCGGCGGCTTGATGCGCCCATAGATTCAACGCCTCCGGAAATTCCATCCCATCCCCCTTGAGTGCCATCTAGCGAGATCGTGATGCCCGCTCGATGCTTGGGGCGCACGTTCAGCATCGCTTGTATGTCTGAGAAGTAGCTCGGTGTTAATGACTTGACTGTGTAGGTGCCGTTAAAGCCCCGGAGGGCCGGCGAGACGGCCACCCCGAAGCCAAGCTCTCAGCGGCAAGCACTTAGGCCGATCAGTCCAGTGCATGCTTCATTTGAAGCCACTTCAATTTGGATCTCAATCTGGTGGTCCGAACAGCCAGTTCACGACTACTTTGAAGAGCGACCTTTTGGGATGTGGTCGCGGGGGAGTAGTCTCTCCGACTGGCGGCGACACGATCTCAGCGGCCGCTTCGAGCGGCCGGCCATAATATGCCGCCTTCGCGGCACGATCCCTGGCCCACTGTCGCTCGATCTGAGCCTTCGTCCACGCGGCCGCCCAGCGCACCTTGCCACGGTCAATGACGTAATGCGACTTGCACGGGAGAGACCAGCTCCCGACAGACGGGGACAGTGATACGCTTTCACCGTCGTAGGTCATTCGCCAATCCGTCGGCGTCAAAGGGGTCACGATTTCTTCCCCGCAGCCGCAACAGCAACAATGGACCGCCGTTGCATACGGAATGCTTACGTACAGAACGCCCGGCTGTAACTTCTCCGGAACCTCCTCCACAAAGGAGGGCTGCAAACGTTCGACACGTTCCATCAGGCAGCGCTGCTGAGGAGCAGGTTGCCATCAGTGGTGTAGGTCATGTGGTGTTCGCCTTCGAGGTCTCGGTAGAAACCTCTCAGCTTCTTCCATTTCACGACCGCGAGCACCGCGTTCAGGGCATTAAGGTCTGCGACCTGGATATTGGAGGCGTAAACGTCTCCGCCATCGGACTCGTCCAGTGAGACGTTCGCCCTGAAATGGTCCCGCCGTTCAGGCGTACTCGCGGTAACTCTGAGAATCCCGCCAAGCGTTCCCTCGTCGAGCTCCAGGCCCATGCCAACGTCAAGGAAACTTGCTCCAATACTCTCAAGCCGTTCGACGACTGCTCTTTTGGCGGCGCCTGCGTCCATGCAGACGAACGCAAACGTGATGTTCTCGAGGGTATCGGCGTTACCTTCATCGAGAAAATGGTCGTGCGCCACGATGCCCTTGCGCATGGCGCCATATATTGATGCGAAATATGCGACCTTTTTCGGCGCCTCACGCAAAGTGTCCAAGGTCACCGCACCGGGCGCTCGGAAAGCGTTGTGCTGAAGAAGTACGTCACCGTCAAAAAGATGGATTTCCCTGACGGGGGTCTTGGCGACGAGATCGAGTACATAGGAGCCTGTTCCGCCGAGCCCGATAATCGCTACGCGCTCGGCCGATAGCCTTTCGGCAAGGGCGCCGATCCCGACCCGGTTCGATGCTGTCTCCGTATAGTGAAAGACGCTATCCTCTTCCTCCTCCGGCTCGCGAAACACGCGCGCGGAAACCCCGTCCTCAACGAGGGCGGCGGGCCCCGACAAGATGGCTGCGTAGGTCGTCATCTTGTGATGATAATCGCGATACCCTTCGACCGGCTTGCTCGAGAAGGAGTGCTGCGCGACCACACCACATCCAAGATCGTAAGATCCGGACTGGTGCCGGATCTGCTCGATAGGCGAGCAGTTCGCCTGACATGGATATGCACCCGCGAAATGCACGACATGCGTGTCAGGCCGCTGAGTAAGGTCACCAGCGAGCGTCAATGATGAGATGATCGTACCCCGGCGAACAGTGCCGCTGGCGTCGAGATAGGGAACGTGCCGCATGAGCAGCAGTCCCCCAACAACCTCGACATAATAGCCTTCATCCCGAAGTCTCTTCAGGTCGGCGTTACGACTGAACAGTTCGCGTGACATTGAACACGGTTCCCTTCTTCACTTCGACGACACCCCCTGCCGCAAGGTCGCCCGAATGAGGCTTCGACTGGGCGTGCCGGAACGTCATCGAGAAGACGGCGTTCGCGGTCGTATCGTTGGGAAAGGCGATTTGGACGATCTGCTCGAACGTCACCTCTTCCCCTGGAACGGTGCGCGTACGGCCGTTCACAATGATCTCGGTCTCGTCCGGTTTGCGTCCGGGCTCTTCGAGCGGACCTGCGGGATTGATCGCGGGTGACATCGGGCATTTCTCCTCGGCGCGATTGCCGTCTGGAGCTATATAGTAGCTATTTTTTAGCTATTCAAGAGCCATATTGAATTTATTTCACCTTGATTTTATGATCAGTCAGACTACGTCGGCAGAAGGAGAAAACCGATGTCGAAGAGAACGATGACCCTCAATTTGTCGCCAGAGGAGATGGATGTCCTGGAAGCGCTCAGCCTCAAGAAGGACCTCAGCAAGACCCTTCTCCTGCGCCAGGCGCTCCGCCTTTATCAACGTGTCGAGGAGCGCCTCGAGCGTGGCGAAACCCTGTTCTTCGAGGACGAGGCGAAGAAGCAAAAGGCGGAGATCATGATGCTATGACGCCCCCGGGTCCCAAGAGCATCTCCCAGGTTGCGTTGATGGACGCCGTCTCCGGTGCCGGCGTGCCGGCGGAATTTTGGCAGCCAATCACCGACAAGAACCTCGCGGACTGGGAAGCGCATTGGAGACCCGCCATCCAGGAGCAGTTGGTTCTGTTGAGCGACGCGGGCGTCGAGCGCCATCTCTGGCCGCAGAGCCGCGAGTGGAATTGGCGCAAGAAGCATAACGCCCTTGGCTCCTCGCTCAGCAATGAATCGGCCGCAGTCATGGCCGCCGGCGTGACTCAGGGGATGATGATCGTCGATCTCGATTTCAGGGCCCGCATCGAAGAGCAAGCCCGCCAGCACATGGTCTATATTGACTTCCTCGAGGTCGCGCCCTGGAACCGAAGAACCCTGACCGGTGGAGCGCCGCGGTACGTAGGCATCGGCACGCTCATGATCGGCAAAGCGATCCAACGCAGCTTAGAGCTCGGGTTCAAGGGCCGGATCGGCCTCCACTCGTTGCCCCAGTCGAACGACTATTACGCCAACCAGTGCGGCATGCGTGACTTGGGTTCGGATGCTAATTACAACAAGCTGAGATACTTCGAGATGACTCCCGACATGGCGGAGAGATTCTTGATGAGGGGCGAGCGAAGTGGCCGATAGGATCACACCTGAGTGGTGCCTCGCAATGGCGCACCTCGAGATCGGTCACGAAGTCGGTGCCGGCCTCACCGCCATCGACCCGGTTCCTGACGAAGACACGGAAGGGTCGGATGAGTCCAGACTTGCGCTTGGCCGCTTTGTGAGCCTCGCCAGGCGTGGCCGGGGCATGTCGATCGATACGCTCGCCGAGCTGACCGAGGTCGATGTTGGCGAGCTCCTCAGCATCGAGCGTGATGCGCACCATCTGCCAGACACCCGCACCCTTTACCAGCTCGCCCAGATATTCGGCGTTTCGCAGCACAAGCTGATGGGGCTTTCCGGCCTCACCAGGCCCAAAGACCTTAAATATGTTGATGAGGCGATCCGCTATGCGGCGCTTTCTGAATCGGTCGCGCGCCTCACAAAGGAAGAGCAAGCGGCTCTTGACGGGCTGATTGCCGTCCTCAGCGAACGCAAAGGCAAATGACAGGCGTCGCAGGGTGGCCAAGGGTATCTTTCTCAAGGCGAGAACCGCTGCCGACATCGATGAACGGATCGGCCTAGTCCTTGACCGGCTCGGCAACCCCGAGCCGCCCCTCAATCTTAAGATTGTCCGCTCGTCGCTGAAACTCGACTTTGGATACTATTCCGCCACCGACGAAGGCTTGCTTCAGGAAACGGTCGCGAAGCTGCGTGTCGCCGGCAAGCAGGTGCTCCTCAATCCCATGTTGCTGGTGAGGGCGGTCCGCAAGCTCGACCTTCGCGCCCTCTACCTTCCGGATCAGCGCCGAATCCTGCTCGACAAGGACCAGCCGGTGCTCAAGCATCGGTGGAACGAGGCCCACGAGGTCGGACATAGCCTTCTCCCGTGGCATCAGGGCGCAATGCTCGGTGACGACGATCATTGTCTCATCCCCGCCTGTCATGCGGAGCTCGAGGCGGAAGCTAACTTTGCCGCGGCAAAGCTGCTTTTCCTCCGCGATCGGTTCCGGCTAGAAGCGCGCTCCCTCGAACCTTGCTTCAAAAATCTGGAGATCCTCGCGGAGCGCTACGGCAACACCAAAACTTCAACTTTCTGGCGGTGCATCGAATACTGGGGCGAGGAAGTGCCTATGGTCGGGCTGATCACCGGCCATCCCCATCCGTCGATGAGAAAGGCCGACTTCGACCCGGACGAGCCATGCAAGCATTTCGTTCAGTCGCCTCCCTTCGCCGCGATGTTTTCAAAAATCAGCGAGAGCGATGTGTTCGATCGGATCGTCGAATATTGCGGCCGTCAACGCGGCGGCAGCCTTGGCGCCGCCGAGATTCTACTTACTGATGACAATGGAAATGACCATCGCTTCGAGTTTGAGAGCTTCTGCTATCACTATCAAACTCTGACTCTCGGGATCTATTCCGGCCCGGCCAGCTCGATTGTCCAAGTCGCCTGAGGAGTGCCCACGCGGAGGGCACCGGCGGAAGGCAATCTGGCTGTTGATTAGACGAGCTGGTTCGCTTGGGCCGACCATAGCATCGGAATATCGCGGCCAATCGTCAGTCCGGTGGTAGTCACGCCCGTGCGCTGGCGTCCCTGCAGAATGGCTCCCACAGTAGCCGGTGAGAGAAAGGCCAGACGTACCACGCGAGTGACGTACGAGGCTGTCACTCCTTCGATTCGTGCGAGCTCAGTGATGTCACATTCCCCTTGGGTGAGCTGCTTCCACCAGCGATGCGCCTTCGCCACGAGGTTGATGAGGGACGAGGAGGGTCGCGAGGCCTCGGGTGATCGGCCGTCCGAGTGGACCAACCTGACGATGCCGCCACTCCGCTTGGGCCGCACATCCGCCGACAGTGTGATGGTGGGCGTGCATTCTGAACCTCGAATATTCAGCTCCGCTGCAAGACGAGCCGTTGAAATCTCCACATCGATTCTGTCGGGCAGGAGGCGCACCTGGTCGGCAAACTCAGGCAACGCTGTCTTCTGCTGCCGAAGGTCCTGAGCAATGGTATCGCACCGAGCCACCAGTGCGGGATAGTCTGCGGCACTAACACGCAGTTTTCCCGCGAGCGTCGCTGCATCATTGAACAGGCCCGCAAGGAGCTCCGTGACTTGCGCTTCGATTTCCCGCGCCGGCACGCGCATGCCGATCGTTCCTGCAATGGCGCCGTGATGCTGCAGGCTTCGACTAACGTAGTATCTATAGCGCACCTTGCCCTTGCAGGCGTGCACCGGGATTAACGGCTCTCCGTCGTGGTCAAACAGTTTGCCGGACAATGGACTCGGATTGGCGGCGCGGGCGCATCGCATGCCCCGAAGGTTGGACTTCAGCCGCTTGTGGACCTCGTTCCAAAGCGCTCGATCAATGATGGCAGGGTGCTGACCATCGTAAGTTTCGCCGCGATGCTCGATGTCACCGACGTAAATGGGGTTCTTTAGGATGTGATAGATCTGCCCGCGGGTGAACTGCCTGCCACCGAACCTGCGACCGGCGCCAGATATTCGATCCGGTGACCTGATGCCATCGCGGACCAGCTGCTCGGCAACGACGCGGACGTTCCCGAGCTCGGCGTAACGCAGGTAGATGTTGCGAACGATCGCGGCATGGTCATCGACGATGGCGAGCGTACGCCCGTTCGGTTGATAGCCGAGCGGTGGTGTGCCCCCCATCCACATTCCCTTCGCCTTGGATGCGGCGATCTTGTCGCGGATACGCTCGGCGGTGACCTCGCGCTCAAACTGGGCGAATGACAGCAGCATGTTGAGCGTTAGCCGGCCCATGCTCGTCGTCGTGTTGAACGACTGCGTGACCGAAACGAAGCTTGTGCCTGCCTTGTCGAATGCCTCCACGAGCTTCGCGAAATCGAGAAGCGAGCGAGTGAGCCGGTCGACCTTGTAGACGACGATGATGTCGATCTTGTTTGCAGCTACATCGGCGAGAATCCGTTGCAGGGCAGGCCGCTCGAGCGATCCGCCGGAGAGTCCTCCATCGTCGTACCGGTCGGGGAGCAGCGACCACCCCTCGCTCGCTTGGCTCAGGACGTAGGCGGCGCAGGCTTCCCGCTGGGCATCGAGGGAATTGAAATCCTGCTCGAGACCGTCTTCGCTCGACTTGCGCGTGTAGATGGCACAGCGGGTCTTCTTCATGCCGCGACCTTCTGCTTGAGGCCGAAGAAGGCCGGTCCCGACCAGCGCGTGCCGGTGATCGCCCGCGCAACCTCGCTCAGGGATCGCCAAGCGCGGCCATTCCAGTGAATTGTGCTACTGTCGTCCACGTCCACCACGTGAACGGCACCGTTCCACTCGCGCACGAGCCGCATGCCGGGCTTGATGTCACGGGTCTGCGTCTTCGCTGCTGCGAGCTGGGCGAGCCGTTGCTGTGTCTTTCTCGAGAGGCCGCCGTAAGCCTTTGCTTGCAACTCGTAGGCGAGTGCCAGCCGGAGCAAGCTCGGGCTGACCTTAGGCACCACGGCGCCGGTCACCTGTTTCCACCGCGCGCGGACTTGCGCCGGCGACATTGTCGCCAGCGCTTCCACTTCTTCTTCCACAGACCGCCGCGTCATGCGACCTCGGCGATGCGGTAGCAGGTCGCATCGTCACGCTTCGTCTTCTCGACGACGTGGCCCTTCTTTCGCAGGCCTGTCAGCGCGGCGCGGGTCGTGTGCGGCAACCAACCGGTGGCGGTCACTAGATCGTGGAGGGTCGCGCCGTCGGGGCGCCGTAGCAGCCCGAGAACTAGCTCCTTCTTGCTGCCCTTGCGAACCTCTTGGACACTGTTCTTCTCGTTCTTGGGTGTGCTTCCGTCGCCGGCGTGAGGCTCCGCGCCATCTGCCGTCCGGTCCATCAAGCACCGTCCTGCGGCGGTAATAAACACGGCGATTGGCTGGTCGTCTTGTTCGCGCCAGGCGAAGCGCCGATCGGTGGCCGGCCCTTCCTCCACGAGCGAGCGCTTGAGCAGGAACTGCACGGCTTTGCGCACTCTATCCTCGTCTTTGGCGATACTGTCGACGACGGGGAACAGGCCGCCGTCATCGCGCTGCGTCGCGGTCGAGAGCAAGATCAGCTGAAGGTCATTGAGCTTTGGGTTGTTCGTCATGGGTGGTCTCCTTGGGACCCACTCCAGTGCCGGTCCCACCACCGAGAGCCCTGCCGGTCAGCCGGTCAGGGCGATGCAGCCGCTCGGCGGCCGCGATTCACACGAACAGCAATGCTCGGCTCGAACCTGAAGTCGAATGGAATATTCTTGAGTGGCGCAAGTCATGCGCAGGCGGCGAGAGAGTCCCGTGCCACTATTCAACGGCGGTACCCACCTTATGATGCGTTGACGGATATCGGCGATGCGGCCCGACCATCATGGAGTAGATGTTGGCGACTAATTATCCCCTGGCCTTCGAGGGTCTTCTCAAACCGCTGTTGGCCAGCAAAAAGACAATCTCTGTAGACAAGCTCTTCGCATCGCCCGACCTTGGTACGGTCACGAAGGCCACGAAGCTAAAACACCTGAGAGCTTTCATCAGCGACAAACCGAAATACGTCGGGACAGTTGAGGGCGTGCTACCGGCTGACGCCGTCTTGTTGGAAGCTATCGAACAGCGGCTCGGGGCCAAGATTGCCGAGAGTAACATTGTCCAAGCCAATCAAGAGTGCACGGACATTGTAAGATCGGCGGCAGAGCCCGTGGTAGCGACCTTCGTTGGAGAGTCCCTGTCTCGGTATGTCTCGGGAGGTAAAATCGCTTCGCCGATGGCTGACCTGGTTACTTTTCTCCTCGATGACTACGCTTCGTTTTCACGAGGAGCCGGGAATGGTCTTGTCTCCACAGCGGGCCGGATGAATGAAAAGCTCCTGGTGGCTTGCCTAGAAGAAAAGGGCCTGAGCCACGGCGCAAACTTCACAAAGACAGGCACGAACCTGCAGGGAGATATCGTAATTCACTCGAAGGCTGGAGCGAAGAAGAACCTGCACGTCGAGGTGAAGAGTCACCACGCGAGAGAGCGCCTCCTTCGCGGGCTTAACGACATTACAGGTGAAAAGGTCGGCGCTGGCTACTTCGTGGATCCAGCTGAATTTGGGCCGGGCCGAACACAAACGCTGCTACAGAGCCAAGCTGCGGCAATCTACATGCCAGACAGCACTCTCAAAAAAGTCGATCAGAATGCCCTGGCGATGAAGACGAACGCAGCAGTCGCCTTTGGCAGCCGGTTCTATCGACCGCTCGAGCAGTTCGCGACCGATATGCAGGCTTTCTCGCAGACGGGCGCGCTTCCCACGTACTAGATCCGGAACTGGCAGCTCGTGTGCCCGCGGGCGGTCGATCCGGTATCGCCAGTCACCTACCCGACGTGTCGATCGCCTTCAACCGAGCTCCAACAATGACCACATTCGGGGCAAGAATAGTCGTTATCCGTCCGATCGTATCTGTGATCACGCTCGTGTCGCATTTTCACCTGCTTTTTGTCCTCGACCCAGCATGCAGGGCAGTGAGGGATCGCGATGTCAGAGCGAGCGCGGTGTAGGCGGGAAAAGGACTCGATGAGCTTTGCTTCGAGTGACAGGAGCTCCTCCCTGATCTCTGTTTCGACGCGGGCATACGCAGCCTTTTGCAGCTCGGACCCATCGAACGGGTACAGGTCTTGCCAGTCATGTCGCCGTCGGCACGCGATAAGCCATTTCTGGGCCGCGTCGGCGGCGATGTCTTCCGCATCGTAAAGCAGGTCGGAGGCCAAGGACTCCACCGCGCCGTTCATTCGCGTCTCCCCGTCTTGCCCAATGGCACCGCGTCACTTGCGGAGAAGCGACACTTCGAGTGAATGAGGACCGACACGATGAATGATCGCGTGGTCGCCCTCGCTGGCGCCAGTACGCTTGAAGAAATCAGCGACCGCGCTTCGGTTGCGAAAGATCATCTTGGTAGCGTCGATATCGGTGTCGACGGTCTCGCCCGGTAGAAACGACACGGTGAGGTTGTCTCCGGCTGACTCCGAGTTACTTCCCCCGAGCGAGCCGGCTGGCACCAAGTGCTTTGCAGCCCTGACATAGATGTGGTTGTTCCTCATGTTGCCGGCCGTCAGGGGAATGAGCACACCTGCCCTGTCATTGATACTCAAGTGATTACTCCGTTGATGTGCGTTCCGCAGATCGGGCCGCACTAAGCGCCTAGCTTCTTTACGCGCCGGCTCTTCTTCGGCTTTCCGCCTAGATCGGCGGAAACCTGCAGCAAGCGTTCGACGTGGAAGTTAAGTTCATCGCGGTCGAGCGTTGCAAGAGGCAGGCTTGCCATGGCAACCACTTCTTCCTTTCCATCGACCTCCCGCAGAGCGACCGTAGTGGCGTGCTCCCAAGCCCCCGACATCATTTTCTTGAGTACCGCAACGCTCGGCCTTGCACCGAGCACCATGACCGGGGTGACTAGGTTCACTACCGGGTTTGCAGGTGCTGAGCTCGGACAGTCCTCGACAGTTATGAACTCGCCCTTGGCCTTGCCTGAACGGATACCGATGCGGCCGGAGGCCTCGTCGAGCTCGACCTTGTAACCGGCTTCTTGGATCCTCGCCTTGAGCATGACCATGTAAGCAGGTGGTTCGACCGCTTTCTCGAGCGCCTTGTTCCCGGCGATCGTGACCAGCTGATGCCGGGTAAGGTCACCTGCTATCCGGCTCGTTTCGACCTTGACCTCGACTGCCTTGCCGGCCAGCAGCCGCTCGCCAATCTCGAGGACCGCGTCCATTCGGGCGGCGGGTGTCTTTAGAGCCTCGTCGGCGCGAGAAAGGCCAGCGAATGCATGCACCGCCGCGGTTACAAGGGCGCACACCATCGAGCCCGCCTCGAGGTTCTCTTCAAGATCGTCCAGACCTGAAGGCTCGTGCGAGAGGATGATTGCCAGAGCAGCTCGCCGCCCGATCTTCTCGTTATCGGCCAGGCTCGGAATGTCGATCTCGGCGTCTATGACTTTCTGGCATCCCCGGACCCAGGACTCGGCCTCCGCGCCGAGGCTAATCACGCTAGCCTCGATATCCGCCAGGAACTCTCGGCGATCGAAGCCCTTTTTCCCGAAGCGCTTGCGCAGTGCTTCCACCGCCGCACTCCAAATGCTCGAGTCTAGACTCGACGAGCGTGGCTCCAGGGCATGCAGCAAGCTCCGCGCGTTTTCCGCTATGCCGTTTCCGGGATCCTGCAGGAACCGACGAAGCGCATCGTCGAACTGGCTACCGGCCAGGAGAGAAACCACGCCGGCCCCGAATCCGCCGAAGAAATCCAGGTCGGTTCGCCGCGGATTGGCCAACGGCGACTCGATGTTGAACTTGCCCGGCCTTTCAGGCTCGTCGGTTACCGGCCATTTCACGACCTTCTCGACGAGGCTTGTCGCGACGTCGGGAAACGCATCGTACGAGGCGACGAAGTTTGCGAGAGACCCATCATCGCGGAAGCCAACCCACTTGATGTTGGTCACCCTTACAGGACCGGGGAAGACTGCCGGCTGGCCATGCTCTGGCGGGGGCCCTTCGCGGGGGATCGCCACGATCACCCTGTCGCCGGGCTCACCTTCCGAAAGAGCCCATGTCGGCACGGAATCGTTGAACCCAAGAAGGCCCTCACCGGCCGGGGACTGGAAGTCCTTGGCCGCGTCTTCCTTTAGGGAACCGCCAACGTAACCGGATGCCAATGCAAGCGCGAAATTATCGGCGTGTAACGGCACGAGAGCCTCCCAAGCGGAATCCCTACGATCGCCTCGCGGCTCCAGGTCTAGCTCGAGGGAGCGCGTATCGTCCGTCACTCGGCTGCCTCCACTTCTTCGAAATTGTCGTTCGCCTCGATCATCGTTTGGAACTTGCCGATGCTCTGGTCGAGGGGGCCAAGCCCGACGTATCGACACAGCTTCGTTGAGGGTCGCGGAAGAAGCCTTGCCGAAGCAGGCAACCCGGCCGCTGGATCGATGTCCTTGAACACGAGGTAGAGTTCAGAGCGAGCACGAGAGCTCATGACGTACAGGGTCATTCTCTCGTTGAGGAACCCTGACGTATCGAGGTTCATGCCCTCCATCCCCAAGAAGAACACGATGTCGAACTCGAGCCCCTTGGCGGACTGCGCATGTAAGAAGGTGATCGTGTTCCCGCTGTCGAAATCGAGCTTGTCGTCAGTGTGATCCTTGTCGCGGCTTAGGTACATTTGAAGCCGCGGGGGCTTCTCCACTCCGGAGAGACGGGACTTCACCTGGTTGTAGGCCCGTTGCACTCCGCGCTTTCCGCCGCAGACGATGACTCCTACTTGCTTGCCCGGGTTCAACTTGGCCTTGCGGACTATGAAGTCAGCAATGTCACGGTCGTTCGCTGCAAAGACGACCTGCGGATGTTCTCCATCGGCGTCAGGGAGCTCGGAGATCCCGCTCTCGTTGCCGACCTGGAAGTGCCTGGCAAACTCGGCGATTGGCCGAGTATTTCGGAAGTTCTTCTTCAAGACGAAGTTGCGATCTTCCACGCCGGAAATGAAGAGATTGTTCCGGATGTCCTTTATCCGGCTATTCCGGTCAGCCTGGAGTCGCTGGTTGTCATCCGCGAAGATCGTCACCTGGGCCGGGACCCCTCTTGCCTCCAGCTGCTTCAGGATCATTCCGAGTGCCATGTACATCTGTGGTGGAAAGTCTTGGCCTTCGTCTACGACGAGGTGGCCCCAGGAGAACTTGGCGCTCGCGCCGTTCTGACAGGCATTGAGGACCCTCGCGCAGATCTCGTTCCAATCGTGGGTCCAATTATCTCCTACGACGGTTGGTATCCCGGTGCGGGTTGCACCGTACCACCAGCTATTGGCCCACGAGTGCATCGTGCTGACGTCGACATCTGGCGCGACATTAGAGCGGGTGGAGGTGTACTTGGCCAACACCTTGTTGAACATGATCACGTGCGGTTTCTGCCCCAACTTCTGGAGCTTCTGGGCACGGTGAAATGCCATAACGGTCTTGCCGGTCCCCGGCGGCCCAACCACGAGTATCGCGCCATCGCCGGGCGCCTCCCCGTATATGCGTCGCTGCTCGCGGTCCAAGTCACTCAAGGAGGGGAAACGCATTCCTATACCTCCAGCACGGGGCTGAAAAAGCCGACTGGCTCGCTCACGCCTCGACCATTTTTCCGGCCATCGCCGGAAACGAGGACGCGATCGAGAAGAACATTCGAGAAGGTGCAGCTCGTCTCCGCAACCAACGAGCAGGCGTGGCAAGCCGCGCGGTTAAGCCCGTCAACGCCTTGCGCGTCGAGTTCACGGCAAACGGGGTCCCCCGAGCACCACTGGCTACGAGATACTGCCCGGTAGATGACGTCTTCCAGTCTGTCTGGAGCCCCCATCTCGCTTAGGCCTCCCATCGAACCCTCAGCGTCCGAGTCCGCCGTATAGATCAGTAGACCGGCATAGGGCTCTGAATCGGTGCCGCAGTAGATGCGCTCTCTGAGCGAAGTCGACGAATACCCGCAGTCGAAAGACAACTGGTTCAAGAGCAAGTGCGCGAAGGTGTGCACCATGACGAAGGTGGGGTTCGCATTGAAACCCATCCTTCCCGGGAGCCCGAGCTTCTCGGCGGTCACGAGGTGCGATGCAGTGAACTCCTCGATGGCTTCCTTGTTCACCGTGCGCCACTTGTCGATTGCCGCGTTGGAAAACTGCAAGAACACGCCTTCGCCGAGCACCATCATGGCGGGCAACCAGTCTGGTTGCGGGCGCCCGAGCGAAGGCGAGACCATCGCGTGTTTCTCGGAGACGTTTCGACGCTGAAATCCACGGAACGCACGCACTTCGCGAAGGCGCTCTACCCTGACAAAGCGCTCGAAAAGGCCATCGAGCTTGAAGCGGGAGGTTGGTTTCGCTGGACGTGCAATTAGCCACCGACCGTCCTGCCCTCCGGGGTTCGCCAAGACCGGAAACTCGTCGTCGAGAATGCCCTGCTGGCTGAGCTCCTCGATCGAGCCTCCGGGTGGATCGCTTTCGCCAGCGGAAATGTCGGCGGTGAAACACGCGATCGAATCGTCGCTAGGCATTCCGACCTCGCGACCACGAGCTTCAACACCATCTCTAAAGGCCTGGATGGCGAGCGTCGTGTCGCCCTTGTTGAATTCGACCAGGTTCGATGCCGATTGGACAAGGTTCTGGTAGATCTCGTCAGACCGCAGCTTTTCCCACGAGTCCTTTTCCGCGTCGCCGTCGATATCGAGCGCGGAAACAACCGACGCATAGTGAAGAGAACTCGATCCCCGTGGCTCCATGTAGAGAGGCGCGGGAGCGACGGGGTTCTTCTTGTTACCAGCGTCGATGCACGACGACGTCGCCTCTCCGGGTTGGTAACCTCGGCATTTCTGCGGAAGCGCTCCATCGGCGATACCCTCGAGATTGCCAGATGCACCACAGCTGCAGCGTATGAACATGCTCGAGAAATCGCCGCCGCTCTTCCCCGTAACTTCGAACCTCAACCTCGAGGTCGAGCGCGCGCAGGCCCCCTGCTGCGCAGGCTGGTGACCGCGGTGCGCCCACCAGTACCAATCAATCTCGTCTATGTGCCCGTTGTCGCAAGCGGCGATGAAGCGCATCGGGACAAGGCGCGCGTTCTTGCACTTGCCCCCGTCGCAGGTAGGCCGCGGAAGCGTGCCATCTTCCTTGGCCAACTCCTTGTCCTTGTCGGGCGTCCACTTCGTCATCTTCCGGCACTCGGGGCAGAAGTGCCAATGCGGAAAGCGCAAAATCGCAACGGACTCGATCGGCTTCTTCAGTTGACGCGGCCGGACCCGGTCGGTGAGTGAGCCGACCTCGATCTTCTCCAGGTTGTAGCCCCGTGGCCAGCTGCCGGTCCCGCGGACGAAGAACGACTGGCCGTCGATCTCGCAAAGCGAGCCGACCCCAAAAGGAGTGATCAACTGGGCGCTACGAATGCTTGGCTTGGGCAATGCCGACGTCCTCCAGTATGATTTCCTTGTCGACGTGCCTCATCGATTGCAGCGTGAACCAGCCGGCTCCGTCTATTTTCTTATTGTCATAGCGAACCAGGAGATGCGGGCGCCTTTGCTGGCTCGCGAAACAGTATTGCAGCCCCTCGACCGAGCGGGCCCAGCCTGCCCATTCGGCGACTTTCTCGGCCAACTTGCTCGAGATGCGCTCCCTTTCTTCGGCTTCTTGCTCGCCGTCATAGGCATCCAAGAGTCGCTGCTCGAGACGTTTGATCGCAGCCGCTATCGAAGGGCGAGACGGGTCAAATTGGTTGGCGGCAGAGTTCCGTTTTAGTCCAGCTCCGTGCCGAACCACTGTCACCAACGCGGCATGGAGTCCGCGCTCGATTGCCGGCAGCGCCCCGGGCGTCACGCTGGTCGGTTCCACGAAGCTGTAAAAGCGCTCGTGGTAATCGCGGAACGCCTCGTAGTGCGAGCGATCCCTCGGCTTGCTCGGCGAATAGGAGGCCACCACGAGGCCGGGCACTACGCCTCGTCCGACGCGGCTCGTCGCCTGGATGTATTCTGCACTGAGCTTCGGCTGCCCGTTGACCATCATCAGGCCAAGGCGATCGATATCCACGCCAACCGATATGATGTTCGTACAAGGCACGACATCGATCGCAGGCTGCTCCGGGCTATGTCGGCGCGCCAGTAGCTGCCTTGCCCTTGGAACGGGCGTCTCCGCGTGCGCCTTCAGCTCCAAGATGTCGAAGTTGGAGGGTCGCTCGAGCGGCTCGTCCGAGGCATAGACTTTCATCCTCGTCGGGATCTCGTCCCGCGTCGCATTGACGATCCGGCCGAGCTCTCGCTTGCTGTTGTGGTAAGCAACCAGCGTCCAGTAAGAATCCGTCTCGTCGATCGAAAGACCTCCCTTCTCAGCGAGCTCGTAGGAGGACTGCAGCAGCGTGGCCATTGTCCACGAGGCAGCGACCGTCGAGCGAAGTCCCTGCGCCATGACTCCGGCGTAGAGACGCGAACGCTGCTTGTTCCCGGTGTCGAGCTTCGAGAAAAACGAGTCTTCTGCACGCAAGCCGGGCGAGGGGAACACGGCCGAAGGCCGGCCGTAGATCCTGCGGCACTGGACCGAGGCATTCCTGATCGTCGCCGTCGAGGCGATGACTTTCGGCGGCTTCCCATGGGTGGCCATCACCGTCTCGAACGCGGCCTCGTAAATCCCGGCGAGGGTGCCCAGGGGGCCGGATATCAGGTGAAGCTCGTCCTGGATCACGAGCGACGGCGGAGAACGGTCGGTGCCAACACCGAGCAAGGCACCGCCGTTTTCCTTCCAAGGAATCATCGCGAACTTGTCGATAGTCCCGAGCAGGAACGAGGGTGGCGCGCGGAGCAACTGCTCGTCGATGAAGTAGACGGGCAAGGCCTCGTGAAACGCGCAGTCTTCTTCCGGGCACCGCGTCACGAAGCTATTCGCAGTGGCGAGGAAGCCGTAGTAAGACTCGTCCGCGCTACCATCCGGCTTCGCCTTCCTACTCTCGGGCACGAGCAGTGTCCCGCACGAGGGGCAACTCTCGATTGGAAAGGGATTGACGTCGCGAGGGCGAGCCGCGTCGAGCAGTTCTTGCGTCGGCGCAAGGGCACCGTCCTCGCTGCCCGCGAAGGAGTTGGGGCTTACTTCTCCACCGACGAAAAGCCCGATCGAGAACTCGTCGTCACCCAGGGAATTGTCACCATTCGTGGCTACTTCCCGCCTGATCATTTCCATGGCGCAGATCATGCCGGCGGTGCGCTGGAACTGGTCCGCGGTCAGGAACCGGTACGTGTAACGATTGATTACGCCGGTCCCCCCGCCTGCCTTTCCCTCGACGATACGCCGCCGGAAAAGCTCGAAGGCCGAGACGAAGAGGTACGCCTCGGTCTTACCGCCGCCCGTAGCAAACCAGATGACATCGACGAGGTCCCTGTCGGGTAGTTCCTCTCCGGCGAGGGACGGGAGCACGAGTAGAAAAAAGGCCAACTGGAATGGGCGCCACTTGGCCGTGTTTTGAAAATAATCGATCGCGTCGGTATCCGCCTTTCCCAGGGCGAATGGCCCTTGCAAGCCGTCCTTCCTGCCGCGCCCTGACGCTCGCGCCGAGTGTGACATGGCCATGAGCATCGCGCGGTTTGCTAGCATGAAGCAGCGAGCGGCATCCTGGTCGCCACGGAGAATCTCGATGCCCTGCCGCATCCGCTCGGCGCTACGACGGCATCGCCGCAGCATCCTCTCGGCATCGCTCGCCAGCTCACCATCGATCGAGATCTCCGCTTGGCTGGCGATCCACTCGTCATAGAAGTCGACGAGCCCGGTCAGCCGCGTAGTCAGCTCGTCGCCGCTCAGCTCTCCGCTCGCCAACGGCGCAACCCTGAACAATTCTTCGTCCGGGAAAGTGTGCTGCACCCCGTCCTTGGACACCGACAGGTTGTCGAATACCGGTCGCCAGACGTGTGCGGTGGGAAGGGCCTCGGTCTTGACCCAGGGGCAACGGCCATCATCGACCTTCCAGTCGGTCGCAACGCCGTGCCCGACGGCGTAGGGTCTTTGCTCACCATAGATAACGCGAAGCTCACGCTCTTCGTCGGTAGGAGGCACGTACCTAGCTGCCGGGTACTTGAGGACCTGGCCCTCGACGGCCTCTGCCAGGATCGAGACTTGGTAGAGCGTCTGTTCGCTCGACCTGGCGTGCTTCGCCTCGCCAGAGTTAGAGACGCTTATCGTAAGTAGAACGTCGTCATCCGGCAGTGTCCTGGAAAGGACCTCGAGGATAGCTCGTTGCTCGAGGATCGCGGCCGGCTCGAGCCCTGCTGCACCTACCTCGTGGACCGAAGGCTCCAGTTTGCGACGTTGCCACCGCTGGTTACGCCTGCCCTGGGAACGCTCGCTAGTTTCTTCCGGCAAGGTCTCAACGGCAACATCGGCTGCCTGCGCATTTTCACGGGAGCCTGGCTCTACAACGGGAACGTTCTCGCGGCTTTCCCTGCTGGCTTCCTCGCCCTCTTCTAAAGGCGAATAAACCGCGGCTTCGACCTTGATCCTGATCCTGCTGCCCCGGGCGACGCACAGTGACATGCCCATGGCAGAAGGGAGCATGGCATTCGACATGCTGAGAGGATCTTCCGCGTCTTCGTCCGATGCATCTTCAGCCTCGTCACCGCCAAGATCAGGCGCGGTTTTCTCGGCCCGTGGGAAGAGCATGCCCATCATGTATGCGAGGCTCATGCGACCATCGATGATCTCGTCTGCGTGGGTGCCGCTGGGCCCCGGTTCTCCGAGGCCTGGGCCGATGAGCCTAGCTCGCACTTCCTCGAGGATCTTGTCCCTACCCAGCATTCACTTGTCCCCCTGCCTCGACCCAGCTGAAGCAGCTTTTTCGGTGAGTTCCGTAACCGAGCTTCGCGTGGCCACGAGCACCAAGGCGTGGTTCGCTCGCGAGATGGACTTGTACGCGCTGGAAGCGAAATCTTGGCCTCCCAGACCGGCGACGCAGACAAGCGGTCGCTCGAGCCCCTTGAAGTCCTCGATCGTCGCGACGAGGACGCAATCCCGTGGCTTGCCGCCCAGGGCCCTCTTGCTCAGCGCTTCCGCTCGCACGTTTTTCGCAGACAGAAGTTCGACGGCGTTTTCGGCGTCCGCCGGACTGCAGACCAGGAGCGCGATCGAATTGCGCGGCAGCTGGTCGTCATTGCTCAGCCACTTGCGGACCGCCAACGCGGCCTGTGGCAAGATCTCGCTCTCGTTTTCGACCAATTGTAGATCGACTGTGCCACTGTCGGGCCGGCTGCTCCGCTTGCCGACGTCGGCTCCTGCGAGAAGCTTGATAGCCTCGACGATTTTCCCAGCGTTCCGAATGTTGTTCTTGAGGCTTGTAGCGACCCCGTGGATCCTCAAGTACCCAAGGCAATCCTGGTCGACAGGAAAACTCGGCGAGACCTGGTAATTGGGATCACCGAACCAGCGCCACCGACCCTTTTCCCAGCCTCCCTCGAGAACGCTCTCGACCAAGTCGAGACATTCAAGGGAACAAAGATCTTGCCCCTCGTCGACGATCAGCACATCCCACTTTTTCCCGTCGTCTACGAACTGCGAAACCTCCTCGATCGCCGCGACGGTGACATTCTCGGGCAAACCTTGGTTCGCCAGGAAAGTAGCAAGGTAGTGGCTTCTCGTGACGAGGAGCACTGAGCGGCCTTCTGCTGCCTCGTAGCGAGCGCACGCGGCGGCGACGAAGGTCTTCCCGGTGCCAGCCCCGCCCGTCACGAGTATCCTGTCGTTGTCGGAGATCGCGTCGAGTTTCTCGTACTGCTCGTCCGTGAACTGGTAGAGCCGCTGCTCCACGTCGCGGAGTTGACTGTTCAGAGAAGGGACCTGTTCGAAGTTCGGTCGCAATGAACCGGCGATTGCCCTTACCGTCTGGGGCGCGAGGTCAACGGGGCTGCGTTGCTTCGAAGCCCAGTGATCGTAGGCCCCGGCAAGGAACTTCTTGAAGCTGTTGTGTCCCTTGCACTCGTCTTCGTAGGCCGTGATCTCGTCGGGGTGCTCTGGCAAAAGCGTCGACCCGTCGCTCGCGAACCTAGGGATGTCCGTGAACACGACGGCCCATCCGCAAGGCACGCCCTTTAATTCCCGGTAGAATTTCGGGTGCAGGTAGTTCTTCTCGAGAGAAAAATAGGCGGACTTGGCCTGCTCAGCCGGCCCCTCCTTTTTCCGGTTCGTTTCGCCCTTGCGGTTCGTGAACTCCCAGATCCCGTCCTTGCAGGCGACGCGTCCGCCCTTCACCTCGAGGAGGAGTATTCCCCGGCGACTGATTAGGAAGAAGTCAGCCTCGCCCCAGCGCTTGTACTCGTGGTGGCCAATGTTGAGTGAATGGAGCCCGATATCGTACGCACTGAAGTCGATTTCAGCGAGGTAGCCGAAGATCGTCCGCTCCGCCGCGGAGTCACAGCTTAGTACCTGCGACGGAATAAGTCTCATTGCCCCCAACACACCAAGCCATATCAATCAAACGCCCCGAGCTCGGCCCGATTTCATTAGGTAACGACCGTAAGGTCGGCAAGTCCGCTCGCTTCTATATCAGCGTTTGCCTTGATGAGGCGGTGCGGTCCGTTCCGGCGCCGCGGCCGGGGTGCAATTGGGTGGCCTGATCGGGCAAACCCGTCCAAATCCGCGATGGGCCGGAAACCCCCTGGACTTCGGCACGACTACCGGCCATGGTCAATTCAACGGATGACTCAAGGAACCAAGTGCCAATCATGAGTGACGCTACGGGATTGACGATGGTCGACTTATTCGCCGGCTGCGGCGGGCTCTCGCTGGGGATGGAAAACGCCGGTTTCACGCCGGTGTTCGTCAACGAGCTCAACGAGCACGCGATGGCGACGTACCTCGCGAACAGGCACCACATCGTCGGTGGCAAGCCCTTTGCCGAACAAGCACACCTCCGCTGTCACGACGCCCACGATCTGCAGGGCGAGCGGCTGAAGAAGATGGTCGCGGACCTCGAGGCTCTCGGCCTCGTATTTCCGGCAGAGAAGGAAGCGAAGAGCGGGAAGGGCGGCAGCACTCTCGACCTGCTTGCCGGTGGACCACCATGCCAGGGCTATTCCGGCATAGGTCACCGTAGGTCCTACTCGGTCGACAAGAGGGACCTTCCTTCCAACCAGCTCTACCAGCGCATGGCGAAAATCATCCGGCGCCTGCGGCCACGGATCTTCCTGTTCGAGAACGTCCGGGGCCTATTGACGTCCAAGTGGACTAGGGACGGCGAGCACAGGATCTGGGACGACGTCCTCGCGGAGTTCCGGCGCATCCCGGGTTACCACGTCCGCTGGACGCTAGTCCGCGCCGGCGATTACGGCGTGCCACAAAACCGGCCACGGGTCCTTATCGTCGGCATCCGCAAGGATGTCGCAAATGCCAATCCAATGATCGACCTTAAGGGCGACCCGAAGAAAGAAGACGCGGTGAAATGCGGCTTTCTGCCAAAGCCGGAGCCCTCCGACTGTCCAGACCTTATCGACCTCCTCGACGATTTGGTCGATCCGAAGATGGACAAGTACTTCGAGACCGGTGTCTACCCGCCGGGACGCTTGGTCACGACAGAATACCCGCGTCCTGCAACTACGCCGGAGCAAGAGGCCATGAGGGTCCCGGCGCCGAAACACGAGCACCGGCGCTCGGGCGAGGTCACCGACCACGAGTACTCCAAGCACGCCCCGAACATCGTCAAGAAATTCCGGCACATGATCGACAACGAGGGCGAGATCCCCGAGCACGCGCGCACGAAGAAATTCGCACAACGCGTGCTGCCCAAGAGGTGGGGCAAGAAGGCCCCGAGCATCACCGCGACGTCGCTTCCCGACGACTACGTGCATTACGCCCAGCCGCGCTCGCTCACGGTGCGCGAGTGGGCGCGGTTGCAGACGTTCCCGGACTGGTATCGCTTCGAGGGAAAGCGGACGACCGGCGGCTTGCGCCGAGCAGGCAATCCCCGCGAAGGGAACTTCGACCGGGAGGTCCCGAAATACACGCAGATCGGGAACGCGGTGCCGGTTCGCCTGGCGGAGCGCGTCGGGGAACACTTCAGGCGCATCCTCGAGGCATCATCGGCCGGCAAGTGATGGCACCGTAGACACTTCGCTCGTCCGCCCGCTAGCAGGGCGGAATGAGCCAGTTGTGCACCGCTTCCCTCACCGAGACCGCCGTTGCGTGGACGGTTCCGTGCTGAGCCTGTCCAACCGCGACGTCGCCGCGACCCTGCGCGTGTTCGCCGGGCACGGGATCGACTGCGCCTTCCTCGTTCCCACCGCGACCGGGCTTGAGAAGTCCATCATGGACGCGACGGACGGGGTCCGCGCCTGGCTTCGCGAGCAAGGGATCCACGACTACTCGGGGCAGCAACAGGGGCCGGACGGGAAGGTGCTGGTCGGCACCGTCCTGTTCTCGCGGGGTGAGGTGATCGAGACGAGCACGTCGTTGTACCGGCCCAACACGAAGCAGGGCGACCCGCGCGTCTGGTTCGCTTCGCTGGCGAAGTTTGCTGGCCCCGGTGACCTGTTGGCCATCTGCGCTGCCGGCAAAAAGCTCCTCGTCGTCAACACGTCGCAAAGCGAGTTTCCCTTGCTACTCGATGACCGCGCCTCGCCGTTCTGGCGCGCGTGGAGCGCGGAGCGGCCCACGCCGGAAGCGGTGGCCAGGCTGAGCGCGGCCGAGGCAACCGCGCTCCTTCTTGATTCCACTTCGTCGACCAACCGGGCGGCCCCGTCGCCTTTCTTTGCGGCAATAAAGAATGTCCGTGCAGCGGGTGCAGCGCCAGCAGGCCCACTATCGCGAGAGGCACTGGAGTTGTTGGCGATGCTCAAGTCGGTGGCTGCGCGCGGTTTCGTGCCCACCATGAGGCCAGGCGACACAGGCGTTGGCTACACGCTTGAGAGCCTGCTCGGCATCAAGTGCAACAGCAGCAAGGCACCTGATTACAAGGGCATCGAGATCAAGGCCGGTCGCAAGGGATCGCACGAGAAGGGCCGGACAACGATCCTTTCACAGGTCCCGGACTGGAGCATCAGCCGGCTGAAGGGGTCGACCGCCATCCTGAGGGAGCGAGGCCGCTTTAACGAGAAGAAGGGACGCAACCAGCTCTTCCACGAGATGTGCGCCTCTACGTGTAACAGCTACGGGCTCGTGCTCGAGGTGCAAGGCAGCGACTTCTTGCACCAGTCGTGGACGGACGGGACCCAGGTCGTCCGGGACGCGACTTGGAAGTTCGAAAAGCTTTTCTCTCGCCTCGCGGAAAAGCACGGGCAAACCTTCTGGGTGAAGGCGGATACCCGTGGAACTGGTGCGACCGAGCAGTTCCACTACGTCACGGCGCGGTACACGTCGGGGGTCAGCGAGGCGAGGTTGCCGATGCTGCTCGAGGCCGGCGTGATCACCCTGGACTACACGATCAAGGAGACGAAGACCGGCGCGGCGAAGGACCAGGGCTACCTGTTCAAGATCAAGCAATCGGACCTGCCACTCTTGTTCAAGTCGCCGCTGGACTTCGAACTCGCCGCGTGAGCCTCGCGGACAGCGTTTCGTCTCCCGGGGCGGCCACGTCCGGCAAGAAGCGCCGCGCGCCCAGGGACGTGGACGCGCCGACGCGATCAGAGAAAGCCAAGCTCACCCGCCTCGCGGGAGACCTCGCGCGGTGGTGGGCGACGAGCGGCCGAGACTACCCGTGGCGCGCGGACGAGGCCGGCACCTACGAGAGGATCGTCGTCGAGGTCTTGTTGCAGCGTACCACCGCGGCGGCCGTCTCGCGGTTTTACCCGGCTTTCGTACACCGGTTCCCCGGCTGGCACGAGCTCGCCGACGCCACGCCGGAAGACCTCGAGGAGTTCCTAAGGCCACTCGGGCTGTGGCGCAGGCGGGCGGCTTCCCTGCTCGGCATAGCAAGGTACGCCGCGGGCACGGGTGGAAAGTTCCCGTCGAACCCGGCCGAGCACGCGGGGATCCCCGCGGTCGGGCAGTACGTCTCGAACGCGGTGCTCATGTTCCAGCACGGGAAGGCGGCGCCGCTGCTCGATGTTAACATGGCCCGCGTGCTCGAGCGGGTCGTTCGACCGCGGCGGCTCGCGGACATCAGGTACGATCCCTGGCTACAGGCAGCGGCCAAGTGGTTCGTGAGGGGGCCGCGACCTAGCGAGACCAACTGGGCGGTCCTGGATTTCGCGGCGCTCGTGTGCAAGGCGCGCAGGCCACTGTGCCAGGAGTGTCCCGTGAACCGCTACTGCGCCTTCTTCCGCCGCACGGCCGAGCAGGAAGCGCCTGGGAAACGGTGAGAGAGGAGGACTCCTGCGGCTAGTCGCCGAGTGATCCCGCGTACCGGTAGCCGTTGCCGGAAAACCGGAAGCCAGGCGGTAATTGCTTCCCCAGGTAGCGGGCCGCGGCGTCTCCGCCCGCCGGGTGCCCGACGAACCCCAGCCGTCCTCGCAACTCGCGCTCGTACCCGGGGAAGTTCGCCCGCGTCGCGGGACGCCACTCGGTCGGCTCGAAGACAGCGACCACGGTCCGGTCCTTGGTCGCGAGCACGTACTGCACCTGCGACGCGCGCGACGGCGAGACTCGCCAGGCGTAGCGCGCGGCATCGTACGCGCCGAGACGCGGATAGCTCTGGTTGATGCTCACGACGAGCAGCGCGTCGGGCGTATCTAGCTCGACGACGTCCGGTCCCTCGTGCCCCGCCGGCATGCCCGCTCCACCTTTCACCATGACGCCGTATAGGGCGACTGAGCGAGGTTTCGGAAGCGCGTAGCCGTCGTCGCCGCAACCGAGGGAAGGAGGAGCATGAGTTACTACCACGGCCGCCAGGACCTAGTCGCCTTGCCCCAGGACTTGCAGGACTTCGCATGGTCGGCGCCGATGCGTGACCTAGCGGCAAAGGTCGGCGTGTCAGACGTGGGCCTGAAGAAGCTCTTGAAGTCGCACGGCATCATCACCCCGCCGCAGGGCTACTGGAACAAGCTCCACGCCGGAAAGCCTGTGCCGAAGTGCCCCAAGGTGGCGTCGCGGCGTCCCGGCGAGGCAGGGCGCGTACGTCTCGATGCACGGTTTGCGGAGGTCGTGCACTCGGTCGAGCCGCTCCCGTCTTCGGGACCGTTTGCCTCGGCCGCCGTACCGGGAGACCTCGACGCCTTGTACGAACAGGAGCTTGAGGCGATTGGCCGCGTGGCTGTCCCGAGAAAGCTCGAGCGAGTCCACCACGGCCTGACGCAACTCTTCAAGCAGGAGGAGCGCCGACGCGAGAAGTTCGCTGCGAGCGGCTGGTCGTGGGATGCGCCGAAGTTCGAGTCAGCGGTCGACAAGCGGCGCTTGAGGATCCTGAACGCGATTTTCATGGCGCTCGGGCGGAGGGGACATGCTGCCGGCGCGC
Organism: Sphingomonas sediminicola; assembly: GCF_049991885.1. NCBI lineage: Bacteria > Pseudomonadati > Pseudomonadota > Alphaproteobacteria > Sphingomonadales > Sphingomonadaceae > Sphingomonas > Sphingomonas sediminicola. The sequence goes on from NZ_CP178916.1 coordinate 2,262,723, forward strand.
ACGAGCGCGACGGCGAGATCCATGCGTCGGCGACCATAGGCGACACGCGTGTCGGGCTCAGCATCGGTATCGCAGTGAAGCATCGGACAGTGCGCGAGTTTGGACGCGACCGGCCTGCACCGGACCTGCCAGCGTCCACGCCGCTCACACTCGTGATCAACGCCAACCTGGACGGGAAAGCCGTCGCTCGGTGGGAGGACAACAAGGGCAAGGACCTCGAGTCCATGATCGCGCCGATCGTGGCGAGCATCGTCGTTGCCGGCGAGGCTAACTTCCGACGCGGCTTGAGGCAGGCCGAGGAGTGGGCGGAGCAGTCGCGGCAGTGGGAGGAGCAGCGCCGGCGGGAGCAGGTCGAGGCCCGTAATCGCGAGCGGCTAGGGCGACTGCGAGAGAGCGCCGAGCTCCTCCGCCAAGCCGAGGAACTGCGCGCGCTAGTTGCGCGCGTGCGCGACGCGGTAGTCGCCGGCTCCGTCGGCATCCATCAAGCGAGCCTCGCGGCGTGGGAAGAATGGGCGTCGGCGGAGGCGGACAGGCTAGACCCCGTCCTGTCGGGCCAGGTCCTGACGCACCTCGAGGAAACGTAGGGTCGGGCTGCACTCAATCAGCAGTGGGCCAGCCGACCGCTCGGATCGAACCGGGGCAAGCGTATGGCCTGTCCGCCTCGAAGCATGGCGCAGCTCAGGTCCGTTGCACCGACCGAACACCAGGCCGCGATGCGGTTGTAGGTCGTACCGGTCGGTTGGCACTCCACCGTTCGTCCACTGATCAGCCGCTCCAGGGCCGCCTTTGATCGCAAGGGGTCACCGGGCGCGCATGCACGGCGGGGTTGGCAGGCGCCGGGCATCTCGGGCGCATCGATCGCGGCGAGCCGGATCCTCGTACCGTCGGTGCAGCGAAAGGTATCCCCGTCATGCACGTTGGCAACGCGGCAGGAAAACCGCGGCCTGTCCCCGGCCCATTGCTGCGCATGGGGCGCCGCGGCGGCGAGCAAGAGTAGCAGCATGGTCGTCACGCGGCACCGCGCATCGAGGCAAGCCCGTCCGAGTAAGCGCGGTCAAAGGCAGCCTCGAGCCGTGGATTGGCGCCGCGAAGGGCATCAACCACCTGCTTGGCCCAGTGGAAATAGTCCTCCCTGCGCTGCAGCGGCCAGTCGGCGGGAGGCGAGGTGGCGATGTCGCGCAGATTGCTGATCTTGTCCGCCAGCTTCACCAGCTTCGCCGCGTTCGACTTGTGCGCGGCCCTGGCGACCTGGAGACGCTTCCGCTCTTCCTTCGCTAGCGACTTGTCGTCGGTGACCTCCGCCACGATCCCGGCGACCCGGCTGCCGAACGCGCGCTCGAGTTCTTCCACCGTCGTGTCGGTGTCCTCCACGGTGTCGTGGAGCAACGCGGCAACGAGCACCTCGGGATCGTCGACATCTCCCTCGGAGACGAGGATGTTCGCGAGCGCGAGCGGGTGGTTGATGTAGGGGGATGCATCGGCATCCTTCCTGCGCTGCATGCGGTGCTTCTCGGCCGCGAAGCGGGCGGCCTCCAGGACCAGCGCCAAGTCCGCTCGTGCTGTCACAAATCCCCCACCAAGCTCGCTCGACAGAAACGACCCACCAGCCGCGAGAGTAGCCCGCGCCGATTGTTCCGGGTCTTGGCTACCTCGATAACTGGTCTCGGGCCCGGCAGCTGGTTTTCCTGGACCGATGTCCCGACGAGGACGCCGTCGCGGATCTCGAGGAAAATGTCCCGTTCGTACCGGCTCCCGAAGCCTACATGGATGTACTCGAGCAGTTCGCCGTCAGTCACTCGGAGAGTGCCCGAGTACCACTCGGCGAAAACCTTGCCGGTCGTGCCAGGGAAAAGCGTCGCCAGTGACGCGGCGGAGCCGTCATGCAGGGTCGCCTCGAGCTTTTTCAGGTAGAGGCGGTCATCCGCGATTTCCCAGCTCGCGACGTACCCCCGCCGGTTCGCGGTGTGCGGCCACCGGAAGATGCCTGCGTTGCCCGTCTCCTGGAGCCAGGGCTGGAGCGGGAGACTGCAGAGCGGGAAAATCCGCCCGTCGTAGGACAGCCGATCGCGGACCTGGGCTGTCATTGACGCTTGGATCCTCGCCGTCCGCTACACCTCACGGGCGCTAATCCTCGTCGTGTTCAGCGCCAGCTCCCCGTCGCAGTAGCTGAGCTGGATTTCTGGTCCGTCGAGCGCCGCGACGAGCCTCCTAAGTGTCGCTCCGTTCGCCGCGATCGGGGATGTCCAGGTCCCTGACCCGGGTATGTCCATCGCTGCATCGCTTGACCTGACCGACAGCCCGTCGCTCGAGGCCGCGAAGATCACTTCCCGTTCGAACTGGATGCCCTTGCGCCGCAGCGTCGCTCGGCGCCTGGCCGTACCGATCGCGGCCACCAGGTCGCGCTTCTGTATCGTGATGTTCCACGTCGCTTGGTCCAGTTCGGCCATACGCTACTTGCCTTCACACCGTCGCTGGAGAACGCTGACGATAAAGTCAGGGTGGCAAGTGAAGCTCAATCAGCATTTGCACGCAAGGTCCGATTGGCAACCTGCAGCCGATTGTTGCAAGCGAATTAGATTTTAGCTAAAAGCTAATTGCAACGAACATCGCGCGGGGAGATTCAGCGTGCGGACTAGTGACATCCTGACTCGCATTCGGCGCGCGATAGAGAAGTCGCCGAGGAACGGTTACGTCGCGGAACTTCACGTCCAGGCCATCAAGTACGCCGAAGAACTCGAAGGGGTGACCGGGAGGGAGTTCTGCGAGGCGCTCGGCATCGGGCCGTCGTTCGGTACCGAGTTCGCCAAGATGCGGAAAATTGCGCCGCGACTTAAAGCTGCCGGCCTCGATGTTGACCGCCTTTGAAGCGAGCGATCCGCGCTCGCGCATTTCAGGCGGTCCTGAAGTTGACCGTGAATCTACGGGGTGTTTTCTATGAAAGCGCAAAGCGGGGGACGTCATGCCGATAACAGCGGACCGCGGGGGAGTGACTGCGAACTATTGGTACGAATCTGGCATCAAAGTCGACGCCGCGGTTCAGAGTGGCGATGTCAAGCTGCGTTTCAAGCTTGATTCGAAAGGGGGCGGGACGACAGACGTGCGGATAAACATAGATCCCGCGAGCTTCCAGCAAATCATCGATTGCATGTTGGAGTGTGAGTTCTCTCACGCGGTGAATGCATTCGCCAAGTCGCTCGTTCGGAGAGATAAGGCGCGCGCAGGCTGAGGCGAGCAAACGCACGGTTGCCTAGAAGTCAGCCCAAAATGACGCTCTCCTGCGCGCCTGGGTCCCGCAGGTCCAAATTCAGCTGATGACTTGTCGACTTCCCCCATGATGTACGCCATGTGGCTAAGTGATCACTGCCGCTGGCGCCCTGTAAAGTGGCGCCTCGTGGGTCAGGTACTGATCGCGCGAATATTGGTAGCGGGATAGCGTATCGGAGGATCTGCGGCCGCTTCGAGGAGAGGTTGGTCGTGCCCGCACAAGTCGCGCAACACTCGGACGTTCAGGAGACTTTCCGGACGGTCTTCGAGAGCGTCAATCTGCCCTACTTGGCGGTGGACGTGGATCGCGTGGCAGAGGCAATCCGCGATCACGGGCTTCGGGCGGAAAGTCATTGTTCGATCCCGTTGATTGGATCGGGAGACCGTCGCGACGGGCTGGTTGGCTCCTGGCGAGGCTTGTTGCGCCGGATCGATCCGCCGGAATGGGTAATTGCAGCGATTCTCGACACGCCTACCATGGGAGCGCAGATTGCAGCATCTCGGCCGGTAATTCGCAATTGCAACGACGTTCCGTACTTTGCGATCTCCGAATCGAACGATGAGCTAACTTGGACTGAGGAGACGATTTGGCCGATCGCCTACTCATCGCTGCTGCGCCAGTTAAAGTCGCTCGTCGACCTACATCAGGTCCGAATTCAGGAGATCCTGAACCGCCGCCTTAAACAGTATGAAGAGGCGGGTTTGGCGAGAGAGAATGTCGGCCTGTTTGATGAAACCACGCGCATTCTACCTACCGATTTGCATTACGCATTCGCTTCGTTGGGCGCTTGGCTCGGCGGGGCGATGAACGTCCAGTACTTCGCTAGCTATGCTGTCGCGCCGCAGCTGCGCAATCCGGAGTATGCGCTAAGTTGCGCGGCGGCGATGGGCTACACCCGCGCCGAGTCGAGAGACCTAGATAATGGCGGCTTAGTGGCCGTGCCCATTGCGGTAGCTCAGCCGCTGATTTCGACCCAGGGAGACCCGACAGTCTTCGGAAGCATTCCGGTCAACGAGTTCAGCGCTGCCAATCCGCCGCACGTTGCCGCACTTAAGCGTACTGGCATCGATCCCAAGCATCCCGGATTCCTCATCGATCGACACTATCGAGGCACTTTTCTCGGCCGGGCGATTGGGGATGACGCGCTGTATGGAGCGCGAAACGTTCTCAGGGACCACTTCGAAGGTTTTTACCCCCGGCGCCAGCGCGACGACCTAATTCGCTGTCGTCAGTTTTCAGTCCCAGTCTACGAAGTGGGATCGATTGAAGAAGCTCGAGAAATCGTCGCGCAGATCCCAATTCACGACGAGGAAAACGGAATTTTCTTTCGTGGCCAAACCGGCTTTTACACTCTGGACCGGCCCCGCCGGGTCAAACGTCTTCTGTTCGGCAATTCGTGTGCGATCGAGCCATCATTGCCAACGTCGGCATCACGCCATCGGCACGAGTACGACCCCGCTCACTTTTCGTTGCGTTTCTTTCTTGAGCACCATGTCATTCCGGAAATCATGGATGGTGAAGATTGGAAGGATGCCTGGCGCGCCTCCGTAACGGACCCGGAACTGGCGATCGATTATGCAATGATGGCATTCGCCCAGCACTATGGTCTGCCATCGCACGGCCTAGACGTGACGACGAGTCTGGACGTCGCGACATGGTTCGCGACTCAGAAGTACAGCAGTGCAGGCGGCATCGCGCAGTACAATGTACTGGAAGCATCGGGGTGGCCGAAGAGGAGGCGTGAGTGGCCCACAGTGTTTGTGTTTCAGAACGTCTCGTGGTCCCTGCAATGCTCTCTTCAGGACTGCCGGGAACTCGAGGCGTTTGGCCTACGCGCGCTTCGACCGGAGCGGCAAAGCGCGCGCTTTTTCCTCGGTGGGCACTCGGAGCATCGAAACCGCCTCGCTGAAACGGCGGTCTGTGTGCTTCGTTTGAAGCCTGCCAGCTACGAGACGACGTGCGACTTCGGGTACCTCTTTCCGTCTCCAGACGAGGATCCGGGATATCGCGCGATGCTGCGGTTTGCAGAGCAAGATTTCTCGGCCGGCGTTGGTCACTACGTGAACCGGTTCCATCCTGATTAGCGCATACGCAGCAATTCAGCGATCCATGCGCGGGACATCACGCCATAGCTCCTACCCTTGGGTTTGCATTTATTGCCTCACTATCAGATGAAACTGGCCCTGGTGTTGCGTAGAGGGGGCACGTTCTTTGGACAACGAAGAGAAGTACAGGCAGCTCACGGAGGCTGCTGATTGGGCTGGCATTTGCGCGTTAAACGGCGTTGCGCTCGACGCATTCGGCACGAAGAAGGAGCTCGGTGTCCTAAGGGAACACCTTGAACCCGGCGAGATTGTCTTTGCCCTGACTTCGGGCATCGTGAAGCACAGCGAGACTTCCAATTCGTCGGACTGGGGTTCCAACACGTGGCTGATCGCACTTACCAACGAGCGTTTCCTGTTCTTGGATTGTGCGCTGCTGACGCGATCCGTCGACGTGCAAAGCATCCGGTTGGACCGGGTCCAGGCGGTGTCGAGCTCCCAGGGCTGGGTGCTCGGCAAGGTCATGATCGATCTCGGCAGCCGAATGGCCGTCATCGACAACTGCCAGAAGGCAACGGTCGCTGTCATCGGCGACTTGGCCAACAAGCTGCTGCGTGAGCGTGAGAACGCCAGGTCACCTGCCCCAACTCGGGGAGGAGGCCCAAGCGACGACGATCCAATCGAGAAACTCGAGAGGCTGGCAGCACTCCACGCATCCGGTGCGCTGACGGACGGGGAATTCGCCGCCGCTAAAGGCAAGCTACTCGGGCTCTGACGAGGGGGTTCGAACCCCGCTTGACGTAACGTCGATTGTCATGCGCCTAGCATCCCTTCCCGCGAGCCGAGATAGGGTCATAAGAGCACGGCGTATCGACAGTACGGTCGCAGGAGCCGGGTCACGCGGGGATGTTTTTCGGAGGCATCCCCCGCATCGCGTAGAACGCCAGCAACCGTTTCCGGGTGGCAGTTCCATCGGAGATCCCGAGGAAGCGGACGGCATTGCCGTAGAACACGCCGTCGATTTGTCCGGACGTTAGCCCTGCGTCCGCTAGGAGCGCCGCGACACGCCCAGGGTAGCTAGGTGGCTCCGGATACGCGCGTTCGATCCCGAGCATGACCCAGTCACTGCCGAACACGAGGTGACGCGCCTCAGGGTCATACGCCAAGTACTTCTTCAGTCCCTGGACGGCTCTCCGCCGATAGTCTTCATGGAACAAGTCCGAGAGATAGCTGAGGTCGGCGAACAGCAGGGCATCCGGGTTGGCTTGGACGAAGCGCCCGAATGCCGCTTCCCATGTTTTCTCGAACGGCATCTCGTCGTTCGGACAGGCGGCCGGGCCCTCGCCGCTACTTCGGTCGCGGAAGCGGCCGAAATGGCCGAGCAGGACGCGCAGCGCAGGGTGCCTGCGGATCACTGGGAACCAGTAGTCGGGGTCGGCGCGCCGGCCGTAGCCGCGCCGGCTCCCGTTTGACGCGGCCGCGTGCGCTAGGACGGGTGCATCGAGCTCGAGGCAGAGCGACCACAATTCGTCCAGCGAACGGTCGATCTCGGCCCCCGCTTTTTGCGCGCTGCCGAACACGGTGCGGACGTGTTCCGGGAAGTCCTCCCCCGAGGTGCCGTTCCCGGAAGCCCGGAAGCCCATCGGCGGATAGAGCTTGATTCCAACAAATCCCTGGCGGGTTAGCGCGTCTTTGGCTAAGTTCAGCGGGTCCCAGGAACCGTCAATGACCGGCAATCGGTTCCGGTAAAGTGCACGGCGCAGGGGATCGAAGGCGACGTAGCCGTGCACGGGAGGTAGCGACGGGTCGCTCGCGACTTGCCCCATGGCGTTCGCCTGGTCGACCAGCGACGAGCGAAGCGATTGTCCGAGCCAGTTCGAATAATCGACCAACGCCGGGCACAGCAACGCCGCGTCGTAGCCCCCCGCGGCGTGCGCCTTCGCGAGTGTGCGGGCCAAGGTAGCGCGGCGTGACCGGAAGCTCCTCAGCCATTCGACGATGCTGCCGATGCTGGGCTGTGGAGCCGGGCCCGTCGGGCACGTGGCAAGCGCGCCGCTTGCGCCAAGCTCGCGAAGCGCCTGTTCCGCCTGCAGTTGCTCCTTGCGCAGTTCGCTCTCATTCTGGCGACCGAGAGACGGGGAATCCTGGACGAATGCACCCGCGCCCTCTGCTTCTCCCTTGGCGCTGATGACGCCGCGCGAGACGAGAGCCTCGATCCTCTGGAGCGATTTCAAAAGGATTTTTTTCGGCAAGGAGGAGCCTGGCTCGACGCCGAGCATGCACTGCTGGATGAAGGTTGCCGCTGGGAGGTCGGTCACGTTGAAGACGTGGCAATGTGCGTCGACCATGCGACGTCGAGGGGCCACGAACGCCATGCCGGCGGGCCGGGTCTTGCAGGCCGCCAGCATTGCGCCGGCGAGGGCCGCTAGGGCGCCGATTGAGCCCCGACGAGTCCAGCGGCGCGGACTCGCCGCATCCTCTTCAGTCCCATCTCCTGCACGACCCGTTTGACCGGTGTAGTCATGGACGACCGGAGGAATTACGGAACCCACGAATGCTTCCCCTTCGAACTGGGCCTTGATCACCGTTTCCGCTGATCGACGACCACGGCGATCTCCCCGATCGTCAACTTGCCCGGCCGTTTTAGGCGCGGCACATTTCCTATCGGTCGCAGTAGATCGAACGGGATCACGCGCACGTCCACCCGGCTCGCGTCCGCGACGGCCGCGGTGATGTCGATGCGATGCGACACGCCCGCAGCCTGCTCGTGCGCGTGGCCCGCGGGGGCATCGTGTGCCAGCCCGAACAGGGGGATGGTCCCGACATAGTTCGGCAGGTCGCGGCTCGGCGTCGCCCCTGCGGGTAGATTGACATACACGTCGTATCCTACCGCCGTGACGCCGGTGAGCTTCAGTCCACGAAGCTCGAGGATCACGCGGTGCCCCTTGCGCTGTGCCCGCGTCGAGAAGAACTGGCTGGCAGTAGGCGCGGCGACCGGCAGCTCGACGTGAAGCGGGACCGTGTCTGAAAGCGCCCGTCCGACGCTGCCCGTGCCGGCTTCCATGGATTGCACTTCGAACTGCCTGCTCGGCGCGGCGAGCCCGGCGCCGATCGCCTGCAAGCTCAGCCGGTGGCATGCCGGGTCGTCCGAATCATACCGGAGATCGAGGTTCGCTCGATCGAGGTAGAAGCGTCTCTTTTCTTTCTTCTGTGATCCGTCGGCATCGAAGAAAATCCATGGCTTCTCCTCGAACCACGGAGCCGGCGGCAGCGTGCCCCACGTACGGTCTGGCAGGCACTCCCACGCCGTCCACATGCGATCGATATTCGTGTGATGCACCCAGAAGATGGGGTCGAAGGCGGCGGTTGGAACGGACGCCATCAGGCCGCTCGTGCTGCCCTGCGCCTCTTCCATTTCTGGATCACCAAAGCCGATTGCACCGCCTATAGCGAAGTGGATCAAGTCGTGCGGGGCCTGCTCGGCGAGACCCCGCGTGCGGGGGTCGCTGTCTGCCACGCCGCCGGCGAATCCCGCCCGTTCAATGGCGCCGAAGAACCGCTTCTCTGCGAGCGCCCGCGCGCCGTCGGCGACCTCGGGAGCAAGCTCGTAGAGGCCGGACATGAAGGCGATCTCGCGACGCAGGTCGTAGAGCGGGTTCTGCGGATTCCCATCGGCATCCGCGTCCTCATCACCAAAGAGAGCGGGAAACCGGCGTTGCGAAGCGTCCGCGTAGTTCCAGTAAGGCAGGGCGAAATCGGCCTCGCCGGATGCCTTCCGCAGGATGCGCTCGAAATAATAAAGATACGCGCGGTGCCAAAGGAGGAAATTCGCGGAGTTCTCCCCGTGATGCGGGCACTTGTTCCAGAACTGGCGTGCCTGTGCCACGTTCGGATCGCGCTGCTCGGCGGCATCCATGGCGTCCTCGCGCACGGCGTGAATGGCTGCCTGGAAGAACCAGCTTTCGGGATCAGATGGCGGCTTCGCCTTCATCGCGGCGACACCGCGCTTCAGGGCCGAGACCATTCGAGCGTCCTGCGAGAAGCTTTCCAGCTTCATCCTGGTCGGCGCGGCCTGTGCCCTGGCGCTGCCGCCGAACGAAGCGGCGACCAGGACTGAGCATCCTGCTGCAATCGCGGAACGGCGATCGAATAGCTGTGAACCCCGTGAGAATGAATTGCCTTGGTGGGCCACTGTCGTTTCCCCCTCTCGCGCCGCTCAACGGTCCGCGACACGTGCGCACCTGGATGGCCGCTTCGGCCGGACGCTATCCGGCCAGTTCCGCGTACAAAGCTGGTTTCTTCTGCTTCACGTCTTCGAGAATGCTATCCAAGCCGACGGCCTTGTTCAGCTTGTCGGACGTGCACTGGTTCGCGGCGTCGGCCTTTTGGAAGCCGAGGTGATGGAGCGCGATCATGTTCCCCTGCATGTCGAAGACCGGCGCTCCGGATGCGCCAGGCTCGGTATCGCACCGGTGAGTGATGTCAGGGCCGGTCGTCCGCGTGAGCGGGTCGGTCCACGCACGGTACGAACGGGACTCGATCATGCAGTTCGAGCTAAGGAGCTTGGCCCGGCATTCCGCGTGGTGGACGACGAAGACCTGGTTGTCTGCCGGCAGCTGGCGGTTGATTCGAACGGGTATCGCGCGCCCGGTTGCAGCGCCTGGCCCAACCGTCGGACGTACCCGGAGGAGCGCGTAATCTAGTCGCTGGTCCGCCTGGAGAACCTGGGTCACAGCGTACTGCCTGCGAGGCGCCGAGCCTTCTTGCCAGCCGAGGTCGATGATGCTGTTTTTCTGGACTTGGTCATTCCAATAGAGTGACTCGGGCAGCGTCGTCGGGCCGCCGCAGTGCCAGTTCGTGATGAAGATGTCGGACGTTAGCATCGCGCCCGAGCAGCACCAGGTCTCCTTTTGAATGACTCCTTGCGCATTAGGGAACTTCAGACCCGTCACCATCATGCCGACCGCTTCCGTGGCACGACGATAAACGGCCGCGGAGTTGTCGAACGGGTTCGTCCAGCTGGGTGAGCCTGCGACTTGGCTCGAGAAGACGTTGGTGCCGTGGCTGTCCTTCGGCAGCGCCATCCCCCCAGCAAAGCGGATGGTGACGCCTGGGCCGCCGCCGACCAGCTCCGCTGAAACCTGTGACGCCTCGAGGCGGCCGGTCCATTGTATTGCTGTCCCACCGTTAGCGAGGCGGAAATCCTGTTCGCTCAAGATCGAAAGGACCCGAAGCCGCGGGTCGCGGAGCACCAGCGTCCATCGCTGGCCGGCCGGGCTTGTCGCCTCCAGCTGGAGTCGAACGGCGATCGCAGGGTTAAGCAGGTCTGGCACGATCTTGCTCGCGGTGCGACTTGGTTCACTGGAGCCACTGAGTTGGGCGTTGGGATCGAACCACTCCCCGAAGGAGGTCGTGAGAGCCTCACCACCACGGCAGACGCCAGCAGCGCGCGAGACGCCGTGTTCGCCCGGCAGAACCGCGAAAAGCGCTGCGGGGACCGCGAGCGCCAGGCTAAGTGCCGTCATCCGCATGGCGGGTCGGCCGCAGGCAGGTTAGCGATGATGACATCGACGAGATCGGAGAGGACAAACGACTGTCCATCGCAGGCCTGTAGGCTGATGGGCTGGGCTAGGGTGAGCGGACCCTCCCGACTGATCTCGCCAAGCCTATCGGGGTCGTGGTCGTCGGCGTACATGTCTTTGTACAAAACGAACTGCGGGGGGACCCCGTCTCCCGTTATCCGCACGATGCGCGCGACACTCTCGGTAGAAATCGGCAGCGCCGCTCCGCTGCTTCTGCGGAAGCGGACCACGTCACTAGAAAAGGCACGTAGCACGATTGGCTTCCATTCCGTCGGGGTCTTGATCCAGGTCTTCGACGGATCGAGTAACGCCAAGTTTGGATCGATGATGCCGGTCGCCACGCGCTTGTAGTCGCTCGTCCCGTTACCCTGGTAAATTGGCCAGGAAGTCGTCTGGATCCGCTTCTTGGCATATTCCACCGAGCCGTAACTATCGGGCCAGCGGCCCATCATCTCGGCGACGACACCGGCGGCGAAGGCGGCCGCTTGTGATGTCCCGTTGAAAGCCCCGACACCTTGCGCACTAACCCAGCCAAGCATCGGGACGCCCCCGGGAGCCGCGACGTGGACGTAATGCCCGTCCGGCGCGGAATAATTCGCCTTTGACCACAGGCGCGGCGACGACCGGCTGCATTTTTCGCAGGCGGTGACAACGAGCACGTTGCGCTGGTCGCCCAAGTTTTGCGGGGACATCGGAACACCGGGCGACAGGGGGATCGGTGCCTCTGATTGTCCCGCAGAAACCACGAGCATCGGCTGGGCCTGCGAAATACGGTGCTCGAGGTCCCGTTCGAACCGACGCGAGAGATCCAGTTGTCCTTCACTCACCATGCTGGGGGGGAAGTCGGAAAACCGCGTCGCCACGAGGTATACATGTGGGGTAGAGTACGCGTTATCTGCCACCATTTGGTACGCCAGGTCGGCTTCTTTCCCCGGGATGATCCCGAGGCCAGTCGTGGTGTTGGAATTGACCCGGACGAACTCGAACGGCTTGATCGTTGAGGTTGGGGACACGCCTACGAAGCCGTAACCGTTGTCACGGCTGGCGATAATGCTGGCCAGATGGGTTGCGTGGTCGCGCTCGGTCGGATTGACCCATCTGCAGCGCCATCCGCCGGGGGGGAGAGGGACTGCTTGTCCCTCGACCGCGCCAGCGAGATTGGGCGTGGGATCGATCGCGAAATCGATCACGTAAACGCGAGTAGCCTTGCTTCCCGGAGGGCGCTGCGCGACCAAGGCAGCCGCATCTGCGTCGCTGTCGAGATAGTCTAGGCGATAATTAACCGCGGTAGGCCTCTGCGGCTGCGTGCCGCACTCGGTCTGGTATTGGAGCGGATCCCTGTAGGAAAAGGCAGTTGCCGGTGATGCTTCGAAGGGGATCGAGTTCACCCGGACGTTGAGCGTTTTCAGCGGATACAGGCGTTTCTCGAGCCTTGCCTGAATGTCCGGGTTCCCGGCGAACAGGACGAGTTCGTAAGCATCGTAAGATACCAGTTCTGTGTTTGGACCGACCTCGGCGGATCCGATCTTGAGCGAGGTCCAACCTTTCTTGATCGTGGCGCTCCTGGCCTGCTCTGCCGCGACCGACCTGGCGAACTTTTGAAAGGTTCTATACTTCCGCAGCCACACGTCAGGTACGACCATCGTATCGCCGATGCTGAGGTGACCGCGTGAAGGCAGGAGCTTAGGGTTGAGGACGTCCAAGGCTTTCATGAGCTCGCTAGTGCACGCCGGGTACCCGAGCTTGAGCACGATACGGCAAGGGTCTTCCTTCTCGGCGACGACATGGCGCGTGGTGGGGATCACGCCCGCGTCCTCGACAAGGCCGAGGACGACTTTTCCAATGTCCGTCGCGACGTCACCGCCCTCGAACGAGACGATGACATTACCCGGTGTGTTCCTGTCCGAGAGTGGCCGCTCGGTTGGCTCCTGGCCTAAAGGCGGAACTGTCGAAGCCGGCTGAGCATCTATCGCTTGGCTGCACAGGAAAACGGCAGTCGCGAAGAGGAATGGACGAGCGCGCATGGTCACGCTCCGTACGCGGTGCGGTGACCGGCGCGGTCGCTGGCTGTGAACACCATCTGCATGGTCCCGCCTGCGCCGCACAGGTAGTGCATGACGGACTTGGGATCGTAGGGCGTAAGTGCTCGCCACTGGTTGTCTTCGAAGTAGCATCCGGCCGGTGCACGGTTGTGCTCGTGCCTGTAGCCGAGCACGTGACCAAGCTCGTGGCGCAGGATCCCGTCCCGACTGATGTCCGTGGTAAAGAAGTCGGGTCCAACCCCGAGATAGCGCTTGAAGGCGGGATCGTTCGCAAAGAATGCAATTGCAAGGTAGTCGTATCCCTCGGGATCGTAACGGACCACGAACGTAGGTCCGCTGCCGTCCTTCGGTCGATAACCGGCAGTGGCCGGGGCCTTGCGGAAATGGACGCCGCACGTTGGACAGACGTTTTCCCAGTCCCGGGCAGCCTTCGTGAATGCCTGCTCGGCGATCCGGCAGTTGTCGGCCGATTCGAATGTCCGGCAGTCGATCGAGTACGTCAGCGTTCGCTTGGGCCGTGCCCAAACTCCCGGGCGACCGTCGGGCCGAACTTGCAGGAGTAGCTCACCCTGCCGTGCCGGCGCCTGCAGTGAGCGGTGTGCGAAGAGCATCGCCTGGACCTCGTCACGCCCCAGCAGCATGTCGCCTTCCCAGACGTAGTACCGTCGCTCAGTCCCTTCGTCGTCGAAGGTCACTTGTGGAAGACCCGCCAGCATCTTGTTTAGCGCCGCTGTGTCGATCGGGTTCTGGTCCGCGGCGGTGAGATCAGCCTTCGAAGCCTTCTGCGGTGGATTCTGCGCGGAACCGTTGCCGGCTGCCGCAAACAGCAGCGCGCCCACCACGGCCGCCGGTAATCCGTGCTTCAAAGCGACTTGAGATACTCGATTAGCGCCCATCTCTCAGGCTCCTTCAGGGATGCGTTGTCGTAATCGTGGCCCTCGTTGCCGTTGCCGGGAACGGCCTCGTCCGGCGTGGAATGGGTGACGAACTTGAAGGGATTGTCCGGCGCCTTGGCGGTCACGTATCCAACCTTTTCCGGGTCGAAGCGACGCGATCCCACGTAGAATTCGCTGGGACGTAGCTTCTCCGGCAGAAGCAGGTCGTACAAGGTCGGCACTGAGCCGTTGTGTAGGTACGGAGCCGTGGCCCAGATCCCCGTAAGTGGCCGTGCCTTGTACCCGAGGATGGGGCTATCCGCGGTCATGCAAATCTGGCGCCGTCGTGCGCGATCCCTTCCGGGCTCCACGAATGCACCGGTGGGCGGGACGGGTCTGGCGGCAGGAGCCGAGTTAAAGATCGCCTTCACGGCTGCCGCCACGAGCTCCCGCTTCTGTCCGGCAAGTTCACCCTTTACGACGGTCTCCAGCACGCGGGACGTGGGCTCGACCTCAGCCAGTGGCGCGCCCGAAATGACGTCGCGCTTGGTCCCCTGAAGGACACCTGTCCGGATCTGGTAGGTATAAGCGTTGCACGCCATCCAGATATCTGTCCCAGGCGGTGTGTTGCCTGCGATGCCCGGTCGGAACAGGCTCATCTTTGCCTCGAAGCGTGTCTTGAGATCGTCAGCGGCTAGCGGCGCGTGACAGCTCGCGCACCTTTGAGAGAAGAGCTTCTGCCCGGCGGCCCACAAACTGCCTGCTCCGGTGTCGATCGGCTTGAGCGGCCAGGGCGGCGGGCGAAGCCTGCCGAGCAGCCGTTCGAGCTCGCTGAGCCGCTGGACCTGCACGCTGGAGCGATAGCCGCCAGCACCGCCTCCCGAACGCAACGCGACATCGCCGAAGACCCCCGTCACTTCGCCTGAATTGCGGCCGAGTGCGCCATAATCGAACGAGTGTCCTTCCGGCCCCAGCCTCTGGTTGCTGGCAATGCCGTTCCACTGGACGCGGTCGGACTGCGACGTGTTCCAGATGAAGGGGTAGCTAGTGGGCGCGGTTGACGGGTTCAGGATCTGGTTCTGTGCCCCGACGAAGAGCGCGACCTTGTTGTAGATGTGGCCGAAAGCATCGAGCCGTCCGTTGCCGAATTGGGGCTCTTGGCGCGTCGCCGCGCCACCATGGTTCGCGAGAGCCACGCGATCCTGCCACGCGATTAGCTTTGTGAGGGCCCTCCTCAGGCTGTCGCGGTCGGCCCGGGCAAGGGCAGGATCATCTCGGCGTGGGAGAACGCTCGCCGCGAAACGCTCGAACTTCGCCGCATCATCATTCGTCGAGTGGAGTGCCGCATCGAGCGCTTCGATCATTGACTGGAAGTCAGCGAGAGTAGGTCCGCCATCAACCCGGATACGCTTCCAGGCCGCGCTGCCGTCTCGTGTCTTCTCAGGTAATTGAAGCTCGGCCGTATGACAGGCCGAGCAGTTCATGCCGAGCCACGCCTCGTCGTTCCGCTGGCCCTCGAACCACTGGAGGTCCGAGTAGGTAAAGCCATCGCCCTTCTGGCGGTCAATCGCAAACCCGACGGGCAGTCTGCTGAGTGAGGTTGGCTCCGGTGGCAAGTAACCGAACCGGCCCATATTCGCAGGATCGAAGAACTTTTCCGTTCCGTTGGCTGTCTCTAGCGCCTTCGCCCACGTGTAGGGCAGCAACCGGGACCCCTGGCTTTGTTCGTACCAGAGGTCGCGGTCGGCCTGGGACCAACCCTGTCCGAGGTCTTCATCCGCGGAGGCACGCGACCAGACGCACGCCGTGCTCGTTAGCACGGCCGCAACGAGGGCAATCCGGGAAAACACTTGAAGATGTACGGAGCTTCTCACGGCGCCACCTGTATCCGCCGCGCCGCAAGAATTAGCTCGGGCCCGCCTCGCCAGACTTCAATGAAGCTCATGACGGCGACCTCCGGATCGACGGTCCAAAGCTCGCAATTGGCGTTTGTGCGCGACGACCGGTGCTGAGCAATCGCGTGCTCATGGCCAAACACCCCCGATGATCACCGCCCCATGGTGATCGTGGTTACTCGCAATTCGGCGGAAACATTTATCCCGCTCTTCGGGTAACTTAGCAATCCCTCGCCATTTTCTAACCCGGTTCCTCGTGCACCGTTGAATATAAGTCTTACAGTGAAACTGTTTAGTTGATTGCGAAGATTACTTCCTGCGGCGACTCTATCGTGTCTGCATTCGAGACCAGTTTCACTTGGTGGCATTGAAATGCGTGCCCGTTTGACGGATACGTTATTGATCAGCGTGCCGAACTGCTGACGCCCGGCTGCTCGTACAACCGGGGGGAGAGTGTGCAGGGCCATCTAGCTAACTGCGGCAATATCGCGGGAGGGGCATGCGCACGGTGCCACCGAGTATCTATGCATGCAGCGTTCTGCGTGTTCCTGTCCCTGGTCTGGACCGGAACTGTCTCCGCGCAAGCTCTTGTTGCCCCGAGCGACCGCGTAAGCCGCAACGTCGTCATCCGGTCCGCACCGAGCAGGGCCTCGCCCGCGGTCGGAGCACTGACGCGCGGGGAATCGCTGAAGGTCATTCGCGAAACCGCGCGGTGGCGACAGGTCCGCATGTCGGATGGCAGCACCGGTTACGTTAGCAAGGCCTGGACCATCGTGGTCGGTGGCCCCGCTATCACCGCGCTCGGGAGCCCGACGAAATTACACATGATCGACGTGGGCACGGGCCTCGCGCTCTTCGTCGAGGGGCCAGGCTGGACCATGATCTACGACGGCGGCTCGCAGGATGACGCGGCAAAAGGCCCGAATAATCGCCTGCTGGCCTACCTCCACGCCGTCCGGCCCGAACTCAGGACGATCGATCACCTGGTGCTCAGCCATCCGCACGAGGATCACGAAGTCCTGCTGCCGGATGTCTTCGACCAATTCGACGTTCGAAATGTCTGGGACAGCGGCCGGGTGCAGCAGACGGTCGGTTATTGCCGCTTCCTCAAGAAGGCATCGGCTGAACCAGGGCTGATCTACCACGGCGCCGTCGCCGACGCGCCGCATCGCGTCCGTTTCCAGGCGGGCTCGTGCACGGGCGATGTCGTGCTCGCTCGCACCCAGGCAATCACGTCCGGGGCCGTGTCACTCAGCGCAAATAGCCAGTTCGTCGTACTCAATGCCGATTCCTCACCGCATGCGGATCCGAACGGCAACAGCTTGGTAATTAGGCTCGACATCGGCTCGCGGCGCGTCCTGCTGATGGGCGATGCCGAGGGTGGTCAAAGAAGGCCTCTGGGGGCGCTTCCGGGTGCGAACTCGATCGAGGGTCGCCTGCTGCGGGACGACCCCGGGGCAGTACACGCCGACGTCCTGGTTGTCGGGCATCACGGCAGCCTCACGTCGTCGAGGCTGCTTTTCCTGGAGACGGTGGGGGCATCCGTTTACCTGATCTCGTCCGGGCCGCACGAGTACGGCGGTGTCGTGCTGCCGGACCCGGAAATCCGGGACGAACTTGACCGTCGAGGCGACCTATACCTCACCACGGTCAACGACATTCAATGTCTTACTGCGACAGCGAAGATCGGGCGGGACAAGGACGGCAAGCCGGGCGGCTGCACCAACGTCGTTGTCACCATCGGGCCGGGCAATTTGCTCGCCGCCCGCTACTCGATGGAGGGTGACTGACAAAGACGGGAGCGGGGAGACACAAATGTCAAAGAGCGTAATGATGCTTCTGGCCGCGTCGACAATGCTCGCTGGTTTGGCGGCGGTCGGTAGTGGCCAGCCGGCCGAGGCCCTTCAAACCGTCACCTGTGCCCGCTTCCCGGCGCAGGCCAGCTCGGCTTTCCGCGCAGGAGTGCCCCCTCTAAAGTGGCGTACCGACCTTCCCACCGCTCTCGTGCCCACCGTGCATCCTTGGGAGCAGGTCGATTTTCGTACCGACTGGCTCAACTACATGGCCGCCGTACTGTCAGAGGTGCAGGCGTCCGGCCTCAAGATACAGGACAATACCGTTACCATGGCGCCCGGCGCCGAGTGGTGGATCGCGCCGTGGATGGATTACGGACCGAACGGCCGCGAGGCTCAGCTGGGCCTGACGAAGGAACGCGGTCCCGACGCCGGCGACCTCTCGCCGCAGTCCCCGACGGGGCCGCAGGTGTGGGCGATTGGGTTCTACAACAGGGAAGGAGCGAAGGCCCTTCACGACATCTTCGCTGACCCGTGCAACCCATCGCGGCCGCAGCTGGGCTGGACGTTCCCAGCTAAGACTGTCTCATTCAAGCTACTCTTCACCGACGCGGCAGTCCCCTACTTGGCGGGTGCCCCGAAGGTGCGGGCGTATATCGACGCGGCCGGTTCGTCATCTAGCTCGCACCCTCCTTCCACCCGGACGAAACGCCAATTGCAACTGCTGCAGATGGACATCGCGGTGCGTGACCCACGCGCGCCGTTCGGCTGGCTGTTTGGGACCTTCGTGTGGCAGAATAACCAGAGTGGTCTGTATGGCGATCTCACGCCCGTCGGACTGATGTGGGGCAATGACCCCCAAGCCACGGCTCCTGCTCTTGGCGACTTCGCCCAGCTGCCGTCAACTCGCCTGAATTCCGAACTCGCCGGCATCGTGTGGAAAGGCGAGGACCCTTGGCCAGAAAGGCCGTGGCCAGGTTTCCAGGGCCGGCTTAACGGCCCCGCCGACAACCTGCGCTCGTCTTGCCTCTCGTGCCACTCGCTCGCGCAGTGGCCTCGGTCACCGACCCTAAGCATCGTTCCGACCCCGGCGAGCCGGTACACGATGGCGGGCCTAACCGATCCGGCACGCAGAGATGAGCTCCGCACCAAGTGGATGCGTGATGTCCCCGGCGGGCAGCTAATGAATCCGCAAGAGGCAACCCCGGGGCCGAACTGGGGTGGAGCGACACCGTTCGACTACTCGCTGCAACTGGAGGCATCGTTTAGTCGCATGTGCTCGGCCTGTCGGGATGGACGGCTCACGGGTCCAACGCCTGCAATCTGCCGAGTGGCGGGGCTGCGGCAGCGGGTTGCTAGCGCCAATTGTCCTCCGATCTCCCCCAACGCTTTCGCCGCTCCCTCGTCGGCAGAGAGCGAGCCGCCTCGACAATGATTCCGCACTGCGAATCCACGAAAGGGGAAGGTTATGTCCTATAAGTTCGGCGTCTGGGCCTGGGGCTTCGTTC
This sequence comes from Sphingomonas sediminicola, assembly GCF_049991885.1. Lineage (NCBI taxonomy): Bacteria > Pseudomonadati > Pseudomonadota > Alphaproteobacteria > Sphingomonadales > Sphingomonadaceae > Sphingomonas > Sphingomonas sediminicola. The sequence continues at coordinate 2,281,725 of NZ_CP178916.1, forward strand.
TCGTCGTTTGGCTGGTCTCGGTCGCAGCGGCGTTGATCATGCCGGACTCCGCGTGGTCGGAGAGTCTCCGGAAGCACGACAGCGTTGCCGCGGCAGTGACAGCCGTCTTGGGCGTCATTTGGTCGTGGTTTCTTCAACTAGAAAGTCGGCAAAGCTAAAGAAGGACGCGCGCGATCCCCACTGCTGTCGCGGCTCCCAAGCCGAGGGTTTCGGAGGAACTGAAATGCGGCGCTTTGTTAAGCATGGGCTTCTCATTGCGACACTTGCGATCGCAATTGTACTGCTTGGCTCCCTATACCTTCTTCGGTCTGTCCAAGAGGCAGTACCTACGGCGTCAACCCCCGCCTCCTCCAGTATTCCTCGTCCAAATGTGTTCACGGGCAACGATCCCCACGACGTGGTTTCCTGTAAGGTGCTCCGTGGAGAACGCGTGTCGCGGGCCGACTGCAGCCGCGCGAGCGAAATCAGCGCTAGTCTTGAAAGCGGTAGCGGCGCCGTTGATCATCCCGAAAGCATGCTGCGCGGTGAAACGGCAACCGTCAGTTTTGTGGTTTCGAGTGATCCCGAAATTGCGCCTGTTTCTGAGCTGCTTGGTTCGAAGCCGAAAAAAGAGGTGCAGCTTAAGATTGGGCGGAGAATGGCCGCGCGACTTACGGGTGATGGTTTCAAAATCGAACCCGAGGATCTTGTGGCTCGTGACTTGTACGTGGGGCCGGCGGCTCGGTGGGAGTGGCAAGTCACTGCCTTGAACGCTCCTAGTCATCGACTGATGTTGAGCGCCTACGTGATCATCGAGACACCGAACGGGAATAAGGACATGTTGCTCCGAACCCTGCAATTGCCCTTGGCCGTGAGAGTCACGTGGGGTCAACGATTTGACGATTTTATGGACTCTACGGAGCATCGCTTGAAAAGGGCGACGGCCTGGGTCCAGTTGGTCATCGGTCTCATCGCCATGCTCGGAACGCTGGCCACGGCGCTCGGACTCAGGAGACTCTGGCGGTTTCTCAGAACAAGACGGGCGCTCGCGCGGGGAAAGGAAAGCGAAGTCTCTTGAAGTGGTTGGACTTCGTTTCCTTATCAGACCGGGTCAGCGTGCCGTGAACAGGGACGGGTGCGGCTCGGCGCACCCGTTTGCTTCACTTCAAGAACGCGGCCTGTTGACGAACGTTTTGCTTCTCTTTGAAAACCGACCTTGGCGGGAGAGGCCTGTTTTTGTGAACGCGTTCAACTTAAAGTAAACGAGCCGAATCGCCCCGTGCAGCGGGAGCTTGTGCCAATGCGTCATCTTCCTGCTTTCCGATCCCACCTACGGGTGTCGACAAGTTATAGAGCGGGCCGGAGCGGCCTTCTTTTCCTTGGACTGGCCGGGTTGTTGGCCGCGCCAGCGGAAGCTGCGTCGAAGACTTACGAGCTTGGTTATTTCCTACCCAAGACAAGGGCTGGGGCGAAAGTCGCGCAGCGCCTGGTGCGCTGTCCCGGAAGTTCTCGCGAGCCGAAATTCGAGACCACGGTGGTGATAGCAAGCAAGACCGTGGCCGATCCCACGCTTATCCGTGTCGACGCCCGCAAGGGCATGCTTGCGAAGCGAACCACCGAGCTGAAACTTCGTGCCGACGGAACGCTCGAATCGTTCAACGCGACGAACGAGGGCCAGGGAGGTGTCGTCATCTCTGCCCTCGTAAAGGCGGGCGCTACGCTCGCGAGCGGCGGCGTTGTCGGAGCGATGGAATCCCACCCGAGCAGTTTACCGTTCGACTGCACGCAAGAAGCCAAGGAGGCGCTGAAGGAGCAGGAGCGCCTGAGAGAAAATATCCTCGAACTGGAAAGCGCAATTGCTACGCCAGACGCGCCTGTCGCGGCCATTTCGACGGAGCTAGCGGCGCGACGCGCGGAGTTCCAACGGATTTCGGACCTGCTTACGGTAACCTCGAGCGGCCCGCCAATCGATCCAGCAAAGGGCACGCTTGGCGGATTTGCTCACATTCCGAGGCCAGACATCGCGTCGTTCTTCGACCTTTCGACACCGGCCGCGAAGGCCGCCTTCGAAAGCTACCGTGTACGCCAGGTGGGACAGCAGGGTTTCGGCATTTCCTGGCAGGCCGACAAGCCAATGGCTACGGCGCTTCAAACCTCCATGACATTTCCGACCAAGGCGGTTCCCGGTCTCGTATATCGTCGCGCGGTGCCCGCGGCCATTTCAGTCTTTCCCTGCAGCGGTCCTCCAAGCGTCACCGCCGTCTGCGCGAAAGACGAGTCGAGTACGCTTGCGCGAACACTGAGTGCGAATGGAAGCGCGTCCTTTCCGCAACTCTCGGGTCTTTTCACGATTCCCATAGGCAGGGGCGGCCTCTTCGGTAGCGAGGAAGTGGCCGCTGAATTTGATGCCTCTGGTGCGCCGACCCGCCTCAAGTACGGCTCCGATCCGGGCGCAGCTGCGATTGCGGGCGTAGTCGACACAGCACGCACCACCTACGCTTCGCTCGAGAAGGCTTCGGCCGCGGAGCAGCAGGCTCAACTCGAGGAGCTCAAACGTCGCAAGGAAATCCGCGAGCTCGAGTATGAATTGTCGAAGCCTGTCGCCGAGTGAGTCCAAGGGATATGAAGTCGTTGCTGCTAGCAACTAATCGCCGATTGCTGAACATGGACCCGCGCCAGTCCTCCAGGTTTGCAACCGCGTCCAGTTCGCGCGACGATTAGGCCAGGTGAGGGAGTCGAACCGCGTTCACGTAACGCCGGTTCTCACGCTGAGTTGGCGAGCCGGGCACATCCGCGATCCTCATACGGGCCCCGGCGCCCGGGAGCCGCTACGGTTCGGGATCGTCAGGCACGGTTCTCTCGAGGTAATCGAACAACTTCTGAACAACCGCGTCACCCTCTCTTTGGTGCTGTTCATAGGTATCTTCTGGAGACGGCGCGCCGTGCTTGTTGAACATGCAAAGGAGTCGCTCCAGGTCGCGTACGTTGCCCTTGGCAAGAACCGTGTGGAGAGTCTTGCGGAGAGCGGCCTCCAAAGGGCTAACCAGGACTCTCCGGCCGTCGAGGACCATTGGGATCCGCTCATCGCGGATTTTCGCGATAATCTCTGCATCGGAAAGGCGCTTTCTCTTCCGGCCCTTGGGATTGCCGGACTGGCCCTTCTTGAAGCGGTGTTCAGGTGGAGGCCTGCAGTATCCGACCTTGTACTCGCGCTCGTCAGCCACGATCGCGACCCCCGTGCTCGCCGCCCGAGCGATCGTCGGCTAGGATGTCGTTGAAAGTGCGGCCAGAACTCTCGAGGACCGCGTCGCGTCCAGTCCAAGATTGCCACCTGCGCACGGCGAGGTCGACGTAACCCGGATCGAGGTCGATCCCGACGCACTTGCGTGACGTGATCTCCGCGGCGACCAGGGTCGAGCCAGATCCCAGGAAAGGGTCGAGCACGGTGTCGCCTCGACTGGTGCAGTCGAGAATCGCGTCCATGATCAGCTCCTTGGGCTTCGGTGTTGGATGGTCTTCCAGGAGATCGCCTTCGACACCCGTGCGCGCGAACGTAAGCGCGCTCGGGTATCTCCAGACGTTGCTGCGGTGACGACCGTTCTTTCCGAGCTCGACATTGTTACGGAACTTCCGACCCGGTGCCGCGAAGATCAACACCAGCTCGTGCTGTGATCTAAGAAAACTGCCCATGCCGGCGCGGTCCTTGACCCACACCGCCATGTTGATCATCGGGCCGAATACATCTTGCGCAACCGACATGAGGAGGCTCGCCGACCTCCAGTCGATACAAAGCTCGATGACGGCTCCAGGTTCGGCGCTTACTGCCATGACCTCGCACCAGGTCCGGAAAAAGCGCTCAAGTTGCTCGGGATCTAGATCGCCTGAGGCCTGGACGAACTCCCTGTGCGCCCGCGTTGTAACGAAGCCTTGGACCGGGCAACCATAGGGAGGATCGGTGAAGACCATGTTGGCCGATCGACCCTCCAGGAGACGGGCGTAGATCTCTGCATCGGCCGCATCTCCGCAGCCGACGCGGTGGTCGTCGAGCAGCCAGACGTCCCCCCGGTTCGACACGATGCTTGGGATCGGCGGCAGCGTTTGTTCGTCCCGGCTTGAGCCGCGCGTGTGTGCAGCCACGGCGCGGTCGATCTCGGCCGCCTCGAAACCGAGCTCGTCGAACTCGAGGCCAGGTAGCTCCACCTCGAGATCCATGACGAGTGCACCGAGCATCGCCTGGTCGAATTCGCCGAGTTCATAAAGACGGTTGAGGGCGAGTGACATCGCGTGGCGATCGGCAGGGGACAGGTCATCTGCATAGAGGACTGGCAGCTGCTCGATGCCGAGCTTGCGCGCAGCGATCACGACGACGAAGTGCCCAAGGACGCAACCGTCCGACGCGATGAGTAACGGGATCCGGACACCGAACCGCTCGATGATCCGTTGCGCTTTTGTGACCTCCCGGGCCGAATAGCGCCGTGGATCACGCTTGCACTGCCACAGTTTTCCTGTCGCCCACCAGTCGACTTGGGCTTGGTAATTTTGGCGCGCTCCAGCACCATCGCCAACGGCGTGTTGTTTGATAGGTGACATCGATCTTCCCCCGTGATCCCGGCGTGACGGGCGCAGTCTTTCCTGCGCGCTGTCTTCGTGACGGCGATCTCAAAGTCTTAAAAGGTGGCGCCTTGGCGCCTGCTTTCACCGCGCTCCCGTCTCCGGTGAGCTCCGTCCTGTGCACCGTCCCCGGCGCCGCTCTGGTGAAGATCAGTCTATCCCGTCCCCGGTGGAGAACCGATCCGCGTGGCAGTGTCGACTCGGGCGACACGCTTTGTCCAGTCCCCCCACCTGCGGCTGATTGTAACTCGATACACATCCGGGTCGCTTTTCCACCGCGCCCTCGCGGAAACCCTGTCGTAACTGCTTTGATCTAGAGGGCACTGCATGACTGCTCACACTCCAATCGTGGTCAGCGGCGAGCCAGACGTCTGGCACGACACTGCTCGCGACGTGAACGCCTGGCGAGGCGAGGCCATCCAGCTGTTCGCCAGGGCTGAGCTCAGCGTCAGCGAAACCCTCCAAATGCTTCGCGCAGGGGGTGAAGGTCGCCTCCGGCGCCTCGTCGGACAGAGGTTCGATGATCTGGCTGCGGCGTTGGAGAAGCTCGGCAAGAAGGGCGCAAAAGCGTCCAACGCGCTCGCCCGCTTCCGAGAGCTAGAGGAGCTCCGACCTTTCCTTTGTCACGGCGTGGCCAAAACGGCGATTGATCGCAGCGGTCACTGGATAGCCGTCTTGAAGCTCGTGGATCTCCGCGGCGGTGTGGCTGATGTACTGACTAGGGTCATCGAGGAACGCGACGCTGAGACCCTGATCCAAGACCTCGGACAACGGACCCGAGAACTGACTTCCGCGCTTCAGTCTGTCCGGTCGAAGCTTGGATCGAGCGCGCCGGTACTTTGAACGAGGCGCCGGGCGGCATGCTTGTAACCCACAGCGCTGCTTTCGCTGTTCGACACAAGCCCATTCCCTGTTGAGCCTGAAAAATTTCCCTGCTTACCGTATCAGGGTATTGCCGTCGCGAGTGGCGAGAACGTCGCGAGAATTCTGCAAGAGTGGCGGGATTTCGAGCCGCTGATTCTTCGTTTTCCCTGCAACTTGTGAGGAATCAGGGAAATGGCCGGTAGAGACCAGTTCGCAGCAGACTGTCCGCTCCGCCACTTCCACCTTTGGCCGGCATCTGCTTGAAGGCCGCGTGGCCGGCGTATGGAATTTCGCGATCGATCGGGGCGGGACTTTCACCGATGTGATCGCGTGGGACGACGACGGACGATTCCGCACCGAGAAGTTGCTGTCCGAGAATCCCGATCAGTATGCCGATGCTGCTATCGAGGGCATCCGCCGCATTCTCGCCGCTGAGGATGGCGCGCTCGGCGAAGTCCGCATGGGCACTACTGTGGCCACCAATGCCCTACTCGAGCGCAAGGGTGACCGCGTCGCGCTGGCGATCACACGCGGGTTCGGGGATGCATTGCGCATCGGATACCAGGCTCGGCCAGAGATCTTCGCCCGGCACATCGTGCTGCCGGAGCAGCCCTACGAAACGGTCGTCGAGATCGTCGAGCGCGTGGGCGCGGACGGGGAAATCATTACTCCGCTCGACGAGGAGGCTGCTTGGGCAGCGCTGAAGCAGGTTCGCGAGAGCGGCATCGATGCGCTCGCGATCGTGCTGATGCACGGGTGGAAGTTCACGCAGCATGAGGGCCGGGTTTCAGAGATCGCGCGGGAGCTCGGCTTCACTCAAATCTCGGTCAGCCATGAAGTCGCGCCGCTGATCAAGCTGATCGGACGCGGGGACACGACCGTAGTCGATGCCTATCTTTCGCCAATCCTCCGGCGTTACGTCGACCGCGTCGCCAGCGGCCTTCCGGCAGACACGAAACTCCAGTTCATGCAGTCGAACGGCGGACTGACCGATGCAAGCGCCTTCCGCGGCAAGGACGCGATCCTGTCGGGGCCGGCGGGCGGAGTGGTCGGCATGGTCGCGGCGTCGGGCGAACAGCGGCTGATCGGCTTCGATATGGGCGGTACGTCGACCGACGTTTCGCACTTTGCCGGGCATTACGAGCTGGCGGACGAGAGCGTGGTCGCGGGAGTCCGCATCCGCGCGCCGATGATGCAGATCCACACTGTCGCCGCAGGCGGCGGTTCGATTTGCCGGTTCGACGGCATGCGCTTTCGTGTTGGGCCGGAGTCCGCTGGCGCGAAGCCCGGACCGGCTTGTTATCGCGGCGGCGGGCCGCTGACCGTCACCGACTGCAACCTGTTCCTTGGCCGCATTGTGCCGGAGGAGTTCCCCGCGGTGTTCGGCGCCGCGGGCAATGAGCCGCTTGATCCGACCGCGTCGGAGGCGAGGCTTCGGGACGTCGGCGGCGACGTCGAGAGAGCGCTAGGCCGGTCCATGAGCCTGTCTGAAATCGCGGAAGGATTCCTCCGTATCGCGGTCGACAACATGGCGAATGCGATCCGGAAAATCTCGATCGCGCGCGGCCATGACGTCACCCGCTACACGCTGGTGAGCTTCGGGGGGGCGGGCGGGCAGCATGCGTGCCGGGTCGCGGATACGCTCGGGATCGAACGCATCTTCGTGCATCCGCTCGCGAGCCTGCTCTCGGCCTACGGAATCGGCCTCGCCGACGTGAAGGCGATCCGGGAAGCAGGAATGGTCCAACCTCTGGCTGAGGATTTCGAGGAGGCGTTGCGGTCGCTGGAAGCAGAAGCGACTGAGGCTCTTGCCGGCCAAGGAATTCAGTGCAGCCGGATCGAATTGCATCGACGGTCGCGGTTGCGGCTCGCAGGCAGCGATACGACCCTCGAGATCGAGATCGCGCCGAAAGACGAGATGCAAGCCGACTTCACCGAGCTGCACCGCCGGCGCTTCGGCTACGTCGACGAAACGGGAGAAATCATTCTCGATGCGCTGATTGTCGAGGCCGTTGCTCATAACGGCACCGAGGCGATCTTCTCGCAGTCACCGGGAGCAGGCGCTCAGCCGCGTACGGTTGGAGACTGGCAGGTCTATGACCGCAACAGCCTGTCCGGCGACCAGCAGGTCTCAGGCCCTGCCCTCGTCACCGATCGATCGTCGGTCACGGTCATCGAGCCCGGCTGGAGCGCCACGCGCTCGAACGACGGGACGCTGGTGCTTACACGCATGGGTCCTGTCCGGCGCTCTCAAGCGATCGGCACCTCCGCCGACCCGGTGATGCTGGAGATCTTCAACAACCTATTCATGGCGATCGCCGAGGAAATGGGCGTTGCGCTTCAGTCCACGGCGACGTCGGTGAACATCAAGGAGCGGCTCGATTTCTCCTGTGCCATGTTCGACGCGGAAGGCGCGCTGATCGCCAACGCACCTCACATTCCGGTGCACCTCGGATCGATGGGCGAGAGCATTCGGACCATCATCGAGACGCGCGGCAATGCCAAGGATGGGCGCGGAATCCGGCGGGGCGATGCCTACGTACTGAACGACCCATATCGCGGCGGCACGCATTTGCCCGACATCACTGTGATCGTGCCAGTCTTCCACGGCGACGAAGCCGAGCCCTCTGCCTTCGTCGCGGCGCGCGGGCACCATGCCGACATCGGCGGGATCGCACCGGGATCGATGCCGCCGGACAGCCGCACGATCGACGAGGAAGGCGTGCTGATCGACAACGTCCTGCTTGTCGACGAGGGGCGTTTCCTTGGAACCGAAATCCGCGCGCTGCTCGGCTCCGGCAAATCGCCAGCCCGCAACATCGACCGCAACATCTCCGACCTGAAGGCTCAGCTTGCGGCCTGCATTCGCGGCGCGGAAGTGCTCGCGGCGACCGCTCGCGATTACGGTCCGGAAGTTATCGCGGCTTACATGCGGCACGTACTAGCCAATGCCGAGGAGTCGGTGCGGCGGCTGCTCGACCGGCTCGAAAACGGCGCGTTCGAGTATGAGATGGACAATGGCGCCCGCGTCGCGGTGAAGATCACCATCGACAAGCCGACGCGCTCCGCGACGTTCGATTTCACCGGCACGAGCAATCAGCTTCCCGACAATTTCAACGCGCCTTATTCGATCGTCCGCGCGGCATCGCTCTACGTCGTTCGTACCCTTGTCGACGATCCGATCCCAATGAACGACGGCTGCCTGCGTCCGATCAAGCTCGTCGTGCCGGAAGGATGTATGCTGGCACCGCGATACCCGGCCGCGGTCGTCGCGGGGAACGTCGAGACCAGCCAGGTGGTGACGGACACGCTCTTCGCCGCCACCGGCAAGCTCGCGCCGAGCCAGGGCACGATGAACAATTTCACCTTCGGCAACGCGCGCCACCAATATTATGAGACGATTGCCGGCGGGTCGGGCGCCGGCCCGGATCACGATGGGACGAGCGCGGTTCAGACCCATATGACCAACAGCCGGCTAACCGACCCGGAAGTGCTCGAGACCCGCCTTCCGGTGCGGCTGGAGCGGTTCGCGATCCGACATGGGTCAGGTGGAAGAGGCAAGCACACCGGCGGCGATGGCGTGATCCGCGATGTCCGCTTCCTCGAACCGATGCGCGCGAACATGCTCGCCAATCGAAGGCGCGTCGCACCGAAGGGACTTGCGGGCGGGAGCGATGCCCTTGCCGGACGCAACTGGGTCGAGCGCGTGAACGGAAGCATCGAAGAATTGACGGCTACGGATGCAGCCGAGATGCAGGCTGGCGACCGCTTCGTCATCGAGACACCGGGCGGCGGCGGTTATGGAGCGAGCGAATGAACTACTGGCCGTTGCTAGGAATCCTGCTGGTCGTCCTCGGCTTTGCGCTTCGGATGAACCCAATGCTGGTGGTGACCGGCTCGGCGATCATCACCGGCCTGCTTGGCGGAATGGACCTTGTGAAGGTCATCACGACTTTCGGGAAGGCGTTCAACGACAACCGGATTATCGCGATCGTGTGGATCGTGCTTCCGGTGATCGGCCTCCTCGAACGGTATGGACTGCAGCAGCAGGCGGCGCGGGTGATCCGGAGCATAAAGGCGGCGACGGTCGGAAGATTGCTGCTGCTCTACATGCTCGTCCGCCAGGCGACGGCCGCAATGGGACTGACGACGGTTGCCGGGCAAGCTCAAACGGTGCGCCCGCTCGTCGCGCCAATGGCGCTGGCCGCGGCCGAACAACAGCTCGGCGAAGTGGACGAGCCGACTGCCGAGAAAGTGAAAGCCTATTCCGCCGCGACGGACAATGTCGGCCTGTTCTTCGGCGAGGATATCTTCATCGCCATCGGCTCGATCGTCCTGATCCAGCAGACGCTGGCGACGTATGGTTACAATTTGTCGCCCCTACATCTGGCTCTGTGGGCGATCCCCAGCGCCGTCGCCGCCTTCCTGATCCACGGCACACGTCTCATGCTGCTCGATCGCAAGCTGAAGCTGGGCGGCAAGTGATCACGCTGCAATGGCTATATGCGCTCGCGGGAGCGATGTTCGCGGCCTTCGCGCTGCTGAGCGTGTTCGACCGTTCGAATCCGAAGCGGTTGGGCAATGCCGCCTTTTGGGGTCTTATGGCGCTGAGCCTGCTCACTGGCGACTTCATCGGCGACTTCGGAAATGGCCTGCTTGTGTTGGGCCTTGCCGGACTTGCCGGGTTCGGGTTCCTCGGTCGCAGCCATCCGGCCACCACCAGCGATGAAGAACGCGCCGCCTTTTCGGTGCAACTCGGCAACAAGCTGTTCCTGCCGGCGCTGATCATTCCAGCGGCCGCGCTGATCGGGACGTTGGTCTACAACTACACACCGGTCGGAAGCCTCGGCTGGATCGAGGCCAAACGCGAGACCTACGTCTTCCTCTGCCTTGGAGCCCTGCTGGCGCTCGGGACTATCTACCTCTGGCTGCGTCCACCGGCGGTCGCGCCACTTCAGGAAGGCCGCCGACTGATCGATGCGATCGGCTGGGCCGCCGTCCTGCCTCAAATGCTTGCGGCGCTCGGCGTGCTCTTCGCAGCCGCGGGAGTTGGAACGATCATCGGCGACATCACCGGCATGGTTATTCCGAAGGGCAACATCTTCGCCACGGTGCTCGTCTTCGCGTTCGGGATGGTCCTGTTCACGATGGTCATGGGCAATGCCTTCGCGGCCTTCCCGGTCATGGCCGCAGCGATCGGGGTCCCGCTGCTGATTCAGGCGTATGGAGGCGATCCCGCGGTGGTTGGAGCCGTGGGAATGCTCGCGGGCTTCTGCGGGACGTTGATGACCCCGATGGCAGCGAACTTCAATCTCGTCCCTGCGGCGCTTCTTGAACTGAAGGATCAGTACGGCGTCGTGAAGGCGCAGATCGCAACGGCATTGCCGCTGCTCGCAGTGAACATCCTGATCCTGTATTTCGCCGCCTTCCGATGAGTCGTTTCAGCCTCGATGCGGACACGGCGGCGCGCTTCGCCAGGATTGCGCTCGGCCACGTGCGGCAGGAATATCCGCACAAGCTCGACCATGTGCTTGGGGCAGACGAGGACGCCCTACCGCCCCACGTCCTGCATCCGATCTTCTTCGGAAGCTTCGATTGGCACAGCTGCGTCCACGGCTGGTGGACGCTCCTGACCCTTCGGCGCCTGTTCCCGGACACAGACGAAGCGCGGGCTATCGAGAGGCTCGCCGACCAGAGCTTCACTGCGGAAAAGGTCGAGACCGAGCGCGCATATCTCGACCGGCCGCTCAGCCGCGGGTTCGAGCGGCCTTATGGATGGGCCTGGCTTCTGCAGCTTCACCTTGAGGCGTCGCGGCATCGCGATGCAAACTGGGCTTACGAGCTGGAACCGCTAGCTCGCGCGTTCGCGGACAGGCTCCGGGATCATCTGGGCGTGCTCACCTACCCAATCCGGGTCGGCACACATTTCAACACGGCGTTTGCGTTGGTCCTCTCGCTCGATTGGGCGGAGCGGTTCGACGAGCCGCTGGCGGAGGCAATCCGTGAGCGGGCGAAGCATTGGTTCGGCAACGACTGCGACTGCCAGGCTTGGGAGCCGGGCGGGGACGAGTTCCTGTCGCCGGCGCTGATCGAGGCATTGTGCATGGCTCGCGCGCTGACGGAGCCGGAATTCCATGGCTGGTTTGGGGGTTTCCTGCCGAAGCTCGACACAGGCGAGCCGGCGACCTTGTTCATGCCCGCCGTGGTCAGCGATCGCAGCGACGGGAAGATCGCGCACTTGGACGGATTGAATCTCAGCCGGGCATGGTGCTGGCGGAGCCTGGCTCCGCTTCTGCCGGAAGATTCACAGCAGGCCTACGACACGGCCGAAGCGCATCTCGAAGCCGCGATGCCGCATGTCGCGGGCGATTATATGGGCGAGCATTGGCTGGCATCGTTCGCCTTGCTGGCCCTGCTGGCTAATGACACTTGAAGCGGTCGAACGGCTCGTGACAGGCGTTGCAGCGCCACTGCGCCTTGCAGGGAGTTGATCCGAAGCGGCTGACCTCGACCGTATCGCTCGATCCGCATTGCGGGCATTCTGCCGTCGTTGCCTCGCTAGGAGGTGCGATCCCATAATCGTGCAGCCGCTGGCGGCCTCGCTCGGTGATCCACTCCGTCGTCCACGGCGGGAAGAGCACGCGTTCCGTGTGAAGATGTTCGAAGCCGGCCGCATCCAGCGCCTCGCGGACGGCCCGCTCGATCGCGATCGTGGCCGGGCAGCCCGTGTAGGTCGGCGTGATCAGGACTCGGGGAGGATTGTCGGCCAGGCCGCGAATGATGCCGAGATCGGTGACCGAGACGACCGGGATCTCCGGATCCATCACCTCATCGAGCACGGCCATGACCGCCGCCTCGTCCAGCATCGCCACATCGATCACGCCGATGAATCTACACCCGTTCGAGTGCGAGAGCGATTCCCTGTCCGACGCCAATGCACATGGTCGCGAGGCCCAGCTTTCCGCCGTTCCTTTGTAGTTCCTCGGTCGCGGTGAGCGCGAGGCGCGCGCCGGACATTCCGAGCGGATGGCCGAGGGCGATGGCGCCGCCATTCGGATTTACGCGTGAGTCGTCATCGGCAATGCCGAGCTTGCGAAGAACGGCCAGGCCTTGAGCCGCGAACGCTTCGTTGAGTTCGATCACGTCGAAATCGGCGAGCTTGAGGCCGAGCCGCTTGGTCAGCTTTTCGCTCGCAGGTGCAGGGCCGATACCCATGATCCGCGGCGGTACGCCCGCGACTGCGGCGCCCAGAACGCGGGCACGAGGCGACAGGCCGTTGCGTTTCGCCGCTTCTTCGGAGGCGATGATGAGCGCGGCAGCCCCGTCGTTCACGCCTGAAGCGTTGCCGGCGGTCACCGTGCCCCCGGGGCGAACGATGGGGTTCAGCTTGCCGAGAGCTTCGAGGGTCGTCGCACGCGGATGCTCGTCCCGATCAACGATTACCGGGTCGCCTTTGCGCTGCGGGATCGGCACGCCGACGATTTCGGCAGCGAGGCGGCCGTTCGCCTGGGCGGCGGCGGCCTTCTCCTGGCTTCGAAGCGCGAACGCGTCCTGGTCCTCGCGGCTGATCTGGAAGTCCTGCGCGACATTCTCGCCGGTGCTCGGCATTGTGTCGTCGCCATAGGCCGATTTCATCTTCGGATTGACGAAGCGCCAGCCGATGGTGGTGTCGTACATTTCGGCTTTGCGGTCGAAGGCGCTGGTCGCCTTGGCCATCACGAAAGGCGCCCGGCTCATGCTTTCCGAGCCGCCGGCGATGATCAGGTCGGACTCCCCGCTCCGGATCGCCCGCGCCGCCATGGCGACCGCGTCGAGGCCCGAGCCGCATAAGCGGTTGAGCGTGACGCCGCCCGAGCTGTCGGGGAGACCCGCCAGCAGACCGGCCATGCGCGCGAGGTTGCGATTGTCTTCGCCCGCCTGGTTGGCGCAACCGTAGATCACATCGTCAAGCTCACCCCAATCGACCCTGGGGTTGCGCTCGATCAGCGCCCTGATCGGGATTGCTGCGAGGTCGTCAGCTCGAACCGACGAGAGCGCACCCGCATAACGCCCGATCGGCGTGCGGATCGCGTCGCAAATGAAAGCGTCGATCATCCCGCTCAGATCACCCCGCGGCGCATCTGGTCGAGCTCGATGCTCTCGAACAGAGCCTTGAAGTTGCCCTCGCCGAAGCCCTCGTTGCCCTTGCGCTGGATGATCTCGAAGAAGATCGGGCCGATCACGTTCTGGGTGAAGATCTGCAGAAGCAGGCCCTGGCCCTCGGTTGGCGCACCGTCCATCAGGATTCGGCGCTTCTCGAGCTCCGGAATGCTCTCGTTGTGGCCTTTGATCCGCTCGGGAAGCATCTCGTAATAGGTGTCGGGCGTGTCCTGGAAGGGAATACCGCGGCCGCGGATGATATCGACCGCCTGGTAGATGTCGGTCGTTCCCAGCGCGATGTGCTGGATGCCCTCGCCCTTATACTCCCGGAGGAATTCCTCGATCTGGCTCTTGTCGTCCTGGCTCTCGTTGAGTGGAATGCGGATCTTGCCGCAAGGGCTGGTCATCGCCTTGGAGAACAGGCCGGTTACCTTCCCTTCGATGTCGAAGTAGCGGATCTCGCGGAAGTTGAAGAGCCGCTCATAGAAGTCGGCCCAGGTTGCCATGTTGCCGCGGTTCACGTTGTGCGTGAGGTGGTCGATGTACGTCAGCTTGGAGTCCGCGTCGGCCATCCGCTGCTGCCAGTCGGGATGGAAGTCGAAGTCGACCTCGTAGATCGATCTGCCGCCGTAGCGGTCGACGAAGAACAGGCGCGAGCCGCCGATGCCCTCGATCGCCGGAATGTCGAGTTCGCCGTCGCCCTTCTTCACCTCGACGTCGGTCGCGCCAAGCTTGAGCGCGCGCTCGTGCGCGGCCTTGGCGTCCTTGACCCGGAAGGCCATTGCGCAGGCGCTGGGACCGTGGGCCTTTGCATATTCCTCGGCGTAGCTGCCGGGCTCGGCGTTGATGACGAAGTTGCAGTCGCCCTGCTTGTGAAGCGTCACGTTCTTCGTCTTGTGACGAGCGACCTCAGGAAAGCCCATCTTCGCGAACAGCGAACGCAGAAGCTCGATGTCTGGCGCGGTATATTCGACGAACTCGAAGCCGTCGGTCCCCATCGGGTTTTCGAGGCCCAGCGGACCCTTCTCGGCGACCTGTGTTGCCATTGGAATCTCCTTCGCGGCCCAACTGCTCCCGCAGCCGTTCCATTGCAAGGTTGGAGCGTCGAGGCGTAGGTTCCGGCCCATGAGCGACGAAGCGCCGGATGGCTGGAGCATCGAGGAAGGCGGCAAGGCGCTGATCCGGACCCTGAAGTTCAAGGATTTCAGCGAGGCGTTCGCCTTCCTGACCCGGGTCGCGATGCATGCCGAGAAGGTCAATCACCACCCCGAATTCACCAACGTGTGGAACCGGGTCGACTTGCGCCTGACCAGCCATGACGCAGGCGGCGTCACGGAGCGGGACATCAGGCTGGCACGGGCAATTAACAGGTTGGGAGGGGGAGAATGAGAATGCGCGCAGTGGCGCTTGGCTTGTTCGCGCTGTCAGCATCCTCTGCGATCGCCGGGGTTCACCCGCCGGAGGTGGAGCAGCAGCTATCCTTCATCCTCGGCGACTGGACGATCAAGGGACTGGAAGCGAACTACCGCGACCATTGCACCTGGTTCGATTCGAACAGCTTCATCGTCTGCGACACCAGCGACAACCGCCGCGGCAACCATCACAGCATCGCGATACTCGGCTGGTCGGCGGAAGAAGGCCACTACACCTACCAGCAATATGACGATTCCGGCCGCGGCCGCACCGAGCCGTGCTACGCCAACGACCAGAAGGGCCTGACCTGCCTTGGGCAAAGGCAGACCAAAGACGGCCTTGTGCAAACCCGCAGCTACATCTGGCCGACAGTGACGGGCCTGGGGATCCGGCAAGAGAAATCGATCAACGCCGATTCTTGGACCGACGTCGGGCAAGTGGCTTACATCAAGCGCTAGGCGTGGTCGTCAGCAGGGAATCGCCGCCGAGCGAACGGTAAAGGTCGACGAGGTTTGTCGCAGCTTCCAGCCGGCTGAGGACGAGCGTCCGCTGGGCGGAATAATAGGATCGCTGGGCGTCCAAGCTTCCGAGAAAGCTGTCGATGCCATTCCGATAGCGAGCCTCGGTCAGGAGGTAGGTGTCGGCCGCAGCCTCGCGCTGAGCCTGGCGAGCGCGGAGTTGCTCGCCGATCGTGCCCCGGCGCGCCAGTGCGTCCGCAACCTCCCGGAAGGCCTGCTGGATCGTGCGCTGGTAAGTTACGACGGCGGCAGCCTTCTGCGCCTCAGTTAAACGGACGTTCGCTCGTCCGGCTCCGGCCTGGAAGATGGTGTAGGTCGCGTCCGCTCCCGCGCTCCATGCAAAAGAGCCGGTGCTGAATAGCCCGGTCAGCGCGCTGCTCGCGAAGCCAAGCAGACCGGTTAGCGAGATGCGCGGAAATAGTGCGGCGCGAGCAGCGCCGATCTGAGCGTTGGCGGCGCGCAGCTGGAATTCGGCCTCCACGACATCGGGACGGCGGAGAAGGATTTGCGAGTCCAGACCGGCCGGCAGTTCAGCGACGGTCGGCGCAGCCTGGTCGATTGAGGCAGGAAGCAGCGTCGGATCCACCTCTGCACCGACAAGAAGCCGCAAGAGGTTCACGTCCCGCGCGAGCGCCGTGCGCTGATCGGCAGCGTCCGCCTTTGCGTTTTCGAGGACCTGCTCGGCCTGGCGCAAATCTGTCCGTGGAGCGATGCCGCCTTCAAGCCGAGCCTTGGTCAGCTTGACGCTTTTTTCTGCGCTGGTGACCGTATCCCGGGCAATGCTGAGCAGGCTGCTGTCGGCGGCGTAGGTAAGCCACGCGTCGGCAATGTCCGACACGAGGGCGAGGCGCGTCGCGCGCGCGGCGGCTTCTGTTGCGAGATAACGATTGCGCTGGACGTCGGTCAGGGAACGAAGCCTGCCGAACAGATCGACTTCGAAGCTGGGGATGCTGAGTCCGGCCTGGTAGCGCGCAGACGTATCGGAGCCGCTGTCGGCCCCCGTCGCAATGATTCCGGCATCGACCTGCGGAAACTGTTGTGCCCGTTGGATCCGGACCTGCTCGCGGGCAGCGGCGATGTTCGCGGCGGCAACCGCGAGATCGCGATTGTTCACGAGCGCCTGCTCGATCAATGCCTGGAGACGCGGATCGCGGAAGATATCGCGATACGTGACCGCAGGCAGAGTCGCCTCCGACTGGTGCAGATAGGCGTCGCCGGTCGGCCAGGCTGCAGGGACGGCCGAGTCCGGCCGGACGTAGGCCGGCTGCATCGACGCGCAGCCGGTCGCCAGCAGGACAATGGAGGCAGCGCTTTTCCTCAAGCGGTCGCAGCCCGGCGCCGGCGAAAGCGCTCCCTGGCCGCTGCAAAGCCGTCGCGGACTCCGCGGCGGACGAGAACGAAGAATAAAGGAATGTAGAAAATGGCGAGGATCGTCGCCGTCAGCATCCCGCCGATGACCGACGTGCCGATGGCGATGCGGCTGTTGGCTCCGGCGCCGGTCGACAACGCCAGCGGAAGGACGCCGAAGATGAAGGAGAAGCTGGTCATCAGGATCGGGCGCAGGCGGATGCGGGCGGCTTCGAGCGCGGCGTCGATGACCCGCATGCCCTTCTTCTCACCCTGCTCGGCAAATTCGATCATCAGGATCGCATTCTTCGCCGCCAGCCCCATCGTGGTGAGCAGGCCGATCTGGAGATAGACGTCATTCTCCAGCCCGCGCAGCGTGACCGCGAAGATCGCTCCGACCAGCCCCAAGGGAATGACGAGCAGGACGGCGACCGGGATCGACCAGCTTTCGTACAGTGCGGCGAGGCAGAGGAACACGACCAGCAGCGAGATGGCGTAGAGCAGAGGCGCCTGTCCGGACGACAGACGCTCCTGGTAGGACTGGCCGGCCCAGGCGACGCTCGTTCCCGGAATCTGGGACGCGAGCCGCTCCATCTCGTCCATTGCCTCGCCGGAACTGACTCCGGGAGCCGGCTGGCCCTGGAACTCGGCGGCCGGGACGCCCTGGAAGCGCGTCAGGCTGCTTGGAGCCGTGTCCCAGCCCGCGTCCGCGAAGGATGAAAAAGGCGCCATCTCTCCACTAGACGAGCGGATGTACCATTGGCCCAGGCTGGACGGGTCGGCGCGATAGGGCGCGTCGCCCTGGACGTAGACGCGCTTCACCCGACCCTTGTCGATGAAGTCGTTGACGTAGCGCCCGCCCCAGGCGGTCGACAGCGTGTTGTTGATGTCGTTCTGGTTTAACCCGAGCGCCGTCAGCTTCTGCTGATTCACGTCGATCTTGTAGGTCGCGACGTCCGGCAAATCGCTGAGGCGAACTGACGCCAGCTTGGGATTGGCATTGGCTTCCTGGAGCAGCCGGTCGCGGGAGGCGAGGAACTGCTCGCGGGTCATGCCCGAGCGGTTCTGGAGTTCCATCGTAAAGCCGCTCGACTGGCCGAGGCCACGGATCGCTCCTGGAACCAGCGCGAAGACCTGTGCGTCGCGGAAATTGCGGAAGGCGCTCGATGCACGCTCGACTATCGCGTCGGCCGTTTTCTCCTTGCCGGGCCGGTCGTCCCATGGAACGAAGTTCAGGAAGCCCTGGCCAGTGTTCTGGCCAACGGCACCGCTGCCTCCGCCGCCGCCCACCACCGTGAAGAGGGTTTGGACGTTCTCTCCTTCATGGTCAGAAAAATATTGCTCGATCTGTCGCTGGACCTCGAGCGTTCGCCTCTGCGTCGCTCCGGGGGGAAGGCGAACCTGGATGCTCGCCGCGCCCTGGTCCTCGGTCGGTAGGAAGCCCGTCGGCAGGCGATAGAACATGAGGATAAGCGCAGCGACAACCAGCGCATAAATGCCGAGGAACAACCACTTGCGGTCGATGACCTTTACGATCGTCTCGCGGTAGCGGACGACAAGCCGCTCGAAGCCGGTGTTGAACTTGCCGCGAGCGAAATGAATGAAGCTGCCAATTGCCGGCGCCTTGCGGTCGATCCAGCTTGGGCCCTCCGGGGCCTCCGAGCGCTGACGAAGCAGGGTCGACGTCAGTGCCGGGCTGAAGATCAAGGCGACCAGCACCGACAGGACCATCGCGGAGATGATCGTCACCGAAAATTGCTGGTAGATCACACCGGTCGAGCCGCCGAAGAAGGCCATCGGCAGGAACACCGCCGACAGCACCATCGCAATCGCCACTAGCGCGACCTGGATTTCCCTCATGGATTCGATGGTCGCCTCGCGCGGCGTCATCTCCGGATTTTCATGGAGAAGGCGCTCGACGTTCTCGACGACGACGATCGCGTCGTCCACCAGCAGACCCACCGCCAGCGTCAGGCCGAAGAGGGTCAAAGTGTTGATGGTAAAGCCGAACAAATAGAATACGGCGAACGTCCCGAGCAGGACGACCGGAATGGCGATCGCGGGGACCAGCAACGCGCGCCAGTTCTGCAGGAAGACGAAGATGACGAGGATAACGAGGATGATGGCCTCGATCAGAGTCTTCACGACTTCGTTGACGGACAGCTTGATGAAGTCGGTCGTGTCGTTCGCGTAGGCGAGTTTCAGCCCTTCGGGAAAATTGGATGAGAGCTGCTGGACGCGTGCCTTCACAAGCTCGG
This sequence comes from Sphingomonas sediminicola, assembly GCF_049991885.1. Classification (NCBI taxonomy): domain Bacteria; kingdom Pseudomonadati; phylum Pseudomonadota; class Alphaproteobacteria; order Sphingomonadales; family Sphingomonadaceae; genus Sphingomonas; species Sphingomonas sediminicola. The sequence goes on from NZ_CP178916.1 coordinate 2,300,854, forward strand.
CGGTCTTCAGCGCATCGGCACCGGGCGCCAGTGAGATGGCAATGCCCGCGCCGGGGTGGCGATTGACCCGGACGATCGCCGCATAATTCTCCGCACCAAGCTCCACCCGCGCGACGTCACCGAGCCGGACGCTCGCCCCGGTCGGATCGGTCTTGAGGACGATTTCCTCGAACTGCTCGGGCGTCTGCAGCTTCGACTGGGCCGTGACAGTCGCGTTGAGCATCTGACCCTCCGGCGAGGGAAGGCCGCCGACCTCGCCCGCCGCGACTTCCGTGTTCTGCGCCTGGATGGCGGAGACGACATCGCTCGGCATGAGCGAGAATGCCGCGAGTCTTTGCGGGTTGAGCCAGATGCGCATCGCGTGCGGCGCGCCGAAGACGTTCACGTCGCCGACTCCGGGGACGCGCGACAGCGGGTCTTGGACGTTGGACGCGAGGTAATCCGAGACGTCCATGTTCGTGCGCTTGTCGGTCTCGTCATAGAGCGAGACGATCAGCAGGAAGTCTGGGTTCGACTTGGTGACCCGGACGCCCTGCTGCTGGACCTGCGCGGGCAAGCGCGAAATCGCCTGCTGCACCTGGTTCTGGGTCTGAACCTGGGCGGTGTCGGGATCCGTGCCCTTCTCGAACACGACCGAAATGTTGACCTGTCCGCGGGAGCTGGACGTCGAGGTGAAGTAGAGCAGCCCGTCGATACCGGTTAGCTGCTGCTCGATGATCTGGGTGACGCTATTCTCGATCGTTTCCGCAGACGCACCCGGATAGCTTGCGCGGATGTTGACCTGCGGCGGGGCGATGTCCGGATATTGCTCGAGCGGCAGGCCACGGATCGCCGCGATCCCGGCGAGCATCACGACAATTGCGAGAACCCAAGCGAAGATCGGCCTATCGATGAAGATTCGTGACAAGGGCTAACCGCCTCGCCGGCTTTGACCGCCACCTTGTCCCGGCTTGCTCGGTTCAATCTTCTGGGGGGCGCTTGCCGGAACAGGCTTGATCGGAGCGCCGGATCGAAGGTTGTTCGTTCCCTGCGTGATGACCTTGTCACCGGACTCCAGGCCGGAGGTTACTACCCACGCATCGCCATACGTGCGATCCGCGAGGACCTTGCGCCTCTCCGCCTTGTTCCCTTCACCGACGACGAAGACGAAAGCTTCGCCGCCGATGTCGCGCTGGAGTGCCTGCTGCGGGACAAGGAACACCGCCGTGTCGACAGCCTGCGTGAAGAGCGCCTGCACGAACATGCCGGGCAGAAGCACCCCCTGAGGGTTGGGGAAGCGGGCGCGGAGCGTCACCGTCCCAGTGCTTTCGTTGACAAGATTCTCCGAGAACTGGGCCGTGCCCGTGTAGCCGTAGTCGCTGCCGTCCTCGAGCTTGAGCCTGACCTGTGTGGTGCCGGGCGCGACACCGCCGGCCGCTAGCGAGCGCCTCAATGTTGTCAGGTCGGCGCTCGACTGTTGGATATCGACATAGATCGGGTCGAGCCTCTGGATGACGGCCAGCGGTTCGGCCTGGTTTGCGGTCACGAGTGCGCCGACCGTCGAGAGAGAGCGGCCGATCCGGCCGCTGATGGGGGCGGGGATGCTGGTGTAGCGGAGATTGATCCGCGCCGTGTCCAGCTGCGCGCTATTCTGCGCGACAGCCGCGCGGGCCTGCCGGGCCTGAGCGGCGGCGTCGGTATAATCCTGCTTGGAGATGGCCTCCATCTCGGCAAGCGGCTTGTAACGGTTCGCCCTGACCTGCGCAGCGTCGAGCGTCGCCCGCGCAGCGGCGACGTTAGCCTGCGCCTGGTTGACCGCGGCACGGTAAAGGCTGGGATCAATCTGGTAGAGCGGCTGGCCCTGCCGGACGTACGAACCCTCGGTGAAGTACCGGCGACGAATGACGCCGTTAACCTGCGGTCTGACTTCCGAAGATTCGAAGGCGACCGTCCGTCCGCCGAGCAGGCTCTGCACCGGCACCGAAGTGCGCTGCATCACGACGAAACCTACCTGCGTCGGTCCGCGCTGGCCCTGGCGATCCTGCGCATCCGACTGGTTGCAGCCGGACAGAACCGAGAGGGCGACCGCCAGAGCGAGGAGGGGGGCACTCTTGCGAATCACAATCACCCACAGCCGTCTAGGGTCGTATGTTATTGCCCTCAATCGCGTTCGTCGAAGCGGGAAGGTCGTTGGTGGAGGAAGGCTGGCCTTTGCGGAATGTCGTTTCGGCGCCGATCGAAGCGGGAACCGCACTCAGCAATTGCCCGTTCATCCTATAACTGAGATATGTGAAAACTATGAACCTCCGCACGATCAGCGTCGCCTATTATTATCCCGACGAGGTTGGGATCGGCTGACGCGCGCCTAGTTCAGACGACCAACCTCGACCCGCTCGGCATCCGCCCGGCGGGTTTTTTATTGCCCTTCGAGAGGAAACCGAATGCTTCAGGAGACGATCAGAAAGGACCGACCAGCGAGGAACTGGCAGGACTATGTCGTCCCGCAATGCTGGGAAGCGTTTACACAGGATGATCACGTTGTGTGGGACTTGCTGTTCGCCCGCCAGGTCGATCTGCTCGGATCGCGGGTCGTCTCGCAGTTTCTGGAGGGAATCGACCTGCTCCGGCTTTCGCACCCCGGCGTCCCAGATGTCGAAGGCCTCAACGCAATTCTCGAGCCGCGCACCGGTTGGCGCGTAGTGGCAGTGCCGGGACTGGTGCCGGACGATATCTTCTTCGCGATGCTGGCCGAACGGATATTCCCGGTCGGCAACTTCATTCGAACGCGCGAGCAGCTGGACTATCTCGAAGCGCCGGATTGCTTCCACGACATGTTCGGGCACATCCCGATGCTCGCGCATCACGATTTCGCGGAGATGGTGGAGCATGTCGGCCGGCTCGGGATGGCGGCTTGCGCCGCGGGCGAAGGAAAACGCGCTGCGCGCCTTTACTGGCACACGGTCGAGTTCGGATTGGCGCGTGAGCATGGAGAGCTGAAGATCCTCGGCGCGGGTCTCGCCTCGAGCTTCGGCGAGGCGCATTTCAGCTTGGAAAGCGATGGAGTCGAACGCGTCCCCTTCTCAATCGAGCGCGCCGTCAGAACCGCTTACAAGCACGATGCCTTCCAGCCGCGTTATCTCGTGTCCGGCTCGCTCGAACGGACCATATGCGATGTGCTTTCGCTGAATGCGCGGCGCCTTCTGTCGCTGCCGTTAGAGGGCTAGTCCAAGCGGCCCGCGCCTGGCCTGCTTGCCGTCGCCCCGGATTGGGATCTGCAGCAACGCGACCAGGCCCGGTGAATTGTCGAACAATGCCAGCTCTCCCTGGTGAAGGTGGGCGATTGCCTGCACCAGCGACAGTCCGAGACCGGCGCCCTCCTCGCTCCGGCTTGGATCCAGCCGGCCAAACCGGCGGCGAGCTTCGTCCCGGCGTTCGACGGGTATTCCCGGGCCGCGATCTGTCACCCCCAGCTTCAGGGTCGAATCCTCATCGTGGACGAGAACCGCGATCTCGCCGCCCGACGAAGCATATTTGATCGCATTCTCGATGAGGTTGCTGAGCGCCTGAGCGAGCAGCTGGCGATGGCCAAAGACCGGAACGACGACCGAGCTGCGGTCGAGCCGCATGGCGGCACCGGCCTCCTCGGCGACGGGCTCGTACATTTCGACCAGTTCGTCGGCGAGCTGCGCGGGGTCGAACCAGCTGAACTGGTTCTGGCTGGTGAATGCCTCGGATCGCGCGATCTCAAGTGCGGTCGTCAGGATCCGCATAAGCGAATCCGACTGGCGAATGATCGCGCCGAGCATCTGATCGCGTTCCTCAGGAGTGTCGGCAGCGAGAGCCGCATCCGCGGCCGCCCGCAGCCTTCCGACCGGCGATCTCAGGTCATGCGCGAGGCTGTCTGTGAGCATCCGCAGTTCGCTCATCAACGTCGAGATTCGATCGAGCATGTGATTGATCTGGCGCGAGAGCCGTTCAAAGGAATCGTTGCCGCCCGACAATGGCACCCTGCCCGACATGTCTCCGCCCCCGACCCTGTCGGCTACACGGACGATGTCATGGACGCGCTGATCAACATATTGGCCAAGGATCGCGCCGCAGAGCAGGCCAAGCAGGACCGAGACCGCGAGAGCGACCACCAACGATCGCTCGAGCGTCTCGCGAAGGCTAATTCCCGCGGAGACCGTACGGCCGGTAAGGAGCCATTGGCCGCCGGCGATGGGCCGAAGGTTCACGGATGCCTCCAGCATTGAAGACTCGCCCTTCATCCGGAGCACCGCTGAGCGCGTCTTCCCGAAGGAGGACGGGGCCGGCGACAGGATGGCGTCGACATTGCCTTCGAGCGGCTTTCCCGACCGATCGAGAACGGCCACCGCCACCTGCGGGTCGCCTGCTTCGGTCGCTTCCAATACCTCCCGTTTCAGCGCGGCCGTTCCGCCCGCCCTATAGACCTGCCCGAGCGCTGCCGCCTGCTCCGCGACCTGGTGCTGAAGCGTCAGCACGATCTCGTCCCGGGTCTGGAAGTGGATGAAGCCGATGATGAGCAGGTTCGACGCAAAGGCGAGCAACCCCGCGAGCAGGGCGATTCGGAGCTTCGTCGACATTTCCGCCGGAATCCTAGGCTTCGAGCATGTAGCCGGCGCCACGCACTGTGTGCAGCAACGGCCGATCGAAGCCCTCCTCAAGCTTTCGCCGAAGTCTGCTGACGTGAACGTCGATCACATTGGTCGCCGGATCGAAATGATAGTCCCAGACCTGCTCGAGCAGCATCGTGCGGGTGACGACCCGCCCTTCGTTCCGGGCGAAATATTCAAGAAGCAGATATTCGCGAGGCTTGAGGTCGAGCTTCTTGCCGCCGCGCTTCACGGTGCGAGAGAGGGGGTCAATGACGAGGTCGCCGACGGTGAAGCGAGGATCAGTCGCGACCCTCGCCTCGCTCCTGCGCAACAACGCATTGGCCCGGGCGAGCAGCTCGGCGAAAGAGAAAGGCTTTACGAGATAATCGTCGGAACCACACTCGAGGCCTTCGATACGGTCTCCGACCGATGCCAGCGCCGACAGGATGAGCACGGGAGTCTCGATTTTCGCGGCTCTAAGCGCCCGAAGCACTGAAAGCCCGTCGATTCCGGGCAACATGCGATCGAGGATGATCAAATCGAAGCTGCCGTCGATCGCGCGGTAGAGGCCGTCCTGGCCGTTCGTGACCTGCTCGACCGAATGGCCTTCCTGCGAGAGGCCGCGGCTCAAATAGCCCGCGGTTTCTGCATCGTCTTCAATGATGAGGATCTTGCGGCCCATTTGGCACTCCGCCAGCTGCATACGACGCCGCTTACCGGCCCGGCAAGGCGGGGTGCCGCCCGGCGCGAGGGGGCATGGGGAAGCGCCGGGCGGCTCGGGAAAATTGCGGTGTCGGTTACTTGGCCTTGGTCTTGGACTGATCGTCCTTGACGTTCGTCTTCGATTTTACGTGGGATTTGTGGACCTTGGCTTTCTCGGTCGGAGCTTTAGTGGTCGTTGCGGCGGCAGCCGGCCCCGCGAGAAGGCCGAGTGCCACGAACGATGCAATGAGATGCTTGGTCATAATGCGTGTCTCCTATGCCGGCCGGTGCTCCGGCGGAACCAGCAGATAAGAGAGCTCGCGTTTCGCCGCTGTGGCCCGATCATTAAATCTCGTTCATCCGTGGCGCGGCAGCTGCGCTGGAATGCGCGCGGATGACTGGTATAGCCTCGCAGGCATGGCCGACGACGACACCCTACCCGAGTATCGCACCGGGTCCGACTCCCGGACTTTGCGCGACGCGCTGGGGTGCTTCGCGACCGGCGTGACGGTCGTCACCTGCTTCGATTCCGATGGAAGCCCGATGGGCATTACGGCGAACAGCTTCACATCCGTTTCGCTCGACCCGCCGCTCCTCCTCGTCTGCATCCACAAGCATTCGGCATGCGCCTCGGCGCTTCTTGCGTCGGAGCATTTCGCTGTGAACGTACTGCAAACGTGGCAGCAGCCGGCCTCGATCCGCTTTTCGACGCGGCAGGAGGACCGATTCGGCGCCAACGACTGGTCACGCGGTGAGTTCGGAGCGCCAGTGCTGCAGGAATCGCTCAGTGTGTTCGAATGCGAGCGCAACGCGGTTCATGAGGGCGGCGACCATCACATATTGATAGGCCGGGTCGTGAAGGCGAGCTTCAATCCCGAGCTCGACCCTCTGCTCTATTTCCGCGGCAAGTACCGGCGGCTGCACTTCGACTAGTCGACGATCAGCTCTTCCGGGTGCTTCACGAACCGCCTGACGATCAGGACGATGATCCCGCCGACAATCAGCCCCGCGACAGCGGATCCCAGGGCATAGAGCAGCCATTCGACGACCGGGCCCATCAATCCGACGGCTTCCCCGGCATGGGCCGACCAATCGTGGAGTGCGTGCGGGATGAAATCGAGGATGTGGAGCTCCTCCAGGCCGTGGAGAAGGATTCCGCCTCCGACCCAGAGCATCGCCGCGGTGCCGATGCCCGATAGAGCGCTGAGCATCTTGGGGACGAAATGGACCAGAGCGTCGCCGATCTTCCGCGAAACGGGGCTGCTGCGTTCCGCCAAGTGAAGGCCGATATCGTCGAGCTTCACGATCAGCGCCACGACCCCATAAACGCCCGCAGTGATCGCCAGCGCGACTGCGACCAAAGCGAACGCAGTCGTTGCTAACGTCAGATGGTCGAGGCTGGCCAGCGCGATCGCCATGATTTCCGCCGAAAGGATGAAGTCGGTGCGGATCGCCCCCTTGACCTGAAGCGCTTCGAGATCCGCTGGATCGGCCATGGCGTCGACCAGCTGTTCCTCATGATGGTGGTCATGAAGAAGGATCTCCGCGATTTTTTCGGTCGCCTCGAACGCGAGATAGGAGCCGCCGATCATCAGAAGCGGCACAATCAGGAAGGGCGCGAAGGCGGTCAGCAGCAGCGCGGCGGGAAGCAGGATCAACAGCTTGTTCTTCAAGGACCCGACGGCGATCTTGCCGATGATCGGCAATTCGCGTTCCGGCGACAGGCCGACCACATAGCGCGGCGTTACCGCCGTATCGTCGATGACGACACCCGCGGCCTTGGTGCTGGCCTTGCCGGCCGCGCCGGCGACATCGTCCAGCGACGAAGCGGCCAGTTTGGCGATGGTGGCGACATCGTCGAGAAGCGCGATCAGACCTGATGGCATATCCGGCGCTTAGGCGAACTTGCGGTTGGCGCGCAATTCGCGCAGTGCCGCGGCCATGCTGGGACTGGATTTCATCAGGGCCGAACGCGCGGCGGTCGAGAAGGCAATCGAAGCGAAAGCCGTCGACCTGAACGTTGACGAACTCCTTTCGCTCGACGCCGAGGTGCGGCGGCTTAAGACCGAGATCGAGGCGCTACGCGCCCAGCGCAACACGATCAGCGCCCGCTTCAAAGACGTTGCGCCCGACGAGCGCGCCGAGCTTGGCCGTCAGGCAAAAGAAGCCGGCGCCCGCGCGGGCGAACTGGAATCCGAGTTGGGAGAGAAGGACGGCGCGCTGAAGTCTCTTCTGATGCGCGTTCCGAATATCCCGTGGGACGGCGCTCCGATTGGGCCCGACGAGACATTCAACACTGTCGTCCGGCAGGAAGGCGTAGTTCCGAAGTTCGACTTCGAGCCGCTGGATCACGTGGCCCTAATCGAACAGAACGACTGGGCCGATTTGTCGCGTATCGTCCAGGTGTCGGGATCGCGACAATATTGCCTCAAAGGCCGGCTGGCTCTGCTCGAAACCAAGCTCATGGGTTGGGCGCTTGAGCGGATCACGGAAGGAGGCTTCACGCCGATTACCGTGCCGTCGATGGCGCGCGAGCAGGCCTTCCTCAATCAGGGCCAGTTCCCGGGTCACAAGGAAGAGACTTACGAGATGCCCGCCGATGAGCAGTGGTTGGCGGGAACTGCGGAAGTGGCTCTGACGTCGCTCCATTCGGGCGAGATCATCGAAGGCGACAAGCTGCCGATCCTCTACGCCGGCTATTCGCCCTGCTTCCGCCGCGAAGCGGGTAGCGCGGGCAAGGACGTTCGCGGACTGCTGCGCGTCCATCAATTCGTGAAGGTCGAGCAATATGTCGTCTGCGATGCCGACGACGCCGTCTCCGCGGGCTGGCACGCGCGCCTTCTGGAGCTCGCGGAAGGCATGCTTCAGGCGCTCGAAATTCCCTATCAGGTCATCGAAACCTCGACCGGCGACATGGGCCTCGGCAAGTTCCGGATGAACGACATCGAGAGCTGGGTGCCGAGTCTCGGCAAGTATCGCGAGACGCACAGCTGCTCCACGCTTCACGACTGGCAGGCCCGCCGCGCGAACATCCGTTACCGCGGAAGCGACGGAAAGGTCCGGTTCGCGCACACGCTGAACAATACCGCGCTCGCGTCGCCCCGGATCCTCGTTCCACTGCTGGAAAATCACCAGACAGCGGACGGCCGGGTTAAGCTCCCGAAGGCCATGCAGGAACTGATCGGGGGCGAGTACCTCTGAGGTGAGATGGACCGGCGACGATCGGCCGCCGAGAGGCTCCAAGCGGCTCGTCGAGCTGGGATGGAACGTTGCGCAGCTGTGGCAGGGCTTCGGCCCGCGCGGCCCGATTGGTCCGGTCGAAGGTCCTCACGTCCTGGTAATCCCCGGGTTCCTCGCAACGGACCGGACAACCTTGCCGCTGCGAAAGGCCTTCGCCCGCGCCGGATGGCGCGTTCATCCGTGGGCGCTCGGGCTAAACACCGGAGTCAAGGAAGACACGCTTCACAAGCTGGAAGCGTGCGTCGATTCCATCGGGAGAAAGAAACCGATCCTTCTCGTCGGTTGGAGCCTCGGCGGCCTGTTCGCGCGAGAGCTCGCCCGTCACGCGCCGCACAAGGTCCGCGCGGTGGTGACTTTGGGATCGCCATTCTCGGGCGACCTTCATCAGAATAACGTCTGGAAGCTCTACGAGTGGGTCTCGGGACACAAGGTGGAGGATTCACCGATTCCGCGAAACACCGCGAAACCGCCCGTCCCCCACCTCGCGCTCTGGTCACGCAGAGACGGGATCGTTGCACCCCGTTCTGCCTATGGCCTGGAGGGCGAGCGCGACGAGGCGGTGGAGCTGGATTGCAGCCACATGGCCTTCGCCGTGTCGCGCCGCGCGGGTGACAAGGTGGTGCGCGAAATCGACAGGTTTCTGAAAAGTCACGAATAATTCGCACGGAATTATTGTTCCGGTAACGCAAAGACCCCATCTTGGCGTCATGAGGTGGGAACGAACTCCCGCGCCGCTCGGCCCCTCAACGGGGAACGGGCTCACTCATCCCGACGATTTGGCCCCCCCTGCATGGCATCGCGTGCGCGAAGTCGCGTGGCATCTTCCGCGCATGCTCGCAGGCCTTGGACCCCTCGGTCCGCGTGGCCCCGAAGACGGTCCACCCGCCTTGGTCATCCCCGGCTTCCTAGCCACTGACCGGACGACGATGGACCTTCGCCGCGCCCTCGCACGCGTCGGCTGGCGGTCGCACCCTTGGCTGCTCGGTCTCAACCTGGGCGCCAAAGCGGATACGCTCGACCTTCTCGGGAACCGGCTTTCCGAATTGGAGGACGATCGTAGGGTTCTGCTGGTCGGCTGGAGCCTCGGCGGGATGTTCGCCCGCCAGCTGGCCCATCGCTTTCCAGGCAAGGTCCGCGCGGTGGTGACGCTCGGCTCGCCCTTTTCCGGCGATCTCAAGACCAACACGAACGTCTGCGAATATTATGAACGGATTGCCGGGCACGACGTCTATGAACCACCCTTCCCGCACATCATGGACAAGCCACCGGTGCCGACATTGGCCCTGTGGTCGCGGCGGGACGGAATCGTCGCTCCGAGCGCAGCCCGAGGGCGCGATCACGAACGCGACAAGGCAGTCGAGATCGACACCTACCACACGGGCTTTGCGGTCCATCGGCCGGTGCTGAGTCAGGTGGTCAACGAGATCCGCATCTTCCTGTCGGAAGCCGAAGGCCGTCCGCCTGCCCTCCAGCCGATCATGGTTGCTGGCTCGCTCTCCAGGCGCTGAAAGTCCCTTCGTGAGTCGCAGGATTGACTCCTCACCCTGACTCGCGAGAAAAGAACAAAAGCAGAACATAAACGTTGCGAGTCGTGTGGTTGGAGGCCTTTCCCTGGTCGCCGGCGGCGGAAGCCGTGCGGCCGAAATTCACCAGCTCCCCAGCGGGCTGGGTGAGCGCTGGCACGTGCCCGCGCCGCTCAGCCCCACCTTGTCGGAGCTGTTCGCGGCGAGCCCGCGCGATGCCGGCTGGGCAGGGTTCCTGCTGGCGCAGGCCGATCGAGCCAAGCCGCTGCTGTGGGTGCAGGACCGCATGGCGATCATCGAAAGCGGCCGTATCTACCCGCCGGGTTTGGGTAGCGTCGAGCTCATCCACGTCGAGGCGCGGGACGCGAAGCTCGCGCTCTGGGCGATGGAGGAGGGGCTAAGATGCTCCGGCCTGTCCGGAGTGATCGGCGAGCTGTGGGGCGATCCCGCGGCGCTCGACTTCACCGCGACGCGGCGGCTCGCGGTGGCGGCGGAACGTTCTCGCGTGCCGTGCTGGCTGGTGCGGCTGGCGGGAACCGCGAACCTCAGCGGCGCGCGAATGCGTTGGAGGATCGCAAGCATGCCCAGCATCGCCAATTCCTTCGATCCGCGCGCGCCCGGTTCGCCCGCCTGGGAGACGGAGTTGTTTCGCGCGCGCGGCTATCCGCCCGGCCGCTGGGGCGTCGCGCATGAGACGGGTACTTTCCATCTGGCTGCCGCATCTGGCCGTGGAACGCTGGGCGAGGTCGAGCGACTTCGGGCCTGACGATCCGGTCGTGCTGACGGTCGAGGGCACGCACGGGCCGATCATTCATGCCGTAACCCAGGCCGCTGCCGAGCGCGGTGTGCGGGCGGGTTCCCGCCTGACCGATGCACGGGCGATCGATCCCGCACTGATCGCGGTTCCGGCCGATCCGGCTGGCGACGAGGCGTTGGTTGAGCGGCTGGCGCGCTGGGCGGGGCGATGGTCGCCTCTGGTCGAAGTCGATGGCGCGAACGCGCTGCGGCTGGATGTCACCGGCGTCGCCCATCTGTTCGGCGGCGAACGCAAGCTGGTGGCGGAAGTGCAGACGCGGTTCGCCGTAGCCGGGCTTACGACCCGCGTCGCGATGGCGCCGACTGCCGCTGCCGCCTGGGCGCTAGCACATTACGGCGATGCGGGAGCGGTGATCTGCGGGAAGGACACGGGCGCGAAGCTCGCCGATCTGCCGGTCGCGGCATTGCGATTGCCCCCGGAAGCGACGCGGACTCTGGAGCGGCTGGGGCTGAAGACCGTCAGCATGTTGGCTGGAATTGAGCGCCGCTCGCTTGCCCGCCGTTTCCGCGATGCGGACAATCCGGTCGACGCGCTCGACCGCGCGCTTGGCCGCAAGCCGGAGCCGCTGACCGCCATACCCACTGCCCGCCCTCCGCGCGCCTTGCTCAAGCTGGAAGAGCCGGCGACGCACCCGGAAGCTCCGATGCAAGCTCTCGAGCGGCTGATCCCCGATCTCGTCCAGCAGCTTGAGCGACGGCATCTCGGCGCGCGTCGGCTGGCGCTGATCGGCTTTCGGGTCGACGGCAGCACTGCAGTGGCTTCGGCCGCGACGAGCATTCCGAACCGAGAGCCGACGCATCTGAAGCGACTGATCGCCGACAAGGCGGCGGCGCTCGATCCCGGATTCGGCTTTGACGCCTTCGTGCTCGAAACGAGCTGGGCGGAGAATTTATCATCGTCGCAGGATAGCCTGATCGAGGAACCGTCAGGGACGCGAGAAGTGGCACGGCTTGTCGACCGGCTCAGCGTGAAGCTTGGACCTGAAAAGGTTCGGCGTCCCCAGCCCCATGAAAGCCATTTGCCCGAACGCGCAAGCGGATGGCGGCCGGCGCTTGAGAAAACTGAGCCGGTCGGCACAGCACCGACGCCGCCAAGGCCGCAACGAATGCTCGACCGGCCGGAAGCGATCGCGGTGGTCTATGCGACGCCCGAAGGCGTGCCGCGCCGCTTCGTCTGGCGCCGCGCGGTCCACGACATCGCCCGCGTCGAAGGGCCGGAGCGGATCGCGCCCGAATGGTGGCGAGAACGGTCGACGGCGCGTCTGCGCGATTACTACCGCGTCGAGGACCAGGCCGGCCGCCGTTACTGGATTTATCGCGAAGGACTGATCGGCGACGGCCGCGGCAGTCTGCCCGAGTGGTACATGCACGGACTGTTTGGCTGATGCCCGAGTATACCGGCTTTTCGCGGTTGAAGCTGGTGCGGACCGGCGACATGCCTCCGCCTCCAATCGCGCCGTCCGCCTACGTCGAACTAGGCGTTAGCTCCCCTTTCTCCTTCCTGCGCGGCGCATCGGATGCGATCGAGCTGGTCGGAGCCGCCTTGTCGCTGGGCTTCGACGCCATCGGCATTGCCGACCGCAACACGCTGGCGGGTGTCGTACGGATGCACAGCGCGTGTGACGCGGTCGGCCTTACGCCGCTGATCGGCTGCCGGCTCGACCTGTCCGACGCACCGAGCCTGCTCGCCTATCCGATCGACCGCGATGGGTACGGACGGCTGTCGTCCTTGCTTTCACTGGGCAAGATGCGGGCTGACAAGGGTGAATGCGACATCAGCCTTGTCGATGTCGCGGAGCATGCTGAGGGCATCGCCTTCATTGCCTGGCCGCAGGACGATCTCGCTGATTTCGAACAAGAATTGCCGCGCCTCCGTGAAGCTTTGACGTCACTGCGTCACGTTGCGGCGACCTGGCTCTATCGCGGCGACGACAGTGCGCGGATCGAGCGGCTCGACCGCATCGCGCGGCGTCACGGCTGTTCCATCCTCGCCACCAACGACGTTCTTTATCATGCGCCGGACAAGCGCCCGCTGCAGGACGTGATGAGCTGCATTCGCGAGAAAGTGACGCTGACCACCGCGGGTTACCTGCTCAATCCGAATGCCGAGCGGCACCTGAAATCCCAGGCGGAAATGGCGCGGCTGTTCGCCCGTTGGCCGCACGCGATCTCAGCAACGCGTGAGTTCGCGGATGCCCTCCACTTCAGCCTGAACGAGCTTCGCTACGAATATCCGCGCGAGACGGTGCCTGACGGGCGAACACCGCAGCAGCATCTCGAGCATTTGACCTGGGAAGGCGCGCGCCGGTTCTGGGGCGACAAGGTCCCCTACAAGGTGCTGACCCAGCTCAATTACGAGCTGAAGCTGATCGAGAAGCTCGACTTCGCGCGCTACTTCCTGACCGTCCACGACATCGTCGCTTTCGCACGCAACCTCGATCCCCCGATCCTGTGCCAGGGGCGCGGATCGGCCGCGAACAGCGCTGTCTGCTACTGCCTGGGAATCACCGCGGTCGACCCGGCGACCAGCGACCTCTTGTTCGAACGCTTCATTTCCGAGGAGCGCCGCGAGCCCCCCGACATCGACGTCGATTTCGAGCATGAGCGGCGCGAGGAAGTGATCCAGCACATCTACGAAAAGTACGGCCGCGACCGTGCCGGGATCGCCGCGACCGTCATCCATTACCGCCCTCGCTCGGCGATCCGCGAGGTCGGCAAGGTGATGGGGCTGAGCGAAGACGTCTGCGCCGCCATCGCCTCCAACTATTGGGGCAGCATGGAGGCCGAGGTCGCCGAGGAACGCGCGAAGGACGCCGGACTCGACATGAACGATCCGCATCTCAAGCGCGTGATGAAGCTGGCCGAGCAACTCATCGGCATGCCGCGCCACCTGTCGCAGCATGTCGGCGGTTTCATCCTGACCGAGCGGCCGCTGACCGAGACGGTGCCGATCGGCAATGGTGCGATGGAGGACCGCACCTTCATCGAATGGGACAAGGACGACATCGAGGAGCTCGGCATCCTCAAGATCGACGTGCTCGCATTGGGCATGCTGACCTGCATCCGCAAATGCTTCGACCTGATCGACCTGCACGGTGGCGAGCGCTGGGAGCTGGCGACCGTCCCGCAGGAGGTGCCCGAGGTTTACGACATGCTGTGCAAGGGGGACTCGCTCGGCGTGTTCCAGGTTGAGAGCCGGGCGCAGATGAACATGCTGCCGCGCCTCAAGCCGCGGAAATTCTACGACCTGGTGATCGAGGTCGCGATCGTCCGGCCGGGACCGATCCAGGGCGACATGGTCCACCCGTATCTGAAGCGGCGGGCTGGCAAGGAGCCGGTGACTTTCCCCTGCCCCGATCCCACGCATGGCGAGCCGGACGAACTGGAGAAGATCCTAGGGCGGACGCTCGGCGTGCCGATTTTCCAGGAGCAGGCGATGAAGATCGCGCTCGATGCGGCGAAATTCAGTTCGGAGGAGGCGAACCAGCTGCGCAAGGCCATGGCGACCTTCCGCTCACGCGGGAACATCGAAGTGCTTCAGGACAAGATGGTCGGGCGGATGGTCGAGCGTGGCTACGACCCCGATTTCGCCCAACGCTGCTTCGACCAGATCAAGGGCTTCGGCGAATATGGCTTCCCCGAAAGCCACGCGGCGAGCTTCGCGCACCTCGTCTACGTGTCGAGCTGGCTGAAATGGAAATATCCGGCGGCGTTCGCCTGCGGCCTGCTCAACTCACAGCCGATGGGTTTCTACGCGCCGGCACAGATCGTACGGGATGCGAAGGAGCATGGCGTCGAGGTGCGCGCGGTCGACGTGAACTACAGCGATTGGGATTGCACGCTTGAGGATGGCGCCTTGCGGCTGGGTTTCCGCCAGGTCGAAGGATTGCACCGCGACACGGTCGAGCGGTTGGAAAGCGCGCGCGGGAAGCGGCCCTACGAGAGCGTCGAGGACTTGCGGACCCGTGGCAGAATGCCGGTCCATGCGATCCAACGGCTGGCCTCGGCCGATGCATTCCGTTCCATCGCCCTCGATCGCCGTGCGGCTCTATGGGATGCGCGGGCGCTCAAGCAGGCGCCGGACCTGCCCTTGTTCATCGCGGCGGAAGCGCGTGACGAAGGAGCGGAACTGACACGGGCGAAACTGCCGACCATGCCGCTCAGCGAGCATGTCGTGAACGACTATCAGACCATCCGCCTCAGCCTGAAGGCGCATCCGATGGGCCTCCTTCGCGAACATTATGCAGCACAGAAGTTCATCACCGCCGACAAACTTCCCGGCGTCCGAGACGGCAAGCACGTGTCGGTGGCGGGGCTGGTGCTGATCCGCCAGCGGCCAGGCAGCGCGAAGGGCGTTTGCTTCATCACGCTGGAAGACGAGACGGGCATCGCCAATCTCGTCGTCTGGCCCGACGTGTTCGACAAGCAGCGCAAGATCGTCATGGGCGCGCGGCTGATGTGCGTTCACGGCATCATCCAAAAGGATCTCGACGACGGGGTAATCCATCTGGTCGCTCGAAAGCTGGAAGACCACACGCACATGCTGCGCCATTTGAGCGACGAGCTGATTCCTTCGACCCTCAATCAGGGTGATGGCGGCGGAAGCTGGAGACCTCCAGCAGCCGCGCATCCGCGCGATGTGGATGTCATCCCAAAGAGCCGCGATTTCCACTGACGGGGCGTTCAAACTCGCTGTCGGACGGGGTTAAGCCGTTCATCCGGCAGCAATTCCAGCGCACCATTCTTGCCGCAAACAATGCGTAATTGGACGCCATGAAACGGATCTTGCTCAGTATTGCAGCGGTTGCCGTGACGCTCGGAGCGTCCGGTCCCGCGAACGCGCAGGCCCTCGAAGGGAAATGGGCGAACGCGAAACGAAGCGTGATCGTCCACGTCGCGAGGTGCGGCGATGCCTATTGCGGAACCGTTAGTTGGGCATCGGCGAAGAATCGCCAGAAGGGCGCCGAACCTGGCACGCGCGTGCTCAGCGAACTCCGCCCCACAGGCGGCGGCATCTACAAGGGAAAGGCGTTCGAGCCGAAGCGCAACATCCACGGCTCCGCGACCGTGCGGCAAGTCGGGCCCGACACGATGGTCGTGAAGGGCTGCGCGGTGATCGGCCTGTTCTGCTCCGAGCAGCGCTGGACACGCGTCAGCTAAGGAACAGGCCGTCCTCGCCGGTGACCCCGCCGCCGAGCACCGCTACTTGAAGCTCCGCCATTTCGTCGGCCCAATATCGGTCTGACGTAAAGCGCGGCGTGATTTCACGCACCTTCGCGTGAATCTTCTGCAGCCTTGGGCTGGTCTTGAGCGGCAAATGGAAATCCACGGCCTGCGCAGATGTCATCAGTTCGATAGCAATCACGCCCGCGGCGTTGCGCGCGATCTGCGCCGCCTTGCGTCCGGCAATCGGAGCCATGGACACATGATCTTCCTGGCCAGCCGAAGTCGGGATGGTGTCGATGCTTGCCGGATGAGCCAGCGATTTGTTCTCGCTGACGAGAGCAGCGGCGGTCACCTGCGTGATCATCATGCCCGAATTCACGCCGCTGTCCTCGGTGAGGAAGGGCGGGAGGCCGCTCATCTTGGGATCGATCAAAACCGCGCTGCGGCGTTCGGAGATCGAGCCAATCTCGCACAATGCCAGCGAGATGATGTCGGCCGCGAAGGCGACCGGCTGCGCATGGAAATTGCCGCCTGAGATGGCGATGTTTTCGTCCGGGAACAGGATCGGATTGTCGGTTACCGCGCCGGCTTCGATCGTCAGCGTCCGCGCGGCATTTTCAAACAAATCGAGCGCGGCGCCCATCACCTGTGGCTGACAGCGGAAGCTGTACGGATCCTGCACCTTGCCGCAGCGCGTATGGCTCGCTCCGATCTCGCTACCGTCGAGCAGGTCGCGGATGGCGGCGGCGACCCGAATCTGTCCGGGCTGGCCGCGCAACTCGGAAATGCGCGAATCGAACGGCTTCACGCTGCCCTTCAGGGCATCGACCGAAAGCGCACCGGCTGCGATTGCCGAGGCGAACACGCGCTCGCCTGTGAACAGCGCATCGAGCGCGATCGCCGTCGACGCCTGCGTGCCGTTGATGAGCGCTAGACCTTCCTTCGGTCCGAGCTGAAGGGGCTGCATGCCGAGCTTCTTGAGCGCCGCTTCCGACGCAAGGACTTCTCCGCGGACATCGATCTTGCCCTTGCCCATCAGCGCGGAGATCAGGTGTGCGAGCGGCGCAAGATCGCCCGATGCGCCGACGCTTCCCTGCGACGGAATGACCGGCATCGCATCATGCTCGAGAAGCGCCTCGAGCGCCTCGATCACCAGAGGACGAACGCCGGAATGACCGCGACCTAGCCCGAGCAACTTCAACACGATCATCAACCGGGTGACATGTCGCGGCAGCGGATCCCCGAGACCGACGCTGTGCGACAGGATGAGGTTGGTCTGGAGCTCCGCAAGCCGATCGTCAGGAATGCGCGTGCTGGCGAGCAGGCCGAAGCCCGTGTTGACGCCGTAGACCGTCTCGCCCCCGGCAACGATGCGATCCACCGAAGCGGCTGCTTCAGAGACACGCTGCATCGATGAGTCGTCGAGGCGCGCGCTTGCCCCTGCCCAGATGCGACGGAGCGTCGCGAGGTCGATCCTCGTCGGGTCGAGCTTCATGCGCCCACCATGGGCAGGTCGAGGCCCTGCTCATGCGCGCAGTCGATCGCGATGCGATAGCCCGCGTCGGCATGACGCATCACGCCTGTACCCGGATCGTTCCACAGCACGCGCTCCAGCCGCCGCGCGGCATCGTCCGTGCCGTCGGCGACGATCACCATGCCGCTGTGCTGCGAATAGCCCATGCCCACGCCGCCGCCGTGATGCAGCGAGACCCAGGTCGCGCCGCCTGCGGTGTTGAGCAAGGCGTTCAGCAGCGGCCAGTCTGAGACGACGTCGCTACCATCCATCATGCTTTCCGTCTCGCGGTTGGGCGAGGCGACCGAGCCGCTGTCGAGATGGTCGCGGCCGATGACGATGGGCGCGCTGACTTCACCATTCCTGACCATCTCATTGAAGGCGAGACCGAGCTTGTGGCGCTGGCCGAGGCCGACCCAGCAGATGCGCGCCGGAAGACCCTGAAACGCGATCCGATCGCGCGCCATATCGAGCCAACGATGGAGGTGCGGATCGTCCGGGATCAGCTCCTTCACGCGCTGATCGGTGCGGTAAATGTCCTCCGGATCGCCGGATAAAGCGACCCAGCGGAACGGGCCAATGCCCTTGCAAAAGAGCGGTCGGACATAGGCCGGAACGAAGCCGGGGAAATCGAATGCATGGGTGACGCCCATGTTCTTCGCTTCCTGGCGAATGTTATTCCCGTAATCGAACGTCGGAACGCCCATTTCCTTGTAAGCGAGCATCGCTTCGACATGTACGGCAATGGACGCCCGCGCGGCGTCGGCGACCGCGATAGGGTCGCGCTCGCGCATTTCCTGCCACTTGGCGACCGACCAGCCCGCTGGGCAGTAACCGTTGGCCGGGTCATGCGCGCTCGTTTGGTCAGTGAGCGCGTCCGGGCGGATATCACGCTTCAGCATTTCCGGAATAATCTCAGCAGCATTGCCGAGCAAGCCGACGCTGGTTGGCTCGGTCGCCTTGGCGATGATGTCGAGTGCTTCGTCGATGGTCGTTGCGCGACGGTCGAGATAGCGCGTCTCAAGCCGTTTCTCGATGCGGCTTTCCTGGCATTCGATGGCGATGCAGTGCGCGCCCGCCATGACTGCCGCGAGTGGCTGCGCACCGCCCATTCCACCAAGGCCGGCGGTGAGGATCCACTTGCCCTTGAGGTCGCCGCCGTAATGCTGACGGCCCATTTCCGCGAAGGTCTCGTAGGTACCTTGGACGATGCCCTGCGTGCCGATGTAGATCCACGAGCCCGCGGTCATCTGGCCGTACATCATGAGCCCGGCGCGATCGAGCTCGTTGAAGCATTCCCAAGTCGCCCACTTGGGCACGATGTTGGAATTGGCGATGAGGACGCGCGGCGCATCCTTGTGCGTCGGGAAGACGCCGACCGGCTTGCCCGACTGCACGAGCAGGGTCTGATTCTCCTCCAGCCGCTCGAGCGTCTCGACGATCTTGTCGAAGCATTGCCAGTTGCGTGCAGCGCGACCGATCCCGCCGTAGACGACCAGGCTCTGCGGATCCTCGGCGACCTCGTCGTCGAGGTTGTTCATCAGCATCCGGATGGCGGCTTCGGTGGTCCAGCTCTTCGCCACGATCTCGCTTCCGCGGCGCGCGCGGATGTGACGGCTGTTGTCGCGTCGATCGGTCAGTTCTCGACTCCCCCGTAAACTCGTCTTTCAGGCCCCGGCAGGCCGACCCAGTAGCCCAGCTCGGCGAGGCTTTCGAGCCGCCAAACGCAAAGGTCCGCAGCCTTTCCGGCAGCGATGCTTCCGACTTCATGTGCAAGACCCAACGCTCTCGCCGCATTGATCGTCATTCCGGCCAGCGCCTCTTCGGGCGTCAGGCCGAAGAGAGTGCAGGCCATGTTCATCGCCAGCGTCGGCGAGAGCATCGGGGACGTTCCCGGGTTGCAATCGGTGGCGATCGCGACGGGCACCTTGTGCTTGCGCAGAAGCTCCACCGGCGGCTTCTTCTTTTCCTGGAGCGAATAGAATGCACCGGGGAGGAGCACCGCGACCGTGCCCGCTTTCGCCATTGCCTTCGCTCCGGCGTCGTCGAGATGCTCGAGATGGTCGGCAGACAATGCTTTATGCTTCGCTGCCAAGGCGGCGCCGTTCTGGTTCGACAATTGCTCCGCATGAAGCCGGACCGGGAGGCCATTCGCCTGTGCGGCGGTGAAAATGCGCTCCACCTCCTGCGTGGTGAAGGCGATCTTCTCGCAGAAAGCATCGACGCTGGTCGCCAGCTTCTCGCGGGCCGCGCGCGGAATCAGTTCGTCGGCAATCATCGTCACATAGTCTTCGCGGCGATCACTGTACTCCGGCGGAAGGGCATGAAGCGCGAGCAAAGTCGGGACGATCCGTACGGCCTCACTCGCGGCTAGAGCCGCCGCGCACCGCAGCATCCGAAGCTCACCTTCGACGTCGAGCGCATAGCCCGACTTGATCTCGACGGTGGTCACGCCGCCCTTCAACAAAGCGTCGAGACGTAGCGCGGCGGAGGCCAGCAACTGATCGTCGGAAGCGGCGCGTGTCGCCTTTACCGTCGAGGCAATTCCGCCGCCGGCCTTGGCGATTTCTTCATAGGTCGCGCCCGCACGGCGCATCGCATGCTCGTCCGCGCGAGTGCCGCCGAAGATCAGATGCGTGTGACAATCGACGAGCCCAGGAGTGACCCATGCGCCTCCGAGCGCGACGACCTCTTTCGCGCGAAAGCCGGCGAGCTCGGTCCGCTTCCCGACGCGCAGGATTCGCCCGTCCTGGATCGCGACCGCCGCATTCTCAATCAATCCGAGCGGGTTACCGGGCATGGGCTCCATGGTGGCGATACGGCAGTCGACGAGGAGGCGGTCCCACATGGGGCTGCCCTTAGGCGACTGCTCTTGCTACGGCAAAGGAATGAGTGGCTGGCCGAACCTTTCCGAGCTTCTGGTCGCGAACAATGCCCACGCGCCGGTCGGCCTAGTCGGGGCGCCCTTGGGCGTCGGATCGGTAACACCCGGGCGCTGCGACCTTGCGCCTGAAACTCTCCGAAGAACGCTTCGGCGCATCGGACGATACGACATTGAGAGCGGGCGCGAGATCGCCACGCATATTGCCGATTACGGCAATGCTGAGATTGCGGGACTCTCGATCGAGCAGGCAACGGGCCCAATTCGCAATGCAATCGGCTCCAGCGCGTCAGTGCATGCGCTCACATTGCTCGTAGGAGGCAACAATGCGGTGACGCGGCCCGGAGTTTTGGGGCTTGGACTTCCGCTGGAAAAGATCGGCCTGATCACGCTCGATGCGCATTTCGATATGCGCGAAACTGCCGAGGGTCTCAGCAATGGCAACCCCGTTCGCGCGCTGATCGAGGACGGGCTGCCAGGAGCGAACATCGCCCAGGTCGGTCTCGCGAGTTTCGCCAACAGCAAGAAGATGCACGACGATGCGGTCGCTGCAGGCAATCTCGTCATCACGATGGGCGAGGTCGCACTCAACGGAATCGAGCGAGCAATTGAACGGGCCTTGAACCATGTCGAAAATTGCGAGGCGATAGTCGTTGACTGCGACATCGACGTGATCGAGCGCGCGCAATTCCCCGGAGCGCCCGGCGGCCGACCCGGCGGGATGGCGGCGACAGACTTCTTCAAGGCTGTTCGCCATTTGGCGTCCGTGCCGCGCGTGCGAGTCATCGATCTTACGGAGTGGGATCCGCCGCTCGATGCGACCGACCTCAGCGCACTGACCGCGGCTCGCTGGGTCGCAGAGTGCCTCGCGGGCTACGAGCTGCGCTGAAGCTCCGCCGCTTTCCGGCGGCCGAGGTCAGACAGTGTCCGGAAGGTAACCGAGAAGCGAAGCCTATCGCCGGGCACGATCCGATGCTCCCAGTCGTAACGAGCCTCGCCGGATAGGAGATAAGCAGAGCGGGGCTCGACCGGCAGGTTAAATCGCCGGAAGCCCGTCTCAGCTCGCTGCCGAAAGCGAAGAACGGCGGGCGTGTTCAGGGAGATTCCGACTACCCGATCGAACACGCTTCGATCCTTATGCCAGCCGATGCCGGCACCTGCGTCATATCGCGCGACAAGTGCATGGGCGATCTCACTTCCCGCCAATAATGCCGCCTTGTCGCGGAGCGGCTCTAGCCAGGTGGGAATGGGTTCCGCGGGCTGGAAGCTTGCGTCGTCGAAGTCGTAGCGCCACCCGTAGCTTTGCGTCTTGCGGTTCCCGGTCCAGCCCTGAAACCGGAACGGAGCGAGATCCATAGCTTCAAGCTGGACGAGCAACTCCCGCTCCTCGTCGCGGCTGATGAATTCCTCGCGATAATCCATGCCGGCGATCAGCGGTTCTGCAAACAAATCGGTCTGCATCACAGCCCAAACAACTCTGCAATTTCCGATGGCTTCAGTTCCGGCGCGAGTTGCTCGAATGTGCACTGTTTCGGCGCCTTGTCCGGACGCCGGCGAAGCAGCGCGGTACCGTGCCGGAAGCGCCGGCCGGTGACCTGGTCGTAGCGGACCTCAACGACTAGCTTCGGCTTGAGCGGCTTCCACTGGCCCGTGCGCTCGGTGTTCCAGCGGCTCGGCCCGCCGGGAGCGTTGCCTGTGAATCCGGGCGGCTCGATTAGAGCTTCGAGTTCCTTCGTCAGAGCGGCCCGCTCTTTTGCTGCAATGGCGGAGGTGAAGCCCACATGGTGAAGCAGGCCTCTCTTATCATAAAGGCCAAGGAGCAGCGAGCCGACCTCGCGCTTCTTCTCCCCGTAACGGAATCCGCCAACCACGCAGTCTGCCGTTCGCAATTGCTTCACCTTGACCATCGCGCGCTCACCAAAGCGATACGGCTGGTCGAGGTGCTTAGCGATCACGCCATCCAGTGCACCGCCGCTGCGCTTGAGCCAGCCAAGCGCAACATTGCGATCGGCTGTCGCAGGTGAGAGCAGAAGGCCATCGACGGCATTTTGCTTGAAGAACTTCTCGAGAGCCTCTCGCCGGGTGGAAAGCGGCTGCTCATCGAAGCTTTTCACACCGACCTGCAGCACGTCGAACAGCATGAAGAGCGCCGGCGTCTCCTTCGCCAATTTGCGAACGCGGCTCTCAGCGGGATGCAGGCGCATCTGAAGCACCTCGAAGTCCAGGCGGTCCTCTGACGGGATGACAAGCTCGCCATCGAGAACGAATTTCTTTTCCTTCACCTGCGCGAGGATCTCGATCACCTCGGGGAAATATCGGCCTAGCGGCTTGCCAGAACGCGAAATCATTTCGACCCTGTCGCCGTCGCGCCGGGCGATGCAGCGGAAACCGTCCCACTTGGGCTCGTATTGCCAGCCAGCTCCTTCCGGCAGTTCGGCGGCGAGCAAGGCTTCCATCGGAGTTGGCACGGAATCTCGGAGCATGACGTGTGAACGATTCACATAGCCCGCCGCTCCAAGGCCGTTAGCTTGTGCAGTGCAGCAAATACGCGGGGTGGCATGGCCGGCGAGCTCACGATCGACAGCGGGGATACGGCGTGGATGCTGATCTCGACCGCGCTGGTGATGATGATGCTGCTGCCTGGGCTGGCACTCTTCTACGGCGGGCTGGTTCGCGCGAAGAACCTGTTGTCGGTAATGAGCCAGGCGCTCGGCATCGCCGCCGTCGCAATCCTCATGTGGATCGGGTGGGGCTATTCGCTGGCGTTCGCCGGAGGAAACGCACTGATCGGGGACCTGTCGAAGGCGGGCCTCTCCGGCATTGACGGCGCGAGCGCCTGGGCGGTCCCGACGGCTGGGAAGGGCATTCCAGAGCTGGTGTTCGTTGCGTTCCAGATGACCTTCGCTGCGATCACAGCCGCGCTTATCATCGGTGCTTTGGCCGAACGCGTGCGCTTCTCGGCGATTATGCTCTTCACGCTTCTGTGGCTCACGATCGTCTACGCGCCGCTTGCGCATATGATCTGGGCGCCCGATGGATTCCTGTTCGCGTTCGGGGCGATCGACTTCGCCGGAGGTACGGTCGTTCATGTGAACTCGGGGGTGGCTGGGCTCGTCGGCGTCTACTTTGCAGGATCGCGGATCGGGCATTTGAAAGAGGCAATGCCGCCCCACTCTCTCGCGTTGACGATGGTGGGCGTCGGGTTGCTCTGGGTCGGATGGTTCGGATTCAATGCGGGGTCGGCACTTGAGGCGAATGGATTGGCGGCGGTCGCAATGGTGAACACCTTTGTGGCCCCGGCCGCGGGAGCGCTGGCATGGATGGGCGCGGAGCGCGTCGTGTCGGGAAAACCAAGCATGCTCGGCGGGGCTTCCGGCGCTGTCGCCGGATTGGTCGCGGTCACGCCTGCAGCGGGGATCAGTGGGCCGATTGGCGCGATCCTGATTGGCGCGATCACCAGCGTCGCCTGTTATGGCTTCGTCGGATCACTCAAGAACCGGCTTCGGTTAGATGATAGCCTGGATGTTTTCGGCATCCACGGCATTGGCGGAATCGTCGGCTCGATCGGCACGGCATTCGTGGCGCTTCCTGCCCTGGGTGGCCATGGTGCGCAGGAATACTCCCTCGCCTGGCAGCTGCTGCGGCAGGTCGCCGCCGTCGGAACCGCAATTGTCTGGTCTGCCGTAGGATCGGCCTTGTGTTTCGCGGTTG